>NZ_JBNNEH010000002.1:0-1196077 GCF_059801075.1 Massilia sp. LXY-5
CCCCCCCCCCCCCCCCCCCCCCCGCCCCCGCTGCCTGGTTTATGGACGGTCGAGATGCGTGGTTTTGTCTTGGTTGCCATGGGAGTCGAGGTCGGATAAGGAAAACCGCCATGCCGCGCACGGGCGGCATGGCGGTCGGCAGGTGAAGCTTACGCGAAGCGGCGTGCTTCGCCGGTGCCGAACAGGTTGCTCACGCAGCGGCCGCACAGGCCCGCGTGCGCGTGGTCGTGGCCGACGTCGCGGCGGTAGTGCCAGCAGCGCTCGCACTTCGGCGCTTCCGATGGCGTCACCTGTACCGCTTCCTCGGCCTCGTTCGCGGCCTGTTCGACCGTCGCCTGCGAGGTGATGAAGACGAATTTCAAATCGTCGTCCAGGCTCGCCAGCAGCGCGTGCCTGGCGCCCGCCGCCTTGATCGTCAGCTCGGCCTGCAGCGACGAACCGATCGCACCCGAGGCACGCACTTCTTCCAGCTGCTTGGTGACGTCGGCACGCACTTCACGCAGGGCGGCGTACTTGGCCAGCAGCGCTTCCGCATCCGGCAGTTCCGGGAAGGTCCACAGGGTCTGCGTGAAGATGGTTTCGTCCGAATCCGCATAGGCTTGCTGGCCCGCGAACACGGCCCAGGCTTCCTCGGCCGTGAAGGACAGCACCGGCGCCATCACGCGCAGCAGGGCGTGCGCGATGTGCCAGAGCGCGGTCTGGGCCGAGCGGCGCGCTTGCGAGTCGACGCCGGTCGTGTACAGGCGGTCCTTGAGGATGTCGAGGTAGAAGCCGCCCAGGTCTTCCGAGCAGTAATTCTGCAGGCGCGAGACGACCGGGTGGAATTCGTAGCGGTCGAAGTGCGCGGCCACGTCCTTCTGCAGCTGCGCCATCGAGGCGATCGCGTAGCGGTCGATCTCCACCATCTCCGCCACCGGCACGGCGTGCTTCGCCGGGTCGAAGTCGGACGTATTCGCCAGCAGGAAGCGCAGCGTGTTCCGGATGCGCCGATACGATTCGGTGACGCGTTTCAGGATCTCTTCGCCGATCGACAGTTCGCCCGTGTAGTCGGTCGAGGCCACCCACAGGCGCAGGATGTCCGCGCCCAGGGTGTCCGAGATCTTCTGCGGCGCCATCGTGTTGCCAAGCGATTTGGACATCTTCTTGCCGTTTTCGTCCACCGTGAAGCCGTGGGTCAGCAGCGCCTTGTACGGCGGCGTACCGTTCAGCATCGAAGAGGTCAGCAGCGACGAGTGGAACCAGCCGCGGTGCTGGTCCGAGCCTTCCAGGTACAGGTCGGCCGGGAAGGTCGACTGTTGCGCGTGCGAGCCGCGCAGCACGGTCTGGTGCGTCGCGCCCGAGTCGAACCAGACGTCGAGCGTGTCCTTGTTCTTCTCATACACGTCGGCGTCGTCGCCCAGCAGCGTGCGCGGGTCGAGTGCCTGCCAGGCGTCGATGCCGTTCTGTTCGATCAGCTTGGCCACCTGCTCCAGCAGCTCTGGGGTACGCGGATGCAATTCTCCGGTTTCCTTGTGGATGAAGAAGGCCATCGGCACGCCCCACTGGCGCTGGCGCGACAGGGTCCAGTCCGGACGGTTCTCGATCATGCCGTGCAGGCGCGCCTGGCCCCAGTCCGGGAAGAACTGGGTCTTGTCGATGCCGGCCAGCGCCGTTTCGCGCAGGGTCGGGCCACCGTCCTTCGGCGTGAGGTCCATGCCGGCGAACCACTGGCTGGTCGCGCGGTAGACGATCGGGGTCTTGTGGCGCCAGCAGTGCATGTAGCTGTGGTCGAACATTTTCAGTTCGAACAGGGCGCCCGCTTCGGTCAGCGCGGCGCAGATCGGCTTGCTGGCTTCCCAGATCGTCAGGCCGCCGAACAGCGGCAGCGAGCTCGCAAAGCGGCCGTCGCCCATGACAGGCTTCAAAATCTCGTCGTCCTTCATGCCGTGCGCCTTGCACGAGATAAAGTCTTCCAGGCCATAGGCCGGCGCCGAGTGGACCACGCCGGTGCCGCTCTCGGTGGTGACGTAGTCGGCCAGGTACATCGGCGACAGGCGGTCATAGAACGGATCGGCGGCGTGCAGCGGATGCTTGAAGCGCAGGCCTTCGAGCTGGGCGCCAAGCGTGGTGGCGATGACCTTGCCTTCGAGTTTATAACGCTGGAGGCAGGACTCGACCAGGTCCTGGGCCAGGATCAGCAGCAGCGGCTCGCCGTTGCGCTCGCTTTGGACGAGGGCGTAGGTCACTTCGGCGTTGACGTTCAGCGCCTGGTTCGACGGGATGGTCCACGGGGTCGTGGTCCAGATCACGATGAAACCGTTCATGGTCGGCAGCGACGGCAGGCCGAAGGCGGCGGCGATCTTCTCTTCTTCGGCGAATTTAAAACCGACGTCGATCGCCGGGTCGCGCTTGTCCTGGTATTCGACTTCCGCTTCAGCTAGGGCCGAGCCGCAGTCGAAGCACCAGTTCACGGGCTTCAGGCCGCGATACACATAACCTTTATCGAGCAGCTTGCCCAGCGCGCGCAACTCGTCGGCCTCGTTACCGTAGGCCATGGTCATGTACGGGTTTTCCCATTCGCCGAGCACACCCAGGCGGATGAAACCGGCGCGCTGGCGGTCGATCTGCTCGAGCGCATAGGCACGCGCCTTCTGCAGTACCTCGGCGGTTGGCAAATTCTTGCCGTACAGTTTTTCGATCTGGATCTCGATCGGCATGCCGTGGCAGTCCCAGCCCGGCACATAGGGCGCGTCGAAGCCGGCCATGGTGCGCGATTTGACGACCATGTCCTTCAGGATCTTGTTGACCGCGTGGCCGAGGTGGATGTCGCCGTTCGCATACGGTGGACCGTCGTGCAGCACGAAGGTCGGACGGCCCTTGGCCGCCTTGCGGATGCGGTGGTAGATCTGCTTGTCCTGCCATTGCTTGACCCAGCCCGGTTCGCGCTTGGCGAGGTCGCCGCGCATCGGGAACGGGGTGTCGGTCATGTTGACCGGGTATTTGCTCGTTGGCTTGCTTTCAGGCTTTTTGGCAGCTTTTTGGGCAGGCGCGTTCTGGACGGGTTTGCTGTTTTCGGACATAAATTTCTTCGGTAAGGGAATGCGGATGTGGCTGCGCCGGGGTAGGGCGCTGGCCGCGCGGGAACGATGCCGTCGCGCGTCAAATTCGGTCGGTGGCGGTCAGGGCGCCGGCGCGGGCCGTGCTGCTATTGGCACTGCGGGGATCGTGCTGCAGCCGGTTGCCGGCGAACCAGGCGCGTGCCTGTTCGGCGTCGCGGTGGATCGCGGCGGTGAGGGTGTCGAGGTCGACGTACTTTTCCTCGTCGCGCAGTTTTTGCAGGAATTCGACGCGCACCAGCTTGCCGTAGCAGGGGCGGTCATAGTCGAAGATGTGCACTTCCAGCAGCATGCGGCCGGCGTCCTCGACCGTGGGACGCACGCCCAGGCTGGCCACCGCCGGCAGGGGCTGGTCGGCCAGGCCGTGGACTTGCACCACGAAGATGCCTTGTACGGCAGGGCGGTGTGCGACCCGCAGGTTCAGGGTTGGGAAGCCGAGGGTGCGGCCGAGCTTGGCGCCATGGATCACGTGGCCCGACATCGCATACGGGTGGCCGAGCAGGGCGCCGGTGGCCTGCAAATCGCCCGCTGCCAGCGCGGCGCGCACGGCGGAGGACGAGATGCGCTGGTCGCCTTCGCGCACGGTGGGCAGGGTCTCGACCTGGAAGCCATGGCGGCGGCCGGCTTCCTTGAGCATCTCGACGTTGCCGGCGCGCTTGGCGCCGTAGCAGAAGTCGTCGCCCACCATCAACCATTTGACGTGCAGGCCGTCGACCAGCACGCGCTGGGTGAAATCCTCGGGCGAAATCGAGGCGAATTGTTCGTTGAAGTGCTCGACGATGACGCGGTCGATGCCGGCCTTGGACAAGTCTTCGAGCTTGTCGCGCAGGTTGGCGATGCGCGCCGGAGCGCGGCTCAGGTCGCCGCTGCGGCGGGCGAAGTATTCGCGCGGGTGGGGCTCGAAGGTCATCACTGCCGCTTCCAGTCCCAGCGCCTGGCTGGCTGCCCGGACGCGCGCCAGCAGGGCCTGGTGGCCACGATGGACACCATCGAAATTGCCGATGGTGAGGGCGCACGGTGCGCGCGCCGCGTCGTTGGGAAGTCCGCGAAATACCTTCATTGGTGGTTCCAGAATGCCCGGCAAGCCTGCCACGCAAGTCGTGGTCAACGCTGCCGCGGGGCGAAAACCTTGATTATACGGTATAGCGTTGCCTGCGTAGGGTGGGCATGCCCACGCGTAATGGTTGCCTGGTGTTGACGCGATTCGCATCGGCGGCGGCAAAAAAAACGCCGCCTGCGAACAGGCGGCGTTTTTGCGAATCGGAAATCGATCGCGAGGCGGCTATCAGGCCAGTGGCTTGTTGATCGCCATGATCCAGTAGCGAGCCAGCTCGGCCGTACCTTCCTTGCCGCTGACGCCCTTCAGGGCGGTGATTGCCTGCTGTTTCTTGCCCGCTGCCGCATAGGCTTCGCCCAGGCGCAGCTTGGCTTCGTCCGGGTAGCGCAGGCCGCCGGCCTTGATGGCGGTTTCCATCATCTTCAGGCCCTTGTCCGCCTGGCCTGCCTGCACCAGGCCGTAACCGAGGGCGACCAGGCCGTCGTTGTCCTTGGCAGCCGTGTATTCGGCTTCCGTGGCAGCGGCATTTTTGTTCTGGTCAGCCAGGTTTTTCTCGGCCAGGTCCTTCAGGCGCTGGTGACGGGCAGCGTCGGGACCGGTGCCCAGGGCGCCAGCCTTGTAGCCCTTGTCGATGATCTTCAGGGCTTCAGCCGGGGCCTTTGCCTGCAGCACGAGCTGCGACATCTCCATGAACTCGCTCGGCTTCTTCAGCAGGCCGTTGGCCAGCTTCAGGCGGTAGAGGTCGACCGACAGGCGGCTCGAGAAGCCAGGCTTGCCTTGCACGCGGTTCAGCAGGTCATTCCAGTACTGGGCTTTCGGGTAGTTCGCCGCCAGCTTTTCGATGGTGTTGACGTAGCCGGCCTTGTCGTTCTTCTTGAGCTGGATGTTGGCGAGCATGCCGAGCATGTCTTCGCTCATGCGGCCGGACTGCTCGGCCTTGTGCAGCTCGGTTTCCAGGGCAGCGATATTGCCCTGCTTGTAATAGTTCTGCAGCAGGTAGGCGCGCAGTTTCGGATCGTCGCCATTCTTGAGCTGGCGCTGGATGGCTTCGTTCGCCTTGTTCAGTTCGCCACCGCGCATGTAGATGCCGATCAGGCCTTCCGAGAACTGGCTGCGTTCGGCTGCGGACAGCTTGCCCGAAGCGATCAGGGCCTCGAAAGCGTCGGCGGCGGTACCGTAGTCGCCGGCCGAGGAAGCGGCGGCAGCGCGCACGCGGTCGATCAGGTAGCTTTCGTTTGGCGTCTTGCCGGGGACCTTGTCCGCTTCGCGCAGTTTTGCCAGGGCGTCCTTGTGCTTGCCCTGTTTCATCAGTGCCTGGGCTTCCTGCAGTCGCTTGCCGATTTCAGGGCGCATCGCTTCCGCCGCATGGGCAGGGGCCAGGCCGACGATGGGCGTTGCAGCGGTAAAACCAAGGGCGGCCAGTGCGAGGCCGAGGTGTGCGAGTCGGAATTTGCTCATTCTATGGAAATCCTTCTTTGAAAATG
This sequence comes from Massilia sp. LXY-5, assembly GCF_059801075.1. Lineage (NCBI taxonomy): Bacteria > Pseudomonadati > Pseudomonadota > Betaproteobacteria > Burkholderiales > Oxalobacteraceae > Massilia > Massilia sp. LXY-5. The sequence goes on from NZ_JBNNEH010000002.1 coordinate 5,637, forward strand.
GACACGGCAGGGAAACCCTGCCGTGTTGGTCAAGTCTGGTGCGGTTACTGGAACTGCTCGTTACCGACCATGCCGATCTTCGTGACGCCGAGACGTTGGGCCGTTGCCATCACACCGGCAACCACCTTGTACTCGACCAGCTTGTTCGGACGCAGGTGCACTTCCGGCTGGTCTGGCTGCGAAGCCACTTCATTCATCTTCGCTTCCAGCGTCGGGCGATCAGGGATTGCCTGGCCGTCCCAGAGGATGGTGCCATCGAAGTCGACGTCGATCGTGACGACGCGCGGCTCTTCAGTCTTTGGCGGTGGGGTACCCACCGGCATGTTCAGATTGACCGCGTGGTTTTGCTTCGGAATCGTGATAATCAACATGATGATCAAGACCAACAGAACGTCGATCAAGGGCGTCATGTTCATTTCCATCATCGGTTCCGGATCGGCTCCTTTGGCGGAGCCTGAACCTACGTTCATACCCATGGTGTTTCCTTTTTTAATGACTGGTGCAAGGTGCGGTGCCGGGGTTGAATCCGGCACCGCGACTGACATTAGTTCTTGTCAGGTGGTTCGATCACGAACCCGACCTTTTGCACACCAGCACGTTGTGCCGTGTAGATCACCCGACCGATTGCCTCGTAACGGGTCGCCTGGTCGCCACGCACCTTGACTGCAGGCTGTGGCAGTTTGACCGACTGCTCCGCAAAGAACTTGAACAATTCGTCCGTGTTCTGGATGCGGCGCTGGTTCCAGTACATCTCGCCGTCTTTGTTGACGGTGATGTTGATGTCTTCCGGCGCGGTCTTGGCAACCTGGTTCGTTTCCGCCGGCAGATTAACCGTCTGCAGCTTCAGCACGACCGGGCTGGTGATCAGGAAGATGATCAGGAGAACCAACATGATGTCGACGAGCGGCGTCGTGTTGATCTCTGACATCACGGCATCATCATCTCCGCTATCGGAGCCGACACTCATTGCCATGATTTATCCAATCTTTTTAGCGCCGGTAGCAGCACGGGCAGCTTCCGAGGTCGACATGGCGCCCGAAACCAGGACCGAGTGCACGTCGGCGCTGAACGAACGGACATCTTCCATTGCCGACTTGTTGCGGCGGACCAGCCAGTTGTAACCCAGAACGGCAGGAACGGCGACGAACAGACCGAAGGCGGTCATGATCAGCGCTTCACCGACTGGACCTGCGACCTTGTCGATCGATGCGTTACCCGACATACCGATGTTGGTCAGTGCGTTGTAGATGCCCCAGACGGTACCGAACAGACCGATGAACGGCGAGGTCGAACCGACGGTTGCCAGGAACGACAGGCCATCCTGCAGGCGCGACTGGACGCGGTCCACGGCGCGCTGAACTTGCATCGTCACCCAGGTCGACAGGTCGATCTGCTCGAGCAGGGCGCCATCGTGGTGCTGGGTTGCCTTGGTGCCGGTTTCAGCGATGAAGCGGAATGGCGAACCTTCTTTCAGCGCAGCCGAACCGGCAGCGATCGAGTTGGCTTTCCAGAACTTCTGCGACACTTCTTTCGACTGGCGCATGATCTTCGACTGGTCGATCAGCTTGGTGATGATGATGTACCACGAGCCCATCGACATCAGCGACAGGATGATGATGGTGCCCTTGTTGACGAAGTCGCCTTCTGCCCACATGGCCGAGAAGCCGTACGGGTTCTTGACTTCTTCTTTTGCACCGGCGGCGGCCGGAGCGGCTGCGCCTTCGGCTGCAGGTGCAGCGGCTGCTGCGTCAGCGGCCGGAGCGGCTGCTGCGTCTGCCGGTGCGGCGGCGGCCGGAGCTGCCTCCTTCGGTGCGTCAGCGAAGGCTGGTGCCGAGACCAGGGCCGATGCCGCCGTAACCGAGAACAGGACAGCCGCCAGGACAGCGGACAAACGGGTATTCTTAAACATGCTTCCTCCAGAAATATAAAAATAGACAGTTCGCTGATCTAAAGACAACGAAAATCACTGTTGTGAGACGATCTTCTGTCTCGGTTATTGGTCCAGCGACCAGACGTACTCGACTGAGGTCCATGCCTGTTCAGGCTGACCGTTGACCATTGCCGGTTTGAAGCGGCACTTGCCAATCGCAGCCTGCGCTGCACGGTCCAGGTCACGCGAGCCACTCGATTTCGCGATCTTGGACTCAACCATCCGGCCGTCGACGCCGATCAGGAACTGAATTACCGACTTGCCTTCTTCTTCGTTACGTGCCGAAGCTTTCGGGTATTCCGGCTTGGCGCAGGTGCTGAAGTCCGCGACTGCAGCGGTACGGCTAGGACCGGCTGGTGCTGCGGCCGGAGCCGGTGGCGCCGGGGGCGCCGGTGGAGCCAGGCTGGTGGTCGGAGGCGGCGTGTTCGTCGCGGCAGAAATCGTGTTCTGCGGCGGCGGCGGCTGCTGCACCTGCACCTCGACCGGCGGAATGAATGGAGGCGGTGGGGCCTTCATTTCCGGCGGTGGCGGCGGTGGAGGAGTCTCCGGTGGCGGCGGTGGCTTCACCTCTTCGATCAACTTCGTTTCCACTGCTTCCTGCACCTTCGAAATCACCTTCGTACCGAGACCATTGATGATCCCCCAGGCGACCAGGACGTGCAACAGGACCACAATGGTGATACCAGTGAGATTCTTCCCCGGTTCCTTCTCATGTGAAAAATTCATGCCTGCTTTCTCCAATACCAACTCTTTTTGTTGCTACTAAACCCTCAAAACACGACGAAAAAACAAGGCCGCATCCGGGACATCGGCGAATTATACCTACGAATTCTTTTTTGCACAGGTATTTTTGAGCCCGGAAAATGGGCCTAAACCCCTGTAAAAACAGGCAATACTGCTCATCCGGACGCACCGCCGCTGTGCAAAAATGCGCAGGAAAATTCTATATAAAATTACAACTTTACAGCTTGCTATGCTCGCACTGTGGAAGATCTTGAAAGAACTAGCCTTTTGCCAAATATTGCATGCCGATTTTGCCGAATGGCAAATATCATATAGTGCAATGCTCAGCTTTTTGCAAACTATAGCCAGTTTTGGCAAACGCGAGCGTTCGCCAGCTAACAGAACTGTAATGACAACGGGGCTGGGAGTATGACTGGAAGTGATGGCATGCCGCTGAGTCGCTATATCTTGACCTGCATCAGCGGGGGAGGGTGCCTCCAGGCAAGATCCGGGGATGGATGCTGCCTGGAGGAGCAGTGACGCACTCGGCGAGTGCGCCGGGGTGCGATCAGCGGTGGCGCTTCTCGCGCCGGCAGTCGAGGAAACTGACGACGTGGCCGGTGGAATCGACCGTTTCGAGCCGGACGTCGAAGCCCCACAGCCGCGCTACGTGCTTGAGCACTTCCTGGGCCTGGCCGTTGAGTGGACGGCGCTGGAACTGGGTATGGCGCAGGGTCAGGGCGCGGTCGTCGCGCGTATTGACTTGCCAGACCTGGATGTTCGGCTCGCGGTTGCCGATGTTGTACTGCTCGGCCAGCTGCTGGCGAACGTAGCGGTAGCCGGCTTCGTCGTGGATGGCGGAGATGGTCAGCTTGTCGCTGCGGTCATCGTCGAGCACGGCGAAGAAGTGGAAGTCGCGGATCAGCTTGGGCGACAGGTACTGGGCGATGAAGCTCTCGTCCTTGAAGTTGCGCATCGCAAAATCGAGCGTCTTGATCCAGTCGCTGCCGGCCATGTCCGGGAACCAGGCCCGGTCTTCCTCGGTCGGGTTCTCGCAGATGCGCCGGATGTCGCTCATCATCGCGAAGCCGAGCGCGTAGGGATTGATGCCGCTGTAATAGGGGCTGGTCGCTGCCGGCTGGTAGACGACGTTGGTATGGCTTTGCAGGAACTCGAGCATGAACCCGTCGCCGACGATGCCCTCTTTATATAGTTCCTGCAGAATCGTGTAATGCCAGAAGGTCGCCCAGCCCTCGTTCATGACCTGGGTCTGGCGCTGCGGATAAAAATACTGCGAGATCTTGCGCGTGATGCGCACCAGTTCGCGCTGCCAGGGTTCGAGCAGCGGTGCGTACTTCTCGATGAAGTACAGCAGGTTTTCCTCGGGCTCGGGCGGGAAGCGCGGCGGCGGGGCGTTGCGTTCTTCTTCCTCGCGCCGCGGGACGGTACGCCACAGGGCGTTCACCTGCGACTGGGCATACTCTTCGCGTTCCTTCTGGCGCGCCGCTTCCTGCGCCACCGAGAGTTTGGCGGGACGTTTATAACGGTCGACCCCGTAGTTCTGGATCGCATGGCAGGAGTCGAGCAGGTCCTCCACCGCATCGATGCCGTAGCGCTGCTCGCACTCGGCGATGTAATTCTTGGCAAACACCATGTAATCGACGATCGCCTCGGCGTCGGTCCAGGTGCGGAACAGGTAATTGCCCTTAAAGAAGGAATTGTGGCCGTAGGCGGCGTGGGCGATGACCAGCGCCTGCATCGTCAGGCTGTTTTCCTCCATCAGGTAGGCGATGCAGGGATCGGAATTGATGACGATCTCGTAGGCCAGGCCCATCTGGCCGCGCTTGTAGCTCTTTTCGGTCGACAGGAAGTGTTTGCCGAAGGACCAGTGGTTATAGGACACCGGCATGCCGACCGAGGTGTAGGCATCCATCATCTGCTCGGCGGTAATGATCTCGAGCTGGTTGGGGTAGGTGTCGAGGCCGAATTTTTTGGCCACGCGGCGAATTTCCTCGTGCGCCTGCTCGATCAGGTCGAAGGTCCACTCCGACTGTTCGGGCAGGGCGCGCGGATTGGTGCGGTCGTCTGGCATATGCGTGCCTATCGGGTTACTTGGGCTGCTTTTTGAACAGCTCGCGGAAGACCGGGTAGATGTCGGCCGGCGTCACGATCTTCTGCATGGCGAAGTTGGCGTGGTGCGCGGCGACCTCGGTGTATTGCTCCCACAGGTTCTGCGGCGGCCCGTCGGTGATTTCGACATAGGTGTAGTACTGCACCTTCGGCATGATGCCGTTGTTCAGTAGCTGCTTGCACAGTACCGAGTCGTTGTCCCAGTTGTCGCCGTCCGAGGCCTGGGCGACGTAGGCGTTCCAGTCGGAACTCGAGTAGCGCTCTGCGATCACCTTCTGCAGCAGGTGCAGGGCCGAGGACACGACGGTGCCGCCGGACTCGCGCGAGTGGAAGAATTCGTCCTCGTCGACTTCGGCCGCGGCCGTGTGGTGGCGGATGAAGACGACGTCGATGCGCTCGTAGACGCGTTTGAGGAAAAGATACAGCAGGATGAAGAAACGCTTGGCGGTGTCCTTGCGCGTTTCGTCCATCGAGCCGGAGACGTCCATGACGCAGAACATCACGGCCTGGGTGCTGGGTTTCGGCACCTTGATGCGGTTGCTGTAGCGCAGGTCGAACGGATCGATGAAGGGAATCGCATTGATGCGCGTATGCAGGTGGTGGATTTTTTTCCTGATCTCGACGACGCGCGGGTCGTCCTCGGGCACCTCGGCGTCGAACAGCGCTTCAAGCTCCTGCTGCAGCTCGCTCGCTGCCCGGCGGCTGGGACCGCCCACCGCGATGCGCCGCCCGAGCGCGCCGCGCAGCGAACGCAGCACGTGGATGTTGGACGGCGTGCCCGACACGTTGTAGCCGGCGCGCTGGGTTTTGAAATCGATCGTCTGCGTGAGCTGGGTCTTGACCATGTTCGGCAGCTCGAGGTCTTCGAAGAAGTAATTCATGAATTCTTCGCGCGAGAGCTCGAAGATGAAATCGTCCTCGCTGGTCTGTTCGCTGTTGCCGGCGCGGCCGCGGCCGGAACCGCCGCCGCCGCTGCGCGGACGGTTGAACTGGTCGCCTTTCTGGTATTCGGTATTGCCAGGGTTAATGGTTTCCCACACGCCGCCATGGGCGTGGCCGAAATGCGGTTCGTTGACGTCCTTGACGGGGATCGAGACTTTTTCGCCGTTCTCGATGTCGGTGATCGAGCGGCCCTTGATCGCGCGGCCGACCGCATCCTTGATTTGCGCCTTGTAGCGGCGCAGGAAGCGTTCACGGTTCACCGCGGACTTGTTCTTGCCCTGCAAGCGTCGGTCGATGAGGTAAGTCAAAACATGCCTCCTGTTAAAACCGCGGCGGACCGCAATCTGCCGCGGTCCCCCTATCTTAATACGCAGCGTGCATAAGCGGGGTGCGCACGTCTGGCAGGGTAGTCGAAATTGCGCCGGAGGGCACGCAACGTACCGTTTTGCGGACGGCCGATGCCGGCAGTCGGGGCGGCGGCCGGCCTACCCATCCGGACGCGCCGCCGGTGCCGCCTGTTACGACGACTTCCTCACACGCAGATACCATTCGCACAGCAGCCGCACCTGCTTGGCCGTATAGCCTTTCTCGACCATGCGGTTGACGAAGTCGGCATGCTTCGTCGCGTCCTCGGCACTTGCCTTGGCGTTGAACGAAATCACCGGCAGCAGTTCCTCCGTATTCGAGAACATTTTCTTCTCGATCACGGTGCGGAACTTTTCGTAGCTGGTCCAGGCCGGATTCTTGCCGCCGTTGGTCGCCCGGGCCCGCAAGCCGAAGTTGACGATCTCGTTGCGGAAATCCTTCGGATTCGAGATGCCTGCCGGCTTCTCGATCTTTTCCAGCTCGGCGTTGAGCGATTCGCGATCGAAACTCTCGCCGGTGTCCGGATCGCGGAATTCCTGGTCCTGGATCCAGAAGTCGGCAAAGGTCACATAACGGTCGAAAATGTTCTGGCCGTATTCCGAATAGCTTTCCAGATAGGCGGTCTGGATTTCCTTGCCGATGAAGTCGACATAGCGCTGCGCCAGGTGTTCCTTGATATACGAGTGGTAGCGCTGTTCGAGTTCGGGCGGGAACTGCTCGCGCTCGATCTGCTGCTCCAGTACATACAGCAGGTGCACCGGATTGGCCGCCACTTCGGTATTGTCGAAGTTGAAGACTTTCGACAGGATCTTGAAGGCAAAGCGCGTCGACAAGCCGTTCATGCCTTCGTCCACGCCGGCATAGTCGACATATTCGTGCAGCGACTTGGCTTTCGGATCGGTGTCCTTCAGGTTCTCGCCGTCGTAGACCAGCATCTTCGAATAGATGCTCGAATTTTCCGGATCCTTCAGGCGCGACAGGATCGCGAACTGCGCCATCATGCGCAGCGTGCCCGGCGCGCAGGGCGCCTTCTCGAGCGAGGAGTTGCGCACCAACTTATCGTAAATCTTGATCTCGTCGGAAATGCGCAGGCAGTACGGCACCTTCACGATATAGATCCGGTCGAGGAATGCCTCGTTGTTGCGGTTGTTGCGGAAGGTCTTCCACTCCGACTCGTTCGAGTGCGCCAGGATGATGCCCTCGAAAGGAATCGCGCCGAAGCCCTCGGTGCCCTTGTAATTGCCTTCCTGGGTGGCCGTCAGCAAGGGGTGCAGCACTTTGATCGGGGCCTTGAACATCTCGACGAATTCCATCAGGCCCTGGTTCGCCAGGCACAGGCCGCCGGAATAGCTGTAGGCGTCCGGATCGTCCTGCGAATAATCCTCGAGCTTGCGGATGTCGACCTTGCCGACCAGCGAGGAGATGTCCTGGTTGTTCTCGTCGCCCGGCTCGGTCTTCGAGATGGCGACTTGTTTCAGGATCGAAGGGTAGCGCTTGACGACGCGGAACTTGTTGATGTCGCCGCCGAACTCGTGCAGGCGTTTGACCGCCCACGGGCTCGGGATCGAGCGCAGGTAGCGGCGCGGGATGCCGTAGTCTTCTTCCAGGATGACGCCGTCCTCGTCCTCGTTGAAGAGGCCGAGCGGCGATTCGTTCACGGGCGAACCCTTGATCGCGTAAAAGGGCACTTGCTCCATCAAGTGTTTCAGCTTTTCCGCGATCGACGACTTGCCGCCGCCGACCGGGCCCAGCAGATACAGGATCTGCTTGCGTTCTTCCAGCCCCTGCGCGGCGTGGCGGAAGTAGGAGACGACCTGTTCGATCACTTCCTCCATGCCGTAGAACTCGCGGAAGGCGGGATAGACCTTGATGACCTTGTTGGCAAAGATGCGCGACATGCGCGGATCGAGCCGGGTATCGACGAGCTGCGGCTCACCGATCGCAGCGAGCATGCGCTCCGGCGCGCTGGCATAGGTCAGCGGGTCTTTCTTACAGAGAGCAAGATATTCGGACAGGGAATATTCTTCTTCACGGGTACGCTCGTAACGGGCTGCGTAGTTGTCAAAAATGGTCATGTGCATGTCCTTTAGTTTGCTAACAACGATCACTGTCACGATGGACGGCCTGCAGCCGGCCACCAAAGCCCCGATTTTCTTGGCGTAGATACGGGAGCGCGATGAACCATTAGACGTCGGATTGCTGGCGTGTGCTGCACGGTCAACACTCCTTCGCTCGCGATGGTTTCCCGAGCTTCCCACCCGTTAGGCGGGTCGTCCTGGTAGCGCCGCGCGGCGTGCGCGGCGGCTCAGGCGGATTGTTCTTTTTTGAGCCGGCTTGTGGCCGGATGTCCCGTGGATGAAAGGGTCTTTTTATGTTTCTGAAATTTATTATGTGCCTATTAGTACCCGAAGTCAAAGCACTCTCGATTCCGTAGTTGTAACACCTGTAAGCGTTTGATTATTCACGGAAAACGATAGATTTTATGCTTATGCGGAAAACGTCTAAGCAGCCGCTGGCGGCCAAACTTTTATGCATTCTGTATGGCTATTTCCAGCAGTCCTTACTGCTGGGGTGACGAAAGTTCTGGTCCGATAGTGCACGATCCGGCGGGCCGGTGGCGCACGCGAAAGGCGTGATTTTTCGCTCTCTCGTCCAATGAAAACAGGGCACCATCGGCATGCGGTACACTTGTCGATCCTGCCCCGAAAAACCGCCTTTGACGGAGAACATCCCATGCTGAACGAGCAGCTGCGCCAGACCATTGAACAGATGCCGAAGGCTGAATTGCACATCCATATCGAGGGCTCGCTCGAGCCGGAACTGATCTTTGCGTTGGCGCAAAGAAATGGCGTATCGCTACCCTATCCATCGGTCGAAGCGTTGCGCCAGGCCTACGCTTTCTCGGATTTGCAGTCCTTCCTCGATATCTATTACGCCGGCGCCAGCGTGCTGCTGCATGAACAGGATTTCTACGACATGACGGCCGCCTACCTGGCGCGCGCCGCCGCCGACAACGTGCGCCATGCCGAGATCTTCTTCGATCCGCAGACGCATACCGTGCGCGGCGTGCCTTTCGAGACCGTCATCAACGGCATCTGGCGCGCCTGCCAGGACGCGCCGATCAGCGCCACCCTGATCATGTGCTTCCTGCGCCACCTGTCCGAGGAAGAAGCGCTGGCCACGCTCGACGAAGCACTGCCGCACCGCGACAAATTCATCGGCGTCGGCCTCGACTCCTCTGAAGTAGGCCATCCGCCGGAAAAATTCGCGCGTGTCTTCGAGCGTGCGCGCCAGCTCGGCCTGCGCCTGGTGGCGCATGCGGGCGAGGAGGGCCCGCCAAGCTATATCGAAAGCGCGCTCGACGTGCTCAATGTCGAACGCATCGACCACGGCGTGCGCTGCCTGGAAAGCCCGGAGCTGGTCGAGCGCCTGGTGCGCGAACAGATGGCGTTGACCGTCTGCCCGCTGTCGAACATCAAGCTGCGCGTGTTCGACGTGATGGGTTCGCACAACCTGCGCACCCTGCTCGACAAGGGCCTGGTCGCCACCGTCAACTCGGACGACCCTGCCTATTTTGGCGGCTACATGAACGACAATTTCATCGCCGCCTTCGAGGCCCTGCCGCTCGACGCCTCGCATGCGCGCCAGCTCGCCCGCAACTCCTTCAGTGCCGCCTTCCTCGATCCCGAGCAGAAGCGTGCCTTCCTGGCGGAAGTCGACGACTTTTTCGGCGCCCGCTAAAGGAAGCTGCCCGTGCTGATCCAGTCCCTCCGCATGACCGCGCGCGACTGGCGCGCGGGCGAATTGCGCTTTCTATTGGTGGCGCTGATCGTCGCCGTCTCGGCCCTGTCATCAAGCGGCTTCTTCATCGACCGCATGCGCGCGGGACTGGCGCGCGATGCGAATCAGCTGCTCGGCGCCGACCTGCTGGTCAACGCCGACAATCCGATCCTGCCCGCCTGGCGCCAGGAAGCGCAGCGGCGCGGCCTGCTGCTGGCCGACACCGTCACCTTTCCCAGCATGGCCCAGGGCGGGGAGGGCGAGGCTTCCCAGGCCCAGCTGGCCTCGATCAAGGCCGTGTCGAACGGCTATCCGCTGCGCGGGGTACTGCGCGTCACGACCAGTCCCGATGAAGCCAGCGCCGCGCGCGGCGTTCCCGCGCGGGCGATTCCGGCTCCCGGCACCGTCTGGGTCGACGCGAATTTGCTGCCGGCGCTGAACGTGAAAGTCGGCGACGCGCTGCAGGTGGGCGAACGCAGGTTCACGATTGCCCAACTGGTCGCGGCCGAGCCGGACCGCGGCGCCTCCTTCGCCAATTTCGCGCCGCGCGTGATGCTGTCATTAAGCGATCTGAAATCGACCGGCCTGGTCGACGATTTTGCGCGCGTGACCTACAAGCTGCTGGTGGCGGCGCCCTCGAACAACGACCTGGCCCGGGTACGCGAATTCGAAACCTGGCTGCGCGCGCGCATCGAGCTTGATAACGTGAAGGGCGTGCGCATCGAGTCGATCGAAAACGGCCGCCCCGAAATGCAGGCGACGCTGGAGCGGGCCGACCGCTTCCTGTCGCTGGTCGGCCTGCTGTCGGCGATGCTGGCAGCGGTGGCCGTGGCGATGGCGGCGCGCCGTTTCATGCAGCGCCACCTGGACGCCTGCGCCATGCTGCGCTGCCTCGGCATGACCCAGAACGGCGTCGGCATGATGTACCTGATCGAATTCGCCATCGTCGGCCTGGCGGGCAGCGTCATCGGCGTGCTGGTCGGCTTCGGCGCCCATTTCATCCTGCTGCAATTGATCGGCAACTTGCTGCCGGCCGACCTGCCGCCGGTGTCCATGCTGCCAGCCCTGCAGGGCATCGCCACCGGCATGCTGCTACTCGTCGGCTTCGCGCTGCCGCCCGTCCTTCAACTGCGCAACGTGCCGCACAACCGCGTGATCCGGCGCGAGCAGGCCGCGCCGCAGCCGATGGCGCTCGCCACCTATGGCCTCGGCATCGGCGTGTTCGTCGCGCTGCTGCTGTGGCAGGCGGGCGAGCCGAAGCTGGCGCTGCTGACGGCGGGCGGCTTCCTCGGCGGCTTCGCGGTCTTCGCGCTGGTCGCCTGGCTGGCCCTGAAACTGCTGCGCCGGGTGCGCAACGTCTCGGGCCACCAGGGCTGGCGCTTCGCCGTCACCTCGCTGCAGCGCCGCCCCGGCGCGACCATCGTGCAGGTGGTGTCGCTGGCGCTGGGCCTGATGGCGCTGCTGCTCTTGACCGTGGTGCGCGGCGACCTGGTCGCGGCCTGGCAGCGCGCCACGCCGGAGAACGCCCCGAACCGCTTCATCATCAACGTGCTGCCCGAGCAGAAGGAGGATGTCGCGCGCCGCATCGCGGGTGCCGGGGTCGACAAGCCGGTGCTGTACCCGATGATCCGCGGCCGCCTGACGGCAGTGAACGGCAAGGCCATCACCGCGGCGACTTACACGACCGAGGATGCGCGCCGCCTGGCCAACCGCGAATTCAACCTCTCCACCATGGCGCAGGCCCCGGAAGGCAACGACATCGTCGCCGGCAAGTGGTATGCGGATGCGCCGGGCGTAGCGGAAGCCTCGGTCGAGCAGGGCATCGCCAAGACCCTGGGCCTGAAACTGGGCGACGTCATGCGCTTCGACATGGCCGGTATCGTGGTCGATGCGAAAGTGACCAGCCTGCGCAAGCTGGAATGGGGCTCGATGCGCGCCAACTTCTTCGTCATCATCAATCCGCAGGCGATGGCGAATGCGCCTGCAACCTACATGACGGCCTTCCACCTGCCGCAGCAGGGCGCGGGGCTGGCCAACACGCTGGCGCGCGCCTATCCGAATCTCACCGTGATCGACGTCAGCGGCATCATCCGCCAGGTGCAGGAAGTGGTCGACCAGGTGGTGGTCGCCGTCGAGTTCCTGTTCCTGTTCACGCTGGCATCGGGCGTGCTGGTGCTGTATGCGGCGCTGATGGGATCGACGTCCGAGCGCACGCGCGAAGCGGGCCTGCTGCGGGCGCTGGGCGCGACGCGCAAGCAGCTGGCGCAGGCGCAGCGCATCGAGTTCGTGCTGGTCGGCGGCCTGGCCGGCCTGCTGGCCGCATCCGGTGCTGCGCTGCTGGGCTGGGCGCTGGCCAATTACCAGTTCAAGTTCCCGTGGAGCTTCGAGCCGGGCGTGTGGCTGGCCGGGCTCGTGGCCGGGATCGTGTGCGCACTCGTGGGCGGCTGGCTCGGCCTGCGCAGCGTGCTGCGCCAGCCGCCCTTGCAGACGCTGCGTGAAGCCGGCTAACACTATTCTGCGTTCCCGCGTGGGCACAAGTGCCCACCCTACTAGTCGCCGACTGGGCGTCAGGCTATCATGATGGTATGTCCGAGAACCAAACCCTGTACGAAATCATCGGCGGCGAAACCCGCCTGCGTGAACTGGTCGACCGCTTCTACGACCTGATGGAGCTGGAGCCGGAATTTGCCGGCATCCACGCCCTGCACCCCAAGCCGAACGACAGTTCGCGCGAAAAACTCTTCATGTTCCTGTCCGGCTGGATGGGCGGCCCGGACCTCTTCGTCGAGCGCCACGGCCATCCGCGCCTGCGCGCCCGGCACCTGCCGTTCGGGATCGGCACCAGCGAGCGCGACCAGTGGCTGCGCGCCATGGCCTGGGCGATGGAAGACATCGGCATCGAGGAAGACTTGCGCATGCGCCTGATGCAGTCCTTCTACCAGACCGCCGACTGGATGCGCAACAAGGCCGACTGATGTCCACATTCGAATTTGCCTTGCTTGCGGCCGGCGTGCTTGCAGTGATCGCCTTGCAGGTGCTGCTGCTCCTGCGCGGACGCAGCGACGGCAGCGCCCTGGCCTTCGAACGCCTCGAGCGCGAACTGCGCCAGGAACTCCAGCACAGCGCCCAGGCCACGCGCCAGGAACTGGCCGGCCACATGGCCCAGCACCAGGCAGCCGGCGCCCAGCAACTCGACAGCATGCGCCAGCAGATGCAGCTGCACGCCGCCGGCGGACGCGAAGAGCAGGCCCGCTCGCTCAAGCGCTTTGCCGACACCCTTCAGCAGACGCTGAGCAACCTCACCGAATCGAACGCCCAGCGCATGCTCGAAGTGCGCGCCACGCTGGAACACAAGATCCGCGACCTGCAGGTCGATAACGCCAAGCGGCTGGAGGAGATGCGCCAGACGGTCGACGAAAAGCTGCACACGACGCTGGAAACGAGATTGACCGAATCCTTCCGCCAGGTGTCGGAGCGGCTCGAAAAGGTGCACCAGGGCCTGGGCGAGATGCAGCAGCTGGCGATCGGCGTGGGCGACTTGAAGCGCGTGCTGACCAACGTGAAGACGCGCGGCACCTGGGGCGAAGTGCAGCTCGAGATGCTGCTCGAGCAGGTGCTGACGGTCGACCAGTACGCGAAGAACGTCGAGACTGTAGCCGGTACCAATGCACGGGTCGAATTCGCGATCAAGCTGCCGGGCGTGGTCGACGGCGGCGCGCCGCTATGGCTGCCGATCGACGCCAAGTTCCCGAAAGAGCAGTACGAGCGCCTGGTCGAAGCCCAGGACCGCGCCGACGCCGAGGGTGTCGCGAAGTACGGCGGCGAGCTCGAACGCGCGGTGCGCAACGAGGCGAAGACGATTTGCGAAAAATATGTCTGCCCGCCGCAGACGACCGATTTTGCGATCCTGTTCCTGCCGACGGAAGGCCTGTATGCCGAGGTCATGCGCCGTCCCGGCCTGGCCGACGACCTGCAGCGCACGCTGCGCGTGACGATCGCCGGCCCGTCGACCCTGTCGGCCCTGCTCAACAGCCTGCAGATGGGCTTCCGCACGCTGGCGCTGGAAAAACGCTCGTCCGAAGTGTGGCAGGTGCTGGGCGCGGTGAAGACCGAGTTCGGCAAGTTCGGCGACGTGCTGGCGGCGACCAAGCTGACGCTGGAGAAGGCGGCCAAGAATATCGAAAATGCGGAAGTGCGCAGCCGACAGATGGCCAGGAAGCTCAAATCCGTGGAGGCCTTGCCGAGCGAGGCCGCGCAACTGATGCTGGGCCCCGAAGCCGAGCGCGAGGAATGACGGTGGCGCCGACGCGTTGCTGAACTTACCGGTTCATTTGCGCCGCCCGTAGGGTGGGCGGGTCTCCCGCCCACGCGTTCACCCCCCGCGTGATTGGCCGCGCGGCGTTTTTGTCGTAATCACTCCCAACATAATCCCGTTTCATCAACCGGCCCACACCAATCCGCGGGATAAATCCCGTTACGCACATATCGTGCAAAACTCGAATACGGCCATAACGACGCATGCTGCGCGTGGCCGTGCCGAACTGGATTGATGTGGATGTAATCGACATGCTGGCTGAGATCCCGTTCGTCTCGAATCCGGTGCTCCCAAAAGCGCGGCTGCCAGATCGTTGCGAGGCGGCTGCGCTTCATCCGTTGCGATAATGCCGGCCCGTCGTACATGCCGTGACAAGCGTACGAAACGTGATGTTTGATCTCTGACCAGCGTCGGGAGAAATTGGTGTCGTCTTGCGGCAGCGTCCAGATGCAGTGCAGATGATCGGGAAGTTGCACCCAGGCGTCAATCGTGAACGGACGACGTGAACGCACCGCGAGGATGGCGCCCCGTAATGCGCGCAGGATCACGTCGTCGCACAGAATGGGGCGGCGCCGGTACGCGACCAGCGTGAAAAAGAAAGTGGAGCCGGTAAGGGCGCGGCGATATCGGGACATCGCGCGATCGTAAATGAGCGCCAGTGCGCGCACGATTCGCGCGTGCCGTGCGGTGATGTAGGTCAAGCGGAGAATGGGCGGGAGACCCGCCCACCCTACACGAGTCCCTCGAACATCAGGACGTCGACCATGTCGCCGGCCGCCACATTGCCTTGCCCATCATGCAGCACCACCATGCAATTCGCCTCCGACATCGAGCGCAGAATGCCCGAGCCCTGCGAACCGGTAATCCTTACCTGGGCCATGCCGTCCTCCCCATGCGTCAGGACCCCTCGCTGATATTCCGTGCGGCCGGGCTTCTTGCGGATCGCCCCCACCGAGCGCGCGCGCAGCAGCGGCAGCGGCGCGTCGGCGCCCATCATGCGCAGCAGGGCCTCGCGGGCGAAGAAGTAGAACGAGACCATCACCGCCACCGGATTGCCCGGCAGCCCGAACAGGAAGGCGCTGTGCCCGTTCGAGGCGATGCGGCCGAAGGCGAGCGGGCGGCCCGGACGCATGCCGATCTTCCAGAAGGTGACGTCGCCCAGGCGCGCCATGATCTGTTTCGTGTAGTCGGCCGCGCCCACCGACACGCCGCCCGAGGTGATGATGGCGTCGGCATTCTCGCAGGCGCTGCGCAGGGCTTCCTCGAGCGCGGCCGGGTCGTCGCGCACGATGCCCATGTCGATGATGTCGCAGCCCAGGCGCTGCAGCATGCCGTAGATCGTGTAGCGGTTACTGTCGTAGACGCTGCCTTCGTCGAGCTGTTGCCCGATCGAGCGCAGTTCGTCGCCGGTCGAGAAGAAGGCCACGCGCAGGCGGCGCCGCACCGGTACTTCGGCGATGCCGAGCGAGGCGACCAGGCCCAGGTCGGCCGGGCGGATCACCTTGCCGGCCTTGAGCGCGGCGCTGCCGGCCTTTAGATCTTCGCCGGCGAAGCGGCGGTTGTCGCCGGCCTTTACTACCCCGGCCGCGATGACGATCGACCCTTCGCCTTCTTCCGCCACGAATTCCTGCGGGATTACGCTGTCGCAGCCCTCGGGCATGACGCCGCCCGTCATGATGCGCACGCATTCGCCGGGGCCCGGCACGCGCGTTCCCGGTTTGCCCGCGTAGACGGTGCCGACCACCGCCAGGCGTACTTTCCCGTCTGCCGGCAAGTCCGCGCCACGCAAGGCATAGCCATCCATGGCCGAGTTGTCGTGCGCCGGCACGTCGATCGGCGAGACGATGTCGCGCGCCAGCACGCGGCCCAGGGCGGCGCGCAGCGCCACCTGCTCGACGGCCTGCACGGGCTGCACGAACTCGCGGATGATGCGCTGCGCATCCTTGACCGGCAGCGCGTCCGGATCGTACGCCGAGAGGCAGCTCGTCACGTCCGCCAGGCGCGGCGCCCGGACCGTATCGAGGCTGTGCAGCTCCTCGAGCGTGTTGATGTTGCGGAAGGCGTCCGCGTCCTCGAACAGCACCTCGACCGCCTTCAAATCGGTGTACCAGCCGTCCATGCGGCGGCCGCCCTCGGCCAGATAGGCCGACAGGACCGGCAGCAGGGACGCCTTCACCAGGCAGAACACCGGATGCGGCTGCGGCCTTTGCCCCGCCTCCTGCGTCATGGCAAAGGCCAGGTCCGCATCCTGCTCGCGCAGTGCCGTCAGCAGCCGCTCGGCGAGATCCGGCGGCAGGAAGGGTGAATCGCAGGGCGCGGTGAGGAGATACTCCGTTGCGCAGCGCCGCATGCCGGTTTCCATGCCGGCCAGCGGCCCCATGAAGCCGGGCAGGTCGTCCGGCCACACCGGCACGCCGAGCGCCGCATAGGTGTCCTGGTTCTGGTTGGCGTTGATCGCGACCTGTGCAACTTGCGGCGCGAGCCGCTCGAGCACGTGCGCCGCCATGGTCTTGCCGCGAAACGGCTGCAGGCCCTTGTCGACCTGGCCCATGCGCGTGCCACGTCCGCCTGCGAGGATCAACCCGCTGATCGATGCTTGTTGTGTCATGTATTGAACTGCCGCTTGTTTATCCACCGCTTGTTTACCCACCGCTTGTTTACCCACCGATATACGACATTTCGACTTTGCGTGCGCCGCGCTCGATACCGCTTGTCTCCGCCGTGCGCGTTTCCGAATAGCGGTCCGTGCGGCCCTGCCACAGCTGGGCAATCGCACCGCTGAGGGCGAGGTCGTCGTGGCCGGCGCGCAGCAGGGCGCGCAGGTCGTGCCCGCGGGTGGCGAACAAACACGTGTACAGCTTGCCCTCGGTGGAGAGGCGCATGCGGCTGCAATCCTTGCAGAAGGCGCCGGTGACGCTGGAGATGACGCCGACCTCGCCGCCGCCGTCGAGATAGCGCCAGCGCGCGGCCGTCTCGCCCGTGTAATTGGCGGCAACCGGCGCCAGGGGCAGCTCGGCCCCGATGCGGCTGACCACTTCGCCGGACGGCACGACTTCATCCATGTTCCAGCCGTTCGAGGCGCCCACGTCCATGTATTCGATGAAGCGCAGGATCGTCGGCGAGCCTTTGAAATGGCGCGCCATCGGCACGATCTGGTCGTCGTTGGTGCCGCGCTTGACGACCATGTTGACCTTTACCGGGCCGAGCCCGACGGCGTGCGCCGCGTCGATCCCGGCCAGTACGTCGGCCACGGCGAAATCGACGTCGTTCATGCGCTTGAAGACGGCATCGTCCAGCGCGTCGAGCGAGACGGTGACGCGGTCCAGGCCCGCATCCTTCAGCGCCCGCGCTTTGCGGGCCAGCAGCGAGCCGTTGGTGGTGAGGGTCAGGTCGAGCGGGCGGCCCGACGGCGTCGGCAGGGCGCGCAGCATCGCCACCAGGTGTTCCAGGTTCTTGCGCAGCAGCGGCTCGCCGCCGGTCAGGCGGATCTTCTCGACGCCATGGGCGAAGAACAGGCTCGCCACGCGTGTGATTTCCTCGAAGCTGAGCAGGTCGCCGTGCGGCAGGTAGGGATAATCCTTGCCGAACACTTCCTTCGGCATGCAGTAAACGCAGCGGAAATTGCAGCGGTCGGTGACGGAGATGCGCAGGTCGTGCAGGGGACGCGACAAGGCATCGGTCAGGAGGCCGCTGGGCGCCGCGGGTACTGCCGGGACGGCCAGGGCAGGCGCGCGCAGGTCGTGCAGCATGATGATTTTTTCAGACATGCCAATACGATAGCACGAGGCCAGCCGCCGCACAGGCGGCGATCAGGGTGATCGTCCCGACCTTGTAGCGCAGCAGGGCGACCGCGGCCAGCAGGCCGAGCACGATCGCCTGCGGCTGGACCGACCCGCCGGCGAAGAAGACCTCGCGCCCGAAGTAGAGCGCCAGGCTGGCGATCACCCCGACCACTGCCGCCGAGATGGCGGTCAGGGGCGCCGTCAGGCGCAGGTTGCCGCGCGTGGACTCGACCAGCGGGCCGCCGGCCAGGATGAAGACGAAGGAGGGAATGAAGGTGAACAGCGTGGCCACCGTGGCGCCGGCGACGCCGCCCAGCCAGGGCGCGGCCGGCCCGAACACCGCATGGGTCCAGCCGCCGACGAAACCGACGAAGGCGACGATCATGATCAAGGGACCCGGCGTCGTCTCTCCCAGCGCCAGGCCGTCGATCATCTGCGGCGCGCTCAGCCAGCCGTACTGCTCGACCGCGCCCTGCACGACATAGGGCAGCACGGCATAGGCGCCGCCGAAGGTGAGCAGGGCGGCCTTGCTGAAGAACCAGCCCATCTGCGCCAGCGTGCCGCCGCCTTTGCCACCGCTGCCGCCCCAGCCGGCGAGCAGCAGCCAGACAAGGAGCATCAGGCCGACGCCGACAATGAGCACGGCCGCCAGCCGGCGGCGCGAGAAGCGCGCGTGTTCCGGCGTCGGCGTATCGTCGTCGATGAGCGCGCGCGGCCGCTGCGTTTCAGGCTGCGCGTGCGCGCCGCCATGCCCGCCGACCGGCTGGAAAGCCTGGGGTCGCAAACGCGCTCCCAGCATGCCGGCCAGCGCCGCCGCCAGCACGATCAGCGGGAAGGGGAGCGCCAGCAAGGCAATCGCGACGAAGGCGGCGCAGGCAATCGCGATCAGGATGCCGTTGCGCAGCGTGCGGCTGCCGATGCGCCAGGCGGCGGCCAGCACGATCGCGACGACCGCCGGCTTGATGCCGTTCATGATCCCGGCCACCACGGTCAAATGGCCCCAGGCGAGGTAGATCCAGGACAGGCCGATCAGGATCAGCAGCGAGGGCAGGACGAACAGGACGCCGGCGATGATCCCGCCGCGCGTGCGGTGCAGCAGCCAGCCGATGTAGACGGCCAGTTGCGTCGCCTCGGGACCGGGCAGCAGCATGCAGTAGTTCAGCGCATGCAGGAAGCGGCCTTCGGAAATCCAGCGCCGGCGCTCGACCAGCTCGCTGTGCATCAGCGCGATCTGGCCGGCCGGGCCGCCGAAGCTGATGAAGCCGAGCTTGAGCCAGTAGAGAAAGGCGACGCGCAGGCTGACGGGGGCGGGTACGGGGTGATCGGTCATGGTCTCGGTGGTCCGACATAAAAAAAGGGAAGCACGCGGCTTCCCTTTTCGTTCAGCGACGCGGCCGGATTACTGGCGCGTGTCGACCTGGATCAGCGGCTCGTCGGCGAGCTTCGGTGCCGGCTTGCGGGCACGGCCGACGCGCACCGGGGCGGCTGCCTGGGCGGCCGCTTCCTGGGCTGCGCGCAGCTTTTCCGGATCGGTCGCGGCCAGGGTCAGGCCGGCGGCGCCGAGTACTTCGCTCAGGTCGGCCGCTGCCACTGGCGCAGGGGCCACTTGCGGAGCCGGGGCCGGAGCTGCAGCGACCGGAGCCGGCGCAACTGGAGCCGCAGCGGGTGCTTCGGCAACCGGAGCCGCGGCAACCGGCGCTGGCGCTGGAGCAACCGGCGCCGCAGCGACAGGTGCTTCCGCCGCAGGTGCTTCTGCGACAGGGGCCGCAGCTGCCTGCACAGGCTCGGCCACAGGCTTGGCAGCCGGCTTCGGCTGGGCCGCGGCGATCGAGGCCGCGGTCGGGAAGTACCAGGTCTGGCTCGTCGCTTCCGGCACGCCGAAAGTCGGCGCCGGCTTGGCGGCGGGAGCAGGGGCAGCCTTGGCCGCAGCCTTGGCTTGCGCCGCGGCGACCGAAGCGGCGGTCGGGAACGGCCATGGGGCCTGCTTGGCTTCGGCGCGACCGCGGCCACGGCCACGGCCGGTCTTCTCGGCGGCGGCAACCTTGGCGGCTTCCTCGTCGGCGACCGGCATGAATGCCGGCGTGCCTTCCTGTTCGCCCTCGCTGCCCTCGATCTCGCTGCCGTCGCGGTCGCGGCGGTTACGGTTGCGGCCACCACGGCGGCGGCGGCGGCGCGGCTCGTCGCCGCCTTCGGTGTCGAGTTCTTCGTTCGGACCGGCCGCGGTCACGGCCTTGACGGCGTGCTCGAGCTGGTCGCCGTGCGGCGTCGTGGTCGACAGTTCCGATTCAGGGGTCGGGATGGCGCTCATTGCGGCCGTCACGTTCAGTTCTTCCAGCTTGGCTTCGACCGGCTGCTGACGTTCTGCGCGTTCGCGCGGCTGGCGCGGTGCGCGTTCCGGGCGCTCACCACGTTCTGCACGTTCTGCGCGCGGTGCCGCTGCGGTTTCAGCGCCTTCGCGTGCTTCACGCGGAGCGCGCGGCTCACGTGGCGGACGCGGTGGACGGGCCGGCTTCGCTTCCAGCTCGCCTGCCTTGGCGGTCTCGTCGACGCCGGCCTTCGCGCTCGTGTCTTTCTCTTCACGGCTGCGCTCGGACTTGCCGTTGCGGCCCTCGTTGCGGCCCTCGTTTCGTCCATTCCGGGCACGCGGGCCACGGCCATTGCGCTCGCCGCGTTCGGCTGGCGCCGGGGCGGCCGGCTTGACCGGCTCGGCCGCGACTGGCGCGGCAACCGGTTCCGGTGCGCCGAAGAAGAAGCTCTTGAGCTTGCCGAAGAAGCCGACCGGGGCCGGAACGACCGGCGCCGGGGCAACCGGCACTTCCACCGGCTTGACCGGTTTCGCCGCTTCGCTGCGGTCGACCACCGGCGCCGGCTGGGCCGGGGTGATGGTCTTGACGACGGCTTCCTGGCGCGGCTTGGCTTCTTCCTTCTGGCGCTTGCTGTAGGCCATGTCGGTTTCGGCCGTCTCGGCCAGCGTGTAGCTGGCGGCGGCTTCTTCCAGGCGCGGGTCGTCGTGCTTGATGCGCTCGAGCTTGTAGTGCGGGGTATCCAGGTGTTTATTTGGCACCAGGATCACGGTGATGCGGTGGCGGTTCTCGATCTTCAGGACTTCGCCACGTTTTTCATTTAACAGGAACGCGGCGACGTCGACCGGCACCTGCACGTGGATCGTGGCCGAGTTTTCCTTCATCGCCTCTTCCTGGATGATGCGCAGGACTTGCAGGGCCGAGGATTCGGTGTCGCGGATATGGCCGGTGCCCGAGCAGCGCGGGCAGGTCACGTGCGAACCTTCGGACAGCGACGGACGCAGGCGCTGGCGCGAAAGCTCCATCAAGCCGAAGCGCGAAATTTTGCCCATTTGCACGCGTGCACGGTCGTGGTGCAGGGCGTCCTTCAGGCGGGTTTCGACTTCGCGCTGGTTCTTGGCGACTTCCATGTCGATGAAGTCGATGACGATCAGGCCGCCCAGGTCGCGCAGGCGCAGCTGGCGCGCCACTTCGTCGGCCGCTTCGCAGTTGGTGTTGAAAGCGGTGGTCTCGATGTCCGAGCCGCGCGTGGCGCGCGCCGAGTTGACGTCGATGGAGACCAGGGCTTCGGTGTGGTCGATGACGATCGCGCCGCCCGATGGCAGCGGCACGGTGCGCGCGTAGGCGGTTTCGATCTGGTGTTCGATCTGGAAACGCGAGAACAGCGGCACATCGTCGCTGTAGCGCTTGACGCGATGCGCCATGTCGGGCATCACGTGGCTCATGAACTGCTGGGCCTGTTCGTAGATCTCATCGGTATCGATCAGGACTTCGCCGATGTCAGGCTGGAAATAATCGCGGATCGCGCGGATCACGAGCGACGATTCCTGATAGATCAGGAAGGCGCCCGACGCCGACTTGCCGGCGCCTTCGATCGCGCGCCAGAGTTGCATCAGGTAATTCAGGTCCCACTGCAGTTCTTCGACATTGCGGCCGATGCCGGCGGTGCGGGCAATGACCGACATGCCTTGCGGCAGGTCCAGCTTGTCCATCGTCTCGCGCAGTTCCTGGCGCTCTTCGCCTTCGACACGGCGCGACACGCCGCCGCCGCGCGGGTTGTTCGGCATCAGGACCAGGTAACGGCCGGCCAGCGAGATGAACGAGGTCAGGGCAGCGCCCTTGTTGCCGCGTTCTTCCTTCTCGACCTGCACCATGATTTCCTGGCCTTCGCGCAGGGCTTCCTTGATCGACGCATTGCGCACGTCGACGCCATCACGGAAATAGGAGCGGGCAACTTCTTTGAAGGGGAGGAAGCCGTGGCGGTCTTCGCCGTAGCTGACGAAGCAAGCTTCGAGGGAGGGTTCGATGCGGGTGATGACACCCTTGTAGATATTCGACTTGCGCTGTTCGCGTCCGGCCGTTTCGATATCGATGTCAATGAGTTTTTGACCGTCGACGATCGCTACGCGCAATTCTTCTTGCTGCGTAGCGTTAAACAACATACGTTTCATTTTTTACTCCGCGACCCAGGGGCCGTTCCAAAGCCGCCTTGCCAGGGCGGCGACACTACAGGGACATACGCGGGAGGGGAGAGCTGGAGGGGGGGGTATGCCCGGACGTGCGGCAGGGCGGGCAAAAAGCCCGCTGCCGCAACAGGGCGCATGGAGTCGATCGTCATGCCGAGGGCACGCCGTACCCGGACCGCTCATTGGCGAGCGGTACGACAGGGTGGAGGCAATGCGCGCAAAACCAGCCAGACCGTTTACAGCGAACATACCAAGTGTGCGACGGCAGGCGATTGGATCAGCCTTGACGCTCGCGCCTTGGGGATGAGGCCTGCAACGGTCGGGCGAAACGACAAGCGTTATCGACACCATCAACCGGCGAGCTTCCAATCGGGAGCTTTCCGGTACTTATCCTTACAGTTCCAAACAATCCAATCCGGCACTCCTGCGCGCGATCCGATTACAACTGCGGTGCAACCTTGAACTGCGCAGGAATGTGCGTACACGTTTTTTCCATCGAATTTGCATGCCTGCGGGGCCGATGGAGCGCGCCCCTGTGTAAAATATCGTTTTAATTCTTACACCTGCAGAGGTTTCACCGCCGCCTGTCGATTATATATTCAAAATGAAGGACTTAGAGAGAATTTCTGGGAAGACAGTCCACATGAAGATGCAAAATGATGTTGTTCCCCCTTCATCACAGGCGTTAGCAGCAAGTTTCGTCACGATCACCGAAGAAGAAGCCGGACAGCGCATCGATAATTTCCTGCTGCGCGTCTGCAAGGGCGTTCCGAAAAGCCACATTTACCGCATCCTGCGCTCCGGGGAAGTGCGCGTCAACAAGGGCCGCATCGACCAGCTCTACCGTCTGGAAGCAGGCGACCTGGTGCGCATTCCGCCGATCCGCATCGCCGAAAAAACGCATACGGCGCCCGTCCCCGGCGCCGAATTCAGGATCGTCCACGAAGACAGCCACCTGCTGGTGATCGACAAGCCCGCCGGCGTGGCCGTGCACGGCGGCTCGGGTGTCTCGTATGGCGTCATCGAACAATTGCGCGCGGCGCGTCCGGACGCCAAGTTCCTGGAACTGGTGCACCGCCTCGACCGCGAAACCTCGGGGCTGCTGTTGCTGGCGAAAAAGCGTTCGGCGCTGACCAATCTGCACGAGCAAATGCGCGACGGCCACACCGATAAACGGTACCTGGCCGCCGTGGCCGGCGACTGGACCAACAAGCGCCAGCACGTCAAACTGCCGCTGCATAAATTCTCGACGCCCGATGGCGAGCGCCGGGTCGTCGTGCAGGCGGGCGGCATGGAATCACACACGATTTTCAATTTGCTGCGGAAATGGCAGAATTTTGCATTGCTGGAAGCGGAACTGAAAACTGGACGCACCCACCAGATTCGCGTGCACCTGGCATCTTCCGGATTTCCGATTCTCGGTGACGAGAAATACGGCGATTTCGCCCTGAACAAGCAGTTGCAAAAAGCCGATGCAAGCCGCGGCGCCCTGCGGCGCATGTTCCTGCACGCCTATAAAATCACGTTTACCCACCCGGAAACGGGCAAGCCGATGACGCTGCAGGCACCCTTGCCAGCGGAGTGCGACCGTTTCTTGTTAAGCTTAGGGCAAGCAATGAATTGATGGCGCCGGGAACCGGTTCACAAGACCGGTGCCCATCGCCCATGGACGGAAGGACTCCGTTCGCATACCAAGGAGCCGGCGCGAGCCGGGAGACATGCCAAGAAAGCAATTTGATCTGATCGTCTTCGACTGGGACGGCACGCTGATGGACAGCACGGTCGCCATCGTCAGGTGCATCCAGGCGGCCGCCCGCGACGTCGGCCTGCCGGTGCCGAGCGACGAGGCCGCCGCCCACGTCATCGGCCTTGCCCTGCCGGAAGCGATGCAGGCCGCAGTGCCCGACATGGCGCCCGCCATGTATCCGCGCATGGTCGAGCGTTACCGCTACCACTTCCTGACGAAAGACCACGAACTGGTGCTGTTCAAGGGCGTTCGCGAAATGTTGAGCGAACTTTCGCAGCAAGGCTACTTCCTCGCGGTGGCCACGGGCAAGAGCCGCGTCGGGCTGAACCGGGCGCTCAATTCCTGCGGACTGCTGTCGCTGTTCGATGCCACGCGCTGCGCCGACGAAACCTTTTCCAAGCCGCATCCGGCCATGCTGCAGGAACTGACGCGCGAACTGGGCCAGGACATGCGCCGCACCGTGATGATCGGCGACACCACGCACGACCTCCTGATGGCGAAGAATGCCGGTGCGGCTGCGATTGCCGTCGAGTATGGCGCGCACCCGGTCGACCAGCTGCAGGCCTGCCGTCCGCTGTATTCGGCCAAGACCGCCGTCGAGCTGCACGCCTGGCTGGCCGAGTACGCATGACATCGGCTGCGGAAGTACTGATCTGCGACTCGAGCGCGCTGGTCGACGGCGGGGAGGGCATACGCTTCCCGGTCACCGTGTTCGGCGAGGCGGCCGTCGGTTTCGTGGTGCGCTTCCACGGCAAGCCCTATGCCTACCTGAACCGCTGCGCCCATGTACCGATGGAACTGGACTGGGTGCAAGGCCAGTTCTTCGAGTCGAGCGGCGAATTCCTGATGTGCGCAACCCATGGCGCCGTTTACCGGCCGGAAACCGGCGTTTGCGCGGGCGGGCCCTGCCGCGGCGGCAGGCTGCGCCCGATTGCCGTGCGCGAGGACGGCGGCAAGGTCTACTGGCAGCCGGACGAGCGGGTTGGCATTCCGACAAATACTTCATCGACATGATTTTTAATTCACGGGGGCCAGAGAAACCGTAATGAGCGAGCACATCAAGGACGACGGCGAAGGCCGGTTTGTCGCCAACCCGACGGCCGGCAATTGGGAGCGCGAGACGCTCGAAAAACTCGTGTTTGCCACCATCAAGGAGCGGCGCGCGGCGCGGCGCTGGAGCATTTTCTTCCGGCTGGCCTTTCTTGCTGCGGTGGTGGTCGGGCTGTGGACCTATCTCGGCCTCTCCTTCGGCGGCGATGACGAAAACCTCGGCCGTCACACCGCTTTGATTGAAATTAACGGCGAGATCGAAGCAGAAGGCAGCGGCGCGGCCGACAATGTCATTCCTTCGCTGAACAAGGCCTTCGCCGACGCCGGCTCGGCGGCCGTCGTGCTGCGCATCGACAGCCCCGGCGGCAGCCCGGTGCAGGCAGGCATCATCGTCGACGAAATCCGGCGCCTCAAGCGCGGCTATCCGGACAAGCCTTTATATGTCGTGGTCGACGAGATCTGCGCCTCGGGCGGCTATTACATCGCCGCCGCGGCCGACCGCATCTATGTCAATAAAGCCAGCATCGTCGGGTCGGTCGGCGTGCTGATGGACAGCTTTGGCTTTACCGGCACCATGGAAAAACTGGGCGTCGAGCGGCGCTTGTTGACCGCAGGAACGAACAAGGGTTTCCTGGATCCGTTCAGCCCGCAGTCGGAAAAACACCGCGCCCACGCCCAGGAAATGCTCAACGAAATCCACCAGCAATTCATCACGGTGGTGCGTACCGGCCGCGGCACGCGCCTGAAGGAAACCCCGGAAATGTTCTCGGGCCTGTACTGGACCGGCGCCAAGGCCGTCGAGATGGGCCTGGCCGACGGCTTCGGCACGGTCGACACGGTGGCGCGCGACATCGTCAAGGCGGAAGACATCGTCGACTACACGGCGCATGAAGGCTTGCCGGAGCGGGTATTGAAGAAGTTCGGCGCATCGGTAGGCGCGGGCGCAATGAAGGCGATGTCGCGCGTGACCCTCCCGAAGCTTAATTGAACTTAACTGATCTCCTGCAATATGTCCTTGAATGTTCCGTAAAGTGTTCTATAGTGAAGCTTGTAGTTCTTTCCAGGAGGGGCGATTAACAACACGTGCCAACCTGTTCGCAATCGTTAAAATCTGGTGACGCTACCACCCGCATGCGTGCGGTTTCGAGAGAATTCAATTCCTCACTGTAACAGCCCTTCCCGGGAGCGAAAACGACGGCGCAAGCCGTCGTTTTCATTTTGGGGACGCAAGGTGGGCGGCTGGGTCCAAAAAATGTGCACCAAGGCTGCCGTGATGCTGCCCACGCGTTCAACAAGCATCGCGCCATGCGCCTGTGCGTTGAACGCGTGGGCGGCGTCAGCGCGTCGCAATTGCCTGCTTATGGGTAGAGCCGCCCACCCTACGACTCATCAAGCCGTGCCGTCGGTCTCTTCATGCTGCACGAAACCGCCGTTCTCGAGCCAGGCCTGGAAGTCGCGCTGCGCGCGCGCAAACCAGGCCGCGCGTAGCGGCAGGTGGGCATGTCCGTGCAGGTGCGGAATATTGCCGCCGCCCGTCCAGCGCGCCAGCGCCAGGCGGGTGGGAAACTGGGCGCACTGTGAGCGCGCCAGCGAGAGACGCGCGGCCTTGATCGACGACGGAGCGACGGTCGGCTGGGCGCCATCGTGTGGCGTAGTTTTCACTGCTGGCATGTTGTCCTCTTTTTTGTTGAGTGATTCGGTAATTAGTCCTAGCGATTCCTCATCAATTCCGGAGGCGCTGTAGGTCGATTCCTAATGGAGTTGAAGTCTATCAATGGATATGCCGATAGGATTGATCTAGCGCAAACGATGCATAATTTCGATCTTCGCGGCAACAGAACGCTCTGCCCTGGCCGCCTGTAGCGCCTGTGAAAGGCGCGCCCCATCTGTTAAAGTCTCGCCCATGAGTAAATTATCCCTGGACCGTATCCTGCAATCGCAGGGCTTCGGCACCCGCAAGTATTGCCGCGCCCTGATCGAAGAAGGCGACGTTGCCGTGAACGGCGAGATCGTTGACAACTACAAATTGACGGTGGACACCGACGGCCTGGTGTTGACCGTGTTCGACGACGAGTGGACATACCGCGAGCACGTGTATGTCGCCCTGTACAAGCCGGCCAATTTCGAGTGTTCGCGCAAACCCAGCCACCACCCGGGTGTGCTGACCCTGTTGCCGGAACAGTTCGCCTGGCGCGACGTGCAGCCGGTCGGCCGCCTCGACCACGACACGACCGGCCTGCTGCTGATGTCCGACGACGGCCCTTTCATCCACGCCCAGTCTTCGCCGAAACGCCACGTGCCGAAGGTCTACCAGGCGACCACCGCCGAGCCGGTGACGCCGGAACTGGTTGAGCAATTGCTGGCCGGCGTACAGTTGCACGACGAACCGGCGCCGCTGCGCGCCGTGTCCTGCGTCCAGCGCGGAGAGAACGGCATTGAAATCGTGCTGGAGCAGGGCAAGTACCACCAGGTCAAGCGCATGCTGGCGGCTGCCGGTAATCATTGCAATGCGCTGCATCGGTCGGCGATTGGCGGATTGACCCTGGAATCGCTGGGCTTGAAAGAGGGGGAGTGGTGTTTCCTCGAGCAGGCCCAGCTCGATTTGCTGGCGCCCGCGCAAGGCTAGCGCAGCAGGCTGTCCAGGGGTTCGAACGCGTGGAGTCCCGGCTCCACGCGCTACGGCGTATGCACAACGGATGCATCCGTGCGACTGGAAAACGTGGTTTGTTGCAAAATGCGTATTGACTCGTGGTCGGCGTGCAAATGCAGTCGGACATAACGACGTATTTTCGCAACCGATTCCCGCTCAAGATGCCGTATTCCTATCGCCCCCTCCTGCTTTCCATCCCCTTGCTGTACGCCGCCGGCGCCTTTGCCCAGGAGTCGCCCAAACTGCTGTCCGACTGCGCCAACATCGGCGACAACGTCGCGCGACTGGCCTGTTTCGACAAACTGGCCGCGACCCCGGCGCCGCGTACCGAAGCGGCCGTCGTCGTCAACCCGGCCGACGGCGCGCCCGCTGCCACGGCCACCGTCGCAGTCGTGACCGCGCAGCCCTCGGCCGAAAGCAGCGCCAGATTCAGCCAGCTCGACCACTGGGAGCTGGACCAACCCTACCAGCGCGGCGTGTTCAAGTTCCGCCCCCACCATCCCAGTTACCTGATCGCGACGCGCACCTGGCGTCCGAACGAGGCGCCCTACCTGCCGTACCGCGACCTGACCGACGGCAACACCAAACTCTCCAAAAGCGAGCTCGCCTACCAGCTCAGCTTCAAGATGAAGATGCTGGAAGGGGCCTTCGGCAAGCCGGTCGACCTCTGGTTCGGCTATACCCAGAACAGCTTCTGGCAGGCGGCCAACAGCAAGGCTTCCAGTCCCTTCCGCGAGACCAATTACCAGCCGGAATTGATGGCGATCGCGCCGCTGAATGTCGACCTGGGTGGCCTCAAGCTGACCCATGCCGGCCTGGGCCTGAACCACCAGTCGAACGGCCAGTCGGGCACGCTCTCGCGCAGCTGGAACCGGCTGTACGCCCAGCTCGGCGTCGAGAAGGAGGGCTTCTCGGCCACCGCCCGCGTCTGGAAGCGCCTGAGCGAGGACGACGACGACAATCCGGACATCGTCGACTACATGGGCCGCGGCGACCTGGCGCTGGCCTACCGCCGCGACGGCAGCATCTATTCGTCCACGCTGCGCTACAACTTCCACACCAGCCGCGGCGCCGTGCAGGCAGGCTGGGCCTTCCCGCTGTCCGGCAACCTGAAGGGCTATGCCCAGGCCTTTGCCGGCTATGGCCAGAGCCTGATCGACTACAACTATTTCCAGCGCTCGGTCGGCATCGGGGTGCTCGGGCTGTTCTGATCGCACTAGAATGGCGCTTTTATTCGTGATTGAGCGTCAATGAAACTTGCAACGATCAAGGATGGCAGCCGCGACGGTCAACTGGCCGTCGTCGCGCGCGACCTCAAAACCGCGCACATGGCCGACGCCATCGCCCCGACGATGCAGGCCGCACTCGACGACTGGGCGTTTATCTCCCCCCAGCTCGACGCCTTGTACCTCCAGCTGAACGCAGGACAGGCGCGGCGCGCCTTCGAGTTCGACCCTTCAGCCTGCATGGCGCCGCTGCCGCGCGCCTGCGGCTGGGCGGTCGGCGCCGCCTGGCCCCACCATCTCGAGCTGGACTACCGTGCCCGCGGCGTCGAAGCGCCGGCCTGGCTGCTGGACGAGCCCTTGATGGCGCAGGGGGCAAGCGGGGACCTGCTCGGCCCCTGCGACGACATCGTGCTGGCTTTCGAAGAGTGGGGCATCGATTTCGGGGCGGGCCTGGCCGCGATCGTCGACGACGTGCCCGCCGCTGCCACGCCCGACGAGGCGCATGGACGCATCCGCCTGCTGATGCTCGCCAACGATGTTTCGTTGCGCAACTTGATGGGCGACGAACTCGGCAAGGGCGGCGGCCCGCTGCAGTCGAAGCCGGCCACCGGTTTTTCGCCGGTGGCGGTCACGCCCGATGAACTCGGCGACGCCTGGCGCGGCGGCAAGCTGCACCTGCGTTTGCGTTCCAGCCTGAACGGCAACCTGGTCGGCCAGCCGGATGCCGGGGCCGACATGGCCTTCAATTTCCCGCAACTCATTGCCCACCTGTGCAAGACGCGCCGCCTGCGCGCCGGCAGCATCGTCGGCGCGGGGCCGGTGTCGAACAAGGAACGCAGCGGGCGTGGTGCGGTGGCACCGGGGTATTCGTGCATCGCGCAGGCGCGCAGCGTGGAGACGATTGCGGATGGGGCGGCGAGTACGCCCTTCATGCGCTTCGGGGATACGGTGCGGATCGAGATACTCGAAGAGAAGGGGAAGTCGGTGTTCGGGGCGATCGAGCAGAAGCTCGTTAAGGCGTGATGTTTCCGGATTATTCGACCCGGTGAGTCTGTACGCGTGGAATCCCCACTCCACGCCTTACGCCGCGCGCATTCCACCTGCCTCACTTCCCGCCCCAAAACGCTCCATTCACCATTTCTCCCCTTAAATCCACCTCCACCGGGGCGGCCATTTTTCGCACTGTGCGCGCGAAGAGCAAACTGCCGTCGGCCGCATGCACCCGATACCAGAGCAGCCCGATCGCCGATAGCCGTAGTTTCTGTCCGGTGAACAGATTGTCCTTCACGATACTCATTCCCTCCAGCCGCAAATCGAAGTCGAGCACCGGCGCGCCTTCGGTGCGCTGGGCATAGCCGAGGTAACGGGCGGCATTGAACAGCGGGCTCTTTTCCCCGGTTTCTCCGGCGCACAGCGATTCGATAAAAGCGTCGACCGCTTTCAACACGGCAGCGGCCGCGGTGGCCACGCCCGATAAATCGCGCTTCTCTTCGCCTTTGGCCCCATCGGCCAGTTTTTGCAAGCTGGCGATCCGGTTCGCATAATCGGCGCGATGGCTTGCGAGCGCGCGCAGCTTGCCGAGCAGCCGCTCATGCTGCACTGCATCGAGCTCGCCCAGGTAGCCGCCGCCGAGGCCGGCGATCCGTTGCGGGCAGGCCTCGGCCAGGGCGCTGACAAAGAGCGCGCGCCCACCCTCGCCATAGGCCAGGCCGGAGGCGGTGACATCGGTCTTGAACAGGGCGCCGGTATCGGCAGCGGCGCGCAACACGGCCGGAACGACCGTCAGCGCGACTGCCAGCGTGCCGCCCAGGGCGCCGGGCGGCGTATGGGCGTCGATATACAGCTGCATCTCCTTGTTGCGGCGCGCCAGCTCGTCGGCCAGGCGCAGGAGCGCATCGTTGACGCCGCGGGCGGCAGTGACGCCGGCGCTGGTGGCCGGATCGTGGACGACCGTGCGCGTCTCCTGCGGCAGGGCCGCGCAGACCTCGACTGCGAGTCCCCGCGCCAGGTCGAAGGCGCGCACCAGGCCGGCGGCGCCGAATCCACGGGTGTCGAGCCTGCCTTCAAGCGGACGACTGCTGCCTGGCGGCAGCCGGGCCAGCAGGGCGGCGTGCTCGGCCTCGCGCGTCTCGGCTTCACGCTGCGCAAGGGCGGCGTCGGCGGCCGTTTGTGCAATGCGCAATTCGAAGGCGTAGCGGGCGGCAGAAAGATCGTCTTTGGTAATGGCCTGGGCCTGCACCGGGCAGGCGTCGAATACCAGGATAAGTAATATCAAGCAACGATATTGAACGTACGGAAAGAAGCGCATTCCAGCTCCGAATAAAAGGTGTAACGGGATGTAAATAACACCTGCTGCAACGTGGCATAAATACGTCAGAACTTGTAACAAAGTGTCGGGAAATATTATGAAAACCCCCCTTTTTAATTATTGTCATTCCTCAATTCTCATAAAGAAGCGCAAAAACGCCACACAAAATCAGCGACTTACGTAAGCTCCATGCTAAAAACATGGAAACCGGCGGTTTACACACGATTGCCGAGCCCTTGCTGCTTTCTTCAGAGAAATGCGTTAGAATTCGGCGGCTAATGAAACCCCATTTATGGATCTGACAGAAACTAACATCATCGCTTTTGAACTCGGCCTGGCGGTCTCGCTGGTGTGTTCCCTGCTGCTGGTCGCGACGACGCGCTGGCACGGCAGGTTCACGCTCGACGCCACGCGCGGAGTCCAGAAATTCCATAGCGTGCCCACGCCCCGGATCGGCGGCCTGGCGATCATGCTGGGGTTGATCTTTGCCTGCGTGGTCGCGTCCGACGCACAGCAGGCCCTGCTTGCGCCCCTGCTGTGCGCGGCGGCGCCTGCCTTCCTGTTCGGCATCGCGGAAGACCTGACGCGCCGCGTCTCGATCGGGGCGCGCCTGGTCGCCACCATGGCCAGCGGCGTTGCCTGCTGGGCGCTCACCGGCGTGAGCATCGCGCACACAGGCGTCAACCTGCTCGACGCAGCACTGAGCTGGCTGCCGCTGTCGGTCCTGTTCACCGCCTTCGCCGTCGGCGGCGTAGCCAATGCCGTGAACATCATCGATGGCTTCAATGGCCTGGCCAGCGGCACGGTCGTGATCGGCCTGGTCGCGGTCGGCATGATCGCCGTCGATTGCGGCGACGCCGAACTGGCCCGTACCTGTTTCATCGTCAGCGCCGTGACGGTTGGTTTCTTCCTCGTTAACTTCCCGTACGGTAAGCTGTTCCTCGGGGATGGCGGCGCCTACCTGCTCGGCTTCCTGCTGGCCTGGCTGTCGGTAACCCTGGTCTACCGCAACCCGCAAGTGTCGAGCTGGGCGCCGCTGCTGGCCTGCGCCTATCCAACCTTCGAGACCGTCTTCACGATCGTGCGCCGCCTGTGGTGCCGGCGCCATCCCGGCCAGCCCGACAGCTGCCACCTGCACAGCCTGGTCAAGATCGCCGTCGCCGGCCGCTATTTCCGCAAGTTCAGCGCGCCGCTACGCAATGCCTGCGTGTCGCCGTTCTCCTGGGTCCTGGCGGCGGTGCCGGCCTGGATCGCGGTGTCCTTCCCGCAAGACCCGGCAGCCCTGGTGCAGGGTACGCTGGCCAGCTTCGGCCTCTACCTGGGCGTCTACTGGTACATGGCGCATGCCGCCCGCGCACGCCGCCGCCGCGCTACCCGTCCCGCGGTGCGCAGTGTCGACTTGTCCGACGTCGAAT
This sequence comes from Massilia sp. LXY-5, assembly GCF_059801075.1. Lineage (NCBI taxonomy): Bacteria > Pseudomonadati > Pseudomonadota > Betaproteobacteria > Burkholderiales > Oxalobacteraceae > Massilia > Massilia sp. LXY-5. The sequence goes on from NZ_JBNNEH010000002.1 coordinate 38,490, forward strand.
CGGAGACCGCCTCCCTGCAGGCTTAGAGCGCGAAGGGCAGGGCAGGTCGTTCGACTACAATGCACTACCGTCCCGTGCCCGGGCCGGCAACTTCTCACCGATTTCACGCATGACCATCCTCGTTACCGGCGGCGCTGGGTTCATCGGGTCGAACTTCGTCATCGACTGGCTCGCCGGGTGCGACGAGCCGCTGGTCAACCTCGACAAGCTGACCTACGCCGGCAACCGCGCCAACCTGGCCGGCCTCGAACACGACCCGCGCCACCGCTTCGTGCAGGGCGACATCGGCGACCGCGCGCTGGTGACGCGCCTGCTGGCCGAACACCGGGTGCGCGCCGTGCTCAATTTTGCCGCCGAAAGCCATGTCGACCGCTCGATCGACGGCCCGGCCGCCTTCGTGCAGACGAACGTCGCCGCCACCTTCAACCTGCTCGAAGCCGCGCGTGGCTACTGGAGCGCGCTGCCGGACGAGGAGCGGGCGGCCTGGCGTTTCCTGCACGTGTCGACCGACGAGGTCTACGGCACGCTTGGCCAAAACGATCCGCCGTTTACCGAAACCACGGCCTACGCGCCGAACAGCCCGTATTCGGCCACCAAGGCGGCCTCGGACCACCTGGTACGCGCCTGGCACGTGACCTATGGCTTGCCGACCCTGACGACCAACTGTTCGAACAACTACGGCCCATTCCAGTTTCCCGAAAAACTGATTCCGCTGGTGATCCACCAGGCCCTCGCCGGCCGGCCGCTGCCGGTCTACGGCGACGGCCGCCAGGTGCGCGACTGGCTGTATGTGAGCGACCACTGCGCGGCGATCCGGCGCGTGCTCGAAGCCGGCACCCCGGGCGGCGTCTGGAACGTGGGCGGCCTGAACGAGAAAACGAATCTGGAGGTCGTGCACGCCGTCTGCGCGCTGCTCGACGAGTTGCGGCCCCGTGCCGATGGCCAGGCCTATGCGGCGCAGATCCGCTTCGTTGCCGATCGCCCTGGCCACGATCGCCGCTATGCGGTCGACCCGTCGAAGCTGCGGCGCGAGCTGGGCTGGGAGCCGCGCCATGATTTCGGCAGCGGCCTGCGCCGGACCGTCGCCTGGTATCTCGCGCACCAGGACTGGGTCGACAAGCTCGCCGCCGGCGCTTCCTGCGCGCGCCCCAGCGCTCCATGATGCGCGCCAGGCCCCTCGCCATCCCCGACGTCCTGCTGTTCGAGCCGCAGGTGCATGGCGATGCGCGCGGTTTTCTCTACGAGAGCTTTCACCAGGCCCGCTTCGAGGCGGCGGTCGGGCGCAGCGTCGCCTTCGTGCAGGACAACCACTCGAAGTCGGGAGCCGGCGTGCTGCGCGGCCTGCACTACCAGCTGCATCGTCCTCAGGGCAAGCTGGTGCGGGTGGTGGCCGGCAGCGTGTTCGATGTCGCGGTCGACCTGCGCCGCGGTTCGCCCGGCTTCGGTCAATGGGTCGGCGAAGTATTGAGTGCCGAGAATTGCCGCCAGATGTGGATCCCGGAAGGCTTTGCCCACGGTTTCCTGGTGCTGTCCGACGCCGCCGAGCTGCTCTACAAGGCCACCGACTACTGGTCCCCTGGCAACGAACGCTGCATTGCCTGGAACGATCCGCAACTGGCGATCGACTGGCCGCTGACCAATCCCCCGGTGCTGTCGGCCAAGGACCAGGACGCCGCCCCCTTCGCCACGGCCGAGCTGTACGACTGAGCTCCCGCGCCGGCCCGCCTCCCGGCGGGCGAATTGGCGGCCCTTTCCCTCCCTGTTCTAGTTATAGCCGTAGGGCAATAACGGCGATAATTCCGTCCTGAGTAGTTTGACGGCAATATCGGGGGCGCAAGATGGCGGAAGACAGCGACGCGGAAAAGACAGAAGACGCAAGTCCCAGAAGACTCGAGAAGGCGCGCGAAGAGGGCGACGTTCCCCGTTCGCGCGAACTCGCGACCTTCGCCGTCCTGATGACCGCCGGCGCCGGGCTCTGGATTACCGGCGGCAACCTGGCCGGCCACCTGTCGACGACGCTGGCATCCGGCCTGAGCCTGACCCGTGAACAGGTCTACAACCCGACCGTCCTGATCGAACGCATCGCGAACGACATCGGCGGCGTGCTGCTGGCCTGCCTGCCGCTGGCCTTTGCCATCATGCTGGTCGCCGTCGGCGCGCCGCTGCTGATCGGCGGCTTCAATTTCAGCGCCAAGGCTTTCATGCCGAACTTCATGAAGCTGAACCCGATCAGTGGTCTCGGCAACATGTTCTCCACCAATTCCCTGGTCGAACTCTTGAAGGCCATTGCCAAGACGGTGCTGGTCGGCAGTGTCGCCTGGGTCGTCGTCATGAGCCAGAAGGAAGCCGTCCTCGGCCTGGCCGTCGAGCCGCTGGGCGCCGGCACCGGGCACGTGGCCGACCTGATCGCGCACGCTTTTCTGTTCATCGTCGGTTCGCTGGGCGTGGTCGCCCTGATCGACGCGCCGTATCAGCTTTGGCACTACAGCAACAAGCTGAAGATGACGCGCCAGGAAATGATCCAGGAATCGAAGGAATCGGACGGCAATCCTCAGATTAAAGGGAAGATTCGCCAGATGCAGCGGCAAATGGCGCGCAACCGCATGATGCAGAATGTGCCCACTGCTGACGTCGTGGTGACCAACCCGACCCACTATGCGGTGGCGCTGAAATACAGCGACGGCCAGGCGGGCGCGCCGCGCGTAGTCGCCAAGGGCGCCGACGAAGTGGCGGCCAGGATCCGCGAACTGGCGCGCGAGAACAAGGTCGCGCTGCTGGAAGCCCCGGCCCTGGCGCGTGCCCTTTATAAACACACGGAAATCGACGACGAGATCCCGGAAAAGCTGTACTCGGCGGTGGCGGAAGTACTGGCCTATGTCTTCCAGCTGCGCAATTACAGCAAGGTCGGCGGCCATTACCCGGATCGTCCGACGACATTGCCGGTGCCGCCGGAGATGGACCCGCTGAATCCTGCATCGCAAGTCAAACCTGAATAACGGAGCTGTTGAATGAATAGTCTGAGACTGCCTGCCTGGATGGGAGCGATCGGCGCCAAGGGCAATGCCCTGGCCGCGCCGATCCTGATCATCCTGCTGCTGGCGATGATGATCCTGCCGCTGCCGGCCTTCATCCTCGACCTGTTCTTCAGCTTTAATATCGCGCTGTCCGTCATCGTGCTGCTGACCGCGCTGTACACGGTCAAGCCGCTCGACTTCATGGCTTTCCCGGCGATCCTGCTGGTGTCCACGATGCTGCGCCTGTCGCTCAATGTGGCGTCTACTCGCGTTGTCCTGACCGAAGGCCACACCGGCGGCGCGGCGGCCGGTAAAGTCATCGAAGCCTTCGGCCACTTCCTGATCGGCGGTAACTACACGGTCGGTATCGTCGTGTTCGTGATTCTTACCATCATCAACTTCACCGTGGTGACCAAGGGTGCGGGCCGTATCGCCGAAGTCGGCGCGCGCTTCGCCCTGGATGCGATGCCCGGCAAACAGATGGCGATCGACGCCGACCTGAATGCCGGCATGATTGCCGAACCAGAGGCGCGCAAGCGCCGTTCGGAAGTGGCGCAGGAAGCGGAATTCTACGGCGCCATGGACGGTGCCTCGAAATACGTCAAGGGTGACGCCGTGGCCGGCATCATGGTCACCCTGATCAACGTCATCGGCGGCCTGATCGTCGGTATCGTGCAGCACGACATGGCTGCCGGCGAAGCGGCGAAGACCTATACGCTGCTGGCCATCGGTGACGGCCTGGTGGCGCAGATTCCATCGCTCATCATCTCGATTGCGGCCGGTATGGTCGTCTCACGCGTGGCCAACGAGCAGGACATCGGCGGCCAGATGATGGGCCAGCTGTTCGCGAAACCCGAAGTGCTGTACATCACCGGCGGCATCATTGCCGGCATGGGCCTGATCCCCGGCATGCCGAACCTGGTCTTCCTGCTGCTGGGCGGCGTGCTCGGCGGCAGCGGCTATCTGCTGGCCAAGCGTGCCCGGATGGCGCCGGAGCGCCAGGCGCAAGCCGATGCCAGTGAAGCGGCTTCGAGCGCGGAACGCGCGGCCTCGGCCGAGACGGAAGAGGCAACCTGGCAGGACATCATGCCGGTCGACACCCTCGGCCTGGAAGTCGGCTACCGCCTGATTCCGCTGGTCGACAAGACGCAGGGCGGAGAATTGCTCAAGCGTATCAAGGGCATCCGCAAGAAATTCGCCCAGGAGGTCGGCTTCCTGGCCCCGCCCGTGCACATCCGCGACAACCTGGAACTGAAACCGTCCGCCTACCGCATCACCCTGAAGGGCGTGGAAGTGGGCAGCGGCGAAGCGATCAACGGCCAGTTCCTGGCGATCAACCCGGGCATGGCCAGCGGCACGCTGCCGGGCCAGGCGACCACCGATCCGGCCTTCGGGCTGCCGGCGGTGTGGATCGATGCGAGCATGCGCGACGAGGCGCAGAACCTGGGCTATACGGTGGTCGACGCCGGTACCGTGGTGGCGACCCATTTGAACCACCTGATCACGACGCACGCCTCGGAACTGCTGGGCCGCATGGAAGTCCAGGCACTGCTCGATCACCTGGGCAAGGAAACGCCGAAGCTGGTCGAAGATCTGGTGCCGAAAGTGGTGTCGCTGGCGACGCTGCAGAAGGTGCTGCAGAACCTGCTGATCGAAGGCGTGCACATCCGCGACATGCGTACCATTATCGAGACCGTGTCGGAGCATGCCGGCGTGCAGGATCCGGGCGACCTGACCGCGCTGGTGCGCATTGCCCTCGGACGGGCGATCGTCCAGCAGCTGTTCCCTGGTACCAACGAGCTGTCGGTGATGACCCTCGACAACCGCCTCGAGCGCCTGCTGATGCAGGCCCTGGGCGCGGGCGGCGACGGCACCGGCATCGAGCCGGGCCTGGCCGACACCATCGCCCAGCAGGCGCACAATGCGGCGCAGCAGCAGGAGGCGATGGGGCATACGCCGGTGCTGCTGGTGCCGGGTCCGCTGCGCGTGCTGTTGTCGCGTTTCCTGCGGCGCGCGCTGCCGCAGCTGAAAGTCTTGTCGCATTCGGAGATTCCGGAGACCAAGACGATTCGCGTGACCAGTTTGGTGGGCGCGGGCTGATCGCACCTTGAATCCGCGTGGGCTCTGCGAGCCCACGCCTTACGCACGCATCCGCGTGCCCAAACCGGCAATTTCTCCCTCTAAATCGAATTAACCCACTTTCCCCATCCTTTTCCCCCGATGCTTGCTCCACGGCATCGTCAATAATCTATCCCATAGACCGGCTGTGTGCGTGCCGGTACCAATCGAATAGAGCAGTGCGGAGAATAAGATGAATGTGAAGAAATTTACAGCGGCAACATCCCGGGAAGCCTTGCGCAAGGTGCGCGATGCGCTGGGACCGGACGCCGTCATCCTCTCGAACCGTGCCGTCGACGGCGTCGTCGAAATCCTCGCGCTGGACAACGACGATGTCGCCTCGCTCGCCGCCCCGGCGCACGGCACCGACATGGCCCAGCCGCAGCCGCGCCTGGACCTGAACGCCTTCGAGCCGGAGGCGCCTGCCTTCGTCAACCGCCGCGGCGCCGCACCCGCCGCCGCCACGCCGGAACAGATCTACGCCAGCCGCCGCGCGCCCCAGCCCGAGCCGGAATTCGCCGCCGCCTTCGCCGGCCGCCGCCCGCCGCACTCCGAAGACCACGAAGCCGACTACAAAGCCGAACACAGCTACGCCAACCGCCGCGCCCCGCAGCCCGAGCCTGCCTTCGACATGGCGGCCATGACCTCGATGATGTCGGCCGCGATCGCCCAGGCCAAGGAATCCGCCGCGCAGGAGATGAGCGGCATGATGAGCGAACTGCGCGCCATGCGCGGCATGATGGAAACGCAGCTGGCCGAACTGTCCTGGGGCGGCACGCAGCAGCGCGAGCCGCAGAAGGCGGTCGTACTGCGCGAGATGCTGGCCGCCGGCTTCTCGGCCTCGCTGTCGCGCTACCTGATCGACAAGATGCCTGCGAATAAGGATGCGGTCGAAGCGATGCGCTGGATCAAGACCGTGCTGGCCCGTAACCTGACGACGATGGCCGACGAAGACACGCTGCTCGACAAGGGCGGCGTGTTCGCCCTGGTCGGCCCGACCGGCGTCGGCAAGACCACCACCACCGCCAAGCTGGCCGCGCGTTGCGTGATGCGCCACGGCCCGGAAAAGCTGGCCCTGATTACCACCGACGCCTACCGTATCGGCGGCCACGAGCAGCTGCGCATCTACGGCAAGATCCTGGGCGTGATGGTGCACTCGGTGAAGGACGAAGCCGACCTGCGTATCGCCTTGAAAGAGCTCAAGAACAAGCACACCGTGCTGATCGATACCATCGGCATGTCGCAGCGCGACCAGATGGTCACCGAACAGGTCGCCATGCTGACCGGCGCCGGCGCCGACGTGAAACGCCTGCTGTGCCTGAACGCCACCTCGACCAACGAAACCCTGGCCGAAGTCGTGCGCGCCTACCAGGGCAGCGGCCTGCACGGCTGCATCATGACCAAGCTCGACGAAGCCGCCTCGATCGGCAACGTGCTCGACGTCGTGATCCGTCAAAAATTGAACCTGCACTACATCTCGAACGGCCAGCGCGTGCCGGAAGACCTGCACCTGGCCGACCGCGCGATGCTGGTCGACCGCGCCTTCCGCAGCCGCCGCGACGCGGCCAACCAGTTTGAAGATGCCGACCTGCCGCTGATGATGGCCCACACCGGCAAGGTGCACCAGGACGAGAGCCTGCGCGAGGTGCGCCTTGGCTAGTTTCGATTTCGACCAGGCCGAAGGCCTGCGCCGGATGCTGGCCGGCGCCCGGCCACGCGTCGTGACCTTTCTTTCCGCGACCCCGAGCGACGACAAGGGCGCGATGCTGGTCAACCTCGGTGCCTCGCTGGCCCAGGCCGGCAATGAAGTCCTGATCGTCGACGCCTGCCAGCGCGAGTATGGCGTGGCGCGCCGCCTCGAGATGGAACGCCACGTCAGCCTGCTGCAGGTGGCACGCCAGGAATGCGCGCTGAACCAGGTGGTGCAGACCGCTTCGCAAGGTTTCAACGTGGCGCTGCTGGCGCGCGACGGCCAGACCCCGGCAAGCGGCAGCGACGAGGCCCGCCGCCTGGCGAAAGCGTTCGACGTATTGGTGAAGAAGCAGGGCGGCATCGTTATCGTCGATGGCGAACTGAACCGCGATGGCGGCTTTGCCGTGCCGCGCCTGGCCGAGTCCGAAATCGTGGTGCAGGTGTCGACCAGCGCCACCTCGATCACGAATGCGTATGGCCTGATCAAACGCCTGGCCCAGGAATTCGGTCGCCGTCCCTTCGGCATCCTGGTCACCGGCGCAAGCGAGGCCGAGGCGAAAGTGGTTTACGATAATATGTCGGCAGCAGCAACTCGTTACCTTGCAGTAAGTTTGAGTTCGATGGGCTCGGTGCCGGCCGACGAATACCTGCACCGCGCCGCACGTCTCGGACGTTCGGTGGTCGATGCCTTCCCGCTGGCCGGGGCCTCGGTGGCCTTCCGCGAGCTGGCAGGGCGCTTTGCCTTGCCGCGCATGCGCCAGGGCGGTGGCGCGCATTTTGGTTCCTAAGAAAAAAGCACAAGCATGTATACCGTCAAAGGGAAAGCGGACAAGAACCATTTGCTCACCGAGCACGCCCCGCTCGTCAAGCGCCTGGCGCACCAGATGAAGGCAAAATTGCCGCCCTCGGTCGAGGTGGACGACCTGATCCAGGCAGGCATGATGGGCCTGCTGGATGCCATCAACCGCTACGAAGACAACCACGGCGCCCAGTTCGAGACCTATGCCGTGCTGCGCATCCGCGGCGCCATGGTCGACGAATTGCGCAGCAACGACTGGATGCCGCGCAGCACGCGTTCGACCATGAAGAAGGTCGAGACGGCCATGACCTCGCTGCAGCAAAAGCTCGGCCGTCCGCCGACCGAGACCGAAGTGGCGAAATCGCTCGACGTCTCGCTCTCGGACTACCAGGAAATGCTGTTCGAAGGCGGCGGCCACCAGCTGGTCTACTACGAGGATTTTCACGATGAAGACGGCAACGACAGCTTCCTCGACCGCTATGCGGTGGACGAGGACGATCCGCTGCGCGCCCTGCTCGACACCGACTTCCGCTCGGCCGTGATCGAGGCCATCGACAGCCTGCCGCCGCGCGAGAAGATCCTGATGGGCCTGTATTACGAAGAAGAGCTGAACCTGAAGGAAATTGGCGCCGTGCTCGGCGTGTCCGAGTCGCGCGTCTCGCAACTGCATACGCAAGCCGTCGCCCGCCTGCGCGCTTCGCTCAAGGAAAAGCTGTGGACTTCGCCAGCCTGATCGGCCTGGCGCTGGCGCTGGCCGGTCTGGTCATCGGGCATACGCTCGACGGCGGGCGTTTCGCCTCCCTGATCCAGCCGGCCGCGTTCGCGATCGTGGTGGTCGGCACCTTCGGCGCCGTGCTGCTGCAATCCGAAGCGCGCGCCTTCCGCCGCGGCATGCACATGCTGCGTTGGGTCTTCTTCCCGCCCAAAAGCCGGCGCCAGCCGCTCGCGCGCGAGATCGCGCTGTGGAGCCATACGGTGCGCCGCGAGGGCCTGCTCTCGCTCGAGCAGTACATGGCCACCAAGGATTTGTTCGTGCAGAAAGGCCTGCGCCTGGTGGTCGACGGTATCACGCCCGAGAAGATCCGCGGGCTGCTGGAAACGGAAGTCACCGCCATCGAATTCGCCGAACGCCAGGCCGCCCGCATCTGGGAATCCGCCGCCGGCTACGCGCCGACGATCGGCATCCTGGGCGCCGTCCTCGGCCTGATCCACGTAATGGAAAACCTGTCCGATCCCTCGCGCCTCGGTTCCGGCATCGCGGTCGCCTTTGTCTCGACCGTCTACGGCGTCGGGCTGGCGAATCTCTTTTTCCTGCCGGTCGGTAACAAACTGAAAGCCATCGTCTCGGACCGGGTCGCGCAATACGAAATCCTGACCGAAGTCTTCCACGACCTGGCGAGCGGCAACCACACGCGCGTGGTCGAGGAACGCGTGGCCAGCCTGCTGGCGAAGCGCTGACATGGCGCGCAAGCGTTACGACGACGAGGAAACCGAAGCGAGCCACGACCGCTGGCTGATTTCCTACGCCGATTTCATTACGCTGCTGTTCGCCTTTTTCGTCGTCATGTACGCCATTTCCGTGGTCAACACCGGCAAGTACAAGGCGCTGTCGGATGCGCTGGGCGATGCCTTCGGCGGCCGTCCCGAAGTGCCGCAGGCCGGCTCCACCATCGAACAGCTTCCCCTGACCAACCTGATCGCGCGCAAGCGGCTTGATGCGGCGCGGCGCGAACGCGAGCGCCTGAACACGCTGGCGCGCGAGCTGAACGCCTCGCTGGCGCCGCTGGTAAAAAACGGGCAGGTGCGCGTGACCCAGACCGGGCGCGGCGTGACGGTCGAGATCAATGCGAAGGTCCTGTTCGAGGAAGGGCAGGCGGCACTCGGCAACGAGGCGCGTGCGACGCTGGGGACCGTGGCCTCCCTGCTGAAAAACGATCCGCATGCGATCCAGGTCGAGGGGCATACCGACAAGCTGCCGATTGCGAACTCCGCGTTTCCGTCGAACTGGGAACTGTCGAGCGTGCGCGCAAGCAGCGTGGTGCGCCTGTTTATCGATAGTGGGGTTGCGGCCGAGCGCCTGACTGCGGTCGGGCACGCTGCCAATCAGCCCGTGGCGCCGGACACGGACGAAGCGGGCAGGGTGAGGAACCGAAGGGTGGCGGTGACCATCCTGGCAGGCTCTTCAATGTAGGGGTGGGCATTTATGCCCACGCGGTGATACGTACCGGCTCCGTTATCGTGCACGACGATCTCGCCGCCAGGTATCACCGCGTGGGCATGAATGCCCACCCTACGGTATCCCGTACAATGGATGACACAACCATATGGAGCTGACCATGCAGCGCAGACTGATTCTGCTGGCCGCCCTGGGCGCCGCCAGCCTCCTGCCCGTGTTTGCGGGCGCTGCCGGAGAACCGACCGTGAGCGTAAAACACAGCATCGATGTCGCCACCCCGCCCGGCAAGGTGCTGGTCGAGCTGACCTTCATCAACCAGGGCACGAAGACGGTCTGGATTCCGCGCGAACTGGCGGCCGGGAAGGAATTGACGGGGCCGCGTTTCGACGTGCGCGACGCCAGCGGCCGGCCGGTTCCCTACACGGGGAAAATGGTCAAGCGCGCCGCGCTCACGGGCGCCGACTACCAGCCGCTGGAGCCGGGGAAGATGCTGATGAATACGATCGACATCACCCACACCTATGCCTTCGCCAAGGGCCGGCACAACTACAACATCGGCTACACCGGCCCGGTGCTGGGCGACATCAGGCAACTCGACAAGCCGACCGAATTTGCCGCCCGCCCGGTCTCGTTCATTTCGAATCTTAAATAGGAAAAATCGGACCGCAGGATTGTTCCTGCGGGCCCGATTTTTTTGATCCTTTCTTCTTAGTTCAGCGCCGGGGTGTTCTCGCCGAAGTATTCGTGCGAGTCGGCATTGTCGACGGCCAGGTCCGGATCGCTGATCGCCAGGCTGGCGGCGCCGCTCTGTCCATAGACGTGGTCGTCCGTGCCGGCCACGACGTTGAAGTGGCTCATCTCATGCACCAGGGTGCCGCCCTTCGAGTCGGTACCGGTCATCGGCGCCGTCCAGAAGGCCTTGCAGACATAGATGCGGTAGGGCTGGGTCGGATACACGTAGGCGTAGTAGTTCTGGTTGCAGCCGCAATCGACGACGACCGACTTGGTGTCGAAGGCGTCCTTGATCGCCGTGAAGTGCGACTTGATGGTCGCCTGGCGGGTCGAGGTGACGGTGCCGAACCACTTGGTGTAGCGCGGGCCCATCGTCGCATTCGCCATGTAGGTGACGCCGCTGCCGGACATCGTTTTCGCGGCGGAGATCGCCGAGGCGATCGTGGTCTGCTGCGAAGCGGTGCACGAAGCGTAGCTCAGGCCGGCCGGGGTCACGGTGCCGCCGCCGCCGGGTTGCTTGAGCGCTTGCATGATCTCGGAGTTCGAACCGCGCGGCAGGCGGCCTTCGATGTAGAAGGAGGCCGCATCCGATTGCAGCTCGCCGATGTCGTTGGCGGCAGCGCGGCCGTTATTCGCGGGCAGGAACAGGTCCGGCGACGCGGTGCGGTAGCGGATCGCATAGTCGCCGCTGACGCTCATGTCGTACAGCGAGGACAGCTCGACCTTTACCGTGTGCGAGGCGCCGGGTTTGAGCAGGTAGTAGTCGGCCTGGGTCGGCTTGCCGCGCTTGATCAGGGCGCCGGTGTAGGCAACCTTCGCGCCGTCGCGCGTGATGTCGAACAGCGGGGCGGAAAGTCCGTCGAAGGGCGTGCGCGCCTTGAGCACGTATTGCGGGGTGGACGAGGTGTTGGTCAGGGTCACGTTGACGTAGACGTTGTCGCTCGCCCCGTGCATGGCCTTCTCGGGTGCCACGGTCACTTTCACACCGTTCGACCCTGCATGCGCGCCGACGGCGACGCCCAGTGCTGCGATACCGAATGCCGATTTCCAGATGCTGTTCCAGCTCATGTGTGATTCTCCGTATGTAGTTTGTCGTGGCCTTGTGGGCCATTCTTTTGACAAGTTTTCGCTGGAGCGCCTAACAAAACTCCCATGGCGGCGTTGCATCGTCTTGCCGTACCAAGGTACTGTCTTCGACGATGCGCCTTGCCCTGGGAACTTTGTTAGGCGCTCCAAAAACTTACCTTCAATCTAACGAAAACTCACCCCCATACTGATCAATTCGTGAACCGAGATCAATGCAAATCGGATGGTTTGTGGCGTCGCTTGGCTAAAAAGTCACAATGATGTAATTCCTTTACGCTGCGCTGGATTTCTCCAATCAGGCGTGCTAGCACGTATAGACGAGTAACGTTAATTCAGCGGCGGTGAGTTTTCGCCGAAGTATTCGTGGGAATCGGCATTGTTGACCGCACGTTGCGGCGCCGTGCGCGCCATTTCGGCCGCCGCCTGCTGGCCATACACATGGTCATCGGTGCCGGCGACCACGTCGAAATGGCTCATCTCGTGTACCAGGGTGCCGCCTTTCGAGTCGGTTCCCAGCAGCGGCGCGCTCCAGAAGGCATTGCAGACCCAGATCGTGTACGGCTGGGCCGGATAGACATAGGCGAAGTAATCCTCGTCGCAGGCGCAATCGACTTTCACGGGCCTGGTCTCGAATGCATCCTTGATGGCCGTGAAATGCTCCCTGACCGTCGCCTGGCGCGCCGCGTCGAGGGCGCCGAACCAGTTCGTGTAGCGCTGGGCCTGCTCCTTGCCGCCCGTCAGGTAGGCATGGCCGTTGGCCGCCATCGCGCTGCCGGCGGCGAGGGCGCCCGCGATCGTGTCCTGCTGGGCGTTCGAGCAGTGGGCATAGCTTAAGCCGCTACCCGCCGGTTCGGCCAGCAGCGGGGTGCTGGTCCCGCGCGGCAGGCGGCCCTCGATGAAGAAGACGGCCGTGTTCGAAGTGACGGCGCCGGATGCGAGGACGGATGCCGCCGCCGCGCCGCGGTAGCGCACGGCGTACGAACCGGTCGCCGCCATGTCGTAGGCGTTCGACAATTCGACGCGCGCGCTGCGGCTTTCGCCTGGCGCGAGCAGAACGGTGTCGGCCTCCCTGGGCGGCGCGCGTTTCACTTTGCGGCCGAGATAGCGCACCGGCTGGCCGTCGCGCGTGATCTCGAACAGGGCGGTCTCGGGTGGGCCGAAGGGCGTGCGCCCCTTGGCGATGCGCTCGGGCGCGGCGCCGGTGTTGGTCAGTGTCACTGTCACGATCACTTCGTCGCGCTTGCCGAGCGCGGCGCGTTCGGGCGTGATGGTGATGGCGATGCCGGCGTGGGCGGGCAGGGCGCTGGCGAGCAGCAGGGTGGCGATGGTGGTGCGGTGCATGGATTCCTCCGTCAGGTAATGACAATCAGGAATACTTTCCGCTTGTTATCTACGGGGGAGTTTGCGTTGCGGCAAAGGTAGGCTTGGGCGACTGGACCCTGAAACGATAACGGCCGCATCAGCGGCCGTTGTCGAAGAGAGAAGGGGTTACTTTAGCCGACCACGAAGCGCCGCGACGGTGCGCTGCCGAAAGTCTGGCCTTTGGCGCCGTACAGCGTCGATTCGGGCGCCGCGGTCGGGGTGCGCAACGCATTGAGCACGGTCTGGTTATGCGCCATCTGGCGGTTGATCAGCATGCCGTTGACGCGGTTCAGTTCCTTGGCCTCGGCGGTGAGGGCCAGCAACCCGGTCCAGGCAGAGCGAGCGGCCTCGTCGCCGTGGGCGGCCAGCCAGGGTTCCATGCCTGCTTCCGAGGTGAGGAAGCCGGCGTTGCCGAGCGCGCCATGGCGCTCGCGCGACAATTGCGCCAGCTCCTGCACCAGCGCCACCTTGCGTGGGGTGATCCCGGCCAGTCCGTCCGCATCCGCCGCCACCAGGAACTGCTGCTCCTGCTTCATCAATTCCACCAGCGCGGTCATGCGCTCGTGTTCTGCGGGGAGGGTGGCGTGCGGACGGGTCATGGGTCGTTATCGGTTGCGTGAGTGGAGCAGGTCGCGCACGGTGTCGAGCAAGCCGTCCGCGATTCGTTCGGAATTCACTTGGAACTGCCCATCGGCAATTGCAAGTTTGATACGTTCAACTTTCTTGGCATCGAAGACCTGGCTCGTGCTCGAGGTGCCGCCGGCGGCCTGCGCCTGCGAGGACAAACGCACACTGTCGGTCTGTGCCGGGGCAGCAGCTGCCGCGGCCTTTTCGGCCTGCCTGGCATTGGCTGCCGTGGTATTCGGCAGCTGTTGGCTCTGGGCGCCTTTGAGGGTATCGTTAATTTTCACAGCATCATCCTTCTCTGTTCGGAGCAGGAACTCCGGGATCTGCAGTGTGTAACGGCGGTTCGCCGCCAAACTTTAGCGCAGATCGCAAATAAAAGATGTTTTTTTAAAAACAAGCCCGGCAGTGGCGCCCCCGACGCCACGCGCGCTTTTTTTACAGTGTCACCTCGACGATGCCGCCATTGCGCGCCGTGCCGCTGATGATCGCCCCGCGCGGGGTGCGCACCTGTACGACCTGGCCCTCGCCGGCGTTGCCGATCGCCTTGCCTTCGCCCGAAACCGAAAAATTTTCGCCGCGCGAGACGATGCGCACCGCCTGGTTTTGCTGCACCACCGGTTTCGATTTCAAGCTGTCCAGGCGCAGCGGCGTGCCGGCCGGCAGCGAGACCGTCGGCGTGCGGCCGATCGCCTGCGCCATATCCGTGATGATCCCATTCGGCATGGCCGCGATATCGCCCTGCATTGTCGTCAGCTGGCCGGCGTCGATCGCCTGGCCCTGGGCCAGCGGCACGGCCGCGGTGACGTAATCGGCGACCACGCTCACCTGCGCCTGCAGGAACATCGTCCAGACGGGGGCGGTACAGCGCACCCCGACCGTGGTCTTGCCCCAGGGCCGGGCGCCCGGCTGCTGGAATGCTTCCGGCGCAGGGCAGGCGGCCAGCGACAGGCGCGGGTCGACCGCACCGATTTTCACCGTCACCTTGCCCGGCTGGCCGGCGCTTTGCGTTTGCAGGAAATTTTCGGCCAGCTTGCGCAGCGCGGCGCCATCCTGGCGTGCACCGCCCTGGGCCATGGCCAGCGGCGCAGCCAGCAGTAAGAGTGAAAACAGCTTGAAATTCTTGAACATGGCGAACCAGCCCTTTCTCGATGGCTGCCATCTTAGGCCTCCTGATGCCACAGCGAAACTTTGAATAGGAGGGGGTTGGGGGTGCTTATCCTTCGATTGGCTTTTGTTGCTCAAACGTATGATTCACGCTGTCCCAACAAGAAATCAGCCCGGAGGCGGCATGATCGGCAAACTCGACAACTACCTACGCTTCAACGAAACCGCGCTCTCCCTGCGAGCCCAGCGCCAGGAACTGATCGCGTCCAACATCGCCAATGCCGACACGCCGAACTTCAAGGCGCGCGACATCGACTTCGCCAGCGCCATGCAGGGCGCGCTCGCCAAGGCGAACCCGGCCGCGGCGAATCCGCTGGCCGCCACCAACAAAGGCCACATCCAGCCCGCCGCCGACGGTAAAGCGCTGCCGGACGGCACGCCTGTCTTGTACCGCGGCGTGGTGCAGGGGGCAGTCGACGGCAATACGGTCGACATGGACGTCGAGCGCAACCAGTTCGCCGACAACGCGCTGCGCTACGAAGCGGGCATCACGATGATCAACCACCAGATCCGCGGCCTGATGGCGGCGATCCAGAACGGGCAGTAATCATGTCGCTCTTCAATATTTTCAATGTCTCCGGCTCGGCCATGAGTGCCCAGGCCCAGCGCCTGAACACGGTCGCCAGCAACCTCGCCAACGTCGACAGCGCCACCTCGAGTACCGGCGAAGCCTACCGCGCCAAGCAAGTCGTCTTCGAAGCGGTGCCGATGGCCACCGGCGGCACCGGCGTCAAGGTCAAGGAAGTCGTGAACGATCCGTCGCCTTTGAAACAGGTCTACGACCCCAAGCACCCGATGGCCGACGAAAAGGGCTATGTCTCGATGCCGAACGTGAACCCGGTGGACGAGATGGTGAACATGCTGTCGGCTTCGCGTTCCTACCAGAACAACGTCGAAACGATGAATGCGGCCAAGAGCATGCTGCTCAAAACTCTCACCCTGGGTCAATAATCACCATGTCCACCGTTAATTCCGCCACCGGCGGCAGCACCTCGATCACCGACCTGATGTCGACCATGAACGCCAAGAAGGCGGACGCGGCCGACAGCGTCCAGGCCGACACCGACAAGTTCATGACCCTGCTCGTGACGCAGCTGAAGAACCAGGATCCGCTGAACCCGCTCGACAACGCCCAGGTGACCAGCCAGCTGGCCCAGCTGCAGACCGTGACCGGCGTGAACAAGCTCAACGAAACGCTGGAAACCCTGAAGTCGAGCTACCAGTCGAGCGAATCGATGCAGGCAACCAACCTGATCGGCCACGGCGTGCTGGTCGAGGGGAACACCCTGAAGCTCACCGGCGGCAAGTCGGTCTTCGGCGTCGACCTCGCCACCGACGCCGACAACGTGCAGGTGGTCGTCACCGACCCGCGCACCGGCAAGGACGTGGCCACGATCGAGCTCGGCGCCGCCGAGGCGGGCGCCATGCCGCTGGCCTGGGACGGCAGCAGCGACAGCGTCGACGCCGCCATGCTGGCCGACGGCAAGTACAGCTTCCGCGTCGTCGCCACCCGCGGCGGCCAGCCGTTGACCGACGTGAAAGCCCTGACGCTCGACACGGTCGCCAGCGTCAGCACGAATTCGAAGGACGGCGTCAAGCTGAACCTCGCCAGTAAGGGTGCGATCACCCTGGCCGATATCCATCAAGTCCTCTAATCTGAGTTTAGGAGCATCACATGTCTTTCCAACAAGGCCTGAGCGGCTTGAACGGCGCAGCCAAATCGCTGGACGTCATCGGTAACAACATCGCCAACGCCAGCACGGTCGGCTTCAAGGGCGCCCAGGCGCAATTCGCCGACGTCTACGCCAGCTCGCTGAATGGCGCCGGCGGCGTGACGGCCGGTATCGGTACCAAGGTGTCGACGATCGCCCAGCAGTTCACGCAGGGCAATATCGAATCCTCGAACAACTCGCTCGACGTCGCCATCAACGGCCAGGGCTTCTTCCGTACCGTGTCCTCCGGCCTGGTGCAGTACACCCGCAACGGCCAGTTCTCGCTCGACAAGGACGGCTACATGACGAATGCGCAAGGCGCCAAACTGACCGGCTACAGTACCGGTCCGAACGGCGATATCCTGGCCGGCGCGCCAACGCCCGTGCAGATCAGCACCAGCGACATCAAGCCGGTCTCGACCACCAAGGTCGGGATCGAGATGAACCTCGATTCGCGCGTTGCCTCGCCAGCCGTGATGCCCTTCGACGCCACCGACCCGAACAGCTACAACAAGCAGTCGCCGGTCGACGTCTACGACACCCTGGGCAACCCGCACGTGCTGTCGACCTTCTATGTGAAGAACGGTTCCGGCACCTGGGACGTGTACGCGGCCAACGACGGCACCGAAGTGACCAACCTGAAAGTGGCCCAGGCATCGCAGGCCGACGCGGCGAGCACGGCGGCACGTGCTGCGTGGGATGCGGCGACCAAGGCCGTCCCGCCGGTGGCGGCGACGATCGCGACCGCGCTGGCCAACTATGCCAATGCGGCATCGGCCGCGGTATCGGGCGCCGCCGGTACGGCCGGCGCCGACGCCGCCACCCAGGCGGCGATCGTGGCCGCCGGCACCGACGCGGCGAAAGTGGCGGGCTACAGCCCGGACCAGGTCGACAAGGCGATCATGGCCTCGGTCAAGGTGCCCGCGATCCCGGTCGGCACCCTGCGCTTCGACGAAAACGGCGCCCTGAACGCCGCGACCACGGCCAACGGCGGCAAGTTCGGCATCGACCTGCCGATCTACCCGTCGACCGGTTCCGAGCCGACCCAGACGATGGAAATTGCCTTCACCGGCACCACGCAATACGGCACCGCGACCAGCGACAAGAAGCTGGTCCAGGACGGCTACACGGCCGGCCACCTGCAGCGCTTTTCGATCGGTAAAGAGGGCATCATCCTCGGCCAGTACAGTAACGGCCAATCGAAGCCGCTGGGGCAGGTCGTGCTGGCGAACTTCGCCAACAGCAATGGCCTGGAACCGCTCGGCAACAACGCCTGGGCCGAATCGGCCAATTCCGGCACGCCGCTGATTGGCACCCCGAATTCGGGCAGCTTCGGCGTGATGCAATCGTCGGCGGTCGAGACTTCGAACGTCGACCTGACGGCGGAACTGGTCAACATGATCACCGCGCAACGCGTGTACCAGGCGAATGCGCAGACGATCAAGACGCAGGATTCGGTGTTGCAGACCCTGGTGAGCATGCGTTAATCGTTGAAATGAGTTCGCCGGCGTCAACCGGTGAACGCGTGGGCACGGAGTGCCCACCCTACCTTACTTGCTACGAACGGTGGTGCACCGTAGGGTGGGCTCTGGAGCCCACGCGTGGATACAGCAGCAAGTCGAAACGCATCGCCCGGACACGAGACGAAGGAAACAATCAATGGATCGCTTAATCTACACCGCCGCCTCCGGCGCCAAGCACATCCTCGAGCAGCAGGCCACGACCTCGAACAACATGGCCAACCTGAACACCACAGGTTTCCGTGCCCAGCTCGACACCTTCCGCGCCGTGCCGGTGCAAAGCGAAGGCCTGCCGACGCGCGCCTTCGTCGTCAATAACACCGTCGGCGCCGATTTCAACGCAGGCCCGCTGCAAGTGACGGGCCGCGACCTCGACGTCGCCATCAAGGGCCCGGGCTGGATCGCCGTGCAGAACGCCGACGGCAGCGAAGCCTACACGCGCAACGGCGCCCTGCAGATGAGCCCGAACGGCGTGCTGACCACCACCTCCGGCCAGACCATCGCGGGCGAGGGCGGTCCGATCACGATCCCGCCGGACGTGACGGTCACGGTCGGCGGCGACGGCACGATTTCCACGGTGTCGAATGCCGAACGTCCGGCCGCGCCGGTGATCCTGGGCCGCATCAAGCTGGTGAACCCGCCTGAAAAGGACCTGGTGCGCGGCGACGACGGCCTGTTCCGCCTGAAGGATGGCGCCCCGGCCCAGCCGGACGCGGGCGTGCGCGTCGCGGGCGGCGCCCTGGAAGGCAGCAACGTGAATGCAGTCGATGCCATGGTGTCAATGATCGGTCTCGCGCGCTCCTTCGAGACGCAAATGAGCCTGATGAAGAACGCCGAGAATAACGCCGCGAAAGCCAGTCAGATCCTTGCTTTGACTTAACTGTTTCTCCAGCATAATTCTCCTATACGCGGCGGCTCTCGGTCGCCAATAGGAGAAAACCATGATTCGTTCGCTGTATATCGCCAAGACCGGCCTCGAGGCGCAGCAGACCAACCTCGACGTCATCACCAACAACCTCGCCAACGTCAGCACCAACGGCTTCAAGCGTTCGCGTGCGGTGTTCGAGGACCTGCTGTACCAGACCGTGCGCCAGCCCGGTGCCCAATCCTCGCAGCAAACCAACCTGCCTTCCGGCCTGCAGCTCGGCACCGGTGTGCGCGCCGTCTCGACCGAACGCATCTTCACCCAGGGTAATCCCCAGCAGACGGGCAACTCGAAGGACGTGATGGTCAACGGCGCCGGTTTCTTCCCGGTTCTCCTGCCCGACGGCACCCAGGCCTATACCCGCGACGGCTCCTTCCAGACCGATGCCAACGGCACGCTCGTGACGTCCAGCGGCTATCCGGTGCAGCCGCCGATCACCGTGCCGGCGAACGCCGAGTCGATCACGGTCGGCCGCGACGGCACCGTGTCCATCAAGACCGCCGGCAGCACCGCGACGACCCAGATCGGCAACCTGCAGCTGATGACCTTCATCAACCCGGCCGGGCTGGAGTCGAAAGGCGAGAACCTGTACATGGAAACGACCGCCTCCGGCAACCCGAACGCGAACACCCCGGGCACCAACGGCGCCGGCGTCCTGATGCAGGGCTTTGTGGAAACCTCGAACGTCAACGTGGTCGAGGAAATGGTCAACATGATCCAGACCCAGCGCGCCTACGAGATCAACAGCAAGGCGATCACGACCTCCGACCAGATGCTGCAGAAATTGTCCCAGTTATGAAAACGCTTCTTTTCTCGCTGATCGTGGCCGGGTTGGCGTCCATTCTTGGCGGCTGCGCCGTCACGCCGAGCACCATCGTGCAGGAAACGCGCAGCGCGCGTCCGGCCCTGGCCGAAGTCGCGCCGCCGACCGACGGCGCCATCTACAACGCGGCGAAATACCGTCCCATGTTCGAAGACCGCCGCGCGCGCCAGATCGGCGACCTCTTGACCATCAACATCGTCGAAAAGACCTCGGCCAACAAGGCCGGCACCAGCTCGGGCAACAAGTCGGGCAGCGCCAAGTTCGGTTTGCCGGGCCCGCTGCAGTCGAAGCTGGGCGCGAACGTCGCCACCGAAGGCGGCATCAAGTTTGCCGACGGCGACAACCAGAGCGCCAGCAACGCCTTCACCGGCACCATCGGCGTCACCGTCACCGAGGTGCTCTCGAACGGCAACCTGATCGTCGCCGGCGAGAAGCAGGTCGCGATGAACAAGGGCATCGAGTTCATCCGCTTCTCCGGCATGGTCAGCCCCGACACGATCCAGAACGGCAATATCGTGTCCTCGACGGTTGTCGCCGATGCGCGCGTCGAGTACCGCACCAACAGCCGTATCGACCGCGCCGAAGTCAATTCGATGATGTCGCGTTTCTTCCAGTCGTTGCTGCCGTTCTAAATCAAGGATTCGTCATGCGTTTCAAGTTCCCGCTGCTGGCCCTCTGCGCCGCCCTCGTTGCCGCTGCTCCAGCCGTTCACGCCGAGCGCCTGAAGGACATGGCCAGCATCGCCGGCGTGCGCCAGAACCAGTTGTCGGGCTACGGTCTCGTGGTCGGCCTCGACGGCACCGGCGACCAGACCAGCCAGACGCCGTTCACCGTGCAGTCGATCATCGCCATGCTCCAGCAGAAGGGCGTGAACCTGCCGCCGACCGGCCAGCTGCAACTGAAAAACGTCGCCGCCGTGATGGTCACGACCTCGCTGCCGGCCTTTGCCCAGCCGGGCCAGACGATCGACATCACGGTGTCCTCGATCGGTAACGCCAAAAGCCTGCGCGGCGGTACTTTGCTGATGACGCCGCTGCACGGCGCCGACGGCCAGGTGTATGCGATGGCCCAGGGTAACGTGCTGGTCGGCGGCGCCGGCGCCTCCGCCGGCGGCGCCCAGACGCAAGTGAATCACCTGTCGGTCGGCAAGATCTCGAGCGGCGCCACCGTCGAGAAAGCGGTCGCCTCGAACCTCGGCGAAAACAACCAGATCCGCCTGGAACTGAACCAGACCGATTTCGCCACCGCGAGCCGCGTGGTGACGGCCCTGAACGACCAGTTCGGCGTCGGCACCGCGACCGCCCTGGACGGACGCGTGATCCGCGTGCGCACCCCGGCCTCCTCGGATGCGCGCGTCAGCTTCATCGGCCTGATGGAAAACATCGACGTCAAGCCGGCCGCGGCCAGCGCGAAAGTCATCCTGAACGCCCGCACCGGTTCCGTCGTGATGAACCAGGCCGTCACGCTCGACACCTGCGCCATCTCGCACGGCAACCTGTCGGTGACGATCGGCGCCGATACGAACGTCAGCCAGCCGGCGCCGGGTTCGCGCGGCCAGACGGTGGTCACGCAAACGCCTAGCGTCGAAATCAAGAAGGATCCGGGCAAGGTGGTGCTGGTCAAGGGCGGCGCCTCGCTGGCCGAAGTGGTGAAGGCGATGAATTCGATCGGCGCCACCCCGCAAGACCTGCTGGCGATCCTGCAGGCTCTGAAGGCTGCCGGTTCGCTGCGCGCCGAACTCGAAATCATCTAAGGACGCGGCGATGCTCCCATCCCAAAACAAGGTCACCAGCGCCTTCGCACTCGACACCCAGGGCCTCGGCGACCTGAAGCGCTCGGCCAAGGCCGGCGCGCAGGAAGCCACCCGCGGTGCGGCCCAGCAGTTCGAGGCGCTGTTCATCAACCAGATGATGAAGACCATGCGCGACGCCACGCCGCAGGACGGCCTGACCGACAACCAGCAAACGAAGATGTTTACCGGGATGCTCGACCAGCAGCTGAGCCAGAATATGGCCAAGCGCGGCATGGGCCTGGCCGACGTGCTGGTGCGCCAGCTCTCGGCCCAGAACGACGCCAAGGCGCTGGCCATCGGCGGCGTCGACGGCGCGGCCGGAACCAACGGCGCCGCCAGCGCGATCGACATCCCGATGCTGCCGAACAAAGCCGCTGCCCTGAAAGGCCTGGAAGCTGCTGTCCAGACGAATGGCATCAGTGCCAGCGGCCGCACCCAGGCGCCGCACGTACGCGCCTTCCAGGAAAAGCTCGGTTCGCACGCGGCCGAAGCGGAAGCCGCGACCGGCGTTCCCGCCAAATTCATGCTCGGCCAGGCCGCACTGGAAACCGGCTGGGGCAAGCGCATGATCCGCAACAGCGACGGGAGCAACGCCAACAACTTGTTCGGCATCAAGGCCGGCCCGAACTGGAAGGGCAAGATCGCGACCGCCGTGACGACCGAATACGTAAACGGCCACGCGCGCCAGCGCGTCGAAAAATTCCGCGCCTACGACACGCCGGCCGATTCGTTCAAGGATTACGCGCGCATGCTGGCGAGTAACCCGCGCTACGAGAAAGTGCTGAACCACGCCGGCGACGCCGCGGCTTTCGCCCACGGCCTGCAGCGCGCCGGTTACGCGACCGACCCGCACTACGGGACCAAGCTGTCGAAGATTATCAAGAATTCACTGGCATGACGATCTGATAACGGAGGTGGCAAGCTATTCAAGTTTTGCCGCAGCCTGCCGTAGAAGAACATAACTCTCGAGAAAACACATGTCCGGAAACCTCCTCAGCATCGGTAAAAGTGGCTTGTTCGCGGCGCAAACGGCCCTGAGCACGACCGGCCACAACATCACCAATGCCAACGTGGAAGGCTACAGCCGCCAGGGCGTGGTGCAGGCCACCTCGACGGCGATGGAGACCGGCGTCGGTTTCACCGGCACCGGCACCAAGGTCGCCGAGATCAAGCGCTACAGCGACGATTTCCTGAATAACCAGGTGCGCACCGCCACCGCGTCGGGCTCCTCGCTGAACGCCTATTACGCCCAGATCAGCCAGATCGACAACCTGCTGGCCGACACCGAGTCGGGCCTGTCGCCGGCGATCCAGAATTTCTTCTCGGCCGTGCAGGACGTGACCGGCAACGGCGCCTCGATCCCGTCGCGCCAGGCGCTGCTGTCCTCCTCGGAAACGCTGGCGGCGAGCTTCCAGCAGATCGACGCGCGCCTGGAAGAAATCGGCGACGGCGTCAACAGCCAGATCGAAACCAACGTCAACCTGATCAACACCTACGCCAAGCAGATCGCCGAAATCAATTCGAAGATCGGCTCCTACGGCTCGATCGAGCAGCGCCAGCCGAACGACCTGCTCGACCAGCGCGACCAGCTCGTCATGGAGCTGAACAAGCACGTCAAGGCGACCGTCACGGTCGGCACCAACAATGCGCTGAACGTCTCGATCGGCAACGGCCAGCCGCTGGTCGTCGGCCAGCAGGCGTTTCAGCTCGCGACCATCAAGACGCCGACCGACCTCACGCGCGTAACGGTCGGCTATGTCACCGGCGACAAGGTGACCGCGCTGCCGGAAAACGCGGTCTCCGGCGGCGAACTGGGCGGCCTGCTCGAGTTCCGCAACGGCACCCTCGACCGCGTGCAGAATTCCATCGGCCGCCTCGCCATCGGCATGGCCTTCACCGTCAATGCCCAGCACAAGCTCGGCATCGACGGCGGCGGCCAGCAGGGCAAGGATTTCTTCGTGCAGGCACCGGCCTATGTCGCCGCGGCCGTCGACAACGCCAGCACCAGCACGGCCAAGGTCGGGGCGGTCGTCAGCGACCCGACCCAGCTGACCGACAGCGACTACAAGGTCGAGTCCGACGGCAGCAGCTTTTACGTGACCCGCCTGTCCGACAACAAGCGCACCAAGGTCGACCCGTATGACGCGAACGGCACCACCCGCACCATCGACGGCGTCGACTTCACGATTTCCGGCACTGCCGCCTCGGGCGACAACTACCTGGTGCGCCCGACCGCGTACGGCGCCTCGGGCTTCCAGCTGGCCTTGACCGACGTCGGCCAGATCGCCGCCGGCACTCCGATCGCCACCAGCGCCCCGATCGCCAACAAGGGTACCGGCCTGATCAGCGCCGGCAGCGTCAGCGCCAGTTATTTCGCGGCGCCGCCAGCGCTGCCGGTCTCGCTGAGCTATGACAGCAGCGCGGGCGGCCAGCTGACCGGCTTCCCGGCAGGCGCCACGGTCACGATGACCCTGAACGGCACGACCACCACGCACACCGGCGGCAGCGCGCCTTTCAAGGCCGGCGCCAGCTACAGTTTTTCCGGCGTTAACATCACGATGTCGGGCGTGCCCTCGAACGGCGACAGCTTCAGCATCAACGCCAACGTCGCCGGCACCGCCGACACCCGCAACATCCAGGCGCTCGGCGCCCTGCAGACCAAAAACATCTTCAACGGCGGCAGCGCGACTTACCAGTCGGCCTTTGCCCAGACCGTGAGTGCGGTCGGCAACAAGACGCGCGAAGTGCAGGTGAACGCCAGCGCCGGCGAAGCCTTGCTGAAACAGGTGCAGGGCGCGGCGTCGGACGTCTCGGGCGTGAACCTGGACGAGGAAGCGACCAATTTGCTGAAATACCAGCAGGCCTACCAGGCCGCCGGCAAGGTCATGCAGATCGCCAACACCATCTTCGACACGCTGTTGTCGATCGGACGCTAACGCGGCCCCTGGAGAATAAGAAATGCGTATCAGCACGAAAAGCATCTACGAAAACGCGACGACCCAGCTCAACACGCTGCAGTCCGGCATGGCGCGAACCCAGACCCAGCTGGCGACGAACAAGCGCATGCTGACCGCCGCCGACGATCCGATCGCCTCGGCGCGCGCGCTGGAAGTGACGCAATCGAAAACGCTCAACACCCAGTACGCGACCAACCGCGCGAATGCGAACAGCTCGCTGGCGCTGGTCGAGGGCGCGCTCAACGACGGCGGCGACCTGCTGATGGACGTGCAGACGCTGGTGGTGCAGGCCGGCAACGGCTCGCTCTCGAAGGAAGACCGCAACATGATCGCCACCGAGATCGAGGCGCGCATGCATGACCTGCTCGGCGTCGCGAACACGGCCGACGGTACGGGCGGCTACCTGTTTTCGGGCTACCGCGGCACCACGATCCCGTTCATCCAGACCGACACCGGCGCGACTTACCAGGGTGACCAGGGCCAGCGCAAGCTGCAGGTCGGCTCCTCGCGTTCGATCGCGATCAGCGACTCGGGCAGCGCGATCTTCGAGAACAACCGCACCGGCAACGGCAGCTACCAGACCGTGATGGTCGACGGCAACCAGGGCGGGGCGATCGCCGCCACCGGCGCGGTCTCCGACCCCACCAAGCTCACCGGCCACAACTACACGCTCGAATTCAAGGTCGCCGGCACCCCGGCCGTGACCACGTATTCCGTCACCGACACCAGCACCTCGCCGGCCAGCGCAGTCCTTTCCGACGAACCTTACGTGAGCGGCAAGCAGATCACCTTCGACGGCACCTCGTTCTCGATCCATGGCGAGCCGGCCAACGGCGACAAGTTCGAGGTCAAGCCAAGCGAAAAGGAATCGATCTTCACCACCATGACCACATTGGTCAAGGCGCTGCGCGATTCCGGCGACGACACCACCTCCCGCGCCACGCTGTCGAACAAGCTCAACACCGCCAGCGAAGGCCTGAAATCCTCGCTCGACAACATCCTGACGGTGCGCGCCTCGGTGGGTTCGCGCATGAAGGAACTCGACTACCTCGACAGCTCGGGTTCCGACCTCGGCATCCAGTACGACGGCACGCTGTCGAAGCTGCAGGACCTCGATATCGTGAAGGCGATTTCGCAGTATGCGACCCAGCAGACGACCCTGGAGGCGGCGCAGAAGTCGTTCAAGACGATGTCGGGTTTGTCGCTGTTCAATTACATCGGCTGATTGTCGCAGGTGGCGTTGAGGCCAATGGCCTCATGCCAGCCAGTCAGGCTCAAACTGGTCCGGGCCGGCTCCACACCAGCACCCCGTTGCGCACTACTTCCCGCACCCGGTGATACGGCACCATGCGCGCCTCGCCGTCGCCGCCGATCAGGTCGAATCCGAAATGCTGGCCGCGTTCCAGCCGGATGCGTTCGAACGAGACGCGCACCACGCGCTGACAGACCCGGTCGTAATAGCCGATGACGAAGTGGGCGTTGCCGAATTCGGTATCCCAGACGATGCGGTTGATGACTTCGTGGATGGGCGTCATTGCCGCTCGGGTCGCTTCAGCCAGGGCAGGCCGCAAGCGGCATGCTCAACGGCCGCTCCAGCAATTGCGCAATCTCGTCGGCGGCGGACGGACGACCAAAGACGTCGCCCTGCGCGGCATCGCAGCCCATGGCCTGCAAATCGGCCAGCCGTTCCTGCGTGTCGACCGCTTCGGCGATGACGCGCAGGTGCAGCCGGTGGGCCAGGTGGACGATCGATTCGGCCAGGGCCCAGGCAGCGTCGTCGCGCTGCGGCTGTCCGAGCCGCTCGACGCAGGCGCTGCCCAGCTTGAGCGCGTCCACCGGCAGCGCCGCCAGGTAGCGCAGGCGGGCGGCGCCGAGCCCGAAGTCGTCGATGCAGACGCGCACGCCGGCGCGGCGCACCCTGCCCAGGACGGCCTCGTGCAACAACTGCTCGCCGGCCAGCGCGGCTTCGCCGATCTGCAGTTCGAGGCAGGGAGGATCGATGCCGGTGTCCCTGACGATCGCCAGGATGCGCTCGGCCACGCCCGGATGCGCGAGCTGCCGGACCGACAGCTTCAGCGCGGTCCGCACAGGCGGCAGGCCGGCCGCGCGCCAGGCGGCGTTCTGCATGCAGGCGCTGCGCAAGGCCCATTCGCCGATCGGATCGGCCAGGCCGGTTTCCTCGGCGAGCGGCATGAACCGCGCCGCCTCGAGCGGGCCCAGCTGCGGGTGCGCCCAGCGGACCAGGGCTTCGACGCCCACGACTTCGCCGCTGCCGAGGTCGACCTGCGGCTGGTAGGCGAGTTGCAGCTGCTGCGCGCCGAGTGCCTCGCGCAGGCCGTCCTTCAGGGTTTGCCGCTCGTCGGGCGCCGGGATGGCATCCAGCACATACATCTGGAACTTGTTGCCGCCCCAGTTGCGCGCACGGGTCATGGCGAGCCCGGCACGCTCGAGCAGCGCGTCCATGTCGCAGCCCGGCGCAGGGAACATGGCGATGCCGATGCTCAGGCTGACAGCACATTCGCGCTCGCCCACGAGCAGCGGGAAGGCGAAGCGGTTCAGGATCCTCTGCGCCGCCTGCTGCGCTTCCCCCGCATTGTTCAGGTCCTCCAGGATGATGATGAACTGGTCGCCGCTCCAGCGGACCAGCGTGTCCGCCGCGTGCAGGCAGGAGCGCACCTGCGCGGCAACCTGCACCAGCGCCGCATCGCCTCCTTCGACGCCGAAGCCGGCGTTGATCTCCCCGAGCTCGTTCAGGTTCAGCAGCATCAGGCCGACCGGGCGCCCGTTGCGCAAGGCACGCGCCATCGCATGGCCGAGGCGGTCGCGCAGGACGCGCCGGCTGAGCAGGCCCGTCAGGGCGTCGATCCGGGTGCTGTCGAACAGCTCGGGTGCCGCGCTGTACTCGCTGGGCTCGGGACGCTGCCCATATCCAACCACGCGGTTACGTGCCCCGCATGTGGCCTGGTACAGGGCTTCGTCGGCGCGCGCCAGCGTCTGGCCGATCGATTCGCCCGGCCGCAGCTCGGCAACGCCGGCCGAGACCGTGACGGCGAGCTCCGGCGCGATGCCTGCGAAACCCGTGAAGCGCAGCCCCTGCACGCACTGGCGTACCTGTTCGGCCAGCACAAGCGCGGCTTCCTGCGTCGTCCCCGGCAGTATCAGCAGCAGTTGCGCGGCGCCGTAGCGGCCGAAGGAGTCGGTGTCGCGCAGGTGGCCGCGGGCGCAAGACGCGACCTCATGCAGGACCAGATCGCCCGCGGCCTGGCCATGGGCCGCGTTGATGGCCCTGAAATGGTCGATCTCGAGCAGGCACAGGCTGAAGGTCGACCCCTTGGCGGCCGCGATCTGCCGTTCTTCCTGGAGCAGCCGCATCGTGTGGCCGCGCTTGTGGCTGCCGGTAACGCCATCCCGGACCGCGACTGCGCGCACGAAATCGAGTGCATGCTGGAGCTTGACGAAACCCTCGACCCTGGTCACGTCGAGCAACAGCGCGAAGAACACGATGACGATGTACAGGCCGAAGTCGCACAGGACGTACAACAGCTCCATGTCCTGGATCGGGTGTGTCGGCAGCGGGATGCCCAGCAGCGGCAAGGCATAGATGAAAACGATCGTGGTGCAGGTAAGGCCGAGCCAGAACATGCCGGTGGCGAAGCCGCCGAGGAAGATGGCGACCATCGGCGGAATGACCATCCAGCCGGCGGTCGGCGCCGACACGCCGCCCATCGCATAGGTCAGCCAGCTGAAATTGAAGAACACCGCGCACAGGAAGACTTCGCGCCCGACCACGATGCTTTTGGTGGCGCGCATCAGGAAAGGCGCGGCAAACATGCCCAGGCAACAGGTCAGGATGACCCTGGCCGCCGCGCTGTAGCCCAGCGCATCGTAGGTGTAGGCATACAGGGGACCCGAGAGGGCAGCCATGACGACGGCATTGATCACGTTCTGCGCGCGGGTCAGGGTCGCGGCGTCCTTGCGGACCTCCGGGGGAATGAACCACTGAATTGCAGCGACGT
Source organism: Massilia sp. LXY-5 (assembly GCF_059801075.1). Classification (NCBI taxonomy): domain Bacteria; kingdom Pseudomonadati; phylum Pseudomonadota; class Betaproteobacteria; order Burkholderiales; family Oxalobacteraceae; genus Massilia; species Massilia sp. LXY-5. The sequence continues at coordinate 67,005 of NZ_JBNNEH010000002.1, forward strand.
AGCGGGTGATGTAGCGGGTGAAGAAGCGGGTGCCGAAGTTCATGTGTTTTTTTTAAATGCTGTGATGTCTCCGTTTTCTACCGACGCAAAAGTGAAAATATTGTCAGACGGAAGCGATCCGGGATCGTAGCATGGCGCCCAAGCCTTGTGCATACAGAAGTTGAACGCGGCGCTAGCCCCGCAGCCGCGCATCGCTGCAGACCAGTTCCTCGAGCGAGTGCTGCGACAGGGCCGGGCTGAAATAATAGCCCTGCATCTGGTCGCATTCGTGGGCGCGCAGGAAGGTCAGTTGTTCCAGCGTTTCCACACCCTCGGCAATGACCTTGAGCTTCAGGCTGTGCCCCAGCGCGATGATCGCGCGCGTAATCACGGCGTGGCCGTCGTGGCTGACTTCGCCTAGGAAGGAACGGTCGATCTTGATGTAGTCGACCGGGAATTTCTGCAGGTGGGACAGGCTCGAATAGCCGGTGCCGAAGTCGTCGATCGACAGGCGCACGCCCAGGGCTTTCAGTTCGGCCAGCGCTTCCATCGCTTCCTCGGGCTGGTCCATCAGCTGGCTTTCCGTCACTTCCAGTTCCAGGTTGCGCGGATCGACCTCCATGCGCTTGAGCGTGCGCGCCAGCCCTGCTGCGAACTGACGCTGCCGCAATTGGCGCGCCGACAGGTTCACGGAGATCACGAAATCGCGGACGCCGAGCTTGTCGAGCGCCTTGAGGGCGCCGCAGGCTTCCACGATCACCCATTCGCCCAGAGGCACGATGAGGCCGGTTTCTTCGGCGACCGGGATGAATTCATCCGGCGGCACCATTCCGTTTTCCGGATGGTTCCAGCGCACCAGCGCTTCCGCGCCGACCACTTTGCCGGTGCGCAGGTCGACCTTCGGCTGGTAGCCGAGTACCATTTCATGGTTGCCGATGGCCCGCGACAGGCTGGCTTCGAGCATCAGGTGCTGGTGCACGGCCTGGTTGAGTTCGACGGAATAAAACTGGCAATTGTTCTTGCCCATGGCCTTGGCGTGGTACATCGCCGCGTCGGCCGCGCGCATGACGCGGTCGACCGTGTCGCCGTCGTGCGGGAAGCGGGAGACGCCGATGCTGGTACTGGGCAGGATGTCGCGCCCGGCCACGGTAATCGGCGCATTGACGTGCTGGCGGATGCGCTCGATGAGGTCGGCCAGCTGTTCGTTGCCCGGCTGATTATTGATGACCAGCACGAATTCATCGCCCCCGACGCGCGCCACGGTGTCGTTGTCGCGCACGCTTTCCTTGAGGCGGCTGGCGGTGGCGCGCAGCACGGCGTCGCCGGCATCATGGCCGAAGTTGTCGTTGATGTGCTTGAAGTTGTCGAGGTCGAGAAAGGCCAGCGCGCCCAGCACATTGTTGCGCACGGCGAAGTCGATCGAGAATTTCAGTTCGTCCTGTAGCAGCGTGCGGTTCGCCAGGCCCGTCAGCGGATCGTGGTGGGCCATGTGGTGCAGGCGGCGCTCATAATGGCGCGCTTCGGTGATGTCGTTGATGACGCCGACGAAATGGGTCACTTCGCCATCGATATTGCTGACCGGATCGATCCGCAGATCGTTCCAGAACACTTCGCCATTCTTTCTCGCATTGCGCAGGATGACCTGCACGCTTTCCTTTTTCCTCAGCGCCTCCTGGATGCGCTGGTGTTCGTGCACGTCGCAGCCTTCGATGCGCATGAAGCTCGGGTCGCGGCCCTTGATTTCGGCCAGCGTATAGCCGGTCATCTGCTCGAAGGCCGGGTTCACGTATTCGATTGCGTTCTTGCCGTGCTCGCAGCAGGTGATGACGATGGCGTTCACGCTCGAATAGATGGCGCGCTCGCGCACCCGCAAGCCTTGCTCGGTCTGCTTGCGGGCGGTGATGTCGAGACCCGTGCCGAAGATGACGGGCAGTTCGCCCAGGCTAGTGCGAGCGCAGTGGAACAGCAGGCTCGTGCGTTTGCCGTGCTTGCCGATCAACTCCGCCTCATGCGAGGAGTGGCCTTGTTCGAAGGCATCGAGCATCTTCCGCACGATCTCGGGCCTTTGCTTTTCGTCGAAGAAGTACTGAACATCGCAGGTCGGCAATTCCTCGCTCGTCATTTCCAGCGCGTTTTCCAGCTGGTGGTTCCACAGGAGCAAATGACCGCTCTGGTCGATGACGTAGAACACGCAGGGCAGGCCTTCGATGATGTCGGCCGTCTGCAAATCCTGGATCAGCGCATAGCGCGGCGGGACCAGGCCGGCGCGCGGAATGACGATCACGCTGAAGGTGCCGGGCTGGTCCGGATCGAGCGATTGCGGAGCGATCGTGATGCGTACCGGCAGGCGGCGGCCGTCGGCGCAGCACAGCTGGCCAGTCGAATCGAACTCGACCCGCGCGGCGATCGTCAGCGGCGGCTCGCCGATGAAGTCGAACTCGACGATCTCGCCCAGCGTCTTGCTACGGATGTCCGCCGCGGTATAGCCCGCGAGCTTTTCGCAGGCCTTGTTCCAGCTGGCGATGGCGCCGTCGGCGTCGACGACGAAGACGGCGAGTGGTAACGGTGAAAGATTCAACGCGTTCTCCGGACGTGGCTTGCCATGACTTGCGTAGCTGAAAAATCAGGCATCCTGCATGCATGATAGTCCAGTGCGCGATCATGAGCGAGCGAAATTCACTTGGAGATTTAGCACAGGAAAACGTGATCCTGTGCAAAGCCGCGAGGCGCGAACTTACTGCGAAGCGGGCACCGGCCGCTGCGGCGCGAGCGCGGGCGGCACGCGTTCCGCGGCAGCGCGCGGAATCCGGCGCCCGGCCTCGATGCCCTCGTTGAACAGGTTCTGGATCGGCGTGTTCAGGTAGGGTAATGCAACGCTCAGGGTCAGCATGCCGACGCCGAGCGTGATCGGAAAGCCGATGCCGAAGATGTTCAGCTGGGGCGCGGCGCGCGTCAGGATGCCGAGCGCGACGTTGGTGATGAGCAGGGCGGCGATGATCGGCAGCGAAATCTGCAGGCCGGCCGAGAAGATGCGGCTGCCCAGGCGCGCCAGTTCGAGCGGTGCGGCGAGCGAGATCGGCGTGGCGGAGATCGGCAGGCTGATAAAGCTTTCCGACAGCGCCGCCAGCAGCACCAGGTGGGCGTTGACGGCAAGAAAAGCCATCGTCGCCACCATCGACAGGAACTGGCTGATTGCGGCCGAGCGGCCTTGGGTAGTGGGGTCGAAGAAGGAAGCGAAACCGAAACCCATGGTCGAACTGGCCAGTTCGCCGGCATACTCGATGGCCGCGAACACGAGGCGCATCGAAAAGCCCATCGCGGCGCCGACCAGCATTTCCTGCACCAGGATCAGCAAGCCCGCATACGACATCGGGTCGACTGCGGGCACGGCGGGCACGGTGGGCGCGATGATCAGCGCCAGCAGCACGCCGAGGATAAGCTTGACCTGGTTCGGCACGCTGGCGTGGCCGAACAGCGGGGCGGACGCGATCATGCCGAGGATGCGCGTGAGCGGCCACAGCAGGCCTGCGATCCAGGCGTTGATCTCGACCGAGGTGAGCGTCAGCACAGCGAGGAGCCGATTAGCCGACCATGTTCGGGATGCCGGTGAACACTTGCCGCATGTAATCGAGCATCACGGACAGCATCCAGGGACCGGCAACCACCAGGGCCACGAACACGCCGACCAGTTTCGGGATGAAGGAGAGGGTCGCTTCGTTGATCTGGGTGGCAGCCTGGAAAATACTGACGATCAAACCGATAATCAGGGCGACCAGCAGCAGCGGCGCCGACACCAGCAGCGTGATTTCCATGGCCGTGCGGCCCATCGTCATAACGGTTTCCGGCGTCATCGCGCGCTCCCTAATTGAAACTCTGGGACAGCGAGCCCAGCAGCAGTTGCCAGCCGTCGACCAGCACGAACAGCATCATCTTGAACGGCAGCGAAATCACGGCCGGCGACATCATCATCATGCCCATCGACATCAGGACCGAGGCCACGACCATGTCGATGATCAAAAACGGGATGAAGATCGCGAAGCCGATCTGGAAGGCCGTCTTCAGTTCGCTCGTCACGAAGGCCGGAATCAGGACGCGCAGCGGAATGTCTTCCGGACCCTGCAGGGCCGGGGTGCGCGAGATTTTCACGAACATGGCGAGGTCCGACTGGCGCGTCTGCTTGACCATGAAGTCCTTCAGGGGCTGGGCGCCGCGGCTCATCGCTTCCGTCATCTGGATCTGGTTTTCCTGCAAAGGAAGATAGGCTTGCGTATAGATCTTGTCGAAGGTCGGGCCCATCACGAACAGGGTCAGGAACAGGGCGAGACCGACCATCACCTGGTTCGGCGGCGCCGTTTGCGTGCCGATCGCCTGGCGCAGCAGGGACAGCACGATGATGATGCGGGTAAAACTCGTCATCATCAGCAGCGCGGCCGGCAGGAAAGTAAACGCCGTCATCAAGAGCAGCGTCTGCACCGGCAGCGTATACGTGGTGCCGCCGCCGGGGCTAGGGGCGGTGGTGAAGGCGGGCACGCCGGGCGCGGCGAGTACGGCCAGCGGCAGCAGGGCGAGTCCCGCCGCCAGCAGGAGTTTCTTTTTATTTCGCATTACGTTTGTCTATCGTCTGTTTCAGCCAGTCGCCGAAATTCGAGGCCGACGGCGCATGGCCGGCGAGGGCGGCGGTCGCGCCGGCATCGCCTTTCGGCATCGTCGCCAGCGCGTTCACGCGGCCCGGCGACGCGCCCACCACGATCCACTGATCGCCCACTTCGATCACCATGATGCGTTCGCGCCCGCCGATGTTCAATGCACCTACCATGCGCAGGTTGGCCGAGTTGCCGGCCATGCGCGGCGCGTAGCGCTTGGCGGCCCAGGCCAGGCCGGCCAGCAGGGCCAGCACCAGCACCAGGGCGAGGATGGTTTGCAGCAGGCTGCCTGCGGAGGGGCCGGGCGTCGCCTGCGGCAGCGTGACCGGATTGGCGGGAACGGCGGGAATGGCGGCAGGGGCAGCGGGCATGGTGGCCGCGCCGGGCGCCGGCGTCGGCGTCGTAGCGAGGACGGTCGGGACTTCACCGACGGTGGTGGCTGGTTCGGCGGCAGGCGTGGCCGGCGCAGTTGTCGGCGCCGTTGCGGGAGCAGTTGCGGGAGCAGTCGCAGGCGCAGCCGCCGGCTGGGCCGTGGCGGCCAGCGGCATCAGGAAGGATGCCGCCAGCAACGCGCTCGCGCCGCCCCTGCGCAGGCAGGTCGATAACCGGGCAGGCGCGATCGCCTGGCCAATGGTGTCGTACTGGATTGCGGGAGGGCAGGCGGGGGCGCGCGTCGACATCATTTATTCAATTTTCTGATCCGTTCCGAAGGCGTGATGATATCAGTCAGGCGGATACCGAACTTGTCGTTCACGACCACCACCTCGCCCTGGGCGATCAGGCAGCCGTTGACCAGCACGTCCATCGGCTCGCCGGCCAGGCCATCGAGCTCGACGACCGAGCCCTGCGCCAGCTGCAGCAGGTTTTTAATGGCGATCTTGGTGCGGCCCAGTTCCACGGTCAATTGCACCGGGATGTCGAGAATGAAATCGATGTCGTTCGGGGTATCCGGACGCACGTTCTTCGTGCCGAAGTCCTGGAACACGGCGGCGCTGGCGGTCTGCTGCTTCTGCAGCGCGGCGGCCTCGGCCGCGGCCTGCTCGGCAATCGCGGCGCCCCAGTCGTCGTCGAGGATCTGGTCGTCTTGGGTATCGGACATGGTGTTTCTCCTGAATTACTTGAAGCTGTCGCTGTTGGCCAGCAATTTCTCGACCTTCAGCGCGTACTGGCCGTTGAAGACGCCGTAAGAGCATTCCATCACCGGCACACCGTCGACGGTGGCCTGGATCGCTTCGGGAACGGTGATCGGGATCACGTCGCCGATTTTCATGTTGAGGATTTCGTCGAAGTTCGCCTTGCCGTGGCCGAGTTCGGCCACGAGTTCGACTTCGGCCACCTGGATCTGCTGCGTCATCAGGCGGATCCAGCGTTTATCGACTTCGAGCGCCTCGCCCTGCAGGCTCGAGGTCAGCGCATCGCGGATCGGCTCGATCATCGAATACGGCATGCAGAAGTGGATCTGGCCCGATACCGGACCGAGCTCGATCGTGAAAGTGGACGATACCACGACTTCGTTCGGCGTCGCGATGTTCGCGAACTGGGTGTTCATCTCGGAACGCACGTACTCGAACTCGATCGGATAGACCGGTTCCCACGACTTGGTATAGGCCTCGAACACGACGTCCAGGATGCGCATGATGATGCGCTGCTCGGTCTGGGTGAAGTCGCGGCCCTCGACGCGGGTATGGAAGCGGCCGTCGCCGCCGAACAGGTTGTCCACCAGCAGGAACACCAGGCCCGGATCGAAAACCATCAGCGCGGTGCCGCGCAGGGGCTTCATGTGGATCAGGTTCAGGTTGGTCGGGACCACCAGGTTGCGGATGAATTCGCTGTACTTCGAGACCCGCACCGAGCCCACCGAGACTTCGGCGCTGCGGCGCAGGAAGTTGAACAGGCCGATGCGCAGCAAGCGCGCGAAGCGCTCGTTGATGATCTCGAGCGTCGGCATACGGCCGCGCACGATCCGCTCCTGGGTCGCCAGGTTGTAGGTGCGGACTCCCGAGGTGTCTTCAGGCGCGGCAATGTCGTCCTGATCGCCGTTGACCCCTTTTAAGAGGGCATCGACTTCTTCCTGTGAGAGGAAATTATCGGCCATGTTATTTCTTTACTGAATGCTCATTGGATAATAAACGAGGTGAACAGCACGTCGGATACGTCCTGCTCGCTGCCGCCCTCATCGAACGGCACCTGGACCGCGGCCTTGATCTCGCCCGCGAGCTGCTGCTTGCCTTCCACCGTATTGATTTCCGAAGCTTTCTTGCCCGATAGCAGGAGCAGGACGCGGCTGCGCACCTTGGCCATGTGGTCCTTGAGCAGGGTGACCTGTTCCGGGCCCTCGACCTGCAGTGTAAACTGCACCTGCAGGTATTGGTCGCCATTCTCGGGCTGCAGGTTCACCGTAAAGGCTTCGATCGGCACATATTCGGCTTTCATGTGCTCCTTGTCCTTCTTTTTCTTCTTCTTGGCCGGGGCCTCGTCGGCATGGGCCGCCTCGGCATCGCCGCTGCCGTGCAGGAAGAACCAGCCTGCGCCGGCGCCACCGCCCAGCACGAGCACACCCGCGATCGCCATGATCATGAGCTTCTTCTTCGAGCCTGCCGCCGGTGCTGCATCGGCCTTCGGGTCAGCCTTCATTTTCGGATTCGCTTTCAAGTTGCCTCTGGTGCCTGATAGGGGTTGCGTAATTATGTCATTATCGAGAAAAAGTGCGCCGAGGCAAGCTTTGAAAAGAGGGGGGAAGGTGCATCATCTCAAGGTTTCTTCCGTCTTGTACCCTGGGCTCTCGAGCCCAGAGTGCTGCGTTCGCGTATATCGCGGCCCGAAGCGCACCCACAAAAAACGGCCGCACGCGGCGGCCGTAAACGGAATTCGTTGCTGCTTACGCGAAGGTATCGACCGCCCCCGCACCGCCGATCACGCGAGTGCGTGGACGCGGCATGACGTCCGCCACATCGCTGTCGCCCCCGCCATTCCCGCCACGGCCGGGGCCCGAACCGCCAGTGCCCTGGCCTTCCTGGCCCTGGCGCCCCTCGGCGCCGGCATTCACGGTCGCGTTGCCGAGCGCAATGCCGTTTTCGCTCATCATTTCACGCAGGCGTGGCAGGGCATTCTCCAGGGCCTGGCGTACTTCCAGTTGCTGCGAAGAGAAGGTCACGCTGGCCAGGTCGTTGCTCACGTTCAGCACCACCTGCACGGGGCCGAGGTCCGGCGGATTGAGCTCCAGCGTCGCGCTCTGGTCTTCGCCTCCCACCATCCAGATCACTTTCTGGCCCACCTGGTTGTCCCAGGCCGGCGTGCCGACGCGTGCGCTGAGGCGGTCGGTCGGTGCGCTGGTGGCGGCTTGCGCAGTCTGCAGGGCAGTGGCCTGGGCCGTGAGGCTGGTGAGCGCCTCGGCGCCCGGCGCGCCTTCCCTGGCGGCGGTATGGGCAGCGCTGTCGCGCAGCCTGGCGGCGAAGTCGCCAGCCTCGACCGGCAGCTTGGCCGTCTCGGCCGCCTTGCCGAGATCGAGGGCGCGCAGGTCGATGCCCGGCTGGGCCTTGTCCTGCGGCGCGTCCGTCATCGAAGCCAGGGGCGCATCGCCTTCCAGCTTGACGAGCGGCTCGGTGCCCTCGCCCAGCGATTTTTTCATGCCGGACAGCAGCGCGTCCGGCTGCGCTGCGGGCGTCTGGGCTGCGGCCGGGATCGGGGGCGCTTGCTGCGCCTGATTGAAGCTCGCGACCAGGGCCAGCATGTCGACGACCGAGTCCGCCGCCCTGGCGTCGGCCGAGGTGGCGGCCTCGTCGCCGCCTTCGCCCTCGGTGGCAGCCGTCTTTTCCTCGGCGCTTGCGCTCTCGCCCTGCTTGCTCACGGCCGGATGCCCGGTTTCCTTCGCGGCCTGTTTCACGGTCTCGCGCGGCGCAGGTTTGGCTTCGTTCGAGGCCGGTTTGGCCGGCGCTTGCGGTTTCGGACCGGCGGCGACCGGCTGCGGCATGGTCGCCTGCGGCTGCACCGGCGCCTGGCGTTGCTCGAGCTGGCGCTGCTCGGTCTGGCGCTGGTTCATCTGTTGAAGGTTCAGCTGTTGAAGGTTCAGCTGTTGGGTCAGCGCCGCACCGAAGTTCACGCCGTCGGTGTTCGCATTCGCATTCGTATTGGCGCGCTGGCCAGGGAGCGGGGCGGCGGCGTTGAACTGGATCGGGAGGGAGGTCGTGTGCATCGTCATCGTGAGTTACTGGTTGCCGCGGACGGTACGCGCCGCGTGGTCATCCATCATTTTCTGGTCGCGCTTGTTTTCGATCCTGAGGGCTTCGGCGGCGGCGCGGTCGTTCAGGGTGCGGTAGGAAAGGCGCTTGCGTTCGCTTTCCTGCCAGGCAGCCTTTTCCAGGTCGCTCTTGTAGTTCGCGTGCTTCAGTACTTCCTGCTGGCCGTTGATCGCGTTATCGAGCTTGCCGACAAAGGCAACGAAGTTGGCGTAGGCGAAGGGCGTGATGCCGTTCATCTGCGCCTGGTCGAGCTTGTTTGCGTAATCGTCGCGGTAGCCCAGCAGCATTTTTAATTTTTGTTCCGCTTCCTCGACCGCTTTCAGGGCGGCGCCGAGACGCTTGGCGGCGTCGTCGGAATCGCGCTGGGCCAGCTCGATCAGGGTTTCAAGTGCGGAAGGATTTGCCATGATGAAGAAAGTATACCGGCGGCAACATCAAGCCGATCAGCTGAACAGAGAGGTTAATTGCCCCAAGCTCTGGCCCATATTCGTGTTTTCGTGGATTTCCTGGCACAGGAACTCCTCGATCTGTGTGTTGAGCGCGATCGCCTGGTCCAGCACCGGATCGCTGCCCGGGGCGTAGGCGCCTACGCTGATCAGGTCGCGCGAGCGCTGGTAGCGCGAATACAGCTGTTTCAGCTTTCTTGCCGCCAGCTGGTGCGCGTGCGAGGTGATGCCGTGCATGGCACGGCTGATCGATTGCTCGATGTCGATCGCCGGATAGTGGCCGGCTTCGGCCAAGTGGCGGTTCAGGACGATGTGGCCGTCGAGGATACCGCGTGCGGCATCCGCAATCGGGTCTTGTTGATCGTCGCCCTCGGAGAGCACGGTATAGAAGGCCGTGATCGAGCCGCCGCCCTCGAGGCCGTTGCCGGCGCGCTCGACCAGCACCGGCAGCTTGGCGAACACCGAGGGCGGATAACCCTTGGTGGCCGGCGGCTCGCCGATGGCCAGTGCGATTTCGCGCTGGGCCATCGCGTAGCGGGTCAGCGAATCCATGATCAACAGTACGTTCTTGCCCTGGTCGCGGAAGTGCTCGGCAATTGCGGTCGCATAGGCGGCGCCCTGCAGGCGCATCAGGGGCGGGCTGTCGGCCGGTGCCGCGACCACGGCCGAGCGCGCCATGCCTTCCTCGCCCAGGATCTGCTCGATGAATTCTTTCACCTCCCGGCCCCGTTCGCCGATCAGGCCGACGACGATCACGTCCGCCGTCGTGTAGCGCGCGATCATGCCGAGTAGCACCGATTTGCCGACGCCGGTACCCGCGAACAGGCCGAGACGCTGGCCGCGGCCAACGGTCAGCATGGAATTGATGGCGCGCACGCCCACGTCCAGGGTTTCCTTGATCGGCGCGCGGTCCAGCGGGTTGACGGGGCGGGCGTTGATCGGCGCAACCTCGCTGGTTTCGAGCGGACCCTTGCCGTCGAGCGGGCGGCCGGCGCCGTCGACGACGCGGCCCAGCAATTTCATGCCGACCGGCAGGTGGCGCGCGCGATCGCTCGGACGGCGGCGCGGATGCGCGACGCTGCCCGGACGCGGCACCGGTGTTTCGACCGGAAACACGCGCGCGCCGGGTACCACGCCTTCGACGTCCGATTGCGGCATCAGGAACAGGCGCTCGCCCTCGAAGCCGACGACTTCCGCCTCGATCTTCGCGCCGTTCGGCAGGGGGATGGTGCAGGCGCTGCCGACCGCCAGGCGCAGGCCCACGCATTCCATTACCAGCCCGGCCACGCGCGTGACGCGGCCCGAGACCTGCATCGGCTCGACGAAGCCAATCAGGGAATGACAGTCGCCGAGGTAGGATTTCCAGCGCGCCGTGTGGCGGTCGGGCGCCCCCAGGGTGGTGTCCACTAAGCCAGCCACTCGACGTTCTTGCCCAGCGCATGCGTCAGGCGGGCCCAGCGCGCGGCGGCCTGGGCATCGATCTGGTTGCTGGCGGTATCGACCTTGCAGCCGCCGCGCCCGACCTGCGGATCGGCGACGACGCGCCAGCCGCCCTTGTCCAGTTCGTCGGAGAGGGCGGTGCGCACGATCTCGATGTCTTCGGGATGCAGGGCCAGGATCGCCGGCGCCTGCAGCACGGGCAGATAATCGATCGCTTCGCGCACGATCGGGATGATCAGCTCGGGGCGGACCGTCAACGCGGTGCGCACCATCGAGCGCGCCAGGTGCAGGGCGAGGTCGAGCACGTCGGAGGCGATGGTTTCGTCGGCGGCGGTGACGGCCTGGCTGAAGGTGGCCGCGATCGCGCGCAGGTTTTCCTGTTCCAGCGCCAACTCGGCGCGGCCCGCTTCATAGGCTTCCGCGCGGCCGGCCGCGCGGCCTTCCTGCAGACCCTCTTCGTAACCCTCGGCGCGCGCGCCTTCGCGCAGCGCCTCCAGTTCGGCCGCGGTCGGCAATTGCATTGCCGGATGGGGAGAAGGCAAGACCGCGGCAGCCGCTGCCGCCGCTGACGCGGCCGCAGCGGCTGCCGCACGTTCTTCGGCCTGGATGCGCGCCGCAAGCGAGCTGGGGCGCTCGTCGCCGAAGGAGGTCATTTCCCAGCGCTTGAAGGCGCCCTGCGTGTCTTTGCTCATCATTACCCGTCGATTTACCGATCAGACGAAGGAATCTTCGCCCTTGCCGCCCAACACGATCTGCCCTTCGTCCGCGAGGCGGCGCACGATCTGCAGAATCTGCTTCTGCTGCGCCTCCACTTCCGACAAACGAACCGGACCTTTCGACTCGAGGTCTTCGCGCATCATTTCGCTGGCGCGCTGGCTCATGTTGCGGAAGATCTTTTCGCGCAGGTCCTGCGAGGCGCCTTTCAGGGCGATGATCAGCATGTCCGACTGCACTTCGCGCAGCAGCAGCTGGATGCCGCGGTCGTCGATGTCGATGATGTTGTCGAACACGAACATCTCGTCCATGATCTTCTGCGCCATGTCGTTGTCGTAGTTCTTGATGTTTTCCATCACCGAACTTTCCTGCTCCCCGGCCATGAAGTTCAGGATCTCGGCCGCGGTACGCACGCCGCCCAGCGACGATTTTTTAATATGCTCGTTACCCGACAGCAGCTTGGTCAGCACGTCGTTCAGTTCGCGCAATGCGGCCGGCTGCACGCCGTCCAGGGTGGCGATGCGCAGCACGACGTCGTTGCGCAGGCGGTCCGTGAAATGGCTGAGGATCTCGCAGGCCTGGTCGCGCTCGAGGTGCACCAGGATGGTGGCGATGATCTGCGGGTGCTCGTTGCGGATCAGTTCCGACACCGATTGCGCATCCATCCACTTCAGGCTTTCGATGCCAGAGGCGTCCTTGCCGCCCAGGATGCGGTTCAGGAGCACGGCGGCCTTGTCGTCGCCCAGCGCCTTGGTCAGCACTTCGCGGATGTATTCGTCCGAATCCAGGCCCACGGTCGAGTGCGCATCGGCTTCGTCGCGGAAGGCTTCCAGCACATTCACCACTTGCTCGTGCTGCACCGATTTCATGGCGGCCATGGCCGCGCCCAGCTTCAGCACCTCGCGCGGTCCGAGGAATTTCATCACTTCGGCCGCTTCCGATTCGCCCAATGCCAGCATCAGGATGGCTGCCTTGGTGATGCCGTCTTTATCCTTGTCGCTCATTCCGAACCTACCCATGCCTTGATTACGTTAGCCACGATGCGCGGATCGTTCTGCGCCATTTCCTTTGCCATCGCCAGGTTGGCGCGATAACTGCGCTCCCGCGGTGCTTCCTCTTCCTCGATCGGCATGCCGTCCGGTCCCAGCAGCGGCTTGCCTTCGAGGTCGACGATGGCGTCCTCGTCCTGCCCTTCCTTCTTTTCCTCGTCCGGGATCGCGGTCGCTTCGTCGAACTTGCGTACCACCGGACGCAGCAGCGGGCGCAGGATGCGGAAGTAGAGGAAGGCGATGACAGCCGCGATCAGCAGGTATTTTCCGATTTCCATGGCCAGCGGCAGGTTGGACGGATCCTTGTACCAGTCGGGGCCGTTCTCGTCCGGACGGTCGACGCCGTCGAAGGGGGCATTCGCCACGTTCATCGTGTCGCCGCGGCTTTGGGAGTAACCCATCGCCTGCTTCACCAGTTCATTGATCTGCGCCACTTCCGCCGCCGGCAGCGGTTTCACGGTGACCTTGCCGGTAGCCGGGTCGACCGTGCGGCGGTAGTTCACGACGACACCGACCGTCAGGCGCTTGATGCCGCCCATCGGACGCTGCTCATAGCGGATCGTCTTGTCGAGCTCGTAATTCGTGGTCGCGTTCCTGGCTGAAGGGCCGGTCGTCGTCTGCGGCGCGGCGCCGGGTGCGCCACCTTCCAATGGGGCGGTGGCCACGCCGGGCGGCTGGTTCGACAGCGCGCCGGGAATGCCATTGGCCGGGCCAGTGGTGGCGCCAGTCTGCTCCGAGGTCTGCTGGCTGCGGATCGCCTGCGGCTCCGGCGGCGAGTTCGGCTTGTACATCTCGGCGGCGGTGTCGACCTGGGCGAAATCGATGTCGGCGGTCGCTTCGGCGCGCACATTGCCCTTGCCGACGATCGGGGTGATCAGCGATTCGACCTGCTTGATGATGTTCTGCTGGACCTGCTCGACATATTTTAATTGTGTCGCATCGAGCTGCTTGCCGAGCGCATTCGCCTTCGGCTGCTCGGACAACAGGTTGCCGTTCTGGTCGACGACGGTGACGTTGCCGATCGTCAGTTCAGGAATGCTGGACGCCACCAGGTGCACGATGGCGCTGACCTGGCCCGGATCGAGGGCACGGCCAGATTGCAGGTTCAGCAGGACGGAGGCCGTCGGCTTTTGCTGGTCGCGCACGAATACGGACGGTTTCGGCAGCGCCAGGTGGACGCGCGCGCCGGCCACCGAGCCGAGCGACTGGATCGAGCGCGCCAGCTCGCCTTCGAGCGAACGCTGGTAATTGACTTGCTCCAGGAACTGAGACACGCCCAGCTTCTGGTTTTCCATCAGCTCGAAGCCGACATTGCCGCCTTTCGGCAAGCCCTGCGAGGCAAGCTTCAGGCGAAGGTCCGGCACCTGCTCGGCCGGCACCAGGATGGCGGTGCCGCCCTCGGAAAACTTGTATTTCACGCCCATCTGGTCGAGCGAGGCCGTGATGGCGCCGCCGTCCTTGTCGCTGTAGTTGGCGTACAGCACGCGGTAATCGGGGGACTTGCTCCACATCCAGATCGCCAACACAGCAGCCAGCACCGCCGCCACGCCACCGCCGATGAGCACGTTGCGGCCCATGGGGGTTTTCAGGAACGGTTGTGGAGCAGCAGGGGTGTCGAGCAGGTCGTCGGCGGTTGCAGCCATGTTGTTGTCCAGGGGAGAAAGGAGATCAGAGCCGAATTATGAAGCCTTGGGGCAACATTCAAACGGGGGAATAGGAGGCGCTTTCCCCTCCTGCTCGACTCAGCGGCTTGCGTGGACGCTGGTAACCTGCAAGCCTGACATTGCTCCCGTACGGTTTGTACCGGGGCACGCAAGAGATTGAACAGGAGAACCCATGAACGTAGGCGGAATCGACAGCAGCCGGATCGAGGCGATGATGGCCCAGCTCAAGGCCGCGGCCACGAAGCCGGCCGCGCCTTCGCTCGGCACCGGTGGGCCTGGCGCCCTGGGCGGACTCGGCGGGATCGGCAATGCCGCCCCGGTCAACGAAGGTCCGTCGAAGGTCAGCTTTTCAGATGCCCTCAAGAATTCGCTGGAGCAGGTCAGCAATTCACAGAAAACGGCCGAGGACCTGGGCAACCGCTTCGCCATGGGCGACGACAGCGTCAGCCTTTCGGACACGATGATCGCGATGCAAAAATCCACGATTGCATTCCAGGCGACGGTGCAGGTGCGCAACAAGCTGGTGTCGGCGTATCACGAGATCATGAATATGCAGGTTTGAGTTTTCTGGACGACTAACATTGCCTTTAATGCACACGGGCCGCTTTCCAATTGGAAGCGGCCCTTTTTTTGGCTGTCGCTGGCGTTCAGAGATCCGGCGCGGTCCGCGTGCGGTTGAAATTGAAGCGGTTGACGGCAGCCCGCCCCAAATCGATGCAAGGCTTTTCGATGAAATGGTAAGCAAAATAAGAAAGGCCGGCCACGGCGACAACAAAGACCGACCATTGGACGAACGGCGATATCCCCTTCAGGTAATGAAACGAAAAATAACGGATGGGGTCGTGGACGAGATAGATTCCGTAGGAGTAACGGGCAATCACGCTGCCGACATTCCGGATCAGGTTTGATTTAATTTCCCCGCATTTCGGAATCAACATGCCGAGCAGCAAACAAATGAGCCAGGAAAGCACGGTGGCATTCGCGCCGTGTCCGACCAGCGAAGGATAGAGGATGGCGACCGCCCCGACATAGGCGAACAAGACGCCCGGTGAATAGCTGCGAGGCGTGCGCCGCCGGCAAAACGCCAGCACCCCCGGCAGAAAGCAGGGGAAGAACTTGACCAGGCTGAAATCGATCCCGAGCCGCCAGAAAGCAAGTACGAGCGCAACGGACGCACACCATAGCGCAGCGATGCCGCCGGATGAATATCTGCCACTGTAGCGTGACCAGATGAACAGCACAGGCAGGAAGAAATACATCTGGAATTCGTAGGGCAAACTCCACAGTACCGGCGTGACGTTGGCACTCCCGGTCAGGTTCTGTATCAGGAACACATTGCTGAGGAAGGTAGACAGGTTCGGCTGCGTCCCGGAGTGCATCCGTTCGATCACGGAAAGCACAACGACGACCACGATGCTCAGGGGATAGATCCGGAAGGCCCGGACTACAAGAAAGGATATCGTCGTGGGAGGACCGCCGAGGACCCTCGTTTGCCGATCCAGCGAAAACATCAGCACCAGGCAGGTGTGCACGAAGAAGATCATCACACCCAGCGTGCCCAGGATATGGGTGTCGAAGCCGCCAGGATTTGCCAGCGAGTTATCCAGCAGAAGATGGCTGATCACGACGAAACTGACCGCCAGCGAGCGCAGCACGTCGAGATTGGGGGAGGGCGATGTGGAAGTCATCATTGCCACGCACCGAACACTTGATTCGTGAAAGCGGCGCCGTAGTGCCAGGGCGAATGTTTCATGCAGGCCATCCCAGTTCCCCTGGTGGGGTTAAAAAAATGGAAACAGTTCCGTCATCAAGTTTATCGGTACTTCAGCGACCGGACTTGATGCAGATAAGTAGTAGCGGCTTTTTATTAAAAAACCGAATCCGTTTGTATCTGAGGCGTACTTTGATTAGAGAAATTTCCTGATATTCGTACCCGTATTTTTGCGATGCGCTATGGATCCAGGAGGCACAAATGTGCGTCCGAGTAGCTCTGATATTTGTCAAGCGCCCCCTCTCGAATGTGCGTAGCGTCGAATATCGCCGATCCCGATCGAATGGGATAAGCCGGCGAATACGTAAGGCACTTCCTTAGGGGATATGATGACTAATCAAGAAATGATGCGGAGACGTTTTCTCCGCGACTCGGTCATTGCGCTTGCTGCGCCTGCCATTCCGATGGGGGCCTGGGCGCAAACGGTCCTTCAGAAACGCCAGGAATGGCAGAGCTTCAAGGTCACGCCGCAATACGGATCGCTGCTCACGGCAATACGCCGGATGAAGGCAAACACGAATGCAGCTGATCCGAACAGTTGGGCGTATTGGACGAATATCCACCTCAATCGCTGCCCCCACGGCGTCGCTTATTTTTACGCCTGGCATCGCGGTTACCTCTGTTATTTCGAGCGCCAGCTGCGTATCGTCTCCGGCGACAGCAAGCTTGTCCTTCCCTATTGGGATTACTATTCCAACGCGACATTGCCTGCCGAATTCACGAATGCAAGCAGTACCAATCCCCTGTATGTGCCGCGGGTCAATACCAACGTGCGGCAAGCCCTGACCCTTGCTCCTTTTGCCGCGACGGTGACGAACTTCCAGCGCGGCCTGTACAACGCCTTCGAGCCCAGCCTGGAAGGGGCCCCGCACAATCCGGTGCACGACATCATCGGCAATGTGATGGCAACGATGAATTCGCCGAACGACCCGATTTTCTGGCTCCACCACGCGAACGTCGACCGGCTCTGGGTTGCCTGGGTGGCTGCCGGCGGGGGACGGAAAATGCCGGCGACGACCAACTCCTACTGGCTGGGAAGCCATACCTATACCAGCACGTTGACGATGCAAAGAAGCTTCACCTACGACACGCGCACCAACCTGCAGTATTACTATCAGAACGAGTTCATGCCGACCACCATGCCGGTCGCCCAGCTGCCGCGCGGCGAGGTACACCAGGTGCAGGCGCATGGGAACGAGCGTCTGCTGCCCATTCCACCGGCGGGGCCATTCAAGCCGGGCGGGCGCAAGCCGACCGGCGACACGACTTTTTCGATTGGCGGGGCGCTTGCGATCGGGCTGGACCAGCGCTCCGTCAGCGCACAGTTCCCGGTCTTGCCGGAAGACTGGGCCGCGGTACAGGAGATCATGCGCGGCAACCCGGGGACGGTTCGGGGCAGCGCCAGGAAATACAGATCGGTGCAGGTCGTACTCGATAATCTCGAGCTGACCGATGAGGGCATGAACGGTGGATATTTTTACCAGGTCTACCTGAATACACCGTCTGCCGATGGCACGGCCAACGGCCAGACGTCGGTGCTGCTCGGGACCCTGGGCGCCTTCCAGATCAACGGCGCATCCCATCATGGCGGCCCGGCACGGCTGAGTTACACGGTTGCGCGGGGGCTGGTGCGGAATCAGGAGCTGCGCGTCGGTATCGCATCGATCTCCTTCATCCGGGTCGATGGCGACAACAGCCCGCGCGGCGCGACGATCGGTATCGGCGAGGCGCGGCTGGAGCTGTCGACCGAGGAGAAGGATTCCTGACGATCCACCGTCTGCAAACCGGCCAGGGCCGGCGCCGGTGAAGCGGCGTCAGTTCAGGCCGGCGAGCTTCGCATTGCGCTCACGCTCCAGCCTGGTGATATAGCGTTGCACAGCAGCCATGTTCCCGCGCGAAATATCGACGAACATGCAGCCGATGCGGCGGCTGGTTTTGTTGTTCAGCATCGTCACGTCCAGCGCATTGCGCACCTGGAGCGAGGTGGTGACGGTGCCGATCTCGGGCAGCTCGATGCGGCAATTGGTGAAGGTCTGGCCGATCGTCGAATTGAGCATCATCTTGTTGTCGAGCAGGGCGACGCCGCCGCAGCTGATGTCGGCCAGCGGGAAGGTGGCGTTGCCGCCCCCGAGGTCGAGCGGCATCGGCACCAGGGCCGGTACCGGATTGGTCACCGGCGTCGGCATCCGATAAAACTCGCGCCGCTGCAGGCGGATCAGGGAAGACGGAATCTCGGCCGCCAGCGCGCTCGCGCCCCGGAACTCGGCTTCGCGCACGCCGTTCACGCTGAACAAAATGCGGATCTTGTCGAGGTAGGTTTCGCAGAGCACGCTCCTGGCCTGCACGATGCGCTCGTTCTGCTCGCGGTTGATCGAGCGATCCAGCACGAACACGCCATCGTCGGCATCGACCTCGAGGATCGAGGTGACGCAGACATCGGCCTCGCCCTTGATCTTCATCCGGATCAATTGCTTCTTTTCGCCGATCTGGCGCAGCAGCGCCACGATCTCGCGGCGCGACTGCACCTCGTAGTCGTGCCAGTTTTCCAGTTCTGCGTCATGCATTGCTTGCATCTTGTTCCGCCGATATTGCAGGTGAGTCTGCAGGTAAGTCTGCAAATGAGTTTGCAGATGAGTCGATATGGAGAGCGCTGTCCGGCGGGGCCTGAGTGGGCCTGCCGAGTTGTTGCGCTGACTCAATATGATATAGCCATGCTAACAGTTCCGCAATTGCGCGGTAGAGGGCCGGCGGAATCTGGCCGTCGAGGTCGATATCCATCAGCAGCGCGACCAGTTCCTTCGATTCGTGGACGAACACGCCGGCGTCGTTCGCCCGCTCGATGATCTGTTCGGCCACCAGCCCGCGGCCCTTGGCGACCACCGTCGGCGCGCTCGATCCGGCAGCGTAGGCGAGGGCGACGGCGCGCTGCTGGCGTTGCGGCACTTCGCTCATGCGCCCTCCCGATCGTTGACGCGCAGCGCCGCCAGTTCGTTGCCGGCCGCCGCCAGCGCTTCCTGCAGGCGCGGCGCCTCCGCGCGCAGCAGGCTGGCGCTCCCCGATTCTGCCACCAATTCGATATGCAGGCGCGCGCCACGCAGGCTGACGCTGGCTTCGACTTCTCCCAGCAGGGCGAAACGCAGGCGCAGGCCGCTGTGCCAGCCGGCCCCGTCGTCCTTGCCGCCGCGCGCCTGGGCGGCATCCTCGCCATCGTCGCCATTGCGTGTGATCTCCCAGCGCATCGGCTGGCCGGGGCCGAATTGACCCTGCCACACGAGCTGGCCGGATTCGTGCGTCGCCAACTGCTGGTTGATCAGCTGCGAAGCCGAGGGATCGGTGGGAAGGGTGCCGGGCGCCTGCCGCGCCTGCGGTTCCGCCATCAGTTCGGCCAGCGGACGTTTGCCTTCCGCCCATTGCGCAAGGTGCGATTCGTAGAACAGGCCGCTTTTGGCCACGGCCTGCTGCAATTGTCCCGCCAGCTGCGCCGGATCGGGGGCGCCCTGCGGCAAGAGCGGCGTGCTGGGGTTCAGGCTGGCCAGCGGCGGGGCGCCGGCGGCGCTTTTCAGGACCTGGCCAAGCAGGCGCGCCGCCGGGCTGAGCTCAGCCGACTGCCCCTGGCCGCCTGCCTGCAGCAGGCGCGAGCTGGCGGCGGCGACGCTGGCCGCCAGCGAGGCGGCGTTCGCGCTCAAGGGCAGCAGGGTGCCGTGCAGGGCGGCGTCGCCGAGGCCGAAGGTCGGCTGCGGAGACGCGGCGAGCACTGTCATCGTCAGCTGCGCGCCGGGCTGAATGCCCGGAGGCAGCATCATGCGCACCGGCATATCCGCCACGCGCACCATGAAACTGCCGTCGCCGAGGCGTGCCAGCACCGCGGCTTGCACCTGGCTGCCGAGCATGGTGGCGAGGGTACGCTGGAAGGCTTCGAGGCGGGGATCGCCCGTGCGTTCGGTCGGCGCTACCGGCCGGGCCGGTAGCGGGGCGCTGAGGCCGGGACTGGGGATGCGCTCGACCATGGAAAGCTAAGGACCTGTCGGAGGGAGCAGGCCGCCGCTGGCGCGCCCGGCGTCAAACACTGCCGTAGGCGTTGACGAGGCGGCGCTGGGTACCGGAGTTGTTGATCAGGGCGGACAGCTGGGCCATCCAGGGCATGGTCAGGTCGCGGATCTTGCGGTCATCGGCCAGGATGCGGCGGATGCAGTCGATCTTTGCCTGGCGGCCCGACGGATTGAGTTCGACCGCCGCTTCGCTGCGTTTCAAGGTGTCGACGTGCGCCGTGCATGCGCGCTCGAGGACCACCAGGTGGTCCCAGTCGCCGGCTTCGGCGGCGGCGAGCATCTGCCCGGTCAGGTCGGCGACCGCCGCGTACTCGAGCAGGACTTCCTGGCCCGTCATCATCAGGCGCTCGCCATCACGGGGTGGTGCGACATCGCGGCCGGCTGAACCGGCTTTTCGCCGATCTGCGTCCATGCGTCGCGCAGGTCGGTCAGCAGGGTCTGCACTTCGTCGAGCAGCGCCGTCTTGTTCTGCAGGCTGGCGGTCAGGAGGCGTTCGGTCATGTACACGTACAGGGCGTCGAGGTTGCTGGCGATCTCGCCGCCGGCCTTCTTGTCGAGGCTGGCGCGCAGGCCGTTGTTGATGATGTCGAGGGCTTTCGAGACAGCCGCGCCTTTCTCGACGATATTGCCAGCCGCCATGTGCGTGGAGGCACTCTTGATCGCGGCCAGGGCGCCGTCGTACAGCATGACGATCAGTTTATGGGGCGAAGCGGAAATCACCGAGGTTTCCAGTCCTACTTTGGCGTAAGCGTTGACGCCGCGCTGCATCGATCCAAACATCGTGAACCTCCAATACTTCTTCAAGTGTGGGGAGCGCGCCAGGGGGCGTTCCGCCAAGTTCGTGCTGGAGCTGGTCGGTGCGGCGTCGAGGCCGTCCTGCCATTCTTCAGCGTGGGTAGTTTACTGGCTTAACGGCAGGTTCTAACCGGACTTGAGAGGCGGGAATACCCGGCTTTTTCAGGCTTTGTCATCCCGATAATGGATTCGACAGGCGTGCCGGGCCGCGCACAAGAGTGAAGAAGGGAGATTGCGCGCCAGCAGGAAGCGCTCACGCGAGGCTTAAAAAAGTCAGTCGTTGCGTGGCCGCTGGCGCCGCTCGTGATGGCGCCGCGCTTCGGGACTCTGCAGGGCACGCGTCAGGATCGAGCGCGGCACATTGCAGGTGTCGAGATAGGTCAGGGCGAATTCGACTCCGCGAATGTCCACCAGATAAAGAGCATATTCGGCGGTCAGCGCCGTTTGCTCGTCGGTTCTTCTTTGCATCATGAAACTCGCACCATCAACCCGCTCGACAGCCAGCCGGACGTCGCATACGTCCTCCGTGTCGCGTTAATACAATGATATCCATGTCGACCCCGCGCACGTGGTCGAATTGTTAGAAAATGTTTCTGTTGTAAAGACGACTCAGGCATGCGAACCGCCGGGCTGGCCTTTCCGCATGGGAAGCGCCGCTTCCGCATACGGTCCGGGCGCGAGGAAAGCGCCGGCCTCGAGCGCGTCGAGCGGACGCGCATAATAATAGCCCTGGGCCTGGTCGCAGCCGGTGTCGCGCAGCGCCAGGGCCTGGGCCGCCACCTCGACGCCTTCGGCCACCACGCGCAGGTGCATGCGGTGCGCCATGGCGACGATCGCCTGCACGATGGCGCGCGCATCCGAGCTGTGCACCATGTCGTGGACAAAAGACTTGTCGATCTTGAGCTTGTCGATCGGCAGCCGCTTGAGATAGGCGAAGCTCGAATAGCCGGTGCCGAAATCGTCGATGCTGAGCGTGACCCCGAGCGCGCGCAGCTCGCGCATGATCGCCAGGCTGCGTTCGGGGTCGGCCATCGACAGGCTTTCCGTCAGTTCCAGTTCCAGCAGGTGCGGTGCGATTTTCTCCTGCGCCAGCAGTTCACGGACCAGCGCCACCACGTCGCCTTGCAGGAACTGGCGCGCCGACAGGTTCACCGCCACCGGAATCTGCGGCAGGCCGGCCGCGTGCCAGGCCGCCATCTGTTTGACCGCCGTGCGCACGAGCCAGTCGCCGATCGGCACGATCAGGCCGGTTTCCTCGGCAATCGGCACGAATTCCTCTGGAGAGACAATGCCGTGTTCCGGATGGCGCCAGCGCAGCAGGGCCTCGAAGCCGGCCAGGGTGCCGCCCTGCAGATCGATCTTCGGCTGGTACTGCAGGAACAATTCCTCGCGTTCGATGGCGCGGTGCAGCTGGTGTTCGAGCGCCATGCGCCGTCCCAGTTCGCGGCGCTGGGCCGGTGCGAAGTGCTGCAGGCGCGCGCCGCCCGTTTCCTTGGCATGGCGCATCGCCGTGTTGGCATTGCTGAGCAGGGTGTCGGCATCCTCGCCGTCCTGCGGGAAACAGGCGAACCCGAGGCTGCAGGTGATGGAAATGTCTTTCCCGGCCCAGGAAACGCTGCTGTTGACGCTTTCCAGCAGGCCGCGCAGGCGCGCCAGCAGCGCCGCTTCGCCGCCGGTCCGGTTCAGCAGCAGCACGAATTCGTCGCTGCCGGTGCGCGCCAGCAAGTCGTCCTCCGCCAGCCCGGCCTGCAGGCAGCGGGTGACGGCCACCAGCACTTCATCGCCGGCGGCATGGCCGAGCGCGTCGTTGACGCGTTTGAAACGGTCGATGTTCAGGCAGGCCACCGCGGCGGAGCTGGTGCGCCGGCCCCAGTCGGCCACGCTGTCGCGGATCGCCCCCAGCAGGGCCTGGCGGTTGGCCAGTCCGGTGAGCGTATCGTGGGTCAGCAGGAATTCGACCTGGCCGGCGGAAGCGGCCAGCTGGGCACGCGAGGCGTTTTGTTGCAGCTGGTCGTGCAGTTGCTGCGCGGCCATGACAAGCTGGCGGTGGTAGATCAGCTCCTCGACCATGCGCGCCAGGTCGTGCAGTTCAGCCAGTTCGGCCGCGTCCAGTTCGCGCGGCGCACTGTCGATGATGCACAGGGTGCCGAGCTTGGCGCGCTCGACAGAATACAGCTGCACCCCCGCATAAAAGCGAATGTGCGGTGCGCCGACCACGATCGGGTTATCGGCAAAGCGCGGGTCGTTGGCGGCATCCTCGACCACCAGCGGCTGGTCGGTCAGGATCGCGTGGCCGCAGAAGGACACTTCGCGCGAGGTGGTCTGGGCGTCGAAGCCGCAGCGCGACTTGAACCATTGGGTGTCGCTGCCGACCAGCGAGATCAGGGCGGTCGGCACCCCCAGCAGCTTGGCCGTCATCCGCGTGATCCGGTCGAATGCTTCCTCGGGGCCCGTGCCGAACAGGCTCGTTGCGTGCAGGGCGGCGAGCCGCCGGGCTTCGTCGACCGGAATGGCGGGTGTCATCATGTGCGGGGCGGGCCGCATCGTGACGATACGGCCGGGTTCGTGGTCCAGCCTGTATTACGCCAGAACAATCGAAATTTTGCAATTAGCGCACGATTGTTAAATCCATGGAAAGCGGCCTGCCGCCGTCTCATTATTTTAGCCAGACCGCCGTTAATGCCCTTGTAGCAGTCCTCGCCAATTCGCCCGCTACCTGTCAGCGACCAGTGCGAAGTTGCTCACAAACATTTTTTTTAAAAAAATCCTCAAGGTTTTGCAGAGGTCTCCGTTAAAGAATACAAGCGAGCTGAAACAGCAAAGCAAGCAAGAAACCGAACCCCTGATAGCAGCACCTAACTGAACTGCCCACTGGAGAACTACCATGTCGATCATCAACACCAACATGTCGTCGCTGAATGCGCAACGTAACATGGCCAAGTCGAGCAACGACCTGCAAACATCGATGACCCGCCTGTCGTCTGGCCTGCGCGTCAACAGCGCCAAGGACGACGCAGCCGGCCTGTCGATCGCCACCAAGATGGACTCGCAGATCCGCGGCATGACCCAGGCATCGCGTAACGCCAACGACGGCATCTCGATGATCCAGACCGCCGACGGCGCCATGTCGAACATTTCGGATGCACTGCAGCGTATGCGTGAACTGGCAGTCCAGGCCGCCAACGGCACCAACGGCGCCGACGAAACCGGCAACATCGGCACCGAGATGTCGGCTCTGAATGACGAAATCGCCCGTATCGCCGACACGACCAGCTTCAATGGCAAAAGCCTGATGAAGTCGGGCGCTCCGCTCACCGTCGACATCCAGGTCGGCGCCAACAAGGACGAATCGATCAAGGTCGCCATCGCCGACAGCGACGGCTACGCTAAGTTCACCGCTGCGACCGACCTGAAGGTTGATACGCCTGCCAACGCTGGCGCCACCATCGCCAAGATCGACGGCGCCCTGAAGGCCCTGAACACGGAGCGCGCGTCGCTGGGTACCGCACAGAACCGTATGGGCTATGCGATCAGCAACCTGTCGAGCTCGATCGAGAACCAGTCGGCCGCAAAGAGCCGCATCATGGATACCGACTACGCTTCTGAAACCAGCAAGCTGAGCCGCGCGCAGATCCTGCAGCAGGCAGGTACCGCGATGCTGGCCCAGGCCAACTCGGCACCGAACAACGTGATGTCGCTGCTGCGCGGTTAATCCCCCGATATAATCGATGGTCCAGCTGTGCGGGGTTAAGCCCCGCACAGCTGTTTTCAAAGAGGTGTTCCGATGTTGCAACCAATACAAGCTGGAAGCCCATCGGTCGTCGCCGGCAATACGGCGCGGCCGTCGGTGGACGGCGTCAAGCCAGTTACCTCTGCCGCGCCCGTCGCGGCGTTTGCACATGTGGACAACAAGTTGGCCGGTGTCGAACTGGGCAATGCCGTTGCCGACCTGAACAAGGTGGCGCAGGCCAATGCGCAAGGCGTGCGTTTTTCGGTCGACGAGGACAGCGGCCGCACCGTGGTCAAGGTGGTCGACACCCAGACTGACGCGGTGCTGCGCCAGATCCCGAGCGTCGAGGCGCTCAAGCTGTGGCGTTCGATCGAACAGATGCAGGGTGTGATGTTGCGCGACAAGGCTTGAGGCCGGGGCATCTGCATCCGTCTTATATGAAGGAAGCGAACAATGGGTATTAGTGCCGCAGGCATGCTGTCGGGGTTGGACGTCAACGGTCTCGTGACGTCCCTGATGGAGGTCGAGAAGCAGCCGCTCGCGAACCTGCAAGCGAAACAAGCCAGCTTCAATTCCAAACTGTCCGCGTTCGGTACGCTCAAGAGCGCGGTGTCCACCTTCCAGGCAGCCGTGAAGGCGCTGTCGGGCGACGCCCTGCGGGCGCTGACGACAACGTCCACCAAAGCCGATGCGATCGGTGTGTCCGCTACCAAGGACGGCGGTGCGGCAGCCGGCAGCTATTCGATCGAGGTAAGCAAACTGGCGCAGAGCGATAAGCTGGTGTCGTCCGGCATTGCAACAGATGCAAAGTTCCTCGGCCCCGGTTCGATGGAAATCACGATCGGTGGCAAGCCCACGACTGTGAACCTGACCGATGCCACCCTGGCTAGTGTCTCGAGTGCCATCAACAAAGCCAACGCCGGCGTGACTGCCACCATCCTGAACGACGGCACGCAAGATCGTCTCGTCATCACGGGCAACCAGAGCGGCAGTGCCAACGGCGTGACGATTGCTGCGACGGGCAGCTTGGCGCGTTTCGATAGCACGCCCCCGCCGGTCACCGTGCCGCCGACGGAGCCGAATATGGCGCGGACGCAGACTGCGCAGAATGCCGAGATGACGATTGACGGCATCGCGGTGTCGAAACCATCGAATACCGTGATCGATGCGATCAAGGGTGTGACCCTGAACCTGGCCCAGACCAATATCGGCAGCCCGGCCACGATCACCCTCGCGAAAGACGCGGCGACGGTGACGAAGTCGGTCACCGCCTTCGTCGACGCCTACAACGCGCTGGCTACGGCGGTCAACAAGCAGACCGCCTACAATGCCGCCACGAAAACTGGCGCTGTACTCAACGGTGACGCGGGTGCGCGCTCGATCCTGGGCAGCATACGCTCCGAACTCGGCAAAGCAGTCAGCGGCGCCACGGGCCTGTCGTCGCTGTCCGACATCGGGATTGCCTTCCAGCGCGACGGTACCCTGAAACTGGAAAAGCCGGCCAAGCTGGAGACAGCGATCGCCACCAATTTCGAGGGCGTGTCGAATCTGTTCAACTCGGCGTCCGGCGTCGCTACCCGCCTTGCCAAGGTCACGGAAGATATGCTGGGCTCGAAAGGAGTGTTCAAGAGCCGCACGGATGGCCTGAACGCCTCGATCAAGGGCCTGGAGAAAAGCAGTGACCGGATGGAGCTGCAATTGGCCCAGACCGAGAAGCGCTACCGCACGCAGTTCACCTCGCTCGACTCGATGATGGTCAATATGCAAAGCATGAGCAGCTATATGACGCAACAGCTGGCGGCGCTGGCAGCCAACAGCGGATACTAAGCAATACACTAGCAACCGGTATCGACGTAAAAAACAGGGCTGTCCGATCTCGGACAGCCCTGTTTTCGTTCATGCCCGCGTTTGACGGATCAGGAACGGAGGAAGCCGAAGATCCGGTCCAGCCTGTCCCAGCCAGTGTTTTGCAGGGCCTGGTTAATCTGCTGCGCCAGCTTCATATCGTGCTGGACGCGGCGGCAAAACACCTGGACCGTCTGGGCCAGCAGGGCCGGCGTCGGCAAGCTGGCGTCGCTGTTGCACTGGGCGGCCAGCACGAAGCGGACCATGCCGAAACGCGAGACCAGCCGCAGGTAGTGTTCGTAGGGTGTGCTGTCGCCGAACGGGAACAGGGCGCTGAACATTTCGTTCAGTAGATAATGCTCCATCAGCCAGGGTGCTTCGCTCAGCGCGGCCGGCAGGCGTTCGATGCCGCGGCGGTAGTTGGCAACGATTTGCTGCTCGACCGATTCCCCGCTGGCCGGGTCCGTTGGCATACCCCTTGCGATCATGTCCAGGATGGCATTCTGCGAGGTGGAGTGGGTAGTTTTATGCCGGACGTTCCACATGGTGGCGAACACCGCCGCTTGCTGGTAATGATTGGGCGGCATGTCCTTCAAGGCATCGGTGATAGACCCGGTCTCGAGTGCTGCAACCAGTTCTTCGATCAGGGCAGGGACTGCTTGCTGCTTGTGCGCCTGAATCGCCTTGGTCAGGCTTTCGCAGAATACGCCCAGCACTGCCAGCTTTTCCCACACTTCCAGGCCTTGCGTGCGCATCAGCTGGAAGCAGAAGATCCGGATTTCATTCATGGTCTCCGGACGCAGCCCGTGCATGGGCTTGATCTTGCCGGCCGAGGTGTCACGCACGACGACCTTGCTCTCGACAAAATCGAAGGCGTCCGGACTCAGCAACGCCTGGCGCGCCGCTTCCGGACAGGACAGCGTCAGGCTCTGTTCAATACCGCCTGCGAACTGGCGCGTCGAACGAGGGTAGCTGAAGCAGGTGTCGGACAGATAGCTTTCGTTGAGGTGTCTCTGCACCGAGCACAGGCTGTCCTGCATGAGCGGACAGGCCGCCGATTCCTGATGCAGTTCGATGCGCGCGTAACTGGCATCGCTTTCCTGGCTGCGCACGCGCCTGACGCTGCTTTCGAACACAGGCTTGAGTTCCGGATGATTCGACTGGCGGTAGGCGTTGAACGTCTTTTTGTCGACGTTCACGCGCCAGCCTGCACAGCAGCTGTCCTCGCAGCTGGAGCCGATGCAGCTGAAACGGCTGACATACTGGGGCACGAGCGCGGTAAGGGATTTGGAAGGGTGAAGGATGGCCATGGTTGTCCGTAGTAGGCTGGGGGCAAGTCTGATCGTACTTTGCGGAAACAATCGTTTCAAGAAGATTGGGCCAAAAATTCACATTCCGGCCCGGTTGGATGCGCGTTTGTCTGTTTCCACTCACAAGATGTGGAAGCGTCATGGTCGCGAATACCAGGGTCCGGTCAGCTGTCGCTGGCCACTTCCACCCGGTTCTTTCCCGACTGTTTCGCCTTGTACATCGCCCGGTCCACCCGTGCCAGCAAGCTCGCCTGGTCCTCGTTCGGCAGGCGCAAGGCCACGCCGGCCGAGAACGTGATCAACAGCTTCTCGTTATCGTGCATGAAGAAATGCCTGGTCAGCTCGCGCTGCAGGCGCGTCATGGTCAGCACGGCCGCCTCGACCGGGGTTTCCGGCAGCATGATCAGGAATTCCTCGCCACCGAAACGGGCGATCACGTCAATCGAGCGTAGCGTCGCCTTCACCACCTTGGCCAGGTGGCGCAGGGCGTTGTCGCCGGCCAGGTGGCCATAGGTATCGTTGAGCTTCTTGAAATTGTCGAGGTCGAGCAGGGCCACGCACAGCGGCGTGTTGCGGCGGTCGGCGCGCGCGCTTTCGCGCTCGAACACGTCGTCCAGGCCGCGCCGGTTGAGGGTGCCGGTCAGCTGGTCTTCGCGCACCAGTTCGCTCATGTGCTGCAGCTTCGCTTCCAGCTCCTTGATCCTGCTTTCAGCTTCCTGCACCTCGCGGTGCGCGGCCAGCATGCGGTCGCGCGAGGCCAGGGCCTCCGCTTGCGCCTGCCTGGTCTCGCTCAGGACCTGGTCGAGTACCTCGTTCAGCTCCGTGATGTCGCCGGCATTGCGGATGCGTTCCGAAAAGCCGCCCAGCTTGTCGTGGTAGTCGCCGGTCGAGGCCGCCACCGAACCAAGGCGGTCGATGAAGGTCATCATCATGTTCTTGACGGTGGTCCTGACGTCGGACAGGTTGTGCTTCAGCTGGCCCTGCTTGTAGATCACGTCCTTCAGGCTGCGCGTGACATCTTCCAGTGCGCGCGTGTCGATCGGGCCGCTGATGAGTTCCTGCACGGCCTCGATCTGACCGCGCATCCAGCTGTCGTCGTCCAGCAATTCGCTGACGTTCTCCAGCAGCAGCTTGAACAGGCGCAGCAGCAGCTCCTGCTGTTCGCCGGCATCGCCGTTATGCAGTTCGATCTGGAAGCAGAGTTCCTTCAGGCGCGTTGCGATTTCCTGCAGCGCCGCTTCGCCATGCGCGATTTTCACGGCGGCGCCGAGCGACTCGGCTTCGCTTGCCAGCTTGGGGCTGGCCGGTAGCAGCGACGCCAGGGCAAACGCCAGCGTGCGGCTCAGCAGTTCGCGCAGCAGCACGGTGTCCTTGCTTTCCATGCCATAGGTCACGCCCGGCGGAATGCCGCGCCGCAAGTGCTTCTCGACCAGCTGCGACAGGGCGCGCGCATAGGCTTCCCAGTCGCGCACCTTCACCGCGCGGTTCAGGCGGCGGCCGTATTCGGCCAGTTCGCCCGGGGTGTCGGTCAGCTGCGTCGCAAAGTCGACCAGCACCACCTCGGCCGCGCCGGTGCTCGGCGCAACGGGGGCAGATGCGGGTCCCAATGCGGGCTTCGGGATGCCGGCAATCTCGTCGTAGATGTCCCGATACGCGTCGGGCGTCGGTGCGATGCGGCGTGTGGCGAGGCGCCGGAAGGCTTCGCGCGCGATATCGACGGGGTTCTGGGCGGGCGGGGCGGGAGGGTTAGGCATGATGCAGGCTTACGTATTTGCTGTGCAGCAATGATAAGCACCTTTTCTTTTCGTCATCGCCCGAAAAGAGGCTGGAAAGTATCTTACTTAACAGCAATGCATAAATCTATTCGACCAGCTGGTTACGGATCGCGTAGTGCGTCAGCTCGGCGCTGGTTTTCAGGTTCATCTTCGCCAGCAGGCGTGCCCGGTATTCGCTGACCGTCTTGACCGACAGCGAGAGCTCGCGCGCGATCTCGCTCACCGTCTTGCCCGAAGCAATCATGGTCAGCGTCTGGAATTCGCGGTCCGACAGGCTGTCATGCGGCGGCGCGTCGTGGTCGGCGCCGACCTGGCTCGCCAGCGCCTGGGCCAGCGTGGCGCTGACGTATTTCTGGCCGCCGGCCACCTGGCGGATCGCCGTGACCAGTTCGCGCGGCGCGCTCTGCTTGGTGAGATAGCCGGCCGCGCCCGCTTTCAGCGCGCGGATCGCGTACTGGTCTTCGCGGTGCATCGACAGCATCAGCACGGCCAGCTCGGGCCGCTCCTGCTTGATCTGTTTCAGCACCTCGATGCCATTGCGGTCGGGCATGGAGATATCGAGCAGCATCACGTGGCAGCGCGATTTACGGAACAGCTTGATTGCATCGAGCCCGTTCTCGGCCTCGCCGGCAACGACGATGTCGCGCTGCTCGGCCAGGATCTGTTTCAAGCCCTCGCGCACGATGGCATGGTCGTCGGCGATGAATACGCGGATGGTGGCTTTGTCGGTCATTGTTCCCCGGGGATTTTTACTGGCGGCGGGGCCAGGCGAATTTTGATGGTCACCATCGTGCCACCTCCGGGCGCCGCCGACAAGGTCAACGTGCCCCCCAGCGCCCGCGCCCGTTCGCTCATGCCGCGCAGGCCGAAGGAGGCGGGTTTCAGGCGGTCGGCGGGCGCGATGCCGCGGCCGTTGTCGCAGATGGCGAGCGTCAGGTGCTGGCGCTGGCGGCGCAGGGTCACCGTCACGCGGGTCGCGCCGGCGTGTTTCGCGACATTCGTCAGCGCTTCCTGGAAAATGCGGAACAGCGCGGCCGCATGGTCCGGGTCGAGCTCGATCTCACGTTCGGCGCTGCGGAAGATGCAGGCGATGCCGGAACCCTTCTCGAATTCGCGCGCCTGCCATTCCAGCGCCGCGACGATGCCCAAGTCCAGCGTCGACGGTCGCAGGTCGAGCGAAATGCGGTGCACCGCCTCGATCGTGCGGTCGACCAGGTCGTCGAGATAGGTCGCCTTTTCCAGCAGGCCCGGCTGGTCGGGCGGCAGCCGCGAACTGAGCATCGACAAGGCCATCTTGATCGCAGTAAGGTTGCCGCCCAGGTCGTCATGGATCTCGCGCGCGATGCGCGCCCGTTCCTGCTCCTTCACCTGCTCGATGTGGTCGGTGAGTTCGGCCAGGCGCGCGCGCGAACGCAGGGTTTCCTGCTGCTCGACCTTGCTCTCGGTGATGTTGGTCATGATGCCGTCCCACTGCACCGCGCCCGCCGCAACGGCGTGGGGCGTGGCGCGCAGGTTGATCCATTTCACGTCTTTCCATGCATCGATCCAGATCCTGCCTTCCCAGTTCCAGCTCGAGAGCGATATTTTCGAGACCGCCATCGCTTCCAGGTAACCCTTGCGGTCCTCGGGCAGGATCAGGCGCAGGAACAGGTCGGGATCGGCCTGCAGCTGGGCCGGCTGCACCCCGAGCAAGGGCGCGCAACCGTCGCTGAGGTAGGGAAAGGCATGGCGGCCGTCAGCGCCGAGGGTGAACTGGTAGACCAGGCCCGGCGTGTGGTTGACGATGGCGTTGAAGCGCGTCTGGTACTGGGCCAGCGCGTTCGAGGCCGCCTGTTCGGGCGATAGATCGTGGCCGATCGCCAGCAGCAGGGAACGGCCGTCGCGCTGGGTGCGCAGGAAAGTCAGCCTGGCCGGATAGGTGCTGCCGTCGGCGCGGCGCAGTTCGGTGCGCAGGCAGCCTTGCTTGATCGTTTCATCGCCCTTGTCTTCCCCCATGCCGGCAAGCAGGGCGCCGAGTGTGCCGTCGTCCAGGCCGGGCGCGATATCGACCGCGCGCATGCCGCTCAATGCGGCCCCGTCGTAGCCGAGATTGGCGCGCGCGGTGGCGTTCATGTCGACGAGGGCCAGCGTGGCGGCGTCGATCAGCAGGATCTCGGCCGGGGCGGCGTGCATCGGCGCGGCCAGCAGCGCTTCGGTCGTGGTCATGGTGGTGGTCATGGTCTTTCGCTTCCCGGTTTGCGGCGCCGGCGCCATAGCGACACGAAGCGGCGCAGCGCGCGTGCGCTACGCGTGGCATGGCGGCTGCCGAAGGGTACCGACGGCCGCAACTGGCTGCGCAGGCGGCGCAGGATGCGGCGCAAGGCCGACACCGAACGGCGCGCCTGCTGGTAGGTGGGGCTGGCCCGGAAGCGGGCGATGAGCTGGTCCTTGAACATGATGAAGCGATTGTGCCACCGCGCAAACCAGACGAGCGCCAGCAAGGACGGCAGGGTCAGGACATAGATACGCGCGACCACCATCGCCCCGCCCAGTTTGGCGACCACAAAGACCGCGACGCCCATCAGGGGATGGCCGTGGGCGATAGCCAGCAGGGCCAGCAACTTGACCGGAACAAGCAGCAAGCCGGGCAGGGCGAAGGCCAGCAGCGCTGCCCAGGGCGGCAGGCGCCGGATGCCGTGCTCCAGCATCCGCAGCGGCGGCCAGGTGCCCATTGCGGCCGACAGGCGGCCGGCGACTTCCCACAGCCATTCCTCGAACAGCAGCAGCAGCGCGATTACATACAGCAACGGCGCCAGCAGCCGGCTGCGTGGGGAAGGCGGACTTGTGAGTCTCGGGGAGGTCATCTTGCGCATCATACGGTATCCGCGGCGTCCAGCCTTAGGGGAAACTGAGCAAGTCGACACGTCACGGCTAGCGTGTCCCGGGTCGCGCGATCTGGGGCTACAATGGACGAATGAACAAGGCATTTGTAAAAGAGTCCGACAACGACGACGATGAAGACGCCGTCGCCCTGGCGCAGGCGATTCCCGCCGGCGCCAAGAACTACATCACCCCTGCCGGCTATAAAGCCATCAAGGACGAGCTGTTGCAGCTGATCGACGTCGACCGTCCGGAAGTGGTGCGGATCGTGCATTGGGCGGCGTCCAACGGCGACCGTTCGGAAAACGGCGACTACATCTACGGCAAGCGCCGCCTGCGCGAGATCGACCGCCGCATCCGCTTTCTCACCAAGCGCATGGATTCGGCCTTCATCGTCGACCCGAGCGTGCATTACGGGAACGACCAGGTCTATTTCGGCGCCACCGTCACTTACGTCAACAAGGCCGGCGAAGAGCACACGGTCACCATCGTCGGCATCGACGAGCTCGACCCGCTGCGCGGACGCATCAGCTGGGTCTCGCCGGTGGCGCGTGCGCTGACCAAGTGCCGCGAAGGCGACGTCGCCACGCTGCAGACGCCGCAGGGCGAGGAGGAGCTGGAAATCGTTTCGGTCTCGTATCCGGAACCCATCACGGACTGATCCGGCCGCGGCTGGTAAGATGCCCGATTCGCCGCAACAAGCTTTTTATGAACCGTTCCCCCGACACCGCACGCGAGTCCGACGTCCTGGCCGCGCTGCGGCAGTCCACGAGCTCGCGCCACGAGCGCCTCGACAGCGGCTTGCCGCTCTCGGCGCCCGATGCCACCCTGGCCGACTATGCCCAGCACCTGCAACTGCTGCGCGACTGGCTGGCCCCGCTCGAGGCCTGGCAACATGGTTTTACGGATGGCCCGCAAGGTCCCGCCGGTCTTGCCGCCGCCCCGCACCTGGCGCTGATCGACGCCGACCTGGCCGAACCCTCGCTGGCGCCGTATGCCGGCGCCGCGCGTGCCGCAACACCTCTCTGGCCGGCGCATGCCAGTCCCGCCTACCGCTGGGGCGTCGCCTATGTGGTCGAAGGCTCGCAGCTGGGCGGTGCGGTGCTGCACAAGCGGCTTGCGGACCAGCTGGCGCCGCATCCGCTGCGCTACCTTGCCGGGGCAGGCGAGGGCGGGCCCGGCCCGCGCTGGCGCGCCTTCATGCTGGCCCTGCGCGCGCAGGTGCAGGGCGAGGAAGAGGTGGCCGAGGCCTGTTCCGGCGCTTGCGATGCCTTCGACCGGATCCTGGCGCTGGCGTTCGAGCGGCCCTGAACCAAGGCTTCAGGGCCGCTCGTGCTCGACCCGATGGACGCCTGCCACCCTGCGCAGCCTGCGTAACAGATACGCCAGGTGAGAGCGGTCCTTTACCCGTAGCGTGAAGCGCACTTCGGTCATCGTCCTGCCGTCCTCTTCGCTCATGCCGGCATAGGTGAGGGCGCTGTCGGAATCG
Organism: Massilia sp. LXY-5; assembly: GCF_059801075.1. Lineage (NCBI taxonomy): Bacteria > Pseudomonadati > Pseudomonadota > Betaproteobacteria > Burkholderiales > Oxalobacteraceae > Massilia > Massilia sp. LXY-5. The sequence continues at coordinate 100,801 of NZ_JBNNEH010000002.1, forward strand.
TCGATCTCGGCCGCCACGCGGCCGAGGATGCCTTTGTGCCTGTCGATCAGCAGGCGGATGCGGCAGGTGAAGGGGTTGTTCTGCTGCTTGTGCCGCTCGACCCCAACCCAGTGGTTCAGTTCCTGCGCGCCCATATGGTGACCTCTTATGGAATTGCGGCCGGGGAAGTCCCGGCCGCCTTGGTTTGCAATGACCGCAGTCAGTCCGTGACCGGGTAAGCCCGGGTCGTAATGATGCCTGACGGCGAGGTCACCTTCACCGTCAGCGTACCGCTGCTGACCCGATTGCTGCAATACAGTGGCGGGCTATCTGCCGGCGAACTCTGACTCGCATCGCTCTGCATCTGGAGCGTATAGATCCACGCCGCGGCACTCGGTTCGTTCGTGTTCGGAACGATGTAGGAAGGTGGGCTCAGCAGCGTGCCATTGGATGGGATGAAATCGATCTTGGTCCCGGCTGCCAATATGTTGCCCGGCAAATCGAAGGGAAGGTTGAGCGGCGCGGCGCCGGCCCGGTTCAGGGTGAACACGGTCGGGTTGGTGTCGCGGATCGCCAGCTGCAACGTCACCGCCGTGTTGACGAAGGGTGTGCCGTTCACGCAATGGCTCAGCGCAATCGACTCTGGCCCGAGCGAGGTGATCGCAGCCGTACTGGTCGACATCACTTGCACCAGGGCACCGCGCACATGGGTCACCGGACGCGTGGCGCTGCTGCCTTGCTTCAAAACGCCGTTATAGATGCCGTCGCCGGCGCTGTTCCAAGTGCCGTTGGCGTTCGAATCGATGAAGATTTCTCCCGGCGTGCGCACTGCATTCCCGCTCGACCAGCCGTCGTCCGGCGAGAGGGCAGCGCGCGCCGGCAGCCAGTTGGCATCTACCCCCCAATTGGCCTGGGCGTTGCGGCTGGTGATAGCGCGGTCGTTACGGAAGGGCTCGCCCAAGTCCTGGAAAGCATCTGTCGACTCGTAATACAGATTGGTGCCGTTGGTATCGACAAAACTTTCCTCGCCCAGCGCATAGGCGAGCACGGTCACGCGCCCGTCGGCAGGCCGCGGGTTCGCTGCGCAGAAGCGGACTGTGCATGCGCCAGGAATGCCTTTTTGCTGGATTACCGTACCGTCGGTCAGCGTCGTATTGACGAGTCCCGTCAGGCAGGAGCCATCGATTGAGCCGCCTTCTGCAGTGAAGCTGACAGCCGTCCCGTCAGGCGCCGGATTGTTGAAGTGGTCCGCCAGCCGTACCGTGACGTTAGATCCGGTGGGTGCCGGACAGCCGTCGATGTTCATGCCTTCTACATTAAATATCTCTGTCGAGAGGCTGAAGCTGTTCTGGTCGGGTACGCCGGTGGAGATGACCAACTGATCGGACATGGTAGTGATGCCGCTACCGGCGACGGTGGCGATGACGCGCACGGGCGTGTTGACCGTGCCTGCCGACACGATGGTGCTGACCGAGCCGTCGGCTCCAGTTGTGGCCGATGTGAAATTCAGTTTCAAATCGCCGACATAGGTCGTCAGCGCGAAGTCGACGCGCTGGCCCGACACCGGAATGCCGTTGCGGTCTCGCAGCTTGAACACCACCGTTGACGATTCCTGGCGCCCGGCGCCGCCGGTGCCTTTAAGCGAGATATTCTGCGGTAGCGCAGAGACGAAGGCGAGCTGGCCAGGAACCGCGGCTTCGACATTGACCGTGCCGGTAGCGCTGGTCGTCGCCCCCGCCAGCACGGTCGAGGCGGTGACCACGTCAGGGGCACCGCAGCCTTTGTCGATATACGAGGTCGACGCAACGCCGGCGACCGTCGTGACCGGCGAACTGATCGTCGCTTTCCCGGCTGCCGCGCAGGGCGAGGTGAACGTCACCTCCTGCGCGGGCGCGAACGGCGTGCCCCCGTCGAGCAGGGTCACCGACAGGCTCGCGGTGCCGCCGGCCGGCAGCGGCGAGGGTCCGATGCTCAACGCGCTCATGGTCAGGAGCGGGAAGCCCACCGCATAGCTGGCGCTGCCGCTGGCCTTGGTGCCGTCGCGGGTGGCGCTGGCGGTCAGCGTGAAGGCGCCGGCCTGCTTGCCCGCCGCGACGCCGATGCTGGCCACGCCGTTGGCGTCGGTCAGTGCGCTGCCGGTGGCGGGCACCAGCACCGCACTCGTATCGGTACTCGTGAACGTCACTGCCAGGCCGGCCACCGGCTTGCCGGCGCCATCCTTCACCACTGCCTTGGCCACGCCGGGCGTCTTCGGCGACACCATGGTCGTCGGCGCGCCTTTGGCGTCGGCCAGCGTCACCACCAGCGGCGCCAGCGCGGCCGTCGAACCGGTGGCGGGCGTCGAGGAAACGGTGCACCCGGGCAGGCTCGGATCGCGGCTCGGGTCGAGGGTTTTGCAAGTATCGTTTCCACTGCCTCCGCCGCCGCACGCGGCCAGCAAGCAGGCAAGCAGGGTGGTGGAAGTGGCGGCGACTGCGCGGGTTATCGTTGTTCTCATTGGCGCTCCAGGGCTATTGCATTGGATGGGTGGAAACGGGTGCGGCGGACGTGGCCAGCAGCGGCTTTGCCTGTGCGAGCGCGAGCGGGGCATCCTTGCCGAGCACGAGACGCATGCCGCCGGGGACCGCACCGCGGTCCGCCAGGCGCAGGATCGGCTTGCCGCCCAAGGCCGCCTGCAGCCTGCGCGCCGCCGCTTCCTGGCCGGGCGCGTAGTCGATCCGGGTCGCGGCCTGGTTGAACGGCGTCATGTTGGTCAGCCTGGTGGCGACGATGCCGCGCAGCGCTAGGCTTTGCTGGAAGCGCCGCGCCAGCCCGTCGGCGCCATGGCCGTTGGCGATCTCGAACTGCGCGGCTGCAGGTGCGGGCGCCGCAGCGCGCACCGGGGCGGATGCCGCGACGGCCGGCGCCGCCCGCAATTCGTACACGTTCGGCGCCGTGCGCACCAGCTGCATGCCGTTGTCGGCCATCGCCGGCGCCGCGGCAGGTGCTGGCGCCGGTACAGGCTCGGGCGCCGGCGGTACCGGCGGTGCAGGCAAGGCTGCGATCGTCTCGAGCGCCGCCACGCCGCGCACCGCCGCTCCTTCGGCCAGCCGCAGATTGTTGCGGGCCCGTTCGCTGCCTGGCTCGCGCGCCAGCGCGGCGCGGAAGGCCTGGGTGGCGGCCTCGTAGTCGCCTTCCAGGTAGTACACGTAGCCCAGGTTGTTGAGCGGCTGGGCCAGCGCCGGGTACTCGGCGCAGACCTGGCGCAGCATTGCCCTGGCCTGCGCCAGCCGGCCCTGCTGGGCATGGATGGCGGCCGCGGCGATGCGCGGCTCGGGCGCCTTCGGGTCGCGCGCGCTGGCATAGGTGTAGGCGGTCAGGGCCAGCCCCAGGTCACCCGCGTCCTGGTGGTAGCGTCCCAGCCGGTAGTAGGCGGAAGCGACGTCGCTGCTGCCATGGCGTACCTGTTCCGCAGGCTGGAACATCATCCGCAGCTGCGGCGGTACGCCGGCGCAGGACGAGAGCAGGAGTGCAGCGACGAGCGCAGGGGCGAGGGGACGGATCGGCATGGCGGTCTCCTTTCAGTTGGCGGCGCCACCGCTGAAGGTCGGCAGCAGGACGCGGTAGATCTGGATGAAGGCGGGGCCCATCAGCACCACCAGCAGGGACGGGAAGATGAAGAAGATCAGCGGGAACAGCAGCTTCAGGGCGATCTTGGCAGCCTGTTCCTCGGCGCGCTGGCGGCGCTTGGTGCGCAGCTGTTCCGACTGCACGCGCAGCGAGTCGGCGATGCTGGTGCCGAAGCGTTCGGCCTGGATCAGCATCGCCACCAGCGCGTCGACGTCCTCGACCCCGGTCCGGGTGGCCAGGCCGCGCAAGGCCTTGTCCTTGCCACTGCCGGCACGCAGTTCGAGCGTCACCAGGTTCAGCTCCTCGCTCAGGACCCGGCTTTTCAGGCCGATCTCGCCGGCCACGCGCGCCAGCGCCGCGTCCATGCCCAGGCCCGCTTCGACGCAGATCGTCATCAGGTCGAGCGCATCGGGAAAACTCTCGAAGATCTCGCGCTGGCGGCGCGCGATCATCTTTTTTAGCACGAAGTTCGGCAGGTAATAGCCTGCCGCCGCGGCGGTCAGCACATAAAAAAGCATCGCTGTCGTGCTGGATGTCGTGGCTTTCAGGCTCAGGCCGAAGAAGACCGCCAGCGGCAGACCCAGCGAGAGTACCGTCTTGGCGGCGAAGAAGACCACCGGCGCCCATGCATGGCGATAGCCCGCGTTCATGAAGCGCACCCGTACCGCCGAGGTCTGCGCCTCGTCGTCGGGCAACGACAGGCGCGCGACTGGCGTCGCTGCTGCGACGATCTTTTCCAGCCATTGCGGTGGACCGGAGCCCGACGTCTCGGTGCTCACACCGACCGCGTCCAACCGCTCCTGCAGCGGCGTGCCGGCGAAGGTGCGCAGCCCAAGCAGGGCGACACCGAATACGGCCACGAATACTAGGCCGACAAAACCGAGTTCGAGGATAGTCATTGCATGCTCCTTGCGTATGCGGCGCTCATACGCGGATCTTTACGATCCGGCGCATCGCGAACACGCCCAGCACCATCATTCCCAGCGCGAAGCCCACCATTTTTTGTCCGGCCGGATCCGTGAATAACACCCCGAGGAATTTCGGATTGGTCAGCTGGATGAGCGAGGCCGCTCCGAACGGCAGCAGCCCCAGCACCCACGCCGACATCTTCCCTTCTGCCGACAGCACCCGGACCTGGCCCAGCAGCTTGATGCGGTCGCGGATGATCTTACTGATGCTGCCGAGCAGTTCAGACAGGTTGCCGCCCGTATCGCGCTGGATCAGCACGGCCACCACGAAATAGCGCAGGTCGGTGCTGGGCACCCGGTTGGCCATGTTCATCAGCGCGTCCGGCATCGAGACCCCGAAATTGACTTCATCGAAGACAGTGGCGAATTCGACCGCGATCGGTTCCTTCATCTCCTCGCCGACCATCTTCAGCGCGTTCGGGAAGGCGTGGCCGGCACGTAGCGCCCGGCTCATCAGGTCGAGCGCATCCGGCAACTGGTTTTCGATCCTGTGCAGGCGCTTGTTGCGTGCGCGCAGCGCCAGCTGCAGCGGCAGGGTCGCCGCGGCGGCGCCCGCTGCGAGCTGGAGCGGAAATGGCAGTGCGAACCACCAGGCCAGCGCCCAGGCCAGTACGCCCAGTGCGAGCGAGGCGGCCGCGAAGCCGGCCACCGTCCACTGCTTCCCCGACTGCATCAGCAGGCGGTCGAGCGTCGACACATGCGGCAGCGCCGCCAGCAGCTTCTGCAAGACCGGATGGTTGCTGAAGCTGCGCTTTTTGGCGAGGGCGACGCTGCGCTCGGCGTCGCGCGCGGCGGCCGTCTGCACGCGGTGCGTCAGGCGCTGCGCTTCCGGCCCGCGGCTCGCATTCCAGGCTAGGTAGGCGCCCTCGATCAGGAACACCACGGCGACGAAGATCAGGATCGCGAAGACGAAGAACATGTAGTCCATGACGGCTCCTCAGGCGAACTGGCGGGAGGGATCGAACACGCTCTCCGGGATGTTGACCCCGTAATTGCGCAGCCGGTCGAGAAAGCGCGGGCGGATGCCGGTGGCGCAGAAGTGGCCGAGCACGGCCCCGTTCTCGCCCAGGCCCGTCTGGCGGAACGCGAAGATCTCCTGCATCGTGATGACGTCGCCCTCCATGCCGGTGATCTCCTGCAGCGACACCAGCTTGCGCTTGCCGTCGGTCAGGCGCGACACCTGCAGCACCACGCCGACGGCGGAGCTGATCTGCTGGCGCATGGCCTTGCTCGGCAGCGAGGCGGCCGCCATGCTGATCATGTTTTCCAGGCGGGTGAGGGCGTCGCGCGGCGTGTTCGCGTGGATGGTCGCCATCGAGCCTTCGTGGCCGGTGTTCATCGCCTGCAGCATGTCGAGCGCTTCGCCGCCGCGCACCTCGCCGAGGATGATGCGGTCGGGGCGCATCCGCAGGGCGTTGCGCACCAGCGCACGCTGGGTCACCTCGCCATTCCCCTCGATGTTGGCGGGCCGGGTTTCGAGGCGCACCACGTGCGGCTGCTGCAGCTGCAGTTCGGCCGCGTCCTCGATCGTGACGATCCGCTCCTCCGGGCTGATGAAGCCCGAGATCACGTTCAGCATCGTGGTCTTGCCCGAGCCCGTGCCGCCCGAGATCAGGATGTTGACCTCGGCCTTGCCCAGTCCCTGCAGGATCTCGCCCATCCCCGGCGTCATGCTTTTATAGGCGATCAGGTCCGACAGGCGCAGCGGATCGGCGGAAAAACGCCGGATCGACAGGATGGCGCCGTCGATCGCCAGCGGCGGGATGATCGCGTTCACGCGCGAGCCGTCGGGCAGGCGCGCGTCGACCATCGGGCAGGATTCGTCGATGCGCCGGCCCACGCGGGAGACGATCTTGTCGATGATCTTCATCAGGTGCGCCTCGTCGGTGAAGCGCACCTCGGTGAGCTCGAGCTTGCCGCGCCGCTCGACGTACACCTGGCTGCAGGTGTTGACCAGGATGTCCGACACGGACGGATCGGCCAGCAGCAGTTCGAGCGGGCCGAAACCGAGCATCTCGTTCTGGATGTCGCGCACCAGGTTGGCCCGCTCGACCTCGTTGATCGGCACGGTTTCCTCTTCGAGCATGAGCTCGACGATCATTTTCAGCTCGTCGCGGATCTGCTCAGGCGCCAGCTGCTGCAGGCTTTCCAGGTCGACCCGGTCGAGCAGGCCCTGGTGGATCCGTCCCTTGAGCTGCATGTAACCGGCGCTGTGCGACATGCGCGGGCCGGACTGGGCGAGGCCGCGGCCGGCACTGCCGGCCAGGCGGTCGCGTAGCGTCAGGATTTCTGCATCCATGCCTGTTTCTCCTCGAATGCCGGTTGTTTGATGGCAGGTACGGCCTGCAGGGCCGGCTGTGCCACCGGCTGCGCGGCGGCCGGCGGTGCCTCTTTCGCCGGTTTCTTCAGCAGGCGCGCCAGCCAGCCCGCGGGCGCCGGGGCGGCGTCGCCGGCAATCCCGCGCGCGAGCGCCATCAGCGATTTCGCGATCGGGCTCTTCGGCGACAGCTTGAGCACCGGGATGCCCTGGTTGACCGAAGCGGCGGCCGCCTCGTAATGGTTCGGCACCTGGCGCCAGACCGGCGTGGCGCAGGCCTTCTCGAGATCCTCCAGCTTGATCTGGGCCTTCTTCTCGTGGCGGTTGACGATCACCTGTACCTTGGCCGGCGGATAGCCGAGCGAACGGAACACCTCCAGCAGGCGCTTGCCGTCGCGCACATAGGGCAGGGTGGTTTGCAGCACCGGATAGATGGTGTCGGCCAGGTCGAGCGCGCGCACCCCGACCGGGTCGAGGCTGCGGCCCACGTCCAGGACCACGAAATCGTAGTGGCGGCGCGCCAGGTTCAGCAGCGTGTCGATGTGGTCCGGCTTGACGTCGACGGCGTGCACCGGGTCGTCGGGCGCGGCCAGCACCGAGAAGGTCGCGGTCACCGGCATCATGCTCGAGGCCAGCAGCGAGGCGTCCATGCGGTGCATCTGCAGCGCCACGTCGGAAAGGGTGGCGAGCGGCTTCTGGTCGGCCAGGAACAGGGAGGCGTCGCCGAACTGCAGGTTGAGGTCGATCAGGGCGACCCGCTGGCCGCATTCGGTCGCCAGCGCGTAGGCGATATTGGTGGCCAGGAAGGTCGCGCCGCTGCCGCCCTTGCAGGAGACGAAGGCCAGCACCTTGCCGTTCGCGTGCTCGTGCGCCGACAGCTTCTCGCGCACCCGTACCACCGCCGGATACAGGGTGTCGGGCCCCACCGGCGCGGGCAGCACTTCGCGCACGCCGGCGCGCATGGCGTCGACCATGAATTCCACGGTGTGCAGCGTCGACAGCACCATGGTCGTCATGCGCGGGTGGGCCGCGCCCAGCCCTTCCAGGCGCGCCAGTTCGCTGCCCTGCGGCTGGTCGAGCAGCAGCAGGTCGGGCATGGCGGTGCCGGCGCTGCTGCTGAAACGTTCGAGCGAACCGGAAACCAGGTTCAGTTCATCGCCCGGGCTGCGCTCGCGCAGCAGCCGCGCGATCTCCAGCAGGTGTTTTTCACTACGAGATACGACGGCGATTTTCACGGTGACTCCTTTGATCGGTCTATTTCGATGGATGCGCGCTGCTCATTCGCAGACCGGATTGCTCACTCCGGCAAACGTACTTTGCATGCTCTCCCTTGGCAGCGTGGTACGAAACGGCGGAAATGCGAACGTGAGCGGAATGCGCGGAATATATGTCTTGACGGCGGGCGGCCTGATCGACACTTCGACCCCGAGGCAGCTCGTCGTCGTGCATCCCGCGGGCTGATAGGCGATATCGATGTCGGTGGTGGCCACGAGCGGAAACAGGGCGGCCATGCGGCTGCGGATGGTGCTGTCGTCGAGGTCGCAGACCACCGCTAGCCGGGCGCCGAGACGCGTGGCCTCGGTCGCGGCGTTCCAGTAGAAGGCGATGCGCGCCAGCTCCATGATCCCGAACAGCAGGGGAAACAGGATGAACAGGGCGATCAGCGAGAACTCGACCGCGGCAAGGCCGCGCTGGCGCTCGATGCGGGGGCAAGGACGCAGGTTCATGGCACCTGCTCCATCGTCGCCTGGATCGGCGAGAACGCCAGGTCGGGAACGAAGCCGCTCGCCAGGCTACGGAAGGTAAAGCCGGTCACCTCGACGCGAACGAGATTCAGTACGCCGCGTCCGGTAGATTGCAGGTTGTAGTTGCCGGGGTCGGTCGTTCGGTCGCGCACCTGCACATAACTGAGCGACATCCCGGGAACCAGCGGCGTCCTCCCGCTGCAATCGGTGGCGCCGCATACGACCATCGAGCGCGCTTCCAGCGAGCGGACAGCATCGCCCGGCGCGAACTGGGACAGGTAGCGCGCACTGTCGCGCACTGCTTTGGCCAGCGCGTTGTACTGGTAAGTGGCGCGGCCGAACTCGGTAACGCCGAACAGCAGCAGCACCAGCAGCGGCAGCAGCAGGGCCATTTCGACGGCGACGGCGCCAGACTCTTTTTTCGTGGTGCGCATGGCCGCTCTCCTACTGCACCAGGGTTGGCACCAGCGGGCCGGTGGTGCCGCCCGCTACGCCGGCGCTGCGGCAAGGACTGCCCGGGGCATTGGCCAGGCCGCGCCATTCCAGATAAAGGTCGCCCGAGCTACCGTTGGACATTGGATTGAGCATCAGGACGCAGCCCATCGCGAGGATCTTCACGCTGGCCGGGGACTTGTTGCATTCCAGGACAGGCACCGGGATCAGGCGGCGCTCGGCGCCGTACGCAAGGTGTTCGGACTGGGTCGATGGTTTGCCGGGGATATTGCCGGCCGAGCCCGTCGGTGCGTAGCTGCCGGTTGTAAAGGGTGTATGCGTGCCCTGCTTGGCGCGGTAGTCGGCGTAGGCGGACTGACCGATGCCGATGACGGTTCCCGGTGCCTTGCTGGGGTAGGCATAGCCTGTTTTGTCGGGAGGCGCGACGGCGGCAGTGTATCCATTCCCGTTCGGATAGATACCGAACCGGGTATTCCAGGCGCTCTTGGCGCCCTGCTTGACGCCTTCTTCCCGGATGTCGCTGCCGACCTGGAGGCCGCATACCGAGCTGTTGCCCAGCAGCTGGTCGCGCACCTCGCTGGCGCCGCCCGCGCTGGGCGTGAAGTCGACCCAGCGGAAATTCCCGGCCAGGTTGGAATCGTCGCCGTTACTGCTGCCATTAAAGGAGCTGACGATCCACTCGCCGATGGTGCCGTAGCCGTAATTCGGCGGCGTCGCGTTCTTGGAGCACACGCCGATCGGCGTGGCGTTGCAGGCAGTCTGGCCAGGGGCCAGGGTGGCGACGGCCCTCGCTTCCACGACGGCCGGATCGATCTTGCCACGTACCTGCATCAGCCAGGGCTTGATGCCCGCCGAACGCGCGATGCACATAGCAAATTTCGAATTCACGTTAGCGCCGTCCGCGCGTGACTGAAAGGATCCGAACGGTCCGATCGAGGTAGAAAAGCGCACGTCAGCAGGTGCGATCACAACGGCACCCTTCTGGAAATTGCTGGCGTTTCGGCTGCCGACGAAGATGCCCGCAGCCTCTGCATCGGCCAGAAAAGACGCCGGGCAACCGGCCCCCCCAGCCGGATCGCAGGCCAGCTGGCCGGCCGCCGCCAGGGCGCAGGCGTCGGCCGCGTTCTGCAGCTCCGTCTTGTTGACGAACAGGTGCCCGAGGTCGAGCACGATGCCGCCGAAGCCGAGCAGCATCGCCAGCACCACCGCGACGATGATGGCGACGACGCCGTCCTCGCGTGCCGGAAGGCGGCGCGTATGCGGTGAACGGGGGAGCGGGCTGTTCATGTCGGCCACCTCGTCAGCGTGCGCCCCCGACGCCGATCGTAAACACGTTCGGCTGCGGCTGCGGAGCGCGGAAGGTTTTTTGGTAGGCGTCGTAGGCGCTCTTCGCTTCCTGGCCGCCCATCCCGTTGATGGTGTCGTGTTTCGTCCCAGCCAGGGGATCAAGCACCTGCTGGGCCATGGTGAGCGCAACGCGCTCGCCGTAGGGAGGAGCGGCTCGCCGCGAGGCGCAGCCCGACAGGACGAGCAGGACCAGTAGAACGAGTCCGGCATGAAGTGGATGGCGCAGGTTCATGATCGGTTCCTATTTCAGGTCGAAGCCGGTAGGGCCGGGCGCGGCCGCCGTGCGGGCCGGTTCGGCAACAGGTTTGCCTTCGAGTTTCCCGCCAAGGAAAAGCTGGCTGCGGCTCGGCTCGACATAGCTGTCGGTCGGCAGCTTGTAATCTGCCGGCAGCGGCTTGACCAGATGCGGCGTGATGACGAAGACCAGTTCCGAACGGTCGGTCTGGAAGTCGGTGCTGCGAAACAGCGCGCCCAGCACGGGTATCTCGCCCAGTACCGGGAAGGCCTTTACGTTGGTGGTGACGTTGTTCTTGATCAGGCCCCCGATGGCGAAACTCTGGCCGTCGAACAGCTGCACGGTCGTCGTGGCGCGGCGCGTAGTGAACGAGGGCAGGATCGCCGTGCCGTTAATCCCGGTCGCGGTAATCCCGATGCCTTCCTTGTTCAGGTCCGACACTTCCGGCGCCACCTTCAGGTTGATGCGGCCGCCCGCCAGCACCGTCGGCGTAAACTTGACGGCGACCCCGAATTCCTTTTCCTCGAGGGTAATGGTGGGGACGCCATTGTTATTCGCCTGGCTCACAGGGATGAAGATCTTGCCGCCGGCCAGGAAGCTCGCTTCCTGCCCGCTGATGGCCATCACAGTCGGTTCGGCCAGCACCTTGACCAGGCCGTCGCGCTTTTGTGCGTCGATGGTAAGGAAGTTGCCGTTCTTGCCGTTAAAAGCATCCAGCAGGCTTGGATTGCTGGTCAGCAGGTTGGAGAGAAAACTGTAGGTCCAGCTGCCGTTGGTGCGGCTGGCACCCATGCTGACGCCGAGCTGGTCGGCCAGGGTCTTGGAGATTTCGGCGACCCTTACTTCGAGCATCACCTGCTGGGGCGCGGCGACTGAGGTCATGTTGATGACTTTCATCGTTGGCTGCTGACCGCCGGCACTGGCGGCGCCGCCGGCCGCCTCGCCTGCGCCGCCCTTTCCGCGCTGCACATAGGCGTTCGCCAGCGCCATCATCTGGTCGACCTTCGTCACGTCCGACACGGTCCCCGAGAGCACCAGCGTATCTGCCGCGGTCGTAATCTTGACTTCCTTTTCCTCGGCCAGCAGCTGCTCGAAACGGGCCGCCAGGCCGCTGGTGTCGAGGTCGACGGCGATGTCGATGATCGTGGCCTCGTTGGCCTTGTTCCAGAGGATCAGGTTGGTGCTGCCGACCGACTTGCCGAGCATGTAGAGCTCGCTTGGGTTGAGCAAAATAACGTCCGCCACCTTGGCGTCGCCGACCGACATGCGCGTGGCCGCGAAGGGCAGGCGCATCAGGGTCGACTTGCCCTCGGACAGGGTCACCTTGGGCGCCAGCGTCGACACGCCGCTGCTGCGCGCCGGCCCCGTCTGGACCGGTGCGCGGGTAGGCGCCTTGGCCGCGGTGGCGGCGAAGGCCGGTTCCGTCGCCGTCATGCCCGTGCAGCAGGCCAGCGCTGCCAGCGCCATCAGTGCCCTGCGCCCGGTGCATTTTCCCGTCATCTTGTCAGTAGCTCGCATGGTCGCTCTCATTAGAATTGTTGGGTGCTGCGCTCGAGGCCCTTGATGACGTCGACCTTGTAGCGCGGTTCCTGCGCCAGCACGGCCTTGCGCACCACGGGGGCGCGCACGACGGCGGGACGCACTAGGCCGAGCAGGGCGTTCTTGGTGGCGCCGCCGGTGCCCACCGGGTCGGGATCGATCTGGTTGCGCAGCACCAGAGACAGGGTGCCGACGCTGCGCGCTAGGTCGAGTTTTTCGGTCTGCTCGGGCGACAGTTCGAGGGTCACCGCATTCACGACTTTCGGCTTGGTGTCGTCGCGGTTCGGGTCCTGGGCGATCGCCAGCACCAGGATGCGTTCGAGGACGATCTTCGAAATCGAGGCGTCGCCGTTGGGGCCGGCCTTGGCCGTGTCGCCCTGGGTGTTGACCAGGATGTCGACGAAGTTGCCGGGCAGGGCGAAGCCGGCGACGCCGACCACGTCGTTCACGCGCACCGTCATCGCGCGCTTGCCATTGGCGACCACCGCAGACAGGCCGCCCTGGGTGCCGGGCGGGGCGAGTTTCGCTTCCATGATCGGCTCGCCGCGCTGCAGGGTCGAGCGCGCCACGCGCCCGCCGAGCAGCTTGGGGTCGGAAAAGGCGCCCGGCGGCAGCGCGCCGGCCGGCCAGTCGACCATCCTGATCATTTCCGGCGCAATGCGCGCGCCCAGGCTGATGTCGACCATCGCCACCGCGACCTTGGATGTGTTCGTTGCGCGTCCGTTGATCCAGCTGACGGCGGCGAATACCGCTGCCAGGGCGAGGATGAGGGCGATGCCCAGCATGACGATGCCGCGTGTGTTTTTCATCTCATTCACCTTCGGTGCCAGTTGCCGGCGCTTCTTGGACGCCGGTAAAAAAATTGTTCCATGCCCAGTCGAGCGAATCCGGCGTGAGCTCCGGCGGCACGCCGTCGTAGGCGGCGCGGTCGCGGACCTGGCTCAGCAGGTCGCGCGGATAGCAGGCCAGCAGCGGACGGTCTTCGCGCGCATGCCGCTCCTTCAGCAGCCAGTCGAAGGCCTCCGCGTTCCAGGCGATGCCCAGGCCCGCGCAGGCTTCGATGAAGATGCGGCGGTAGTGGTCTTCGCCGAGCGGGCCGACGTGGATCTTGTAGCCGATGCGGCGCAGGAAGGCGCCGTCGCCGAGTTCGGCCGGCGGCAGGTTCGAGGAGAACACGACGATCACGTCGAAGGGCACCTCGAACTTGTAGCCGGTGTGCAGGGACAGGAAATCGATCCGGCGGTCCATCGGCACGATCCAGCGGTTGAGCAGGTCGGCCGGCGCGCAGCGCTGGCGGCCCAGGTCGTCGATGATGAAAATGCCGTTGTTGGCCTTCAGGTGCGGCGGTGCCTGGTAGTAGCGGGTGGCATGGTCGAACTTCAGGTCCAGCATGTCGAGCGAGAGCTCGCCGCCGGTCAGCACAGCCGGACGGCGGCAATGGACCCAGCGCGCATCGCCGGCGGCACGGCGGAAGGGCAGGCCGGGCACAGGACCGGTCTCGGCCGGCAGGTGGACGACTGGGTCGTACATCTGGATCACTTCGCCGCCGGCGTAGATGGCGTAGGGCACCGCGATCGCGCCCGTCAGCAGCTCGGCCAGCCGCTCGGCGAGGAAGGTCTTGCCGCTCCCGGCGGGACCGTGGATGAACATCGCGCGGCCCGAGTTCATGGCCGTACCGAGCTGGTCGAGGATGGCAGGCGGCACCACTACCTGGCCGAAGCCGGCCTGCACGGCGGCGCGCCCGATGTGCATCGCGGCCACGCTGCGCGCGACAACCGCGTCGCCGTAGCTTTCCAGCGTGACCGGGGCTGGGCCGGTGTAGCCGCAGCGCGCCAGGAATTCGGCGCCGCGCGCGCGGCCCAGGTCGGTTAGCTTATAGCAGACGTCGGCGTCGGTCCCGGTGGCGCCGGCGCGGCTGATCTCGCACAGCCGTTCGGCGCGTAGGTAAACGATCAGCGGCTCGATCACGCCGATGCCGAGTTTCATGCGTGCGCTGAGCTCGGTGATGCGCAGCAGGCCGCCGAGGAACAGGGTCTTGACGGCCAGTTCGGCGAGGAACAGGAAGGGCAGGCCGGTCTGCGCCACCGTTAGCGGCGCAGGCGGCAGGACGGCCGGGGCCGGGCACGGCGCGTTGATATCGGGACGCGATTCGGAGTCGAGGGCCAGGGTATCCATGATATCCGTATGGTCAGAGATGCAGGAAGGTGAGCTGCGCGAGTGTTCCGGCGGTGATGGCCACGGCATAGGGCATTTTTCCGATTGAAGCGACTGGCGCCATTGGGGCAGTGATCGATCGGGTCATGTGTTTGATATGGAAGTGCCGCAAAATGTCTAACAAGTTGATGAACATTTGCGGGAGCATCCGCTTGCAGGCCGCGAACCCTAAGGCAAGTAAACCCCCAGCTGCCATGCTCGCCAGCACGGCGCCAAAGACCCCGTCCATGCCGAGAAATGCGCCGATCATTCCCATCAGTTTCACATCGCCAGCGCCCATGACACCGAGCGCATACATCGGAAGAAGGGTTGCCATCCCCACGGCGAGGCCTGAAAGCGCAAAAACAGCGCCTTCGCCCTGCAAGGAAATGGAATGGAAGGCAAGAGCACCAGTCATACCTGTGGCGACCAGCCAATTGGGAATTCGGCGTTCGCGTATGTCGACGGCAGTGGCGATAAGCAGGAGCAGAACGAGCACGCCAATCTGTATCGGTACAATATACAAACCGGACAAACGCAGTTGACCGGTAGTGATCTCGATTAGGGCTGGCATAAACTGCTCGCTTGGCTAGTTAAAGCCCCACCCCGGCTGGGGTGGGGCAGGGCGCGTCTTAAGGCGCTGCTCCTGCTGCTGGGACAGTCAGTTTGCTTTGGATGTAGTTAAAGATGCCATCGAGCTTAGTGCCCACCAGGGTCACGGAGCCGATGATCACCACCGCGATCAGCGCTGCGATCAGGCCATATTCGATAGCGGTGACACCGTCTTCTTCTTGCATGAAGTTCTTGATCATTTCCATGATGTTTCTCCCAGGGTAAAGATTAGTTTGGTTAGAGGCTTTGAAACCAGCGCCGCGCCGGACCGTCGTCCCAGTGCTACACCACCGCGATGACCACGAGGATGCAAATCACTGTAACGAGCGACCAGACCAGGGCATGTTCGTAAGGCGAACTGCCTGTTGCGGCCCGGATGAAATCGATGAACGCGAGCGGAAGATTGTCGAGAAGGTCCATGTGTTTGCCGTCCACAGTCTGCCGCCCATCGTTCGGATTCCATTCAGGCTCGAAGTCAGCGCTGATGGATACACTGTAGGTCACGGCTGACACCGGCGCATCGCACAATCGCCCTTGAAAAGGACAGACATTTGCATCGATTTTGTAATGCGGAACCGTGACAAATGTCATGGGTTGCGTAGGACTAGCCGGACAGCTATCCGGCCGCGCGCGGGGCGCTGTGCTTGCTGGCGTAGACGTAGAGTTCGAGGCGGTTGCTCACCCCGAGCTTCTTGTAGATGGTGACCAGATAATTGCGCAGCGTGTGTTCCGAGATGAACAGGCTGTCGGCCAGCGCCTGGTTGGTGACACCGCTGCCGGCCACGATGGCGTCGACGATGCGGCGCTCCTTCGGGGTCAGCGAATCGAGTTTTTCCTGGTGTGGGTCGCGCCGCGCCGGCGCGCGTGCGCGGGTCAGTTCGCCGAAGATGCGCGCCATCATGTCCTGGCCCACCCACATTTCTCCCTGGTGTACCTTCTCGATCGCGCGCAGCACCACTTCCGCCGGCGCGTCCTTGCGCAGCACGCCGCGCGCCCCGGCCAGGATCGCGCGGTCGAGCGTGGCCTGGTCGCGCATGCCGGTGAAGACGAGCGCACGCGAGATGCCGCTCACGAGCAGCGCCGGCAGGAAGTCGAGCGAGCATTCGCCGTTCAGGTCGATGTCGAGCAGGATGACGTCGGGTCCGTACATGGCCGCCTGCGCCAGGGCTTCCTCGCGGTTGCCGGCGGTGGCGACCACCTTCATGCCGCTGCGCTCGCTGCCGACCAGGCGCTCGAGGCCCCACAGCATGGTCTTGTGGTCGTCGACCAGCAGGACGGTGATGGGGGCGGGTACGGTGAGCGGCATCGTGGGCTAGACCGGGATGTCGATATGGACCGTGGTGGCGCCCTGGGCTGCACCCACGTAGGCGAAACCGCCAAGCGAAGCCGCCCGCTCCGAGATCGAGCGCGGCACGAACGCGGGCGGCGGGCCCGCGGGGCACTCGTTCTCGATCCGGATATGCAGCCAGCCGCTGTTGCGGTGCAGGTACACCGCGCCCCGGGCCGCGCGCGTATGACGGCGGATATTGCTCATTCCCTCGCAGACCAGCTGGAATACCTCGGCGCCGAGACGGTCGTTGATGTCGAGCGTATCGTGCCCGTGCAGGGCGATATCGAGGTCGTAGCAGGTCTTGAACTCGGCCGCGTGCGAACGCAGGGCCAGCGCGAAGGCGCGTTCGCCGGACGGCGCGCTGCTGGTCACCACGCGCGCGAACTGGCGCAGGTCGCGGACGAAATTGTCCGCCATGGCTGCGACCTGGCGCAGTTCGGTGGCGATCGGGCTGTCCTGGTCGGATTTGCGCACCAGCGCCTGCAGCGCATGCGACAGGCCGATATACGGCTGCACCGTCGTGTCATGCAGGTCGTTCGAGAATTTCTGGCGCTCGCGGCGGCCGGCGTCCGAGGCCATGCGGTCGAGCAGCTCGATGTTTTCGATGACCGGAAACGCCTGGGCGGCGATCTGGCCGAGGAAGTCCGCGTCGTCCTGCGACAGGTCGCGCCGCGGCGAGACGACGAAGATCCGGCCCTCGTCGCGGCGCAACGGGACCGGTGCGCAAATGAAGCTGCGCGCGCCCAGCAGGTCGGCGACCTCGATCCCGGCGTCGGCCGCTGCCCGCTGCCACCTGGCCGCGCCTTCGTCGCGCGTGTGCAGCGCGGCCGGCCAGGGCAGGGCGGGCAGCAGGGGCGCGTTGTACACCGCGCTCACGCGCGCCGGCAGTGCCGCCAGCACCGCCGCGATCTGCTTGTCCAGCAGCCAGTGGCCGCAGGCCTGGCCGGAGGAGGACGGCCCCGCCGAGCGCAGGCGCCACTCGTCCGTCGCGCCGTCGCGGACCAGTACGAGGCAGCTGCTGGCGCCGAAGAAGACCCGGGTCTGTTCGAGTACCGAGGCGATCGTATGGTCGACCCCGAAACGTGGATTCGACAGGCGGCTGACGTCGCGCAGCAGGGCGATGCGGCGTCGGCCGTTGAGCAGTACTTCGCCCCAGCGCGACACCATCAGCCCCAGGCCGAGCAGGAAGGCGGCGCGCAGCAGGACGTTGGCCAGGATCGCATGGCCGGGTTGGCCGTGGGTGGACAGCACGAACAGCGCGGTACCGGCCAGGGTGACGCGTGCCCCTTCGTCGTGCCCCCAGCGGAAGGCGGCGATGGCGATCGGGAAGAAAAACAGGAAGAAGAAGCCCGACAGCGGTCCGGTCAGGCCCAGCAGCATGCCGAACCAGAGAACGTCGAGCCAGTGCGCCAGCTTCGGATAGCGCATGTCACGCCCGCTTTCGCGCAGGATCAGGATGACCGCGCTCTGTGCCGTATAGGCATAGAACACCAGCAAGGTCAGCGGATGCGGATTACCCAAACCGTCCGCATCAATGCTGATCGTCAACAGTGTTGCAATGGCGAGGACGACGCGCATCCTCGCAACCAGCGTCAATTCATCCACGTCCGCCAGAATGGACGTGTCGTCGCGGTATGCGTTGCCCACATGGCCTCCGCGCTAGTATAAGTGAACGATTCCGCCCGACAGGGGCACAGCCGCATTCGATTCTGGTGCTTATACCGATTCATCGCATCGACAGTCGCGCAACCTGTCGTGCATCCCTAGTTTTGGAATCGATGGCGGGTGAATTATCCAACCCGCATATGATATAAAAAATATACCATTGTTCAGGCCGTAAGTACGCAAACATCGACCGTGTATAGAAAAAAACTACACTTTTGGTTACAGGAAACAAAAGGATGAGCTCTGCGGGGCAGGGAAGGGATGCGCCGTCCAGGTCGGCGGCGCCAGGTGCGGCGGCTCCGCAGAGCGCGCGGCCGCGATGGGTCAGGCCCGCTCGCGCTCGACGCGGTTGACGCCGGCGACGCGCCGCAGGTTGCGGATCAGGTGCGCCAGGTGTACCCGGTCCTTCACCTGGATCGTGAAGCGCAGCTGCGTCATCATGTTCTCGTCGTCCTCGTCCATGCCGACATAGGTGATGTTGCCGTCCGATTCGCCGATCTCGGCCGCCACGCGCGCCAAAATCCCTTTTTCGTTGTTGATCAACAGGCGGATGCGGCAGTCGAAGCGGCGGTTCAGCTCCTCTCCCCATTGCACGGCGATCCAGCGGTCCGGCTCTTTGACGCGCAGCCGCTTGGCAGGCAGGCAGTCGCAGGTGTGCACGACCAGGCCCTGGTCGCGCCGCAGCTGGCCGGTGATCTGGTCGCCCGGGATCGGCAGGCAGCAGGGCGCCAGCTGCACCGAGACGCCTTCGCTGCCGTAGATCGTGACCGGGTCGATGTCGGCCGCCAGTGGCAGGTTCGACGGCACGGTGTCCGACTCGCCTTCGATCAGGCCGAAGATATGGCGCGCGACGAGCGCCGGCATGCGCTTGCCGATGCCGATGTCGGCGTACAGTTCGTCCATCGACTTGGCCGAGGATTCCGCCAGCAGTTTTTCCACTGTGCTCGACGCCAGCTCAGGCTCGATGCTGCGGGCGGCCAGCGCCTGTGCCAGCAGTTCCTGGCCCAGTTCCACGGACTCGTTGACGTTGATCGTGCGCAGGTAGTGGCGGATCGCCGAACGCGCCTTGCCCGTGCGTACATAGCTGAGCCAGGTCGGGCTCGGGCGCGAATCCGGGTCGGTGACGATCTCGACGATGTCGCCGTTGTGCAGCTCGGTGCGCAGCGGCTGGGTCTCGTTGTTGATCTTGACCGCCACCGTGTGGTCGCCGATGCCGGTGTGGATGGAGTAGGCGAAATCGAGCGCCGTCGCGCCTCTGGGCAGGGCAATGATCTTCGACTTCGGCGTGAACACGTAGACCGAATCCGGGAACAGGTCGACCTTCACGTGCTCCAGGAATTCGGCCGAGTCGCCGGTCTGCTGCTGGATGTCGAGCAGGGACTGCAGCCAGGCGTGGGTACGCTGCTGCAGGTCAGACATGTTCTGGTCGCCCGTCTTGTACAGCCAGTGCGCAGCCACGCCGCTTTCCGCGGTGCGGTGCATGTCCTGGGTGCGGATCTGGAATTCGACCGGGGTGCCGTAGGGGCCGATCAGGGTGGTGTGCAGCGACTGGTAGCCGTTCAGCTTGCGAATGGCGATGTAATCCTTGAACTTGCCCGGCATCGGCTTGTACAGGCCGTGCAGGGTGCCGAGGGTCACGTAACAGTTGGGCACCGTATCGACCACGATGCGGAAGCCGTACACGTCCAGCACCTGCGAGAACGACAGGTGCTTGTTGCGCATCTTTTTATAGATGCCGAACAGGGTCTTCTCGCGGCCGTAGACTTCGGCATGGATGCCGGCCATGGACAGCGTGTTCTTCACCGCCTCGAGGATCTTCTTGACCACTTCGCGCCGGTTGCCGCGCGCCGCCTTCACCGCCTTCGAGAGGGTGCGGTAGCGCAGCGGGTACAGGTGCGAGAAGGCGAGGTCCTGCAGTTCGCGGTAGATGTTGTTCAGGCCGAGACGGTGCGCGATCGGCACATACACTTCCATCGTCTCGCCGGCGATGCGGCGCTTTTTCGCCGGCGCCATCACGCCCAGCGTGCGCATGTTGTGCAGGCGGTCGGCCAGCTTGATCAGGATGACGCGCACGTCCGAGGCCATGGCCAGCAGCATCTTGCGGAAGTTTTCCGCCTGCGCTTCGACCAGGCTCTGGAATTCGATCTTTTCCAGTTTGGACAGGCCGTCGACCAGGTTCGCCACCTGCGGGCCGAAGCGCTCGATCAGCTCTTCCTTCTTGACGTCCTGGTCTTCGATGACGTCGTGCAGCAGGGCGGCCATGATCGCCTGGGCGTCGAGCTTCCACTCGGCGCAGATTTCGGCGACGGCGATCGGATGGGAGATGTAGGGCTCGCCCGACTTGCGGACCTGGCCGAGATGCATCTCGTCCGAGAAGCGGTAGGCTTCCTTGACCTTCTTGAGTTCGACGGGTGTGAGGTATTCCGACAGCTGGTTGACCAGCTGGGTGACCGAGGCAACGCCGGGGGCAGGCGGTTCGGGGACTTCTTGCGGCTTGCCCGGGCGCTTGGCCCGGGTGGGGGTGTTGCCTGAATGTGTCGAGTCCGGAGGGAACAGGTTCATACGTTATGTCGATCAGCCGCAGTGTGGTGACAGAATAACAGAATAAGGGGTCGACACAGTCTGGCGTACAGGAGAGGCTGAACCCGGGTCTTACATTGGTACTTTTTTCAGCATTTCCACGCCGACCTTACCGGCGGCGATTTCGCGCAGGGCGACGACGGTCGGCTTGTCTTTCGCTTCGACTTTCGGGGTATGGCCCTGCAGCAGCTGGCGTGCGCGATAGGTCGCGGCCAGGGTCAGCTGGAAGCGGTTAGGGATATTCTTGAGGCAATCTTCGATGGTGATGCGGGCCATGTGTAGCTCCTGAATAGACAATAAAGGTAGCGCCGCAGGGCGACGCTAGCGATTACTTTGGTTGTTGCGCGTGGATTCCCAGCTGGGCAAACAGCGAGGCGTTGCGGGCAGCCTGTTGGGCGAAGCGGCAACGTGTCGCCTGGACGATCGCCTGCAGTTGGGCCAAGGCGACGTTGAACTCTTCGTTGATGATAGCATATTCGAACTCGGGAGCGTGAGCGATCTCGCCTCCCGCGGCCAGCAAACGACGCGTGATGATGTGCGGTTCGTCGGTGCCGCGCTTGTGCAGGCGCTGCTCGAGCGCCTCGATCGACGGCGGCAGGATGAAAATGCCGGACGCATCGGGGAACTGCTTCTTCACCTGGCGCGCACCCTGCCAGTCGATTTCCAGCAGGATGTCGGTGCCGGTCTTCATTTTCTCTTCCACGGTCAGGCGGCTGGTGCCGTAGTAATTGCCGTGCACTTCGGCCCATTCCAGGAACTCGCCGCGGTCGGCGCGCGCAACAAAATCTTCGGCGGTCGTGAAATGGTATTCGCGGCCATCCTGCTCGCCCGGACGCGGCGGACGCGTGGTGGTCGAGATCGACAGCTGGATGCCCGGCTCCTGCGCCAGCAGCGCGTTGACCAGGGTCGATTTGCCGGCGCCGGAAGGGGCGGCGACGACGAACAGGCTGCCGGAGAAAGCGGTGGTGATCATGGGTGGTTCCTTTGTTTCTAATCGCGATTGTTCATCATATAGCTGAACGCGTGGGCGGGAAACCCGCCCACCCTACAGGTTTGATATACCCGTAGGGTGGGCGGGTCCCCCGCCCACGCGTTCAAGCGGCCCGGGTATCCCCGCACCGCGTAGTCAAATAGTTATTACTCCAGGTTCTGCACCTGCTCCCGCATCTGCTCGATCAGGAGTTTGAGTTCCATCGACGCATCCGCCAGCTCTTTCACCGAGGCCTTGGCGCCCAGCGTATTCGCTTCGCGATTCAGTTCCTGCATCATGAAGTCGAGGCGCTTGCCGACCTGGCCGCCTTTTTTCAGGATGTGCCGGGTCTCGTTCAGGTGCGCCGACAGGCGCGACAATTCCTCGGACACGTCGATCCGGATGCCGTACAGGGTGACTTCCTGGCGAATCCGCTCGAACACTTCCTGGCGCGTCAGCGTCGATGGGTTGCCGTGGCCGGCCAGGCCCAGCGCGTCCTGCATGCGCTCGACCGCTTTTTGCTGGAACTGCGCAATGACTTGCGGGATCAGCGGCGTGATGCGCTTGACGATCGCTTCCATCGAATCGATCCGCGACTGCAGCATCTGCTCGAGGGCCGCGCCTTCGCGGCGGCGGCTGTCGACGAAGGCGGCGATGGTTTTGGCGGTGAGGGCGGCGACGTCGGCCTGGAGCGACTCCTGGCCGATATGCGATTCCTCGACCACGCCCGGCCAGCGCAGCAGTTCGGCCACCGACATCGGCTGCGCTTGCGCGAAGTGCTGCGAGACTTCCGCTTGCAGCCGTGCCAGGTCGGCCAGCAATTCCTGGTTCAGTGCCTGGGCGCCGCCGGCGACCTTGCGGCCGAAGGAGAGGCGCGCTTCGACCTTGCCGCGCGTGATCGCGGCCATGATGGCGGCGCGCAGGTCCGGTTCCAGCGCGCGCAATTCATCGTTGATACGGAACTGAAGATCGAGGAAGCGCGAATTGACGCTCTTGATTTCGATCGTCAGGGTGCCCGCCGCGCCTTCGCTGGTGGCCACCGCATAGCCTGTCATGCTAGAAATGCTCACTAAAGTCCCCGGTTTTTTATTCTTTACAAGTCCGACATTTATCCACACAATCGCCGTGTTATGCAAGGAACTCTTCAGTATGGCCGCACAAAATAACGCACCCTTGCCGGAAGGGCTGGAGATTGCGGGATATCGCATTGTAAAGAAAATCGCGTCTGGCGGGTTCAGTATTGTCTATCTTGCATATGATGCCGAGGGCAGTGCGGTCGCCATCAAGGAGTACCTGCCGAGCGCGCTGGCCTTGCGCCAGCCGGGCGAACTGGCGCCGGCCATCGCCAGGCCGAACCAGCCGCTGTTTCGCATCGGCCTGAAGTGCTTCTTCGAGGAGGGAAGGGCGCTGGCGCGCATCAACCATCCGAACGTGGTGCGCATCGTGAACTTCTTCCGCGCCAACGACACGGTGTACATGGTGATGGCCTACGAGTCCGGCCAGTCGCTGCAGGAGCAGATTGCACGCGCGGTGGGTAAAGGCAGCCGCCTCGGCGAAGGGTTCATCCGTAAAACCTTCGACGGTGTCTGCCGCGGCCTGCGCGAAACCCATGCCAACAAGCTGCTGCACCTGGATTTGAAACCGGCGAACATCTACCTGCGCAGCGACGGTTCGCCCATCCTGCTCGACTTCGGCGCGGCGCGCCAGGCGATCAAGAGCGATGCGCCGATGCTCGCGCCCATGTACACGCCCGGTTTCGCGCCGCCCGACCTGTATGCGAAAGGCACGCCGCTCGGGCCCTGGTCCGACATCTACAGCCTCGGCGCCGCCATGTACGCCTGCATGACGGGCGTGCCGCCGCAAGCGGCCGACGCGCGCAGGCTCGAGGACAAGCTCGATGCGCAGTTCGACCAGCTGGCAGCCGGCTATTCGCCCGAACTGCTGGCGATGGTGCGCGCCTGCCTCGCGCTCGACCCGATGGCGCGTCCGCAGAGCGTGTTCGCCGTGCAGAAGGTGCTGCAGGCGGCGCCGGCCAGGCCGCTCGCGGCCGAGCCCGAGGAAGTGGCCGCCCCCGCGCCCGGCGGACAAGGGGGGCTGCGGGGCCTGCTCGGGCGCATTGGCCTCAAGCGCGCCGGCGGCCAAGGCAAGTAGTCCCATTTACGAAGGCAACCAGGAGCCCACGATGCAGTTTTCCGTCTACCAGCACAGCCATATCGGGGGACGCAAGGTCAACCAGGACCGCATGGGCTACTGCTTCACGCGCGACGCGCTGCTGCTGGTGCTGGCCGACGGCATGGGCGGCCACCAGCATGGCGAGATCGCGGCGACCATCGCCATGCAGACCCTGTCGATGATGTTCCAGATGCAGGCCCGCCCCTATATCAGGAAACCCGAGCGCTTCCTCGAGGAGGCCTTGCAACAGGCGCACCGCGACATCCTCGCCTACACCGCGCGCCACCAGCTGCCGGAAAGCCCGCGCACCACGGTCGTGGCCTGCCTGGTGCAGCACAACTGCGCCGTCTGGGCCCACTGCGGCGACTCGCGCCTGTACTGGGTGCGGGGTAACCAGGTGCTGGCGCAGACGCGCGACCATTCCCACCTCGAATACCTGATCGCCAAGGGCCTGGCCAGTCCCGCCGAGCGCGCCACCCACCCCGACCGTAACAAGCTGTATAACTGCATCGGTGCATCCACGGCGCCGCGCATCGAGCTGTCGCGCCAGGCCAGCCTGGAAGCGGGCGACGTGCTGCTGCTCTGTTCCGACGGCTTATGGGCGATGGTGCCGGACGCCGAGATCGTGCAGAAGCTCGCCAGCCAGACCGTGGTGCAGGCGGTGCCGGAGCTCGTGTCGATGGCGGTGGCCATCGGCGGCCCGCGCGCCGACAACACGACCGCGCTGGCGATCAGCTGGCAGGGCGCCGATCATGCGGGGGCGAATGGCCCGGACGTGATCTCGACCGAGCTGCTGCCCGAGGACCAGGTCAGCAGCACGATCAGCAATGCCGCGGTTGCCCATGATGCCGATCCCTTCGACGAAGACGAAATCGAAAAGGCGATCGCCGAAATCAACCAGGCGATCGAAAAATCGTCCCAACTACTCAAATAACGAAAGCTCCCATGACCTTTGCATCCCGTCCAAGCGGCCGCGCCGTCGACCAGCTGCGCAGCATCCGCATCACCCGCCAGTACACGAAACACGCCGAAGGCTCGGTGCTGATCGAATGCGGCGACACCAGGGTGATCTGCACCGCCAGCATCGAAGAGAAGGTGCCGGGCTTCCTGAAGGGCAAAGGGCAGGGCTGGCTGACGGCCGAATACGGCATGCTGCCGCGTTCGACCCACACCCGCATGGACCGCGAAGCCGCGCGCGGCAAGCAGTCCGGCCGCACCCAGGAGATCCAGCGCCTGATCGGCCGCTCGCTGCGCGCCGCCTTCGATCTGGAAGCTTTTGGGGAGCGCACCCTGCACCTCGACTGCGACGTGATCCAGGCCGACGGCGGCACCCGCACCGCCTCGATCACCGGCGCCATGGTCGCCGCCTACGACGCCTTCAATGCGCTGGTCGCGCGCGGCTTGCTGCCTGCCGTGCCAGTGAAGCATTTCGTGGCCGCGATCTCGGTCGGCGTCTACCAGGGCATGCCGGTGCTGGATCTCGATTACGTGGAAGATTCGGGCTGCGATACCGATATGAACGTTGTCATGACGGAAGCCGGCCACTTTATCGAAGTACAGGGCACGGCCGAGGGCGTCGCCTTTGACCGCGCGGGCATGAACCGCCTGCTGGACCTCGCGCAGGGCGGAATCGCCGAGCTGGTGCGGCTGCAGAAAGGCGCGCTCGGCATCGTGTAGGGTGGGCACTCGTGCCCACGGGGTATCACCGTATGATTCGTGCTGGCGTGGCCGAAAATCGATGTGCGAGACGCATCTGCACGACCGCGTGGGCACAGAGTGCCCACCCTACGTGCTCGGCGAAGGGGGTAAAATACACCCTTCGTTTCTCCGCCAGCCCTCACCATGACCCAACGCCTCATCCTCGCCTCCAACAACGCCGGCAAACTGAAGGAATTCCAGCAAATCCTCGGCCCCATCGGCTTCACCCTGCACCCGCAAGGCGAATTCGACGTCCCGGAAGCCGAGGAGCCGCACGCGACCTTTGTCGAAAACGCACTCGAAAAGGCGCGCCACGCCGCCCGCCTGACCGGGCTGCCGGCGCTGGCCGACGACTCCGGCGTCTGCGTCAACGCGCTCGGCGGCGCACCGGGCGTGTATTCGGCGCGCTTCGCGGGCGAGCCGAAATCGGACGCGCGCAACAATGCCAGACTGGTGGCGGACCTGGCCGGCAAGGCGGATAAATCGGCCTATTACTACTGCGTGCTGGTCTACGTGCGCCATGCCGACGACCCGCAGCCGATCATCGCCGACGGCCGCTGGGACGGCGAAATCATCGACACGCCGCGCGGCGAGAACGGTTTTGGTTACGATCCCTACTTCCTGATTCCTTCCCTGGGCAAGACCACGGCCGAGCTGACCCCGGCGGAAAAGAACGCGCGATCGCACCGAGGCCAGGCCCTGCGCGCACTGGTCGAGAAACTGAAATGATCCCGATTAAAGTCGCAGGTACAACAGCGGGCGAGCCGCGTAATGCTGCCACCGCGGCCCTGCAATACCTGCAGCCGGGCGCACTGAACCTGACGGCCTTGCCGCCATTGTCGCTCTACATCCACTTCCCCTGGTGCGTGCGCAAGTGCCCCTACTGCGATTTCAATTCGCACGAAGCGAAGGGCGAACTGCCCGAGCAGGCATACCTGGACGCGGTGCGCCTCGACCTGGAGCAGTCGCTGCCCCTGATCTGGGGCCGCAAGATCCACACGGTCTTCATCGGCGGCGGCACCCCGAGCCTGATGTCGGCTGCGGGCCTGGACCGTTTGCTGTCCGACGTGCGCACGCTGCTGCCGCTGGAAATCAACGCCGAGATCACGATGGAGGCCAATCCCGGCACCTTCGAGATCGAAAAATTCCGCCACTACCGCGACAGCGGCGTGAACCGCCTGTCGATCGGCATCCAGAGTTTCAACGGCGAACACCTGAAATCGCTGGGCCGCATCCATGACGAGCGCGAAGCCCTGCGCGCGGTCGAGATCGCGACCTCGACGTTCGAGAATTTCAACCTCGACCTGATGTATGCGCTGCCTTCGCAGACCCTGGCCCAGGCCGAGCACGACATCAAAACCGCGCTCTCGTTCGCGCCGCCGCACCTGTCGCTGTATCACCTGACGATGGAACCGAACACGGTCTTCGCCAAGTACCCGCCCGCGCTGCCGGACGACGACACCAGCGCCGACATGCAGGACATGATCGCGGAGACCATGTCAGCCGCTGGCTACGACCACTACGAAGTGTCGGCCTACGCCCAGCCGGGCCGGCAGGCGCGCCACAATTTGAACTACTGGAATTTCGGCGACTACCTCGGCATCGGCGCCGGCGCGCACTCGAAGATTTCCTTCCCGCACCGCATCCTGCGCCAGGCCCGCTACAAGCAGCCGGCCTCCTTCATGGAAGCGGCGAAGCGCGGCAATCCGGTCCAGGAAGAACACGAAATTGCCCGCGCCGACATGGGCTTCGAATTCATGCTCAACACCTTGCGCCTCACCGGCGGCTTCGACCCGAACCTGTTCGGCGAGCGCACCGGCATGAGCATCACCGCGATCAGCCGCGCCCTCGACGCCGCCGAGGCCAAGGGACTCATCACCCGCGACTTCAAGCTGATCCGCCCGACCGGACTCGGGCAGCGCTTCCTCAACGATTTGCAAGAAATGTTTTTGGGCGAGACGAAGTAGCTCGAAAAGCAGGGCCGATGCGGACGTGGCGCTGTTGCGTGTGCGGTCCATCGCTTGCAATCCTGCCAATAAGCCAGGCATGCTCACCTGCGTGCGCAGGCGCTCCGCCAGCTCCGGTGCGGCGGACGCGCCCCGCTGTGTTGACGCCATCACGATACGAAAACCGGCATGCGGGTGCCGGTTCTGTGTCATTTCTTGTCGATCCGATTTTCTGCCAAACGAGATTGTTTCGTGATGCAGCGCACGCGGCCCTTGTTGTAAGCAGACGCCGCCCTAGACTGAGATATCCGCAATGGGTAGCGTCCGCATTGCGGTAATCCTACGGCCCCGACATCACGCTGAACGGCGCGGCGCCCGGCCCGAAGACCTATCGTCGCTCTGCGAAGGAATGATCATGCGTCCCCTCTCCCTGTTACTTCCTGCCTCCCTGCTCGTGCTGGCCGCGAGCGCAAGTGCCCAGAACCTGCCGTATCCGCAAGCCGACTCTGTCCCGGCCTCGACCGTGCAGGTGACGGCGCCCATCAAGCCCGTGCTGCTCTTTGCCGATGAAGCCGAGAGGGTGGCCGGGAGCTATGCGATGTCGAACGGCTGGAGAATGCAGGTACGTACCGGTACGCGTCACATCGATGCGAAAATCGACAACCAGAAGCCGATCCGGCTGCTTGCGGTGTCGCCGGACAAATTCGTCTCGCGCGACGGCAACGTGACGATGGAATTCAACCAGGGGAGCTACGGCGACGACATGACGATGAGTTATGTGCCCGATCCGCGCCTGGCGCAGGTCGTCGTGCTGTCCTCGCGGATGGCGCAGCGCTGAGGTTTCGTTGCGGAGGCGCGCACATCACGCTTGCGCGCGCCCCGTCCGGCGCTCGAGGTACACCGGCGGATCCGGCGCGGATCAGGTATCGTTGCGACTCCAGCCAACGGAGTCCCCCATGTCTGACCCGATCCATTTCTACGAACCGCGCAACGGCCACGGCTTGCCGCACGACCCCTTCAACGCTATCGTCGGTCCGCGTCCGATCGGATGGATTTCCTCGCGCGGCAGCGCGGGCGTGCTCAATCTCGCGCCCTACAGCTTTTTCAATGCCTTCAACTACGTGCCGCCGATCATCGGCTTCGCCAGCATCGGCTACAAGGACACGGTGCGCAATATCGAAGAGACGGGCGAATTCGCATGGAGCCTGGTCACCCGTCCCCTGGCCGAGGCCATGAACCAGACCTGCGCACCGGTGCCCCCGGAAACCGATGAATTCGTGCTGGCCGGATTGACGCCGGCCGACTCGCGCCTGATTTCGGTGCCGCGCGTGGCCGAGAGCCCGGTGTCCTTCGAATGCCGCCTGTCCCAGATCCTGCAGCTGGAAACCGCCGCCGGCGCCCAGGTGCCGACCTGGCTGGTGCTGGGCGAAGTCGTCGGCGTGCATATCGCGCAGTCGCAGCTGAAGGAGGGGATCTACGACACCGCCGCGGCCGGGCACGTGCTGCGCGGCGGCGGGCCGGCTGACTATTTTTCGGTCGACGCGACCCAGCATTTCCGCATGTTCCGACCGAGGTAATGGGCTCGGCGGCATAAAAAAACCGGGGCAGGTGCCCCGGTTTGCGTTGTGCAACGGCGCCGTAAAATCAGCGCGCCGCCTGTGCCGTTGACGCCTGTTCGCTCCAGCCGCCGCCGAGCACGCGGTACAGCGTGACCTGGTTCTGCAGGCGCTGCAAATTCGCCTGCACCGCCAGCTGCTGCGCCTGGAACAGCGAACGCTGGGCGTCCAGCAGGTCCAGGTAGCTGGCCGCGCCGTTGCGGTAGCGCAGGTCGGACAGGTTGTAGCGGTCCTGCTCGGCGAGCGCCACGGCGCGCTGGGCGCGCAGCTGTTCGCTGAAGGTCGCCTGGCCGGCCAGTGCATCCGCCACTTCGCGGAACGCGGTCTGGATCGACTTCTCGTACTGGGCCACGGCGATGTCGCGGCCCGCCTTGGATGCGTCGACGCCGGCCCGGATGCGGCCCAGGTCGAAGATCGGCAGCACGGCCTGCGGTGCGAAGGTCCAGCCGAAGGAACCGCTCTTGAACAGGCCCGACAGTTCCGTACTCGCGCTGCCCACGGAGCCGGTCAGCGAGATGCGCGGGAAGTAGTTCGCGCGCGCCGCGCCGATGTTGGCATTCGCCGCGATCAGCTGCTGCTCGGCCGCACGGATGTCGGGACGGGCGGCCAGCAGGTCGGACGGCATGCCGGCCGGCAGGTCGGGCAGTTCGGTGGCGGCCAGGGTAGTGGCCGGCGCCAGGTTTTCAGGAAGCGGCTGGCCCACCAGCAGGGTCAGCAGGTTCGCGTCCTGGGCGCGCTGGCGCTGGAACTGCGCATAGGTCGCGCGTGCCGTTTCCACCAGCGAGACCGATTGCTGCAGTTCGAGCTTGGAGACGACGCCGTTCTCGAAACGCAGGCGCGTCAGCCGGTCCGACTCTTCGCGCGTCTTGAGGGTCTGCTCGGTAATCGCCAGCAGTTCCTCGTCGGCCAGCATCGTCAGGTAGGTGTTGGCCACCTGGGCGATGAGGCTGATCTGCGTCGTCTTGCGCGCTTCCTCGGTGGCGAGGAATTGCGCCAGCGCCGCTTCCGACAGGTTGCGCACGCGGCCGAACAGATCGAGTTCGAAGGCCGAGACGCCGAAGCCGGCCTGGTAGACGCTCGAAATCGGCTTGTCTTCGCCCGTCGTCTGGCGGTTGCCGTTGACGATGGCCGAGACGGTCGGCACGCGGTCGGCGCGCGTGATGCGGTACTGGGCGCGTGCCTGCTCGATGTTCAGGATCGCCACGCGCAGGTCGCGGTTGTTGGCCAGCGACAGCCCGATCAGCTGGCGCAGGCGCGCGTCGGCGAAGAAGCGCTGCCATTCCAGCTTGCCCGGGGCTTCCGTGGTGGCCGTCGGCAGCGTGGTGCCGCCGCTCTTCGGCAGTTCAGGGAAGGCCTGGGCCACCGGGGCCGCCGGACGCTCATACTTCGGCGCCAGCGACATGCAGCCTGCCAGCGCCATCGACAGCGCGAGCGGAGTAACGATGAGTTTGAGCGCTTTTTCCAGTGTCTTCATTTAGATTTTTTCCTCGATAACCTTGCTGGTGTCTTCTTCGTGGGCGTACTTCTTGCGCTGGCGTTCGCTGCCCTTGAAGATCTTGCGCACCACGACAAAGAACATAGGGACGAACAGCACGCCCAGCGTCGACGCCGTCATCATGCCGCCCATCACGCCGGTACCGATCGCGCGCTGCGAGGCCGAACCGGCGCCGCCTGCGATCACCAGCGGCAGCACGCCGAGGATGAAGGCCAGCGAAGTCATGATGATCGGACGGAAGCGCAGGTGCGCCGCCTCGATCGCCGCTTCCATCGGCGAGCGTCCCTGCGCCTGCAGGTCTTTCGCGAACTCGATGATCAGCACCGCGTTCTTCGCCGCCAGGCCGATGATGGTCACCAGGCCGATCTTGAAGTACACGTCGTTCGGATAGCTGCGCAGCATCGCCGCCAGCACCGCGCCGAGGATACCAAACGGGACGACCAGCAGCACCGCCACCGGGATCGACCAGCTTTCATACAGGGCCGCCAGGGCCAGGAAGATCGCCAGCAGCGAGAAGGCCATCAGGATGCCCATCGTGCCGCCGGAGAGCTGTTCCTCGCGCGACTGGCCGGTCCACTCGAAGGCGAAGCCGGGCGGCAGCTTGGCTGCCAAGGCTTCCATCTCGGCCAGCGCGTCGCCGGTCGAATAGCCCGGCTTGGCGTCGCCCGAGATGCTCATCGCCGGATAGCCGTTGTAGCGCAGGGTCTGCATCGGGCCGGTCACCCACTTGGTCGACGCGAACGAGGACAGCGGTACCGGGTTGCCCTGCACGTTCATGGCGTTCAGGCGCAGCAGGTCGTCCGGCTGCATGCGGTCCTTCGCATCGGCCTGCACCACCACGCGCTGCAGGCGGCCGGCGTTCGGGAAGTCGTTCACATAGCTCGAACCGAGCGAGGTCGAGATCGCGGTGTTGATCGCGTCAAACGTCACGCCCAGCGCCTGTGCCTTGTCGCGGTCGATGTCGAGCATCAGCTGCGGCGCGTCTTCCAGGCCTTCCGGACGCACGCCGGTCAGGATCTTGCTTTGCGATGCCATGCCGAGCAGCTGGTTACGGGCTGCCAGCAGGGCGTTGTGGCCGTTGCCGCCGCGGTCCTGCAGGCGGAAGCTGAAGCCCGTGCCGCGGCCCAGTTCCGGGATCGGCGGCGGGCTCAATGCGAAGATGAATGCGTCGCGCACGCCCGACAGGCCGCCGATGATGCGGCCGGCAACTGCCTGCGCGCTCGAGCCTTCGCCTTTACGCTCGCTCCAGTCCTTGAGCGGAATGAAGGCCAGCGCCATGTTCTGGCCGGAGCCCGAGAACGAGAAGCCCAGCACGCTGACCATGTTCGCCACTTCCGGCTGCTTCATGATGAAGGCTTCGGCGGTGCGCATCACTTCGTTGGTACGCTCGACCGTCGCACCCGGCGGCAGCTGGATGTTGGCGATCACATAGCCCTGGTCTTCGTTCGGCAGGAAGGAGTTCGGCAGGCGCGTGAACAGCAGCGTCACCAGGCCGATCACCAGCACGAAGGCGACCAGCGCGCGGCCCGAGCCGCGGATCAGCTTGCCGACCCAGCCCTCATAGCCCTTGGCGGTACGCGCGAAGCGGCGGTTGAACCAGCCGAAGAAACCCTTCTTCTCGTGGTGGTGGCCGGCTTCGACGGGTTTGAGCAGGTGCGCGCACAGGGCCGGCGTCAGCGACAGCGCCAGGAAGGCCGAGAAGGCGATCGAGGACACCATGACGACCGAGAACTGGCGGTAGATGTTACCGACCGCGCCGGCGAAGAAGGCCAGCGGCACGAACACCGACATCAGGACCACGGTCACGCCGATGATGGCGCCCGAGATCTGGCCCATGGCCTTGCGGGTCGCCTGCAGCGGCGGCAGGCCTTCTTCGGACATGATGCGCTCGACGTTCTCGACGACCACGATCGCATCGTCGACGACGATACCAATCACGAGCACCATGCCGAACATGGTCAGCACGTTGATCGAATAGCCCAGCGCCAATAATGTGCCGAGGGAACCGAGCAGCGCGACCGGGACGACGATGGTCGGGATGATCGTATAGCGGAAGTTCTGCAGGAAGAGATACATCACCAGGAACACCAGCACCAGCGCTTCGACCAGGGTGTGCACCACCTGCTCGATCGAGATGTCGATGAACTTCGAGCTGTCGAACGGCACGGTGGCCTTCATCCCCTTCGGGAAGAATTTCGACAGTTCGTCCACGCGCTGGCGTACCAGGCGTGCCGTTTCCAGCGCATTGCCCGACGGCGCCAGCTGCACGCCGATACCGGTGGATGGCTTGCCGTTCAGGCGTGCCGATGGGCTGTAGGCCTGGGCGCCGAGCTCGATGCGGGCCACGTCGCGCAGGCGCACGGTCGAGCCGTCCGGATTCGCGCGCAGCACGATGTTGCCGAACTGTTCGACGGTCGAGAGCTGGCCGGTCACGACCACGGTCGCTGTGATTTCCTGGCCTCGCGCCAGCGGCAGGTCGCCGATGGTACCGGAGGCCACCTGGGCGTTCTGGCTGCGGATGGCGTTGTTGACGTCGGCCGGCGACAGGCGGAAGCCCACCAGCTTGGCCGGATCGACCCAGATGCGCATGGCGCGCTCGGTACCGAACAGCTGCGCGGTACCGACGCCCTTGATGCGCTGGATTTCAGGCAGCACGGTGCGCGAGGCGTAGTCGCCCAGCGCGACCGGGTCCCACTTCGGATCGTCCGAGGAGAGGATGGTAAACAGCAGGAAGTTCGCGCGCACCTTGTCGACGCGCACGCCCTGCTGGTTCACCGCCGCCGGCAGGCGTGGCGCCGCGCGCGACAGGCGGTTCTGGACGTCCACCTGGGCCAGTTCCGGATTGGTGCCGGTTTCAAAAGTCAGGGTGATCGAGCCGCTGCCGTTGGCGGTGCTGCTCGACTCCATGTAGACGAGGCCGGGCGAGCCGTTCATCTCGCGTTCGATGACGGAGATGACCGAGTCTTCCAGGGTCTGTGCCGACGCGCCCGGATAGGCGGCATTGATCACGATCGATGGCGGGGCCACGTTCGGATACTGGGCGATCGGCAGCTGGGTGATCGAGACCGCGCCGACCACCATGATAAACAGCGCGATCACCCAGGCGAAAATAGGGCGGTCAATAAAGAAACGTGCCATTGCAATAGTCCTGTTCTGTGCCTGGAGTGCTTAGCGGGTCGACGCCGTGGCAGGCGCCGCGCCCGCGGTGGAACCCGACGGCGCCGAAGCAGGCAGCGGACGCGCCGTCGCGGCGGCGGCCTGGCCGGCACTGGTGACAGATGGCGCAGCTGCTGGTGCGGCTGGCGCCGAACCAGCAGCTGCCGTGGTCTGCGTGCTCGCCTGCCATGGCACTGCCTTGACCGGCGTACCCGGCGGCAGCATCTGCAGCTTCTGGAAGCCGTCGACCATCACCCGTTCGCCTTCCTTCAGGCCTTCGGTGACGACCCAGTTCGAGCCTTGCCCCGATGCGATCTTGACGGTGCGCGGCGTCGGCTTGTTGTCGGCGCCGACGACCATCAGGGTGTCGCCCTGGGCGCCGCCGCGGGTAACGGCCTGCTGCGGCACGACGATGCCGTTCGGCAGCTGGGCCTGGGCGATGCGCACGCGTACGTACTGGCCCGGCAACAGGGCGTTATCCTGGTTCGGCACCGTCGCGCGCAGCGTGACCTGGGCCGTGCCCGGATCGACGGTCACGTCCGAGAACAGCAGCTTGCCGCGGGTCGGCAGTTCGCTGCCGTCGTCGAGGAGCACGGTGACGGACGCGTCTTTCGCGCCGCCACCGGCCTGCTTGCGCAGGCGCTGCACTTCCGCGGCCGACTGGGTGATGTTCAGGTACATCGAGTCGGTCTGCTGGATCAGCGCCATTTGCGTCGCCTCTGCGGCGGACACCAGCGCGCCTTCGGTCACCAGCGCGCGGCCGATGCGGCCCGAGATCGGCGCATTGACGTTGGCGTAGCCGGAATTGATCTGGGCAATGCGCACCTGGGCGCGCGAAGCGGCCACGGCTGCCTCCGCCTGCTTCTGCGCGGCGACCGCATTGGTATACTCCTGCTTGCTGATCGCGTTGGCCTCGACCAGTGGCTTGTAGCGCTCGGCCTGGGCAGTCGCCTGGGTCAGCGTGGCCTGGGCACGGCCGAGGTCGGCCTGGGTAGCGGCCAGTTGTGCCTGGTACGGAGCCGGGTCGATCTGGAACAGCGACTGTCCTTCCTTGACCATGCCGCCCTCGGTGAACAGGCGCTTGAGCACGACGCCGTTGACGCGGGCGCGCACCTGGGCCACGCGGACCGGTTCGGCACGGGCCGGCAGTTCGGTCTGCAGGGCGACCGTTTCGAATTTGGTGGTGATGACGCCGACTTCGGGCGCGGGCATCTTGGCGCCGGCGCCAGGACCGGCCTGGGCTTCGTCTTTCTTGCCGCAGGCCGACAGCAGGGTCACGGCCATCAGCGTGCAGGCGGCGATCCGGGTGAGGGTCAGGTGAGAGGAGTGGGCAGAGCGCATTACGTGCTTCCTTCTGGTTTTTTGGAAAAGATGCACCCGCCCCAGAACCTCACAGGTCCCGCACACGGTTGCATCAC
Organism: Massilia sp. LXY-5; assembly: GCF_059801075.1. Taxonomy (NCBI): domain Bacteria; kingdom Pseudomonadati; phylum Pseudomonadota; class Betaproteobacteria; order Burkholderiales; family Oxalobacteraceae; genus Massilia; species Massilia sp. LXY-5. Next base: position 135,844 of record NZ_JBNNEH010000002.1, read on the forward strand.
TGGCTTTTACGGACTTTTTTATATACTATCACGAGTGTATGTTTAACGTGCAGGACCACCAAAAAACGGAGAAGACATGGCCCGCAGGACAAAAGAAGAAGCAGCGGCCACACGCGACAGCATTTTGGATGCTGCGGAGAAATTATTTGTTGAGCAAGGAGTCTCGCGAACGACCTTGCAGCATATCGCAACCCAGGCCGGTGTGACGCGCGGCGCGATTTATTGGCATTTCGACGACAAGGGCGCGCTCTTCAACGCCATGATGGAAAGGGTGACGCTGCCCTTCGAGTGTGCGCTGAGCAGCCTGGGGAAGTCGGATGCGACGACGGTGCTGGCCGACCTGCGCCAGTATTTCATTGAGATCTTCCGCGTGACGGAAACCAACCCGCAAGCCCGCCGGGTGCTCGAGATCGCCTCCTTGAAAGTCGAGTTCGTCAGCGAAATGGACGCCGTGCGCGTGCGCCGCCGCCAGAGCAAGGGGGAAATGATGGAGCAGGTGGTCGAGCGCCTCAAGCTGGCCCAGGCCGGCGGACAGATCAGGGCCGACGTCGATCCGCAGCTGCTGGCGACCGGGCTATGGGCCCTGATGGATGGCCTGATCCGCAACTGGATGTTCGAACCAACCTCGTTCAGCCTGATCGACCTGGGCGGCAACATGATCGGCACCATGCTCGACGGGATCCGCACCCGCTGACTTTGGCACGACCGCGTCGGCGCGGCCGGTGCACGCGTGGGCTCCGGAGCCCACCCTACGTTACACATCGGCCAACGATCAAGATAGACGTCGGCAGCGGCGCACCGTAGGGTGGGCACTTGTGTCCACGCGGTACGGCATCAGCCTGGGGCATGCGCGTGTCCTGGCCGCAGCGCTTGCAAACCAATGATTCCGCACCGGCGAAAAAACAAACGCCGGCATTGCGCCGGCGTCCTCATCGACTCCAAGCCTGGCGGCTGGAGATCAACGCATCTCTTCGATCATCTTCTTGAGCTTCTTCGAATCGGCGACGAAGGCGCGAATGCCCTCGGCCAGCTTCTCGGTGCCCATCGCGTCTTCGTTGAGCATGAAGCGGAACGATTTCTCGTCGACCGCGATCTTCTCGACCGGGGCGTCGCTTTCCTGGCTCAGCTTGCGCTCGACCGGCGCATCGCTGTCGGCCAGCTTCTGCAGCAGGTCCGGCGAGATGGTCAGCAGGTCGCAACCGGCCAGCTCCAGGATCTGCGACGTGTTGCGGAAGCTCGCGCCCATGACTTCGGTCTTGTAGCCATAGGCACGGTAGTACTGGTAAATGCGCTTGACCGACTGCACGCCCGGATCGTCGGCACCGGTGTAATCCGTGCCGCTCGATTTCTTGTACCAGTCGTAGATACGGCCGACGAAAGGCGAAATCAGCTGCACGCCCGCTTCGGCGCAGGCAACCGCCTGGCACAGCGAGAACAGCAGGGTCAGGTTGCAGTGGATGCCGTCCTTTTCCAGGATCTCGGCGGCGCGGATGCCTTCCCAGGTCGAGGCGATCTTGATCAGCACGCGCTCGCGCGACACGCCGGCCGCTTCGTACAGCGCGATCAGTTCGCGGCCCTTGGCAACGGTCGCTTCGGTATCGAAGGAGAGGGCGGCGTCGATCTCGGTCGACACGCGGCCCGGCACGAATTTCAGGATCTCGACGCCGAAGGCGATCAGGAGGCGATCGACGATCTCTTCGGTCGAGCCGCCGTTCGATTCCGCCACGGCCTTCTGCAGCAGCGGCAGGTATTCCGGCTTCTGCACGGCTTTCAGGATCAGCGACGGATTCGTCGTCGCATCCTGCGGCGCATAGGCTTTGATGGACTGGAAATCGCCGGTGTCGGCGACGACCGTGGTGTATTGCTTCAGTTGTTCGAGTTGGTTCATATAATTTGCCTAAATTTTAATAATGTCGAATGTCCTTTGCACCGTAGGGTGGGCACTTGTGCCCACGCGGTACAGCGCCTGAACGGCCGAAACGCCAATCAGCAATCCGTCGCCTCGGTAAAGGCTGCCACCATCGCCTCCAGTCCCACGCGGTCTTCTTCGCTGAACCGATCCAGCACTGGACTATCGATATCAAACACCCCGACCAGCTTGCCATCCTTGATCACCGGCAGCACGATCTCCGAGTTCGAGGCCGAATCGCAGGCGATATGCCCCGGAAACGCATGCACGTCCGGCACCACGATGGTTTTGCGCTCGACGGCAGTGGTGCCGCAGACGCCGCGCCCGAACGGAATGCGCGCGCAGGCCGGCTTGCCCTGGAAGGGCCCGACCAGCAGATCCTGGCCTTCTCCCTTTTTCGACGGTACGGTCAAGTAAAAGCCGGCCCAGTTCAGGTCGGCGAGGGTGTCGTAGACGAGCGCGGAAAACTGGGAAGCGTTCGCGGTCAGGTCGCGTTCGCCCTCCAGCACGCTGACTACCTGGCGTACCAGCAGGTCGTAATCGGGACGGGTGCTGCGTTCTGGATTGATGTGCATGGACGGGTCGTGGAGCTGGACGAAAACCGCTATTTTACAGCCAGCACGCCTGACCTTGTACTGGCTTGGGATATACCGCGCATCGCATTGCCATATCCCGGCCCGGGCTGGACGCTCCGGCGCGAGCGCTGTTACCCATGTAGCAATTCGAAATGCAGCGCCACGAACTCGAAGTCGTCATGCAGCTCCAGATGCGGCAAACAGCGCACGTGCACCTTCCGGAATTCCTCCGCGCTGGCAAAGGTCTCGCCGCGCCACACGGCTTCCGGTATGTCGCCAAAGCGGATGATCTCCACCTTCGTCGCGCGGATCGTGCACCGCAGGCGTCCCCGCAGGTCGAACACGTCGATGATGTCGCCCGCGACGTAGCCGCCGTCGCCGAGTTCGCCATAGCCCTTGTAGTAATCCTCGACCGTGTCGGCGGTGACGGTCTTGCGGCCCGCGATCACGTCGCGCACCAGGCTGTCGTCGTCGGCGTCGGCGCCCCAGAACGTCAGCTTTTTTCGTCCGCTCACGGCATCACCGCAGTGCTGTCCGCCACCGCGCGTTCCAGGTCCTCGAGCGAGGCCGGTTTCGTCAGGTGCAGGTCGAAGCCGGCGCCGGCCGCGCGTTCGACGTCGGCCTTCTGGCCGTAGCCGGTCAGCGCCACCAGGCGCGGCGCGCCGCCCAGTCTGCGGATCGCGGCGGCGAGCGCATAGCCATCCATGTCGGGCAGGCCGATGTCGAGGATGGCGACCGCCGGCCGGTAGCTGGCGCACAGCGCCAGCGCGGCCGCCGCCGTGTGCGCGACCTGCACCGTGTGGCCGAACTGTTCCAGGATATGCGCCGTCGTCGCGGCCGCGTCGACATTGTCGTCGACCACCAGCACCTGCCTGCCGCTGCTGGCCTGCACCGGCTCCGCTGCCGGCAGCGGCGCCTGGGCGTCGATCAGCGGCAGCTCGACGACGAAGCGGCTGCCCGTACCGGGACCGTCGCTGTGCGCCCACACGCGCCCGCCATGCAGTTCGACGATCTTGCGCACGATGGCCAGACCCAGTCCCAGGCCGCCCGTGATGCGGGCCACCTGTTGCGGCGCCTGGTAAAACGGCTCGAACACGCGCGCCAGCAGTTCCGGCCCCATGCCGATGCCGTCGTCGCTTACCTCCAGGCGCGCCGTATGCCCGTCGGCGCGCAGGACGACGCGGGTCGCGCCCTCGCCGAAGCGCTCGGCGTTCGACAGCAGGTTGTTCAGTACCTGAGCCAGGCGGCTCTCGTCGCCCTGCACCCAGAGCGTGTCCGGCACCGTCAGCTCGACCGGCCGTCCCGGGCGGCTGGTGGCGGTGTGATACACCACGTCGGCCAGGTTCAGCGGGCGCAGGTCGAGCTGCATCTTGCCGGAGGTGATCCGTGACACGTCGAGCAGGTCATCCACCAGGCGTTTCAGGTGGTTCACCTGGCGCCGCATGATGGTGCGTTCGCGCAGGCTGGCGCCGTCGGCGCGCAGGTCCATCAGGTCGAGCGAGGCGACGATCGGGCTCAATGGGTTGCGCAGTTCGTGCCCGAGCACGGCGAGGAATTCGTCCTTCACCAGGCTGGCGCCGCGGCTGGCGGACAGGGCTTCTTCGAGCGAGGCGAGCAGGCGCGAGCGCTCCTGCTCGTGCCGCGCGTGCTGCGCGGCGGCGGCCTCCAGCGCCCGGCCCATGAGCGCAACCTCGCGGATGCGCGAGGGCGCGACCTCGACCTGCTTGCCGGCGCCGAGGGCGGCGGCCCCGCGTTCGAGGTTGGCGAAGCTGCGCGCGATGCGGGTCGAGAGCAGGGAAGCGATGCCGATGCAGGCCAGCAGCGAGGCCGCCAGGCCCCAGCCGTACAGGGTGATGCCCTTCAGTGAAACGGGGCCGATGGCGGGCTTCGGCACGCTCACCGCCACCGTCCAGCCATGACGCGATATCCGCGTGAAGGCGCTGCTCATGCTTGCGCCATCGAGGTTGACGGTGTCGCCGGTGCCCTCGACTCCCTTGTCGCGCATGAGCTTTGCCAGCCCGGGACCGGGCGCGGTGGCGACCCGCTTGTCCTGTTCTTTCGAGCGCGCCACGATGGAGCCGAAGGCGTCGATGATGGAGATGATGGAATCGGCGGGTGCCTGCTGGCGCTTGACGACGCCCAGGATGCGGTCGGGCTTGATGACGGCGGTCAGCGCATACAGCCGGCCCGCCTCGTCGCGGATCGGCACCCGCACCGGGAAGGCCACGCGGCCGCGCTGGCCGCGCGTGACTTGCCCGACCAGGGGCCGCTGCACGGCGAGCAGCTGGCGCAGGCTTTCGGGATCGGTTATGTGGCCCGCGGCCGCGCCGTAGGGATCGGTGGTGCGAAACAGGATGTTGCCCTTGGCATCGGCCAGGATGATCGCCAGCCACTCGGGCTGGGCCTTGACCTGGTCGCGCGCGATATCGTAGAAGGACCGCAGGTCGCCGGCGCCGATGGCCGGCGAACGCGCCAGGCTGGCCAGCGTCGCGATCGAACCGTCGAGTTCCGCATCGACCGCGCTCGACAGGGCCCGCGCCACGTCGAGCATGGCCCGGTCCTGTTCGCGCTGCTGGTACTGGCTGGCCGTGTGGACCGACCACAGGCCCAATAGGGCCAGCGGCAGCAGGCTGATCCCGCTGAGCAGGACCAGCAGTCGACGCAAGGAGAGGGCCAAACCAGGGGACGACCGCATGACATGACTTTTTGGTAAAAAGGCATTATACGGTCAAAGCAGGGCCTGGCTTTCCTCAGGCACCGGGGGAATATCTGTTTACAGCGGCGGCAGCGCAGGCCCGCCGGCGCAAAGGCCGGGGGCCGCAGGGCATCGTCATTGCGGCGATGGGCTGCTCATGAGCCGTTCACCGAGCGCACGCAGCAGGCTGGCGCCATCGCCGTGCCAGGCGCTGCCGTGCATGCATGCCAGGGTGCCGGGCGATTCGGCGGCCAGGTGTTCGATCAGCTGCCGCGTATTGGTCGAATGCGAAAAATAATCCATGGGCTGGCGAAATGCTTCGCTGTTCTCCAGGATGTCGTCGCCGGTCAATGCGGCGACACCCGTGCCGCCCTGGGTGAACAGATCGCCGCAGAACAGCGTTTTGGTCCGGGTATCCATCAGGAAGCCCGTTTCCCAGCCATGGGGCAAATGCGGTGCGTCGAGCCACTTGACCGCACGTTTGCCCAGCACGAGCTCGGTGCCGTCGCCCATTGCGTGGGCGGGCCGGTCCGCGAAATCGTTGACCGAGACCATGGCCGCCACCCGGCTACACAAGGGAACGGATTGCGGAGCGGCCGCCAGCCACTCGTTGATCGAACCGCATTCATCCGCTTCGAAATGCGAGAGGGCAATGAACCGCAGTTGGGTGACGGGAATGACGCTTTCGACCGCCTCCCTCACCAGGGGAAACATCTTTCTCGGCCCTGTATGAAACAGAAGCGGCTGGTCATCCACGACCAGGTACTGGTTGAATGAAAACCCGCCCGGTACCAGGCCCACCGGCGTATTGATGCGATAGACGCCGTCGGCGATCTCATGAACATTGGTACCGGCAGCTACATTGGTAATGGCCATTTCAAGCTCCAGGCAAAGACGACAAGCGTGTTCAGGCCGGGACGGCGACCGGCTCGACCGGCGCCGACAGCTGCCGGATAATCGCTGCCTGGTCGAGCCAGACATTTTCGCGCCTGATCCTGCCGTCTGCGGCGACTTCGAAAATGTGCAGGATCCGGAAACTGAGCGGCCTGCCGTGGCCGGGAATGCCCATCGGGTTGCCGACGGCCCGCCCGTGCCAGATACTCTCGTCCACGACGAAGTCTTCCCCGTACAGGCGCTTGACGGGCGTTACCTTTTCGCCCGCAAGGTCTGCGAACATCTGGTCATAGAATGCCCGCGCTGCCTGCTTGTCGCGCGAGACGCCGGCCGGCCAGCCCACCAGGTCGTGGGTGAGATCGTCTACCAGCGTGGACAGCACACCGTCGACATCGTCCTCCGCCTCATAGCGGAAATGCCGGTCGATCAGTGAATCGAATTGAGATTGTGTCAACACAGCCATGATTTTTTCCTGAATATGTGTAGAAAAGCCTCGTTTGGCTATAATAAACAGGTGTCTCATATGAGACGCCTGTCTTATTTTTAGACCATGCCAAACCAAACGTCAAGCGCCATCCAGCCGCCTTCCACGGTATCGCGCACCAATCTCCAGGCGGGGCGGGCCAGCCAGAAACAGCGCACTTACCAGGCGCTGCTCGATGCCGCACTCGTTTTAAGCGAGGCCGGGCAGCAGCCGACGCTGCAGGACATCGCCAGGAAGGCCATGGTGTCGCGCGCCACCGCCTACCGCTACTTTCCTTCGGTCGATGCACTCATCCATGAAGCCTATTTTGGGCGCGGCGTCGTCCCGCTCGATGAAGTGATGGCGCCCGGCGCCGAGCCGGTGCAGGCGGCCGGGCGCGCTGCCGACGCCATGAACCGGCTGCTGCTGGGGGACGAGGCGGGGGTGCATATCGTCGAGCGCGCCTTCATGCAGATGTGGCTGGACAATGCCTCGGAGGAGCGGCCCGCACGGATGGCAAGGCGGATGAACTACATCGATCCGATTGTGGCCAGTCTCGCCGACCGGCTCGATGACGCCGCCAGGTCGCGCTTGCGCACGGCCCTGGCGATGACGATGGGGACGGAAGCGATATTGGCGATGCGCGACGTTGCGGGCGCATCGAGGGAAGAGGCCGTGGCCGCGAGCATCTGGGCGGCCCAGTCGCTGGTACGCCAGGCACTGGCCGAAGCAGGCCGCTAAGTACCCTGCCTAGCCGATGAACGAATCGAACTGCATGTCGAATTCCTGCAGCGCCTTCTGCGCGTTCTGCATCTTCTTGCGGAATTCCGGCCCACGCTGCAGCGCCAGGCCCACGGCCAGCACGTCGATCACGACCAGGTAGGCCAGGCGCGCAGAGATCGGCGTGTAGGGGTCGATGTTAAACACCAGGTCGATCGGAATCAGCACGGACGCCATGTCCGCCAGCGGGGTGCCCGACGGCGCCAGCACGATCACGTCGGCCCCGCCGCGGCGCGCCAGTTTGGCGGAGCGCACCAGCTGCGGATTGTTACCGCGCTGCGAGATCGCCACCACCGCATCGCCTTCGCGCAGCAGGGCGGCCGCGATCGAATGGATCGCCGGGTCGGCGTAAGCGACGGTGGGCACGCCCGAGCGGAAGAATTTGTGCTGGGCGTCGGCGGCGACGATGCCGGACGTGCCCTGGCCGTAGAACTCGATTTTCTTGGCACGCGACAGGATGTCGAGCGCCTTTTGCACCGACTCGGCATTCAGGTTGTTGCGCAGGTCGAGCAGGGTGTTGATCGAGCGGCTGCAGATTTTGTTCACCAGGTCCGCCGCGAGATCGTCCTGGGCCGGCTGCTCGTTCGCGCTCGGCAAAGCCAGCGCCAGTCCCTGCGCCAGTTTCAGCTTGAACTCGTGCCAGCCGTCGTAACCGAGCGTGCGGCAAAAGCGCACGACGGTCGGCTCCGACACTTGCGCGCTTTTCGCCAGCGCCGTGATGTTCTGGCTGACGGTGGCGGCGGGCGCTTCCAGCACGGCCAGCGCGACTTTTCTCTCGGACTTCGAGAGCGAATCGAGCTGGGTGCGGATCGAGTCGAGCAGCATCGGGTCAGTCCTCGGGCAGCGCTTCTTCGCGCCACTGCAGGCCGTCGCGGCCGATCAGAGCGGAGGATGCGGCAGGGCCCCAGGTGCCGGAGGCATACGGCACGGGCGCGGTGTCGTCCTGCTCCCAGTGGTCGAGGATGGGTTCGACCCATTCCCAGGCCGCTTCCAGCTCGTCGCCGCGCATGAACAGGGTCAGCTGGCCGCGCAGGACGTCGAGCAGCAGGCGCTCGTAGGCTTCCATGCGCGGCGCCTTGAACTGCTCGCGGAAATCGAGTTCGAGTTCCGCCTGTTTGAGGCGCATGCTGTCGCCCGGGGTCTTCGCCATCAGGTTCAGCGACAAACCCTCGTCCGGCTGCAGGCGGATCACCAGGCTGTTCGGCTGGAAGCTCGACGTCGGCTGATTGAAAATCGAATGCGGGATCTGCTTGAAGCGCACGACGATCTCGGCCAGGCGGTCGGCCATGCGTTTGCCGGTGCGCAGGTAGAAGGGCACGCCGGCCCAGCGCCAGGTGTCGATCTCGGCCTTCATGGCGACGAAGGTCTCGGTTTTCGACTGCTTCGGCGCGTCCGGCTCGTCGCGGTAGCTCGGCACGGCCTTGCCGTCCACGAAACCGCCGCGGTACTGGCCGCGCACGATGTTTTGCGCCAGCGTGGTCGGCGTGAAGCGTTTCAGCGAACGCAGCACCTGCAGCTTGGCGTCGCGCACGGCGTCCGGAGAAATCGAGGTCGGCGGCTCCATCGCGACGATGCACAGCAGTTGCAGCAGGTGGTTCTGCAGCATGTCGCGCAGGGCGCCCGAGTTGTCGTAGTAGCCGAGGCGGTTGCCCACGCCGATCTTCTCGGCGATCGTGATCTGCACGTCGGAGATCCATTCGCGGCGCCACAATGGCTCGAACAGGACGTTCCCGAAGCGCAGCGCCAGCAGGTTCTGTACGGTCTCCTTGCCGAGGTAGTGGTCGATCCGGTAGATCTGCGATTCGGCGAAGACCTTGCCCACATCAAGGTTGATCTGCTTGGCGGATTCCAGGTCGCGCCCGAGCGGCTTTTCCAGCACCACGCGCGAGCTTGGGGTCGCCAGGCCGGTGGCGGCCAGGTTGTCGCAGATCTGGGCGAACAGGTGGGGCGGGGTGGCCAGGTAGTAGACGCGCGTGATCGCGTCGTCCTTGCGGAGGACTTCGACCAGCGGGCCGAAGGTATCGGCGTCGGTGGCGTCCAGGTCGATATACGTGATGCGCTCGAGGAAGTGCTGCCACTTGTTCTCGTCGACGCTGTCCTGGTCCTTGATGTGCTGCTTCGAGTGGCTGTCGACGAAGTTCAGGAATTCGTCCTGCGGCATCTTGTCGCGGCCCACGCAGATGATGCGTGCGCTGGCGGGCAGGTCGCTGGCGACATCGCGTGCATACATTGCAGGCAGCAGCTTGCGCATTGCAAGGTCGCCGCTGCCACCAAAGAGGACGAGGTCGAAATCGGAAATTGCCATAGTGTGGTCAGTCGCAGATAGTGAGAAGGGCAGTGCATGTAAATTTACTACATGAATATGCTCTTGGCAAGAAACTCTACTACGTGAATGCGGTTTATGGTGCCACAAGCGTGGCGAACGGCGCGTTCGCGTAGGGTGGGCGGCTCCACCATGCCGCCTGATCAGCGAAGAGATTTGCGCCGCCCACGCGTTCGACGCACGGATGAATACCGCGACAGTTTTCGGCCGGTTGAACGCGTGGGCGGCGTCGAGGCCGCGTAAGCGCAAGCCGGCGGGTGGAGCCGCCCACCATGTGAAACGATCAGCGCTTGTATTCGGCCTGCACCTGCCCGGCCACATCCATGCGCATGCACAGCACCTTGCCCGTCAGCGGATACTGTTCCAGCTCGGCGGCGGAGCGGCCATGGCTGGCGCTGGTCACGTACAGGGTATGCAGGTCGGCCCCGCCAAAGGCGACGGCCGTCGGGCAGCGCAGCGGCAGCTCGATCTCGCGCAGCAGTTCGCCCGTCGGCGAGAGCTTCAGCAAGCGCCCGCCCTCGAACATCGCGACCCAGTAATTGCCCTCGGCATCGACCGCGGCGCCGTCCGGACGCCCGCCATAGTCCGGCGAGGTCTTGTCGGTCGAGAAGGTCACGAGATTGCGCCCGTTCGCCACCTCTCCTGTCGCGGCATCGAAATCGTAGACGTCGATGCGGTGGCTGGTGGTATCGGCATGGAACATGGTGCGCCCGTCCGGCGTCCAGGCCAGGCCGTTCGAATTGGTCATGTTGCCCGACCAGGCCAGGCGCAGCCTATCGCGCTCGAGCACGTACATGTCGGCGGCCGGCTTGTCGCGCGGTTCGTACATGGTGCCGACCCAGAAGCGCCCGGCAGGATCCACGCGGCCGTCGTTGAAGCGCGTGATTGCCGTGTCGTAGGGGGCAGGGCAAATGTCGGTCATCTCGCCGCTGGTCGTGTTCAGGCGCACGAAGCCCAGGCGCGTGGCGACGACCAGGTTGTTGTCGCCGTCGGCGGCAATCGCCGAGGGTTCGGAGGCCATCGTCCAGGACGAGAACTTGCCGCTCGCCGGGTGCACCCGGTTCACGGTCATGCCATTGATGTCGACCCAGTACAGGGCCGATTCCACGTCGTGCCAGAATGGGCACTCGCCCACCTGCATCGCTTCGTCGTGGATGACGTCGATTTTCACGGTTTTCATGGTGTCACTCACGTTCGTGCTCAAACCGCGGCCTTGGCGCGGGCGATCAGGCCATTGGTGGAGCTGTCGTGCTGTTCCGGACGCGGCTCGCCCTTGAGCTCTGCCTCGACCTGTTTGGCCAGCACCTTGCCCAGTTCGACGCCCCACTGGTCGAAGCTGTTCAGGTCCCACAGTACGCCCTGCACGAAGGTTTTATGTTCGTAGAGCGCGATCAGGGCGCCCAGCGTGGCCGGCGTCAGGTATTCCATCAGGATCGTGTTGCTCGGCCGGTTGCCGGGGAAGGTCTTATGGGGCGCCAGGCGCTCGATCTCGCCCAGCGACAGGCCTTGTCCCTGCAGGTCCAGGCGCACTTCGTCGATCGTCTTGCCCTTCATGAAGGCTTCCGACTGGGCGAAACAGTTCGCCAGCAGGGCGGTGTGGTGGTTCTGCAGCTCGTGCGCCGGACGGAGGGCGGCGATGAAATCGATCGGCGTCACGTCCGTGCCCTGGTGCAGCAGCTGGAAATAGGCGTGCTGGCCGTTGGTGCCCGGCTCGCCCCAGATGGCGGGACAGGTCGGGGTATCGACCGGCTCGCCCTCGCGCGTCACGCGCTTGCCGTTGCTCTCCATGTCGAGCTGCTGCAGGTAGGCCGGGAAGCGGTTCAGGTCCTGGTGGTAGGGCGCGATCGAGACCGAGGTACAGCCGAGGAACTGGCGGTTCCAGAAGCCGACCAGGGCCAGCAGCATCGGCATGTTTTCTTCCACTGCCGCGGTCCGGAAATGCTGGTCCATCGCATGGGCGCCGGCCAGGAAGTCCGAGAAATAACCGAAGCCGACGGCGAGCGCCACCGGCAGGCCGATCGCCGACCACACCGAATAGCGGCCGCCCACCCAGTCCCAGAACGGGAACATGTTGGCCGGGTCGATGCCGAATTTTTTAATGGCTTCCACGTTGGTCGAGACCGCGACGAAGTGTTTCGCAAGCGCCTCTTCCTGCGCATGGGCCAGGAACCACATGCGCGCGGTCTGCGCATTCATCATGGTCTCGGCCGTCGTAAACGTTTTCGAGGCGATGATGAAGAGCGTGGTTTCCGGGTTCACTTTCTCGAGCGCCGCGTCCATGTCGTGGCCGTCGACGTTGGAGACGAAGTGCATGGTCAGGCTCGGATGGCTGTACTGGCGCAGCGCCAGGCAGACCATCTTCGGGCCGAGGTCGGAGCCGCCGATGCCGATGTTGATGATGTCGGTGATCGGCTTGCCCGTGTGGCCGAGCCAGTCGCCGCTGCGCACGGCATCGGTGAAGGTCTTGATGCGCGCCAGCACGGCGTGCACGTCGGCGCTGACGTCCTGGCCGTCGACGCTCAGTTGCGCATCGCGCGGCGCGCGCAGGGCGGTGTGCAGGACGGCGCGGTTCTCGGTGTTGTTGATCTTCTCGCCGGCGAACATCGCGTCGCGGCGCGCCTCGACGCCGCGCTCGCGCGCAAGGCTTGCGAGCAGTTCAAGCGTGCGCCCGTCAAGGCGGTTTTTTGAATAGTCTAGGAACAGGCCGGCGGCCTCGATCGACATGCGCTCGAAGCGCTGCAGATCGGCCGCGAACAGATGCCGCATCTCCCAGTCTTCGGCCTCGACGGCGTGGGTTTCGAGGGCCTGGAAGCTGGGCGTGCTGGTCAGTGGAATGGCGGTCATGTTGAGCGGGCGATGTTGTTTTGAACAGATTATCGAATGATACAGGAATGGGAAGTAAATTCACTACACGTCGAGGCGTGCGGACGCTGTCGGTGTTGATAGCATTGCCATTGACCGGGCGGTGTTGACGCGTGGGCTCGGGAGCCCACCCTACGTTACACAGCGGCCAACAAGATAATTTTGTTTCCCGGGAGGTTGCGCACCGTAGGGTGGGCTCCCCGAGCCCACGCGTTACGCACGGCGGCAAGTCGAAAAGCGAGCCTTTGCCACAATCCCATTCCCATTTCGTAGTAAAATTTCAGAATCCAATTTCGAAGGAACGATTATGGCGCTGCACCCCGTAGTTGAAAAGGTAACGAACCGGATCATCGAGCGCAGCCGCGTCTCGCGCGCGGCCTATCTGGCGCACCTCGAGGCGGCGCGGATTGGCGGCGTACAGCGCAGCGCGCTCGCCTGCACCAACCTGGCCCACGGTTTCGCCGCCTTCCCCGAGAACGACAAACTGAAACTGCGCGAGCAGAAGAAGCCATCGGTGGCGATCGTCTCCTCGTACAACGACATGCTGTCGGCGCACCACCCGTTCGAATACTTCCCCAAGATTATCAAGGACGCCGTGCGCGACATCGGCGCCGTGGCCCAGTTCGCGGGCGGCGTGCCGGCCATGTGCGACGGCGTCACGCAAGGCCAGCCGGGCATGGAACTGTCCCTGTTCTCGCGCGACACCATCGCCATGTCGACCGCGGTCGCGCTCTCGCACAACATGTTCGACGCCGCCCTCTACCTCGGCATCTGCGACAAGATCGTCCCGGGCCTGCTCATCGGCGCGCTGCACTTCGGCCATATCCCGGCCGTGTTCGTGCCGGGCGGCCCGATGACCACCGGCCTGTCGAATAAAGAGAAGGCGCGCGTGCGCCAGCTCTACGCGCAGGGCAAGGCCACGCGCGACGAGCTGCTCGAGTGCGAATCGCAGTCCTATCACAGCGCCGGCACCTGCACCTTCTACGGCACCGCCAACAGCAACCAGATGCTGATGGAGATGATGGGCCTGCACCTGCCGGGTTCGGCCTTCATCACGCCGGGCACGCCGCTGCGCGACGCGCTGACGCGCGCCTCCTCGCAGCAGGCGGTGGCGATTTCCCAGCAGGGTGGCCATTACATGCCGGTCGGGCACGTCGTCGACGAAAAAAGCATCGTCAACGCCATCGCCGCGCTGCACGCGACCGGCGGCTCGACCAACCACACGATGCACCTGGTTGCCATCGCGCGCGCCGCCGGCATCGTCATCGACTGGAACGACTTCGACGAACTGTCGAAAGTGGTGCCGCTGCTGACCCGCATCTACCCGAACGGCGACGCCGACGTGAACCACTTCCAGGCCGCAGGCGGCCCTGGTTTCGTGATCCGCGAACTGCTGGATGCGGGCCTGGCGCACGAAGACGTCAACACCATCCTCGGCCACGGCCTGCGCAAGCATTGCAAGGAACCCTTCCTGGACGAAGCCGGCAACGCCGTGTTCCGCGACGTGCCCGCGCAGAGCGGCGACGAAGACGTGCTGCGTCCGGCCTCGAACCCGTTCAGCAGCAACGGCGGCATGGTGCTGGTCAAGGGTAACCTCGGCCGCGCCGTGATGAAGGTCTCGGCCGTCAAGATGGAACACCAGACCGTGGAAGCGCCTGCACTGACCTTCAATTCGCAGGAAGACTTCATGCATGCGTATAAAGCGGGGCACCTGAACCGCGACTTCGTCGCCGTGATCCGCTTCCAGGGTCCGCGCGCGAACGGCATGCCGGAACTGCATGCGCTCACGCCTGCGCTGTCGAACCTGCAGGACGCCGGCCACCGCGTGGCGATGGTCACCGACGGCCGCATGTCGGGCGCGTCGGGCAAGGTGCCGGCGGCGATCCACGTGTCGCCGGAGATCCTGTCCGGCGGTCCGCTCGGCAAGGTGCGCGACGGCGACATCATCCGCGTCTGCGCCGCCACCGGCACCCTGGAAGCATTGGTCCCGGCCGAGGTCTGGGAGCAGCGCAAGCAGGTCACGGCCGACATCTCCGCCAGCCACATCGGCATGGGCCGCGACCTGTTCGGCATGTTCCGCCATCACAGCAGCGTGGCGGAAGAGGGCGCGGCGACCTTCCCGCTGCCTTCGCCACGCCACACCACCGTACCGTTGCATGAAGGCGCCGACAGCGGCGAAATCATGCCCGGCTCCGACGAAGACTTCCTGTTCAAAACCCCGAAGTGAGCATGACCATGACCATGACCGTACTCGACATCATGCGCTCGGCGAGCGTGATCCCCGTGATCGCCATCGACGATCCATCCCACGCCGTGCCGCTGGCAAAAGCCCTGGTGGCAGGCGGCATCCGCGTGCTGGAAGTGACCCTGCGCACCGCCCACGGCCTGCAGGCCATTCGCGACATGGCGCAGGTTGAAGGCGCCATCGTCGGCGTCGGCACCCTGACGCAAGGCGAGGAATTCGCCGCCGCGCGCGACGCCGGCGCCGTGTTCGGCGTCTCGCCGGGCCTGACGCCCGCCCTCATCGAAGCGGCGAAAAAGAGCGGCCTGCCGCTGCTGCCGGGCGTGATGACGCCGTCGGAAGTGATGGCGGCGCGCGAAGCCGGTTTCCGTGAACTGAAGCTGTTCCCGGCGGTGCCGGCGGGCGGCGTCGGCATGCTCAACGCGATCGCCGGTCCGCTGTCGGACGTGACCTTCTGCCCGACCGGCGGCATCTCGATCGATACCGCGCCCGCCTTCCTCGCGTGTAAAAACGTGGCCTGCGTCGGCGGTTCGTGGCTGACCCCGAAGGATGCGATCATGGCCGGT
Organism: Massilia sp. LXY-5; assembly: GCF_059801075.1. NCBI lineage: Bacteria > Pseudomonadati > Pseudomonadota > Betaproteobacteria > Burkholderiales > Oxalobacteraceae > Massilia > Massilia sp. LXY-5. The sequence continues at coordinate 151,153 of NZ_JBNNEH010000002.1, forward strand.
GACTGGAACCGCATCACCGAGCTGGCGAAAGCCGCAGCGGCCCTGCGCAAGTAAGCCCGCATGAAGCGCATCATGGCACCCGGGCCGGTCGCCATGCTGCGCCTCCTCCCGTTGCTGCTGCTGGTCTCCTGCGGGCAGCAGCTGGCGCCGCCGGCGCCGGGCCCGGGAACCGATTCGAGCCCCTACCGCGCCGGGGCGGCTTCCGGTGGTGCCGCCGTCTACGCAGTCGATCCGCGTGCCTCGCTGGTGGCCGTCACGGTACGCCGCGCAGGCCTGATGGCGCGGCTCGGACACGACCACGTGGTGGCCAGCCGCACGCTGGCGGGCCAGGTCGCACCTGGCGCGGGCAGCGCCGACCTTTCTTTCCGTCTCGACGAGATGAGCGTCGACGAGCCGCAACTGCTGCGCGACGCGGGCATCGACAAGCAACCCTCGGCACCGGCGGTCGAGGGCACGCGCACCAACATGCTCGGTCCGGTGCTCGAGGCGCAGCGCTATCCGCTGGTGACGCTGCATGCGCAGCAGCAGGCCGACGGCCGGCTACGCGTCGCCGTCACGCTGCACGGCGTCACGCGCTGGCTGGCGCTGCCGGCCACGGTCCAGGTCGACCCGGCCCAGGTCGTCGCGAGCGGAACGGCGCGCCTGAAGCAAACGGATTTCGGCATCACGCCGTTTTCGGTAGGGGGCGGACTGCTGTCGGTACAGGACGAGCTCGAGGTGCGCTACCAGGTCGTCGCACGGCGCTGAAGGCCATTCGCCAACGCAGCGCGCTGCAATCGTGTGACGCAAGCCCATCCACATGTTACGCTCGGCGCATGCTACATCGCATTGCAAACATGCTCCTGCTCGGGTGCGCCCTGTGGGCCTGGAGCGCCGCCCCGGTGGCAGCGCAGCCTGGCGCGCCCAGGTTCGAACTGAACGTGGAGCGCGTCGACGCCGCCGAAGGGAACAAGGTCTACCAGATCGCTTCGAGCGGCACGGTGGCGGCCGCGCCGGCCGCTGTCTGGCGTGTCCTCACCGATTACAACCATTTTGCCGATTACCTGCCCAATCTGAAAAGCGCGCGCGTCGTGTCCCGCGATGGCGACAGCCTCATTGTCGAACAGCTGGGCACCGCCCGCTTTCTGTTTTTCAGCCGGACCATCCGCCTGGTGGTGCAGGTGCATGAACGGGCGCCGGATCGCATCGACATCAGTCTGGTCGACGGCGACATGAAAGTCTACCGCGCCAGCTGGGAGCTGAGTCCTTTGGCCGGCGCCACCGGCACCAGGGTGGCATACAACGCGACCATCGTGCCGAAGTTCGATGTGCCGGGGATAATCGGAACGAACGTGGTAAGGAAGGATATTGCCAGGATGATGGCGGCAGTGTTGTTGCGACTGGATCGGCCGGAGTAGCATATCGTTGTGACCGGTGCAGCGGTTCGAGATGTGGGTTTCCGTAGTGGCCATTCTTTAGTTCGCTGGCCACTGGAACCGGGCAACTACTCGGCTACACTGTCCCGCAGTCAGGGAGCGACCGGGTCGAGTGTTATCATTTGTCCCGAAGATTCAGACGTAACCCAACCAACTTGTGCAAATCGCGCCTGCGCCGCCAACATATCGAGCCTGCCAATGATCGAACCCCATGACCAGCCGCACTTCCGCGGCGGCGGCGCTATGGGCGCACTGATCCGTAGCCACGACTGGTCGACAACGCCGCTTGGTCGACGCGAATCATGGCCTCTGTCCTTGAAGACAGCCGTGAGCCTGATGCTGCGTGCGCAGCAGCCCATGTTCATCGCCTGGGGGCCAGGCCACATCTCGCTCTACAACGACGGCTACATCCCGATCCTCGGCGACAAGCATCCCGCTGCGCTCGGCCATTCGATGGCCGAGGTCTGGAGCGAGATCTGGGACGAACTACGTTTGTTGAACGAGGCCGTCATGCGCGGCGAGTCGCTGTCATTCGAGAACAGGCCGTTCAGGCTGGCCAGCCGCGAGACGCCCGGACCGCACTATTTCAGCTTCACCTACACCCCCTTGCTGGATGACGACGGGCAGGTCGCGGGCATCTTCTGCGCGGCGATCGAAACCACCTCGACGGTAATGCTCGCCGACAATGCACGCACCGCGAGCGCAGCGCAGCAGGCCCTTGCCGAGAGCGAAGAACGCCTGCGCCTGGCCACGGACGCTTCCGAAATCGCGTTCTGGGATGTGAACGTGCCCGAGGGCAGCCTGATCTGGCAGCCGGGGCTGCGTAGCATGTTCGGCATCACGACCGATGAAGCGCTGTCGCTGGACGACTTCTACGCGGGCCTGCATCCGGACGACCGGGCGACAGTGGCCGGCGCATTTGCGGCGGCCTGCGATCCGCAGCGGCGCGCGCTTTACAACGTCGAGTACCGCGCGGTGGGACGCGACGACGGCCGGGTACGCTGGATTGCGGCCAAGGGACGCGGACTATTCGACGCCGCCGGCCGCTGCGTGCGCGCCAACGGCACGGCGATGGACATCACGAGCCGCAAGACCACCGAACTGGCGATGGAGATGGCCCTGGAAGCCAGCCGCACCGGCACCTTCCACTGGGACATCCAGGACAACCGGCTCACCTGGGATGGCGCGCTCGACCGCCTGTTCGGCCTGCGCCCCGGCGAGGCGGTGCGTAGCCTCGACCAATTCATCGCGCTGGTTCACCCGGACGACCGCGCCGAGGTGATCCGCCGGTGCGAGCGCTGCCGCGATCACGGTGACGATTTCGAGATGGAGCTCCGGGTGGTGTACCCGGATGGGTCGGTGCACTGGCTGTACGATCGTGGCCGGACCTTCCTTGACCCGACTGGCCGCGCGCGGACAATGACCGGCGCTTGTGTCGACATTACCCACTACGTACGCACGCGCGAGGCGCTCAAGCTAGCCGATCGCCAGAAGGACGAATTCCTGGCCACGCTCGCACATGAGTTGCGCAATCCGCTCGCACCTCTGCGCACCGGGCTGCACTTGCTGCAGCATATCAAAGGCGGCCTGCCGAGCCAGGCGGACCAGGTGCTGGGCATCATGCAACGCCAGTTCGATCACATGGTGCACCTGGTCGACGACCTGCTCGACATCGCGCGCATCCGGCAGGGCAAGATCCTGTTGCGGCAGGATCCGCTTTCACTGCAGTCCGTGCTCGAACAAGCGCTGGAGGGCGTGCAGGCTCTGCTCGACGCGCAGGGCCATCGGGTCATCTGGCAAGGTGTGGATCCTGCACTATGGGTCATGGGGGACTCGACCCGGCTGGTCCAGGTGGTGGGCAACCTGCTGAACAACGCGGCGAAGTACACGCCGCGCGGAGGCTGCGTGGCGCTGCGCGGAGGCGAGGCTGACCAGCCGGGCATGCTGGTCATCGAGGTGGCCGACACCGGCATCGGCATCCCGCCCGATATGATCGAGCACGTGTTCGACCGGTTTGCGCAGGTGCAGCAGCACCTGGGCCATGCACAGGGTGGGCTGGGCATCGGCCTGAGCGTCGTCAAGGGCCTGGTCGAAATGCACGGCGGCCGCGTCGTCGCCGAGAGCGCCGGCCCGGGCGCCGGCAGCCTGTTCCGCATCTGGCTGCCGCGTGCGGACGCGCCGGAGCCGGTCGGGGCCGCGCCGCCGGCGAGTCCCGGCGCCATCGAGCGCTACAGGGTGCTGGTCGTCGACGATAACCGCGACGCGGCCGAGACCATGGCCATGGTGCTGGAAACGAGCGGCCACGCGGTACTCCTCGCGTACGACGGGCAGACAGCGGTAGAGATGGTGAAGCGGCATGACCCTGCGGTGGTGTTCCTCGACATCGGCATGCCGGGCATGAATGGCTACGAGACTGCATCGCTGTTACGGGCCTTGCCGGGCGCCCAGGCACGCGTGCTGGTGGCGCTTACCGGCTGGGGCAGCGAGGCCGATCAGGCGCGCAGCCTCGAGGCGGGTTTCGACCTCCACCTTACCAAGCCGGTCGACATCGACAAAGTCCTGCGCGTGCTGTCGGCGCGCTTCAGCCACGACCTTCGCGCACCGGCCCTGTGAGCGCATTGCTTCAGGCAGACGCCAATGGCAGACGACTGTGAGGCATTGGTGTCCAGGAAGCTGTGTTAAAACGGCATTCGAGCGATCTGCTTTAAGATTGCCATGCTTCTCAATCTCACAAAAGCAAGCAATGGATGCCCTACCGTTTCGTCGCCCGCGTTCAGAGCGGTGGCGTCCCCTCACCGCAGGCGAAATCGCCATGGCCTCGCTGCTGTTCCGCGATGCCGTCGACTACGAGCGCGTGCGCATCCACGGCCGGCGCTACATGCCCTTCCAGCCGAAGAACTGCGCGATGACGCCGAACGGCAGCATGTACTTCCACCATTCCTGCTTCCTCGACGACTACGCGCAGGCCAGCCTCACCGGCCAGCATTGGTTCATGCACGAGATGGTGCACGTCTGGCAGCACCAGCTGGGCTACCCCGTACGCCTGCGCGGGGCGGTGCGCATTGCGCTGCCTTACCACTACGATCTGCATGAAGACGCCACGCTGGCCGACTACAACATGGAAGCGCAGGGCGACCTGCTGGCCGATTACTTCGTGCTGAAATTCCTGCAGCGTCCGGAGGCGATGCGCCAGCGGCGCTATGCCGGACAGCTGGCGCTGTACGAACAGGTCCTCTCGCATTTCCTGGCCGACCCCGCCAGCCGCACCAACCTGCATCGCGGTCTCGCCCGGCGCCTGGCTTACCTGCCGCTGCGTCGCCGCGTTTCGTAGGGTGGGCGGCTCTAACTGACCGCGCGCGATCAGGCTGCCTGAAACGCCGCCCACACGTTCAAACAGCTGTCGATCCCTTGCACAGCCTTGTCGAGCCGGCCGCATTCGCCCGCCCGGCCTCCCAGGTTTGATCCTCATCAATACTGCGCTACGGCAACAAATTAGGCTTATTCCTGCCCACCCCTCCTGCATTCCGAACCCGTGATGAAGCGAACTCTGACCCTGTGCCTTGCCGGCCTGCTCCTGCTCCCCGCGCAGGCAACGCGCCGTGTCGGCGAAGCACAGGTGCGGATGGATGCCAATGGGCTACCGTGCTTCACGATCTCGGAACGCGAGGAAGAACGCGGCGGCACACCTGACTTCCATGCTATCAGGGTGAGCGCAGGGGGGCGCATCCTGTGGCAGATGGCAATGCCGCGCGAGCGGACCTTTCCCGTCAGTTTCAGCATGTGTATCCCGTATGGCGGACGGGTGCCGGCACTGCCGCAGACGCCCGCGGCCACGCTGGAAGGCGCGGTTGCTTATACCGTACACATCGAAACCCGTCCCGGCAAAAGCGCGGCGACACCGACCCACTATCGCGCGCGCTTCTGCCTGGCAAAGAGTCGCCTGCTACCGGGGTGTGGCGCCAGGCCCAATTAGCTAAACATGCGATGCGTATGAAAGCAAAGCTTACTCACAGTGTTTAGGGCCGCCTGGGTAACTGCCTTCGTTGTATTGCGCCAGTGTGGCGGCCCAGTCCTTTTGCATGCCGCAGCTTCCTTTGGTACTGCAAGCGGCGGGACTGGTAACGGTCAGCCAGGCCGCCGCGGACGAGATGGTGGATGTGACGCCTTGTGGCGCAGATGCGTTATTCGCGACATTCAATACCGCGGCAATATATTGTTGCGCCAGTTGATAATATCCCGGCGCGCTTTTTACCGGGCTGTCCATGACTCCCTGCCAGGTTTTTCCGCTCAAATAGAACATCGCGCTGCGATCGTACGGAGAAGGCCAGACAACGTTCGGCTTGCTTCCCCAGTATCCCTGGGTATAGCTGCAGCCGCCCGTGTCCACGGAGTCGCAAGGCTTCACCTCGCCCAGGAAGGTGGCTTTCGGTTCCGGTCCCTTGGGTATGCCGAGCGCACCGGAATGGTTCATGATGGTGATGGAGGCTACGTTCCGGATGGTGCCCGGAAGAGGCAGGTTGTCAACCGAATATGAGATGACGGTCGCGGTGCCATCAGTGGTGGCGGCAGGGATGAAGCTTGGAACGGTTAGATTGACATATGGACCGCCGACCCAGTCGGTTCCGGTCTTGTACTGGATCTGGTCCGTGATGGCGAGGCCCACGGTATCCACAGCGCCCTCGTTCCAGAGTGTGATCAGCCCCGAATAACGCCAGTTGCCGTCAGACACCGCGCAGATATCAATCGTTTTGTAGGCCGCCAGGGTCGTGCCGTTTTTCCCTTGGGCAAGCGCTGTATTGTATGTGGCAATACAGGCTCCCACTAGAATTGCAGACTGGAAAAGACGAGACAGCTTTCGTGTGGTTTTCATTATTATCCCCTATATTTTACAGACGGGCTCGAGAGTGAGCCTGAATGAATTCTAGTGTAAATACAGGGGTAAATTATGAATTATGCATACTGTTAAAATAATATAAATAGTCATTCACTATTTGAATATTTATTCCCATTGGAAAATTAGTTAAATCCCCATTTAAAACGAATCACATATTTAAAACAGGGATATGAATCTTATCGGAAGGCAAGCATCTGTTATTGGAATCAATTAGGTGCGCTCTTTCACAGGCACCCTTCCACATAGCGCACTTGTTCTCTGGCGCCGGCGTAAAAATGCGCAATCTTGCCGCCCTCGGTTTCGAAGCGGAGCGAATAGCGGCTGTCGGCCGAGTCGACCGTCAGGTACTGCTCAGCGCTATTGTAGAAATGATCTTCGCGCCTGGCACGCGGGTAGATGGCGTGGACGCGGGCGACAGGATCGCCGACCGCGATCTCGTTCGCCGTCCTCGTTCCTGCCGCAAATACGTCGACGCGCTTGAGCACCCCGTCGATGAACATCAGGCTGACGCCGGGATGCATGGGAAGGGGGATCTCGTCGCATCCTGGCGAAGCCTGCAGCGACGGGTCGCTTGCCGCGAGCCGGCTGCCCACGGCGGCATTCGCTTCATCGAAACGCATGCCGATTCGCAGCGGCCCGATGCCATCCAGCCTGAGCGTCCAGTCGGCCGCCGTCGCCGGTCCGCCGAGCCAGACCAGGGTTGCCAGCGCCGCCGTATTCATCGCGCACCTCATGCATCCGTCCTTTCCCGGCCTCTTACTCGTGCCGCAGGCAATCCACCGGCAGCAAGCGCGACGCCCTTCGTGCCGGATAAAACCCGAAGAACACTCCCACGGCCGTCGCGAACGCACAGGCCACGATCACGGCGCTCAATCCCACCTTCACGTCGAACTCGGCCAGCTTCGTGATCACCGCCGCCCCGGTCGCCGCGATCGCAATCCCGACTGCGGCGCCGGCCAGGCAGATCACCACCGCCTCGACCAGGAACTGCAGCAGGATGTCGCGCGGCTTGGCGCCGATCGCCATGCGGATGCCGATCTCGCGCGTGCGTTCCGTCACCGAGACCAGCATGATGTTCATGATGCCGATGCCGCCGACCACCAGGGAGATGCCGCCGATCACGCCCAGCAGGGCGGCGATGCCGGTGGTGATCTTGGCGCCGGTGGCGGCAAAACTGGCCATGTTCTGCAGGCGGAAGTCGTCCGGGTCGTCGAGCTTGATGCGGTGGCGGTCGCGCAGGGTTTCCTTCATGTCCTCGACCGCATCGGCCAGCACGCCTTCGCTCTTGCCCTGGGCCGCGATGTAGTGCACGTTGTCGGGGAAGGGGCCGCGCACCATGTAGGCGCGTGCCGCCGTGATCGGCACCAGCACCATTTCCGACAGGTCGCCGCCGTCGATCTGGCGTCCTTCTCCCTGCAGCACGCCGATCACCTGGAACGCGACGTTCTCGATGCGCAGGTAGCGCCCGAGCGGGTCCTGGCGGTAGAAGAACTGGTCCGCGACCTTCTGGCCGATGACGACCATGCGCGCGGCGGCGCGCACATCGTCGTCGGTAAACATGCTGCCCTGTTCGACCTTCCAGTTGCGGATCTTGAACATGGCCGGCGTCACGCCGTGCACCAGGCTGCCCGAGGTTTCGTTCCCGGCCGCCAGCTTGAAGCTGCCCTGCAGCGCCGGCGCCGCGCCCGCCAGGCTGGGCAGGCGGTCCAGCGCCTGCGCGTCGAGCAGGGTGAGCGAGGGCGCCGCGCCGCTGCGCATGCGCTGTGCCTCGGTGCGGTCGCCGCCCGGGAATACATAGACCATGTTGGTGCCGAGCGCCTCCATTTCCTTCTTCACGAAGCGCTGCATGGTGTCGCCCAGCGCCAGCATCAGCACCACCGAGGCGATGCCGATCACGATGCCGAGCATCGTCAGCGCGGTGCGCAGGCGGTTCGCCGCCATCGAGCGGAAGGCCTCGACCATCACCTGGAGCAGCTTCATGCCGGGCTCCCGGAAAGCAGCTGCTCGTGGCTGGCTGCGAGCTGGCGCAGGCCCTCGGCGGCGGGGCCGTCGTACAGCACGCGCCCATCCTTCAGGCGCACCAGGCGCCGGCTCCAGGCCGCGATGTCCGGTTCGTGCGTGACCAGCACGATGGTGATGCCGCGCTGCGTGTTCAGCGTTTGCAGGCCGCGCATGATGTCGTCGCTGGTTTGGGTGTCGAGGTTGCCGGTCGGTTCGTCGGCCAGGATCAGGGGCGGGTCGCCGACCAGCGCGCGCGCGATCGCCACGCGCTGCTGCTGTCCTCCCGAGAGCTGGTTCGGCGTGCGCTTGCCGAGTTCTCCCAGTCCCACGCGCTCGAGTTCCTGCTTCGCCTTCGCCAGCGCCCGCCCGCGCGCCACGCCCGCATAGATCAGCGGCAGCGCCACGTTCTCGAGCACGCTCATGCGCTTGATGAGATTAAAGCTCTGGAACACGAAGCCGATGGTGCGGTTGCGGATCTCGGCCAGCTGCGGGCGCGAGAGGGCGCGCGTATCGAGGCCGTCGAGCAGGTAATCGCCGCCGCTGGCCTGGTCGAGGCAGCCGAGGATGTTCATCAGGGTCGATTTGCCGGAACCCGACTGGCCCATCACCGCGATGAAATCGCCGCGCTCCACGCGCAGGTCGACGCCGAACAGCACCGGCGTCTCGACGCTCCCGGAAACATAGGCTTTGGTAACCGAGCGGATGTCGATCAGGGTGTCGGAGGATGCGGCCGTCATCACATGTCCTGGGCCGGCGTGACCGAACGGGTGACCACGCGCTCGCCCGCCTTCAGGTCGCCGCTGACGACTTCCGTATAGCGGAAGTTGGACAGGCCGATGCGGATGTCCACGGGATGCGGCTGGTTCTTCGCATCGAGTTTATACACCTTGAACATGCGCGCCGTTTCGCCCGTGTTCTGCAGGGCCAAGTCGTCGTCGAGCGGCGCGGCGTTCGCGGGTTCCTTCGCGGCGCCGTTCGCCTTCTCCGCGGCCAGCGCCTTGCGCTCCTTTTCCTGGTCCTCTTCCGACAGCCGGAAGCGCAGGGCCGCGGTCGGGATGCGCAGGGCCTTTGGCCGGTTGTCGACAACCAGGCGCACCTGCGCCGTCATGCCGGGTTTCAGCAGCTCGTCATTGTTGTCGACGTCGAGCACGACGTTATAGGTGACGACGTTCTGCACCACGTTCGGCGCCAGGCGGAACTGGCGCATGGTGGCGTTGAACTCGCGGCTCGGGTAGGCGTCGACCACGAAGCGCGCCGGCAGGCCGTCCTTCAGGGCGCCGACGTCGGCTTCCGACACGCTGGTATCGATCTGCATCTTGGTCAGGTCCTTCGCGATCTGGAACAGGTTCGGCGTGTTGAACGAGGCCGCCACGGTCTGCCCGAGGTCGATCGTGCGCTTGATGATGACGCCGTCGATCGGGCTGCGGATCACGCTGTTGTTCAGGTCCGCGAGCGCCCGCGCCAGCTGGGCCTCGGCCAGCTGCTGGTTCGCGCGCGCCACGTCCAGCTCGCGGCGCGACTGGTCGAGCGCCAGGCTGGACACGAAATTCTGCGCCACCAGCTGCTTGTTGCGCTCGAAGCTGGCCAGGGCCAGGCGCAGGTTGGCCTGCGCGGAGGCGACGCTGGCACGTGCCTGGCCGACCTGGGCATTGAAGATGGTCGGATCGAGTTTCAGCAGCACCTGCCCCTTCCTCACGCGGTCGTTGAAGTCGGCATTGAGCTCGACAACGGTGCCTGAAACCTGCGAGCCGACATTTACCAGCGCCACCGGATTGATGGTGCCGGTGGCCGTGACCGTATGCGTGATGCTGCCGGTATCGACCGCGCTGGCGCGGTATTTCAGCGGCGGCGTCTTCGGCTCGCTGCCGTGCCTGGCATACGCAAAGGCCGCCGCACCCGCCACGAGCAGGGCGCCAGCCACCAGCGCGCGCTTTTTGGTGAAGATCTTCATCGTTCCGCCTGTCTGAATAGATGTCAAATAGCAATCAATCCAGTCTCCGGGATTTTTGTCTTCTCGGCAATGCAAAACGGATATGCATGCGGTAAATCGGATATGCATGTGGCGCCGGTCACGCAGGTCGTCGAGATGGCGGTGGCGATCCGTTAAAATGTCGCCATTCCATCTTTCCATTGCAGACATCATGACTCAAGACGAACTCAAGCAAGCCGTGGCACGCGCCGCCATCGATTACGTGGTCGACGGCGAAATCATCGGCGTGGGCACCGGCTCGACGGCGAATTTCTTCATCGACGAACTGGCGAAGATCAAGGACCGTATCAAGGGTACCGTCGCCTCCTCGGAAGCGACCGCGGCGCGCCTGCGCGGCCACGGCATTCCCGTGTTCGACCTGAACGAGGTCGAGTCGATTGCCGTCTACATCGACGGCGCGGACGAGATCACCGAGCAGGGCGCGATGATCAAGGGCGGCGGCGCGGCGCTCACGCGCGAGAAAATCGTGGCCTCGGTATCGAAGCGCTTTGTCTGCATCGCCGACGGTTCGAAGCTGGTCGGCACGCTGGGCAAGTTCCCGCTGCCGGTGGAGGTGATCCCGATGGCGCGCGCGGTCGTGATGCGCAAGCTGGCGGCACTCGGCGGCCAGCCGCGACTGCGCACGAAAGCGGGCAGCGATGAAGCCTTCATCACCGACAACGGCGGCGAGATCATCGACGTGGCCGGCCTGCAGATCGCCGATCCGGTCGCACTCGAGACCGAGATCAACGGCATCGTCGGCGTGATCGCGGTCGGCCTGTTCGCGAAGCAGGGCGCCAACGTCTGCCTGCTGGGCATGGCGGACGGCGTCAAGACCCTGAGCTTCTGATCCTTTCGGAGACACGATGAAAGCACTGCTGGCGCTGGCGATTGCAACCGTCCTGGGCGGCTGTTCGATGTTCGGGGCGAAGGCGCCGTCTGCGCCGGGTAGCGCGGTCGCGGTCAAGGCGGCGCCGCAGCTGGTCGACGCCAACGGCGTGCCGATCGAGCGCGTACCCTATCGCGTCGGCGTCTCGTCCGTCACGGTCGAGCAGCTGGCGCGCCAGCATGCCTGCGTCGGGCAGGGTGCGGGCCTGGTGACCGAGCCGGGGCCGGTCGAGGTGTACCGCCTGCAGTGCGGCGACGGCAAGGTGTTCATGGCGCGCTGCGAATTGAGACAGTGCCGCAAGATGTGATCATTCGCTGACCCTGCCGCGCAGCGCCTTGACCTGGCCGCTGCGCGTTTTCTCGTCCAGCCGGCGCCGCTGCGAGCCGCGCGTCGGTTTCGTCGGGCGGCGCACGGTCTGCACCACGGCCGCCGCATCGACCAGCGCCTGCAGGCGTTGCAGCGCATCTTCCTTGTTCTGTTCCAGGCTGCGCGACTGCTGGGCTTTCAGCACCAGCACGCCTTCGCGCGTGATGCGGGTGTCGCGCATCTCCAGCAGGCGTTCCTTGACCCAGGCCGGCAGGGACGAGGCGCCGATATCGAAGCGCGCATGCACCGCGCACGAGACCTTGTTGACGTTCTGGCCGCCGGGACCCTGGGCGCGGATGGCGATGAATTCGACTTCGGAGGGGAGGATGGTGGCTGCCACGGCGTTTCCGTTCATGTAATTCGCGCATCATGCCACGCCCGCAGCGCATCCGTGCACGGCACAACATGGATGATGTATTTGTAACAACTGTAACGTGCGGCCTGTATTTATGGAAACGTGTAATCTAATGACAACAAATTGATAAGGAGCAAAACCATGAACAAGACCGCCATTACCGCCCTGATGTTCGCCGTTGCTGTCGCCGCCACCGGTTGCAAGAAAGCCGATCACGATCCATCGACCGGTCCTGCACAGGAAGCCGGCAAGGCCATCGACAACTCGGCTGCCGCCGCCGCCGCGAATACCCGCGAAGCCGCCAGCGCTGTCGGTAACGCAACCGAACGCGCTGCCGAAAACACCGCTGCCGCTGCCGACCGTGCCGGCGACAAGATGGAAAACGCCGCCGAGCGCGCCAACCAGAACATGAAGGAAGCCGGTGCCGAAGTGCGCCAGGAATCGCGCGAAGCCGCGGCCGACGCCAAAGCCGGCGCAGCCCATGTCACCAACAAGGCCGGCCAGGGCCTGGAGCGTGCCGGCGAGAAGATGCAGGACGCCTCGAAGAAGTAAGCCGTATCGCCGCAAGGTCGGCAGCACATCGGCCCGCGCATCTGCTTCGCAGTGCGCGGGCTTTGTTTCTGCCGCCTACTGCAGCACGAAACGGATGATGCGGGTTACGACGAACAGCACGATCACGACGATCGCCGCCCATTTCGCGATCCGGACTGCCTTGCTGCTGACGGTTTTCATGCTCACGCCTCCGCGATGTGAATCTTGCTCTTGATGTGCTTGAGGCTGGCCACGATGGTGAAGCTCATGATCACCAGCAGCGACCACGAACTCCATTTGCTGATGTGGACGATCGACCAGGCGCCGAGCTGGTTCGGGTAGCGCCACATGCCCCAGAAGGTGCCGATGTTTTCGGCCAGCCAGATGAAAAAGCCGATCAGGACGAAGCCGAGCATCAGCGGCATCTGGCGGTCGCGGTCGAGCGGGCGGTAGATGACGACGGTGCGCGAATACAGGCCCAGCGCACAGGCGGCCAGGTACCAGCGGTAGTCGCCGATGTAATGATGGGTGAAGAAGTTCGCGTAGATGAGCAGGGCAATGGTCGCCGCCATCCAGTAGGGCGGGTGATGGCGAATGCGCAGGTCGAACATGCGCCAGGCCTGCACGATATAGCTGCCGATCGAGGCGTACATGAAGCCGGCGAACAGCGGCACGCCGAAGAGCTTGGTGTACGCGAAATCCGGATAGCTCCAGGACTGGATGCTGCCCGATACCTTGAACGCCTCCAGCGCAAAGCCGACCATGTGGAACAGGCAGACGGCCTTCAGTTCGTCCCAGGTTTCGAGTTTGGCGTACACCATCCAGAACTGGATGCCGAGGGCGACGAGCAGCAGCAGATCGTAGCGTGGAATGCCGAACAGCCCGGCGCGCGGCATCAGCAGGACGATGGCCATGAAGCTGAACACGAACAGGCAGGAACGCGCGTTCTTGAAACCGAAGTAGAGGAATTCGATCAGGCCGCGCCGCAGCCCGGCCAGCATGCGCGGGCGGTCGTCCATCAGCAGGTTGTCGAAGGCGGCGAGCATGTTCATGTTCTTGTGGGACCGTTAGGGACGACGCCCCATTCTACGACGAGCTCCGCGGCGCCGGCCAAGTCTCATCCGCGCGAGAATACGATTTCGTCATCGGGAGTCGTATCGTGAACACGGAAATCGTCTGCACCATCGGCCACTCGAACCGGCCGATCGAGGAATTCATCGACCTGCTGCGGCAAAACGAGGTCGCCCTCCTGCTCGACATCCGCACGGTGCCGAAGTCGCGCCACAACCCGCAGTTCGGCCAGGACCAGCTGCCGCTGTCCTTGAAGGAAGCCGGTATCGAATACCGCCAGATGCCGGGCCTGGGCGGGCTGCGTCGGCCCCGGAAGGATTCGCCCAACAGCGGCTGGCGCAATACCTCGTTCCGGGGCTATGCCGACTACATGCAGACCCCGGAATTCGCGAAGAACGTGGACGCCGTGATCGACCTGGCCCGCAGCAAGCGCTGCGTGCTGATGTGCGCCGAATCGGTACCCTGGCGCTGCCACCGTTCGCTGGTGGCCGACGCGCTGCTGGTGCGCGGGATCCCGGTCGAGCACATCATCAATCCGGGCAAGCGCAAGCCGGCCGCACTGACGCCATTTGCAAAGGTGGATGGAACGCGCATCACCTATCCGCCCGAAGGGGGCGAGCAGATCGCGCTGGATCTCGGGTGACGGGTAAAAGGGGAGGAGTGGGCGGAGCGGGCGGGAAAACCCCCGCCCGCTCCGGAAGGGATGCTGCTTACGGTGCCGGCGGCACGTAACCCATCGCCTGGTCGGCGCCTTCGCCGAAGAAATGCTTTTCCATTTGCGTCGCCAGGTACTTGCGCGCGCGGTCGTCCGCCAGGTTCAGGCGGTTTTCGTTGATCAGCATGGTCTGGTGCTTGAGCCAGCCCTGCCAGGCTTCCTTCGAGACCGACAGGTACAGCTTCTTGCCCATTTCGCCCGGGACAGGCGGGAAATCGAGGCCTTCGGCTTCCTTGTTCAATTTAACGCAGTGGACGGTGCGGGCCATGTGAGTGCTCCTGATTCGGTATGAGATAAAACCGCGATTATAAAGACTTGATGAAAACCTGTGACTTGCGCTGCCAGTTATACATGTGCTGGCGGTCCTTCGGCAGGTCGTCCACGGTCGCCGGCTGGAAGCCGCGCTTCTTGAACCAGTGCGCGGTGCGCGTGGTCAGCACGAACAGTTTCGTCAGTCCGGCGGCGCGCGCGCGGTTTTCCATGTGCTTCAGGATGCGCTCGCCGTCGCCCTGGGCCTGCACGTCCGGATTGACGGTGAGACAAGCCATCTCGCCCATCTTCGCATCCGGGAAGGGATACAGGGCGGCGCAGCCGAAGATCACGCCGTCGTGCTCGATGACCGAGAACTGCTCGATCTCGCGCTCGATCAGCTCGCGTCCACGGTAGACGAGGGTGCCGTCCGCTTCCAGAGGCTCAATGAGCTTGATAATTCCGCCGACGTCCTCAATTGTGGCCTGGCGCAGGCTTTCCAGGTTCTCGTGGCTGATCATGGTGCCCACGCCGTCGTGGGTGAACAGTTCGAGCAGGGCCGAACCGTCCATCTCGAACGGCACGATGTGCGCGCGGTCGACGCCGCTGTTGCAGGCTTTGATCGCATGCCGCAGGTAGAAGGCGGCGTCGGGCGGCAGGAAGTTCGCCTGCAGCACGGCTTCAGCCTGGTGCGAGGACAGCTCGCGGATTTCCTCGCCGGCGGCGTCGGACATCATCGGCGTCTCGGTAATGTAGATCAGCTTGTCGGCATGCAGGGCGATCGCGGCGGTGGCGGCCACGTCTTCCATCGTCAGGTTGAATACTTCGCCGGTGGGCGAGAAGCCCAGCGGCGAGAGCAGCACCAGGTTGTCTTCGGTCTGCAGGATCGGGGCGATCTTGTCGGCCGCGATCTTGCGCGTCATGCCGGTCAGCTCGAAGTCGATGCCGTCGATGACGCCGAGCGGACGGGCGACGACGAAGTTACCGGAGACGATGCTGATCTGGGCATTCGACATCGGCGTGTTCGGCAAGCCCTGGCTGAAGGCCGCTTCGATATCGAGGCGCAGTTCGCCGGCGGCTTCCTTGGCGCATTCCATCGCCGCGGTGTCGGTGATGCGCACGCCGTTGTGGAAGCGCCCCTCGACGTTACGCAGCCCGAGCTGCTCGGCCACCTGCGGCCGTGAGCCGTGCACCAGCACGATGCGGATGCCGAGGGCGACGAGTAAAGACAGGTCTTGCGCCAGTACCGGCAAGGCGCCGGCGGCGACCAGTTCGCCGGGGAAGGCGACGACGAAGGTCTTGCCGCCAAAGGCATGAATATACGGCGCGACAGAGCGCAGCCACTGGACGAATTGGGTAGGGTTTTCCATTTGCCGCATTATAATTCGCTGCGCGACTTGCGCACCAAATACCTCGTAAAAATCAATGTCTGAACAGAGTAACAAGCCTAAGCCGGATACGGCGCGCGCAGCAGTCCCAAGCAATGAAGCCAGGCAGCCGCGCGAGCGTGCTGCCGGCGAGTTGCGCGCACCGATGACGCAGACGCCGGACGGCGCTTTGCAGACCAAGGGCGAACGCCGGCATGCGGGCGAGGGCGGGCAGGGTGCGCAACGCGGCCAGCGGCCGCCAAAAGACAAGGCGCCGCAAGGCGAGCGTGCCCCGGGCGAACGCCCACCGCGTGAGCCGAAAGCGCAGCGCGCAGCGCGCGTACAGACGCCGCTGCCGCCAATTACCTATCCCGAGGATTTACCTGTCTCCGGCCGCCGCGAGGAAATCGCCAAGGCGCTGGTCGAGAACCAGGTCGTCATCGTCTCCGGCGAAACCGGTTCCGGCAAGACCACGCAGTTGCCGAAGATCTGCCTGCAATTGGGCCGCGGCGAAAAGGGCCTGATCGGCCACACACAGCCGCGCCGTATCGCCGCGTCCTCCACCGCGAAACGCATCGCGCAGGAGATCGGCACGCCGCTGGGCGAACACGTCGGCTACAAGGTGCGCTTCAACGATACGCTGCAGCCGGGCGCGTCGATCAAGCTGATGACCGACGGTATCCTGCTGGCCGAAACCCAGACCGACCCGCTGTTGAAAGCCTACGACACGATCATCATCGACGAGGCCCACGAACGCAGCCTGAACATCGACTTCCTGCTCGGCTACCTGAAGCAGCTGCTGCCGCGACGTCCCGACCTGAAGGTGATCATCACCTCGGCGACCATCGACGCCGAACGCTTCGCGCGCCACTTCGCTTCAAGCGACGGCAAGCCGGCGCCGGTGATCGAGGTCTCGGGCCGTCTGTACAAGGTCGAAATCCGCTATCGCCCGGTCGACCGCGACCCTGTCATGGCGGGCGGCGGCGTCGACAACAAGCCGGCACCGAAGGCGCAGCAGGCACGTGAAAAGCGCGACCTGATGGACGCCGTGGTCGATGGCGTCGATGAACTGTGCCGCCTGGGACAGGGCGACGTGCTGGTCTTCCTGCCGGGCGAGCGCGAGATCCGCGACTGCGCCGAAGCGCTGCGCAAGCACCATCCGCCGCACGTCGAGATCCTGCCGCTGTTCGCGCGCCTGTCGGTCGAGGAGCAGGACCGCGTCTTCCGCACGACGAACGCGCGCCGCATCGTGCTGGCGACGAACGTGGCCGAGACGTCGTTGACGGTGCCCGGCATCCGCTACGTGGTCGACGCGGGTCTCGCGCGCGTCAAGCGCTACAGCTTCCGCAACAAGGTCGAACAGCTGCAGGTCGAGCCGATCGCGCAGTCGGCGGCGAACCAGCGCGCCGGCCGTTGCGGCCGCGTGGCCGACGGCGTCTGCATCCGCCTGTACGAGGAAGACGATTTCCTCCAGCGTCCGAAGTTCACGGACCCGGAGATCCTGCGCTCCTCGCTGGCCGCCGTCATCCTGCGCATGAAGTCCCTGCACCTGACGGACGTCGAGACCTTCCCCTTCATCGAGCCGCCGCAGGGCCGCGCGATCGCCGACGGCTACCAGCTGCTGCAGGAAGTCGGTGCGGTCGACGAGACCAACGAACTGACGCCGCTCGGCCGCAAGCTGGCGCGATTGCCGCTCGACCCGCGCGTGGGCCGCATGATCCTGGCCGCGCTGGACAACAACTGCCTGACCGAGATGCTGATCATCGCCTCGGCCCTGTCGGTGCAGGACCCGCGCGACCGGCCGATGGAATACCAGCAGCAGGCCGACGAGAAGCATAAAAAATTCGCCGACGAGAAGTCCGAGTTCCTCAGCTTTATCAAGATCTGGAACTGGTTCGAGGACGCGATCGAGCACAAGAAAACCAACCGCCTGCTGCAGGAGAACTGCCGCGCCAACTTCCTGTCGCAGGTGCGCCTGCGCGAGTGGCGCGACGTGCATTCGCAACTGCTCACCATCGTGCGCGAGCAGGGCTGGCGCCTGAACGAGGCGGCGGCCACCTACGAGCAGCTGCACCTGGCGCTGCTCACCGGCCTGCTGGGGAATATCGGCTTCAAGGCCGAGGACGAGCCGGGCGGCGCCTATCTCGGCGCACGCGGCATCAAGTTCCACATCTGGCCGGGTTCCTCGCTGACCAAGAAACCGGGCCGCTGGATCATGGCGGCCGAACTGGTCGAGACCACGCGCCTGTACGCGCGCTGCATCGCCCAGATCCAGCCCGAATGGATCGAGAAGATCGGCGGACACCTGCTGAAGAAATCCTGGGGCGAACCGCGCTGGGAAAAGAAGCCGGCGCAGGTCTCGTCGCTGGAACGCGCGACCCTGTACGGCATCGTCGTCTACAGCGGCCGGCGCATCAATCACGCGCTGCATAACCCCTACGAAGCGCGCGAAATCTTCATTCGCGATGCGCTGGTCGCGGGCGACTACGAAACGCGCCAGCCCTTCTATGCGCACAACCACAAGCTCGTCAAAGAGATCGAGAACCTCGAGCACAAGTCGCGGCGCCAGGACGTGCTGGTCGACGAGCAGCTGATCGCGGCGTTTTATGACGCCGAGATCCCGAAGGATGTGGTGAACGGCGCCGGCTTCGAGAAGTGGTACAAGGACGCCGCGCGCGACAACCCGAAGCTGTTGTACCTGAACCGCGAAGAGCTGATGCGCCACGAGGCGGCCGGCGTGACGACGGAGCTGTTCCCGAAGACGATGAACGTCACCGGCATCGAGATGGGGCTCTCGTACCACTTCGAGCCGGGCAGCCCGCGCGACGGCGTGACCCTGTCGGTACCGCTGTTCGCGCTGAACCAGATCCCGCAAGAGCGCGCGGCCTGGCTGGTGCCGGGCATGCTGAAGGAAAAAGTGCACTTGATGTTGAAATCGCTGCCGCAAAAGCTGCGCCGCCATTGCGTGCCGCTGCCGGACTACGCGGCGCGCTTCGTCGAGCGCATCCACGCGGCCAAGGCCTTCGGGCGCGGCGACCTGGTCGACGTGCTGATCGCGGACGTGCGCGCCGAGACCGGCGTGAACGTGCTGACCGGCGACTTCAAGCTGGAGACGCTGCCGACCCACCTGTTCATGAATTTCAAGATCATCGACGAGCATGGGCGCCAGCTCGAGATGGGGCGCAACCTGGCCAGCCTGCAGGCGGAACTGGGCAGCCAGGCGCGCGAGAGCTTCCAGAAGATGGCGGAGGCCACGCCGGCGGCACTGGGCGCGGCACGAACGAACGTGGCGACGCCTGCGGCCTGGGGCGCGGGCAGGAATGCCGCACCCATCGCGGTGGCGGCACCGGCGGCCAAAGGCAAGGGCGCTGCGCCGGCAGCGGCCCCGCAAGCGGCCGCGCCGGCCGTCAGCCAGCACACGAATCTGACCAGCTGGACCTTCGGCGAACTGCCCGAGCTGCTCGAGATCACGCAGGGCAAGCTGACGCTGATCGGCTTCCCGGCCCTGGTCGACAAGGGCACGCACTGCGACCTGGAAGTGTTCGACGACCCGAATGTCGCCGCGCGCACCCACCGCATCGGCCTGCGCCGCCTGTTCGCGCTGCAGCTGAAGGATCAGCTCAAATTCGCCGAGAAGAACATCCCGGGCCTGCAGGGGATGGGCATGCAGTTCATGACGGTCGGCTCGCAGGAAGAGCTGCGCGACCAGATCGTGCAGAAGGCGATCGACATCGCCTGCCTGCAGGACCCGCTGCCGACGGATGCGGCCTCGTTCAACAAGCGCAAGGACGAGGGCAAGGGCCGCATTGGCCTGCTGATCAACGAGATCGCGCGCCTGGTGGGTGCGATCTTGAGCGAGTTCCACGGCATGCCGAAGCGCCTGAAAGGCCTGCCGCCGGCGGTTGCGACCGACATGCAGGAGCAACTGGCAGGCCTCGTGCACAAACGCTTCATCGCCGACAACGAGTACAGCCAGCTGGCCCACTTCCCGCGTTATTTGAAAGCGATGAACGTGCGCCTGGAAAAACTGCGCGGCAATCCGTCGCGCGACAGCCAACTGATGCTTGAATGGCAGAACGCCGCCAGCCAGTGGCAGCGCATCTCCAAGCAGCCGGGCAAGCAGAACGACCCGCGCATGACGGAGTTCCGCTGGATGCTGGAAGAGCTGCGGGTTTCGCTGTTCGCCCAGGAGCTGCGCACGCCGATGCCGGTGTCGGCCAAGCGGCTGCAGAAGGTGTGGGAGTCGATGATCCGCTGATTCGTCGAGCGCAGGCGGGTGCCGGCAGAATGTCGCCCCTTCCTGTACGCTATCTCATCGTTCAATAAAACCAACAGGGGAGTCAAGGATGGAGCTCGACGAAGTCATCGCTACGTGGGAGAGGGAAGAGCAGTCCGTGCGTGCGCGCCTGCTCGCGCCCGGTGTCGCGGCGCAGGAACAGGTGCGGAAGCTGTCGGGCATGGAGATGTTCCAGGCCATCTTTGCCGGCGAGCTGCCGCCGCCGCCCATCGGCGAGACGCTCGACTTCGTGCCGATCCACATGGGGCCAGGCGTCGCCGTCTTCCAGGGCCGTCCGCAGCTCAGGCATTACAACCCGCTCGGCACGGTGCATGGCGGCTGGTTCGCCACGCTGCTCGATTCTGCCGTGGGCTGCGCCGTGCACACGACGCTCCCGGCCGGCAAGGGCTACACGACGCTGGAACTGAAGGTGAACATGGTGCGTGCCTTGAACAAGGACGTGCCCTTCGTGCGCGCCGAAGGCAAGGTGATCCATGCAGGGCGCCAGGTGGCCACTGCCGAGGGACGGATTGTCGGGCCGGACGGCAAGCTGTATGCGCATGCGACGACGACCTGCCTGATCTTTGGCCAGGAAGCCTGGTAAGGCTCTGCTTGTTTTCCATCCCCTCTCACGACCACGCACCTTGGAATGTATGTTGCAAGGCAACGCACATTGCAAGGTTCATCCATGCTCTCCTTTCCTCCACCGTCCAGGTCTCTCCCCACATCTGAGCTTGTACTGCGCCGATTTGACCAACTCACCGCTGTCGTGCAACGACGAATAGTGATTTCATGTAAATTAAGATGAGGTAGAGTTACAAGGAACAACAGACTCAAAACCACAACGCCCTGCGATGTTCGACGATCGGCTGAGTCACTTCGCCAGTGAGCGACGGCGTCTTCTCATCGCAATGCCGGCCCTTTCGCTTCGTAACAGGGAAGCCTGCGGGCAGGGCCGCACCGTAGGCCAGGCAATATTGAGGCAGAAACATGACTGAAGGACGCTTTCCCTCTTCACAGGCGTGGCTCGGGCGCGCCCAGTGCGTCATTCCCGGTGCCCACCACCTGTCGGGGCGGGTGCTCACGACGCCCGAGCGCTCGCCGATGTATATCGAACGCGGCTTTGGTTGCCGGATCACGGATGTCGACGGGCACGAGTACATCGACTATCTGATGGCCTTCGGTGCGTTTCTGCTCGGCTACGCGGACCCTGAAGTGGACGCGGCGGCGCGCGAGGAGCTCGAGCGCGGCTCGCTGTTGTCGATGAATCGTCCGCAGCACGTGCTGTTCGCTGAAGCGCTGGTCGCGCAGTTTGACGCGGCCGACATGGCCGTGGTACTCAAGACAGGGAGCGAAGCGACGACTGCCGCCCTGCGCATCGCCCGCCGCGCAACGGGGCGCCGCCGTGTCGCACGGGCGGGTTATCACGGCTGGCACGACTGGTGTCTGCCACTCGAGAATTCAGTTCCCGCCGGGCTCGACGCACAGGTGCTGGAGTTCAACGCCAACGATCCGCATTCGCTCGAGGCCCTGTTCAGCGTCTTTCCTGGCGAAATCTCCGGCGTCATCCTGGCGCCGGAGATGGTATTGCCGCCGACGCGAGAACGGTTTCAGGCCCTGCAAGACCTGACGCATCGCCACGGCGCGCTGTTCATTCTCGATGAAGTCAAGACAGCATTTCGTACCGCCCCCGGGTCGGTGCAGGCCCGTTTCGAACTCAAGCCCGATCTGACCACGGTGAGCAAGGGCCTGAGCAACGGCTGGCCGATCGCGGCGGTGGTGGGGCGGCGCGATGTCATGAACAGCGCCGCCGGAATGCATCTGTCGGGCACCTTCCACGGCGATACTGCGGCCATGGCCGCCGCCTTGACAACCTTGCGTATCGTTCGGGAACGCGACGTTGCCGGCCATGTATGGGCGCTGGGCCAGCGGCTGATCGACGGCCTGAACGCCATTGTGCGCGAGTTCGATGTGCCCGCGCTGAGCTACGGCGAGCCTTTCCCGCCGATGCCCTTCCTACGCTTTGATCATCCGGACTCCCAAGTTAACGATGCAATGCGGACAGTGTTCTACGAGGCGATGCTCGAGCGCGGCGTCCTGCTGCATCCCCGTCACATGTGGTTCATCAGCCATGCCCATCAGCGGGATGACATCGATACGACGCTGGAGCATGCGCGAAGCGCGATGCGGATCGCCAGCCAGCATTGCCGGGCGACCTGAACGGGCTGCGATGGACCATCGAGCCGCCAGCATCCAGCAAATTGTCGACCGCTATCTGCGCGCCGAGGCTTCGGTGTCCATGATCGTGATGGAACTCGTGCAGCACACGGAGGATACGTCGGCACTGGCCCGCATCCTGCCCACGCTCACCGGCGACCCGGCGAAGCTTCGCGCGCTGGCGCAGCACCTCGCCGACAATGCGGCGGGCTGCAGGACCATCGTCAGCATGATCCGCCAGCGCCTCGATTCTCCGGAACCTGCCAGCGACACGGAAGAGGGCATCGAGCGATGCCGACGGCTGTTCGATGCGTCTGTGGCGCAGAGCGAGGAGTCGAGTGTGGCGCTTTACTCACTGGGAAACCCCGAGTTGCTGGCTGCGGCGACGGACGAGGTCATTGGCGTGATGGACGACTGGGGCGTCTTGAAGCCAGATCGGGATGCCATCGAGATCGGCTGCGGCATCGGGCGCTTAATGGCGCCCCTGTCCTCGCGCCTGCGGTCCGTGAGCGGCACCGATGTCTCCCCTGGCATGATCGCGGCGGCCACGCGCCGGCTCGCCGCTTGTTCGAATACGTCTGTCCTGCTGACTGACGGCAAAGACCTGTCGTCGTGGGAGGCGGCTTCGGTCGATCTCGTCTACAGCGTCGATACCTTCCCTTACGTCGTGCTTTCCGGGCGGGCCTTGGTCGAGCGCCATTTTGAAGAGGTGCGGCGCGTGTTGCGCCCCGGGGGCGATTTTGTCCTGTTCAATTACGCTTACGGTCGCTCACGCGAGGAGGTCAATGGCGAGGTGCTCGGCTTGGCGCAGCAGGCGCAATTGCAGGTCATCCGTGCCGATGTATCGCCATTTAACATCTGGAATGGCGTCGGCTGGCAGCTGAGGAAAGCCTAGCGTGAGAATTCTTTACCTGTCGCCAGGTTTTCCGCCGAATTCGCATCTGTTCTGCGTCGCTGCGCGCGCGCGCGGCGCGAACGTCCTTGCCGTAGGCGATATCCCAGAGCAAGATCTGCCGCCGGAAGCGCGCCAGGCATTCGAAGCGTACGTGTTTGAACCGCGTATGGGAGAGTACGAACGCTTGCTCGGCGTCGTGCAGTCCCTGGTCGCGCTGTACGGTCCCATCGACTTTGTTGAATCGAACGGCGAGCACTGGCTCGAAGTGGAGGGCCGCCTGCGCGACGACCTCTGCATCGAAGGCCTCTCGGCGCAAGACGTCAGGCGCCTGCGCAGCAAGCTGGCCATGGCGCAGGTTTTTGAGACAGCGGGCGTGCCCCACCCGCCTGGCATCCGCTGCGTGTCTCCCGAGGTCGTCAGAGACTTTGCTGCAACGCATGGCCTGCCGCTCGTATTCAAGCCCGATAGCGGCTCCGGCGCAACGTCCACCTTTCGCGTATCGACACCGGCCGAACTCGACGCCGCGCTGCTTCTGCCGCTCGATAATCACATCGTCCAGCCCTTTGTCGAAGGCGTCATCGTCACCTTTGATGGCCTGGTCAACCGCGAAGGCGGCGTGGTCTTCTGCACCTCGCATGTCTACGATAGCGGCATCATGGAAGTGAGAACCGGCACACTCGATGGGTATTATTATTCGATGCGCAGTATTCCCCCGGCGCTCGAGGACGTCGGTCGGCGTGCGTTGACGGGGTTCGGCCTGCGCCGGCGCTTCTTCCACCTTGAATTCTTCTGGCGTCCCGACGGGTCCTACCTCGCGCTGGAGATGAACGTGCGCCCGCCAGGCGGCTACACCACCGACATGATGAACCACTCCTGCGACTTCGACGTATATGCATTATGGGCCGCGGTCATGATGGGAGATTTGCTGGAAGACTATCGGTACGAACGCAAATTTCACACGGCCCACGCAGGACGGCGCCACGAACGCGTCTATGCGTTGTCACCTGAGACGCTGAGGGAACAGCTTGGGGACACCCTGGTTCTCGTTCAATCCGTTCCTGACGCGTTCGCATCGACAATGGGCAACACGATGTACATGCTGCGGCACCGGCAACTGGCGCAGCTGCTTGACGCTATCAAATTAGTGCAACTGCCGGCGGCTCGAAGGTAAAGATGATGGCGCTGTTCGCGTTAAGTGTGGAATATGCCGATTGCCGCTCGCAGCAAGGCCTCCGGCGACTTGACGCGAGCGCCGTCGAGCGCCCAGCGCCAGCCGAGATAGTCGCCGAGGTAAGGGCTGGCAATCCCGCGAAACGGCTGCAGCCAGGCGCGCAGGCGGCTGTGATTCTTCAGGAAGTGCTCGAACTGGCGTGCTTGCATGCAAACCTCCTCACTGGTGAAGTCCGGGTCGGACCTCAGCCGTTCAGGAAGATTCCACACTTAACGCGAACAGCGCCTTTCCGAATGCCGCCGTGCGGTCGTTGGATATGCCGCCATCCCCGACCCACGCAACCGCGCCGAATGGGCCAGTGCTGGCTGAGCGGAACCGGTCACGCGCCAAACGCCCCATCGATCGTGTGCATCGCCCCGGTCACGAAGCCCGCCTCCGGCCCCGCCAGCCAGGCCACCATTCCTGCTACCTCTTCAGGGCGGCCGTGGCGCTTGATCGCCATGAAGCTGTGCATCAGATCCCGCATCGGGCCGTCTTCCGGGTTGGCGTCGGTGTCGATCGGTCCCGGCTGCACGACGTTGATCGTGATACCGCGCGGACCGAAATCACGTGCCAGCCCGCGCGCCAGACCTTGCAATGCGGATTTGCTCAGGGCATAGGAGGCCATGCCGGGCAAGGGCATGCGGTCGCCGTTCACCGAGCCGATCACGATGATGCGGCCGCCTGTCGGCATTTGCCGCGCGGCTTCCACCGAAGCGTGGTAGGGCGCCTGCACATTGATACGGAACAGGCGATCGACTGCATCCGGGTCCTGCTCCAGCGCATCGCCGAAGATGGCAATGCCGGAATTGACCACCAGGATGTCCAACGGACCGCTGTCACGGACCCGGGCGATGACCGCATCCCGGTCGGCGCTGTCCGTCAGGAATGCCGTGCTCCCTGTTTCCGCGGCGACGAGCTGGGCCGCTTCCGGCGAGCCCGAATAGGTGAACGCCACCTGCGCGCCGTCCGCGGCAAAGCGCCGGACGATCGCCGCACCGATGCCCCGGCTGCCGCCAAGTACCAGGACCGACTTGTTCGTGAAATCCGTCATGACCAACTCCTTTTTGATTAATGTAACGCATGATACAATAATCGTCATCGCAGCTGTCAAGGAATTTTTTAATCATGACTACAAAAATATCTGCCGGCCGTGGCCGCCCGCGCCGGTTCGATCCGGACGAGGCGGTCGTCACCGCGCAGCGCCTGTTCCACGAAAAAGGCTATGACGCCGTGAGCGTTGCGGACCTGACCAAAGCGCTGGGCATCAACCCGCCCAGCTTCTACGCCGCCTTTGGCAGCAAGGCGGGGCTGTACACACGGATCCTCGATCGCTACGCGGTAACCGGTGCGATTCCTTTAAAGAAGATTCTGGGACCGGACCGGCCCCTGGCTGAATCGCTGGCGGAGGTGCTTGAGGAGGCGGCACGTTGTTACGCCGCCGATGCAGCCGCTACCGGTTGCATGGTGCTGGAGGGAATACGTTGTAACGACGCGGAAGCGCGCGACGCTGCCCGCGGCTTCCATATCGCTGCGCAAGAGCTTATTCGCAACGCCATCGCCGAGCGTTATCCGGAGGAGGCGGGTCGGCTGGCTGATTACGTGTGCACCACGATGGCCGGACTGTCGGCAAGCGCCCGCGATGGGCAAGGCCTGGAGCGCCTGCTGGCGACTGCTCGCCTGGCCGGCAATGCGTTCGTCCACGTCATCCCCGCCTGATCGGTCGCCCGGGAATGTCGGCCCGACAAACGCGGCGCAGAAGAAACTTAACGCTTGTCTGTCGGCGGTGTACCCGTGGTTGGGGGAGTCGTCGAGGTTGCCCCCGCACCCTGGCCCGAAGCACCGGTCGTGCCCGGGCTGCCGGCGCCGCTCTGGACATCGCCGGTCGTACCCATCGAGCTGCTGTTCGTCGTGCCGCTGACGGCCGAGCCGCTTGATGTCGATCCCGTCGCCGAGCTGCCGCTCGTATCAGTGCTGCTCTTTTCCATGGGACTACATGCTGCCAGGGACAGTGCTGCCATGCTACCGATGAGAATGCCTTGAAACCGTTTCATGATCATCTCCTTGGGGGTAGGTGTGACCATCATGGATGGGTCGCCACCTTACGAACATAAGATGGCTTCCAAGGTCGCTGTAGGACATGTCGTACAGTCCTTATAACGTATGTGCGTCCGGAAACCGTGTACGCCGATGCCGGTGTCCCGCCGCACCTGCGGAAAGTTGGTGACAATTGTTGAGAATTGAGCAAGTCCACGTCGTTATACTGGTCGGCTCTCTCATCGGACCCGTTCAATGACACGCCTGTTGATTTCCCTCCTGTTTTGCTTCGCGACTGCGGCGCAAGCCGCCGACACCTTCACGTTCTCGAATCCGCCCGGCCCGCATGCGGTGGGCCTGCAGGTCGTCCAGCAGTACGACCAGTCGCGCATGTACAAGACGCGCGTCGACATGACCACCGGCGAACCGGCGACCGGGAAGCGCACGCGACCCATGCAGATGCTGCTCTGGTATCCCGCCGCGCGCGGCGGCCGGCCGGTCGTCTATCGCGATTACATGGATACGATCCCGACCGAGGACGAGTTCGGGCGCAGCCCGGCCGAGGTCGGGCGCGCGACGCAACGCGCGATCGACGGGTACGCCGGCGCGCGACGCGACGCGCTGCTGCGCGAGGTCGCGCGACCGATGCTGGCTGTGCGCAATGCCCGTGCGGAAAGCGGCAGCTTCCCGGTTGTGATTTACGCGCCGAGTTTGTCTGAATCCGCCATGGAGAACGCGGACCTGTGCGAATACCTTGCCAGCCAGGGGTATGTAGTGCTGTCGAGTGCATCGCTGGGTCCGCGCACACGCGCGATGACGACGGACCTCGAAGGACTGGAAGCGCAGGCCGCCGACATCGCCTACCTGATCGGCTACGCGAGTTCGCTCCCGCAGGCCGACACGGCCAGGGTGGCCGTTGTCGGCTTCAGCTGGGGCGGCCTGGCGAATGTGCTGGCGGCGGCCAAGGACGACCGTATCCAGGCGATCGTCAGCCTGGATGGCTCGGTGCGCGGCACGCGCGAATTCGTCGACGGCGGCAAGGACGCGGCGAAATACGTCACGCCGGCACGCGTCGCCATTCCGATGCTGTTCGTGGGCCGCCGGCCAATGACCGTGGAAGAGCTGAACCGCGCCGAAGTCGATAGCCGCTATTCCTTCATGAACGAAATGAAGTACGCGGACGTCCACATCGTCACGCTGCTGCCGATGAAGCACATGGACTTTTCGTCCTATTCCCTGCGAATGTCGCAGGACGGCTGGTTCGGAGACTATACGCGCGACGACATCGCGCTGGCGCATAGCTGGGCCATGCGTTACGCACGCCACTTCCTCGATGCCTACCTGAAGAAAGACCCGGCGGGCCTTGCGTTCCTCGACAATTCGCCGGCCGCGAACAAGGCGCCCCCGCACATGATGCTCGCCAGTGCTCGTCACGGGTCGGGGCAAATACCGCCGACACTGGAGAATTTCGTCGCCGCGCTGGCTGCGGAGGGCTTCGATCAAGCCATCCCCCTGTACGCGAAGTTCGCAGCCCAGGACCCCGCTTTCAAGCTGGGGCCGAAGGAGATCTACGGATGGGGCGTGCAACTGGCGAGGCAGAACCGCCCGGCGCAAGCGCGCGAGATCTTCCGGCTTGGAACGCACCTCAATCCGGACGCCGTCTTCATGATCGATGGACTAGCCGAAATGCAGGCGGCCTCAGGGCAGACGAAGGAGGCGCTCGGCACCTATCGCCGCGTACTTGCGCTCGATCCGAAACATACCGATGCGGCCAGGTACGTGAAGGAGCATGGAGGACCGTCCGGGGCGGCGCTTTAAGTACCTGCGCCCCAGCACGCTCCGGAAGGGCCGCGCGCCCATTTCCGGCGCTTAGCGCGGATAAGTGAATCCGGTGCGGATATCCATCGGCACCAGGCGCTTTCCCTCGCGCACCATCAGCTTCTGGGGCGGCTCGTCGCCCGCCAGCGCGCGCGGCGCAACGGGCAAGCCTTCGCCCTTGCGCAGCAGCAGGTCGCAACGTTCGTAGACATTCGGACAGCCCGTCTCCTTGAGCAGCGCCTGCACGACCGGCACCTTCCACATGTCGACGCCGCCGGCATTGAACTGGCAGATCAGGTAGCCATCGGTGCCGCCGTAGCTGTGCACCAGCAGGCCCGGCAAGCCGTCCTTTTCGCCATCGATTACCTGCACCAGTTCCTGCGGATCGGCGATGGCGAGCGCCGTGGCGCGGCGCGCGACGGCGGCCCCAACGCGCCGCTTGATCAGCGCATGGTCGACCGGCTCGTCCTCACGCAAGCTCCAGACCCGGGCGGCGATCTGCGACTTGGCGTTATAGGCCGCCCGGGCCAGGAACTGGCGCGACGAGGATTGCACGATCGCCGTCGCGCCCGGCTTGTTGCGCTCCTGCGGCTTGCCCTCGACCTTGTCGATGGCGGAGACGTAAATCCACGGGTCGCCGGCGAGGATGCTTTTTTCCTTGCCTTGTTTGATGGTGATGATGAGCATGTGCGGCTTTCGTTTTCAGGAACGGGATGATACAGCAAGCCCCCCTGGTCCCGTGCGCCGCGTTCTCCTCCTTTCAAGCTGTGTGGCCGAGGCCGTCCTAGCCGATATTACTGCCGCGGATATGGCTCAGGCTCTTGTCGTCGCCGCCGGTTCCCGGACTTGGGTCGAGGCTGCCGCTCTTGCCCAGTCCCGTGGACCCGGCGCCGGCGCCGGTCCCGGCCGTGCCACTGCCCGCGCCGGTGCCGAGCTCGCTGCTACCGGCTGAGCCTGCGCCCATGCCGCCGCCCATCGCGCCCATGCCGCTGCCGGCGCCGCGTCCCGCGCCGCCCGCCATGCCGCTCATGCTGCCCCCCGAGGAGCCCGGCCCCATGGTCGGGGCGCCGCTGCGGTTAGGATCGGTGCCGTAGAAGGCGTGGATCTGGTTGGCCCAGGAGACGTCGCTCATGTCGGGCCAGGCGTCCTTGTTGAAGCCAGGCGCGGTTTTCAGGCGCTCTTTCTCGACATTGAGCACGAAGCGATGGTTGACGGTGTCGAGGTGCAGCGCCTGCCAGGGCACGGCGAACAGTTTCTCGCCCATGCCGAGGAAGCCGCCAAAGGCGAGCACGGCATAGGCCACCTGGCCGGTGTTCATGTCGAGCATGATTTCCTTGATGTCGCCGAGGTCTTCCTCGACGCCGTTGACGACGCTGTCGCCGATCAGCGTGTCGGCACCCATCAGTGCGGGGCCCGGACCGGCGCTGCCGCTGCGCTTGTACATCCCGTATTTGTCACGATCTGCATAGCTCATCTCGTTCTCCCTCTGGTCTGTGTTTCACCTGCCTGCAAAGCCAGTCCCAAGGCTAGGCCGAGGCCTTGCAGCGCCCATGATATGACTCAAACGTGCAGGGGTGCGCGCGCTTGTCACGCGCGTGTCACGCGACAAGCCCACACTATGCGAACTGCCGCACAGAGCGAGCTCGACAATGTGACTATCCTGACAAGCAGTGTTTCGGAGACTACAACATGACCATCACATCGCGCTGCAACCATCCAGGCCCGCTGGCCAAACTGATTCCGACCGTGTCGGTTACCTCGCTGCTGGCACGCCTGCTGCGCAAACGCTGAACCGCCGCTGACGCTTACAGCTGAGTTGCCCGGCAGCGCCATCCGTGCAAAGCGAACTGTTCGGTTAAACTCGCTGCTTGTGCAACAGGCGGGCAGCAGCAGTGAATCGAAAAACGAAGATCGCATCCCTGGCGGGCGCCGGTGTGCTGGCGGCCGCCCTGGCCGGATATTTCATCGCAGGCCAGCGCGACGCCGTCGTGCCGGGCCAGGCCGCCATGCTGCTGCCGGCCCCGACGCCGACGAAACCGTTCTGGGCCGCGCGCGTCACGCCGCTGGCGGGTGACGGGCAGGACGGCGTGCTCGATGGCGCGGCGGCGCAGAGCCGCTTCAGCGATCCCTTCGGCGTCGCCGTCGATCCGCGCGGCACCGTATTCGTCGCCGACGGCGGCGACAGCAACCGCATCCGCCGCATCGACCGCGACGGCACCGTCTCGACCTTTGCCGGCGGCCGTGAAGGCTTCGCCGACGGCGCCGCTACTGCCGCCGCCTTCCATACTCCCTCCGCGCTGGCGCTGGACCGCTTCGGCAACCTGTACGTGGCCGATACCGGCAACCACGCGATCCGGAGAATCGCGCCCGACGGCAGCGTCACCACCCTGGCCGGCGACGGCCAGCCGGGCGACGCCGACGGCAAAGGAGCAGCGGCGCGCTTCCATGCACCGGTCGGGCTGGCCGTGGACAAGCACGGCAACGTCTATGTCGCCGACACCTATAACGACCGCATTCGCCGCATCACGCCCGAGGGTCTCGTGACCACGATCGCCGGCGGCGCGCGGCCCGGCAATGCCGACGGCCCCGCGATCGACGCCGCGTTCGACACCCCGAGCGCGATCGCGGTCGGCAAGGACGGCAGCCTGTTCGTGGCCGATACCGGTAACAACGCGATCCGCCGCATCGGCCCTGACGGCGTGGTCTCGACCCTGGCCGCGCCGCCGGAGGGCGAGCGCCAGCCGCTCCTGCGCCGCCCGACGGGCCTCGCGCTCACCCATGACGGCTATCTCTACGTCGCCGGCGGCGGCGGACGCATCCTGCAGCTGGCCCCGGGCGGAGAACTGCGCGCGCTCGACGATGCCGACCATCCGCCCGAATCGACCTTCGGTGCCGACGGCAAGGTGCACCTGTACGCGCCGCACGGCATCGGCCTCGCACGCGACGGCAGCCTGGTCGTCGCCGACGCGCTGGCCCTGCGCGTGCTGCGCCTGGCGCCCCCGAAGCAGGGGGAGAGCGCTGCCGTCATCGCGCCCCCGGCACGCACGGCACGCACCGCGCCGATGCCCTGGCCGGTGGGGCCGCAGGACATGCCGCATGAAGTCGTCGGCCTGATGGGAGAAGTGCGCGGCAGCTACGACGGCGAAAGCCGCGACCACTTCCACGCCGGTCTCGACGTGCGCGCCGACATCGGCACCCGCGTGCTGGCGATCGCAGCGGCGAAAATCAGCGATCCCTTCGCCAACTGGGGTTTTGGTTCGCTCAGCGAAGGCTTGGCCGTCGGGCCGCTGTCGTACATCCACATGCGCGTCGGACGCGACAGCCGCGACAAGCCGCTCGATGCGCGTTTCGAACTGGTGAAGGATGCACGCGGCAAGCCTGATCGCGTGCGCGTGCCGCGCGGAACCCGGTTCGCGGTAGGCGATGCGCTCGGGACCATCAACAGCATGTCCCACGTCCACCTCGACTATTATCCCGGCGGCTCGCTCGTCAATCCATTGACGCTGCCGTTCCCGGGCGTGACGGACACCGTCGCGCCGCGCCTGCAGAGCGTGGCGCTGTACGACAGCATCGGCCGCCGCCTCACGGCGAAGAAGGGCCAGCCGGTACGCATCGAACGCACGCTGGGAGAGGTGGCGATCGTGGCCGAGGGCTACGACCAGATGGACGGCAATCTCGCGCGCCGCCGGCTTGGCTTGTACAAACTGGGCTACCAGCTGCTGCGGCCCGACGGCAGCGCGCTGCCGGGCTTCGAGCAGCCCCTGATCACCCAGGTCTATGACCGCCTGCCGCGCGAGCGGGAAGCGGTGAAATTGCTGTATGCGGCCAATAGCGGCATCACGGTCTACGGCAGCAAGGAGACACGTTTCGCGTATGCGGTCAACAACACGCTGCAGGACGGGCGCGTGGCGCCAGGTACCTGGCGTGTGGGGGCGCTCGCGCCAGGGGATTACATCCTGCGCATTTATGCGGCCGATTTTGCGGGGCAGGTGGCGGTCGAGGGGCGGGATCTGGCGATCAGGGTGGAGTAGGCAGGCGCGAGGTTTCTGGAGCAGGTTGAACGCGTGGGCGGGGGACCCGCCCACCCTACATCCTGCTGCATGCGTCACTCGTCGTCACTGATGGTCAGACCCGTAGGGTGGGCGGGTCTCCCGCCCACGCGTTCGACCCGAGCACGCATCCACGCGCAACGGAACGAAGCCAATTAGCGCAGCAGCTTCAACCCCGGCGGCAACGCCTCGCCCAGCATCCGCGTCTCGCTCGCCTGGTCCAGCTCCACCACCTCGCGTACCATCGCCGTCCAGGCGGCGGGAGCGCCGGTCGCCGACAAGCGGCGCAGCACCTCGCCGCGCACCGCGTCGCCGATGTCGCGCGAACGGTCGCCCGTCATGCGCGCGATGTGGGTGGCGGCGAAGCCGGCCGGTTCGATCTTCTTCCAATCCAGCATCAGGAGCTTGCCCAGCCATTCCTCGGCCACTTCGCGCGGCGCCACTTCGTGCGCGCTCGCGTGGAAGGACTGGCGCGCCCCGACCCGGCCCAGCGCCCACAGGTAGCGCGCATAGGTGGCCGCCGTCTTTGCATCGAGCCTGGTACCCGCGGGAAGCGCCAGGATCTGTTCCATCATCCAGTTGCCGATCTCCGCCTTGTAGGCCGAGGGGATCCGCTCGAGCGAGGCACCGAGGCGCAGCATGTCGTCCTCGCTGCCGTCGACCAGGGTGATGGGGCGCTTGCCGCGCTCGGAGGCATCGGCCTGCAAATTGAAGGCGAAATCGTCGAGCAGGCGCAGCTGGGCTTCGGTATCGAGGCCGCCGGCCACGCGGCGCCACAGCGTCCACCATTCGGCGCGCACCTGCGTGTCCTTGTGGTACTGCACCCCGGGCTCGAACATCGCCCACAGCTGTTCGATGCGCCAGCCGTCGAGCGGATGGCCGAAGCCGGGACGCAGGCAGAAGCCGGCAAGATTGAGCCAGGCGCGTTCGTGCTCGCTCGACCTGCGCCGGCCTTTCGAGCGCTCCATCAACGCGTCGAACAGGCGCCGCAGCAGCGGCGTGGCCCATCCTTCGCGGCGGCCCAGCAGGTGCTCCAGGCTGGCGCGCAGCTGGCGTACTTCCTTCGTATCGACCGCCTTCGAACGGGTGCCGAAGACGCGCTCGATCTTCTCGATCGCGGCGTCCAGCTGCGGCGGCAGGACCTCGGTCTCGACGATTTCCTCACTACCCTCGGCTTCGCGCAATTGAAACGCGAGCTGCCAGCGTCCGCTGCCGTCTTCGGCCACGCAATGCACTTCCAGGGAACCGACTTCGCTCAGCGAGGCCACCAGCTGCACCGCGATCTCGCTGCGCGGCGCGGCCCCTGGCGTGGCGCGCAGCACGGTGGCGATCGGCGGCAGGCGCACGACATCCTCCGGCGCCAGGTCCACCAGTTGACCGGGAAGCGGTGCCGCGCCCGCGTCGGCCACCGTCGAGGCCAGGTGGAAGCGCACCGGACGCCCCAGGCGCAATGCGAAGCTGCGCTCGGCAAGCCGCACCTCGGTGGCCGCGGGCGTGCCGCGCGGGAGCAGGCAGACCGCGCGCAGGCCGCTGCCCGCGCGTTCGCCCTCCAGCAGCAGGTAATAGCTGCGCGCCGCACCGCTCTCGATGGCGGGCGCGGCGCCCTGGCGCGCCAGAGAATAGGCCACGCCGCCGCGCGCCACGGCCACGTCCGGGTCGACGTTGTGCAGGATGCGCAAGGGCCTGCCGCGCCAGCGCGCCAGCGTGTCGGCCAGGCGCTCGGCCAGGGCCGCGCCGCGGAACACGCCACCGTTCAGCAGCAGGGTATCCGGCACCGGCAGCGACGCGTCCTCGAGCGGCAATCCGAGCGCCTCGCGCGCCGCAACGGCATGCTGATGCAGGAAGCTTGCCAAGTGGCGCGTGACCGCCGGATCGCTCGCATACGGCAGGCTGAATTCGACGATGCCGGCGCGCGCGCGGCGTGCCGGCTCTTGTTGTTCGTTGAGAGGGAAGAAGCCATCGAGCACGACGCGCTCGATGTCCTCGCGGCGCAAGTCCGCCTTGCGGCTGGCGCCGATCAGGCGCGAACCCGCACCGAGCAGGGTAACGGTGACCGCCTCGGGCGCGTCGGGCGCGAGCAGCTGTTCCTTGGCCGCGCGGCAGCGTTCCGTCAGCTGGGCCAGGCGTGCCGCGGACAGGCGTGCGCGCGGCGCCTCAAGCCCATCCTGCCCGGCCATGCGCGCCTCGATCAGGTGGGCCAGCGCCAGGTCCATGTTGTCGCCGCCGAGGATCAAATGGTTGCCGACACCGATGCGGGTCAACTTCGGCTCGCCCGCCTCGAGTTCGACCTTGACCAGACTGAAGTCAGTGGTGCCGCCGCCGACGTCGGCCACCAGCACCAGGCGCGCACCGTTTAAATCGTCGACCAGCGTGGCGCGATGGCGGTACAGCCAGTCGTAGAGCGCGGCCTGCGGTTCTTCGAGCAGGCGCAGGCCGGGCAGGCCGGCGAGTCTGGCCGCCTCCAGCGTCAGCGCACGCGCGCCTTCGTCGAAGGAGGCCGGCACGGTGAGCACGACCTGCTGCCGTTCCAGCGGGTGTTGGGGAAAGCGGATATTCCAGTTGGCGCGCAGGTGGGCGAGATAGCTGGCGCTGGCCGCCACCGGCGATACCTTCGGCACCTCGGGCTCGGCGCCCCAGGGCAGGATGGCCGCCATGCGGTCGACGCCCGGATGCGACAGCCAGCTCTTGGCGCTCGCCACCAGCCGGCCCGGCGTCGCCGCGCCGAGGCTGCGCGCGAGACGGCCGATGGCGACGCGTTCGACGCCGGCGACATCGGGCAAGTCCCAGGGCAACTGCAGCTGGCCCGCTCCCAGTTCTTCAGGAGCAGGGTGATACCGGTTCGAGGGCAGCAGCGGCGCGCCGGCCACTTCGCCCGGCGCGACCAGCTGGTCGATCGCAAACAGCTCGACCTCGGCGGCCCCGGGTGACGCGTAGGCCAGCACCGTATTCGTGGTGCCGAGATCGATACTGACCAGCCAGGGTGTCACGGTGCTGTGCGAACGTCGAATTCGACCTTCCAGCGCTGGCCGTCACGCGCCACGGCAACCAGTTCCAGCGTTCCGGCTTCGGTCGCGAGGGCGTGCAGCGTTACCTGCACCACGTCGCCCGGGGTGCGGCCATCGGCCGGCAAGGTCGCCTGGATTTCGTTCTGCTCCTGCAGCTCGTCCGGTCCCCAGAAGTCGAGCACGTCGCCAATCTGATCCTGGCGGCGCGTGGTCGAACCGAAGAAGCGGAAGTGGACGGGTTCGCCCACCACCAGGCCGAATTCCTGGCCCGGCAGTTCGAGCTCGGTGCCTTCTTCCATGCCGAAAGGCGCCACGCACAGGGCCTGGATTGGCGGCTCCATGCCGGGGATGGCCGGCATCGACGATTCGACGCCGACGTAGTAGGAACGCGCCGTGCCGCCGCGGATGCGCACGCCGCCGCCGCGCCGCGCATAGCTGTAATAGGCCGCGCCGCGCGCAACGGCGAGGTCGAGGTCCGCGCCTTCCAGCATGCGCGCCGGTTCCGCGCCTTCCATGTAGAGCCAGTCGTTGATGGTGTCCATCACGCGCTGGGCCAGGATGTTCGACTTGAACACGCCGCCGTTGAACAGCACCGCGCTCGGATGGAGGAAGCTGTGTTCTTCCTTCACGCGGCCCTCGAAACCTTCGAGTTCGGCGGTGGCGCCGGCCTGGCGCGCCAGGAAGGCGGCCAGGTGGCGGGTGACGGCCGCGTCCTGCGCGTAGGGCAGACCGAGCTGCGTCAGGCCGGCGCGGGCGCGCGTGGCCGGACGTGCCGAGGCATCCACGCGCGGGAAGAAGCCGTCGGTAATAAACGTCGTGACTTCGTCGCGCGTCAGTTCGGTGCGGATCGAACCGCCGATCAGTTTCGAACCGCGGCTCGGCACCACGATCGGCCAGGTAGTGGCGTTCGCGTCGGCCAGCAGGTGTTCCTTGGCGCCGCGGCAGGCGTAGGTCAGGGCGCGCATCTGCCAGGCGTCGAGCTGGGTGCCATTGCTTGCCAGCTTGCGCGCAACCAGATGGGCCAGGGCCAGATCCATGTTGTCGCCGCCGAGCAGGATATGGTCGCCGACGGCGACGCGGTGCGGTTCCAGCTTGCCGTCGCGTTCGAGGATGGCGATCAGCGAGAAGTCGCTGGTGCCGCCGCCCACGTCCACCACCAGCACGATGTCGCCGGCTTTCACTTGCTTGCGCCAGGTGCCGTTGCTGCCCTGGATCCAGCTGTACAGGGCCGCCTGCGGTTCCTCGAGCAGGGTGGCCGAGGCATAGCCTGCATTCCTCGCCGCTTCCGCGGTCAGTTCGCGCGCGCCCGGATCGAAGGAGGCGGGAATCGTGACGGTGACCTGCTGCTGGTCGAAGGGCGCTTCCGGATGCGCGTTGTCCCAGGCATGGCGCAGGTGCTGCAGGTAACGCGTCGATGCTTCCAGCGGCGAGACGCGCGTGACTTCTTCCGGCGCATCGCTCGGCAGGATGGCGGCGCGGCGGTCCACGCTCGGGTGCGAGAGCCAGCTCTTGGCCGAGGAGACGAGGCGGATCGGCGTGGTGGCGCCGCGGCTGCGCGCCATTTCGCCGGCGACAGCAGTCTCCCCATCGGTATTCCAGGGCAGGGCCAGTTCGCCCGGCGCCAGCTCGTCCGGGTGCGGCAGGTAGAGGAAGGAGGGCAGCAGCGGCAGCGCCTCGACGGTGCCGGGTGCGCTCAGCTGCGGCACCGGCAGCACGCCCTGCGCGGTGTTTTCTCCGTCGCTCGCTTCCAGGTCGACATACGACAGCGCGCTGTGCGTGGTGCCGAGGTCGATGCCGATGGCGTAGCGCGCGCTCACAGTTCCACCTCGGCCGGGGCCAGGATTCTGGCGTCATGCTCTTTCGCGAGCTGGGGCAGGCGGACGTCCGTCGCCTTCCAGCCGCGGTGCGACAGCGTGCCCTTGAACGGCGCCTTGCCGACCACGTTGCCGGTCAGGCGGACGCTGGCTGCGTCAAAACCTTCGTCGAGCGTGACGCGGGCACCCTCGGCTTCGCTGCGCACGGGTTGGATCGTGAAGTGGTCTTTCAGCACGCGCGCGCAGCCTTCGTGGACGACGCGGGCGGCGGCGCCGATGTCGGCGTCGGCGTAGGCGGCCAGGTTCTCGTGGGCGAAGTCGATCAGGCGCGCCTCGCGCTGCAGCAGGGTCAGCAGTTGCAGGGCGGCGTCCGGCGTGGCTTCGCGTAGCTGGACGGGGACCGGCGCAGGCGCGGCGGCAGGGACGGGCGCAGGGGCAGGGGCGGGCGCAGGGGCAGGCGCCGCTACCGGTCCGACCTGGTCATCGCGCACGCGCGCGGCAAATTCGGCATCGCCTATGGTCTTGAAAAAGGTGCCGAAGGCAAGGGAGAGCCGGCTCCAGAAAGAGGGCAGTTGGGTCGGTGTGCTCATTCTTGATGTTCTGTAGGGTGAAGGACCGGCGCGCTGTCGGACAGCGTCGGGGTCTCGGTCCGGACAAACGCGAATGATACCAGTTCGACCATGAGTCGCGCACGCGCCACTGGAGAGAGGGAGGCGGCGTTTTGGAAGGAATCGCTGCGCCGGCGCAAGAATGCGCCGGCTAGCCGCCACGAATCAGTACACGGCGCCGCCCGGCTGCTTCGACACGAGCGCACCCTTGACGGCCGAGAGCGTGTAGTTGACCGTCGAACCGTAACCGGCCCAGTTGTTCAGGTCGAAGCTACCCGTTCCCGACAGGCGCTGGACACCGATGTTTTCGTAGGTCAGCGGTGTCTTCGGTTTGCACACCTGGGGCAGGCCGACCGTCTGCAGGAAATACACCGCACCCAGGCCGACGCGCTGGGCTTGCCCATTTTCGACCAGCAGCGCCGTCTCGACGTCGACACCGATGCCGCGCGCGCTGCTGGTCCAGCCGTCGTTGACGATGCGTCCCAGGAAGGTGACGAGGCGGCCCATCCGGTCGCGGGCGTCGAGGTGGGAATCGGTAATGGCATTGCTCAGCTGAGGCAATGCGAGGAAATCACGGTCGAGCGTGACGTTCTTGCCGTAGGGATCGGCCAGCGCCTCGGGGGAGGTCACCGACTGGTTCATGCCGGAATAGATGAACTGCCCCAGTACGGCGAGGCCGGCGCTGGTACCGCCAATCGGAACGTTGCGGTTGGCCAGCTCCTGCAGCGCGGCTGCGAGCGGGGTGCCCTTCCAGTAGCGCAGGTAATCGCTCTGGTCGCCGCCGGCGATGAAGACGGCTTCGGCACCGCGGATGCGCTGCAGCACGAACGGGTCGCTGGCGGCGGCGCGGCTCGGCAGCACGAAGGTTTCGACCGAACGCACGCCGCCCATCGCGAAGATATAGGGATTGTAGGCTTCGGTACCGGTGGCCCGGATGACGACGAAGTTGCCGTTGCCGCCTTTGCGGATCATCCATTTGAATGCATCGTCGACATCCGGGCCGCCGCCCATCAGCACCAGGGACGAATGGGCAGGCCGCGGCAGGACGACATCGGCGGTGTCGCCGACTGCGTAATACTTGTAGGGCTTTTCCGCCTGGGCCGCCTGGGTGGCGCACAGGGCAAGAGCAAGCGTACCGATGCGGCAGGCGCTGGAAACGAGGCGGGACAGGCGGGCTGGCGAGATCATGGGCTTCCTTGTATGGGTTCGACGGCAAACGGCATTGTTGAACTGATGTTAAAAAGGATATAACAAACCGGGTGCCGCAGCGAGGAAGTAAATACAACAAGATCCATTTCGTCCACACCCGTACGTAAGCACGGGGCGCCATCAGCGATGCGGCTGCCTCAACCGCGCACGGCCGCTTCGATGGCGGCAATGTCGATCTTTTTCATCGTCATCATCGCCTCGAAAGCGCGTTTGGCCACCGCCGGGTCGGGATTGGCGACGGCGTCGGTGAGCACGCGCGGCGAGATCTGCCAGGAGAGGCCCCACTTGTCCTTGCACCAGCCGCAGGCGCTTTCCTGGCCGCCATTGCCGACGATGGCATTCCACAGGCGGTCGGTTTCTTCCTGGTCGTCCGTTGCCACCTGGAAGGAAAAGGCCTCGCTGTGCTTAAAGGCCGGGCCGCCGTTCAGGCCGAGGCAGGGGATGCCCATCACCGTGAACTCGACCGTCAGGACGTCGCCCTGTTTGCCGGACGGGAAGTCGCCCGGTGCGCGATGGACGGCTTTGACTGCGCTGTCGGGAAAGGTCTCCGCATAGAACTGCGCGGCTTCCTGTGCGGTGCCGTTGAACCAGAGGCAAATCGTGTTCTTGCTGACCATGTTGTTCTCCCTTGGTTGATGACGAGTTTTAATCCTTGATTTCTGCTTCGACCAGTTTTGCGAGCAATTCCAGCGATTCCTGCCAGCCGAGATAGCAGGCCTCCGTTGGAATCATCGACGGGATGCCTTCCTGCTTGATTTTTACTTCGACCCCGCAGAACACCTCACGCAGCGTCACCGTGGTCTGCATCCGTCCCGGCAGGTTCGGATCGTCGAACTCGGCCGTGTAGGCGAGACGCTTGCCCGGTTCCAGTTCCAGGTATTCGCCGCCGAAGGCATGGCTGTGGCCCGTGGTGAAATTCGTGAACGACATCCGGTAGCGGCCGCCGACGCGGGCGTCCATCTCGTGCACGGTGCCGACGAAGCCGTGCGGCGGCAGCCACTTGGGAAAGGCGGCCGGCGTGGTAAAGGCGCGGTAGACGCGGTCGGGCGTGGATTTCAATACACGGTGCAGTTCGACGGTGTTCGTGGACATGATCGTTTTCCTTGTTTGAAAGGCAGAGGACGGCCCTCTGATGGTACGACGAACGGGATCGACGGGAATCGACAGCAAGGATGAATTTTTTTGCAGCCCTATGCGCAAGCCTGCCGCATGCGCAGGCGCCGCCACAGCAGCGCCGCGCTGGCCGCCAGCATCGCAAGGGCGAACATGTTCACGATCAGCACACCCGACCGTAAATGCATGACGAAGGCCAGGCTGAATGCTCCGCGCAGGTGCCAGGCGTGGGTGGCGTCATACGCATAATAGGCCGCGAGCTGCAAGCCATAGAAGGCGAGCCCGGCGCTGTGTCCGCCCACCCGGCCGCGCCATGCGAGGATGCCCGACAGCAGGCCAAGGAGTGCAAGCAGAAGGGTCCCGCTGGCGCCGCCCGGCAGCGGAAGCAACGCCCACATGGCGAGACCCAGCGCAGCGTTCACGAGCGTTACGGCGGCAACGATCCGTTCGATGCGTGTCCATGGCAGGCGCGACAGGTGCCGCACCGCTCAGGCGCCCGCTTGCGTCCGCGCCTTCTTCTGCTCTTCCTTGTACTGCTGGAAGCGCTCGATCCGCATCTCGCGGCGCAGGATCTTCGAACGCGGGTCCAGGGTATAGTCCGCGCCCTCGGCCGCATCCGCCGGCAGGTCGACGCTGCCGCGCCCGTCCGCCATCGGGACGCTCACAATGCGGCTTCCGACCCGCACCTCGACCGGCATCGGGAAAGGCGTGTTCTTTTCTGTTTTCCAGGCCAGCTGCAGGGTGTTGCCGCTCCTTGTCGTTTGCAGCTCCGGCAGCGCCGCCTGGTACAGGTAGGCCTGGAAGAACCAGTCCAGGTCGCGGCCGCTGGCGCGCTTGGCGATGGCGATGAATTCCGGGGTGCTGCCGTAGCGCGGCGCAAAGGCGCCCGGGCGCGGCGTGTCGGTGCCGTAGACGATCTCGCGCACCGAGCGGAAGAAGGCCTCGTCGCCGATCAGGCCGCGCAGGGTGTGCAGGATCAGCGCGCCCTTGCTGTAGATGTCCTGGCCCGGACCGCCGCGCTTGGTGTCGTACACGTCTTCTTCCAGCTTCGGCTTGCCCGACACGACCGGCGCCTTGTTCTCGATGCCAGCGCGTAGCTGCATCAGCGACGCAAAATATTCCTGGTCGCCGCGCAGGTATTGCATGTACAGCGGCTGCATGTAGGTGCCGAAGCCCTCGTGCAGCCACATGTCGTCCCAGTTGGCATTCGTGAGCTGGTTGCCGAACCATTCGTGGGCGAATTCGTGCTGCAGCAGTTCGTCGTAGCCATAGGCCGTCTTGGCGTACTTGTTGCCGTAGGCGTTGACGGTCTGGTGCTCCATGCCCTTGTGCGGGGTCTCGACCACGCCCATCTTTTCGTCGCCGAAGGGGTAGGGGCCGATCACGGTCTCGAAAAAGTCCAGCATCCGTGGGAATTCGGCAAACAGTTCCTTTGCGCCCTGTTCGCTCTGCGGCAGATACCACAGGCGCAGGGGGATCGCGTTGCCGTAGCGGCTGCGGTAGGCAGCTGTCATTTCCTTGTACGGGCCGACATTGACCGAGATGCCGTAGGTGCTCGGGTTGTTGGCCCGCCAGTGATAGGTGCGCCAGCCATCGGCCTCCTCCATGCCCATGGCAACGCCATTGCCCGCGACGACCAGCGGGGCCGGCACGCTGATGTGCTGCTCGACTATCCGCGCCTTGCCGGTCGGGTGGTCGATGCAGGGCCAGAACAGGTCGCAGCCTTCGCCCTGCACGGCGCTGGCCACCCAGGGCTGGCCGTCGGACGTCTGCGACCAGACGAAGCCGCCATCCCAGGGTGCGCGTTTGGCCACGTGCGGCCGGCCGTGGTAGCGCACCCGCACGGCAACTTGCTGGCCAGGCTCGAGCTGGCGCGGCAGGGCGATGGTCAGCTTGCCTTCGGGATTGCTCCAGTCGGCGGCGGGAAGAACCTGGTTGTCGACCTCGATGGCGTCGATGGGGAGGTTGCGGTCCAGGTCCAGCTCGATGCGCCGCAGCGGCACGCGGGTGCCGAAGGTCAGCAGCACGTCGCCGCGGATGCTGTGGCTGGCCGGTTCGATGCGCAGCTGGATGTCGGCCTTGTCGAAGTCGAGCGCCTGCTGCTCGGTGCTGCGCTCGGCGCCGCTGTTGACGGTGTAGGGCGTCAGCGGCGCCTGGGCGCAGGCCGCCAGCAGGAAGGGGAGGCTGGCGAGGGCGGTTCTTTTCATGGCGAGCGGATGGCTGTTGATGTGATCTTAAGAAATTTATCACACGGGCAACCAGTTCGCAGCTTTGCCGCGGCCGGCCAGCGCTCGATCGATGCGGCTAGCGCGTCCAGTAATCGACGACCAGCGAGCGTTCGAGACAGGTTTTCAGGGTGGCGACGAACGCCGTATGCGCGGGATGGTCGAGGTAGATGTCGCGGTCTTCGTTGCTGGCAAAAGTCAGCGTGAAGCAATGCGTAAAACCGTCGTTCAGGCCTTCGGGGCTGACGTTGGTGCCCCATTCATAAGACACGATGCCGGGAATGGCGCCGGGGAGGGCGGCAAAACCGGTGACGATGGCATCGATCTGTTCGAAGCTGGCATCGTCCTTGAATGCGAACAGGACGACGTGGCGCAGGGACGTTGGCGAATTGGTGGTCATGGCAGGCTGGATAAAAAGAGGTACGCGATTCTTGCACAGTCTTCGGCCGGGCTCGCGCACGGCCGCTTTCGTGCCGGTGATTTCAGCGCATTCCGATATGATGACGCCTGCGCCGCTGGCTCAGCAGCGCTCCCCGACACCTGCGAAGCACAAGAATATCCATGGACAGCCACGTCGACAGAAAGCAGATCCGCTGGAATCCGCGCCCCCGTACCCGCGCCGGCCTGCATTTAAAAACCGAGAGGCTGCCGTATCAACGGCCGGTCATTGCCCAGCTTCAGTTCACCGCGAGCGCCATCATGGTGGCCGAGCGCATGGACGTGCGGGCGCTGTCGGGCTTCGAGATCATCGCCAAATCGCCTTTCATGGTGAAGCTGGGCGAGGGCGGTATTGCCGCGCTGTTCCGCTACGGGGCGGTGGTCCTGTTCAATGCCTCGGACGACGAAAAGGCGCGCCTGCTGGGCACGATCGCAACGCATTCGTCGGGATCGGGCGATATCGCCGCCGAAGAAGTGGCGATGATCCACGTAGGGCCGGACGACGAGGAAGGTCCGTCGGGCCAATTTATCAAGATCAAGAACGCGGACCGCCTGCGCTTGCAGCTCATTGCCGAGGTCATGGCGAAGGCGACCATGCTCTCGTTCCAGGAACGGCGCGCGGCGCGCGACTTCGACCGCAGCGAACCGCTGGCGCGCGACTTGGCCGAGGATGGGCGCTTTTCCGCCAAGCCGGCCGAACTGCTCAAGGCGGTCGGCAACATGCTGCTGGCCGAGAACCGCCTGAACGGCCGCGCAGGCGTGCTCGACCGGCCCGACCTGCTGTGGGATAACCCGGGCCTGTCGGGTCTGTATGCGCGGCTCGAGGGCGAGTACGAACTGCACGACCGCGCTGCCGCGCTCGACCGCAAGCTGACTACCTTGTCGCATACTTCGGAGACCCTGGTCGAGACCATGCGCTACCACAGCTCGCACAGGCTCGAAATGGCGATTTTCCTGCTCATTTTTGTCGAGCTGTGCCTGGGCTTATACGGGCACTTCGGTTAGGCCAGGCCCAGCTCTGTCGTCACCTGCTGCCGCAGCAGATACTTCTGGATTTTCCCGGTCACCGTCATCGGAAAACCGCTGACGAAACGGATATGGCGCGGCACCTTGTAATGCGCGATCTGCCCTTTGCAGAAATCCCGGATCTCGTCCTCATTCGCTTCCATTCCGGGCCGCAGGATGATGCAGGCGCATAGCTCCTCGCCGTATTTCGCATCCGGCACGCCCACGCACTGGACGTCGAGGATTTTTGGATGTTTATATAGAAATTCCTCGATTTCGCGCGGATAAATATTTTCGCCGCCGCGAATCACCATGTCTTTCGCGCGGCCGACGATGGTGGCGAAACCCTGTTCGTCGATCACGGCCAAATCTCCGGTATGCATCCAGCGCGCGGCGTCGATCGTCTCGCGTGTTTTTTCTTCGTCGCCCCAATACCCGAGCATCACCGAATAGCCGCGCGTGAGCAGTTCGCCTTTCACGCCGCGCGGCACGATCTTGCCGTCGGCATCGACGATTTTCACTTCCAGGTGGGGATGCACCCGCCCGATCGTGGCCACGCGCAGGGGCACCGGATCGTCGGTCGAACTCTGGAAGCTCACCGGCGAGGTTTCCGTCATGCCGTAGGCAATCGTGATCTCTCCCAGGTGCATCTTGCTGATCACACGGCTCATCACTTCGGCCGGGCAGGGCGAGCCGGCCATGATGCCGGTGCGCAGCGTCGACAGGTCGTATGCGGCGAAATCGGGAT
The DNA here is from genome assembly GCF_059801075.1 of Massilia sp. LXY-5. Taxonomy (NCBI): domain Bacteria; kingdom Pseudomonadati; phylum Pseudomonadota; class Betaproteobacteria; order Burkholderiales; family Oxalobacteraceae; genus Massilia; species Massilia sp. LXY-5. The sequence goes on from NZ_JBNNEH010000002.1 coordinate 195,642, forward strand.
GGTCCAATAACGTGATGAACATGGTCGGCACGCCGTGCAGGCCGGTGCAGCGTTCGGCCTGCACGGTTTCCAGCACCGCCTTCGGCTCGAAACTTTCGCCCGGAAAGACCATCGTCGCGCCATGCGTCACGCAGGCAAGGTTACCGAGCACCATGCCGAAGCAGTGGTACAGCGGCACCGGGATGCAGAGCTTATCGATGCTGGTGAGCTTCATCGCTTCGCCGACGAAAAAGCCGTTATTCAGGATATTGTGATGGGTGAGCGTCGCCCCTTTCGGCGCGCCCGTCGTGCCCGAGGTGAACTGGATATTCACGGGCTCGTCGAATTGCAGGCCGGCCTCGATCTGCGCCAGCTCTTCCAGTCGCGCATCGCCGGGAGGCAGCAGCACCTCGTTGAAATTGAACATGCCCGGCGTTGTATCCGTGCCTAGGCGGATGATATGGCGCAGGTGCGGCAAACGCGCCGATTGCAGCTTGCCCGGTTTGCTCAGGCGCATCTCCGGCACGACATCGGCCAGGATCTCCAGGTAATCGCTCGATTTGAAAGCGGGCGATAAAATCAGGGCGGCGCATTGCACCTTGTCGAGCACGTATTCGAGTTCGGAGCGGCGATAGGCCGGATTGATATTCACCATCACCAGGCCGGCGCGCGCGGTGGCGAATTGGACCAGTACCCATTCCGCGCAATTCTGCGACCAGATGCCGATCCGGTCGCCCGGATGCAGGCCCAGCGCCAGCAGGCCCGCCGCCAGGCGGCTCACGCGTTCATTGAATTCCTTATAGGTCCACCGCACGTCCTGGTGCGGTACGACGAGCGCTTCGTTGTCGCCGTATTGCGCGGCGATGTTCGATAAAAACGGGCCGATCGTTTCACCGATGAGGGGAATGTCGTGGGCGCCGTGTACATAGCTCAGGTGTTGGTGCATGAGGTCTCCATGTCGTTTTTATGATGTACGCCACGCGGATCTCAGTCCGCTCGCGGCGTATCCGGCAGCGTCGCCGCCCCCGCCAGCAGCGCCTGGTTATAGGCCCCGAAATCGTCCAGCCCACGCTTGATGATCGTGACCAGGGCCGGCAGCGGTGCGGCCTGGTAATCCCATTCGGCGCGGCAGAATTCGCCGGTGCGTTTCAGGTCCTCGGCCAGGGTGGCGCCGATCCAGCCGTTGTCGGCCAATATACTGATGACCTCGCGCTCGTTGAAAGGTTCGCCCAGGTCGGCCATGGCGATCACGTAATCGCCCATCTCGACCGCCGCTTCCCAGGCGCGGATCACGTTCAGGGTGGCCGCGTCCTGGCGCGTGAGGTCGCCGACGAAGGTGGTCGGGTCCTTTTCGTACTCTTCGCGGGCGCGGCGGCAGCAGCGTTCGATGATGGCGGTCTTGCCGATCAATACGGTGTCGTCCATGGGGTCTCCTCTAGATCAGGAACAGGATTGCGGCAACGATCGTCGGTCCCAGGGCGCCTGCCAGCAGGCCGAGGGCGCCGATCGATTCGTCGTTGAAGCCGCGCCGCAGCAGCGCGGCGCCGGCGGGATTCGGGGCGTTGGCGATCACGGTCAGGCCGCCGCCGGCCACCGCGCCCGCCACCAGCATGTACTTGGCCTGCTCGGACAGCCCGGCGATCAGCGAACCGAGATAGGTCAGTGCCGCATTGTCGGTGATTGCGGTGAGGCCGAGCGCACCGAAGAACAGGGCGGTGGGCGCCAGGCTGGACACGATCGGCTGCAGCCACCATTGCTGCATGCCGCCCAGCACCACGAGGCCGGCGAGGAAAAATCCGACCAGCAACCCTTCCTTCAGGATCAGGGGATCCTGGTGGCGCTGGTAAGCCTGGGTAAAGCCGAGGAACAATAAAAACAGGCCGAGGAACAGCACCGGATGGTGCGCCAGCAGCACCACCGCGGCGAGAAACAGCAGGTGGATCGCCGAGACCTTGACCGGTACCGGCGGCGCCTCGTCGAGGGCGGCGGGCGCCAGGTGCTGGCGCAGCAGCAGGGTGACCACCGTAGCATTGATGAGCACGGCCAGGGCCGCGCGCCAGCCGAATTGCGCCAGCATGGTGGCGCTGTCCCAGCCCCAGGTGCCAGCCACCATCAGCACCGGCGGCGCGGCATAGGCGGTCAGCGTACCGCCGATCGACACGTTGACGAACAGTACGCCCAGCGCACCGTATTTCAGCGGTTCGGGAATGCCGGGGCGGAACACCTGGGGCGCGAGCATCAGGGCGGCGAGCGTCATCGCGGCCGGTTCCGTGATCAGGGAGCCGCCCAGCGGCACCAGGGCCAGTCCGAGCCAGGCCAGCGCGACTTCCGTGCGGACCGGCGCCAGCCGCGCGAGCGTGCGCAGCAGCGAGCGCATGGCGTCCAGGACCGGGCGCGACGCGGCGATCACCATGACCACGAACACGAACAGCGGCTCGGTGTACTGGCGCGATTCGGCGTAGTCGATGGCCGCGCCGGGACCGGAAATGAGGGCCATCGCCAGCACCAGGATGAATGCCCAGAAACCGAACACGACCTCGACTTCGCCGAGCAGGTGGAACAGGCCTTCATGGCGCGGATGGCGGTCGGCCAGCATCTCGAAGCCCTTGGCGGCGAAGGTGTGGACAAGGGCGCAGGCGAAGAGGGTGGCGCCGACCAGCTGCATCGTGGTCATGCGCGCTGTCCCGGGTGGAATGCAATGGCGGTCATTGTCAGGCAAATAATGAATGAAGGCCCATTATTTCACCTTTTGATGCGGATTGGATGGCCTGCCGGGCGAGCTTGTCCGTTTGCGCCTACACAAGCACAAGGTTAAATCGGGTGTTTGCGAACTATACACATCTTGCCAAAACATGAATGACCGAGTACTGTATATCCATCCAGTGCTTTTGCATTACCCCCAATCATGCCTTCTTCACAAACTCTTGCCGCGCCAGAAGAATTGCACCCTTCACTGTGGCGTGCCTCGCAGCTGGCGCATGCCCATACCCGCTGTGTCGACACCGGCCATCCGGCCTTGTCGAAGCAGTTGCCGGGCGGCGGCTGGCCGACCGGCACCCTGATCGATTTGCTGCTGCAACAGCCCGGCATCGGCGAAATGCGCCTGCTGCGCCCGGCGCTGGCGGCGGCCGCATCGCGCCGCATCGTGCTCCTGCAGCCACCCCATCCGCCGCAGGCGCTGGCGCTGGCCGCGCTCGGCGTGCCGCCGTCCCAGCTGATCTGGCTGCGCGCGACGCGCGGGGCCGATGCGCTGTGGGCGGCCGAGCAGGTGCTGCGCAGCGGCAGTTGCGGGGCGCTGCTGTTCTGGACCAACCACGCGCGCGGCGAAAGCCTGCGCCGCCTGCATCTGGCGGCCCAGTGCGGAGAAACCCTGTTCTTCATGATGCGCCCGCTGGCGAGCGCCCAGGATTCCTCGCCGGCGCCGCTGCGCCTGTCCTTGCGGCCCGCCGCGGGCGGGCTCGACATCGGTTTCATCAAACGCCGGGGACCGCAGCGCGATGCGCCGCTGTTCCTGCCCCTCACTCCTTCCTTGCTCCAACGCCATGCGACTGTGGATCGGCCTGTACCTGCCCCGGTTACCGCTCGAGGTTTTCAGCCCGAACTGGTCAACTGACGCCGGCTGCGTCGTGCTCGAGCAGGAGCGGGTGCTGGCAGCCTCGCCCCTGGCGCGCGCCGCCGGCGTCCAGATCGGCATGCGCCGCGGCGGCGTGCTGATGCTCATGCCCGAGGCGCGCATCGTCGAGCGTTCCCCCGAGCGCGAGGCCGAGGCCCTGCACGCGGTGGCGATGGCGCTCTTGCAGTACACGCCGCAGGTGACGCAGGCCGAGGAATCGACGCTGTTGATCGACATCGGCGCCAGCCTGCGCCTGTTCGGCGGCATCCGCGCCCTGTGCCGGCGCGTGCGCGCCAGCCTGCGCGCGCTCGGCTTTTCAAGCTACCTCAGCTGCGCGCCCACCGCGCGCGGCAGCTGGATGCTGGCCCGCCAGCGCGCCGGCCGGGTCCTCACCATCGCTTCGCTTACTCGCCGCCTCGACCGCCTGCCGAGCACATTGCCGCCGCCGGCGCGGCCTTTTGCCAGCTGGTTCGAGGGCATCGGCTGCTTCGACATCGGCGCCATGCGGCGCCTGCCGCGGCCCGGCCTGCAGCGGCGCTGCGGCCGCGTGCTGCTCGACGTGCTCGACGCCGCCTACGGCATGACGCCCGAGCTGTTCGAATGGATCGAGGCACCGACCGTCTTCCACGCGAAGATCGAACTCTTCGACCGCATCGAGAACGCCGAGGAATGCCTGCAAGGCGCCGAGCGCCTGGTGCAGCAACTGACCGGCTGGCTGTGCGCGCACCAGCTGGCCGTCGAGCGCATCACCCTGCTGCTCGACCACGAGCGGGGCAGGGTGGCACGCCCGCCCACTGCGGTCGAGATCGCCCTGGGCGAACCGACCTGGCGCGACGAGCACCTGGTGCGCCTGCTGCGCGAGCGCCTGGCGAAAACCGTCCTAGAGGCGCCCGTCATCGGCCTCGCGCTCGACGCCGCCCAACTGCAGCCGATGGCGCCGCCGAGCGAGTCGCTGTTTCCGGAGCCCGGCGGCAGCGAAGAAGACCGGGTGCGCATGCTGGAACTGCTGGTGGCGCGCCTCGGCCCCGACAACGTTTTACAGGCGCTGCCCCAGGCCGACTACCGGCCGGAGGTCGCCAACGCCTGGGTGCCGGTGCAGCAGAAAGTCCGCGAATCGGTCCGTTCCGCGCAGATGCCGGCGGACGTGCACAGCCTGCCGCGCCCGACCTGGATCCTGGCGAAACCGATTGCCTTATTGATGCGTAATCATCGGCCTTTCTATGGGTCGCCGTTAAAAATGGCGTCAACGCCGGAACGCATCGAAGCGGGCTGGTGGAGCGAGTCGCAGACGCGCGATTATTTCATTGCAGAAGGGCAGGATCACACGCTGTACTGGGTGTATCGCGAGCGGATCGTCGGGGCGGGTGAGGATGCGGATCCGAGGTGGTATCTGCATGGCTTGTTTGGTTGAGCATGGCGCGCCTTGCACACCGCTTCGATCCGGTGCAGAGTAGCGCCTTTCATCGCAACAGAAAGAACGCATGTCGACAGAACGCGTTGAGTTTCAGGGGCCGCACGGCAAAATTTCGGCTAAGCTCGATATGCCGGACGGTGCCCCGCGCGCCTATGGCGTCTTTGCCCACTGCTTCACCTGCAGCAAGGATGTGCTGGCGGCGAACCGTATCTCGCAAGGCCTGGCCGAGCGCGGCGTGGCCATGCTGCGCTTCGATTTCGCCGGGCTTGGCGCCAGCCACGGCGATTTCGCGGACACGAATTTTTCGTCGAACGTGGAAGACCTGGTGACCGCCGCTGCTTTTCTTCGCGAAAAGTTCGCCGCACCGCGCCTGCTGGTCGGGCACAGCATGGGCGGTACCGCCGTGCTGGCCGCGGCGCACCTGATTCCCGAGTCGAAGGCCGTGGTGACGATCGCCTCGCCGAGCGATCCGCATTACGTGGTGAACGCCTTACTGTCGGAGCATCTCGACACGATCGCCGAGCTGGGCGAGGCGCGCGTCAAACTGGCGGGGCGCGATTTCAATATCCGCCAGCAGTTCGTGGAGGATGCGACCCAGCACAAGCTGGCCGACAAGATCGCGCACTTGGGCCGCGCGCTATTGGTGATGCATGCGCCGACCGACGACACGGTCGATGTCGCCAACGCCTTGCGCATTTTCGAACTGGCCAGTTATCCGAAGAGCTTCGTGTCGCTCGACGGGATCGATCACCTGGTGACGGGCAGGGAGGATGCGGCGCAGGTGGCCGCGATGATCGCGGCGTGGAGTGGGCGGTATATCGATGCAGCTTGAGACTGTCACGAATCGATTTCGGAAATCGTTGATGTCCGGGTCTATGCGGAAAAGAAAAAGAGCCTGCTTGCACTTCCTTTGAATCGCGATGCCGAATTAGCGTTGCTTCGTACAATTCAGCTTCCAATCCCTACGACGGCCTGACGTTCACGGACCGGCCACCGATAGCTCAACACACTTGTCACGGGGTAGCAATGTTCCCGGACTTCTTCCAGCTGATTTCCTCCAAGCAGAACAATGAAGTCGTCCTCCATGCGCAGGAAAAACCCGACATGCCCTTTCCAGCTATTCGGATCATCCCTTGTCAACACAGCGATACACCCAGGGACGGGGTTTTCCAGCGGCATACCCCATTCCAGCCAGGAGCGCGCCAACGCCGAGCCGGTACCTGCGATGCCGGATTGGACGAGACACCAGTTTACGAATGACGAACACCATGAAACCTTGTCGTCATAGCCGCGCAAATTAGTGCAGGAGTTGTACTCGACGATCCGCAGGTTGGTCTGACCAGCGGGGAAACGGCGCACGCCGCATTCCCCGCCAGCGACGTTCATCCAGGGTGTCTCATCCGGCATCATGACGTTCATACGTTAATGGTTCTTGACGTGTATTAGGTCCGGCAGGGCAACCTGTCGTCCTGTGCCGGGCGCGCCGTCAGTCCAGGTTCGAGTCAGGCTACGCGGGCGGGCAGGCAGTTGGGCGACCGGGTCAGAGCGCGCGCCGCGCCAGTTCGCCCAGGAAGGCATCGCGGGTCTGCACGCCCCCGAAGTAGCCCGCGTCCACCCGGTGTTGCAACAGCCGCGCGAACACCAGCGTGCGGCCCCCCTTGTTGATCCAGCCGACGAACCAGCCGATATGCTGCGTTTCGTCCGCGCTGCCGTCCGGCAGCCGTGCGGGCGCCGTCCCGGTCTTGCCGTAGACTTCCCAGCCGTTCGTCAGCGTTTCCCGCTTGAGCAGGCGCGCGGTCATGTCGTAGGCGTGGGCAGACACCGGCAGGCTGCGGTTGACCACCTTGCGCAGGAACACGGTCTCTTCAAACGGCGAAATCCTGAGCGTGGGGCTGAGCTCCGAGACCGCGACCGCATCGTCCACGCCGGCGACACTGGAGAGCTCGCGGTTGCCGTAGTCGAACTCCTGTACATAGCTGCGCACGCGTGCGGCGCCAAGCCGCGACGTCACCTGTTGCGAATACCAGACGACCGATTCGCGCAGCCAGCGGGCCGGATCGGTGCCGTGGCGCCAGGACGGGTTGCTGGCCGCATAGCTCGGCTTGTAGGGCAGGTAGGGCGTGCGCTCGTCGCGCAGTACGCCGCTGTCGAAGCCCATCAGGCTGAGCGCGATCTTGAAAGTCGAGGCCGGCGTCACCCGTTCGTCGCAGCCGCCTTCGCGGACCAGGACGGCGCCGCTCGCGGCATCGGCCATGATCGTGCAATCGAGCGATGCCGACGGTCCGGAAGCCGTCTCCGGCCAGGCATGCGCCAGCAGCTGCCCGCGGCCTTCCGGTACGCCCGCGCCATCCCGGCCGAGCGCCGGCTGCAGCGCCAGGTTGGCGCATACCACCGCCGCCAGGCTGCCGAGCGCAGCACAGCGGGGCCAGGTGCCGCGGGCCGCTGTCGGGGTGCGTATCAGGTCGATGCGTGCGATCAAGCTTGGTTCGCCGCCGGCGCCGAATGCCAGCGCCATCCCGGCCGGGTACCGTTGCAGCTTCAGTTGTGCGACCAGCGCCGCCGCATAGGCCTTGCGCTCGCCCTGCGGCCGGAGGTGCAACACATCGCGGTCGCAGCCGAATTCCTGCGCCCAGCCCAGGCGCGCGCGCAGCATATGCATGAAGGGATTGAACCAGAATAAACTCTGCAGTGCGATGGCGGCCGCGCTCCAGAGCAGGTCGTGGCGGCGCCAGTGCGTCAATTCGTGTTCGACGATCAGCTGCTGTTGCAGCGGATCGAAACTGCGCAGGTGGCGCGGCAGCAGCAGGCGCGGCGTAAACAAACCTTGCAGCATTGGAGAAATGGGGGCCTCGACTTCGATCACGGCCGGCAGCGGCGCATGCGCCTGCCCCATGAAGCCGGCGTGCCCGTCGAGCGCTACAAGCGGGTCGCCGCTGGCGCCCAGCCCATCGAGCAAGCGCTGGGCGCGCCGCCAGCGGTACAGTGCATGACCGAGGCCGAGCAGGTATAGCAGGAGCCAGGCCCGCGCCCCATCGCGCACCCATGCATGCGGGGATGAGGAGGCGACTGCCCCCGGCGCGGCGGGCAGCGCCGCACTTGCCGATGGCGACGTGGCCGGCGCGGCAGGCTGCGGCGCGGCAGCCTCTCCAATCTCGATCACAGGCGCCACGCGCAGGCGCTCGGCCGCCGGCATCAGCATCGCGACGAACACCAGCGCCACCGCCGCCTGTCCCAGCAACCACAGCGAGCGCTGCTGGGCAAGCGCGGGGAAATACCTGCGGCACAGCAGCGCCGCGCCCCAGACCGCGCCCCCGGCCACCAGCGAGCCGGCGGCAGCGAGCAGCAGGCGCGCCAGCGCGACGTCGAACGGCGTCATCGGGTCTCGCCCGCGTCGTCCGGCCACTGCTGCAGCAATTGCTCGAGCTGGGCCAGCTCCTGCTCGTCGACCAGCTTACTGCCGGTGAACATCGACACCGGCAGCGGAGTGTCGATTTCCATCACGCGCTTGCCGAAATCGTGAGCGAAGGCGGCCAGCGTATCGACTTTTTCCAGGACCGCTTCATACACCTGCACGCCATGACGCAGGTGCTGGGCAACCATGCCCTTGTCGAGCATGCGCTCGAGTGTCTTGCGTGTCGACGAGTACGACCAGCCGAGCTCGTCCTGGACGCGGTCGTGGATTTCGCGCGCACTCAAAGGATGTTCGCGCCATAAGGCCTTCAACAGGCTGAGTTCGGTAATCAGGGGAACGGACATGGTGGGTTCTCTCATGCGACTAATATAACCATCATGTGACAAGCGTCACATATAGTCAAGCAATCCGGTTTTTGGCCGGGCATCGGCAACGCTGCTTGACGTATTGTGACGGGTGTCGCATGATTGCGTCATCAGTCACAAAGCCTGCACGCTGCCGAAAAGCCATGCGCCTGTCCCTATCCGTTGACGCCCTGTCGCCTCGCAGCCCGATTCAGGTGCCGCACTTTCCAGGAAAACGCTCGCTGGGAGCGACATTCCCGATCATCTTGCTCGGGCTCGCCGCGCTGCCGGTGAAAGCGCAGGCCGGAGATCAGGAAAGCGCGACGGTAATGGTCACCGCCAGGAAAGAGCAAGTCGTCAAAAAGCTCGACAAGACCGTGTATGCCGTTTCCGACACGCCAAAGGCGGCAAACGGTACTGCCCAGGATATCTTGCAATCGCTACCCAATGTATCGGTGACGGCCGACGGAAACATCGCGGTCAAGGGAAATCCGCAGGTCACGGTGCTGGTCGACGGCAAGCCGATGGCGATGATGTCCGGGGCGGGGGAGGAGCGGGCGGTGGCGCTACAGGCCATGAGCGGCGCCGACATTGCGAGCATCGAAGTCATCACGAATCCGTCCGCTGGCCACAATGCCAATGGCGGTGCGATCCTCAATATCGTCCTGAAGCGAAACCGCAGGCCTGGCGCGCGCGCGCAACTACAGGGGAGCGCCTCGAACCAGGGTCTGTGGAATACCGGTGCGTCGGGCGACCTGGCCAGAGGCGATATCAGCGTGCATGGCAGCCTGGCGTTCCGCCATGACGGCACAGAGAAATTCCGCCGTGTAGAAACCGACTGGAATAATCCTCGCACCAGCCTGGCGGGACAAACGCGGCAGGCTTCGCGGGTATTCGTCCACCGCGTCGTCGACAGTGCGGCACTGGGCGTGGACTACGCCTTGAGCGGCCTCGACATCCTCAGCCTTTCGGCGCGATACAACAGCCGCCGGTCGCATCCGGCGTTCGACGTGCTCAACGAGAACCGCCAAGGCGTTACCGATACAATTTTTCATCGTATTTCCAGCGGACCCAACGAGCAATCCGACGACAGCACCAGCCTGGGTTACAGCCGCCAGGACAATGGTACGGCGCTCAAGGCAATGGTTCAGCGCAGCGCTACGATCGGCCTGATCGACAAATCTTATCGGGACGTGTTCGTCGACCCGGCGCTCCCCACAGGCTACAGCCGCGGCGCCACCAGGTCGGCACGCCGCCTGACCCAGGCGACCCTCGACTGGACTCACTTGTCCGAACACGGCCAGTGGGGCATGGGCCTGGATACCCAGGACAAGATCGACGACCTCTACAACTATCAGGCGTCCGTCGACCGGGTGACAGGGGCCGAGAGGCCCGATCCTGTGACGACCAACGCCTATGCCGTGACGACGACGGTCACCGCCGCCTATCTGACCGACAAGATCAGGCATGGAAAATGGGAAGTGCTGCTGGGCGGACGGGCCGAGCACATGGCGCTTCGGGTGCGCCCGACGCAGGGCTTCATGCCGACAGAACATTGGCAGGCATTCAATCCCAGTCTGCACCTGAGCTATGCCGTCAGCGACAAGACCGACCTGACGCTCAGCTATCGTCGCAGTCTCCAGATGCCCGATCCGCGCGATCTCAATCCGTCTACGAGCTATGTCGATGCGCAAAACCTGAGCCGTGGCAATGCCGGCTTGAAGCCGCAGCGTCTCACCTCATGGGAGCTCGGCGCCAATGCGCAGGGGCCGTATTTGAGTGGCGACCTGAGTGCCTTCTACCGTGGCAGCACGGACACGGTCACCGATGCGCGCAGTTTTACCCCCGACAACGTACTTGTCACTTCCAGGCAGAATGGAGAGCGGGCCCGCTCGGCTGGCATGACCGGCTCTCTCGACTGGACGCCCGATGCGACGCTGCGCCTGGGCATGGACGGTGGCATCTATCGCGTGATGCTTGACACGCCCGATCTCCAGGGTCTTGTACGCCAGGACGGTCTTTCAGGCTATATCAACCTCCGGGCAGCGTACAGCCTTGGGCACGACGACCTGTCCCTCGATGCGCATGTCCAGGCGGCGGGAATCACGCCGCTCGGCCAATCCGGAGCGACCAGCAGCCTGAACCTGGCGTGGAAACACCAGTTGACCAGGACGCTCAGCCTGACGGTCAACGTCAACGATATGTTCGATGGCAGCAAGCGCAGCCATCGGACGGACACGAGCACATTTCGCCAGACCGGATTCGATCATTTCGTCGTCCGGCGTATCTACATGGGCTTCGTCAAGAAGATCGGGTAACGCGGAGCACGCCGTCGCCCGGCCCCGGCGGTATCCATAGGCAAGGTTTCACCAATGACGCATCGAGGCTTAAAAATGAAAAAGAAACATGTTTGCTTGTCCGCCATCGTATTGGCTGCCTCCCTGGTTACCGCCAGGGCAGCAGACTGGTACGCCCCACAGGAACCCTTTGCTGTCTATGGCAATACCTATTACGTCGGTACGGGTGGCATCAGCGCGGTACTGGTCACTTCTCCGGCCGCTCATATTCTTATCGATGTCGGCGCTCCAATGTCGCCACCCCGGATCGTGGAAAACATCCGTCGGCTCGGGTTCAAGGTCGAAGACATTCGCTACCTGCTCAATTCGCATGCGCACCACGACCATGCGGGCGGCCTGGCCGAACTACAGAGGCTGAGCGGTGCCACGGTATTGGCGAGCCCAGCCTCGGCGGAGCTGATCTCGAGCGGCCAGCCGGACAAAACCGACCCGCAATTGGCCGATCTGGTTCCGATGCCCCCTGTCGGGAAGATAGGCGTCATCCACGACGGCGAGGTGGTCAAGCTGGGACCGCTCGCGCTGACCGCCCGCTTCACACCCGGACACACCAAGGGCGGAACCAGCTGGACCTGGCAATCGACGGAAAACGGACGGGTCGCCAATATGGTGTATGCGGACAGCCTGTTCGCCATGTCCGGCCCCGGGGTCCGCTTCAGCGATAACCCGGCTTATCCCGATGCGAAAGCTGCTGTGGAGAGATCCATTGCCGCGGTCGAGTCATTCAAGTGTGACGTACTCGTGGCTGCCCACCCGGAACTGAGCGGCATGTGGGAGCGAAAGGCGAAGCAGCCAGTACTCGGCAATGCCGCCTTTATCGATAAGGACGCGTGCCGCAACTACGGGTTGAAAGCCCGGGCGCGGCTTGCAAGAACGCTCGTCGATGACGCAGCTGCTGCACACACCGCCAGGCTGGAACACTGACGCGCATGCACGGCGATGTGCCAAGGTCCAATTTCTATCTGCAATAGCGAATCACATCATGCAACTCGAATCGAAACCCGCTCGGCTTGCCGGGCTGGACACCCTGCGCGCGCTCGCCATCGCGCTGGTCCTGATGTCCCACTACCGCGGCTTTGTGAGCCAGGCGCCGACCTTCGGCATCATCGGCAGCATCGGCTGGGCCGGCGTCGACCTGTTCTTCGTCCTGAGCGGCTACCTGATCGGCAACCAGCTGCTGGCGCCAGCCGCGCGCGGCGACAGCCTGGACCTGAAAACCTTTTTCGCGCGCCGCCTGCTGCGCACGCTTCCGAACTACTATGCGGTGCTGGCCGTGTATCTGCTGCTGCCGGATAGTCCTATCGCCGGCAAGAGCATGGCCCCGTCCTGGCGTTTCCTCACCTTCACGCAGAACTTTGGCTTGCACTATGGAGAAAGCTTCACGCACTCGTGGTCGCTGTGCATCGAGGAGCAGTTCTACCTGGTGTTGCCGCTGGCGGTGCTGGCGCTCGCCGGCCGTCGGCGTTCGCCGCGCCTGCTCTGGTGCGCCCTGGTTGCCGCCATCGGCGCCGGCATGATGGCGCGCGGCATGGCCTTCATGGACGGCAAGGACGTCTTCGCGGCGCCTGTCTACTATTCAAGCTTCTGCCGCTTCGATGAATTGCTGCCGGGTGTGGTCATCGCCATGTTGAAGAACTTTCACCCCGCTGCCTTCGCACGCCTCCTGCGTCACGCGAACGCGCTGCTGGCGGCTGGCCTGGCGGCAACGGCGGCCATTCTCCATGGCGTGATGAACGAGGCGCCGACCGCCTTGATCGCATCCACCTTCGGGTTTTCGCTGGTCTCTGCCAGCTTCGCTCTGCTGACCGTCTCCGCGCTCAGTCCCGGCGCGCTGCTGAACCGCGTGCGCATTCCCGGCGCCGCCAGCCTGGCGCTGTGGTCCTACGCGGTCTACCTGGTACACAAACCGGTGTTCATGGCGCTGCGTCCGGAACTGGAACGCAGGAGCATCGATCCTGGCGCTCCCCTGACCATTGCTGCCGTCATGGCGGCCGGCATCCTGGGCGGATGGATCTTGTATCGGCTGGTAGAGGCGCCATTCATGCGACTGCGGGAGCGCCTGTATTCGACAGGCGCGGTAAAGACGGGCCACCATGCCGCTTCCACCCGCGGCGGATAGCGGCTTACTCGTCGAATTCCTCAGCCAGGTTCTTCCACCCGCGGCTCTTGGCAAACGGCGCAAACTCTTCCGGCGCCTCGAGCACGAGCAGCTTGCGCTCCTGCAAGCCCGTATCGCTGAGGCCGAAGTCCGGTCCCTTGTAGCCGAGCGCACGCAGGCGCTCGATGATGGCTTTTACCAGGACGCTGTCCTGGTGCATGCCGGGATCGAGGGGCGCGCTGAAGTCGACGTACACGTCGATGATCCCGTAGCCCTCGTCGAAAATGCGGATCGCCTTGACGTCGTGGGAACGGCCGGTGCTGTCGCTGGCCTTGAACGGGCCGGACAGTTCAATGTCGGTATCGGTAGTCATGGTGCGAGCATACCACCGACCCGAATTCGGCGACTTTACTTCAGCGCCTTGTAAATCGCCTCCAGCCGGTCCGGCGTGCCCGGGATGCGTTCCAGGCGCGGATAGCGCAGGCCGCCGTGATAATCCAGCGAAATCGTACGCAGGTTATTGCCCTTTTTGACCAGCAGTTCGATCGGCGCCTTGTTGTCCTTCGACGCCTTCACGGCCGCCTTCAGCACCTCCGGCTTGAACACCTTGTTGTTGACCGCGACGATGGTCGAGTTACCGGCCAGGCCGGCGCGGAAACCGACGCCGTCCCACTGCACGTTGCTCACGCCGCCGTCGGCGCGCACGGCGAAGCCCAGCGAGTAGCTGAAGTCGGTCGACTTGCTGCGTTCTTCGGCGCTCTTGATGGTATCGGTCGGGGTCTCGGTGTAGACCAGCTTCCAGCCGGCGCGCGCCAGGCCGTCGAGCGGGGCGCCGGGGCCGTGGCCGTCCAGGCGCGTACGCAGGAAGGGCGCCCAGTCGAATTTCTGCACGCGGTTCAAGGCCGCGACCACGTCCTCGAAGGTGTAGAAGACCGGCTGCACGCGGCCATTCTCGATGCCGTAGAAGGCACGTGCGAAATCGTCGAGCGAACGCTTGTCGCCGGACAGTTCGCGGATCTTCGTGTCGACGTCGAGCCAGATCAGCGCGCCTTCCGAATAATAGTCCTCGCCGCGCTGCCAGTTGCTCCAGCCGAGGGCACGGCGGGCGATGATGATCGGGTCATTCACGGTGTCCTGCATCGCGCGCCAGGCGCGTCCCCGCACGTTGTCGTAGCGGGCGGCGGTGGCGGCCAGCGCGTCGCGTGCGCCGGCTTGCGAGACCAGGCCGGAACGGGCGCCCAGCACGCCGCCCCAGTACTGGGTCTGGCCCTCATACACCCAGAGCAGCTCGTTCTGGAGCGGGGTGTTGAAGTTCGGGACGTCCTGGCCGGCGGGGCGGCGGAACTTGCCGTTCCACGAGTGGGTGTACTCGTGCGGCAACAGGTCGCGGCCCGCTTCGCCACGCGCCCACTCGGTGAAATAGCCCGGCTTGACGCCGTTCTCGCTCGACTGGTGGTGCTCGCGGCCGATGCCGCCGAAGTCGTCCGACAGCGCCAGCAGGAAGTCGTAGTGGGCGTAGTGGTGCGAGCCGAAGAGTTTGGCGGCCTGCTGCACCATCGCGCGGTGGGCGGCGATCTGCTCGGGCTTCGCTTCCAGGCTCTCGGCGTTGTCGGCGACGACGTTCAGCGTGACGCGCACTCTGGCGTTCGGATCGAGGTCGATCTTTTTGAAATAACGGCCCGCGAACAGCGGCGAGTCGATCAGCGTTTCCAGGTCGTGCGCCTTGAACTGGACCTCGTCGCCCTTGCGTTCGGCCGTTTCCAGCGCGGTGCCGTACTGCCAGCCCGCGGGCAGCGTCAAGGACGGCTGCACCGTGATGCGGCGCGCCACGTAACCTGCCGGATACAGCGTCACCGACGGCCATTGCAGCCCGAGGATATCGTCGGTCATGACGATGCGGCCCTGGCCCGGATCGAGCGGAGAGAGGAACTGGTATTCGGCTTCCAGCGTCGTCACGCCTTCGGGCACCGTCAGGTGGAAAGCAAAGACCTCGACCGGGTCGCGCGTCCATTCCACCGGCTTGCCGCCGGCCGTGAATTTCAGGCCCGCGAGCTGCGTCAGCGGACCGCTCGGGCCGTGGTTCGCCGGCAGCCATTGCGGATACAGGAAGGTCATCGGGCCCGGCTTGACCGGCACCGTCATGTGCATGCGGAAGATCTGCTGCGAGAGGTTGGTCGCATCGACCTTCAGCACGATGGTGCCGGGGTAGGGCTGGTCGACCGGAGCCGGCACGGCGGCTTGCGCCGGGAAGATCAATGCGATGGCCAGGGCGAGGGCCGAGGCCGATTTGGCAGCGAACGAAACAGGTGCGTGAGCGGTCATCTTGTAGGGGTGTGGAGGACAAAACCGGACGAGTGTAGCACGCAGAAATTGCCTTATAAATCGCTACATACTCTGAAACAATACTTCAAATAAAATTTGAAATAACGGCTAAAAATCCGTATTTCGTATGTCTTGAAAAGTGCATGGGATGGCATTAGATTGGTCCCAACGGATGCTCACGATGAGGTCCGTCAACTTATCGCTTAACTTTTACGAGGATATTTATCATGCGTACTTTTGATCTCGCACCCCTGTACCGTTCCGCCATCGGCTTCGACCGCCTGGCCAGCCTGCTCGAGCAACGCGCCGAATCGCAGCCGAGCTATCCGCCGTACAACGTCGAGCTGCTCGCTGAAGACAAATACCGCATCGTGATGGCCCTTGCCGGCTTCTCGCGCGATGAAGTGGAAATCGTCTCCGAGCGCGACACCCTGCACGTGACCGGCCGCAAGCAGAAGGACGCCACCGAGCGCACCTACCTGCACCGCGGTATCGCCGCCCGCGACTTCGAACAGCGCTTCCAGCTGGCGAACCACGTGAAGGTCACCACCGCGTCCTTCGACAACGGCATGCTGACCATCGACCTGGTGCGCGAAGTGCCTGAAGCACTCAAGCCGCGCAAGATCCAGATCGGCGACGCCAACGGCACCGTCGACAATGTTCAGCAGATCGAACAGCGTCAGGCTGCATAAAGCAGCCCTCGGGCATCAGCAGTACAGGCAGTAGCGAAAGAGGGCGCCCACAGTTGGGGTGCCCTTTTTTACGTCTTGTCGCGGACAGTTTTGTCCGTTCATCGACACGTTTCGATTACGCGACGTGTGAGCGCGTGGGCTCGGAGAGCCCACCCTACGTTACACAGCGGCCAACAATACGTTGTTGGCAGTCGCGTAACGTAGGGTGGGCACTCGTGCCCACGCGTTCACAGGTCGAATGGACGCGTCGACGAAAGAACGTAAAGCCCCCCCGCTTCAGCCTCCCTTAAGGTTGAACTTAAGCATGTTCTAAGACAGATCAGCGACACTAATCATCATCGATACACGTTATCGGCCAACCCTCTTTATCCAGGAGCACGTCCATGCAAACCGAAGGTGCAGTCACCGCCATCACCGCAAAACGTCTCACGCTGGCGCTGTGCGCGGCGGGCGTTATCGGCGGCGCGGTCGGAGCGATTACCGTCAATCATAACAATGCCGTCGCCCAGAGCGCGCCGGCTGTCATGGCGCCTGCGCCAGCGCCCGTGCAGGCGCCGCCGGCCGTCGCCGGCGCACCCGCCGCCACCGTGACGCTGCCCGACTTCACCCGCATCGCCTCGCAGCACGGCAAGGCGGTCGTGAACATCCGCGTCGTCGGCAGCACCAAGGCCAGCATGCGCGGCGGCCCGCAGATCGATCCGAACGATCCGTTCTATGAATTTTTCCGTCGCTTCCAGGGCCCGCAATCTCCGCGCGGCGGTGGCGACGTTCCCGTTTTCGGCGCCGGATCGGGCTTCATCGTAAGCCCGGACGGCGTCATCCTGACGAATGCGCACGTGGTGCGCGACGCCAACGAAGTCACGGTCAAGCTGGCCGACCGCCGCGAATACCGCGCCAAGGTCCTCGGCTCCGATACCGCGACCGACGTGGCGGTGCTGAAGATCGACGCGAAAAACCTGCCGGTCGTCCCGATCGGTAACTCGCGCAACCTGCAGACCGGCGAGTGGGTGCTGGCGATCGGTTCGCCCTACGGCCTCGAGTCCACCGTGACCGCCGGCGTGGTCAGCGCCACCGGCCGTTCGCTGCCGAGCGACGGCAACGTGCAGTTCATCCAGACCGACGTGGCCGTCAACCCCGGTAACTCGGGCGGCCCGCTGTTCAATACACGCGGCGAAGTGGTCGGCATCAATTCGCAAATCTACAGCCAGACCGGCGGCTACCAGGGCCTGTCGTTCGCGATCCCGATCGACGTCGCGGCGCGCATCAAGGACCAGATCGTCGCCACCGGCAAGGTGCAGCACGCGAAACTCGGCGTCTCGATCCAGGACGTGAACCAGGGCTTCGCCGACTCGTTCAACCTGGCCTCGCCGGAAGGCGCGCTGGTCGCCAATGTGGAGCGCGGCAGCGCCGCCGATCGTGCAGGCCTGAAGGCGGGCGACGTGGTGCGCAAGGTGAACGGCCAGCCGATCATCGGCTCGGGCGATTTGCCGGGCATGCTGGCGGTCTCGAAGCCGGGCGACAAGGTCGCGCTCGACGTCTGGCGCGACGGGAAGATCGTGCGCCTGAACGCGACCCTCGGCAACGCCAGCGACAAGGCGGACCCGGTCGAGCGCGTACAGGTGTCGAACATCGACAAGGGTGCCAAGCTGGGCCTGGCCCTGCGTCCGCTCGACCCGAACGAGCAGCGCCAGAGCGGCATCAGTTCCGGCCTGGTGATCGAGGATGCGGGCGGCCCGGCAATTGCCGCCGGCGTGATGCCGGGCGACGTGCTGCTGTCGGTGAACGGCAAACCGGTCTCGACCGTTGCCCAGGTGCGCGAGATGGTCAACAAATCCACCAAGTCGGTGGCCTTGCTGATCCAGCGCGGGGATGACAGAATCTTCATTCCGGTGCGGATTGGCTAAAGACGCCTTCGCCAGCGCGGCCGGATCAAACGAATAGAGGTACAAGATGCGGCTGCTGCTGGTGGAAGACGATACGATGATCGGCGAAGTGGTGCTCGACCTGCTGAGGGCCGAGCACTACGCCGTCGATTGGGTGAAGGACGGCGAAATGGCCGACACCGCCCTGGTGCAGAACCAGAATTACGACCTGGTGCTGCTCGACCTCGGCCTGCCGAGAAAAGACGGTCTCGATGTGCTGCGCGCCATGCGCACCCGCAAGGACCGTACCCCGGTGCTGGTCGCCACCGCGCGCGATTCGGTCGCCCAGCGCATCGCAGGGCTGGACGCCGGCGCCGACGACTACGTTTTAAAACCCTACGACCTCGACGAACTGCTGGCGCGCATCCGGGCGCTCTTGCGGCGTGCCGCCGGGCGCGCCGAACCCGTCTTCGAATACAAGAACATCTCGATCAACCCCGCCACCCGCGAAACCCTGGTCGACGGCGAGCCGGTCTCGCTGTCGGCGCGCGAATGGGCCGTGCTGGAAGCGCTGGTCTCGCGCCCGGGCGCCGTGCTGTCGCGCGCCCAGCTCGAGGAGAAACTCTACAGCTGGCGCGATGAAGTGAGCAGCAACGCAGTGGAGGTGTATATCCACGGCCTGCGCAAGAAGCTCGGCAGCGACCTCATTCAGAACGTGCGCGGCGTCGGCTACATGGTCCCGAAAGCATGAAGGTTACCCACTCGCTGCGCGGGCGCCTGCTCTGGTTCCTGCTGGCGGCCATCACCCTGGCGGCACTGGCGCAAGCCTCGATCGCCTACCGCACGGCGCTCGACGACGCCGACCAGATCTTCGACTACCACATGCAGCAGATGGCGCTGTCGCTGCGTTCCAGTACGCCCCTGTCGAACACCGAGGCGCGCGAACGCGCCGAGTCCGGCCCGGCGGGGCCCGGCAACGACGACCTCGTGGTGCAGATGTGGTCCCCGGACGGTGTGCAGGTTTTTCATAGCGTCTCGCGCGCCCGCCTGCCGCAGCGCGCCGTGCTCGGCTTTTCCAACGTGAAGGCCAACGGCACCACTTACCGCCTGTTCTCGATCCAGACCAACAACCAGACCGTGCAGGTCGCGCAGGACCTGGCCGTACGCCGCAACATGGCCGGCAACCTGGCCCTGCGCACGCTGGGGCCGATCGCGGTCATGATGCCGATCCTGATGCTGGTGGTCTGGTGGGTGGTCAGCGGCTCGCTGGAACCGGTGGCGCGCGTGCAGTCGCAGGTGGCGCGGCGCCAGGCGGATGACTTGTCGCCGGTCTCCGAAGCCGGCCTGCCGGACGAGGTGCGGCCGCTGGTGCACGAATTGAATCTGCTGTTCGGCCGCGTGCGCACCGCCTTCGACGCCCAGCAGCATTTCGTCGCCGATGCCGCCCACGAATTGCGCACGCCGCTGGCCGCGCTGCGCCTGCAGGCGCAAAGCCTGGACCGCGCCGTCGATCCGGAAGCGAGAAAAGTCGCCGTCGGCCGCCTTACCGCCGGCATCGACCGCGCCACCCGCCTGGTCGAGCAGCTGCTGGTGCTGGCGCGCCAGGAAGCCTCGGCCGCGAACGGCGCCGCCACCCGCCCGGTCGACCTGGCCGAGCTGGCGCGGCGCACGGTGGGCGACCTGGTGGGCCTGGCGCAGGCCAAGGAAGTGGACCTCGGCCTGCAGCATGCCGACCCGGTGTCGATCGACGGCCAGCCGGACGCGCTGCACATCCTGTTGCGCAACCTGGTCGAAAATGCGGTGAAGTACACCCCGCAGGGCGGCACGGTCGATATTGCCGTGCGCGCCGACAAGGAGCGCGCCACCATCAGCGTCGAAGACAGCGGCCCCGGCATCCCGCCCGAGGAGCGCGAACGCGTGTTCGACCGTTTCTATCGGGTGGCCGGCAGCGAAGCGGCCGGCAGCGGGCTGGGGCTGGCGATCATCAAGGCGATCGCCGACCGGCACGGGGCGACGCTGACACTCGATAAATCGGAGCGCCTGGGCGGCTTGGCCGCCAATGTCAGCTTCCCGCTGGCGAAGGCCGTGTGACCCGTAGGGTGGGCGGCTCCGCCCGAGCGCTTGTGCTCACGCTGCGTGACCGCCGCCCACGCGTTCAACCAGCGGGTGCAAAGCCGCACCATGGTTTTCTACCGTGCGTTGAACGCGTGGGCGGCGCACACGGTACATATGAGCGAACGCCAGGGTGGAGCCGCCCACCCTACAGGTCATAAAAAAAGGGACTGGATGGCTCCAGTCCCTTTCTTGTTTGCGGAACACCGCAAGCGTTTAATCCACCGTCGCGCCGCTGTCCTTCGCCACCTTCGACCACTTGGCCGATTCGGCGTGCACGAACTTGGTGAAGTTTTCAGGCGTATCGGCCAGCATTTCCGAACCGGTTTCGGCGCGCACCTTGGCGAACTCCGGCGACTTGATGAACTTGACGGTCTCGGCGTTGATCTTGTCGATCACGGCCTTCGGCGTCTTGGCCGGTGCGAACAGGCCGTACCAGGCGTAGGACTCGAGCTGCGGGATACCCAGTTCGGCGAAGGTCGGCACGTCCGGCAGCAGCGGCGAGCGCTTGGCGCTGGTGATGGCGATCGGTTTGACTTTACCGCTCTTAATGTGCGGCATGATGGCGATCGTGCTGTCGAACATGATCGGGATGTGGCCGCCCAGCAGGTCCGAAATCGCCGGCGCCGAACCCTTGTAGGGAATGTGCGCCATGTCGAGCTTCTCGACGCTGTTGAACAGTTCGCCGGTCAGGTGCTGCGGCGTGCCGTTGCCCGAGGAACCAAAGGAGAACTGGCCCTTTTTCGAGTGGATGTAGGCCATCAGTTCCTTGAGGTTCTTGGCCGGCACCGAAGGATTCGCGACCAGCACCAGCGGCACGCGCAGCAGGTTGCTGATCGGCGCCAGGTCCTTCAGCGGATCGAAGGTCATGCCCTTGTAGACGCTCGGATTGATGACGATCGGCGCGCTCGAGGTGATCAGCAGGGTATAGCCGTCGGCTGCCGAACGCGTCACCGCCGCCGTGCCGATATTGCCGCCGCCACCGGCGCGGTTATCGATAACGAAGGGCTTGCCCAGCGTTTCGGTCATGTGCTTGGCCCATGGACGGGCAGCGATGTCGGACGGACCGCCCGGTGGCCATGGCACGACGACGGTGACCGTCTTGTCAGGCCAGTTCTGGGCCAGGGCGCTCAGCGATACGACCGAGGCAGCAAAAGCGAAAGCAAGCGATTTGGAAAGTAGCTTCATATCCGACATCCTTTGGTTGATTGTCCATCTGACTACGCGGATTTTACACGAAGCCCTCGCTGCGCAGTACATCCCGGCAACCTCGTCCTGATGAAGCCCGAGCGCCTGCCGGGCGTCGTGCAACTGATCTTCAGTTCGGCCTTCGGCATGAACCAGCGGCGGCCCGGACTATTCCTTCCGTACCTTGCTGTTTGCGTACACCCACGTGTATTCAGCGCCAAACAGGAAAATCTGCGCAGAGTAGTAGAACCACGCGACGAGAATCACAAACGAGCCGGCTGCGCCGAAGCCCGAGGCCACGCTCGATTTTGCAAGGTACAAGCCGATCAATGATTTGCCTACGTTGAAGAGCAAGGCTGTTACTGCGGCCCCCATCCAGACATCGTGCCAGGAAATCTTCGCGGTCGGCATGATCTTGTAGATCATCGCAAACAGAACTGTGAAAAGGGCGAGCGACGCGATGAAATTCAAACCATTTGCCAAAACGGTTTCCGCTGCTCCCCCGCTCAACCATTCGCTTGACGCTGCGAGCGCAGCGCTGACGACGAGTGAAATCATCAGCATGAAAGCCAGTCCGAGAACCAGTCCGAAGGATAATACGCGGCTGCGCAGCCAGCCCCAGAGGCCCGACGGTTTCTCTTTCGCCGGCACCTGCCAGATGCGGTCCAGGTCAGTTTGCAGTTCGGCGAAAATCGCAGTTGCGCCCAGCAGCAAAAGAAAACCGCCAACGATACTGGCGACAATCCCGGTGGACGGTTCACGCGCAGCTTTCAGCAAGCCCTCCACAGCCGTCGCTCCTTCCTTGCCCATGATGCTTTGAAGCTGCGCGATAATTGCTCCTTGCGCGGCGTCCTGTCCAAATACCATCCCGGCAATCGCGATGATGAGGACCAGTAGCGGTGCCAGGGAAAACAGCGTGTAATACGACAGCGCCGCCCCCATACTCGGCGCGTAATCATCCATCCATGCGTTTGCTGCCGCCATGAATATCTGCCACTGCCTGCCAATCCAGCTCCCCGAGGTTTGCTCGAACCTTGGGCGCGCGGGCGTGCTTGGTGCCGGTTCCGCGTCCTTCGCGTCAGGCTGACCTTCCTCTGGATACGCCGGAACATATTCCGTTTCTTTCCGGGCTGGGGTCGATGCGTCGACGCTGGCACTGTTCATGGCCGAGGCAAAAGACGCTATCAGGGAGACGAGATAAGTGCCCACCTTCAGGAAATCGCCGGTGTCTTCCCTGCGTTCCGGTGCCATGACAGGTTCAGGTTTTTTTTTGCGCCTGACGAGCGCATAGCCTGCTGCCGCGATTCCCAATACAGCAGCGCCACGCACATAGCGAGAGGAAAGTACCTCTGTCGCCTTCGATTTCAACAGGGTGAATTGCTCATCCGTTCCCAACTCGGCGGCAGCTGCGCGCGTTCTGGCTTCATGCATTTCGTGATCGGTAATGGTCATATTGTCCTCTTAAGGTCGTCAAGCACGCTATCTCCTTGAGAGCGTTACCGTAATCCTTCCGTTAGAAAGGTTCAGTACGGTGACCCACCATCTGCAGAAGGAAAAAGAGGAGTGTTGCAACTGAAAATGCCACTGTCCATGCGGCGCCAGCCGGGAAACTGCCGGCCGTGACCGGCGCGGCCGCGGGCGTGCTATATCCCGCCTGAACCGTCCCGCGCCGCCACCAGCATGTCGATCAGCGCGCGCGACGCCGCCGACAGGCCACGGTGGGCCGGATAGACGACCGAGAACGCGCGCGTCCGTCCACCCAGCTGCGGCAACACCTCCACCAGCCGTCCCGCCGCCAGGCTCGCTTCCGCAAACAGGCGCGGACACAGCGCGATCCCCATGCCCTGCTCGGCCAGCCAGATGACGCCCATCGCGTCGGTCGACACCGTCACCGACGCCGGCGGAATCCAGTCGATGTCGCGCTCTCCATCGCGCAGGTGCCAGGGAAATACCCGTCCGGTGTTTGGCCGGACGAAGGCGATGCAATGCTGGCGCGCCAGGTCGTCGAGCGTCGCGAGCGGTCCGGCCGTCTCCAGGTAGGCAGGGGCGGCCAGCAGGCACAGCGGCGACGCTTCCAGGTGGCGCGCCGCCATCGTGCTGCTCGGCAGCGGACCGGAGCGGATCGCCAGGTCGAAGCCCTCGGCCACCAGATCGACGTTGCGGTTGGTGATGTCGACGTCCAGTTCGACCAGCGGATAGGCGCGCTTGTAGGCGGCCAGCACCGGCGGCAGGCGCTGCAGGCCATACCCGGTGGACACACTCATGCGTACCTTGCCGCTCAGTTGCGCCGTCGTACTGCGCATTGCCTGCTCGGCCTGCCCGAGCCGGGCGAACGCGTCGCGTGCCTCGTCGGCGTAGCGTTGGCCGGCGTCGGTGAGGCTGAGGCTGCGCGTGGTCCGGCGCAATAATTGTGTGCCGAGCCGCGCTTCGAGCCGCGACACGGCCCGGCTCAGCACCGAAGGCGTGGTCGACAGCACGACCGCCGCCGCGCTGAACGAACCGTGCTCGACGACGTTGAGAAACACCTCGACATCGGCCAGGTGATCGAATTTCCGCCCCATCTTGCTTCCTCAAGAACAAATCATTTGCCAGAATCGTAGTTTATCTATCTGTCGTGAAAAAATACAATAACGCATCTTTAATTCGAAAGGACCTCACATGGAATTGCTCGACAAACTGAAATGGCGCTATGCCACCAAGGCGATGGATCCGACGCGCAAGGTGCCGCAGGATAAGCTCGACCGCATCATCGAAGCCGCGCGCCTGGCGCCGACATCGTCCGGCCTGCAGCCCTATGAAATCCTGATCGTGAACAATCCGGCACTGCGCGCCCAGATCCGTGAAGTCGCCTGGAACCAGGCGCAGGTGGTCGACGCCTCGCACCTGCTGGTGTTCGCTGCCTGGGACGACTACACGCCCGAGCGCATCAACCACATGTTCGACCTGACCAACGAGGTGCGCGGTTTCCGCAACGAAGGCTGGGAAGCCTACCGCCAGCAACTGCTGTCGACCTACCCGGGCCGTGGCGCGCAGGTGAACTTCGAGCACGCTGCGCGTCAGGCCTACATCGGCTTCGGTGCGGCGGTCATCGCGGCCGCCTTCGAGGAAGTCGATTGCACGCCGATGGAAGGCTTCGATCCGGCCGCCGTCGACCGCATCCTGAACCTGGGCGAGCGCGGCCTGCGCAGCGCGGTCATGCTGCCGCTGGGCTACCGCAAGGCCGAGCAGGATTGGCTGGTCGACCTGCCGAAGGTGCGCCGCCCGCTCGGGCAGTTCGTCACCGGGATCGACTGATCCTGGTTCCGCCGCCATCGCTGACTTCCTGCACCAGAAAAAAAGACGGGGCACTCGCGTGCCCCGTCGTTCATCCTGCCAGCTTCAAGACGCGCCTCGCGGCGCCGTTTGCAATCAAACCAGCATCAGAACTTGTGCCACAGGCGCGCGAAGTAAGCCGCGCCGTTCAGGCCGAACTGCACGCTCTCGTACTTGAAGCCGTTGTCGGTCTCGTTCGCATCCTGGGGGGTCGGCGTGACGTTGAAGATGTTGGTGCCGCCCACCGTCAGGCGGGTCTTCTCGCTGAACGACCAGCTGAATGACAGGTCGGCCGAGGTCTTCGCTTCGTAGCGGGCGTTCGGCACCGGTGGACCGGAGAAGGTGCCGAGCGTCTGCGGGCCGAAGTGGATGATGCGGAAGTCGGAACCGAATTTACCTTGCGTGTACTCGAAGCCCAGCGTGGCCTTGCGGCGCGGGCCGCCCTGTTCGATGAACAGGCGCTCGCGCTCGGACAGCAGCACGTCTTCGAAGCCGGCGAGGGCGCTCGGTGCGTGCACGCCCGTCACTTCGGTCTTGCTGAAGTTCAGCGCGAGGAAGGTGTTCAGGCGGCCGGCGCCGAGCGGCATGCGCTGCGACGCCGTGATGTCCAGGCCCTTCGTTTGCGTGTCGACCGAATTGACGAAGAACTGGGCCTGGCCCACGCCCAGCGACTGCAGCGTGGCGCCCAGCGCCGGGTAGTTGTCGGCGTCGAAGCGGCCCGACAGCACGATGCGGTCGTCGATGTCGATGCGGTACAGGTCGGCCGTGACCGAGGTCGACTGGGTCGGCGTCCAGGTCGCACCGAAGGTGGCGCTCTTCGACTTTTCTTCCTTCAGCTTGGGGATGCCGGCGGCGTTCGCCACCGCGCCGCCGTTCGGCGCCAGCACGACGTCGAGCGGCTGGCCGTTGACGAAGTCGGTGAAGGTCGAGGAGAAGTAGACCTGCTGCAGCGACGGCGCGCGGAAGCCGGTGCTGACCGAGCCGCGCAGCAGCACGTCGCCGCCCA
Organism: Massilia sp. LXY-5; assembly: GCF_059801075.1. Classification (NCBI taxonomy): domain Bacteria; kingdom Pseudomonadati; phylum Pseudomonadota; class Betaproteobacteria; order Burkholderiales; family Oxalobacteraceae; genus Massilia; species Massilia sp. LXY-5. Next base: position 221,350 of record NZ_JBNNEH010000002.1, read on the forward strand.
GCTTGAAGGCGGCGGCGAGCTTGCCGTCGGTGGTCGAGCCGAAGTCCGAGAAGCGCTCGTGGCGCAGCGCGGCCTGCAGTTTCAGGCGGTCGGTGATGTCCGCTTCGAGGTCGACGTAGGCGGCGGTGCTGTGGCGGCTGCGGTCGGTGGCGTCGGCCGGCTGGAAGCCGGGGAAGCCCTGGCTGCCGGCATTGCCGCCCACGCCCACGCCGTCGGCGTCGATGTAGGAACCCGGTTCGCCGGCGAAGATCTTGTAGTTCTCCTTGCGGTACTCAAGACCGAAGGCCGCGTTCAGGCCCTGGAAGACGCCGCCGTAGAAGCGGCTGAAGTCGGCGTTGGTGGTCAGCTGGCGGAACGAGAAGCCGCCGGCGCCGAAGGAACTGGCGCTTTTGCCCGGGCCGCCGCGTACGAGGTCCAGGTTCGCGATCGAGGCGTTCAGCGTGTTGGCGATCGTGTAGTCGAGGCGGTTGTAGCCGTAGGTCTGCGAGAAGTCCGCATTCCACTCGCCGAACTTCAGGCGGTAGCCGAGGATGCCGTAGCGGTCGTCGAGGTCGCCGTTGATGAAGGGAACGAAGCCGTTCGGGTACATGGCCGCCGAATTGCGCGACGGGATGTCGTCGGAACCGAGGCCGCCGCGCGCGAACGCGGCCGAGGAGGCGTCACGGCGCTGCACGCCGAGCGTCGTGTACAGGCGGCCCGCGCCGAGCGGGATCTCGCCGTTGATATAGATGGTCTGGTTCTCGGTCTTGCTGTCGCCGATGATGCGCGGGTTATCGGCTTCGGCGCGGTTCGAGCGGTCGCGGAACAGGTATTCGGCGGTCACGCCGAAGGTGCCGCCGGCCACCGGGATGCCGCAGTAGGCCGAGGCCAGGTAGTTCTCGCCATCGCCTTTCGAGTACTGGCCGTAGCCGGCCACGGCTTCGCAGCCCAGGCTTTTCTTGAGTTCGATGTTCATCACGCCGGCGATCGCATCCGACCCGTACTGGGCGGCGGCGCCGTCGCGCAGCACCTGCACGTTGCGGATCGCCAGCAGCGGGATCGCATTCATGTCGGTGCCGGTATTGCCGCGGTTGCGCGCGCCGAACAGGTTGACCAGGGCCGTCGTGTGGCGGCGCTTGCCGTTCACCAGCACCAGGGTCTGGTCGGAACCGAGGCCGCGCAGCGCGGCCGAATCGACCAGGTCGGCGCCGTCGGCACCGCTCTGGCGCGTCGAGTTGAACGAAGGCGAGATGTTGGTCAAGGTCTGCGCCAGGTCGAACTGGCTGCCTTGCTCGGCCAGGCGCGTCATCGGGATGATGTCGACCGGGACCGGGGTGTCGGTGGAGGAGGCGGCGCCGGTGCGGCGGGTGCCGACCACGTGCACGCTCTGCACGGCGTCGGCCTGGGCGGCGTCAGGGGTCGCGGTCTGGGCCAGCGCCGACGGGGAGATGGCCAGGGCAGCACTGCCGTACAGGGCCAGCAGCACGGCGCGGTGCAATTGTTTTTGTTGGAACACGCAACTTCTCCAAAGGTGAAAATTGCATCCTAAACAATCTCAACAATCTCAACCACTGCGTGTGACGTAAACACAACGCTTGCACCGAAATAGAGCGCGTTCAGCGCAAGAACGCGCCCATTCCATCATGCCGCCTGTCCGCCGAGTGCACTTTCCCGGCGCAGCAGGCGTGCCGCCTGCACCATGTTCGCCAGCGCCGCGCGGGTCTCCGGCCAGGCCCGCGTCTTGAGGCCGCAGTCGGGATTGACCCACAGCTGCTCCGGCGCGATGACCTCGGCCGCCTTGCGCATCAGGCGCAGGATGTCGTCGGCGGAAGGCACGCGCGGCGAGTGGATGTCGTAGACGCCCGGCCCGATGGCGTTCGGGTAGGCGAAGCTGCCGAAGCCGCGCAGCAGTTCCATGTCCGAGCGGCTGGTCTCGATGGTGATGACGTCGGCGTCGAGCGCGGCGATCTGCGGCAGGATGTCGTTGAACTCGGCGTAGCACATGTGGGTGTGCAGCTGGGTCCTGTCCTTCACGCCGCAGGCGGCGATGCGGAAGGCGCGCGTGGCCCAGTCCAGGTAGCCGTCCCAGGCCGCGCGCCGCAGCGGCAGGCCTTCGCGCAGCGCCGGCTCGTCGATCTGGATGATGCCGATGCCCGCTGCTTCCAGGTCGATTGCCTCGTCGCGGATCGCCAGCGCGATCTGCAGCGCGGTGGCGGATCGAGGCTGGTCGTCGCGCACGAATGACCATTGCAGGATCGTGACCGGTCCGCTCAGCATGCCCTTCATCGGACGCGCCGTGCGGCTCTGGGCATAGGCGCTCCAGGCGACCGTCATCGGGGCGGGGCGGGCGACGTCGCCGAACAGCACGGGCGGCTTCACGCAGCGCGAGCCATAGGATTGCACCCAGCCGTTGGCGCTGAAGGCAAAGCCGTCCAGTTGTTCGCCGAAGTATTCGACCATGTCGTTGCGCTCGGCCTCGCCGTGCACCGGGACGTCGATGCCGAGCGCTTCCTGCTCGGCCACCGCATGGTCGATCTCGCGCCGCATGGCCGCTTCATATTCCGGCTGCGCCAGCTCGCCGCGTTTATGGGCCGCGCGCGCGGCGCGGATCGCCGCCGTCTGCGGGAAGGAGCCGATGGTCGTGGTCGGATACAGCGGCAAATTGAAGCGTTCCTGCTGCGCTGCCCTGCGCTCCGGATAGGGACTGGCGCGGCGGTCGGCATCGGGCGCCAGCGCGACCAGGCGCGCGGCGACCTCAGGCCGGCGCACACGCGTGCTGGTGCGGCGCGCCTCGCAGGCGGCGCGCGCTTCGCGCAATTCGAGCCAGACGCTGCCTTCGCCCTCGGCCAGGGCGCGCCGCAAGACCTGCAGCTCGTCCAGCTTTTCGCGGGCGCCGGCCAGCCAGCTGCGCAGTTCGAGGTCCATGGCGCCATCCTCGCGCAGGCTCAGGGGCACGTGCAGGAGCGAGCAGGAAGGCGCCAGCCAGAGATCTCCGCCGCGGCGCTGCGCCAGCGGCAGCAGCCGCGCCAGCGCCGCATCGAGGTCGGTGCGCCAGATGTTGCGGCCGTCGACGATGCCGACCGAAAGGACCTTGTGCGCGGGCAGCCAGTCGGCGATCGATTGCAGCTCGTGCCCGGCGCGCACCGCATCGACGTGCAGGCCGGCGACCGGCAGCTTGCAGGCCATGCTGAGGTTCTCCTCGAGCGGCGAAAAATAGGTGGCCAGCAGCAGCGGCAGCTGCGCAGTATTGAGGGTCTGGTAGGTGCGCTCGAAGGCGAGGATCCAGGCGCCCGGCAGGTTCAGGCCGAGGATCGGCTCGTCGACCTGCGCCCATTCGGCGCCGGCGGCCTTCAGTTGCGCCAGCAGCTGCACATAGGCCGGCAGCAGGGCGTCGAGCAGCTCCAGTTTGTCGAAACCGGCGTCGCGCGCCTTGCCCAGCCAGAGGAAGCTCAGGGGACCGATCAGCGCCACTTTCACGCGGTGGCCAAGCGCTCGCGCCTGCGCCACCTCGCCCAGCAGGCGTTCGGAGGCCAGCGCGAAGCGGGTGGCGGCATCGAACTCCGGCATCAGGTAGTGGTAGTTGGTGTCGAACCACTTGGTCATCTCCAGCGCAGCCGTGCCGGTATGGTGCGTGCTGCCGCAGCAGATGCCGTCGGCATGCTCATGGGCCACGCCGCGCGCCAGCGTGAAATAACGCGCCAGCGCAGTTTCGCGGCCATCGAAGCCGAAGCGCGCCGGCTCGCAGCCGAACAGCTGGATGTGGTTCGCGACATGGTCATAGAAGGCGAAGTCGCCGACGGTGACGAAGTCGAGACCGGCATCGGCCTGTTCGGCCCAATGGCGTTCGCGCAGCGCCGCGCCGGTTTCTTCCAGCGCGGCGGCATCGATTTCTCCGCGCCAGTGGCGCTCCAGGGCGAACTTCAGTTCACGTTGCAGGCCAATGCGGGGATAGCCGAGAGTATGAGTTTTGATCATGATTATCGAAATCTGTATGAATGATGCTATCGATTATCGGCAGAGCTGGTGCATAATTCAAACGACAAATTTTGCTAATCACCTGAAAAATATTCATGGAGTTTTGATGGCCTCGTCTATCCTCGAACTGCGCCACCTGCGCACCCTGCTGGCTTTAAAAGAGGCGGGCACTATTTCGCGCGCGGCGCAGTTGCTGAACGTGACGCAGTCGGCCCTGTCGCACCAGGTGCTGGCGCTGGAACGCCAGTACGACGCCAGCCTGTTCGAGCGCAAGTCGACGCCGGTCGCGTTCACGGCGGCGGGCCAGCGCCTGCTGGAACTGGCGGCGCAGGTGCTGCCGCTGGTCGGTTCGGCCGAGCGCGACCTGGCGCGCATGAGCACCGACGCCAGCGGCAAGCTGCGCATCGCGGTCGAATGCCATACCTGCTTCGACTGGCTGATGCCCTCGATGGATGCGCTGCGCGAACGCTGGCCGGAAGTGGAGCAGGACATCGTGTCGGGCTTCCAGGCCGATCCGGTGGGCCTGCTGCACCAGGACCGCGCGGAAGTGGCGATCGTCTCGGAGCTCGACGAGAGCGAAACGGAGATGGTGTTTCATCCGCTGTTCGAATTCGAGATGGTGGCAATCCTGCCGCTCGGCCATCCTTATCTCGGCAAGCCTTACCTGGTGGCCGACGATTTCGCGGGCCAGGCCCTGATCACCTACCCGGTGCCGGACGAGATGCTGGACCTGGTGCGCCAGGTGCTGCGCCCGGCCGGTGTCGAGCCGCCGCGCAGGACGACCGAGCTGACGGTGGGGATGCTGCAACTGGTGGCGAGCGGACGCGGTTTCGCTGCGCTGCCGCTGTGGGCGGTGAACGGCTACCTGGAGCGCGGCTATGTGGCGCGCCAGCGCATCGGCCCCGACGGCCTGACGGCGCGCCTGTATGCGGTGGTGCCGAAGCGGCTGGCAGGCAGCGCCTACCTGGCCGACTTCGTGCAGGTGATGCGCGAGACTTCGCTGCTGGCGCTGCCGGGGATCAGGCTGCTGTGATTCAGTCCAGGCTGATCGCTTTCGCCTTGATCAGCTTTCCCCATTTTTCGCGCTCGGTTTTCGCGTAAGCGGCCATGTCGGCCGGGCTGCCGGGGATGGCTTCCAGTCCCAACGCCTGGAAACGCGCCTTGACCGCCTCGGTACCGATCGCCTTGTTCAGGTCCTTGTTCAGCGTGTCGATGACGGCCGGCGGCGTCTTGGCCGGCGCCGCCATGCCCTGCCATGCATAGGCTTCGAAGCCCGCCATGCCTTGCTCGTTCAGGGTCGGGATGCTGTCGAAGCCCTGCACCCGCTTCAGGCTGGCGACACCGATGGCGCGCAGCTTGCCGGCCCGGATATGCGAGCCGCCGGCGGCGGTGTCGACGAACATGAAGGGCACCTGGCCGCTGATGACGTCCTGCACCGCCGGCGCCGCGCCTTTATAGGGCGCATGCAGCAGGTTCAGTTTGGCGCCGTCGGCAAACAGTTCGGTGGCGAGATGGTGCGGGCTGCCGGCGCCCGGGCTGGCGTAGGCGGCCGGAGAACTTTGCCCCTTGGCCCAGGCCAGGAACTCCTGCAGGTTTTTTGCAGGGACCTGGGGATTGACCACCAGGATCATCGGAAAGCGTGCGATCAGGCCGACCGGGGCGAAGTCCTGTTCCGCGTTGTAGCCGGGCTTCGTATATAAAAACTGGTTGGTGGAGAGGGTGGCCGTATCGGCGGTCAGCACGACCTGTCCATCGGCCTTGGCCTTGGCGGCATAGGCGGCGCCGATATTCGTGCCGGCACCCGGCTTGTTGTTGATGATGATAGGCTGGCCGAGGGTCTTCGTCATTTCCGAGGCGATCACGCGCGCGACGACGTCGGAACCGCCACCCGCGGCATAGGGCACGACCCATTCGACGGGGCCGTTCGGAAAGGCAAAGGCCAGGACAGGCGCGGCAAAGGCGAGGGCGCAGAAAGCGCGCCGGGTGAGGGTCGAGAAAGTCATGCGGTCTCCAGGTGTTGTGTTTTTAGCTAATTTAACACGCTTCGACACGTCCGCCGACCAGTACCGCCTCGCCGTCGATCATCGTGCGGATCAGGCAGTCGCGTCCTGTCGCATGGCCCTGGTGCAGGGTCAGGCCATGCCCGAGGGCGACCGTCAAGGCGCCGGCCGCGACGCCGGTCGCGGCATCCTCCAGCTTCGGATCGAGGTGGTTGAAGTTGCGGCCCTCATAGTCGCCTGCGCCGCTGCGGCACCAGGCATAGCAGCCGCTGATGCCGGTCGCGCGGCCCCAGGCGGCGATCGCTTCCAGGTCCGGCCTCAATTCGTACAAGGCAGCGCGGTCCGCCACTTCCAGCAGCAGCTTCGGACTGCCGACCGAGGCGATGAGGGGCGCGCTTGCCAATTGCAGGCCGGGCGCGTCCAGCAGGCGCGTAGCCAGCGCCGCCTCGAGCACGACCTGGGGCGCCTCCTGCCGCGCCAGCTGCACGAACACATCCTCGCCGGTGCGCGACAGCAGCAGGCGCTGGCCACGCATCGCCGTCGTCACAGCCAGCGGCGCCTTGCTCCCATGCCGCTCGAACAGCACCTGCGCCGCCGCCAGCGTCGCGTGCAGGCAAAGCGGGCTGCGCATGTGGGGGTAGACGAAGTCGAGGGTCGCGGCGAGATCGGGGTCCGTGGCTGCGTCGATGAAGACGCAAGTGAGCGCCTGTTCGCGGGCGAACAGGGAACGCTGCGCGGGATCAGGCGGTCCATCCTCGACCACCAGAGCCGGATTGCCGCCGCCGTGGGCCGTGCCGAAGCAGGCAAAAAGCCGTGTATTCATGGTCATGTTCGCAAGTCGAAAGCCCGAGTCTGCCATAGCCGGGCGCTTCCAGCACCGGCTGCGCAGCAAGGGCACCTCTCCGGCCCCAGGGGGAGCTGCAGAAGCCAGGCGGTATCAAGCCCCTGATACCCCCGTCAGCGCCAGATAGCCCACATGGCCTTCCGGAAGCGCCAGGGAGAAGTTGCGGCAGGTCCGGAGCGCAAGGGCCAGGTCGTCGCGCCACTCGCTTAGTTGCAAGCCGAGGCATTTCAGGCGCGCCTCATGTTCGCTCCAGGCCTGCGCAAACGCGGTGTCGCGCTCGCCGTGGGGCAGGGTTGCCAGCGCATCGGCGGTGGCGCGCCCCAGGTAATCGCGCGCCACCGGTCGCCAGTCCGGCACCGGCAAGATGGACGTGACGTCGATGCCGACCGCGCCGTTGAGGGAACAGGCCGCCACCGAGATGTCGCCATCATGGCTGATCGACAGCGCAATCCGATGATGCCCCGAGTCCAGCGCCACGGCCGCCCAGGGCGCGGCGCCCTGGGGCGAATGCAGTTCGATGCGGCCGGCATCGATGCCGTAATGCGCAGCCAACGCCGCCACCAGGGCGGCGCGAATGCGCAGCCGGGCCGTTTCGCGGTCCGGCTGCCCGCGTATCCCGATGATGGCCACGCCGGATGGTCCGGCGAGCCTGGCAAAGCTGGCGTCCCCACCCCAGTGGATGGCCAAGGGCGTGTCCACGCTCACTGCGCCGCCCGCAAGGGCGCCGCCGGCAAGCCGATCCAGCTGCTTGCGGCAGGAATGTGCTCGCCTTTCATCACCAGCGTGAGTGGTCCCAGACGTGCGTTATCCCCCACGCGGGCGCTGTACAGCACCGCGCTGCGCGGGCCGACATAGACCTTGCTGCCGATGTCGACGTGGTCTATCTTCATTACCCGGTCTTCGAACAGGTGGGTCTGCGGACAGGACAGCGCATTCAGTTCGCTGTGGTCGCCGATGTGCACGCAGTCGAACTCCGTGATGTCGGTGGTATCCAGGTACACGCCTTTGCCGATACGGCAGCCGAGCAAACGGAAGGCGATCGGCAGCCATGGGGTACCGCGCAGATAACGCATGAAGTTCGGCACGGCGATGCCTTCGTACATATTCGTTACGCCTTCGGACACCCATACGAAGGGCGTCCACATCGGCTCCGCGCGTTTCTGGTAGCGTCCCACCAGCACCCACTTGAAGGCCAGCACGAACAGGTAGTTGCCGATGCCGTAGGCGAGACCGATCAGCGCCAGGTAGGAAATGACTTCGGCCCAGTGCCCGGCGCCGGCGACCGGCATCAGGTCCAGCACCACCGTGTAGCCGACGGCGATCACCAGGGCGTGCGGCGCCACGATGCGGAAGGCTTCCACCAGTGCGCGGCCGAGGCGGCGCAGCGGCGACGGCCGGTAAGTCAGGTGTTCCGGATAGCCGCTCACCTGTTCGCGCGCCGGGAGGTGGATCGGCGGCGAGCCGAGCCAGGTGTCGCCGTCCTTCATGCGCTCGTTGGCCGGAGCGTGGGTGTGCACGCCCACCAGCACGCCCTCCGGCAGGATGGTGCCGTCCGGGATGTAGCTGCCGTTGCCGACGAACGAACGATTCGACACCACGGTCGGTTCCATCGTCATCCAGCCGCCGTCGATATGTTCGTCACCGAGCATCACGGCGTCGGCGATGAAGGTCTCGTCGCCCAGTGTCAGCATGTCCGGAACCACGCCCAGCGCGGTAGAGATCTCGGCATCGCGTCCGACCTTGGCGCCCAGCAGGCGGTACCAGAAGGGCGCATACACCGTGGCGTAGATGCCGTGAAGGACGTTCAGGCTCGACTCCTGGATGTGGCTGACCAGCCACTTCTTGCAGTAGGCGTTCGAGTGAACGGCGAAGCGGCCCGGCTGGATGCGCGGCAGGAAGCCCCAGCGGATTGCAGCCGACACCAGCACGGTCATCAAAATCAGCACCGCGCTGGCCGGCAGGGCCAGCACGAAATAGCGCACCAACTGCGCCTGGATTGAATTCGCCGGCAGCCAGGCCAGGGTGCCGCGCTCGTCGAACCAGTCGATCAGCACGAAGCTCGGGAACACCGGCATGAAGAACAGCGTCGCCACCAGCAGGATGCCGAATATGAAGAACAGCGCTTCTCCGGCCAGGCGCAGCCGGCTCGTGTGCGGACGCGGCGGCAGCGCCGATGGGTCGAAGGCGCCGGCGTCGCGTGCGGGCGAGCCGTTCCAGACGCGGTTCGCGGGCACCACCGCCCCGTCCTGCAGCGCCGACTGGCCCTCGAGGTGGCCGCGCCGCTCCACGCGCGTGTTTCCCTCCAGGAGGGCGTACGACGAGACGAAGGCGTCGTCCTCGAGCACGACAGTGCCCAGCAGCAGGCGGCCGCGCTCGACGCGCGCGTTCTCGACATTGACGGCATTGCCGATGCTGACATTGTCGCCGACATGCAGCAGTTCCGGCACGCGCACCGTCATCGAGCCGATCACGGCGTCGCGGCCGATCTTCGCGCCCAGCAGGCGCAGCCACCATGTATACAGTGAGGACCCTGCCAGCAGGTAAGTCGGTGCCGCCTCGATCAGGCGGTCGCCCAGCCACCAGCGGAAGTAGGTCCTGCCCCACAGCGGATACGAACCCGGCTTGAGGCGGCCGGCAACCAGCCATTTGCCGCCGATCGCAAACGCGAACTCCATGATCGTCGCTAGGAGGAACACGCCGATCGCCGCCGCGATCGCGCGCGGGATCCTGTCGCCCGCGTCGCCGGTCATGTAGTGGTAAGTGAAGAAGGGCGCCAGCCACTGCGCCATCCGCAGCGTCACGAGCACCGGCACGGTCGCCAGCTGGGCCAGGCCGCACAGCCAGCGGCGCGCCGCCGGCGGCGGGGTCCAGTCGGGTTCCTCCGCCGCCGTTCCCGCGCCCTGATCGAGGCTCGACGCGATCGCGCCAATCCGGCGCTGCTCGTAGATGTCGCGCACCGTCAGGTGGGCAAAGCGCGGGTCCCGGCGCAGGGCGGTTGCCAGGCGTGCGGCAAAAAAGGAGTGGCCGCCCAGGTCGGAGAAGAAGTCCTGCTCGCGCCGGATCGTCTGGCCCGGGAACAGCTGGGCCAGGGCCGCGAACAAGGCTTGCTCTCCCGGTGTTTCCGGCGTGTCCGATCCGGCCGGGTCGCCCGGCAGCGGCGTGCTCAGGGCCATGGCCTTGAGGGCCTTGCGGTCGATTTTGCCCGAGGTCAGGCGCGGCATGACAGCCAGGACTTCGAATTGGCTCGGCACCATATACGGCGGCAGGCGGCCGGACAGTGCCTTGCGCAGCGTGGCGGACGCCAGCTGCTCGCCGGTCGCCCCCTGGGCCGGCACCAGATAGGCGACGAGGCGGTCGATGCCCTCGTCCTTGCGCAGCAATACGGCGGTCGTGCCGACGCCTTCCTGCTGGGCCAGCACGGCTTCGATCTCGCCCAGTTCGACGCGAAAACCGCGGATCTTGACCTGGTCGTCGGTACGGCCCAGGCATACCACCTGGCCGTCCGGCTCGATGCGCGCCAGGTCGCCGGTGCGGTACAGGCGATCGTCGTGGCTGCCGGAGGCCCATGGGTTGGGCAGGAATTTTTCGGCAGTGAGGTCGGGGCGCCCCAGGTAGCCTGCGGACAGGCCGGGACCGGTGATGCACAGTTCCCCGGTTTCGCCGCGCGGCAGGATCCGCAGGCCCTTGTCGGTCTCGGTCGAGATCACCAGCAGGCCGTAGTTCGGCAGCGGTTCGCCGATGGTGATCGAGCGCCCCGGTTCCATGCGCGCCAGGCTGGCCGAGACCGTCGCTTCGGTCGGGCCATAGGTATTGAACATGATGCGGCCGGGCTTCGAGAAACGCTCCACCACCGCTTCCGGGCACATCTCGCCGCCCAGGTTAATGATGCGCAGGCCGGGCACGTCGTCGGCGAACAGGGACAGCAAGGTCGGCACCGCATGCAGCACGGTGACGCCGTTTTCCGCCAGCAGGCGCGGTAGCGCTTCCGGATCGCCTGCGGTTTCCTTGGGCCCGAGCCAGAGCGTGGCGCCGGCCAGGTAGGAAATCCAGATCTCTTCGAAGGACATGTCGAAGGCGACCGAGAAGCCCTGGTAGACGCAGTCGTCGGCACGCACGCCCAGCACTTCGTTCTCGCTGCGCAGAAAGTGGCAGATGCTGCGCTGGTCGATCAGGATGCCTTTCGGCTTGCCCGTCGAGCCCGACGTGTAGATCACATAGGCCGGGGCGCTTCCCGGGACCACGCCGCGGCGCTTCAACACGTATCCGTCCGCTGCGGGCAGCAACAGGTCCTCGGCCATGTGGATGGCTTGGGAATCACAGCCGAGGCCGCTGCCGACCCGCTCGCGCATCTGTTCGCTCGTAACCAGCGCCGGCGAACCGGCATCAAGCATGCATACCAGCAGGCGCTCGGCCGGCGTGTCTTCGTCGACCGGTAGCCAGGCGGCCCCGGTTTTGGCGATTGCGGCCTGCATGATCAACAGTTCGATCCCTCGCGGCATCCACAGGCCGACGATATCGCCCGGCCCGATGCCTGAGTCGATCAGGCGCGACGCGGCCAGGCTGGCCTGCTCGTCGAGTTCGCGGTAGCTGAGCCGGCGTGCGCCGGAGACGAAGGCCCACTGGTGCGGCGCGCGCCGCGCGCTGGCTTCCAGCAGGTCAGCCAGGATTTCGTTGCGCAGCAACTCGGGCTGGTGGGGGCCGTACAGGACGTCGGGGTGCCGCGTTGCGGGTATGGGGTTGTTCATCGAGGCCAGATAGGGCTGAAGTTGGATTTAAGCAAGGCCGTTGTACGCAAAAATCCGGAGCGCCACGCCGCCTGCAGGGGCGCTTGCCTTGAATGGCCCGCCGAGGAATCACTCAAGTCATGACCAAACCGAACTTCCTGACGAGGAAGACGGTGACGAGCCCACGCCAGGGAGCGCCAGCGCGAAGACTGCGGCAACCTTGCCGGCCGCGCACAGCACCGCACGCTTGTCCATCTCCTTCCCCTTCTTCCCTTGTTCGTAAGGCCACTTGATGGCAAAGAACATGCCCGTGCATGGCACGATGACCTTGAACGTACCGGCGACGATAGGGAACCAATCCATGGTGTGAGCCTGATGCAGATGAGAGGAGAGAACCTCGGCGACTGCCATGCAAGGTGGCGTCGCCGCAGGTGCTGATCATTTTACTCAAAAGCAATCGCCGTGCATTGGGGCAAAATGTCCCAGTTGAACACCGTGCAAGGACCTTTTAGTATTCGCACGGAAATTATTGCCAAGTTGACCTCGTCGGTTATACTGTGTTTTTATACAGTAGTTTGTGAACTCACAAGAATCCGACTTGCCGATGTCATCTGCGCCGCCCGCTCATCTACCCGACTACGCCGAGCTGTTTTGCCTGTCGAATTTCAGCTTCCTGCAAGGCGCCTCGCACGCCGAGGAACTGGTGGAGCGGGCTGTGCGCCTCGGCTATGCGGCGCTGGCGCTGACCGACGAATGTTCGCTGGCCGGCGTGGTGCGGGCGCATGCCGAGGCGAAGAAGGCGGGCATGCCCTTCATCGTCGGCGCCCATTTTCACCTGCGCCACCCAGGGGGCGACCCGGCCCTGTCGCTGATCCTGCTGGCCCAGAACCGCAACGGTTACGGCAACCTGTCCGAGTTCATCACGCTGGGACGTACGCGCAGCGAGAAGGGGACCTATTTCCTCACGCCCGACGACATCGCCGATCCGCCACCGGAATTCGCGCACCTGAAAGGCATGCCGGACTGCCTGGCGATCCTGCTGCCGCACTATCCCGGCCACGAGCCCAAGGACGTCGACCGCCTGCACGGGCAGGCCGCGTGGGTGGCAAAACACTTCCCCAATCGCGCCTGGCTCGGCCTGGTGCTGCTGCACCGCGCCTTCGACGATGCGCACCGGGTCACGATCGAGGAAGTCGGCTGGCAGCACCGGTTGCCGATCGTGGCGCTGGGCCACGTCGTCATGCACGTCCGTTCGCGCAAGCCGCTGCAGGACACGCTCACCGCCACGCGCCTGAACAAGCCCGTGGCCGAATGCGGCTATGGCCTGGCGCAGAACGCCGAGCAGCACCTGCGCGCGCGCCTGCGCCTGGCGAACATCTATTCGCGCGAAGCGCTCGATGAGACACTGCGTATCGCTTCCCTGTGTACTTTCTCGCTCGACGAACTGCGCTACGAATACCCGAACGAAGTGGTGCCGACAGGGCACACGGCATCGAGCTTCCTGCGCGCCGAAACCTATATCGGTGCCCACCGGCGTTTCAGGGAAGGGATCCCGGCCAGGGTGCAGGCCCAGATCGAGCACGAGCTGGGTTTGATCGGCGAGATGGGCTACGAACACTACTTCCTCACCGTCTACGACATCGTCCACTTCGCGCGCTCGAACAACATCCTGTGCCAGGGGCGCGGCTCGGCCGCCAATTCGGCCGTCTGCTACTGCCTCGGCATCACCGAGGTCGATCCGGCGCGCGCGAATCTCTTATTTGAAAGGTTCATTTCGAAGGAGCGTAACGAACCGCCGGATATCGACGTCGACTTCGAGCACCAGCGCCGCGAGGAGGTGATCCAGTACATCTACAACAAGTACGGACGCACCCGCGCCGCGCTGGCGGCGGTCGTGATCAGCTACCGCCCGAAAAGCGCGCTGCGCGACAGCGGCCGCGCGCTCGGGGTCGATCTCGGCATCATCGAAAAGGTCTGTAAAAGCCACCGCTGGTTCGACAACAAGGCCGACCTGCTCAATCGCCTGGCCGAATCCGGCCTCGATCCGGAAGCGCCGCTGTCGCGCCAGTGGGCGACCCTGGCCACGCAGTTGCTGAACTTCCCGCGCCACCTGTCGCAGCACCCGGGCGGTTTCGTCATCGCGCAGGGCAAGCTCTCCCGGCTGGTGCCGATCGAGAACGCGGCCATGGCCGACCGCAGCGTCATCCAGTGGGACAAGAACGACCTCGAAGAACTCGGCCTGATGAAGGTCGACGTGCTGGCGCTCGGCATGCTGTCGATGCTGCGGCGGGCGCTGGAGCTGGTCAGCCTGCGCCACGGGAGCCTGTTCGAGATGCAGGACATCCCGCCCGACGACAAGGCGACTTACGACATGATCTGCGCGGCCGACACGGTCGGCGTCTTCCAGATCGAATCGCGCGCGCAAATGAGCATGCTGCCGCGGATGAAGCCGCGCGTTTTTTATGACCTCGTGATCGAGGTGGCGGTGGTGCGGCCCGGCCCGATCCAGGGCGGCATGGTGCACCCGTATCTGCGCCGGCGCCAGGGCCTGGAACCGGTGCGTTATCCGAGCGAGGAGATGAAGCTCGCGCTCGGGCGCACGCTGGGCGTGCCTATCTTCCAGGAGCAGGTGATGCAGGTCGCGATCCTCGGCGCCGGCTTCTCGCCCGGCGAAGCGGACCAGCTGCGGCGCGCGATGGCGGCCTGGAAGAGAAAGGGCGGACTCGAACAGTATTACGACCGCATCGTGCGCGGCATGCTCGAACGCGGCTACGAGCTCGAATTCGCCGAAGCGATTTTCAGCCAGATCCAGGGCTTCGGCGAATACGGCTTTCCCGAGTCGCACGCGGCCAGTTTTGCCTTGCTCGCCTACGCCAGCTCCTGGCTGAAATGCCATGAGCCGGCGGCGTTTTTATGCGCGCTCCTGAACAGCCAGCCGATGGGTTTTTACTCGCCCTCGCAGCTGGTGCAGGACGCCCAGCGCCACGGCATCGAAGTGCGCCCGGTCGACATCGCCATCAGCGGCTGGGAATCGACGCTGGAAGAACTCCACGATACGACGCGCCAGCCCGCCGTGCGCCTGGGCCTCTCGCTCCAGCGCGGCATGAGCCGCGAGGCGGCGGCCCGCATCGAGGACGCGCGCGCGATCCGGCCTTTCGAGAGCGTGTCCGACCTGGCGCGGAGGGCAGGGCTGGATCGCGGCGACCTGCAGGTGCTGGCCGGCGCCAACGCCTTACGATCGCTCGCCGGCCATCGGCGGGAGGCCTTGTGGCAGGCGGTCGGCGCCGTGCCCGACAAGGATTTATTGCGCCCGACCACGCCGGAGGAAGAGATGCCGCAACTCGCCGCGCCCTCGGAGGGCGACGAGATCGTCGGCGACTACCGCGCGCAAGGGCTCACGTTGGGACGCCACCCGGTCGCGCTGCTGAGAAAACAGCTGCTGGCGCAGCGCTTCATGCCTTCATCGGTGCTGAACGAATACGCCGACGGCCAGCTCGCGCGCGGCTGCGGCCTGGTGACCGTGCGCCAGCGGCCCGGGACGGCGAAGGGCGTGCTGTTCCTGACGCTGGAAGACGAGACGGGCAACGTCAACGTGATCGTCTGGCCGGACCTGGTCGAACACCAGCGCCGCGAGGTGCTGGGCGCGAACCTGCTGGGGGTGTACGGGATATGGCAGAGCCAGGGACAAGTGAAACACCTGGTGGCAAAGCGGCTGGTGGATATGTCGCATCTGCTGGGCAGGCTGACGACGGGGAGCCGGGATTTTTGTTGAGCGGCGCCTTGCCCCGCCGCCGCCCCGGACTGGCCGCGGCCGAAGGGGCCGGCGCGAATTCAGCAACCGGCCACGCCCAGGCTGGCGTACAGTTGCAGCAGGCGCTCGCGATATCGCGTATCGGTGAAGTCCTCCAGCATCCATGCACGAGCTGCCCTGCCCATGGCGGCAATCTCGGCCGTACTTCTGGCGGAAAAGCTGCGCAGCACTTGCGCAAGCTCGTCTGCATTTCCGCTTTCAAACAGGTCGCCCGTTTCGCCGCGGCGCATCAGCTCCGGAATACCGCCGATGGCCGCTCCAATCACCGGCCGCTCCAGCGCATAGGATTCCATCACGCTCATCGGCGCATTCTCATACAGTTCGGAAGGCAAGACGACGGCGCGGGAATTCCTGATCGCATCGAAGAGCGCCTCGCCACTACGGTACCCGAGAAATTCGATGTCCGCTCCCGACGATCGTGCCAGTGCCTTCAGCGACGCTTCTTCCGGTCCCGTGCCGATGATCCGCCCCTGGACGCCTGCTTTCGCTACTCCCCGGATAAAGGTGGCGAGTCCCTTGTCGCGACTGAGGCGCCCGAAAAAGGTGAACACAGTGCCAGGGTCCCCGCGCGGTACGAGTGCGGCGGCGTTCACGAAATTGGGGATGTGAATGAAGCGCTCTCTCGGATATCCCCACTCGACGAATTTATCGATGAAAAACCGGCTGGGAACCACAAAACGGTCCACGCATCGCGTGTAGCTGCCCAGAAGGCGATTGACCACCGATTCGGCCAGCACCACCGCACTGATCGCGGCCGAACCCTGCACGCAGCGGTTGGACAGCACATTCCATATCTTCCCGCCCTTGCAGCGCTCGCAAATCCCGTCGTGGGTAAGCATCTTGTAGGCAGGGCAGGCAATCTTCAGGTCGTGCAGCGTCAGTACGGTCGGAATGCCGTGCGCCTTGAGCGTACCGAAGATCGACGGCGAAATATGATGGTACACGTTGTGTGCATGCGCGATTTGCGGCGGCACGCGCGACACCAGGGCTTCGATCTTGTTCCTCGCCTCCGCCGAAAAAATCACCTTGCCTGCCATGCTGATTTTTTTGCCGATCGAATACGTGTTTCCGAACTCGATCTCCTCGACGAAATACTGGTTCCATGGCGTCTCATCGTTCTCCGGATGACGCATCGCGAACGGAATGACTTCCCATCCGATTTCCTCGAACAGCCTGTTTTGTTCCAGAAAGACGACTTCGGCGCCGCCACGGCGGTAAAAATAATTATTGATGGAGAGTAGTCGCATGGACGAAGGCCGGACGTGCGCAACGGCGTTGTTGATGGGTTTATTGGTTCGCCAGGTTCAGCGGTGGCTGGTTCTGGCGGAACTCTTCGAATGTCGCGCTCATGCTTCTGTTCGGAACAAGCAGGCTTGCGGTGCGCCAGGCGGTCGTGGCCAGCAGGTACCTTCCGCTGCCGATGCCGGGGGCATAGTCCTTGCCCCAGCTCTTTCCATTGCCCGGATAGTAATCGGCGCCCGCATTGACGACATAGCGTGCTGCGGAACGGTCATCCGGTTTGGCGGGATCGTCAACGACGAGACGGAAGTCGATGGCGACGAACACCGCCCGCACATCCGACGGCTCGCGCATGACGAAGGTATTGCCATAGCCGTGGTGGAAATACGGATAGCTTGGGGTAAGCGAGCGCCCGCCGCCAGGCTGCTCGGGCCGGTCGGCCGGGTGCGCCTTGCCGACCGGGCTGAAGGGATATTTCCAGATGTCCGTGGAGGGTGCATCGACCCAGTCCGCCAGCGTCCACCGCCGCGTTTCATCGGAAAGAAAATACATGCGCAGGCGCCGGATCTGGAGCCGCGTGTTGACCGCCGTGTTCCCCTTGGCTTCGTATGCCGTGTACCAGCTGAGCGCGGCATAGCACCAGTCCGGGCGGGCCCCGGTCCACCAGCCTGGCAGGATCGCGCCGCGTGGTGCGTACTGGACGATCTTCGGGCTGCGTTGCCAGTCGAATTTCGGATCGATGACCATGGCTTCGCTCGACAGCGACATGTCGCTGATCACGGTATCGATCGTCAAGGCCTGGGTGTGGCCGTCCGCACTCGCGATCGCCAGCGCTTCGGCCAAGGCCAGAACAAGAGACCTGGTCATCATCGGCGCGACTTGGCATCGGTGTTCGGCACGTCGGAAGGCTTTGGACCGCACAGTTCGTCGTACACTGCCGCCACCTTGCCGGCCAGTTGGGCATACGAGCGCGACCTTTGCACGTAGGCCGGTCCACGCTGCGCCATTTCCTTGCGGCGCGCTTCGTCGTGCATGAGCGAAATCACCGCGGCAGCGAAACGCTCGGCCTGCAGCGGTACGCAGAGTCCCGCGCCGCTCGCTTCGATGACGGTTTTCTGGTCCGGACTGTCGTTGCCGACCACCGGTACGGCCAGCGCCATGTACTCGACGGCCTTGGTCGGCGACGAGGTATCGAAAATCTCGCTTCTGGGAATGGGCGACAGGCCGATTTCGGCGGAACGCACGTATTGCCATGCCGCTGCCCTGGACACCCATCCGGTCCACAGCACGTCGTGCTCCACGCCAAGGCGCGCCGCCTCGCTCCTCAGCCAGGCGCGGTGGTGCACGTCATGCGTATCGCCGGCCATCACCAGGATGACCCCCGGCACCAGAGGCTTGACCAGTGCCAGCATGTCAAGCAGGAGCTCGACGTGGCGCTCGCGATCCTGCAGGCCGAGATAGACGATCGCACGCCTCCCGGCTGTCAGCTGGCTGTTTGCCGGAGCGTCCCGCCGTGCGGGGATGTCCTCGAGATCGACGCCCATCGGCACGGCGCTCATCCTGCATCCGGGAATACCCATGCTTTCGAGCCGGGCTTTCATCGCGTCGGACTGGACGAACACATGATCGGCGCGGGGCATCACGATGTTGTAGACGATGAAGCGGCCGAGCATGCCGTCGATGAGCGGGTACCAGTATTTCATGCCCGCGCGCGGGCCGCGCGAACGCGCCCGGAGAATGTGCCCTTCCGACTGCAGATAGGAGAGCCAGTACACGAAGGGAATGCCCTCGATCCTGGCCGCGACGAGCGCAGCCAGCGCGGACAAGGACATGTCGCGCACCTGGATGCACGCATAGCGACGCTTGTCCGCGCCGAACGCGCTCCTCACGTTCAGCCATAGCTTGCCCAGGTGTTGCGCCGCCCGGCCGCGCGGACGTTCACAGCCCAGTACCTGGCCGCCATCCCAGACCTGCACGGGAGCCTTGCCGCACTCGGCAGCCTCGGCCACCAGGTCCGTTGCAATCCCATGGCGGCGCAGGTACTTGCCGAACAGCGCAACGACATCCGCGCGATGCGTCGGCCACGGTTCGTAAGTGATGAAGAGAATACGCATGCGGCTGTCCGTTCTCCGTCATCGGGTTTGGTCGGGCGTGTTCAGGAGCTCCGGATTCGTCATGATCTGCGCCAGGTAGCCCAGCACGACCGCCACGACAATCTGGAACGGAAGGATCGTCAGCATCGAATCCTTGTAAGGAATGTAGGCGAGGAACACGGCCAGCGCGGCCTGGATGCCCAGCAGGGTGCTGCGCAGCCGGGGCTCCCTGGTTTTGGCCGACAGACGTCCTGCCTGGACGAATGCAGTCACGAACACTGCGATATACAGGAGCGTGCCCAGCACACCGACATCCCACAGCAAGGCAGAGGCTGCCGTCAGGCCGACGCCATACCAGGGATAGCGGGCACCGATGGCGCCAGCGGGAACATTGGGGTCGGTTGTCCAGTAAGAACTACTGAGGCCGTTGCCGATCATGAATCCGACAGGGTCATGCAAGCCCTGGCGGTCCCACCAGAACCGCATGACGGTCGTCCGGTTCAGGAAGAACTGTCCATAGCCCTGGTTTTCGACGTTATAGCGCAGCATGCTGTCAAAGCCGGTGCCGACCGCACCTCCCGAAAAATAGCCGAAGTAGAGATAGGCAAGGGTGAGCGTCAACAGGGCGGCAATGCCCATGACGGGCAGGTAGCGTCCAGGCCTCGCGACAATATCGTCCTTGTAGAGCACCAGTGCCATCAACGGAAAGAGGACTGCCACGTATTTGACTTCGCCGAGCGTCACGCAAGGCAGCATGAGGACCAGGAACAAACACAACCTGGACGTCGGCAGCAAGCCCGTACGCCAGCGCGCCCAGGCGAACCCGAGCAGGATGAGCACGAATGCCACCATCTCGGCGCCGGGGCTGCCGCCCCTGAGGTTGGCACCGAACGTGCCGGCCACCACGTCGGTGACCTCGCTCCCGTATTCGGAGCGCATCGCCACGCGTATCGGCACCAGCACGAATGCCTCGTACAGCACGAAGGGGACCTGGAGCAGGCCGATCCACAGGAAGCTGATGCGCAGCCGGCGGTCGTCCCCGTGTGTCAGGGGAAGGACGGCCAGGGCCAGCATGACGCCGAGCGCCTGGTAGTAACGCTTCGCGCCCGCGACAAAGAGAGTGGCCCCGTCCCAGTGGATCAATGAGCTCGACAGCGACAGGGCGACGAACAGCAGGTACAGCCACATGAACAAGGGCAGCCGCGGTCGCGACAGCATATTCAGGATGACCGGTACAAAGAGCATCAGGGAAAGCAGCACGATACCCCACTGCATTTTGCTCGCCGCCCCGCCGGCCAAGGACAGGACGCTGCCTGAGGTGAGGCCCAGCACGATCGCCAGCCACAGGTTCACCTTGGGGACCAACAAGAGCAGTGCGCCAAGGATGGCGCCCAGGCCCAGCGCAACGAACAAGCCATTCGCCGTGGTCGCCAGCACGCCTGCCAGCACGGATCCCGCAGCCAGCACCGCCAGCATGCAGGCGCTGACCAGCAGGGGCGGCCCGTCTGCCGCCCGTTTCAGGGTCTTCATGTCCAGGCTCCGGGTGGGCGATCGTCATTCATGCGATGTACCGAGCAGCAGGCGCCGGCCCTCCAGCGGAATGCTGGCGAGCATGGCCTCGATGAACTGCTGTTGCGTGTCGAAGGCAGCCTGCGCGTTCGGAGAGATGCTCGACACGCGCACCAGCATTCCATCCGGTACGGTACGCTCCAGCGCGTACGATAGTTTGATTTTCTTGCGTTCCCATTCGTCGGTAGCAAAATGGTCGCCCACGACCACCCAGTAGCTGACGGCCTCGCGGCGGGCCTGGCGTTCGGCCACCATGCGCTGGATCGGAATGGTGCCGAAGCGGGTCGCGAACGCCACGCGCCGGGAGCCGTTCACGGCGAATCCCTGTCCCTGGTAACAGCCCTCGGGAAGATGCACCTGGAAGTTGTCGGACTGGTCGCGGCCATAGGCGACGGCGAGCATGATCCGGTCGCCCCGGGCATTCACGTAGACCCTGGAAATGGTCTGCGCATAGACGGCGTCGATGGCGCGCTGGAGCGCCGGCTCGACAAGCACGTTGCGTGTCGAGTTGTCGGTTCGCCAGGTCCCGAACGACTCGGGCACGACTGTCCCGAGGACGATGGTTTCACGGCTGTCGGCCAGCATCGCGGTCGGTGCGGCCAGCACCGCGAGCCAGGCCGATAGTCCCATCAGCATCATTGCCAGCACGCTGCTCTGTTTGAACCGCTCTCTCATGGCGCCGCCCCGCTGGATGAATGCGCCCCGCGGGGCGTGAGCAAACGCAGCGCGCTGTCCAGGCCGATGATCAGTGCAAGCGCCGAAGCGAACAGCACGAGGCCCGCGAAGGCGTGAAGAAATCCTTGCCCCGCTTCGTCGCCCAGATGATAGGTGATGAGCGTCAGCGCGACGACGCGGATCACGTTGGCGGTAATCGAAATCGGCACGATGCATGCAGCAAGCACGAGGTTTCGCAAGGGCGACGCGTAGCGCACGACGTTCATGTACAGCAGACCCATCGCCTCGAGCGTGAGGACCGTCTGCAGCCCTGCGCAGGCATCGGCCACCAGCAGCTGGTAGTAGCCGATCTGGAGCAGGACGCCATTCCGGGAAATCGGGTAACCGGCTGCATACAACATGTGCTCCGTGAGAAACGACACCAGTAGTTTCATCGGCAGGGTCACGAATGCCACCAGGCTCCCGGGCATCGGCAGCAGGAAGCACAACAGGAAGAGCGAAAACCACACCTTGCGCAGCGTCCGCAGGCCGCACTCGATGCTGATCATCCCGGCCAGCAGCCAGATGGCGGAACCGATTTCCAGGATCAGGATGGATTGGGAACGGCCGACGATATAGGCCAGCAGGCCGACGGCCACCATCGGCCATCCCCAGGCCGGGTTGCCGACCGCCTTGCTTGCTCCCGCGGGCCAATTCCGCCACAGCATCCACAAGGCCAGTCCCAGCATCATCGGTCCGTGCGCCTGGTCGTTGTTCGACCAGTGGCCCCGGCTCAGGTCGAGCAAGGTAGGACAATAGATGACGGCGAAACCGATCCATACCGGCAGCCATGTGGGGACACTCGACCGTACTGTCGAGATCCATGCGTTCGGTACCACAACGGTCATCGTACGCATCAGGCCTCCGCGAGAACACTGCCCACGAGCGTGACGCCGTTGTCCTTGAGCTGGGCGGCAGCGTTGCGCAGGTCGCTCTGGCGCGTGACGTTTTTCGTCGCGACCAGCAATGCGCCGCCGAGACGGGAGGCGATCGTGAAATAGTCGGTCCCGGCGCCTGTGGGCGGGGTATCGCACAGCACCACATCGAAACGGGTGCTCAGATACTCGCACAGGTCCGGAAACGCGTCGCGGTTGAGCAGCTCCAGCGGATTGGGGGCCTCGGTACCGGCCGGCAGCACCGACAGCCCGGCGAAGTGCGGAATGTCGCAGACCATTTCGCCGTTGCTGCGTTGTGCAAGGATGTCGGAGATGCCCTGGCGCCCCCGTATCCTGAACGTGTCGTGCTGCGTTGGCGAACGTAGGTTGCAGTCCATGAGCAGCGTCTGCTCGCCCAGTTGCGAGAATACGATCGCCAGGTTCGCGCTCAACAGGCTTGCCGCCCGGCCGTCCGCACCGACGTTGATCACGGCGAGCGCACGCCGCCTGGGACCGAACCAGCGCAGCATCAACTGGCTGCGCAGGGCGCGCAAATCCTCGACTTCACGGCTGAAAGGCTGGTAGGCGGCGATCAGTTGCACGGAGAACTCGCCCCCGCCGCCGCGCAGGTAGGGGTACTGGAATTGCTTGGACAGGACTTCGCGGATGTCCTCCTCGTCGACGACGCCCAACTCGATCGCTGCTTCGCCAAAGCGGACCCCGCGCGCCTTCTGCTGGAGGATGACACGTTCTGCGTCTTCCGCCGTGATCTTGCCTGCTTCGAGCAGGAGCATACCGATGCTGCGTTGCGCCATCGGCTTGATGGGGTCGGCGGTGTGCCTGCGAACGTTTTCTTTGATCACATTCATCGTCATGCTCCTGAAGTCAGTCTTCGAACCGCGGAAAGACGCAGGCGGCCCGTCAGGGTGGGCCGGCCCGATCCCAAGGTGAACGGACCGAGGAATGGGACGTCGTCCATCTCGAGGTCGGCTTGCGAACGCACCCTGCAGTCGACCATCTCGAGGACAATCGCCCCGCCGCAGCCAAGCAGCAGACCCAGCATTACCGAGAGCGCCATGTTCAGCCAGAGCTTCGGGCTCGACGGCGCGACCGGTGCGAGCGCCGGGCTCAACACCGCCACTTCGGCCTGGTTCGATTGCCCTTCCAGGGTGGTCTGGTTGGAGCGCGTCAGTAAGCCATCGTAGGCACGTTGCGCGCTGTCCAGATCGCGCGTCAGCACCGCAAGGTCGTCGCGGGTGCGGTTCAGTTCCAATACCTTCGTCTTCTGTTTTTCGAGCGACGCGGCAATCTCGGCTTCGCGGTTCTGGAGTATGGCCGCGGAGGACGCCACGCTATTCGAGGTCAGCCGTACCTGCGCCGCCAGGGAAGCGCGGATCTTCTGTACTTCTGCCGATACGGCTTGATGCATGGGATTGTTGACGCCAAGTTTGGAATTGATCTCGGACAAACGCGCCTCGGCCTGCACCAGCTGCGATCCAAGGTTCTGGACCAGGGAATTACCGATGACGTCGGGGGCCTCCGCCGGGTTGCCGCGCACGACCTGGCGCTGCCGGGACTGGGCGTCGGCCAGCTGTCCTTGTACCGCGACAAGTTGACTGGACAGCTCGTTGAGGCGCGCACTTTCCACATCCAGCCGGGTATCAACCGACACCAGCCGCTTTTCCTGCTGAAACTTCGACAGGCGCGCCTGCGCCCGCTCCAGATTGTCGCGCAGCGTCTGCAGCCGGACGTTGAAGTAGGCCGACGCCTCCTGCAGCGGTTGCATGCGCAGCTGGATGGCGATGCGCTTGTACTCGCTCGCGAATGCGTTCGCCACCGCCGCGGCAAAATCCGGATCGCTGCCGCGGTAGCTGACATTGATCACGCTGCTTTCGCGCGAGGGCGCCACGGTCAGGTTTTTCAGCAAAATGGCTCCGAGCCAGTCCTTGAGGTCGCCCTTGCCGTTCCGTTCCTCATGAAACATCTCCTGGATGGCGGGAGAACGATGCATGTTGAGCGCTTCGACCACCGCCATGGCGACTTTCCGGCTCTGGATGATGTCGAGCTGGGTCGCCATATAGCCGGGCATCATCAGGGCCGGCATGCTGAGGCCGGTGACAGGGTCGTTACCCTTGACGTTCATGACGAGCGTCGTCGTCGCGTCGTAAGACTTGGGCAGCGCGAGCGTGATGGCAAAGGTCGTCAGCAAGGTCACCACGAGGGTGCCGAGCGCGATCCTGCGTCTGGCGAAAAGAATTGCTAAGAGCTGGCTTGGATTCATGATACGGACCGTTGGGTAAGAGGAACCACGCCGAACCCGGCGCGGCGCACCGCAGGCGGGTCAGAACAGCGACTCCTGCACGAACACGACGTCGTCGGGATGCACGATGTCGCCATGGTTTGCCTTGATGACATCGAGATGGCCATTCGGATCGACTCGTTTGATGCGGATGCCGCGTTCGGTCCCGCGGACATTGAGACCGCCGCCGGCCGACAGGGCCTGGACGACCGTCATGTTTTTTTCAAGGCGATAGGCGCCCGGGCGCTGCACTTCCCCGTAGATATAGAATTTCGGCGCACGCTCGACGTAAATGATGTCGCCCCCCTGGAGCTCGAGGTTCACGCCCAGGTCGGCCGAGCGCAGCATGCCGGGCAGGTCCACCACTTGCTTGCTGGTTTTGCCATCGCGCGTGCGGATCAGCATTGCCGTGTCCGCGCCATCCGGGCTGATCCCGCCTGCCAGGGCCAGCATGTCCACCAGCGTACGTTTGCTCTCTATCGGATATCGCCCCGGCCGGTTCACGAGGCCGAGTACCGATACCTGCTGGCTTTGAAACGAGGTCACGAAAACATTCACTTGTGGCCGGCGCACGAAGCCGCCGGCTTCGAGCGCCCTGGCAATCCTGCGTTCGGCTTCCGCCGTCGCCATGCCTTCGAGCGCCAATTCTCCTACCAGCGGATAGGTGATCTTGCCGGACTCGCCGATCTTCGTTTCAAGACTCAGCTCCGGACTGCCGAATACCGTGATTTTGATGACGTCGCCGCGGCCCAGCGGAACGTCCGCCGCCTGCGACGGCGCTGCCGACAAGACGAATGCGAGCAGTAATACAAGTCTGATCAGTTTCTTCATGGCCTGAAATCTCCGGGGTTGAATGTGGCGGCGCAGGATCAGCGCAGGCCAGCCGCGCCTTGCGCCACATGGCGTTCGGCGACGCTGTTTGCTGCGCCGGCGGCGCCCGCCGGCGCAGAGCCCTGGCCACTTTTGTACTCGACTTGCGCCAGCTTGCGCAGGCGCGCGATCTCGGCGGCGATCGCCTCCTGGATGCGCACGTTGGCCAGATAACGTTCGATCTGTGGCGCGGCCTCTTGCAGGCTCAGCGGTGCCTCCTTGACGACCGACAGCGTTGCCACGATCGCGCTCGAGGCGGTGCGCACCACGAAGGGCTTGCTGCCCCCGAGCGCGTTGACGTTTTTCAGGATCGGAGGCGGCAGCTCGTCGCTCGTCGGGGTCGACCGCTCCTTCGTGAACTGCACGTTGTTTGCCGTGAAAATATTCTCCGCCTCCTCGAGCGAGCGGGCGCCATCGATCAGCTTTTTTACCTGATCGGTCAAGGATGCGGCATCCACCACGATCTGCTGCATCTCGTACTGCTTGCGAGCGGAGAAGAGCTCAGGGTGATTGGTGAAATACGCAGTCACTTCTTCTTGTGTCGGCCTGGCTTGCGAGCCGAGCGTTTTGCGAAGATAAGCCTGGGCGATGGCTTGTTCTTTCGCCTTTTCCACCGCCTGCATGACTTCCGGATCGCGGTCCTGCTCGGCTTTTTTTGCGGCGTCGGTCAGCAGGCGGCGATCGATCAGCGTTTCGATCGCGCGGTGCTGGGCCGCTTCCGGCGTCAGCGCCGCGCCGGCGGCCGCCACTCCGCCCAGTTCGGCATTGACCTGGTGGACGGTGATTTCACGGCCGTCGACCTTGGCTACCCACTGGGCGTTGCCGGTGGGGGGCGCCGGTTTTTGTCCGCAGGCTACCAATGCAAGGGCGCAGCCAAGCAGCGTCAGCGGGAGTTTCACGAGATTCAAAGAGGACTTGTTCATCATGTTGGTCTGCTTCTGAAAAACGGCCTCCCGATGAGAGGGCCGGATGGTTGATCCGAAAAGCGAACAGGCTTGCCTGCATCGCGCCAGCGTCAGAACTCGTACCGCGTGCTGATCGATGCACCCTGCCTCGCATAGCGGTTATCGCTGCTGTTACTGTCGCGCCGCAGGGCGAAGGCCGACAGCCGGATGCGCAGTGCCGGGCGCGGCGTATAGGACAGGGAAAGCGAGGCGGTGCGGCTCGTATCGGAGAGCGGCAGGCTGCCTCCCTTGAAATCGCGCTTTTCGTAGCGCACGGCGGCGCTTAGCGCCAGTTTTTCCGTTGCGTTCCAGGTCGGCGAGAGCGCCAGTCCGGAGTTGACCGAATAAGAGGCGAGCACGTCCTCGGCCGCGGCCAGCTCGCGCCAGACGGTTGCGTTGAGGCTGGTCTTTCCGGAAACGGCCCAATCCGCCTGCAGGCGCGCATTGGCGCCGTTGAAATTGCTTGCGCGCTTGCCGCCCGTGTCACGCGCTGTCCACCCCAGCAGCATCTGCAGATGCGTTTTCCCGGACACCGTCCTGTCGATCCGCAGCTTGGCCTCCTTCTGCCGGTAACGGTTGGTTGCGGCCGTCGATGGCGAGCGATCCGGATACTCGCCGTCGAGCAGCGCGAACACCAGGCCGATGCTGTTGCCCGAGGGCCGGAGATAATCGACCCCCGTTTCCATGCGCTTCTCGTTCACGTTGCCGAAGCGCTGGGAAGGAAGGTCGTAGCGGTGCCGATAGGAAGACGCAGCCGCCCGCAGCTGCCAGCTCGGCGTCAGTCGCCAGTTGCCGCTGGCCTGCGTTTGCCGTGCCACGCGCAGGTTCGGCGCCAGTTGGTCGACACTGGAGAACTGGCTCAGCGAGCGGACACTGCTCGTGCCCAGCGTTCCCGAGAAAGCGCGGCCGGCGACCCAGCGCCAGCTTGCGCTCAGGTCCCGCCCGTCATGATCGAGGGCGCGGAATTCCGCATACCGGTTCCTGGAAAAATCGGCCTGCATGTTGAATTCCTGTCTCGATACCGTATAGTCGATTTTGACGCCGGCATGCGCTGTACGAATCATATCTGCTCCATTTCCTCGTCCTCCCAGGAACCTGTACTCGGCCTCGCGGGCCAATCCGAAGACGTTGTCGTCGTAACCGACCGAGTAGGCCAGGTAAGGCTTGATCTTGTCCTGCGCTATCGCGGCGCTGCTCCATGCCAGATGACAGGCCAGTGCAATCTGCGACACATGCCAGGCCCGTCGCGCACGATGCTGTTTCCCGGTGCCGGACCCCGGTTGCCGCTGACTGAACGTGGCGCCGTGTTCAATATGCATTTGGGTCAAACCAGACAGCCACCGCCGTCATGAAAACGATTTTCAAATCGAAGGCAAGGGACCAGTTTTCGATGTAATGCAGGTCGTACTGAACACGGCGGTTCATCTTCTCCACGGTGTCGGTCTCGCCACGCAGTCCGCTCACTTGCGCCCAGCCGGTAATGCCCGGCTTGACGTTATGGCGCGCAAAGTATTCGGAGATGATCGAGCCGTACTCGAGGTTGTGCTGCACGGCGTGGGGGCGCGGTCCCACGATCGACATCTGGCCGGCAAGCACATTGAACAGTTGCGGGAGCTCGTCGAGACTGGTACGCCGCAGAATGCGGCCGACGCGCGTCACGCGCGGGTCGTCGCGGGTGGCCTGGGCCAGGCCTGCGCTCGTGGACGCGGAGGCCGCCATCGAGCGGAACTTGAACACTTCGAAGACTTCGTTGTTGAAACCGTGGCGGCGCTGCCTGAAGACGACGGAGCCTTTACTGTCGATTTTGATGGCCACGGCAATCAGCAGGAGCAGAGGCAGGACCAGCAGCAGGATGAGGCTGGAAATGACCAGATCTTCGACCCGTTTGATCCGGCCCATCTGTTCGCCCACGCGGCCATTGGCAATCGTCAGCGTCGGAACGCTGCCGAGGCGCTCCATGTTCATTGCGGCAAAATGCCAGACGATGTCGCAGGGGACTAGATCAATCTGGACGGGCACCGTGCGCAGTTTGCGCAGCAAGGTGTCGATGCGGTTCGAGGCGACCCAGGGGAGGGTGACGACGACACGGTCCACGTGATTGCGGCGGATGAAATGCAGCATCTCATCGGTTGAACCCAGTATCCGCGGGCGCAGGGATTCCGGGAGTTCGCGCTCGACGCGGTCATCGAACACGCCAAGGATTTTCACGTTGTCATGCGATGACGCACCGCGTGGCCGGTTGCGGATGGTCTCGAGCATTTTCACGGCATGTTCGTTTGCGCCCACCACGACGATCGATTCGGCCAGCCTGTCCGAATGGGCCGCGGCGTGTACGATCCTCGCCATGACAAAGCGGTTCATCAGGAGCAGGATGGCCGATAGCAGGATGCTCGCGGCGATCCACATCCGCGAATACGCGGGCAGGGTGCCGGACAGATAACCGCATACCAGGACCAGGACCAGGGCGCAGGCGCTACCGACCAGGAGCGAATTGAACAGGATATGCAGGGAGGTGAGCGTCCGTGCACGATAGGCCTGTGCCAGATCGAGCGAGACCACGGTCACCAGGGTACTCAGGTAAATGAACAGGTGGCTGTCGGGCGACAAAGGGGTGCGGACCCCGAACCGCAGGAAGTAGCCGCCAAAGCCTGCAAGCAGCAGGGCGCAGGCATCCGCGAGCCTGAGCGCGTTCGTCAATGCAGTGAGGCGGTGCCGGCCCGACTGCTCCGCGTGTCGATGTTTTGCCTGCGCGTACCCGGTGCCCACCGAGTAGGGAGGGTACGCGTGCTCTTCCCGAGCCACGTCGACGGCATGCTTGTACGAGTTATTCATGTTGGCACATCCACTCGGTAGGATTGGTGTGAATAAACCTGTCTGCTGATCCGGACCATGTGCCGTACTGGCTGATCCCTGTGACGGGACATGTGGCCTGGCCATTGCCGGTTTGCGGACGCCTGCCTGAATAAAGTCGGCTATAAAAGTTGGGCCGGTGCGGGCTCGCACGCGACCGGTCCCAACGCGCTGCATATGAATAGGCCAATTCTGCTGTGGGCCTGGCGCTACGGACTGCTATGCGGCCGCAAAGCCGGTTGAAGGTGGAGGAGAGTACCTGCGGCGGCGGGCCATGAAGCCAACGGCTGCGATACCGATGCCCACCATGCCCCAGGTTTCTGGTTCCGGGACTGTGGAGACATTGATGTTGCCGCCATACGAACCGCCCTTGGTCCCGAGGATCGTTCCGCCGACTTTCAGCTCATAGGCGCCGCCGGTGATATCGAGTCCGGCCAGGGTCCACAGGTCGACGACCCCGGTCATGTTCTGTACACCGTTCGCCACCAGCGCCGTACCCTGATAGAGGTCGAACGAGGTGATGTTCAGGTCCAGCTTCTGCTTGGTCGCGATCGAGGTCACCGCCGAATCGAAATCGGACTGCGACAGGAAGGCGAAGGTGTAGGTATCGAGGAAGGTCTTCCCGAAATACATACTGCCTTCGAACTTGTTGCCGAAATCGGTCGTCTCGGGAAGATCGACAACGAACAGGTTTTCAAAGTCCGCCGCATTTGCCGTGGCGGCCGACACCGCCAGCGTACATGCAGCAATCAGCTCTCTTGCGTATCTCATTGCAGTACTCCTAGACAAGGTAAAAAAAGCGCCAGGGATGACGCATCTATAAAGCAGCGATGGACGCTTGCCAGAAGCGGGACATCCCCGCCTTAATCCGCTTAATCCGCTTAATCCGCTTGATTCGTTCAACGACAGTGTCCTTCGGGCCGCGCACACGCCGGGCGATCGCAGGCATGGCGCACAGGCCGGCAGGTGCATCGACATCTGGCCTACCGGCCCGGTTCGCCCAGCTTTTCCCGCGCGCGCCCAGGCGTGCCCGGTTGCGTCCATGACCTGCCTGCAGGCCGATGCTTCCTGCGGACGTTTTCGTCCAGTGTTCGCGCGTACACCTCGCGGGTCGCCTGCGCAATCGTTCGCCAACAATGTGATTCGGCAATGTGCTGCTTGACCAAAGCTCGCTGAACCGGGCTTCGCGCTGCGCCGGCAGCCCTGCGCAGGCAGGCGGCCAGGCTGTCGACGTCGCCCATCGGGTAGAAATCAATGCCGAGATTGCGCACTTCGAGATTGGCGGGAATATCGCTGGCAATCACCGGAAGTCCATAGCTGAGTGCTTCGAGCAGGGCGATCGGCAAGCCTTCGTGCGAGGAGGGCAAGGCGAACAGGCCTGCGTGCGCATAGAGTTCACGCAAGGCCAATCCCGACTGGAAACCGGTGCACACTACACCAGGCGTATCGGCTGCCGCCCGGGAGATGGCGCGCGTGTAATCGTCGGGATGGTCGGCTGCGCCCACGAGGGCAAGCTTCCACCCGCCCAGACCGGCTTGCGCAAAAGCCCGTATCAGGTCCAGGTGCCGCTTCTCCGGGACCAGGCGGCTCACCAGCAGCACATACCTGGCGGGCTCGAAGCCGAACGCCTGCAGAGCGCCGGTCGACGCCGGGATCTCGGGCGACACGACGCCGTTGGGGATCAGCGCACTGTCGAGCTTGTACTTGTCGCGCACGAGCGAACGGATGACGTCGGAAATCACGATGCGGTCGTTCGAAAAAACCATGCCCAGTCGCTCACCGAGGCGCAGCACCGCGCGCGCACCGCGTCCCCATTTCTGGCGGTCGTAATCCGGACCGTGATGCGTCACGACGACACGCAAGCCGAACAGGCGGGCCACTGGCGTTAACAGGGCAGGGCCAACCGCGTGAATATGCAATATATCGGGCCGTTTGAATGCCGCGACAATTATGCCGATAAACGTGTGCAGAATTGCCTCGATACATTTTTTGCGTGGCACCCATAAGCGCGTGAAGCGAATTTCTTTCCAGATAAGCGAATTCTCGGGCGGCTGATAGCCGGCGCGCACCAATACCTCGACATTACAGCCTATATGGACGAGTTCTGGATACAGATGTTCCGCGTGTTTCTCTATTCCACCTTGTACTTGTGGAAAACCCCGCAGGCCAAGCACCATTATCGAAATTTTGTTGTCCATGCCAAGCTCAACAGTAATGTTCTTTTCGAAAAATGCGCGGGAATTTTGTTTTCAAAAAATAAAGCTGTATTGCATGAGGACATTCTAGAGGGCATATGACCCGTGTCAACCTCAGAATATGCCGCTAGCATAAATACAACATGTGAAATTATTTATGCTTCTTTCGGTTGCCGGATGTAGGAGAGGTCTGATAAGTATTTACCTATTATTGTAGAGTTTTTGTAGGACAAATGAAGATAATTTGGTAATAATAGTTAAATATAAAATAAATGGCGGATGTTTCGTTAAAAATCGAAATATATATTGAAGAGCTATTTTGGAATATTTCTTATGGATTTAACATTCTTGATTGTTATCATTTTGTTTTGGCTTTAATGCAGCCGTTGCGGAAATATTTAAATGCGCTCAGGTATTTTGAGGAATTGCTTTATTTCATGACCCAGCTTAATTCGAAGCAATTAATAATTGAATAAGGCCGAGAACAGCCCGGACTGCAGCCCTGGATGACTGCGTACGTCCTCGGAACGCGCTGCCCGACCTTGCCAAATCGGAATGGGGAGAATCGACTTGCGAAAAATCTATATTTCTCTAATGCACTAGCAATAATTGCAATGATTAAACAGGCAGCATATCGTTGTTGTGTTGCCTCAGTACATCGTTTTGATGTATTCGAAACAGCGTTATCTCATCTGTGCAACGCATCAGGCAAAAATTCCGTTCGGAATGTTGACGTTCAGAATCTCGTCCCTATACTTAAGTTTCCGTGCGGCGAAGCGAGCCTAGCGACTAGCTGAGCTTGTCATCGCTGTCCCGCGCCGATGGGCGCAATCGATGGGTCTCCACATGTAACGACCATGAACGGCAGAGATGCCGTAATGCTGAGGCTTTGGCCATTGCTTTTGCTTTAGCCGAAAAAAGAGGAAATTATGAAATTGACGCACACGTTTTTGCCGCTGATTGCTTGCGGGATTTTTTCATCCATGACGGCACAAGCCAGTTCGTCACTGTCGAGTATCGACACTGCTATCAAGGACATGTCGCTTGCTAACGAAGCGA
The DNA here is from genome assembly GCF_059801075.1 of Massilia sp. LXY-5. Classification (NCBI taxonomy): domain Bacteria; kingdom Pseudomonadati; phylum Pseudomonadota; class Betaproteobacteria; order Burkholderiales; family Oxalobacteraceae; genus Massilia; species Massilia sp. LXY-5. Next base: position 253,390 of record NZ_JBNNEH010000002.1, read on the forward strand.
TTCCAATTAATCCGAGATACCAGTGGCAATATACGCCGCAAATTGTTCAGTACGAACCAAGCGGCGCTGCATTGCCCTTGTGGTGGACCGGCACTCGCCCGCAATGGTGCTACACCTCCTTGACCTGGTTTACTGCATTCGAGGCGCAGGGAAATGCCGCGACCAATACGCGCGTTCAGATCAACCGCCTGCGGATGTATTACCTTTCCGCTAAAACCGGTAAGTGGCAGCTGACCAACGTCGTCGATGCGCCTTACACCGAGCTCTGGAAGTATCCTTTCCAATATGCCGGCGATTTCAAGGCATCCGGGGCGCGCAAGGAGACCACCGGCGGCTATTCGGTCAAGCCTGTCTACCCGCAGTTCCACCACGGCTATGGCGTCAGCTATTCGCTGCCCGACCCGAGCGACGTGCGTGCCGCGTTTGTCGCGATGGACTTCCGCCTGGTCGTGGACAACCCTGCGAAACCGGACGACCGTGCGAAAGCGCGTTATGTGGTGAACAGCGGTGCCGACTACTGGCCTGGCAAAGGCCAGACCTGGGGCGTGGACTACGCGCCGGGCATCGGTAGCGGCAGGTACCTGCTGGCGACATCCGCATGGCGCACTGCCACGCTGCTTGTGCCGAACAAGGCCGTTGGCGCCACCTTCGACGAAATCCGCAGGAACCCGCCTCCATTGAACTAATTGGCGGAGTGAACTGAACCGGGGGCCTGATGGCCCCCGGTTTCATTTTGGCGAGACTGCGCCAAGTGCCCGTCACCCGCGCTGCCCTGGCTGCCACGCGTTCCCTATGCGGCCAGGCCTGTCAGGACCGGGCCGGCGCTCTGGCAGGCGCATGCCCAGAGCACGCTTTCCGACCCAACCCTGCCCGCTGCTGCGTGCGACCGTTCACCTGGCCAGCGTGCGCTCTACCACGTCCAGGAATTGCGGTGCGATTGCCGACCACAGATATTTCTTTCCCGATTCGTGCGCTGCCCGCGACACCGCCTGCAGTTGCTGGCGCCCGCTGACGACGGTGTCGATGACGTCGGCGAAGGCCTGCGCGTCATAGTCGAAAATCCAGCCGTTCTGGCCGTCGGCCACGTAATCGGAATGCGTGCGGATGCGGCTGCCCAGCACCGGAAGCCCGGCCACCAGGTACTCGAACAGCTTCGTGGGCGGATTGAAGCGCCACCAGAGACGGTCTTCCCAGATGCAAATGCCGACGTCGGCCGCGGCCAGGTAGGCGGGGATGTCGCTTCCGGGCACGCGGCCTACGACCTGTACTTCGTCGGCGATGCCCAGATCGGAGGCGCGCTGCCGGCAGTACGCCAGCTGATCCTCGGCCGCGCCGACAATCGTCAGGGTCGCGTTGCTGCCTCGCCGGCGCGCCAGTGCCAGCCCCTCCAGCATGATGTCGCGGCCGCGCTCGCGCATCACGGTTCCGGTATACACGAGCCTGACAGGGGCTGCGCGGTTCACTTGCGCCAGGTAGCCGAAGCGGTCTTCCACACCCATGTAGACCAGCCGAATGCGGCCCCGATCGACGCCGTGCATGATCAGGTCTTCCTCGTGGGCTTCGCCGATTGGCATCACCTTGTTGACGCGGTTTGCGGCCAGGTAGCTGAGCCTGGTCAAAACGCTCGACCTGATCTTCCTCAGCGGATGGCGGAAGTCCGGATAAAAGAAGTGCGAAGGGTGCTCGTTCCAGTACAACAGTGTCGGCAGGCTTCTCAGCAGCCACGCCGTGAGCGCCAGCTGCGAACCCAGCAACAACACCAGATCGGGCCGGATGCGATGGCAAAAGCGCGCGCACTCACGCATGAAGCGCAGCTGTTCCATCACGCTCGTGCCGGCGGTGCCGATGACCTCGATATCCAGCGGCAGGTCGGCGAACTCCTTTTCAAAAAAGGCCTTGCGTAACAAGAGCGTCACCCGGCAGCGCTCGCACAGGAGTTTGATGCGGTACCTGAAATCCAGGTAACCCGGCTGGTCTTCGTAAAACCAGGTCGCAATGACGATGTGCCGGGCCTTGTCCATTACGCTGCGGTGCCCGTTGCGAGCCGGCCGGCCTTCGCGACAGCGTCGTCGAAGTCCCTGGCGAAGAGGGCAATTTCAGAGGGAGTGGTCCAGGCCTTGTGGAAAGCGGAAATCTTGCCGTAGTCGTTATCGAGAACAATGTGCCGCTTGTTGAGCAACAGGCACAGGATGTGGGCGTGCAAGCGATCGGTCAGTACAACTTTTCCCTGCGACAGGAGCCGAACGCCGCGGTTCAGGCGGGAGCGCGCAACCAGGTCGGCGAGACGGACCATCAACCGGCGGCCGAGGACGTTGCGGTTGCCGTGCCTGTTGAATCTGCAGAACTGGTTCGTCAGTTTTTGCTCGAGCCAGTCGGACAGCAGCCAGTCGTCGCGCAGCCAGCGGCCTGGCAGGCGCTCGAGCGCGAGATGACGGACGGCGCGCGGGCCGGCCGCCTCGATATCCCCCCGCGCCAGCACAAATCCGTCGGCCACGGCCCGGTGTCCCCCGAGTGCGCCGATAAAAAAGGCCATGTCGGGCGAGTACTCGACAGTACAGAGTCCGCCGAAGTAGTCGAGCGCTGCCTTGCGCGAGGCCTCGTCGCGGGTAAGAAGCACGAAGTTGCGGTGGTCGCGGATGGCTTGCCGGGTTTCGGCCACGTTGACGGCATTATCGAAATGCACGGTCTGTGGAAACTGGATGACACGGTAGCCCCTCAGTTCGCGCAAGACAAGCAAGCGCAAGCGATGCGACTCGGGCCAGCGGTCGCCAAAGTTTCCGCCGCCCTGGAACAGGATCACGCCGTCGCTTCCGATGGTATGCTTGATGAGTTCGGCGTCGAATGCATCGTGCCAGCAGACGTATTCAACCGCCGCGCCACGCTGCCGCAGGTAGGCCATCTGGCCGAGCCAGATATACGAGTCACCCGCATTCGCATATTGAGGGAAGTCAAGAAGGGCTACCCGTTGGCCCGGCGCGATATAACGGTCAAGAACAGAACATGCGTCTTTCTGCAAACGAGAAATCAGTTTCAGCTGTTCCATGTTATTCCCGCCCCTGTTTGAATTTCTTCAGCATGAGCATGCCCGCAATGGACAATACCAGCGCGACCCCGGCCGCCTGAACGACGAACACGTCGCCGACCTGCCACCTCAACAAGTAATACGTCGCCGCGCTGGCCGCCGCCGTGAAGAGCGACGGCAGCAGTGCCTGCCCCAGCTGAGCATACCGAAAGGCGATCACGGCGCGCAGGAACAGCCATCCGACAAGGATATTGAACACGATTCGGGCAATTTGCGCCATCACAAACGTTTGCCAGCCCCAAAATCCTGCTGCGAAGAGGATGGCGATGCCACTCGCGTTGCGTAAAAGGGAATATTGAAAACTGTGCGCTGCGCGGCCCCCTGCCATGATCAGCGACCAGTTGAACTGGTGGAAGGGATAGAGCATCCCTACCACGCAGAAGCACTGCAAGACCCATACGGATCCCGACCACTGCTGCCCAAACAACAGTGGAACGATGGTCGGGGCAAAGAAATACAGGGACAAGAAGAGGGGGAGGATGAGCCAGGTGCAGTAGCCAAAAGCCTGCACGAACATATTCCACAGCTGTGTGCGGTCACCGTCCGCGCTGGCAAACAGGGGACCGGCGATCTGCTGGGTCACGCCCCCAAGCAGGTCGATACTGATCATGTACAGTTTTTTGCCCACCGAATAGAAGCCCAACTGCTGCTGGCCCATGGCAAGCCCGACGATCATGTCGTCGATATAGAGCGTGAACACATCGAGCAGCCGGCCGCCCGCCATGTAACGGCCGTAATGGAAAATATTCCGGAACCCACTCCAGTCGCAGCGCCGCTGCGGGCGCCATTCGCTCAGGCACCACATCAGTACTGTCATGACCAGGGTCTCGGTCAACTGCTTGAAGACCAGGCTCCACATGCCGGCGCCGGAGAACGCCAGTACCAGGCCGACGACTGCACCGGAGAGGGTGCCGCTCAGGGAGCGCAACGCAATCGTCTTGAACTGGAGCGCCTTGCGTTGAATCGCATCCTGTACCGCTCCGAAGGCAACCAAGGGCAGCACCAGGCCCAGCCAGGGCATCATGCGCGCCGCGTCGTGCTGTCCAAGATGGTACAGAAGAGGCGGGCCGGCGAGCATGGCCAGCGCGCAGGCGCCGCCTGCCATGTAAACCTGAAACCAGAAAATTTGATTACGTGCGGCTGGGGTATCTTCCTTATAGATCAGGTACTCCGCCAGTCCCATTTCGGCCAAGGCGCCCAGTATCGCAATGATCGCGCTCACGAAGGCTACTGCACCGATGTCGCCTGCATCGAGCAACCGTGTGAGGAGCGCAAACATCACCAGGGACGTCAGGCGCCCGCCCCAGTTCTTGGCGATTGACCAGATCAGGCTAGAAAAAACACGACTGTTGGCCATTTCGTGTCGCCATCAAAAATACATCCTGCCCACCATCGGTGCGATGGCAATCCGCAATTAAATTTATTGCGAGCTCAATCCATGAAGCATGGCCTAGTATCCTTGCTAGCCCATGCATGGTCAATGAAAGGTATCTTTACAACACCTGCCGTAATGATGGCGGCGACACCTGGTGCCGAGCGGCTGGTGAGCATGTCGCATTTGCTGGTGGAGCAGACAACGAGTAGCCGCGATTTTTGCTGAAAGCGTGGTGTTGACTACGCTTATTTGCAGTCGCACTTGTCCTGGGCCGGCCGGATTTCGGTGGTCTGGTGAAAGGTGTTCTTCCAGCCGTCCGCTTCATGCACCCAGACCCGCACATACCGGCCGCGAAACGGCTTCGCGCCCGCGCCTGCCTGCTGGCTGCGGAACACACCCGCGACGACGGCCGCTTCGCCGCCCTTGAGCAGCTGGATCTCGGTCGATTCGTTTTCATACGTCAGGAAGCGGAAGTCGCCCCGTTCGAGGGCAGTCAGCAGCTCGGTCTTGCTGCGTACCCGGCCGCGGCTTTCGACATGGCGGTAGTAGCGGTCCATCAAATTCTGCAGCGCGGGGATATCCTGCCGGACGATCGCGCTGGCGCGTTGCCGCTCGAGCAGCAGCAGGCTGGCGCGGACCTCGCTTTCCGCCGTGGCGCTGCGCTCATGTTGCGCTTGCGCTGCGTGGGCGCTGCCCGTCAGCAGCGCGCTGGACAGGAAGAGTGCGCTGTAAGTACGTCGTGATTTCATGGCGGCGCTTTCCTCAGGTTGTCCGTGCATGATGATAGCAACACTAGAACCACGGAGCCTTCCGCAGCGCGCGCCAGTCCATCAGCACGGCGAGGACGCCGATACCGACAAGCGCCAATGCGGCGGCAGCCGGCAGCCAGTCGAACAGCCTCGCACTTCCCGATGTGCCCAGGGCTCGCTCGAGCGTGTGAGCCGACATCGTTGCAAGAACGGCGTCGACCCCGAAAGCCAGCATCACTGCGCCGCGCGAACCCTCCTGCGCGAGCGAAGCGGTCACCGCGAAAATCGCGCCCGGCACCAGGAACAGCAGACCGGTGATGCCGATACCGAACAGCGCCACCGCGCCGAAGGCCAGGAAAGCCAGGGCGAAGATGGCCTGGACGGCAGCGAGTATCCGCATGGCGTGCTCCTGACGGATCGGCTCAGCGTGCCGGCAGAAACGCCTTCACTTCCGCCTGGAACCGCTGCGGCTGGTCCCACATGATGAAGTGCGCGCTGTCCGGAATTCGCTTCAGGGTCAGGTTCGTGACCGGCGCATACGCGCTCCTGTAGACGGCATCGAACTGCTCCGCCGGCAGCGGCACGCTCTTCGGCTGGACGTACAGGACCGTTACCGGGACGCTGATCTTCTGCAGCTCGGGAATCAGGTTGGTGACGATCAGCTCGCGGAAGGCGCGGGTGCCGACATCGGGGTCGCTCCGCATCGAATCTTCGAGCGCGCCGGGACGCATCGCTTCGGTGTTGACCATGCTCACGATGGTCTCGCTGGCGCGCGTGCTGCGCTGCTCCGGTGTGGCGGCGCGCATGCCGGCGGCGATACCGTCGGCGACCGCCTCCACCTTGGCCGGGGTGGCGCCCGGGCCGGCGAAGAAGGTGCCGAGGAAGGGATACATGTCGACCACCATCAGGCGCGACAGTGCGTCCGGATGGCGGCTCGCCAGCATCATGCCGATGGTGCCGCCCATCGAATGGCCGATGACGGCGGGCTGCCTCAGGTGCGACTCCCGGATGTAGCGGACGATTTCGTCCGCGACGGGCGCGGCCACGGTTCCCTCCTTGTTGCCGCCGGCCGGCTGGCCGGCGAAGCCCGCAACCTGCACCAGGTGGTAGCGGTAGCCCGGCAGCGCCGCCACGGTCGAGGCCCAGGCGCGCGGCGAGGAATTCAGGCCGGGGATCAGCACCACATCCGGTCCCGCACCCTCGGTGCGCACCGTGATCCGGTCCGACGCGAAGGACGCGGCGAGCACGCTCGTCAAGGGGAGGGCGGCCAGTACCGCCACCGTGGCCGCCATCCATGTGCGGCGCGCGTTCAACCTGAAATTCATCCAGCCTCCTCGGGTAATTGAATCTTCCGGCAGTAGTGTAATGGATTAATGTTGATGAAAATACACAAAATCTCACCAGCTGCCTCAGCGCCCCAGGATGGAGAATTTTCGGCATCGCCCCGGTTTGTCGTCAATACACGGCGCTATACTCTATTTGTCTTTACAACCACAACCAGGAGACAGCCATGAAAGCGATTCACCCCGTACTCGCAGCGCTGGGCACTGTACTCGTGTTCTCGACCGGCAGCGCGCTCGCGCAAACCGGCATGAAAAAGGCCGACGGCGTGCTGGCCGACGCCAAGGGCATGACGGTCTACACCTTCGACAAGGACACCGCCGGCTCCGGCAAGAGTGCCTGCAACGAAGGCTGCGCGAAGATGTGGCCGCCGGTGCCGGTGACCGGAGAACGCGTCGCCTCGCCCTATTCGACGGTGACGCGCGAAGATGGCACGAAGCAGCTGGCCTACAAGGGCAAGCCTTTATATCTGTTCGCGAAGGACACCAAGCCGGGCGAGCGCAAGGGCGACAAGATGAAGGATATGTGGCACGTGGTAGCCGACTGAAGACCCCTCCAGGGCCTGGCGCGGTCAGCGCAGCCAGGCCTTGAGCACGTCGCTGCCCTGCTCCATCCCGAACGCCAGGCGCGCCTGGGCGTGCGCCGTACATTGTTCGAGCGTGCCGTTGCCCTGGCTGGCGGCCTGCGCGGCAATCGCCTTGCTGGCGATGCCGAAGGCGGTGATGGCCTGGTCCCAGCTCAGGCCGGAGGCCAGCGCCTCCTCGACCACGTGGGCGGCGAGGGCGCCGAGTTTGTCGATCAGGGCGTCGTCGGTTCCTGGTCTTAACATGGGGTCTGCACTCCTTCCGGCAAATCAAAAGCGGCCACGCGATCGCGTCATCGGCCTGATGCTGGAATAGTACAAATAATACGACGGCGCCTGGCGCACGGCCCGGCACGGTAGCGCCCTCGCTAATTCGTTTCAACCAGGCTCGCGCATCGGTGCGGCTTGCATTGCGCCTCCAGGGCGATTGCCCGAACCTGGATGGCGTGCCTTTTCGATCAATCAGGAGCGCAGGATGAATAAATGGTTGCTGGCCGGTTTTCTGTCGATATTCTCGCTTCAAGGCCTGGCGCAATCCGCGCCCGGCGAACAATTCTCCCGTGTCGGCAGCAATACCCTGGCTTGGGAATGCCGCGGTGCGGGCGACAAGACCGTATTGCTGATCGCCGGCATGGGCCTCGATGCGCATGCCACCTACAAGAACACCTTCCGCCATTTTTCGGCGCCCGGCTACCAGATCTGCCTGTATGACCGGGCCGGCGTCGGAAAAAGTACCTCGCAAGGCGGGGTGCGCCCCCTGAACGTCCTGGCGGACGAGCTCGATGGCCTGATCAGGGAACGCCACTGGCACGACCTCGTCCTGGTCGCGCATTCCTTCGGCGGCCTGGTCGCGCGCGCTTATGCGCAGGCCCATCCGGAACAGGTCAGGGGCATCGTCTTTGTCGACAGCGTGCACGAGTCCTGGTATCCGGGATTGAAGAAGGCGCTGTCGCCGGACGGCTGGCGCATCATGGAAATGATCATCAACTGGGAAAAGGACAAGAATTCCCACGAAGATTTCGCCGAGGCCGTGCAGTCCATGAGCACACGCGGGACCTCGCTCGCCATGCCGGTGACGGTCCTCAGCCGTGGGTTGCCGCACACGACGATCCGCCAGGCGAAAATGCGTTACGAGGACGTCGACGCCTTCAACAGCACCTGGGACACCTCGCAATTCGAGCTCGCCAAAATCTCCGGCAATGCACGGCATGTGCGCATGCGCTACGCGGCGCACCTGTTCGACGAACAGGATCCCTGGCTGGTGATCGACGAGATCGGGTTATTGCTGAAACGGGCCGAAAGCCCCGCGCCATGAGCGGCATGAAAATCGGGATCCAGACCTGGGGCAGCCACGGCGATATTCGTCCTTTACTGGCATTGGCGGAAGGATTGCGGGCGGCCGGCAACGAAGTACATCTGGTGATTACCAGCGTCGACAGCGGTGCGTATCACGGCCTGGAGTCGACACCGGGCCTGCGCATCAGCGTGGTCGCGTCGCCCGTCCTCGTTCCCGAGCAGGAAGAGCAAATCGGCCGCATCGCCTACGGCATCCGCAATCCCCTGAAACAGATGGCGACCATCCTGCGCATGTGCTTTGCACCGGTCGAAGACCTGATGTTCGAAGCGGCGCAGCGCCTGTGCGCCGAGTCCGACCTGGTGATCGGCCATTATTTCATGCATCCCTTGCAGGTTGCCGCCGAAAAGGCCGGCCGGCCTTATGTCAGCGTCCTGTTGTCGCACGCGGCCATTCCCAGCGACTTCAACCATCCTTTAGGTAAAGCCGCGCTCGGGAAAACAGCGCACCGCCTGTTGTGGCGGCTGATGCGCCGCCTGCTCAACGGCGTGCTGCTGCACTATCCAAACCGGCTGCGCGCCCAGGTCGGCCTGCCCCCGGCGCGCGACATCGTGACCGAGGTCTGGCTGTCGCAACACCTGACATTGGCCGCCGTCAGCCCCCGGCTCTGCCGCAGGCAGCCCGACTGGCCGGCCTCGCTGCAGGTGTGCGGTTTCCTCGATATGCCCGGCCTCGCGATCGACGGCGCCATTCCCGCCGCGCTGACCGCCTTCCTCGACGCGGGCGATGCGCCGGTCTACATGAGCTTCGGCAGCTGGATGCCGAAGGATATCGCCGGGCAGACGCGGGCCCTGCAGCTGCTGACGCAGGCGGCCCGGCGCGCCGGCTGCCGCGCCATCATCCAGAGCCACGCCGCCGGCGCTTGCGGCTTTGCCTCGACCCGCGACATCCTGTACATCGCGACGGCGCCGCACCAGGCGATCTTCCCGCGCTGCCGCGCCGTGGTGCATCACGGCGGCGCCGGCACGACGCAAGCGGTGACGCTGGCCGGAAAACCGTCCGTCATCGTCGCCAACATCAGCGAACAGGAACACTGGGGCGGCGAACTGCGCCACCTGGGCATCGCCGCCAAGTTGGCCAAACGGCGCAGCGTGAGCGCCGCGGGACTCGCGAAACGCATCAGGCAGGTACTCGACGCGCCGGAGATGACGGCGAAGGCTGAAGCGATCGGCGCCGCGATGCGGGAAGAAAACGGCGTTGCCGAGGCGGTCGAACAGATCATGCGGCGGTTTCACGGCCGTGCCGCGGCTGCTGGCGAGTCCCTTCAGCCTGAAGCGCTCTGAAACGCCCCCGCATTACCAGCGGCGATACAGCCCGACCGACAGCCCGCGTTCGCGTGCATCATTGGCGCCGCGCGAGAAGCTGGCGCCCACCTTGCTGCCCCAGTTGTCCGACCAGTAGCGCACCCAGGTGACGCTGCCGCCGCCGGAGCGGGCGCGCCCGCCAGAGAGAGACAGGGGATCGTCGCTGCGCCCGCTGTTGGCGGTCGCTTCCAGGTAGCTGTCGGCGTCGCCGGCATAGTAGTAGCGCGCCAGCAGGCGCTGGCCATTGCTGTGCGAGCCTTGCGAGACGATGTTCTGGTGGCGCAGCTGGACATACCAGTTGCCGGCATATTTGCCCAGGCCGACGCCGTAGATGTTGACGCGCGCGTCGAAGCCGAGCACGTCGTCGGCGACGGAAGCCTCCCAGCCCTGGCCGAGCGACTGGTAGACCTCGACCCGGCCGGAATTGGCCGGGAACAGGCGCGCGGCGGGCGAACGCTGGTAGCGGATGTTGGCATACGCCCCGGTCCAGAGGTCGGCATAGGCATCGAGCGCCCAGGCGTGGCCGGTCTGGTCGAAGCGCTGCGCGCGCAGGGTCTCGAAGCCGATCGAGCCGCCCTTCATGTAGTGGCGCACGCTCGCGGTCTGGTCGTTCCAGCGCGGGCCGCTGCCCACATCGGTCCAGCTGCCGGACAGGCTGGCGGCCCAGGTGTAGCCGGCGGCCAGCACCGCTTCCGGATTGCCGGCGCGGGTTTGCGGCGCCGGGCGCGGTTCCAGTGCCGCGAGGGCCGCATCGATTTCGGCGCCGTTCGCGCCCAGCGCGCGCGCCTTCTCGAGGTCGAGGCGGGCTGCGTCGGGGCGGCCCTGCCCCCTGTGCAGGTTGGCGAGCGCGAGCCAGACGTCGGCGTAAGCGGGAGAAGCCTTCGCCGCCGCTTCGAGATCAAGCTGGGCTTCGCTCCAGCGTTCCATGCGCGTGTAGACGATGCCGCGTCCGAGCAGCACGTCGACATTGCCGGGCGACTGAGCCAGCAGCGCGTTGTAGGCGGCCAGGGCAAGCGCCGGCTGGCCGGCATTCGCGAGGCTGCGCGCTTTCTCGTACTGTTCGTCGAAGGAGGCCGGGCTGGCGGTTTGTACCTGGGCGGTCGGGGGTAGCTGGAAGTCGATGGGCATGGAAACGGAGTAAAGGGCCGGGCAGCATGGTGCCATGGCGCAACTTTGCCCCAGCAAGGGGGAGGCGTCAAGGAGAGCGAGCCGCGATCGGCAAAGGTGTCGCGTGCTGGCTTCAAAGCGTGACCAAGGTGATCAGGGATTTTGTTGGACTGCCACGCTGCCCGCGAATGGGGCAAAAAAAAGCCGCCCGGCAATGCGGGCGGCCTGTTACTGCGGGTACGGCAGGTAAAAACAGTTCAGAAGGTTTCCCACTCATCCGCGCTGACGCGTGCCGGCGCTTTCGCCGACGCTTTTACCGGGGCTGGCCTGGTGACGCGCAGGGCAGGCGCCGGGCGGGGCAGGGCGCGGGCCGGGGAGGCTGCGGCTGCCGGAGCGGCCAGCGCAGGACCGTTCAGCTTGAACACGCCCACGACTTGCGCCAGTTGCGCAGCCTGGTCCTGCATCGAGCCGGCGGCGGCGGCGGCTTCCTCGACCAGCGCGGCGTTCTGCTGGGTGACCTGGTCCATCTGGCCGATGGCCTGGTTCACCTGCTCGATGCCGCCGGTCTGTTCCTGGCTGGCGTGGGTGATCTCGGCCATGATGTCGGTGACGCGGCGGATCGACGAGACGACTTGTTCCATCGTGGCGCCGGCCTGGTCGACCAGCTTGGCGCCGACGTCGACCTTGTCGACCGAATCGCCGATCAGGACCTTGATTTCCTTCGCCGCCGCTGCCGAGCGCTGGGCCAGGTTACGCACTTCGGAAGCGACGACCGCGAAGCCGCGGCCCTGCTCGCCGGCACGCGCCGCCTCGACGGCCGCGTTCAGCGCCAGGATGTTGGTCTGGAAGGCGATGCCGTCGATGACGCCGATGATGTCGACGATCTTGCGCGAGGATTCGTTGATCGAGCCCATGGTCGTGATGACCTGGCCGACCACCGCGCCGCCTTGCGCCGCGACTTCCGAGGCGGCGATCGACAGCTGGTTGGCCTGGCGGGCGTTGTCGGCGTTCTGGCGCACGGTGGTGGTCAGTTCTTCCATCGAGGCGGCGGTTTCTTCGAGTGCGCCTGCCTGCTGTTCGGTACGGGCCGAGAGGTCGAGGTTGCCGGCCGAGATTTCGGCCGAGCCGGTGGCGATGGTATCGGTACCGTTGCGCACCTGGGTGACGATCTTCACCAGGCTGTCGTTCATGTGGCGCAGGGCGCGCAGCAGGGCGCCGGTTTCGTCCTTGGTATCGGTATCGATGGTGCGGGTCAGGTCGCCGCCGGCCACGGTTTCGGCCAGTTCCACCGCGGCGCGGATCGGACGGGTGATGCCGGTGGTGAGCAGCCAGGACAGGATCGCGCCGAGCAGCACGGCGCCGGCGGTCAGCACGGCGATGATGGTGGTGCTGCGGGTGGCGGTGGCGTCGATCGCCTTGGCGGTGGCGTCGATGCTGGAACGCTGCATGACGACCAGCTCCTGCAGCAGTTCCTGGTACAGCTTGGAGGCGGGGGTGAACTTCTCGTCCAGCAGGCGCGCCGCTTCTTCTTCGTTGCCGGCGGCCTTGGCCTTGACGGCGCCGTCGCGCGAGGCGCTGTAGAGTTTGCGCTGTTCGAGGATCTTCGCGAACAGCGCTTTTTCGGCTTCGCCTTCGATCAGCGGCTCGATCTCCTTGAGCAGCTCGGCGGCCTTCTTGACCGAGGCGGCCGAGTCTTCCTTGAAATAGGGGCCGAGGGCCGGGTCGGTGCTCTTGACGATGGCGGCGGTGCGGCGGATCGATGCGAAGTTCAGGCTGTACCAGTCGGTGATCGCGCGCTCCTTGGTCAGCGGCGCGGCCATCATGGCGCGGGTGGAGTCGGCCACTTCGTTCAGGCGCCAGACGCCGGCAACAGCGATCAGCACCGTCATGGCGAGGATCAGCGCAAAGCCGATTCCCAGGCGCTTGCCGATCTTGATATTCGAGATGAAGCCCATTACAGCATTCCTTGTCGTAGGTAGTAGAAACGTGGCGGTCGCGCGACACTGGCAGCCACGAAATAGCATAATCAAATGCTTGGAGGAGGCGGATTCTACGATTGTTTCCGTAGGGAATGCCATAAAAAAAGTGATGTAGGGAAATTTTTACGACACTTTTTACTGCCACTATTGCCACGTTAATTGTTAAATATTGCTTTGAGGAACTGATTTTGTTACGCTGCTGAACCTTTGAACTCTGAAATAGATTTCGTTCTGCCCGCGCCCCGGTGGCGCTCCCATCCCCCGAGACCATGAAACCATCTTCCCGCCTCCTGAAACACCTCCTGCTGGCCGGCGCGACCGCCGCCGGTGCCGCCCACGCTGCCCTGCCGCCGGAATTCACGGCCCAGCTGGACAAGGATTACCCGACCATCGAAGCGCTGTACCAGGATCTGCACCGCAATCCCGAGCTGGCCTTCAACGAAGTCCAGACGGCGAAGAAGCTGGCCGAGCGCGTGAAAGCGCTGGGCTTCGAGGTGACCACCGGCGTCGGCGGCACCGGCATCGTCGCGATCCTGAAGAACGGTCCCGGCCCGATCGCCATGCTGCGTACGGAACTCGATGCGCTGCCGGTGCAGGAAAAGACAGGCTTCGCGTTTGCCAGCACTGTCACCACCAGGAACGCGGCCGGCGAGACCGTGCCGGTCATGCACGCCTGCGGCCACGACGTCCACATGTCGGCCTGGTATGCCACCGCCAAGCTGATGGCGGAAAACCGCAAGGCCTGGAGCGGCACCCTGATGCTGGTCGGCCAGCCGGCCGAAGAGCCGCTGAAGGGTTCCGAGGCGATGCTCAAGGACGGCCTGTTCAAGCGCTTCCCGAAGCCTGACTACGCGATCTCGATGCACGACGAGGGCACGCTGCCGGCGGGCCAGGTCGGCTGGCATGCCGCCCACTTCCGCGCCTCGGCCGACACGGTCACGATCACCATCCACGGCCAGGGCGGCCACGGCGCCACGCCGCAGGAAACGCGCGACCCGGTCGTCATGTCGGCCCGCATCGTGATGGCGCTGCAGACCCTGATTTCGCGCGAGAACAACCCGGCTGACCCGGTCGTCATCACCGTCGGCAGCATCCACGGCGGCACCCAGGCCAACATCGTGCCGGACCAGGTCAAGCTGCAGCTGACGGTCCGCACCTTCAAGCCGGAAGTGCGCCAGCGCGTACTGGCCAGCATCGTGCGTGAAGTCGAGGGCGAAGCGCAAGCCGCGGGCGCGCCGAAGAAGCCGCAGATCGACATCGTGCCCGGCGCCGACTCGGTCTACAACGATCCGGAGCTGACCGCACGCGCCGTCAGCGCGGTGACGGGCGCGCTCGGCGCCCAGAACGTGGTCGAAATGCCGGCCAAGATGACCTCGGAAGATTTTGCCAACTACGGCCAGGCCGGCGTGAAAGCCGTGCTGCTGCACGTGGGCGCGGTCGAACCGGGCAAGCTGGCGGCCGCGCGCAAGGCCGGCAAGTACCCGCCGGGCACCCATTCGCCGCAGTGGGCGCCGGAGTTCAAGCCGACCGTGCGTTCCTTCATTCAGGCGGAGACGGCGATTCTGCTGGACCTGCTCAAGCCGGGCCAGAACAAGTAAGCTCGACATGCAGGAACGAGAACGCCGGCTCGATGCCGGCGTTTTTGTTTGTGCGATGCGTTTCGGTGTGTTCGCCCTTGTAGGGTGGGCTCTCGAGCCCACGCGGTACACGTTTGCATGCCTGCGGCGTCCAAAAAAAACCGCCCGGCATGCGGGCGGCTTTCTCGGTTTCGCTATTGAAGGGCGATCAAAACGTTTCCCACTCGTCCGCCATCGCGGCGGCACGCGCCGAGGGCTTGACGGCTGCTGCAACCGGCGCCTTCGCCGTACGTGCAAGCTGCTTCGGACGCACCGCGATCGCACGTGCCGCCGCCGGTGCCGCCACTGCCTGCGCATCGAGCTTGAACACGCCCACCACCTGTGCCAGCTTGGTTGCCTGCTCCTGCATGGCGCCCGCTGCCGCGGCCGATTCCTCGACCAGGGCCGCATTCTGCTGGGTCGCTTCATCCATCTGGCCGATGGCGATATTCACCTGTTCGATACCGCCGGTCTGCTCCTGGGTCGCATGCGTGATCTCGGCCATGATGTCGGTAACGCGGCGGATCGATTCGACCACCTGCTCCATCGTGGCGCCGGCCTGGTCGACCAGCCTGGCGCCGGCGTCGACCTTCTCGACCGAGTCGCCGATCAGGCCCTTGATCTCTTTTGCCGCCGCGGCCGAACGCTGGGCCAGGGTGCGCACCTCGGAGGCGACGACTGCAAAGCCGCGGCCCTGTTCGCCGGCACGCGCCGCTTCGACGGCAGCGTTCAGCGCCAGGATGTTGGTCTGGAAGGCGATGCCGTCGATGACGCCGATGATGTCGACGATCTTGCGCGAGGACTCGTTGATCGAACCCATGGTCGTGATGACCTGGCCGACCACGGAGCCGCCTTCGACGGCGACGTTCGAGGCGGTAATCGCCAGCTGGTTGGCCTGGCGCGCGTTGTCCGCGTTCTGGCGCACGGTGCCGGTGATCTGCTCCATCGACGCCGCCGTTTCTTCGAGTGAGGCCGCCTGCTGTTCGGTGCGCGAGGACAGGTCCATGTTGCCGGCGGCGATTTCGCTGGAGGCGCCGCTGATGGTGTCGGTGCCGCCGCGTACTTCGGTGACGATTTTCACCAGGCTGTCGTTCATGTGGCGCAGGGCGCGCAGCAGGGCGCCGGTTTCGTCTTTCGAGGTGGCGTCGATGCGGCGCGTCAGGTCGCCGCTGGCAACCGTCTCGGCCAGTTCCACGGCTTCGCGGATCGGACGCACGATGCCGCGCGTGAGCATCCAGGAGCACAGCGCTCCGAGCGCCACCGCAACCGCGGCCAGGATGCCGATCATGCGTGCGCTGGCGTTATTGTCGGCTTTGATGCCGGCGGCGATGGCGTCGATGCGGTCCTGCTGCATCTTGACCAGCTCGGCCAGCGTGCCCTCGTAGACATCGGCGGCCGGCATGTATTCTTCGGTCAGGATGCGGGCGGCGCCGTCGGGATCGCCGTCGGTGCGTGCCTTGACCGCCTTGTCCTTGGCCTTGGTATAGGCCTTGCGCAGTTCGCCGATGCGGTCGAACAGGGCGCGCTCTTCCTTGCCTTCCAGGAGCGGTTCAATTTCCTTGATCAGCGCCGACGAACGGCCCGAGGTCTTGGCGCCGTCGGCCTTGAAGAACTCGGCCAGGCTGGTGTCGTTGCTTTTGACAATGGCGGCGGTACGGCGCACCGCGGCGAAGGTTTGGGTATGCCACTCGCTCAACAGGCGCTCCTTGGCCAGGGGCGCCGCCATCATGGCGCTGGTGGCATCGGCAATCGTATTCAGTCGCCAGATGCCGGCCACGGCAATCACGATGGTCAATGCAAGCACCAGCGTGAAGACGGCACCGAGGCGTTTTCCGATATTCATATTAGTAAATGTATTCATCTTAAAACCTTCGGTTATGCTTAATTCGAAGATTGTACATTTCTATATGGTAATTTTTTGATTGATACGGAAACTACGTATTCTCAAAAGCAACACTTGCCCAATGCAGGCGCAAAAAGAAACCGCCCGGGATGCGGGCGGTTTTGTCGGTCAAGTCAGGCAAGCAGCGGGTCAGAATTCTTCCCACTCGTCGGCCGTCGCGGTTGCACGCGCCGCCGGCTTGGCTGCCACCTTGACCGGCGCTTTCGCTGCACGCGCCGCCGGTTTCGCACGCACCGCGATCGCACGCGCCGGCGCCGGGGTGGACGCCGCCCGTGCAGCCGGTGCCACGATCGCCGCCTGCGCATCGAGCTTGAACACGCCTACCACCTGTGCCAGCTTGGCTGCCTGCTCCTGCATGGCGCCCGCTGCCGCGGCCGATTCCTCGACCAGGGCCGCATTCTGCTGGGTCGCTTCATCCATCTGGCCGATGGCGATATTCACCTGTTCGATACCGCCGGTCTGCTCCTGGGTCGCATGCGTGATCTCGGCCATGATGTCGGTAACGCGGCGGATCGATTCGACCACCTGCTCCATCGTGGCGCCGGCCTGGTCGACCAGCCTGGCGCCGGCGTCGACCTTCTCGACCGAGTCGCCGATCAGGCCCTTGATCTCTTTTGCCGCCGCGGCCGAACGCTGGGCCAGGGTGCGCACCTCGGAGGCGACGACCGCGAAGCCGCGGCCCTGTTCTCCGGCACGTGCCGCTTCGACTGCCGCGTTCAGCGCCAGGATGTTGGTCTGGAAGGCGATGCCGTCGATGACGCCGATGATGTCGACGATCTTGCGCGAGGACTCGTTGATCGAACCCATGGTCGTGATGACCTGGCCGACCACGGAGCCGCCTTCGACGGCGACGTTCGAGGCGGTAATCGCCAGCTGGTTGGCCTGGCGTGCGTTGTCCGCGTTCTGGCGCACGGTGCCGGTAATCTGCTCCATCGACGCTGCCGTTTCTTCGAGCGAGGCCGCCTGCTGTTCGGTGCGCGAGGACAGGTCCATGTTGCCGGCCGCGATTTCGCTGGAAGCGCCGCTGATGGTGTCGGTACCGCCGCGCACTTCGGTGACGATTTTCACCAGGCTGTCGTTCATGTGGCGCAGGGCGCGCAGCAGGGCGCCGGTTTCGTCTTTCGAGGTGGCGTCGATGCGGCGCGTCAGGTCGCCGCTGGCGACCGTCTCGGCCAGTTCCACCGCTTCGCGGATCGGACGCACGATGCCGCGCGTGAGCATCCAGGAAAAGAGGGCGCCGAGCAGCACCGAGAACGCGGCCAGCAGGCCGATCACGGTTTCGCTGCTGTCGGCGCGCTCGCCGATGGCGCCTGCGGCCGCGGCGATGTTGGCAGCCTGCATGGCGACCAGTTGCTGCATCGATTCCTGGTAGGCCTTCGCGGTCGGGGTGAAGCGTTCGTCGAGGATGCGGGCAGCCAGGGCCTCGTCGCCGGCGGCCTTGGCCTTGACGGCTTCGTCGCGTGCGCTCGAATACGCCTTGCGCTGCTCGGTAATCTTGTCGAACAGGGCTTTTTCTTCGCCGGCCGTGATCAGGGGTTCGATCTGCTTGACCAGCTCGGCCGAGCGCTTGCCGGTCTGGGCCGCGTCTTCCTTGAAATAAGGACCGAGCGCGGCATCGCTGCTCTTGACGATGGCGGCCGTGCGGCGCACGGCGGCGTACACCTGCATGTACCACTCGGTGATCATCCGTTCCTTGGCCAGCGGTTCGGCCAGTACCTGGGCCGTGCTGGCCGCGCCGCTGTTGACGCGCGCGATGCCGACTGCGGCGATCAGGACGGCCATGGCCAGGGTCAGCGCGAAGCCGATCGCGAGGCGCTTGCCGATGTTGAGGTTATTGAAAAAGCCCATGACGCTCCTGCCTGTACAAATGAGAGAACGAGGAATGTAACCTTGACGTACTGCAATTGCAATTGCATGTGGGATATATATCGAAGCCGCCCCTCGTTCAGGCCAGGCGGTGTTGTCTTTACGAAACAAATGGCGCGCCCAAAACGCGCTACGGGGCGTCGAAACGGCCGCACCAGCCCGGCAGCAGGCTTGTCATGACAATGTTTGCGCCCGTTTAAGGTATAATTTCTATTTCCCGCGCGTGCCATTCGGCACCTTCAGCACAATGACCAAATTTGTATTCGTCACTGGCGGCGTCGTGTCTTCCCTGGGCAAAGGGATTGCGGCCGCTTCCCTTGCCGCGATCCTCGAATCGCGTGGCCTCAAAGTCACGATGCTCAAGCTCGATCCCTACATTAACGTGGATCCGGGCACGATGAGCCCGATGCAGCACGGCGAAGTCTTCGTCACCGACGACGGCGCCGAGACCGACCTCGACCTCGGCCACTACGAGCGTTTCATCAGCACCCGGATGAAGAAGGTGAACAACTTCACCACCGGCCAGATCTATGAATCGGTGATCCGCAAGGAACGCCGTGGCGAGTACCTCGGCAAGACCGTGCAGGTGATCCCGCACATCACCAACGAAATCCAGGACTACATCCGCCGCGGCGCCGAAGGCGTCGACGTCGCGCTGGTCGAAATCGGCGGCACCGTCGGCGACATCGAGTCGCTGCCCTTCCTCGAAGCCGCGCGCCAGCTGTCGCTGCGCGCCGGCCGCAAGTCGACCGCCTTCGTGCACCTGACGCTCGTCCCGTACATCGCATCGGCCGGCGAACTGAAAACCAAGCCGACCCAGCACAGCGTGCAGAAGCTGCGCGAGATCGGCATTTCGCCGAACGCGCTGCTGTGCCGTGCCGACCGCCGCATCCCCGACGACGAGCGCGCCAAGATTTCGCTGTTCGCCAACGTCGAAGAGCAGGCCGTGATCTCGGTCTGGGACGTCGACACCATTTACAAGGTGCCGCAGGTGCTGCACGACCAGGGCCTGGACGACATCATCCTCGAGGCGCTCGGCATCGAGGCGCCGCCGGCCGACCTGTCGATGTGGACCAAACTGATCTACACGCTGGAAAACCCGAAGCGCGAAGTCACCATCGGCATGGTCGGCAAGTATGTCGACCTGACCGAATCGTACAAGTCGCTGACCGAAGCGCTGCGCCACGCCGGTATCCATACCGAAAGCCGCGTCAACATCGAATACCTCGACTCGGAAGAAATCGAGACGACCGGTTGCGAGCAGCTGGGCAAGTACGACGCCATCCTGGTGCCAGGCGGCTTCGGCAAGCGCGGCGTGGAAGGCAAGATCATGGCCGCGCGCTATGCCCGCGAAAACAAGATCCCGTATCTCGGCATCTGCCTGGGCATGCAGGTCGCGCTGATCGAATATGCGCGCCACATGGCCGGCCTGCCGAACGCGAACTCCACCGAATTCGATCTCGAGACCGACCAGCCGGTCGTCGCCCTGATCAACGAGTGGCAGAACCACGACGGCAAGGTCGAGCAGCGCGACGAGAACTCGGACCTGGGCGGCACCATGCGCCTGGGCGCCCAGACCTGCGCGGTGAACCCGGGCACGCTGGCCGCCGAGATCTACGGCAGCGTCGTCACCGAGCGTCACCGCCACCGCTACGAAGCCAACAACTTCTACCTGCCGAAGGTCGAAGCGGCCGGCCTCGTCGTCGCGGCGCGCACCCCGAACGAAGACCTGTGCGAAATCATGGAACTCCCGCGCACCGGTCCGAACGCGCACCCGTGGTACATGGGCGTGCAGTTCCACCCTGAATTCAAGTCGACCCCGCGCAGCGGCCACCCGCTGTTCACGTCGTTCATCCAGGCGGCATTGGCGCACCAGTCGGCGAACACCGCCACTGCGGCCAACGCCCCATCCGCTTTGCAAGGAGACGCAGCATGAAGCTTTGCGGCTTTGAAGTAGGCCAGGACCATCCGATCTTCCTGATCGCCGGTACCTGCGTGATCGAATCGCGCCAGATGGCGATGGACACCGCTGGCACGCTGAAGGAAATCACCTCGGCACTCGGCATCCCGTTCATCTATAAATCGTCCTTCGACAAGGCGAACCGTTCGTCGGGCACCTCGTTCCGCGGCCCCGGCCGCGAGAAGGGCCTGGAGATCCTCGCCGACGTCAAGAAGACCATCGGCGTGCCGGTGCTGACCGACGTCCACACCGAGGAAGAGATTCCGGAAGTGTCGAGCGTCGTCGACGTGCTGCAAACCCCGGCCTTCCTGTGCCGCCAGACCGATTTCATCAACGCCTGCGCCCGTTCGGGCCTGCCGGTGAACATCAAGAAGGGCCAGTTCCTGGCCCCGGGCGACATGAAGAACGTGATCGACAAGGCAAGGAATGCGGCACGCGCGGCCGGCCTGAACGAAGACAACTTCATGGCCTGCGAACGCGGCGCCTCCTTCGGCTACAACAACCTGGTCTCGGACATGCGTTCGCTCGCCATCATGCGCGAATCGAACTGCCCGGTGGTGTTCGATGCGACCCACTCGGTGCAGCTGCCGGGCGGGCAGGGCACGTCCTCGGGCGGCCAGCGCGAACACATCCCGGTGCTGTCGCGCGCGGCAGTCGCAGCGGGCATCGCGGGCCTGTTCATGGAAACCCACCCGGACCCTGCGAATGCCCTGTCCGACGGCCCGAACGCGGTGCCGCTGGCCCGCATGAAGGAGCTGCTGACGACCCTGGTCGACATCGACCGCGTGGTCAAGCGAGCTGGCTTCCTCGAGAACAGCTTCAAGATCTGATGTAATTCATTTGCTACGAGTCGAGGCGCCTGATAGGCGCCTCGACTTTCATGTGCGAGACGATTTTCTTTTTTGGAGTGTAAAAACCATGAGTGCTATCGTTGATATTATCGGCCGCGAGATCATTGACTCGCGCGGCAATCCGACCGTCGAATGCGACGTCCTGCTCGAATCCGGCGTGATGGGCCGTGCGGCCGTGCCGTCGGGCGCGTCGACCGGTTCGCGCGAAGCGATCGAACTGCGCGACGGCGACCCGAAGCGTTATTTCGGCAAGGGCGTGCTGCAGGCCTGCGAGAACATCAACACCGAGATCAGCGAAGCCATCATGGGCCTGGACGCCAACGAACAGGCCTTCCTCGACCGCACCCTGATCGACCTGGACGGTACCGAGAACAAGAGCCGCCTGGGCGCCAACGCGATGCTGGCCGTGTCGATGGCCGTGGCCAAGGCTGCCGCTGAAGAAGCGGGCCTGCCGCTGTACCGCTACTTCGGCGGTTCGGGCGCGATGCAGATGCCGGTGCCGATGATGAACGTCATCAACGGCGGCGCACACGCCGACAACAACCTGGACATCCAGGAATTCATGATCATCCCGGTCGGCGCGCCAAGCTTCAAGGAAGCGATCCGCTACGGCGCGGAAGTTTTCCACACGCTCAAAAAAATCCTGCACGCGAAGGGCCTGTCGACCGCGGTCGGCGACGAAGGCGGTTTCGCGCCTTCGGTCTCGAGCCACGAAGAAGCGATCAAGCTGATCATGCAGGCGATCGAGCAGGCAGGCTATGAAGCCGGCACCCAGATCGCCATCGGCCTCGATTGCGCCGCCAGCGAGTTCTACAAGGACGGCAAGTACCACCTGGAAGGCGAAGGCCTGCAGCTGACGGCCACCGACTTCACCAACATGCTCGCCACCTGGTGCGACAAGTACCCGATCATCTCGATCGAGGACGCGATGCACGAAGGCGACTGGGAAGGCTGGGCGACCCTGACGGCAGCCCTGGGCAAGCGCGTGCAGCTGGTCGGCGACGACCTGTTCGTCACCAACACCAAGATCCTGAAGGAAGGCATCCAGAAGGGCATCGCCAACTCGATCCTCATCAAGATCAACCAGATCGGCACCCTGACCGAGACCTTCGCCGCCATCGAAATGGCCAAGCGCGCCGGCTACACGGCCGTCATCTCGCACCGTTCGGGCGAGACCGAGGACTCGACCATCGCCGATATCGCAGTCGGCCTGAACGCCCTGCAGATCAAGACCGGTTCGATGTCGCGTTCGGACCGCATGGCCAAGTACAACCAGCTGCTGCGTATCGAGGAAGACCTCGGCGACGTCGCCAGCTATCCTGGCCGTGACGCTTTCTATAATCTGAAGTAATCTGTCGTACTCCGCGGGCCGGCCATCGTGGCGCGGCCCGCGTTCCTGATCTGTCTCCATGCGCATCATTACGCTCGTTCTCGCCGCACTGCTCGTGCTGATCCAGTATCCCCTGTGGCTGGGGAAGGGCGGCATGCTGGCCGTCGCCGATATGACCGACCAGGTCACACTGGCGCAAATCCACACCGACAAGCTCAAGGCACGCAACGCCAAGCTCGAATCCGAAGTGCGCGACCTGCGCGAAGGGACCGGCGCCGTCGAGGAACGCGCGCGCCTGGAACTGGGCATGATCAAGCAGAACGAAATCTTCGTGCAGGTGCTGCGCAAGGACGAAAAGCCGACCGAATCGATGACCGTCCCGCCGCCACCGCCGGAGCCGAAGGCGGGCAAGGGTGGGCACGATTCCGCCGCGACGCATTGAACCCATGAATACCGATCCTGCAGCGCAACTGGCGACGCTCGAGGCCTTGTCGGCCTTCCTGGCGGCCGCCTTCGAGAGCGGCGATCCGGCCGTCCTGCTCGACGCCTTCGCCGTCGCCGCGCGCGCCGAAGGCACGGCCCACCTTGCCGCTGCCGCCGGCATTCCCCAGGCCGATCTGCGCCATGCTTTCGCCAGCGGTGAAATGAGCATGTCCGTCACCCTGGCGATCATGAAGGTGATCGATTTGCATATGCCGGGCGCGGCGCACTGAAAATTTCGCGGCCGCTCCACTGTGCGTTGAACGCGTGGGCGGCTCGGCCGCCCACGCGTTCAACTTCAGCGGGATCAGCCAGCGGCCCTGCACTGGTCCGATCAGCACCTTGTCGATTCAAGGCCGCAAAGCGCCCGGATTGGCCTAGAATGTTCGCTATCTCTTCACCAACGAGAAGGAAGCCCACCATGAGCCAGCAACACGCCGCAGGACCGTTCGACGTGACCGTCACCCCACAGGGCCAGCCCGAGGTGCGCGACGGGGTCACGACCGGCCGCATGGCGATCGACAAGCACTACCATGGCGAACTCGAAGGGCAGGGCGTCGGCGAGATGCTGTCGGCGATGACGACCACCGAAGGCTCGGCCGGCTATGTCGCCATCGAGCGCGTGAGCGGCAAGCTGCAGGGACGCAGCGGCAGCTTCGTCGTCCAGCATACCGGCACGATGGCGCGCGGCGCGCAGGCGCTGTCGATCACGGTCGTGCCCGACTCCGGCACCGGCGAACTGGCCGGCATCGCCGGCACCATGCGCATCCGGATCGAGGAACGCAAGCATTTCTACGAATTCGATTACGTCCTGCCGCAAGCCTGACACGCGTCAGGCGGACCCGTCCGGGCCGTCCGCTTCGACGAAGGCCTTGAGCCGTCCGAGCGCGCGCTCCCACTGGCGGCCGATGGCGTCCAGGCTGCGCCGCGCCTCGTCGATACGCTCGGGGGCCAGCTGCCAGCGCCGCTCGCGTCCGCATTTCTGGTCGCGCACCAGGCCAGCCTCGGCCAGCACCTGAAGGTGCTTGGTCACGCCCTGGCGGGTGATGGCCGTACCGGCGCTGAGTTGGGCGATCGACAGCAGGCCGCCGGCACAGAGCAGGGAAACAAGCTGCAGCCGGGTCGGATCGCCCAGCGCCGCGAACACCTCGGCCAGGCCCTTTTGCTCCCTCTCAGCCGGCAACATGGCGCGCGATGTTGATCACCTGCGCATCCCAGCCCGCGCCGTTCATGCGGAAGGCCTCGTCGCGGCGTTGCGGCGGCAGCTTGTCGAAACCGGATTCGACGACGGTGAGCCGGGTGCCGTTCTCCGGACCGTCCTCCAGGGTGAAGCTCACCAGCGTCGGCTCTTCCTGCGTGTAGTCGGCCGCGGGATCGATCGCATACGGGTGCCAGTAAAACGACAGCAACTGCTCCGGCTCGACGCGCTCGACCCGGGCTTCGAAACGCAGGTGCTCATAGCCGGGGTGGGTGATGTACCCGCGCACCGGCCGGCCGGCCACGAAGGCCTGCTCTTCCAGCTTCACGCCGAACCAGCTGCCGAATTCGGCGGCGTCGGCGAGGGCGCGCCAGACGCGCGCGCGCGGCGCCTTGATCACAATGCTGCGTTCGATGCGGTCGGTGGGGCTGGTCGTGTCCATCACGGGTCTCCTGTTGATTTGGGTAGTAATGCAACCGGATGGTTGCATGATTTGATGCGGAGCGCAAGAACATGCGCATCGCATAAAACCTCGGGCGCTCTGTTGCAAGCGAGCAACTTCATGTAACAATTTCCTTTCAGAAACGATATTTGATCGACTTCTCCTTCCACCCCGAGGTATATTTATTTGCGTAAGACCAGTCCTACAGCGGTAATCAATGGCAAGTTTTTATAAGAAATCAAGAAAGAGACGACTGACCCATGAATCACTTTTTCAATAACATGCGTATCGGCACCCGGCTTACCCTTGCGTTCGCACTGATCCTGATACTCGCCACGATTGCCACCGCGTCCGCCCTGTTCGCAGCGCGTGCCGGCGCCCAGGCTACCGAAGAGATGATGGCCGTGCCGCTGACCAAGGAGCGCCTGGTCTCGAGCTGGAACACGATGACATATTCTGCGATCGCCCGCACTTCGCTGATCGCGCGCAGTACCGACACCACCCTGAGCACCGTGTTCGCCAAGACCATTGCCGACAGCGTGACCACCTCCACTGAACTGATCAAGCAGATCGAGCCGCTGCTGACTTCCGAGGAAGAAAAGGCGAAGCTGGCGACGGTCAAGTCGCTGCGCGCCAAATACCAGGCCTTGAAAGTGCAGGTGATGGACGCGAAGAAAGCGGGCGACGCCGCCGCCGCCGAGCGCCTGTACACGGAGGGCTTCGATCCTGCCGCCCAGGCCTATTCGGCCGCGCTGCAGGACCTGCTGGCCTTGCAGCGGCAGACGATCGACCGCATGACGGTCGCGATCCGCGCCGACTTCGAACACCGCGCGCGCCTGTCGCTGCTGCTCAACGGCCTGATGCTGGTACTCGGCGCCCTGGCCGCCGTGGCCATCACGCGCTCGATTACCCGTCCGCTGAAGGATGCCGTGCGGGTCGCCGAAGCCGTCGCCGGCGGCGACCTGAGCGGCGAGTTCGACAGCCGGCGCCGCGATGAAGTCGGCGACCTGATGGGCGCCCTGCACACGATGAACGACGGCCTGGCCAAGGTCGTGTCCGAAGTGCAGCACGGGACCCGCGCGATCGCCGGCGCCTCGACCGAGATCGCCAGCGGCAACCTCGACTTGTCCGCCCGCACCGAGCAGCAGGCGGGCGCGCTCGAGGAAACCGCGTCCTCGATGGAAGAACTGACCTCGACCGTGCGCCAGAACGCCGAGAGCGCCACGCAGGCGAACCGGCTGGCCCAGGATGCCTCGACCGTCGCCGTGCGCGGCGGCCAGATCGTCGGCCAGGTGGTCGACACGATGGGCGCGATCGATACCGCTTCGCGCAAGATCGTCGACATCATCGGCGTCATCGACGGCATCGCCTTCCAGACCAATATCCTGGCGCTGAATGCCGCCGTGGAAGCGGCGCGGGCCGGCGAGCAGGGCCGCGGCTTTGCCGTGGTTGCCAGCGAAGTGCGCAACCTGGCGCAGCGCTCGGCCACCGCCGCCAAGGAAATCAAGGGGCTGATCGGCGACTCGGTCGCCCAGGTCAACACCGGGACGTCGCTGGTGCAACAGGCCGGCGCCACCATCGGCGAGGTCGTGGCCAGCGTGGCCCGCGTGACCGCAATCATGGCCGAGATCACGGCCGCCAGCCGCGAGCAGAGCATCGGCATCGACCAGGTCAACGAAGCGATCCTGCAGATGGACCAGACCACCCAGCAGAACGCGGCCCTGGTCGAAGAAGCCGCCGCGGCGGCGGCCAGCATGCAGGACCAGTCGGCGCACCTGGAACAGCTGGTGTCGCACTTCCGCCTCGCGGCTCAGCCTGCGCAGCAGGGCGCACGGCACTCCGGCACCCGGCCGGCGCCGCGCGGGCGCCAGGCCCTGGCGCACGCCTCCGCCGCAACCGCCTGAGGTAGGGATGGGGGGCAGATTCGACCCCTCATGATTCGAAAATTGAAATATGTATGCCAATTTGCGATTCATTTCGTCAGAATCTGGCTTCAAACGAAGTGAGATTGTTTCGTGATACCGAGCGTGTAGTGCTTTTTTGTCAGCAAGCGCTGCTCTAGACTGGGCTATCCGCGATCCGTTCAGACCGTATCGCGGTATTCCGAGGGAGGGGATGTACGCAAGGCGCGCAGTCCTTCCCGAACGCCTATTCCGCTTCGTAAAGGAACAATCATGCGTCCCATCTCTTTCCTGTTTCCTGCAACCCTGTTCGTGCTGGCCTGTAGCGCTTCGGCCCGGACCATGCCCTATCCACAGCCCGACGCCGAGTCGGGACCGAGCGTGCAGGTGAGCGCCCCCGGTCCGGCCGCCTTCATCACGGAAGACAAGGCCAGCCAGATCAGCGGGTCGTATGCGATGTCGAACGGCTGGCACATGAAAGTGCAGACGTCTTCGCGCTACATCGACGCGCGCATCGACGACCAGAAGCCGATGCGCCTGCGCGCCGTCTCCGGGGACAAATTCGTCTCGCGCGACGGCAGCGTCACCATGCAGTTCAACCAGGGCGAGTACGGGGACGACATGACGATGAGCTATGTGCCCGACCGCCGCCTGGCCCAGGTGGTGGTGATCTCTTCAAGGATGGCACAGCGCTGAGGGCGCACACGGCAACGCCAACCGGCGCGGGTTGGCGTTGTCGTTCAATGCGGACGGCAGCCGCTTACTCCGACGACGCATCTCCCTGCATCGATCCCGCACCCTGCTCCAGGAAGGAGCGCAGCATCCATGCGTTCTTCTCATGCACTTCCATGCGGGTGGTAAGCATGTCGGCGGTCGGGAAGTCGTCGAGCTCGTCGGCCACCTTCACGCCCGCGCGCAAGGTGCGGACCAGGATTTCGTTGCCGTCGACTAGCTGGCGGATCATTTCCTTGGCCGACAGCACGTCCGGCTCTTCCTTGATACTCGACAGCTCGGTATAGCGCCGCGAGGTGGCCGGCGCGAAGTGGCCCAGCGCGCGGATGCGCTCGGCGATGTCGTCGAGGGCGTTCCACTGCTCGGTGTACTGCTCCTCGAACATCACGTGCAGGGTCGAGAACATCGGCCCCG
The DNA here is from genome assembly GCF_059801075.1 of Massilia sp. LXY-5. NCBI lineage: Bacteria > Pseudomonadati > Pseudomonadota > Betaproteobacteria > Burkholderiales > Oxalobacteraceae > Massilia > Massilia sp. LXY-5. The sequence goes on from NZ_JBNNEH010000002.1 coordinate 280,957, forward strand.
TCACGTTCCAGTGGAAGTTGTGCGTTTTCAGGTAGAGCATGAAGGCATCCCCCAGGACGGTCGAGAGCGACTCGACGATCTTGGCGCGGTCTTCGGTGTTGATTCCGGTATCCATATGCATTGCGGTTCTCCTGTGGTGGGGCAGCGTTTGCGGAAACTGCAACACTGCTAACAATGCAACAAGCTTAGCACCGGACGGAGGATCGGTTGACCGGCTGCCCCGTTTCAATCCCGGGACATCGCTCCGTGCGTCACCATCAGATGGCCTGTGTTACGGTCGGGTGCAGGCACACTACTGGAGCGCAGGGGAGACGGCATGGACAGATTTCTGATCGTGTTTCGAGGGGCGACCATCGGGGAAGCGGAAGGGCCGCAGCACGTGCCCGCACGCTGGGACGCCTGGTTCAGCGAACTGGGTGCGGCCCTGGTCGACCGGGGCGCGCTCAGCCATGGCAGTGTGGAGGTGGCGACCCGGCTGGTCGGCCCCAAGCTGAGCAGCAGCGCCTTGTCCGGCTATTGCATCATCGCGGCCGCTGACTTCGACGCGGCGGTCCGGCTGGCGCAGTCTTCTCCGATTTTCGACGAGAAGGGCTCAGTGGAAATCGCGCACTTGCGAACCTAAGCAGCCAGGCGCGCCAGCACTTCGCGCACCTGCGCCGGAATCGGCACCGATGTATTGCTGCGCCGGTCCACATACACATGCACGAAATGCCCGGCCGCCGAGGGCAAGGCCTCGTCGTTGCGGAACAGGGCCAGTTCGTAGCGCACGCTCGAATTGCCGAGCTTGGCCACGCGCACGCCGACGTGGATCAGGTCGGGGAAGGAGATCGAACTGAAGTAGGAGCAGCTGGTCTCGACCACGAAGCCGACGATGTCGTCGCTGTGGATGTCGAGCACGCCGCGGTCGATCAGGTAACGATTGACCGCGGTGTCGAAGAAGCTGTAGTAGTTGACATTGTTGACATGCCCATAGCTGTCATTGTCCATCCAGCGCGTCGGTAGCGCGAGCAGGTGGGGGAAGGCGGAGCGGGGCGTGTCGCGCATCGTCAGGGATCCTCTTAGTGCTTGATTTCACCAGGCGGCACCAGGGCGTCCGCCGTGGTGGCAGTAGCGAACAGCTGGGCGCAATCGACCTTGTCGAAGGCGTAGTGCTTGCCGCAGAAATCGCAGTTGATACCGAGCTCGCCCAGGTCGGCCAGCGCCGATTCGACTTCCGGCTGGCCCAGCATTTTCAGCATGTTGCCGACCTTCTCGCGGGTGCAGCTGCAGTGGAACTGCGGGTGCTGCGGATCGAACACGCGGATCGTCTCTTCCCAGAACAGGCGGTTGAGCAGGGTCTCGATATCGGTGCTCAGCAGTTCTTCCTGCTTCAGCGTGCTGCCCAGTACCACGGCGCGGTTCCAGGTCTCGAGGTCTTCCTCTTCGGTCGCCTGCTTGGTCTGGTCGTCCTTGCCGCTGTGGCGCGGCAGCTTCTGCAGCAGCAAGCCGCGCGAGACCTTGTCGTCGGCCGCCAGCCACAATTTCGTGTCCATCTGTTCCGAGCGCAGCATGTAGTTTTCGATGACGGTCGCGACGCTTTCGCCGTCGAGCGGCACGATGCCCTGGTAGGGCTGCTGGCCCGGCATCTTCTCGAGCGGGTCGAGGGTGATGACGAAACGGCCGCGGCGGTTCACGTTGAGCAGGTCGCTCAAGGTGGCTTCGTCGGCGATGTCGGCCTCCGGCGCCAGCTTGGCCGTGGCGCGGATACGCAGATCGGCATCGCACTCGACCACCAGCAGGCGCACCGGACCGTCGCCGTGGATCTGCATCACGATCGAGCCGTTGAATTTCAGGTTGGCCGACAGCAGGGCGGCGGCGGCCACCATCTCGCCCAGCATCGAGCGCACGGCTTTCGGGTAGCCGTGGCGCGCCTGGATCTCGCGCCAGGTGTCGGAAATCTCGACCAGCTCGCCGCGCACGGCGGCGTTGTCGAAGATGAATTTCTGCAGGGTGTCCTTGGTGTCCGTTGTCGTCATTGTCTATCCGATGTGCTTGAGCTGCGCCTTGAACAACTGGCCGCGCGCCACGTAACTGGCGGCGTTGGCTTGCAGGCGCAGCAGGTCTTCTTCCGTGAGCGTCCGCACCACTTTCGCAGGCGAACCCAATATCAGCGAGTTATCCGGGAACTCTTTTCCTTCGGTAACCAGGGCACCGGCGCCGACCAGGCAGCCTTTGCCGATCTTGGCGCCGTTCAGGATCACGGCCTGGATGCCGATGAGCGAACCGTCGCCCACCGTGCAGCCATGCAGCATCGCCTGGTGGCCGATGGTGACGCCCTTGCCGATCACGAGCGGGTAGCCCATGTCGGTGTGCATCACCGTGCCTTCCTGGACATTGCTGTTTTCACCGATCGTGATGCGCTCGTTGTCGCCGCGAATCGTGACGCCGAACCATACCGAGGCATTCGCCTCCAGGGTCACTTTGCCGATCAGGTTGGCCGAATCGGCCACGAAGGCCGACGCATCGATCTCGGGCGACTGCTCGCCCAGCTGGTAAATCGCCATGGATGTGCTCGCGGAAGGGTTGAAATGACGCTATTTTACGCCCTCCTGTCCGCTTCACGCTGCCGCGTTTTTCGCCGATCACGGGCAAATGGGGATGACGGGCAGGAATTCAACGGCATGCGTATAATCTGCACGACCGTACTTTTTTCTTTCGAGAATTTCCAATGCAGCCATCCCGTTCCGAATTCCTGACCATCCGCGGCCTGCGCACCCATGTGCGCCACTGGGGCCGCGAGGGCGCGCCGAAACTGTTCATGTCGCATGGCTGGATGGATATGTCGGCCTCCTTCCAGTTCGTGGTCGACCATTTGAAAGAAGACTGGCACGTGATTGCCAACGACTGGCGCGGCTTCGGCCTGTCCGAGCGTTCGCATTCGGACACCTACTGGTTCCCCGATTACGTGGCCGACCTCGATGCCCTGCTCGAGCACTACTCGCCAGACGAGCCGGTCAACCTGCTGGGACACAGCATGGGCGGTAATGTCGTCAGCATGTATGCCGGCGTGCGGCCCGAGCGCGTGAAGAAGCTGATCAACCTGGAAGGCATCGGCCTGATGGGCGCGAAGCCGGAACAGGCGCCCAAGCGAATGGCGAAATGGCTGGACGAATTGCGCAATCCGCCCGTGATGCGCGCGTATGCCAGCCTGGCCGAGGTGGCGGGGCGCCTGCAGAAGACCAATCCGCGCCTGCCGCATGAGCGCGCCGCTTTCCTGGCCGAACACTGGTCGGCGCCGAACGATGCGGGGGAGTACGCCATCCTGGGCGACCCGGCGCACAAGATGAGCGGGCCGCTGCTGTATCACCTCGACGAAATGATCGCGATGTGGAAGCGGATCGCGGCGCCGGTGCTGTGGATCGAGGCGGCGCAGACGGAGATGTGGCGCTGGATGGGGCCGGAGCACGAGATGCGCGCCGAAGTGGACCGGCGCCTGGCCCATATGGCCTCGGTCGAGCCGCATATCGTGGCCGATGCCGGGCATATGGTGCACCACGATCAGCCGGCGGTATTGGCGGAGCTGATCGAGGCGTTTTTGAACAAGTGACGCAGGGTGGGCGGGCGTTCGCTTACAAATGGCGGATTTCTTTTGGCGGACTCTCCCACTCGTCATTGCGCCCGTCGACATACCGCACCGGCGCAGCGAGCAACTCCTCCACCGGCACATCGTCCAGGCTCGCCACCGTCACCGCGTGGAAGGCGCCCAGCCGTGGCGAGTGCCCGGTCGAGAACACGTTGATCCCGCAGTGCCGGCAAAAACAGTGGCCGTCCCGTTTCAAATGAAAACGGTATTCGCTCAGGGCATCGGCCCCTGCCAGCAGCCTGAACGCCGCGCTCGGCACCTGCACCCCCCAGAAGCGCATCTTCGTGCAGATCGAGCAATTGCATTTGATGGTGCCGGCTTTGATGTCGAGATCGGCTTCGTAACGTACCGCGCCGCAGTGGCAGCTGCCGTGGACAGTCTTCATTTTTTCGTCTCCTGAACAAACGCCAACTCTACCATTGCCGGCCCTGCAAACGGACCGCGCCGCCCGGTCGCGCAATGCGGCGTACAATGTTTGCTCGTCCAGAAAAGCGGTCCGCATCATGTTGAAAGTCGATCTCCACTGCCATTCGAATGTCTCCGACGGCGTCCTCGCCCCTGGCGCCGTGGCCGCCTATGCACGCAAGGGCGGGGTCGATGCCTGGGCGCTGACCGACCACGATGAGGTCGGCGGCATCAAGCTCGCGCGCGCCGCCGCGGGCGAGCAGGGCATGCGCTTCGTGCCGGGCGTCGAAATTTCCGTGACCTGGGCCAACCAGACCATCCACGTGGTCGGCCTGCAGATCGACGAGGACAATCCGGACCTGCTGGCGGGCCTCATGAAGACCCGCAGCGGGCGCGACGCGCGCGGACGAGAAATTGCCGCCCAGCTGGAGGAGGCCGGCATTCCCGATGCCTGGGAGGGCGCCCTGAAATTCGTCGGCAACCCGGACCTGCTCTCGCGCACCCATTTCGCGCGCTACCTGGTCGAATGCGGCAAGTGCGCGACGACGACCGAGGTGTTCAAGCGTTTCCTCACCGAAGGCAAGCCCGGCTATGTGCCGCACCGCTGGGCTTCCTTGCCCGAGGCGATGGGCTGGATTCGCAGCGCGGGCGGCATTCCCGTGATTGCGCATCCCGGGCGCTACAAGTTCACGCAGACGGGCGAGGACGCGCTGTTCGACGAATTCCGTCAGCTCGGCGGGAATGCGATCGAGGTGGTCACCGGCAGCCATACGCCGGACCAGTATGCGACCTATGCCGAAGTGGCGCGGCGGTATGGTTTTCTCGCATCGCGCGGGACAGATTTTCATGCGCCGGGCGAGGCGCGGGTGGAGTTCGATGCGCTGCCGCCGCTGCCGTCCAGCGTGACACCCGTGTGGCACGACTGGTTCTGAATGTGCGTAGGGTGGGCGGGTCTTCCGCCCACGCGGTGATTGTTGGCAGCGAGATCATCGCGCCCGAAATCGGAGCCGATGACGATCAGCGCGTGGGCGGCACAGCCGCCCACCCTACGGCCTTTAAGCCAGCCATAAGCCTCTGCCCTTGAATTTTCCCTGGCGCAGCCTTATCTTGGCAGCCTGTTAATGTATTCCTGCCCGGGAGGCACCCCCAATGAAGCGCATTGTTTTATTCCTCGCCACCAACCTCGCGGTTGTGCTGGTGCTGACGGTCGTCCTGAACCTGCTGGGGGTTGGACGTGCGGTGAGCGCGGAAGGAATCAATGTCGGCGCGCTCGCCGTGTTCTCGCTGGTCGTGGGCTTTACCGGCTCGATCATTTCGCTCCTGATGAGCAAGCCGATGGCCAAGTGGTCGACCGGCGCGCGCGTCATCGACCAGCCGGCCAATTCGACCGAGCTCTGGCTCGTGAACACCGTGCGCCAGCTGGCCGAGCGCGCAGGCATCGGCATGCCGGAGGTGGCCGTGTATGAGGGCGAGCCGAACGCGTTTGCCACGGGCGCCTTCAAGAATTCGGCTTTGGTGGCTGTCTCCACCGGCCTGCTGCAAGGCATGAACCGCGACGAAGTCGAAGCGGTGCTCGGCCATGAGGTGGCGCACATCGCCAACGGCGACATGGTGACACTCACCCTGATCCAGGGCGTGGTGAACACCTTCGTCGTGTTCCTGGCGCGCGTGGTCGGCTTCTTCGTTGACAAGGTGCTGCTGCGCGGGAACGACGACCGCGGTCCCGGCATCGGCTACATGGTCACCGTCTTCGTCTGCGAAATCGTGTTCGGCCTGGTGGCGTCCATCATCGTGGCCTGGTTCTCGCGCCAGCGCGAATTCCGCGCCGACGCGGGTTCGGCGAACCTGCTGGGCAGCGCGGTGCCGATGCAGAACGCGCTGGCCCGCCTGGGCGGCCTGCATCCGGGGGCCTTGCCTTCGTCGATGAGCGCTTCCGGCATTTCCGGCGGCGGTGGCGGCTGGGGTGCGCTGTTCTCGACCCACCCGCCGATGGAAGAACGGATCGCGGCCCTGCAGGCGCTGCGCCAGGGCGGTGCGCGATGAGCCAGTTCTTTCAGATCCATCCCGAGAATCCCCAGAAGCGCCTGATCGCACAGGCGGCGCAGATCATCCGTTCCGGCGGCGTGGTCGCGCTGCCGACCGATTCGGCCTATGCGCTGGTCTGCCAGCTCGACGACAAGGCGGCCGTCGAAAAGCTGCGCCGCGTGCGCGGCATCGACGACAAGCACCACCTGACGATGCTCTGCCGCGACCTGTCGGAAATCGCCCAGTACGCGCGCGTCGACAATGTCCAGTACCGGCTGCTGAAGGCCACCATGCCCGGCCCCTACACCGTCATCCTGGAAGCGACGCGCGAAGTGCCGCGCCGCCTGTCTCACCCTTCGCGCAAGACGATCGGCCTGCGCGTGCCGGAAAACCTGATTACGCTGGCCCTGCTCGAGGAACTGGGCGAGCCGCTGATCGGCACCACCTTGCAACTGCCGGGCGACGAGCACATGCTGTCCGATCCGGACGAGGTGCGCGAGCGCCTGGAAAAGCAGATCGACCTGGTGATCGACGGCGGGGCCGGTACGCTGGAACCGACGACGATCATCGACCTCACCGGTTCCGAACCCGAACTCGTACGCCAGGGCAGGGGCGACCCCGCCGCTTTCGGCCTATAAACAAATCAAAGCAGGCCCGTCCCGCGGAGCCGGCCCGTCGCGCCCGGCTCTGCTAGAATCCTTCCCCTATGGATGAAATCATTCGCAACATCGCAGTCTTTGCGCTGCCCGTTCTTTTCGCGATTACCCTGCACGAAGCCGCCCACGCCTATGCCGCCCGCTATTTCGGCGACAACACGGCCTATGCGCAGGGCCGCATGACCCTCAATCCCCTGTCGCACGTCGACCTGTTCGGCACCATCATCATCCCGATTGCGCTGTATCTGACCTCGGGCTTCGTGTTCGGCTATGCCAAGCCGGTGCCGGTCCAGTTCGGCAACCTGCGCAATCCGAAGCGCGACATGGCCTGGGTGGCGCTGGCCGGTCCCCTGGCCAACTTCATCATGGCGCTGTTGTGGCTGATCCTGGCCGTCGTGCTGGTGGCGACCAACGTGGGCGAGGAATTCCCGCACAAGGTGGCGCAGGCCGGCATCGTGACGAATCTGCTGATCTTCGCCTTCAACCTGTTCCCGCTGCCCCCGCTCGACGGCGGCCGCGTGCTCACCAGCATGCTGCCGCACCGCCTCGCCTTCAAATTCGCGAAGCTCGAGCCCTATGGCTTCTTCATCCTGCTGGCGCTGCTGTACTTCAACGTGCTGTCCTTCTGGGTGCAGCCGGTGATGTGGCTCGGCGGCCAGGCCGTGAAGCTGATCGCTTCGCCCATCACCATGCTGCTGACCTGATGCACGCGCCGACCGACAAGCCGTCCACCTGGGTGCGCCGCTTCGCAGGGAGTGTGCCGGCCGGCGAGGTGCTCGACCTGGCCTGCGGCAGCGGCCGCCACGCGCGCCTGTTCGCGTCGCTGGGGCACCCGGTTATCGCGGTCGACCGCGACCCGCAGGCGCTGGCGGCCAGCGCCGGTCCCGGCATCGCGACGCTGCAGGTCGATCTGGAACAGGAGGGCGCACAGTGGCCTTTCGAAGCCGGGCATTTCGCCGGCATCGTCGTCACGAATTACCTGCACCGGCCTTTGATGGCGGACCTGGTGAACAGCCTCGCGCCGGGCGGCGTGCTGATCTATGAAACCTTCGCGCTCGGCAATGAGGCCTTCGGCAAGCCGTCGAATCCGGCCTTCCTGCTGCGTCCGGGCGAATTGCTCGCGCTGGCGCAGGAAAACCGCCTGGCGGTGCTGGCCTTCGAGGACGGCGTCGTCAACGAACCCAAGCCGGCGCGCGTTCAGAGACTCTGCGCGGCTGGGCTCGCCTTCCCGCAAACCGAGGTAAAGCTCGACCATTTAGTTGGTCGGGAATAACCATATTGGCGGACGATCCGCTACAATCAGATTTTTATTTTTCGGCACGTTCCACTGATTATGATTAAGGGCAGCATTGTAGCAATCGTCACGCCGATGTTCGAAGACGGCAGCCTCGACAAGGATGGCCTGCGCAAATTGATCGACTGGCACGTGGACGAAGGCACCGACGGCATCGTGATCGTCGGCACCACAGGCGAATCCGCCACCGTCACCCCGGAAGAGCACGTCGAACTGATCAAGCTGACCGTCGACCACGTCGGCGGCCGCATCCCCGTGATCGCCGGCAGCGGCGGCAATTCGACCGCCGAAGCGATTTCGCTGACGCGCGCCGCGAAGGAAGTCGGCGCCGACGCCTCGCTGCAGGTGGTGCCGTACTACAACCGTCCGACGCAAGAGGGCATGTACCGCCACTTCAAGGCGATCGCCGAAGCGGTCGACCTGCCGGTCATCCTCTACAACGTGCCGGGCCGTACGGTTGCCGACATGAGCAACGAGACCATCGCCCGCCTCTCGACGATCGACAACATCGTCGGCGTCAAGGATGCGACCGGCAATATCGGTCGCGGCATCGAACTGCTGCGCATGGTCGACAAATCGTTCGCCGTGTACTCGGGCGACGATCCGACCGCGATGACCCTGATGTTCTGCGGCGGCGCCGGCAATATCTCGGTGACGGCCAATGTGGCGCCGCGCGCCATGCACGAACTGTGCGTCGCCGCCATGGCAGGCGACGTCAAGCGTGCCATCGAGATCAACAACGGCGTGCTCGACCTGCACGCCAAGCTGTTCGTCGAGCCGAACCCGGTGCCGGTCAAGTGGGCCCTGGCCGAGATGGGCAAGATGCCGTCCGGCCTGCGCCTGCCGCTCGCGCCTCTCTCGGACTCTTTCCACGATACCGTCCGCGCCGCCTTGCGCGCCGCCGGACTCGTTCCGCAATCCTCGCAATCCTGAGGCCCGCAAGGGTCCCGGTTCACCGATCTGACATCGTAACGATATGACTAAAAGCAACAAGAAGACTCGCCCGCTTGCGGACCTTTCCACGCCTGTACGCGTGCTGGCCGTAGGCGCGATGGCGCTCTCGATGGCGGCATGCACCACCGTGTTCGAATCCGACAAGGTGGACTACAAGTCGTCCAAGAAAGCGGCGCCGCTGGACGTGCCGCCGGACCTGACCCAGCTTCAAAAGGACAATCGTTACGCCGTGCCGGACGGCCGCGGCATCGCCACCGCATCCGGCATGCAGCAGGGCAGTGCGGGCAGCGCCGCAACCCCGGCGCAAGCCGCCATGCCGGTCGCCGGCGGCGGCACCGTCGGCCCGATCGCGACCGATGCCGTGCGCGTCGAGCGCGCCGGCAACCAGCGCTGGCTGGTGGTCAAGCAGACCCCCGAGCAGCTGTGGCCGCAGGTGGAGCAGTTCTGGCAGGATGCCGGCTTCACGCTGGCGACCGAGTCGCAGGCCACCGGCGTCATGGAAACCGACTGGAACGAGAATCGCTCGAAGATCCCGCAGGACTTCCTGCGCAACACCCTCGGCCGCGTGTTCGACCGCGCCTATTCGACCGGCGAGCGCGACAAGTTCCGCACCCGCCTCGAGCGCCTGCCGGACGGCTCGACCGAGATCTACATCAGCCACCGCGGCGCCGAAGAAGTGCTGACCGGCGCCCAGAAGGAAACGACGACCTGGACCGTGCGTCCGAACGATCCGGCCCTCGAAGCCCAGTTCCTGGCGCGCCTGGTCGCACGCCTGACCGGCGCCACCGAGCCGGCCGCGGTGAAGGCTGCCGAGACGACGGTTGCGAACGCGGCTGTCGCGCCGCAGCACGCCAGGCTGGTTGGCGACCGCGTCGAAGTCGACGAAGGCTTCGACCGCGCCTGGCGCCGCGTCGGCCTGGCGCTCGACCGCGTCGGCTTCACGGTCGAAGACCGCGACCGCGTGCAGGGCATCTACTTCGTGCGCTATGTCGATCCGGATGGTTCGAACAAGGATGGTTTCTTCAAGCGCCTGTTCACCTTCGGCGAGTCGGACAAGGCCAAGGAAGCACAGCGCTACCGCGTGAGCGTCAAGGCCGAGCCGAACGCGAGCGTCTCCACCGTGACGGTGCAGGACAATACCGGCAAGGCGGATACGTCGGCGACGGGGACGAAGATCCTGACGCTGCTGAATAACGAGCTGAAGTAATCGTTTTCAGCTTCAGAAAAGCCGGCCCATGTGGCCGGCTTTTTTACGCCAGTGCAGCCGGGAGGTGGCCGGGGACGGTATTGGGTGTGTACCGTAGGGTGGGCTCCCGAGCCCACGCGTGGTAGCGTCGCGCAACGCACAATTCGCAGCAGCGGTAAGCACGCGTCATGGGCTGTCGCACAGGTCACGTTATGCATATGCCGGAACGCGTGGGCTCGAGAGCCCACCCTACGGTGCGCCAGCTTCGTCAGGTTTCAGCAAATTTATGGGCGAAAAAAAACCGGCCCGCAGGCCGGTTTTCAAAATCAGAGAAAGCTGATTACTTCTTGGCAGCGTCAGCAGCGACGTCAGCAGCGGTCGAAGCGGCCGAAGCGGCTTGCGAAGCAGCAGCCGAAGCGTTGGCGGCAGCAGCAGCAGCGTCAGCGGCTGGGGTGGTAGCAGCAGCGTCGGTGGTGGTGGTGGTGCCGGCGGCTGGAGCAGCTGCGTCGGTGGTGGTGGTGGTGGTGGTCGTTGCAGCAGGTGCTTCAACAGCAGCTGGGGTGGTGGTTGCAGCTTCTTCTTTCTTCGAGCAAGCAGCCAGGGCAACAGCCATCAGGGAAACGATCAGCAGGGATTTTTTCATGGTTTTTCCTTAATTAAGTGAGTACTTTTGTTGCGATGAATAATTACCGGTAATTATCGCTCGTTGGAATTCTCGTGGCTTTCATACTGGTAACAGTGCTTGATAGACAACGGAACCTTCCTAACCCGATATTATAGCCAAATTTACTGCTTCGCAATAGAAAACACATGCCAAAATGGAAGTATTTTGTGAATTAATAAGCTTCATTTTGTTACAAGATGCTACAAACTTCAAGAAAAGACTTGAGGTGTTGATTTAAGCATAATTCACAGTCCGGTGACGTTCGGTGCGAGGGTCGAACGCGATTCCTCCCATAGGGCGTCGAAGCGCTGCGCGGGCAGCTCCACGGAAACCGGCGCATCGAAGGCAGCCTCGCCGCGCATGTGGTCGCAGTGGAAGCGGCGCACCACATGCAGGCCGTCGGCCAGTGCGAACGAATCGCTCAGGTGGCGCAGCGAGCGCGGGCTTTGGCGGCATTCGACCTGATGGCCGTAATCGCGCAGCACGCGCAGGAAACGCGGGCAGGAACGTTCGACATGCGCCGGGTCGTGCAAGGCCAGGCGCAGCATGCCGCCGGCCTGGAGAAAAGCGCGCAGCCTTGTCTCCACATCCGGCGCACCCAGCGGATAGACCGCGAAATCGGGATCGAACAGGTCGAGCCGGCCCTGCGCCCGCTCCAGCAGGGCGCGCCACTGCGCCTCGAGCTCGCGGCGCGTGTCGAAGCGGGCAATCAGCGGCGCGTCCATCGTTTATCCGAGTTCGACCCAGCCGTCGCCGTACCAGGTATAGAGCGCCTCGAGTACGTCGTCCGACGCCTGCGCCAGCTGCTCGCCCGTCAGGCGCCGTTCGTTGGCCAGCACGTCGAGGACAATCTTGTCCGCACGGCTCACGGCGAACGACTCGCCGTTGATGAAGACGTGCTTGCCGCGGTAGAGCATCAGCGATTTCGCCGACAGTTTCAGGCCGCGTTTTGCCGCCGTCTCCATGAAGCGGCCGACGGTAAGCGGCTTCGCGGGTGGGGTGAAGAACACGTTGTGCTTCGGCTCGGACATGTATTCGCCGAAGAAGACCGTCACGTCTTCCTCGTCCCAGCGCACCTTGTTCAGTTCCTCGGTCACCGAGGCCAGCATCTCGCGCGGGATCTCGGCCGGGTTCTTCGCCGGCTGCAGCTCCGGGTCGGCATAGCGGCCGGGCAGGTCGATCGAGTCGGCCATGAACTGCAGGAAGGCTTCGCCCAGTTCCTGGAAGGAGGGCGAGCGGAAGCCGATCGAATAGGTCATGCATTCGCCTTCGGCGATGCCGTCGTGGGCGTAGTGCGGGGGCAGGTACAGCATGTCGCCCGGTTCCAGCACAAATTCTTCTTCCGGGGTAAAGTTCGACAGGATCTTCAGCGGCATGCCCTCGACCAGCGACAGGTCCTGCTGGGCACTGATCTTCCAGCGCCGCTTGCCCTGGGCCTGCAGCAGGAATACGTCGTAGGAATCGAAGTGCGGACCGACGCCGCCGCCGTCCGTCGCGTAGCTGACCATCAGGTCGTCCAGGCGCGCATCGGGCAGGAAGCGGAATTCGCGCAGGAGGGCGTCGGCACGTTCGTCGAGCAGGTTCACGCCCTGCACCAGCATGGTCCATTCGCGCTGGGTGCGTGGCGGCAGTTCGGTGAGCGGGCCGTGCTGCATGTCCCACTGGCCGTCGACCATGGTGACCAGGCGCGACTCGACGTGGTTTCTGGCGGCGGCCTCGACGAGCTTGTCGAATTTGAGCAGGGGCTTGAAGCCGGGGATGGCGTTGCGGATCAGGAGGGGCTTCTTGTGCCAGTAATCGCGCAGGAACTGGGCGGGTGTAATGTTCCCTAATAGCTGTAGTTTTTTCATGTATTCATTATAACCAGCCCAGGACGGAGCAACAGCACGGGCGGCAGCGGAGGGAGGGTATAATCCGCTCCTTACAACGAAAGGATAGTGCGATGAAGATTGCCAAGAATACGGTCGTGACGGTCAACTACAAACTGTCGGATGCACAGAACAACCTGATCGAAGAAGGCGCGCAGCCGATGGTCTACCTGCACGGCGGTTACGAGAACACCCTGCCGAAGATCGAAGAAGAACTCGACGGCAAGGAAGCCGGCTACAACGCGACCCTGCAGGTCGAACCGGAAGACGCGTTCGGCGACTACGATGCCGAGCTGGTCAAGGTCGAAGAGCGTTCGCGCCTGCCGGAGCCGCTGGAAGTGGGCATGCAGTTCGAAGGCATGGCCGATGGCGGCGACGACGAGCCGATGATCTTCACCGTCACCGAAATCGCCGACGACAAGGTCGTCCTCGACGGTAACCACCCGCTGGCCGGCATGGCCCTGCGCTTCGAGCTGTCGGTCATCGACGTGCGCGCCGCGACCGAAGAAGAAATCGCCCACGGCCACGTGCACGGCGCCCACGGCCATCACCACGGTGAAGACGAAGGCGACAGCGAAGAGGGCGACCACTTCCGTAGCCAGCCGCTGCATTAATCGTTAGGACGTCCGCGTGGGCACGGAGTGCCCACCCTACAACGGCGGTGTACCGTAGGGTGGGCACTCCGTGCCCACGCGGAATGCATCGCAATGTTGGCCTTATTCCCCCGCATCCTGCAGGGTGAACAAGGTCTTCTCTCCCGGCGTCACCTTCACTTCGACCGCCTCCGTACCGACCGACACGTGCCCGACATTGTCGCGCCACTCGATCGCCGGCTTGCCTTTCTTCGGCAGCGCCGCGCTGTCCACCAGCAGCACCTTGCCGTCGAATTTCTGCGCCAGTGCCTGCACCTGTTTGCGCGCGGCCGCGAAGCCGTCCTGCCCCACCGGCGCGCGCCGCAGCAGCGAACGCAGCCCGGTCGGCTCGGCCAGCGGTTTTAAATCGCCCTCGGTAAACAGGACGATCGCATCGACCTTGTCGCCGCGCGCCAGCGTGAACAGGCGGTTGAGCCAGAATCGGGTCGCGACCAGCCGGTCTTCATATTCGCTGTTGCGGCCGGCCGCAGCCAGGTAGTGGTTGTTGTTGGCCGGGAGATTGATGGTGGCGTACAGGACCGAGTCCACGGTCCAGTGGGCGTTCTCGGCATAGCTGCGAAAGCGCGGGCTGCTCGACAGGCGGGCGAGCGGCAGCTTTTTCGCGCCCAGCGAGGCCGGCTCGCCGTGGAATAGCTCGCGTATCCGGTTCAAGCGCTCGATCGCATTCGTGCGTCCGGCCGAGTTGCGGCAATCGGTCCAGTCGCTGCCAGCCGGCAGCACGATGACCGGACGTTTTGCCTTGTCGACCAGGTCGCGCCGCTCCTGGTACAGCTTGTCGCCGCAAGGTTCGCTGGCGGCCTTGATGCCGGTGACGACGACGAAGGCGAGCGATTTCTCGCTCGTCTGCGCCAGCGCTTTCTTCAGGCGCTCCTCGCCCGGCTTGTCGAAGCTGTGGCCGATGACGCCGAAGCGGTGCGCCTCGCGCGCCTCGTGTCCGCCGTCGCGCGCCGCGTGCACGGGCGCGACCAGGACCGACAGGAGCGCGGCAGCGAGGAGAACGGGACCAGGGCGCGGCATCAGGCAGCCAGGCGCTTCAACTCGTACAGCCGCTCGAGCGCTTCGCGTGGCGTGAGGGCGTCCGGATCGAGTTCCTCGAGCGCGGCCAGCAGCGCCGGCGGCACGGCCGGTGCGTCCGCGACCGGCGCCGCCTCCTCAGGGTCGTCGCAGGGCAGCGCGAACAGGTCGAGCTGAGGCGTCGTGTCGAGCGCCTGCGATTCGAGGCGCGCCAGGTGCTTGCGTGCGGCCTTGATCACGGCCGGCGGCACGCCCGCCAGCTGGGCGACCTGCAAGCCGTAGCTTTGCGAGGCCGGCCCGTCCTGCACCGCGTGCAGGAACACGATCGTGTCCTTGTGCTCGACCGCCGACAGGTGCACGTTGGCCGCGCTCGGGTGGCTTTCGGGCAGCTGGGTCAGTTCGAAATAATGGGTCGCGAACAGGGTGAAGCTGCGGCTGTTGTCGATCAGGTGGCGCGCGATCGCCCAGGCCAGCGCCAGGCCGTCGAAGGTCGACGTGCCGCGCCCGACTTCGTCCATCAGCACCAGCGAGTGCTCGGTGGCGCCGTTCAGGATCGCGGCCGATTCGGTCATCTCGACCATGAAGGTCGAGCGTCCGCCGGCCAGGTCGTCGTTGGCGCCGATGCGGGTGAAGATGCGGTCGATCGGGCCGATCGTCGCGCTCGTCGCCGGCACATAGCTGCCGACATAGGCCAGCAGCACGATCAGGGCGGTCTGGCGCATGAAGGTCGATTTACCGCCCATGTTCGGGCCCGTGATCAGCAGCAGGCGCCGTTCGTTCGAGAGCTTGCAGTCGTTGGCGATGAAGCGCTCGATCTGGCGCTCGACGACCGGGTGGCGGCCCTCGACGATGCTCAGGCAGGGCGCATCGACCAGGGTTGGTGCGCACCAGTTGTGGCGCAGCGCGTGGCTGGTGAGCGCGACCAGCGTGTCGATCTGGGCCAGGCCCTGCGCGACCCGCTGCAGGTCGCCGATGTGCGGCGCCAGGCAGGTGAGCAGTTCTTCGTAGAGCGCCTTTTCGCGCACCAGGGCCTTGTCCTGGGCCGACAGCGCCTTGTCCTCGAAGGCCTTCAGTTCCGGCGTGATGTAGCGCTCGCAGTTCTTCAGGGTCTGGCGGCGGCGGTAATCGTCCGGCACTTTATCGGCCTGGCCGTTGGTGACCTCGATATAGAAACCGTGCACCTTGTTGTACTCGACGCGCAGGTTGGCGATCCCCGTGCGGGCGCGCTCGCGGGTTTCGAGGTCGACCAGGAACTGGCCGGCGTTCTGCGACAGCGCGCGCAGTTCGTCGAGTTCCGAATCGAAGCCGGTGGCGAAGACGCCGCCGTCGCGCACCATCGCGGCCGGCTCCTCGGCCACCGCGCGCGTGAGCAGGTCGAGGCAGGGAATCGGGGTGTCGATGGCGTCGTGCAGGGCGCGCAGCAGGCAGGAGTCGCCCGGGATGAAGCAGCGCGCAATCTGCTGGCGTAGTGCCGGCAGTTGTTTCAAGCCGTCGCGCAGGCTGGCCAGGTCGCGCGGACGCACTGACAGCAGGGCGATGCGGGTCGTGATGCGCTCGATGTCGGGCACTTCGTTGAGCGTGGCGGACAGTGTGGCGGCCGCATCGGCCTCGGCCAGCGCCGCGATCGCTTCATGGCGCGCGCGGGCCACCGACTGGTCGCGCCGTGCATGGTGCAGCCAGTGGCGCAGCAGGCGCGAACCCATCGCGGTGCGGCAGCCGTCCAGCAGCGAGAACAGCGTCGGCGCTTCCTGGCCGCGGATGGTTTCCGTCAGCTCCAGGTTGCGGCGCGTGGCGGCGTCCAGCCCGATGAATTCGTTTTCGCTCTCGACGGCCAGGCTCTTCACGTGCTGCAGCCCGCGGCCCTGGGTCGACTGGGCATAGCGCAGCAGCGCGCCGGCCGCGCCAAATGCCGCGCCCAGGCCATCGGCACCGAAGCCGGTGAGGGTGGCCACGCCCAGTTGCTCGACCAGTGCCTTGTGGCCCTTGACCACGTCGAAATGCCATTCCGGGACGCGCTGGGTGTGCGCGAAAGGGTTCTCTTCAAACATGTCGCCGTCGTCGGCGCGCAGGATCTCGGCCGGTGCGATGCGTTCCAGTTCCTGCGCCAGCCGCGCTGCAACCGTGCGTTCATCGCCCGAAAACTCCATCAGGCGCAGCGCGCCGCTCGCCAGGGACAGCCAGGCCAGGCCGACGGTGGTCGACTTGCGTGCGCTCAGCGTGCAGAGCGCCAGCAGCGAGCGCTCGGCCTTTTCCGGCAGCAGGTCGGAATCCGTCAGCGTGCCGGGCGTGACGACGCGCACCACCTTGCGCTCGACCGGGCCCTTGCTGGTGGCCGGGTCGCCGATCTGCTCGCAGATCGCGCAGGATTCGCCGAGTTTGACGAGCTTGGCGAGATAGCCGTCGAGCGAGTGGAAGGGCACGCCGCACATCTTGATCGGATTGCCGCCGGACGAGCCGCGTGCGGTCAGCGTGATGCCGAGGATGCGCGCGGCCTTCTCGGCGTCTTCATGGAACAGCTCGTAGAAGTCGCCCATGCGGTAGAAGACCAGCATGGTCGGGTAATCGGCCTTGATGCCCAGGTACTGGGCCATCATCGGGGTTACTTTTTCCGAGGTTGCGCGGGCCGCGGCGGCGTTGATTTCAGTGGGAACGGTGGTCATTTCTCAGGTATTCGGTAAGGCAGGGCTGTTGCCGAGCCAGGACCGACATTTTACAACCATCGGCTGGGCACGAGGATGCGGGTGTGGCAATGCGCTGCCGATGCCGGCGCCGGCTGCCTGCATGCGAGGAGAGGCCGCAGGTTCGAATCGTTCAGCTGCGCAGCAGCTTCATGATCGTATCGATCCGATAGGGCTTGGTCGTGAACAGATAGCGGCGCTCCCGGTCTTCCAGCATCGAGGGCACGGTATAGCCGGAGGTGAGGATGATTTTCAGGCGCGGGTAGAACTCGGAGAGGGCATCGGCCAGTTGCAGTCCGTTCATGCCGGGCATCATGACATCGGAAAAGACGGCATCGATGTCGCCGTCGCGCGCCAGGATTTGCAGCGCTTCCATGGCCGAGTTGGCGACCACGACGTCGAGCCCGCGGCTGCGGAGCAATGCCTCGGCCAGGTCGGCCAGGTCGGCTTCATCGTCGACTACCAGCACCTTGCGGACCAGGCCGCCCGGGTGCGGGAACTCCTCCTGCGCGGGCTCGCTCCGGCCTCCCGCACCGGGCGGGACATACTTCGAAGACAGCCAGCGGAGATTCGACGTGCCGTACACAATCACTCCTCAGAAAAATCGTGCGCTACGAGCGTGTGAAAAAATCGCCATGGCGGCGTTGCATCGTCTTGCCGTACAAGCGTACTGTCTTCGACGATGCGCCTTGCCCTGACGATTTTTTTAAATCGCTCTACCCATGGCAGAAAGTATGCAGGAATTCGAAAAGGCGGCGCGAACGATTGCATACCGTTCACGATCGACATCCTGCACTCCATAAGTTGCTATCAATAAAATAACGATTATAAAGCAGTTCCTCGAGCCACCAATACTAAATGTATGCTGCGTGCATTGGCATTTTCCACGGCCGTGCCCTGCGGCACGTTACGAAAATAAAGCGCGTGCTCACCCTTGAATTCGGTGAAACAGGCATAACCCCTTAAGTATGCCAAGCCCTCGCAAAACGATTCTCGTCATTCACCCCTCGGCCCCCGATCCGGCAGCCATCCGCCGTCTGCTCGGCACCATGGGGCATATCGCCATTACCGCCGAAGGGCCGCGCGCCGCCCTGAAAGCGCTCGGTACCATGCGCTTCGACGTCATCTTCACCAGCATCGGCGGCGTGCAGTCGGACAGTGGGCAAAGCTTCCTGCAGGACTTGCGCGCGGTGGCGCCGGGCAGCGCCGTGGTCGGCATCCACGGGCAGGGCCTGGACGCGGCCAACGAGGCCTGGATGGGCGAATGCGACGCGACCATCCAGGCGCCGCTGTCGTCCTCGCGGGTGCAATGGGCGCTCGATTTCGAATTGCGCTATTTCGGCAACTGAAATAGCGTAGCGGCACCGCCGAAACCGTCGGCTGGTGGTTGGCAAAGGCCATTGTGCCGACTGAGGGGACAGGGAAACGGTTGACTACGTGTACGTCGTCCGCTGATTCCACGGCGCCGGCCGGTTGGCCCCGGCCGGCGGCGGCGTCCCTCGCGTACAAAGCGGAGGTGAGATGCTATCGTTCGAGCTGCGCAACATTTTCGCTGCACATATCACCGAAACGATTCCATCTCGGACCTGCCCGCGTTCTCCTCGCCTGCATCCTGCGGCGCGGCCGGCGTGGTGCCTGCCGCCGTCTCGACGACGCGCCCGCTGCGCGTGCCGGTGGCCGACGACAAGGTTGACACCGGCGAGAACCTGCGCGCTGCTGCGCCTGGCGGACCCAGCTCGAGCACGAAACGCGCTGAGATTCGGGACAGGACGGCATGCGTCCGGCATGCTTTATCTACGGCGGATGTCGGCTGGATTTACAGTGAGGAGCCGCAGCGGCCAGCCGTTTTCGGTAAGCGCCTGATATCGCGCCAGTTTTAGTGGCTGGAATGAAACTTGCTTTTGTGTACGCACCACCATAAGGAGAATTCATGCGCCACATGCACCGTCTTGCCGGTTTCGTTTTCAGCCTCCTCCTGTCCGCCGGCGCCAGCGCGGCGGTCCTGAACACCACCAACACCACCTACGGCGTCTTCGACGGTTCGGAAGGGACACGCGCACTGCGGGTCGACGCGCGCGGCACGGTCAGGGACGTGAACATCACGGTCGAATTTTCGAAATGCGACGATCCGCCGATCGGCCCGAACGGCACCCGCTGCCTGGGCTCCGGCGATCCGTTCGAGGAAGAATTCATGCTGAGGCTGATCGGGCCGAACGGCACCGCTGTCGACCTGGTCCAGGCGTATTCGACCTACGACGGCAGCGGACGCGGTGCAGGACGCGTCATCGTGACCTTCGACGATGAAGCATTGCAAGCCGCAGGCCCACGCATCGCGGGTGGCAGCTTCCGTCCGGCGCAGGCCCTGTCGGCCTTCGACGGCATGAACACCTTCGGCAGCTGGACCCTGTATTTGCAGGATTTCGCTCCCGGCGATCCGCTCGAATTTTTCTCCGCGCGGCTGGGCATCACCTACGATCCCGCACCCGTACCGGAGCCGGCCACGCTGGCAATGCTGGGCCTCGGCCTAGGCTTGATCGGAATGCGGTCGGCGCGCAAGCGTTGAATCGGGGTCGCAGTCAGCGCGACAGGATCAGCTTCGCGCCCAGGGCGATGAACACGGTCCCTGCAAGCCGGTCGAGCCATTTGCCGGCGCCCGGCTTGCATTCCAGCCAGGCGCCGACGGCGCCGGCGAAATAACCCAGCAGCCCGAACAGGATCGCCGCCTGCACCGTAAAGGTCACGCCGAGCGCCAGCATCTGGCCCGGCACATTGCCATGCGCCGCGATCACGAACTGCGGCAGCAGCGACAGGAAGAACAGCACCACCTTCGGGTTGATGGCGTTCGCGAATAAACCCTTCATGAACAGGCTGCGCAGCGACTGCGGCGCGCTCGTCTTGCTGGCGGCCTGGCCACCCTGGCTGCGCAAGGCACCGATTCCCAGCCACACCAGGTACAGGCCGCCGCCGATGCGCAGCGCCGTAAATGCCGTGGGCGAGGCCGCGATGATGGCGCTGACGCCGATCACGGCGAGAAAAGTGTGGCTCAGGCAGCCGAGCGCGCAGCCCAGGCCGAAGACCATGCCCTGTTTTCTTCCCTTCGACATGCCCAGGCCGAGAACCATCAGGTTGTCGGGGCCGGGGGAGGCGGTGAGGAGGAGGGCGGCGAGCAGGAAGCCGAAGAATTGTTCGGGTGCGAGCATGGCTGATTGATTGTTAAGTAAACGTAGGGTGGGCGGTCTCCCGCCCACGCGTTCGGCAGCAGGATGATGGACCCGTTCGGATGACATCGCCGCCGGTTGAACGCGTGGGCGGCAAAGCCGCCCACCCTGGGTACGAATTATTTTGCTTCGGCGACCCGCTTGCCGATATGCGCCAGTGCCGCATCGACCTGGTCGATCAGGATCAGGCACAAATCACCCTCGGACACGCGTTCCAGCGCGCGGTCGATCGCAACGAACTCGCCGTTGATCTCTTCCACGTGCCCGGTGCGCGTGGCGCCGTTCAGCCCCTCGCGCAGCAGGCGTACGACTTCGCCGTCTGCGCGGCCGCGCTGGCACTGGTCCTGGTACAGCAGCACCTCATCGAATGCGCTGCCCAGGATTTGCGTCTGCTGGGTGATGTCCTGGTCGCGGCGGTCGCCGGCGCCGCTGATCACGACCGAACGGCGCCTGGCCGGCATGTTCTCGACCGCCGACACCAGGGCCGCGATCGCGTCCGGGTTGTGGCCGTAGTCGGCGATCAGGGTCGCGCCTTTGTAGTCGAAGACGTTGAAACGGCCCGGCGCATTGTCGCTCTCGCCGACAAAGGTCTTCAGGCCGAGGCGGATCTTGTCCCAGTCCAGGTTCACGGCCCATGCCGCCGCCACCGAGGCCATCACGTTCTCGACCTGGAAGCCGATGACGCCGCCGCGGGTGATCGGCACTTCGGCCAGCGCGATGCGGGTCTCGTTCCTGCCCTGGGCGCAGACGAGGAAGCCGTTGTCGACATAGACGACGCGCTTGCCCTGGGCACGGTGCATCGCCATCAGCGGGTGGCTGCCGTCCTGGGCGAAGAAGGTGACGTCGCCTTTCGTGTGCTCGGCCATCTCGGCCACCACCGGATCGGCCGCGTTCAGCACCGCCATGCCGCCTGGCTTCACGTTCTGGACGATCACGCGCTTCAGCACGGCCAGGTCTTCCAGCGTGGTGATGTAGTTCAGGCCGAGGTGGTCGCCGGCGCCGATGTTGGTCACCACCGCCACTTCGCAGCGATCAAAGGCCAGGCCCTCGCGCAGCAGGCCGCCGCGCGCGGTCTCGAACACGGCCGCGTCGACGTCCGGATGCAGCAGCACGTTGCGCGCGCTGCGCGGACCGCTGCAGTCGCCGCTGTCGATGCGGCGGCCTTCGATGTAGACGCCGTCGGTATTGGTCATGCCGGTACGCAGTCCGGAGGCAGTGAGCAGGTGCGCGATCAGGCGCACCGTGGTCGTCTTGCCGTTGGTGCCGGTGACGGCGACCACCGGGATGCGGCCGTCGTCGCCATCCTTGAAGATGGTGTCGATGATCGCTTCGCCGACGTCGCGGCCCTTGCCGAACGAGGGCGACAGGTGCATGCGCAGGCCCGGCGCGGCATTGACTTCGACGATGCCGCCGTGCTGTTCCTCGATCGGTTTCAGGACCGAATCGCAGACCAGGTCGACGCCGCAGATGTCGAGGCCCACCATGTGCGCTGCCGCGATGGCGCGCGCCGCGACTTCCGGATGGACGTCGTCGGTGACGTCGGTGGCGGTGCCGCCGGTCGAGAGGTTCGCGTTATTGCGCAGGACGACGCGCTGGCCTTTTTTCGGCACGGACTCGGCGTCCATGCCCTGTTTCGCCAGGCTGCCCAGGGCGATGTCGTCGAAGCGGATCTTGGTCAGCGAAGTCGAGTGGCCGTTGCCGCGGCGCGGGTCGAGGTTGACCTGGTCGACCAGCTGGCGCACCGTGTGCACGCCGTCGCCGACCACGATCGGCGGCTCGCGGCGCGCGGCGGCGACCAGCTTGTCGCCGATGACGAGCAGGCGGTAGTCGTGGCCCGGCAGGTAGCGCTCGACCATGACGTCGTCGCGGAACTCCGCGGCCGCATGGAAGCCGGCGGTGATCTGTTCCTTGGTCGTGATGTTGACCGTCACGCCCTTGCCCTGGTTGCCGTCCTTCGGCTTGACCACGACCGGCAGGCCGATCTCCTGGGCCGCGGCCCAGGCGTCATCGGGATCGACCACCACGCGGCCCAGCGGCACCGGCACGCCGGCGGCGTCGAGCAGCTTCTTGGTCAGTTCCTTGTCCTGGGCGATGGTCTCGGCGATCGCGCCGGTGGCGTCGATCTCGGCGGCCTGGATGCGGCGCTGCTTGCTGCCCCAGCCGAACATCACGAGGCTGCCCTCGGTCAGGCGGCGGAAGGGGATGTTGCGATTGATCGCGGCCTGCACGATCGAACCGGTCGAGGGACCGAGGCGCACGTCTTCGTCGAGGTCGCGCAGCTGGGTGAGGGCCGCTTCGAGGTCGAAGGGCTGGTCTTCACGGGCCGCGGCGATCAGCTGCTCGGCCAGCACCATCGCCAGGCGGCCGACGTCTTCCTCGGTGTATTCGACCACGACCTGGTAGATGCCCGTCTCGACGGTGGCGGTGGTGCGGCTGAAGGTCACGGGGCAGCCGGCTTCGGCCTGCAGGGTGAGGGCGACGATTTCCAGTACTTCGGCCATCGGCACCGGGTCAAGCACGTCTTCTTCGTGGCCGAAGGGCTGCAGCTGGCCGAGCTGGGGAAAGCGCGAACGCAGGCGCGTCTCGAAGCCGGGCAGGCTGGCGATCGATTCTTCCTCCGGGGTGCAGGCGACGATCGCCTCGACCGAGGTGTGGTGGCTCCAGAGGTTAGGGCCGCGCAAGGCCCGTACGCGAGATACTTCCATAAACCTTCATTCCTTTAAGTTGGGACTGGCCCGCCTGCTTGATGGAAGCGCGGCGGACTCCCTGGCTCCGGCGAACCGGATACTGCTGCTCAATAAGTCGTTTTTTTCGTGGCGTCGAACGCGCGCAAGCCGCCGCAGATCAGGTCGTGCGGCAGGCCCAGCGCCCAGGCGGCGGCGGTCGCCGCCAGCACGCTGGCCGGATGCTTGACGGTCGCCGGCTGGATCTTGCCGAGGTCGAGCAGCTTGGTCTCGACCCCGCCCTCGACCAGCACGATGTGGTTGTCGCGCGCAAAGACGATGCGCTCGCCGCTCGCGCGGTGCTGGACCATCACCGGATTGTGCTCGTCCATCGCATAGAAGATCACGCGCCCGTCCGACAGTTCGGCCAGTTTCACCACTTCGGGGTCGGCGGCGTTCAGCACGGCCGCGCCATCGGAGAGGATCACGTCGACCTGGCTGCGCACCACGTTGGCCAGCGCTTCCCCGTCGGCGATATGGTATTCGGCGACCGAGTCCAGCTTGCCCATGTCGGTGACGACGCCCACCGTGCAGCGGTCGTAGGGCAGGCCCTCGGCCAGGATGCTGCGCGCGTTCGATTCGAACACGGCCGCTTCGATATTCCGGTTGATGAGCAGGCGCTCGCCAAGCGCGAAGCCGGTGCAATCGCCTTTCTGGACCTGGCGGCCGTCGAGATACAGGCCTTCGCCGTTGGCCACGCCCGCATGCTTGCCGCCGGCATGCAGCAGGCAGCCGAGCAGGCGCGTGATCAGGCTGGTGCCGAGGGTGCCGGTGACGCCGACCAGCGGGATGCGGCCGCTCTCGCCGTCCGCGAACAGGTGCGCGACGATGGCCTTGCCGACGTTGCGCGGCGTGCCCGAGGCCGGCTTGATGTGGGCCAGCAGGCCCGGGCTGGAATTGACTTCGATGATGGCGCCGCGCTGCGCGTCGAGCGGGCGCGAGATGTCTTCGCAGACCAGGTCGATGCCGGCGATGTCGAGGCCGACGACGCGTGCCGCCAGCGCCGCCATGTGCGCCACTTCCGGGTGGATCAGGTCGGTGACATCGTCGGAGACGTTGCCGTTCGGCTGGATCAGGACTTTCTGGCCGGCCTGCGGGATCGAGTCGGGGCTCAAGCCCTGGCGCTTCAAGTCGAGCAGGATTTCGCCGTCCTGCGGATTGACGAGGCCGAGCGGATGTTCTTCGCTGTTGCCGCGGCGCGGGTCGGTGTTGATCTGGCTCGCCACGAGCGCGCTGACGGTGGATTTGCCGTCGCCGGTCACCCACAGCGACTCGCCGCGCGCCACGGCCACGACCTGGCGGCCGACGACCAGCAGGCGGTGCTCGTTGCCGGGAATAAAACGCTCGACCAGCACGGCCGAGCTGTCGCCCGCTTCGGAGGCGATCGCGTAGGCCGTGCGCACTTCCGATTCGCTCATCAGGTTCAGCGTCACGCCGCGGCCATGGTTGCCGTCGACGGGTTTCACGACCACCGGCAGGCCGATGTCCTGGGCTTCGTCCCAGGCGGCGTCGGCGCTTCTCACCAGGGCGCCTTCCGGCACCGGCACGCCGCACGAGGCGAGCAGGGTTTTGGTCAGGTCCTTGTCGCTGGCGATGCTCTCTCCGATGGCGCTGGTGCGGTCGGTTTCGGCGGTCCAGATGCGGCGCTGGGCGGCGCCATGGCCGAGCTGCACGAGGTTGCCTTCGGTCAGGCGGATCGAGGGAATGCGGCGGTCGGTGGCGGCATCGACGATGTTCGCGGTCGACGGGCCCAGGCAGTAGCGGTCGACCAGTTCGGTCAGCGCGGCAACGGTGCCGGCCATGTCGAAGGATTCATCGTTGACGGCGGCCATCAGCAGGCGGTGCCCGGCTTCGAGGGCGGCGCGGCCGACGACGACGTCGCGCGTGCGGAAAGCCATTTTGTACACGCCGGTGTCGCCGGTCGAGCGGGTCTTGCCGAAGCCGGTCTTCATGCCGGCCATGTTCTGCAGCTCGAGCACGATGTGTTCGAGGATGTGGCCGGCCCAGGTGCCGGTTTCCAGGCGTTCCAGGAAGCCGCCGCGCTCGCCGACGCCGCAACGGTGCTCGATCAGGCCAGGCAACCAGCCGGTGAGTCGCTCGTTAAATCCGGGCAGTTTATTCGAAGGGAAGTCTTCCAGCTCGCCAATGTCGAGCCAGACCTCGATCACCGGACGATAAGTCCAGATGTTCGGGCCGCGCAGGTGAGTTACACGGAGAAACTTGATGTCTTTCTTCTTTGTCATGTAATGATGTCTTGCCCACGGTGTCCGCTTGTCACCATGATGGCGTTGCCTATGTTTGCCTGCCTGTGCGCTACCGCACCCAAACGCGGTCATGCAGCGCACATGTGATGTATACTTGCCGGACCGAAGCTTACAGTGCCCTACCGATTTATGCCAAATAGGCGGTTCCGGTCTGGCCACTTCGCCCAGCATTGGAATTTTTTCCTTTGCTCCATGTAAACCGCCGAGCCGGTCACCGCGTTACCCCTCTATCCAGAACATGCCTGTCACGGGCGGCACCACTAATGACAACTCAACAACTCGTTTCTCCGACATCGCTGGCGGCCGCCGCCGGCTTCCTGCCTGACGGTTGGGACAATGACGTTCGGAAACAGCTTGCACCAGGGGAAAACGTTTTAACTGGCGTGGAGGTTGACCTCGACACGAAATTACGTTTCACGAAGGGTATCCTCGTGGTCACCACCCGCCGCCTGCTGTCGCGCGCGCCGGGTGAAACCGTCTGGCGCGACTGGGGCTTCCGCCCGGGACTGGCCCTGCGCCACCATGACCACGCCGGCGTCGGCCACCTGGAACTGGTCGACCAGCAGGGCCGCCTGGCCGCCTGGCGGTTTACGCTGGGCCAGAATCTGCACGCGATCCGCGTCGCCGACGCCTTCGCCGAGCAGGTGACCAGTGTCGAGACCGGCAAACCGGTGCTGGCGCCCGAGCAGCACACCTGCCCGAGCTGCAAGGCGCCGCTCGAGCCGGACCAGGAAGAGTGCCCGATCTGCGCCAAGGTCGTGCACACGCCGCCCTCGACCTGGACCCTGTTCCGCCTGTGGCGCTTCGCCGTGCCCTACCGCAGCCAGCTGCTGCTCGGTTTCCTGCTGATGCTGGCGAGCACCGCCGCGCACATGATCCCGCCTTACCTGACCATGCCGCTGATGGACAATGTCCTGATTCCGTATCAGAACGGCCAGAAGATCGACGAAAGTCTTGTGTACATGTACATGGGCGGCTTGCTGGCCTCGGCCGTACTGGCCTGGGCCCTGGGCTGGGGCAAGACCTATGTGCTGGCGCTGGTGTCCGAACGGATGGGCGCCGACCTGCGCTCGACCACCTACGAACACCTGCTGAAACTGTCGCTGGAATTCTTCGGCGGCAAGCGCACCGGTGACCTGATGTCGCGTATCGGCAGCGGCTCGGACCGCATCTGCGTCTTCCTGTCGCTGCACCTGCTCGACTTCCTGTCCGACGTGCTCATGATCATCATGACCGGCGTGATCCTGTTCTCGATTAACCCGTGGCTGGCCTTCATCACCCTGGTGCCGCTGCCTTTCATCGCCTGGATGATCCACGTCGTGCGCGACAAGCTGCGCACCGGCTTCGAGAAGATCGACCGCGTCTGGGGCGAAGTCACCAACGTTCTGGCCGATACGATTCCCGGCATCCGCGTGGTCAAGGCTTTTGCCCAGGAAAAGAGGGAGGCCGTGCGCTTCCGCGAAGCGAACAAGCACAACCTGGCCGTCAACGACAAATTGAACAAGGTCTGGTCGCTGTTCTCGCCGACGGTCTCCTTCCTGACCGAACTGGGCCTGCTCGTGATCTGGTGCTTCGGCATCTGGCAGGTGTCGCGCGGCGACATCACGGTCGGCACCTTGTCGGCCTTCATCGCCTACAGCGGCCGCTTTTATGTGCGCCTCGATTCGATGAGCCGCATCGTCTCGGTCACGCAAAAGTCGGCCTCGGCCGCCAAGCGCATCTTCGACATCCTCGACCACGTCTCGAGCGTGCCGGACCCGGTCAATCCAGTCAAAGTGCCGACAGTAGCCGGCAATATCGAACTGCGCGAAGTCGGTTTCCGCTACGGTAACCGCGCCGTGAACCGCGGCATTTCCCTGAACATCAAGGCCGGCGAGATGGTTGGCCTGGTGGGCCACAGCGGCTCGGGTAAAAGCACGCTGGTCAACCTGATCTGCCGCTTCTACGACGTGGCCGAAGGCGCGATTTTGCTCGACGGCGTCGACATCCGTACCTTCGCGGTCGCCGACTACCGCCGCAACATTGGCCTCGTGTTGCAAGAGCCTTTCCTGTTCTTCGGCACGATCGCCGAGAACATCGCCTACGGCAAGCCCGACGCGACGCGCGAAGAAATCATCGCCGCCGCCCGCGCCGCGCACGCCCACGAATTCATCCTGCGCCTGCCGCAGGGCTACGATTCGATGGTCGGCGAGCGCGGCCAGGGCCTGTCGGGCGGCGAGCGCCAGCGTATTTCGATTGCGCGCGCGCTGCTGATCGACCCGCCGATCCTGATCATGGACGAAGCGACTTCGTCGGTGGACTCGGAAACCGAAAAGGAAATCCAGAAGGCGCTCGACAACCTGGTGCAGGGCCGTACCACGATTGCGATCGCGCACCGCCTGTCGACGCTGCACCGCGCCGACCGCCTGGTGGTGCTCGACCGCGGCGTGGTGGTGGAAGAGGGCAGCCACGACGAGCTGATGGCGCGCGAAGGCGCCTACCACCGCCTCTACGAAGCGCAGGCGCGCAACGTGGACCAGGATATGGACGATACGGACAAGGACGACTGATATGAGCACTCCCTTCACCCTGCGCCGCGACAGCTTCGGTAAACTCGTGTTCACCGGCGAGGACGGCGTCGACATCCAGGGCGTGATTCCCGTGCGCGCCTTTCCGATCCAGGCGCCGACGCGCGGCATCTCGCTGGTGCGCGACGGCGGCAAGGAAGTCGCCTGGATCGACGATCTCGCTACTGCGCCCGAGCAGGTGCGCGAGCTCGTCACCGAAGAGCTGGAAGGCCGCGAATTCATTCCCGAGATCCAGCACATCGCCAGTGTGTCGAGTTTTGCCACGCCCTGCACCTGGACCGTCAAAACCGACCGCGGCGAAACCTCGTTCGTATTGAAAGTCGATGAAGACATCCGCCGCGTGGGCGAGGCCTCGCTGCTGATTGCGGATAACCACGGGATTAATTTCCTGGTGCGGGATATGTTTAAAATCGATAAGCACAGCCGGAAGATCCTGGACCGGTTCCTGTAACCTTGATTTTGTAGGGTGGGCTCCGCCCACGCGGTACCACGGTTGCGTGTCGAAACATCGTTATCGGCCGCTCAAGCGCTGTACCGCGTGGGCACAAGTGCCCACCCTACAAAGGCCGGACAATTCCTGGTTCGCGCTGCGCTTGAAGCCCCATCCGGCCTGGCTTATGCTGGTGACAATCCATCGTCCTCGGAGGCCAACATGCTGCTGGGTGGCTGCTATTGCGGCGCAATCCGCTACGTCGTCGACGGCGACGTCTTCCATGCCACGCTCTGCCATTGCGTCGACTGCCGCCGCATTGCCGGCGCGCCCGCCGTGGCCTGGTTCAGCACGCGCGTGGAACACATGCGCTTTTCGCAGGGCAATCCGGCCACCGTCCGCTCGAGCGAACACGTGCTGCGCGGCTTTTGCGCCATTTGCAGCACCACGCTGACCTACCAGGACGACCGCACCCCCGACGAGATCGACATCGCCACGGCCAGCCTCGACGACCCGGAAGCCGTACCGCCGCGCGACCATACCTTTGCCGCGCAACGGCTGAGCTGGATGCGCATCGACGACGGCTTGCCGGCCTATCCCGGCACTCGCAAGGAGGGCGCCTGAACCGGCTTTGACCCGGTCTCGACAGGACGAGCGTGAAACCGTTCACAGACGGGTGATCGCTGCATCCCTATTGTCGTTCTATCGCCACCTACGAGGAGTACCGACATGGATTCGATCAACCGTAACCAGCCTGAAATGAACCACCGCGACCTGAGCGGCGACGAAGCCCGCAAGCGCATCCGCGAGATGGCCAAGGATGCCGAGACCTGCTTCTTCTGCACCAGCGGCGGCACGGGCCCGAACCGGGGGGCGCGCCCGATGAGCGTATTGCAAGCCGACGAGGCCGGCAACCTGTGGTTCCTGAGCGCCATCGACAGCCACACGGATGCGGAAATCGCCGCCGATCCGGAAGTGAAACTCTATTTCCAGCGCAGTAAGCATGCCGGCTTCATGGAACTCGACGGCATCGCCACCGTCTCGCAGGACCGCGCCAAAATCAAGGAATTGTGGAGCTTCGTCCTCAAGACCTGGTTCACCGAAGGCGAGGACGACCCGCGCATCACGGTCATCCAGGTCGTGCCGAAAGGCGGCTATTACTGGGACAACAAGCACGGACAGGCCGTGGCCGGCGCCAAGATGCTGGTCGGCGCGGCAATCGGCAAGACGCTCGACGATTCGATCGAGGGCAAGCTGATGCCCTGAGCTGAGGGCGAAGGAGGGGCAATGATCGAGCTCGACCATGTAATCGTCAACGCGCGCGACCGGGTGGCGTCGGCCCGGCTGCTCGCTTCCCTGCTCGACGTGCCCTGGGACGAGACGGCGCTCGGCATTTTTTCGGCCGTCTACGTCAACCCGGGACTGACGCTCGACTTCATCACGACCGACGAGGACTTTCCGGTCGAGCACTTCTGTTTTCGCGTCAGCGATGCCGAGTTCGATGCCATCCTGAAACGCCTCGAGGATGCCGGCATCGGCTGGCGCGGCGACGTGCGCGGCCGCAACGACGGCAAGGTCGGCACGGCCCACGGCGGGCGCAATATCTACTGGGACGAGCCGGACAAGCACCGCTGGGAGATCCTGACGAAGAGCTACGCCCGCCGGCCCGGCTGAACCTGCACCCCGCGCACGATTGACCGTTTTTCAACCCTCGTGCACGCCGTTTTTGACCCACAGTTAAAATGGGTTTCATCGACCATGCAGGGGAAACACATGCAAAGAACGGCTTTGGTAGTGGGCATCACGGGGATCGGCGGCAACCACGTCGCGCGCGAATTGCTGGCCAATGGGTGGAATGTCGTCGGCCTGTCGCGCCGCGCGCCGAAGGACTTGCCGGGCGTGCGCCACGTGGCGGCCGACCTGATGGATCCGGCGGGACTCAAGAGCGCGCTTGCCGACACGGCACCGACCCACGTCTTCATCACCACCTGGATGCGCCAGGACACCGAACAGGAAAACATTCGCGTCAATGCCGCGCTGGTGCGCAACCTGCTCGACGCGCTGTCGTTGAAAAAGAGCGTGCGCCACGTTGCGCTGGTGACGGGCCTGAAGCATTACCTCGGCCCCTTCGAGGCCTATGCCAGCTCGGGCACGCTGCCCGACACGCCGCTGCGCGAAAGCCAGCCGCGCCTGCCTCTGGACAATTTTTATTACGCCCAGGAAGACGAAGTCTATGCCGCCGCCGAGCGCGACCGTTTTACGTGGAGCGTGCACCGTCCGCATACCATCATCGGCCTGGCCGTCGGCAATGCGATGAACCTGGGCACGACGCTGGCCGTCTACGCCACCATCTGCAAGGAAACCGGGCGCCCGTTCCAGTTCCCCGGCTCGGAAGCGCAGTGGAAGGGTTTATCCGACGTGACCGACGCGCGCATGCTGGCCAAACAGCTGGTCTGGGCCGCGGACACCGACGCGGCGAAGAATGAAGCCTTCAATATCGTCAATGGCGACGTGTTCCGCTGGAGCTGGCTGTGGCCGAAACTGGCAAGCTGGTTCGGCGTCGAGGCGGCCGGCTACAGCGGGAAAATCCAGCCGCTGGAAGCGGCGATGGCGCAGGACGCACCGCTCTGGCGCGAGATTGCAACGCGCCACGGCCTGGTCGAACCGGACCTGGACCGCCTGGCTTCGGCCTGGCACACGGACCTCGACCTCGGCCGTCCGCTGGAGGTGATGACCGACATGGCCAACAGCCGCCGCCTCGGCTTTGCCGCTTACCAGGCCACCGACGCCTCGTTCTTCGACCTGTTCGAACGCCTGCGCGCCGAGCGCCTGATTCCCTGAGCGGCTGAGCCATGGAGGTGGAACGCAAGCCGCTCCACGTCGTGCTGGTCACGATCGGCTCGGCGGGCGACCTGTTTCCCTTCCTGCGCATCGGGCTGGCGCTGCGCGACGCGGGCCACCGCGTCAGCTTCCTTGGCCCGGTCCAGCACGAACCCTTCGTACACGCCGCGGAGCTGCCCTTCCACGGTTTGCCGGCCGACCCGGCCGTGCTCGACCATCCCGACCTGTGGCATCCGACCCGGGGATTCAGCGTCGTCTGGGAGGCGACGCGGCCGGCGATGGCCGCCGTGCCGGCCTTCATGGCGGCGCTGCCGGCCGACGCCCATTACGTCATGCTGGTTCATCCGCTGGCCTTGCCGGAAGCCGACCTGTGCCGCGCGGCGCGTCCCGAACTGCGCATCGCCGCCGCCTTCCTGGCGCCATCGAATTTACCGACCGTCCACGATCCGCTGATGTTGGGACCCTGGCGCGTGCCGCGCTGGGTGCCGCACGGGGTGCGCCGGCGCCTGTGGCGTTCGCTTGCCGCGCGCTTCGTCGATCCGGTGGCCTTGCCCGACCTGAACGCCGCGCGCAGGCGCGCCGGGCTGGTACCGGTAAGATCCCTGATCGATACGGTTACCTCGATCGCCGACCTGTCGATCGCCCTGTTCCCCACATGGTTCGCGCCGACGCCGCCCGATTGGCCGCGCCCGCTCGTAAGGTCCGGATTTCCCTTGTTCGACCCGAATCCGCAGGCGGCGCTGTCGAGCGAACTGCAGCATTTCCTCGGGCAGGGCGGGCGTCCGCTGGTCTTTACTCCCGGTACCGGCAACCGCCAGGCGCGGGCGTATTTCGAGCACGCCATCGAAGCGGCGCGCCTGCTGGGCGAGCGGGCCGTCATCCTGACACCGCACCGCGACCAGCTGCCCGCCGAGCTGCCGCATCACGTGCTATGGCAGGAATACGTGCCGCTGCGCGCGCTGTTGCCGCGAGTGGCGGTGCTGGTCCATCACGGCGGCATCGGCACCACGGCCGAGGCCCTGCACGCCGGCACGGCCCAGCTGGTGGTGCCGCTCGCGCACGACCAGTTCGACAACGGCGTGCGGGTCGAAGCGCTCGGCGTCGGGCTGTCGCTGCCGGCCACGCGGCTGAATACGCGGCGCCTGGTGGCGGGGCTGGAGGCGCTGCTCGACGACGATGGCTTGCATGGGCGCTGCCGGGCGGTGGCAGGCAATTTCGGCGGCGATGCAGGGGTAGGGGAGGTGGTAAAAGCGCTCGAAGAAATGGTGCATACGACGTATCGATGATATAGACGTAGGGTGGCAACGCCGCCTCGGTGTGTCACCGCACCGTCAGCCTCTCCTGAGCACGATTAAATGAAGGCATCAACAGGACGGAACACGACGATGCGACGCAAAGCGGACGGGAACGTGACTGCAGGCAAGGAAACAGGCACGCCAACAGGAGGCCAGGGCCGCCCCGGCTATGTGCGTGTGCGCGGCGCGCGCGAGCACAACCTGAAAAACGTCAGCCTCGACATCCCGCGCGACGCGCTGGTCGTGTTCACGGGCGTGTCCGGCTCGGGCAAGTCTTCGCTCGCCTTCGGCACCCTGTACGCGGAAGCGCAGCGGCGCTACCTGGAATCGGTCTCGCCCTATGCGCGCCGCCTGTTCCACCAGATGCCGGTGCCGGAAGTCGACGAGATCGACGGCCTGCCGCCGGCGGTCGCCCTGCAGCAGCAGCGCGGCTCGCCCACCACGCGCTCCTCGGTCGGCAGCGTGAGCACCTTGTCGAACTCCCTGCGCATGCTGTATTCGCGCGCCGGCGACTATCCGCCCGGCCAGGAACTGCTGTATGCCGAATCGTTTTCCCCGAATACCCCGGAAGGCGCCTGCCCGCAGTGCTCGGGCCTGGGCCGCGTGTATGAAGTGACCGAACAGTCGATGGTGCCGGACGATACGCTCACCATCCGTGAGCGCGCGGTGGCGGCCTGGCCGCCCGCCTGGCACGGCCAGAACCTGCGCGACATCCTGGTAACGATGGGCTACGACGTCGACACGCCCTGGCGCGACTTGCCGAAAAAGGACCGCGACTGGATTTTATATACCGACGAGACGCCGACCGTGCCCGTCTACGCCGGCCTGACGCCGGCGGAAACCAAGGTCGCCCTGAAGCGCAAGGAAACGCCGAGCTACCAGGGCACCTTCACGGGCGCGCGGCGCTATGTGCTGCAGACCTTCGCCACGACGGAGAGCGCCTCGATGAAAAAACGCGTGGCGCGCTACATGGTCAGCACCGAGTGCCCGCTCTGCCGCGGCAAGCGCCTGCGCCAGGAAGCGCTGTCCGTCACCTTCGGCGGCGTGGATATCGCCGACATCTCGCGCATGCCGCTGGCGCGCTTGCACGCCATGCTGCAGCCCTATGCGAGCGGCAAGGGCATCGCGGACAAGCGCCGCGCCAGACTGCACCCCGAGCAGCTGATCGTCACCCAGCGCATCGCCGAAGACCTGGTCGCGCGCCTCGACGTGCTGCTGGCGCTGGGCCTCGGTTATCTCGCGCTCGAACGCAGCACGCCGACGCTCTCGCCCGGCGAACTCCAGCGCCTGCGCCTGGCGACCCAGGTGCGCTCGAACCTGTTCGGCGTCGTGTATGTGCTGGACGAACCCTCGGCCGGCCTGCACCCGGCCGATACCGAAGCCCTGCTCACCGCGCTCGACCAGTTGAAAGCCTCGGGCAATTCCTTGTTCGTGGTCGAGCACGCGCTGGACGTGATCCGCTGCGCCGACTGGATCGTCGACGTCGGCCCGGCCGCCGGAGAAAAGGGCGGCGAGGTGCTCTACAGCGGCGCGCCCGAGGGCCTGAAACAGGTCGAGGCGTCGCAGACCCGGCGCTACCTGTTCGACGAGGCGCCCCTGCAGGCACGCGAACGGCGCGAGCCCGCCGGCTGGCTGCGCCTGGAAGGCGTCACCCGCAACAACCTGAACAAGCTGAAAGTCCAGTTCCCGCTCGGCGTGCTGACCGCCGTCTGCGGCGTGTCCGGCTCCGGCAAGTCGAGCCTGGTCAGCCAGGTACTGGTCGACCTGGTCGCGCGCGAGCTGGGGCAGGGCACGACGGCGCTCGAGATGGAGGAAACCGACGACCTCGAACAGGAAGCCGCGCTGCCCCTGGAGGGACATATCGTCGGCGGCATGGAATCGATCCGGCGCATGGTGCGGGTCGACCAGAAGCCGATCGGACGCACGCCGCGCTCGAACCTCGCCACCTATACCGGCCTGTTCGACCAGGTGCGCAAACTGTTCGCCACGACGAAAATGGCGAAAGCGCGCCGGTATGACGCCGGCCGCTTTTCCTTCAACGTCGCCAAGGGCCGCTGCGAGAACTGCGCCGGGGAGGGTTCCGTCATGGTCGAGCTGCTGTTCCTGCCGAGCGTGTACGCGCCATGCCCGGTCTGCGAGGGCGCGCGCTACAACGCCCAGACGCTGGAAGTGAAGTACAAGGACAGGAACATCGCCGAGGTGCTCGGCATGACGGTCGATGCCGCCGCCGAATTTTTTAAAGGCGAAGCCCTCGTCGAGCGTTCGCTGGAAGTCCTGCGCGAAGTCGGCCTCGGTTACCTGCGCCTGGGCCAGCCGGCGACCGAGCTGTCCGGTGGCGAGGCCCAGCGCATCAAGCTGGCGACCGAACTCCAGCGCACCGGCCGCGGCAATACTTTATATGTGCTGGACGAGCCGACCACCGGCCTGCACCCGTCCGACGTCGACCGCCTGGTCCTGCAGCTCGAGCGGCTGGTCGATGCCGGCAACACGGTCGTCGTGGTCGAACACACGATGCGCGTGGTTGCCGCCTGCGACTGGGTGATCGACATCGGCCCGGGCGCTGGCGACGAAGGCGGCACGGTGGTGGCGGCCGGTCCGCCGGAAACCGTGGCGGGCGCTGCGAAAAGCCGTACCGCGCCCTATTTACGGCCCTGTCTGCCCTCCTAGATAGTCGCGGGGCAGCGCACGGTTGAACCGCCGGATTAGTGTCATTTGCGTTACACTTAAGAACTTTTTTCTTAAAATAAACGCAAGACATGACCGGCACCTCGCTCGATAACACCCAGTTCCGCCGCATACTGGCGCGCAATGTCGCTCTCCCGCTCGGCCTGTCCGTGCTGAGCGCCATCGTTTTCGTGGCCGTCATTGCTTATCTGGTGAGCGTCCTGAACTGGGTCGAACATTCCCAGGAAGTCATCGGCAAGGCCAACGAGGTGAATAAACTCGTCTCCGACATGGAAGCGGGCTTGCGCGGCTACGCGATCACCGGCGACGAAAGTTTCCTGGCGCCTTATACGGTGGCCAAGCCGAAGGTCGATGTCGAGATGGACGGCTTGCTGCGCCTGGTCGGCGACAACCGGGCCCAGGCCGACCGCCTGCAGCGCGTGCTTGGCGCCCACGCCGAGTGGCTCAAGTTTGCCAACGAGATCATCGACAAGCGCCGCGCCAGCCAGGACGTGGTGCAGTCGATCATGAGCGGCCGCGGCAAGAGCCTGACCGACGACATGCGCAGCCAGTTCGCCGCCTTCGTCAACAACGAAAACGCGCTGCTGGTGACGCGCGGCCAGGATGCGCGCGCGACCATCGCCTGGTCGGTCGGCTCCTTCCTGCTGTTTACGCTGATCGTCGGCGGCCTGCTGGCCGGCTTCGGCCGGCGCGAACTGGTGCGCCTGTCGAGCACCTACGACGAGGTGCTCAAGCACGAGAACGAACACAATGCCGAATTGCGCCACCTGAGCTGGCTGCGCAGCGGCCAGACCGAACTGGCCGCGAAAAGCATCGGCCTGAATTCCCTGGAAGCCCTGGCCGACGCCGTGCTGCATCATGTGGTGCGCTACCTCGGCGGCTCGGTGGCGGCCATGTATTTCCGTAACGAAGACGGCGTGCTGCGCCGCATCGGCGCCTATGGCTTCTCGAACGAGGACGAACGCGCGAAAATCATCGAGCCTGGCAGCTCGCTGGCTAGCCAGGCCGCCAACGAAAACCGCCTGGTGCGCGTCAAGGAACTGCCGGAAGATTACATCAAGGTCGCCTCGAGCCTGGGCGAAACGGCGCCGCGCGAAATCGTGATCGCGCCCTTCAACAACTTCGGCAAAGTCAAAGGCGTGATCGAGATCGGCTTCCTGCACCCGGTGCGCGAGCGCGACATCGAATTCCTGAAGCTGGTCGGCGACGCCGTCGGCGCCTCGGTCGGCGCGGTGGTCTACCGCCAGCGCCTGCAGGATGCGCTGTCGGAAAGCCAGGCCCTGAACGAGGAACTGCAGGTGCAGCAGGAAGAACTGCGCACGGCAAACGAGGAACTCGAAGAACAGTCGCGCGCGCTGGAAGAGTCGCAGAGCAGCCTGGAAAACCAGCAGGCCGAACTGGAGCAGACCAACGACCAGCTGGCCGAGCAGGCGCTGAACCTGGACATGAAGAACGCGGCCCTGACCGAAGCCCAGGAACAGCTGCGCGCACGCGCACTCGACCTGGAGCGTGCCAGCCGCTACAAATCCGAATTCCTGGCGAACATGTCGCACGAACTGCGCACGCCGCTGAACAGCTCGCTGATCCTGGCGAAGCTGCTGGCGGACAATGTGCCGGGCAACCTGAACGAGGAGCAGGTACGTTTTGCCCAGACGATTTATTCGGCCGGTAACGACCTGCTGCACCTGATCAACGACATCCTCGACATCTCCAAGGTCGAGGCCGGCAAACTCGAACTGCTGCCGGAAGACCTGCCGATCCGCCGCACCGTCGAGGGCCTGGGCCGCACCTTCGAACCGCTGGCCAAGCAGAAGGCCCTGCGCTTCTCCGTCACGGTCGAGCCGAACGTGCCGCCGACCCTGCACACCGACCGCCAGCGCCTGGAACAGGTATTGAAGAACCTGCTGTCGAACGCCGTGAAGTTTACCGAGCAGGGCGAAGTCAGCATGACGGTCAGCGCGACAAGCGAGGGCTGGATCCAGTTCACGGTCGTCGATTCCGGCATCGGCATCGCGCAAGACCAGCACGAACGCATCTTCGAGGCCTTCCACCAGGCCGATGGCACGGCCAACCGCCGTTTCGGCGGCACCGGTCTCGGCCTGTCGATCTCGCGCGACCTGACGGGCCTGCTGGGCGGCACCCTGGTCGTCTCCAGCACGCCTGGGCAGGGCAGCACCTTTACCCTGAGCATGCCGCGCAACGGCATGGTCTCGGCCGCACCGCCGGCCCCGCGCGCGGCAGCGCCGGCGCCGCGTCCGGCGCGTCCGCTGCCGCCGCCTGCGCCGGAACCGGTGGAGGCCGTCGAGGAAGCGCCGGCCAGGGCGTCCTTCCCCGACGACCGCGCGAAGCCGGCGCAGGGAACCCGCACCGTGCTCGTGATCGAGGATGAACCCGACTTCGCGCGCATCCTGTTCGACCTGGCGCACGACCTCGACTACCGCTGCCTGGTGGGGCTCACCGCGGGAGAAGGCCTGGAACTGGCCGCCAGCGAAAGCCCGGACGCGATCCTGCTCGACATCCGCCTGCCGGACAGCTCGGGCCTGTCGGTGCTGCAGCAGCTGAAGGACAACCCGGCCACGCGCCACATCCCGGTCCACGTCGTCTCGAGCATGGAAAACGGCGGCGAAGCCCTGCATCTGGGCGCGATCGGCTACGCCCTGAAACCGACCAGCCGCGAACAGCTCGAAGCCGTGTTCCGCAAGCTGCAGGAAAAGAGTTCGCAACAGATCAAGCGCGTGCTGCTGGTCGAGGACGACGAGCGCCAGCGCGACAGCGTGGTGCAGCTGATCGCCGACGAGGACGTCAGGATCGACGCCGTCGGTTCGGGCGAAGAAGCGCTGGCCCTGTTGCGCAGCGAGATTTTCGATTGCATGATCATCGACCTGAAGCTGCCGGACATGCAGGGCAAGGAGTTGCTCGAGAACATGTCGCACGAAGACCTGGTGTCCTTCCCGCCGGTCATCGTCTACACGGGCCGCAACCTGACGCGCGACGAAGAAGCCGAACTGATGAAGTATTCGCGCTCGATCATCATCAAGGGCGCACGCTCGCCCGAGCGCCTGCTTGACGAGGTGACGCTGTTCCTGCATAAAGTGGAATCGCAGCTGTCGACCGAGCGCCAGCACATGCTCAAAACCGTGCGTGGCCGCGACCGCGTGTTCGAAGGCCGCACCATCCTGCTGGTCGACGACGACGTGCGCAATGTGTTCGCCCTGACGGCGGCGCTCGAACAGCGCGGCGCGAATGTCGAAGTCGGCAGGAACGGCTTCGAAGCGCTGGCCAAACTGGACGAAGTGCCGGGCGTCGACCTGGTGCTGATGGACATCATGATGCCGGGCATGGACGGCCTGGAAGCGACGCGCCGCATCCGCGCCGACGGCCGCTTCAACCGGCTGCCGATCATCGCGATCACGGCGAAAGCGATGAAGGACGATCAGGAACAGTGCCTGGCCGCCGGCGCCAACGACTACCTGGCGAAACCGATCGACCTGGGCCGCCTGTATTCGCTGCTGCGGGTATGGATGCCGACGATGGAGCGAATCGCCTGATGAAGCACCCTCCGGACGACATCGACATCGAATTGCGGATGCTGGTCGAGGCGGTCTACCTGAAGTACAACTACGACTTCCGCGACTACACCGGCGCTTCGCAGAAGCGGCGGGTGCTGGTCGCCCTGCGCGAGATGGAGTGCGCGACCGTCTCCGAACTGCAGGCGAAAGTGCTGCACCAGCCGGAAGCGTTTGCGCGGCTGCTGCAATACCTGACCATTCCCGTCACCGAAATGTTCCGCGACCCGGAATACCACGCGGCGCTGCGCAGCCAGGTCGTGCCGCACCTGTCGACCTACCCGTCGCTGAAACTGTGGGTGGCCGGCTGCTCGACGGGCGAGGAAGTGTATTCGCTGGCGATCCTGCTGCACGAGGAAGGCCTGCTCGAGCGCAGCATCATCTACGCGACCGACATCAATCCGGAATCGCTGGAGGCGGCGCGGCGCGGCGTGTTTCCGCTCGACCGCATGCGCCTGTACACCGAGAACTACCAGAAGGCGGGCGGCAAGCGCGCGTTTTCGGACTATTACACGGCGGCCTATGGCGGGGCGCTGTTCGAGCGGTACCTGGTGGAGAACGTGACCTTCGCCGACCACAGCCTGGCGACCGACACCGTGTTCTCGGAGACGCATTTCATCAGCTGCCGCAACGTGATGATCTACTTTAACCGGCGCCTGCAGAACCGCGTGCTGGGACTGTTCCACGATTCGCTCTGCCACCGCGGCTTCATGGCGCTGGGCAGCAAGGAAAGCATCGACTTTTCGACCTACGCCAACCGCTTCGAATCCGTGGCGCGGCGCGAACGCATCTTCCGCAAGGCGGGGCAATGACGGCGACCCGGGAAGCCGTCGGCGCTGCGCTTGCCGGCCGCAGGATCGAGGCCGTCGTGATCGGCGCCTCGGCAGGCGGCGTGGACGCACTGGTCGAGCTGCTGCCGGCGCTGCCGCCCGACTTCGGCCCGGCCACGGTCTGCATCCTGCATGTGCCGGCCGACCGCGAAAGCCGCCTGGCCGAGCTGTTCGCGGCGCGCCTGGCGCTGCCGGTGCGCGAAGCGGTCGATAAAGCGCCGGTGGAGCCGGGCACTGTCTATTTTGCCGGCGCGGGGTACCATCTGTCGATCGAACAGGATCGCGTTTTTTCCCTCAGCTGCGAGCCGCCGGTGCATTATGCACGTCCGGCCATCGATGTGCTGATGGAGTCGGCCGCCGACGCCTATGGGGCGGCTTTGGCCGGCATACTGCTTACCGGCGCCAACATCGACGGCGCCGAGGGCATGCAGAGGATCAGGCAGCGCGGCGGCCTGACCATCGTCCAGGACCCGGCGGGCGCGCAGGCCTCGGCCATGCCGGAAGGGGCCATCCGGCTGTGCGCCCCGCACCTGGTCCTGCCGCTGTCCGAGATCCGGGCATTGCTGCCACAGCTGGAGACAACATGAGCCTACAAGAACCAAGCAAATTACTCATCGTCGACGACCTTCCCGACAACCTGCGCGCCCTCGACGCCCTGATCCGCGACGAGCAGCGGCTCGTGTTCCATGCCCATTCCGGCGACGAAGCGCTCGCGCTCCTGCTCGAACACGAGTTCGCCCTCGCCATCCTCGACGTCCAGATGCCGGGCATGGACGGCTTCGAATTGGCCGAGCTGATGCGCGGCACCGAGCGCACCCGCAACATCCCGATCGTCTTCGTCTCGGCCGCCGGGCGCGAACTGAACTACGCCTTCAAGGGTTACGAGACCGGCGCGGTCGACTTTCTCTACAAGCCGCTCGACCCGGACGCGGTGCGCGGCAAGGTCAACGTGTTCGTCGCGCTCGACCAGCAGCGGCGCGAGACGCGGCGCCAGATGGATGCGCTGGAAAAGAGCCGGCGCGAGCAGGAAGTCCTGCTGCAGGAGCTGAATGCGACCCAGGCCGAGCTGCAGCGCTCGCTGCGCATGCGCGACGATTTCATGTCCCTCGTCGCCCACGAGCTGCGCACGCCCCTGAACACGCTGTTTTTAGAGACCCAGATGCGCACGCTGCACCTCAAACGCGGCAATCTGCAGGCCTTTTCCGGCGAACAGATGGGCGCCATGATCAAGCGCGACGAGC
Organism: Massilia sp. LXY-5; assembly: GCF_059801075.1. NCBI lineage: Bacteria > Pseudomonadati > Pseudomonadota > Betaproteobacteria > Burkholderiales > Oxalobacteraceae > Massilia > Massilia sp. LXY-5. The sequence goes on from NZ_JBNNEH010000002.1 coordinate 321,636, forward strand.
GCCAGATCAAGGCCATGATCCGCCTGATCGACGACATGCTCGACGTTACCCGCATGCGCAACGGCACGCTGTCGGTGCGCCCGGCCCAGGTTGAACTGATGGGCATGCTCGAGCGCGTGGTGAGCGACCTGTCGCTGCAGGCCGCCGCCAGCGGCTGCGCGATCAGCCTCACGCCGCACCCGCCGGTCACCGGTTGCTGGGACGAGTTCCGCATCGAGCAGGTGGTGGTGAACCTGTTGACGAATGCGCTGCGCTACGGCGGCGGCTGCAATGTCGAGGTGCGGGTCGAAGTCGAGGGCAAGTGCGCCCGCATCGACGTCATCGACAAGGGGAAAGGAATTTCGCCGGAAGACGTCGAGCGCATCTTCCAGCCCTTCGAACGCGGTGCCCGCAATGGCGAGCCCAAAGGCCTGGGCCTGGGCCTGTACATTTCGCGCCAGCTGGCGACGGCGCACGGGGGCGAACTGAGCGTGACCAGTACGCCGGGGCAGGGCTCGACCTTCAGCCTGGCGCTGCCTTGCGACGTACTGGTTCCGTGCGCGGCGGTGTCCGCCTGAGCTGGCGACACCGGACGCTTGCCTGCCATGCCCATGGAACCGACCTTCGATCCGGCATCCCGCTACCCGCTGGATTTCAGCGCATTGTTCGACGCTGCGCCATCGCCCTACCTGGTGCTGTCGCACGACCTGCATATCGTTTCGGTCAATCAGGCGTACCTGAACGCGACCAGTACGCGGCGCGAGGATATCGTCGGCCGCGGCATGTTCGAGGTGTTTCCGGATAACCCCGACGATGCATCTGCAAGCGGCGTGGCCAATCTGCATGCCTCGCTGCAGCGCGCCTTGTCCACCGGGCGCCCCGACACGATGGCGATCCAGAAATACGACATACGGATTCCAACTGCGGATGGGATCCGTTTCGAGGAGCGCTTCTGGAGTCCGGTGAATACGCCGGTACTGAATGCCGAAGGCACCGTCACGCACATCATCCATCGCGTGGAAGACGTGACCGAGTTTGTCAGGACGAAGGACCATACGGCCCGGATGGCGTCGACCATCGACGACCAGGCGATCGAGATCGAAATTGCAAACAGGCGGCTGCGCGAAGCGAACGAGACGCTCGAGCAACGGGTGGCCACGCGCACCGAAGCACAACGGCAGACGGAAGAAAAACTGCGTGCCAGCGAACTTCGCTTCCGCCTGATGGCCGACTCGATTCCGCAAATCGTCTGGATCATCGACGACAGCGGCCGCGGCGTGTACTTCAACAAGCAGTGGTCCGCGTATACCGGTGTCGACCTGGACCCGACCTCGCCCTACGAAGTCTCGGAAAAATTCGTGCATCCCGACGATCACGCAGCCACGATGCAGGCATGGGAAGCTGCCCGCAAGAGTGGGGGGCATTTCAGCGTCGAGCACCGGATCCGGTCCGCCGCCGGCTGCTATCGCTGGTTCCTCGTGCGCGCGGAGTCCTGGCGCGACCCTCAGTCGGGGCAGATCCTGATGTGGTTCGGCACCTCCACCGACGTCCATGACCGGAAGATGGCCGAGGCTGCGCTCGGCGCGCGCGAAGAACAGCTGCGGCTTGCCATCGATGCCGCCGACGTCGGCGAATGGGATGTCGATGTGGTGAGCCAGACCATGTACTGGCCGCGGCGGGTAAAAGCCATGTTCGGCATATCGCCCGACCGTCCTGTCGTGCTGGCGGATTTTTATGAGGGCGTGCATCCCGAGGACCGGGAACACACCTTTGCCTCATTCGAGGCGGCCGCCAATCCGCAGCTGCGCCTCCAGTACGCCGCCGAATACCGGACGGTCGGCAAGGAAGACGGGCGCATACGCTGGGTCGCCGCCAAAGGCCGGGGTCTTTTCAACGACGCGGGAGAATGCGTACGCGTCATCGGCACGGCCATCGATATTACCGAACGCAAGGCGAACGACGAGGCCTTGCGCGAAAGCGAAGACCGCCTGCGCCAGGCCGACCGCCGGAAGGACGAGTTCCTCGCCATGCTGGCCCATGAATTGCGCAATCCCCTTGCGCCCATCAGCGCGGCCGCCGAACTGCTGCAAACGGGCCGGCTGGACGAGGAACGCGTGCAGCGCACCAGCCGGATCATCGGCCGCCAGGTCAGGCACATGACAGGGCTGGTGGACGACCTGCTGGACGTGTCGCGCGTGACCCGTGGCCTGGTGGAGCTCGAGAAGCTGCCGGTGGACGTCAACCACGTCATTGCCGACGCCGTGGAGCAGGTCACGCCGGCGATCCGGGCACGCCGCCATCAGCTGGAACTGCGCCTGACGCCGCACGCGACACTGGTGCAGGGAGACAGCAAACGGCTGGTGCAGGTGCTGGCCAACCTCCTCAACAACGCCGCCAAGTACACGCATGAAGGCGGCAACATCCGGGTGCGCACCGATGTGCGCGATGCGCATGTCCTCATCGAAGTATCGGATGACGGCATCGGCATGGCGCCGGAACTGGTGGCGCGCGCCTTCGACCTGTTCGCGCAGGCCGAGCGCTCGCCGGATCGCTCCTCGGGCGGGCTGGGCCTTGGGCTGGCGCTGGTGCGCAGCCTGGTCGAGCTGCATCACGGCACGGCGCGCTGCGAAAGCGCAGGGCTCGGCCAGGGCAGCACTTTTACCATCTGCCTGCCGCGCCTGCCGGCAGGGGAGGACAGTGACGCGGCCCATGCATCCGCCGGCGGCGATTCAGCCACGCAGGCGGGCGGCCTGCGCATCCTGGTCGTGGACGACAACGCGGATGCCGCGGCGCTGCTGGCCATGCTGCTGGAAGCATCGGGGCACCAGGTAACGGTGGAACACGATGCGCGCCTGGCGCTGGCACGGGCGAAGAAGGAAGCGTTCCAGGTCTGCCTGCTCGATATCGGCTTGCCTGAAATGGATGGCAACGAGCTGGCGCGGCGCTTGCGCACCTGCCCGGGAACCGCCGCATCGGTCATGGTCGCGGTGACCGGTTATGGACAGGAAAAGGATCGCGAACAGACGGCGGCGGCCGGGTTCGACCATCACCTCGTCAAGCCGATCGATACAGGCGTGCTCGCTTCGATACTGGCGACGGTGCCGCCTGCCTGAGCCGGATCGGGCGTCCAGTCAACACTTGCCGCCCGCTATGTCGAGCAGTTCGACGATGTTTGCAGGCTTGGTGAGATGCATGTCGAAGCCGGCGGCACGCGCCTTGTTGCGCGACGCTTCATCGCCCCATGCCGTCAGCGCGACCAGCATGACCTTGCTCAGCGTAGCATCGGCACGGACTGCCTGCGCTACCTGGTAACCATCCATCAGCGGCATGCCGATGTCGAGGAAAATCAGGTCCGGACGGTTGGCGCGCGCAAGGGCCAGGCCTTCCGGGCCGCCGTAGGCGACCTGCACCTGCAAGCCATACATCTGCAAAATCTGTGCAGTCATATCGGCGGCATCCGCGTTGTCATCGACGACAAGAATCTTTTTTTCGCTCGCTTGCATGCTCGCCTTGCCGCAGTAATAAAAATTCACTTGCTGAATCTGTTCAGCTTGCGTCAATTGTCACATCGATTGCGGGTTTTGTCACAAAATATGTGGCACGAAACACATGGCCCTGACATAAGCCGGTAAAACAGGCAAACGGGCCCGCGGTTGCAAAGACCGCGCCTTTCACGCACACTGACGGGCCTCTTGCGAGATTGACAGCCTTGCCTGCCTGACATGGCAGGCGGTGCTTCCTCCTCGCGATAGTAGAAATCAATCGATCTTATCTGATCAATTAATTTTACAAGCGATCGCAAGCGCTTTACACTTGCATTCATCAACTTTGATTCACAACACAACAGGAGCTTCCATGTCCCTTATCAATACCGAGATCAAGCCATTCAAAGCAACCGCTTACCACGCAGGCAAGTTCATCGACCTGACCGAAGAGCAGTTCAAAGGCACCTGGTCCGTCCTGATGTTCTACCCGGCCGACTTCACCTTCGTCTGCCCGACCGAACTGGAAGACCTGGCTGATTTCCAGCCTGAATTCGAAAAACTGGGCGTCAAGGTCTACGGCGTGTCGACCGACAGCCACTTCGCCCACAAGGCATGGCACGACACCTCGGACGCGATCAAGAAGGTCAACTACCCGCTGATCGGCGACCCGACCGGCGCCCTGGCACGCAACTTCCAGGTCATGATCGAAGAAGAAGGCATGGCGCTGCGCGGCACCTTCGTCATCAATCCAGAAGGCCAGATCAAGATCATGGAAGTGCACGACAACGGCATCGGCCGCGACGCGTCGGAACTGATGCGCAAAGTCAAGGCTGCCCAGTACGTCGCTTCGCACCCAGGCGAAGTCTGCCCGGCCAAGTGGACCGAAGGCGCTGAAACCCTGACCCCGTCCCTCGACCTGGTCGGCAAGATCTAAGTAGTCAGTAGTCAGTAGTACCGGGATGCCGGGCAGGGAAGACCGCCGGCATCCATTCTTCACCGAATACAAGGAAAAACCATGCTCGAAGCAACCCTCAAGAAGCAGTTACAAGCCTATTTGGAAAAAGTGGTGCAGCCGATTGAGATCGTTGCATCGCTGGACGCGTCGCCGAAAGCGCGCGAAATGGAAGAACTGCTCAAGGAAATCACTTCCCTGAGCGCCAAGATTTCTTACCGCGAAGACGGCAATGCGACGCGCAAGCCATCTTTCGCCATCAACCGTGTCGGCACCGACATCGGCATCGAATTCGCCGCGATCCCGCTGGGCCATGAGTTCACCTCGCTGGTGCTGGCCCTGCTGCAAGTGGGCGGCCACCCGATCAAGTTCGACGAGGCCGTGATCGAACAGATTAAAAATCTCGACGGCGACTATGTCTTCGAAGCCTTTATTTCGCTGTCCTGCCATAACTGCCCGGAAGTGGTGCAGTCGCTGAACTCGATGTCGATCATTAATCCGCGCATCAAGGTCACGACCATCGACGGCGGCCTGTTCAAGGATGAAGTCGAGTCGCGCCAGATCCTGGCCGTGCCGATGATGTTCCTGAACGGCGAGCATTTCGGCCAGGGCCGCATGAGCGCCGAGGAAATCCTCGCCAAGCTCGACACCGGCGCCGGCAAGCGCAAAGCTGCTGAACTGAGCAAGAAAGAAGCTTTCGACGTGCTGATCGTCGGCGGCGGTCCTGCCGGCGCGGCCGCGGCGATCTACGCCGCCCGCAAAGGCATTCGTACCGGCGTCGTTGCCGACCGCTTCGGCGGCCAGGTACTCGATACCCTGGCGATCGAGAACTTTGTCTCGGTCAAGGAAACCGAGGGTCCGAAGTTCGCGGTGTCGCTCGAAGAACACGTCAAGCACTACGACGTCGACATCATGAATTTGCAGCGTGCTTCGAAGCTCGAAAAGAGCGGCCAGCTGTTCGAAGTGACGACCGAAGACGGGGCCGTGCTGAAATCGAAATCGGTCATTCTCTCGACCGGTGCCCGCTGGCGCGAAATCAACGTGCCGGGCGAAAAAGAGTACAAGAACCACGGCGTGGCCTACTGCCCGCACTGCGACGGCCCGCTGTTCAAGGGCAAGCGCGTGTCGGTGATCGGCGGCGGTAACTCGGGCGTCGAAGCGGCGATCGACCTGGCCGGTATCGTCGAGCACGTGACGCTGATCGAATTCGGCAACGAACTGCGCGCCGATGCGGTCCTGCAGCGCAAACTGTACAGCCTGAAGAACGTGGATGTGATCAAGGGTGCGCAGACGACCGAAGTCCTGGGCGACGGCAAGAAAGTCACCGGCCTGGTCTACAAGGACCGCGCCAGCGGCGAGCTCCATACCGTGGAACTGGCGGGTGTGTTCGTGCAGATCGGTCTGATTCCGAATGCCGAATGGCTGAAAGGGACGCTCGAGCTGACGCCGCATGGGGAGATCGAAGTGGACGCACGCGGTGAAACCTCGATCCCGGGCGTGTTCGCGGCCGGCGACGTGACCACGGTGCCGTTCAAGCAGATCGTGATTGCGGTGGGCGAGGGCGCCAAGGCCTCGCTGGCAGCCTTCGATTACCTGATGCGTTTGCCGACGGAAGAGACGGACGCGGTGGATATGGAAGCCAAGGCCGCCTGAGTTCCCGCAGCCGACGTAAAAACGCCATCCCGATGCGAGTCGGGATGGCGTTTTCATTTGGATAACTGCCGGTACGCACGCTGTACCGGTCTATAACTGGTTGCCTGGTGCTTGCTTGCTTGCCGCTATCGTGCGCCAGATGCGGCAATGTTTTGCGACAATTGATTTCAGCCAGACATCAGTCGGCCGATCCTGCCGCACCTTACAAGAAATCAGTGGAACATCAGCACGGCTGCGCTCTGCAGGGTGTTCGTTTCATATACCAGCCAGGCTGCGGCGCCGGCGAGGGCAAGTTGGAGTGCGGTCAGGGTAGTTGGGATCGAGCGCATCATGATGGGTTCTCCGGGTTTCGTCTGTGTGTTTTCGCTTGGTATGGTGCCATTCTGAGGCCGGGCGATGTTGCGCGGCATCGGCGGGGAATCCGCCGTTCTGTAGGAATCGACCTTGCGACCCTGTCTCAGCAAGGGGAAGGTCCCCAGAGAGCCGCTCCTACGCGGCCTTTGGCTCGCGTCCTATAGCCGTGCTCGCGCGTGCGATTTAAAGTCGGCTCCATGACCCGACACGACCCCCAACTCCTGCATAACGGCCTGCTCGCAGTGCGCCGCCATTCCATCAAAAAACTGCTCCGTTCCGTGTTCGGCATCGAACGCCTGCGCGACGGCCAGCAACGCGTCATCGACAGCGTCCTCGACGGCAAGGACACGCTGGCGATCATGCCTACCGGCGGCGGCAAGTCGCTGTGCTACCAGATCCCGGCCCACCTGTTAACAGGATTGACAGTGGTCGTCTCGCCCCTGATCTCGCTGATGAAGGACCAGCTGGGTAAGCTCGAGGAGCTGGGCGTGCGTGCCTGCCAGGTCAACAGCAGCCTGAACGCCGAGGAAGAACATGCGGCGCTCGACGCGATTGCGAAGGGCCAGTGCGAGATCGTCTTCTGTACCCCGGAGCGCCTGGCCTCGCCGGAATTCCTGGAAGTGCTGAAACAAACGACGGTGGCCCTGGTCGCGATCGACGAAGCCCATTGCATTTCCCAATGGGGGCACGATTTCCGCCCGGCCTATATCGAGATGGCGGCCGCAATTGCCGCGCTCGGACATCCGACCGTGCTGGCGCTCACCGCCACCGCCACCGACGAGGTGATGGAAGACATCGGCCGCCAGCTGAACCGGCCGCGCATGAAGGTCATCAATACCGGTATCTACCGGCCCAACCTGCACTACAGCGTGGTGCAGGTGACCAATCCCGACCAGAAGTTTGCCGAGGCGCGGCGCCTGGTGGCGCAAACCGAAGGCGTCGGCATCGTCTACGCGGCGACCGTCAAGGCGGCCGAGGAAATGCACCGCATCCTGGAAGAAGCCGGCGAATCGGTGACGATCTACCACGGCAAGCTGCCCAGCGCCGAGCGCAAAGCCAACCAGGACCTGTTCATGAACGACGAGCGGCGCATCATGGTCGCGACCAATGCCTTCGGCATGGGCATCGACAAGAGCGACACGCGTTTCGTGATCCACCTGCAGATTCCGGCCAACCTGGAGTCCTATTACCAGGAATCGGGACGGGCCGGGCGCGACGGCAAGGATGCGCAGTGCACGCTGCTCTTCCTGCAGGACGACAAGCGCCTGCAGCAATTCTTCCTGGTGAAGCATTACCCGGACGCCGCCGAGATCCGTTCGGTCTACGATGCCGCCTGCGAACTGGCGGAAGATGGCCCGGTCACGACCGAGCGCATCGAGGAAAAGCTCGGCGACCTGAACGAAGCGAAGATCAAGGTCTGCCTCAAGTTATTGAAAGATGGCAAGTTCGTGCGCCAGAATCGCAAGCTCGAGTTCGTCATCACGGCGAACGAGCCGAAGGCGGTGAATTTCGAACAGCTGGCCGAGGTCTATGTACAGAAACAGGACCACGACCGCGAGTCGCTGGAAAAAATGGTGGGGTATGCGGTGAGCGGCTTCTGCCGCTGGAAGCTGATGCTCGACTATTTCGGGGACGAGGTCGAGGGCTTCGAAAAGTGCTGCCGCTGCGACAACTGCAAGAATCCCCCCGCGCTGGCGCTGGAAGACATCGAGATCCGCGACGACGAGTTCGACCATACCCCCGAGCCGGAACCGGCCGGCCCGCATTTCGAAGCGGGCATGCGCGTCAAAGTGCCGAAGTACGGGGAGGGCGTGGTGGTATCGGTGGCGGGAGACCAGATCGGTATCGACTTCCCGGACGGCGAGCACAAATCGTTTATGGCAGACTTCGTGGAACCGGTTTGATTCCAATAAAGGACCGCATGGCAGATATGGTGGTTGTGCGCAAGGAGGGACTGTATTGCGTCCCTGGCGGGTTCTATATCGACCCCTGGCGGCCGGTCGAGCGCGCCGTGATCACGCACGCACACGGCGACCACGCGCGCTACGGCCATGGCAAGTACCTCACCGCCGCCAGCGGCGTCCACGTGCTGCGCTCGCGCCTGGGCGACATCCAGGTCGACGGGCTTCAATATGGCGAGACCGTGGTCCACAACGGCGTCACGGTCTCGCTGCACCCGGCCGGCCACGTGCTGGGCTCGGCCCAGGTGCGCATGGAATACCAGGGCGAAGTCTGGGTGGCGTCGGGCGACTACAAGATCGAGCCGGACAAAACCTGCGCGCCCTTCGAGCCCGTGCGCTGCGACACCTTCATTACCGAATCGACCTTCGGCCTGCCGATCTACCGCTGGGAACCGGAGCAGTCCATTTTCGACGACATCAACCGCTGGTGGAAAAAGAATGCCGACGAGGGGCGCCCCAGCGTGATCTTCGGCTATTCCTTCGGCAAGGCCCAGCGCATCCTGTCCGGGCTCGATCCGTCCATTGGGCCGATCGTTTGCCATGGCGCGGTCGAGCCGCTCAACCGCGTGTACCGCGAAGGCGGCGTCATGCTGCCGCCGACCCTGATGGTGAGCGATGTCGACAAGGCGGCACTCAAGCAATCCATTATCGTCGCGCCGCCGTCCGCCTCCGGTTCGCCCTGGATGAAGCGCTTCGGCGACTACAGCGATGCCTTTGCCAGCGGCTGGATGCAGCTGCGCGGCGCGCGCCGCCGGCGCGGCGTCGACCGCGGCTTCGTGCTCTCGGATCATGCCGACTGGCCGGGCCTGATGAGCGCCATCGCCGCCACCGGCGCCCAGCGCATCATCGTCACGCACGGCTCGATTCCGGTGATGGTGAAATGGCTCTGCCAGCAAGGGCTGGACGCGGCCGGCTTCGACACCGAATACGGCGACGACGATGACGATGTCGGCATCGCCCCGCAACCGGCCACGGAGGCGGAGCAGGCGGTGGAGAAGCAGGAGACAAACGATGCGTGAATTCGCCGCACTGTTCGCCGAACTCGACGAGACCACCGCCACCAACCGCAAGCTCGAAGCCCTGCAGCAGTATTTCTCGACCGCCGCGCCCGAAAACGCCGCCTGGGCCGTGTACTTCCTGGCCGGCGGCAAGCCGAAACAGGCGGTGCCGACCAAGCTGCTGCGCCAGTTCGCGATCGAATACGCGGTGCTCGACGAGTGGCTGTTCGAGGAGTCATACCAAGCCGTCGGCGACCTGGCCGAAACCATCGCCCACATCCTGCCGCCGCCGGAAAAACGCAGCGACGTGGGACTCGCGGAATGGATGACGGAACGGATCGGGCCCCTGCGCGGCGCCGATCCCGCCGTCATCCGCGAAGCCCTGTTCAGCTACTGGAACGAGCTGAACACCCCCGAGCGCTTCCTGTTCTGCAAACTGATCGGCGGCGGCTTCCGGGTGGGCGTCTCGAAACTGCTGGTCACGCGGGCGCTGGCCGCGATCGCAGCCGTCGACAGCAAACTGATCGCCCAGCGCCTGATGGGCTGGACCGACGGCAGCGTGCGCCCGACGGCCGCCAAGTTCCTGCAACTGATCGCGGCGCAATCGGATGAGGAACACAAGCTGCGCGGAGGCCAACCTTACCCCTTCTTCCTCGCGCATCAGTTGCAGGGTGACCCGGCCGCGCTCGGCGAGCTGACCGATTGGCAGGTCGAGTGGAAATACGACGGCATCCGCGCCCAGCTGGTGCGGCGCGGCGCGCTCAATTACCTGTGGTCGCGCGGCGAAGACCTGATCAGCGAACGCTTCCCGGAACTGTGCAGCCTGCGCCTGGCCGAAGGGACCGTGGTCGATGGCGAGGTGCTGGTCTGGGATCATGCGAACGATGTGCCGGCCCCGTTCGCGGAACTGCAGCGCCGCATCGGGCGTAAAACCTTGTCCGCCAAGCTGCTGGCCGAGCTGCCGGCGGTGCTGGTCTGCTACGATTTATTGGAACTCGACGGCGTCGACCTGCGCGCGCTGCCCCAGCACGAGCGGCGGGCGCTGCTGGAAACGCAGGTGGCCGCCTGTGACCAGCCGCAGCTGAAGATTTCGCCGCTGATTCATGCCGAGAGCTGGGAAGCGCTGGCGACCCTGCGCGCGGAGTCGCGCAACCGCGGCGTCGAGGGCATGATGGTCAAGGCGAAAAGCGCCCAGTACGGCGTGGGACGGACGAAGGATGTCGGCACCTGGTGGAAGTGGAAGGTCGACCCGTATTCGATCGACGCGGTGCTGATCTATGCCCAGGCCGGGCATGGGCGGCGCGCTTCGCTGTATACCGACTATACCTTCGCCGTCTGGGACGACGACGAAGGGCATGGCGAGCGCCGCCTGGTGCCCTTTGCGAAAGCCTATTCCGGCCTGACGGACGCCGAGATCGCCCAGGTCGACAATGCGATCCGCAAGACGACCATCGAGAAATTCGGCCCGGTGCGTTCGGTGAAGCCGACCATGGTGTTCGAGATCGGCTTCGAGGGCATTGCGCTGTCCTCGCGCCACAAGGCGGGGATCGCCGTGCGCTTCCCGCGCATCCTGCGCCGGCGCGACGATAAGACCGTCGAGGATGCCGATACCCTCGATACCCTGAAAGGCCTGCTGGCCGCCGCGGGCGCCTGAACGCTACTTAAGTAGTCTGCTGCGCTTGTGGGCATACATCCGCTCGTCCGCCCGCAGCAGGTAGTCCGACAGCGTCTCGTCGCTGGCGGGATCGCACTGCACGATCCCGGCGCTCAGCGACAGGACGTACGGCCGTTCCTGCGTCAGGTTGAAGGCGTCGAGGTTGGCCTGGATGCGCTCGAGGACGACGCCGGGCTGTTCGTCATCGAGGGTATAGGCGACGAATTCGTCGCCGCCCAGGCGCGAGACCACGTCGGCCTGCCGGAACGACTGGCGAAACACGAAGGCCGCGTCGCGGATCGCGGCATCGCCGCGGTCATGGCCGAGTTCGTCGTTGACGCGTTTCAGGCCATCGATGTCGGCAAAGATGACGGCGCTTTTCGCGCGCCGGCGCCGCGACACCTTGTGCAGGTGTTCGGCCTGGACGAAGAAACCGCGCCGGTTGTACAAGCCGGTCAGCACGTCGGTAAGGGACAGCGTGTTCAGGGCGACCGCCACGTCGTCGCGCCGCGCCAGTTCCGCGGCGTGCGAGGCCGAGGTCGTTGCCATCTGTCGGCGCTGGTGATCCACCAGCCGTTCCAGCGAGCTGCGCGCCTCGATCTTGCCCAGTGCGGCGGCGCCCAGTTCCAGAAGGGCGACGATGGTGCTTTCGTAGCGCTCCAGCTCGGCGCTGGCAAGGTCGCGGTTCCAGCTGGCGACGAGGATGGCGACGGCGGCGTAGGCCGGTATCGCGAGGGCGAGGGTGCGCAGCCCGACGCGCTGGCACTGTTGTGGTGCGGGCGGGGCTCTCCTGGCGCCGGCATCGATGTCGGGCAACAGGAGCATGCCGGTTTCAAAGAGCGGATGATCCTTGCCGGCCGCCCGGACGCGCCCCTGGTTGTCGAACTCGACGATATCGAGTCCGCCCGCGCGCAGCAGGAGCAGGCTCGCATCCGGCTGGATGAGTTCGGACAGCGCCTGCCCGATCAGCCCGAGCGAGACGCCGGCTTCATCGGTCTGCAGCAGTTCGCGCGACAGCGTCAGCAGCCTGCGCAGTTGTGCCGCATCGAGCTGGTGCGCGTGGCCGGACTGCGCCTTCATCTTTCATGGTCCCGTGCCGTTGCCTGGGCGCCGGCACCGAGCCCCGGCTGGCGCTGCGCGTAGGCCACGGCCGCATCGAGCAGTTCGTAGCGATACGGACCGTAGCGGTAGTAGCCCTGCTCGTACGCGATGCCGTGGGCCGTCATCCGCAACTGGTCCTGGGCGGTCGGGCCGGTCCATTGGCGCCAGTGGACCGGCGCCGCTTCTTCGCGGATACCGGGGCGGCCGGCCTCCACGCTTGCATAACGGAATGCGTCGTCGAGGTGGTCGTAGGTGAATTGGCGATAGTGCCAGGCGCGGCCATCGAAGGAAACGCCGAGCGCCGACGCGGCGGGCGGCAGTGCGTTGAGAGTGTCCATGATGTCCTCGCAGCAGAGCGGTAACACTGAGCAGTAACACAGAGGAAAGCGCTTCCTCCTCCCTTGCATCGATGACCATCCGGGCCGCCGGCGCAGCCGCGCCACGCTAATCGCGCCTGGTACCAGAGGATGAGGGGACGATGGCTTCCGAAATCAATTGCTCTGCACTAGTAGCGCGCCGTGCGCAGGGGCGGTCGAGCACGCGTTCGATGACGCCTTGCGGAACATGGTTGATGCGCATGTAATTCTGCGCCAGGAACCGATTCCGTACTGCCAGAATATTAATGCCGCGCGTCACCACCTTTGCGGTATCGATATCGCTTCGTTTTTGACGTTCGCTCATTTCCTTCATCTCGTCCAGGGCAGTGATCGCCTTATCAGGTCGTGCGATCTGCCGATTGACGATACACCCGTGCCGCGACTTCGCCTAACACTTTTCGCGCCGCCTTCGCCTGCCGCAGGCAAGCGGCGGCCCCGGCCGGGCGCGGTTGCTGGCCCCGGCAGGGCGCGGTTGCTGGCGCCGGTTGGCGCCGGCCTTTGCTAGACTTGGCAGGCGCAAGACAGGCCGGTGCTGCCCGCAAGGCGCTCCGTTTCGATCCAGCTTAACGACGAGGCATGCATATTGAACTGCGATGAATCCGGCAATATCCCGCTCTTGCTGCGGCTGCTGTGCTGCCGTGCCCCCGGCAAGACGGATGTGGGTGCATGAGCGGGCCGACGGCGGCGATCGTCAAGGACTGGTTCGCGTCGCGCGGCTGGAAGGCCTTCCCGTTCCAGAAGGAGGTGTGGAAGGCGGCGCTCGCGGGCCAGTCCGGGCTGCTGCATGCGAATACGGGCGCCGGTAAAACCTATGCCGTGTGGCTGGCCGCGCTGCAGCGTGGGGCCTTGGGTCAAGGCCGCAAGGGTGGACCACCGCGCGGCCTGCGCGTGCTGTGGATCACGCCGATGCGCGCGCTCGCGGCCGATACCCAGCGCGCGCTGGAGGAGTCGGCTGCAGTGCTGGCGCCCGAGTGGACGGTCGGCGCGCGCACCGGCGACACCGGCTCGGCCGAGCGTGCGCGCCAGTCGCGCAAGTGGCCGACCAGCCTGATCACCACACCGGAAAGCCTCTCGCTGCTGCTGAGCCACGCGGCGGCGGAGGAACAGTTCAGGCACCTCGACATGATCATCATCGACGAGTGGCACGAACTGATGGGCAGCAAGCGCGGGGTGCAGGTGCAGCTGGCGCTGGCGCGGCTGCGGCACTGGCGGCCGGAACTGGTCATCTGGGGCGTGTCGGCGACGATGGGCGACCTCGACCTGGCGCGGCGGGTGTTGCTGGGAGACAAGGAGGGAGGCAATGAGGGCGTGCTGGTCGAAGGCGACACGAAAAAACAGATCGTCGTCGATTCGCTGATCCCGAAGGACGTCTCGCGTTTCCCCTGGGGCGGGCACCTGGGCCTGCAGATGCTCAAGCCCGTGATCGACGAGATCGAGCATTACGATGCGACCCTCGTGTTTACCAATACCCGCTCGCAGTCGGAGATCTGGTACCAGAACATCCTCGAAGCGCGGCCCGACTGGGCCGGCGTGATCGCGCTGCACCACGGTTCGCTGGCGCGCGAGGTGCGCGACTGGGTCGAGATGGGCCTGAAAAAAGGAGAACTGAAGGCGGTGATCTGTACCGCCAGCCTCGACCTGGGCGTGGATTTTCTGCCGGTCGAGCGCGTGCTGCAGATCGGCAGCGCCAAGGGCATCGCGCGCCTGCTGCAGCGCGCCGGGCGCAGCGGCCACGCGCCGGGGCGGGTCTCGCGCGTGACCCTGGTGCCGACCAACAGCATGGAAATCCTGGAAGCGGCCGGCGCCAAAGTCGCGGTGGCCGCGCGCAAGATCGAAGGGCGGTATGTGCCCAACAAGCCTTTCGACGTGCTGGTGCAGCACATGGTGACGGTGGCCCTCGGCGGCGGTTTCCGCTCGGAGCAGTTTTATCAGGAGGTGCGGCAGGCCTGGTCCTACCGTCACCTGACCGAGGAAGAATGGCAATGGGCCCTCGATTTCGTCGCGCGCGGCGGCCAGAGCCTGACCGTGTATCCGGAATACCGGCGCGTGCTGCCGGACGAGGAGGGCGTCTATCGCGTGCCCGATACCGCGATCGGCAGGCGCCACCGGATGGGCATCGGCACCATCGTCTCGGACGCCACCATCCAGATCAAGTACATGAGCGGCGGCCGGATCGGCAGCATGGAAGAGTCGTTCATTTCGCGCCTGAAGCAGGGCGACCATTTCCTGTTCGGCGGGCGCATCCTCGAATTCGTCCGCTTGCACGAGATGACGGCATTCGTGAAACGCGCCACGGGAAGTCGCGGCGCCATTGCGCGCTGGATGGGCGCGAAGATGCCGATGTCGTCGGAACTCGCCCACGCCGCGCTCGAGCAGCTGCGCCAGGCGGCCGCAGGGCGCTTCGAGGGGCCGGAAATGCAGGCGATCAAGCCGCTATTGGAAATCCAGGAAAAATGGTCGGCCCTGCCGACGCTCGACACCCTGGTACTGGAATCGATGAAGAGCCGCGAAGGTTATCACCTGTTCGTCTATCCGTTCGCGGGACGTTCGGTGCACATGGGACTGGCTTCGCTGTTCGCCTACCGCATCGGGCGGCGCCAGCCGATCACCTTTTCGATTGCGGTCAACGATTACGGCTTCGAGCTGATGGCGCCGGAGCCGGTCGACTGGGAGCGGGAATTCGCGGGCGCAACCGGGCGCGAGGTGGGCTTGTTCGACACCGAGCACCTGCTGGAAGACGTGCTCGACAGCCTGAATGCGACGCAATTGTCGCAGCAGCGCTTCCGCGAAGTGGCGCGCATTGCCGGACTGGTGTTCCAGGGCTATCCGGGCCAGCCGAAATCGAACCGGCAGGTGCAGGCTTCGTCTTCGCTGTTCTTCGAGGTCTTCCGCAAGCATGACGCCGGCAACCTGCTGCTGACGCAGGCCCAGCGCGAGGTGCTGGAGCAGGAACTGGAATTGACCCGCCTGCGTGACACGCTGGCCGAACTCCATGCGCGTAAAGTAGCGTATCGTGTCGTGAAACGCGCGACGCCCTTCGGTTTTGCGCTGATGGTCGAGCGCTTCCGCGAAAAGGTCAGTACCGAGAAGCTGAACGATCGCGTGGCGCGCATGTTGCGTGAACTGGAGAAAGCTGCTTCTGTATGACGAGTTCGGTTGTTGAAGTTGCGGGTGAGCGCTTGCTGCTCTTGCCCGAAAAGGCCGTTTACTGGCCTGCGCAGGACATGTTGATCATTGCCGATATCCATTTCGGCAAGGCCGCTTCCTTCCGCGCACAAGGCATCCCGGTGCCGCGCGGCACCACCACTGAAAACCTGATGGCCCTCGACGCCCTGATCGATGCCCATGGCGCGCGCCACGTCGTCTTTCTCGGCGACTTCCTGCATGCGCGCGCCGCCCATGCATCGAGCACCCAGCAGGCGATGCTAGCCTGGCGCCGGCGGCGGCACGCTCTGCGCCTGACCCTGGTGCGCGGCAACCACGACAAGCATGCGGGCGACCCGGCAGCGGCGCTCGGCATCGAACTGGTCGACGAACCGCATGCGGTCGGGCCGTTCGCGTTCTGCCACCATCCGGACCTCGATCTCGGCCTGGGCAGCGGCAGCGGCAGTGGATGCTATGCGCTGGCCGGCCACGTGCACCCGGCCTGGGTGCTGGCGACCCGCTTCGATGCGCTGCGCCTGCCGTGCTTCGTCGTCGGCACCGAGCGGATGATCCTGCCGTCCTTCGGTTCGTTTACGGGCGGCCACGTCGTCACGCGTGAACCCGGCGACGCGATTTTCGTCACCTCAGGCGAGGCCGTGCACAGCGTTCGTTAGCGCACTGTTTTCTCATGGGCATTGGCGTACCGTGTATGTACGACCGAATAGTCTGACCCATCAAGAGGAGACATACCATGAAACTTCGCCACACCCTGTGTGCCACGCTCACCGCGCTGTTGCCGCTGTGCTCCCTCACGCTGGCGCCGACCGTGGCCCATGCCCAGCAGTATGAGCGGCAGGATCGCTCGGGTCCGGTCATCCGCGGCTTCAATGTCGAGGAAGTGCGGCGCCTGGCGCCCGGCGTCGAGCTGCATTTCGACATGTACGGCACGCCCGGCGGCAATGCCGTGCTGCGCATCGACGGCGCCACGCGCAATCTGCACATGACGGAAACCGAACCGGGCCAGTATGTCGGTACCTACACGATCGGCACGCGCGACCGCATCACGAACAACAGCAGCGTGACCGCCAACCTGCGCGTGGGCAACCGCGTGGCGACCGACGTGCTGGCCGAATCGGTGGTGCGCAATGGCGCGCCGCGTCCGAACCGCCGTGGCGACCTGGCCGCCATGCCGCGCATCGAGCGTTTCGAAGTGCGCGGCAGCGAGGACCTGACTCCGGGCAATGACATCGGCTTTGTCGTGTTCGGTACCCCGGGTTCACGTGTCGAGCTCTCCATCGCCGGCGCGCGCGGCGTGTTCTTCCTGCCGGAAGTGCGCCCTGGCGAATATGCGGACGACTATACGATTCGCCGCGACGACCGCATCGCTCCTGACAGCCGTGTAACGGCAACCATCCGCTCCAACGGCCGCTACACCTCGCAGGTGCTGGGCCGTCCGCTGCTGTCCGCCGCGCCGCGCCAGGTTGCCGCCGCCAGCGCGCCGGTGGCGCCCGCACCCCGTACCGCACGTTACTGCACCAATTGCGCGACGGTGGAAGCGGTGAACGTGGTTGAAGTCAGCGGTGAGGGCAATTACCTCGGCACCGGGGTCGGCGCCGTGGTCGGCGGCCTGCTCGGCAACCAGGTCGGCGGCGGCGACGGCCGCAAGCTCGCCACCGTGGCCGGCGCCGTCGGTGGCGCCATGGTGGGACGCAACGTCGAACGAAACCAGCGCCGTACCCAGCGTTATGAAGTGGTGGTGCGCTATGCGGGCAACGGCGCGACCCAGACGCTGCAGTACGAGAACGATCCGGGCTTCCGCCAGGGCGACGCGGTGCGGGTCAACAATGGGGTGTTGTCGCGGGATCAATAAAGCAAGGACAAACGGCTCCGACATGCGATTGCACGTCGGAGCCGTTTTTCATTCGCCGGCTCAACCGGCATTCAAAGCATCAGGCCGTCGCCAGCACCTGGTCGTCCCCGGCGGCATCGAGCTCGGCCTTTTGCTTGGCGCCGGCAGCCTTGGTGCGCGAGCGCGAGGGTGGCAGGCGGCGCAGGGTTTTCAGGGCTTCCGGATCCTTGATGCCGATGGTGCGCTGGTCGACCGTGATCAGGCCGATTTCGTTAAAGGCGGACAGGGTGCGGCTCACCGTTTCCAGCGTCAGGCCCAGGTAGCTGCCGATCTCGTGGCGCGTCATGCGCAAGTTGAACAGCTTGCTCGAGTAGCCCATGGCGGCGAAGCGGTCGGCCAGCGAGACCAGGAAGCGCGCCACGCGTGCCTCGGCGGAGAGGGCGCCGAGCATGCCGATCATGGCCTGCTCACGCACCAGCTCGCGGCTCATCACGCCGTACATCAGGTTTTCCAGCTCCATGTGCACGCGGCCCAGGGCGGTGAGTTTCTTGAACGGCAGCAGGATCAGGTCGCAGTCGGACAGGGCCACGGCCTCGGAAGCGTAGTGGCGGGTGTGGATGCCGTCGACGCCGAGCATGTCGCCCTTCATCGGGAAGCTCAGCACCTGTTCGTTGCCGAACTCGTCGATGAGGACGGTTTTCAGGAAGCCGGAGTTGACGATGTAGAGGGTGTCGAAGGCCTGGCCGATGGTGTGGACGCGCTGGCCGGTCTTGAATTGTACGTGCTGGAACAGTAACTCTTCGGAATTGATGGAGACGGCGGCCGGGATGTGGAGCAGGTCGCAGACTTCCTTGAGGTTGGACCACAGGCGGCCCTGGCGCTGGCGGCCTGCTTCCATTGGAGTGGAATGCATGGTCGACGAGGCGTTGCGTTGTTCTGGCGTTTGCTGGGACTGCATGCTTTTCTCCAGTGAAGAATTCGAGCTGGAGCGGCTGGTGGTGGGGTGCCGCTACCGGGTGCTTCAATAGGATTCATCAAGCGGCAGGCTTGGCTTACGGAGAAAAATTAGATCGCAAGCAAGTCGATACGCTGAATTCAGTATGCCAACACGAGTTCGGCATTGGTATCAGCAATGGCTGAATGTGTAGGTAGGAGTGGGGCTAGGACTGTAGGAATATTCTTACTGATACGGGGCGTCAGCGAGTGGGAGCCCCGGGACTGCGTTTGCGCCAGTGCCGGTAGGGCAGAGGAAGTGCGTGGCGCACATGGCACAAATTGGGGCATGACGCTGTCAAAAGTCTTTGGCCCGGAGCGAGCGCGCCGGGCCGGGCCTCAGGCCTTCAGCGGCGCCAGCAGGCGGTGCGCCACGGCGTACTGCACCATTTCGGACAGCGAGGTCATCCCCATCTTCTGCATGATGCGCGTTTTATGGGTGCTGACGGTCTTCACCGACAGGTGCAGGTTGTTGGCGATCTCGGTGATCGATTTGCCGCCGACCAGCAGCGAAAACACCTCGAATTCGCGGTCCGACAGCTGCTTGTGCAGCAACTGCTCGTTCGGCGCCATGATGTTCAGGGCCAGCTGCTCGGCCACCTCGGTACTGATATACGGACGCCCCGAGGCCACCTTGCGGATCGCGCCCACCAGCTGGGTGCCCGCGCTCTCCTTGGTCAGATACCCCTGGGCGCCGGCACGGATCGCCCGCACCGCATATTGCTCTTCCTCGTGCATCGTGAGGATCAGGATCGCGAGCTTGGGCGCCTCGCTGCGCACCTGGCGGATCAGGTCGACGCCGCTGCGTCCGGGCATCGACAGGTCGAGCAGCAGCAGGTCGAAGCCGCCCTGGCGCACCAGCGACAACACCTCGAAGCCGTTGGTGGCCTCGCCGACGATCTCGACATCGAGCGCGCCGTCGAGGATGCGCTTGAGCCCCTCGCGCATGATCGTATGATCATCTGCAATGACGATTCTTATCATGAAATCCCCCCGCGCCACGGGCGAACCGTGGCTGCTCTGTATAGTGCACGCCGCGCAGGCGGCGTGCCGGCGCCCGCATCAGGTCGCTGCAGGCTCGTGGATCAGCCGGTGCACCAGCACCGGCTTGGTCGTATGCGACAACACTTTATTCGTGACGCTGCCCAGCAGGATCTGGCCCCAGCCGCTGCGTCCGTGCGACCCCATGAAGATCAGGTCGCAGCCCTCCTGTTCGGCGATGTCGACGATTTTCAGGGCCGTGGCATCGGAAAAAGCGGTCATGCAGCTGTGTTTCAGCCCGGCGTCCGCGCATGAGCGCATGATCCTGCCCATGTAGTCTTCGCCGGTGCGCCGCATCTGGGCGATGTATTCGTCCTCGCTGGGATAGGAGGGCGGAATGATCTCGACATACACGGGGTACTGGTATTCCGGTGCGACGAACAGGGCCAGCACCTCGGCCCCCATCTGGTGCGCGAACTTGACGCCGGCACAGGCCGTGTGCTGGGACACGGCCGAGCCGTCGGTGGTGATCAGGATTTTCCGGTACATGATGAGCCCCCTCCATACGCCACGGTATTGTGGCTGCTACTTCGTGTTCCGGGCTTGCGATAGCGCAACCTGTTGACCTTGCTCAAACACGGGTTCACCTCAGCCGGAACGCCTCGAAAAACGATGCACAATCGACGCGACCACAAAACAACACCTGACTTGTGAAAATATTCAGGAACCGCACGGTTTTATTGTCGCGGAATTAAGATTCCTTGTCCATTTCGTCGTATTGCTTTTTCCGAGATTTACCTACGGCAACTACGCTGCTAAACTGGTTCACTGAATTTTGGGGCTTCCAGCGACCGCATGACGCGCGCGGAAGTCCGCAACCACCGGACCGAAGCAAGCAGATTGCGACACATTCATATCATGGAGAAGCAGGAATTATGACCGACGCCGCCGACGATTTCGACGCATTATTCGAGGAAGTGGCAGCCCAGCGCGCCAGCGCGCCAGCCGCCGCCTCGGCTCCGGTTGCCGCCGCCGCGCCGGCACCTGCCGCCGCCGATGAGGACGACCTGGAAGCCCTGTTCGACCAGGTCGCCTCCAGCCAGCCGGCCGCTCCAGCCAGCGCATCCACCGCCGCCGTCGCCGCGCCTGCCGTGGCCAGCGTCGCCATGGCACCGGCTGCCGGCGGCGAAGGCGAGACCGACAAGAACATGTACGAGCGCCTGGGCGGCATCGTGCGCCTGCTGCACGACTCGCTGCGCGAACTCGGCTATGACCGCGCGCTGACCGAGGCGTCCTCGCAGATCAACGATGCCCAGGACCGCCTGGAATACGTCGCCACGCTGACCGAGCAAGCCGCGAACAAGGTGTTGAACACCCTGGACGAAGGCATGCCGGCGCAAGACAAACTGTCGAAGCAGGCCCAGGACATGGAAGGCCGCTGGACGGCCCTGTTCGCAGGCAAGCTGAGCCTGGACGAGTTCAAGGCCCTGGCCGGCGACTCGCGCCAGTTCGCGCAAGCCGTGCTTGACGCGACCGAGGCCGAGAAAGCCCGCCTGCTGGAAATCATGATGGCCCAGGACTTCCAGGACATCACCGGTCAGCTGATCAAGAAAGTCGTCATGATCACCAAGACGGTCGAGAACGAACTGGCCCAACTGCTGCGCGACAACGCACCGCCGGAAACGCGCGCCAAGCTGGCCGAAAAGGAAACTGCACCAGTGCAGCTCATGTCCGGCCCGTCCGTGCCATCCGCGGCGCTGGACCAGGATAACGTCGACGACCTTCTTGCCGATCTGGGATTCTAATGGACGATATGCTCAAGGACTTCGTCGTCGAGGCGATGGATCTGGCAGTCAATGTTGAAGAGCACCTGCTGCGCCTCGAACGCGATCCGGAGAACAAGGAAACGCTGAATGCGGTGTTTCGTTCGTTCCACACGATCAAGGGCGGTGCCGGCTTCATGGGCCTGCCCGCGCTGGTCGCGGCCTGCCACCTGACCGAAAACCTGTTCGACGCGCTGCGCACCGGCGCCGCGCCGGTCACGCCGCTGTCGATCGAGGCCGCGCTGCAGGCCTCGGGCTTCGTCGCCGACCAGTTGAACGACCTGAACAACGGCGCGACGCCGGAACAGCTGGCGCCGATGCCGCAGGACCTCGAACGCATCCTCACCGATGCGATCGAAGGCAAGACGCAAGCGGCGCCGGTTGCAGCGCCGGCGCCGGCGGCCGCACCGGTGGCTGAAGTTGCAGCGCCTGCCGCCGCCCCGGCCGTCGGTGAAGACGGCCTCGACTGGCCTGCGATGTACAACGCCGTCGTGCCTGCCGGCTTCGCCATCGCGGCCGGGCCCGCCACCGCCGTGTCGGACAATGCAGCCGCCGCCGTCCAGCCGGTCTCCGCGCCCGCCGCGCAAGCCGAGACCGTCGCCGCACCGGCCGCCAAGGCGGGCTGGGACGGCGTCGACCGCCGCAGCGATGCCAAGGCCGCCGCAGCCGCGCCGGCCAAGGACGAAAGCATCCGTATCGATGCCGTGAAACTCGACGCGCTGCTGGAAGTGGCCGGCGAATCGGTGCAGGCCGCCAACCAGGCCGCCGTGCTGCTCGAGCGCCTGGCCCAGTTCAAGTTCGAAGGGCAGGCCGCCACCCTGATGGCCACGCTCACCGAAACGCTGGAACGCGCTTCCCGCTATTCGGCCGAACTGCAGCGCGCCACGCTGGCGACCCGCATGCAGCCTGTGGGCCGCCTGTTCCAGAAGTTCCCGCGCCTGGTGCGCGAACTGGCGAAAGACCTCGGCAAGGACGTCGAGCTGACCATCGAAGGCGCCGAGACCGAAGTCGACCGCGTCGTCGTGGACAGCCTGTACGATCCGCTGGTGCACATGCTGCGCAACGCACTCGACCACGGCGTCGAGTCGCCGCAGGAGCGTGTCGCCGCCGGCAAGCCGGCCAAGGCTTTCATCCTGCTGAAAGCCTGGCAGGAAGCCAACAGCGTCATGATCGTGCTGCAGGACGACGGCAAGGGCATGGACCCGATCAAGCTGCGCCGCAAAGCCATCGACAAGGGCCTGATCGGCGAGAACGGCGCCCAGACCGACGAGGATGCGTATCAACTCGTGTTCCTGCCGGGCTTCTCGACGAAGGAAGTGGCATCGTCCGTCTCGGGCCGCGGCGTGGGCATGGACGTCGTCAAAACGGCGGTGGAAAAGAACCGGGGCGCGATCCGGATCGATTCCTCGCTCGGCCACGGCACCAAGTTCGCGATCCGCCTGCCGATCGAACTGTCGATCGTGCCGACCATGCTGGTCTCCACCTCGGGCGCCTCGCTGGCGCTGCCGATGGCGGTGGTCGAGCGTGTGGTCGAGCTGCCGGAGACCTTCTCGATGGTCGGCGGCGCCCCGGTGCTGAAGGACCAGGGCCGTCCGCTGCCGGTGCGCTCGCTGGCCGGCTCGCTCGGCTACGAGGAAGCCGTCGAGCGCGTCGGCATCGTCATCAATGCGCCACAGCCGTATATCCTGGCGGTGGAAGCGGTCGACGGCACGGCCGACCTGGTCATCAAGCCGATGACGGCGCTGACGGTGGAAGGCATCACCGGCACCGCGCGTTCGGCCGAGGGCGAGCTGGTGCTGGTCGTGGGCCTGTCCTTCCTGATGGACGGTTGCCGCAACACGGTGCGCATGGCAGCATAAAGTGCACTGAACAAGTGAAAAAGGGCGGAGTCTGCCCTTGCAATAAAAGCCTGCGCATCCGATGTGCAGGCTTTTTTTATTCAGACATTCGGCGCGAAGGGCAAATCTTGTTTGTTTGAGGCGGTTGGTATTGGCAGAATGATGCAAAACGACCCCATTACTGCCGCAGTGCACAAATATGGCATAATCAAAATCCCCCACCCAAGCGGGTCGGTTCGACAGGACACTAGCATGTTAAAAACGCTCTACGACAAACTCTGGGAATCGCACGTCGTGCGTGCCGATGCCGACGGCACGACCGTGCTGTATATCGACCGCCACCTGGTGCACGAGGTGACCAGCCCGCAAGCCTTCGAGGGCCTGCGCGAAGCCCATCGCGGCCTGTGGCGCAACGCCGCCAATCTGGCCGTGGCCGACCACAACGTGCCGACCACCGACCGCCGCGAAGGCATCGCCGACCCGACCTCGCGCCTGCAGGTCGAGACCCTCGACGCCAACGCGAAGAGCTTCGGGCTTACCTACTTCAACATGAACGACAAGCGCCAGGGCATCGTCCACGTGATCGGGCCGGAGCAGGGCGCGACGCTCCCCGGCATGACCGTGGTCTGCGGCGACTCGCATACTTCCACCCACGGCGCCTTCGGCTGCCTGGCGCACGGCATCGGCACGTCCGAAGTCGAGCACGTGCTGGCGACGCAGACCCTGCTGGCCAAGAAATCGAAAGCGATGCTGGTGCAGGTCGACGGCGCATTGCCTGCCGGCGTCACCGCGAAGGACATCGTGCTGGCCGTGATCGGCAAGATCGGCACCGCCGGCGGTACGGGCTACGCCATCGAATTCGGCGGCTCGACGATCCGCTCGCTGTCGATGGAAGGACGCATGACGGTCTGTAACATGGCGATCGAAGCGGGCGCGCGCGCCGGCATGGTCGCCGTGGACGACACCACGATCGATTACGTCAAGGGCCGTCCGTTCTCCCCTAGCGGTCCGCACTGGGAGCAGGCGGTGTCCTACTGGCGCACGCTGCACACCGATCCGGGCGCGAAATTCGACATGGTCGTCACCCTCGACGCGACGCAGATCCGCCCGCAGGTCACCTGGGGCACCTCGCCCGAGATGGTCACCTCGATCGACGGCCGCGTGCCCGATCCGGACCAGGAAAAGGATGCAGTGCGCCGCGACGCGATGGAAAAGGCGCTGGTCTACATGGCCCTGACCCCGAACACCCCGATCGAGAACATCCGCATCGACAAGGTCTTCATCGGCTCCTGCACCAACTCGCGCATCGAAGACCTGCGCGAAGCGGCCAGCGTCGTGCGCGGCCGCCAGCGCGCCTCGAACGTGAAGCTGGCGATGGTCGTGCCGGGTTCCGGCCTGGTCAAGGAGCAGGCCGAGCGCGAAGGCCTGGACAAGATCTTCAAGGCCGCCGGCTTCGAATGGCGCGAGCCGGGCTGCTCGATGTGCCTGGCGATGAACGCCGACCGGCTGGAGCCGGGCGAACGATGCGCCTCGACCTCGAACCGCAATTTCGAAGGCCGGCAAGGGCAGGGCGGACGCACCCACCTGGTGTCGCCGGCCATGGCCGCCGCGGCCGGTATCGCGGGCCACTTCGTCGACGTGCGCGCACTCTAAATCAACAACCGAACCACGGATTCAACATGAAAAAAGCATTCGCCCTCTCCCTGATCGCCATCGTTCTCGCAGGCTGCAACACGATCTCCGGCATCGGCCGCGACGTGCAGAAGGTCGGCCAGGTCGTCACCGGCGCCGGCGGCAAGTAATTACCCAATCGCGAACCGGGACAGGACATGGATAAATTCACCGTACACGAAGGACTGGTGGCGCCGCTCGACCGCGCCAACGTCGACACCGACGCCATCATCCCGAAGCAGTTCCTGAAATCGATCCGGCGCACGGGCTTCGGCCCGAACCTGTTCGACGAGTGGCGCTATCTCGACCACGGCGAGCCGGGCCAGGACTGCACGAACCGTCCGCTCAACCCGGACTTCGTGCTGAACCAGCCGCGCTACCAGGGTGCATCGATCCTGCTGACCCGCAAGAACTTCGGCTGCGGCTCCTCGCGCGAACACGCGCCCTGGGCCCTGCAGCAGTACGGCTTCCGCGCCATCGTCGCGCCGAGCTTCGCCGACATCTTCTTCAATAACTGCTACAAGAGCGGCCTGCTGCCGATCGTCCTCACCGAAGCGCAGGTCGACCAGCTCTTCAACGAGGTCAAGGCGACCACCGGATTCAAACTCGTGGTCGACCTCGAGAACCAGGTGCTGCGCACGCCGGATGGACGCATCGGTTTCGAATTCGCGATCGACGACTTCCGCAAGTACTGCCTGTTGAACGGCCTGGACGACATCGGCCTGACCCTGCGCCACGCCGACGAGATCCGCGCCTTCGAAGAGCGCCACCTGGCGCGCCAGCCCTGGCTGGCCAACACCATCTAAGAAAAAGAAAACGCACATGTCGAAAATTGCAATCCTGCCGGGCGACGGCATCGGTCCCGAAATCACGGCGCAAGCCGTGCGCGTGCTGGACGCCCTCGGCGAATCCTTCGAGATGGAGCAAGCGGAAGTCGGCGGCGCCGGCTATGCCGCGCACGGCCATCCGCTGCCGGAATCGACCCTGAAACTGGCGAAGCAGGCCGACGCCGTGCTGTTCGGCGCGGTCGGCGACTACCAGTACGACACGCTCGAGCGCGCGCTGCGCCCGGAGCAGGCGATCCTCGGATTGCGCAAGGAACTCGGCCTGTTCGCCAACCTGCGTCCCGCGATCCTGTATCCGGAACTGGCCGGCGCCTCCACCCTCAAGCCCGAAGTGGTTTCCGGCCTCGACATCCTGATCATCCGCGAACTGACCGGCGACATCTATTTCGGCAAGCCGCGCGGCGTGCGCGAATGCCCGGACGGTCCCTTCAAGGGCCAGCGCGAAGGTTTCGATACGATGCGCTATGCCGAAGGCGAGATCCGCCGCATCGCGCACGTCGCCTTCCAGGCTGCGCGCAAGCGTGACAAGCGCGTCACCAGCGTCGACAAGGCCAACGTGCTGGAAACCTTCCAGTTCTGGCGCGACATCGTGACCGACGTGCACAAGGAATACCAGGACGTCGCCCTCGAACACATGTATGTCGATAACGCGGCGATGCAGCTGGTGCGCGCGCCGAAGAAATTCGACGTCATCGTCACCGGCAACATGTTCGGCGACATCCTGTCCGATGCGGCGGCGATGCTGACCGGCTCGATCGGCATGCTGCCGTCGGCTTCGCTCGACGCCAACAACAAAGGACTGTACGAGCCTTCGCACGGTTCGGCGCCGGACATCGCGGGCAAGGGCATCGCGAACCCGCTGGCGACGATCCTCTCGGCTGCGATGATGCTGCGTTTCTCGCTCGGCAAGCTTGAACAGGCCGAGCGCATCGAGACCGCCGTCAAGACGGTCCTCAAGCAAGGATTGCGCACAGCGGATATATTCGAGGATGGCACGCAGCGTGTAAGTACGGAACAAATGGGCGACGCCGTGGTGCGGGCGCTCCGGTAATTTTGACAAAACGACGGGGAATAAAATGAAATTGGTAGGCCTGGTAGGTTGGCGCGGCATGGTGGGTTCGGTCCTGATGCAGCGCATGCAGGATGAGGGCGATTTCGACCACATCGAGCCGGTGTTCTTCACCACCTCGAACGCGGGTGGCGCAGCGCCGAAGATGGCGAAGAACGAAACCACGCTGAAGAGCGCGCACGACATCGCCGAGCTGTCGAAATGCGAGATCATCATCTCCTGCCAGGGCGGCGACTACACCAGCGACATCTTCCCGCAGCTGCGCGCCAGCGGCTGGAACGGCTACTGGATCGACGCCGCCTCGACGCTGCGCATGAACGACGACGCCGTCATCGTGCTCGACCCTGTCAACAAGGACGTGATCAAGAACGCGCTCTCGCGCGGCGTGAAGAACTACGTCGGCGGCAACTGCACCGTCTCCTGCATGCTGATGGGCCTGGGCGGCCTGTTCGAGCAGGGCCTGGTCGAGTGGATGACCTCCATGACCTACCAGGCAGCGTCCGGCGGCGGCGCCCAGCACATGCGCGAACTGCTGACCCAGTTCGGCACCATCAACGGCGCGGTGAAACCGCTGCTCGACGATCCGGCATCGGCCATCCTCGAGATCGACCGCACCGTGCTGGCGACCCAGCATGGCTTGACGGCTGAGGAGACGAAGCAGTTCGGCGTGCCGCTGGCCGGCAACCTGATCCCGTGGATCGACAAGGACCTGGGCAACGGCCAGTCGAAGGAAGAGTGGAAGGCCGGCGCCGAGACCAACAAGATCCTGGGCCGCGGCGAAGGTTTCGGTAGCTCGGCGATTCCTGTGGACGGCCTGTGCGTGCGCGTCGGCGCGATGCGCTGCCACTCGCAGGCGCTGACCATCAAGATGACGAAGGACGTGCCGCTCGACGAAATCAACGACATCATCGCCTCGCACAACCAGTGGGTGAAGGTGGTGCCGAACACGCGCGAAGCATCGATGCGCGACCTGTCGCCGGCAGCCGTCACCGGCAGCCTGACGATTCCGGTCGGCCGCCTGCGCAAGATGTCGATGGGGCCGGATTACCTGTCGGCCTTCACGGTCGGCGACCAGCTGCTGTGGGGCGCGGCTGAGCCGCTGCGCAGGATGCTGCGGATCGTGCTGGACAAGTAAGAACGAACGCCGCGATCTTCGCGGCGTTTTTGTAGGGGGCATTGATGCCGATGGCATCAAGGACGGTTTCACCGGGCTTCGCCCACGCGGTGATACGCGGCGGCGAGATCGTCGGGCACGAAATCGGAGCCGGTACGTACCACCGCGTGGGCGGAGCCCACCCTACAGTTCTTGGTGATTCGACCAGACTCGTTAACGCCCCGATAATCAAGCATCGCAACAGTCGATATCGAAACATTATCGATCACGCATCCATCCCACAGAATCGCAAGCCTACGCCCCGCAGAGCTTGCATGCTCTAGTGCATGATGATATGTTGAGACTTCCGGGAAACCGTCCTTTCCCTCCTGCCAACCCTCTCGCATCCAACTCTATGCCACTGAACCGCCGCCCTCAGATCATGTCGTCCGCGTTGAAAACGCTTACCGCCGCGGTCGCCAGTGCAGTGCTTCTGTCTTCGGTGGCAAATGCGGCGGGACTGGGCAAGCTGACCGTCCTTTCGGCGCTGGGCCAGCCGCTGCGCGCCGAGATCGAACTGACCGCCGTCTCGAACGACGAAGCTGCCGGCCTGGTCGCGAAACTCGCGACGCCCGACGCCTACCGCGCCGCCAACGTCGAATTCAATCCGGCCCTGCTGTCGCTGCGTTTCGCCGTCGAGCAGCGCGGCGGGCGCCAGTTCGTGCGCATCACCTCGCCGCAGCCGCTGAACGAACCCTTCGTCGACCTGCTGCTGGAGCTGTCCTGGAATAATGGACGCCTGGTGCGCGAATACACCTTCCTGCTCGATCCGGCCGAACTGCGCGCCACCCAGTCGGCCCAGGTCGCACCGAGTGCGCCGGCGCCAGGCGCGCGTCCCGGCCGCGTTACCGGCATGGCGAACGTCGACAACGCCGCCCCGGGCGCCCGTCCGCAGCGCAGCGCGCGCGCCGAAGAGACGGCCGGCGAGCCGTCGGCACGGGGAGCAGCGGCCGATTCACGCTACCGCGTCAAGGCCGGCGACACGCTCGGCCGCATCGCCGGCAAGCTGAAACCGGTCGACGTCTCGCTCGACATGATGCTGGTCGCCCTGTACCGCGCCAATCCCGACGCCTTCATCGGCAACAACATGAACCGCCTGAAGTCGGGCCAGATCCTGTCGGTGCCGGGCGCCGAGAGCCTGCGCGGCCTCGACGCCGGCGAAGCGCACGGCACGGTCGTCGCGCATGCGGCCGATTTCAATTCCTACCGCAGCAAGCTGGCCGGCCAGGTCGCTACCAGCGCCCCGGCGCGCGAGGCAGGGGCAGGGCAGAGCGCGACCGGCCGCATCACGGCCAAGGTCGAGGAACGCCCGACCGCCGCCAACGAATCGCAAGACCAGCTGCGCCTGTCGAAGGCGCTGCCGCCAAAATCCGCCACGGGCGCTGCCACCGCTGAAGACGTGGTGGCCAAGGAAAAGGAACTGGCGGAGGCGCAGACCCGCGTCAAGGAGCTGGAAAAGAACGTCAACGACCTCGAGAAGCTGATCACGGTCAAGAACCAGACCGGCGCCGCCGCCACCCAGCGCGCGGCCGATGCGCCGGTGTCGAAGCCGATCGTCCCGGCGGCGCCGACCGTCGTGGCCCAGGCCGATGCCCCGCCGAAGCCGGCACCGAAGATCAGGACTGCGCCGAAAGCGGTGACCCCGCCGGCACCGGCCGAGACCAGCCTCGCCGACACGCTGATGGACAACATCCTGTACCTGGGTGCGGGCGCCGCCGTGCTGCTGCTGGCCGCGCTCGGCATCTCGCAGCGCCGCAAGCAGAAGGTGGTCGCCCAGACCGTGTCCGACACGCCGACCATCCTCGGCAGCGCGGCCCAGCCGGCGCAGGCGATGTTCGCGCAGACGGGCGGGCAGAGCGTCGATACCCACGACAGCGTCTTCAATTCCAGCTTCGCGCCCTCGGCCAGCCAGCTCGACACGAATGAAGTGGACCCATTGGCCGAAGCCGAGCTGTATCTGGCCTATAACTTCGACACCCAGGCCGAG
This sequence comes from Massilia sp. LXY-5, assembly GCF_059801075.1. Taxonomy (NCBI): domain Bacteria; kingdom Pseudomonadati; phylum Pseudomonadota; class Betaproteobacteria; order Burkholderiales; family Oxalobacteraceae; genus Massilia; species Massilia sp. LXY-5. The sequence continues at coordinate 351,503 of NZ_JBNNEH010000002.1, forward strand.
GACATCCTCAAGGAAGCGCTGCGCAACGATCCGTACCGCCATCCGGTGCGCCTGAAGCTGCTCGAGATCTACGCGGCACGCAAGGACGTGCGCGCCTTCGAGACCCAGGCAACCGAGCTCTACAGCCTGACGGGCGGCAAGGGCGACGAGTGGGCGCAAGCCGCCGCGCTCGGCCATACGCTCGATCCGAACAACCCGATGTACGCCCAGGGCGCGGCCGCCGCCGCCGTGGTCGGCGCCGGTGCCGCCGTGGCCGGCGCAGGCCTGGCAGCCGCAGGCTCGAGCTCCACAATCCTTGCCGACGACGCCGGTCCGCAGACCATGCTGTCCCAGCAGCTCGAGCAAGCCTTCCGCAACCGCGGCGACGCCTCCGAGATCATCGAACCGGACGCGACCGTGGACGCCGTCACCGGCGCGCCGCTCGACACCGGCTTCAACCTCGACAGCTTCGGCCTCGACAACGATGCCACCGCGCTGCCGCAACTGGCCGAGACGTCCCCAGCTGCCGCCAGGGCGGACGCCAAGGCGGAAGACAATTTGCTCGACTTCGACCTCGGCGGCCTGAGTTTCGAGCCGGTCGCCGCCACCGGCACCGACAATGCGGTGCACGACGACGCTACCGCCGTGCCCGACCTGCAGTTCGACATGGAACCGTTCGCGCCGCTCGATCCCCCAGCGGGCACCCCGGCCGTGACGGGCGAGAGCCTGGACGACCTGGCCTTCGACATGGACTTCGACGCCCCGGCCACTGCACAGACTGCTACGGCCACCGTGGACGAGGACGACGCCTTCGTGCTCGACCTCAGCAAGAACGGCCCCAACACCGACATCGACATGGCGCAGCTGGCACGCGAGTTTGAATTGCCGCCGCTGCCGGAAGCGCCAGGCACGCCACCGGCCTCGGACCTGAAGGATCCCTTGTTCGACCTCGACGCCATGGACTTCGGCATGCTCGATGCCAACCCGTCCGCCCCGGTGACCCCGGTAGGCGAGCGCCAGGAGCCGGTCTTCGATTTCGGCTCGACCGACCTCGACCTGACGCCGCCGGCCGCGCCGGCAGCGCAGGAGTTTGCCGCCGCGCCCGAAGCGGCCAAGGACCCGCTGTTCGACCTCGACATGATGGACTTCGGCCAGCCCGCCGCTCCGGCAGCGCCGCAGGACGATCCGTTCGCCATGACCGACGTGCCGGCGATCCCGAACCCGGGCACCCCGGTGCCGCGCTTCGACATGTCGGGCCTCGACCTCGACCTGCCGGCCAACGATTTCACCCTGACCGAGCCTGAAGCGCCGGCCGCAAGCCCGGTCGATCATGCCCCGATGGAACTGACCGCCGCGCAAATGGAAATGGAAACCAAGCTGGACCTCGCGATCGCCTACCAGGAGATCGGCGACAAGGAAGGTGCGCGCGAATTGCTCGACGAAGTCATCAAGGGCGGCAACGTCGAACAGTCCAGCCGCGCCAGCACGATGCGCGCACAGTTGGCGTGAGGCGCATCGCACTCGGACTCCAGTACGTCGGCACCGGCTGGAATGGATACCAGAAACAGCCGAGCCGTGACACCATCCAGGATGCGCTCGAGATCGCCCTGGAGAAGTTTGCCCGCACCAAGCTGTCCACCACCTGCGCCGGCCGCACCGACGCCGGCGTCCACGCGGTCGAGCAGGTCGTGCACTTCGACACCGAACTCGACCGACCGATGCAAAGCTGGGTGCGCGGCACGAATACCTTCCTGCCCGATTCGGTGTCCGTACGCTGGGCCTCCGAAGTCGCGCCTGGCCCAGATGGCCAGGAGTTCCACGCGCGCTATTCGGCACGCTCGCGCACCTATCATTACGTCCTGTACAACAACCCGAATCCGTCCTCGCTGCTGGCCGGCCGCGCCGGCTGGGTGTTTCGCCCGATCGACGTCGAGCGCATGCAGGCCGCCGCGCGCCACCTGATCGGCCTGCACGATTTTTCGTCTTTCCGCGCTTCCGGCTGCCAGGCGAATACGCCGGTCAAGGACATGCAGGAAATCCGGATCGAGCGGCGCGGCGACATCATCGTCTTCACCGTGCGCGCCAGTGCCTTCCTGCACCACATGGTGCGCAACCTGGTGGGTGCGCTGATCTATGTCGGCATCGGCCGCAACGAGCCGGACTGGATAGCCGAGGTGCTGGCCGCCCGCAACCGCGACGCCGCGGCGCCGACCTTCATGCCCGACGGCCTGTATTTCGCGAAAATCGATTACGATCCGAAGTGGGGATTGCCGCAGGAGCAGCTCTCTCCGCTCCCCTGGCTCTAAGGTTTTACGCACATGCACCGTACCCGAATCAAGATCTGCGGCATCACCCGCGAGGAAGACCTGCGCGCTGCCGTTGCCAGCGGCGCCGACGCCCTCGGCTTCGTCTTCTACCCGAAGAGCCCGCGCTACGTCACGCCCGAACGGTTCGCCGCGCTTGCCGCCGGGTTGCCGCCCTATGTCAGCTCGGTCGCGCTGTTCGTGAACGCCGGCCTGGAGGAGGTGCGGGCGGTCGTGGACGCGGCACCGGTGGCGCTGCTGCAGTTCCACGGCGACGAAACAATGGAAGAGTGTGCGCGCGTCGCCGACGCGGTGAAGCGGCCTTTCGTCCACGCCTACCGCGTCAGGCCGGACACGGCCCCTGCCGATTTGCTAGAATGCGAACTCGCATACCGCGCCGCCAGTCCCTGGTTCTCGGGCCTTCTGCTCGATACCTATGTGGATGCCTACGGCGGTGCTGGAAAGGTCTTCGATTGGTCTCTTATCCCAAAAGAGCTCGCGCCTCGGGTCGTTTTGAGTGGTGGCTTGAGCGTGCAAAACGCGACTGACGCAGTCGCACGCGTACGCCCCTGGGCCGTCGACATCAGCAGTGGTGTCGAGGCATCCAAGGGGATCAAGGACGCCCGCAAGATCGCGGATTTCATCGCCGCGGTGCGGGCAGCCGATGCCACCATTGAAAGCGAGCACCCCCATGAAAGCAGTACAGGAAGCAGCCCTGGAGAGCCAGGAAGCCACCCTTGAACGGTCGGTCAACGCCCTGTTCCAGACCACCGACTACCAATTCCCCGATGCCAAGGGCCATTTCGGCCCCTACGGCGGCAGTTTCGTCGCCGAGACGCTGACCCACGCATTGGCCGAACTGAACGAGGCCTACGCCCGTTATTCGCAGGACCCCGAATTCCTCGAAGAATTCCGCTACGAGCTGGCCCACTTCGTCGGCCGTCCTTCGCCCGTCTATCACGCCAGGCGCTGGTCGGAACTGGCCGGCGGCGCGCAGGTCTTCTTCAAGCGCGAAGACCTGAACCACACCGGCGCCCATAAAATCAACAACGTGATCGGCCAGGCCCTGCTGGCGCGCCGGATGGGCAAGCCGCGCATCATCGCCGAGACCGGCGCCGGCCAGCACGGCGTCGCAACCGCCACCATCTGCGCCCGCTTCGGCCTCGAATGCGTGGTCTACATGGGCGCCGAGGACGTCAAGCGCCAGGCCCAGAACGTATATCGGATGAAGCTGCTGGGCGCGACCGTCGTTCCGGTCGAGTCCGGCAGCAAGACCCTGAAGGACGCGCTCAACGAAGCGATGCGCGACTGGGTCACCAACATCGAAAATACCTTCTACATCATCGGCACCGTGGCCGGCCCGCACCCGTATCCGATGATGGTGCGCGATTTCCAGTCGGTAATCGGCGAGGAATGCCGCATCCAGATGCCGGAAATGACGGGCCGCCAGCCGGACTACGTGGTCGCCTGCATCGGCGGCGGCTCGAATGCGATGGGCATTTTCTATCCTTACATCGACGAAACCAATGTGAAACTGGTCGGCGTCGAGGCGGCGGGCGAGGGGCTCGATTCGGGCAAGCACTCGGCCTCGCTGACGGCCGGCTTCCCGGGCGTGCTGCACGGCAACCGCACTTATCTGCTGCAGGATGCCAACGGCCAGATCATCGAGACCCACTCGGTCTCGGCCGGCCTGGATTATCCGGGCGTCGGTCCGGAACACGCCTGGCTGAAGGATTCGGCGCGCGCCGAATACGTGTCGATCACGGACGACGAGGCGCTGGCGGCCTTCCACGACTGCTGCCGCATCGAGGGCATCATTCCGGCCCTGGAATCCTCGCACGCGATCGCCTACGCGTTCAAGCTGGCGGCGACGCTGCCGAAGGACAAGCTGATCCTGGTGAATCTGTCGGGACGGGGCGACAAGGACATGCACACGGTGGCGCAACGCATGGGGCTCGATTTCGGCTGATCCGGCCAGAGCCCCTGCATTCCACCCGAAAACTTCAAAGAAAGTAAAAGCATGTCCCGAATTGAAAGTACCTTCGCCGCCCTGCGCGAACAAAACAAGACCGGCCTCGTCACCTTCATCACCGCCGGCGACCCCGGCCCCGACCTCACCGTCCCGCTGATGCACGCCCTAGTGGCGGGCGGGGCCGACATCCTGGAACTGGGCGTGCCGTTTTCCGACCCGATGGCCGAAGGCCCGGTCATCCAGCGCGCCTGCGAGCGCGCCCTGAAATTCGGCATCGGCCTGAACGACGTCTTCAATTACGTGCGCCAGTTCCGCGAAAGCGATCCAAGCACCCCGGTGGTGCTGATGGGCTACGCCAATCCGATCGAACGCATCGGCCCGGATAACTTCATCCTCAAGGCGAAAGAAGCGGGTGCCGACGGCGCCATCGTCGTCGACTACCCGCCGGAAGAGTGCGAAGCCTTTGCCGACGCCATGCGCGCCAACGACCTCGACCTGATCTTCCTGCTGGCGCCGACGTCCACGCAGGAGCGCATCAGGCAGGTGGCGCGCTACGGCAGCGGCTTCAGCTATTACGTGTCCCTGAAGGGCGTCACCGGCGCCGGCAGCATCGATACCGAGGACGTGGCGCGCCGCGTGGCCGCGATCCGCGAGCACGTCAGCCTGCCGATCGGCGTCGGTTTCGGCATCCGCGACGCGCAGACGGCGAAGGCGGTGGCCTCGGTGGCGGACGCGGTCGTGATCGGCAGCCGCATCATCCAGGAGATCGAAAACGTGGGTCCCGAGGCTGCCGTGCCGGCGGTACAGGCCTTCGTGGCCGGGATCCGCACCGCGCTCGACAGTTGATGCCGGCAGGGTGGGCCGTGATGCCGGGGCTCCAGTTCTGCCGGGATTCGTGCTCACCCTGTTCGACGCATGGTGTATAACATGCCACGCGCGCCGGAATCGGTTGCCAAGAATTGACAGACAGGCAAGCGGTGACAAGCCCGGCGCTAGCGGCTACACTACGCCCCATTCAAGAATTGCCGCAAAGGAGAGAACATGAGTTGGTTGGAAAAACTGCTGCCCCCCCGAATCCAGCGCTCCGATGCCGCCAATCGCAAAACCATGCCCGAGGGCCTGTGGGTCAAGTGCCCGTCGTGCGAAGCGGTGCTGTACCGCGCCGACCTCGAGTCGAACCTGCACGTCTGCCCGAAGTGCGACCACCACATGCGCATCCGTGCGCGCGAGCGCCTTGACGGCCTGCTCGACGAAGGCGGCCGCTACGAGATCGGCCAGGAAGCCCTGCCGGTCGATACCCTGAAGTTCAAGGACAGCAAGAAGTATCCTGACCGACTCAAGCAAGCGATGGAAGCCACCGGGGAAACCGATGCGCTGATCGTGCAGGGCGGCTCGATCATGAGTTTGCCGGTCGTCGTGGCCTGCTTCGAATTCGAATTCATGGGCGGCTCGATGGGTTCCGTCGTCGGCGAGCGTTTCGTCCGCGGCGCCCAGATCGCCCTCGAACAGAAAGTGCCGTTCATCTGCATCACCGCCACCGGCGGCGCCCGCATGCAGGAAGGCCTGCTGTCGCTGCTGCAGATGGCCAAGACCACCGCCATGCTGACCAAGCTGTCGGAAAAGAAACTGCCGTTCATCAGCGTGCTGACCGATCCGACCATGGGCGGCGTGTCCGCTTCCTTCGCCTTCATGGGCGACGTCGTGATCGCCGAGCCGAAAGCGCTGATCGGTTTTGCCGGCCCGCGCGTGATCGAGAACACCGTGCGCGAAAAGCTGCCGGAAGGTTTCCAGCGCGCCGAATTCCTGGTGCAAAAGGGCGCCGTCGACATGATCGTCGACCGCCGCAAGATGCGCGAAGAAATCGCCCGCCTGCTGGCCTTGCTGCAGAACCAGCCGGCCGACGTCGTCGCTTGACCGGCCAGCGCGCCGCATAAGGTTTCCTACCGGCGATCTGATTCAGGTCGCCGGTTTTCGTTTCAACGTACTGAATTTTTTTCATGTCCATGCTTCCCACCACCTTGCCCGCGTGGCTGGCGCTCCTCGAAACGCGCCACGCCGAAACCCATATCGACATGGGCCTGGACCGCGTCCGCGCCGTCAAGGAGCGCATGAATCTCCAGTTCAGCTGCCCCGTCATCATGGTGGCCGGCACCAACGGCAAGGGTTCCACCTGCGCGATGCTGGAATCGGTCCTGCTGCATGCCGGCTACCGCGTCGGCCTCTACATCAAGCCGCACTTCCTGGACTTTAACGAGCGCGCCCGCATCAATGGCGAGATGGCGAGCGACGCCGTGCTGGTCGAGGCCTTCGGCTTCGTGGAAGACGCGCGCGGCGACATCGACCTGACCTATTTCGAATTCACGACCCTGGCGATCATGCACCTGATCTCGAAAGCCGGCGTGGACGTGGCAATCCTTGAAGTAGGCCTGGGCGGGCGCCTGGACGCCGTGAACGTGATCGACGCCGACGTCTCCATCGTCACCAGCATCGACATCGACCACGCGGCCTGGCTGGGCGACACGCGCGAGGAAATCGGTTTCGAGAAGGCCGGTATTTTCCGCGCCGGCAAGACGGCGATCTGCAGCGACCCGCTGGCGCCGCAGTCGCTGATCCAGCACGCGGCCGACATCGGCGCCGACCTGTGGCTGATCGGGCGCGATTTCAACTACCAGGGCGACCAGCAGCAGTGGAGCTATGGCGGACGCACCCAGCGCCGCAACTCGCTGGCCTATCCGGCCCTGCGCGGCGCCAATCAATTGCTCAACGCCGCGGCGGCGCTGGCGGCACTCGAGGCGCTGCGCATGCAGCTGCCCTGCGGCGCCCAGGAAGTGCGCACCGGCCTTGCGCTGGTCGAGCTGCCGGGCCGCTTCCAGGTGCTGGCCGGCCGTCCGACCACGGTGCTGGACGTGGCCCACAATCCACACGCCTCGGCGACCCTGGCCCAGAACCTGGGCAACATGGGCTTTCACCGCTACACCTATGCCGTCTTCGGCATCATGGAAGACAAGGACATCGACGGCGTGCTGGCGCCGATGGCCGGCCTGATCGACCACTGGTGCCTGGCCGACCTGCCGTCGGCGCGTTCGGCGAAGGCTGCTGAACTGGCCGAAAAAGTCGCAGCGCTGCGTCCCGCCGGGGCGAAAGACGCCGATTTTTCGGTAACGACTTTCGCCGACCCGGCCGCAGCATTTGCTAATGCGGTGAGCCGTGCCGAAGAGAATGATAGAATTGTGGTCTTTGGCTCGTTCTACACCGTCGCCGGCGTGATGGCGGCTCGAAAAAACTCTCTTCACTGACATACAGACGCATGGGCTTGTTCTCGATTTTTGGTAAAAACAAGCAAGAAAGCGCCGCCCAGGACAGTGGCCGTTTTTCCCGCGACGATGACGATTTCGCCGAGCGCGCCCGCGCCAAGCGCGCGAGTCACGCCAACACCGCGAACGAAAGCGGGCAGGGCGGTTCGCGCCGCAGCCGCAGCGGTGGCGATCCGATGTTGCCGGAAAAAAAGCGCGCGCGGCGCCGCCTGGTAGGCGCAGTCGCCCTGGCGCTGGCCGCCGCCGTCGGCTTGCCGATGCTGCTTGATTCCGAGCCGCGCCCCTTGGGCGGCGACATCGCCATCCAGATTCCTTCGAAAGAAAAAGCGCCCGCGCTGCCGATGCCGGCGTCGCCGGTGCCGGCCGCCGACAGCGTCGACAAGGACGAGGAAATCATCGCGCCGCCGCCGCTTGCGCCATCGAAGCCCCGTCCTGCCGCCGTCGAGCCGCCTGCCGTGAAAACGGTGTCGACCGATAAGGAAACGACGCGCGCGCGTAGCGAACCCGAGCCCAAGCCGGTCAAGCCCGAGCCAAAGGTCGTCGAGCACAAGAGCGAACCGAAGCCGGTCGAACACAAGCCGGAGCCGAAGGCGGCCGAACGCAAGGTCGCCGAAAAAGCGATTGAAAAGCCGGTGGAAAAACCGGCCGTGAAAAAGCTGGAAGAGAAGCCGGCCACCCCGAAACCGAAAGACAGCGAAGCGGCCCGTGCGCTGGCGCTGCTCGAAGGCAAGCCAGCTTCGAAACCCGTCGAGAAACATGAGAAGGCCGAGGAGAAATCCGAGCGCTTCGTGGTGCAGGTGGCGGCCCTGGGGACCCAGGAAAAGGTCGACGAACTGCAGGCCCGCCTGCGTTCCGGCGGCATCAGCTCGTTTACCAAAAAGTCCGGCGCCCTGATCAAGGTGCAAGTCGGTCCATTCGGCAGCCGCGAAGAGGCCGACAGGACCAAGGCAAAGCTGGGCTCGCTGGGCCTGGGCGGTTTCCTGGTACCGATCTGATGCGCGTGGCCCGCACTTGCCGACTGTGACGATTTTCGATTACCTGGTCTTGTTCGTGCTGCTAGCCTCGGTCGTGATCAGCACCATGCGTGGTCTAGTGAAAGAAATCCTGTCCCTGACGGGCTGGATCGTCGCCTTTGTCGTGGCCAATGCGTATGGCGCGCGCCTCGCGACGCTGTTGCCGGGTATGATACCGGGCGATACGGCGCGCCTCATCGTGGCCTTCGTGGCCCTGTTCCTGGGCGTGCGCATCCTGATGGGCCTGCTGTCCCTGGCCATCGGCGCGCTGATCGACGCCGCCGGCCTGAGCCTGGCGGACCGCGGCCTCGGCGGCCTGTTCGGCCTGGCGCGCGGGATTGTAATCGTGCTGGCCGCCGTCATATTGTGTTCCATGACCGCCATTCCCCAACAAACATTCTGGAAAGACGCGCTGTTGTCCCCCCTGGCCGAAGCCGGCGCGCGCACCGTCAAGCCCTTTCTCCCCGCTGCGCTGGCGCAGCACCTGAATTTTTGAACAGTCGTTTTGAAATCTTCGTTTTGCATTCTTCCGTAACAGCATTCAGTTCTTAGGAGCGCACCATGTGTGGCATCGTCGGCGTCGTCTCGCAAACCCCCGTCAACCAGTTGTTGTATGACGCATTGCTGCTGTTGCAGCACCGCGGCCAGGACGCGGCGGGCATTGCAACCAATCACAGCAGCATGTTCTCGATGTACAAGGCGAATGGCCTCGTGCGCGACGTGTTCCGCACCCGTAACATGCGTTCGCTGCAGGGCAATACCGGTATCGGCCACTGCCGCTACCCGACCGCCGGCTCGTCGAGCGAGGAAGAAGCCCAGCCCTTCTACGTGAACGCGCCCTTCGGCATCACCCTGGCCCACAACGGCAACCTGACCAACCAGGCCGAGCTGAAGGAGGCGCTGTTCCGCAACGACCGCCGCCACATCAATACCAATTCCGACTCGGAAGTGCTGCTCAACGTGCTGGCCCACGAGATCCAGGAAGCGGCCAACGGCTATTCGCTCGACGCCGAAGCCGTGTTCAAGGCGGTGGGGGTTGTGCACCGCCGCGTGCGCGGCGCTTATGCCGTCGTGGCCCAGATCGCCGGCCACGGCATGCTCGCCTTCCGCGACCCGTACGGCATCCGTCCGCTGTGCCTGGGCATGAACGAGGGCGAGAACGGCACCGAATACATGGTTGCCAGCGAATCGGTGGCGCTGGAGGGCATCGGTTTCCGCTTCGTTCGCGACATCGCCCCGGGTGAAGCCGTGTTCATCGGCGAGGATGGCTTGTTGCATGAGCGCCAGTGCGCCGAAAACCCGTCGCTCAATCCCTGCGCCTTCGAGTACGTCTACCTGGCACGTCCGGATTCGGTGATCGACGGTGCCTCGGTCTACGCCACCCGCCTGAAGATGGGCGAATACCTGGCCGACAAGATCCGCAAGGAGATCCCGGTCGAGGACATCGACGTCGTGATGCCGATTCCCGATTCCTCGCGTCCGGCGGCGATCCAGCTGGCCCTGAAGCTCGGCGTCGAATACCGCGAAGGTTTCATTAAAAACCGCTACATCGGCCGTACCTTCATCATGCCTGGGCAAGGGATGCGCAAGAAATCCGTGCGCCAGAAACTGAACGCCATCGGCTCCGAGTTCAAGGGCAAGAACGTGCTGCTGGTCGACGACTCGATCGTGCGCGGCACCACCAGCCGCGAGATCGTGCAGATGGCGCGCGAAGCGGGCGCCCGCAAAGTGTTCTTCGCTTCGGCCGCGCCGCCGGTGCTGTTCCCGAACGTCTACGGCATCGACATGCCGACCCGCGACGAGCTGATCGCCTACGGCCGCACCGTCGAGGAAGTGTGCGAGGAGATCACCGCCGACCGCCTGGTCTACCAGGATATCGATGCCCTGAAGCGGTCGATCTCGGACGTGAATCCGGCGCTGACCAATTTCGAGGCCTCGTGCTTCGACGGCGTCTACGTGACCGGCGACGTGACCCCGGCCTACCTCGACAACCTGGAGACTGCGCGCCATAACGGCGGCAAGGGTGTCTCGCAGGAAGACGTGGTGCGTACCCAGCTGAACCTGAATCCAGCGGTCCCCGCCGAATAATTCACCTGCACTGCCATGAGCGAAAAAAAACACTACGGTTTCACGACCACGATCCTGCACAACGACCGCCGCAAGGCGATCGAGCAGGGCTCGCTGCACAAACCCATCCACACCTCGGTCGCATTCGGCTATAACGATGCGCGCCAGCTGGCGTCCGTATTCCAGGGCAAGGAGCCGGGCTTCCGCTACGGTCGCCAGGGCAACCCGACGGTGTCCGCGCTGGAAGACAAGATCACGAAGATGGAAGACGGGGTGTCGTCGCTGTGCTTCGGCACCGGCATGGCGGCCATCGGCGCGCTGTTCCAGGCGCTGCTGAAAGAAGGCGACCACATCGTCTCGTCGAGCTTCCTGTTCGGGAACACCAACAGCCTGTGGCAGACGGTCGCGGGGCAGGGCGTCGCGGTCGATTTCGTCGACGCGACCGATGTGGCCAATGTCGAGGCGGTGCTGAAGGAAAATACGCGCCTGGTGTTCGTCGAGACCATCGCCAATCCGCGTACCCAGGTGGCGGACCTGGCCCGTATCGGCGAGCTGTGCCGCGCGCGCGGCATCCTGTACGTGGTCGACAACACCATGACCACGCCGTATTTGTTCCGCCCGAAAGCGGTGGGGGCGGGGCTGGTCGTCAATTCGCTGACCAAGTCGATCGCCGGCCATGGCATCGCGCTCGGCGGCGCGCTGACCGACACCGGCCTGTTCGACTGGAGCGCCTTCCCGAATATCGCGGCGAATTTCCGCAAGCAGCCGCCCGCCGCCCAGGGCATGGCCCAGCTGCGCGCGAAGGCCCTGCGCGATTTCGGCGCCGCCCTCGGGCCGGAAGCGGCGCACCACATCGCGGTCGGCGCGGAAACGCTGGCCTTGCGCATGGAGCGCACCTGCGCGAATGCGCTGGCGCTGGCGCAGATGCTCGAAGCCGATGAACGGGTCTCGGCCGTCCACTATCCGGGCCTGCCCTCGCATCCGCAACACGGCCTCAGCACCGAGCTGTTCCGCGCCGCCGGATCGCTGCTCAGCTTCGAGCTGCGCGCGGATATCGATCCTTTCGATTACCTGAACCGCCTGAACCTGGCGATCCCCGCAAGCAACCTCGGCGACACGCGCACGCTGGTGATTCCGGTCGCGCACACGATTTTCTTCGAGATGGGTGCCGAGCGCCGTGCCAGCATGGGCATTGCCGAGTCGCTGATCCGGGTATCGGTGGGCATCGAGGATGCCGACGATTTGCTGGAGGATTTCCGCGTCGCACTGGACGTATGATGTAAAAATGCAACGCATGTGCACGCAGAATGCGTTGCCTTTAAAACATTACGGTTTTATGATCGGCCTACAATATTTCCGACAGGACGATTCCATGCGCCGTTATGTACTCTCCTTACTTTTCGTGTGCCTTAGTGCAAGCGCAGACGATCTCGCTGACGCGAATCGCCTGCTGGCAGCCAAGGATTATGCGAAGGCCCTGCCGCTGTTTACCAAGGCCGCGCGCGCCGGTAATTCCGAAGCCCAATTCCGCCTTGGCGAGATGTACTGGTATGGCGACGGTACGGCGCAAGATCTGAACGCTGCCCGCGAATGGATCGGCAAAGCCGCGGCGGCAGGCGTCCCCGACGCAAAGGAATCGCTGGCTATCCTCGAACGGCGCAAGACCCGCGAGAAGGAAATCGCTTACTGGATGAGCGAATATCGTGGTGAAGAGCTACGCTCGGGAAAATTCGCCTGCCCAGCGCCGGCGATTCCCGTCCTGTCGAAGACCAATGAGGAGATCGAGGCCACCCGCGCAGCTGTTGCAACATGGCAGACCTGCTACAACGGCTTCGTCAGTAACTTCAATTCCGCGATGCCACCGGGCAAAGTGATCCCGCAAGACGTCCTCGACATGATGAGCCCCGCGGAGTTCGAGCGCGTGCGTGCCCATATCGAGCCGACCTACCGCAAGATCATCCTCGATGCCCAAACACAAGCCGACGCGACGTTAGCCCAGCGCGACGCCTGGGAGAAGTCGACCCAGGCATTCGTGAAAGAGGAGAACCTGCGGCGCAAGCGTCAGCTGGAACTGGACACGATTCGGAACGTGCGCGACAACGAGATGCGTTTGCATGGAAGCACGAACACGCGCATCACGACCGGCAAGTGATCCTTTGAGTGGCGGCCCTTCTCGCAGTATGATGGGCCCTGCTCATTTCGTTACCGCCATGAAAAAACTTCTGTACGCTGCCTTCCTGTTTGTCAGCCTTCCCGCTGCTGCCGCCAACGATCTCGCTTCCGCCAACACGCTGTTCGAGCAGAAGCGCTATACGGAAGCCCTGACCTTGTACACCAGGCTGGCAAATGCCGGCAATGCCGATGCACAGCAACACCTGGGCCAGATGTACTGGTACGGCGAAGCCGGCGTCGTGGATGAGGCCAAGGCCCAGGCATGGTTCCGTAAAGCCGCTGCGAAAGGCAATGCGGTGGCGGCCAGCTCGCTCGTCGTCATGCAACAGCGCACGGAACGGCGGGCCGACATCGATTATTGGTTAAGCGGCTACGACGGTAGCGACTTGAAAACCGGGAAATATGCTTGTCCCGCACCGCGCATTCCCGCGATATCGAAGCAGAGCGACGAGATCGATCGCGTATCGGCAGCCATTGCAAGCTGGCAGAGCTGCTACAACGGTTTCGTGGAAAACCTGAATGCAGCCTCGCCGCTGGTAAAGCGCATTCCGGCAGACATCGTGAAGCTGATGAATGCCGCCGAGACGGAGCGCGCGCAAACCCATCTTACCCAGGTGCAGGAGAACCTGTCGGAAGAGGCGAAAGTCGCGGCCAAGCTGGTGCTGGCCGATGTCGCAGCCTGGCGCAGCGCGACAGGGGCCTATGTGAAGGAGCACAACGCCATCATCGAGGGCGGTCCTTCGGCCGAGCGCGCGCGCGACATCGAGGCGCGAAAGCACAACTATAGCCAGGCCAACAAATAACGCCGACGTTAAAAAAGCCGCGTCAGCGGCTTTTTCATACCCAGCCGCGCTTAATGCCAGCTGCGCATCAATCCCACCGCCAGGCCCTCGAGCGCGAAATCGTCGCCCGGCTCCACGCGGATGACCTTGAAGTCCGGATTTTCCGGCAGCAGTTCGATGGTCTCGCCGGTCTTGCGGTAGCGCTTGACGGTGACGTCTTCGCCGATGCGGGCCACGACGATCTGGCCGTTCTTGGCGCTGTCGATCTTTTTGACGGCGAGGAAATCGCCATCCATGATGCCGGCGTCGCGCATCGACCAGCCGCGCACCTTCAGCAGGAAATCGGGACGCGCGCCGAACATGGCGGGGTCGACGTTGTAAGTGGCTTCGACGTGTTCCTGTGCCAGGATCGGCGAGCCCGCAGCGACGCGGCCGACCAGCGGCAGCGACATCAGCAGGGCGGCCGGTACGGTCGGCACCGGATCGGGCAGGGAAGCGCCGATCAGGCGGATGCCGCGCGAGGTGCCCGAGACGATCTCGATCGCGCCTTTGCGGGCCAGGGCCTGCAGGTGTTCTTCAGCGGCGTTGGCCGATTTGAAGCCCAATTCTTTCGCGATCTCGGCACGGGTCGGCGGGAAGCCGGTGTTGTCGATCGCTTCCTTGATCAGTTCAAGGATCTGTTGTTGCCTTGCAGTGAGCTTGAGCATGGATCTGCCACAGGTTAATGATTCAGACTGTATTTTTGTACAGTATTTCGGCGAATGCAAGGGAAATCCTCATTTTTTAACATTTCCTGTCGAGCAAGGTGTCGCGCCGGGGCGACGCCGGCGGGAGATTGCGCCTTCATGCCATCCGCGTTATAATTGCCGGCTTTCCCTTCCCACACTCGTCTTGACGCCGAGGTGGGCATTTGTTTAAACGTCCTCAAGGAGTGTTGCATGCGTCATTATGAAATCGTTTTTATCGTCCACCCGGACCAAAGCGAGCAAGTCCCGGCGATGATCGAGCGTTACAAGGCCAGCGTCACCGCACGCGGCGGTAACATCCATCGCGTCGAAGACTGGGGCCGTCGTCAGATGGCTTACCAGATCCAGAAGCTGCCGAAGGCACACTACATCTGCATGAACATCGAGTGCGACAACGAGACCCTGGTCGAGCTGGAAACCGCATTCAAGTTCAATGATGCCGTGCTGCGTCACCTGACCGTGAAGATGAAGAAAGCTGAAACCGCTCCATCGCCAATGATGAAGTCGGTCCAGCGCGAAGACGCAGCCAAGAGCCACCGCGCAGAAGCCCCAGCGGCCGCTGCAGCCCCGGCCCCAGCTGCTGCCTAAATTTTTCTTGCCAGGAATCGTGAACTCGCAGTGAACCAGTTACAAGTCGTCGCGACGATTGCTGAACGCGACGTACTGCGCTATACCCCCGCCGGCGTGCCGGTCGTCTCGGCAATCCTGATGCACAGTTCGCAGCAGGTCGAGGCAGGGGTGGACAGGCTGGTCGAGTTCGAAATTGCCGCGTTCGCCGCGGGAGAAATTTCGGGCCGCTTCGCCAGCGCAGAACTGGGCGCCGCACACCAGTTCACGGGATTTTTGGCCAGGAAGAATCGCAACAGTAAAGCCCTGGTGTTTCACATCATTGATTTTAGTGCCGCCGCTTAAGACTAGCGGCCACCATTTAGATACAGGAGCCTCAAATGGCATTCGGTAAAAAGTTCGACAAAAACAAAGCCAAAGAAAAACTCAAGCGCAAACAGCAGAACCCGCTGTTCAAGCGCAAGAAGTTCTGCCGCTTCACCGCTGCAAACGTGGAACAGGTCGATTACAAAGACGTCGACACCCTGAAGGACTTCGTCCAGGAAAACGGCAAGATCATGCCTGCACGTCTGACCGGCACCAAGGCGCACTACCAGCGCCAGGTCGACACCGCGATCAAGCGCGCACGCTACCTCGCGCTGCTGCCGTACACCGACCTGCACCACGGTTAATCCCGTCGTACAGATCAGAATATCCTGGAGAAAAATATGCAAGTTATCCTTTTGGAAAAAGTTGTTAACGTCGGCAACCTGGGCGACGTGGTCAAGGTCAAGGACGGTTACGCACGTAACTTCCTGATCCCGCAAAAGATGGCCCGCCGCGCCACCGAATCGGCCAAGGCCGAGTTCGAAGCCAAGCGCGCCGAGCTGGAAAAAGCTGCTGCTGAAAAGCTGAACGCTTCGCAAGCCCAAGGCGAAAAGCTGAACGGCATGACCATCAGCATCGCCCAGAAAGCCGGCGTCGACGGTCGTCTGTTCGGTTCGGTCACCAACTTCGACATCGCCGAAGCCCTGAGCAAGCAAGGTTTCGCAGTCGAAAAGGCGCAAGTGCGCCTGCCGACCGGCCCGCTGAAGACCACCGGCGAGCACCCGGTTGCCGTCGCGCTGCACACCGACGTCGTCGTGGAAATCACGATCGCTGTCGTGGGCGAAGCTGCCTAAGCACAGCACGCAGCACGCTGTTGTTTAAAAGAAAAAGCCGGGCTTGCCCGGCTTTTTTATTGCCAGATTCTCCCCAATTATTTCAGCGGTATGACGGAGGAGGTATAATGCCCGCCATGAATACCCCCGCAGATCCGCAGATCGAATCGCTGCGCATTCCCCCGCATTCCATCGAAGCAGAGCAGTCCGTCATCGGCGGCCTGCTGCGCGACAATGCGGCCTGGGACCGCATTGCCGACTTCATGCACGCGGACGACTTTTACCGCTATGACCACCGCATCATCTTCGAACAGATGGTGCGCCTGATTAACAGCGGCAAGCCGGCCGACGTGATCACCGTCTACGAGGCCATGGTCTCGCTCGGCAAGGCCGAGGACGTGGGCGGCCTGCAATACCTGAATGCGATGGCGCAGAACACGCCCTCCGCCGCCAACATCCGCCGCTACGCCGAGATCGTGCGCGACCGCGGCATCCTGCGCAAACTGATCACGGTCGCCGACGAAATTTCCGGCAATGCGTTCAATCCGCAAGGCAAGGAAGTCAAGCAGATGCTTGACGAGGCGGAATCGAAGATTTTCGCCATTGCCGAGTCCGGCGCCCGGGGGGCCCAGGGCTGGAATCCGATCCAGCCGCTGCTGACCCAGGTGGTCGAGCGCATCGACGAACTGTATTCGCGCGAAAACCAGGGCGAGATCACCGGCGTGCCGACCGGCTTCATCGACCTCGACCGCATGACCTCGGGCCTGCAGCCGGGCGACCTCGTCATCGTGGCCGGCCGTCCATCGATGGGCAAGACCGCCTTCTCCGTGAACATCGGCGAGAACGTCGCGATCGAAGCGGGCCTGCCGGTGGCCGTGTTCTCGATGGAAATGGGCGGCGCCCAGCTGGCCATGCGTATGCTCGGTTCGGTCGGCCAGCTCGACCAGCACCGCCTGCGTACCGGCCGCCTGAACGACGAGGATTGGCCGCGCCTGACGCACGCCATCCAGAAGATGAACGACGCCCAGCTGTATATCGACGAGACGCCGGCGCTGAACCCGATCGAGATGCGCGCACGCGCGCGCCGCCTTGCCCGTCAGTGTGGCAAGCTCGGCCTGATCATCGTCGACTACCTGCAGCTGATGCAGGGCAGCCAGCCGGGCGACAACCGGGCGGCCGAGATCTCGGAGATCTCGCGTTCCCTGAAGGGCCTGGCGAAAGAACTGCATTGTCCCGTCATCGCGCTGTCGCAGCTGAACCGCTCGCTGGAACAGCGCCCCAACAAGCGTCCCGTGATGTCCGACTTGCGCGAATCGGGCGCAATCGAGCAGGATGCGGACGTGATCATCTTCCTGTATCGCGACGAGGTCTACAATCCCGACTCGCCCGATAAAGGTACCGCCGAGATCATCATCGGCAAGCAGCGTAACGGTCCGATCGGCGCGATCCGCCTGACCTGGATCGGCCAGTACACCAAGTTTGGTAACTACAGCGGTAACCTCGCCGTCTACCAGGGCGATTAAGCCGATATTGCGTTGCCGGCGCGTGCGAATAGGCCCGCGGCGGTTCCTCGCAGTCCCAAGAGTTTTTACACGGAGAACCTTTAATGTTTGGACGCCTCATGCCCACCGAGGGCAAGTTTTTTGATTTGTTTAACCAGCACGCTGCGCTGTGCGTGAAGGGTGCGCACGAGATGGTCGGCCTGATGGCCAACTTCGACGACCTGGAAAACCGCACGCATGCCGTCGAGAGCATCGAAAAGCAGGCGGACAAAGTTACCTACGCCACCGTCGACCTGCTGCACAAGACCTTCATCACCCCGATCGACCGCGACGACATCCACAAGCTCATCACGCGCATGGATGACATCCTCGACATGATGGAAGACGCGGCCCAGACCGTCTCCCTGTACGACCTGCACGCCGTCACCCCGGAAGCGAAGCGCCTGGCCGAGCTGTGCCTGGCCTGCTGCGAGAAGGTCCAGCAAGCCGTCGGCCTGCTGCACGACATGGGCAATGCCCAGAAGATCGTCGCCATCTGCGAAGAGATCGACCGTCTCGAATCGGACGCCGACCACGTGATGCGCGCCGCCATGAGCAAACTGTTCCGCGACGAGCCGGACGTGCGCAACCTGATCAAGATGAAGGCGATCTACGAGATCCTCGAGACCGTCACCGACCGCTGCGAAGACGTGGCGAACATCATCGAAGGCATCATCGTCGAAAACGCGTAACGCGCTCGTACAAGAAGAATAACTATGAATTCTCTTCACATCAGCATTTACGTGCTGGGTTTGCTGGTGCTGCTCGCACTGGTTTTCGACTTCATGAACGGTTTCCACGATTCGGCGAACGCGATCGCGACCGTCGTGTCGACCGGCGTGCTGAAACCGCAGTCGGCCGTGGCGATGGCAGCCTTCTTCAACTTCGTGGCGATTTTCGTCGTCAACATGAAGGTGGCGCAAACCATCGGCAAGGGCATCATCGACCCCAGCATCGTCGACCATTACGTGATCTTCGGCGCACTCGTCGGGGCCATCGTCTGGAACGTCATCACCTGGTATTACGGTATCCCGTCCTCCTCCTCGCACGCCCTGATCGGCGGCCTGGTCGGCGCCGCGGTGGCCAAGACCGGCACCGGCGCGCTGGTCTCGGCGGGCCTGATCAAGACCGTGGTGTTCATCGTCGTCGCACCGCTGCTCGGCTTCATCCTCGGCTCGATCATGATGCTGCTGGTCTCGTGGATCTTCGTGAAATCGACGCCGCGCAAAGTCGACGTCTGGTTCCGCCGCCTGCAGCTGATTTCCGCCGCCGGCTACTCGCTCGGCCACGGCGGCAATGACGCGCAAAAGACGATGGGCATCATCTGGATGCTGCTGATCGCCGCCGGCTACGTCAGCGTCAACGACGCCCATCCGCCGGCCTGGGTCATCATCTCCTGCTATGCGGCGATCAGCTTCGGAACGCTGTTCGGCGGCTGGCGCATCGTGAAAACCATGGGCCAGAAGATCACCAAGCTGAAACCGGTCGGCGGCTTCTGCGCCGAAACCGGCGGCGCGATGACGCTGCTGATGGCGAGCTTCTGGGGCGTCCCGGTCTCGACCACGCACACCATCACCGGCGCCATCGTCGGCGTGGGTTCCGCGCAAAAGGCCTCGGCCGTGCGCTGGGGCGTGGCCGGCAGCATCGTCTGGGCCTGGGTGTTCACGATTCCGGCGGCCGCCTTCATGTCCGCAGTCGCCTGGTGGATCGGTACCAAGATCATGTAATTGCGCATTCGCTTGCGACGAAGCCCGGCACTGCCGGGCTTTTTTCATGCACGCTGCATGGGCGGCCGCGTCTCTGATACTCTTTGATCCTGTCCGCGGCCGACACGCCGCGCTGGAGCGTACATGGCTCGGATCGAATCGCGTATCGACAAGGCATCGCCGTCCTCCACCCCGGCCGGTTCGGGTGCGCTCGGCTCGCTGCGCCCCTTTCTCGCCTTCCTGCGCGGGCGGCTCTTGCTGGTGCTGTTGTGGCCCGCGATCGCGCTCGCGGCCGGCGCCGCGTTGTGGGCCTGGGTGCTGTCCGACCTCGAGGGCGAGCGGCGTGACCGCCAGGCCGAGCTGGCGCAGCAGGTCGACGCCTACACGCGCAGCTATGCGATCCGCACGCGGCGCTCGATCGGCGACACCGACCGCGTCTTGTTGCTGCTGCGCCACGACTGGGCCGTCTCGGGCTATCGTGTCGACCTGGCCGGCACGATCGAGGCCGGCATCTTTTCGAAGCAATATATCGGCGCGGTCGGACTGATCGTCCGCGACGGGATTGTACTGACCAGCTCGGACCCGGCTGCGCCAGGCACCTATGTGGGCGACAGGCCGTATTTCACCACGCAGCAGCACGCAACCACCGATCGCCTGTACGTCGGCCCACCGATCGACAGCCGGCTCGCGCCGCAGGAGGTCATCGCGTTCTCGCGCCGGCTGCTCGCGCCTGACGGACGCTTCGACGGCATCGTGCTCCTCTCGGTGCTGCCGTCCTTCTTCACCCAGCACTACGCCGAGCCCATCCTGCGCGGCTACGGCTTCGTCGGCCTGCTCGGCAATGATGGCGTGATGCGGGCCAGCCGTAGCGGCAGCGTCGTCCACTCCTTCCACAAGCCCTTCCTGCTGGCGCCTGTGCCTTCCGATACCGCGCGCGGCGTGGCGCGGCTAGAGGGCCGGCGCTGGTTCGCCGACGGGCGCACGCGCGTCGTCGGCTGGGAGCGGATGCCCGACCTGGGGCTGATCGCACTCGTCGGCGTGGACGAGTACTCGGCCATGGAGGCGTTCCGGCACGACCGCGAGGAGGAGCTGCTGGGTGCCTGGTGGAACACCGCCTGGCTGATGCTGGCCGCACTGCTGGGCACCAGCTTCTACACCCACGCGAAGTGGAAGCAGCACCAGATCGAAACCATCCGCTCCAGCTACCGCCTGGCGACCGAAGACGCGGGCGAAGGCTTTTTCATCAACCGTCCGCTGCGCGACCCGCAGGGCAGGGTCCGTGATTTCCAGATCGTCGACTGCAACCAGCACGGGGCCGACATGTTCGGCAAGGCGTCGCGCCAACTGATCGGCCACCGTTTATCGGAGTTCTACCAGGGCGAGCTCTTCGAGGAGGCCTGCGCGCGCCTGTGCGAGGCACTCGAGACGGGCCGCCAGGAAAGCGAGATCGAGGTCAGGCAGGGGCCGGACCGGCAACTGCAAGCGCAATGGATCCGTCACAAGGCGGTGCGCGCCGGCGAAGACGTTGCGCTCACCCTGCGCGACACCAGCCAGGCCAAGGCCCATATGACCGAGCTCGAGCGCAGGAGCAATTCGGACGAGCTGACCGGCCTGCCGAACCGCTACTGGATCCAGCAATACCTGCCGCAGGCGATCGAGCGGGCCCGGGTGGAGTCCCGCGGGCTGGCCGTGCTGTTCATCGACCTCGACGGTTTTAAAACCGTCAACGATGCGCTCGGCCACGCGGCCGGCGACGAGCTGCTGCGCACCGTCAGCAAGCGCCTGAAAATCGCGGTGCGCCCGCGCGACCACGTGGTGCGCCTGGGCGGCGACGAATTCGTGGTCGTGCTGGAACACGTGGGCGGCGTCGACGACGTCGAACACGTCGCCGGCCGGCTGCTCGCATCGTTCCGCGACGGCTTCCACCTGCAGCACGCGACCCATGTACTGAACGCCTCGATCGGGATCGCCCTGTTTCCGGAGCATGGCGACGATGCCGAAACCCTGCTCAAGCATGCGGACATCGCGATGTACTCCGTCAAGACCGAAGGGAAGGGCAGTTTCCGCTTCTTCGAATCGCGCTTTTTCGAGGCAATCCGCACTCGCCTGGAAACGGAAATGGAACTGCGCCGCGCGCTCGACCAGCACCAGTTCGTGGTGCATTACCAGCCGCGCGTGAACCTGGCCGAGGGCACGGCCTCGAGCATGGAGGCGCTGGTGCGCTGGGAGCGGCCGGGCAAGGGGCTGACCGGGCCCGACCGCTTCATCGGGCTGGCCGAGGAAACCGGCCTGATCGTGCGGCTGGGCGAACAGGTGCTCGACAGCGTCTGCGCCCAGCTGGCAACCTGGGCGCGCGAGGGGGTGGCGCTGGTGCCGGTATCGGTCAACGTCTCGCCGCTCCAGTTCAGCCAGTCCGACATCCTGGCGCTGTTCCGCAGCGCCAGCGCCCGCCATGGCATCGACCCGGCCCTGCTGGAAATCGAGGTGACCGAGTCGTCGATGATGCAGGAGGGGATCGGCTCCGTGGCGGTGTTCCGCCAGCTGCGCGAACTGGGGATCAAGCTCTGCATCGACGACTTCGGCACCGGCTACTCCTCGCTGTCCCAGCTGCAGAAGCTGCGTTTCGACGTCCTCAAGATCGACCGCGCCTTCGTGCTGCGCATCGAGCATCCGGAGGGCGACACCCTGATCGCCTCGATGATCGCGATGGCGCACGCGCTGGGCATGCGTGTGGTGGCGGAGGGTGTCGAGAACCGCAGGCAGATGCAGATGCTCAGGACGCTGGGATGCGACGAAGGGCAGGGATACTTCTTTTCGCGGCCGGTACCTGCCGGGGCGCGCCAGCCGGTGGGCGAGCGCGAGTTCCAGCCGGCGATTGCGCCGAAATCCTGAAACCGGATTCATATCGTTGGCCGATGCGTAACGTCGGGGTCCCAAGTCGAAACCAGGGCAGCGATGAATCGAGCGGGCGTAAAAAAACCTGCGGGCCTTTCGGCGCGCAGGTTTTGAGGAAGCGAAAAAAATTAAAGCACGTCGCTCGCGTGATCCGCCAGGCGCGAACGCTCGCCGCGCGCCAGGGTCACGTGACCGCTATGCGACCAGCCCTTGAAGCGGTCCACCACATAGGTCAGGCCACTGGATCCCTCGGTCAGGTAGGGCGTATCGATCTGCGCGATATTACCCAGACACAGGATCTTTGTGCCCGGACCGGCGCGCGTGACCAGGGTCTTGACCTGCTTCGGCGTCAGGTTCTGCGCCTCGTCGATGATCAGGAACTTGTTCACGAAGGTGCGGCCGCGCATGAAGTTGAGCGACTTGATCTTGATGCGCGAGCGGATCAGGTCCTGGGTCGCCGCACGGCCCCAGTCGCCGGCGTCGGTGTCGGACTTGTTCAGCACTTCGAGGTTGTCGTCGAAGGCGCCCATCCACGGCGACATCTTCTCTTCCTCGGTACCCGGCAGGAAGCCGATGTCTTCGCCGACCGGCACCGTCACGCGGGTGACGATGATCTCGTTGTAGAGCTTGGTTTCCAGCACTTGCGCCAGGCCCGCCGCCAGGGCCAGCAGGGTTTTACCGGTACCGGCCTGGCCCAGCAGGGTGACGAAATCGCACTCCGGATTCATGAGGAGGTTCAGCGCGAAGTTCTGCTCGCGGTTGCGCGCGGTGATGCCCCAGACGCTGTTCTTCGCATGGCTGAAATCGCGCAGCACCTGCAATACCGCGGTCTTGCCGTTGATTTCCTTGACCTGCGCGTAGAACGAGGTTTCGCCGGCGCCGGTCGGCTCGAGGTAGACGAACTGGTTCACCAGCAGGCTCGGGACGAACGGGCCGTTGACGCGGTAGAACGTGGTCGAATTGCCGTTCTTGTTTTCCTGCCAGGATTCCACGTTCTTGCTGTGCTTGTCCCAGAAATCGTCCGGCAGCTGGACGATGCCCGAGTACAGCAAATCGGTGTCTTCCAGCACGTGGTCGTTGAAATAGTCCTCGGCCGGCAGGCCCAGTGCGCGCGCCTTGATGCGCATGTTGATGTCTTTCGACACCAGCACGATGGCGCGCTCCGGCTGCTCGGCCGCCAGCGCTTTCACCACGCCCAGGATCTGGTTGTCGGCTTTCCCGACCGGCAGGCCTTCCGGCAGCAGGGGACCATTCTGCAGCCTGGTCTGGAAGAACAGGCGGCCTTTTGCATCCTTGTTGCCGAGCTTGGCCAGTTCGATGCCGGTCTCGATCGCGTCGTCGTCGACGTTGGCGATCAGGGCGTCCAGGGTGCGCGAGACCTGGCGGGCATTGCGCGCGACTTCCGACATGCCTTTTTTATGGTCGTCGAGTTCCTCGAGCGTCATCATCGGCAGGTAGACGTCGTGTTCCTCGAAGCGGAACAGGCTGGTCGGGTCGTGCATCAGGACGTTGGTGTCGAGCACGAACACCTTGGTGCTGCCGGATTTGTCGGCGCGGCGGCTGGTCGAGGACTTGACGTTGACTTCGACCGGCTTGTGCTTGGCTGGATGCGGCTCGGCGATATCGGTTTCCTTGAGCTTCGCGACGGTGCCGGTCTCGGCGCGCGCCGGCCAGGTTGCCGTTTCGCCTTGCGGGGTGGGCACCGCGGCCAGCGGCGCGGCCTTGCCCTTGCGGGCGCGGGTGGACTTGGCGGCAGGGACGGCTTTGCCGCTGATCAGGTCTTCGACGGGATCGGCTTCGACCGGCGCTGCGGCAACGGCGCGCACGGGAGACTTGCCGGGTTGGGCTTTGGGGTATTCGTTTACCGGCAGCAGGGTGGCCGGTTTAGTGGGCATTTTTGGTAGTGGCATCAGGTTCTCAATCTAAAAAAGTGGAGGACGCCTTGCGCCAGGTGTCGTGGACACGCTGGCGGGCGGGAGATGCAACTTGGAAATAAAGTGGAATACAGGGAGCTACATTGAACTGCGGGGCCAGGGCCGTAGTGGCGTGGCAGGCAGCCGGATTGGAATGATGCTGAGGTGAAAACGGTTGACTCAAAATAACGGGGTTCGTCCAGCAAAGTTAGTTAACTGGAGCCACCCTTTTCAAGGCTGGCTCTTCACAAATTCCAGCACTTCATCGACGTGATCATTGACCTTCACGCCACGCCATTCTTTCACCAATCGGCCGGAAGCGTCAACGACAAACGTACTGCGCTCGACTCCCCGCACTTGTTTGCCATACATCATCTTATTTTTCATGACGCCGAACTGGTTGCACACCAGTTCGTCGGGATCGGAGATCAGTTCGAAAGGCAGGCCCAGCTTGGATTTGAAGCCTTCGTGCGAGCGCAGCGAATCGCGGCTGATGCCATAGACTTCGGTGCCGGCGGCCAGGAATGCATCGTGATGGTCGCGAAAGGCCATGCTCTCGGTGGTGCAGCCCGGCGTATTGTCCTTCGGGTAGAAATACAGCACCGTATATCTGGCCGGACGCCCGCCGAGCTGGAAGGTCTGGCCGCCGGTCATAGCGGCGGAAAAGTTCTCTACAGTTGCTGCGCTGGGGCTGACGGCCACGGGATTCTCCTGGACAGGTAAGGGCAGGATCGGACTCACCATCCTGCAACTCTCTCATCATAATCGGCCATCGAGGCGGATGCCACCCTGCCATGCCGATATGTTAATAGTTGCACCAATATGGGGCCGAAAGGCAACCATTCAATAGAGCAAACTTTTCCGCTTGGAAATTATGCGGCGGTGCCGCCTTCGATGATCAGGGCCAGCGTGACCTTGCGGCCTTCGCCCATCAGCACGTTATAGGTGCGGCAGGCGGCCTGGCTGTCCATCGACTCGACGCCGATGTGGCGCGCGGACAGGGCCGCGATCAGGCGCGGATGCACGAAGCGCTGGCGCTCGCCGGTGCCGAGGATGACGACGTCCGGTGCATCCGCAGCAATCTGCTCGAAATGGGCCGCCTGCAGGTCCTCGAAACGGGTGACTTCCCACGGGCGGGGCGGGGTCTCCGGCATCACCAGCAGGCTGTAGTTGAAGCGCTGGGCATTGATTTCCACGCCCGAGGCATCGTAGCCGGTGACGGTCTGGTATTGTTGGGTGCTGTCGGAATGGAGTTTCATCGTTCGGTGACTGTTGGCGGGACGGCTTGCCATTGTAAGCTTTTCGTCCGGTATTCAGTAGAGCGCGCGCTCAGGGCCTGCCGGGCGGCCCCAAGGTTGCTTAAATCGGTGGCTTTCGGCAGAATGGTATTTTTCGCACTGCAACATGCGGGCAAACGTAGTTGAAAAAAAGGTGACAATTTGCGACCGATTCTGAAATCGAACAAGCTCGACGACGTCTGCTACGAAATCCGCGGCCCGGCGCTGGAACAGGCGCGCCAGATGGAAGACGACGGCCACAAGATCATCAAGCTCAACATCGGCAACCTCGCCGTGTTCGGTTTCGATCCGCCGGACGAGATCATGCAGGACATGATCCGCAACATGCACGGCGCGGCCGGCTATACCGATTCGAAGGGCATGTTCGCGCCGCGCAAGGCGGTCATGCACTACACCCAGCAGAAGAAGATTGCCGGCGTCAAGATCGACGACATCTATCTCGGCAACGGCGCCTCGGAACTGATCGTGATGGCGATGCAGGGCCTGCTGAACAATGGCGACGAAGTGCTGGTGCCGGCGCCTGACTATCCGCTGTGGACGGCGGCCGTCAGCCTGGCCGGCGGCGCGCCCGTGCACTACGTCTGCGACGAGCAGGCCGACTGGATGCCCGACATCGCCGACATGCGCAGGAAGATCACGCCGAACACGCGCGCGATCGTCGTCATCAACCCGAACAACCCGACCGGCGCCCTGTACCCGCGCGAGATCCTGCTCGAGATCGTCGAGCTGGCGCGCCAGCACAGCCTGATCATCTACGCCGACGAAATCTACGACAAGGTGCTGTACGACGGCCACCAGCACGATTCGATCGCCGCGCTGGCTGATGATGTTTTGTTCGTGACCCTGAACGGCCTGTCGAAGAACTACCGTTCCTGCGGCTACCGTGCCGGCTGGATGGTGATCTCGGGCGAGAAGCGCCATGCGAAGGACTATATCGAGGGCCTGAACATGCTGGCCTCGATGCGCCTGTGCGCGAACGCCCCCGGCCAGTTCGCGATCCAGACCGCGCTCGGCGGCTACCAGAGCATCGACGACCTGGTGCGGCCGGGCGGGCGCCTGCTCAAACAACGCGACCTCGCGTATAAACTGCTCACCGATATTCCGGGGGTGTCCTGCGTCAAGCCAAAAGCGGCGCTGTACATGTTCCCGCGCCTGGACCCGGCGATGTATCCGATCGCCGACGACCAGCAGTTCATTTGCGAACTGCTGGGCGAGGAAAAGGTTTTGCTGGTGCAGGGCACCGGCTTTAACTGGCATTCGCCGGATCACTTCCGGCTGGTGTTCCTGCCCAATTCCGACGACCTGACGGACGCCTGTGGCCGTATCGCCCGCTTCCTCGACGGTTACCGACGACGCCACGCGCGCTGACAACCCTTTACATCGATTGACCATGAAACCCATCAAAGTTGGCCTCCTCGGCATCGGCACCGTTGGTGCCGGCACCTTCAACGTGCTGCAACGCAACCAGGAAGACATTCGGCGCCGCGCCGGCCGCGGCATCGAAATCACCATGGTTGCCGCCCGCAACGTTGAACGTGCGGCGCGTGTGACCAACGGCGCCTGCCAGATCGTCGACGATCCCTTCCTGGTCGTCGACAGCCCGGATGTCGACATCGTCGTCGAACTCATCGGCGGCTATGACTTGCCGCGCGAACTGGTGCTGCGCGCGATTGCCAACGGCAAGCACGTGGTCACGGCCAACAAGGCCTTGCTGGCCCTGCACGGCAACGAGATTTTCGCCGCCGCCCAGGACAAGGGCGTGATGGTGGCCTTCGAGGCGGCCGTCGCCGGCGGCGTCCCGATCATCAAGGCGCTGCGCGAAGGACTGACCGCGAACCGCATCGAGTCGGTGGCCGGCATCATCAACGGCACCACCAATTTCATCCTGTCCGAGATGCGCGACAAGGGCCTCGGTTTCGCCGAGGTGCTGAAAAAGGCGCAGGAACTCGGTTACGCCGAGGCCGACCCGACCTTCGACATCGAAGGCGTGGATGCGGCGCATAAACTCATGATCATGTCGGCGATTGCCTTCGGCATCCCGGTGCAGTTCGACAAGGCGTACGTCGAGGGGATCAGCGCGCTGCAGGCCGACGACATCCGCTACGCCGAGGAGCTCGGCTACCGCATCAAGCTGCTCGGCATCACGCGCCGCTCGACGGTCGACGGCGTCGAAGGCATCGAACTGCGCGTGCACCCGACCCTGATTCCGACCAGCCGCCTGATCGCCAACGTCGAAGGCGCGATGAACGCGGTGCTGGTCGAAGCCGACGCCGTCGGCTCGACCCTCTACTATGGCAAGGGCGCCGGTTCCGAGCCGACCGCATCCGCGGTGATCGCCGACCTGGTCGACGTCACCCGCCTGGCCACGGTCGACCCCTACTGCCGCGTGCCGCACCTGGCCTTCCAGCCGAACGAGATGACCGACGTGTCCATCCTGCCGATGGCCGACATCACGACCAGCTACTACCTGCGCGTGTATGTGAACGACCAGCTCGGCGTGATGGCCGACCTGACCCGCATCCTGGCCGACGCCGGCATCTCGATCGATGCCGTGCTGCAAAAGGGTAACCGCGGCGACGAACGCACCGACATCATCATGATCACCCACCAGACGCGCGAGAAGAAGGTCGATGCGGCCATCGAGCGCATCGAAGCACTGTCTTCGGTGGTCGGGAAGGTGATCCGGATCAGGCTCGAGACCCTGAGTTAAACGGTAGGGCCGCCCGCACAGGGCGGCTGCCTGCATTCGAGCAGGAAGTCGGTGGCGAATTCGTCGACGGTGGGCGGCACGCGGTCCTCGTCGTCGAGCGAAGCGGTGGTGAGGGCGAGCAGCTCGTGCTCGACGTCGTCGTAGAGCGCATCGGGTGCGCCGCGCAGGATGGAGGAGAGCTTGGGCGAATTCATCCGGGCATTCTACTCACGCTGCGCCGCACAAGGAGTGTGGCGTCAAGGCCGCTTGCGGTGTCTCAACCGTGATGATCGGCAAGGTTTCCGGTCCATAGAGGAGCAGATCCTATGTCAAGCTGATCCGGTAGCGTAATGGCGTTGCTATCCTGCAATAGACGCAGCATAAGTGGTGCTATACACTCGTCACTTTCCACGAGGAAACTAGTTCGATGCGCCACTTCCTGCTCACCTTGAGTATCTCTTCATTCGCCCTGTGTGCCCATGCTGCGCCAAGCTGTCCGCAGGACCTGCTTCAGCTTCAAAACGGGGCGGCTACCCTGGCCTTGATCAAGTCCTTTCAGCCCCTGGTCCTCGAACAGACGAAGGAAGACAGCTGCAAGCCCAAGGCAATCAGTCATGTCGCGCTGAGCGCCCCGCTGTGCCTGTTTGCCGGAGAGCTGCCTGCGGCCGCCCTCGGCTTTCAGGCCCTGGCGGCGGACGATCACCTGATCAGCGCCCTGTATTTGCTGGACTATACGCCCGAGTCGCATGCCCGCCTGTTGGCACTGCTGCGCAAGGACTACGAGGAGATCGCGCCCGCCGATTACCCCGGCCGTTTCGCCAAGATGCCGGTCCATCAGGAACTGACGGCGCTGTTCAAATCGAAGGCCGCGTATGTAGCCCTCGTCAAGCCAAGTAAGGGAATGCCAGGGAACTGGGTTTCCGGGGTCCAGTTTATCGACGCCACGCATCTGGCCATCGCGACCCGGGACCTGAATTCGTGCGACTAGGAGCGGCTTCCCCGATTCCAAATCTTAACGAATCAATGACTTACGCAGGCGACGAGTAAAAGTTTTTTCACGGGCTACACTGGCTCGTCTCAGGCCGCCGAGGGACGTGCCGCCGGCAGCGCCACCAGCACTTTCAGGCCGCCACCGTCCGCCGTCTCCAGGCTGACCGTGCCCCGGTGCAGGGCCACGATGTCGCGCACGATCGCCAGCCCCAGTCCGGTGCCGCCGGGATTGATTTCCAGCGCCGCCGCAGCGCGGTAGAAGGGCGCGAACACCTTGTCGCGCTCGGCCTCCGGGACCCCGGGGCCGCTGTCGGCCACTTCCAGCACCACCTGATCCTCCTGCGGCGCCACCCGCAGCAGCACCGTGCCGCCGACCGGCGTGTAGCGGATCGCGTTGTCGACCAGGTTGCTCACCAGTTCGTGCAGCAGCAGCGCCTGGCCCTTGACCCAGGCCTCGTCGGGCGCGTCGAGCGAGAGGTCGATCGATTTCTGCACCGCCGGCAGGGCCAGTTCCAGCCCGACCTGGCGCACCACGTCGGGCAGCGCGACCGGCATCATCGCCGCGCTGTCGCCGCCGTGCTCGATGCGCGCCACGCTCAGGAGGCGGTTCGCCAGGTGCACGGTGGAGTCGGTGGTGGCGGCGATCGAGCGCACGATCTCGCGCATCGCCACCGGGTCGTTCTCGCGCAGCGCCAGTTCGGCCTGGGTTTTCAGGACGGTGAGCGGGGTGCGCAGCTGGTGCGAGGCGTCGGCGATGAAGCGGCGCTGGCCGGCGATCAGCTGCTGCAGCCGTCCCATCGCGCCGTTCATCGCGTCCACCAGGGGCCGCACCTCGCGGTGCACCAGCGCCTGGTCGACGTTCGACAGGTCCGACAGCGGCCGCGTCTCGACCTCGTTCTTCAGGCGCATCAGCGGCTGCAGCACCAGGCGCACGGCAAACCAGACCAGGGTCGCCACCGCCAGCACCAGCACCGCCTGGCGCGCCAGGGTGTTCAGCAGGATGCGGCGCGACAGCGCGCGCCGCGCGTCGAGCGTCTCGCCGACCTGGATCAGCGCGATGCCGCGCATCGAATCGTCGTAGACCGGCTGCAGCAGGGCGGCGATGCGCACCGGCTCGCCGTTGTAATCGGCCTGGTAGAAGCGCACCAGCGCCGGATACAGCTCGGAGCGGGGAACATTCGCCGGCACCGGCGGCAAATCGGCATAGCCCGACACGGTCTCGCCGCGCAGGCCCGTCACGCGGTAGAAGATGCGGCCCAGGGTGTCGGTCTCGAAGCTGTCGAGCGCCACATACGGCACGTCGGCCACCACCTTGCCGTCGCGGACCGAGACCCGCTCGGCAAGCGCGCGCGTGGACGCCAGCAGTGAGCGGTCGTAGGCGATGTCGGCCGCCTCCAGCGCATCGCGGTAGAGCGAGACCGAGTTGACCGCGACCAGCGCCAGCAGCGGCACCAGCAGCCAGCGCAGCAGCTGGCCGCGCAGGCTGCCGAGCGGCGCGTGGCCGCCGGCGAAGCGTTTCAAACCCGCGAACGCCGGCATC
Source organism: Massilia sp. LXY-5 (assembly GCF_059801075.1). Classification (NCBI taxonomy): domain Bacteria; kingdom Pseudomonadati; phylum Pseudomonadota; class Betaproteobacteria; order Burkholderiales; family Oxalobacteraceae; genus Massilia; species Massilia sp. LXY-5. The sequence continues at coordinate 382,129 of NZ_JBNNEH010000002.1, forward strand.
GGGTCAGGACGCGTTCTTCGGCTGCAGCAGGTAGCCGATGCCGCGCAGCGTGGCGATCGCGGCGCCGCCCTCCGGCCGCTTGTCGAGCTTCTTGCGCACCCGGTGGATGTAGAGCTCGATGGCGTCGATGTTGGCGTCGTCGTCGAGCGCGAACACCTCGTCGAACAGCTTTTCCTTCGACACCGCGCGACCCTGGCGTGCGATCAGGGTTTCCAGCACCGCGTGTTCGCGCGGCGTCAGCGCCAGCGGCTCGCCGCAATAGGTGAACATGCGCGTCACCGTGTCGAAGCTGAGCGCACCGCACTGGTGCACCAGCGCCTCGTTGCCGACGCTGCGCCGCAGCAGCGCCTTGACGCGCGCTTCCAGCTCAGCCAGTTCGAAGGGCTTGGGCAGGTAGTCGTCCGCGCCCAGGTTCAGTCCCTGCACCTTTTCCTCCAGCCCGCCGCGCGCGGTCAGGATCAGCACCGGCGTCTTGCCGCGCGCGCCGCCGCGTGCGCGCAGGCGGCGCAGCACGTCCAGCCCGTCCATCTTCGGCAGGGTCAGGTCGAGGATCACCAGCGCATAGTCCTGGGTGTGCAGGAGGGCGTCGGCATCGGCGCCGTTGGCGGCGCATTCGACGGTGAGGTTGGCGTCGCGCAGGGCTTTCGATACCCAGTGCGACAGCTCGACATGGTCTTCAACTAACAGTATTCGCATGGCGCCAAGTGTAAGCGCAAAGCGCGCGCGGCGGCCAGCATCTCGCTCATCCCGCCGCACATGCACCACGCATTGCACCAGGCTGGTGCCGGTTGAAAGCGAAATGAAAGGAAAGCGCACATATAGTGAACATGCAGGTCAAAAACATAACGACAATCTTGGAGATAGCATGAAAAAATCCGCGCTTTCGCTCGCCGTCCTGGCAGCGCTTTCCCTCGGTGGCACCGCCCACGCCCAAACCAGCGTCCAGGTCTATGGCCTGATCGACGCGGGCGTCGAGTACCTGAACCACGCCAACGCCGCCGGCGACAGCGTCGTGAAAGTGGTCTCGGGCGGGAAGAACACCTCGCGCTGGGGATTCCGCGGCAGCGAAGACCTGGGTAACGGCACCAAGGCCGTCTTCGGCCTCGAAGGCGGCATCCTGATGGACACCGGCGCCGCCGACGGCGCGCTGTTCAAGCGCCAGGCCTATGTCGGCCTCGAAGGCGCCTACGGCCGCGCCGTCATCGGCCGTTCGTTCACCACGGTCTACGACTTCGTCATCAAGTACGACCCGATGGGCTTTGCACCGAACTACTCGTGGGCCACCTCGGGCGCCGCCACCGGCCCGTCGAAATACGGCATGACCACCGCCTTCGATAACCTCATCAAATACTCCGGCACCACCGGCGAATTCAGCTACGGCGCCACCATCGGCCTGGGCGAACAGCCGGGCAGCAGCGCCGACGCGCGCAAATATGCCGTCGCAACGGCCTGGAACCACGGTGGACTGGGCCTGATGGCTGCCTTCGAGCAGGTCAACGGCACCACGGTCGCCGCCACCGGCCGCCGCGACGAAAACCGCGTCTTCCACGTCGCCGGCACCTACAAGGCAGGCAACTTCCAGTACTTCGCCGCCATGCGCGGCTACAAGCTGGAAGCCGGCCGCGCAGCGACCGCGGACGTGCGCGCCGACACCTACTGGGGCGGCATCGTCGACACCATCGGCAAGGTCACCCTGACCGGCGCCGTCTACCACGTCAACGTCAAGAACGTGGCGGCCAATGCCGACGCCGATCCGACCATGTATGTCGCCCGCGGCATGTATGCGCTGTCCAAGCGTACCGACCTGTACCTGGCGGCGGCCCACGTGAACGGCAAGCACAACCAGCTGGTGGGCCTGTCGCGCGACGACGCCGGTTTCGGCACCTCGCAGACCGGCGTCACCGCAGGCATCCAGCACCGCTTCTAAACCTCCAGCCGCCCCGAGGCAGCCATGATGCGTACGTTCGTGACGCTGATCCTTGCCGCCTGTGCCCTCCCGGTGCAGGCGTTCGAGGCCGAGTGCATCGTTCCGTCGAAACCGGGCGGGGCGATGGACCTGACCTGCAAGCTGGCGCAAAAGGCCCTCGCCACGGCGGGCGGCCCGCGCGTCAGGCTGAGCTACATGCCGGGCGGAATCGGCGCCGTCGCCTGGCACACGCTGGTGTCGCAGCGGCGCGCGGAGCCGGACACGCTGGTCGCCTTTTCCGGCGGCTCGCTGCTCAATCTCGCGCAGGGCAAGTTCGGCAAGGCCAAGGCGGGCGACGTGCGCTGGGTCGCCGCCATCGGCGCCGACTACGGCATGATCGCCGTGCGCGCCGACTCGCCGTACCACACCCTGCGCGAACTGTTCGACGCCATCCGGAGCGATCCGCAGAAAGTGGTGATCGCCGTTTCGGGCACCATCGGCAGCCAGGACTGGGTCAAGATGGCGCTGCTGGCGCAGCATGCCGGTATCGACCCGAAGCGGCTGCGCTTCGTGGCCCTCGAGGGCGGCGGCGAAAGCTTCACCGCCATGGGCGCGGGCTTCGTGCAGGTGGTCTCGGGCGACGCCTCCGAGGCCGGGCTGTACGCAGGCGGGAACGTGCGCATCCTCGCGGTGCTGGCCGAGAAGCGCCTGCCCGGCGTACTGAAGGACGTGCCGACCGCGCGCGAGCAGGGCATCGACGTCGTCTGGCCCCTGATCCGCGGCGTATGGATGGGGCCGGCCGTATCGGACGCCGACTACCGCCGCTGGGTGGCCGCTTTCGAACGCATGGAAGCCGCGCCCGATTTTGCGCGCCTGCGGGCCGAGGCTGGCCTGTATCCGTTCTCGATGACCGGCGACGCCCTGACACGACACATCAAACAGGCAGTAACCGACTATAACCGGCAAGCCGAGCAATTCCACCTCGTGCGCTAGCCGGACCAGACCACCAAGGAGACACACATGAAAACCACGAAAACCCTGATCGCCGCCGCCATCGCCGCAACCACCGTCAGCTTCGCCATCCCGGCGCTGGCCCAGATGCCGGCCGGCTACCCGGCGGCCTACAAGCAGATCGTCGACGCGGCCAAGAAAGAAGGCAAGCTGGTGATCTACGGCGCGACCGACAGCAAGGCTGCGCAGCCCCTGATCAAGGACTTCAACGCGCTGTACCCGGGCATCACCGTCGAGTACAACGACATGAACTCGACCGAAGTCTACAACCGCTTCATCTCGGAAGTGGCGGCCGGCGGCGGTACCGCCGACGTCCTGTGGTCCTCGGCGATGGACCTGCAGATCAAGCTGGCCGCCGGCGGCTATGCGCTGCCTTACCACTCGGTCGAAGCAGGCAAGATCCCGGGCTGGGCGGTGTGGAAGGACATGGCCTACGGCACCACCTTCGAGCCGGCCGCGATCGTCTACAACAAGCGCCTGGTGAGCGAGGCTGAAGTGCCGAAGACGCACGCCGAATTCGCCAAGCTGATCGTGCAGCCGAAGTTCCAGGACAAGGTCACCAGCTACGACATCGAGAAGTCGGGCGTCGGCTTCATGTTCATGACCCAGGACGCACAGGACTACAAGGACTTCGCGGCCCTGCAGCAGGCCTTCGGCACCGCGAAACTGCGCGTGCAGTCCTCGACCGGCACCATGCTCGAGCGGATCTCGTCGGGTGAAAACCTGATCGGCTACAACGTGCTCGGCTCCTACGCCCTGGTGCGCGCCAAGACCGACCCGTCGCTGGGCGTGGTGCTGCCGAAGGACTACACGCTGATCATGTCGCGCGTCCAGTTCATCAACAAGACCGCGAAGAACGTCAACGCCGCCAAGCTGTGGATGGATTACCTGCTGTCGCAGCGCGGCCAGACCATCATCGCCAACGACTCGAAACTGTTCGCGATCCGCAGCGACGTCAAGGGCGAGACCACCTCGACCGAACTGATCGAACAGGTTGGCGAGAAGAACATCAAGCCGATCCCGGTCGGTCCACAGGTGTTGCAATACCTGGAGCCTGCCAAGCGCATGGCCTTCCTGAAGAACTGGAAGGACACCGCCGGCAAGAAGTGATACAAGGGGAGGGCGGGCCGCGAGGCCCGTCTTCTCCCCGATTCTCTGCTTTGCCTGTTTCTTCTCTGATCGGATCTTCCCATGTCTACTGTCTCCCTGCCCGGCGCCCAAGCGACCCCGGACGGCGCCGCCGCATTGCCGGCCGCGCGCGGCAAGCGCCTGAACTGGCCGCGCGGCCTGGTCGTCGCGCTGACCGTCATCGCCGTCTTCGTCCCGCTGTTCCTCATTTTCTACCAGAGCGTCCTGACCGCGCCTTTCTTCATGCCGGATAAAGCGCTGGGCCTGGACGCGTTCCGCTTCATCTTCGACGATCCCGACTTCGTCGTCGCCTTCCGCAACGGCCTGATCCTGGCTGCCGGCCTGGCCGCGATCGCGGTTCCCCTCGGCGGCATCCTCGCCTTCCTGATGGTGCGCACCGACCTGCCGGGCCGCGGCTGGATCGCGCCCGTGCTGCTGGTGCCGATCTTCGTCTCGCCGATGGTGATGGGCTTCGGCTACGTGGTCTCGATGGGACCGGTGGGCTTCTATTCGGTCTGGATGAAAAACCTCATCGGCTTCGTGCCCTGGAACGTGTATTCCTTCGCCAGCATCGTCGTCATCGCCGGCCTGACCCACGTGCCGCATGTGTATCTCTACGCCTCCTCGGCCCTGAAGAGCCTGGGTTCCGACGTCGAGGAAGCGGCGCGCGTCTCGGGCGCCTCGCCGCTGCAGGTGATGATCAACGTCTCGCTGCCGATGATCATGCCGGCCCTGGCCTATGCCGGCGTGCTGGTGTTCTTCCTCGGCTTCGAAGTATTCGGCCTGGTGCTGGTGCTGGGCGATCCGGAAGGCCACCTGGTGCTGCCGACCTACCTGTACAAGCTGACCAACAAACTCGGTACGCCTTCCTACCACCTGATGGCCGCCGTCGCCGTCTGCCTGGTGGCGGTGACGATGCCGCTGGTGATGCTGCAGCGCCGCCTGCTCAAATCCGCCAACAAATACGTCTCGATCAAGGGCAAGGGCGCACGCCAGAAGCCGATGGCCCTGGGCCGCTGGAAGTGGCTGGCGCTGGCGCTGCTGGCCAGCTGGGTGGCGATCACGGTCGTGCTGCCGCTGACCGGCATCGTGCTGCGCTCGTTTGTCCAGTACTGGGGCGAGGGCGTGCACCTGGCCGATGTGCTGACCCTGCAGCACTTCCGCGACATCTGGGAACAGCCTTCGCTGATGCGCGGCATCCTGAATACGGTGCTGATCGGCGTGATCGGCGGCGCGCTGGCCGTGGTCTGCTACACCGCCATCGCGCTGGCCATGCACAGGAAGCCCGACGGCATCACCCGCCTGCTCGACTACAGCGTGCTGGTGCCGCGTGCGATTCCGGGCCTGCTGGCCGGCCTCTCCTTCCTGTGGGTCTTCCTGTTCGTGCCGAGCTGGCTCGACGGCCTGCTGCACATGATGGACAACCCGGTGGCCGCCTGGCTGTCGGAACACCTGATTCCGCAACTGCGCGCATTGCGCTCGACGATCTTCGCGCTGTGGCTGGCCTACTCGGTGGTCTGGCTGGCCTACGGCATGCGCCTGATCTCGACCGCGCTGCTGCAGGTCGGACCGGAACTGGAAGAAGCGGCGCGCGCCGTCGGCGCCAGCCGCGGCCGCGTCACCCGCGACGTCACGCTCCCGCTGATCAAGTACGGCGTGCTGGGCGGCTGGCTGATGGTGTTCCTGATCTTCGAACGCGAATACTCGACTGGCGTGTACCTGCTCTCGCCGGGCACCGAAGTGATCGGCGCGATGCTGGTGTCGCTGTGGGCCGGCGGTTCGACCGACCTGGTGGCGGCGCTCTCGTTCATCAACATCACGCTGGTCGCGATCGGCCTGGGCATTGCGCTGCGCTTCGGCGTCAAGCTGCACAATTAAGTTGTAAAATTAACTATATACGAGACATGACCATGAACGTTTTGACCGTCAACGACCTGCACCTCGACTACGGCAGCGGCGCCAGCGCGAACCCGATCCTGAAGGGGGTGTCGATGCACCTGAAACGCGGCGAAGTGGTGGCCCTGCTGGGCCCTTCGGGCAGCGGCAAGACCACGCTGCTGCGCGCCGTCGCCGGCCTGGAAAGCCCGCGCCAGGGCACGATCGACATCGGCGAACGGCGCGTGTTCGACGGTGCCCGCAACCACGAGCAGCCGGCCGAAGAGCGCAACCTGGGCCTGGTGTTCCAGTCCTATGCGCTGTGGCCGCACAAGACCGTGTTCGACAACGTCGCCTACGGCCTCAAGCTGCGCAAGACCGGCAAGGCCGAGATCGAGGCCAAGGTGAACGAAGTGCTGACCCAGCTCGGCCTCGGCCACCTCGGCAAGCGCTATCCGCACGAACTGTCGGGCGGCCAGCAGCAGCGCGTGGCGATCGCCAGGGCCCTGGTCTACAACCCGCCGGTGATCCTGCTCGACGAGCCGCTCTCGAACCTGGACGCCAAGCTGCGCGAGGAAGCGCGCGTCTTCCTGCGCGAGCTGATCCTGCGCCTGAACCTGTCGGCGCTGATGGTGACCCACGACCAGAACGAGGCGATGGCGATTGCCGACCGCATCCTGCTTCTGAATAACGGCAGGATCGAGCAGGAAGGCACGCCGCAGAGCATGTACGAAACGCCGGACACCCTGTTCACCGCCGAATTCATGGGCAGTAACAACCGCCTGCCGGCCAAGGTCATCAAGCGCAACGGCGGGAGCGTGGAGCTCAAGATCGAGGGCATCGACCTGCACGGCAGCGCGCGCGGCGCCAACGTGAGCACCGACGTGTCGACCCTGATCCGGGTGGAAGACGTCAAGATCAGCCGCGAGCGCGTCGGCAACGGCGTGCAGCTGCCGCTGGTGACGAGCATGTACCTGGGCGACCGCTGGGAATGCCTGTTCAAGGCCGGCGACACCAGCGTGCGCGCCTACTCGCGCCAGCGCGTCGATCCGGGTGCCTACTGGCTCGAGATGCCGCCGGAGAAGCTCTGGGTATTCTGACCTTGAAGGTGTGGCGCAGCTTCGGCCCGGCATTGCTGCTGGCGCTGGCGGCTGCGCAGTTGTGCCTCTGGCTCGACACGCCGCTGCCGTGGATGATCGGGCCGCTGCTCTCGACAGCTTGTGCCTGCATGCTCGGCGCGCGCCTCGGTGCCCCGGTGCAGGCGCGCGAAGCCGGGCAGTGGGCGATCGGCACCACGCTCGGCCTGTATTTCAGCGCGCCGGTGCTGGCGGTGCTGGCCCGTTACGCGGGCTGGATCGTGCTCGCCGTGGCCTTTGCCATCCTGCTCGGCGTGGCCGGCGGCTGGATGCTGCGGCGCCTCTCCGGCACCGACGGCACCACGGCCTTCTTCGCGATGGCCGTCGGCGGCGCGTCCGAAATGGCGGTGCAGGGCGAACGCCACGGCGCACTGGTCGACCGCGTCGCCGCCGCGCACAGCCTGCGCATCATGATGGTGGTCGTTACCATTCCCTTCGCGCTGCGCTGGTGGAGCACTCATGGCAACGCTCCTGGCCACGACCTGTTCGTGCCCCTTGCGAGTGTGGTCAGCTATCCTGGGCTGGCCGTGCTGGTGCTGCTGACCAGCATCGGCGCGCTGCTGCTGAAACGCCTCGGCATACCGAACGCCTGGGTGATCGGCCCGTTGATGCTGGCGATGATGTTGACCGCCTCCGGCATCCAGTTGTCGCGCCTTCCCGAATGGATGGTCCGTGGCGGCCAGCTGCTGATCGGCGTGTCGCTCGGCACCCGCTTCACCCGGACCTTCGTCCACACCGCGCCGCGCTACCTGGCCAGCGTCGCCGCCTGTACCGTCGTCATGCTGCTGCTGGCGGCGGGCTTCGCGCTGGCGCTGGCACAGATGGCCGGCATCCATCCCGGTACCGCCATCCTCGCGTCTTCCCCGGGCGGGATCGCCGAGATGTCGCTTACCGCGCGCGTGCTGCACCTGGGCGTGCCGATCGTTACCGCCTTCCACGTCACGCGCATGGTGACGGTGGTGCTGGCGATCGGGCCCTTGTTCCGCCTGTTTGACCGCCTGCGCTAAGCACTTGCTCGACATCAAAAAGAATCGATACGCTGGCCTGACGGCATCGCCTGGCGATACCTGGAAGGCTAGTATCGCTACTGTATTGCTTCTCGGTAAATAGCTATATCCAAGCCCGGCCGGGTGTTGTAGATTACATACCGCCTGGCACCACCGCCTGCTTAACGAGACCTTGCATGAGCCAATCGAGCCAATTTTCCCTGTTGTCGCAACGCCGGTTCGCGCCTTTTTTCTGGACCCAGTTCCTCGGCGCCTTCAACGACAACCTGTTCAAGACCGCCTTGCTGGTGGCCCTGACCTATGACGCGCTGTCCTGGACCACCATTGCTCCGGGCCTGCTGAACAACCTGATTCCCGGCCTGTTCATCCTGCCCTATGTGCTGTTTTCCGCCACCGCCGGCCAGATCGCAGACAAGGTCGAGAAGGGGAAACTGGCGCGCTTCGTCAAGCTGCTCGAGGTCGGCATCATGCTGGTCGCCTGCCTCGGCTGGATGACGCATACCCTGTGGCTGCTGATCGCGGCCGTGGTCGGCATGGGCGTGCATTCGACCCTGTTCGGGCCGGTGAAATACGCCTACCTGCCGCAGCACCTGAAACCGGAGGAACTGGTCGGCGGCAATGGCGTGATCGAGATGGGTACGTTCGTGGGCATCCTGCTGGGAGAGGTGGCCGGCGCCCTGCTGGTCGCCCACAAACCCTTCGGCATCGAACTTGTCGCGGGCGCCAGCCTGCTGATGGCGCTGCTGGGCCTGGCGGCCAGCTGGCGCATCCCGGCGTCCCAGGCGCCCGCGCCGGAACTGAAGATCAACCATAATTTCCTTACCGAATCGGTGCGCAACCTGCGCTTCTCGAGCCAGAACCGCACGGTATTCCTGTCGATGCTCGGCAATTCCTGGTTCTGGTTCTACGGCGCCCTGGTGCTGTCGCAGTTTCCCGTGTATGCCAAGGATTACCTGCACGGCGACCACAGCGTCTTCGTGCTGCTGCTGACCGTGTTTTCGCTGGGCATCGGCATCGGTTCGCTGCTGTGCGAAAAGCTCTCCGGACGCAAGGTCGAGATCGGCCTCGTGCCCTTCGGTTCGATCGGCCTGTCGCTGTTCGGCATCGACCTGTATTTCGCCAGCCTGGCCTACACGAATACGGCGACGGTCGACGCCTTTGCGCTGCTGGCGCTGCCCGGCAGCCTGCGCATCCTGGCCGACCTGGTGCTGATCGGCGTGTTCGGCGGCTTTTTCATCGTGCCGCTGTTTGCGCTGATCCAGACCCGCTGCGACCCGAAACACGTTTCGCGCACGATTGCCGGCATGAACATCCTGAACGCGCTGTTCATGGTCGCGGCCGCCGGGGTGGCGATCGTCCTGCTGGGGCAGGGCTTCTCGATTCCGCAAATGTTCCTCGTCACGGCCCTGCTGAACGCGCTGGTCGCCATCTACATCTTCTCGCTGGTGCCTGAATTCCTGATGCGCTTCCTGGCCTGGCTCCTGATCCACACGATCCACCGCGTGGCCACCGTCGACGTCGAGCGCATCCCCGACGAGGGGCCGGCGGTGCTGGTCTGCAACCATGTCAGCTATGTCGACGCCATCGTCATCGGCGCCGCCAGCCCGCGCCCGATCCGCTTCGTGATGGACCACCGCATCTTTAACATGCCGCTGCTGGGCTGGATCTTCCGTACCGCGAAGGCGATCCCGATTGCCCCGGCCAAGGAAGATCCCTTCCTGATGGAGCGCGCCTTCATCGACATCGCCGAGGCCCTGCACCAGGGCGACCTGGTCTGCATCTTCCCCGAAGGTAAGCTGACCTCGACCGGCGAGATCAACGAATTCCGCGGCGGCGTCGCGAAAATCGTCGAGCGCAGCAAGGTGCCGGTGATTCCGATGGCCCTGCGCGGACTCTGGGGCAGCGTGTTCACCCGCGATCCGGGCAACCTGTTCGAGCGCTCCTTCGCGCGCGGCTGGCGTTCGAAACTGGCCCTGGCTGTCGGCGTGCCGGTGGCGCCGCAGGAAGCGACGCCGGAATACCTGTACGAGCAGGTCCGGGTGCTGCGCGGGGAGTGGAAATAGGGACCATTTGATCCGGATCCTGCGCAGGCCGGAAACTTGCTATTGGCATCACAAAAACCTGACAAAATTTCTGGCTCGGGTATAATTGCGGGCTAAGTCGGGGCGTAGCGCAGCCTGGTAGCGTACGTGCATGGGGTGCACGGGGTCGGAGGTTCGAATCCTCTCGCCCCGACCAAGAGAATCAATCGGAAAGGCCAGTCTTCGGACTGGCCTTTTTCGTTTTGGTTACCCTGGCGCCAGCTCCCTGTTCCTGTATTTCTCGGTCTGCCTGAGCAGGCTGCAGACCGCATCGGCCACCTCGCTCGGCGCCAGTTTTTCCATGCAATCGTGATGCCCTTCGGGACAGACGCTGCGGTGGCAGTTGCGGCAGGCGACGTCGTGGTTCAGCACGCGGCTGGGCACGCGCCAGGGTGTGTGCTGCAAATTGGTCAGCGCATACAGGTCGACCACCGGCGTGCCGACCGCGGCCGCGATGTGAGCAGGGCCCGTGTTGTTGCTGACCACGAGCGAAGCCTGCGCCAGCAGGGCGCCCAGTTCGCCGATGCCGAGCTGGCCCGCCAGCGACAGGACGCGGGCGCCGGGCGGGACGCCGATGGCGTCGATCAGCGCCATTTCATGGGCGCCGCCGGTCAGCACCAGCGGACAGCCGATGCGCTCGCTTAAGTTCTGGATCAGGGTCTTCCAGTGACGCTGCGGATAGCGCCTTGCCGGGGCGCTGGCGCCGGGATGCAGCGCCAGCCAGCGCTCTCCCGGATCGATGCCGGCCAGGCGCAGGCGCTCACGCACGGCAGCCGTGTCCTGCGCAGTGGGAAGGAAGGACAGCCGTTCGTCCGCGATCTCGGCGCCGAGGTGGCGCACCAGGTCGAGCTGGCGCTGCACCTCATGGCGCATCATGGCGCCCGGTTCGGGGTCGGCGATCCAGTCGGTCAGCAGCTGGTAGGGCTTTTCGCGGCAATAGGCCGCGCGCAGGGGAATCCCGGCCAGCTGGCACAGCAGGGCCGCGGGCAGGGCGCTCTGGCTGTAGCAGGTAAAAATGACGGCGCCGTCGAAGCGGTGCGCGGCCAGCCGGGCGATCCAGTCGAGGTGCAGCGCCGGCGGATCGGCCGCGCTGCTCTTCATCCAAGGCGCTTCATAGGCGAGCACGGCGTCGACGTCCGGCAGGTGCGGGCCAAGCGCGGCACCGGCCGGCGAAGTCAGCAGGGTCAGCCGCCGCTCGGGGCATTGCGCGCGCAGGGCGCGCATCGCCGGCGTGCACATCAGCACGTCGCCGAGCGAATCGAGCCGCACGCACAGCAGGTGGGCCGCGTCGTTCCAATGTTTAGTGTTGGACCTAAGCATGGTCGTCGTGGCCGGCGATCAGGACGGCGGCCGCGTACAGGTCGAGTGCCATGCGGGTGGGGATGCGGCGCGGTCCGAGCGGCCATTCGGTTTCGTTGCCGTTGTCGAGCAGGACGGTGCGGCAGCCGGCGCGGTTGCCCGCCTCGACATCGTGCAGGATGTCGCCGATCATCCAGGAAGCGCGCAGGTCGATGCCGTGCTCGGCGGCCGCCTTGAGCAGCAGGCCGGGGAGGGGCTTGCGGCAATGGCAGGCGATGGAATAGGGCGCGACCGTGCCGCGCGGATCGTGTGGGCAGTAATAAAAGCCGTCGAGGCTGAGGTTTTCGCGAAACAGCAGGTCGGCCAGGCGGTCGGACACCAGACCCATTGCGTCTTCCGGGAAGCGCCCCAGGGCAATGCCTCCCTGGTTGCTGACGACGAAAAAGCGATAGTCGAGCCGGGCGAGCAGGCGCAGGGCAGGGCCGGCTCCGCTGCTGAGCCGGATGCGGCGCGGTTCCACGTTGTAGGGCACGTTGTCGACCAGCGTGCCGTCCTTGTCGAGAAAGATCGCTTTCATGTCAGGGCCAGGACGTTTCGCGCATCGGCAGCACGGTCAGTTCGGCGATGACGGTCTCGCGCGGCATGAGCAGCACCGAGCGGATGGCCTCGGCCACGGTCAGCGGGTCCTGCAGGGCGGACGGATCGAGTTCGGGAAAACGGTCGAGCAGGAAGGGCGTGCGCATGCCGCCGGCCACCACGGCGGTGACCCGGATGCCGTGCGCGCGCAGTTCCGCATGCAGCGCATGCGACAGGCCGAGCAGGCCCCATTTGCTGGCGTGGTAGGCCGCCGCGTTCGGCCAGGCGCGCTTGGCCGCTGTCGAGGTCACGTTCACGATGTGGCCGCCGCCCGCCTGGCGCATGTGCGCGGCCGCCTGCCTGGACAGCAGGAAGGGGCCGTTCAGGTTGGTGCCGATGACGCGCAGCCAGTCTTCCTCGCGCAGCTCGTCGATCGGCGCGGTGACGTCGGTACCGGCGTTGTTGATCAGGACATCGAGCCGGCCCATGGCCTCGACCGCCTCGGCGACGGCATGCCGCGCCTGATCCGGATCGGCGACGTCGAAGCCGATGGTGTGCACGCGCGTACCGCCGGCGCGCAGCCGCGCGGCGGCCGGTTCGAGCGCGCCCGTGCGGATGTCGGTGGCGACGATGTCGGCCCCGGCATGTGCGAGCACCTCGGCCAGCGCGGCACCGAGCCCGCTGGCGGCGCCCGTGATGAAGACGGTCTTGCCGCGCAGGCCGGTGCTGCCGTCCTGCGCTGTCCGCACCTGCGGCGCTCCCTGCGCCTGCTGTGCTTCTTGCTGAGCCTTCTGCTGCGCCTTCTGCTGTGGATCGTGCGACGGGTTCATGTTCGCTCCTGGAGAGAGGTGATGCCGGACGCGGTGTTGCTCCGGACTTCGTCGAGTACTGCCGCATACACGGCGGCGGCCTGCTGCGCGACGGCGCGCCAGGTGTAGTGGCGATACGCACGCTGCAGGCCCGCCTCGCCCATGCGCGTCGCCCGTTCCGGATCGGCGTGCAGCATGGCCAGGCGCTCGGCCAGCGCCCGCGGGTCGCGCGAGGGAACCAGGAAGCCGGTCAGGCCGTCGACCACGGTGCTCTTGATGCCGCCCACTTCGGAACCGATCACGGGACGGGTGCAGGCCATTGCTTCGACCGGGGTGATGCCGAAGGGCTCATACCAGGGGGTGGTGACGAAGACGTCGGCGGCGCCGTACCACAGGCGCAGGGCCGCGCGCGGCTGCTGGCCGACGAAGCGCACGTGGTCCCTGACGCCGAGCTGGTGCGCAAGCGCACGCAGCCGGCCAAGCTCCGGGTCTTCGCCGCCCTCGGGGCCCGCCTGGCCGCCGCCGACGACGAGCAATTCGGCATCGACCGCATGCCGTTCGCGCAGCAATGCGAGGCCCTGGATCACGGTGTCGACGCCTTTGCGCGGCACCATGCGCCCGAGCTGGAGCACGATGAACCGCCCTGGTGCCAGGTCAAGGCGTGCCCGTGCCGCCGCGCGCGGGATCCGCCACAGCTCGCCGGGATCGAAGCCGCAGGGCGCGACCGTGATCCGGCCGGGCGCGGCCCCGTAGAGCTGTTCCATGTCGAGCCGGTCCTGTGCGCATTCGGCAATGATGCGGTCGGCCTGGCGCATCAGGGCCGTCTCGATCCGGGTACGCTCGGGCGGGAAGGCATCGAGCGCGCCCTGGGCCAGGCGGCGCACCTGTCCCAGCGCATGGAAGGTGATCACATACGGAATGCCGAGCGCCAGCTTGAGCTGCTGGGCGACCATGCCCGACATGAAAAAGTTCGCGTGGGCGATGTCGTAGGCTTGCGGTTGGCGCCGCGCGAAGCGGGTCACGAAGCGGGCGAAATGGGGCATGTAGCGCAGCAGCTGCTCCTTCGGCACATAGTGCGCGGGACCGGCCGGCACGTGGATGACGCGGACCTTGTCGCACAGTGCCACCGCCTGACTCTGGCCGGGCGCGTCGCGCCGCGTGAACACGTCGACGCGGGCGCCTGCCAGCGCCAGTTCGCGCGCCAGATTGGCCACATAGACGTTCTGGCCGCCGCAGTCGACGCTGCCCGGCGCGGCGAGCGGCGAAGCGTGCTCGCTGATGAGGGCGATGCGTCCCGGCGGGGGGCCGGCCGGGGTGCTGACGTTTGTGCCTGCGGGCTGTTCGTTCAACTTCATGGGACGCTCCCGCCGCCCGCGGTACCGGTAACGTGGCGGAAGGCGGCGTCCCAGTCGGCGCTGAAGCGCTCGATCGAAAAGCGCTCCTGGGCACGGCGCCGCGCGGCCTGGCCCAGGTCGCGCGCCAGCGAGGGGCTGCGCAGCAGCTCGCGCATGCAGTCGAACAGGCGCTCGACGCGGGTGTCGATGAAACCGTTGGCGCCATCGTCGATCACGGTTGCCATCTCGGCCGTGGAGAGCGCCACCACCGACATGCCGACCATCATCGCTTCGATGACGGCGAGGCCCAGGCTGGAGTAACGGATCGGACTGAACAGGAAGCGGTAGCGCGCGGCAAATCCCGGTAGCCGCGCATGCTGCACTTCGCCGATGCCGTCCAGCTCTTCGGCCGCCATGCCGACCAGGTCGAGCGGCAGCTGGCTGCGCGCCTGCAGGAACAGGTCGGGCCCCATGCGCCGGCCGCGCCGGCCGAGGTGGTTGCTGATGACCAGGCCGCGTTCGAGGGCGCCGAGGTAGCGCACCGACTCGGGGACCAGCACGCCGTGCTCGATCACGCGCGTGGGCGTGCGTCGGTTGTCCCACATCAGCGCGTTGAAGGGCGTGACGTGCACCAGCAGCACGTTCGGATCGTCGACCAGGTGGGGCGTATCGGTGGGGTGGGCGCGCGGCGGATCGTGCTCGAGGTAGATGCGCGGCAGGGCGCGCTGGGCGGCCGTGAGGAAGAGGAACTGGTCTTCTTCCCATTGATGGTCGTCCTGGAACAGGATGCAGTCGAATTCCTGCGCGTGCGCCGCCTCGACCGGCAGGTCGTGCACGTTGTCGCCCCAGGGAAAGTGGCCGGCCCGCCCGCCATAGCCGGGCGGGCGGCCGGGCTTGGAGAGGACGAAGAAGTCGTGCGGCACCTGCGACAGGTAGTACAGGTAGCTGCCGTGGGTATGCCAGGTCAGGATCTTGAGTCGGCGCATGTGAGCCTCAGGTGAAACGGACGCGGTAGCGGATGGCCCCGGCCAGGCGCCAGAACACGGACAAGGGCGGTATCAGGGCCGAGGTGAGGACGACGTCGGCGATGTGCGACGCGGTGTGGGCCGTGCCGCGCAGGCGCTGCAGGCACAGCCGCGTCGTGAGCGCCAGCCAGGCCAGGCCGGCAAGGAGTGCGAGGGTGCCCGCGCCGGCGAGCAGGGCGCCGAACGCGACGACGAGCGCGGCCACGGCGAAATAATGGTCCCAGGGCGGCGCGGCGGCGATGCGTTCGCGGTACAGCCGCGGGTGCTTCTTGTAGAGCAGGGCGTCGAACACGGCCTCGCGTGTGCGGCCCAGGCTGGCGCCCCAGGGCGCCTGGAGCACCGGCTGCACCACCAGCGCCTCGGGCACGCTGACGATGCGCGCGCCCAGCGCCAGCAGGCGGAAGTGGAGGTCGGCGCCGCAATGGCCGGCCTGCTCGAAGCGTTCGTCGAAGCCGTCGAGCGACTCGAGCAGCTGTTTGCGGCAAAAGCAGTTGGCGACGCAGAAGGCGTCGATGGCGGCGTGGCGCGCGGCGCGCTGGGCCTCGGTCTCGCGCCCGGGCAGGGGCGCACGTGGGGAAAAGTCCAGCCGGCCGCACAGCACGTCGACCTCGTCGCCGAAGGCGGCCAGGCCCTGCGCCAGCCAGGAGCACGAGGGTACGGTGTCCTCGCCGGTAAAGGCGATGATCGGCGCCCGGGCGCTGCGCCAGCCGAGATTGCGTGCGGCGGCCGGGCCGTGCGTGTTGGAATTGGGCAGGTAGACCAGCCGCGGGCCGCGCTCGAGGGTGCGTGCGCGCCAGCCGGCCACCAGGTGCAGGGTATTGTGGCTGGGCTCGTCGTCGACGACGATGACCTCGAAGGCGCTGCCGGGCAGGCTCTGGCGGGTGAGCGCGTCGAGGCAGCGGTCGAGCAAGTCCATGCGCCCGCAGGTGGGCACCACGACCGAGATGAGGATCGCGCTGCTGGCTGTCGTTGACTCCCTTCCTGGCATGATCCGCTCCGCTCAGTTCCGCTCGGTTCCAGTCTCGGTTCCAATATTAATGAGGCGTTTCCTTGTCCATCCGCTGCTGCAACAGCCACAGCCGCGCATACATGCCCCGCCGCCGCAACAGCTCCGCGTGGCTGCCCTGCTCGACGATGCGGCCCCGGTCCATGACCACGATCAGGTGGGCGTTGACGACCGTCGAGAGGCGGTGCGCGATGATGAGAGTGGTTCGATTGCGCGACAAACGGTCGAGTTCCTGCGTGATGGCGTGCTCTGAATCTGAATCAAGGGCCGACGTTGCTTCGTCGAAAATCAGGATCGGCGGAGCCTTGAGGATGGCGCGCGCGATCGCGATGCGCTGCTTCTCGCCGCCGGAGATGTTCACGCCCCGTTCGCCCACCGGCGTCTCGTACTTCAGCGGCAGGGCCGCGATCAGTTCGTGCAGCTGGGCGGCGCGGCAGGCGGCGACCACCTCGCCATGGGTACTGCCGAGCCGGCCGTAGGCGATATTGCTGCCGATCGTGTCGTTGAACAGGGCAGTGTCCTGCGGCACGACGCCGATCGCCGCGCGCACGCTGGCAGCGGCTACTTGGCCGATATCCTGGCCGTCGATGAGGATGCGCCCGCTTCCCGGGTCGTAATAGCGCAGCAGCAGGTGCGCCAGGGTCGACTTGCCCGAGCCGCTGCGCCCGACCACGGCCACCGTGGTCCCGGCGGCGATATGCAGGTTGACGTCGACGAGCACCGGCCGCCCGGGGTCGTAATGGAAGTGGACATGCTCGAACACGATGTCGCCCGCGCCGACGCGCAGCGCCGGCGCATCGGGCGGATCGCGGATTTCGGGACGCTCGCGCAGCAGCGCGAACAGGCGCTCGGCATTGACCCAGGCGTCGCGCGCCTCGCGGTAAACGAAGCCGAGGGCGTTCAGGGGCAGGCAGACCTGCAGGGCATAGGCATTGATCAGCACCAGGTCGCCCACGCTCATGCGGCGCGCCATGACGGCCTGGCCGGCCAACACCATGATGGCGGCCACGCCCAGTGCGATGAGGGCGCTCTGGCCGACGTGCAGCGTGAACAGCGCGCGCTGGTTGGCCGCGCCGGCCGCGCGCCAGTCGTCCATGATGATGGAGAAGCGGTGCGCCTCGAAGGCTTCGTTGGTGAAGTACTTGACGGTGTCGTAGTTGATCAGGCTGTCGGCCAGCTGGCCCTTGGCGCGCGAGTCGAGCTTGTTGACGCGGCGCTGGTAGACCACGCGACGCGCGGTGAACACCAGGGTAAAGCCGGCGTAGACGAGGAAGGTCACCAGGATGATGGCGGCAAACCCCACCTCGTAGCGGTTGAGCATGATGGCCAGCACCAGGCCGATCTCGACCATGGTCGGCACGATGGTGAACAGGCCGACCCCCAGCAGGAAGGCGATGCCGCTGGTGCCGCGGTCGATGTCGGGCAACAGGCTGCCGAGTTTTCGTTGGGCGTGAAAACGCGGCCCGAGCGCATGCAGATGGGCAAAGGTCTTTTGCGCATAGGCCGAGACCGCCGTCAGGGTGACCCGCACGAACAGCAGGTCGCGCCATTCGTTGAACAGGGTCGAGGAAAAGCGCAGCAGGGCGTAGCCAATGAGAAGGTAAAGCGGCAGGCGCGCCGGCAGGGTGCTGCCCGAGAAGGCGTCGATGATGCGCTTGAGCAGTAGCGGCACGGCCACGGTGGCCAGCTTGGCCACCAGCAGCAGGACGACGGCGGCGACGATGCGCCAGCGATGGCGGGCAAGCACCTGCCACAGCTCGGCGCCGATTCGCGTCTGACTTGTCGTGTCGTCCACAGCTTCCATCGTCCAGTCCCCGAAGACCTCCGGTGTTGGACCGGCGTGGCAGGATTCGGGTCAGGCGGGATTGCTGTGATGGGTCAAATACGGTCGCGTTATTTTTGGGAACCCGGCGTGGCCCCGGTCTGCCAAGGATGAGAGGGCAGGACGCAGGTCCTCCCGCCGGCCGGAAAACGTTGCAAAGTATTGCTCAGTATGTGTAGGAATGGTCTTATAGCCGACTTGGCGGCGAAGATGCTGTCGGCAGGCCGGGCGGCCCAAAAAAATGCCTGCATGGCGCAGGCGTGCGAATGCCCGGCGGTCGTGGCGCACCGCCGGGACTGCTTCGACTAGTCCGACAAAAGCGCTCAGCCGCGCGAGAAACCGGTGTCGTCGTCCATCTTGCGGTCGCCCGCCAGGCGGTTTGCACCGGCCGGGCTCTTCGGATAGCCGCCGGCGGCGTCGTTCGATTCGTGCACGCCGTTCGGGTCCTGATTCATGCTGCCGCCCGGCTTCCAGCCCGGGTTTTCGCTCGTCGGCCCCGAGTTGCCAGGGCTGCGCGGGAGACCGCCGATGGTGTCGTTCGACTGGTGCGTTCCGGTGGGATCTTCGGTGCCCGCCTCACGACCGTTTTCGCCGGTTTGCGAGCCGGCGCGGTCGGTGCTTTGCTGTGCTCCCTGCGAGCCGGATTGTCCCGAGGCGCGCTGGCTGTTCTGTCCGCCCCCGCTCGATTGCATCGATTGCCCCACGCCATGATGGTGGCCGAGCGAGCCGCCCTGCAGTTCGGGCTGGCGCGGATCCTGCGGATTCATGCGTGCGGCTGCCTGGGTGTTGCCCGCATGCTGGCCTTCGTGATGGAGGAGGGAGGTGCCGGAATCAAGCGGACGGCGTCCCACCGGCTGCTCCAGTTCGCCCCAGGCGGCGGAGTGCTGTTCCATCTGGCGCTGGTGGCTGTCGGTGATGCCCTGCTGCGGGCCGCTGCCGCCGCTCTGCTGGGTTTGCATCGAGCCGCCCGGCAAATCCCAGCGGCTGCTGTCTTCAGCAAATTGTCCCGGACCCATGCCGCTTTGCTGGGTGCTCATCTGGTCGACGCCCTGGCGCCCCTGCTGCTGCGCGGCGCCTTGCGGGTAGGTATGGTCGAGCGGCGCGTCGGGCGCGGTCTTGCCCTTGGCATTCTTGTTCCACTTCTCGTTGCCGCCGTTATTCGTCTGGTTGTTCATTTCGCTGCGTTGATTCGCATCCATGTCTTTTCCTTTCAAATTTTGCTGGCCTGGCGCGTCAGACAGGTGCCTGCCGACGCTGACTATCCTGCCATCATGCGCGCCTCCGCACGGTTCCAGTATAGGAAGACGCATCGGTAGTGTGTAGGACAATAACTGATGGGGAAAGTGATCAAAAGCACGCTATTTCGTAAGTGCATTTTCTGTCGCCTGTAGTCCTACAAAGTCATCTGAAAATGTCCTATACCCTCATCTAATTCGCATGCCTACTATGAATTCGACATTCGCTCATCGGCGTCAATTGATGGGCGAGGGTCAAGCCTGCCGCAGGACGCGGCGGTTTTATAAGTGAACAGGGAGAACACGATCATGGCTTCGAGTAACCAAGGCAACAAGCAAGGCGGTAACCAGTCCAACAGCCAGAGTGCTGGCGGCACCCGTAATCGCGGTTTCGCATCGATGGATCCACAGCGCCAGCGCGAAATCGCCAGCCAGGGCGGCAAGGCAGCCCATCAGAAAGGCACTGCGCACGAATTCACCTCCGAGGAAGCACGCCGCGCCGGCAGCATGAGCCACGGCAACCGTCAATCGGCAAGCGCCGGTTCGGGCAGCAGCTCGCGCAGCTCCTCGAAGAGCGGCGGCCGCAGCTCGAAAGAGTAAGGCCAGACCACGACGCCGTGCCGGCTGCCGGTGGTGGCCGGCACGGGACGTCAGGACGAATATGCACGGGGAGCGTCAAGCTCCCCGTTTTCTTGCCAAAGCCACACATGGATGGGGTAGAATCGCTGCGCCTTTTTAACTATCCAGAGGAATCTCGTCGTGAAAGAAGCGGTCATTCGTGAAGTCAAGAGCATGTCCATGTCGTGCGATCGCGTCGGCAATTCGCTGCTCGCCAAGTTCTCCACGCAAGGCGCCGGCGATATCTGCCTGCATATCCCGGCATCGATCGTCTTCTGGCTGCTGAAACACATGCCGGTCAACCAGGATCCGAACCTGCAAGCGCCACCGGCGCCGCCCGAAATCACCCAGCAGGACTGGCATAATCCGAACAATCCGCGCGCCTTGACGCTCAATTGCCGCGAACTGCCGGGCAAGCTGCGCATGGCGTTCAACCTCGACCGGACGCCGAACCTGGTGCTCGTCCTCAACCGCAGCAACGTCGAGCTGATGCGCCAGATCATGGGCATGTACAGCCGCGAGCTGATCGACCTCGACGCGTAAGCGGCGCCCCGTCGCGACGCCCGTGTCCTCTGCCCGCGCAGGGGAGTGCGGCGTCAAATCCGGGCATTGAATCCGGTATCATCATCCTTCACTTTGCGAACAGGCCAACAAAGGATCCGCCATGCCTATCAAAATCAGCCAGCATTTCGATTCCGGCGCCATCGAGGTGGTCGCCGCGGAGCACGCGAAACAGATCGACCTGAACCTGCGCCGCGACAACAACGCGGACATTCACCAGTGGTTCCACTTCCGCCTGCAGGGCGCGCGTGGCCAGGCCTGCACGATCCGTTTCCTGAATGCCGGCCAGGCAACCTATCCGAAGGGTTTCGAGGGCTACCAGGTCGCCGCGAGCTATGACACCGAGAACTGGTTCCGCGTGCCGACCAGCTTCGACGGCCAGGTCATGACGGTCAACCACACGCCTGAACTCGACAGCATCTACTACGCCTATTTCGAGCCCTACACCTGGGAGCGCCACCTGCGCCTGCTGGGCGAAGTGGCGGAAAACCCGATCGCGCGCGTGCACGACATCGGCACCACGGTCGACGGCCGCGACATGAACCTGGTGGTGATCGGTAATCCGGCCGCCGAGAAAAAGATCTGGGTCATCGCGCGCCAGCACCCGGGCGAAACGATGGCCGAATGGTTTGTTGAAGGCTTGATGGATGCATTGCTCGACGACGCCAACCCGATCGCGCGCAAGCTGTTGCAGCGCGCCGTGTTCTACATCGTGCCGAACATGAATCCGGACGGCTCGGTGCGCGGCAACCTGCGCACCAACGCCGCCGGCGCCAACCTGAACCGCGAGTGGATGACGCCTTCCCTGGAGCGCAGCCCGGAAGTGCTGTGCGTGAAGAACAAGATCCATGAAACCGGTGTCGACATGTTCTTCGACATCCACGGCGACGAGGCCCTGCCGTACAACTTCGTGGCCGGCAACGAAATGCTGGCCGATTTCACGCCCGAGCGCGAAGCGCGCCAGAAGGCCTTCGTGGCCCAGTACATGGCGGCCAGCCCCGACTTCCAGAACGTGTATGGCTATGCGGCCAGCAAGTACAACGAAGAACTGCTGACCCTGGCCTCGAAATACGTCGGCCACACGTTTAAATGCCTGTCGCTGACGCTGGAGATGCCGTTCAAGGACAATGCCGACCTGCCCAACAGCTACACCGGCTGGAACGGTGCGCGCAGTGCGGCCCTGGGTGCGGCGATCCTGCAGCCGATCCTGCAATCGCTGGATTAATCAGTGGGCGTAGAGATCGAACGCAAGTTCCTGGTGGCCAGCGATGGCTGGCGGGAGCTGGGCGAACCGGTGCTGCTGCGCCAGGGCTATCTCAGCCTCGACCCGGCGCGCGTGGTGCGCGTCCGGATCGAGGGCGACAAGGCTTTTCTCACGATCAAAGGCAAGAGCCAGGGCGCCACACGCGGCGAATGGGAATATCCGATTCCCCTCGCCGAGGCATCCGAGCTGCTGGACATGCTGTGCCAGCCACCACTGATCGAGAAAGTTCGCCGACGTATCCATGCCGGTGCCCACATCTGGGAAGTCGACGAATTCCTCGGCGCCAATGCCGGGCTGGTCGTGGCCGAGATCGAGCTGGCCAGCGAAGACGAGCCTTTCGACAGGCCGGACTGGCTGGGAGCTGAAGTCACGCACGACGCCCGCTATTTCAATTCCAACCTGATTCGCCACCCGTATTCCTCGTGGAAGGATCTCGCATGACCCGCATGACCCGGCGCAGTTCGCTTTTCCTCGGCATTGCAGCCTTGCTGGCAAGCGCCGGCCTCCATGCCGCCCAGCCTGTGAACTATTTCCCGCCGGCCGGAGAATGGGCGCGCAAGGCGCCCGCCGAGCTGGGCATGGACGCGGCGGCGCTGGCGGCCGCCGTCCAGTACGCGCAAGGCCATGAAACCGAACGCGCCGTCGACTTTTCCGACCAGGAAGCGACCTTCGGCAGCCGTCTCGGTTCGATGCCGACGCGCCGCGCGCACACGAATGGCGTCGTCATCTACAAGGGCTATGTCGTGGCCGAGTTCGGCGATACGAACTTTGTCGACCCGACCTATTCGGTTGCGAAAAGCATGCTGTCGACCCTGGCCGGGGTGGCCCAGCGCGACGGACGCATCGGCAAGCTGGACGAGCCGGTTGCCAGGCGCGTGAACGATGGCGGCTATGCGTCGGCCCAGAATGCGCCGATCACATGGAAACACCACTTGCAGCAGGAAAGCGAGTGGCAAGGCAGCATGTGGGGCAAGAATGCCGATTTCATCGGCAAGGAGCAGTTCGGGGCGGGCGAGCGCAAGCCGCGCACGCCGGGCGCCCCGGGGACCTACTATGAATACAACGACGTGCGCATCAACCGCTTCGCACTGTCGCTGCTGCGCGTGTTCGACAAGCCGCTGCCTGAAGTGTTCCAGGAGCAGGTGATGGACGTCATCGGCGCCTCGACCACCTGGAAGTGGGTGCCTTACACGAACAGTTATGTCGAACTGAACGGCAAGCAGGTACCCTCGGTGAGCGGCGGCACGCGCTGGGGCGGCGGCATGTGGATCAATTCCTGGGACATGGCGCGCTTCGGCTACCTGTGGCTGCGCGGCGGCGCCTGGAACGGCCGCCAGGTCGTGCCTGCAAGCTATGTCAAGGAAGCCCTCACCCCAAGCGCGCACGGGCCGGACTACGGCTACCTGTGGTGGCTCAATACCAAGGGCAAGACCCGGCCGGGCCTGCCCACGAATGCCTTCGCCGCCCTGGGCGCGGGCAGCAACACGATCCTGGTGTCGCCGGACCACGACCTGGTGATCGTCTGGCGCTGGCATGGCGGCAATGTTGCCGAGTTCGGCAAGCGGGTGATCGCGGCGATACGGTGATCTCCGGCTATCGATAAAAAAACGGCGCTCGAAGCGCCGTTTTTCATGGATGCGTGACAGGCACGATCAGTGGAAGTGCTCGGTTCCCGTGGGCGTATCTTCCGGCATCTCGGCATGCACCAGCTCTCCGGTCGGATCGGCGAACAGCGGCGCGCCGCAGTCGTCGCAATATTCGGCGACATACAGCTCGTTGATGCGTTTGATGTGGGTGATGCCCGCTTCGTTCAGGTGGGCGATGATCTCGTTGATCGGGGTCAGCGGTGCCGGCAGCAAGCCGCCCGCGCCCGGTCCCTCCATCGGCGTGCCTTCCTCGTCTTCCTGGCCATACAGTGGCCAGACGATGCCGTACACGACTTCGGCGCTCTGGCGCAGGGTAAAGCCGACGCGGTATTCGTCGATCTGGCCATCGGCCGCTTCTTCGCCGAAGCCGGCGATCACGGCGCGCAGGTCCGAAGCTTCCAGGTCGAGCGTGTTGGTCAGATAGTGCACGGCGGCGCGGATCGAGATCGGGCGGATCGCCTTGTCGGCTTCGCGGCAGGCCACGTAATACGCTTCCGGCAGCAGCAGTTCGACGCCGCAGCCCGGCAGCAGGCGCGCCACGTTCGCGGTCGCCTGCTCGCGCCAGGCGGTGAGGGCGTTCGCGCGTTCCTTTTCGAAATCGATCTGGTGCTGCGCTTCCTGCCAGCGGAACAGCGGGGCGCCGACCGGGGCCACGATCGTCACCAGCAGGTAGCGGGTGTCGGCCAGGAAGGGCGCCGTTTCCGGCGCGCGGACCGCCGGCTTGATGCTGGCGCCCTTGTGCGCGGCCTGGGCCAGCTTGTGGGTCAGCGCATAGGTTTCGGCATGGGTGCGCGGCAACTGGTCGATCGCGTACAGCGTCGGCGCCATGGCCATCTGCGTGCCTTCGGCCAGCAGGTGGGCCGAGAAATGTGCGGACAGCGTGCTGAGCAAGTCCGCCGGGATCGTGCCCGAGCCGATCGAAAAACGCGTCCAGGCCAGGATCGGTGCCGCCACCAGCAAGGCCTGCCAGGTGACCTCGGCGCCATCGTTGGCCTGCTCGACCATCGTCGACGATTCGCTGACGGCCTCGACGCCATCCATCAGCACATCGTAGCCGGCAAGGTCGTCCTTGAACAGGGCGTTGAGTGCGGCGTCGATGCTTTCCTGGTGATTGGTCTTGAGCAGTTTCTGCAGCTGCGTATCCAATTGGCGCTCCCAGTTGCGTTCTTCGACGCGGCTGGCAGACTGCACGATGGCCTGGGCAATGCTGGAGAGACGCTGGCTTTCTGCGGAAAGTTTATTTGATGGATCTTTGGAGGGACGACGCATAGCGCTGAAGAATCTCTTGTAAATAGGTGAGGATCGAAAGGGCAGGATCGAACTGCGAGGGGCCATGATAAACCCTTATCCCCGGTATTGTAGTTGATTCGGCCACATGCCATGAACACAACCGGCGGGGTGGCGTTTGCGGCGGATGTGGTGTGCAGCTGACACTCGCGCTTGCCGCAGTGCATTGCCTCGATGGGCTGCCCATCAATACTTGCCAAATCCGTCAATAGAAATCATAATGCGAATCGTTCTCATTTCTTCTCCGGTTTCGCCAGACGCAGTTTCGCCACCGGAGGGGCAAACTTACCAGCGATGACCATGACCACGACAGCAAGCCCAGCAGTGCAGAGCGCCACCTCCTTCATCCGCAGCCGCAAGCACCCGCGCGCCGCCGCGCCCGTGCTGACCGGTTCCGCGCTCGCCGTGCTGGCGACGCTGGCCTCGCCCCTGGCGCATGCCGACAGCGGCAACGAGGAGATCGAGCAACCGGTCGCCAAGGTCGAAGTCACCGGCACCGCGCGCCGCGACGTCCAGGCGCCGGTCGCGTCGAGCTCGGACAAGTTCACGGCCGCGCTGCTCGATACGCCGAAGTCGGTCTCCGTCATCGGCCAGGAAGTGATCTCGCAAACGGCAGCCGTCTCGCTGACGGACGCGCTGCGTTCGGTGCCGGGCATCACCATCGGCGCGGGCGAGGGCGGCAACCCGGTGGGCGACAACGTTTTTATCCGCGGCTACAACGCCCAGACCGACACCTATGTCGACGGCATCCGCGACTCGGGTTCGCAGTCGCGCGAAATCTTCAACCTGGAACAGATCGAAGTCGTGAAGGGTCCGAACTCGGCCTACGGCGGACGTTCCTCGGCCGGCGGCGGCATCAACCTGGTCAGCAAGTCGGCCCAGCTGGACAATTTCAATAACGCCAGCGTCGGCATCGGCACCGACAAATACCGCCGCGTCACCGGCGACATCAACCGCACGCTGGGCCAGAACGCCGCCTTCCGCCTGAACGTGATGGCGCACGAAGCGGACGTGGCCGGACGCGACGTCGTCGGCGGGGACCGCTGGGGCATCGCACCGACGATCAGCTTCGGCCTGACCGGGCCGACCAAGGCCATCCTCAGCTACTACCACATGCAGTCGAGCGAGATCCCGGACACCGGCATCCCGTTCAACAACCCGTTCACCACCGGCCCCAACGTCGCGAAAAACGGCAACGGCACGCCGTTCACTGTCGATCGCGAAACCTTCTACGGCCTGGCCAACCGCGACTTCCGCGACACCAGAACCGACATCGGCACGATCGACCTGCGCCACGATTTCGGCAATAACCTGGTGCTGCGCAACGTCACCCGCTATGGCAAGAGCAAGAACGACTTCGTCTGGACCCAGCCCGACGATTCGAAGGGCAACACGGTCCTCTACGGCACCGTCTGGCGCCGCGCCAACACCCGCGTCACCGACACGGAAACGATGGCGAACGCCACGAGCCTGACCGGCAAGCTGACGACCGGCACGATCAAGCACAGCTTCAACACCGGCGTGGAAATCAGCCGCGAGTCGACCGAGCGCAGCAGCTACCTGTTCACGCCGGGCACCAACAATCCGCTGACCAAAACCTTCACCTGCCCGACCTCGGGCGCTGAAACGCTCTACAACTGCGCGCCCCTGAACAACCCGAATCCCTACGACCCGTGGGTAACCACGCGCAGCGTCTCGCCGGCGCTGACAAACGTGAAGACCAACACCCGCGCCGTCTATGGGTTCGACACCATCGAATTCAATCCGCAGTGGATGCTCAACGTCGGCGTGCGCTGGGATGAGTTCAGGACCGCGCTCGACACTGCGGCCGGCCCGACCACGGCCGCCACCCGCGCCCACGTCGATACCGATTTCACGACCTACCAGGCCGGCCTCGTCTACAAGCCAAGCGCCAACGGCAGCATCTATGTGTCGTACGCCACTTCGGCCACGCCGCCGGGCAACGATGGCGGCGACGGCCTCGACGCGCTGACGGTCGCCGTGCAGAACCTGCAGCCGCAGGAAAGCAAGAATTTCGAACTCGGCACCAAGTGGGAAGTGCTGAACAGCCGCCTGTCGCTGAACGCCGCCATCTTCCAGAGCAAGATGAACAATGCTCGCGTGACCGCGCCGGACGGGACCAGCCAGAACGTCGGCCGCAAGGAACTGAAGGGCCTGGAACTGGGCTTCTCGGGCAAGCTGACCAATGCCTGGCAAGTGTTCGGTGGTTATACCTACTTGGACGGCGTCGTGGCGGACAACGGCTACCTGAACGTCGGCACCACGGCCGCACCGAGCTATGTCGTGTCGCCGTATAACGGCAACGTGTTCCCGACCACGCCGAAGCACAGCGCCTCGCTCTGGACCTCGTACGCTTTCAACAAGAGTTTCAGCGCCGGCATCGGCATGAACTATGTCGACAAGGTCTACGCCAACATCAACAACACGAAATACGCGCCGAGCTACACCCGCTTCGATGCGATGGCCAGCTATAACCTGAACAAGAACGTGTCGTTCCAGCTGAACATCCAGAACCTGGGCGACAAGCTGTATTTCGACCGCGTGTCCTCGCCGCACTATGCCGGCGTGGGTGCGGGACGCTCGGCGAGCCTGACGGCGAACCTGAAGTTTTAAGGAAACGCGGCCCAGCCGCTCTCCTGGCCAAGTTTCACCCGGCCCTCCCTGCTTGAAGCGGGGAGGGTCGTGTTTTTTGCGGAAGGGTAAGCACCATGATGCTCCATATCCCTGGCGTACTGAGCCAGGAACAGGTCGCGCAGATGCGCCAGCGGTTGCGCGAGACCGACTGGATCGACGGCCGCGCCAGCGTCGGACCACAGGGCGCGCAAGTCAAACGCAACCGCCAGCTTGCCGAGGCTTCGCCGCTGGCGCTGGAACTCGGCCAGATCGTCAGCGCCGCGCTGATGGCCAACCCGCTGTTCTTTTCCAGCGTCCTGCCGCTGCGCATCCTGGCGCCGTACTTCAACAGCTACGCCGGCGGGGAGCATTACGGCCTGCACGTCGACGGCGCCATCCGCGCCCAGCGTCCCGGCCTGCCGGCGATCCGGGCCGACGTCTCGACCACCGTGTTCCTGAGCGAACCCGACGAGTACGAGGGCGGCGAGCTGGTCGTCGTGGATGCCTACGGCACCCATGAGGTCAAATTGCCGGCGGGCGACGCCATCGTCTATCCCTCGGGCAGCCTGCACCAGGTGCTGCCGGTGACGACAGGCGAGCGTATCGCGTCCTTCCTCTGGACCCAGAGCATGGTGCGCGAGGACAGCAAGCGCGCGCTGCTGTTCGAGCTCGACACGAATATCCAGAAGCTGCGCGCGGCGCACGGCGAGTCCGAGGCCACGGTCGGGCTGACCGGGCATTATCACAACCTGCTCAGGATGTGGGCGGAGGTCTGAGCCGAAGGGGGAGGGGCCTCTTGTTGCTTCGATAACCGATCCATGCGAGCATGCCCGGATCCAACCAGGAGCCATCCGCATGCCGCAGCCCATCCTCGTGCCGCTCACCCTTGCCGACGCTGCATCGCTGTTCGATTTCGAAACGGAGAACCGCGCGTTTTTCGAAGCGACGATCAATGCGCGGCCTGCGTCCTACTATTCCCCGGAGGGCGTGGCCGAGGCGATCGCGGAAGCGTGCACGGACGCGGACGGGGACCTCGGCTACCAGTTCCTGCTGAAGGAAGAAGACGGCCGCATCGTCGCGCGGGCCAACCTGAGTGCCGTGAAACGCGCGCATTTCCAGTCGGCCGTGCTCGGCTACCGGGTGGCGCAAGCGGCCTGCGGCAAGGGTTATGCGAGCGAGGCGGTGCGCCAGGTGCTGGGCATCGCTTTCGGCGAGCTGGGACTGGCGCGCATCGAGGCCGACGTGCGCATCGACAACGCCGCATCGGCGCGCGTGCTGTTGCGCAATGGGTTCGTCCAGTTCGGGCATTCGCGGCGCAGCTTCGAGATGAAAGGCGTGTGGTACGACCGGCTGCATTTCGAATGCCATGCGCCATGCGCCGCCACGTAGGGTGGCATCGCAGTTAATTAAAAAGGGCTGGAACCCGTCAAGGTTCCAGCCCTTTTTGTCATCCGCAGCCCGCCGTGAAGCGGGCTTAGGACAATTACGCAGCCAGCAGCTGGCGCAGCACGAACGGCAGGATGCCGCCATGCTTGTAGTAGTCGACTTCGATCGGCGTGTCGATACGCAGCAGGACCTGCACTTCCTTGGTCTCGCCGTTTTCACGGTGGATGACCAGGGTAGCCAGCTGTTGCGGCTTGATCTCGCCTTCCAGGCCCTTCAGGTCGAAGGTTTCCTTGCCGGTGATGCCAAGCGTTTCGACGCTGTCGGTGCCGATGAACTGCAGCGGCAGCACGCCCATGCCGACCAGGTTCGAGCGGTGGATGCGCTCGTACGAACGCACGACCACGGCCTTCACGCCCAGCAGCTGGGTGCCCTTGGCTGCCCAGTCGCGCGAGGAGCCGGTGCCGTACTCTTCGCCGCCGAAGATCATGGTCGGGGTGCCTTCGGCCACGTACTTCATGGCCGCGTCGTAGATCGACAGCTGTTCGCCGCTCGGCTGGTGGATCGTGATGCCGCCTTCGACTGCCGAACCGTCGGCCTTCGGCGGGATCATCTTGTTCTTGATACGCACGTTGGCGAAGGTGCCGCGCATCATGATCTCGTGGTTGCCGCGGCGCGAGCCGTAGGAGTTGAAGTCGGCCTTGAGCACGCCGTGATCCTTCAGCCACTTGCCCGCTGGGCCGTCTTCCTTGATGGAGCCGGCTGGCGAGATGTGGTCGGTCGTGATCGAGTCGCCGAACACGCCCAGCGCACGGGCGCCGGTGACGCCGGTGGCGGCTGCTTTCGGGGTCATCTCGAAGTCGGCGAAGAACGGCGGCTCGGCGATGTAGGTCGACTCAGGCCAGTTGTACACCTGGCCTTCGGTGGTGGAGACGCGCTCCCACAGTTCGCCCGGGTTGCCCTTGACGTCGGCGTAGTTCTTCTTGAACACTTCCGAGTTCATCGCGAAGCGCATCAGCGCGCCGACTTCCTGGCTCGACGGCCAGATGTCGCCCAGGTAGACGTCGACACCGTTGGTGTCCTTGCCGACCGGTTCGGTCATCAGGTCGCGCGTCATGTTGCCGGCGATCGCGTAAGCGACGACCAGCGGTGGCGAGGCCAGGAAGTTCGAACGGATGTTCGGGTGGATACGTGCTTCGAAGTTACGGTTGCCCGACAGGACGGCCGAGGCAACGATGTCGTTCTGGACGATCGCGGCGTTCAGTTCCGGGGTCAGGTCGCCGGCATTGCCGATGCAGGTGGTGCAGCCGTAGGCGGTCACGCCGAAGCCCAGCTTTTCCAGGTAAGGCAGCAGGCCGGCGGCGGTCAGGTACTCGGTCACGACGCGCGAGCCAGGGGCCAGCGAGGACTTGATGTGCGGCGCGACGGTCAGGCCGCGCTCGACGGCTTTCTTGGCCAGCAGGCCGGCGGCCAGCAGCACGCTCGGGTTCGAGGTGTTGGTGCACGAGGTGATCGCGGCGATCAGGACGTCGCCGTTCTTCACGCGCACGCCGTTGGTCGTCTCGTAGAGCTTGTGCAGGTCGTCCGGGTTCTTGTTGAAGCCGTTTTCGGTGGTTGGCTTGCTGAACAGTTCGGTGAAGTTGTTCTTCACGTTGCCCAGTTCGATACGGTCCTGAGGGCGCTTCGGGCCAGCCAGCGACGGGGTCACGGTCGACAGGTCGAGCGAGACGGTGCGGGTGTAGTCGATGTCGCCGGCTTTCGGGATGCCGTACAGGCCCTGCGCCTTGAAGTAGTTCTGGAAGGCGGTGATTTCTTCTTCGGTACGGCCGGTGCCGCGGAAGTAGTCGACGGTGGCGTCGTCCACCGGGAAGAAGCCCATCGTTGCGCCGTATTCCGGTGCCATGTTGGCGATGGTCGCGCGGTCGGTGGTCGACAGCGAGGCGGTGCCTTCGCCGAAGAACTCGACGAACTTGCCGACGACTTTTTCCTTGCGCAGCAGTTCGGTGATGGTCAGCACCAGGTCGGTCGCGGTGCAGCCTTCGCGCAGCGAACCGGTCAGGTGAACGCCGATGACGTCCGGGGTCAGGAAATAGACCGGCTGGCCCAGCATGCCGGCTTCGGCTTCGATGCCGCCCACGCCCCAGCCGACGACGCCGACGCCGTTGATCATGGTGGTGTGCGAGTCGGTGCCGACCAGGGTGTCAGGGTAGTAGGTGTCGCCTTGCTTCATGACGCCGCGTGCCAGGTACTCGAGGTTGACCTGGTGGACGATGCCGAAGCCCGGAGGCACGACGCCGAAGGTGTCGAAAGCCTGCATGCCCCACTTCATGAACTGGTAGCGCTCGTTGTTGCGCTGGAATTCCAGTTTCATGTTCAGGTCGAGCGCGTTCGGCTCGCGGAAGTGGTCGATGGTGACCGAGTGGTCGACGACCAGGTCGACCGGTACCAGCGGCTCGATCTTCTTCGGATCGGCGCCGGTCTTGGCGGCGACGTTGCGCATCGCGGCCAGGTCGGCCAGCAGCGGCACGCCGGTGAAGTCCTGCAGCACGACGCGGGCAACGACGAAAGGAATCTCGTCGGTGCGCTCGGCGGTCGCGCCCCAGCTTGCCAGCTGGCGAACGTGTTCTTCGGTGACCTTCTTGCCGTCGCAGTTACGCAGCACGGATTCGAGGACGATACGGATCGACACCGGCAGGCGCGACAGGTTCACGCCCAGGCTTTCGCCCAGCGCCGGCAGCGAGTAGAACTGGCCGGACTGGCCCGCGCTCAGCGGGAAGTCCTTCAGCGTGTTCAGGGTGTTGCGGGACATAAGCTCTCCTTCAGTGGGTTTCTTGTTATTGCTTCAATATACGAATATCGGGCAACGGGTAGGACGCCGCAGCGTCAGCTCTTCTTCAGTTCCGAAGCGGCGGCCACGACCGGCTTGGCCTGTTCGGCGTTCTTGCATTCGTTGGCCAGCTGGCGGTTCAGCCTCGAGTCGAGCAGGATGCCCTTCGAAGGAATGCCGATCCAGATCAGGCGGAAATTGGTGTTCTCGAAACGCATCGCGCCGGTGGTCGTGCCGACGCGTTCCAGGCGGTGCAGGCGCTTCTTCCAGCGCAGGGCGATGTGCGAATCGTCGCCTTCGTTGGTATAGATCGTGACCTTGTTGTTCAGCTCGCAGCTGTACTCGGTGACCTTGGTGTCGGTGATGTCCGGTTCGGCTTCATCGGCCGGGGCCCAGTTGTCCTCGGCGGCGGCAGCTGCCTGCTTCGATTTCGGGGACGATTTCCTGGCCTTCAGGACGTCTTCGGCCTTCGGATGGTTTTTCTCGGGAGCTGCGAACGCGGGAGCGCTGCACAGACTAAAAGCCGCGAACGCGAAAGCGCCGGCGGCGAACAGGTGTTGAAGGGAGGTGGCCATTAGTGGATTTCCGTTGAGTTGACGATTGCCGCCGCGGATTCGGGCAGCGCCAGGCCGGCCAGCTTCGCGCGCTGCAAAACGGTCCAATAATATCGGTAGCTGGCGCGGTCGTGCAAGCGCCCATGTTGAGCGATCGGACCCCAGTTCACCGCCATCGCTTCCTGCAAAATGTTGGTGGCTTCGTTGACTTCCGAAAGACGGGGCGTAAACGCCTTGACGATCGGTTTGATCTGGTCCGGATGGATGCTCCACATGCGCGTAAAACCGAATTCGGCGCCGGCGCGTTGTGCATCGTTTGCCACAACTGCGCTGTCCTTGATTTCGGTCGTCACATTATGCGAGGCCACCTTGCCGTGCGCATGACATGCCGCAACCATCTCCAGCTTGGCGCGGACAACCAGGGGGTGCGTAAACTGTCCCGGCGTACGCATCGCGGCGGCCGGGATCGCACCGAAGTGCGAGGAAACGAAATC
The DNA here is from genome assembly GCF_059801075.1 of Massilia sp. LXY-5. NCBI lineage: Bacteria > Pseudomonadati > Pseudomonadota > Betaproteobacteria > Burkholderiales > Oxalobacteraceae > Massilia > Massilia sp. LXY-5. The sequence continues at coordinate 414,647 of NZ_JBNNEH010000002.1, forward strand.
CATGATGCCGAAGGACAGGCACTCGACCTGGGGCAGGGCGGCAATGTCGTAGGCTTCGTGCAGGGCGCCGTGGGTCTCGATCAGCACGTGCACGGGGAGCGCTGCGCGGCCGTTCGGCACGGCGACGCGGTTAATGATCTCTAATGCACGGCGCACGTCGTCCAGGCCGTTCGGCTTGGGCAGCACGACATAGGCGAGCTTGCCGGCCGCGGCGCCGACGATCGTGACGACGTCCTGGACGAAATGCGGGCTGTCGATGTCGTGCAGGCGCACGCCGATACGCTCAAAACGGTTGTCTTCACTGTTGATGAGCGAGGCGACGAGCTGGGCGTGCGCGGCTTCGTTGCCGGCGGCGGCGCCGTCCTCGCAGTCGAAGGTGATGTCGAAGACGGGACCAAGCTCTTGTTGCAGGGCCATCGACTTGCGCATCAGCTTCTCCGAGCCGCAATAGTGATCGCAGGCGGGGAGGAGGAGCGGCTGGCGTTTGCCCTGGAATAAAACCTCGGAAGGATGCATGTGGGGTTCGCTGGAAGTGGCGGATGCGGCGGAAGAGACGGATGAAGACGAAGAAACCGCCGCGTCGCTTTCGGCAACACGGCGGGTTCGGCGAACTGGCGGCTTGGCCGGATCCATGTTCGCCGTATGCGGCTTAGGCCAGCAGGTGGGCCACGCCTTCACGCTCTTCGGTCAGTTCCTTCAGCGTGAGGTCGATGCGCTCTTGCGAGAACTGGTCGATTTCCAGGCCTTGCACGATCTTGTACTCGCCGTTTTCGACGGTGACCGGGAAGCCGAACATGGTGTCTTTCGGAATGCCGTAGGAGCCGTCCGATGGGATGCCCATCGTGGTCCACTTGCCGGCGGTACCGAGGTGCCAGTCGTGCATGTGGTCGATGGCTGCGTTGGCAGCCGAAGCAGCCGACGATGCACCGCGGGCTTCGATGATGGCGGCGCCGCGCTTGCCGACGGTCGGCAGGAAGGTGTCGCGGTTCCAGACGTCGTCGTTGATCGCGTCCTTGACCGACTGGCCGTCGACGGTGGCGAAGCGGTAGTCGGCGTACATCGTCGGCGAGTGGTTGCCCCAGACGGCCATCTTCTCGATCGAACCGACCGGCTTGCCCAGCTTGGAAGCGACTTGCGACAGGGCGCGGTTGTGGTCCAGGCGCAGCATGGCGGTGAAGTTCTTGGCCGGCAGGTTAGGAGCCGATTTCATCGCGATGTAGGCGTTGGTGTTGGCTGGGTTGCCGACGACCAGCACTTTGACGTCGCGCGAAGCGACGGCGTCGAGCGCCTTGCCCTGCACCGTGAAGATCTGTGCGTTGGCTTCCAGCAGGTCCTTGCGTTCCATGCCAGGGCCGCGCGGGCGTGCACCGACGAGGAGAGCGAAGTCGGCATCCTTGAATGCGGTCATCGGGTCCGAGTGCGCGGTCATGCCGGCCAGCAGCGGGAATGCGCAGTCGTCGATTTCCATCATCACGCCCTTGAGCGCCTTCTGTGCCTTTTCGTTGTCGATCTCGAGCAGCTGCAGGATGACCGGCTGGTCTTTGCCCAGCATGTCGCCGTTAGCGATGCGGAACAGCAGCGAGTAGCCGATCTGGCCGGCGGCGCCGGTAACGGCAACACGCATTGGGGTTTTAGCCATGATGAATCTCCAAAAGTGGGAATGAAAACGGTCGAAGCCGAGGATACGCCTGTTCGGGAAAACTGCAATAAAAGTGCAATGATACCAAAACGGACATGAATCCTTCCGGGCGCGCGGCACAAGGACGGCCGCCCGATCGACCGCGAGTGTAGTCCTCGCCCGTTACCCCTGTCAATCCATATCATATGTCTTATATAAGACACATATCATACGGGAAGTACACTGGACGGAAGGGGCAGTTTTGTGGTGAAATCGTGGTCTATGAATTCCGTCCCGACCAACCCCTCCGGCGAGGGCCCAGGCAGTGCCTCCCCCTCGTTCCGGCCCCTGTATCAGCAAATCAAGGCGCTGATCACGCAGAGCCTGCAATCCGGGGAGTGGAAGCCGGGCGAACTGATGCCGAGCGAAGTCGAGCTCGCCGTGCGCTTCAAGGTCAGCCAGGGCACGGTGCGCAAGGCCATCGACGAGCTGGCGGCCGAGAACCTGGTGGTGCGCCGGCAGGGGAAGGGCACCTTCGTTGCCACTCACCACGAAGAGCGCGCCCACTTCCGTTTCCTGAAATTGATGCCCGACGAGGGCGCTCCCCGTCCTCACGAAAACCGGTACCTCGAAGTGCGGCGCATCCGTGCGCCGGCCGAGGTCGCGCGCCTGCTCGAGCTCAAATCCGGCGACGCGGTCGTCTACATCAAGCGCGTGATGTCCTTCGACGCGGTCCCGATCATCCTCGAGGAGCTGTGGCTGCCGGGGCAGCTGTTCAAGGGACTGACGGCCGAACGTCTGGTCGAGTACAAGGGTCCAATGTACGGCTTGTTCGAATCCGAGTTCGGCACGCGCATGATCCGCGCGACCGAGAAGATCCGGGCAATCGGCGCCGACGGCGCGGCGGCCGAGGTGCTGAACGTGGCCGAAGGGACGCCGCTGCTGTGCGCGGACCGGGTGTCGTTCACGTATGGAGACCGGCCGGTGGAGCTGCGGCGCGGCCTGTACCTGACGGCGCAGCATCATTACCAGAACGAGTTGTCGTGACGTGGATGGGCGGTTTTACCGCCCATCGTGCAACAAGCGGCCGTCAGCACGTTTGTGGCTATGCGTTTAAAATATGTTGTTAGTAAGAAAGCGCCAAACAAAACCCGGTTCCGCGTTTGTCTCGCAAATTTCGGGCATCGCATCTTGGTGCGACGCAAAAAATCGGCGAAAATTAAGGGTTAATCACATTTTGTCAGTTAAGGGAGGTGTTGTATGTCCGAAGCCGTGAGAGAGGCCACAAAAAAAGGACGGCCGGAGTTCCGTAATATCCACATTACGGATATCACTACGAAGTACAAGATGCCGCCATCGGCGATCGTCTCGATCCTGCACCGCGTGAGCGGCTTCGGGATTTTCCTGATGCTGCCTTTCCTGCTGTACCTGCTCCAGGAAAGCCTGCGTTCGGAAATCTCGTATTACCACTTCGGCGGCATCGTCGACAACGTCTTCACCAAGATCATCCTGCTGGGTCTGTCGTGGGCGTACCTGCACCACTTCACCGCCGGCGTGCGCCACCTGTTCATGGACAACCACATGGCCCTGGACAAGGACGCAGCCCAGAAGACCGCCCGCTGGGTGCTGGTCATCAGCCTGGCCCTGACCGTCGTCGTCGCCCTGAAACTGTTCGGAGTATTCTAACCATGGCAAGCAAGAATAATATCGGCCAGCGCCGCCTCGTCGTCGGCGCGCACTACGGCGTCAAGGACTGGCTGGCGCAGCGCGTCACCGCGATCGTGATGGTGGTCTACACCCTGATCCTGCTCGGCACCTTCCTGACTGCACAGAATTTCACCTATGAAGGCTGGGCGGCCCTGTTCTCGCGCCAGTGGTTCAAGCTCTTCTCCCTCGTCACTTTCCTCGGCCTGTACTACCACGTCTGGGTCGGTATCCGTGACATCTGGATGGACTACGTCAAAAATGCCGGCATCAAGCTGGCCTTGCAGTTTGCTACGGTGCTCTGGCTGCTGGCCTGCGCCGCCTGGACTGTGCAAATTCTCTGGAGTGTGTAATCGTGGCAGCAATTAAAACTGCAATCCCTTCCCGCCGCTTCGACGCGGTCATCGTCGGCGCCGGCGGTTCCGGCATGCGCGCATCCCTGCAGCTGGCGGAAGCCGGCCTGAACGTGGCCGTGCTGTCGAAAGTCTTCCCGACCCGCTCGCACACCGTGGCGGCGCAGGGCGGCATCGGCGCCTCCCTCGGCAACATGAGCGAAGACGACTGGTACTGGCACATGTTCGACACCGTCAAGGGTGGCGACTACCTGGGCGACCAGGATGCGATCGAATTCATGTGCCGCGAAGCACCAAAGGTCGTCTACGAGCTGGAACACTTCGGCATGCCGTTCGACCGCAACCCTGACGGCACCATTTACCAGCGTCCGTTCGGCGGCCACACCGCCAACTTCGGCGAGAAGCCGGTCCAGCGCGCCTGCGCCGCGGCCGACCGTACCGGCCACGCGCTGCTGCACACCCTGTACCAGCGTAACGTCCGTGCCCGTACCCACTTCTTCGTCGAGTGGATGGCCCTCGACCTGGTGCGCGATGCCGACGGCGACGTCGTCGGCGTGGTGGCACTGGAAATGGAAACCGGCGACGTGATGATCCTGGAAGCGAAGACCACCATCTTCGCCACCGGCGGCGCCGGCCGTATCTTCGCCGCATCGACCAACGCCTTCATCAACACCGGCGACGGCATGGGTATGGCGGCACGCGCCGGCCTGCCGCTGCAGGACATGGAGTTCTGGCAGTTCCACCCGACCGGCGTGTCCGGCGCGGGCGTGCTGATCACGGAAGGCGTCCGCGGCGAGGGCGGTATCCTGATCAACTCGAACGGCGAACGCTTCATGGAGCGCTATGCGCCGACCCTGAAGGACCTGGCGCCGCGCGACTTCGTCTCGCGTTCGATGGACCAGGAAATCAAGGAAGGCCGCGGCTGCGGTCCGAACAAGGACCACGTGCTGCTGGACCTGCGCCACATCGGCGCCGATACCATCAAGAAGCGCCTGCCTTCGATCCTGGAAATCGGCCACAAGTTCGCCAACGTCGACGCCACCAAGGAACCGATTCCGGTCGTGCCGACGATTCACTACCAGATGGGCGGCATCCCGACCAACATCCACGGCCAGGTCGTTACCCCTGATATCGTGAATGGCGGCCAGAAAGTCGTGAACGGCCTGTACGCCATCGGCGAATGCGCCTGCGTCTCGGTCCACGGCGCGAACCGCCTGGGCACCAACTCGCTGCTCGACCTGCTGGTCTTCGGCCGCGCCGCCGGCAACCACGTGGTCGCCTCGAACCTGAAGCAGAAGTCGAACAAGGCCCTGCCGAAGGACGCCGCCGACTTCGCCCTCGATCGCCTGAACCGCCTCGAAACCTCGACCGGCTCGGAAAAAGTGCAGGGCGTCGCCAACGACATCCGCGCCACGATGCAGAAATACTGCGGCGTGTTCCGTACCGACGAGCTGCTGACCCAGGGCGTCAAGGAAATCATGGTCCTCGACGAGCGCCGCAAGCACGTGTCGTTCAAGGACAAGTCGCAGGTCTTCAACATGGCCCGCGTCGAAGCCCTGGAACTGGACAACCTGATCGAGACCGCGAAAGCGACCATCGTGTCGGCCCAGGCGCGCAAGGAATCGCGCGGCGCCCACGCCCACAGCGACTACGAGCAGCGCGACGACGCGAACTGGATGAAGCACACCCTGTTCTACTCGGAAGGCAACCGCCTCGAGTACAAGGAAGTGGTGCAGAAGCCGCTGACGGTCGACACCTTCAAGCCGAAGGCACGTACTTTCTAAGAACGAACTTCAGGGCAGGAGCACATGCTCCTGTCCGTTATGAATATAGGTAAAACATGGCACGCACAGTCCAACTGAAGATCTACCGCTACGATCCGGACAAGGATTCGAAGCCTTGCATGCAAGACATCACCGTCGAACTGAAAGACACCGACAAGATGTTGCTCGACGCACTGCAGCGCATCAAGTCGGACGTCGACGATTCGCTGTCGCTGCGCCGCTCGTGCCGCGAAGGCGTCTGCGGTTCCGACGCGATGAACATCAACGGCAAGAACGGCCTGGCCTGCACCACCAACCTGAACGAACTGACCCAGCCGATCGTGCTGCGTCCGCTGCCGGGCCTGCCGGTTGTGCGCGACCTGATCGTCGACATGACCCAGTTCTTCAAGCAGTACCACTCGGTCAAGCCCTACCTGATCAACGACTCGATCAAGCCCGAGAAAGAGCGCCTGCAGTATCCGGAAGAGCGCGAAGAGCTCGACGGCCTGTACGAGTGCATCCTGTGCGCCTGCTGCTCGACCTCGTGCCCGTCGTTCTGGTGGAATCCGGACAAGTTCGTCGGCCCGGCCGGCCTGCTGCAGGCCTACCGCTTCATCGCCGACTCGCGCGACGAAGCCACCGCCGAGCGCCTGGACAACCTGGAAGACCCGTACCGCCTGTTCCGCTGCCACTCGATCATGAATTGCACGGACGTCTGCCCGAAGGGTCTGAATCCGAACAAGGCGATCGGCAAGATCAAGGAATTGCTGGTCCGCCGCGCGATCTGAGTTGGTTCTTTGCGGCCGGCGCAATTTGGCCGGCCGTGTAAACGCGTGGGCACAAGTGCCCACCCTACAAACCCGACGCATACCCGTAGGGTGGGCGGGTTTCCCGCCCACGCGTTCAACCTGCCGGTGATCATTCGCGCGACCGTTTGGTAGGGTGGGCGCCCTGTGCCCACCGCTGTAAAATGCCCGCACTGCATCCCAAGTATTGCCATCAATACAGTAGAAGTACCGTACTGCCGATTCCCGGCAGCCGGAGTATAGTGTTGACCGACAACGGACTCTAGAGTGAATACGCAGCAAAACGCGCATCAATCCGACCCCGCCAACCGGGCCCGCCTGCGCTGGCGCGCACGCCGTGGATTGCTCGAAAACGACCTGATCCTCACGCGCTTCCTCGATGCGCATGAAGCAGACCTGAGCGATGACGACGTCGATGCGCTGACCCGCTTGCTGGACCTGGCGGACAATCCGCTGATGGACCTGCTGCTCGGACGCGCCGAGCCCGAAGGCGATGTCGACCTGCCGCATGTGCGCGCCCTGCTGGCGCGCCTGCGCCAAGCGTAAGCGAAACCCGGTTTCGTTTTATATTTTGTAGATTCCACTCCCAAGAAGGAAGTGCCATGAATATCTCTGATACCAAAGCCACCCTGTCGTTCTCGGACGGCAGCCCATCGGTTGACATGCCGATTTACAAGGGCACGATCGGCCCGGACGTCATCGACATCCGCAAGCTGTACGGCCAGACCGGCAAGTTCACCTACGATCCGGGCTTCATGTCGACGGCGGCGTGCAACTCGAGCATCACCTACATTGACGGCGACAAGGGCGAGCTGCTGTACCGCGGCTACCCGATCGAGCAGCTGGCCGAGAACTGCGACTTCCTGGAAACCTGCTACCTGCTGCTGAATGGCGAACTGCCGAACGCAGAGCAGAAGGCCACGTTCGACGAGACCGTGACCAAGCACACGATGATCCACGAGCAGATGAACTTCTTCTTCCGTGGCTTCCGTCGCGACGCGCACCCGATGTCGGTGCTGGTCGGCACCGTCGGCGCGCTGGCCTCGTTCTACCACGACTCGCTCGACATCAACGACGCCAAGCAGCGCGAGATCTCGGCGATCCGCCTGATCGCCAAGCTGCCGACCCTGGTCGCGATGGCCTATAAGTACTCGGTCGGCCAGCCGTTCATGTACCCACGCAACGACCTGTCGTACAGCGCCAACTTCATGCACATGATGTTCGCCAACCCGTGCGAAGAGTACAAGGTCAACGACGTGCTGGTGCGCGCCCTGGACCGCATCCTGATCCTGCACGCCGACCACGAGCAGAACGCATCGACCTCGACCGTCCGCCTGGCCGGTTCGTCGGGCGCCAACCCGTTCGCCTGTATCGCTGCCGGTATCGCCTGCCTGTGGGGCCCTGCCCACGGCGGCGCCAACGAAGCCGCACTGACCATGCTGAAGGAAATCGGCTCGGTCGAGAACATCCCAGCCTTCATCGAGAAGGTCAAGGACAAGAACTCGGGCGTCAAGCTGATGGGCTTCGGTCACCGCGTGTACAAGAACTTCGACCCGCGTGCCAAACTGATGCGCGAAACCTGCCACGAAGTGCTGGAAGAGCTGGGCCTGCAGGAAGACCCGCTGTTCAAGCTGGCGATGGAACTGGAACGCATCGCGCTGGAAGACGAATACTTCGTCTCGCGCAAGCTGTACCCGAACGTCGACTTCTACTCGGGTATCGTGCAGTCGGCCCTGGGCATCCCGGTCTCGCTGTTCACCGGTATCTTCGCGATGGCCCGTACCATCGGCTGGATCGCCCAGTGGAACGAGATGATCGCCGATCCAGAGCAGAAGATCGGCCGTCCACGCCAGCTGTTCGTCGGTTCGCCAGTGCGCGAAGTGCCGCCGATCGACAAGCGTTAATTCGGTTTAGATCGTTTCAGGAAAGCGGGCTGCGGCCCGCTTTTTTTGTTTGTGGCGCTATACTGGCGCCGTGTCCGTCGCATGCGTTGCGGCGTGCATGGGTACGACCGCGTGGGCGGAGCCCACCCTACGTTTTATTGCAGCAAGCGACTATATCCGGCCATGAATCCATTCAGCTACGAAAAGGCTTGTGGTTCACCCCTGAGCGAGGGAGGTCGCGTCGCGTCCATGCATGTCATTTGCACGCCAGCGGCGTGCGTGCGAGATCTCGCCTGGCTCTCTCGGGCTCGGTGAGGAAATCCGGCCGGCATCCGCCTTCCGTCCTCCCGAGCCTCCTCCACTGCATTGACCTTCTCCGCATGACGCGGAGCGTTTTCCTTTTGTATATGGAGTACCACATGAGACCACCTATCGTCGTATCCTCGCTCGACATGGAGCGCCTGGAACACCTGCTCGATTCGCTGCCCGCCGCCCAGGCCGGCACGCGCGCGGCCCTGCTGGAAGAACTGGCCAGGGCCGAGCTGGTCGAGCCGGCAGAGATGCCGGCCGACGTCGTCACGATGAATTCGCGCGTGCGCTTCGTGCTGGACCACGGTCCCGAAGAATTCGACATGGCGCTCGCTTACCCGAAGGACGTCAAGGGCGCACCCGACAGGCTGTCGGTGCTGACGCCGGTCGGCAATGCGCTGCTGGGACTGAAAGTGGGCGACAGCATAGCCTGGACGCGGCCGGACGGCGGGCGCTTCGAGGTGACGGTGCGCGAGATCGTCTACCAGCCCGAACGCGCGGGCGAACTGCACCGCTAGGCAGGCGCTCAGCGGCAGACGCCGCGCAGCCTGGCGACTGCGATGAAGGGCAGGGCGATGAAACCCGACAGGAAAAAGGTCGGCTGGTTTTTCAGCCCTTCGGAATGCAGGCAGTCCGGCAGGCGGGCGGCGGCAAAGTCTTTTGAAAACGATCGATAGGGCGTCGCGCTGAGCGAGTCGGCTTCCTGCCGGCGCGGCCTGGGATCGTTCTCGTCCGCTGTCGCTGCGATCGCCGTGCGGATCGTTTCTTTATCCAGGCGCGCCCGCAGCGGCAGCGCTCCCGCCTGCGCGGGCGGGGCAAGCGAGGGGCCTGGAGGCAAGGGCTTCGCCGGTTCGGCGCGGACGGCAGGCGCAAGGCAGAGCACGCAGATGAGCAGGAGTCGCATAAATCGCTGACAAGAAGTAATGTTGCCAAATATATACCTGAGCTGAAAAAGTTTGGCAATTTGTACACTTGGTTACATACGGCTGTGTAGAATGTGATTTTCCAGTCAACAATCGGCATCCACATGAAACGTTTGTTGCTCGCTTGTTCCCTGTTGCTGTGCGCGCTCGTCGCCCAGGCCGATCCCGGCCTCAAGAAACAGGTCAACGCCTTCGTCGACCGCTGGCACGACGACGCGGCGCATGCGCGCATGGCCTATTTCGACAAGATCGCGAAGGATGGTGTCTACATCGGGACCGACAAGACCGAGCACTGGCGTCGCGACGCGTTCAAGGCCTGGGCGCGGCCCTATTTCAAGCGCAAGAAGGCATGGGCCTTCAAGGCCCAGCGCCGTAACGTCTATTCGTCGGAAGACGGGTCGATGATCTGGTTCGACGAGCTGCTCGACACCCAGATGGGCGTCTGCCAGGCGAGCGGCGTCATGCGCCGCAAGGGCAGCAGTTTCGAGATCGTGCATTACCAGTTGTCGATGGCCGTGCCGAACGAGGTCGGCCGCCAGGTCACCCGCCTGATCCGCGACTTCGAAGAGAAGGACGGCTGGAAGGGCCGCCCGCGATAGGACCCTGTGGTATCGTGTTGCCCCGTCCAGGCAACTCCTTTACACCGTGAGTAATCCCTACGTTGGGCGTTTCGCCCCATCGCCCACCGGGCCCCTGCACGCCGGTTCGCTGGTTGCAGCCGTCGCCAGTCATCTCGATGCCCGCGCCCACGGGGGCGAGTGGCTGGTGCGCATCGAGGACATCGACGAAGGGCGCAGCGTGCCTGGGGCCGACACGGCCATCCTTGCGCTGCTCGATTCGCTCGGCATGCATTCCGACCGCGAGGTCGTGTGGCAAAGCCGGCGCAAGGCGCTGTACGCGGCGGCCGCCGAACGGCTCGGGGCATATGCCTACCCCTGCGGCTGCAACCGCCGCGAAATCCTCGACTCGCGCCTGGGCGTCGCGCCCGACGGCGCGGCCATCTATCCCGGCACCTGCCGCCACGGCCTCGCGCCCGGACGATCCATGCGCAGCCTGCGCCTGCGCGTGCCGGACTCACCCATGGATGCCATCAGCTTTGTCGACCGCTTTGCCGGCTTGAGAACCCAGCACCTGGCGCATGAATCCGGCGACTTCGTCCTGAAACGCGCGGACGGCTACTGGGCCTACCAGCTGGCGGTGGTGGTCGACGACGCCGAGCAGGGCGTGACCGACATCGTGCGCGGCGCCGACCTGATCGATTCGACGGCGCGCCAGATTTACCTGCAGCGCCTGCTGGGCGTGCCGACGCCGCGCTACCTGCACGTGCCCGTCGTGCGCAACGCCAACGGCGAAAAGCTCTCCAAGCAGACCGGCGCGCTGGCCGTGCTGCCGGGCGACGAAGCGGCGGGCGTCAAGGCCTTGCTCGATGCCGCGCGCTTCCTCGGGCTGCCGCTTGCCGGCACGCGGCCCGCCACGCTGGCCGGTTTCTGGGCGGCGGCGATTCCCGCCTGGTCGGCGCTGCTGGCCGAGCGCGAGCTGTCGATTACTTCTTCTTCTGGATCGTGATTTCGCCATCGGCCTCGAGGAAGGCGCATTCCATGTCTTCCCGCTTGCAGTCGGCCGAGCGCAGCGACTGTTCGAGGTCGGACTCCGTGATGCGGCAGCGCTTGACGACCTTGTCGAAGAACTGGCCGTCGCGCCCGATCAGCACCGCCGTGCCGTCGAGCATGACCGACGCCCGTTTGCTGTTGGCCGACAGCCAGGCCACGGCGGTGTTCAGGGCGATCAGGGTGGCGGCAATGATCAGGCCGCCGCTCAGCGAATTATCGCCGCCGGACAGGGAATTCGAGACGGCTTCCGACAGCAGCATCACCACCAGCAAATCGAAAGGCGTGAACTGGCCGACCGTGCGCCGGCCCGAGACGCGCACCATCAACAGCAGTGCCAGGTAGACGACCGCGCCGCGTACGATAAATTCCCACCACGCCAAATCCATATCGAACATAGCCGCCCCGACGATTGATTGCTGATGAGCAGATTCTAATCATTTTGCCAACAGGGTGCCGTCCGCCAGAAACGCTTAATCCGCCTTTCGGTAGCTGCGCAGCTGGAACACCATGCGCCCGTCGACCCGTTCGCACAGGCCGCGCATGGTTTCGCCCGGCCCGAGCGTCCAGGTCAGGCTGCTGCCGTTCGCCTTGCCGGCACAGGCGGCGTGCGCCGCGGCCGGGATCTCGGGCAGGGGCGGCGGCGCCGGCGGGGCGGGTGGGGCCGGCATGGCGGGCGGTGCGGGCGGCGTCGGAGGGACGGGCGGGATCGGCGCATAGGCCAGGTCGCCGTCGGCATGCGGCGCAGGCGGGGCCGGCGGGGCAGGGGGAGTCGGCGGCGCCGGTGGGGCGGGCGGGGCGGCGCAGGGTCCGCTTTTTGCGGGCTTGCAGTCGATCCGGACGGCGGCCTCGCTGCTGCCGGCGGCCAGCAGCAGGGCAGTCGGGACGATAAGGAAGATGGCGCGTGGGTGCATGTCGTTCTCCTTGCGGTGTTCGTTTCGGGCGCGCGTAATGGTGGCGCCGATGACCTCATCTTGCGCCGCGAATGTGGAGACAAAATGGAGTTCAGTACTCGAAGCGGTAGCCGAGGCCATAGATCGAGCGGATCGGTTCGAATCCGGGCGCGGCGGCGTCGATCTTGCGCCGCAGGTTCTTGATATGGCTGTCGATCGCGCGGTCGGTCGCGTCCAGCTTGTCCTGGCATGCCAGCTCGAGCAGCCGGGCGCGCGAAAACACCTGGCCGGGCCGCGCGGCGAGGGCCGCCAGCAGGTCGAATTCGGTGCGCGTCAGCTCCAGGGCCTGGCCGCGTACGCTGGCGCGGCGGGCGGCCGCGTCGATTGCCAGCGCTGCCGCCGGCGCAGGGGCTGTGGCGCCGCTGCGGCGCAGGATGGCCTTGACGCGCGCCACCAGTTCGCGCGGGCTGAAGGGTTTGCACAGGTAGTCGTCGGCGCCCAGCTCGAGGCCGAGCAGGCGGTCGATCTCCTCGACCCGCGCCGTCACCATCACGATCGGTACCTCGGAAAAGGCCCGCACCTCGCGCCACAGCGCCAGGCCGTCGAGGCCGGGGAGCATCAGGTCGAGCACGACCAGCGCCGGCACCCTTGCGCGGATCGCAGACAGGGCCTCGAGGCCGTCGGCAAAGACCGTGGCATCGAAGCCGGCGGCGTGCAGGTAATCGGCGACCAGGGCGGCCAGCTCGGGCTCGTCCTCAACGATATAAACAGTATTCATTCAACCCGCCCAAATGACAGCGTGGCGCGCAGGCCGCCGAGCGGCGAGTGGGCGAAACGCAATTCGCCCCCTTGCGCTTCGACCAGGCGCAGGCAGAGCGCCAGTCCGAGCCCGGCGCCGCCGCCCGCACGGCTGCGCGAGGCATCGACCCGGTAGAAACGCTCGCCCAGGTGCCTGAGCGCCGCCTCCGGCACGCCCGGTGCGCTGTCGTCGATGACCAGCTCGAAGCGTCCCTCGGCCACCCGCGCCGAGAGTGCCACGCGGCCGGGCGTGCCCGTATAACGCAGGCTGTTTTCGAACAGGTTGCGCAGCACTTGCCGCATGCGGTCCGCGTCCGCAAGCACCTCCGACCGCGGCGGTGCGCTCCCGGACTCCAGGGTCAGCCCGGCCGCCTTGAAACGGTCCGTGAACGACTGCGCTTCCTCACATGCCAGCTGCCACAGGTCGAGCGGTTCGCGCCGGCAGTCGAGGGCGCCGACGTCGGCGCGCGCCAGCGCATACAGTTCATCGATCAGTTTCGACAGGGCCAGCACCTGGCGCAGCATCGCCGCCACGTGGCCAGGGTCGGCGCTGCGCACGCCGTCCTGCAGCGCTTCGAGCTGGGCGCGCAGCACGGCCAGGGGCGTGCGCAGTTCGTGCGAGGTGTCGGCTACCCATTGGCGGCGCGCAGATTCCGCGCCTTCCAGGCGGGCGGCGAGGACGTTGAAGTGGCCGGCCAGCTCGCCCAGCTCGTCGCTGCGGTCGTCCTTCAGCCGGGTGTCGAAACGGCCGTCGGCCAGCGCCCGTGCTCCTTGCGCCAGGCGCCCGATCGGACGCCGGAAGTGGCTGGCCAGCAGGGTCGCGGCGAGGGCGCTGAGCAGGACGCCGGCCGCGGCGATCGGCCACAGGCTGGCGCCGAGCTGCTGGAGGAAGGCGTAGGCGAGGGCGTCGGTGGGCCGCGCCGTGCGCGCCACCGCCAGGAAGCCGACCGTGCGGCCGTCGACCAGGATCGGACGCCTCGCCAGCGGTAGCGCACCCGGCGGCCTGCCGGCGAGCACGCGACCGGCGGCGTCGAACAGAGTGATGCGCGACTGGAGGGACGCCGCCTCGGCAGGTTCGGATGCTTCGTGCAGGGGTGGCGGCGGCAGCGGCGGCAGGGGAGGGGCCGGCGGCGCCGGCGGAGCGGGAGCCGCAACCGCGGCAACGGGAGCGGACGGCGCCGCAGGTACGGCGGGTAGCGCGCGCACCGGTGCCGCCGGCGCCGGCGCCGCAGGCAGGGCACGCGCTTCGCGCTCTGCCTGCAGCCGCGCCAGTTCGCGCGATATCCAGTCGCGCCGGGCGCCGGCCGGGACGAAGCGCCAGTCGCCGTGCTGCGCGTAGCGCCGGGCGAGGTCGTTCGACAGTTCTTCCAGGCGGTCCAGTTCGATCTGGACCGCGTAGTCGCCGAAGCTCTCCAGCACGTTCTGGCGCAGCAGGAAGACGGCGCTCGCCGCCACCGCCAGGATGGCCAGCAGGACCGAGAGGAACAGGCGAAGGCCGATCGATATCTTCAAGGGAGACCAGGAGGAAGTGGCAGCTTGCCATTCTAGGGCAAGCAGCGTTCCCGGTCATCCATTCTCAGAAACGCAGGTTCGCCGTCAAGCTGGCCGAGCGCGGCGTGCCCGGCGTGTAGCGGTAGCCGCTCTTGTTGATGCTGGCGATATAGCGCTCGTCGCCGAGGTTGTAGACGTTCAGGCGGATGTCCAGGTTGCGGTTGACCTGGTAAGAGGCCATCGCGTCGAACACCCAGTACGAATCGGTGTACGCGGGCGTGCCGATGGCGCCATCAAGTCCGCGCAGCAGGCGGTCGCTGTAGCGCGCGCCGCCGCCCAGCTTCAGGCCGAAGGGCAGCTCGTACGAGGTCCAGAGCGTGAGCGCATTTTTCGGCGTGTAGGCGAGGTGGTTTTCGCCGAGCGCGGTCGTGAGCTTGCCGGCTTTTACGCTGGTGTCCATGTACAGGTAGCCGGCGCTGACCAGCCAGTTGCGCGCCAGTTCGCCCGTTGCGCCCAGTTCCACGCCCTGCACGCGCTTCCTGCCGGTCTGGTAGTACTTCAGGTCGACCGGGTCCTGCTCGACTTCGTTCTTCACTTCGGTGCGGAACAGGGCCGCGCTCAGGGCGAGCTTCGCCTTGAACAGATCGAGCTTGCCGCCGATCTCGGTGGTCACGGTTTCCTGCGGATCGTAGATCGGGTTCTGCGCGTTGTTGAGGTTACCCGAGACCGTGAAACCGGAACCCGGCGGCAGCTTCGAGCTGGCGGCCATCGCATAGATGCTGCTGTTCGCCGTCGGCTTGTAGAGCGCCGAAAGCTTGCCGTTGACCAGGGTGTCGCCGACCGTGAAATGGGTCGGCACCAGTACATTGTTGGTGAGTGCGGCCACGGTGTAGTCACCATTGAAATGGTCGAGGCGCAGGCCGCCGTTGAAGATCCAGCGCTCGCCGAACTTGATGGTGTCGAAGGCGTACAGGCTTTGCGTGCCGATCGTACCCTCGTTGTAGGCGCCGGTGCGCTTCGGCGTCAGGCCGGTGACGGGCGCCGCCGCATCCGGACGGTACAGGTTCGCGGCGGGGAGCAGGCCCAGGCCCGTCAGGCCGTAGGCAAGCTGGCGCTCGTTGGTCAGTTCGAGGCCCGTCACCAGCGTGTGGCGCAGGCCGCCGGTGGCGAACTCCGAAGTGAGGGCGCTCTGGTTGGTGAGGATGCGGTTTTCCTGGTCCTTCACGGTGCGGGTATTGCGCACCAGGGTCCACGTCGACGGATCGGCTGGGTTGGGCGTGGCCAGGTTGGCGCTCGATCCCATGAAGGCGCTGAGCAGGTAGTCCTGGCTGGTACGGCCGTAGCGCGTGATGTTGTGCAGCCTGAAGCCGGGCGCGAAGTCGTGCTCGATGCGCACGGTTGCCATGTCCGCCTTGATCTTGTCGTAGTCGCCGGTCGAGCCGTAGAAGTTCTGCGGATCGACCGGTGCGGCGGCGCCGATGAAGGGACGGGAACGGTCCGGGCTGGTGTAGCCGGGCAGGCCGACGGTCGGCACGCCGCCATCGGGGATATTGTCCTGGTCGACGTGCAGGTAATCGAGCACCACGCGCGTCGGGCCGTTCAGGCCGAAGCCGAGGCTCGGGGCGATGGCCCAGCGCTTATCCGTGACCACGTCGCGCGCCGGACGGCCGGCGTCCTGCGCCATCGCATTCAGGCGCAGGGCGATGCCGCGGTCGGCATCCAGTACTTTGTTGGCATCGAGCGTGACACGCTTCTGCGAGGCGCTGCCGACCGTCGCCGAACCCGACACCGCGTCTTCCATGTTCGCTTTTTTCGAGACCAGGTTGACCGAACCGGTTGGGGCGCCGCGGCCGCTGTCGGTGCCGGCCGGGCCTTTCACGACATCGATCTGCTCGAGGTTGAAGACGTCGCGCGAGACCGAGCCGACGTCGCGCACGCCATCGACAAAGATGCTGCCCGAGGTATCGAAGCCGCGCATGAAGATCGCGTCGCCGGTGTTCGTGTTGCCGTTCTCGCCGAGGAAGAAGGCGCCCACGCCCGGGGTGTTGCGCAGCGCTTCGGTCAGGGTGAGGGCGCCTTGCTGCTCGATCAGTTCCTTCTTGATGACCTGCACCGACTGGGCGGTGTCGACCAGCTTCTCGGTGTACTTCGGCGAGGACGCACGCTCGGCCTTGAACTCGTTTTCCTGGCGGCCGACGACTTCGACTTTCGAGACCGGCATGGCGTCGTCGAGGGCGGGTGGCGAGGCCTCGCCGGCCTGCGCGGCGAGTGGGAGCAGCATCGTCGCCAGGGCGGCGCTCATCTGGTGCTGGAATCGGCTGGGGGCGTGCTTGCGGCTGGTGATCGGGTGCATGGTCTTCCTGTTTTCTCTCGTTGGAGGACGCCCGTTGAGGCGGGGCGCTTCTTGTTGGGTTGACCAGCATTCTAGATAGGGCTCCACGATTTGTAAACGAGAATCGTTATCATTCGCGTTTTCATTTGAGGTGCTGATGCACCGTAGGGTGGGCTCTTGAGCCCACGCGTTACGCACGGCTGCCGGTCGAAACACCGCACGTATTCCGCACGCTCTGCAACGCGTGGGCTCAAGAGCCCGGTGAACCCGTCGTTGAGGCCATTAGCCTCAACGACCCCATACGGTGCACTATGGATTCGGGCGTAAAAAAAGCCACCGCGTGGGTGGCTGTCAGCATGCGCGGTGCGTTAGTACACGTCGCGCCGATATCTGCCCTGCGCCGCAAGTTCATCCAGTGCATCCGCTCCCAGCGCAGCCGCCAGCGCCTCGTGCACCCCGCTCGCCATCCCCTGCAAACTGCCGCAGACATACACCGCCGCGCCGCGTGCGATCCAGGCGCGTACTTCGGCCGCCTGCTCGGCCAGCACGTGCTGCACATAGCGCGCCTCGGCGCCGTCGCGCGAGAAGGCGGTGTCGAGGCGCGCCAGGCGGCCCGCGTCGCGCCAGCGTTCGAGTTCGTCACGGCAGAGGAAGTCGGCCCGCGCATTGCGCTCCCCGAAGACGAGCCAGTTGTCGGCCACGCCGGCGTCGATGCGCGCTTTCATGTGGGCGCGCAGGCCGGCCAGGCCGGTGCCGTTGCCGACCAAGATCAGCGGCCGCGCCGCATTCTCTCCGAGGCGGAAGCGCGCATGCGCGCGGATGCGCAGGGCGATGGTGTCGCTGCCGCCCGCCTCCAGGCACAGCCAGCCCGAGGCCGCACCAAGGCTGCCGTCGCGAGTGTCATCCTTGCGTTGCAGGCGCACCAGCAGTTCGATGCGCCCTTCGCCCGGAACCGAGGCAATCGAATATTCGCGCGGCAGGTCCGGGTCGCGCGGAGCACGGACCTGCACCAGGTCGCCGGCTTCCCAATCCGGCAATGCCCCCTCGGCGGGGATCAGGGCGATGCGGTACAGGGGCGCGCTGGCGCTGCCTTCGTTGAGCAGCGTGCGCTCGAGGATGCGCCACTGGCCATAGGCCGGTGCTTCCCAGTCCGGCAAATCGCTGGTGCCGGCCAGGTGGCTGAGCTGGTGCTGCCAGCCCGCGATGGCCTCGGCGTTGCCGCGGTCGACGTCGATGCGCGCGAACAGGGGCGTGGCGCCGCGCGCCGTGAGCCATCCATCGAGCGCGCGGCCGAAGCCGCAGAAGTGGGTGTAGCTGCTGTCGCCCAGCGCAAGCACGGCATAGTGCAGCTGCGACAGGTCGGCGCCGCCGGCCATCGTGACGCCGGCGAAGCGCGCGGCGGCATCGGGCGAATCGCCTTCGCCATAGGTGCTGGCGATGAAGAGGGCGCGCGTGCTGCCGGCGAGGGTGCCGGCGTCGAGGTCCTCGATGCTCAGGGCGCGTGCCGACAGGCCGCCGGTGGCGAGCGTGGCCGCGGTCTGTTGGGCCAGGTATTCGGCGTTGCCGGTCTGGCTGGCGTAGACCACCAGCCAGTCGGCGTCGCCGTCCGGGACCGCAGGCGTCGCCCTGCGCAGCATGGCCGTGCACAGTCCGCCCCAGGCGGCCACCAGTGCGAGGGCGCTGCCCCAGCGCACGGGATCGATCGTGAGCATCATTGCAGCAGCGCCCGGTAAGCCGTCGTCGTGCGCTCTTCGAGACCGCCGCGACGGCGCAGCAGCAGGCGCGCGGCGAGACCGCGTTCCTCGGCAAAGGCCAGGCCAGCCTCGGGGCCGAGCACGGTGATCGTCGTCGACAGCGCATCGGCCGCCATGCAGCTCGGATGCAGGACGGTGCAGGAAGCGAGCTCGTTTGAGACCGGATAGCCGCTGCGCGGATCGAGCGTGTGCGAAGCGCGCAGCGCGCCATGCTGGAAATAGCGGCGGTAATCGCCCGAGGTGGCGATCGACAAACCGTGCAAGGCGGCGACCGTGGCCGGACTGTCCACACCGGGCACGCCTTCGAGCGTCACCCACCAGGGCTGGCCGTCGGGCTTCATGCCGGCACCGCGCAGTTCGCCGCCGATCTCGACCAGGTAATGGCGCACGCCGTGCTGTTCCAGGCACCGGGCCAGGCGGTCGACCGCATATCCCTTGGCCACCGAGGAGAAATCGAGGAGGGCGCCGCCCGGCTGCAGCAGGCGTGCACCGGCACGGTCGAAAACCGGATGGAGAGACGCGCGCTGCGCCAGCGTGGCCTGCACCGCGTCGGGCGCGGGCGCATAAAAACCCGGCTGGTTGTAGCGCCGCTCGGGACCGAAGCCCCACAGGTTGACCAGCGCGCCGGAGAAAGGATCGTAGGCGCCGCCGCTGTCGGCAGCTACCTGCAGCGCGTAGTCGAGCACGTCGACAAATCGCGGCGGCAGCGCATGCCACCTGCCGCTTGGTGCGCGGTTGTAGCGGCCCAGGATGGAATCGGGTTCCCAGTGGCTCATCTCGCCGACGATGCCGTCGAGTTCCCGCTGCATCTGCTCGCCGAGATTGCTGCGCACGCCGGCAGGGACGAGCAGGTGCGCCGACCAGCTCGTTCCCATCGTCGACCCAGCGGCGTCAAAGAGGACGCTGCCGCCAGGGGGCGCGGCGGGATCGATGGCGAGGGGAACGAGGACCTGGCGCAAGGGAGTACTCAAAGGCGCGCTTACTCCGGCAGGGCTTCGAGCGTGGCCGTGTAGGCGTAGCGCTTGCTCTCGGCCGGGCCGTTGTCCGGAGCAGGACCCTTGCCCGGATTCGGCGGATAGGCCGCGTTCATCCAGTACATGTTTGCGGCTGGCAGCTTGAAGCTGGCTTCGCCCTTGGCGTCCGTGGTGAGGCGGATTTCGCCGGCCACGCCACGGTAGCGCACGCCGCCCGGCACCAGGGAAAACGGCAGGTTCGGCAGCGGTTTGCCGTCGAGCAGGAAGCGCACGCGCATCGTCTCGTTGGCGCGCAGGTCGTTCGGATGGGTCAGCGGGACCATTTCCAGGCCTGCATTCGTCGGCTTGAGGGCGGCATCATTCGTTTTATGTGCGGTGACGAAGGTTTCGATGCGCTGGTGGGTGATGGTCTTGCGCACGTCCTGCGCGCCGGCCGGCACCTGTTTCGCAAAATCGGCCTCGCTGCCGCGGAAGCGTTTGACTTCCTCGCCGACCTTGTAGCTGCCCATCACGTTGGTGCTGACCAGGGCGATGCGGTAGGTGCCTTCCTTCGGGAGCGGCAGGTCGATCGAGGAACGCAGTTTCCCCGTCACGGCGGCGGGGCCGGCCGCAGTCGTCCCGTCCGGCGCGGTGACGGTCACGCCGTCCATCCGCAGTGGCATGTGGTCGAAGTCGAACAGGCCTTCCGAGACTGCGCCGTCGATCGTGACCCAGGCTTCCTTGGTCTCGACGATGGTCGAGGTCGGGAGCATCCAGGGGCGGTGGGCGCTGGCAACGCCGGCGGTGGCGAGCAGGATCAGGCCGAGTACGCCATGCTTGACGAATGAACTGTGGAGCGAGTTTTGCATGATGGCTTTCTCTTATTGGATGTTGATCGACACGGCGCCGAGTTCTTCCTTGCCGTTGGCCGTGGCCGCGACCTTGCCCTTGGCCGGCAGGCTGAACGGCACGCGCACCAGTTCGCGTCCGCCCGCTTCACGCGCCGCTTCGATGACGAGCTTGTAGTCGCCGGCCGGCAGCTTGTCGATGCCGGTCTTCGCCGGGCCGAAGCTCAGCGTGTGGGTGCCGGCGGCACGGGTCGCGCCGGAGACGCCGTCGATCGGCAGCGTGGTGTCGCGGCCCGCTTTGCGCCACCAGGTGCGCATGTCCTTCACCCATTTCTCGCCGGCGTTGTCCTTCTTCTTGACGTCGTAGAGCACAGCCAGGGTCGAGGCGACGGCGCCGTCGGCCTTTTCGATCCACATCGCGACATAGGGCTTGTGGTACTCGGCCACGTTCAGCTGCGGCAGTTCGAACTTCACCGACAGGTCGGCGGCCACGGCGCCGCCCGAAATCAGGGGCAGGGTCAGGGCGAGCGAGGGAGACAGTTTCATGCAAATGCCTTCTGTATTAATAGATGCGAGATTAGTGAACGAACAAGAGTGCGAGTACGGCCGGCAGGACGATGCCGAAGCCGATCACGGGCCAGGTCGAGGGCCGGTTGCCGGCGTGGATCTTCATGATCAGGAAACCGGTGATGCAGAACACGAGGCAGGCAAGGGCGAAGAGGTCGATGAACCAGCTCCACACGGGGCCGGTATTCCGGCCCTTGTGCATGTCGTTGAGCCAGGAAATGGCGCCGCGGCTGGTAAGTTCGTATTCGGCCTTGCCGTCGAGGCTGACGCGCAGCCAGGCATCGCCGCCCGGACGGGGCAGGGCGATATACGCGTCTTCCTCGCTCCATTCGGCGGAGCGGCCGCGCAGGTCGACCGGGAAGGCTGCGTTCGCCCATTCGGCGAGCTGGGCCGGCACCGGCGCCTCGCCGTCGACGTGCTGTTCGGCATACACGCGCAGTGCAGGAAGCAGCGCCGCCGGCACCACAGACTTGATGCGCGTGACCTCCGGCTTCGATTCGATCTGCGCCGCATGGTTCAGCGTGAAGCCGGTGATGCTAAAAAGCAACATCGCCGTCAGGCAAATCGCCGAGCTGATCCAGTGCCACTGATGCAAGGTCCTCAGCCACAACGAGCGCCGTGCGCCGGGCAGGGCAGCAGGGGCTGCTTCGGTCGAGCGCGGCGGGTTCTGGACAGACATGCAAGCTTCCTGTTGAGTACACAACGCAAATGATAACTATTATCATTTAGGTGGTCAACAAAATTCAGTCCAGCCCTTATGCGTGCCGTATGTTGCGTTACAATACCCCCCGCTATTGCGGAGAATCAGGAAGGTTCTTCTCAGTAACATGGGGTCGTCAGCAACCGTAGCGAGCGGAAGGAATTTCGGCCGAGGAGCGCAGCTGTACAAGCGTACAGCGAGCACCGCAGGCCGAAAGTCCGACGCGCAGCAGGTTGATGGCGACCCCATCTGTCCTTCCCCCACAACTTGATGTAGTAAGTGCGATCCGCTAACCGGTCAGGCCGTGTCGCGGAAGGTTAGATTAACCCGCCAAACTCGCGAAGCGCGAAGAAAAGGTGAGCAAGAATGATGCAACAACAAACTGCGAACTCGTACCTGTTCGGCGGTAATGCGCCGTACGTGGAAGAGTTATACGAAGCCTACCTGAACAATCCTGGCTCGGTCCCGGACAACTGGCGCGCCTATTTCGACAGCATGCAGAACGTGCCTGCAGTCGACGGCAGTGCCCGTCCCGACGTGATCCACTCGTCAGTGATCGCCTCCTTCGCCGAACGCGCGAAGCATGGCCCGATCCGCACCGTCACCGCCACCGCCGGCGAAGCCGACCCGGAAATGGCACGCAAGCGCGTCGCCGCGACCCAGCTGGTCGCCGCCTACCGCAACCTCGGCTTGCGCTGGGCCAACCTGGATCCGCTGCAGCGCCAGGAACGTCCGCCCATCCCTGAACTCGATCCGGCCTTCTACGGTTTCACCGATGCCGACCTGGACACCAAGTTCAACATCAGCAATACCTATTTCGGCGGCGAGAACGCATCCCTGCGCGACTTGCTGCAAATGCTGCGTGACACCTACTGCCGCTCGATCGGCGCAGAGTTCATGTACGTCAGCGACCCGACCGAAAAGCGCTGGATCCAGGAGCGCCTCGAGTCGATCCGTTCGACCCCGACCTTCACGGCCGAGAAGAAGCGCCACATCCTCGACCGCCTGACCGCGGCCGAAGGCCTGGAACGCTACCTCCACACCAAATACGTCGGCGCCAAGCGCTTCTCGCTCGAAGGCGGCGAGTCCTTCATCGCCTCGATGGACGAGACCATCCAGCGCGCCGGCGAAAAGGGCGTCCAGGAAATCGTCATCGGCATGGCCCACCGCGGCCGCCTGAACGTCCTGGTCAACACCCTGGGCAAGGCGCCATCGGAACTGTTCGAAGAATTCGAAGGCAAGCACGCCGACGACCTGCCGTCGGGCGACGTGAAATACCACCAGGGCTTCTCGAGCGACGTCTCGACCCCGGGCGGCCCGGTCCACCTGTCGCTGGCCTTCAACCCGTCCCACCTCGAGATCGTCAACCCGGTCGTCGAAGGTTCGGTCAAGGCCCGCATGGAACGTCGCGGCGACCGCAAGGGCAAGACAGTGCTGCCGATCCTGGTGCACGGCGACGCCGCATTCGCCGGCCAGGGCGTGGTCATGGAAACCCTGAACCTGGCGCAAACCCGCGGCTACGGCACGGGCGGCACGATGCACATCGTCATCAACAACCAGATCGGCTTCACCACCTCCGACCCGCGCGACGCCCGTTCGACGCTGTACTGCTCGGACGTCGTGAAGATGATCGAAGCGCCGGTCCTGCACGTCAATGCGGACGACCCTGAAGCGGTCGTGCTGGCTACTCAGATCGCGATGGACTACCGCGTCGAGTTCGGCAAGGACATCGTCGTCGACATCATCTGCTACCGCAAACTGGGCCACAACGAGCAGGACACGCCTGCGCTGACCCAGCCGCTGATGTACAAGAAGATCGCCAAGCACCCGGGCACCCGCAAGCTGTACGCGGAGAAGCTCGCTGCCCAGGGCACGATCGCGGCCGACGAAGGCGACAAGATGGTTGCCGCCTTCCGCGACGCGATGGACGCCGGCAAGCACACGGTCGATCCGGTCCTGACCAACTACAAGAACCAGTTCGCCGTCGACTGGGCGCCGTTCCTGAACAAGAAGTGGACCGACGCGGCCGATACCGCCGTGCCGCTGGCGGAACTGAAACGCCTGGCCGAGCGCATCACCAAGGTGCCTGAAGGTTTCAAACCACATTCGCTGGTCGAAAAAGTGCTGGCCGACCGCGCCGCCATGGGCCGCGGCGAACTGAACCTGGACTGGGGCATGGGCGAACACCTGGCCTACGCGACGCTGCTGTCGTCCGGCTATGCGATCCGCCTGTCGGGCCAGGACGCCGGCCGCGGCACCTTCGTGCACCGCCACGCCGTGCTGCACGACCAGAACCGCGAGCGCTGGGACCAGGGCATCTACCTGCCGCTGGCCAACG
This sequence comes from Massilia sp. LXY-5, assembly GCF_059801075.1. Lineage (NCBI taxonomy): Bacteria > Pseudomonadati > Pseudomonadota > Betaproteobacteria > Burkholderiales > Oxalobacteraceae > Massilia > Massilia sp. LXY-5. The sequence goes on from NZ_JBNNEH010000002.1 coordinate 438,287, forward strand.
TGTCGGAAAACCAGGCACAGTTCACGGTCATCGACTCGGTGCTGTCGGAAGAAGCGGTCCTCGGCTTCGAGTACGGCTATTCGACCGCCGAACCGAACACGCTGACCATCTGGGAAGCCCAGTTCGGCGACTTCGTCAACGGTGCCCAGGTCGTGATCGACCAGTTCATCGCTTCGGGCGAAGTGAAGTGGGGCCGCGCCTCGGGTCTCGTCATGATGCTGCCGCACGGCTATGAAGGCCAGGGTCCGGAGCACTCGTCGGGCCGTATCGAGCGCTTCCTGCAGCTGTGCGCGGACAACAACATGCAAGTCGTCCAGCCGACCACCGCCGCGCAGATCTTCCACCTGCTGCGCCGCCAGATGGTGCGCCAGTTCCGCAAGCCGCTGGTCATCTTCACGCCGAAATCGCTGCTGCGTAACAAGGATGCCGGTTCGTCGCTGACCGAGCTGACCAAGGGCGGTTTCCAGACCGTGATCGGCGAGACCGACGAGAAGATCGAAGCGTCGAAGGTCAAGCGCGTGATCGTCTGCTCGGGCAAGGTCTATTACGACCTGGTCAACGCACGCAAGACGCGCGGCGTGAACGATGTCGCGATCATCCGCATGGAACAGATGTACCCGTTCCCGCACAAGTCGTTCGGCGCCGAACTGAAGAAGTTCAGCAACGCGACCGAAGTGGTGTGGGCACAGGACGAGCCGCAGAACCAGGGCCCGTGGTTCCAGATCCAGCACAACATTTTCGAAAACATGGACGAAGGTCAGCGCCTGGCATATGCCGGCCGTCCGGCCTCGGCGGCTCCGGCTGTCGGCTACTCGGACAAGCACGTGGCGCAGCAGAAGGAACTGCTGGACACGGCGTTCTCGAAGCTCAAGGGTTTCATCCTGACCAAATAAGTCCACACCGCAAACCGGTCGCCCCAAGGCGGCCGGTTTGTTTAATGTGTGTAACGTGTTTTCAAAATCACAGAATAATTTAACGGAGTTTTACATGGCACAAATCGAAGTCAAGGTCCCGCAACTGTCGGAATCGGTCGCTGAAGCGACCCTGCTGTCGTGGCACAAGAAGGTCGGCGAGCCTATCGGCCGCGACGAAAACATGATCGACATCGAAACCGACAAGGTGGTCCTTGAACTGCCGGCGCCAAGCGCCGGCGTGATCGTGCAACTGCTGAAGGCCGACGGCGCCACCGTCGTCGCCGGCGAAGTCATCGCCGTCATCGACACCGACGCCTCGGCGCAAGTCTCCCCGCTGGAAGTGAAAGCCGTACCGTCGGCCGCGCCGAACGCAGCGATCTCGACGCCAGCCGCTGCTCCTGCCGCCACCGGTGGCGCGATGTCCGGTGTCGCCATGCCGGCCGCTGCCAAGATCCTGGCCGACAACAACATGAACGCCGCCGGCATCGACGGCTCGGGCCGCGACGGCCGCGTGACCAAGGGCGACGCCCTGGCCGCAGTCGCCAACAAGCCTGCCGCCGCTCCAGCACCGGCACCAGCCGCCAAGCCGGCGCTTCAACAGGTCGCCGCACCGGTCGCGAACCTGGGCGACCGCGCCGAAGAGCGCGTGCCGATGAGCCGCCTGCGCGCCCGTATCGCCGAGCGCCTGCTGCAATCGCAGTCGACCAACGCCATCCTGACGACCTTCAACGAAGTCAACATGGCACCGGTGATGGACCTGCGCGCCAAGTACAAGGACAAGTTCGAGAAAGAGCACGGCGTCAAGCTGGGCTTCATGTCCTTCTTCGTCAAGGCCGCCGTTGCCGCACTGAAGAAGTACCCGATCCTGAACGCCTCGGTCGACGGTAACGACATCGTCTACCACGGCTACTTCGACATCGGTATCGCCGTCGGTTCGCCGCGCGGCCTGGTGGTGCCGATCCTGCGCAACGCCGACCAGATGTCGATCGCCGAGATCGAGAAGAAGATCGGCGAATTCGGCCAGAAAGCCAAGGAAGGCAAGCTGACCCTGGAAGACCTGTCGGGCGGTACCTTCTCGATCTCGAACGGCGGTACCTTCGGCTCGATGCTGTCGACCCCGATCATCAACCCGCCACAGTCGGCGATCCTGGGCGTGCACGCGACCAAGGACCGTGCCGTCGTCGAAAACGGCCAGATCGTCATCCGTCCGATGAACTACCTGGCGATGTCCTACGACCACCGCATCATCGACGGCCGCGAAGCCGTGCTGGGCCTGGTTGCGATGAAGGATGCGCTGGAAGATCCGGCGCGCCTGCTGCTGGACCTGTAATCTCTCTGTAACGGCCCGGACACGCAGGCCAGCGCTTGCGTGTCCGCCGAACCCTAGTGGAGGACTGCCATGATCTCCGATGAAATCCGGCGTCTGCACGAGCTGCACCAGGCCGGCGCATTGACGGCCGCCGAGTTTGAACAGGCCAAGGCGCGGGTACTGTCCGGCGCTGCCCCCGGCAGCGAAAAGGTCAGCCTGAACAAGGGCGACGGCACGCTCGCCGGCGACTTCAATGCGCTGCGGCGCTCGCGGGTGGACCGCTGGCTCGGTGGCGTCTGCGGCGGCCTGGCCCTTGCGACCAACATCGACGCCTGGGTCTGGCGCCTCCTGTTCGCGCTGTTCACCATCACCTTCGGGTTCGGGGCCGTGATTTATCTGCTGATGTGGATTTTTGTCCCAGAAGAATAAATAAGGAAGCTATTCATGAGTAACGAGAAACAATTCGACGTCGTCGTCATCGGCGGCGGCCCTGGCGGCTATATCGCTGCCATCCGCGCAGCCCAGCTCGGCTTCAAGACGGCCTGTATCGACGAGTGGAGCAACGCGGCAGGCAAGCCGGCTCCAGGCGGCACCTGCACCAACGTCGGCTGCATCCCGTCGAAAGCGCTGCTGCAATCGTCGGAACACTTCGAGCACGCCGGCCACGCCTTCGCCGAGCACGGCATCAATGTCGCCGGCCTGGAACTGAACCTGCCGCAAATGCTCAAGCGCAAGGACACCATCGTCAAGCAGAACAACGACGGCATCCTGTTCCTGTTCAAGAAGAACAAGGTCACCTTCTTCCACGGCCGCGGCGCCTTCGCCGGCAAGGCCGAAGGCGGCTACACCATCAACGTGACCGGTCCAACGACTGACACGCTGACGGCGAAGAACGTCGTCGTCGCCACCGGCTCGAACGCACGCCAGCTGCCGGGCGCGGAATTCGACGAGAAGCTGATCCTGTCGAACACCGGCGCCCTGGCTATCGATGCGGTTCCATCGAAGCTGGGCGTGATCGGCGCCGGCGTCATCGGCCTGGAAATGGGTTCGGTATGGCGCCGCGTCGGTGCCGACGTTACCGTGCTGGAAGGCCTGCCGACCTTCCTGGGCGCGGTCGACGAGCAGATCGCCAAGGAAGCCCACAAGCTGTTCACCAAGCAGGGCCTGAAAATCAACCTGGGTTGCAAGATCGGCGCGATCACCAAGGGCGAGAATAATGTCACGGTGCAGTATGCCGATTCGACCGGCGCAGAGCAGACCGCGACCTTCGACCGCCTGATCATCTCGATCGGCCGCGTGCCGAACACGATCGGCCTGGGCGGCGAATCCGTCGGCCTGCAGCTGGACGAGCGCGGCTTTGTGGTCGTTGACGACGAATGCCGCACCAGCCTGCCGGGCGTGTGGGCAGTCGGCGACGTCGTGCGCGGCCCGATGCTGGCGCACAAAGCCGAGGAAGAGGGCGTTGCCGTTGCCGAGCGCATCGCCGGCCAGCACGGCCACGTCAACTTCAACACGATTCCATGGGTGATCTACACCTCGCCGGAAATCGCGTGGGTCGGCAAGACCGAGCAGCAGCTGAAGGCCGAAGGCGTCGCGTACAAAGCCGGCACCTTCCCGTTCATGGCCAACGGCCGTGCGCGCGCGCTGGGCGACACCTCGGGCATGGTGAAATTCCTGGCCGACGCCACCACCGACGAAATCCTGGGCGTGCACATCGTGGGCCCGGTCGCTTCGGAACTGATCTCGGAAGCCGTCGTCGCGATGGAATTCAAGGCCTCGTCGGAAGACATCGCCCGCATCTGCCACGCGCACCCGTCGCTGTCGGAAGCCGTCAAGGAAGCCGCGCTGGCGGTCGACAAGCGTTCGCTGAATTTCTAGTAGGGTGGGCATGCCCACGCGGAACTTCGCATCACGATAGCCCCCGTAGGGTGGGCGGGTTCCCCGCCCACGCGTTCAAATTACGTATTCCAGCCCGCTCCTTGGCTTGCGTATGTGCGTTGAACGCGTGGGCGGGAGACCCGCCCACCCTACGTTTATATGTGTAACTTATGAACGTCCAAGAGTACTACCAGCACGCCCTCGCCGAGCGCGGCTTCAAGTCCGATCCGGCCCAGCAGGCCGCGGTCGACCGCCTCCAGCAGGCGTACGACGACTGGGTCCAGTACAAGGCCCAGCGGTCGTCCGCTTTCAAGCGTCTCATCAACCGTCCGGACGTGCCGCGCGGCGTCTACATGTGGGGCGGGGTAGGGCGCGGCAAGTCCTTCCTGATGGACAGCTTCTATTCGGTGGTCCCGGTGGTGCGCAAGACGCGCCTGCACTTCCACGAATTCATGCGCGCCGTGCACGGCCAGCTCGATGAACTGAAAGGCGTCGCCGATCCGCTCGACGAAGTGGCGAAACGCATCGCGCGCAAATACCGCCTGATCTGCTTCGACGAATTCCACGTCTCCGACATCGCCGACGCGATGATCCTGTATAACCTGCTGACCGCGCTGTTCAACAACGGCGTCAGCTTCGTGATGACCTCGAACTACGAGCCGTCGACGCTGTATCCGGATGGCCTGCACCGCGACCGCATGCTGCCGACCATCGCGCTCCTCAAGGAAAAACTCGACATCCTGAACGTCGACGCCGGCAACGACTACCGCAAGCGCGCCATGGAACAGGTGCAGGCCTACTACACGCCGCTCAATGCGGCATCGGACCACGCACTGCGCGAAGCCTATTCGAAAGTCGCCGACACCGCCGACGAAAGCCCGATCGTCCACATCGAGAAGCGCGAGATCCGCGCGCTGCGCCATGCGGGCGGCGTGATCTGGTTCGATTTCGCGACCCTGTGCGGCGGGCCGCGTTCGCAGAACGACTACCTGGAACTGGCCACGCGTTTCCACACCGTGATCCTGTCCGGGATTCCCGCCATGTCGGCAGGCCAGTCGTCTGAGGCGCGCCGCTTCACCTGGCTGATCGACGTGTTCTACGACCACAAGGTCAAGCTGATCATGTCGGCGGCGGTGGAGCCGGAGCAGCTCTACACGCAGGGCATGCTGGCGAACGAATTCCACCGCACCGTCTCGCGTATCATTGAAATGCAGTCGCGCGAGTACATGCTCGCCGAACGGCGCGGCGCGGCCGACGCCATCGCCTGACCGCTCGAACCCGAGGAAGAAGATGACGAAATCACAGTCCCTGTTGCGCCATGGCGGCGCAGTGTTGATGTTCAGCCTGCTGGCCGCCTGCGCCGGCCAGCGCCCCGCACCGGTGAGCAAGGCCGTCGCGCCGACCACCTCGGTGGCACAGGCCGACGAGCGCCTGGCGGCAGTGGCGGCCGAGCGTGCCGCGATCGGAGCGCGCTATACTGCGCGCGAGGCGGTCTGCTACGACAAATTCTTCGTGAATAACTGTCTGGACGAGGCCAAGGAACTACGCCGCATGGCGCTGGCCGAGCAGCGCATGATCGAGGTCGAAGCCGAACACTTCAAGCGCAAGAACACGGTCGAGCAGCGCGACAAGGCGATCGCGGAAGCCGAAGCGAAGTTCCAGGCCGAGGAGGCGAGCGCCGCCGCCCAGCCGCCGGTGGCGCCAAAGACGCTCACACCGGTGCCGCCCCCGCGCGCATCGACGGTACCGGGCCGCATCGCCCGCCGCAACGCGCGCGCCGCCCAGGAGGCCGCTGCGGAACCGGCGAATGCCGCGACGCGTGCTGCAAATGCGGCCGCTTTCGAGGAAAGGCGCCGCAAGTCCGAAGAGCGCCAGCGCGACGTCGCCCGCCGCAAGGCTGAACGCGAAGCCAAGCGCGCCGCGGAAAAGGCCAGGAAGGAAAAGGCGGAGGCCGAACAGCAGGCACCTGCCCCATCACGTTGACCGCAGCGTAACGTACGGGGTCATTGATGCTAATGGCATCAATGACGGGTTCACCGGGCATGCCCGATGAAGCCGTGGGCGAGGCCATTGGCCTCGCCCACCCCTACGACCGTTCACTCCCGCGCCGCCACCCCAAACACTCCTGTCCCCTCCGGCAAGGCCTTCACCAGCTTCACAATCGCCATCGAGCAATTCCCACCCTTGCCCTGCGACCGTTCCCGCGCCTTGCTGATCAGCATCTCCGACGCCTGACGCGGCGTCGACCTCGCCAGCGCCGCCCCCAGTTCCGCATCGGTAAAGAAATGCCACAAGCCGTCCGAGCAGAGCAGGAACTGATCGCCCGGCGCCATCCCCATCTGCCAGCCCACCGTCACGAACGGTTCCTTGCGGCTATTACCCAGCACATTGAGCAGCAGCTTCGAGCGGCGGTGGTTGCGCGCCGCGTCGAGCGGCAATTTGTCGAGGGAGACCAGGTGCTCGATATACGCCTCGTCGTTCGTGCGCAGCACCGGATCGCCGTTTTCGAAACGGTACAGGCGCGAGTCGCCCACATGGGCCCAGACCGCCTCGCCGTGCGGGGAGAGCAGCAGGCCGACGAAACTGGCGTGCGCTTCCTCGCCGGTGGTGACGGCGTTCATCTTGATGACGAGGTGGGTTTCCTGCACGATGTCGCGCAGCAGCTGGGCCAGGCGCTCGGGATTGGGCGTGTCGCTCGGCTTGAAGCTGTCGAATACCTGTTTGGCCGTGTGGAGCACCTGTTCGGCGCCGGCGGCGCTGTTGATGCCGTCGGACAGCACGGCCAGCACGTGGCCCGGCGCACGCGCACCCGTCAGCATGGCGACCCGGTCGTTCTGGCGCGGGCGGTTGCCGATGTGCTGTGCGGTTCCGGCCTCGATCTTGAAGAGATTCATAAACTTTGATGCTTTCCGTGGCTCAGAAGCCAATCTTTGTTGGCGGCAACGTCGCTCTGGATTAAACTATGCACCGAGATGCCGTCGCGTTGCAAGCCGTAAGCGTTAATCTGCAATGCGAATTCGGTATGCCCAGCGCCTGCCTGCGGCGCCCGCTTGCGGTCCCCGCCGCCCCGCCTTGTTGAAAAACTCGTTTGGAACCGCCATCATGACCGATGTCCAAGACATCCAGCGCCGCATTATTGAACTCGACGTCGAACACCGCGACCTGGACGCAGTCATTGCCATGCTGACCGCCGATGGCCATGCCGACCAGCTCCAGCTGCGCCGCCTGAAAAAGCGTAAACTGCAGCTGAAAGACCATATCACCCTGCTGAAAATGCAACTCGTGCCGGACGTGCCGGCCTGATTGCTTTTCGGCCTCCGGATTCAAGCTCCGCATTTAAAAAAGCACTCATTTTGACCGATCAATTACCTGCGCCCGGCGCCGCCGACGGCGCACCTGCCGACTATTCGCCCCAAGAACCGGCCGGTAAATACGATGCCGAGCTCGACCGCCTGTTCGGGGTCGGCGGCCCGCTCGCGCCCGCCGTCGGCACCTTCAAACCGCGCCAGTCGCAGACCGAGATGGCAAAGGCCATCGCCAGCGCGATCGACGGCCAGAAGGTCCTGATGGCCGAGGCCGGCACCGGCACCGGCAAGACCTTCGCCTACCTGGTCCCGGCGCTGCTCTGGGGCGGCAAGACCATCGTCTCGACCGGTACCAAGAACCTGCAGGACCAGCTGTTCCTGCGCGATATCCCGACCATCCGCCAGGCGCTGAAGGCGCCGGTGTCGGTGGCGCTGCTCAAGGGCCGCTCGAACTACGTCTGCCACTTCCACCTGGAGCGCACGCTGCAGAACGGGCGCCTGACCTCGCGCGACGACGTCGGCCACCTGCGCGAGATCTCGCGCTTCATCAAGATGACCAATTCCGGCGACAAGGCGGAACTGGCCAAGGTGCCGGAAAACGCCTCGGTGTGGAACCTGGTGACCTCCACCCGCGACACCTGCATGGGCGCCGAGTGCCAGTACTACCAGGATTGCTTCGTCATGAAGGCGCGCAGGGAAGCCCAGCAGGCGGACGTGGTCGTGGTCAACCACCACCTGTTCTTCGCCGACGTGGCCTTGAAGGATACCGGCGTCGCCGAGCTGCTGCCGTCGGCCAACACCATCATCTTCGACGAGGCGCACCAGCTGCCCGATACCGCGACCCTGTTCTTCGGCCAGTCGATCTCGACCTCGCAAGTGCTGGAACTGTGCCGCGACGTGCTGGCCGAGGGCCTGGCCCATGCGCGCGGCGGTCCGGACTGGGCCAAGGTCGTCACCGTCGTCGAAAAGGCCGCGCGCGACCTGCGCCTGACCTTCCCGGAAGGCGGCACGCGTCTGTCGCTGCCGCAGGTGCCGCCGACTTCGAATTTCTTCCCGGCGCTGGACAAGCTGAAGGAAGAACTCGATGGCCTGATCGACGTGCTGGAAGACCAGGCCGAGCGCGCCGAAACGCTGGAAGCCTGCCGCGTGCGCGCGGTCGAGCTGAAGGCGGCCTACGACGCCTGGAAGGCCGATCCGAAGGCCAAGGTGCCCGAGGGCGAGCAGGCCGTGCTCTGGGTCGAGGCCTTCAACTCCTCGCTGCAGCTGCACAAGACCCCGCTGTCGATCGCGCCGATCTTCCAGAACCAGCGCGAAGGCACGCCGCGCAGCTGGATCTTTACCTCGGCGACGCTGGCCGTCAAAAACGATTTCAAGCATTTCGCCGACCAGATGGGGCTGACGGGCGAACCGGCGCTGACCTGGCCGAGCCCCTTCAATTATGGCGAGCAGGGCGTGCTGTACGTGCCGACCGGCCTGCCGGAACCGAACTCGATGGGCTACACGGATGCCGTGGTCGACTGCGCGCTGCCGGTGATCGAGGCGGCGGGCGGGCGCACCTTCTTCCTGTGCACGACGATCCGCGCCGTGAACCGCGTCGCCGAGCGCCTGCGCACCGAATTCGCCGAACGGGGGCTGGAGTTCCCGCTGTTCGTGCAGGGCGAGCGTGGACGTACCGAACTGCTCGACTCGTTCCGGAATGCGGGCAACGCGGTGCTGGTGGGGAGCCAGAGTTTCTGGGAAGGCGTCGACGTGCGCGGCGATGCGCTGTCGCTCGTCATCATCGACAAGCTGCCCTTCGCCCCGCCGGACGATCCGGTGCTGGCCGCGCGCATCGAGGTGATGGAAAAGCAGGGCATGAACGGCTTCATGCACCACCAGCTGCCGGAGGCGATCATCACCCTGAAGCAGGGCGCCGGACGCCTGATTCGCGACGTCGACGACCGCGGCGTGCTGATGATTTGCGACCCGCGCCTGATCAGCAAGCCGTATGGGCGGCGTATCTGGCAGAGTCTGCCGCCGTTCAAGCGGACCAGGGTGCAGGAAGAGGTGCTGGCCTTCTTCAAGCCGGCCGCGGAATAATCCGGACGGGCTGCCTGTTGGCCGCTTGAACGCGTGGGCGGGGGACCCGCCCACCCTACCGCCGGCCTCGGAATAATCGGCCGGTTTCGCTCTGACCCGTAGCGTGGGCGGGTTTCCCGCCCACGCGGTGATCGTTGGCAGCGAGATCATCCGGCGCGATAGCGGAGCCGTTATCGGTCACGGCACGATGACAACCTTGCCCGTCACCTTGCGCTCGGCCATGTCGTTCAGGGCCTGCGCCGTCTCGCCAAGCGCATAGCGCTTCGACACCAGCGGCTTCAATTTACCTTCCGCCATCCAGCCCAGCATCTCGCGCATCGCCGCCAGGTTTTTCTGCGGCTCGCGGCGCGCAAAATCTCCCCAGAACACGCCGACCACCGAGGCGCTTTTCAGCAGCATCAGGTTCCACGGCAGCTTCGGGATCTCGCCAGCCGCAAAGCCGATCACGAGATGGCGTCCCCGGTACGCGATCGAACGCAGGGCCGGCTCGCTGTACGGACCGCCGACCGGGTCGTAGATCACGTCCGGACCGCGGCCAGCGGTGGCCGCCTTGAGTGCCTCGCGCAGGTCTTCCCTGGTGTAGTCGATCAGGACGTCGGCGCCATGCTGGCGGCAGACTTCCAGCTTCTCCGCGCTGGACGCCGCCGCGATCACGCGTGCGCCGAGCGCCTTGCCGATCTCGATCGCCGCCAGTCCCACGCCGCCGGCCGCGCCCAGCACCAGCATCGTCTCGCCCGCCTTCAGCTGGCCGCGGTCGACCACCGCATGGTGCGAGGTGCCATAGGTGAGGGTGATCGCGGCGGCGGTGTCGAAATCCATCCCGGGCGGCATCGGCATCAGGGCGGCTGCCGGTGCGATCGCCTGCTGGGCGAAGGCGCCGGTCTGGGTGAAGCCGATCACCTGGTCGCCGACGGCGACGTTGCTGACGCCCGCGCCGAGGGCGCGCACCACGCCGGCGAACTCATTGCCGGGCGTGAAGGGCAGGGGCGGCTTCACCTGGTATTTGCCCTGTACCGTCAGTACGTCGGGAAAGTTGACCCCGGCCGCGCGCACGTCGATGGCGACTTCGCCCGGGCCCGGCACCAGGTCGGGCAGGTCCTGCAGTTCGAGGCTGTCGGGCGGGCCCCAGGCCTTGCATACGATTGCTTTCATGCTGTCTCCTCCTGTTGGTTATTGGTTATCCATTCAGTTGATTATGCCTCAGGGAACGCTAACGCTGGCATTGACCCCGCGAGGCGGACGCGTTTGTGCGCCCGCAAAATGATGAGGGAACGCGGCGCTAGAGTGATGGATGCGCATGCGGCCCAGCAGCGTCTTGACTGGAGGAATGGCAATGGCGATACGGTACGGCTGTTTCTTCAGCTACGCCCACGGGCGACACGATTTGATGAAGCGCTTCAAGAGCGCGCTGGCCGACGCATTGCGCTGCTACCTCGAACCCTATTTCGACAATGAGGACGAGCTCTTCGTCGACACCGAGCAGCTCGGCGGCGGCGATGACCTCGACGGCAAGATCGCGCGCGCGATGTGCGAGAGCGTCTGCATGATCCTCATCTACACGCCGAAATACGAGGCGCACCCGTACACGCGGCGCGAATACGCGGCGATGCGCCAGATCGAGGCCGAGCGCAGCCAGTGGTACACGCTGCCCAGCCACCTGATCATTCCGGTCATCATGACCCAGCACCCGGACCGGCTGCCGCCGCAGATCGCGTCCTCGACCTTCTATGTGGATTTTTCGCATTTCACGATGGCCACGGCCGACCTGAAATCGAACCCGGATTTTCTACCCGATATCGGCAAGATGGTGAAGCGGATCGCCACCCACTACCAGTACCAGAAAATGACCATGCCCCCCGGGCATGACTGCAACCAATTCGTGCTCCCCGATGTCCCACCGGAGTGGCGTGCCGTCCCGGATCTCACCTTCCCCAAAAAATGAGGAGCTCATGGAAATCAACCGTTTGACGCTGCCGCCGATCGGCGGCCCCGGCGAAGTCACCACCTTCTATTCCTTCGAAAGCGGCGCCGCGCGCAGCATCGCACTGGCCGACAGCGCCGTGCTGCTGGCCGGACGCCAGAATGCGACCACCCCGGTCCTGATGATCGACTGGGACACCGAGGCGCCGGGCCTGCACCACCTGTTCCCGACCCGCGACGAGCGCTACGAACAGGCGCACGCCGACGAGGGCCGGGGCGTGGGCCGGGGCGTGGGACCAGGCGCGGGCGGGGGCGGCCCCAGCGGCCGGCACGGAGGCGCGCGCGGCGAGGCGGGACGCGCCGAGGCATCGCGGCCCGGCCTGGCGCGGCCCGGCCTGCTCGAATACTTCGAAGCCTGCCGCGAGCAGTTGAAAACGCTCGGACGGACAGGGGGCGACGACCACGAGGAACGCGCGCGCCTGGTGCTCGAGGCGATCGATTGGGAAGCCTATGTCGAACGCGTCGACCAGAGCCGCACCCTGTACCTGATGCGGGCCGGCTGCTTCGACGACAGCTTCGGCGAGCGCGCCGACCGCATGGACTGGGACGGCCTGTTCGCGGCCTGCCCGGCCTTGTTCCGCGCCTTCGCCGCGCACCTGACGCGCCACTTCCGCCACGTGCTGATCGACTGCCGCGGCGGGCGTTCGGCCGCGGTGAGCGTCTGCACCACGCTGCTGCCCGACCGCCTGGTCGGCCTGTTCACGCCGAACGGGCGCAGCCTCGAGGGCCTGGCCGGCGTCGTCACGCGCGCCATCGAGTACCGCTGCAGCCATGAAGAGGCCCAGCGTCCGCTACTGGTGTATCCGGTGCCCTGCGGCGTCGACGGCGTCGACGCCGAGCGCCGCCTGCTGTGGCGCCGCGGCGACCTGCACAAGGGCGTGGCCGGCTACCAGCCGCGTCTCGAACAGCTGCTGCGCAACTGCTACGGCATGGCGCAGGTCTCGCTCGACAGCTACCTCGACGAAGTCCAGCTGCACGGTGCGCTGGCCTGCGGCGCGGCCCTGCATGTCGGCGCGCTGCCCGAACGCGATGGCGACCGCCTGTCGCAGACGCGCGCGATCGAGGCGCTGCTCGGCTGGGCTGCGGCGGGGCGCTTTCCGTGGCAGTCGCGCCTCGAGATCGAGTTGCTCGACGCCGTCGAGGCGGCGCGCGCACGGTTGGCGGCGAACGAGCGCCGTGAGGATGCAGCGGGCCATGAGGGTCACGCCGGCGGGCATGCCGCCTTCGATCCGAACGCGGTGCTGCTGGCGCGCGAGCTGCTGCGCCTGGGCGAGCTGTACCTGCACGCAGGACGCCTGCCGGGCGCCTGCGACTGCTTCGCCGAGAGCACCACGCTGCGCCAGCGCCTGCTGGGCGACGCGCATGCCGACACCCGCGCCAGCCGCGCGGCGCTGGCCGCCGCCCTGCGCGACAGCGGCCGGCTGCCCGAGGCGCGCCAGCAGTACGAGGCGCTGGTCGAGCACTGCGCCGGCGCGGCCGGGTTCGACGATCCGGAAACCCTGGCCGCGCGCTCGGGCCTGGCCGCGACGCTCGCGCGCCAGGAAGAATTCGGCGCCGCGCTCGGCCTGCACGATGCCGTCCTCGATGCCTGCGAACGCCTGTACGGCCCGGACCAGATCGCCACCCTCGATGCCGTCGCTGCCCAGGCCCGGACACTGGCCCTGCAGGGCGAGTATTCGCGGGCGCGCATGCTCTACGAGCAGGTGCTCGAAGGACGCCAGCGCATGCTCGGCACCGAACATGAAGACACGCTGCGCTGCACCCAGCAGCTGGCCACGCTGCTGCGCGACATGGGCGACCTCGGCAACGCGCGCAAGCTGCAGGAGAGCGTGGTGCGCGTGCGCGAGCGCCAGGCCGGGATGGACGCCGCGGTCACCTTGCAGGCACGCGAGGCCCTGGCCGAGATCTTTGCCGCCCAGGGCGATCTCGGCGCGGTGCGCGACATGCAGCAGTCGCTTGCCGTGGCGCGCGAGCAGCGCCTCGGCTCCGAACATCCGGATACCCTGGGGGTGCTGCTGCGGCTGGCCTCGACCTTGAGCCAGCAGGGCGAGCTGGAAGAAGCGCGCCGCCTGCAGCAGCACGTGGTCAGCCTGCACGAACGCCTGCGCGGCATGGACGACCACGAAACCCTGCGCAGCAAGCAGATGCTGGCCCAGACCCTGTCGAGCCAGGGGCACAGCGTCGCCGCGCGCCGGCTCGAGCAGAGCGTGGAGGAGGGCGGCAATCGCCTGCTGCAGCTGCGCGCGATGTCGGCAGGGGCCCATGACAGCCCGGCCGGCTTGCCGGGCGCGAGTTTGCCCGGCACCCGCGATCCGGGCGGCGGGCGGGCCCCGGACGGGCGCGCCAGCTCCGGCCCGGCGGGGCAGGAGCCGCTCGAACACAAGCTCGGGCAATTGCACAAGCTGGTCGAGGGAGGACGGGCACGCGAGGCGCGCCAGCTCGCCGACAGCCTGCGCGAAATCATCCTGCGGCCCTCGGTCGCCCAGCCGCTGCGGCGGCGCGGGGTGGCGCTGATCAAGCAGGTGTACCAGGACGATAACGACAAGGATGCGCTGCTCGCCTTTGCCGAGGACGAGGTGGCCTCGCTCGAAGGCGCGCTGATCGAGGCCGCGGGCGGGCGGCCGCTGGCGATGCGCTGACGTGTGTGCCGACAGGTATAAAATTGAAAATAGCGCGGCATGGCGTACTTACAACGCAATGCCGCTACGCCAGTAATAAAATGAAAACCGCGGGGCGTGCGTAGTTCCAGAGCAACGCCGCTACGCCGTAATAAAAATGAAAACCGCGGGGCTTAGCGTAGTTGCAGTGCAACGCCGCTACGCCGTAATAAAAATGAAAACCGCGGGGCTTAGCGTAGTTGCAGTGCAACGCCGCTACGCCCCGCAGCCCAGAATTTATCTGCCCCGGATGCGTGTTCAAAGCGTTGCTTCAGGTAAAATCGCTGGATGCGAATTCTTATCAGTAACGACGACGGCTATCTCGCCCCTGGTATCAACGCCCTGGCGGAAGCCCTGGCGAGCATCGCCGAAATCATCGTGGTCGCGCCCGACAGCAACCGCTCGGGCGCGTCGAACTCGCTGTCGCTCGACCGTCCGCTGACGGTGACCCGTGCCGCCAACGGTTTCTATTTTGTCAACGGCACGCCGACCGACTGCGTCCACATCGCGCTGACCGGCATGGGCGACGCCTTGCCCGACCTGGTCGTCTCCGGCATCAACAATGGCCAGAACATGGGCGACGACACCCTGTATTCGGGCACCGTCGCCGCCGCCACCGAAGCCTATCTGTTCGGGATCCCGGCGATCGCCTTTTCCCAGGTCCACCACGGCTGGGAACATCTCGATTCGGCCGCGCGCGTTGCGCGCGATGTGGTGCTGCGCAAGTTCGACATGCTGCCGTCGCCGTTCCTGCTGAATGTAAATATCCCGAACCTGCCCTACGAGGCGCTCGGCCCGCTCACCCCGACCCGCCTCGGGCGCCGCCACCAGGCCGAGCCCGTGATCCGCTCGCAGGATCCGCGCGGACGCGAGATCTTCTGGATCGGCGCGCCGGGCGCCTGCCGCGATGCGGGCGAGGGCACGGATTTCCACGCCACGTCGACGGGCCTGGTCTCGGTCACGCCGCTCCAGATCGACCTGACGCACCAATCCCAGCTCGCCTTGCTGAAACAGGGACTCGCATGAACGACCGCAGCAAAACCACGGGAGGCAGCACCTTTCCCTTGCCGCTGTCCTCGGTGACGGGCGGTGGCGCGCGCAAGCCGACGACGCCGGCGCCGGTGGCCACGCCCCAGACCGCGACCCAGAATGCGGCGCGCGCCGTCGGCGGCGCGCCGCTGCCGAAGGCGCCGCAACCGGGCCCGAAGCTGCCCGGCTATGCGCCGTCGGCTACCCGGAGCGCGCCCACCGCCCAGCGCTCGGACCTGATGGCCACCGAAGCGCTCCGCCGCGCCATGGTGGCGCGGGTCGCGGGGCAGGGCGTGCGCGACCAGCACGTGCTGGCTGCCCTGGAGGCCGTGCCGCGCCACCTGTTCATCGAGCCGGCGCTCTCCAGCCAGGCGTATATCGACGCCTCGCTGCCGATCGGCCACCACCAGACGATTTCCCAGCCGTATATCGTGGCGCGCATGATAGAAGCCATGCGCGACGGTAAACAGATGAACCGCGTCCTCGAGATCGGCACCGGCTGCGGCTACCAGGCGGCGGTGCTGGCGCGGGTCGCCGGCGAGGTGTATTCGATCGAGCGCATCAAGCCTTTGCACGAGCTCGCCAAGGCCAATTTGCGCACCCTGCGCCTGTCCAATCTGCGCTTGCACTACGGAGATGGTATGCTCGGGCTCGCGCAAGTTGCGCCATTCGACGGTATCATCCTCGCCGCGGCCGGGATGGAAGTACCGCGCGCCCTGCTCGAACAGCTCGCCATCGGCGCGCGCCTGGTGGCCCCGGTCGGCGGCCAGGTTCAACACCTGCAGCGGATCACCCGTACCGGCAAGTCGGAGTGGACCAGCGAAACCCTGGAAGCCTGCCATTTCGTGCCGCTTCGCCCGGGCACCGCTTGATCGCCGCCGCTGCCACGTACGTAACAAATATTAGATGAGAATGAAACAAACACCCCGTTTAGTCCTGCTGACTCTCACGCTCGGCCTGGTTGCCGGCTGTACCACCACCTCGCGCCAGGCGCCGATCATCGAGCGTCCCGTCGGTTCCTCCACCGCCAAGCCGCGCCCGGCGCCGGTCCGCACCGAAGAAGCGCGCCCGGACGCGAAGGGCACCTATACCGTGCGCCGTGGCGACACGCTGCTGCGCATCGCCTTCGACCACGGCCAGAGCTACCGCGACCTGGTCACCTGGAACAACCTCAGCGACCCGGACGACATCAAGGTCGGCCAGGTGCTGCGTGTCGCGCCCGAGCGCCAGGCCAGCACGGCGGTCGTGACCCAGCCGGTGCCGATGCCGCCGGAAAGCCGTCCGGCGGTGCCGCGCAAGACCACGCCGCGCGCCGACAAGAAGGCGTATGAAGATACCGCCGAGGCGCCGCGCAGCGACAAGGCCGGCGAGCGCGCCGAGACCGTGGCCGCCGCCGCGGCTCCGTCGCCTGCCGCCGCCGCGGCCGTCACCGGTTCGCGCGTCGGCAGCACCGTCACCGCGACCGACGACGAGAAGCTGAGCTGGATGTGGCCGTCGGACGGCCGCATCATCGCCACCTTCGACGAAGGCAAGAGCAAGGGCATCGACATCGCGGGCCGCGCGGGACAGCAAGTCATGGCGGCGGGCGCCGGTAAAGTAATGTACGCTGGTAGCGGTATCCGAGGTTATGGTAACCTCGTCATCGTCAAACACAGCAACAGCTTGCTGTCGGCCTATGCCCATAACCGCGCCATCGTCGTGAAGGAAGGCGACAACGTGGCCAAGGGACAGGTAATCGCCGAGATGGGCGATTCCGACGCCGAGACGGTGAAGCTGCATTTCGAGATTCGCCAGCAGGGTAAACCGGTCGATCCGTCGAGGTTCCTGCCCAGCCGTTAGGGCGTGTGGAAAAAAGCGCCAGGGCGATTTTTTCATATGCTCGTAGAGAGGGTTAATGACGCTGCCGCCGCACTCTCAGGAAAGAGACGCTTCAGACGAACTGCCTGACGAACTGGAGGGGGAGGGCGCGTCGAGTTTCGCTGCCGAAGCAGTCACTGACGGTGCCGATGCCGACGCACTGCTGCCCGGCGCGGCCGCCGAGGTCGACAGCGTCGACGAACTCAAGAAAGTGCTTGCGGCCGAGCTCTCGACCGACACCACCCAGCATTACCTGAACCAGATCGGTACCCGGCCGCTCCTGTCGGCCCAGCAGGAATCGCATTACGCGACCCTGGCCAAGGCGGGCGACTTCGAAGCCCGCCAGAAGATGATCGAGCATAACCTGCGGCTCGTCGTCTCGATCGCCAAGCACTACATCAACCGCGGCGTCGTCCTGCTCGACCTGATCGAGGAAGGCAACATCGGCCTGATGCGTGCCATCGACAAGTTCGAGCCCGAGCGCGGCTTCCGTTTCTCTACCTACGCCACCTGGTGGATCCGCCAGAGCATCGAACGCGCGATCATGAACCAGGCGCGCACGGTGCGCCTGCCGGTGCACATGGTGCGCGAACTGAACGGCGTGCTGCGCGCCAAATACCATCTGGAAGCCCAGCACCACGACGGCAAGGACGCCAGCATCGAGGACATCGCCAGCCTGGTCGGACGCCCCCCGGAAGAGGTGCAGGACATCCTGGCCCTGTCCGAGCATGCGGCCTCGCTCGACGCTCCGCTCGACAACGACCCGGGCTCGAGCCTGATGGACATGCTGCCGGGCGAGGCCGACGACGGCCCCGATACCCGCGCCGAGCAGCACGAGATGACCGAACTGGTGCGTGACTGGCTGACGCGCCTGCCGGAAAAGCAGCGCCTGGTCGTGATGCGCCGTTTCGGCCTGGATAACGACGACCCGGCCACGCTCGAGACCCTGGCCGAGGAGATGGGCGTGACGCGCGAGCGGGTGCGCCAGATCCAGCAGGAAGCCCTGGTCAAGCTGAAGCGGGCGATGGCGGCCCGTGGCGTCGTGCGCGATTCCTTGTTATGATGCCGCCGGTCTTGTGAGCTGGATATTACCGCCGTTGGGTCCTGCGCGACGGTAGCAGGCCGAATTCCGGCGCCTGGCTCATTCCTGGATCCGCCTTCCACTGTTCATGCGTCCGCGTGGGCACGGGGCGCCCACCCTACATTCACGATTCTGCGTGGGCCATGCGCCCCCATACCCAATGCAAGAAACTTTCATCGAAATCAAATCCCTCGACGCGGATGCGCGCGGCGTCGGCCACCTCGAGAACGAGGACGGCTCCCAGGGCAAGGTGGTCTTTGTCGAAGACGCACTGCCGGGCGAGCGCGTCAGCTACGAGGTCAAGAAAAAGAAGAAGAACTGGGAAGCGGGCAGCATGGTCACGCTGCAGCGCGCTTCCTCGATGCGGGTCGAACCGCGCTGCGAGCACTTCGGCTATTGCGGCGGCTGCTCGATGCAGCACCTGGAACCGACGGCGCAGGTGGCGATGAAACAGCGCACGCTCGAAGACAACCTGTGGCACCTGTCGAAGGTAAAAGCAGAAAACATCATGCGTCCGATGTATGGCCCGACCTGGGGCTACCGCTTCCGCGCGCGCCTGTCCGTGCGCCACGTGGCGAAGAAGGGCACGGTGCTGGTCGGCTTCCACGAGCGCGCCTCGGCCTTTGTCGCGGACATCAAGTTCTGCCACATCCTGCCGCCGCACCTGGGCGCCATGCTGATGCCGCTGCGCGAGCTGATCGGTTCGCTGTCGATCTACAACGGGGTACCGCAGATCGAAGTGGCGGTCGGCGAGGAAACGACGGTGCTGGTGCTGCGCATCATGGCGCCGCTCAGCAACAAGGATGAGGAGCTGCTCAAGGCCTTTGCCGACCAATGGGGCATCCAGTGGTGGCTGCAGACCAAGGGGCCGGAAACGGTCGCGCCGTTCTACCCACTGGGCAAGGAGCTGTATTACACGCTGCCCGAGTTCGGCGTGCGCATGCCCTTCAAGCCGACCGATTTCACCCAGGTCAACCACCAGATCAACCGCGCCCTGGTGCACAAGGCGCTGACGCTGCTGGAAGTGCAGCCGAACGACCGCGTGGCCGACCTGTTCTGCGGCCTCGGCAATTTCACGCTGCCGCTGGCGACGCAGGCGCGCGAAGTGGTCGGCATCGAGGGCAGCGCAATCCTGAGCGAGCGCGCCCTGGAAAACGCGAAAGCGAACGGCCTGTCGGAAAAGACGACCTTTTATACGCGTAACCTGTTCGAGGCGACGGCGGAGGACCTCGTCGCCCTGGGTCGTTTCGACCGCATGCTGATCGATCCGCCGCGCGACGGCGCGATCGCGCTGGTGACTGCCCTGGCCGAGCTGCGCGAAGGCGGCCACGCCGAATTCCTGCCGCAGCGCATCGTCTACGTCTCGTGCAGCCCCTCGACCCTGGCGCGCGACGCCGGCATCCTGGTGCACCGGGCAGGCTATGTGATGAAGAAGGCGGGCGTGGTGAACATGTTCCCGCACACCTCGCACGTCGAGTCGATCGGCGTGTTCGAACTGGCGTGATCGTAGGGTGGGCTCCGCCCACGCGGTGATACGCACCGATTCCGTTATCGTGCTCGACGATCTCGCCGCCGCGTATCACCGCGTGGGCACAGAGTGCCCACCCTACGAAAAGCGCAAAAAAAAGCCGACCCTCGGGTCGGCTTTTTCATTTCGGCCAGTCCGCTCAGTCGCGGCTGCCGCCCGCGAAGCCCAGCAGGGCCAGCAGGTTGCTGAAGATGTTGTACACGTCGAGGTAGATCGACAGGGCGGCGGTGATGTAGTTCGTCTCGCCGCCGTTCACGATGCGCTGCACGTCGTACAGGATGTAGGCCGAGAAGATGCCGACTGCCAGCACCGAGAATACCAGCGACAGTGCCGAGATCTGCAGGAAGATGTTGGCAATGCCGGCCAGCAGCAGCACGACCACGCCGGCGCTAAGCCAGCTGCCCATGCGCGAGAAGTCGCGCTTGGTATTGGTGGCGATGGTGGCCATGACGGCCAGCACGCAGGCGGTGCCGCCGAAGGCCGTCATGATCAGCTGGCCGCCGTTGCGGTAGCCCAGCGTGTGGGTCAGCAAGGGGCCGAGTATGACGCCCATGAACAAGGTCATGCCGAGCAGGAAGGCGACGCCGAGGCCCGACTCCTTGGTCTTTTCGATGGCGAAGATGAAGCCGAAAAGAATTGCCAGCGTCAACATGAAGCCCATGCCGCCGCGCATTGCGAAGCCGGTGGCGACGCCGATGTAGGCGCCGAACACGGTCGGGATCATCGACAGCGCGAGCAGCCAGAAGGTGTTGCGCAGGACTTTGTTGCGCGTGACCTGGCCTACGGCCACGTCGTAAGCGGGTTGCTTTTGCAGGATGGGATTCATGTTGCCTCCGGTTGATAAAGATGTATTGCCACTCAAGCATAGCATGGCGCCGCGCGCGTATTGCCATCCTTAAGCGATCCCTAAGGAGACCGCCGGCGGCTGGTCACGTTGACAAGGCGGTTTTTCGCCGCCACTCTACCACTTCGGCCTCCACCGCCGCAATATCGGCTATATGGGGCGAGGTATGGTAAAATCAAAGGTTGATTGAGTTCTCTTCTTCTCGATTTAAACCTTTCTTTTTATTGGAGTTTTTACATGGCAATCGAACGCACCCTGTCGATCATCAAACCAGATGCAGTTGCAAAAAACGTGATCGGCCAGATCTACACCCGCTTCGAGCAAGCTGGCCTGAAGATCGTCGCAGCCCGTATGACCCAGCTGTCGCGCGAGCAGGCTGAAGGTTTCTACGCTGCCCACAAAGAGCGCGGCTTCTTCAAAGACCTGGTCGACTTCATGGTGTCGGGTCCTGTCATGATCCAGACCCTGGAAGGCGAAAACGCCGTCCTGAAGCACCGCGACCTGATGGGCGCGACCGATCCAAAGAAAGCTGAAAAAGGCACGATCCGCGCCGATTTCGCCGATTCGATCGATGCCAACGCCGTGCACGGTTCGGACGCTGTCGAAGCTGCCAAAGTCGAAATCGCCTACTTCTTCCCAGAACTGAAGTAATCGATTTTCTGTAGTACGCACCGCTCGCCTGATGCCCCAGGCCCGGCGAGCGGGGTTGCATCACTTTTTAGTATTTAGGAACAACATGACGACTCTCACCAACCTGCTGGACTTCGATCCCGCGCAACTCGTCGCTTACTGCGCCGAATTGGGTGAGAAGCCGTTTCGCGCCAAGCAGCTGCAGCGCTGGATCCACCAGTTCGGAGCCGCCAGCTTCGACGACATGACCGATCTGGCCAAGTCGCTGCGCGAAAAACTGAAAACCCGTGCCGAGGTGCGCGCACCCGGCATCATCAGCGACAACACCTCGAGCGACGGCACCCGCAAATGGCTGGTCGACGTCGGCAACGGCAATGCGGTCGAAACCGTGTTCATCCCGGAAGAAAACCGCGGCACGCTGTGCATTTCGACCCAGGCCGGCTGCGCCGTCAACTGCCGCTTCTGCTCGACCGGCAAGCAGGGCTTCAACCGCAACCTGACGGTGGCCGAGATCATCGGCCAGCTGTGGATGGCCGAGTTCGAACTGCGCCGTACCAAGGGCATCGAGCCGGGCCCGAAGGGCGAACGCCAGATCACCAACGTCGTGATGATGGGCATGGGCGAGCCGCTGCTGAACTACGAGCCGACCGTCACCGCGCTGAAACTCATGCTCGACGATAACGCCTACGGCCTGTCGCGCCGCCGCGTGACCCTGTCGACCTCGGGCGTGGTGCCCAACATCGACAAGCTGTCCCAGGATTGCCCGGTGGCGCTGGCCGTCTCGCTGCACGCCTCGAACGATGCGCTGCGCGACATCCTGGTGCCGCTGAATAAGAAATACCCGCTGCGTGAGCTGCTGGCGGCCTGCAAGCGCTATCTCGAATTCGCGCCGCGCGACTTCATCACCTTCGAGTACTGCATGCTCGACGGCTTCAACGACAGCGACGAGCATGCGCGCGAACTGATCGCGCTGGTGAACGATCCGGTGGTCGGCATCAACTGCAAGTTCAACCTGATCCCGTTCAACCCGTTCCCGGAGTCGGGCCTGTTCCGCTCAAAAAATCCGCGCATCAAGGCCTTTGCCCAGGTGCTGATGGACGCCGGCATCGTGACCACCGTGCGCAAGACGCGCGGCGACGACATCGACGCCGCCTGCGGCCAGCTGGCCGGCGAAGTGCAGGACCGCACCAAGGTCGCCCAGCGCATGGAAAAGATGGCGGAATACCAGAAGAAATTCGGCGCCGACTTCGGGCGCATCGTGGAGATTCCTTCTTGAACCAGGCTGTGCCAGGCCGGACGATCGGACGCCACTTCGCCGCTGCATGCGCGTTGTGCCTGCTCGCGGCCTGCGCCGGCACTGGCGCCGGCAGCGGCGGCGGCGAACTGAAGACCGCCTCCGACCAGACTGCCACCGAGAAGCGCGCCAACATCCGCCTGCAGCTGGCGGTCGGCTACTACCAGCAGGGCAAGTACGACATCGCCCTCGACGAAATCAAGCAGGCGATCAATGCCGATCCCGGCTATGCCGACGCCTACGGCATGCGCGCCCTGATCTACACGGCCATGGGGCAGGTGCCGCTGGCCGACGACAATTACCAGCACGCGCTGCGCCTGGCGCCGGGCAACCCGGAACTGGCGAACAACTACGGCTCCTTCCTGTGTCAGACGGCCAACCGCCCGCAAGAGGCGATGCGCCAGTTCGACGCGGCGCTGAAGAACCCGACCTACAAGACGCCGGTGAGCGCGCTCGTGAACGCAGGCATGTGCAGCCTGAAAACACGCAAGCTGGACGCGGCCGAGCGCTACCTGCTCGACGCATTGCGCTACAACCCCGACCTGCCGGCCGTCTCGAGCGGCCTGGCGCGGGTCTACTTCGAGCGGCGCGACTATCAGCGCGCCGGTTTTTTCGTTAACCGCCTGACAGAGGTGTCGAAGCTCGACAACCTGTCCGCCGATGCACTGTGGCTCGCCTTGCGGGTACAGCGTAAACTGGGCGAACGCTCGATGGAGGCCAGCCTGGTGGCGCAGTTGCGGCGGCGCTTCCCGGGCTCGCCCGAATACCTGGCGTACGAGCGCGGGGCTTTTGATGAGTGAGACGACAATGACTTCAGAGCGCACGGAACAAAGCGCCACTTCGAACCAACACCACGGCCACCCGGGCGCGACCCTGGCCAGCCAGCGCGAAGCGATGGGCTGGACGGTCGAGCAGGTGGCCGAGCAGCTCAAGCTGGCGGTGCGCCAGGTGGTGGCGATCGAAGCGGGCGACTATGCGGCCCTGCCGAGTCCTGCCGTGACGCGCGGTTTCGTGCGCGCCTACGCCAAGATCCTGCGCCTCGATCCGGCCCCGCTCGTGGCGATGATCCCGATGGACAACCCGGTGCCCGAAGACACCGGCGCCGTGCGCAGCAATCGTCAAACGTCTTTCTCGCATTCGCGCTCGCGCTATCCGACCCATGGCAAGCGCTCCGGCCTGCCGCTGGCCTGGATCGCCGGCGTCGTGGTGGTCGCTGCCGCCGCGGGCGCGGCCTGGCATTTCGGCCTGGTCAAATTGCCGGGCAGCGAGACCGCGGCCAACAACGAAGCCGTCCTGCATGCGCCGGTCGAGACGACTACGGCCACGACGCCGGCCGCCGATACGGTGCAGAACCCGGCCGTGCCGCTGATCTCGGTGCCGGCTCCGGCCGACGCCAACCCGGCAGCGGGTGCTGCGACGGGCACGGCGGCTACGCAGTCCGCACCGGCTGCGGTCACGCCGCCGGCCGCGGCGACGTCGCCTGGCGCTGCCGCCGGCACCCCGGGAGCGACGACGACTCCGGCAGCGGGCACGACGCCGCCAGCCGCACCCGCCGCCACGGCGCCTGCCGCCACCGGTGCCAGCACCCTGGTGCTGAACGTGCGCGAGGATTCCTGGGTCGAAGTGCGTCCCAAGGGCGGCAAGGCCCTGATCTCGCGCCTGGTGCGCGCGGGCAGCACCGAAACGATCGAAGTACCGGGTACGGCGACCCTCGTCGTCGGCAACCCGGCCGGTGTCTCGGCGACGCTGGGCGGCGCCGCCGTTGCGCTGCCGCCGGTGCCGGGCAAGACGATCTCGCGCGTCACCCTGAAATAAGCATGTACGACAGGTCCCGGCCGCGCGCCGGGACGCCGGGCGGCCAGCTCCAGCGGCTCCCTGAAACAAGGACAACGAGCAAAGTATGACTTCTACGAACCTGCCAATTCCCTCCGGCCCGATGGCGCGCCGCGCCGCGCGCCGCGTGCTGGTCCAGCACGGCGCGCGCAAGGTCTGGATCGGCGGCGACGCCCCGGTCGTGGTGCAGTCGATGACCAATACGGACACCGCCGACGTGATCGGCACCGCCATCCAGATCAAGGAACTCGCGCGTGCCGGTTCCGAGATGGTGCGCCTCACCGTGGACAAGCCGGAAGCGGCGGCCGCCGTGCCGGCAATCCGCGAACAGCTCGACCGCATGGAAGTGGATGTGCCGCTGGTCGGCGACTTCCACTACAACGGACACATCCTGCTGCGCGACTACCCGGAGTGCGCCGCGGCGCTGTCGAAATACCGCATCAATCCGGGCAACGTGGGGCAGGGCGCCAAGCGCGACACCCAGTTCGCCCAGATGATCGAGATCGCCATCAAGCACGACAAGCCGGTGCGCATCGGCGTCAACTGGGGCAGCCTCGACCAGAGCCTGCTGGCGCGCATCATGGACGAGAACGCGGCCCGCGCGAACCCGTACAGCGCCCAGGCCGTGATGTACGAAGCCCTGATCACCTCGGCCATCGAGAACGCCGTACGCGCCGAAGAAGTCGGCCTGGCACGCGACAAGATCATCCTGTCGTGCAAGGTCTCGGCGGTGCAGGACCTGATCGCGGTCTATCGCGAACTGGCGCGTCGCTGCGACTACCCGCTGCACCTGGGCCTGACCGAAGCCGGCATGGGCAGCAAGGGCATCGTCGCCTCGACCGCGGCCTTGTCGGTGCTGCTGCAGGAAGGCATCGGCGACACCATCCGCGTCTCGCTGACCCCGGAACCGGGCGGCGACCGCACCAAGGAAGTCGTAGTCGCGCAGGAAATCCTGCAGACCATGGGCCTGCGCAAGTTCACGCCGATGGTCATTGCCTGCCCGGGCTGCGGCCGTACGACCTCGACCGTGTTCCAGGAACTGGCCGACAACATCCAGAGCTTCCTGCGCGACTCGATGCCGGAATGGAAGAAGACCTACCCGGGCGTGGAAGCGATGAACGTGGCCGTGATGGGCTGCATCGTGAACGGTCCGGGCGAATCGAAGCACGCGAATATCGGCATCAGCCTGCCCGGTACGGGCGAATCGCCGGCGGCGCCGGTGTTCGTCGACGGGCAGAAGGTGGCGACCTTGCGTGGCGAGCGGATCGTCGACGAGTTCCAGAACATCGTTTTGGAATACGTGAAGAAGAATTACGGCCAACAAACCTAGGGTGGCCACTTGTGCCCACGCGGTCGTACCGATGCGTACCGTACCGCGTGAGGCCGCCCGACCGGTCGAACGCCGTACCGCGTGGGCATGAATGCCCACCCTACGAAAAGCAACCCCGCCACAATGCGGAGAGTAGAAGAAATATGTCCAAACCAGAAAAAATCGTCGCCATCAAAGGCATGAACGACATCCTCCCGGCCGACGCGCCGCTGTGGGAGCTGTTCGAAAACACCGCCGAAACGATCCTGAAAAGCTACGGCTACCAGAAAATCGTCACCCCCATCGTCGAGGAAACCGGCCTGTTCAAGCGTGCCATCGGCGCCGTCACCGACATCGTCGAGAAGGAAATGTATTCCTTCACCGATTCGATGAACGGCGACGAACTGACCCTGCGCCCTGAAGGCACGGCCGGCGTGGTGCGTGCGGTGATCGAGCACAACATGGTCTACGACGGTCCGAAGCGCCTCTGGTACAAGGGCCCGATGTTCCGCCACGAACGTCCGCAGCGCGGCCGCTATCGCCAGTTCTTCCAGTTCGGCGCGGAAGCCGTCGGCTTCACCGGCCCGGACATCGACGCCGAGCTGATCATGCTGTGCCGCCGCCTGTGGGACGACCTCGGCCTGCAGAACGTGCGCCTGGAACTCAATTCCATCGGCAATGCCGAGGAGCGCCTGCGCCACCGTGCCGACCTGATCGCCTACTTCGAATCGCACGCCGACATCCTCGACCCCGAGGCCCAGCGCCGCCTGCACAGCAACCCGCTGCGTATCCTCGACACCAAGAACCCTGCCATGCAGGAGATGGTGAACGGCGCGCCGCAACTGCTGTCCTACCTGGGCGAGGAGTCCAGGGCCCACTTCGAGGGCGTCAAGCGCCTGCTCGACCGCAACAACGTGCAGTTCACCGTCAACCCGCGCCTGGTGCGCGGCCTCGATTACTACAACCGCACCGTGTTCGAATGGGTCACCGAGGAACTCGGCTCGCAGGGCACGATCTGCGCCGGCGGCCGCTACGATCCGCTGATCGAAACCTTCGGCGGCAAGGCCACGCCGGGCGTCGGCTTTGCGATGGGCATCGAGCGCATCATCGAGCTGATGAAGGGCCTGGGCGAGCCGGCCCAGCCGAGCCAGTGCGACGTCTACATGGTGCACCAGGGCGAAGAAGCGCAGGTGCAGGCCTTCATCCTGGCCGAGCGCCTGCGTGATGCCGGCCTCGATGTTGTGCTACATTGCGCAACGCCGACGGGTGCGGGCAGCTTCAAGAGCCAGATGAAGAAGGCCGACGGCAGCGGAGCGTCCTTCGCCGTGATCCTGGGCGAAGACGAAGTGGCGAACAATGTGGCGGCAGTGAAATCGCTGCGCGGCGAAAGCGGCGAGCAGCAGCAGGCCACCGTGGCCTTCGACGCCGTCGTCGACCACATCGTCGACGCGATCGTGGGTGGCCACGACCACGACCACGATCACGTGCACTACCATCCTTGAGCAGTACAGCAACCGACCGATCCACGATAACCATTAGACGAACGACATGGCATACGACCTCGAAGAACAAGAACAGATTGCTACCTTTAAAGCTTTCTGGGGCAGGTACGGCAACCTGATCACCTGGGTACTGATCCTCGCCCTCGGCTCCTTTGCTGCCTACAACTTCTGGAACTCGCATTCCCGCAAGCAGGCGGTCGAGGCTTCGGCGCTGTACGACGAGCAGACCGATGCGCTGACCGCCAAGGACAATGCCAAGAGCCAGCGCATCGCGTCGGACATCCAGTCGAAATTCAAGCGCACGGTCTACGCACAGATGAGCGCGCTGACCGCGGCCAAGACCGCCTTCGAGGCGAACGACCTGAAAACGGCGAAAACCCAGCTGCAATGGGTGATCGACAACGGCAACGACGAGTACAAGTCGGTGGCCCAGCTGCGCTTGGCCGGCGTGCTGCTCGACGAGAAGAATTTCGACGGTGCTTTAAAACTCCTCGACGGCAAGTTCCTGCCGCAGTTCGCCGCCGAAGTGGCCGACCGCAAGGGTGACGTGCTGGTTGCCCAGAACAAGATCGCCGATGCCCGCGCCGCCTACGTCGCCGCGCTCGCCGCCATGGGTCCGAAGCATCCGGGCAGCCAGCTGGTGCGCATCAAGCTGGAAGCCATCGGCGGTACCGCGCCCGCTGCAGCCGCCGCGCCGAAAGCCGCTGCTTAAATCTACGACCATGTAACGGCCCACGCTCGCTGCAAGGCGGCGTGGGCTTTGCCTCTCTACGAACAAGGTAAAAGAAAAATGCGTATTACCCGTAAGCTGGTTGGTGTCGGTGTCCTGGCCTTGATGACGGGCTGCTCGACTTTGAGCTCGCTCAATCCGTTCGGATCGAAATCGAAGGGCAACGAGCCCGCCAAGCTGGTCGAACTGAAGGGCACGATGGCCGTGCGCACCGCCTGGAAACTCGATATCGGCAAGGCGCGCGGTTACCAGTTCTCGCCTGCGCTGGCCGGCAATACCGTGATCGTCGCCGGCGCCGACGGCAACATCGCGCGGGTCGAAGCGGCGGACGGCCGCCAGGTCTGGCGCATCAAGGCCGGCAGCGACCTGACCGCAGGTGTGGGCACCGACGGCAACGTGATCGTCGTCGGCGCCGCCGACGGCGTCCTGATGGCCTTCGACATGGACGGCAAGGCGCTCTGGAAGAGCCAGCTGTCGAGCGAACTGCTCTCGGCCCCGGCCGTGGCGCAGGGCATCGTCGTCGCCCGTTCGATCGACAACCGCATCGTCGGCTTCGACGCCGCTACCGGCCAGAAGAAATGGACCGTGCAGCGTCCTTCCCCGGCCCTGACCCTGCGTACGGCGCCGGGCATGGCGGTCTACAACAGCGACGTGATCGTCGCCCAGCCGGCCGGCAAGCTCGGCTCCTTCCTGCTCGCTTCCGGCGCCCCGCGCTGGGAAGTCGAAGTGGGCGCGGCGCGCGGTGCTACCGAACTCGAGCGCGTCACCGACCTCGGCGGCATGCCGACGGTCTTCGAAAGCGACGTCTGTGCCGCCGCCTACCAGGGCCGTGTCGCCTGCTACGACGTGGCCAGCGGTTCGGCGCGCTGGACGCGCGACCTGTCCTCGCTCGTCGGCGTCGCCGTCGACCAGCGCTTCGTCTTCGCCGCCGACGACAAGGGCGCCCTGAACGCCTTCAACCGCGACGGCGGCGCCAGCGCCTGGAAGAACGATAAACTCGCCTTCCGCGGCCTGTCGACGCCGGTCTCCTACGGCCGTGCCGTGGCGGTTGGCGACTACCAGGGCTATGTCCACTTCCTGTCGCGCGAGGACGGTACGTTCCTCGCGCGCGCCGCGACCGATGGCAGCGCCATCAGCGGTACTCCTCTGGTTGCCGGATCGAACCTGATTTTTCAAACACAAAATGGAACTGTGACCGCCATCGCGGTCGAATAGAATAACTACATGAAGCCGGTAATTGCACTCGTTGGTCGCCCGAACGTCGGGAAGTCGACCCTATTCAACCGCCTGACCCGTTCGCGCGACGCGTTGGTGGCCGACCTCCCTGGCCTGACGCGCGACCGCCACTACGGCGAAGGGCGTATCGGCGAGCGGCCGTTCCTGGTGATCGACACGGGCGGTTTCGAACCGGTCGCGAAAGAGGGCATCATGTACGAGATGGCCCTGCAGACGAAGCAGGCCGTCGCCGAAGCCGACATCGTCGTCTTCATCGTCGACGGCCGCCAGGGCCTGACCCCGCACGACAAGACGATCACCGACTTCCTGCGCAAGTCCGGCCGTCAAGTCATGCTCGTCGTGAACAAGTCCGAGGGCATGAAGTACACCTCGGTCACCGCCGAGTTCTATGAGCTGGGCATGGGCGACCCCTATGTCATCTCCGCCGCCCACGGCGACGGCGTGACCGACCTCGTCAACGAAGCGCTGGACCAGGCCTTCGCTTCGCGTCCCGAGGCCGAGGAAGAGCTGGAAAGCCAGGACCACGGCGTGAAAATCGCCCTGGTCGGCCGCCCGAACGTCGGCAAGTCGACCCTGATCAACACCCTGGTCGGCGAGCAGCGCGTGATCGCCTTCGACATGCCGGGCACCACCCGCGACTCGATCGAAGTGCCCTTCGAGCGCGACGGCAAGCAGTACACGCTGATCGACACGGCCGGTATCCGCCGCCGCGGCAAGGTGTTCGAAGCGATCGAGAAGTTTTCGGTCGTGAAAACCCTGCAGTCGGTGTCGGAAGCGAACGTGGTCGTGCTGATGCTCGATGCCCAGCAGGATATTTCCGAGCAGGACGCCCACATCGCCGGCTTCATCCTGGAATCGGGCCGCGCCCTGGTCGTCGCCGTCAACAAGTGGGATGGCCTGACCAGCGACCAGCGCGACGAGGTCAAGAACACCATGGACCGCAAGCTCGACTTCCTGGGTTTCGCCGAAACGCGTTTCATCTCGGCGCTGAAGGGTACCGGCATCAAGCAGCTGATGGCCTCGGTCGACACGGCCTATGCCGCCGCCACCGCCAACCTGTCGACGCCGCGCCTGACGCGTGCGCTGCAGGAAGCGGTCGAGAAGCAGGAACCGAAGCGCAAGGGCACCTCGCGTCCAAAGATGCGCTATGCCCACCAGGGCGGCCAGAATCCGCCGATCATCGTCATCCACGGCAATGCGCTCGACGGCATCACCGAGCCGTACAAGCGCTACCTGGAAAAGCATTTCCGCGAAACCTTCAACCTGGTCGGTACGCCCCTGCGGATCGAACTGCGCAGCGGTAAAAATCCGTTCGCCCGGGAGCAGAATTAAACCGGTGGACGGCAGGCGGGCTCGGCGCGCTTAATGCTTTCTTAAGCATAGCAGTACGACAAAAAGTGGCAAAACAGGTTACAGTAACCGCAGGCCATCGTTCGCAAAGCTGAATCTTGCCCCGTGCACTTGAAATGGAGGCGCTTGCCTCCAACTTTTAAACTACAACAACATTACGGAGCTGTTATGAGCAACAAAGGGCAACTGTTACAAGACCCATTCCTCAATGCCTTGCGCAAAGAGCACGTCCCGGTCTCGATCTACCTCGTCAACGGGATCAAGCTGCAGGGCCATATCGAGTCCTTCGACCAATATGTGGTCCTGCTCCGCAATACCGTGACCCAGATGGTGTACAAGCATGCCATTTCCACCGTTGTCCCGGCTCGCGCCGTCAATCTCAACCTCGAATCCGAAGCTGAGTAAGGCCGATGGCTGACGCCCCCGGCAACAACAGCACGCGCGCCGTCCTTGTCGGCGTCGATTTTGGCGCGGTCGATTTCACGGCCAGCCTCGAAGAGCTGGCCTTGCTGGCCAGTTCTGCCGGCGCCGAGCCGATCGATACGATCACGGCCAAGCGCAATGCCCCCGATCCCGCCTACTTCGTCGGCAGCGGCAAGGCCGACGAAATCGGCGTCGCCGCCAAGGCCCTTGGCGCCGAACTGGTCATCTTCAACCATGCATTATCCCCCGCGCAGCAGCGCAATCTCGAACGGCGCCTGGAACTGGGCATCATCGACCGCACCAGCCTGATCCTCGACATCTTCGCCCAGCGCGCCAAGAGCCACGAGGGCAAGCTGCAGGTCGAACTGGCCCAGCTGCAGCACCTGGCCACGCGCCTGATCCGCGGCTGGACCCACCTTGAACGCCAGAAGGGCGGTATCGGCCTGCGCGGTCCGGGTGAAACCCAGCTCGAGACCGACCGCCGGCTGATCGGCGAGCGGGTCAAAGCCTTGCGCACGCGCCTGGCCAAGCTGCGCAAGCAACACGAAACCCAGCGCCGCGCACGCGGGCGCAACAACACCTTCTCGGTGTCGCTGGTCGGCTATACCAATGCCGGCAAGTCGACCCTGTTCAACACGCTGACGAAGGCCGGCGTGTATGTCGCGAACCAGCTGTTCGCAACGCTCGACACCACCAGCCGCCGCCTGTATCTCGGCGACGAGACGGGCAGCGTCGTCATTTCCGATACCGTCGGGTTTGTCAGGGAGCTGCCGCACCAGCTGGTGGCCGCTTTCCGCGCCACGCTGGAAGAAACCATCCACGCGGACTTGCTGCTGCACGTGGTCGACGGTTCCTCGCCGACCCGCATGGAGCAGATCGAGCAGGTCAACGAGGTCCTGCGCGAAATCGGCGCCGACCACATTCCGCAGATCCTCGTGTGGAACAAGATTGATGCGGCCGACCTCCAGCCTGGGGTCGAACGTGATGAACATGATAAAATCAGCCGCGTTTTTATCAGCGCCAGGAGCGGCGCAGGCCTCGATCTGCTGCGCGACGCAATTGTCGAGGCAGCCAAGCCGGCAGCGAGCTACCCAGCCAATCCGGTGCCAGGCTTGAGCCCTGAAAACGAAGAGCAGGACGATGCAGCGCTGGAATCATCGATGCTCGATGACGACGGCGAAAGTAATCCAACCTCCACCCATGTCGGGCCCCAATAAAAGCCTATGCTTGTTTCCTTACTAAAACGTTTCGGCATTAAACTTTCGCTGAACGATCCGCGCTGGGGCAAAAATCCCGAGAGCGACCATAAAGCCCAGGAAGGGCGCCGTCCGGGTGAGGGTCCACCCGACCTCGATCAGATGTGGCGCGACTTCAATGCCCGCCTGAACCGCCTGTTCGGCAGCCGCGGCAACAACGGCGACGCCGGTGGCCCGTATCGCGGCGAAGGCCGCGGCGCGGGCATTACCGCGTCCGTGATCGGCTTCATCGTGCTCCTGATCTGGCT
Organism: Massilia sp. LXY-5; assembly: GCF_059801075.1. Lineage (NCBI taxonomy): Bacteria > Pseudomonadati > Pseudomonadota > Betaproteobacteria > Burkholderiales > Oxalobacteraceae > Massilia > Massilia sp. LXY-5. The sequence goes on from NZ_JBNNEH010000002.1 coordinate 470,559, forward strand.
CGCCAGCGGCGCCTTCATCGTGCAGGAAGGGCAGGTCGGCGTGGTCACCACCTTCGGCCGCCTGTCGCACACGACCGGCGCCGGCTTCAACTGGCGCTGGCCGGCCCCGATCCAGGCCCACGAAACCGTCAACGTCTCGCAGGTCCGCACCGCCGAAATCGGCTACCGCGACAACGTGCGCAACAAGCAGGGCGCCGAGTCGCTGATGCTGACCGATGACGAAAACATCATCGACATCCAGTTCGCGGTGCAGTACACGCTGAAGGACCCGGTCGCCTGGGTCTTCAACAACCGCGACCAGGATGCGACCGTGCACCAGGTGGCCGAGACGGCGATTCGCGAAGTGGTTGGCAAGAGCAAGATGGACTTCGTTTTGTACGAGGGCCGCGAGAAGGTCGCGCTCGACGTCCACCGCATCATCCAGCAGATCGTCGACCGCTACAAGCTGGGCGCCCTGATCACCAACGTGACCATGCAGAACGTGCAGCCGCCGGAGCAGGTGCAGAGCGCCTTCGACGACGCGGTCAAGGCCGGCCAGGACCGCGCCCGTGCCCGCAACGAAGGCGAGGCCTATGCCAACGACGTGATCCCGCGTGCCCGCGGCGCCGCCTTCCGCCTGCTGCAGGACGCCGAAGCCTACCGCTCGATGGTGGTCGAAAACGCCACCGGTAACGCCGCCCGCTTCAACCAGGTCGTCACCGAGTATGCGAAAGCGCCGGGCGTCACCCGCGACCGCATGTACATCGACACGATGCAGCAGATCTTCAGCAGCACCAGCAAGGTGATGGTCGACGCCAAGTCGGGGTCGAACATGCTGTACCTGCCGCTCGACAAGCTGATCGCGCAAGTGGCCGCCAACGACGCCGCCACGGGCAGCGCCCGATCGGGTCCGGTGCAGCTGCAGCAACAGCCGAACCAGCAGGAGCAGGCGACGACGCCCGCGCAGGAAGTGCAGCAGACGATTGAACAGGTACGCCAGCGCGACAGCCGTTCGCGCGATTCCTCACGTGACAGGGAGAGCCGTTAATGAGCCGCCTCGTAACCATTTTCGTGGCGGGCTTCATTGCCCTGATGCTGCTGTCGTCGACCGTGTTCGTGGTCGACCAGCGCCGCTTCGCCATTGTCTTCGCACTCGGCGAGGTGCGTGAGGTCATCTCCGAGCCGGGCCTGCACTTCAAACTGCCGCCGCCGTTCCAGAACATCGTTTATCTCGACAAGCGCGTCCTGACCCTGGATACGCCCGACGCCGACCGCTTCATCACGGCCGAGAAGAAGAACATCCTGGTCGACGCCTTCGTCAAATGGCGCATCGTCGAGCCGCGCCTGTACTACGTCAGCTTCAGCGGCGACGAGCGCGCCGCGACCAACCGCATGTCGCAGATCATCAAGGCGGCCCTGAACGACGAGATTACCAAGCGCACCGTGCGCCAGGTGATCTCCGGAGAACGCGGCGCCGTGATGCAGGCGGTGCAGAACAAGGTCGTGGCCGAAGCCAAGCAGATCGGCATCGGCATCGTCGACGTGCGCCTGAAGCGCGTGGACTACATCGAGCAGATCAACAATTCCGTCTACGACCGCATGCGCGCCGAGCGGGTTCGCGTAGCCAATGAATTGCGTTCGACCGGCTCCGCCGAAAGCGAAAAGATCCGCGCCGACGCCGACCGCCAGCGCACCGTGATCCTGGCCGAAGCCTTCCGCGAAGCCGAGAAGATCAAGGGCGAGGGCGATGGCAAGGCATCGGCGATCTATGCCGAGTCCTTCGGCAAGAACCCGGAGTTCTATAAATTCTATCGTTCGCTCGAAGCCTACCGCGCCAGCTTCAAGGCGCATGGGGACGTGATGGTGATCGATTCCAATTCGGAGTTCTTCAAGTATTTCAGAAGTCCGGGTACGAAATGAATCATCCGAAAACGCCGCGTTAATCGCGGTGTTTTTTTTTGCCATTCGAACGACCAAACGCCGTACCGCGTGGGCTCGAGAGCCCACCCTGCGGACGGCAGCACGGTAGGGTGGGCACTCCGTGCCCACGCGGACCTTCGATCAGTGTTGGCGGTGTCCCGGCGCACGGTTGCAGATGCGTAGGGTGGAGTCCTGACTCCCCGCGTTACAAGGTGCGAAACGCCGCGACGTCGGCCCTGTTGTATAGCCCAGTTTCAGTGGCAACCCGGCAACTTCCGAGCCTTTCATCCATCATCCGCCCCCAGTGCCATCCCATTTTCGGGTAAAATTGCCGATTCGGCGCTGACTTCGTCTTGCACGGGCGCGCCTTGTTGCTTCATTTCTAACAATTCCCATAGCTGTTGCCCATGCCGAACTGGCTTTTGCCTGAGAATATCGCCGACGTATTGCCGTCGGAAGCGCGCAAGATCGAAGACCTGCGCCGCCAGATGCTCGACACCTTCCGCCTGTACGGCTACGAGCTGGTGATGCCGCCGCTGCTCGAATACGTCGAGTCGCTGCTGGCCGGCGCCGGGCAAGATACCGACCTGCGCACCTTCAAACTGGTCGACCAGCTATCCGGGCGCCTGCTTGGCCTGCGCGCCGACATGACGACGCAGGTCGCGCGCATCGACGCGCACCTGCTCAACCGCGATTCGATCACCCGCCTGTGCTATGCCGGCAGCGTGCTGCATACCCGTCCGTCGGGCCTGCACGCCACCCGCGAGCCGCTGCAGATCGGCGCCGAGATCTACGGCCACGCCGGCCTCGAGGCCGATGCCGAGATTCAGGAACTGGCGCTGGCCTCGGTCGCGCTGGCCGGTTTTACCGAAGTGCGCCTCGACATGGCCCACGTCGGCGTGCTGCGCGCACTGCTGGCCGAAGACGCCGCCGCGAAGAACGACGAAGCCCAGATCACCGCATTGCTGCGCGCGAAAGACACGCCCGGCCTGGACGAGATCACCCGCAGCTATGCACCCGCCACGCGCGCCGCGCTGATGGCGCTGCCGAACCTGTACGGCGACGTCGAGGTGCTGGCGCGCGCGAAAGACGTGCTGCCGGCGCTGCCGGGCATCACGCGCGCACTGGCCGAACTGGCGGCACTGGCCGCCGGCGCCATCGGCCGCGCGCAGGTGGCGATCGACCTTGCCGACCTGCGCGGCTACCAGTACGAAAGCGGCGCCATGTTCGCGCTCTACGTTCCCGGCCTGCCGAACGCGGTGGCACGGGGAGGGCGCTACGACCATGTCGGCGAAGCTTTTGGGCGCGCGCGTCCGGCGACCGGCTTCTCGCTGGATCTGCGCGAGCTGGCGCGCCTGCTGCCGACGGCCGAGCGCAAGCATTCGGTCCGCGCCCCCTGGGGCAATGCGCCCGAGCTGCGCGAAAAAATCGCTGACCTGCGCAAGGCAGGCGAAGTCGTGATCCAGTCCATGCCGGGTCACGACAATGTTCAGGACGAGTTCGAGTGCGACCGCGTACTCGTCCTCGAAGACGGAAATTGGATTCTCAAAAACTTAGGTTAAGTGATGTCAAATACAAACGTGGCAAAGAACGTCGTTGTCATCGGCACCCAGTGGGGCGATGAGGGCAAGGGTAAGATCGTCGACTGGCTGACCGATCACGCAGCGGGCGTCGTCCGTTTCCAGGGCGGCCATAACGCCGGCCATACGCTGGTCATCAACGGCCAGAAAACCGCCTTGCAGCTGATCCCGTCGGGCATCATGCGCGAAGGCGTGGCCTGCTACATCGGCAACGGCGTCGTCGTCTCGGTCCCGGACGTGATGCGCGAGATCGACAAGCTGGCCGCCGCCGGCGTCGAAGTCGCCTCGCGCCTGAAGATTTCCGAGGCCTGCCCGGTGATCCTTCCTTACCACGTCGCCATCGACCAGGCGCGTGAAGCCAAGCGTGGCGTCAACAAGATCGGCACCACCGGCAAGGGCATCGGCCCGGCCTACGAAGACAAGGTCGCCCGCCGCGCGATCCGCATCGCCGACATGCTCAACGAAGAGCGTTTCGCCGAGAAGCTCAAGGAAAACCTCGAGTACCACAACTTCGTCCTCGTGAACTACCTGGGCGGCGAAGCGATCGACTTCCAGAAGACCTTCGACGACGCAATGGCCCTGGTGCCGCGCCTGCGTCCGATGGTCGGCGACGTCTCGTCGGCACTGTACGCAGCCCACAAGGCCGGCGGCAACCTGCTGTTCGAAGGCGCGCAGGGTTCGCTGCTCGACGTCGACCACGGCACCTACCCGTTCGTCACCTCGTCGAACTGCGTGGCGGGTAACGCCGCCGCCGGCGCCGGCGTCGGTCCTGGCATGCTGCACTACATCATGGGCATCACCAAGGCCTACACGACCCGCGTCGGTTCCGGCCCGTTCCCGTCCGAACTGCCGACCGATGCCGGCGTCGGCGAGCACCTGTCGCGCGTGGGCCACGAGTTCGGCACCGTGACCGGCCGCGCCCGCCGCTGCGGCTGGTTCGACGCCGCGCTGCTGCGCCGCTCGGTCCAGATCAATGGCGTGTCGGGCATGTGCCTGACCAAGCTCGACGTGCTGGACGGCATCGAGTCGCTGAAACTCTGCACCGGCTACAAGATCGACGGCCGCGACGTCGACATCTTCCCGGTCGGCGCCGAAGAGGCAGCCGCCTGCGTGCCTGTCTACGAAGAAATGCCGGGCTGGACCGAATCGACCGTCGGCGCCAAGACGATGGAAGAACTGCCGGCCAACGCCCGCGCCTACATCAAGCGTATCGAAGAACTGGTTGGTATTCCGGTCGACATGGTCTCGACCGGTCCGGACCGCGTGGAGACGATCGTCCTGCGCCACCCGTTTGCAGCTTGAACACCAATAATAAAAGGAATGCCTGAAATGAATACTCCTGTATCGACCGACAAGGACCTGTGGGTGTCGTGGGACGAGTACAACCGCCTGGTCGAGCGCCTCGCCCTGCAAGTCTATGAATCGAACTGGAAGTTCGACATGGTCCTGTGCCTGGCGCGCGGCGGCGTGCGTCCGGGTGACGTGATCTCGCGCATCTTCGACGTGCCGCTGGCGATCCTGTCGACCAGCTCCTACCGCGAAGAAGCCGGCACCAAGCAGGGCAACCTCGACATCGCCAAGTACATGACGATGACCAAGGGCCCGCTGGCCGGCCGCATCCTGCTGGTCGACGACCTGGCCGATTCCGGCGTGACCCTGCAGAAGGTGCGCGAGCACCTGACCGAGAACTACGCCGACGTCACCGAAGTCCGCTCGGCCGTGATCTGGGTGAAGGGCACCTCGGCCTTCAAGCCGGACTACCACCTGGAAGACCTGCCGCACAACCCGTGGATCCACCAGCCGTTCGAGGATTACGACGGCCTGCGTCCGCACCAGTTGTCGGCGTGGATGAAGAAGTTCGAGAAGTAATCGCGTCGCGGCAGACTTGCCGCAACACGCATGAAGGCCGGAGCGTCAACGCGCTCCGGCCTTTTTTCTTTCCAGCACCCATCGTGCAACGACGACCGTGCGAATCGGTTAAGATTGCCGGGATCGCCGCGTTGCCGGGAAACCAACAACAAGAACACCCATGACCCAAAGCTTTTTCCAGACCTTCATCCTGCTTATCCTCGTCACTGACCCCTTCGGCAACGTCCCCTTGTTCGCCACCGCCCTGAAGGACACGCCCGTCCAGCGCCGTCCGCGCATCGTCGTGCGCGAGTGCGCGATTGCCTTCCTGTTGCTGCTGGTGTTCATGTTCTTCGGCCAGCATTTTCTCGCCGCCTTGCACCTGAGCCCGATCGCGCTGCGCATCGGCGGCGCCGTCATCCTGCTGATCATCGCGATCCGCATGATCTTCCCGCATCCCGACGGCGTGCTGGGCAAGAGCGAGCATGGCGAACCTTTTATTGTTCCGCTGGCGATTCCCGCATTGGCCGGTCCCTCGGCGCTGGCCACCGTGCTGCTGTTCAGCTCGAATACGATATCCGAGACCATGGTCCACGTGGCGGCGCTGGCCGCGGTCGGCGTGGTGTGGCTGATGGTGTTCCTGAGTGCGGAGCGCCTGCAGCAAAAGCTGGGGCCGCAAGTGATGACGGCCTTCGAGCGCCTGATGGGTTTGATCCTGACGGCGATGTCAGTCGAGATGCTGCTGGGCGGTATCCGGGAATTCGTGAAGACCCTGTGATATGAGCGATACGCGCGCCACCGCCCCACACCCGCAGGACGCCGCCCCCGGCGCGGCCTCGCCCGTCTTCCTCAGCGGCGGCGGCGAAGTCGGCGCCTTGATGCGTGCGCACGACTGGTCGCGCTCGCCCCTGGGCGACCCATCGACCTGGCCGCAGGCGTTGCGCACGGTCGTCTCGCTGATGCTCGGCTCGGCGTTTCCCATGTTTTGCGCATGGGGCAAGGACCAGGCCTTCCTGTACAACGAGGCGTATGTCCCGGTTCTGGGCGACAAGCATCCGGCGGCAATGGGCGCGCCCTTTCGCGAGATCTGGTCGGAGATCTGGGCCGATATCGGCCCGATCGGCGAGCGCGCCTTGCAGGGCGAGGGCACCTACTGGGAAAAGTTGCCGCTCCTGATGAACCGGCACGGCTATGACGAGCAGACCTGGTTCACGTTTTCCTATTCGCCGGTGCGCGACGACGACGGCGCGATCGCTGGTGTGTATTGCGCCTGCGTCGAGGTCACCGGACAGGTGCTGGCCGAGCGCTACCGCGACGAGGAAAACAAGCGCCTTGTGACCCTGTTCGAGCAGGCGCCCGGCATCATCGCCGTGCTGCGTGGTCCTCAACACATGTTTGAGATCACCAACAAGAGCTATATGGAGATGATCGGGCGCACCGACCTGGTCGGCAAGACGGCGCGCGAAGCCCTGCCGTATGTCGAGGGGCAGGGCTTCTTCGAGTTGCTCGACCAGGTGTACCAGAGCGGCACGCCCTTCGTCGGCCATGCCGTGCCCTTCGACGTTGCGCGCGAGCCCGGCATGCCGCTCACGCGCCGCTATCTCGACTTCATCTACCAGCCCATTCGCGACGCGGCCGGCGAGGTGGTCGGTATTTTTGTGGAAGGTAGCGACGTTACCGTGAGGAAGCAGGTCGAAGACGAGCTGCGCGCCGCCAACCGCCAGAAGGACCAGTTCCTGGCGATGCTGGCGCACGAGCTGCGCAACCCCCTGGCGCCGATCACGACTGCCGCCCAGCTGCTGAAAATGGGCACCCTCGACGCCAAGGCCGTGCGCAACGCGAGCGAGATCATCGCGCGCCAGGCCGAGCACATGACGGACCTGGTGAACGATCTGCTGGACGTCTCGCGCGTGACGCGCGGCCTGGTCACGCTGGAGAAGGAAGAGCTCGACCTGAACGCCGTGGTCGCGGGCGCCCTGGAGCAGGTGCGCCCGCTGATCGAATCGAAACGCCATTCGCTGACGATGCAGCTCTCGGGTGAGCCGGTACACGTGCTGGGCGACCGCACGCGCCTGGTGCAGGTGCTGTCGAACATCCTGAACAACGCCGCCAAGTACACGCCGACCGGCGGCCAGATCATGCTGCGCGTGACCGCGATGGATGACCGCGTGCTGGTGACCGTGACCGACAACGGGATCGGCATCGAGCCGGACGTGCTGCCGTATATCTTCGAGCTCTTCACCCAGGCCGAGCGCACGCCGGACCGTTCGCAAGGCGGCCTCGGCATCGGTCTCGCGTTGGTAAAAAGCCTGGTCGCCCTGCATGGCGGCAGCGTCGACGCACGCAGCGAGGCGCCGGGCCGCGGCAGCGAATTCGAGATCTGCCTGCCGCGCCTGGATGCGGCACACTCTGCGCCGGCGGCAACTGGCGGCGAGGCCCCGGCGGCACGCGCGCAGCCGCTGCGGGTGATGGTTGTCGACGACAACCAGGACGCGGCGCAAATGCTGGCAACGCTGCTGGAAGTGCAGGGCCATGCGGTCTCGGTGGAGTACGACGGCCGCGGCGCCGTACTGCGTGCCCGCCTCGACCGGCCGCAGGTCATGCTGCTCGACATCGGCTTGCCCGACACCGACGGCTATGCGCTGGCGCGCCAGCTGCGCGCGATGCCCGAACTGCGCGGCGTGACCCTGGTTGCGTTGACGGGTTACGGCCAGAACGAGGACCGGAGACTGGCCGAGGAAGCGGGGTTCGACCACCATCTGGTGAAGCCGGCGGACCTGGCGCAGGTCAGCAGCATCCTGGCATCGGTCCAGCGCAATCCGGCTTAAGTTTCCAGTGCTTGTGCGAAGCGCGCCATTCGGCAATACTTCCGTGCGCTTCTCTTCCATAAAAAGGTAAAACGATGAAACAAGCAATTTCGGCCCTCGGGCTCGTCCTGTTCCTGAGCGCTGCCGCCGCCGGCGCCGCCCCGGCCGCACCGAAGGCTCCCGCTGCCCAGGCGCAGGGGCTGCAAAAGATCGACACCGCCGTCGGCAAAGGCAAGGAAGCCGTCGCCGGCAAGACCGTCGTGGTCCACTACACCGGCTGGCTGTACGAGCCGAAAGCGGCCATGCAACGCGGCCAGCAGTTCGACAGCTCGGTCGGCGGCGAGCCGTTCAGCTTCCCGCTGGGCATGGGCGCGGTCATCAAGGGCTGGGACCAGGGCGTGGCCGGCATGAAGGTCGGCGGCAAGCGTACCTTGGTCATTCCGTCGGAACTCGGCTATGGCGCCCGCGGCGCCGGCCCGATCCCGCCGGGCGCGACGCTGCTGTTCGATGTCGAGCTGCTCGACGTGAAGTAATTCGCGTCTGATGTCGCGACACGAAACGGCCTGCGGGCCGTTTTTTTTTGTTGGCGCGGCCGATCCGTGCGCGGCGGGCGGTGGGCTTCGTTGTATGCTGAGATCACCCGATTTCATGTTGTGGACCCATGAGAACCTGGAGAATTGCAATCGAAAAAGCGGCGCTCGACCGCAGCTGCGAGGGCGCCCGCAAGAGCGGCGGACACTGGCATAGCGAGGGCGTCCCGGCGCTGTACGCGGCGATGACGGTCGAGCTGGCCGTGCTGGAAAAATTCGTTCACACGGAGGAAGTCGACGAGGAGCCGCTGGTGCTGGTGGCGATCGACTTGCCGGACGATCCCGAACTCGGGCTGGACGTGGCGCGCGAGGATTTGCCGGAAGGCTGGGATTCACTCGATGACGGCGGCAGTGCCATGCTGTTCGGCACGGCCTTCCTGAAGAAGCGCGAACATCTTTATATGCGCGTGCCCTCGGTGATCGTGGGCGAGGGCGTGAATCTCGTGATCAATCCGGCACATCATGCGTATGAGCAGGTCAAATTGAGCATTGCGAGGAGCTTCAGTTTTGATCCGAGGATGTTCAAGCGTTAGGGGCAGGAATCGTTGCGCAGATCTTCATGGCGCGTACGCGTGGGCAATGCCCACCCTACGGTGCGCTACTGCCCGTAGCAAGTTCATGAAACAGTGGCGTAACGTAGGGTGGGCATGCCCACGCGGATCACCGTATGCGCTGCTGCGAACTTTCACACCGGCCAAAGAAAAACGGCGCCGAAGCGCCGTTCCTTACTTGCCCAACATCGACACCACGTTGTCCGCCCCCGGCGCCCCGAAGGCCTGCTGCTTGAGCACATGTAGCTGGTCGCGTACCTGCGCCGCCTTCTCGAACTCGAGGTTTTTGGCGTGGTCCACCATGAGCTTCTCGAGGCGCTTGATTTCCTTCGAAATCTGCTTCTCGCTCATCGCCTCGACCTTGGCCACCTGCGCAGCTTCTTCCAGTCCCAACGCACCCTCGGCCATGGCCTTCTGCGCGGCATTGCTGTAGACGCCGTCGATCAGTTCCTTGATCTTCTTCTGCACGCCCACCGGGGTGATGCCGTTCGCCTCATTGAAGGCGATCTGCTTGGCGCGGCGGCGCTCGGTTTCGTCGATGGCGCGGCGCATCGAGTCGGTGATGCGGTCCGCGTACAGGATCGCCACGCCGTTCAGGTTACGCGCCGCACGGCCGATGGTCTGGATCAGCGAACGCTCGGAACGGAGAAAACCTTCCTTGTCCGCGTCCAGCACGGCCACCAGCGACACTTCCGGCAAGTCCAGGCCCTCGCGCAGCAGGTTAATACCGATCAGCACGTCGAAGGTGCCCAGGCGCAGGTCGCGCAGGATCTCGACGCGCTCGACCGTCTCGATGTCGCTGTGCAGGTAGCGCACCTTGATGCCGTGGTCGCTCAGGTATTCCGTCAGCTGCTCGGCCATGCGCTTGGTGAGCGTGGTGATCAGGACGCGCTCGTTCTTCTTGATGCGGTCGTTAATCTCGCTCATCACGTCGTCGACCTGCGAAAGGGCAGGGCGCACGATGATCACCGGGTCGACCAGGCCGGTCGGACGCACCACCTGCTCGACCACGTTGTCGGCATGCGCATTCTCGTACTCGGCCGGCGTGGCGGACACGAAAATCGTCTGCCGCATCTTGCCTTCGAACTCTTCGAATTTCAGCGGGCGGTTGTCCAGCGCCGACGGCAGGCGGAAGCCGTAGTCGACCAGGTTCGTTTTACGCGAACGGTCGCCGTTGTACATCGCGGAGAGCTGGCCGACGAGCACGTGCGACTCGTCCATGAACATCAGCGCGTCCTTCGGCAGGTAATCGACCAGGGTCGGCGGCGGTTCGCCCGGCATCGCGCCGGACAGGTGGCGCGAATAGTTCTCGATGCCCTTCGTGAAGCCGATCTCGGCCATCATTTCGAGGTCGAAACGGGTACGCTGTTCCAGGCGCTGCTCTTCGATCAGTTTATTTTGCTGGCGGAATTCTTCCAGCCGGTCCTTCAGCTCGGCCTTGATCGACTCGACGGCGCGCAGCACGGTCGAGCGCGGCGTGACGTAGTGCGAACCCGGATACACGGTAAAACGCGGGATCTTCTGGCGCACGCGGCCGGTCAGCGGGTCGAACAGCTGCAGCGATTCGATTTCGTCGTCGAACATTTCGACGCGGATCGCGAGTTCCGCGTGCTCGGCCGGGAAGATGTCGATCGTGTCGCCGCGCACGCGGAAGGTGCCGCGTCCAAAATCCATTTCGTTGCGCGAATACTGCATCTGGATCAGGCGCGCAATGATGTCGCGCTGGGCCACTTTATCCTTGTGGCGCAGCGTCAGGATCATCTTGTGGTATTCGTTCGGATTACCGATACCGTAGATGGCCGAGACGGTGGCGACGATGACGACGTCGCGCCGCTCCATCAGCGACTTGGTGCACGACAGGCGCATCTGCTCGATGTGCTCGTTGATCGACGAGTCCTTTTCGATGAACAGGTCGCGCTGCGGCACATAGGCTTCCGGCTGGTAGTAATCGTAGTAGGACACGAAATACTCGACCGCGTTCTGCGGGAAGAATTCGCGCATTTCGGAATACAGCTGGGCAGCCAGGGTCTTGTTCGGCGCAAAGATGATGGCCGGACGGCCGGCGCGGGCAATCACGTTGGCCATCGTGTACGTCTTGCCGGAACCGGTCACGCCGAGCAGCGTCTGGTACATCAGGCCGTCTTCGATGCCCTCGACCAGTCCTTCGATCGCGGTCGGCTGGTCGCCGGCCGGCGGGAAAGGCTGGTGCAGCTTGAAGGGCGAGTTCGGGAAGGTGATCACAGTCGGTTCCGGACCGGTTGCGATAGATACATCAGCCATGTTTCGAGACCTTTGCTAGAATGGGAATCCGTTTGCGGCACCGCAGCAGAGATATCGCTGCGGCGTCGCTGTCTATACAACTGCTGCGATCCACCGACAAAATCAGTTTATCACGATGACTTCTACAGCCTCCGCCAGCCTCTTCGGCGCCATCGACATGGCCCCGCGCGACCCGATCCTGGGCATTACCGAAGCATTCAACGCCGATACGAACCCGGCCAAGATCAACCTGGGGGTCGGCGTTTATTACGACGATGGCGGCAAGGTGCCTCTGCTGCAATGCGTGCAGAAGGCAGAGGCGAAGTTGATCGAACAGCTGTCGCCACGCACCTACCTCCCGATCGAAGGCCTGGCTGCGTACGACAAAGCCGTGCAGGAGCTCGTATTTGGGGCCGGCAGCGCGGTAATTCAAGAGAAACGTGCAGTGACCGTGCAGGCCCTCGGCGGCACCGGCGCCCTCAAGATCGGCGCCGATTTCCTGAAGCGTTTTTCGCCGAATTCGGAAGTCTTCATCAGCGACCCGAGCTGGGAAAACCACCGCGCCCTGTTCGAGAGCGCCGGTTTCATCGTCAACAACTACACGTATTACGACGCGGAAACCCATGGCGTGAACTTCGAGGGCATGCTCGACTCGCTGCGCAAGATGGATGCCGGCTCGATCGTCCTGCTGCACGCCTGCTGCCATAACCCGACCGGTGCCGACCTCACGCAAGAGCAGTGGCGCCAGGTGATCGAGGCGGTCAAGCAGGGCGGCCTGATTCCCTTCCTCGACATGGCCTACCAGGGCTTCGGCGCGGGCATCGCGGAAGACGGCGCCGTGGTCGGCCGTTTCGTCGACGCCGGTGGCCCGCTGCTGGTCTCGAACTCGTTCTCGAAATCGTTCTCGCTGTACGGCGAGCGCGTCGGCGCCCTGTCGGTTGTGGCATCGAGCGCGGATGAAGCGGCGCGCCTGCTGTCGCAACTGAAGCGCGTCGTGCGCACCAACTACTCGTCCCCGCCGACCCACTCGGGCAAGGTCGTGGCGATGGTGCTGTCGACGCCGGAACTGCGCCAGCTGTGGGAAGACGAGCTGGCCGGCATGCGCGTTCGCATCAAGCAGATGCGCGAGGCACTGGTCGAAAAGCTGGCAGCAAAAGCCCCGGGCCGCGACTTCGCCTTCGTGCGCGAGCAGGTCGGCATGTTCTCCTATTCGGGCCTGACGAAAGAGCAGGTCGGCAAGCTGCGCGAGGAGTCGATCTATGCCGTCGACACCGGCCGCATCTGTGTTGCCGCGCTGAATTCGAAGAACATCGATCTCGTCGTTGACGCAATCGCCAAAGTCCTCTAAAATCTTGGCTCTTCGCTGCTGAACTTTTGTTTGGTGGCAAAGAGCAAGACAATTCCCTGATAGCTCAGTCGGTAGAGCGACGGACTGTTAATCCGCAGGTCCCTGGTTCGAGTCCAGGTCGGGGAGCCAGAACACAGCAAGACCGAAAAGCCCGCTCAAGCGGGCTTTTTCGTTTCCAGGGCCTTTCCCCATGCTTCTCTTGTCCAGCCGTGATTCGCGCCGTATTGCCCGCCATGCCGCGGCAGCCGATGCCGCGCGCTGGCTGCATCCGGTCCAGCAGGCGCTGGCCCACCGGCGCGGCTGGCTGCGCATGCTGGCGCCGCGCGCGCTGGGCGGCCTCGAGCTGCCGCTGCCAGGGGTGGTGCGACTGGAAGAAGCGATCGCCCGCCTCGATGGCAGCATGGGCTGGACCGTGACCCTGTGCGCCGGCGCCGGCTGGTTCGCCGGCTTCCTGGTGCCCGAGCTGGCGCGCGAGATCCTGGCGACCCGGCGTGTCTGCCTGGCCGGCAGCGGCGCCCCGACCGGCGTTGCCGAGCGCGACGGCGAGGGCTGGCGCATCGACGGCCTGTGGGACTATGCCAGCGGTGCGCCGATGGCGACCCATTTTACTTTCAATGCGGTGCTGCATGAAGGCGGCCGGCCGCTGCTCGACGACGCCGGCCAGCCCCGCATATCGGCCTTCGTGGTGCCGGCCGCAATGGTCAACATCGTACCGAACTGGCGCACCATCGGCCTGCGCGCGACCGCCTCGCACGCCTACGAGGTGCGCAGCAGCTGGGTGCATGCGCGCCACGCCTTCGCGATCGATCCGGCCTGCGCGCGCGAACAGGGACCGCTGTACCGCTTCCCCTTCATGGCCTTCGCCTTCGTCACCCTGGCCGCCAACCTGGCCGGCATGGGCGCCCATTTCGTCGAGCTGGCGCAGGAATCGATGGCGCACCGGCGTCACCGCTTCGGTAGTGGCGAAGCGCTGCTGTCGGTGCCGGCCGTGCGCGCCGTGCTGGACGCAGCCCGCAGCGGACTGGACGAGGCGAGGGCGCAACTCTACCTGCAGCTCGACGCCACCTGGGAGCGGGTTGCAGGCGGCGCCCGGGTCGATGCCGAGGAGGCGGACCGGCTGCAAGCCCTGGCGATGGCCTGGGTGAACGCGGCGCGGCGTGCGGTCGATACCTTGTATCCCTACTGCGGCCTGTACGCGGCGCGCGAGGACAGCGAGATCAACCGGGTCTGGCGCGATTTTCATACGGCGTCGCAGCATGCGCTGCTGACGCCGTAAGCGCGCTCAGATATTCGTCTGGTCCGGCGGAATGCCTGCAGGAATCGACGCAGACGGGCTGCCGGCATCCGCCCCGCCAGGGGCGGGCGCATCGCAACCAAGCACGAAACTGGTCATCGTGAGCGAGCCCATCACGCCGCCGTCGACCAGCACCCTGGCCGGCGTCCGGTCGGCCAGCGCCAGCCCCGCGATATAGGCGAGCGGCAGAAAGTGCTCGGGCGTCGGCACCGCCAGCCGCCAGGCCGGGTGATCGGCCAGGCGCCCCAGCTGCGCCGGGTCGCCGGTCATGATGTCCCGGGCTTCGCGGTCGAAATCCTCGGCCCAGTCGAAGGCGGCATCGAGCATGTTGCGGTCCATGCGCCGCAGGTTGTGGACGACATTTCCGCTGCCGATGATCAGAATGCCGCTGTCGCGCAGCGGGGCGAGCCGCCGGCCCAGTTCGATGTGATACGCCAGGTGTTCGCCAGCATGGATCGACAGCTGAAGCACGGGAATATCGGCTTGCGGGAACACGTGGGCCAGCACCGACCAGGTGCCGTGGTCCAGTCCCCAGCTGTCGCGGTCGAGGGCGACGAAGCCCGGGCGCACGGCGGCCGCGATCTCCTCGGCAATCTCCGGCGCGCCCGGCGCCGGATAATCGAAGTCGAACAATGCCTGCGGGAAGCCGTAGAAGTCGTGGATCACGCGCGGTCTCGCCATGGCGGTCAGGGCGCTGCCGTGGATGAACCAGTGCGCGGAAATCACCAGGATCGCGCGCGGGCGCGGCAGGCTCTCGCCGAAGGCGCGCCAGGCCGCGGTATAGCGGTTCGATTCCAGGGTGTTCATGGGACTGCCGTGGCCGATGAAGGCGGCGGGCATGCGCTTGGTTTCTTGCATGGACATCCTCGCGATGGTCGGTTCTGCGCGCAGGTCAATTTAGCACGAAGCGTGGGCGTCGAGCGCCAGCTGCGCCGCTTCGTGCCGGCCGCGCGCGCTTCATGACCGGGCAGGCCGCCCGCGCTGCGCCGCAGCTGTCGTAAACCGTTCTCCCATGAATGCCAGGAAGGCCTGCACGCGCGGGGCCAGGTGCTTGCGGCTCTGGTAGACCAGGTACAGGGGCTCCGCAGGCGGCTGGTAGGGCGTCATTACCGGCACCAGCCGCCCGCTACGCAAATCCTCGCCCACGTGAAACTCTGCCAGCCTTACCAGGCCCAGTCCCTGGCGCGCCAGCTGCAGCAGCATGTCGCCCTGGTTGGCGCCGACATTGCCCCTGGCCGCGACCGTCCGCGCTTCGCCTTTGTCCATGAGCGGCCACGCATTCCAATGCGTGCGGTGGCTGAAGTTGATGCAGTTGTGGCGGGCCAGGTCCTCCGGGGTCTGCGGCGTGCCGTGCCGGTCGAGATAGGCGGGCGCGGCGCAGATGATCCAGGGGCTGTCGAGCAGGCGCCGTGCCACCAGCGAGGAATCGGGCAGGGGACCGCCCTGGATCGAGACGTCGATGCGCTGCTCGACGAAATCGACCGGCTCGTTGCTGAGGTGGAATTCCACGCGCAGCTTCGGATAAGCCGCGAGAAAGTCGCCGATGACGGGCGCAAGCTGGTATTTCGCGAAGGTCACCATCGAATGCACGCGTAATGTGCCGCTGACCTCGCCCGAGCAGGTCTTGACCGCGTTTTCGGCGCTGCGCAAGGCGGCGAAGATGTCCTGGCCTTCGTCGTACAGGACCTGGCCAGCCTCGGTCGGCGTCAGCTTGCGCGCGCCGCGGTGGAACAGGCGCACGTTCAGGCTGTCTTCCAGGCGCGCGACGAGCTTGCTCACCGCCGAGGGCGTCAGGTCGAGCCGGCGTCCGGCCGCCGAAAAATTGCCGTCCTCGACGGCCGCCATGAACACCTCGAGTTCGCTCAAATGTATCGCCACCTGCGCCCCACCTGTGAAATTTCGTCATAGCCCATTGACGATTATCGCATTGTTCGCACGGGATGCGCAGCGCAAGATGGCCTCTTCCCGGTATTCCCGGCACCGCCCGCGCCACGGCGCAAACGAACAAGGAGATCCTATCGTGTCCAAGTCGACCGAACGTACCCACCCGAGCAGCCTGAAGGGCTTTTCCCAGCCAATTCCCCGCTTCGCCATCGCCGACCTGGTGGTGCCGGACGCCGTGCCGGAAGACGAGCGCGAATGGGTGCCGCAGGCGCCCAACGTCTGGTTCCGCCCGCTGATCCTGAATGTCACGCAAGGCTATTTCGTCAACGTGCTGCGCGTGCGGAAAAGCGGCGTGCTCTCGCGTCACCGGCACGACGGCCCGGTCCACGCGCATGTGCTGAAGGGCCGCTGGTACTACCTCGAGCATGACTGGACCGCAACCGAGGGTTCGTATGCCCACGAAATTCCCGGCGAGATCCACACGCTGTACGTGCCCGAGGACGTCAGCGAAATGATGACGCTGTTCCATGTCACCGGCGCATATACCTATCTCGACGAGGAGGGTAAGCCGGTCGGCTACGAAGACGTGTTCACCAAGCTGGAAGCGGCGGTCAAGCATTATGAGACCGTGGGACTGGGCAGCGACTACGTGCGCCGCTTCATCCGCTAGCCCGCCGGTCCACGACGCTTGCCCGATAACAGGAGACAGATCCGCCGAAGCCGCGGGTTTCACATCAGATGAAAACAAGGAGCAGCAACATGAACACCGACACCGCCGGCATGGCGATTCCGCTTGCACCCGGCGCCGCCGCGCCCGATGAGCAGGCCAGGGTTTACCGCAGGGTCAACCTGCGATTGATCCCTTTCCTGTTCATCTGCTATGTCGCGGCCTATCTCGACCGCATCAATATCGGTTTCGCGCAGCTCCAGATGAAGGCCGACCTGGGTTTCAGCGATGCCGTCTACGGCCTTGGCGCCGGCATTTTCTTCTTCGGCTATGCGCTGTTCGAGGTGCCGAGCAATTTGCTCCTGGTACGCATCGGCGCACGCAAGACCCTGCTGCGCATCATGGTCCTGTGGGGCCTGACCTCGGCCGGCATGATGTTCGTGCGGACACCGACACAACTGTATATCGCGCGTTTCCTGCTGGGCCTGTTCGAAGCGGGTTTCTTCCCGGGCATCATCCTCTATTTCACCTATTGGTATCCCTCGAAAATGCGTGCCAAGATCATCGCGCTGTTCATGTCGGGCATGGCGGTGGCGGGCATCGTCGGCGGGCCGCTCTCGGGCTGGATCATGAACGACATGGCCGGCGTCAACGGCTGGGCCGGCTGGCAGTGGATGTTCCTGATCGAAGGCATCCCTGCCATTTTCCTGGGCCTGATGGCGTGGTTGATGCTGGCCGACCGCCCGGGCCAGGCCAGGTGGTTGTCGGCACGCGAAAAGGACATCATCGAGGAAACCCTGCAGCAGGACCGTCACGACCTGGGTCCGGCGCACCACAGCTCGCTGCGCCAGGCGCTGAGCGACCCGAAGATTTACGTTCTCGCGTTCAGCTACTTTACCTTCATTGCCGGCACCTACGTGATCACGTTCTGGCTGCCGACCATCATCAAGAGCTTCGGCATCGCCGACCCGCTGCGTATCGGCCTGTTGACGGCCATCCCCTACATCGTCGGCGCGATCGGCATGGTGCTCCTGAGCCGGCACTCGGACCGCACCCGCGAGCGCCGCTGGCATGCGGCCGGCGCCGCCTTCCTCGGCGGGGCAGGGCTGGTGGCGGCAAGCCTGCTGCCCGGCCACCTGGCGCTGGCGCTGGTGGCGCTATCGTTCGCAACGATCGGCATCCTGGCCACCATGCCGCTGTTCTGGGCGATGCCGACAGCTTACCTGTCGGGACCGGCCGCGGCGGGCGGAATTGCGCTGATCAATTCCCTGGGCCTGATCGGCGGTTTCGTCAGTCCCTTCGTGATCGGCTGGTTCAAGACCGCGACCGGTAGCGTCAACTACGGCTTGTACTTCGTGACGGCGCTGATGGTGCTGGGCGGGATTGCCTTGCTGGTCGGCGTGCCGGCGAAGGCGCTGCGCGAGAAACGCGTAGCTTGAGGTGAACGATACGCAAGTCCTGCAACAGGAAGTTTCGTGCAGGACTTGCGCAATGCCGCTGAGCAGTTATAATGCCAAGCTCAATTCCCTGATAGCTCAGTCGGTAGAGCGACGGACTGTTAATCCGCAGGTCCCTGGTTCGAGTCCAGGTCGGGGAGCCAGAATATGAAAGGCCGCATCGAAAGATGCGGCCTTTTTTGTTTTACGCGCCGCCCACCGGCTTGACCTTCGATGCCGCGAGCAGCGCCCGCTCGCGCGCCGTGTCCACATCGCACGCCGTCGCCAGCGCCACGCCCATGCGGCGGCGCGCGAACGATTCCGGCTTGCCGAACAGGCGGATGTCGGTGTCCGGCACCGTCAAAGCCTCGGCCACGCCTTCGAAGGCGATCCCTTTCGCATCGAGCTGGCCGTAAATGACGGCCGAGGCACCCGGCGCGCGCAAGGCCGTGTTGACCGGCAGGCCAAGGACAGCCTTTGCGTGCAGCTCGAATTCGCTCTGCACCTGCGTCGCCATCGTCACCATGCCGGTGTCGTGCGGGCGTGGGCTCACTTCCGAGAACCAGACCATGTCGCCCTTCACGAACAGCTCGACGCCGAACACGCCCAGGCCGCCGAGGTTGCTTGTCACTTTTTCCGCGATGTCGCGCGAACGTGCTAGGGCCAGCGCGCTCATCGGATGCGGCTGCCAGGATTCCACGTAGTCGCCCTGCACCTGCTTGTGGCCGATCGGTTCGCAGAAACCCGTCTGCGTCGTGCCGTCGGCAGCGCGCGAGCGCACTGTCAGCAGGGTGATTTCGTAGTCGAAATCGATAAAGCCTTCGGCGATCACGCGGCCGGCATCGACGCGTCCGCCGGCGGCGGCGTAGTCCCAGGCGGCTTTCACGTCGGCCGCGCTGTCGAGTTTCGACTGGCCCTTGCCCGAGGACGACATCACCGGTTTCACCA
Source organism: Massilia sp. LXY-5 (assembly GCF_059801075.1). Taxonomy (NCBI): domain Bacteria; kingdom Pseudomonadati; phylum Pseudomonadota; class Betaproteobacteria; order Burkholderiales; family Oxalobacteraceae; genus Massilia; species Massilia sp. LXY-5. The sequence continues at coordinate 489,670 of NZ_JBNNEH010000002.1, forward strand.
CGCAGGGGAAACCGACGAAAGCGCAGGCCTGTTCCAGTTCTTCCAGGCTGCTGGCGAAGCGGTAGGGAGACGTTGCCAGGCCCAGTTCCTCGGCGGCGAGGCGGCGGATGCCTTCGCGGTTCATCGTCAGCTGGGTGGCGCGCGCGGTCGGGATGCAGGTGATCGTGCCCGCCGCTTCCAGCTCGGCCAGGGTGTCGGTGGCGATCGCCTCGATCTCGGGGATCACGAGGTCGGGCTGCTCCTGCGCGATCAGGGCACGGAGGGCGGCGCCGTCGGTCATGTCGATGACATGGGCGCGGTGCGCGACCTGGTGGCCGGGCGCGTTCGGGTAGCGGTCGACGGCGATGACTTCGACGCCGAGGCGTTGCAGGGAAATGATGACTTCCTTGCCGAGTTCGCCGGAGCCGAGCAGCATCACGCGCGTGGCGGAAGGAGAGAGGGGAGTGCCGAAAATGCGGGGAATGGTCATGGTGTCATGGAGTGGGATGGCAGGGTGCTGCGACTATAGCAAAGGCGCGCTTTGGGCGTGCAAGGACGAAAAATTTGTCCGGGACTCGCCAAACTCGGATTGGCCCGCTATAATGTTGCCTCAATTCCCTGATAGCTCAGTCGGTAGAGCGACGGACTGTTAATCCGCAGGTCCCTGGTTCGAGTCCAGGTCGGGGAGCCAGAATACGAAAGGCCGCGTCGAAAGATGCGGCCTTTTTTGTTTGTTGACGTGCGTCGATACGCACACGCTGCAACGCGTGGGCTCAAGAGCCCGGTGAAGCCGTCCTTGATGCCATTGGCCTCAAGGACCCCTAGGTCATGCAGGCACCAGGGTGCTTGTCGACTTCACTCCTTCCGTTGTCAGCGGCGCCAGCCGCTCGAACCACGGCGCCGCCTGTTCCAGCTGGTGCGCCAGCTGCAGCAGCTTGTCCTCGCTCCCGAAGCGCCCGACGAACTGCACGCCCAGCGGCAGCCCGGCCGCCGTCCAGTGCAGCGGCACCGACATCGCCGGCGTCCCGGTCAGATTGGCCAGCTGGGTGAACGGCACGTAGCGCAGGCTGTCGCGCGCGATCTTGTTCACGGTGCCTTCCAATAAACCCAGGCGCGCCAGGATGCCGAGCAGGCCGCTGCGCTGCAGCAGGTCGAGCACGAATTGCTCGCCGCGCGGCGGGTCTCCTTCGCCGTGGCGGATCGGGGGATGGGCCAGCGTCGGCGTCAGCAGCATGTCGTAGCGTGCGTGGAAGCGCGCCAGCGCGCGCGAAAATTCGTTCCATTTGGCCAGCTGGGTCGTCAGGCGCCCGGCCGGGATGCTCGCGCCCAGCGTCGCCAGCAGCCGTGCCGTCAGCTCGACGTCGCCCGCGCCGGCGCCGAGCGCCTTGCCGCGCGCAAGCATTGCCGGCACCTGGCCGAAATACACGTGCAGGAAACTCTCCGCCAGTGCCGCGCCGTCGAGTTCGGGCGCGGCTTCCTCGACTTCATGGCCGAGCCCGCGCAGCAGTTGCACGGCACGCTGAACGGCGGCCACCGCTTCGGGGTGGACCTCGGTGCCGATCGGCGAGACGGTACTGAAGCCGATGCGCAGCTTGCCGGGATCGCGCCTGACGAGTTCGCGGTAGGGGGCGGCAGTCGGGGCGATGTCGAACGGGTCGCCCGGCTCGTGGCCGGCCAGGATGTCCAGCGCCAGGGCCGAATCGCGCACGCTGCGCGAGAGAACCCCTTCGCTCGAGGCGCCGAACCAGACTTCGCCGATGGCCGGCCCCGAAGACACCCGGCCGCGCGAGGCGCGCAAGCCGAACAGGCCGCAACAGGCGGCCGGGATGCGGATCGAGCCGCCGCCGTCATTGCCCGCCGCCATCGGCACGATGCCGGCCGCGACCGCGGCTGCCGCGCCGCCGCTCGAGCCGCCCGGCGTGTGCCCGAGGTTCCAGGGATTGCTGGCGCGCCCATACAGCACCGGGTCGGTGACGGCCTTCAGGGCAAACTCGGGGAGATTGGTCTTGCCGAAGATGACCAGGCCCGCTTCCAGGTAGCGCCGTACGACGGCCGCATGTTCGGTCGGCACGTAGCCGCGCATCGAGCGGCTGCCGAAGCTGGTCGGTACGCCTGCATAATCCTGCACGCCGTCCTTGATCAGGAAGGGCACGCCTGCCAGCGGTCCGGCGAGCGAACGGGCCAGCTGCGCACGCGCCTGCGGTTCGAGCAGCCGGCACACGGCATTGATGCGTCCGTGCACCTCGGCATTGCGGGCCAGGGCCAGGTCGAGCAGTTCAGAAGCTGTCACGTCGCCGTGCTTGACGAGGGCGGCGAGGGCGGTGGCGTCGTGTTGCAGGTAATCCGCGAAATCCATGAGGCATCCTGTGAACGGTATGCCAACATGAAATGGCTTTATCGCAATATTGTCAAGTTAAAATCAAATCCGTCATTTCCGGCGCTTCTTGTCGTTGGAGGTGTAGGTGCGCGTATAAAAGTCGGGCGGCTTCTTCGCCACCCACGCGATGAAGGCGCGGATCTCCTCGTGGCCGCGCAGGGCGTCCCAGGTGTGATAGCTGCGCAGCAGTTCGCGCTCGGTGAAGGCCGAGTGGATCTTGCGATGGCAGATCTTGTGGATCGGGAACTGTTCCTTGCCCTTGAAGGTCTTCGGTACCAGATGGTGGCGGTCGATGTTGACCGTGCCCAGTTCGCGACCGCACAAGGGGCAAATTGGATCGTGCATGCTTCCCCGTTCGGCAAAAAAACGCTGTCAATACAAGGTGGTGGCGAATCCCGGGGCGTCAAGCACGATAGTGAAATTGATGAACTCGCTTTTCACATTGGTGTAGAATCAACGCTTCACAAAATGCAACTTGGCCTCTGCGATGTCGGCAAAACGAGGTCTTGATACCGATGATCGAAGACGATTCGAATTCCTGTTCGATCCTGCTGATCGATGACGAGCCTTTTGCACAGCAAATCATCGAGCATGGGCTGAAAACCTGCGTCAAGCACATACTGCGTTACGAGTCGAGCCCGGCGCGGGCCGCCGACCTGGCGAGCGAGCTGAACGTCACCGTGGTGCTGGTCGACCTGCGCATGCCCGACCTCGACGGCTTCGAAGTCACCCGCCGCCTGCGCGCCAATCCCGATACCGAACACATCCCCGTCATCATGCTGTCGTCCGAAGACGATCCGGAAGTCAAGGCGCAAGCCTTTGCCGCCGGCGCCAACGACTACATGGTGAAATGGCCCGATCCGCGCGAACTGGTGGCGCGCGTCCAGTACCACAGCGACGCCTGCGTCGCCCGGCGCGAACGCGATGCGGCCTTTGCCTCGCTGCGCGTGAGCCAGCAGCAATTGGCCGCCAGCGAATCGGCCCTGCACCAGGCGCAGAAGATGGAAGCCATCGGCCAGCTGACCGGCGGCGTGGCCCACGATTTCAATAACGTGCTGCAGATTATCGGCGGCAATCTGCAACTGCTGAAACTCGTCGGTGGCCTGAACGAAGCAGGACGCGCGCGTGTCGAGATGGCGCTGGCCGGCGTCGAGCGCGGCGCCAAGCTGTCCTCGCACCTGCTCGCCTTTGCGCGGCGCCAGCCGCTGCAGGCGGTCGTCCTCAATCCCGGCCACCTGCTGCGCGACATGGACGACATGATGCGCCGCGTGCTCGGGCCGAATGCGCGCATCGTCACCGACATCGATCCTTCGCTGTGGAGCACGGTCGCCGATCCGAACCAGCTGAACAACGTATTACTGAACCTCGCCATCAACGCGCGCGACGCGATGGGCGGCAACGGCACCTTGCTGATCAGGGCCAGCAACGCGGGCGGCGACGCACCCGGCCCTGGTGCGATGCTGCCGCCCGGTGTTTCGCCCGGCGAATATGTCGTCATCGAAGTGGCCGATACCGGCAAGGGCATGCCGCCCGACGTCCTGCAGCGTGCCTTTGAACCCTTCTTCACCACCAAGCCGGTCGGGCAGGGCACGGGCCTGGGCCTGTCGATGGCCTATGGTTTCGTGAAGCAGTCGGGCGGAGAAATCGTGCTCAGCAGCGAAGTCGGACGCGGCACCAGCGTGCGCATCTTCCTGCCGCGCAGCGAAACCGAAGCGGCACAGCCGGAAGCCCATGTGGACGTGCCGCTGTTCGGCGGCCTGGAGACGATCCTGGTGGTGGAAGACGAGGAAGACGTGCGCAGCTCGACCTGCGCGATCCTGTCCGCGCTCGGCTACCAGGTACTCGAAGCCTGCGATGCCGCCGGCGCGATTGCGCTGGTCGAGAGCGGACGCCAGATCGACCTGGTGTTCACCGACGTCATCATGCCGGGACCGGTGAGCAGCCTGCAACTCGGCGAAGCGGTGCGCGAGCATCTGCCGAATGCGCAGATTTTATATACCTCGGGTTATGCGGAAGGGGTATTGGCGCACGAGGGCAAGGTCAGCGCCTCGGTGCATTTGCTGCAGAAACCGTATCATCCGGATGCGCTCAGTGCGCGCATCCGTCATTTGCTGCGGCCCGGGCGCAATGCCGGCGCAGCGGCCAACGCGCAATGCGCGGCCAACAGTACGGGCGCCACGGCGGCCTGAGCCGCAGGCACCCCCCCGGCGATCAGTTGGGCGGAATATAGCGGAACGAACCCGGCGGCGGTTCGTTCAGCACTGCCCAGAAAATCCCCAGGTCGGCGATCGCGCGCACGAATTCCTTGAAATCGACCGGCTTCACGACATAGGCATTCACGCCCAGTTCGTAGCTCTTGATCAGGTCCTGTTCTTCCTTCGACGAGGTCAGCATCACGACCGGCATGCTCTTCAGGCTGGCCGTCTTGCGGATCGTCGCCAGCACTTCCAGACCGTCCACTTTCGGCAGCTTCAGGTCGAGCAGGGTGACGGCCGGGTTGCCTTCCGAGCGTTCGGCGAATTCGCCGCGGCGCAGCAGGTAGTCGAGCGCCTCGGCGCCGTCGCGTACGACGACGACTTCGTTGGCGAGCTGGCTGCGCGCCAGTGCCACCAGAGTCAGTTCGAGGTCGTTCGGGTTGTCTTCGACCAGCAGGATGGGTTTTAACATGGTTGGCTAGGTAGTGCGATTAGAGTGCGAGTTTGCGCGGAATACTGAATGAGAAGGTGGCGCCCTGGCCCTGCACGGAGTCGGCCCAGGCACGTCCGCCATGGCGCTCGACGATGCGGCGCACGTTAGCCAGGCCGATGCCGGTGCCCTGGAAGTCTTCCATGCGGTGCAGGCGCTGGAACACGCCGAACAGCTTGTGCACGTAATCCATGTTGAAGCCGGCGCCGTTGTCGGCGATGTGGAACACCGTTTCCTGCGCGTCCTGTTCGGACCAGATCCGGATCTGCGCCGGGTCGCGCTGGCCGCTGAATTTGATGGCGTTCGACAGCAGGTTCTGGACCGCCAGGTGCACGAAGGTCGGGTCGGCCGTGATGCGCGGCAGCGGCGCGATATCCCATTCGACATTGCGCTGGCCGATTTCGATGGCCAGCTTGTCGATGCAGGAGGCGACCAGCTTCGACATGTCGACTTCGACCGGACGCAAGGCCGCGCGGCCCATCTGCGAGAAGCTCAGCAGGTCGTCGACCAGCTTGCCGGCCAGGCGCGCCGATTCCTTGATGTTGGTGAGGAAGCGCTGGCGCATGGTCGTGTCTTCGCTGCCGGCGGACTCCAGCAGCAGGTCGGAGAAGCCGACGATGTGGCGCAGCGGCGCGCGCAGGTCGTGCGAGACCGAATACGAGAACGCTTCCAGTTCCTTGTTGGCGCGGCCGAGTTCCTCGGCCAGTTCGGCCATCTGCTCGGCGCGTTCGAGTGCGATGCCGAGCAGGGCGCTGCGGAACTCGCCCGTCAGTTCGATCTCGGCGACGTGCCAGGGCAGGCTGACGCCGTGGATGACCTCGCGCCATGTGGCAAAGCTGGTGCGCGGGGTCAGCGGCGCCGGAATGGACGCCATATCGGAAGCGCTGCCGGACGCCGTACCGGACGCCTCCTTCTCATGCGGGTTGCCCGCCCATTCGATCGTGTGCACGACCTCCGGACGGAACCACAGCAGGTAATGCTTGTGCAGGCGCGAGATCGGCATGGCCAGCAGGCCGCTGGCATTGCGCCGCAACGCAGCCGCGCCGGGATAGTCCTGCGAGAGCGCGTCGGTGTGATAGATCTCGCTGCCATGACCCTGCAATTCGAGCCAGGCCACCAGGTCTTCGATGGCCGCGGCGTCGGGCGTATCGCCATAGGTCAGCACCCGGTCGCCGGCCACGATGGCCACGCCGCCGGCGCGCGCGAAACGCAGCAGTTCGGGGAAGATGCCGCTCATGTTGTCGATGACGTCGGCGCCCTTGGTGAGATTGCCCAGCATCGCGACCATCATGCGCCGCACTTCCAGGCGGAACTGCAGTTCGCTGGCGTCCTCGCGCGATTCGATACACAGGGCGAGCACCTGGCCCAGCTGTTCGCAGGCCGTGCGCTTCTCGAAAGGCAGCGGGCAGGGCGTCTCGTTATGGCAGGAAATCAGGCCCCAGAGCTTGCCCTTGACCATCAGCGAGACCGACATCGAGGCCAGGGTGCCCATGTTGCGCATGTACTGCAGGTGCACCGGCGAGACGCTGCGCAGGGCGGCGAAAGACAGGTCGTTGCGCTGCCCGCTCACCGGGTTTGCCGGCGGCACCAGCGGCGCCGGGACGTAGTTCGCGTCCTGGATCAGGCGGATGCGCGAGAGCGCGTACAGGTCGCGCGCCTGGGACGGGATGTCGGAGGCCGGAAAGCGCTGGCCCATGTACGAGTGGTAGCCGTCTTCCTTCGACTCGGCCATCACGTGGCCGTGGCCGTCGCGGTCGAACTGGTAGACCATGACGCGCCCGAAACCGCTGACCATGCGCACGTGGTGGGCGGCCAGTTCGGCGAGCGACTCGACCGACTGCTTCTCGTTAACCTTCAGCAGGAAGTCGCCCAGCAGCGGATACAGGTGGCGGTAGTCCAGCGGTTCGGCGCGCAGAGCGGCTTCGAACTCGAGCAGGACCAGGCCGTCCCATACGTGGCCGAGCACGTCGAAGTGGCGCTCGTTGATGGCGGCCGTGCACAGGTAGAGCGGGCGGTTGCCGAGCTTGTCGCCCGGCAGGTCCTGGCTCAGGCCTTCGGCGGCGGCGCCGATCACCTCGGCCAGCGGCTGCCCGCAAGCGGCCTGCGCCTCGACGCCGATCCAGTGCGCCAGGTTGGCGCTGGCCTGCAAGACCTTGCCCTCCTGCGAGAGCGTCAGCAGGAAGCCGTGTGGCTGGATGCTGCCGGGAGTACGGATCGGTTCCCGGTCACAGCCGGACAGGTCGAGCGGTGCGGAAGAGGGTGGAGTCATGAGGCGCGAGCGGGGCACGGCTGGGTTGCAAAAGCAGTATTCTAGCGTGAAAGGCAAGGGGTGGTACGGGGCAATTGTGGGCGTTTTCGTGCACCTGCAACGCTGAGACGAAAGGCGAGTTTTTTGGGCGGATCGGGGCTTGACCTTTTTTCAGGAGAGTGGATCTTCTGGCAAGGTTTGCGTGGGCAGTGCGGACGGTTTGGGTTTATGATGACGCGTTATCCGCCACCGCAGCCTCTGCCCCAATGAACAATCGACCCGCCGCCAGGAAGCCGTTGACCGAAGAGCAGCGCTTCCAGTACCTGATTTCCGGCATCAGCGACTACGCGATCTACATGCTCGATACGGAAGGCCACGTCAGCAGCTGGAATGCGGGCGCGCAGCGCTTCAAGGGCTACCTGGCACCCGAAATCCTGGGCGAGCACTTCTCGCGCTTCTACACCCCCGAGGACCGCGCAACGAACCTGCCGGAGCGCGCGCTGGCCACGGCCCTGGCCGAGGGCAAGTACGAAGCCGAGGGCTGGCGCATGCGCCAGGACGGCACGCGCTTCTGGGCCAGCGTCGTGATCGACCCGATCTATGACGAGCATGGCACGCTGCTGGGCTACGCCAAGATCACGCGCGACATCACCGACAAGCGCCAGGCCGAACAGGCCCTGCGCGCCAGCGAAGAGCGCTTCCGCCTGCTGGTGCAGGGCGTGACCGATTATGCGATCTACATGCTCTCGCCCGAGGGCGAGGTGAGCAACTGGAACGTCGGCGCCGAACGCATCAAGGGCTACCAGGCCGACGAAATCGTGGGCCAGCATTTTTCGCGTTTTTATGCCGAGGAAGACCGCCTCGACGGCAAGCCGCAACGGGCGCTCGCCATTGCCTCGCGCGAAGGCCGCTACGAGGCCGAGGGCTGGCGCGTGCGCAAGGATGGCACCCGCTTCTGGGCGCACGTGGTGATCGACGCCATCCGCGACGACATGGGCGAACTGATCGGCTTTGCCAAGATCACGCGCGACCTCACCGAGAAGAAGAAGGCCGACGCCGCGCTGGCCGAGGCGAATGCGGCCCTGTTCCAGGCGCAGAAGATGGAGTCGATCGGCCAGCTGACGGGCGGCATCGCGCACGATTTCAACAACCTGCTGTCGGTGCTGGCCAGCGGCCTCGAGGTGCTGAGCCTGGGGCGCGGCGTCAGTGCCGACGCCAAGACCTTCGACAGCATGCGCCGCGCCGTCGAGCGCGGGGCCACGCTCACCCAGCAGCTGCTCGCCTTTGCGCGCCAGCAGCCCTTGCAGCCTGAAACGCGCAGCGTGAACCGCCTCATTTCCGGTTTCGAATCGGTGCTGCGGCGCGCGGTGAACGCCTCGATCGCGTTCACGGTCAAGCTCGAGCCGCAGGTGCGCACCACCGTCATCGACAGCGCGCGCTTCGAGTCGGCCATCCTGAACCTGGTCGTCAACGCGCGCGACGCCATGCCCGACGGCGGAGACCTGCAGATCGAGACGGCCAACGTCGACCTCGCCGAGCGCGAAGTGGGTGGCCTGGCGCCGGGTCCCTATGTTCGGGTGACGGTGACCGATACCGGTACCGGCATGTCGCCCGAGACCGCGGCACGCGCCTTCGAACCCTTCTACACGACCAAGGAAGTGGGTAAAGGCACGGGCCTGGGCCTGTCGCAGGTCTACGGCTTCATCAAGCAGTCCGACGGCGAAGTCGTGATCGGCAGCTCGCCCGGCGAAGGCACGGCGATCAGCATCTTCCTGCCGGCCGCGCCCGGGCAGGACGGCGGCACGCACCAGGATACGACCGAGCTGGTGCTGATCGTCGAGGACGAACCCGACCTGATGGACGTCGCTTCGGCGCTCTACATCAGCATGGGCTATGAAGTCGTCACCGCCTCGAATGCTTCGGAAGCCTTGAGCCTGCTGGCCAGCCGTAAGGTCGACATCCTGTTCACCGATGTCATCATGCCCGGCATGAACGGCATCGAGCTGGCGACCTACGCAAGCGAGCACTATCCTGAGGTGAAGATCATCCTCGCCTCCGGCTATCCGCTGCCGGCCCTGATCCTCGAGAACGCGAACCTGGATGACTTCGCCTTCGTCGGCAAGCCGTATCGTTTGTCGGACCTGGCGCGCGCCCTGCGCACGGCCGCCTGAGGCTGCGCTCGCCATGGCGTTGCACATCGCCACGCCGCTGCTGCCCTCGAACGCCTTCGACCCCGGGCCGGGGCAACAGGTCTGGCTGAAGATGGAGGCGCTGCAGCCGAGCGGCTCCTTCAAACTGCGCGGCATCGGCCACGCCTGTGAAGTGTATGCCGCACGCGGGGCAGGCCGCATCGTCGCCTCGTCCGGCGGGAATGCCGGCCTGGCGGCGGCCCATGCGGCGCGCCGGCTCGGCCTGCCGGCCCTGGTCGTGGTGCCGCAAACGACCAGCGGACGCGCCCGCGCCCTGCTGGCGCGGGAAGGCGCGCAGGTCTGCGTGCACGGCATCTCCTTTCAAGAGGCGAACGCGTACGCGCAGTCGCTGCTCGGCCCGCAGGACGCCTTCATTCACCCCTTCGACGATCCGCTGCTGTGGGAAGGCCACGCCGGCATGATCGACGAAGTGGCGGACGCCGGCCTGCGCCCGGATGCGGTCGTGCTCTCGGTCGGCGGGGGCGGGCTGCTCAGCGGCGTGGTGGCCGGCCTGCGGCGCCAGGGATGGAATGACCTGCCCGTGTTCGCGGTGGAGACCGCAGGTGCCGATTCCTATGCGCAGTCGCTGGCGGCGGGCGAACGCATCGAACTGCCGGCAATCAACAGCATCGCCACTTCGCTCGGCGCCCGTAAAGTGTCGGAGCATGCCTTCGCGCTGGCGCGCACGCACCCGATCACGCCGGTCGTGGTGACGGACGGGGAGGCGGTCGCGGCCTGCCTGCGCTTCATGGACGAGCACCGCGTCGTCGTCGAGCCGGCCTGCGGCGCCGCGCTGGCGCTGGCCTGGCGTCCCGGCGGCCCGCTGGCCGCGTTCGACAAGGTCCTCGTCATCGTCTGCGGCGGCGCGACCGCCACCGTGGCGCAGCTCCAGGCGTGGGGGGCGCAGCTGAACGTTCAGAGCGCAAACAGGATGTCGGAAACGCGCTCGTAGATCGGTTCCGCCGATGGTCCCTCGTGCGGCCAGTCCAGGACGTCGAAGTGGTCGTAGCCGCGGTAAGTCCCGAGGTAATTCCAGATGCCGGGCACCGGGGTGCCGTCGAAGTCGCGCACCGGGTGCCCGGCGGGGGCGCGCATGCTGCTGGTATTGACCACGCCGTCGTTGGCGAACCAGCTGCTGTCGATGCGCACCCGGCCCGGCCCATCCTGGGTATAGCCGCCCATCCCGTGCTGCAGCATCGAGGGCACGATCCATTCCCCGGCATAGGTTTTGTAATAGGCGAACATGTCGCTGCGCGGGTACTGGTAGCGGCGGTTCTGGAGCGGCGCGATGCGGCGGTCGGTGGCGTTGCAGCAGGGCGCGCCGGCTTCGGTCGCCTGGGTGCCGACCGAAAAATAATGCACCCGGGGCGAGGTGCGCGCCCAGGCATTGAAGCTGCGCGCGCCATCGGGGGCCAGTTCCCAGTTGGCGAGATCGGCGAGCAGCCAGTCGCGCAGCGGCGAGCGCAGATCGGGCAGGATGTCGAGCACGGCGTCGCGCAGGGTGGTGCCGTTGTGCGGCGCCGAGATGGTGGTGACGCTGCGGATCCACCCCGGCTTGCCGCCCCGGTACAGTTCGCCGTCGCCGCCCTGCGGGTCGCCGTGCTCGAGCAGTTCGACCAGGGCGCGGATGGTGGTGCCGCCCTGGCTATGGCCGATCATGTGCAGCGGGTGCTCCGCGTCCCAGGGCGGATACAGCGCCGGCGGGTAACCCATCGGATTGTGCTGCGGGTCGGCCGCCCAGCAGGCGGGCGCTTTCCCGAGGCTGCCGGCCGCCGCGTGGCGCGCGCCGTAATCGACGCAGCCCCCTTTGATCTGCGCGTACAGTTCGGCCGCCCGTTCACGGTTGCTGGCGATCGCGCCGACGACGGCGGTGAAGACCGTGTGCGGGCCCTTGTAGGTGCGCAGGTGGGCGGCGAGGTCGCCGTAACCGCCCCAGTACAGGAAGCCGCTGCGCGGAAACTGGTCGGGACCGAAGCCGAGGAAACCGTGCACCAGCACGACCGGATCGTTGTTGGCGGCGCGGGCGCTGCCGTCCAGCAGGGCCAGCTGGGCTAGCACCATGAACAGCGTGGCGAACAGGATCCGGGACAGGCGCATGGAGCACTCCGAAGGGGCGATGGCCTCATTGTCGGAGCGGGCAGGGCTGCAGCGTTTGCGCCAAGTCGAGCCCGCGCAAGAAAGACGCCGGCGGCGCAACGGATGAGTGCGCCGCCGGCTTGACTGAAAGGCTTATTGTGCCGTCGGGGCCGCCTTGGCCGCCGGTACGGCGCTGCCACCCACCGCGCCCGGCGCGTTCGGATCGGCCGGCGCCGCGATCGAGGCCGTCATGCTGGCCTTCTCGGCGGCGTCGACGCGGTTGCCGTTCCAGACCACATAGTCGTCGATCGAATACAGTTTGCACGGCTGGGTGCTCTTGGCCGAGCAGGTGGCCAGCGCGCGCGCATCCGGCGCCTCGCCTTCCTCGGCCCAGGTCCAGGCGCCGGACGGCGACACGGCAAAGGCGCGCGGCGTCATCTTGGTCAGGTAGTCGGCATAGGCGCGGCGCCCGTTTTCCGAGAGGAAGGGCACGGCCTCGATATCGTCGATTTTCGCGAAATCGGTGCGCGGCGGGGTCGGCGGCGCGGGTACGTCGTACAGCACCTCGGTCGGCATGCCGACGCCCTTCAGGAAGCGCATCGTGTCGTCCAGCCAGATCTTTTCGCCGTCGCGGCTGGCGAGCATGCCGTGGGCGTCGCGCTTGAACGAAGGGAATTCGACCAGGCGCGCCTTGCCGCCGGCCTGGGCATAGGCTTCGTGCAGGCGGTTCGCCAGATCGGGCCCGAACAGCGAATCGTTTTCGCCATACATCCACAGGCTCGGCACCTTGCTGTTGGCGCCGTATTCGGCAAAGGCCGACACCAGCGCCGAGCGCCAGGCGCAGCGGTCGCTGTCGTCGCGCAGGCCGCCGGCAAAATTGATCAGGCCGCGCACGCCGGGCAGGTCCTGGGTGCCGAGCGCCATTGTCGCCAGGCCGCCATACGACTGGCCGGCCACGACGATGTGGGCGCCGTCGACCCAGGACTGGGCCCGTGCGAACTCGAGGGTCGAGCGGATGTCCTCGGCCTGCAGGTAGCCGTTGGTCTTCATGTCGCAGCCGCGGTCGCGGTAGCGCCCGGTCGAATTGGCGAAACCCTGGCGCATCGGCACCATCACCGCATAGCCGCGCTTCACGAACGCCGCGGCCATGTGATAAAAGCGGTCGCGCGGCTGGGCGCTCGGACGGCCCGGGTCCTTGCCGTGGTTGATGACCAGCAGCGGGAACGGTCCGGGACCGTTCGGGCGGAATACGGTCGTCTCCAGCATCGCGCGGTTTTCATCGCCGGCCGGCACCTGTACGATCTGCTCGTTCATCCGGTAGTCGAGCTTGAGTTCCTGCTCGATCGCGATCCCTGGCAACATGGCCATGGCGGCGAGCAGGGCGGCGGTGATCTTGCGAACGGTGGGGCGAACTCTAAACATGGGAGACTCTGGAATGCCTGCCGGTGTGACAGAATTGCTGATCGGAATGAATTGATTCTAGGCACCTCGACAGTCGAGGGCAATATCCGTTTCGGCAATTCCAGAGCTAAATTTTTGTGTGTGGTTAAGATGTTTATTTATGTCCATATTGAACAGGCTGAACGGGACCTCAAACGCCTGCAGGAGCATGATTTAAAAGGAAATATTGCAGATTTTTCAGCTGTCGCTCCGGCCGCTGCCGGAGCGCAAACGGGCGCCCCAGAACGCGCCCGTCGTCATAGGGAGATGTGATGCGATTCCGGAACCGGCTACTGCTCCTCGTGGTCGCCATTCTGGTGCCCGCCTTCATCGGCGCGGCGCTGGCGGTGGCGTATGTCTACGTGGAACAGCAAAAAGACCAGGAGCGCAGCGTGGCGGAAACCGGCCATGCGTTCGCGTTGCTCATCGACAACGAAATGCGGCACCAGGAGGGTATCCTGCGCACCCTGGCCGCGTCGCCCGCGCTGGCCGCCGGCGACATGGCCGAGTTCTATGCGCATGCGCAGCGGGCCGCCGAGGGCGTCGGCGCGGTGGCGATCCTGCTGGACCTGGACGGCAAGACCGTCCTCAACACCCGGCGCCCGTTCGGCAGCGTAGTGCCCGGGCGCAACCCATCGAACCTGCCGGCGCTGGTGGAGCGCTTCGGCGCGGCCGGCACCCTGGTCTCCGATGTTTTTTATGCGCCGCCGGTGCGCCGCCACGACTTCATGATGCAGGTGCCGGTCCGCATCGAGGGCCAGGTGCGCTACTACCTGCTGCTGGGCCTGCACGTCGGCATCGTCCAGCAATTGCTGGTGCGCCAGCATTTCCCGGGCACCTGGATCGCCTCCGTGGCCGACCGCAACGGCCGCATCGTGGCGCGCTCGCGCGACCCCGGCCGGTATGTCGGCACGCTGCTGCGTGAAGACACGCGCAGGCGCATCGCCGCTGGCGACGGCGCCCTGATGTTCGACGGCGAGACGCTCGAAGGCATCCCGGTGCGCGCCCTGGCCAGCACGGTGCCGAACACGGGCTGGAAGGTGTTGATCAGCATTCCCACGGCCGAGATCCGCCAGGTACCGATCAGGGCCGCCGCTTTCCTGGCCGCGATCATGGCCGTGCTGCTGGTGCTGGCCCTGGCGGCCGGCCGCTGGTTCGCGAACCGGGCAACGGCGCCGATCGAATACCTGGGGCGCTGCGCCGACCGCCTCGGCAACGGCGAGGAGGTGACTTACCACCCGCACGGACTGGAAGAGATCGACAACGTGGCGCGCCGCATGACGGAAGCCAGTAAACAGATCCGGCGCTCGCAGCGCGAGCTCGAACAGCGGGTGAACGAGGCGATCCGCGCCACCGAACAGGCGCAGGGCGCCTTGCTCAAAAGCCAGCGCCTGGAATCGCTCGGACGCCTGACGGCCGGCATCGCCCACGAATTCAACAACCTGCTGCAAACCCTGACCACCGCTTTGCAGCTGGGCGCGATGCTGGCCAGGGATCCGAAGCTGCAAGGCCTGATCGACACCTGCAAGCGCACCGTCGGGCGCGCCACCAAGCTCACCGGCCAGCTCGGCTCCTTCGGCCGGGTGCAGGAAGGGCGGCTGCTGACGGTCGATCCGAAGCTGCAGCTGGAAAGCGCGCTGCAGCTGATCCGGGGCGGCGTGGGCGAGGCGGTCGCGGTCGACACCGATTTCGCGCCCGACCTGTGGCCGGTGACGGTCGAACCGCTGCAGTTCGACCTGGCGCTGCTGAACCTGGCAATCAATGCGCGCGACGCGATGGACGGCGGGGGCGTGCTGCGCATCATCGCGCGCAATGTCGCCCTGGACACGCCGCCGCAGGGCCTGGCGCCCGGCGACTACCTGCACCTGAGCGTGGTCGACGGCGGCGCCGGCATGTCGCCCGAGGTGCTGGCGCACGCGCTCGACCCCTTCTACACGACCAAGGCGCCGGGGCAGGGCACCGGGCTCGGCCTGCCGCAAGCCTATGCCTTCGCGGCCCAGGCCGGTGGGCTCCTCACGCTCGACAGCGCCCTGGGGCGCGGCACGCGGGTGCACATCTACCTGCCGCGTGCGGATGCGGCGCCGGCCCCGGCCCCGGCTGTCCCGGAGGCGCCGGCGGTATTGCGGCAGGAGAGCGGCAGCGTGCTCTTCGTCGAAGACGACCCGCTGGTGCGCGAAGCCGTCGCCGGCGGCCTGCGCCAGGCCGGCTTTACGGTGCGCATGGCCGAGAGCGGCGACGCCGCCCTGGCGCTGCTCGACGCCGGACTGCAGGTCGATGTCGTGTTTTCCGATGTCGTCATGCCGGGCAGCCTGAGCGGCATCGACCTGGCGCGCGCCCTGCGCCGGCGCTGGCCCGAGCTGCCGGTGGTGCTGGCGACCGGCTATACCGAGCGCCAGGTGGCGCTGCCTGACGTGCCGATCCTGGCCAAGCCCTACGACATCGCCCAGGCCGTGCGCCTGCTGGGCGGCCTCGTCGCGCAGGAATAGTTGTATGGGGCAAAGCGGCGCCGGCCGCTGCGCGACCTGACTAGAATGAGCACGGGTTGTTCTTCACTTGAGGAGACGGACATGGTCAAGGTGGCGGTGATAGTCGGCAGTACCCGTCCGGGGCGCAAGGCGCTCGACGTGGCGCGCTGGGTAATGGACGCGGCGTCGCAGCGCAGCGATGCGAGCTTCGAGCTGGTCGATATCCAGGATTTCAAGCTGCCGCTGCTGGACGAGCCGGTGCCGCCCTCGATGGGCCAGTATTCGAAGCCGCACACGATCGCCTGGGCCGACAAGATCGCGCAGTTCGACGGCTTCGTCTTCGTTACGCCCGAGTATAACCACGGCACCTCGGGCGCGCTGAAGAACGCCATCGACTTCCTCTATAAAGAGTGGAACAACAAGGCGGCCGGTTTCGTCGGCTACGGCAGCGCCGGCGGCGTGCGCGCCGTCGAAAGCCTGCGCCTGGTGATGGGCGAACTGATGGTGGCCGACGTGCGCGGGCAGGTGATGCTGTCGCTGTTCACTGACTTCGAGAATTTCGCCACCTTCAAGCCGGCCGCGCACCATGGTCAGTCCTTGACCGCCATGCTCGACCAGGTGGTGGCCTGGAGCGGGGCGCTGGCGCCGCTGCGCACATCTGCCGGCTGATACAATCGGCGCCTTTTGCGCGCTGACCGATGACGCCCGATTCTCCTCCCCGCCGCGCCGGCTGCGCGGCCTGCCTGCGCGCGCAATCGGCCTGCATCTGCGCCTGGGTGCGGCCGGTGTCGCCCGCGGCCGGGCTCTTGATCCTGCAGCATCCGCTCGAAGTGGCGAACGCCAAGAACAGCGCGCGCCTGCTGCACCTGTGCGTTGCCGGCAGCCGGCTTGCGGTCGGCGAAGCCTTCGATCCGCTGGAGCTGGATGCGCTGTTGCATGCGGATGGCCGCCGGCCCGTGCTGCTGTATCCGGAGACGCCGGACGCGCCCGCGGCCCCGGCCACCAGCCTGCCCCCGCCCGGGGAACTGCGCCTGGTGGTGCTCGACGCCACCTGGCGCAAGAGCCGCAAGATGCTGCACCTGACCCCGGCCCTGCAGCGCCTGCCGCGCCTGGCCCTGAGCGAGATGCCGGCCTCGAACTACCGCATCCGCAAGGCGCACGCCCCGGACCAGCTCTCGACCCTCGAGGCCACCGCCTACGCGCTGGGCCAGGTCGGCGGCGACATGGCGCTCGTTGCGCCCTTATTGGAGGCGTTTGACGGTTTTGTGCAACAACAGGCCGCTTTCGTGCCCCTGGACGCGGCGCGCACACGGCACGCTTGAGTTCAGGCGCTGACGGGCGTACCATACTGTATAAACATACAGTATGAGGTGCACAGTGGAACTGCGCGAACGAACAATTGACCGGGAATACAGTGCCGAGCAGCCAATGTTGCCGCCGCGTCCGCTCGCGGTGTCGAAAGGGCGGGGCGCTGTATCCAACATGCAAGGCCGGTACGAGGTCAACGGCCGCGAGGGTTTCGACGACGGCTGGGACGCCGGGATCGAGCCCGGCGATGCGCCGCGCTTCAAGACTCAGGTGACGGACGAAGTCGCAAAGAGCATCCTCTCGCGCAACGCCTCGCCCGACATCCCGTTCAAGGTCTCGCTGAATCCCTATCGCGGATGCGAGCACGGCTGCATCTATTGTTTCGCCCGTCCCACGCACAGCTATCTCGGCCTCTCACCCGGGCTCGATTTCGAGACCAGGTTGTTCGCCAAGGTCAACGCTGCCGAGCTGCTACGGCGCGAGCTGGCGCATCCGGGGTACAAGCCCGAGCACATCGCCATCGGCGTGAATACCGACGCCTATCAACCCTGCGAGCGCGAGATGCGCCTGACGCGCCAGGTGCTCGAGGTGCTGAGCGAATGCCAGCATCCGGTCGGCATGATCACCAAGTCCTCGCTGATCGAGCGCGACATCGACCTGCTGGCCCCGATGGCGGCCAAGGGCCAGGCCTGTGCCGCGATCACGATCACCACGCTCGACTCGGAAATCTCGCGCACCCTGGAGCCGCGCGCCGCCGCCCCGGCGCGGCGCCTGCGCACGATCCGCACCCTGACCGAGGCCGGCATCCCGGTCAGCGTCAGCGTGGCGCCGATCATCCCTTTCGTCACCGAACCGGAAATCGAGCGCATCCTGGAAGCGGCGCGCGATGCCGGCGCCGTCAGCGCCCATTACGTCGTGCTGCGATTACCCTTCGAGGTCAATCCGCTGTTCCAGCAATGGCTCGAAGCCCATTTCCCGGAACGTGCCCAGCGCGTGATGAACCGCGTGCGCGAGATGCGCGGCGGGAAGGATTACGACAGCGACTGGGGCAAGCGCATGCAGGGCGAGGGCGTCTGGGCCGACCTGATCCGCCAGCGTTTTACGAAGACCGTCGAGCGGCTGGGCCTGGGGAAGCTGGGCAGCCGTTTCGAGCGGCTCGATACATCGCAATTCCGGCGGCCGCTGGTGGTGCCGGCGGCGACCGGCAAGGCGGGCGCGAAGGGGGCGGCGCAGCTGGATTTGTTTTGACGAGGGGGCGGCGGGCCATCGGACCCGCCGTGGCGCCCGCGTGTATCTGCGATGTGGGCGCCGCAAAGCGTCGAACCATGCGCAATAGCGGGTGCCGCTGCGGCTTCAGGGAGTGCCGGAATCGATCGCCTCGATGGAGCGCTCGATCGCCTTGTCGAACGATTCGCGCAGTGCGGGACTATCGATCTGGCTCGACGCCCAGGCAAGCCGGGAGGCAAAGCCGATGTGGAAGTCGGCATGCGATTCCTGACTCCACGGCTCCGGGTGCGGTCCCAGACCGCGATGTGGCCCCCACCATGGCGGCAGCCTGGGTGGCCTTGGACGGGTAGGGCACCAATCGTCGAGGTCCATGAATGCGATCGCGGGGTCGAGACCGAAGCGATCGGCCTGCCACGCGGTATGCGCAAACTCGGCGGCAATGGCAGCGCCCAGTTCGTGCGCTGGAAGGAGCTGCGCATTGAGTGCGGCGAGACTCAATGGGCCGCGGGGGATCAGGTCGAAGATCGCGGGAAGCCGCGCTCCGAGAATGGCGAGGATGCGACGGTCGATGGACATGGCCTCTCCTGGTGAACGTAATCGGACCGTCCTCTGGCGCGAGGACAGCTGTTCGAACGACCGATGTTCGACCCTGAAGGTTCAGGAAAGTGCCGGAAGAGTTGACGCCGCGAGGCTGCGGCGCCCTGGGCCGGGGTCACGACGCCGGCTGGAAACTCACGATCGGGCCGCGTCGATCAGGTGGCGCTCGATCTCGAACACGTGCGCGTCATGCTTGCCCAGCGCCCGCAGCGCCCGGGCCAGTTCCAGAAGGTATTCGCTGTTCGGGCCGCTCGGCCCGGCCGCACCGGCAATCTGCTGCGCAATCTCGTGCTCGGTCGCGGGGCCGAGAAACGCCGCGTTCTCGTGCGTCGCGATATACACCAGTCCCTCTTCGCTGCCGCCGTCATCGAACGCGATATCGATCGCCAGCCGCAGGTAACCGTTCTTCTCGCGGTGGTCGAGGTGGGCGAATTCCTCCGGCGTGACCAGGTAGGCCATGCCATGGCAGACGGCGCCTTCTTCCGGCACCAGCGTCACCACGCGGCCGGGCGCGGCCTCGGTGCCGCGGTGGTCGTGCGAACCCTGCCAGAAACGGCGGGTCCAGCCGCGGATGCTCGCCGGGCGGCGTTCGATGAAGGGGAAGTCGGCCTTGAAGATCAGCGAACCGTAGCCGAACAGCCAGACTTCATGGTGGCCGTCGAATTTGTCCATGCGCTGGTTGATCGCGATGGTGTTCAGGGACATCTGTGGCACTCCTGCTGAAACGATCTGCAATCCGTCGATTCTAGCCCAGCGCGGCGGCCGGCGCAGAGCCCCGGTTCACGCCTGCTGATTCATGCTTGCATCATGCGCGCCTCGCTGCGCTTTCCCTCCACATACGGAAACAGGAAATCGATGAAGCTCTGCGCCGCCGGCGACAGCGAGCGTCCGGCGCGCGTGTAGACGAAAAAGCGCCGCGTCAGCCTGGGCTCCTCGAGCGGGCGCATGTGCAGTTGGTAGAGCTGCACCAGCGGCTCGGCATACGGCAGGCAGACGGTGATGCCGAGCCCGGCGCTGACCATCGCCAGCGCCGTCGTCATGAAGGTGACTTCGTTGGCCGGTTTCAGGGGCACTTCGCGCAGCAGGGCTTGCATGTCGGCCAGCAGGCGCTCCGTGAATTGTCCCTGCAGGGCGATGAAGGGATAACGCGCGACGTCCTGCCAGGTGACGCGCGCGTTCGCCTCCAGGGGGTGTCCCTGCGGGAAGACGAGGGAGAAGGGCATCTCGAACAGCTCGCGCGCTTCCAGTTGCGGCGCCGGTTCGCGCTCGGGTCCGATGCCGAAATCGGATTCGCCCGAGAGCACGCGCGCGATCACGTTCTCGACCGGGCTGTCGGCGACCCGGACATCGATGTCCGGTTGCCCGCTGCGGTAGGCAGCCACGGCTGCGGGCACCAGGGTGCAGCACATCAGTTGTGGCGCGGCGATGCGCACCACGCCTTTTCGCAACTGCGTATGGTCCGCCACGTTCGCCAGCGCACCGTCGAGATCATCGATCATCTGGCTAAATAGCGGATACAGCTCGCGGCCGATGTCCGTCAATACGATGCGGCGCGTGGAACGGTCGACGACGCGTGCGCCGAGGGTCTGTTCGAGCTCCTTGATCAAGCCCGAAAGAGCCGATTGTGTCACGTGCATGGACGCTGCCGCCGACGTAAAGTTATTGGTCTTGGCGAGCGCCACGAACGCGCGCATCTGGCGCAGGGTGGGATTCATAGGATAGTCTGATAAATCAGGCGGAAAATATTGTTTGTATGATAGTTCGTTTTGACTTTTAATGGCGGCAACTAATGCCCGGACTAAGGAACTCGCCATGAAACTCGCTTCACTCAAGACCGGCGGCCGCGACGGTACGCTGGTCGTCGTCAGCCGTGACCTCGTCACCTGCCAGGCCGTCCCGAAGATCGCGCGCACGCTGCAGGCCGCGCTCGACGACTGGGACGCGGTCGCGCCGCGCCTGCAGGCCGTCTACGACAAGCTCAACAATGGCAGCGCCGACCAGGCCGAATCCTTCATCGAGATGGATTGCCATTCGCCGCTGCCGCGCGCCTACCAGTGGGCCGACGGCTCGGCCTACATCAACCACGTCGAGCTGGTGCGCAAGGCGCGCAATGCCGAGGTGCCGGCCTCGTTCTACACCGACCCGCTGATGTACCAGGGCGGCGGCGACTCCTTCATCGGTCCCTGCGACCCGATCGCCGTGATGAGCGAAGACTGGGGCGTCGACCTGGAAGCGGAAGTGGCGGTCGTCACCGGCGACGTGCCGATGGGCGCGAGCATCGACGAGGCCGCGAAGGCGATCCGCCTCGTCATGCTGGTGAACGACGTTTCGCTGCGCAACCTGATTCCGGGCGAACTGGCAAAGGGTTTTGGTTTTTACCAGTCGAAGCCGGCCAGCGCGTTTTCTCCGGTGGCGGTCACGCCGGACGAGCTGGGCGACGCCTGGCTTGACTCCAAGCTGCACCTGCCGCTGCTGGTCACGGTCAACGACGAGCCCTTCGGCAAGCCGAACGCGGGCGAGGACATGACCTTCAGCTTCGCGCAACTCGTTTCGCATGCGGCCAAGACGCGCGAGCTCGGCGCCGGCAGCATCATCGGTTCCGGCACGGTGTCGAACAAGCAGGGCGGCCTGCATGGCTCGAGCATCGCCAACGGTGGCGTCGGCTACTGCTGCCTGGCCGAACTGCGGATGTACGAAACCATCGAACTCGGCGCCCCGGCGACGCCATTCCTGCGCTTTGGCGACAACGTGCGCATCGAGATGCTGGACCCTGATGGCGCCAGCATTTTCGGCGCCATCGATCACGAGGTGAGGCATTACCACGGCGCGCATTCCCACGAGAGGAAAGAATGAAGCTTTATACCTATTTCCGCAGCTCCGCCGCCTACCGCGTGCGCATCGCCCTGAACCTGAAGGGCCTGAGCTATGACGCGGTGCCCGTGCACCTGCTCAAGGACGGCGGCCAGCAGCGCCAGGAGGAATACCGGCGCATCAATCCGAGCGGCCTGGTGCCGGCTTTCCAGGACGAGCGCATCACGCTGACGCAATCGATGGCGATCGTCGAATACCTCGAGGAGCGCTTCCCGGCCGTGCCCCTGATGCCGCAGGATGCGCCGGGCCGCGCCCGTGTGCGCGAGCTGGCGCAGATCATCGCCTGCGACATCCACCCGCTGAACAACCTGCGCGTCCTGCGCTACCTGGTGCACGAGCTGAAAATCAGCGAAGAGCAGAAGAACGACTGGATCCGCCACTGGATCCGCGAAGGACTGGCCGGCCTCGAATCGCACCTCGCGCGCGACCCGGCCGCCGGTCCCTTCTGCCACGGCAGCGCGCCGACGATCGCCGACTGCTTCCTGGTGCCGCAGGTGTTCAATGCCCAGCGTTTCGAGATCGACATCAGCGTCTACCCGAACATCGCCCGCATCTACGCGCTATGCATCGACCTGCCGGCCTTCGCGGCCGCGCATCCATCCAGGCAGCCGGACGCCGAGTAAGCGGCTGCTCCCGGAGGCGGACGGGAGCGTCCGCCTCGTCCGGTGTCAGTGCCTCGTCGCCGAACGGTCCGGCTCCGACGGCGTCGAGATCTCGTCGAGCGTGCGGTCGACGTCGGCCGAGTGCTTGGTCGCCACGTCGCCCAGCGACACGATGCCGATCACCTGTTGCGACTGCTCGTCGAGCACGGGAATGCGGCGGATCTGCACGTCGCCCATCTGCCCCAGCACCTCGTCGACGCTCTGGCCGGCGGTGCAGGTGCGCACGTCGGTGCTCATCACCTGCTCGACCTTCGTCGAGCCGGGCGCCTGGCCGACGGCCACGGAGCGCACGGTGATGTCGCGGTCGGTGATCATGCCAACCAGCTTGCCGTCATCGAGCACCGGGATGGCACCCACATTCAATTCGTCCATCAGCTGTGCGGCGCGCTGCACGGTCTCCTGCGGCGAAATGGTCTGCACGTCGCGCGTCATGATGTCCTGGATGGTTTGCATGTTCTGTCTCCTTTGTTCGGGTGTTGGTGGATGGGCGATTACTATGCCTCGATTTGCGAAACCGGTACGCCAGCTTGACGTACGGCACCGATGCACCCGCTGCGCATGGGCTGGGCTACAATTTCGCCTCTTTTTCGCAACCGACCAGCCATGAACAGCTCCCCCATCCCCGGCGCCATGATCGACGCGCTCGCCCTTGCCGACGCCTCCTGGCGGCCCCATCTGCTGCGCGGCCTGGAAGCAGTGGCGCAGGCCAATCCCGGCTACCTGCCGGCACTGGCCGCGGACGATTATTTGCCGACCCAGGGGCGTTTGTTCGCCGCGTTTGCCCAGCCCCTGGACCGGGTGCGCTACGTGCTGGTGGGGGAGGGACCGTATCCGCGCGCCGAGAGCGCGACCGGCGTCTGCTTCATGGATGGCGCGGTCGGCGACCTGTGGAGCGAAGCGGGCCTGTCGAAGCCGGTGAACCGGGCGACCTCGCTGCGCAACTTCATGAAGATGCTGCTGGTGGCCGACGGCCGGCTGCAGCTCGAGGACACGGGCGGCGCGGCCATGGCGCCGGTGGCGGCCGCGGCCTTGTCGAACGGCTCGATCCGGACCCTGGCGCAGTTACAGGACAACCTCACGCAGCAGGGATTCCTCTTGCTGAACGCGGCGCTGGTGTTTCGCAAGCACGTCAAGCCGGCGATCGATGCGCGCGCCTGGCTGCCGTTCTTGCAGACCGTGCTGGCGGTGCTGGCCGCGCAGCCCCAGCCCCCGACGCTGGTGCTGTGGGGGAAGATTGCGGAGGAGTTGAGGAAGCTGCCGGAAACCGCAGGCTTGCCGCAGGTGCTGGCGGAGCATCCGTATAACCTGAGCTTTATCGGGCACCAGGGGATGCGGGAATTGTTCGGGCCGATGGGGTTGTTGCGGGCGCGCTGAGAGGCGGTTTCGATTGCGGGCGCGATCGTCCAGAAGTCGCGTATCACCGCGTGGGCAGCGCGGACGGCGCGTCTGTTCGATCGTCAGGGTGGAGCTGCCCACCCTGCGGCAGCATCCAAAAAGCCTCGCTAACCAGGTCCGCCGTTTTTGGGGCCGCCAAGACAAGCCCCCCGGAATTTGCTATACTTGACTAAATCGTTCAACTAATCCGGTCTTTCTGCTTCAGCACCGAAGACCTGGAAAAGTGGATGCGAAATGAACAAGGGCAATATTTTAACATTACCGGGGTTGTGATGCGTCTGACCACCAAAGGCCGTTTTGCTGTCACTGCGATGATCGATCTTGCCCTGCGCCAGGGTACGGGTCCGGTCACGCTGTCGGGCATCAGCCAGCGCCAGGCCATTTCGCTGTCCTACCTCGAGCAGCTGTTCGGCAAGCTGCGCCGCCACGAGATCGTCGAATCGATCCGCGGGCCGGGCGGCGGCTACAGCCTGGCGCGTCCGGCGGAAAAGGTGACGGTGGCCGACATCATCATCGCCGTCGACGAGCCGCTCGACGCCACCCAATGCGGGGGCAAGGAAAACTGCCACGGGTCGGACGCCGCCAGCGGCATCCGCTGCATGACCCACGACCTGTGGACCACGCTGAACGCCAAGATGGTCGACTACCTCGATTCGGTCTCCCTGCAAGACCTGGTCGACCAGCAGAAGCAGAAAGAACAGAACGTCGTGGTGGTGCACCGCACCCCCGCCGCCACCAAAATTGAAGCATGACTGGAGTGAACTGATGAACGCGCCTTTGGACAAAAAAATCGAGCAGAGCTTCGTGACTGCGCCACATTTCCCGGTCTATATGGACTACTCGGCGACGACGCCGATCGACCCGCGCGTGGCGGACAAGATGATCCCCTTCCTGCGCGAGCAGTTCGGTAATCCGGCATCGCGCAGCCACATGTATGGCTGGTCGGCCGAGGCTGCCGTCGAAGAGGCGCGCGGCCACGTCGCCGCCCTGGTCGGCGCCGATCCGCGCGAAATCATCTGGACCTCCGGCGCCACCGAATCGAACAACCTGGCCCTGAAGGGCGCGGCCCAGTTCTACAAGACCAAGGGCAAGCACATCATCACGGTGAAGACCGAGCACAAGGCCGTGCTGGACACCGTGCGCGAGCTCGAGCGCGTCGGTTTCGAAGCCACCTACCTGGAGCCGCAGGACAACGGCCTGATCACCGTCGAGCAGCTGGCCGCGGCGATCCGTCCAGACACGATCCTGGTCTCGGTCATGCTGGTCAATAACGAAATCGGCGTGATCCAGCCGATCGACGAAATCGGCGAACTGTGCCGCTCGAAAGGCATCATCTTCCACTGCGACGCCGCCCAGGCGACCGGCAAGGTGCACATCGACCTGAACAAGACGAAGTGCGACCTGATGACCTTCACCGCCCATAAAACCTATGGTCCGAAGGGCATCGGCGCCCTGTACGTGCGCCGCAAGCCGCGCGTGCGCCTGGAAGCGCAGATGCACGGCGGCGGCCACGAGCGCGGCCTGCGCTCGGGTACCTTGCCGACGCACCAGATTGCCGGCATGGGCGAAGCCTTCCGCATCGCCAAGGAAGAGATGGACAGCGAGATCGTGCGCATCACCGCGCTGCGCGACCGCCTGGCCAAGGGCCTGATGGAGATCGAAGAGGTCTACATCAACGGCGACATGGAACACCGCGTGCCGCATAACCTGAACGTTTCGTTCAACTATGTCGAAGGCGAGTCGCTGATCATGGCGATCAAGGACATCGCCGTGTCGTCCGGTTCGGCCTGCACCTCGGCCAGCCTGGAGCCATCCTACGTGCTGCGCGCCCTGGGACGCAGCGACGAACTGGCGCACAGCTCGATCCGCTTTACCATCGGCCGCTTCACGACCGAAGAAGACATCGATTTCACGATCGAACTGCTGAAATCGAAGGTCGGCAAACTGCGCGAACTGTCGCCCCTGTGGGACATGTTCAAGGACGGGATCGATATCAGCACGATCCAATGGGCAGCCCACTAATCAGTACGGAACGCATTAAGAGAAGATAAGGAGCACTACCATGGCATATTCGGACAAAGTACTCGACCACTACGAGAACCCACGCAACGTCGGCGCCTTCGACAAGGGCGATGACGCCGTCGGTACCGGCATGGTCGGCGCACCGGCCTGCGGCGACGTGATGAAGCTGCAGATCAAGGTCAACGAGCAGGGCCTGATCGAAGACGCGAAGTTCAAGACCTATGGCTGCGGTTCGGCCATCGCTTCGAGCTCGCTGGTGACCGAATGGGTGAAGGGTAAAACCCTGGACCAGGCACTGGCCATCAAGAACACGCAGATCGCCGAAGAACTGGCGCTGCCGCCGGTCAAAATCCACTGCTCGATCCTGGCCGAAGACGCGATCAAAGCCGCTGTCCTCGACTACAAGACCAAGCACGCAACTGCATAATTAGCTAGAACCAAGCTGGAGAGGAACGCATGGCAATCACACTGACCGAAAAAGCGGCGAAGCACATCAACCGCTACATCGAGCGTCGCGGCAAGGGCCTCGGGTTGCGTTTCGGCGTGCGCACCACCGGCTGCTCCGGCCTGGCCTACAAGCTGGAGTACGTCGACGAATCGGCGGCCGAGGACACTGTCTTCGAGTCGTTTGGCGTGAAGGTCTTCGTCGACCCGAAAAGCCTGCCCTACATCGACGGCACCGAACTCGATTTCGCCCGCGAGGGACTGAACGAAGGCTTCCGCTTCAACAACCCGAACGTCAAGGACAATTGCGGTTGCGGCGAGAGCTTCCGGATCTAAGAACCTGATGCAGAACCACTTCGAGCTCTTCGGCCTGCCGGCCCGCTTCGACGTCGACATGGCCGCGCTCGACGCGGCCTACCGCGACGTCCAGGGCCGCGTCCACCCGGACCGTTTCGTGAACGCCACCGATGCGGAAAAACGCGTCGCCATGCAATGGGCCACGCGCGCGAACGAAGCCTATCAAACGCTGAAGAACCCGCAGAAGCGCGCGCACTACCTGTGCGAGCTGAACGGCGTCGACCTGCAGACCGAGTCGAACACGGCGATGCCGATGGCTTTCCTGATGCAGCAGATGGAGTGGCGCGAAGAACTCGGCGACGCGCGCGCGGCGAAGGACGCCGACGCGCTGGACGCCCTGGACAAGCAGGTGCGGATGGAGCGCAAGGCCATGCTGGCCGAGGTCGGCAAGCAGCTCGACGCCGGCGATTTTCCGAAGGCCGCCGAAGGCGTGCGCGCGCTGATGTTCCTCGACAAATTCGGGGACGAAGTACAGTACGCATACGAAGCGATCGAAGGGTAAATCAACGTCGCGGTGTGCCGAAGGGACGTAGGGTGGGCGGGTTTCCCGCCCACGCGTTCAACAGGCGTACGCATTTCGCGATGTTGAGTCCACCGCGCACCACCCAGAACAACAACCAGGTAACACGAACATGGCACTTTTGCAGATCTCCGAACCCGGCATGTCGACCGCGCCGCACCAGCACCGGCTGGCCGTCGGCATCGACCTGGGCACCACCAATTCGCTTGTCGCCACCGTCCGTAGCGGCAGCCCCGAAGTGCTCAGCGACGAGGACGGCCGCTCCCTGCTGCCATCGGTCGTGCGTTACCTCGCCAACGGCAATGCCCATATCGGCCGCAAGGCGCAGGCCCACCGCACCACCGACCCGAAGAACACCATCGTCTCGGTCAAGCGCTTCATGGGCCGCGGCCTGAAGGACATCGCCCACGCCGAGAACCTGCCCTACGACTTCGTCGACGGCGAAGGCATGGTCCAGATCCGTACCGTCGCCGGCGTGAAAAGCCCGGTCGAGACCTCGGCGCAAATCCTGGCGACCCTGCGCCAGCTGGCCGAAGATTCACTCGGTGACGACCTGGTCGGCGCCGTCATCACCGTGCCGGCCTACTTCGACGACGCCCAGCGCCAGGCGACCAAGGACGCGGCCCAGCTGGCCGGCCTGAACGTGCTGCGCCTGCTGTCCGAACCGACCGCCGCCGCCATCGCCTATGGCCTGGACCACGGCTCCGAAGGTGTCTACGCGGTCTACGACCTCGGCGGCGGCACCTTCGACATCTCGATCCTGAAGCTGTCGAAAGGCGTGTTCGAGGTGCTGTCCACCGGCGGCGACTCCGCCCTGGGCGGCGACGATTTCGACCACCGCCTGTTCTGCTGGATCACCGAGCAAGCGAAACTGTCGCCACTGTCGGAAGAAGACACGGCGACCCTGATGGTGAAGGCGCGCCAGGCCAAGGAACTGCTGTCGACCAACGACGAGACGACGGTCGACGCCGTCCTGAACTCGGGCGAACTGGTGCACGTGAACATCACCGCGCAGACCTTCACCGAGATCACGAAACACCTGGTCGCGAAGACCATGAACGCCATCCGCAAGGCCATGCGCGACGCCGGCGTGACGGTCGAAGACGTGGACGGCGTGGTGATGGTCGGCGGCGCCACGCGCATGCCGCACGTGCGCCGTGCCGTATCGGAGTTTTTCCACACCATCCCGCACGCGAACATCGACCCGGACAAGGTCGTGGCCCTGGGCGCCGCGATCCAGGCCAACCTGCTGGCCGGTAACCGCGCCTCAGGCGACGACTGGCTGCTGCTGGACGTGACGCCGCTCTCGCTCGGCATCGAAACCATGGGCGGCCTGGTGGAAAAAATCATCCCGCGCAACTCGACGATTCCCTGCGCCCGCGCGCAGGAGTTCACGACGTTCAAGGATGGCCAGACCGCGCTGGCGGTGCACGTGGTGCAGGGCGAGCGCGAGCTGGTGTCGGACTGCCGCTCGCTGGCGCGCTTCGAGCTGCGCGGCATCCCGCCGATGGCGGCAGGCGCGGCGCGGATTCGCGTAACGTATCAAGTCGATGCCGACGGTTTGCTGTCGGTCGCAGCGCGCGAGACGCGCTCGGGCGTCGAAGCCTCGATTACGGTGAAACCGTCCTATGGCCTGGGCGACGACGAAGTCGCGCGCATGCTGCAGGACTCGTACAGCTCGGCGCAGGTCGACATGCAGATGCGCGCGCTGCGCGAAGAACAGGTCGAGGCCGAGCGCATCCTGCTGGCGACGCAGTCGGCGCTCGATACCGATGCCGACCTGCTGGAAGCGTCCGAGCAGGAAGCGCTGGCGGCCCTGGTGCAGGGCGTGCGCGATGCGGCCGAACGTTCGAACGATGCGGCTGTGGAGCCGGGCGCGCGCCAGAACGCGCTGCACGATGCGGTCCAGGCGCTCGCGCACGGCACCGAGGAATTCGCCGCGCGGCGCATGGACAAGAGCGTGCGCCAGGCGCTGGCAGGCAAGTCGCTGGACGAAGTGTGAACGCACCCGCCCGCGAACGATATAAATAATTAATGAGGTAACAACGTGCCACAAATCGTCATCCTGCCCCACCCGGTCTTCTGCCCCGACGGCGCCGTACTGGAAGCCCCGAGCGGCAAATCCGTCTGCGACGTCATGCTGGAAAACGACATCGAGATCGAACACGCCTGCGACCGCGTCTGCGCCTGCACCACCTGCCACGTGATCGTGCGCGAAGGTTTCGACTCGCTGAACGAGCAGGAAGAAAAAGAAGAAGACATGCTGGACAAGGCCTGGGGCCTGGAACCGAATTCGCGCCTGTCGTGCCAGGCGATCGTGGCCGACGAGGACCTCGTGGTCGAGATCCCGAAGTACACGATCAACCACGCGGCCGAAAAGAACCACTGATCAGGACTAGCCATGAAGTGGAATGATGTGACGGCAATCGCCGAAACACTGGCGGAGAAGTACCCGGACGTCGACCCGAGCACGGTGCGCTTCGTCGACCTGCATAACTGGGTCGTCGAGCTCGAAGGCTTCGACGACGACCGCACGCGCGGCGGCGAGCGGGTGCTGGAAGCCATCCAGGCGGCGTGGATCGATGAAGCGCGCTGACCAGAAACCGGCCACGGCGCCGGAACTTCCACCAGAGGTGCGCCCCGGGCAGTCGATCGAACTGCTCAAGGAACTGCACATCCTCACGCGCGACGCCAAACTGAACCAAGACAGCCGCCGCAAGCTGAAGCAGGTCTACCACCTGATCAACTTCATCGAGCCACTGGTGAAAGATGTACGCGCGGAGAAGGGCGCCGTTTCGCTGGTCGACCATGGCGCCGGCAAGTCCTACCTCGGCTTCATCCTCTACGACCTGTTCTTCAAGGGCCTGGAGGACGCCTCGCACATCTACGGCATCGAGACGCGCGACGAGCTGGTCGCGAAATCGACCGGGCTGGCGGCGCGCCTGGGCTTTGCCAACATGTCCTTCCTGCCGCTGTCGGTGGCGGAATCGACCACGTCGAGCAAGCTCCCTGAGACGATCGACATCGTCACCGCGCTGCATGCCTGTAACACGGCGACCGACGACGCCATCGACTTCGCGCTGAAGAAGAAGGCGAAGCACATGGTGCTGGTGCCGTGCTGCCAGGCCGAAGTGGCTTCGGTCTTGCGCAAGAATAAGGGCCGGGACTTGAAAAGTCCGCTGACCGAAATCTGGCGCCGTCCCATCCACACGCGCGAATTCGGCAGCCAGGTGACCAACGTGCTGCGCTGCCTGCAGCTCGAAGCCCACGGCTACGAAGTGACCGTCACCGAGCTGGTAGGCTGGGAGCACTCGATGAAGAACGAGCTGATCGTGGCGACCTATAAAAACCTGCCGCGCCGCCGTCCGGGCGAGCGCCTGCAGGAAGTGCTGTCCACGCTGGGGCTGGAAGAGATGGGCCAGCGTTTCTATGCATCGCAAGCTGAAGCCGAAGCCAAAGCCGAAATGAACGACTGAGAGACCATGAGCGAAAAAAACACCTGGATCGACCTGCGCAGCGACACCGTCACCCAACCCTCGCAGGCGATGCGCGCTGCGATGGCCGCCGCTGAAGTCGGCGACGACGTCTACGCCGACGACCCGACCGTCAACCGCCTGCAGGACTACGCGGCCGATTTGTTCGGCTACGAAGCCGGCATGTTCGCCCCAAGCGGCACGCAAACGAATCTGATCGCCCTGATGACCCACTGCGGCCGCGGCGACGAATACCTGGTCGGCCAGGAAGCGCACACATATAAATACGAAGGCGGCGGCGCCGCGGTGCTGGGCTCGATCCAGCCGCAGCCGATCGCCAACCAGGCGGACGGCTCGATTCTGCTTTCCGACATCGAGGCCTACATCAAGCCCGACGACATGCACTTCGCGCGCACCCGCCTGCTGGCGCTGGAAAACACGATCGGCGGCCGCGTATTGAAACAGGACTACATCGCGGCCGCGACCTCGCTCGCGCATGCGAAAGGTCTCGCCACCCACCTCGACGGCGCGCGTATCGCCAACGCGGCGGTCAAGCAGAACATCAGCCTGCGCGAGGTGGTGAAGGGTTTCGATACCGTCTCGGTCTGCCTCTCGAAGGGTCTCGGCGCGCCGGTGGGTTCGGTGCTGCTCGGTCCGAAGGCTTTCATCGAACAGGGCAAGCGCTGGCGCAAGATGCTGGGCGGCGGCATGCGCCAGGCCGGCGTGCTGGCCGCCGCGGCGCACCACGCGCTCGAACATAACGTGAAGCGCCTGGCAGAGGACCACGAGCATGCGGCCCTGCTGGCGCAAGGCCTGGCGCAGATCGACGCTTTGAATGTCGGCACCCCGCAAACCAACATCTTCTGGCTGGACATCCCGGCGGCCGCCTGCGCGCCGCTGAGCGCGCATCTGGCGGAGCAAGGCATCCGCGCCTCGATCGGTCCGCGCACGCGCCTGGTGACCCACCTGGACATCTCGCGCGCGGACGTCGACAAGGTCGTCGCTGCCTTTAAAAACTTCTTCCAGAACTGGCGCGCTTGATGAGCAACACGGGGAATGCGGAAGGAATCCGCCTGGCCAAGCGTGTGGCCGAACTGGTGCAATGCTCGCGGGCGGAAGCGGAGCGGTATATCGCCGGCGCCGGTGTGACGGTCGACGGCGTCGTGGTCGAGGACCCGGCCACGCGCGTGCTGCCTTCGCAAAGCGTGGCCGTGCTGCCCGGCGCCAGCGCCGAGGAAGCGCCGCCGGTCACGATCCTGCTGCACAAACCCGAGGGCATGAATGCGGGCGTCGGCATGCGCGGCGCGAATGCACTGGAGTGCCTGACGCCCGAGACGCTGGTCGTCGGCGGCCACGGCCAGCCGCGCTTCCTGAAGCGCCACCTGGCGCGCCTGACGCTGTGCACGCCGCTGGAGACCGATGCGAGCGGGCTGCTGGTCTACTCGCAGGATTTCCGGGTCGTGCGCAAGCTGCTCGACGACGGCGAACGCGTCGAGCACGAGTATGTGGTGGAGGTGTCGGGCGGGATCAGGGAGGGCGGTCTCGCGCTGCTGAACCATGGATTGAGCTTCAACGGCAAGCCGATCAACCCGATGAAGGTCAGCTGGCAAAGCGAGGGGCGCCTGCGCTTCGCCGCCAAGGGCGTGCGGCCCGGCCAGCTCGAGCACATGTGCGCGGCGGTGGGCCTGACCGTGACCGACATCAAGCGCTTGCGGGTGGGGCGGATGTCGATGGGTGGGCTGCCGGCGGGGCAGTGGCGCTATCTGACGGACTACGAACGGTTTTAACGGACTGCTGACGTTT
Organism: Massilia sp. LXY-5; assembly: GCF_059801075.1. Lineage (NCBI taxonomy): Bacteria > Pseudomonadati > Pseudomonadota > Betaproteobacteria > Burkholderiales > Oxalobacteraceae > Massilia > Massilia sp. LXY-5. Next base: position 521,808 of record NZ_JBNNEH010000002.1, read on the forward strand.
CACCGCGTGGGCTCGAGAGCCCACCCTACGTTACACGGCGGCCAACGGTGCAGTGACAGCGGTGGTGCACCGTAGGGTGGGCTCCCGAGCCCACGCGTTACGGTGCTTCCGAGGCCGCTTACTTCTTCTTTCCCACCTTCGGCAAGGCAATCAAGCGCGTCCCCGCAATCCGGTCATGCAGGAACTGCCGGTCCTTGTCCAGGAAGGCGGTCAGTCCCCACGCCACCAGCCCGAGCACGAGCACCACCGCCCATTCCTTGAACTGGTGCAGGCCGAGCACGCCGCCGACCACCAGCGCCGGCGCAAACCATCCCCAGGCCAGCAGGTAGCGCAGTGCCGCATTTTTAAAAGGCACCTTCGCACAACCCACCTTCACCACCTTGATGCGCCAGGTCTTCATGGCCAGCGTAAAACCGCTGCCGCTCCAGGCGTGGACGAAATACGCCGCCGTCACCAGGAACAGGAACACCATCAAGCCGGCGCGGTAGCCGGGCGACTGGCGGTTGCCGGTGGCGTAAATATAGATGAAGACGGCCAGTGCTTCGACCGCGATCAGGAGAAAGGCTTCGTAGACCATCGCGACGATGCGCCGCCTGACGGTCGGCGTGCCGATCACGGAAGGCGCAGTGACGACCGCATTGACTTCGTTATCCGTTTGCATTCGACGAGGCAGGTGCGGCGGCGGGTTGGGCGGCAGGCGCCGCCGGGGCAGTGGCAGCCGGCGGCGTCACGGGACCGGGTGCGGGCTGGGTGATCGCCGGGGCAGTCGGGATCGAGGCCGGCGCCTCCAGCGACATGCAGGTCGCGCCGCGGCGCGTGGTGCCGGCGGGGCAGGGAGTCGGGGTCACGATCGTGCTGGCCGGCGCCGGCGGGCCGGCGGCGGCCGCGTTCTTGCGCGCCGCTGCCTGCGCCAGGCGCTGTTTCTCGCCGGGCGTGAGCTGCTTGTAGCTTTCCCAGGTGGCGGCCTTGTCGCCGGGCGCCAGTTTGCGCGCCTTGGTGTAGTTTTCGCGTGCGAGGCTGCGCTGTTCCGGGGTGAGGCGCATCCACTGGCGCATGCGCTCGTGCACGCGTGCCTGTTCGGTCGGATTCATCGACGCGAAGCGGCGCGACAGCTCCAGCCATTTCTTCTTGCGCACGCTGTCCATCGCATCCCATTCGGGACGCAGCGGTTCCAGTGCGACCTGCTGGGCTGGCGACAGCTCGCGCCAGAGCGGCTGGCCGAGGGTCGGCGCGCTCCTGGCGGGCGCGCCAGGCGTGCCGGTGGACGTGGCTGCGCTGCGGATGGCGCCAGGGCCGTCGTTTCCTGCGTTATGCCAGACGACCCAGGCCGCGAGACCGGCCAGCACCACCGCCACCGCGGCAATCCAGCCGAGGCGGCGTGGCTTGGAAGGGGGTGTCCTCATTGGCGGCGCTGTTGCGACTCCAGATAGGCATTGAAGCCATGGTCAAGGTAGGCCGTCAGCGGCAGTTCGTCGGCCAGCACGGCGGCGTCGAGCTCGGCCAGTTCGGCGATGCGCTGCTGCTGTTCGTATTGGTACAGCCCGCCCAGGCCGACCACCAGCGCCAGCAGCGGGATGGCCACGCCGAGGCGGCCGAGTCCAGCCCCGGAGAAATGGAAGTCGACATCGAAGAAGCGGCGCGTCTTGCGCTTGTTTGCTTGTACTTCGACCGGCGCATCGGCCTTCTTGCGCGACAGCGCGAGCGCGCGCGCGGCGGCCAGGCGCTCGGTCGTCGAAGCCGGCAGCGCGTCGAGGTTTTCGTTCAGGGCATGGCGCAGCTTGTACGCCAGGTTGATGTCGTCGGTATTCATAATTTTATTCCCTTGGCCCGCAGGGCATCGGCAAGGGTATGCGTAGCGCGAGAACAGTGCGTTTTGACACTGCCCTCCGAGCATCCCATTGCCGCGGCCGTTTCGGCCACGTCCATATCCTGCCAGTAACGCATAAGGAAGGCTTCGCGTTGACGCGCCGGGAGCTTTTGTATCTCCGCTTCGATCAGGTGCAAGGTTTGGGCGCGTTCGACCTGATCCATGCTGGACTCGGCCGCAGCCGTTCCTTCCTCCGCTTCGTACGCATCGAGTATATCAAAGTCCTCATCGTCGTTTCCGCGTCGGCCGAGGCCCGAGAACAGGCTGACCCAGGTGTTACGGACCTTTTCGCGGCGGAAGTAATCGAGGATGGTGGTCTGCAGGATGCGCTGGAACAACATCGGCAATTCGGCGGCCGGCTTGTCGCCGTATTTTTCGGCGAGCTTGATCATCGCGTCCTGCACGATGTCGAGCGCCGCTTCGTCCTTGCGCACCGCGTACACGGCCTGCTTGAACGCCCGCCGTTCGACATTCTCGAGGAAGTCGCCTAGTTCTTTGTCTGTCGCCATGCGCCGAGGAGGGTGATACGCACCGGTACGTAGCTGGTGCTTTATGGAAAACCCACGAATCGTAGCAAAAATTGCTCTTGTATGCACAGTAATTGCTCAGTGTCGTACCAAGGTGGCGCAGCCGGGATTTCAAAAAACGCATGACGATCCTCGAAATGATTCGTTGTCGGGCTGGCAGCGGCTGGCTAACCTGAACCCAACATTGACTCAGCTCAGATCATCATGCCTCTCGATACCCTGCCTCTCGACACCACCTTCCGTCAGGACTTCGACATCCGCCCCCTCAACGCCCCGCTCGGCGCCGAGGTGCTCGGCCTCGACCTCACGCGTCCGCTCAATACCGCCGACCTGGCGCGCGTGCACCGCGCCCATCTCGACCACCACGTACTCGTGTTTCGCGATACCCATATCACCCCGGCCCAGCAGGTGGACTTTTCGCGCCGCTTCGGCGAACTGCAGATCCACGTGCTGCGCCAGTTCCAGCTGCCCACGCAGCCGGAGGTACTGGTCATTTCGAATATCCGCGAGAACGGCGAGCCGATCGGCCTGGGCGATGCCGGCCACTACTGGCATTCCGACCTGTCCTATAAAGCGGTGCCGAGCCTGGGCTCGATGCTGCACGCGCAGGAGCTGCCCGCCGACGGTGGCGACACCCTGTTCGCGAACCAGCACCTGGCCTGGGAGACCTTGCCGGAAGAACTGAAGCGCGAAGTCGAACACCTGCAGGCCGAGCACAGCTACCTGGCGCGCTACGAAGACCTGCGCAAGCTGAACCCATGGCGTCCCGCGCTCACCCAGGCCCAGATCGACGAAGTGGTGCCGGTGCGCCAGCCGGTCGTGCGCACCCATCCGGAAACGGGACGGCGGGCGCTGTTCGTCAGCGAGCATTTCACGACCCGCATCCTCGACATCCCGGAAGCGCGCAGCCGCGAGCTGCTCGACGCGCTGTTCGAGCATTCGACGAAGCCGGAATTCATCTACCGCCATCAGTGGAAGCCGCAGGACATGGTGTTCTGGGACAACCGTTCCCTGCTGCACCTGGCCGCCGGTTGCCCGCCCGAGCAGCGCCGCAAGCTGTACCGCACCACGATCGCGGGCGATGTCCCGTTCTGAACCAGGAGAAAACAATTGAACATTAAAAAAATCGCTGCCGCGCTGGTCGCTGCCTCCCTGGTCGCCGCCGTACCTGCCGCCCACGCCGAGGGCAAGATCCGCATCGCCGAGCAGTTCGGCGTGGTGTACCTGCTGCTGAATGTGGCGCAGGACCAGAAGCTGATCGAAAAGCACGGCAAGAAGCAGGGCGTCGAGATCGACGTCGACTGGGTCAAGCTGTCGGGCGGCGCGGCCGTGAACGATGCGCTGCTGTCGAACTCGGTGGACGTGGTCGGCGCCGGCCTCGGCCCCTTGCTGACGATCTGGGACCGTACGAACGGCAAGCAGAACGTGCGCGCCGTCGCCTCGCTCGGCAATTTCCCCTATTACCTGATCAGCACGAACCCGGCCGTGAAAACGATCGCCGACTTCGGGCCGAAGGACCGCATCGCGCTGCCCGCCGTCACCGTCTCGGTACAGGCGCGCCTGCTGCAGCTGGCGGCCAGCAAGCAATGGGGCCAGGCCCAGTACAAGAAACTCGATCCGCTGACGCAAGCCGTGCCGCATCCGGACGCGGCCGCCGCCGTGATCGCCGGCGGCACCGAAATCAACGCCCACTTCGCCAATCCGCCGTTCCAGGAGCAGGAGCTGGCCGGCAATCCGAAGGCGAAGATCGTGCTCGATTCCTACCAGGTGCTGGGTGGGCCGGCCTCGTCGACCGTGCTCTACGCCACTGAAAAATATGTGAAGGAAAACCCGAAAACCTACCGCGCCTTCCTCGACGCCCTGGTGGAGGCGGCGCAACTGGCCTCGACCAATCCGGAAGCGGTGGCCGACGCCTACCTGCGCGTGAACAAGGGCAGTATCGACCGCGCCTTGCTGGTGAAAGTGATCAAGGATCCGAAGGTGCAGTTCAAGGTGGCGCCGCAAAATACGCTGGGCCTGGCCCAGTTCCTGCACCAGGTGGGTGCGATCAAGAAGAAGCCGGAGAGCTGGCGCGATTACTTCTTCGAGCATCCGGCGCTCGCCTCGGGAAGCTGAGATGAAAACACCTCCTTTGCAGGTCGTGCCGCCGACAGCTCCCTTGCTGCGCGCCGAGCACGTGACGCTCGAATACACGGGTAACCGGGGCGTCGTGCGCGCCACCGAGGATGTCAGCTTCGACGTCCACCGCGGCGACCGCTTCGTCCTGCTCGGGCCTTCGGGCTGCGGCAAGTCGACGCTGCTGAAAGCGGTGGGCGGCTTCATCACGCCGCGCGCGGGCAGCCTGCGTCTGGCCGGCAAGCCGATCACCGGACCGGGACCGGACCGCATCGTCGTGTTCCAGGAATTCGACCAGTTGCCGCCCTGGAAGACAGTCGAGAACAATGTCATGTTCCCGCTGCTGGCCGGCGGCATGAAGAAGGCGGAAGCACGCGAGCGCGCCCGCCACTGGCTGGGCAAGGTCGGCCTGGCGCGCTTCGCCGAGGCGTATCCGCATACCCTGTCGGGCGGGATGAAGGCGCGGGTCGCGATCGCGCGCGCATTGGCCATGCAGCCGGACATCTTGCTGATGGACGAGCCCTTCGCCGCGCTCGACGCACTCACCCGGCGCACCATGCAGGAACAGCTGCAAACCCTGTGGGAAGAAATCGGTTTCACGATGCTGTTCGTGACCCACTCGATCGAGGAAGCGCTGGTCGTGGGCAACCGCATCCTGCTGCTGAGCCCCCATCCTGGCCGCGTACGCGCTGAACTCAACAGCCACCAGTTCGACCTCGGCAGCGCAGGCAGCGCGGAGTTCCAGGCGGCGAACGAACGCATTCACCGTCTCCTCTTTGGCGAAACCCCAGTGCGTGTGGCGCCGGCTCACCAGGCCCTGGCGGTGCATTCATGAACGCGCTCAAGCATCCGCCGATTCGCCCGGAATACGAACTGGCGCTGGCCGTGCCTGCCGGTCCTGTCCCTCAACAGCAGCAGTCTGCGGCAGCGTTCGCGCCGCTGGCCAATCTTGCCTGGCTGCGCAAGGCCGGCATCCTGCTGGTGCTGGCCGCGATCTGGGAAGCAGTGGCGCGCTGGTACGGCAACGACCTGCTGCTGCCGACCGCCCTGCAGACGGGGCGGGCGCTGGTCGACGGCCTGGCATCGGGCGAGCTGGTCGGCTATATCGGCGTCTCGTTCGCCACACTCACCCAGGGCTATTTGATGGGCATCGCGGGCGCTTTCCTGCTGACCTGGCTGGCGGTGTCGAACCGGCTCGGGCGCGAACTGATCGAGACGCTGACCTCGATGTTCAATCCGCTGCCGGCGATCGCCTTGCTGCCGCTGGCGCTGCTGTGGTTCGGCCTGGGCAAAGGCAGCCTGATCATGGTGCTGATGCATTCGGTGCTGTGGCCGCTGACCCTGAACGCCTGCGCGGGCTTTCGCGCGGTGCCGGAGACGCTGCGCATGGCGGGGCGTAATTACGGGCTTGGTGGCTTGCGGCTGGTGCTGCAGATCCTAATTCCGGCGGCGCTGCCGGCGATTCTGTCGGGACTGAAGATTGGCTGGGCGTTTGCATGGCGTACGCTGATTGCGGCGGAGCTGGTGTTTGGCACCACGTCGGGGCAGGGTGGGTTGGGGTGGTTCATTTTCCAGAGCCGGAACGAGCTGTTCACCGATAAGGTGTTTGCCGGGTTGGCGGCGGTGATCATTATCGGCTTGGCGGTGGAGCATGTTGTGTTTCAGACGCTGGAGCGGGTGACCGTGCGGCGGTGGGGGATGGAGCGCTAACGAGTGCATAAGTACGGCCGCGTGGGCTCAAGAGCCCACCCTACGGTGCACCGCCTTTCGTAGGGTGGGCACTCGTGCCCACGCGGTTCATTATCCGCACATCCGCACAATGAAACTCATCATTGCACCGCAAAATACGTACTAACCCCTACGCCCCGCTGCGCACCAAAACCATGCATCTGACCTTTTCTATTTTTTATCTTGACCAAAATGGTGCAACGCAGTAAGGTGTTCCTCACGCTTTGCATCCCCAAAGCTTCACCGTCAGTCTGACCGGCACACAAGGCCTGGAACAGCATGACACGCTTTCATTTGTAGGCAGTTTGCTCCAACCCGTGCCACAAGCGCGAGAGATGCGTCGAGCCGCTACAGACACTCAGCCAAACGAGTTGCGCCCAGCGCCGTTCCAAAGGGTATCGATTGATATCCGGGAGTTCGACGTGACCGCAGAAAGAAGGGAAGCTGAAGGCGCTGTGGGGCAAATCGCACCTCGTTAGGAAAGAGCATCCGATCAATCTCCCTCTGGGTTTTGAAAGGAATGGTTCATGAATAACGAAACATCAGTCCCCATCACGGGCGCTGAAATAGTCGTCCGTTGCCTGGCCGAGGAAGGCGTGAAACACGTCTTTGGCTATCCTGGCGGCGCAGTGCTGTACATCTACGACGCCATCTTCCAGCAAGACAAATTCCAGCACGTCCTGGTGCGCCACGAGCAGGCAGCCGTCCATGCGGCCGACGCCTATTCGCGCAGCTCGAACACGGTCGGCGTCGCCATCGTCACCTCCGGTCCGGGCGTCACCAATGCCGTCACCGGCCTCTCCACCGCCTACATGGATTCGATTCCGATGGTGGTGATCAGCGGCCAGGTGCCGAGCCATGCGATCGGCCAGGATGCGTTCCAGGAATGCGACACCGTCGGCATCACCCGCCCCGTGGTCAAGCACAATTTCCTGGTCAAGGACGTCAAGGAACTGGCGACCACCATCAAGAAGGCCTTCTTCATTGCCCGTACCGGCCGTCCCGGCCCCGTGCTGGTCGATATCCCGAAGGACATCAGCATGCACAAGTGCATGTTCGAGTATCCGCGCGAAATCGAGATGCGCTCGTACAAACCGGTGGACAAGGGCCACACGGGCCAGATCCGCAAGGCCGTCCAGCTGCTGCAAAGCGCCGAACGCCCGATGATCTATGCCGGCGGCGGCGTCATTCTCGCGAATGCCTCGCAGGAGCTGAACCGCCTGGTCGACAAGCTCGGCGCCCCGGTGACCAACACGCTGATGGGCCTGGGCGGTTCGCGCGCGAGCGACGAGCGTTTTGTGGGCATGCCGGGCATGCACGGCACCTATGAAGCGAACATGGCGATGCAGCATTGCGACGTCCTGATCGCGATCGGCGCCCGCTTCGACGACCGCGTGATCGGCAACCCGAAGCACTTCGCCAGCCATCCGCGCAAGATCATCCACATCGACATCGACCCGTCTTCGATCTCGAAGCGGGTGAAGGTCGACATCCCGATCGTCGGCAACGTCAAGGAAGTGCTGACCGAATTCCTGGCCCAGCTCGATGCCGCAGGCGCTGCCCGCGCCAATCCGGAACCGCTGCGCGCCTGGTGGAAGCAGATCGACGAGTGGCGCGGCCGCGATTGCCTGAAGTACGAGAGCTCGGACCTCGTCATCAAGCCGCAATCGGTCATCGAGCAGCTGTGGCAAGTGACGAAAGGCGACGCCTTCATCACCTCCGACGTCGGCCAGCACCAGATGTGGGCCGCCCAGTACTACCCCTTCGACAAGCCGCGCCGCTGGATCAATTCCGGCGGTCTCGGCACGATGGGTGTCGGCTTGCCGTACGCGATGGGCGTGCAGATGGCGAACCCGGATGCGACGGTCGCCTGCGTCACCGGCGAAGGCTCGATCCAGATGTGCATCCAGGAGCTTGCCACCTGCAAGCAATACCACCTGACGCCGAAGATCATCCTCCTGAACAACCGCTTCCTGGGCATGGTGCGCCAGTGGCAGCAGATCGACTACGGTTCGCGCTATTCCGAGTCCTATATGGATTCGCTGCCGGACTTCGAGAAGCTGGCCGAGGCCTATGGCCACGTCGGCATGCGCATCGAGAAGCCCTCCGATGTCGAGGGCTCGCTGAAGGAGGCCTTCGCAATGAAGGACCGCCTCGTGTTCATGAACTTCATCACCGACCAGAGCGAGAACGTCTGGCCGATGGTCAAGGCCGGCAAGGGCCTGTCTGAAATGCTGCTCGGATCGGAGGACCTGTAATGAGACACATCATCTCGGTTCTCCTGGAGAACGAAGCCGGCGCCCTGTCGCGCGTGGTGGGCCTGTTTTCGGCCCGCGGCTACAACATCGAAACCCTGACCGTGGCGCCGACCGAAGACGCGACCCTGTCGCGCATGACGATCGTGACTTCCGGCTCGGACGACATCATCGAGCAGATCACCAAGCACCTGAACCGCCTGATCGAGGTCGTGAAAGTGGTCGACCTGACCGAAGGCCAGCACATCGAGCGCGAGCTCATGCTGATCAAGGTGAGGGCGGTCGGCAAGGAGCGCGAGGAAATCAAGCGCACCGCCGACATCTTCCGCGGCCGCGTCATCGACGTGACCGAGAAGAGCTACACGATCGAACTGACCGGCGCCAAGAGCAAGCTCGACGCCTTCATCGATTCGATCGACCGCACCTCCATCCTCGAGACCGTCCGTACCGGCGGCTCCGGCATCGGCCGCGGCGAGAGAATATTGAAGGTCTGATCGGGGCTCCGCCCCGATCACCTGACTTCGTAGGGTGGGCACTTGTGCCCACGCGGGAACGCCGAGCAGCCTATAGCCGCCCAAATGAACAGCCACTAGCGTGGCAAAACCAAACAACTCCAAAACATACAGGACAAGACCATGAAAGTTTTCTACGACAAAGACTGCGACCTCTCCCTCATCAAAGGCAAGAACGTCGCCATCATCGGCTACGGCTCGCAGGGACACGCGCACGCCCAGAACCTGTCCGAATCGGGCGTCAACGTCACCGTCGGCCTGCGCCGCGGCGGCGCGTCCTGGAACAAGGTCGAGCAGGCCGGCCTGAAGGTCGCCGAAGTCGATGAAGCGGTCAAGAACGCAGACATCATCATGATCCTGCTGCCGGACGAGAACATCGCCCAGGTCTACAAGGAAAACGTCGAGCCGAACGCGAAGCAGGGCGCCGTCCTGGCCTTTGCCCACGGCTTCAATGTCCACTACGGCCAGGTCGTGCCGCGCGCCGACCTCGACGTCATCATGATCGCGCCGAAAGCACCTGGCCACACCGTGCGCGGCACCTACCGCCAGGGCGGCGGCGTGCCGCACCTGATCGCCGTCTACCAGGATAAATCCGGCGCCGCGCGCGACGTCGCGCTGTCCTACGCCATGGCCAACGGCGGCGGCCGTGCCGGCATCATCGAGACCAACTTCCGCGAAGAGACCGAGACCGACCTGTTCGGCGAACAGGCAGTGCTGTGCGGCGGCGCCGTCGAACTGATCAAGGCCGGTTTCGAGACCCTGGTCGAAGCGGGCTATGCGCCTGAAATGGCCTATTTCGAGTGCCTGCACGAGCTCAAGCTGATCGTCGACCTGATCTATGAAGGCGGCATCGCCAACATGAACTACTCGATCTCGAACAACGCCGAGTACGGCGAGTACGTGACCGGCCCGAAGGTCGTGACCTCGGCCACGAAAGAGGCGATGCGCCAGTGCCTGAAGGACATCCAGACCGGCGAGTACGCGAAGAGCTTCATCCTCGAGAACAAGGCCGGTGCCCCGACCCTGATCTCGCGGCGCCGCCTGACGGCCGAGCACCAGATCGAGGAAGTCGGCGCCAAGCTGCGCGCGATGATGCCGTGGATCGCGAAAAACAAGCTCGTCGACCAGTCGAAGAACTGATGCGGTAAGGGACAGGTTTCGTCACCGGGCGATCTGAAGTGCAACTTTCCATTACAAAATCACGATGGATGGAAGCACGGCGGTATCGTATAAGTAGGCCCCTACTTAAACCGGAGAAACCATGTCCCTGCCAAAACTGATCCTCGTCGCCGGCCTCGTGCTGGCAGCCCACGCCGGCGCGCAAACGCTGCCGGCGCCCGCATCGTCACCATCCACCGCGGGCACGATGGTCATCGTGCCGGCCAACGGCGAAGTGCGCCACGCGAACGACCAGGCAACGGTCGTTTTCGCCGTCGAGGAATTCGACAAGGACAAGGCTGCGGCCGCGTCGCGCGTGAACCGCAAGATGAAGGAAGGCACCGAGATCGTGCGCCGTGCCGATCCGAAGGCGGAACTCAAAACGCAAGGCTATTACACCTATCCGGTCTACCCCGAGCCGCCGGTGCCGATGCCGGCGAGCCGTACGCCCGTGAAGCCGGTGCCGAGCGGCTGGCGCGTCGGGCAGTACCTGGAGGTGAAGACGACGAATCTGGCCGAGCTGCCGAAGACGGCGGCCGCGGCGCAGAAGGTGTTACAGATTAACGGCATCAACTTCGGCCTGGCCCCGGCAACCGAGAAGATGCTGGACGACCAGCGGATCGCCGCGACTTACCGCAACCTGAACGAGCGCATCGTCTCGATTGCGCGCGCGATGGGACGCCAGCCGGCCGATGCGGTGCTCGATACGGTCGACTTCGAAGGAACCGGAAATTATGGCGGGGACCGCAGCGAGAAAATGATGATGCGCGCCGCGGCGCCCGCTTCGGCGGATGCGGCGGCCGAACCAAGTTTTGAACCAGGAGAAACGACGCTGCAGATGCGTCTGGTAGGCAAGGTGAAGTTCAAATAAAGGGAATCCGAAATAAGCCTCCCGGTAAACCGAGGTGTTTGCCGTTATGGATTCCAATAGTATCCGTTCGCTAACATGCCGTTCCCGCCCCTATAATGGTGGAAACGGCGCCAGCGAGCGCGATCACCTTGAATACGGAACTTTATGCCAGCCTTTCCACGACGTAAGAAAAATGGAACAGCGCCCCGCGCGCCACGATTTTCCCGCCTGAAGCGCTTCGGCCGGCGGGCGGAAGACAAGGGCGCCCCCCGCGGGCGCGGCATTTATTTATTGCCGAACGCCTTTACGACCGGCGCGCTGTTCTGCGGTTTCTACGCGATCGTGATGGCGATGAACCAGCGCTTCGAGCACGCCTGCTGGGCCGTGTTCATCGCGATGGTGCTGGACGGGCTGGACGGGCGCATTGCGCGCCTGACGAATACGCAGTCGGAATTCGGGGCGCAGTACGACAGTCTGTCGGACATGGTGTCCTTCGGCGCGGCGCCGGCGCTCGTGATCTACGAGTACGCGCTGCGCGGTTTGGGCAAGCTGGGCTGGATCGCCGCCTTCGTGTACTGCGCCGGCGCGGCGCTGCGCCTGGCGCGCTTCAACACGAACATCGAGGTGGTGGACAAGCGCTTCTTCCAGGGCTTGCCCAGCCCGGCGGCGGCGGCGCTGGTGGTCGGTTTCATCATGATGATGAGCGACCCGGACATCAACATCAGCGCGCGCCAGGTCGACTGGGTGAGCTGGTGCATCGCGGTCTTCGCCGGCCTGACGATGGTGTCGAATGTGCCGTTTTACAGTTTCAAGGACGTGAACTTCCGCAAGTCGGTTCCGTTCATCGTGGTGTTCCTGATCGCCCTGGGCCTGGCCCTGGTGGCGATCGCCCCGGCCGTCGTGCTGTGGCCGATTTTTGTAGTGTACGGTTTGTCGGGCTATGTGGTGTTCGCGATCCAGCGCGCCAAGGGCAAGCGGGTCAGCATCATCCCGACCGACGATCCGATCGAGAACGATAAAGTCGAGCGCCGCTAGGGTCCCACCGAGGGGTCCGGCCGGCGCTCGTTGATCAACAAGCGCATTGGAGCTCCTCATGTTTGACCCGAACCGCCTCATCATTTTCGACACGACCCTGCGCGACGGCGAGCAATCGCCGGGCGCCTCGATGACCAAGGACGAAAAAGTCCGCATCGCGCGCCAGCTCGAACGCCTGCGGGTGGATGTCATCGAAGCCGGCTTCGCGGCCGCCTCGCCGGGCGACTTCGAGGCCATCCGCGCGATTGCCAGCGTGGTGCGCGAGTCGACCATCTGCTCGCTCTCGCGCGCCAACGACCGCGACATCGCGCGCGCCGCCGAAGCGCTGATGCCCGCCGAGCGCAAGCGCATCCACACCTTCCTCGCCACCTCGCCGCTGCACATGAAGGTGAAGCTGCGCATGGAGCCGGAACAGGTGCTGGAGCAGGCGAAACTCGCCGTACGCTTCGCCCGCAACCACACCGACGACATCGAATTCTCCCCGGAAGACGGCAGCCGTTCGGACGAGGACTTCCTGTGCCGCGTGCTGGAAGCCGTGATCGCCGAAGGCGCGACCACCATCAACTTCCCGGATACCGTCGGCTATGCCACGCCCGAAGTCTACGGCGAAACCATCCGCCGCCTGCGCGAACGGGTGCCCAATTCCGACAAGGCCATCTGGTCGGTGCACTGCCATAACGACCTGGGGCTGGCGGTGGCCAACTCGCTGGCCGGTGTCGCCATCGGCGGCGCGCGCCAGATCGAATGCACGATCAACGGCCTCGGCGAACGCGCCGGCAACACGGCCTTGGAGGAAGTCGTCATGGCGCTGCGCACCCGCGCCGACTACTACAAGCTTACCCTCGGCATCGACACCACGCAGATCGTGCCGGCCTCGAAAATGGTTTCGCAGATCACCGGCTTCGCAGTGCAGCCGAACAAGGCCGTGGTCGGCGCCAACGCCTTTGCCCACGCCTCCGGCATCCACCAGGACGGCATCCTGAAGGCGCGCGAAACCTACGAGATCATGCGCGCCGAAGACGTCGGCTGGCATGCGAATAAAATCGTGCTCGGTAAACTCTCGGGCCGCAACGCATTCAAGGCGCGCCTGCAGGAACTGGGCATCGAGCTCGAATCGGAAGCCGAAGTCAACGCCGCCTTCGCCCGCTTCAAGGAGCTCGCCGACCGCAAGAGCGAGATCTTCGACGAGGACATCATGGCCCTGGTCTCGGCCGAGGACCACGCGCAGGAAGGCGAGTACTTCCGCTTCGTCTCGCTGTCGCAGCGCTCCGAGACCGGAGAACTGCCGCATGCGCGCGTCGTGTTCCAGATCGACGGCAAGGAATTTGCCTGCGAAGGTTCGGGCGACGGGCCGGTCGACGCCACCGTGAACGCCATCGAGAGCGAGGCCAAGACCGGCGCGGATTTGATCCTGTTCTCGATCAACGCGATCAGCGGCGGCACCCAGTCCCAGGGCGAGGTGACGATGCGGCTCTCGCGCCAGGGGCGGATCGTGAACGGCGTGGGCGCGGACCCGGACATCGTCGTGGCCTCGGCCAAGGCGTATCTGTCGGGCTTGAACAAGCTGCACTCGAAGGTGGAAAAGGCGCACCCGCAGCTTTGATGCGGCGGTCGCGGGGCTGTTGGCTGCGCCGCTATCGGTTTGCATGATCCGCGTGGGCATGAGTGCCCACCCTACGGTCGACGACAGCAGTCTCGTAGGGTGGGCATTCCATGCCCACGCGGATTCAACATACCCCTGACGCACAGGCAACAGCCCCACGCGATCGGCAAGGAAGCCTTCAGAGCTTCACTTCCACTTCTGCTTCGTCGCCGGCTGCTCGTCCTCGTCGCAATTGGTGAACTTCGGCTTGATCCCATCCCGCATGGTATCGAGTCCGTCGGGCGCGTGATTCGATTCGTAGGTCACGCAATAGGTGCCGGCCGCGCCGACGACGCGGTAACGCCTGCGCCCATACCCGCCCGGGTCGAGGATCTCTTCGACCTTGGGCGCCTGGTACCACTTGTTGGGCGCCAGCTCGGCCGCCCGGGCAATCCCTTTTTCCAGTTTCATCTGCCGCGTCTCCACCGGTGCCTGAATGCCGCGCGCCGGATTCTCCGCACGCAGCGCGCGATCGATGGCGCCAACGGCGGCCCTGGCGTCGCGCAGCAGGTCGGTAGACGATGGCGCCGGCGCAGCGTCGGCCATTGGCGGCGCGGGCAGGGCGATCGTCCCGGGTGTGGGCACGGCCTGCGCCGGCTCGACCCGCTGCGGCCGCGTTTCCACTGCGCGCTGCCTTGTGGCCGGGGCAGGCGAGGGCGGCACGCGGTCCGGGCGGTCGGGCATGGCCTCCGGTGCCGGCAACAGCCGCAGGAACTGCACACGCTGCGGTTCGTCGTCGTCCTGCCACTTCACCGGCCGCGACAGCTGCCACGCGCCGACCAGCAGCACATGCACGGCCAGCGACACGCCGATGGCTGTCAGCGAGCGCGGTTGCGGGAACGGTTGTGCAGTTGCCATGGTGGCTGAAGTATAGGTGTACTTCTTGCCTCTGTGGAAACAAACGCATATGCATGCTCATGTGCGACACGCCGCGCCGCGGGTCCCTATACTCGGCGCATGAACAAACTCATCTATGGTGCGGCCGTGCTGCTCACCGGTGCGCTAGCCGCCTGCTCGCCGCTCTCGGTCGTGAACGCCGTGTCGCCCGGCGGCGCCGTCCAGGCCATGCCGGCGCTGCGCTACGGCGCCGATCCGCGCAACATGCTCGACGTCTACCGTCCGGCGGCGGGGAACCAGGACGCACCGGTGATCGTCTTTTTCTACGGCGGCAACTGGGTCAGCGGCAAGCGCCAGGACTATGCCTTCGTCGGCCGCGCCCTGGCCGCGCGCGGCTTCGTGGTCGTGATCCCGGACTACCGGCTGTACCCGCAGGTGCGCTACCCCGACTTCCTGGACGACGGCGCCGCCGCCGTGGCCTGGACCGTGCGCCAGATCGCGGCCCATGGCGGCAATCCGAAGAACATTTTTTTGATGGGCCATAGCGCCGGCGCCTACAACGCCGCCATGCTGGCGCTCGATCCACGCTGGCTCGAACACCAGGGAATGACGCGCAGCATGCTGCGCGGCTGGATCGGCTTGGCCGGCCCCTACGACTTCCTGCCGGTACAAAACCGCACGACGCAACCCGTCTTCAATGCACCCGAGACGCCACCCGACTCGCAGCCGCTGCGCCACGTCAGCGCGCTGGCGCCGCCGGCACTGCTGATCGCGGCCAGCAAGGACAAGCTGGTCGACCCGGCCCGCAATACCGGCGGCCTGGCGGCAAGCCTGCGCGCCGCCCACGTGCCGGTGCGCGAGGTGTATTACGACGGCGTCAGCCACACGACCCTGGTTGCTTCACTGTCCAATTCGCTGAAACGGCTGGCGCCGACGCTCGACGCGGTCGAGGCGTTTATCCGCAGTGACGGCGGACGCTAGGATTTACCAGCGCCGGTCGCGCACCTCGAACATCGGATCCGGCCCGTTCATCATCTGGCGCACGATGCCCTGCTCGTCGAAATGCACGTGCATCAGCGAATTCCAGACGCCCGCTTCCTTGTAGCGATAGGACCAGACCTCGTAATTGTGCAGCCGCACGCGCGATTGCTCGGCCGGGCGGCCGATGATGCGCAGGACGTCGGCCTTGGTGGCCTGGTCGACCTTGATGGTCGCGAATTTTTCCCCCGTCAGCACCTGTTCGTACGACGCCAGCCGGCCGTCCGCGCCGATCCGCGCCATCCAGGTGAACTGGCCGAACGGGGCAGTTGCGTATTCGAGCTCCTGGCCGCCGTCGGGAAGCGGGTAGATCCCGGTCGGCTGTCCCAGCCTGGCGGTGACGCTTGCGACCGGCTCGCCCAGTGCGGGCGGCTCCCGAAACACGGCGCAGCCGGAGAGAACCAGTACCGCGCACAGCGTTGCCATTCTTGCCATGGTGTGCATGAAATTCCTCGACATCTGCTTGATAACGCCATGATGCCCGAAACCGGCGGCAGCAAACGCTGGTGACGCCAGGCGTTTTCGCATATACTGGCGGGTCTGTCCGCAAGGGCAGGTTTTTTTAATCAAATCACGGTGCGCTGGGTTGCGACTCTTGCACCGCATGTGAAAGGTAACATCATGTCCGTAGAAAACATCAACAAGTCGGCAATCATCGCCGACAACGCACGTGGCCAGAACGATACCGGTTCGCCGGAAGTCCAGGTCGCACTGCTGACCGCACGCATCAACGAACTGAACGGCCACTTCAAAGCCCACCAGAAAGACCACCACTCGCGCCGCGGCCTGATCATGATGGTCAACCGTCGTAAGAGCCTGCTGTCTTACCTGAAGAGCAAGGACCTGAACCGTTACCGCGACCTGATCGCCAAGCTCGGCCTGCGTAAGTAATTTTTGCGCCAGACGGCTTAAGTCACGAAATGCCTGCGTCAGTTCGACTGTCGCGGGCATTTTTTGTTTGAGCGTTTGTTGTTTTTGTTGTAAAGACGCGTAGTAAAGGCGGTCCTTGAGACCGTCTGCGGTGAGGTGAACGACAGCTCCTGAAAATCTGTCGGCAAATAGAAAGGGATTACCAATGTTTAATAAAGTTACGAAGACCTTCCAGTACGGCCAACACACCGTCACCCTGGAAACCGGTGAAATCGCCCGTCAGGCTTCCGGCGCCGTCCTGGTGTCGGTCGAAGACACCGTGGTGCTGGCTACCGTCGTCGCACGCAAGGACGCCAAGCCAGGCCAGGATTTCTTCCCGCTGACCGTCGATTACATCGAAAAAACGTATGCTGCCGGTAAAATCCCGGGCGGTTTCTTCAAGCGCGAAGGCCGTCCTTCCGAAAAAGAAACGCTCACCTCGCGCCTGATCGACCGTCCGATCCGTCCGCTGTTCCCGGAAGGCTACCTGAACGAAGTCCAGGTCATCATCCACGTGCTGTCGGTCAATCCTGAAATCGATCCGGACATCCCTGCGATGATCGGCGCCTCGGCCGCCCTGTGCGTCGCCGGCATCCCGTTCAACGGCCCGATCGGCGCCGCCCGCGTCGGCTACGCCAACGGCCAGTACATCCTGAACCCGAGCACCACCCAGCTGAAAACCTCGCAGATGGACCTCGTCGTCGCCGGTACCGAAACGGCCGTGCTGATGGTCGAATCCGAAGCGCAGCAGCTGTCCGAAGAAATCATGCTGGGCGCGGTCGTCTTCGGCCACGACCAGATGCGCGCCGTGATCGACGCGATCCACGCCCTCGTCGAAGAAGGCGGCAAGCCTGAAGTCGAGTGGAATGCACCGGCCAAGAACGAAGCCCTGATCGCCCAGGTGACCGAGCTGGCTGCCGCCAAAGTGCGCGACGCCTACCAGACCCGCGAAAAGTCGGCGCGCCAGCAAAAGCTGAAGTCGCTGTCGTCGGAAGTCATGGCAGCCCTGTCGGAGCAAGGCGTCGCCGCCGATGCAGCCGAAGTCGGCAACATCCTGTTCGACATGGAAGCCAAGGTCGTGCGTTCGCAGATCCTGGACGGCGAGCCACGCATCGACGGCCGCGATACCCGCACCGTGCGTCCGATCTCGATCCGTACCGGCGTGCTGCCGCGTACCCACGGTTCGGCCCTGTTCACCCGCGGCGAAACCCAGGCGCTGGTCATCGCGACCCTCGGCACCGCCCGTGACAGCCAGAAGATCGACGCGCTGATGGGCGAGTACACCGACGACTTCATGATGCACTACAACATGCCTCCGTTCGCCACCGGCGAAACCGGCCGTGTGGGCACCCCGAAGCGCCGCGAAATCGGCCACGGCCGCCTGGCCAAGCGCGCACTGGTCGCAGCCCTGCCTAACCCTGAAGATTTCAGCTACTCGGTGCGCCTGGTGTCGGAAATCACCGAATCGAACGGTTCCTCGTCGATGGCATCGGTCTGCGGCGGCTGCCTGGCACTGATGGACGCCGGCGTGCCGATGAAGGCGCACGTCGCCGGCATCGCCATGGGCCTGATCAAGGAAGGCGGCAAGTTCGCCGTCCTGACCGACATCCTGGGTGACGAAGACCACCTGGGCGACATGGACTTCAAGGTCGCCGGTACCACCGCAGGCATCACCGCGCTGCAGATGGATATCAAGATCATGGGCATCACCAAGGAGATCATGCAGGTGGCACTGGCGCAAGCCAAGGAAGCCCGCCAGCACATCCTGGTCGAGATGCAGAAAGCCGTGCCGAGCGTCAAAACCGAACTGTCGGACTTCGCTCCACGCCTGATCACGATCAAGATCAACCCTGAGAAGATCCGTGACGTCATCGGCAAGGGCGGCGCCGTCATCCGCGCGCTGACCGAAGAGACCGGCACCCAGATCGACATCACCGACGAAGGTATCGTGACCATCGCCTCGGTCGACGCCGCCGCCGGCCAGGAAGCCAAGCGCCGCATCGAAGAGCTGACCGCCTCGGTTGAAGTGGGCAAGACCTACGACGGTACCGTCCTGAAACTGCTGGACTTCGGCGCCATCGTGCAGGTCATGCCGGGCAAAGACGGCCTGTTGCACATCTCGCAGATCGCCAACGAGCGCGTGAACGCCGTTGCCGACTACCTGAAGGAAGGCCAGCAAGTACGCGTAAAGGTCCTCGAGACCGACGAGCGTGGTCGCCTGAAGCTGTCGATGAAGGCTGCGGATCCGGCGGAAGCTGCGGCGCAGTAATTCACGGAGCGGTTCGCCGCTGCTGAAATCAAAAAACCGCCAGTGCGTGAGCCTGGCGGTTTTTTTATGCAGGGTGGGCCGGGCCACGAAAGGCACTCGTGCCCACGCGGTACGCCGGTTGATCAACGGATTCATCAGAGAACGGCCGAGCATAGTCGGCCAAGCCGTACCGCGTGGGCACAAGTGCCCACCCTAGGTCTCCAGCCACGCACCGCCGGCTGCAAAGCACCCCGCGCACCGCTCAACTGTCATCTGGAAATATAGCAATAAGTGTTATAGTTAATAATTCCCCAATGGTGGAGCAGTTCGTCTCGAAATCGAACGCATCCACGATACCGACGACCAAACCTAGGACCCATCGATGACGACGAAAGACAACGCCACCCGCATCAGCCAGCTCATCCAGGAACACGAGGCCGAAATCGGCTCGCAGTGGATTTCCCAGCTCGACACCCTGATGGTGCGCGGCACCAGCAGCTCGCGCGAACTGCTGCGCACGCATTGCCAGCAATTCCTGGCGGCATTCGCGGCCGGCACCCGTGGCGGCGAACTGGAAAACATCGAACACCGGTCCTGGGACGAAGTGCGCGACCTGCTGACCGAGATTTCGTCCAGCCGCGCCAAGAGCGGTTCGAGCCCGAGCGAGACGGCGACCTTCGTGTTTTCGCTGAAGCAGCCGATCTTCGTCCAGCTGACCGCAGGTCTCGCGACCGAGCCGGAAGTGCTGGCCGGCGCATCCTGGGCGGTGAGCTCGCTGCTGGATAAATTCGGCCTGTACACGATCGAAGTGTTCCAGAAGGCGAAGGACCAGATCATCGTGCGCCAGCAGCAGGAACTGCTTGAACTGTCGACCCCGGTGGTGAAACTGTGGAACGGCATCCTGGCGCTTCCGCTGATCGGCACGCTGGATTCGGCACGCACGCAAGTCGTGATGGAAAACATCCTGCAAAAGATCGTCGACACCGGCGCCGAGATCGCCATCATCGACATCACCGGCGTGCCGATGGTCGACACCCTGGTCGCCCAGCACCTGATGAAGACGATCGCCGCCGCGCGCCTGATGGGCGCCGACTGCATCATCAGCGGCATCCGTCCGCAGATCGCCCAGACCATCGTCCACCTCGGCGTGAACCTGGAAGACGTCGTCACCAAGGCCACCCTGGCCGACGCCTTCCTGGTCGCCCTCGAACGTACCGGTGCCTCGGTCACCATCGCCAACAAGAACTAATACGAATCGGAACGACGATGGAACGCATTCCTATCCTGCGGATGGGTGACCTGCTGCTGGTCACCATCCAGGTCGACATGCACGACCGCCTTGCCATGACCTTGCAGGACGATTTGACCGAGCGTATCGTGCGCGATAGCGCCAAAGGCGTGCTGATCGACATCTCGGCGCTCGACCTGGTCGATTCCTTCATCGGGCGTATGATCAGCAACACGGCGGCGATGGCGCGCGTGCTCGACGCCCAGACGGTGGTGGTCGGCATGCAGCCGGCCGTCGCGATTACCCTGGTCGAGCTCGGCCTGACCCTGCATGGCGTGAAAACCGCGCTGAACGTCGAGAAGGGCATGACCCTGCTCGGAAAGAACCTGAATAGATGAGCACTGCGACTGATTCCGCAGTTGGATTCGAGACCGATTTGCTGGAGCGTTACGCCAGGCGGCGCGTCGAGCGCGTCAGCCTGCCGCTGCGCGGAGACGAGGACGTGGTCGGCCTGCGCAAGCAGGTGCGCGAGCGCGCCGTCGCGATCGGGCTGTCGCTGGTCGACCAGACCAAGCTGATCACTGCGGCCAGCGAACTGGCGAGGAATACGATCAAGTACGGCGGCGGCGGCGCCGCGCACCTGGACAAGCTGGCCGACGGCCTGCGCCAGGGCGTCGGCCTCGTGTTCGTCGATGCCGGTCCCGGCATTCCCGACCTCGACATGGCACTGCGCGACGGCTATACCACCGGCGGCGGCCTGGGCCTCGGCCTGGGCGGCTCGAAGCGCCTGGTTGACGAATTCGAGATCGACACCCGTTCCGGAGAGGGGACCGCAATCGCGGTCGTAAAATGGAAACGCTGATCAGTTCCCTGAACACCCAGCATGCCTACCCGATCGTGCACGCCAGCGACATCGCCGCTGCCCGGCGCGCCGGGCAGAAACTGGCGATCGAACTCGGTTTCGACGAACCGCGCGCCGGCACGCTGGCGCTGATCGTCACCGAGGCCGGCACCAACCTGCTCAAGCATGCCGGTGAAGGCATGCTCTACCTGAACGTGGCCCAGTCCGAAGGCGTGCCCGGGGTGGACGTGCTGGCCGTGGACAGCGGCCCCGGCATCGCCGACCTCGACGCCTGCCTGCGCGACGGCATGTCCACGGCCGGCACCTCGGGTACCGGGCTGGGGGCGCTGCGCCGCCTGTCCGACGAATTCGACGTCTACTCGACGCCCGGCAACGGGGCCCTGTTTTTCATGCGCCTGTGGCGCGACGAAGCCGCGCCCGGCCTGTGCCGGGTCGATGTCGGCGCGCTGACGGTGCCGCTGTCCGGCGAGGACGAGTGCGGCGACGGCTGGGGCGTGGCCTGCAACGCCACCGGCGCGACCCTGATCGCGGCCGATGGCCTCGGCCACGGTCCGCAGGCCGCGGCCGCGGCGCAGGCGGCACTCCGGCAGCTCGCGCGCCTGCCCGCTTCGGAACCGGGGCAGCTGGTGGACGCGGCGCATGAGGCCTTGCGCAGCACGCGCGGCGCGGCGCTGGCAGCGGCGCGCATCGATTTCGAGAACGACACGATCCGCTTTGCCGGCATCGGCAACATCGGCGCCTATGTGATTGACGGCGACGCGCGGCGCGCGCTGGTGTCGCACAACGGTATCGTCGGCCACAACATGCGCAAGGTGCAGGAATTCAGCGCGCCTTGTCCGCCCGGCGCCCTGGTCGTCATGCACTCGGACGGGCTCCAGACCCAGTGGGACCTGGATAAATATCCGGGCCTGCTGGCGCGCAGTCCGGCGCTGGTGGCCGCGATGCTGATGCGCGACTTCATCCGCCGCCGCGACGATGCGATGGTGCTGGTGGTGCGCCGCCGCGAGGGGCGCGCGGGGGGACAGCAATGAGCCAGCGCATCCTGGCCGTCGCCCTCGAGAGCGACAAGGATGTGGTGCTGGTGCGCCAGCGCGCGCGCCAGATTTCCAGCATGCTTGGCTTTGCCAAGCAGGACCAGGTGCGCATCGCGACCGCCGTGTCGGAAGTGGCGCGTGCCGCCTGCCATGCCGGCGTCAAGGCGCGCGCCACCTTCGTGCTGCACGACCAGCAAACGCGCCAGCAGCTCGAGGTGACGGTCAGCGCCGCACAGGCACCCGCGGCGCATACCGAAGCGGCGGCGCTTGCCGACGCCGCGCTGGTCACGGCGCACCGCCTGATGGACACCTGCGTCGCCGACGGCGGCGGCGCCGGTCCGGCCATCCGCATGCAGAAGGCGCTGCCGCCCCAGCTGCCGGTCAGCCCGACGCGCCTGGCGCAGATCGCCAGCGAACTGGCCGCCGCGCCGGCCGGCAACTCGTGGGAGGAAGTGCAGCAGCAGAACCGCGAACTGGTCGAGACCCTGGCCGAGCTGCGCGAACGCCAGGAGGATCTGATGTCGCTCACGCGCGAACTGGAAGACACCAACCGCGGCATCGTCGCCCTGTATGCGGAGATCGAGGACAAGGCCGAGCACCTGCGCCGCGCGGACGAGATGAAGTCGCGCTTTCTCTCGAATACGAGTCACGAGCTGCGCACGCCGCTGTCCTCGATCCGCGCCTTGTCGAAACTCCTGCTCGACCGCATGGACGGCGACCTGACCGAAGAGCAGGAGCGCCAGGTCTACCTGATCGAGCGCACCGCCACCGATATGTCGGAACTGGTCAACGACCTGCTGGACCTCGCCAAGATCGAAGCGGGACGCGTGGAGGCGCATCCGGAGCCGGTCGTGGTCGAGAACCTGTTCCGCGCACTGAAGGGCATGATGCGCCCCCTGGTCGATGCCGATCGGGTCGAACTGGTGTTCGACAACGGCGGCATCGAGGACGCCTTCGAATCGGACGAGGGCATGCTGTCCCAGATCCTGCGCAACTTCATTTCGAACGCGCTCAAGTTCACCGAGCAGGGCTCGGTGCGCGTCAGCGCGGCGCACGATCCCGGGTCCGACATGCTGACCTTCGCCGTCACCGATACCGGCATCGGCATCGACGCCGAGCACCTGCAGCTCATCTTCGAGGAGTTCACCCAGGTGGAAAACCCGCTGCAGCGAAAGAGCAAGGGCACGGGCCTGGGCCTGCCGCTGTGCCGGCGCCTCGCCGAACTGCTGGGCGGGCGCGTCGACGTCACCAGCCGTCCCGGTGTCGGCTCGACTTTCATGTTGACGCTGCCGCGTCAATTCCCCCATCCGTCGCCGCCAGACGCTTGACGAAACCGAAACATGACTGCACATCCACCCCTGATCCTCAACGTCGACGACAACGATGGCGCGCGCTACGCCAAGACCCGCATCCTGCATAGCGCCGGCTTCAAGGTGATCGAAGCGGCGAACGGCACCGACGCGCTGGCGATGGTCCGCGAGGACAATCCGGCGCTGGTGCTGCTGGACGTAAAGCTCCCCGACATCAACGGCATCGAGGTCTGCCGGCGCATCAAGGCCGACCCCGACACCAACTGCGTGCTGGTGCTGCAGACCTCGGCCGCGCTGACCGGGCGCGCCGACAAGATCCGCGGCCTGGAAGGCGGCGCCGACAACTACCTGGCCGCGCCGATCGAGTCCGACGAGCTCATTGCCAACGTCAACGCGCTGCTGCGCATGCGCCAGACCCAGGACGCGCTGCGCGAGGGAGAAGAGCGCTTTCGCCAGCTGACCGACAACATCGAAGACGTGTTCTGGATGTTCTCGGCGCCGGACGGCGTGCTGGCCTATGTCAGCCCGGCCTACGCGACGATCTGGGGCCGCAGCGTGGATACGCTCAAGCGCCACCATGCAAGCTGGCTCGAGGTCGTGCATCCGGACGATCGCGCGCGCCTGGCGGGGCGCTGGGCGATCCTGGCGACCCAGCCGCACTATGACGAGGAATTCCGCCTGATGCTGCCCGACGGCGCGATGCGCTGGGTGCGTGACCGCGTCTTCGCGGTACGTAACGCGCGCGGCGAGGTGTACCGCGTGGCCCGGATCACGAGCGACATCTCGGCGCGCAAGGAAATGGAAGCGCTCCTGCGCGCGGCCGACGCCAACAAGAACCAGTTCCTGGCCACGCTGGCGCACGAACTGCGCAACCCATTGAGCCCGATCCGCAACGCGGCCACGCTGCTCGGCGTCGGCGGCGAGAACGCGGGCGGGCGTCACGCGCATGCGCGCGAAGTCATCCTGCGCCAGGTCGACCATCTGGCGCACCTGGTCGACGACCTGCTCGACGTCGCCCGTATTTCGGAAGGCAAGATCGTGCTGCGCCGCGAAGAGGTCAATCTCGGCGCCGTCATCGAACAGGCGCTCGAAACCGCCGGGCCGCTGATCGGGGCGCGCGCGCACAAGCTCGAGGTGCGCCAGCCGGACTGCCAGGTCTGGGTCGCGGGCGATCCGGTGCGCCTGGCGCAGTCGATGGGCAACCTGCTGCACAACGCCGCCAAGTTCACTCCGAAGGGCGGAGAAATCACGCTCGCCGTCACGCTGCACGGGGAGAACGTCCACATCTCGGTCCACGACAACGGCATCGGCATAGCGGAGGACAACCTGCCTCGCATCTTCGGCATGTTCGCCCAGGCGGCGGTGCCGCCCGACCGCGCGCCGGAGGGCCTCGGCATCGGCCTGTCGCTGGTCTCGCGCCTGCTCGAGATGCACGGCGGCCAGTTGCGCGCCGAGAGCCCCGGCATCGGCATGGGCAGCACTTTTACGGTGGAGCTGCCGGTGCTGCGCACGACGGGCAACGAGTGCGCCGTGGGTTCCGCACAGGAGCAGGGCGGCGCGGCCGCCGGCCTGCGCGTGCTGCTGGTCGACGACAACGTCGACGCCATGGAGATGATGGGCTTCCTGTTGGCCGAGATGGGGCACGAGACCTGGACCACGTCGGACGCCAGCCAGATCGAGACGCTGGCGCTGGCCCACCGGCCGCAGGTGATCGTGCTCGACATCGGCTTGCCGGGCGCGGACGGCTACCAGCTGGCGCGCATGATCAAGAGTAACCCGCAGCTGGCCCACATCCGCCTGGTCGCGCACACCGGCTACGGCTCGCCCGAAGACCGGCGCCGCGCGCAGGAAGCGGGCTTCGATGCGCACCTGGTCAAACCGGCCGAGCTGGAGGATCTCGAGAAGGCGTTGCGCGGCTGATGTCCCGATAAGGCAGGCGCCGCACCGCGTGGGCACGAATGCCCACCCTGCAACGGCCGAGCACCGTAGGGTGGGCTCTTGAGCCCACGCGTCCTGCGTGTCCAAATTTACCCGGCCGTCACCAAAAAACCACCCCAGCCGCGAACTTCCGCCTTCCCCCAGGTTCTTACGAAGACCACACGCGCGCCAGCGCAGGGGAGGGAATACCATGCCCGACACAACCAGGCACAACGCGCCGCTCGTCCTCGCGTCCGTCCAACTGAAGCGCAACACGCCGGCCGAGGTGGTCCAGGCCAGGGCGCCCTGGCGCGAAGCGATGCTCGAGGGCTACCGGCGCCGCAACGCCGTCCTCGACGGCATCTTCTACGACATCGGCGTCGTCACGCCCACCGAGGCCGGTACGGTCGCGCCCTGGCTTGCGCGCGAGGGCACGCTCCTGATCGTGCCGCCCTCGGGCGCCGGCGCGCTGCGCCTGTGCGCGACCGTCCCCGACTTCCTCGCAGCCGGCGGGGCCGGCACGCGCATCCTGACCGTGGCCGGCGTCGGCAGCTCGGCCCTCGGCACGGCCGCCTTTGCCCGCAATGTGGCCGACGCCTTCGGCGAACCGGTGGCGGCGCTGGTCTCCGGCTACGGCCTCGCCGACCTCGTCACCGAGGCCGCCGGCGGCTGGTTCTGGTTCGGCACACTGAACCGCATGCGCCACGCCTTCGAGCAGGTCGACGACCTGTTTCGCGGCCGGGCATGGGATCCGATGGCAAGCATGCCCGCCTCGATGAACCTCGCCCGCACCAGCCTCGACACGCGCACGCTGTGCACGCTGCTGGCCGATCCCGGCACGCATTTCTCGCTCCTGGTCGGGCACTCGAAGGGCAACCTGGTGATTTCGGAAGCGCTGTACGCGCTGCGCGACGACGGCGCCGACGAGGGGCTGGACGACCTCGCGATCATCACGATGTCGGCGGCGATCGCCATGCCGCCGCGCTACCGCAGGATCATCGACGTGATGGGAGAGCTGGACTGGTTCGGGGCGATGAATTCGAACTGCGCGATCCCCGTCGAGTACCACGCGAAGAACGCCTGGCACCACACGAACACGGACCTGCAATGGCACCTGCCGGTGCGCCAGGTGTTGTGCGACCTGCGCCGTACGCAGGGCGGCGCACTCGTGCACTAAGCAGGCATATTACTGCCCGAGGCAGATGATTTTCGTCGCATACTCGCGCGCGTTTTCCTTCTTGCGGCCGGCCCAGTCGATGACTTCCTGGGCTTCGGCGATCGTCATGATGGTCGCCTTTTCCTTGTTCTTGATGAAGGAGACGCCTTCGAACTTGCCCTCCTTGCTGCGCATGACTTTGGCGAACACGGGCGGCTTCTTGCCGTCGTCGGCGAGTTTGTTTTGCTGGACGAGGTAACGCTGGTCGATCGGTTCCATGGGGAGGGCGTGAAGAGGGAAACCGCCATTTTACCGTTTCGGAAGCGCGCGGCCTATCCGTTCCAGGATCAGCGCCAGGGCGAGGCAGCAGAGCAGCACCGGCAGGTAGACGACGAAGGTCCAGGTCTGCAGCTCGCCGAGCAGCGCGCGGTACAGGCCGACGGTCCCCAGTACGATGAACATATGCGACAGGTAGAGCTCATAGCTCAGGCCACCCATGCGCGCCAGCCAGCCCAGGCCGCGCCGCGGCGCCGGCGGATGCGCGCGCAAGGCCAGCAGCAGGAAGCAGCTGCCCACGCACAGGACGTACAGGCCGGACTTGAACAGATGGCGGTGCACGAGGTCGGACCAGCCGAGGACCAGCACGATGCAGAAGGCGCCGAAGAGCGCGAGTGCGCGCGCATCGCGCGGCGCCGGACGCCAGCGGCAGGCGAGCATGGCGGCCAGCACGCCCCAGGCGATGGCGGCCATGCCGGGCAGGTAGGCCTTTTCGCGCCAGACCTCGTCGGCGGCGGGAACAAGCGAGCGCAAAGGTCCAAGGCACAGCGCCCAGGCCAGCAGCACGCCGACCAGGACGCGCCGCGGCAGCGCCAGGCAAAGCAGGGGGAAGCCCAGGTAGAAGGCCTCTTCGATGGACAGCGACCAGAGGACGTCCCAGCCTGCGGGCGCCCAGCCGGTACGGCCTTCGTACCAGTTGAAGGTGAAACTCAGGGCAGACCCCAGCAGTCCCTTGATACTCTGCCGTCCTTCCTCGGGCGCGAAGCCGGGCACGCCCAGCCAGGCCAGGAGCGTCAGCAGCGCCAGGGCCAGGATGAGCAAGGGCAGGATGCGGCGCGCCCGCGCCAGGTAGAACCGGCGCAGGCCGACGCGCCCCAGGTCGCCATCGCGCTCGATGATGCGGGTCGCGATCAGGAAGCCCGAGATCACGAAAAAGACGAACACGGCCTCGTAGCCGTTGAAGCTGAGGGCATCGACCAGGCGTTTGGGCAGCCATGCGCCGGCAAGGCTGGGCGCCAGCGGCAGGCGAAAGGGCAGGGCC
This sequence comes from Massilia sp. LXY-5, assembly GCF_059801075.1. Taxonomy (NCBI): domain Bacteria; kingdom Pseudomonadati; phylum Pseudomonadota; class Betaproteobacteria; order Burkholderiales; family Oxalobacteraceae; genus Massilia; species Massilia sp. LXY-5. Next base: position 549,354 of record NZ_JBNNEH010000002.1, read on the forward strand.
AGGTGATGGACGATCACCAGCAGGATGGCCAGGCCGCGCAGGCAGTCGATGCCGAAGTTGCGCGGCGCCTGGAGCGTTGCATGCGTGCCGGGACGCAGGACGGGAGGGCTTGCGGTCATGGAGTCGATGAGGTGTGGGAATGCGTCGTGCCGCACAAGGGCAGGCAATGCGCTCATAAAAAAATGCCCGCACGCGGCGGGCATCGGTCCGGACAAACGGTCTTACTTCTCGCTTACCTTGAACTCGCCGAAGGGCTTGAGCTGCTCGCTGACCGCGGCCGGGTCGCCGACCACGACGATCGACTGCGCCTCCGGTGCGAAATACTTCTTCGACACCTCGCGCACCTGCTGCGGCGTGACCTTCTGGATCAGCGGCACGTACTGGCCGAGGAATTCCGGCGGCAGGCCGATCAGCCAGTTCTGCGCCAGGGTGTTGGCCACTGCCCCCTGCAGCTGGTTGCTGATCAGGTAGCCGCCAGCGACGTAGCGCTTGTTCATCGTCATCTCGTCCGCCGGGACCAGCTCGCTGCCGATGCGCTTGTACTCGTTGAAGTATTCGGTCAATGCGGCACCGGTGACTTCGTTGCGCACGTCGGCGCCGCCGACGATGGCGCCGCCGACACGGTTCATGCGCGCGCCGGCCGAGGCGCCATAGGTATAGCCCTTTTGCTCGCGCAGGTTGATGTTGACGCGGCTCGAGAAGCCGCCACCGAGGATGGTGCTGGCCAGGCGCAGCGGCACCTGTTCGTCGGCGCTGGCCTGGATGCCGGGGCCGCCGACGCGGATGGTCGACTGCACGCTGTTGGCGCGCTGCAGCAGGATGCGCGCCGGGTTGGCCGCGCGCGGCGCCGGTGCGGTCTCGGCCAGTGCCGGGCCTTCCGCCTTCCAGTCGCCGAAGGCGGCCTGCGCCAGCTTCATGGCCTCGGCTTCGCCGATGCGGCCGGTGATCACGAGCAGGGCGCGATCCGGACGGAAGCGCTTCGCGTGCTCGGTGCGCAGCAGCTCCTGCGTGACCGAATTGATCGCGCTTTCCGTCGGCTGGGTGTGGCCGTAGGGGTGTTCGCCGTAGACGGCCGCGTTGATCGCGCGCTCGGCGCGGAAGCGCGGGGTGGCCTCGGCGGCGCGCAGGGCCTGCAGCGCGTTGGCCTTGGCCAGCTCGACTTCCTTGGCCGGGAAGCTCGGCGTGCGCGCCACTTCGGCCAGCAGCGACATCATCGCCCCCGCCTGCGACGCGACGGCATTGGCCTGGACCGAGATGCCGTCCGAGGACGAGCCGGCCGCCACCGAGCCGCCCATGCCCTGGGCCGCTTCGGCGATGGCGCGCGAGTCGCGCCTGGCGCTGCCTTCGTTGATCATCCCGGCCAGCAGGCTGGCAAAGCCCGGATGGGCGCTGTCGTCGGCGGCATAGCCGGCGCCGCGCACGGCCAGCACGTAGTCCACGCGCGGCAGGCCTTGACGGGGCACGACCCAGACGGTCATGCCGTTGGCGAGGGTTTTCTTGACGATTTTCGGTGTCGGGATCGGCTTGTCCTTGCCGTAGGCCGGCATCGCGCCTGCCTTGGCAGTCGCCGGCGCATCCGCCGCGTAGGCGGCAGGGGCAAACATCATCGAGATCGCCAGTGTCAGCATCAGTTTTTTCATCGATGCGCTCCTTATTTCCGTGCGCCGTCAAGCGGCTTGGTCTGTGCGCCGGCAGGCGCGGTCTGTGTGCCGATCACGTCCACCTTGTCCACCATGGCGATCGGCTTGCGGTCGATGACGGTGCGGTTGTTCTTCACCAGGTAGGTGGAGGCCGCGCGCTGGATGTCGCTTGATGTCACGCCTTCGATCCAGCCCGGGATCTTGTTGACGACGTTGGCGTCGCCCCACAGGGTCTGCAGGCGCGCCAGGGTGTCGGCGCGGCTGATGAAGCTCTCCAGGCCGTTGTTCCAGTCGGCCAGCATGCGCGTCTTCACGCGCTTGAGGGTGGCCGCGTCGACGCCGTCCTTGACGATCTTCGCGATCTCCTCGTCCATCGCGTTCAGGATGGTGTCGGCATTCGTCGTCGGCTTGTACATCGTGTAGACGGTGAACAGGGTCGGGCCGTCGAATTCCCACGGGCTGGTGAGGCCGAACAGGACGTCGGTATTCAGCGCCAGTTCGCGGCCTTTCACCAGGCCCTGATACAGGACCGAGGCGTCGCCGCCGGCCAGCAGTTCGCCGAGGACGGCCATCGCCGCCTGGTCGCGGCTGCCGCGTTCAGGCATCTTCCATGCGGCGGCCAGCGCCGGCACCTGGGCCAGCGCGTCGCCCTGCTGGACGCGCTTTTCGACCTTGTTCAGGCCCTCGCTGAAGTCGCCGCCTTTCGGCACCGGGCGCGCGGGGATGGCGCCGAAGTATTTCTGGGCGAGGGCAAAGCCCTGGGCCGGGGTCACGTCGCCGGCGATCGCGAGCACCGCGTTGTTCGGGCCGTAGTAGTCGCGGTGGAAGGCGCGCACGTCGTCGAGACTCGCGCCCTCGAGGTCTTCGAAGCTGCCGTAGCCGTCGTGGTTGTTCTCCCATTTCTGGAAGGCGTGCTGGCCGATGTCGATCCACATGAAGCCGCCGTAGGGCTGGTTCTTCACGTTCACGCGGATCTCTTCCTTGACCACGTCCTGCTGGTTCTTCAGCGTGTCCTTGTTGAAGTCGAGCGTCTTCATGCGGTCCGCTTCCAGCCACAGGATCGGCTCGAGCGAGGAGGCCGGCGCGGTCTCGATGTAGTTCGTGAAGTCGGCGCGGGTCGAGCCGTTGTTGCGGCCGCCGCCGCCGGTGATGGTCTTGTCGAACACGCCCTTCGGCGCGTTCGGCGTCCCCTGGAACATCAGGTGTTCGAACAGGTGGGCGAAGCCGGTACGGTTCTTCGGCTCCAGGCGCATGCCGACGTGGTACACGACCGAGACGCCGACGGTGGGCGAACTGTGGTCTTCGGTGACGATGACGGTCAGGCCGTTGTCGAGTTTCTTGGTGGCGACCGGCAGGTCCCACTTGTCGCCCGTTGCCGAAGCTGGAGCAGCTAAGGCGGCGGCGGACAAGCTGAGCCCGGCCAGCAGGACGGGAAGTTGGCGCATGCGCATTGATGACCTCAAATGAATGGCTGAGTCGAATGAAATTCCCCGCGCGGGCACGCGAAAGGAGCATTTCATCTTAGCGCAAGGGAATGCCAAAACGTAATCTTTTTTGCGTATGTATGTTGACTTAGCGCAAGCCGGCGAGCCCTGCAATTTGTCGTCCAGGCCCGCAAATCTGCAGTCTGTCGCAATCCGGGCCGGGCGCGGCCGGTCGGTCGTTATAGTGAACTCATTGCCAAACTGTATAAAAATTGTCGGGAATTCACATTTTTCTGGAACCCGGCAGGGCTTGCTGGTAAGTTGGCCGCGATCGTCAGTACGGATGCGCGGTCCGGACAGGAACATCGGATCGGAACACGGAGAAGCACATGAACAAATTCTTGAAGTTCGGCCTCGCGGCCCTCGGAATGCTGGCGCTGATGCGCCTGGCAACGGCCGCGCCCGATACCACCACCGAAACGCGCCCGCTCGATGCGCGCGTGGTGCGTATCAAGATCGATGGCGTGGTCGACCTGCGGGTGCGCCAGGGCAGCCCGGCTTCGCTCGTGCTCTCCGGCGACCCGCGCTGGATCGCGCAGATGACGACCATGCAAAGCGGCGACACGGTCGTGATCGGCACCGAGATGCACGAGATGCGCATGGGGCGCAGGAACGGGGTGCGCGCCGACATGGTGCTGCCGAACCTGCGCGAAGTCAGTTCCGAAAGCGTGGGCAGCACCGAGATCACGGGCTTCAAGGGCGAGGAGCTGGAACTGTCGCTCGACGGCGCCGGATCGATGAACGTGAACGCCGACTTTCGCATCATCAGCGCCAGCCTGGGCGGCGTCGGCAGCATGAAGCTGTCCGGCATGAACAGCGAACGCATCACGCTCGACCTGCAGGGCGCCGGCTACGTGACCCTGGCCGGGCGCAGCAAGTCGCTGAAGGCCGAGCTGGGCGGACTGGGCGGGCTGGACGGGCAGGCCTTTTCGGCCGACAGCGTCACGCTCGAACTGTCGGGCCTGGGCAATGCCACGGTGACCGCGCACCAGAGCGCCAACCTGAACCTGTCGGGCATGGGTTCGGTCACAGTCTACGGCAAGCCGCTCAATCGCCGGGTGAGCGTCGACGGACTGGGCAAGGTCAGCTGGAAATAAGCGAATTTCGGAGCAAACAAGGTAGGCGACAAGACCGATCCACGCACGAGACAATGAAAAAAATTACTGTAGCGATCCTGCTGGCGCTTGGCCTGAGTCTCGGCCCCCCTGGTACGGCACTGGCAGGTTTCCCCGAAGGGGCGAGCGCGTACAACGCGCGCAATTACGCGCAGGCGCTGAAAGAGATCGCGCCCCTGGCGCGCGCCGGCAATGCCGAGGCCCAGCACCTGCTGGGCCTGATGTATTACATGGGCCGCGGCGTCACGCGCGACTACAAGCAGGCCTTCCAGTGGCACCTGAAGGCCGCGCAGCAGGGCAAGGCCGACGCGCAATATGTCGTCGGCGCCATGTACTACACGGGCAACGCCGTGCCGCAGGACCAGAAGCTGGCCGTCAACTGGTTCCGCCGCGCTGCCGAGCAGGGCCATGGCGAGGCGCAGCATGCGCTGGGGCTGATGTACCGCTACCACGTCGCCGGCGTGCCCGGCGACCCGGTAATTGCCTATATGCTGTGGAATCTCGCCGCGGCGGGCGGCAACCACAATGCGGTGGGGCAGCGCGCGGCGATCGCCAAGACGATGACGCAGGAGCAGATCGAGGAGGCGCAGGCGCTGTCGCGCACGTGGAAGGTGGGGACGCCGCTGCCGACGCAGTCGAAGACGGGTGGGGGCTAATGCGCGACAACATAAGCCCCTTCGTTTCCGCGCGGCCGGCCCGCGACGACGACAAGCCCGCCATCTGGCAACTGTACGAAGAAGCGCTGCGGCAGCATATCGAGACCATCTGGGGATGGGACGCCGACTGGCAGCAGGCCTATTTCGAACAGGCCTTCCTTGCCATGTCGACGCGGGTGGTCGAGCTGGACGGCCGCGTTGCCGGCTACCTGCAGATCGACAGGGAAGCGGACGAGGACTACCTGAGCATGCTGATACTGGATCCCGCAGCGCGCTCATGTGGTGTGGGCGCGCGCCTGCTGTCGGCGATCCTGGCGGAGAGCAAGGCGCGCGGGCGTGGCCTCTACCTGCGCGTGTTCCGCACCAATACGGCGGCGCGACGCTTCTATGAGCGGGAAGGGTGGGCGCTGGTCGCGGACGAAGGCAATTTCCTGGTCATGCGACCGGGCGCCAGGGCGCCCAGCTGAACTGGCGTTGCGGCCATCAGGTATTGCACAAGTACCCCGCGGAGAAATCCTTACATCGGCGGCTGTCCGTTGGACGCCGTCACACCCGCATCCACCGGCAAGTTGACGCCGGTGATCAGGCGCGCATCCTCGCTCGCGAGGAAGGCCATGACTGCCGCAACGCCTTCCGGATCTTCGGGCGCGCCGAGCGGCATGCGTTCCTTGAACTTGGCGACCAGTTCGGCGTCCTTCAGCATATCCTCGGTCATGCCGGTTTTCGTGAAGCTCGGATTGACCGCGTTGACCCGCACCCCATCCTTGCCCGCGTCCAGCGCCATCGCGCGCACCATGTTGCTGACCGCGCCCTTCGAGGTGTTGTAGGCGAAGGTATTCCAGTCGCCGCCGAGTCCCGAGACGGAGGAGGTCATGACGATCGAACCTTTGACTTTGACGAGTTCCGGCATCGCCGCCTTGGCCATGTGGAAGTAGCCGGTCACGTTGACCGCCATGACGCGTTCGAAGTCCTCTTCGCTGGTCTTCATGATGTTGCCTTCGGTTGCCATGCCGGCGTTGTTGATCAGGACATGCAACCCGCCAAAACGGTCGACGGCCGCCTTGACTGCGGTGGTTGCCGTTTCCTTGTCGGCGGTATCGCCGACCTGTACCAGGACGCGGTCCTGCGGCAGTCCGGCGGCGGCTTTCTTGAGGCTGGCTTCGTCGATGTCGAGCATGACGACATGGGCGCCTTCATCGAGAAAGCGGCGGGCGGTCGCCAGGCCGATGCCGGACGCGGCGCCGGTGACGAGTACGGTTTTTTCTTTAAAACGGTTCATGCTGTTCCTTTTATGTCGGTCAAGATGGATTCACTGGCGCACAAAAAGCGAAAGCGACAATAATGCGCTTGCGAAAGCGGAGCGTAATCACTGGCACCCCAGAACGCGAATTTGACGATATCACGGTCGCGAAAACACAGGTTTTCAGTGCTCGTAGGCAACCGTATAACAACCTCTGGCTTGCAATCATGAAGTCAGGTCAGTCATGGAGAGAGGTATGCGCAGAATTTTGACTACCGTACTACCTGTCTGGGCAGCGCTCGCATCAAGCGCTGCGACACCCGTGTCCGCGCAGCCCACTGCGCCTACACCAGCAGAAATGTTCACGCAGACCAAGGTCGCTCTTCCAACCCTGGTCGAGCAGGGATTGGAGTACGACGCCGTCATGTTCGCTGGCAAAAGATGCAAGCTTTTCACAGTGGCCGAGCAGAATTACTGGAATCAGCTATGGAAGCTCTCGTCCGACACGGTGTTGAGCCCTCACGACCAGCAGCTTTTCGACGAAGAGAAACGCTCGAAACAGAGCGCCGATAAAGTAGAAGCAAGGGTGAGCTATTTCAGGAAGGCGGGTTGCGCAAGCCCGGAACTAGTCGCCAAAGTACGAGATATGAAGAAGCGCATGCGGCTGCAAGGCTTCGCTCTAAAGCAGGCGAGCGAGGCAAATGATGCCGCAATCATGGACCTGTATAAGGAGCCTGCGGAATAGGTCCGCACTCGGCCCAGAAGCGGACGTCCGACACGCTCCGAGAAGATGACAGTCCAAACGTACTGGAGTGACATTGATAAACCAGAAAAGCGCGCCGGTCGAGTGGGCCGGGCTGATGTATGAACTTGACGATGCGTATGAGCATCTAGCCGCTCTGATTTCTGATATGAACGGGACAGAAGACTTCGACGAGGCTGATCTGCGGATACAGCTCGGGCACGTGTTCTCTCATTTAAACCGCGCATGGCACCGCCGGGATAAAGCCAACGGCCTTAACCCTGAAGAGTGGCTGGAAGCTAGTCGGTTCCCTTCAGATTTGGATCCCGTCTAGCTGACTGCCCGCCTTGGGTCGGAAGCAGACGCACCAGTTGTGTAGCATTTTTCCTTCGCAAGCGAAGGCATGTATATTTCAAGGGACTACGGCCAGTGAATCTGCCGAACATACTCGGAATACTTCCATGAGATCAGCACGCACACGGACCATCCTCACGCTGGCCGCGCTGCTGGCGGGGTGTTCGAACGCCGGCTCGCGCGAGCCCAAGGCGCCGGAGCCGTTCACGGACTTCGATACGCTCACGTTCGAGCAATCGGCCTGCCTGTTCGACTGCTCCGTCTTCGAGCTCGAGATTGCATCCGACGGACGGGTGCGTCATTCCGGCCCGGACTTCGAGCGTACGGGCGGCCCGCATGAATCCCGCATCGACAGGCGCGGCCTGGCGCAGATCGCACAGGCGCTGCGCGACGCGCGCGTCGATGAGATGCGCGATAGCTACCAGGACGGGGACGAGGGATGCAAAGGCGCGATCACCGATATGTCGACCCTCAGTTTCCACGTGACCCGGGACCATGGGCAGCGCAATAAAAGCGTCGTGCTTTACGCCGGCTGTGTCGGCCCCGCCATCCCGAGCGCGCGCATGAGTGCACTGATCAAGGCCATCGACCAGGTCACGGGCACAGGGGCGCTGCTCGAGCAGCGCAAGAAGCTACGTCGGCCGGATGGCGAGGCGGTCGCGCCGTCGACCTAGCCTCGGGCCGCGGCACGCAGTCGCCGTTGTAGCAATCAGGAAATTGCAATAGTATCCAGAACCCTGGGGCCACCGATGGGGCGCCAACCTTCCTGGTGCTGATCGCCAAATAAGCCGGGCGGAGCCGCCAGCTCGACTGGCGGCTCGCATCCCTCACTCGACGGTGGCAGCAGACTTCTTCTGCACCGCCTTCACCCCCGCAGCCCCCAGCGACCGGAACAGCGTCAGCGGCACCGCATTGCCCATCGCCTGGTAGCCCAGGTCGTTCGGGTGCAGGTGATCCCCGCTGTCATAGGCCGGCAGGAAGCGGGTCGGGTGCGACGGATCGCGCGTGGCGAGGTCGAAGTCGATCACGCCGTCGAACTCGTCGCTCGAACGGATCCAGTTGTTCACCGCCGCGCGCACGACTTCCTTCTCGGGCGAGTAGTAGCCCGCACCTTCGAAGGGCGTCAGGGTGGCGCCGAACACGGCGATACCCCTGGCGTGGGCGCGTGCGATGACCTGGCGGTAGCCGGCGATCAGGTCGGCCGCGGGAATCGGATTGGTGGCCGGGCTGTTGCCGATGTCGTTAATGCCGATCATCAGTGTCATGTAGCGCACGCCGGCGGTGGCCAGCACGTCGCGATCAAAACGCTCGAGGATGCCGCGGCCCGACAGCAGGTTGGCCGGGTTGATGCTCAGCAGGCGGTTGCCGCTGATGCCGCGGTTGACCACGCCCAGGCGGCCGTTGACCCCAAGCACCGGGTCGCGCACGGTCTGCAGGCGGCGGGCCAGCCAGTCGGGCCAGCGGTTATTGGTGTCGATCGTACTGCGGGTGCCGTCCGTGATCGAGTCGCCCAGGGTTACGATCGAGGGGCCGGCGCTGTCCACGTCGACCTCCGTCAGGAATGGCCAGAAGGTGATCGTGCGCTGCACGGGGAGGGTGGCGGCTGCGGTGAAATTGCCCGGCAGCGAGACGTAGTTCGTTTGGGAGGCAATGTTGTGGATCGTGTTCGCCTCGGCCGTGCCCGGCAGGTAGAGGCTGATCGCGAGGTCGGCCAGCGCCGGCACGTTGAGTTCGACCGGATCGGACAGGACCGGGGCGCCGGCCGGAATCGTGATCGAGGCATTGCCGCTGAAGGTGAGGGCGCGGTCGGTGCCTGGCGCGACGTCGGAACCGGTGGCGCGCAGGCCGATGCGGGCGGCGCCGACTGTCAAGGGCGTGGTGCCGAACTCGTTGGACACGCGAATGCGCACGCGGTTGCCGCCGATGCTGGTGTGGACGATCAGGCGCACCGTCTGGTCGGTGAAGGTCTGCAGGTTGGCGGGCGACGGCGGTCCGGCCGGGGCCGCGCCCCAGGTGCCGGTCCAGTGCTCGGTCGGCCAGTCCTGGGCCCGGACCTGGTGGCCGGGCAGGGCGAGGGCAATGGCCAGCGCAACGCCGCCCAGCAGCATGCCGCGTCGCGGACGGTTGGCGGGCGTGGGACGAGAGAAGGCGGCAGCGGTGCGGCGGGCAAAATCGGACAGGGCAGCAGACATCGAATGCATGATCGTGCTCCTTCGGTGGTTGGCAGGAACGGCTCATTGCTGAGTGCGCGTCCTCCAATCTATGCGGCCGGGGTAGGGCAGGCAAGGTGGTCACGGACGAGTTCGTTGTGCCAGCTCTACAGTTCCTCACAAAGCTGATGCGTCAAGGAATTTGTTTGCGTTTGAGCACAGCAAGTCTCAATAAAGTCTCCGCAAAGCAACAAATCAGGAACTGAGTGCGTCACAAACGGGCTCGGTGGCGCTGACGTACAATTGTTGTTTTCTCAAGGGAGAGCGGACCATGCGTGCAATCGAAATCACCCAGCCGGGCAAGCCGGAAGTCCTGCAGCTGTGCGAGCGCCCGACGCCGCAATTGAAGGCGGGCGAAGTCCTGATCAAGGTGCATGCCGCCGGCATCAACCGGCCCGACGTGTTCCAGCGGCTCGGCCAGTATCCGGTGCCGCCTGGTGCATCCGACCTGCCGGGACTGGAAGTGGCGGGCGAGATCGTCGACGGCGACCTCGGCGACAGCGGTTTCGCGAAGGGCGACATGGTCTGCGCGCTGGTGCAGGGCGGCGGCTATGCCGAGTATTGCGCAGCGCCTTTGGCGCAATGCCTGCCGGTGCCTGCCGGTTTGAGCATGGTCGAAGCCGCTTCCTTGCCGGAGACCTTCTTCACCGTCTGGAGCAATGTGTTCGACCGCGCGGGCCTGAGTGAAGGCGAGACGCTGCTGGTGCAGGGCGGAACCTCCGGCATCGGCGTCACCGCGATCCAGCTCGCCACGGCAATGGGGCACCGCGTGTTCGCCACCGCCGGCAGCACCGACAAATGCCGCGCCTGCGAAGAACTCGGCGCCGAGCGCGGGATCAATTATCGGGACGAGGATTTTGTTGCGGTCGTCAAGGAACTGACCGCTGGCCGCGGCGTCGATGTGGTGCTCGACATGGTCGCCGGCGATTATGTGGAACGCGAGATCGATTGCCTGGCGGACGATGGGCGCATTGCGATCATTGCGCTGCTGGGTGGAGCGAAGGCGAATGTGGATCTGTCGCAGGTGCTGCGGCGGCGCCTGACGATCAGCGGGTCGACCTTGCGGCCGCGGCCGGTGGCATTCAAGAGGGCGATTGCGCAGAAGTTGCGCGAACGGGTGTGGCCGTTGCTGGAGCAGGGGAAGATCAAGCCGGTGATCTACAAGGTATTCCCGTTGGCGCAGGCGGCAGCGGCGCATACGCTGATGGAGTCGAGCACGCACGTCGGGAAGATCGTGTTGCAGGTGGTGTAGGGCGGGGACGATTCCATTGACGTCTTTTCAATACGCGAGCCCAGCCATTGTTTGACCGCCCCCTGAACGGCAGCTAGAATAGCGGGTTATTTGACTGTGGGGTAATATGCGTCCCAAACTCGTCGTAGGTAACTGGAAGATGAACGGCAGCCGCGCGAATAACGCGACGCTGCTCGCTGGAATTGTCGAGGGACTCGGCAACGGCAAGGCAAACGCCGCCGTCTGCGTGCCCGCACCGTATCTGCAGCAATGCGCCGATACGCTCGCCGGCAGCAAGCTGGCCTGGGGTGCGCAGGATGTGTCGATCCACGCCAGCGGTGCCTACACGGGTGAAGTCGCCGCCTCGATGCTGGTCGATTTCGCCTGCCGCTATGTGATCGTCGGCCACTCGGAACGCCGCGCCTACCACGGCGAAACGGACCAGCACGTGGCGCAGAAGGCGCTGGCGGCACTGAACGCCGGCCTGACCCCGATCGTGTGCGTGGGCGAGACGCTCGCGCAGCGCGAAGCGGAACAGACGAATGCAGTGGTCGGCAAGCAGTTGTCGGCCGTGCTGGAACTGCTGGACGGCGATGCCGTGGAGCGGATCGTGGTTGCCTACGAACCGGTCTGGGCGATCGGCACGGGCAAGACGGCAACGCCGGCGATGGCGCAGGAAGTGCATGCGCAACTGCGCGGCCAGCTGCGCGAGCGCAGCGCGGGTGCAGCGGAGAAGGTCGCGATCCTGTACGGCGGCAGCATGAAGCCGGACAATGCGCAGGAATTGATGTCGCAGGCCGATATCGATGGCGGCCTGATCGGTGGTGCGGCGCTGAAGGCGGCGGACTTCCTCGCCATCATCGATGCAGCGTAAAAGCGGCAGCATAAGCGACGACGTAGAAATTCAGAATTTGCAACGTAGTTAAACTTGGAATGGAACTGTAATGAACGTGTTGTTCAATCTTGTGGTTGTCGTGCAGGTCATCTCGGCGCTGGCCATCATCGGCCTGGTGCTGCTGCAGCACGGTAAGGGCGCCGACATGGGCGCCGCCTTCGGTTCCGGCGCATCGGGCAGCCTGTTCGGCGCCAGCGGTTCGTCGAACTTCCTGTCGAAATCGACCGCGGTGGCCGCAGCCATCTTCTTCGCCGCGACCCTGTCGCTGGCCTACATGGGCAACAACCGTACGCCTGGCGCAGTGCCAAGCGGCGGCGTGATGGAGCGCATGGCGGCACCGGCCAAGGGTGTGCCGGCAACGACGACGCCACCGGCCGATGCGCCTGCGCCGACCGCGGGTGTTCCTGCCGCGCCGACGGCCGACGTGCCGCCGGGTCCTGCCGAGACCGTGCCTGCCACCGTATCGCCGGCACCGGCCCCGCAGCCGACCCCGGCTGCTCCGGCAACGCAGAAGTAATCGTCGTTTCGTTTGTTTGCGCGAGCGGGCTCTTCGAGTCGCTTGCGCGGGCGGTCGCAAGATCGTCGTTCCCTTGAACTGCCCCAGCCGCGCCGCGACCTCGGCGCTGGTCTGGATCTTGAACTGCTTTCGCCCCGCCTTTCGACAGGCTAGTGAAAGAAAGTTTGAGAAATTCCCTGTTTTTTCTTGCGATGCATCAATTTGAGCATTGAAAAAAGGTGCTAAAGCAGGGTAGAATACTGGTCTCCAGCCGACGTGGTGAAATTGGTAGACACGCTATCTTGAGGGGGTAGTGGCGCAAGCTGTGCGAGTTCGAGTCTCGCCGTCGGCACCAAGATACAGAAAAAGCCAGCAAGGGCAAACGAGCAATTGCTCTCATGCCTGAGCTGGCTTTTTTACGAGGATCAGTCGTACGGTCCTGGTGGCAGGCTAAGTCCTTGGCCGGAAATGCATGTGAGTTTTGCCAGCCAAAAACACATTTATTTACGGGCAAGTGCTTTACAGCCAGGATTGCGCGATACGGCGCTGCAGGCATGCAGTGGTTTCATTAACGCGATCGTTCAAATAGGCTCCATCGTGAACCTCGAAAATTACTTCCCCGTTCTTCTCTTCATCCTGATCGGCGTCGGTGTCGGCGTTGCTCCCCAGGTGCTCGGCTATCTGCTCGGGCCACAGCGCCCTGACGCTGCCAAGCTCTCCCCATATGAATGCGGCTTCGAAGCCTTCGAAGACGCGCGCATGAAATTCGACGTCCGGTACTATCTGGTCGCGATTCTCTTTATTTTGTTTGATCTGGAAACGGCATTTTTCTTCCCATGGGGCGTCTCCATGCGTGAACTGGGCTGGGCCGGCTTCGTCACGATGATGGTGTTTATCGCCGAATTCATCGTCGGCTTCTGGTACATCTGGAAGAAAGGTGCCCTTGATTGGGAATAAGCCATGGCTATTCATGAAGGCGTTCTAAACGAAGGTTTCATTACCACCACAGCCGATAAGCTGATCAACTGGGCACGCACCGGGTCGATGTTCCCGATGACGTTCGGCCTGGCCTGCTGCGCGGTCGAGATGATGCATGTGGGCGCAGCCCGCTATGACCTCGACCGCTTCGGCATTGTGTTCCGTCCATCGCCGCGCCAGTCCGACGTGATGATCGTCGCCGGCACGCTGTGCAACAAGATGGCGCCGGCGCTGCGCAAGGTCTATGACCAGATGGCCGAGCCGCGCTGGGTCATTTCGATGGGTTCCTGCGCCAACGGCGGCGGCTACTACCACTACTCGTACTCGGTGGTGCGCGGCTGCGACCGCATCGTGCCGGTCGACGTCTACGTGCCGGGCTGCCCGCCGACGGCTGAAGCTCTGCTGTACGGAATCATGCAGCTGCAGAACAAGATCAAGCGCACCAACACCATCGCGCGTTAACACTGCCGGATTCACCATGACGACAAAACTCGAAGTCCTCCAGCTCGCCCTGGAAAAAGCACTGGGCGAGGGCGCCGCCATTTCGGCCGCGCTCGGCGAAGTGACCGTGGTGGTCAAGGCCGCCGACTACATCAAGGCGATGCAGACCCTGCGCGACGATCCGACCCTCGCATTCGAAGAAATGATCGACCTCTGCGGCGTCGATTATTCCCAGTATGGCGAAGGCACGTATGACGGCCCGCGCTATGCAGTCACTACCCACCTGCTGTCGCTGGCGAACAACTGGCGCGTGCGCGTGCGCGTGTTCTGCCCTGACGACGAAATGCCGATCGTGGAATCGATTACCCCGATCTGGCGTGCCGCCAACTGGTACGAGCGCGAAGCCTTCGACCTGTTCGGCATCCTGTTCGACGGTCACGGCGACCTGCGCCGCATCCTGACCGACTACGGCTTCATCGGCCACCCGTTCCGCAAGGACTTCCCGATTTCGGGCTATGTCGAAATGCGCTACGACCCCGAGCAGAAGCGCGTGATCTACCAACCCGTGACGATCGAGCCGCGTGAAAACATTCCGCGCGTGATCCGCGAAGAAACCTACGGGATGAAATAATGGCTGAGCTTAAGAATTACACCCTGAACTTTGGTCCACAGCACCCGGCAGCGCACGGCGTGCTGCGCCTGGTGCTGGAACTCGACGGCGAAGTGATCCAGCGCGCCGACCCGCACATCGGCCTGCTGCACCGCGGCACCGAGAAGCTGGCCGAGACCCGCACCTACCTGCAGTCGGTTCCGTACATGGACCGCCTCGACTACGTGTCGATGATGTGCAACGAGCACGGCTACGTCCTCGCCGTCGAAAAGCTGCTCGGCGTCGAAGCGCCGATCCGTGCGCAATACATCCGCGTCATGTTCGACGAGATCACGCGCCTGCTGAACCACCTGATGTGGCTGGGCGCGCACGCGCTCGACATCGGTGCGATGGGTCCTTTCCTGTACGCCTTCCGCGACCGTGAAGACCTGTTCGACGTTTACGAGGCGGTGTCGGGCGCGCGCATGCACGCGGCCTACTACCGCCCGGGCGGCGTGTATCGCGACCTGCCGGACTTCATGCCGAAGCACAAGGAATCGATCATCCGCTCGAAGAAGGCGATCGACGCGCTGAACGAAGACCGCCAGGGTTCGGTGCTCGATTTCATCGAGTCGTTTACCAAGCGTTTCGACGGCTATGTCGACGAATACGAAACCCTGCTGACCGACAACCGTATCTGGAAACAGCGTACGGTCGGCATCGGCGTCGTCTCGCCGGAAGATGCGAAGGCGATGGGCTTCACCGGCGCCATGCTGCGCGGTTCGGGCGTGGCCTGGGACCTGCGCAAGACGCAGCCTTATGCCGTCTACGACAAGCTCGACTTCGATATCCCGGTCGGCACCAACGGCGACTCCTACGACCGCTACCTGGTCCGCATGGAAGAGATGCGCCAGTCGAACCGCATCATCAAGCAGTGCATTACCTGGCTGCGCGCGAACCAGGGTCCGGTGATGATCGACAACCACAAGATCGTCCCGCCTGCGCGCGAAGAGATGAAGTCGAACATGGAATCGCTGATCCACCACTTCAAGCTGTTCACCGAAGGCTTCCACGTCCCGCCGGGCGAGGCCTATGCCGCGGTCGAGCACCCGAAGGGCGAGTTCGGCATTTATATCGTTTCCGACGGCGCCAACAAGCCGTACCGCCTGAAGATCCGCACGCCCGACTATGCACACCTGCAGAGCCTGGACGAGATGGCACGCGGACACATGATCGCCGACGCCGTCACGATCATCGGTACCCAAGACATCGTTTTCGGCTCCATTGACCGATAAGTCCACAAGGCAGAAAGATTATGTTGTTATCCGAGCAGTGCTATAAAAAAATCGATCGCGAGTTGGCCAAGTACCCGGCCGACCAGCGCCAGTCGGCCGTGATGGCCGCGCTGGCCCACGCCCAGGTCGAACTGGGCTGGCTGTCGCCCGACACCATGCAGGAAGTCGCCGATTACATCGGCATGCCGGCCATCGCCGTGCAGGAAGTGGCGACCTTCTACAACATGTACAACACCCGCCCGGTCGGCAAGCACAAGATCACCGTATGCACCAACCTGCCGTGCGCGCTGTCCGGTGGCGAGCGCGCCGCGCACCACCTGATGCAAAAACTCGGCGTCGAGTTCCGCGGCACCACCGAAGACGGCCAGTTCACCGTGCTGGAAGGCGAGTGCATGGGCGCCTGCGGCGACGCGCCGGTCATGCTGGTGAATAACCACCGCATGTGCTCGTTCATGAGCAACGAGAAAATCGACGCCCTGGTGGATGAACTGAAGGAAGCGAAGCAATGACCAGCCTGCACGACCGTCACATCAATCCGCTGATCCTGAAGGATCTGAACGGCGAAAACTGGCATCTCGAAGACTACGTCAAGCGCGGCGGCTATTCCGCACTGCGCCGTATCCTCGAGGGCGGCATTACGCAAGAGCAGGTCATCGCCGACCTGAAGGCCTCGGGCCTGCGCGGCCGCGGCGGCGCCGGTTTTCCGACCGGCCTGAAGTGGAGCTTCATGCCGCGCCAGTTCCCTGGCCAGAAATACCTCGTCTGCAACACCGACGAAGGCGAGCCGGGCACGTTCAAGGACCGCGACATCATCCGCTACAACCCGCATGCGCTGATCGAAGGCATGGCCATCGGCGCCTACGCGATGGGCATCACCGTGGGCTACAACTACATCCACGGCGAGATCTTCCAGGAATACCTGCGCTTCGAGGAAGCGCTGGAAGAGGCGCGTGCCGCCGGCTTCCTGGGCGACAAGATCATGGGCAGCGAATTCAACTTCCAGCTGCATGCGGCCCACGGCTACGGCGCCTACATCTGCGGCGAAGAAACCGCATTGCTCGAGTCGCTCGAAGGTAAAAAGGGTCAGCCGCGCTTCAAGCCGCCTTTCCCGGCGTCGTTCGGCCTGTACGGCAAGCCGACCACGATCAACAACACCGAGACCTTCGCGGCCGTGCCGTTCATCATGAACGTCGGCCCCGAGAACTACATGGGCATGGGCAAGCCGAACAACGGCGGCACCAAGATCTTCTCGATCTCGGGCGACGTCGAGCGTCCGGGCAACTACGAGATCCCGCTGGGCACCCCGTTCGCCAAACTCCTCGAGCTGGCCGGCGGTATGCGCGGCGGCAAGAAGATCAAGGCCGTGATTCCAGGCGGTTCGTCGGCACCGGTGATCCGTGGCGAAGTCATGATGGAAACGGACATGGACTACGACTCGATCGCGAAAGCGGGATCG
The DNA here is from genome assembly GCF_059801075.1 of Massilia sp. LXY-5. Classification (NCBI taxonomy): domain Bacteria; kingdom Pseudomonadati; phylum Pseudomonadota; class Betaproteobacteria; order Burkholderiales; family Oxalobacteraceae; genus Massilia; species Massilia sp. LXY-5. The sequence continues at coordinate 566,176 of NZ_JBNNEH010000002.1, forward strand.
ATGCTGGGTTCGGGCGCCGTCATCGTCATGGACGAAACGCGCTGCATGGTCAAGTCGCTGCTGCGCCTGTCCTACTTCTACTACGAAGAATCCTGCGGCCAGTGCACGCCTTGCCGTGAAGGCACGGGCTGGCTGTACCGCATGGTCCACCGCATCGAAAACGGCCAGGGCCGCCCGGAAGACATCGAGCTGCTCAACAATGTCGCGTTCAACATCAAGGGCCGCACCATCTGCGCACTCGGCGAAGCCGCCGCGATGCCGGTGGAAGCCATGATCAAGAACTTCCGTGAGGAATTCATTCATCACATCGAGCACAAGCAATGCTTGGTGCCCGCATACCTTTAAGCCAGGTCAGGTAACGATCAAATGGTTGAAATTGAATTAGACGGCAAAAAAGTCGAAGTCGCACCAGGTTCCATGGTGATGGACGCCGCAAACAAACTCGGGACCTATATCCCGCACTTCTGCTATCACAAGAAATTGTCGATCGCAGCGAACTGCCGCATGTGCCTCGTGGAAGTCGAGAAGGCACCGAAGCCGATGCCTGCCTGCGCCACGCCTGTGTCGCCGGGCATGATCGTGCGCACCCACAGCGACAAGGCTGTGGCGGCGCAGAAGTCGGTGATGGAATTCCTCCTGATTAACCACCCGCTCGATTGCCCGATCTGCGACCAGGGCGGCGAGTGCCAGCTGCAGGACCTGGCTGTCGGTTACGGCAAGGGCGAGTCGCGCTACAACGAAGAAAAGCGCGTCGTGACCCCGAAAGAGGCCGGCCCGCTGATCTCGATGGAAGAGATGAGCCGCTGCATCCAGTGCACCCGTTGCGTGCGTTTCGGCCAGGAAGTGGCCGGCGTCATGGAATTCGGCATGCTGGGCCGCGGCGAGCACTCGGAAATCACGACCTTCGTCGGCAAGACCGTCGACTCTGAAGTGTCGGGCAACATGATTGACCTGTGCCCGGTCGGCGCACTGACCTCGAAGCCTTTCCGTTATTCCGCACGTCCGTGGGAGCTGCAGCGCCGCAAGTCGGTCTCGCCGCACGATTCGCTCGGTACCAACCTGATCGTCCAGGTCAAGGGCGGCAAAGTCATGCGCGTGCTGCCGCTGGAAAACGAGAACATCAACGAATGCTGGCTGTCGGACAAGGACCGCTTCTCGTATGAAGCCCTGGACAATGCCGACCGCCTGATCAATCCGATGATCAAGCAGGGCGGGCAGTGGCAGGAAACCGACTGGCAGACGGCGCTGGAATACGTGGCCCATGGCCTGCGCAACATTCGCCACGAGCACGGTGCGGACAGCATCGCGGCCGTTGCGACCGCGCACTCGACCGTCGAAGAACTGTTCCTGCTGAACAAAGCCATGCGCGGCTTCGGCGTGAATGCCGTCGACTTCCGCCTGCGCCAGAGCGATTTCGCCCTGGACGGTTCCGTCACCCCATGGCTGGGCATGCCGATCGCCGAGCTGTCGACCCTGAAGCGCGCCTTCGTCATCGGTTCCTTCCTGCGCAAGGACCACCCGCTGGTCGCGACCCGCCTGCGTACCGCCGTCAAGGCCGGCGCCAAGCTGTCGATCCTGCATGGTTCGGACGAGGACAACCTGATCCCGACCGCAAATAAGCTGATCGCCGCGCCGACCGACTGGCTGGCCGTGCTGTCGGAGGTCGTGGCCGCCGTTGCCGCCGCCAAGAACGTCGCGGCGCCAAGCGGCTTCGAGAACGTACAGGCAGGCGACGTGGCGAAAGCCATCGCCGCTTCGCTGGTTGCCATCGACGGCGACCTGCCGGGCGCCGTGCTGCTGGGTAACGCCGCATCGCACCACCCGCAGGCATCGCAGATCCACGCGGCTGCGCAGTGGATCGCCAATGCCGTCGGCGCCAAATTCGGCTCCTTCGTCGAGGCGGCGAACACGGTCGGCGGCTACCTGGTGGGCGCCACCAGCAATGTCGACCTGTTCAGCGTACCGAAGAAAGCTTATGTATTGCTTAACGCCGAGCCGGAACTGGACGCTGCGAATCCGCAGCAGGCAGTCGCCGCATTGGCCGGTGCCGAGATGGTCGTCGCCATGTCGCCGTTCAAGCATGGCATGGACTACGCCGACGTGCTGCTGCCGATCTCGCCGTTCAGCGAGACCGCCGGTACCTTCGTGAACTGCGAAGGCCGTGCACAGAGCTTCAACGGCACCGTGAAACCGCTGGGCGAGACCCGTCCGGCCTGGAAAGTGCTGCGCGTGCTGGGCAACCTGCTCGGCCTGCAAGGTTTTGACTACGACACCGCCGAATCGATCCGCGACGAAGCGCTGGGCAAGGGTGTGACCGATCTGTCGGGCAAGCTGAACAACGTGGCCAAGCTGGCCCCGTCGGCGGCTTCGCGCTCGGAAGAGTCGGGTTCGCTCCAGCGCCTGGCCGACGTGCCGATCTATTTCGCCGACGCCATCGCGCGCCGTTCGGAACCGCTGCTGCGTACGGCCGACGGCCAGCAGCCGCTGGCTCGCCTGCCGAAGGCGCTGGCTGAAAAGCTGGGCGTGGTCGCCGGCGACGTCGTCAAGGTCACGCAAGGCAATGGCAGCGCGCTGCTGGTCGCCGACATCGACGCCCGCCTGCCGGGGAACGTCGTGCGTGTCGCCGCCGCGCATCCGGCCACCGCTAGTCTCGGCGCGATGTTCGGCGCCATCACCGTTGAAAAAGCAGGGGAGGGCAAGTAATGGCAACGCCCGGTTTTATCGATAATTTCTACACGCTCGGCGCGACCAGCCCGATCGCACCAGTCTGGCCTGTCATCTGGACCGTGATCAAGATCCTGTGCGTGCTGCTGCCGCTGATGGGCCTGGTCGCTTACGCCACCCTGTGGGAACGTAAGCTGATCGGCTGGATCCAGATCCGCGTCGGTCCGAACCGCGTGGGTCCCCTGGGCCTGCTGCAGCCGATCGCCGATGCCTTGAAGCTGCTGCTCAAGGAGATCGTGATCCCTGCGAAAGCCACCACCAAGCTGTTCGTGCTGGGCCCGATCATGACGATCATGCCGGCGCTGGCCGCCTGGTCGGTCGTGCCTTTCGGCCCGGACGCCGCGCTGGCCAACGTCAACGCAGGCCTGCTGCTGCTGCTGGCGATCACCTCGATCGAAGTCTACGGCATCATCATCGCCGGCTGGTCTTCGAACTCGAAGTACTCGTTCATGGGCGCCATGCGCGCCTCGGCCCAGATGATTTCGTATGAAATCCCGATGGGTTTCGTGATGGTCGTGGTGCTGATGGTCTCGGGCAGCCTGAATTTCTCGGACATCGTCGCCGGCCAGGCCGTCGGCATGGCTGCGAGTCACGGCCTGAACCTGTTCTCGTGGAACTGGCTGCCGCTGCTGCCGCTGTTCGTCATCTATTTCGTCTCGGGCCTGGCCGAATGCAACCGCCATCCGTTCGACGTGGTGGAAGGCGAGTCGGAGATCGTCGCCGGCCACATGGTCGAGTACTCGGGCATGTCCTACGCGATGTTCATGCTGGCCGAATACGCCAACATGATCCTGATCGCGACCCTGGCATCGATCATGTTCCTGGGCGGCTGGCACGCACCGTTCGCGATCCTGGAATTCGGCGGCGCCTTCGGCGGCTTCTTCTGGCTGTTCGTGAAGATGTTCCTGCTGGTCTCGATGATGGTCTGGGTCCGCGGCACCTTCCCGCGTTACCGCTATGACCAGATCATGCGCCTGGGCTGGAAAGTCTTCATTCCAATCACGCTGGTCTGGCTGGTGCTCGTCGCCGGCGTCATGCAGACGTCCTGGAATATCTGGAAGTAAGGAAGCGCATTCAAATGAACCGAATTAAAGAAATCCTCGGCAGCCTGATGCTGTCCGAACTGTTCAAGGGTCTGGCCCTGACGGGCAAGTACGCCCTGTCGCGCAAGATCACGGTGCAGTATCCGGAAGAAAAGACGCCGATGTCGAACCGCTTCCGCGGCCTGCACGCGCTGCGCCGCTACCCGAACGGGGAAGAGCGCTGCATCGCCTGCAAACTGTGCGAAGCGGTGTGCCCGGCCATGGCCATCACGATCGAGTCGGCGCAGCGCGAAGACGGCACCCGCCGTACCACGCGCTACGACATCGACCTGACCAAGTGCATCTTCTGCGGCTTCTGCGAAGAGTCCTGCCCGGTCGACTCGATCGTCGAGACCCACGTGCTGGAATACCACGGCGAAAAGCGCGGCGATCTCTATTACACCAAAGAGATGCTGCTGGCCGTGGGCGACCGTTACGAAGCCGACATCGCTGCCGCCCGCGCGGCCGACGCCAAGTACCGTTAACAAGAAAAGGTACCCTCAGTCATGCAATTCACAACTGTGTTGTTCTACGTCTTTGCGGCCGTAATGGTGCTGTCCGCGCTGCGCGTCATCACCGCGAAGAACCCGGTGCACGCCGCGCTGTTCCTCGTGCTCGCCTTCTTCAACGCCGCCGGCATCTGGCTGCTGCTGAAGGCCGAGTTCCTCGCCATCGTGCTGGTGCTGGTCTATGTCGGCGCCGTCATGGTGCTGTTCCTGTTCGTCGTCATGATGCTCGACATTAATATCGACCGCATGCGCGAAGGCTTCCTCGGCTACCTGCCGCTGGCCTTGCTGATCGGCGCCGTGGTCGTCATCGAAATGGCGCTGGTGCTGTGGAACGGCTACAGCGGCTTTACCCAGACGCCGGAAGCGGCCGCGCTGAACATCGGCGGCACGAAAGAGCTGGGTCGCCTGATCTACACCAAATACATCTACGGCTTCGAGATCGCCGCCGTGATCCTGCTGGTGGGTATCATCGCCGCCGTCTCGCTGACCCTGCGCAAGCGCAAGGACAGCAAGGCCATCGACCCGGGCGCCGCCGTGCGCGTCCAGCGTAACGACCGCCTGCGCATCGTCAAGATGGAGTCGGTGAACCAGCGCGCCATCGACGAGGCATCCGTTGCAGCCGCGGCTGCAGCCTCGGCGCAGAACAAGGAGCAGAACTCGTGACTTTATCGCTCGCACACTACCTGGTCCTGGGCGCGATCCTGTTCGCGATCTCGATCGTCGGTATCTTCCTGAACCGGAAGAACATCATCATCCTGCTGATGGCCATCGAACTGATGCTGCTGGCGGTGAACCTGAACTTCATCGCCTTCTCGCATTACCTCGGTGATGCGGCGGGCCAGATCTTCGTGTTCTTCATTTTGACCGTCGCGGCCGCCGAATCGGCGATCGGCCTGGCGATCCTGGTGGTCCTGTTCCGTAACCTGGACACGATCAATGTGGAAGACCTCGACAGCCTCAAGGGCTGATCGGTCTCGGCTAAACAATAACGATTAAGGTTCAACATGGCGGGGCAACTCTCTTCCTCACTCTTACTTGCGGTGCCGCTGGCGCCGCTGGCAGGATCGGCAATCGCCGGCCTGCTGGGTACCAAGTTTTTGGGTAACGTGGTCGGACGCAAGGTGTCGCATACGGCGACCATCCTGGGCGTGGCGATCGCACTGGTCATCTCCGTGATGACGCTGATGGCAGTACTGGACGGCGCCACCTTCAACCAGGATATCTACACCTGGATGCAGGTCGGCACCATCAAACTGGCGGTCGGCTTCCAGATCGACGCGCTGTCGGCAATGATGATGTGCGTGGTGACCTCGGTCTCCCTGATGGTGCACATCTACACGATCGGCTACATGGCGGAAGACGACGGCTACAACCGCTTCTTCTCGTACATCTCGCTGTTCACCTTCGCGATGCTGATGCTGGTCATGTCGAACAACTTCCTGCAGCTGTTCTTCGGCTGGGAAGCGGTGGGCCTGGTGTCGTATCTGCTGATCGGCTTCTGGTACACCCGTCCGACCGCGATCTTCGCCAACATGAAGGCCTTCCTGGTCAACCGCGTCGGCGACTTCGGCTTCATCCTCGGTATCGGCCTGCTGCTGGCCGCCTCGGGCACGATGCACTACGGCGAAACCTTCGCGCAAGCGGACAAGCTGGTCGCCATGACCGTGCCCGGCATCGGCTGGCCGCTGCTGACCGCCGCCTGCATCTGCCTGTTCATCGGCGCGATGGGCAAGTCGGCGCAGTTCCCGCTGCACGTCTGGCTGCCTGACTCGATGGAAGGCCCGACCCCGATCTCGGCACTGATCCACGCCGCGACGATGGTTACCGCCGGCATCTTCATGGTGGCGCGCATGTCGCCGCTGTTCGAGCTGTCGGACGGCGCACTCTCGTTCGTCATCGTCATCGGCGCCATCACCGCGCTGTTCATGGGCTTCCTGGGCATCATCCAGAACGACATCAAGCGCGTGGTCGCTTATTCCACGCTGTCGCAGCTGGGCTACATGACCGTGGCCCTGGGCGCCTCGGCCTACTCGGTCGCCGTGTTCCACCTGATGACCCACGCATTCTTCAAGGCACTGCTGTTCCTGGGCGCCGGTTCGGTCATCATCGGCATGCACCACGACCAGGACATGCGCAACATGGGCGGCCTGCGCAAGTACATGCCGATCACCTGGATCACTTCGCTGCTTGGCTCGCTGGCCCTGATCGGTACCCCGTTCTTCGCCGGTTTCTATTCAAAGGACTCGATCATCGAAGCGGTGCACGCGTCGAACATCCCGGGTGCGCACTTCGCCTACTTCGCCGTGCTGGCTGGCGTCTTCGTCACCGCCTTCTACTCCTTCCGCATGTACTTCCTGGTGTTCCACGGGGAAGAGCGTTTCGGCAAGGCGCATGCTCACGACCATCATGACCACCATGCACACGATGCGCACGCCCATGACAAGCATGGCCATGGCATCGAAGATCCGCTGGCTGGCCACGATTCGGAGCCGCAGCACGAGGAAGACCACGGCCACCACGGCCTGGCCCCGGGCCAGAAGCCGCACGAGTCGCCATGGGTCGTGACCCTGCCGCTGGTGCTGCTGGCGATCCCGTCGGTGATCATCGGTTTCCTGGCCATCGGTCCGATGCTGCATGGCGACTTCTTCAAGGGCGTCATCACGGTCGGCGAAAACCACCCTGCGATGGAAGTCCTGCGTGAAGAATTCCACGGCGCGGTCGGCATGGCCACCCACGGCCTGACCTCGGCTCCGTTCTGGCTGGCCCTGGCCGGCGTGGTCCTGGCCTACTACTGCTACATGGTCAACCCGCGCGTTCCTGCCTGGTTCTACAACAAGTTCAAGTTCCTGCACACGCTGCTGGACAACAAGTACTACATGGACAAGTTCAACCAGGCCGTGTTTGCCGGCGGCGCCCGCGCCGTCGGTACCGGACTGTGGCAGGCAGGCGACCGCGCGCTGATCGATGGCCTGCTGGTCAACGGTTCGGCCAAGCTGGTCGGCTGGTTCTCGCTGATGACCCGCACCTTCCAGACTGGTTACATCTATCACTACGCGTTTGTGATGATCGTCGGCATCATGGCGACCCTGGTGTATTTCTTCCCGTTCTGGCGCTAATCACAGGCAAAGAAAAAGACAAATGATGCAGTCCACGATCTCTACATTTCCTCCTTACCTGAGCCTGGCAATCTGGCTCCCGGTCCTGTTCGGCGTGCTCGTGCTCGCCGTGGGGCGCGACAAGAACCCGGGCTTTGCCCGCATGCTGTCGCTGGTCGGCGCGGTCGTCAGCTTCCTGCCGACGATTCCGCTGATCACGCACTTCGACAATGCCGCCCACGGCATGCAGTTCTATGAAGTCACGCCCTGGATCGGCGCCTTCAACATCTTCTACCGTCTCGGTGTCGACGGCCTGTCGCTGTGGTTCATTCCGCTGACGGCCTTCATCAACATCATCGTCATCGTGGCGGCATGGGAAGTGATCCAGGAACGCGTTTCCCAGTACATGGGTTCCTTCCTGCTGCTGTCGGGCCTGATGATCGGCGTGTTCGCTTCGCTCGACGGCCTGCTGTTCTACTTCTTCTTCGAAGCGACCCTGATCCCGATGTTCATCATCATCGGCGTCTTCGGTGGCCCGAACCGCGTGTACGCGGCGTTTAAATTCTTCCTGTACACGTTCTTCGGCTCGCTGCTGACCCTGGTCGCGATCATCTACCTGTACAACGTCTCGGGCACCTTCGACATCCAGAAATGGCACATGCAGCCGCTGGGCATGAAGGAACAGATCCTGATCTTCATCGCCTTCTTCATGGCCTTCGCCGTGAAGGTGCCGATGTGGCCGGTGCACACCTGGCTGCCGGATGCCCACGTGGAAGCGCCGACCGGCGGTTCCGTCGTGCTGGCCGCGATCATGCTGAAGCTGGGCGCCTACGGTTTCCTGCGTTTTTCGCTGCCGATCACCCCGGACGCCTCGCACTACCTGGCGCCGGTCGTCATCGTGCTGTCGCTGATCGCCGTGATCTACATCGGCCTCGTCGCGCTGGTCCAGAAGGACATGAAGAAACTGGTCGCCTATTCGTCGATCGCCCACATGGGCTTCGTCACCCTCGGCTTCTTCATCTTCAACGAGATGGGCGTGCAGGGCGGCCTGATGCAGTCGATCTCGCACGGCTTCGTGTCGGGCGCGATGTTCCTGTGCATCGGCGTGCTCTACGACCGCATGCACTCGCGTGAAATCGCCGACTACGGCGGGGTCGTCAACACGATGCCGAAGTTCGCCGCCTTTGCCGTGCTGTTCTCGATGGCGAATGCCGGCCTGCCGGCCACCTCGGGCTTCATCGGCGAATTCATGGTCATCCTGGCTTCGGTGCAGTTCAACTTCTGGACCGGCCTGGCATCGGGCACCGCGCTGATCCTGGGCGCCGCCTACTCGCTGTGGATGGTCAAGCGCGTCGTGTTCGGTCCGATCGGCAACAAGCACGTCGCCGAACTGGTCGACCTGAACAAGCGCGAATTCGCGATCCTGGCGGTGCTGGCAATCGCCACGCTGTACATGGGCCTGTATCCGGCGCCGATTGCCGAGACCCTGCAAACTTCGGTGGCCGATCTGCTGCAGCATGTGTCCGTCAGCAAGCTGCCACACTAAATCGAACTCAACGCCATGAATAACACTTTATTGCCGGCTATCGACACCAACCTGGTGCCGGTCTACGCCGAAGTATTTCTCCTGATCGCGGCTTCCGCGATCCTGCTGATCGACATGTACCTTAAGGGCACGCGCCGCAACGTGACCTATTACCTGTCGCTGCTGACCGTGGCCGGCTGCGCGGTCATCACCGGTTCGGACTTCGTCAACGGCGCCACCGTCTACACCTTCAACGGCATGTACGTGGCCGATCCGATGTCGGACCTGCTGAAGCTGTTCACCTACCTCGCGGTCGGTATCACGCTCGTGTATTCGCGCCAGTACGCCACGGATCGCGGCATGCTCTCGGGTAACCTGGGCGGCGAGTTCTATGTGCTCGCGCTGTTCTCGATGCTGGGCCAGATGATCATGATCTCCGGTAACAGCATGCTGTCGATCTACCTGGGCCTGGAACTGATGTCGCTGTCGCTGTACGCGCTGGTGGCCCTGCGCCGTGACCACGCGACCTCGACCGAAGCGTCGATGAAATACTTCATCCTCGGTTCGCTGGCCTCGGGCTTCATGCTCTACGGTATCTCGATGATCTACGGCGCCACCGGTGCCCTGAACCTGCCGCAAATCGCCGCCGCCGCCTCGACCGGCGCGAACAGCACGATCCTCGTGTTCGGCCTGGTGTTCCTGGTGGCCGGCATGGCCTTCAAGCTGGGCGCGGTGCCCTTCCACATGTGGGTGCCGGACGTCTACCAGGGTTCCCCGACGGCAGTGACCCTGCTGCTGGGCGGTGCGCCGAAGCTCGCTTCGTTCGCCATGGTGATCCGCATCCTGGTCGAAGGCCTGGGCAGTTTCGCCTACGACTGGCAGCAGATGCTGCTGGTGCTGGCCGTGCTGTCGCTGGCCATCGGTAACCTGACCGCAATCGCCCAGACCAACATCAAGCGCATGCTGGCGTACTCGACCATTGCACAGATGGGCTTCGTGCTGCTGGGCATGCTGGCCGGCGTGGTCGGCGACGACCGTTCGAACATGGGCGCCGCCTACAGCTCGGCGATGTACTACTCGATCACCTATGTGCTGACGACCCTGGGCAGTTTCGGCCTGATCATGATGCTGGCGCGTTCGGGCTTCGAAGCCGAGCAGATCGCCGACTTCAAGGGCCTGGGCCGCCGCGCGCCATGGTTCGCAGTCGTCATGACGATCCTGATGTTCTCGCTGGCCGGCGTGCCGCCGATGATGGGCTTCATGGCCAAGTGGGCAGTGCTGCAGGCCATCGCGAATACCGGCGCCGTCTGGCTGGCGGTGGTCGCGGTGATGTTCTCGCTGATCGGCGCGTTCTACTACCTGCGCATCGTCAAGACGATCTGGTTCGACGAAGCCGCCGATACCAGTGCGATCGCCACCCCGTTCGACATGCGTGTCGTGCTGTCGGTGAACGGTATCGCCGTCGTCCTGCTGGGCCTGATGCCGGGTACGCTGCTGGCGGTCTGCCTGCACGCGATGCAGCTGACCCTCAAGTCCTGATCGACTGATGGACGTCTCGTTCGCAAGCTGGATCGTGGTTGCCGTCGCGTTCATCGCGGCCAACCTTCCGTTTGCGAACGAGCGCGTGTTCGGCTTCGTTTCCCTGAAGCCAGCGCAAACCGGCCAGGCGCGCACCAAGCCCTTCCTTGCGCGCCTGCTCGAGCTCCTTGTTCTATACTTCCTCGTCGGCCTCGTCGGCTACCTGCTCGAATCCCGCATCGGCAATGTGTTTGCCCAGGGCTGGGAATTCTATGCGGTCACCGGCTGCCTGTTCCTCGTGCTGGCGTTTCCGGGATTCGTTGTAAGGTACCTGCGTAAGCGCCGCTGATTGTCCGATCAACGCTCTACACAGGAGTCCCATGGATTCGCATCTGAAGGAAATCCGCCTCGACGGCGAAGTTGCCTACGACGGCAAGTTCCTCAAAGTCTCGCGCGACCGCATTCAACTGCCTGACGGCAGCATCTCGCACCGCGAATACATCCGCCATCCAGGCGCGGTCGTGATCCTGCCGCTGCTGGACGACGGCCGCGTGCTGCTCGAACGCCAGTTCCGCTATCCGAACGACCGCGTCTTCGTCGAATTCCCGGCCGGTAAAATCGATCCGGGCGAAGACCATCTCGCCTGCGCCAAGCGCGAACTGGAAGAGGAAACGGGCTATACGGCGACCGACTGGCGCTTCGTCTGCACCATCCACAATGCGATCGCGTATTCGGACGAACACCTGGAACTGTACCTGGCACGCGGCCTCACCGCCGGCGAAGCGAAGCTCGACGAAGGCGAGTTCCTCGAAACCTTTACCGCCACCGTGCCGGAACTGATGGAGATGGTCAAGGCGGGGCAGGTGACCGACGTAAAAACCATCATCGGCGCCTTCTGGCTCGAGAAGATCGTGGACGGGACCTGGTCGCCCGCCTGAAGCCATGAAATGGTTGTTTGCGCTGTCCTTGATGTTCGACCTCGCCCCGGCGAGCGCGCGCACCGCCTTCCAGGCGCGCTGCGAGGACACGATCGGACAAAGCGTCTCGGTCATGCGCTCGAACCAGAACGGCTACCGGGTCGACAACAGCTATTCCTTCCACGGGCTCTCCGCCATGAAGGGCGAGCGCGCGCCCGGCAGTTATGTGCTGGGGCTGACCCGCACCGAATCCCGGGTCGGCGTCAAGGTCGAGGGCCGCATGCTCACCGACCCGGCCACCGGCTACGAATGCGTGGCGCCGCGGCTCGACATCAAGCTGAGCTACCTGCCCATCGTCGTGTACGTCGGGCGCGAGTTCGCCCCCGGCACCTGCTCCTACCGCGAAATCCTAGCGCACGAAATGCGCCATCTCGATGTCTACCTGAAGTACCTGCCGCAGGCCGAGAAGGTCGTCGGCGACGCGCTGGCGCGCCGCTTCCAGGGCAAGCCGCTGTACGCCCCGGCGGGCCAGGTACGCAATTTGTTGCAGCGCGAAGTCGACACCGGCTGGATGCCGTTCATCAAAAACGAGATGGCGAAAGTGGAGCGTTTACAGGCCGCAATCGACACGCCGCAAGAGTACGCGCGTCTCGGCAAAGTTTGCGCAGGTGAGGTACAGTCTCTTATTAGACCGGCAAAGAGTAAACGAAGAACATGAATTCCCAGGCACCACGCTATTTCGCCCTGATCCCCGCCGCCGGCGTCGGGGCGCGCATGGCCGCGAGCGGACCGAAGCAATACCTGAAAATCGGCGGCAAGCCGATGCTGCGCCATGCCATCGATGCTTTCCTGTTCAGCGAACTGATCGCGCACACGTATGTCGTGGTCAGTGCGGACGACCCCATCATCGACAGCATCGTGCCCAGCCACGGCGTGACCGTACTGCGCTGCGGCGGCGCAACGCGCATGGAATCCGTGCGCAACGGCCTCGCGGCCCTGGCGCCGACGCTGCGCGAGAACGACTGGGTGCTGGTGCACGACGCCGCCCGCCCCGGCCTCGACGAAGCGCTGATCGAGAAGCTGATCACGACGACCGGCGAACACCCGGTCGGCGGCCTGCTGGCCCTGCCGGTGGTCGACACCGTCAAGCGCAGCATCGGCGGCGAACTCGGTACCCTCAGTACCGTTGCGCGCGAAGGCCTGTGGCTGGCCCAGACGCCGCAGATGTTTCGCTACAAGCTGCTGCGCGAGGCCCTGTCGGCCGCGCGCGACCCGAACCAGATCACCGACGACGCCTCCGCCGTCGAAGCACTCGGCCTGTCGCCGAAGCTCGTCGAAGGCCATCCGCGCAACATGAAGGTGACGCTGCCTTCGGACGTGCGCATCGCCGAAATGTACCTGGCCACGGCCCAACCCGAATTATTGTAAGCACACCATGGCACTCGCATCCTATAACCCGACCCCGCCATTTCGCATCGGCACCGGCTATGACTGCCACCGCCTGGTCGAAGGGCGCAAACTCATCGTCGGCGGCGTGACCATCCCGCATCGCCTGGGCCTGTTCGGCCACTCCGACGCCGACGTGCTGCTGCACGCGATCATCGACGCGCTGCTCGGGGCCGCCGCCCTGGGCGATATCGGAAAGCATTTCCCCGACACCGACCCGATGTTCGCCGGCGCCGACTCGCGCGTTTTGCTGCGCGAAGCAGCGACGCGCGTCGTCGCCACCGGCTACACGATCGGCAATGTCGACGCCACCATCATCGCCCAGCAACCGAAGATGGCGCCGCATATTCCGCACATGGTCTCGCGCATCGCCGAGGACCTGGGCGTGTCGCCGCAACAGGTCAACATCAAGGCCAAGACCAACGAAAAGCTCGGCTACCTGGGCCGGGAAGAGGGCATGGCGGCCGAAGCGGTGGCGATGCTGATCCGGGCAGCGTAAGCGCGCCGACCGGCGCCGGAATGTCCGGCACCTCGCTCCCCGCAGGTACAGGGTCGTTGCCGTCGGGCCGGTGCTGCGACACTCAATGCAGGAGTTTCGCAGCCGCAAACGCCAGCCCGGCAATGGCCGTGGCGGTGCCAAGAAACCACTTGATCAGCGTGGACTCAAGCTGCGCGACGTCGGCCTTTATCGCCGAGTGGCTGGCAAGCCCGTCGGTCACGGTGTCGATCTTCGTCAGGCGCACATCCACGCAACGCAGGTCGCGGCGGCACTCGTCGGCAAATCCTTCCAGCCTTGCGATTCTCGGTTCCATGTTGTCATCGTCTCCGCGTCGTAAAGCGGTGTCAATCGGATCGCGCGGCGGACCACCTGGACCGGCATACGCGGAACCAGCCTGTGGTCTTCTCGTCACGGCTGCCCTTGTTGTTTGCTCGTGCATATGGGTGAAGCTTTCTGGTGAGATGGGCCGAGGGTGCCAATAGGGGGCTGGCCATCGGACGGCATGGCCGCTACGTATCGTTGGATCGCCCAGTTCCATTTTCGATCCCGCTATCCGTTTGTCCGATATCAGCACAGCCATACCGGACACCGGGCAGCCATAAGCAGGGGGCTCCAGCAAAGCCCGCGTTTCGTTGTTAAACTCTCATTCCAATCCGCATGCGTGTGCACGCGGCAAAAATAAAACGGGATGATGATGAACACCCACACCGAGATGTCGCCACGCGCCGCCTGGCTCCTGATCCTTGCCGCCAGCGCGATCCTCATGATTACGATGGGCGCGCGCCTGACGACCGGCCTGTTCCTGTCGCCGCTGAACACGGCCACCGGCCTGGGCGTGGCCTCGATCAGCTTCGCGCTGGCGATCGGCCAGTTCATGTGGGGTGCCTCGCAGCCGGTCTTCGGCGCCATTGCCGACAAGTACGGCCCGGCGCGCGTGATCGTGCTGGGCGCGCTGCTGCTGGCCGGCGGACTGGCGGCCACGCCCTTCGTCAGTTCCGAATGGGGCCTGCTGCTGACCATGGGCGTGCTCTCGGCCGCGGGCGCCGGGGCGGGCAGCTTCTCGATCCTGATCGGCGCCACCGCCCAGCGCCTGCCGCCCGCGCGCCGGCCCTTTGCATCCGGCTTCATCAATGCCGGCGGCTCCTTCGGCCAGTTCGTGTTCTCGCCGCTGATGCAATTCCTGATCGCCGGACCCGGCTGGATCATCGCCATGTTCACGATGGCGGCCACCACCTTGCTGACCATTCCGCTGGCCTGGCTGATGCGCGGCCGCAAGGCCACGCAGCCGACGGTGGCCGCGGCGGGGGCGGCCCCGGTCGTGGGCATCGGCCTGACCCAGCAGCTGCGCGAAGCGCTGCGCGACCGCAGTTACCTGTGCCTGCACGCCGGTTTCTTCACCTGCGGTTTCCATATCGCTTTCCTCGTGACCCACCTGCCGGGCGAAGTGGCGCTGTGCGGCCTGCCGGTCGGCGTGGCGGGCACGGCGCTGGGGCTGATCGGCCTGTTCAATATCGCCGGCAGCCTGAGTGCCGGCGCGCTGTCGACACGCTATCGCATGAAAAACCTGCTGGCCCTGATGTACTTCAGCCGTGCGCTGATCATCGCGGTCTACCTGATGGCGCCGAAGACCGCCTGGACTTTCTATATCCTCGCGGCCGCGCTCGGCTTTACCTGGCTGGCGACGGTGCCGCCTACCGCCGGCCTGGTCGGCAAACTGTTCGGCACGCGCTACCTGGCGACCCTGTTCGGCCTGACCCTGCTGTCGCACCAGATCGGCGGCTTCTTCGGCGCCTGGCTGGGCGGCCTGTCCTTTGTCCGTTTCGGCGACTACAGCTGGATGTGGTACGCCGACATCGCGCTGGCGCTCGCAGCCGCCCTGGTCAACCTGCCGATCCGCGAAGCGCCGGTGGTGCGCGCCGGCGCGCCGCTGGCGAAGGCCTGATGCGCGATCCCTGGGCCTACCGCGAGGTCGCCGTCCACTCGGTGCTTGACGCGCGCACCGGCCGCCTGCAGATCCGGCCGATGCCGGGCCAGGCCTTTGCGCCCTCGATGCGGGTGCAGTGCGCGCGCGCCCTGAGCGATCCGGCGAAGTACCCGGCCGGCACCCGTTTCCTGCTCAACGCCAAGCTGACCGACCGCCTCGGCGGCGAGCCCTTCCTGTTCGCCTGGCATGGCGATCCGGTGCAGGTGCTGAGCGCGGCGCAGGCCCGTAAATTCCTCGCAGCATTTCGGCGCGGCCGCATATGAGCGGGCCGGGCCGTGCGTACGTGATCAAGTGAAATTGGTTAACATCATGATTTTGTAAACAAGGAAGAGGGGATCGCATGGCATCGAAAAAAATCGCAATCGTGGTGGGCAGCCTGCGCAAGGGTTCGTACAGCGGCAAGCTGGCCAAGGTGATGAGCCAGCTGGCCGAGGGCAAGCTCGACATGGAAGTGGTCGAGATCCGCGACCTGCCGCTGTATGACCAGGACATCGACACCGAGACCCCGCCGGCGGCCTACACGGCCTTCCGCGAGCGTATCCGCGCGGCGGACGGCGTTCTCTTCATCACCCCGGAATACAACCGCTCGATCCCGGGCGCGCTGAAGAACGCGATCGATGTCGGCTCGCGCCCCTACGGCAAGGCCGCCTGGAGCGGCAAGCCCTGCGCCATCGTCAGCCAGTCGCCGGGCGCGCTCGGCGGCTTCGGCGCCAACCACCACCTGCGCCAGACGCTGCCTTTCCTGAACATGCCTGCGATGCCGGCGCCGGAAGCCTATCTCGGCGGTATCGCCGATAAATTCGATGGCGAGCACCTGAAGGACGAGTCGCTGCGCGCCTTCCTGCAGACCTTCGTCGACACCTTCGCCGCCTGGGTCGAGCGTCACGCCGGCTGATCCCGGCCCACAGCCTTCACGGCCCCGTCGCCTGCGCAGTGCCGCGCAGGTGACGGGGCCGTTTTCATTTCTTCCCTCCAATTTCGCATCGGCGCACGTTTGACCGAGCGCAAACGGACGACATCGTACTGCCCTAGCCTTGAGGCTTCGCGCGGAAGACGCCCACCCTGTTCCGGGATTGGGCGCCGCCGGCGATACCGGCGCGGGCCCATGGGCCGTGCGCCGGACTACTCCTATAACCACTACCCATGAATGAGGCAACGAATGTATCCATTTTCCCAATCGGTAACTCCGGCAGTGCGCACCCACCTGGACGCGCAGACCGCCTTCATGAACGACATGTCGAAATCGCTGTTCCAGTCCTTCCAGCAGATGTGCAACCTGAACATCCAGCTGGTCCAGACGATGCTTGAAGAAACGGCGCTGGCCAGCCAGCAGATCCTGACGGCCGACCGCCAGACCGAAGTACTGAGCGCGGCCGCATCGCGTGCCCAGCCTGCTACCGAAAAGCTGCGCGCCTACCAGCAGCACATCTCGCGCGTGGCGGCCGACGCCCAGGTCGAGCTCGCGCGCGTGACCGAACAGCACGTGCAGAACACGACCCGTACCGCGCGCGAGCTGGCCGACGAGGTGGCACGCAACGCCTCCGAAGAAACCCAGCGCGGCCTGCGCCAGGGCCAGGACACGCTGCAGCGTTTCGTCGATCCTTTCAGCACCGGCAACGGCCATGACCGCGCCAAGGGCAATGGCGGCGCGGGCGCCAGCATGCAAAGCAGCGGCGCCGGCGCCAGCATGCAAAGCAGCGGAGCAGGGGCAAGCCAGGGCGGAAGCAGCCAGCGTCCGGACACCCCGGCCGGGAAGGGCACGCCCGGGGCCTGACAGGGCCATGCCGGCTACGTGATGCGTCGCGGGCAGGAAAGGGCGGCGGCGGGGTCTGGCCAACTCCGCCGGCGGCCGGGTGAACTCATCCGGCCTCGCCGCCACCATCCCTGTCGCGCCGCTCGCGGTCCAGCTTTTCCTTCATCGCCGCCACGTCCGTCATGAATTCGTCCACGCTGGAATCGGGCGTGGCGCGCATCCCCGGCGGCAGCAGCACCGACATGTACAGTTCGTCGGCCAGGCGGCCATTGCGCTGCTCGTTGCTGATCAGGACCAGTCCCGAACCGAGCAGTGCCAGTGCCGCGCAGGTGAGCGCGTGGCGCCGGCGCGGCTCGGGCTTCACGGTCGCCAGGTGAAAATACACCATGCCCGCCACCAGCGCGATCGCGACATGCGAGCCGTAGCGGGTGAAGAGTTCGATCGAATACGCGTAACCGATGGCGCTCGAGACCAGCTGGTACAGCATCAGCGCCGCCACCCCGCAGCCGAAAATGAACAGGTGGCGGCCGAGCCGCGCATGGCGTCCGAACAGGCGGTTGCCGAAGGCCCACAGGCCGCTCCAGACCAGGCCGGCGCCCAGGCCGTAGGCCAGCGCCAGCAGGTAGCGGAACGGGCGATACGCCTGGGTATCGGCCAGCCACATCGTAAACAGCGCCACGATGGCGATGAGCAGGGTGCCCGCCATGCCCGGCAGCGCGCCTTCCCAGCCGTGCATGGTGCGGTCGCGCAGTTCGGCCGGCACCGGGAAGTCGGCGGCGCGGATGCGCAGCGTGGTGTGTCCCAGCCGTACGACCGTATTGCCGCCGAGGGCGAGCCGCTCGCTGCGCTTGCCCGCATGGACCACGCCGTTGCGCGTGCCGAGGTCGCGCAGCAGCAGGGCGCCGTCTTCACCGGCGTCGACCTGCGCGTGATGCGGGGCGGCATAGGGATCGTCGAGGATGTAATCGTTGTCGTAGCCGCGCCCGATGCGGATCGGCAGTTTCTCCACACGATGGCGGTGCAGCACGTCGCCGTTGCGGGCGAGGGTTTCGATGAACCACGGCCCCTTCATACGGTATTACTCATAACTTTCCGCTGCGCCCGAGCGCGCTGAGGAAAGCGCGGGCCACGCGCATGCCGTTATCGTACGACACGCCCGACACGTCGAGCCGGCTTTGCAGGCTGGCCTGCGGATTGTCGGTGCTGGCGGTGAGCAGCGTGAAGTTGTACAGCCCCGGGAATTTGCGGTAGGCGCGCACGCAGGTGACGGCGCGCAGCGGCAGCGTGTTCGAATGCACGAAGCGTTCGCTGCAGCGCGGGCTGGTGAGGCGCACGTCGCGCGCCCGTCCCAGGCGGTCGACGCCGAACTGGCTGCTGGCCAGGGCCGCGAAGCGCAGCGGATGCAGGCTGGCCGAGCGCAGGTAGTGGTGGCTCATCGACACCTGGCCGGTCTGCTGGGTGTCCGATACATAGATGGCCGACTCCATCGCGCAACTGAGGGTGTCCGAGCTGAAGGAGGCCTCGGCCATGAAGTTCGAGCGGCCCCAGCAGCGCACCTGGCCGGATTCGCGCACCGGTACCCGGTAGGGACCCATGCTCTTGATCGAGAAGGGGGTGTCGAGCAGGCGCCCGACCATCGCGCGCTGGTGCGCCAGCAATTGCTCGGCAATGAGGGGATTGAAGTCCTTCGGGGCCGCCGGCTGGCTGGCCACCCGGCGCAGCAATTCCTGCGCATATTTCACCGGCACGAGGAAGCTGACCGCTTCGCCGTCGCGCCGTTTCGAGACATTGATCCCGGCGACGGTACCGCTCGCCGTCACGCTCGGTCCGCCGCTCATGCCCGAATTGATGGGGCCGCTGAAAATCAGCTGGTCGTAGAAGCTGCGGCTGACCACGCCGTTGTAGGCGCCTTCGGAAATGGCGAAGCCCAGGTCGAGCGGATTGCCGAGCGAGTACAGGTCCTGCCCCTGGATCAGCTTGACCGGCTTTTCCGGCACGATGAAGAAACCGCTGCCGTTGCGGTGCACGCGCAGCACCGCGAGATCGTGCAGCACGTCCACCGCCAGCAATTCGACCGGCCCCTGCTTGCCGTCGGTGTCGACGAACTCGCCCGCATACACCTCGGGATCGAGCGCCATCTGCGAAACCACGTGGTAATTCGTCAGCACCAGGTTGCTCGTTCCCACCATGAAGCCCGAGCCGACGGTGGACTGGGTGCGTCCGTTGCGCAATAGCATGCGGATCTGCAGCAGGTCGGCCTGGGCCGAGGAATACAGTTGCTGCGCCGCCGAGGAGGGCGGCGGCAGGGGCGTCGTGGTATCGAGTTCGCCGGGACCGGGGGCGCTCGGCGTGGTGCCGGGCGGCGTGGCCGGCGGCACGACCAGGGGCGGCACCGGGGCGGCCGTTGCCGGCGCTGGCGAGGTGGACTGGGAACGTGCTGCCGCGCGCTCGCCCGCCGGGGCGGCAAGGGCAGCGCCGAGACAGCAAGTCAACAGGAGACTGGCGGCAAGTTTCATGGCAGTGGCAAGGCGCAGGCGGCATCGCCCGGGCGATGCCGCCCTGCACAGTCAGCAGTCCGTATCAGAAGTCGGTACTGCTATCTTGCCACTAATTTGCGTGCAGAACCTTACAGTTCGCCATCCTCGGGAACCAGCGCGGCCTGGGGGCTCATCATGTGGCCCAGCTTGGCCTGCTTGGTGTCGAGGTAGCCGGTATTGAAGGCATTCCGGTTCACCAGCAGCGGTACCCGTTCCGTCACCTCGATGCCCAGGCGCGTCAGGGCGTCGATCTTGCGCGGGTTGTTGGTCATCAGCTTGACCTGGCTGATGCCGAACTGCTCCAGCATCGGCAGGCACAGTTCGTAGTTGCGGGCATCGGCGTGGAAACCGAGCTGCAGGTTCGCTTCGACCGTGTCGGCGCCGGCTTCCTGCAGGCGGTAGGCGCGGATTTTATTCACCAGGCCGATCCCGCGCCCTTCCTGGCGCAGGTAGAGGAGCACGCCGCGGCCTTCGGCGGAGATGCGTTTCAGGGCGCCCTCGAGCTGGGCGCCGCAATCGCAGCGCTGCGAGAACAGCACGTCGCCGGTCAGGCATTCCGAGTGGACGCGCGCCAGCACCGGCTCGCCGCTGTCGATATCGCCCAGCGCCATCGCCAGGTGTTCCTTGCCCGTCGAATGCTCGACGAAGGCGTGCAGCGTGAACTGGGCCCAGGGAGTGGGCAGCGCGCAGGACGTGACATAGTCGAGCAGGGGAGCGGCGGGCGTGGCGGTATTGGACATGCTGTTTCTGTTACGGTGGATGTAACCGGTAAGTATAAGAGAAATCGGCCGCGGCCGTGCATTCGATGGCGGCGCCGGCCTGCGGGCATCGTCCGCATGTTACTCTTGCACCAGAGTAAATCATCCGATGCCCATGGACCGTTCCCCGACCTCCCTTCCCGAACAGCAGAGCGATCCCGCGCCCGCAAGCCGCAGGCCGGCACGGCGCGGCCTCGGTACCTGGCTGGCGCTGGCCTTCTCGCTGCTGTCGATCATCCTCACCGTGCTGATGGTCGAGGTGGTCGACGTGGCGGCCACCGGGCAAATCGAGACCAGCATCGGCAACGGCCTGCGCGAGCTGGCGGTGCAGGCCGCGGACAAGCTCGACCGCGGCATGTACACGCGCTACCGCGAGGTCAAGCTGCTGGCGCAGCGGCGCGACCTGGCGCCAGGCAGCAACGCCCTGGCCGACCGCCGCGCCGTGCTCGACAGCATCCGCGAGTCCTACGGTTTCTACGACTGGATCGGCATGGCCGGCCTCGACGGACGGGTGCAGGTGGCCGCCGGCGGCCTGCTGGAGGGCGCGGATGTGTCGCAGCGGCCCTGGTTCCGCAACGCGCAGAAGGGCATCTACGTCGGCGACGTGCACGAGGCGCTGCTGCTGGCGAAACTGCTGCCGCGCCAGGACGGCGAACCGCGCCGTTTCGTCGACCTTGCCTTCCCCTACAAGGATGCGCAGGGCAAGACGCTGGGTGTGCTCGGCGCCCACCTGTCCTGGCAATGGGCGCGCTCGATCGAGCGCTCGGTGATCGCGCCGCTGGCCACGCGCGGCAAGGTCGACGCCCTGATCGTCGGCAGCAACGGCAGCGTGCTGCTCGGCCCCGCCGGCCTGCAGGGCAAGACGCTCGATCTCGCCAGCCTGCGCGCGGCCCAGCGCCAGGATGCCGGCTACCTGGTCGAGCGCTGGCCGGACGGCACCTCCTATCTCGTCGGCTTCAGCCGCAGCCACGGTTTCGAGGACTATCCGGGCCTCGGCTGGACCGTGCTGGTGCGCCAGGCCGAGCTGGAAGCCTACGCGCCTGCCAAGGCGCTGCGCCGGCGCGCCCTGGTCAGCGGGCTGGCGCTGGCGGCGCTGTTCTCGATCGTCGGCGTGGTGCTGGCGCGCTACATCACGCGCCCGCTCGGGCGGCTGGTGAGCGAGGCCGAGCGCATTCGCGGCGGCGAGAACGTCCAGCTGGCCTCGGGCGCGGGCAGCTATGTCGAGGTCGAGACGCTGTCGGCGACCCTGAACGCCCTGCTCAGCGACCTGCGCCGGCGCCGCCACGAACTGCGGGACGTGAACGCCAGCCTCGAGGCGCGGGTCGAGGACCGCACCCGCGAACTCGAACGCGCCCTGGTCGCGGTGCGCGCCAGCGAGCAGCGCATCGGTGCCATCGTCGAGGCGGCCCAGGATGCCTTCGTCGGGGTCGACATGCGCGGCCTGGTCACGGACTGGAACAGCGCCGCCGAGCGCATGTTCGGCTGGAAGCGTGCCGAGGTGCTGGGCTGGCCGATGCCGGAACTGATCGTGCCCGAGCGCTTCCGCCCCAGCACCCATAAAGCCATCGAGATGGTGCGCGCCACCGGCTACAGCCCGCTGCTGGAGCGCCGCGTGGAGCGCGTGGTGATCGACCGCCAGGGCGTGGAGTTCCCGATCGAGATGACGGCGGGCCTGGCGCAAGGGGGCGAGGGCAGTTTCTTCGCCGTCTTCCTGCACGATATCTCCGAGCGCAGGAAAGTCGAGCAGCTGAAAAGCGAGTTCGTGGCCACCGTCTCGCACGAACTGCGCACGCCCCTGACCTCGATCCGCGCCTCGCTGTCGATGCTGGCCGACGGCATCGCCGGCGACCTGCCGCCCGATGTGGCGGGCCTGGTGCGGATTGCGAACGAGAGCTGCGAACGCCTGGTGCGCCTCGTGAACGACGTGCTCGACATCCAGAAGATCGAGGCCGGCGGCATGCACTTCGAGCGCCACGCCCAGCCGCTGCTGCCGGTGGCCGAACATGCGCTGGCCGGCATGCAGGCCTATGCCGATCAACTGGGCGTCAGGCTCCAGCTCGACTGCGAGGAGGCGGCGCGCGGCCTGTCGGCGACGATCGACCAGGACCGCCTGGTGCAGGTGTTGACGAACCTGCTGTCGAATGCGGTCAAGTTCTCGCCGCGCGGCGGGGCCGTGACGCTGGCGCTGTGCCGGCATGCGGACGGCGCACGCCTGTCGGTGCGCGACCAGGGCGCCGGCATCCCGCCGGCCTTCCGGCCGCGCGTGTTCCAGCGCTTCGCCCAGGCCGACGGCGCCGACACCCGCCAGAAGGGCGGCACGGGGCTGGGCCTGTCGATCAGCAAGAGCCTGGTCGAAGAACACGGGGGGCAGATCAGTTTCGAGACGCAGCAGGGGCAGGGCACCGTTTTCCACGTCGACCTGCCGCCGGCGTAACACCGAAGGCGCGCCTGAATCTAGCGCCAGCCGTGCAGGGCAACGCCGCCGAAACTGGGCCAGGCGGAAAAATCGCGTTCCAGCCCCGGCAGCAGCGTACGCAGGCGAGCGCGGTCCTTGTAAAAGCTGGTGGCGCCGCCGTCGAGCGTGCGTTCGCCGGAGAGGAGGAAGAGGGTGCCGGATGCTGTCTTCACCGGCTGGCGCAGCAGCACCAGCACCTGCGTATCGCCGGCGCGGGCCAGCAGCAGCGAACCCGCTTCGCCGGCGTCTGCCCGCACATAGCGCCGCTGCAGTTCCGGCGCCACGCGCCCCGCCTCCAGCGCGATGCGCACGCGCTTGCCGTGCAGCCGGCCCCAGTCGAGGAAGGGCACGGCGAAGCGGACGATCTGGTCCGGATCGGTACGGTAATCCATCACGGCCAGCCCATCGGCGGCCGCGGCCAGGCCGTCCAGCAGCGCGCGCTTGTCCGACCACCAGAAAGGCACGACGAATTCGAGCGGCGTGCCGGCGGCCGCGGCGTGCAGCGCGCGGGCCATCGCCAGGTATTCGCGCTCGCGCGCGGCCGGGTCGAGCACGGCGTCGTCCAGCAGATAGGGTTCGACGTCGAACTGCATGGCGCGCAGCCGCTCCTCGGGCGCGGCGGCGCGGTTGTACGCCGCATAGGCGCGGGCGCGGTCCACGGTGGCCGCGCGCTGCGCAGGCAGTACCATGTGCGGATCGCCCTCGACGCTGGTCACCGCAATGCCGGCGCGGTGGGCGCGGCGCAAGAAGGCGGCGAGCCTGTCCGGTTCGCGTACCGCCGGGCCGTCGAGCGGCACCACGATGAACAGTTCGCCGATCTTCTCGCGCCCGGCCCAGGCGAGCAGCGCGTCCGGCGCATCGCTCCACTGGGTGCGCTCCCAGATCCAGGCCGCGCGCGGCTGCGGCTTGCCGGCGACCGGTTCGAGCGCCAGGTGCTCGAGCGTGAGGGTGGCAGCGCCCGAGGGGCACAAGAGCACGAACTGGCGCCAGCTGGCACGCTCGAGGCGAGCAGGCAAGGCCAGCACCGTTTCGCGCCCTGTGGCGGCGAGCGCGCCGAGCGGGTACGACGCTTCGCGCGCCTCCGACGAATCGTCCGCTGCCTGCAGGGCGAAATCGCCGCTGGCGCTGTAGCGCGCCGCCAGGCGCAGGTCCGCGAGCGGCAGCTGCCACGGTCCGTCGACCAGCACGCCGGCGGCACGCTGGCCGGGCCCGCACACCAGGCGCAGCTTGCCGTCCGCGTGCTCGATGCGCACCCGCTCCTCGACCCCGAACGGCCGCACCCGCGCCTCTTTCAGCAGGTTGGCGTGCAGCGGCATCGAGTGCCGTTGCGGCGCAGTGCCGGGGCGATCCGGCTGGGGCAGGTCGTGGTTCGCCGGCCGGAAGGGGACCTTGCCGGCCGCGCCGTAGAGCAGGATGGTGCGTGCCGGCGTGTCGCCGGCGGGCAGCGGGTACAGGCTGTCCACAAGGGCCGCGTCGAGCCCGAGGCTGGTGGCGCGGCAGCCGGGCAGCTGCGGCGCCGCGTTCGCGACCAGGACCGTGCCGTCGGGGAGGGTGGCACGCACGCCGTCCTGCGGCGCCCCCGCTGCCGGGCACAGGTGCAGGGTGCCGGCGTGGGCGGAGGATGACATCAGGATCGCCAGGGCCACCAGCAGCCGTTTCATGCCGAAGGTGGAGGCACGCCGGCGGCTTCCTCGCCGATGCCCTTGCGCTTCATCGCGCCCCAGGTCGATTCCTTCCCGCGCGCCCAGCGCCACAGGCCGACCAGGCGCCACCAGGTATTCAGTTGCCGGTAGCCGAAGTTCTCGAGAATCACGACCAGTCCCAGCATCAAGAGCTGCTTGCCGCGCGGGTAGAGGTGGAAGGACATCTCCTCCAGCAGCAGCCCGGAGGCCGACAGCAGGATGCCCAGCCCCAGCGCCACGAACAGGAAGGCGCCGAAGGCTTCCCACGAAATCGCGCCGGTGAGGAAGGCGAACACCATGAAGATATAGCCGCCCAGTTCGATCACCGGCCCGAGCCATTCAAAAAACAGCATGAACGGAAAGGCGACCCAGCCGGCCACGCCGCCGTTACGCGAACACATCAGGCCCCAGTTGGCGCTGAGGCTCTCGGCCAGGCCGCGCTGCCAGCGTACGCGCTGGTTTTTCAGGGTCGCCAGGTCTTCCGGGGCCTCGGTCCAGCACACCGGATCGGGCACGAACTCGATGCGGTAGGGCTGGCGCTTTGCGCGCAGCGTGCGGTGCATGCGCACCACGAGTTCCATGTCTTCGCCGATGGTGTCGGGCCGGTAGCCGCCGGCCAGCACCACCGCGTCCTTGCGGAAGATGCCGAAGGCGCCGGAGATGATCAGCATGCCGTTCAGCGCTGACCAGCCGAGGCGCCCGAAGAGAAAGGCGCGCAGGTATTCGACGACCTGGAACAGCGCCAGCGGGCTGCGCGGCAGGCCGACTTTCGTCAGGAAACCGCCGGAGACCTCGCAGCCGTTGGCGACGCGCACCGTGCCGCCGGTAGCCACCATGGTCGGGTCGCGGAGAAAAGGTTCCGTCACCTTCGCCAGGCTGTCGCGCTGCAGGATCGAGTCGGCGTCGACGCCGCAGAACAGCGGATAGCGCGAGGCGTTGATGCCGGCGTTGAGCGAATCGGCCTTGCCGCCGTTGACCTTGTCGATCACGCGCACGTTCGGGTAGCGCGTCGAGCGGTAGATCTGGCGCACCTCTTTCGTCGGAATCGTGCGCCGGTAAGCTTCCGGGAAGGGCAGCAGCGCGAACTCGCGCTTCAACACGTCCAGGGTGGCGTCCTTCGAGCCGTCGTTGATGATCACGATCTCGAATTCCGCATAGGTCAGCTGCAGCATCGAGCGGATCGAGGCGGCGATCGTCGCCTCTTCGTTATACGCCGGGACCAGGATGCTGACCGGCGGCTCCAGGCCGGAATAGGCGCGCGGCAGGTCGCCCAGGAACTGCTCCTGGCCGCGCTTGTGCAGGGCGCGCAGCGAGAACAGGTTCAGGAGCAGGTAGCCGCCGTTGAGCGCCACGAAAAAGCAGAGCACGAACCAGGTGACGAAGGTGATGACGACATGATAGGTATTCATACGGAAGCGCTTTCGGCCATCGCCTGCGACAGCATGTCGGCGGCGAAGCGGTCGGTGAGGGAGGCGCGCAAGGCCTCCAGGTCGGCGCGCGTGAGCGCCGGCAGTTCGAGCAGGGCCTCGGCGGCGCGGTAGCGCACCCACCATTCGCGGTCGCCGAGCAGCTGTACCAGGCGCTCGGCGTCGCCGCGTTCGCCGACCCGGCCCAGGGCGCGCGCGGCCTGCACCCGCACCTGCCAGTCCTCGTGCGCCAGCAGGGCGCGCACCTCCGGCAGGGTCTCGGGCGTACGCACGCCGCGCAGGCCGGCGATCACGACCGGCATCGACCCGCTGTCCAGGGCCGACTTCAGCACGCCGGCCGGCAGCGCCAGGTGCAGCGCCTCGGCGATGCGCAGCGCGCGCGGCAGCTTGTCTTCGCCCAGCTGCGGCAGCAGGCGCGTGAGCGCACGGGCCGCCGGTTCGGTCGCCTGCTGCAGGATGCCGGCCGCCAGCGACAGCGCCCATTCCTCGCGCGCGATAAAGAGCGGCACCATGTAGTCGCTTGCGGCCTGCGGGTCGATCCGCACCAGCGCCCACAAGGCCGTGAGCGACACCGTATTGTCCGGCTGTCCGGCCATGCGCAGCAGGCCGGGCCAGGCATCGAGGTCGTGCAGGTGGCCCAGCACCAGGGCCGAGAGCAGGCGCGCCGGACGGCTGCCGCGTCCCAGCAGGCCGCGCGCATAGGCGTCGATCCCGAGACGGCGCGCGACTTCGTTCAGCGCCTCGTTGGCTTCGCCGCGCAGCGAACCTTGCAGGTGCGCCCACAGGCGCAGGAAGGGCAGGCGTTCGCCGCGCCGCAGCGGGGGCAGGGTGGCCGGCATCTCGCCCACGATGGCGGCGTTGAGCAGCGGACGCCAGCGGCTCAGCGCACGCGCATCGCTGCGCTGGCGCCGGCGCAGCATCATGCGCATGGCGATGATCTGCAGGGCCAGCAGCAAGGTCAGGATCAGCGCCGCGAAGCCGGTCCAGATGGCTGCGGCGACGAAGGGGTCGGAATGGGGGGCCAAGGTCAACTGGGCTGTCCTCGCGCCCGTCAGGCGCTGGGGCGGAGATAGCGGCGCACGCGTGCCAGCAGTTCCTGCGGCTGGAAGGGCTTGATGACGAAGTCGCTGGCGCCGGCGTCGAGCGCGCGCACGGTGTCGCGCTCGGTGTTCTTGGCGGTCAGCATCAGCACCGGCACATCGCGCCAGCTGTCCCTGGCCCGGATCTGCCCCACGATCTCGAAGCCGTCGACATACGGCAGCATCACGTCGAGCAGGACCAGGGCCGGCGGATTCGAGGTGGCGACGTGCTGCGACGCGGCGCGCCCGTCGGCCATGTGTACGACCTGGTAACCCTGCCGTTCCAGCATGAAGCGCAGGACCTGCGAAATATGTTCGTCGTCCTCGACGACGAGGACAGTGGGGACGGTGGCCGGATCTGGTTGCATGCAGTGTCGGTAAGGAGGGGATGAAGCCGATTATAGCCAGGCCCCGCGCCCGGGGCGCCATTCGATGTGGCCGGCGAGCGGGACAAGGCCGGTCGAGGCCGCTGATCGTTGCTAAGCAGCAACGGTCAGGGGAGCAAGCCTGGCTTCAGCGCGCACCCCGCAGCGGATCGAGCAGGGCGCGCAGGTCGTTATGGTCGAGTTCGTACATCAGGGCCAGCAGCTCGCCCAGTTCGCCGCGCGGAAAGCCTTCTCGCGCAAACCAGCCCAGGTAATGGCCCGGCAGGTCGGCGATTTTCCGGCCTTCGTACTTCCCGTAGGGCATTTCGCGTGTCAGCAGCAGGAGCAGGTGTTCGGGTGTCATGGTGGCGCCACTTTAGCAAAAACGGCGAAAGAGGTAGCATAAGTATTCTTGGGAGATCGCCATGGACAATGAATTCAACCTCGACCGCTTCGTCAGCGCCCAGGATCCCGTGTATTCCGAAGTCCTGGCCGAGCTGCGCACGGGCAAAAAGCGCACCCACTGGATGTGGTTCGTCTTTCCCCAGATTGCCGGACTGGGCCAGAGCGAGATGGCGCGCACCTATGCGATCGGATCGGGGGACGAAGCCGCCGCCTACCTGGCGCATCCCGTGCTCGGGCCGCGCCTGCGCGAATGCGCGCGCCTCGTTGCATCGCACCGCGACAAGACGATAGGCGAGATCTTCGACAGTCCCGACGACCGCAAATTCCATTCCTCGATGACGCTGTTTAACGACGTCGCGCCCGACGAAGCCGTGTTCCAGACCTGTCTCGACGAGTTCTTCGACGGGCGGCCCGATAGCGCGACGCTCGACCGGCTCTAGAAAGACGCGACGCGCTTTCGCAAGCCTGCACATGGGCCGGCGCCTACAGGCTCGCCTCTATGTGCAGAGGTAATTGCACAGTGAACACACTCCCTTTTCCTTCTCCGGCGCTGTCCACGGCCACGCTTCCCTTGTGCGCCTCGACCAGGTTGCGCACCAGGGCCAGGCCCAGTCCCAGGCCGCCGTCGGTGCGGTCCGACGACACTTCACCCTGCGCGTAGAGATCGAACAGGCGCGGCATCAGCTCGGCTGTAATGCCCTTGCCGTTGTCCGCTACCAGCAGCACCGCCATCGGCCCGCGTTGTTCCAGTGCGATGCGGATGTGTCCGCCGCTTGCGGTATAGCGTATGGCGTTGCCGAGGAGGTTGCTCAGCACCTGGATCAATCGCGTGCGGTCGCCCAGCACCAGCAAGGGGGTCGTCCCGAGTTGCTGTTCGATGCGGTGGTGTTTGCGGTCCGCCAGGGACTGCATCTGCTCGACGGCCGCGGCCACGATCGCGGCCAGTTCCACCGGGGCCTGCTCCAGCTGCACCAGGCCGCGGCTGACGCGCGAGACGTCCAGCAAGTCCTCTACCAGCCTGCTCATGTGCGCGACCTGGCGGCCGATCAGTTCACCCATCTGGTTGGCGCGCTCGGAACTCACGCCTGCCGGCTGGAGCAGGGTGGCGGCCATGCCGGCCGCCGACAGCGGGCCGCGCAGTTCGTGGCTGAGCGTGGCCAGGAACTCGTTCTTGCTGCGATCCGCCTGCTGCAATGCGACGGCTTTATCGTCGAGCAGATCGTAGAGCGCCTCGATGTTGCGATTTCGTTCCTCCAGGCGCGTCGTCACCAGCAGCAGCTCATCCTGCCGCGCCTGCAAGGCACTCAGGGCATCGGTCAGCTCACGGTTCTGATGGCGTGCTTCCGACAAGGCCGCCTGGTCGGGCAGGGCCTCGAACTTCGCCACGACGGCGCGGAAGGTGTCGGCACCGATGAAGGGCGTGTGCACAAGGAAGGGCTTGCCGACGGTAATGCGGGTGCCGGCGGCGCTGCTGGCAATGTCGAAATCTTCCATCAGGCGCCGCGCCGACAGGATGCCCAGGCCCATGCCCGAGGTCGAACGGTACTTCCCCGCGAGGATCAGCTCGAGGTCGGCGATTCCGCTGCCCCGGTCTTCCAGGGTGATCAGCAGTTTTTGAGGCGCCACTGCGCCGCTGACCGCAAACGACACCGAGCCGGTACGCGCATAGTTATAGATGTTACGGGCCAGCTCGGACACGACGGTGCTGATGCGCGCCTGGTCGAGGGCGCCAAAGCCGCAGGCCTCCGCAATCTGACGCGCCCGCTGGCGCGCGGCAATAACGTCAAACTCGGTATTGACACCAAGGGACAGTATTTTTTCAATCATGCGGTATGGGTGGTTGCCTGGGAGGCTCTGCGAAGAGGAAGCCGTGAACCACGGGAAGGATAGTCGCAATGACTATTTCTGGACGGAATTATACTCGGTTCGGCAAGCTTGGTTGGCAGATTCTCCAGGCCTCAGGTCCCGAAATCGATCGTCAACGGCAAGCTGGGCGCCTGCCACCGATAACGCCCATCGAGCACGTCCCGTCCCGGATGCGCGCCGCGCCATTCGATGCCGAGCAGGCGCGCCAGGCTGAAACCGAACCAGTCGCCGCGCACCGGCGCCGTCAGGGCCTGGCCCGGCGCCGGGTCGGCGAAGGAACTCCACAGCATCAGCGGAATGCGGTAACCGTCGGGCGTGGTGGCGCTGTGGCCGGCGCGGTCGGTCGTGTGGCCGACCTCCTGGCCATGGTCCGACAGGAAGACCCAGGTCTGCTTGCCCGCCGCCTGGCGCGAGAGGTCGAGCGTGGCTGCTACCGTGCTGTCGTGGTAGCGCACGGCCGAATCGTAGTCGTTGCGCAGTTCGCGCAGCCAGGCCGGGCGGCCTTCGCTGCGCAGGCGCGCGTCGACGCGGTCGAGCGCGTGGGCGTAGGGGCTGGCGCCGTCCGGGTGGCGCATCCGGTAGTGCGGATGCAGGCCGAGCATGTGCAGGACGATCAGTTTGCGCGGCGCCGGGTCGGCCAGCGCGGCGCGTGCGGCCGGCAGCACCTGGCCGTCCAGCGCGCGCGAGCCGCGTCCCGGCATGTTGTTCAGGATTTGCACGCTGTCGGCCAGGCGCGCATGTTCCTGCTCGATCGCGAGGTCGTTGTGGTTGCTGATCCAGAAGGTGCGGTAGCCGGCGGCCCGCGCCAGCGCCAGCAGGTGCACGCGCGAATGCGCTTCCGGGGACCCGAAGTAGAACAGGTTGCGCAGTGCCGGCACGGTCGAGGCATTCACCGACCAGGCGTGGCGGAACACCTGCAGCTGGTCGCCGAGCAGGCGCTGGCGCTCGGACAGGGCGGGCGAGGTGGCGCGCTGGTAGCCGTAGCTGCCGAGGTTACTGCGGTTCATGCTCTCGCTGATGACCAGCACCAGGGTGTCGGGACCGTTCTTCGACAGCGTCGGCGCGAGCGCCGTGGCGCTGGCCAGCAGTTCGCTGCGCTGGCGCCCGAGGCTGGCCCATTCCTGGCGCAATTGCGTCACGTCCTGCGACCACTGGGGCCAGAACAGCAGCGGATGATGGCGCCGCGTGGGCTTGCTGGCGAAGGCGCCGACGATCAGCGCCAGTATCAGCGCCGCAAGCACGATGGTCCAGCCGCGCGGCTCCGGCACGCGCGGCGGCGAACGCCACCAGCGCACCAGGCCCCAGGCCAGCAGCGTGCCGCACAAGAGGGCGAAGCCGGACCAGGCCAGCAGGTCGCGCCAGTACATGCTGACGAATTCCATCGACTCGTCGCCCGTGGTGTTGGCCACGGCGCTGAGCACCATCGAACTGTTGGGCAGCGCATCGTAGGCCGCGAGCAGGAAGCCGCGCACGGCGCCGTCGATCACGAAGGCCAGGCCGGCGGCGAAGCAGACGATGGCCTGCGCCAGGCGCCGTCCGCGCGTCGCGCAGGGCCACCACAGCCAGAACCAGATCGGCAGCGCCAGCACCAGCATCTGCCAGACGCGCGTGCCGTCGTGGCCCGCAAATATGGCGAAGCTCAGGGCGCAGATCGGCAGCAGGAGCGGCGCCAGGTTGCGCAGCGCGGCCTGCGCGCGCAGGCGCGGCGTCGCGTGCACGACGCGTTCGTGGATGCAGGAAGTCATGGCCTGGAGCGTGCGGCTGAGGGTGCGCGGATCAGGCGAGTCTGCCGGCGCGGGAAGGCCGGCCGGGGAAGAGGTTGAGCAGGCGAACGTCGATGTGCTTCGATGGATTCATGCAGGCTTCTGTCTCTATGGTTGTAGCGTCGAACCGCAATACCAGCTTCCGGATTGAAAGATTGCATTGCAGGAACAAACTCACTTCGCGCCGGCAAGTGTATACGCTTGAGCTGTATATGCATATTCCATATTGAAGAATATTTTTTGGCATGGACAGGTTTTCAAGAGACGGCATGCATTTCGTGCCGCCGATGCCGCGCCATGCGCGGGACAAACCGATGTTGTGCGTATAATCCGCGGAGTGTCTGTCCTTCCCAATTACTGAAAATAACAACTATGGCTTCATCCGATAACATCAGCATGGCGGTGTTCTGCGATTTCGAGAACGTCGCACTCGGCGTGCGCGACGCGAACTACGAAAAATTCGACATCAAGCCCGTGCTCGAGCGCCTCCTGCTCAAGGGCAGCATCACGGTCAAGAAAGCCTACTGCGACTGGGACCGCTACAAGGGCTTCAAGTCGACGATGCACGAAGCGAATTTCGAACTGATCGAGATTCCGCACGTGCGCCAGTCGGGCAAGAATTCGGCCGACATCCGCCTGGTGGTGGACGCGCTCGACCTGTGCTACACCAAGTCGCACGTCAACACCTTCGTGATCATCAGCGGCGACTCCGACTTTTCGCCGCTGGTGTCGAAACTGCGCGAGAACAACAAGCAGGTGATCGGCGTGGGCGTCAAGCAGTCGACGTCCGACCTGCTGGTGGCCAACTGCGACGAATTCATCTTCTACGACGACCTGGTACGCGAAGTGCGCCGCGCCGCCGCCAAGCGCGACGAACGCAAGGCCGCCCCGCAGAACAACAAGCGCCCGAGCGACGACCGCCGCAAGGAAGAACTCGAGGCGCGCAAGACGCAGGCCCTGGAAATGGTGGTCGAGACCTTCGACGCGCTGGTCTCGGAACGCGGCGACACCGGCAAGATCTGGGCCTCGCTGCTGAAGGACACCCTGAAACGCCGTCGTCCGGAATTCTCGGAGGTGTATTACGGCTTCCGCACCTTCGGCAACCTGCTGGAAGAAGCGCAGGTACGCGGCCTGTTCGAATTCGGCCGCGACGAAAAATCCGGGACCTACGTCTACCGCACCAGCGGCGCCAACGCCGCGCAGCCGGCCGAGGGCTTGAGCATGGCCGAGACCATCATGGCCGGCACCGACGCGCATGCCGAAGGCGACGAGGCAGCCGCGCCAGGCGAGGCGAAGGAAGAAGGCAAGACCAAGCGCGGCCGCGGCGGCCGTGGCCGCAAGAGCGCGCGCGGCGAGGCGCCGTTCGTGGCGGTGACGCCGGACGAGGCGGTCGAGGCGGTGCAAGCCGATGAAGGGCCGGGCGAAGCAGTGAGCGAGCCGGCCGTGGACGAAGGGGCCGAGGCCTGGCCCGCGCCGGCTGCCCTGGAAGAAGTGATCGCCGCCGTCGAGCCGGCCGTGCTGGAAGAAGCGCCGGCGCCCGCCAAGAAGGAGCGTCGCCGCGCACCACGCAAGCCGGCCGCGAAGAAGGCGGCGGCGCCGGTCGTGGAGGCTGCGGCTGAATCTGGCCAGGCCGACGCGCCGGCTGCGCAGGTGCCGGTGGCCGAGATCACGGCGCCGGTTGCCAGGATCGAGGCCAGCGATGTCCGTCATGCTGCCGACAGCGAGCTGGAAGAGGACGATGTCCACGAGGACGACGTGAACGGCAATGTCGCCGAGGGCGCCAGGCCGGTCCGCAGCGGCGCGGCTCGTCCGGCACGCAAGCCGGCCGCGCGCAGCCGCCGTCCGGCCAAGCCGAAGGCAGCGTAGCAGGGAAGCCGGAGAAGGGCCCGGCAGCAAGCGGGTGCGGGACGGGCAACCGGTCCCGCATCCTGCGGTCTGACCGATTGGTGGTACAACCGTGGTGGAAGGAGCTGTCATGCGTGCGCTTGCCGGATTGCTGATGTCCCTCGTTGCCCTCGCTTCTTCGGTCCAGGCGGCGCCACCCGCGCCGCTGGCGACCCACCCCATCCTCGGCATCTGGCGCCTGGCGCTGCCCGAACTCCACTGCGTCGAAACCTACCGCTTCCGCGGCGACGGCACCACCCTGGTCACCAGCAAGGAAGAAGTCTCCGAAAGCGAATACCGGATTCCCGACAAGCCGAGCGTCAAGGGCTTCTACAAGTTAGAGGACCGCATCGTGAAGGACAACGGCAAGAAGGACTGCTCGGGCGAGATCATGAAGGTCGGCACCCAGGCGACCAATTTCGTGCGCTTCCACCCGTCGGGGGCCTTGTTCCTGATGTGCAGCGACGAGACGATGGAGACCTGCATCGGGCCGTTCGAACGGGTGGAGGGAGAGGAGGCGTAGGGTGGGCACTCGTGCCCACGCGGTGATACGCGTCGGCTGCGCTTTCGTGCTCGCTGATCTCGCGGCTGACTATCACCGCGTGGGCATGAATGCCCACCCTACGAAGCGTTGATGGTCCGTTCCCCCGTCTGGGTGTATATTGCTGGGCGAAACATCAACACCCACGGAAACACATGTCCCCGGTTCTTCTCTTCTGCATCCTCATCGGCTATTTCGCGCTCCTGCTGGGCGTCGCCTGGGCCACCTCCCGCAACGCCAACAACGACAGCTTCTTCATCGGTAACAAGAGCAGCAACTGGATGCTGGTCGCCTTCGGCATGGTCGGCACCACCTTGTCGGGCGCAACGTTTATCAGCGTACCCGGCGCGGTCGGCAAGGATGCCTTCGGCTATGGCCAGATCCTGATCGGCTATGTCTTCGGCTATGTCGCGGTGGCCTACATCCTGCTGCCCCTGTATTACCGCCTGAAACTCACCTCGATCTACCACTATCTCGACGTGCGCCTCGGGCGCCGCGCCTACCAGAGCGGGGCGGGATTCTTCATCGTTTCGCGCCTGCTCGGTTCGACCGCGCGCCTGTACCTGGTCGTGAATATTTTGCAGGCCATCATCCTCGACAGCCTCGGCATCCCGTTCTGGCTGACAACGCTGGTGATCCTGGCCATGATCCTGATGTACACCTACCAGGGCGGCGTGAAGACCATCGTCTGGACCGATACCCTGCAGACCACCTGCATGCTGTTCGGCCTGTTCGCCTGCGTCTGGTTCCTGCTGGGCGAACTCGGCATGTCGATCCCGCAAAGCCTCGATACCATGCGCGCGCAAGGCTTGTCGCGCATCTTCACGATGGATGTCGACAGCCCGAACTTCTTCTGGAAGCAGTTCGTGGCCGGCATCTTCATCGTGCTGACGATGACGGGCATGGACCAGGAAATGATGCAGAAAACGATCTCGGTGAAAACCCTGGCCGACTCGCAAAAGAACCTGCTGAGCCTGACCCTGGTGCTGGTGGTCGTGCTCTCGGCCTTCCTGTTCCTGGGCGGGCTGCTCTACCTGTACGCGCCGCTGGCCGGCGTCACGGCCACCGGCGACAAGATCTTCCCGGCCGTCGTCATGGGCCACTTGCCTGCCACCGTGCAGATCATCTTTCTGATCGCGCTCGTCTCGGCCCTGTTCCCGAGCGCCGACGGTGCCATCACGGCGCTGACCTCGACCTTCTGCATCGACATCCTCGGCATCAAGCGCCGCCAGGATCTCGACGTGGCGGGCCAGGAAAGCCTGCGCCGCCGCGTCCACCTGGGCTTCGCGCTGCTGTTCCTGGTGCTGGTGCTGGGCTTCAAGGCGGTCGACGAGCCGAGCATGATCGGCGTGATCCTGAAACTGGCGGCCTACACCTATGGTCCGCTGCTCGGCCTGTTCGCCTTCGGCATGCTCACCAAACGCACGCTGACCGACCGGCTGGTGCCGTTCGTGACGGTCGGCGCGCCGGTTCTTTGCGCCATCCTTGAGTTCTATCAGCAATATTTGCTCGGCAGCTATCGGCTGGGACTTGAACTGTTGATGGTCAATGGCATACTCGTATTCGTTGGCCTGTTTGCGATCTCTCACAAAGAGACGGCGAACAAGCTGACGGTTACTGCCTGACGTCCCCCCTTCATTTAGCGGAGTTCCGATGTCCTTCAAGCCTCTCACTTCCCTGCGTCGCGGTGTCGGCATGTTCTGGCGCGGCCTCGATGCCACCCGCCGCTTCGTGCTCAACGCGCTGTTCCTGCTCATCGTCATCGTCCTGCTGGTGACCATGTTCGGCGGCGGCACCAAGCCGCTCGCCTCGAAAACGGCGCTGGTGCTCGAGCTGCGCGGCGACCTGGTCGAAGAGCACAGCGGCGGCCTGCGCGACGCCCTGCTGGCCAATGTCGGCGGCGAGGTACGCCGCACGGTCGAGCTGCGCGACCTGCTGGTCGTGCTCGATGCGGCCGCGAAGGACAAGAACATCAGCAGCGTCTACCTGCTGCTGGACGAACTCGACGGCGGCGGCCTGGCCATGCTGCACGAAGCCGGCGCCGCGATCGACCGCGTCAAGGCGGCCGGCAAACCGGTCATCGCCTGGGGCGGCAACTTCGACCAGAAGCGCTACCTGCTTGCCTCGCACGCCAGCGAAGTCTATATGCACCCGATGGGCATGGTCCTGATCGAAGGTTTCGGCCGGCGCCGCAACTACTATCGCGACGCGCTCGACAAGCTCGGCGTGACGGTCAACCTGATGAAGGTCGGCACCTATAAGAGCTTCGCCGAGCCCTATATCGCCAACGGCCCCTCGCAGGCGGCGCTGGAAGCGGACACCTTCCTCTACGGCGCGCTGTGGAACGGCTACACGGCCACCGTCGAGAAGAACCGCAAGCTGGCGCCGGGCTCCGTGGCGCGCGGCATCGAGCAGTTGCCGCAGCTGATGGAAGCGGCCGGCGGCAATGCGGCGCAGGTGGCGCTGAACCTCAAACTGGTCGACGGCATCAAGACCAAGGACGAAGTGCGCGCGCTGATGATCAAGCGCGGCGCCTACGACGAGTCGGCCAAGAGTTTCCGCCAGGTCTCCTACGGCGACTACCTCGGGCGCAATCCGCAGAAGGCCTTCGGCGACGCGGTCGGCGTGATCGTCGCCGCCGGCGAAATCACCGATGGACAAGGCGGCCCGGGCGTGGTCGGCGGCGTCTCGACCGCCAACATGATCCGCCGCGCGCGCGAGGACGATGCGATCAAGGCCGTGGTGCTGCGCGTCGATTCGCCCGGCGGCAGCGCCTACGGCTCGGAACTGATCCGGCGCGAACTGGAACTCACGCGCGCGGCCGGCAAGCCGGTCGTGGTCTCGATGGGCAACGTCGCGGCCTCCGGCGGCTACTGGATTTCGATGGCGGCCGATGAAGTCATCGCCGACCCCTCGACCGTCACCGGCTCGATCGGCGTATTCGCGATCCTGCCGACGGCCGACAAGGTCGCGGACAAGCTGGGCGTGCGCACGGGCGGCGTGACGACCACCTGGCTGGCGGACGCCTACAACCCCCTGCGCCCGCTCGACCCGCGCTTCGCCCAACTGGTCCAGTCCAGCATCAACAACGTCTACCGCGAGTTCACGACCAAGGCCGCCGCCGCACGCAAGACCACGCAGGCGAAGATCGACGAAGTGGGGCAGGGCCGGGTCTGGACCGGCACCCAGGCGAAGGAACGCGGCCTGGTCGACCGCCTGGGCAGCTATGGCGACGCGCTGCGTTCGGCCGCCAGGCGCGCGCACCTGAAGGACGACTTCCGCGTCGCCTATGTCCAGCGTCCGGGTTCCAGCCTGGAGCGCGTGCTGTCGCTGCTGGGCGTGTCCAGCGTCCAGGCCATCAAGATCGAGGTCAAGCTGGGCATGCTGCAGGGTGTGCTGCCAGCGGCGCTGCCGGCCGGCGCCGTGGCCGGGGCCGCGAAAGACCTGGGCTGGCTGTCGGAACTGGCCGACGGCAAGAAGCCGTTCGCGGCCGTGACGCACTGCCTGTGCGAGCTGCCATAGTGCCGGAGCTTCATCCATGTAGCGGATTTGTATCGGCTGTTACAAACTGCAGGAAGGGCGCCGGGACATCCGGCGCCTTTTTTTCGTCCATCTCCTGCCTACTTCCTCCTATGGTGTAAAGCGGTGTAAAGGCCGTGCCGGCACGGCCGCCAGCCGGGTTTCTTGACGGCCGCGCTATGTACGTTACGAAACATATCCTTGCGGTGGGGCGTGCTACATTCCGAGCTGATTACTTGTGTATTCAGCAAGCCGACTATCAAGGATGAGCATGGATTCCACCGTTTCCCCGAACAAGACCCCCAGTCCCGATACGCGTACCAGGAAGCGCAGCAAGGTCATCGGCGGCATCATCGCCGTGCTGGCCATGGCGGCGCTGGCGGCGCTGGCCTGGTACCTGACCCATCGCACGCCGCCGCAAGCCGCAGGTGGCCCCGGCGCCGCCGCGGGTGCGCGCGGCGGGGCAGGAGCGGCAGCGGGTAGCGGAGGCGGTGCTCGCGGTCCTGGTGGAGGCGGGGGACGCCGCGGTGCGCCGGCCACCACGGTGGGCGTGGCGACGGCCGAACAGGTCGACATCCCGGTAACGCTCGAGGCCCTGGGCACGGTGACGCCGGCGGCGGTGGCCACGGTGCGGCCGCAGGTCTCGGGCGTGCTCCAGAAGATCAACTTCACGGAAGGCCAGGTCGTGCGCGCCGGGCAGGTGCTGGCCACGATCGACCCGCGCCAGTCGGAAATCGCGCTCCTGCAGGCCACCGGGCAGCGCCAGCGCGATGAAGCCCAGCTGGAAAATGCGCGCCTGCTGCTGTCGCGCTACCGTACCTTGCTGGAACAGGACTCGATTGCGCGCCAGGAAGTCGATACCCAGGCGGCCCTTGTAAAACAGCTGCAGGCGACGGTCAAGACCGACACCGCGGCCGAGAACCTGGCGCGGCTGAACCTGAGCTATGCCCAGGTGAAGGCGCCGATCTCCGGGCGCGTCGGCCTGCGCACGGTCGACATCGGCAACCTGGTGTCCAGCGGCGACGCCAACGGCATCGCCGTGATCACCCAGTTCTCGCCGATCGACGTCGAATTCGCGGTGCCCCAGGACCAGGTGCCGGAACTGCAGGGCCGCATTGCCCAGAACGCCAGGCTGCCGGCGATCGCGCTCGACCGCACCCGCAGCGCCACGCTCGCCACCGGCCGCTTCGCCGCGCTCGACAACCAGGTCGACACCCAGACCGGCACCGTGCGCGCCAAGGCGCGTTTCGAGAACACCGACAACAAGCTGTTCCCTAGCCAGTTCGTCAACCTGCGCCTGCAAGTGCGCACGATCGAGGGCGCCGTCGTGGTTCCGGTCAACGCGCTGCGCCATGGGGCAAACGGCGATTTCGTGTACGTACTCAATCCGCAGGAGAAGACGGTGGCGCTGCGTAACGTGACGCGCGGGCAGGCGACGGGCGACAAGGTACAGGTGGCGACCGGGCTGAAGGCCGGAGAGCAGGTGATCACCGAAGGTGCGGACCGCCTGAAGGACGGCGCGAAAGTGACGCTGCCGGGTGACCGGCCGCAGGGCGGGGCAGGTGGACGGCAAGGCGGACGTGCCGGCGAGGGCGCGCAGGGCGAACGTCCGCGCCGCCAGCGCGAGGGAGCAGCGCAATGAGTGCCGCCGTCGGCGGTGGGGGCCGCTCATGAGCCCCTCCGGCCCCTTCATCCGCCGCCCGGTTGCGACAGCCCTGCTGATGCTGGCCATCGTGCTGGCCGGCCTGGTCGGCTACAAATTCCTGCCGCTGTCCGCGCTGCCGCAGGTCGACTTCCCGACCATCCAGGTACAGACCCTGTACCCCGGCGCCAGTCCCGAGGTCATGGCGCGCACGGTCACCGCGCCGCTGGAGCGCCAGTTCGGCCAGATGTCGGGCCTGTCTCGCATGAGTTCGACCAGCGCCGCCGGCGTCTCGATCGTGACCCTGCAGTTCGGCCTCGGCCAGACGCTCGACGTGGCCGAACAGGAAGTGCAGGCCGCGATCAATGCCGGCGGCTCGCTGCTGCCGGCCGATTTGCCGGCGCCGCCGGTCTACGCCAAGGTCAACCCTGCCGACGCGCCGGTGCTGACCCTGGCGATCACCTCCGACACGGTGCCGCTCACCGAAATCCAGAATCTGGTGAATACGCGCCTCGCCCTGAAAATCAGCCAGGTCTCGGGCGTGGGCCTGGTCTCGCTTTCGGGCGGCCAGCGTCCGGCCGTGCGCATCCAGGCCGATACCGAGGCGCTGGCGTCCTACGGCATGGGCCTCGATTCGCTGCGCACCGCGATCACGGCGGCCAACGCCAACAGCGCCAAGGGCAGCTTCGACGGCCCGACCCGCGCCTACGCGATCAATGCCAACGACCAGCTGGTGACGGTCGACGATTACAAGAACCTGATCGTCGCCTACCGCAATGGTGCTCCCGTACGCCTGGATAACGTGGCGAAGGTCGTCGACAGCGCAGAGAACGTGCGCCTCGGCGCCTGGGCCAACCTGAAGCCGGCCATCATCCTGAACGTGCAGCGCCAGCCGGGCGCGAACGTCATCGCCACCGTGGACGCCATCAAGGAGCGCCTGCCGGAACTGCAGGCCAGCCTGCCGGCCTCGCTGCGCCTGGACGTGCTCTCCGACCGCACGACCGGCATCCGCGCCTCGGTCGAACACGTGCAGATCGAGCTGCTGCTGGCCGTGGCGCTGGTGGTGCTGGTGATCTTCGCTTTTCTCCACAGCGTGCGCGCCACGGTGATCGCCAGCCTGGCTGTGCCGATCTCGCTGATCGGCACCTTCGGCGTCATGTACCTGCTCGGCTACAGCCTGAACAACCTGTCGCTGATGGCGCTGACGATCGCCACCGGCTTCGTGGTCGACGACGCCATCGTCATGATAGAGAACATCGCGCGCTATATCGAGGAGGGCGAAAAGCCGATGGCCGCGGCAATCAAAGGCGCGGCGCAGATCGGTTTCACCATCATCTCGCTGACGGTCTCGCTGATCGCCGTGCTGATCCCGCTGCTGTTCATGGGCGACGTGGTCGGGCGCCTGTTCCGCGAGTTCGCGGTGACGCTGGCGATCACGATCCTGATTTCCGCCGTGGTGTCGCTGACCCTGGTGCCGATGATGTCGGCGCGCTGGCTGCGCAGCCATGAGGAAGAAAAGCCGGGCCGCCTGGCGCAAAAGACGCAGGCCTTCTTCGACCGCGTGATCCACAAATACGACCGCGGCCTGGACTGGGTGCTGGCAAGGCAGGGCCTGACCCTGATCGTCGCCCTGGCCACGCTGGCGCTGACGGCCCTGCTGTGGGTAGTGATCCCGAAAGGACTGTTCCCGACCCAGGACACGGGCCAGCTGCAGGCGCGGGTGGAAGCGCGCCAGGCGATCTCCTACGCGCGCATGGCCGAGATGCAGCAGGCGGCGGCCAAGGCCATCCTGGACGATCCGGCCGTGGAATCGCTGGCCTCGAACGTGGGCGTGGACGCCGCCAACAACACGATGCTCCACGCCGGCACCATGCTGATCAATTTAAAGCGCGACCGCGACGGCGACCCGGACGAGATCATGACCCGCCTGAAGCGGCGTGTCGCGAACGTCGCCGGCCTGACCCTGTATCTGCAGCCGACCCAGGACCTGACCATCGACGCCGAAAGCGGCCCGACCCAGTACCGCGTGTCGCTGGAAGGCGCCGACAATGCCACCGTCACCCAATGGGCGCGCAAGCTCGTCGATCGCATGGCCCGGCAGAAGCAGCTGCGCAACGTCACCACCGACGCCGGTGCGATGGGTGCGGCCGCCGTCGTCCACATCGACCGCGACACCGCCTCGCGCCTCGGCATCACGGCGTCCAGCATCGACGACGCCCTCTACAGCGCCTTCGGGCAGCGCATCGTCTCGACCATCTTTACCGAGACCAACCAGTACCGCGTGATCCTGGAAGCGCAACAGGACGAGGCAATGTCGCTGGCCGCCCTCGGCCGCCTGCAGCTGCGCACCAGTTCCGGCGAGCCGACCCCGCTGTCGGCGGTGGCGACGATCCGCGAAGAGCAGGCCCCGCTGCAGGTCACCCACGTGGCGCAATACCCGGCCACGACCATCGGCTTCGACACCAGCACCGGGACTTCGCTCGGACAGGCCGTCGATTCGATC
Source organism: Massilia sp. LXY-5 (assembly GCF_059801075.1). NCBI lineage: Bacteria > Pseudomonadati > Pseudomonadota > Betaproteobacteria > Burkholderiales > Oxalobacteraceae > Massilia > Massilia sp. LXY-5. The sequence goes on from NZ_JBNNEH010000002.1 coordinate 607,654, forward strand.
CGCGCCGCAGCCGCCGACATCAGGATGCCGCCCTCGGTGACGCTGACCTTCCTCGGCGCTTCCGGTGCGTATGAGAACTCGCTGTCGAACCAGCTGTGGCTGATCCTGGCCGCCGTGGTCTGCGTCTACATCGTGCTGGGCGTGCTGTACGAGAGCTATATCCACCCGCTGACCATCCTCTCGACCTTGCCTTCGGCGGGTGTGGGCGCCTTGCTGGCGCTGTGGGTTACGGGGCAGGGCCTGGGCGTGATCGGCATCATCGGCATCATTCTCCTGATCGGCATCGTCAAGAAGAACGCGATCATGATGATCGACTTCGCGATCGAGGCCGAACGCGACCAGGGAAAATCCCCGCTCGACGCCATCCGCCAGGCGGCACTGCTGCGCTTCCGCCCGATCCTGATGACGACCCTCGCCGCCCTGTTCGCCGCGGTCCCACTGATGTTCGGCTGGGGCGAGGGCGCCGAGCTGCGGCGTCCCCTGGGTCTCGCCATCTTCGGCGGCCTGATCCTCAGCCAGCTGCTCACGCTGTTCACCACGCCGGTGATCTATCTCGCTTTCGATCGTCTTTCGCGCCGCTGGAGCGGCAAGGCGCCCGCCAGGCCACGTGAGGTCGGCGCATGAACCTGTCGAAGCCCTTCGTCCAGCGCCCGATCGCGACCGTCCTGCTGACGATCGGGCTGGCGTTGGCGGGCATTGCCGCCTTCTTCGTGCTGCCGGTCTCGCCGCTGCCGCAGGTCGACTACCCGACGATTTCGGTCTCGGCCTCGCTGCCCGGCGCCAGCCCGGAGACCATGGCCAGCAGCGTGGCGACGCCGCTCGAGCGCAGGCTGGGCACGATCGCCGGCGTCAACGAGATGACCTCGAACTCGGGCAGCGGCTCGACCCGCGTCAGCCTGCAGTTCGACCTGAACCGCAAGATCGATTCGGCTGCGCGCGAAGTGCAGGCTGCAATCAATGCCGCACGCGCCGACCTGCCGTCCACCCTGCGCAGCAACCCGACCTACCGCAAGGCCAATCCGTCGGACCAGCCGGTGATCATCCTGGCGCTGACCTCGAAATCGCGCACCCCTGGCCAGATCTACGACGCGGTCTCGAACATCGTCCAGCAGCGCCTGGCCCAGGTGCCGGGCGTGGGCGAAGTCGAGATCGGCGGCGGCTCGCTGCCTGCCGTGCGCGTCGAACTCAATCCCTATTCGCTGAATCGCTACGGCGTCTCGGCCGAGGATGTGCGCGCCGCCATCCAGTCGAGCAATCCGAACCGCCCGAAAGGGGCGCTGGAGGGCAACGGCAACCGCCTGCAGATCTATTCGCAGGCCGATACGCCAACGAATGGCCGCAGCGCCGCCGACTACCGGGGTCTCGTCGTCGCCTGGCGCGACGGCGCCGCGATCCGCCTGCAGGACGTGGCCGACGTCATCGACGGCCCGGAAAACATCAACACCCTCGGCCTGTTCAACGGCGAGCCGGCAGTCATCGTGCTGATCACGCGCCAGCCGGCGGCGAACGTCATCGAAACGGTGGACGGCGTGCGCGCGCTGCTGCCTTCGCTGCAGGCCCAATTGCCGGGCGACGTGACCCTGCAGGTGGCCTCGGACCGCACCAATTCGATCCGCTCCTCGCTGCACGAGATCGAATTCACGCTGATGGTCTCGATCCTGCTGGTGGTGCTGGTGGTGAGCGTGTTCCTGCGCAGCGCCCGCGCCACCGTCATCCCGGCAGTCGCCACGGTGGTCTCGCTGCTGGGGACCTTCGGCGTCATGTACATGCTGGGCTTCAGCCTGAACAACCTGTCGCTGATGGCGCTCACGGTCGCCACCGGCTTCGTCGTCGACGATGCCATCGTGGTGCTGGAAAACACGGCGCGCCATATCGAATCCGGGATGGACCGCATGCAGGCGGCGCTGGTCGGCGCGCGCGAAGTGGGATTTACCGTCCTCTCGATCAGCCTCTCGCTGGTGGCGGTCTTCATTCCGCTGCTGTTCATGGGCGGACAGGTCGGACGCCTGTTCCGCGAATTCGCGGTGACGCTGTCCGCAGCCGTCATGATCTCGCTCGTCATTTCGCTGACCACCACGCCGATGATGTGCGCCTGGCTGCTGAAGAAAGGCCATACCATCGAGCGTCCGCCGGGCCGCCTGGCGCGCTGGGCGGAAGGCGGCTTCGACTGGATCCATCGCGTCTACGAGCGCTCGCTCGACTGGGCGCTGGGCAGCATGGCGCTGGTGATGGTCATTCTCGTGTTCGTCATCGGCCTGAACGTCTACCTGTTCTCGGCGGCCCCCAAAGGCTTCTTCCCGCAGCAGGACACGGGCCAGATCAGCGGCGGCATCCGCGCCGACCAGAGCATCTCCTTCCAGGCGATGCAGGGCAAGATGCGCCAGCTGGTCAACATCATCAAGCGCGACCCGGCGGTCAACACCGTCGTCGGCTTCACCGGCGGCGGCCGGGCAGGGGGCGGCTTCATGTTCATCGACCTCAAGCCCGCATCCGAGCGCACCGACAAGGGCCAGGCCGTGATCGCGCGCCTGCGCCCGAAACTGGCGCGCGTGACCGGCGTCTCGCTGTTCCTGAATCCCGTGCAGGACCTGCGCATGGGCGGACGATCGAGCAACTCGACCTATCAGTACACGCTGAAAAGCGACAACGCCGGCGACCTGAAAAACTGGGCCGGCAAGCTGGCCGACGCCATGAAGCGCCAGCCGCAGCTGGTCGACGTCGACACCGACCAGGCCGAGAACGGCGTCGAGATGTACGTCTCGATCGACAAGGCGACCGCCTCGCGCCTCGGCATCAGCACGCGCGACGTCGACAATGCGCTGTACAACAACTTCGGCCAGCGCCAGGTCGCGAACATCTACGATGAGCTGAACCAGTACCACGTGATCATGGGCGTGGCGCAGAAGTATGCGCAGACGCCGGAGGCGCTGAAGGATGTGTACGTGCCGGCGAAACCGACCGCCACCGCAGCTGCCAGCGCGAATACCACTCCGGCGCCGGCATCCAGCCTCACGGCCACGCGCGACGCCTCGGGCGGTTCGGCCCTGTCCCGCAGCGCCACGACGATGGTGCCCTTGTCCGCCATCGCCAGCTTCGCCGAGAGCGCCACGCCTACCTCCGTCAACCACCAGGACGGCGAACTGGCGACGACCGTGTCGTTCAACCTGGCCGAGGGCGCCAACCTGGAAGACGGCAAGGCCGCCGTCAAGCAGGCGGAAGCCGACATCGCCATGCCCTCCAACGTGCGCGGCAGCTTCCAGGGCACGGCGCGCGCGGCCGAGGAATCGAACAAGGAGCAGCCGCTGCTGATCCTGGCGGCGATCGTCGTCATCTACATCGTGCTCGGCATCCTGTACGAAAGCCTGATCCACCCGATCACGGTGCTCTCGACGCTGCCCTCGGCCGGCGTGGGCGCCGTGCTGGCGCTCCTGATGTTCAACATGGAGTTCACGATCATCGCCCTGATCGGCGTGTTCCTCCTGATCGGCATCGTCAAGAAGAATGCGATCCTGATCATCGACTTCGCGCTCGATCTCGAACGCTCGAAGGGCGTCTCGGCCCTTGAAGCCGTGCGCGAAGCCTGCCTGCTGCGCTTCCGTCCGATCCTGATGACGACCCTGGCTGCGGCGCTGGGCGCGCTGCCGCTGGCGATCGGCTTCGGCGAAGGCTCCGAATTGCGCCAGCCGCTGGGCATCGCCATCATCGGCGGCCTGGTCGCGAGCCAGTTGTTGACGCTGCTGACCACGCCGGTGGTCTACGTCCTGCTCGACAAGCTGCGCCGTCCGACGACGGGCGAGCGCGAACTGGCGCGCCATCCGGTCGAAGACGAAGCCCTGCCTTCCATTTCACGATGAGACCCTGTATGCAGAAATCCAAGCCGTTCCGATTGACCGCGTTTTCCATGGCCCTTGCCCTCGGCCTTGCCGGCTGCGCCGTCGGCCCCGCCTACCAGCGCCCGGCCACGCCCGAACCCGTGGCGTTCAAGGAGCTCGAGGGCTGGGTGCCGGCCGCGCCTGCCGACGCGCTCGAGCGCGGACCGTGGTGGCAGCTGTTCGGCGATCCGGCCCTCGATGCGCTCGTCGCCGGCGTCGAGGTCTCGAACCAGAACGTGGCCGCCGCCGTCGCCAACTACGCGGCCGCGCGCGCGGCGGTGCAGCAGGAGCGCGCCGCCCTGTTCCCGTCGCTCTCGCTGACCCTGGGCGCCGACCGTTCCGGCGTACGCGGGCAGGGAGCGGACAACCGCTATCGCCTGAACCTGGGCGGCAGCTGGGAGCCGGATGTCTGGGGCCGCCTGCGCGCCGGCGTCACCAGCGCCCAGGCGGGCGCCGAGGCCAGCGCTGCCGATCTCGCCAGCGCGCGCCTTTCGGCGCAGGGAGAGCTGGCTTCGAACTATTTCACGATCCGCGCGCTCGACGCCCAGCGCGCCCTGCTTGAACGCACGATCGCCGGCTACGAGCGCGAGCTGCAGATCACGACCAATCGCTTCAACGCCGGCATCGCCGCCCGTACCGACGTGCTGCAGGCCCAGACCCAGCTCGCCACAGCGAAGAGCGACGAACTCTCGCTGCGGCGCCAGCGCGCCCAGTTCGAGCACGCGATCGCAATCCTGGTCGGCAAGGCGCCGAGCGAATTCGCGCTGGCGCCGCTCCCCGACTGGCGCGTGACGGTGCCGGACGTGCCGGTCGGCGTGCCGGCCACGCTGCTGCAGCGCCGTCCCGACATCGCCGCCGCCGAACGCGAGGTCGCCGCCGCGAACGCGGAGATCGGCGTCGCACGCGCTGCATACTTCCCGAACATCGGTTTATCGGGCTCGCTCGGCACGAGCGGCAGCCGCGTGGGCGACCTGTTCAAGCTCTCGAACGCGGCCTGGTCCTTCGGCCTGTCTGCGGCGCAGGCTATCTTCAACGCCGGCGCCACGCGCGCCGCCGTCGCCGGCGCCGAGGCGCGCCACCAGGCGGCCGTCGCGCGCTACCGGCAGACGGTGTTGACGGCCTTCGGCGACGTCGAAGACCAGCTCACGGCCACCCGCGTGCTGGCCCAGCAGCAGGACCTGCGGCGCCAGGCCTCGGAGGCCGCCGACCTGGTCGAGCAGCAGATCATGAACCGCTATCGGGCGGGGCAGGTGGGCTATACGGAGGTGGTGCAGGCCCAGGTCACGGCCCTGAGCGCGCGCCGCTCGCTGGTGCAGGTGCAAAGCGACCGCCAGACGGTGGCGGTGGCCCTGATCCAGTCGCTCGGCGGCGGCTGGCATGCGGGCAGCCAGCCTTGAATTAGCGCCATTCGTACCAAGCTTGGGTTGTCAACTACTCTAGCCGGGACTGTCATGTTCTTCTTCCGCCATCCCAAGCCCGTCATCGACGGGCGCGCAGTGGCCGTGCAGGTCGTGCAGCAGAAGGCCACGCAGGAGGTCTCGCGCACGCTGCTGATCGTCGATGCGCCCGCGGCTCCAACCGAGCCGCCGCTCACGATCGAACCGGAAGGACCTGACTGACTGGTCCGGTAACCGCTACACACTGTCGAAGAATTTTACGCCAGCAACAATTTTGCGCCGTGGAAAGCTTTAACTATTTGTTTTCTATTGTCAATTTTTCCTAGGCACAATTCCTGCTTTTGTGCGTCCTGCAGACTTGATATACGCCGGGTGCTACGAAAAAGCATGACTCCGATTGCCCGGACATCCAATCAATGGTCCAGATCCAGGACCTGTCACATGGGGCAAGAAGAGTTCAATGAATATGATCAAACGTTTGAAAAGTGCCGCTGCCGTTGCCATGCTGCTGTCGGCCGGGGTAGTCAATGCGGGTATGTACCAGTTCGACCTCACCGGCGATTACACGGCCAGCTGGCAACTCGATTCCACTGTTGTACCGGATGAGAGCTGGATGGGAGACGCCTTCCTCGTGGAGAATGTTCAGGGCCGTTTTCAAGGGTCGTCCTCCGATCGCGCCGGCATCTGGTTTTACAACGCGAAATATGCCGGTGGGCTGGAAATCGACGCTTATGATCGCCCTGGCTTCCTGCTTGTTACCGACGGCCCCCAGCTGTACACCGGTCCTGAAACCGGCCCGACTTTCAGGCTCGGCACGTTTGCCATGACCCAGCCCCCTCGCCTGGGTTCGGGCCGTTATATCTTGACGGTGACGGACCTCGACGCCGCGCCTGCGGATGTGCCTGAGCCGGCGTCCAGTGCCATGCTGCTCACCGGCCTGGGGCTGCTGTACGCATCCATGAAGCGCCGCAGCGCGTAACAAGGCGTTGCTTCCCAGCCGGTAGTACGACGCTGGAAGGGGCACGGTAATGAGGTCAGCCAGGACGAACATGATGCTGCCCACTTCTGCGCGCCGCACACCACGTTGCGGCGCCCGCGCGCCGCGAAGGCTCGTCGCGCGTGATCGTCCGGCCGATGAAATCGCCACGCGAGATGCACAATGGATGACCGGTTCCAGACGCCATGACACTGCGCAACAGTTGCGCACGCAACTGTTTGTACCGTGACAAACGTTCCTCCCTTTCCCTGGTTCTGCTCTCGTCGCTTGACGAGCGGCCCGCCGAGAACGGGCAGCCCGGCGTGTCCGATCAGGATGTGCTGCGCCGCGCCTGGCGCGGCGCGAGCTTATTGCCGTACCTGCTCCGGCACGGCCTGCGGCTCCTCCGCCCGCCGCGCCCATTTCTGCGCCAGCACCGCGCACACCATCAGCTGGATCTGGTGAAACAGCATCAGCGGCAGGATGATCATCCCCAGCGCCGACGGCGCGAACAGCACCTTGGCCATCGGCACGCCGCTGGCCAGGCTTTTCTTCGAGCCGCAGAACACGATCGTGATCTCGTCTTCTTTCGAAAAGCCGAGCCGGCGGCTGGTCCAGACGGACAGGCCGAGGGCAATCGCCAGCATCACACAGGACAGCACGCTCAGCACGACCAGCGCCGTGCCCGAGATGTGCTGCCACAAGCCCTCGTTGACCGACTCGCTGAAGGCCATGTAGACCACCAGCAGGATCGAGCCCTGGTCGACATAGCGCAGCACGGGTTTATGGCGGTCGATGAAGGCGCCGATCCAGGGGCGCAGCAGCTGGCCGGCCAGGAAGGGCAGCAGCAGCTGCTCGACGATTTTCCAGATTTGCGCCAGGCCCGAGCCCCCGGCGCTTTGCGCACCCTGCAGCACCAGGGTTCCGACCAGCAGGGGCGTGAGGAAGATGCCGAGGAAGTTCGAAGCAGTGGCGCTGCAGACGGCCGCCGCGACGTTCCCGCGCGCCAGCGCCGTGAAGGCGATCGAGGACTGCACGGTGGACGGCAGCACGCACAGGAACAGGATCCCCATCGTCAGCTCCGGCGTGAGCAGCTTCAACGCCAGCGGTTCGATGGCCAGTCCCATCAGCGGGAACATGACGAAGGTCGCGGACAGCACCAGCAGGTGCAGGCGCCAGTGGGTCAGGCCGGCCACCAGCGCTTCGCGCGAGAGCTTGGCGCCGTGCAGGAAGAACAGCAGGCCGATTGCCAGCGTGGTGACGTCGCCGAGGACGAGGGCGGCCTGGCCGCTGGCCGGCAGCAGGCTCGCCAGCAGGACCATGACCATCAGGCCGATGGTGAAGGCGTCGAGCGCGAGGCGGCGCATGAGGGTGGAGACAGAAGTGGCAAGGCTGCGCATGGGATCTCGGGCGGGAACGTCGGTGAATGGCCATTCTAGCCTCAAGCATGGCGGCGTGCCGCGGCGTGCGCGGAACGCGGGTATCGACGCCAAAAAATCGTTTTCCCGCTCTTCCCAACCGGGCTATACTCCCGGCTTGTTTTTACTCATCATTCGGGGTCTGTCTTGTTCAAATCGATCGTTCTTCCCGTCGCTCTCCTGGGCGTCGCCGGTCATGCCCTGGCCGACGAAGGCCAGTGGCAGCCGCACCAGCTGCCGCAGCTGAAATCCGAACTGAAACGCATCGGCATCACGATGCCGGCCGAGAAACTGGCCGACCTGTCGAAGCATCCGATGAGCGCGATCGTGTCGCTGGGCGGCTGCTCGGCCTCCTTCGTCTCGCCCGACGGCCTGGTGGTCACCAACCACCACTGCGGCTATGGTGCGATCCAGCGCAATTCGACCCCGGAAAAGAACTACATCGTCGACGGCTTCCTGGCGAAAACCCGCGCCGAGGAACTGCCGGGCGGTCCGAACACCCTGGTCTACGTTACCGAGAAGGTCGAGAACGTGACCGATCGCGTGCTGAAGGGCCTGGGCGCGAACCTGACCGGCCGCCAGCGCAACGAAGCGATTTCCTCGCGCGTAAAGGCCCTGATCGCCGAGTGCGAGAGCGACAAGGCCTACCGCTGCTCGGTGCCGGCCTTCCACCGCGGCCTCGAGTACTACCGCATCAAGCAGCTGATGATCCGCGACGTGCGCCTGGTGTACGCACCGTCGGACAAGATCGGCAACTTCGGCGGCGACATCGACAATTATGAATGGCCGCGCCAGACCGGCGACTATTCCTTCCTGCGCGCCTATGTCGGCCCGGACGGCCGCCCGGCCGATCCGTCGCCGAACAACGTCCCGTACAAGTCGAAGGATTATCTGGTCGTCTCCGCCGAAGGCCTGAAGAACGGCGATCCGATCCTGCTGGCCGGCTACCCGGGCCGCACCAGCCGCTACAAGCTGCCGTCCGAGATCCGCTTCGCGCGCGACACCGACTTCCCGGCCAAAGCGGCCACCATTACCGCCGACCTGGCCGTGATCGCCGAGGCTACCAAGGGCAATCCTGCCTGGGACGTGCGCTACGCCAGCGTCGCGAAAAGCCTGAACAACGTGCTGAAAAAGACGCAGGGCCTGATGGACGGTTTCGCGCGCAAGGACGTCGCGGCCATCAAGGACGTGCAGGACGCCGAGTTCCGTGCCTGGTATGCAAAGAATGGAAGCGGTCCGCAACTGCTGGCCGACCTCGACGCCGTGATCGCCGCCGACATGGCGCTCTCGCGCGAAGAGGCCGCCTATGCGGAAGCCTCGCATAGCGACCTGCTGAAAAGCGCGCGCACCCTGTACCGCCTTGCCCAGGAACGCCAGAAGCCGGACGCCGAGCGCGAAGCCGGCTACCAGGAACGCGACCTCTCCTTCATCAAGGCCCGCCTGACGCGCCTGGAGCAGTCCTTCGTGCCGGGCGTCGACCAGGCGCGCTATGCCGCTGCCCTGAACCGCTATGCGAAGATCGATCCGAAGCTGCGCCCGCAAGGGCTGGACGCGCTGCTGCCGGCCGCGAATAGCCTGGGTTCCCTGTACCAGTCGACCGAACTGGCCGACACCAACAAACGCCTGGCCTGGATCGGCAAGGACGTCGACGCCTTCCGCGCATCGAAGGATCCGTTCATCGTGCTCGCGGTGCGCCTGAACGAGGTCGCGACCAATCTGGACGAACGCCGCAAGGAAGTCGACGGCAACCTCGATCGCACCATTCCGCAGTACATGGCGGCCGTCATCGCGTACAAGAAGTCGCAGGGCAAGCCGGTCTATCCGGACGCGAATTCGACGCTGCGCGTGACCTTCGGCACCGTGGCGCCGTACACACCGCGCGACGGCCTGGTCAAGGGACCGTTCACGACGGTCGAGGGCATCCTCGAGAAGGCGACCGACAAGGACCCGTTCCTGGTTCCGGCAGCGCTGACCGAAGCGGTGAAAGCGAAGCGCTATGGCGTGTTCAAGGATCCGGTGCTGAATACGGTGCCGGTGAACTTCCTGTCGAGCGCGGACACGACCGGCGGCAATTCCGGTTCGGCCGTGATGAACAAGCGCGGTGAACTGGTCGGCCTGAACTTCGACTCGACCTACGAGTCGATCACCAAGGACTGGTACTTCGACACCGCGATCACGCGCGCGATCCACGTCGATATCCGCTACATGCTGTGGGTGATGAAGGAAGTCGACCATGCCGACAACCTGCTGAAGGAAATGACGATCAAATACCCGAAGAAGTAAGCGGGCAGATGGACCGTTAAAACCGCGCCCCGGAGATCCGGGGCGCGGTTTTTTTATGCCAGGGCGGCCGCCGCCGGCGCCAAAAAAACCGCAGCGCCAGGGCCGCGGTTTCTGCCATCGGCTGCGCGATGCGCAAGCTTACTTCGGCGCCGCTCCCGGACCGATATGCTTGCCGAGGAAGGCCTCGAGCTTTTCGTAGAAGGCGGTGCGGTTGGCCGTGTCGTAGAAGCCGTGAGCTTCGTTCGGAGCAAGGAACCATTCCGGTGGGCGGCCGGCGGCGGTCAATGCAGCGCGCAAGGCATGGGCATGGTCCACGACGGCACGCTTGTCCTGCCCGCCGTGGACGAGGAAGACTGGCGCCTTGATGCTGGCCGCCAGCGTCACTGGTGAATTGCGGTCGAGCTCCTCCTTGTCGTCGCCGATGTATTTGCGGAAGGCGCTCGTCTTGACTGTGTCGTATCGATTGTTCTGCGGCTTGGCCAGCAGCTTGAGGTCATACACGCCTACGTAGCCGACCGCGCACTTGTAGAGCGATGGCTCGCGCGCCGCGAGCATCATCGAAGCGTAGCCGCCGAAGCTTGCGCCGTAGGCGCATACGCGTTCGCCATCTGCCATTCCCTGGGCGATGGCCCAGCGCGTTCCGTCGACGAGGTCGTCGATGATCTTTGTGCCCCACTGGCGATAACCCGCTTCCAGGAAGTTCAGCCCGCGCCCGCCCGAGCCGCGGAAGTTGACCTGCAGGACGGCATAGCCGCGGCTGGCAAGGAATTGCGCGTCTTCGTCGAAGAACCAGTTGTCGTAGGGACCGTGCGGACCGCCGTGCGGCAGGACGACCATCGGTGGCTTGGCTGCGCCGGTGCCGCGCGGTATGGTCAGGAAGCCGTGCAGTTCGAGTCCGTCGCGTGCCCGGAAGCTGATCGGGCGTCGTTCGGCCATCTGTTCCGGGTCGATTTTCTCCATCGCGGAAAACAGCATGTCGGCCTTCATCGTCTCACGGTTGAACAGATAATAGCTCCCCGGGTCGCGGTCGCTTTTTACGCTGAACAGCAGGAGCTTGCCGTCGTCGCTGTAGTCGATGAAGTTCAGGTACTCGCCAGGGAATTGGGCGCTGAGCTCCTTGTGCAGCCGCGCGTCAGCGCCGTTCTCGTCGAAGTAGCGCAGGCTGGGGATGCCGACGGCAGAGTAGGCAGCGAAGGGCAGCGAATCGCTCGTATACAGCGTGCCGCCAACGCTGCCGACGGCGTCCTGGAACAGGATACTGCGCTTGCCGGTCGCCAGGTCTTCCCGCACCAGCTGGTCAGGCTCGCCGTGGACCGAGTAGCTCGCAATGAACTCGCGATCGTCGGCGCTGAACTGGAATGGGTGGTAACGCCGGAAATCGCGCTTCTCGATCTTGTTCCAGCGGCCGCTGGCATCGTCGAAACGGAATTCGACGGCACGGGACTGGTCGTCGACGCCGGTGGCGAAGCGCGGCGTGCCGTTGTGCTGCAAGACGAAGCTGAGATCCTGCACCGGCAGGTCGGCCACCAGCTTGCGCGTGGACTTGTTGGAGTCGATGTCGTACAACAGGCTGTTCTTTCCGCGCCAGGCGTAGCTGCCGACGAAGACATGCCCATCCCGTTTGTTCGACATGCCCTCGATACTACCGTAGGCATGGTCGTCACCGTAGCGTTCCCCCTGTTTGGAATACATGAACATGTCGTATCCGAACAGGTATGCCTGCTTGCTGCCGTCGAGTTCCACCGCGACTACCTCACCGGTCATCTGCGGCGCCTCGCGCGACCCGAATTCGCGCGCCTTGGCAACGACGAGCCGGGTCGGGCTGACCCAGAAATAGTTCGCCGGCACCTCGAAAGCCTTCATGCGGATCGCCCCGGTCATTTTCATTTCCGGGACGGTATACATCATGAGGACCGGAATGAAACGGTCGCCGCTGGGCAGGCGCACCGTAATCGCCACATGCTTGCCATCCGGCGACAGGCGCGGCTGCGAAAACTGGTCTTCGTGGACGAAGTCCGCGAGGGGAACAGTCGCGTCGGCGAGGACCGGTACGACCCACAGCAAGGCTGCGCAAATGGCCGCTAGATGCATACGCATGAACGTCTCCTGATGTGTGGATCTGGATAAAATAAAAACCATAGAAGTGTTTCAGTATATCAATATATTTCAATATACAAAATTCTTTTTGACAACACGTAGTACCGGGGCTACATGCTCCTTCCATTGCATATTCGCGATTGTGCGTGCATACTCGCCAGCCCGATGAGCACCGCCTTTTTCCTCCTGCCGCCATGCCCCGCGCGACCTGACGCAGCCCGGGCCGGCGCGTCCCACGCATGAACGATACCTTCGCCCTGTTCGGCTTCGCCACCACCCCGCTCGAACTGATTTCCTTCGTCCTCGCAGTCGTCACCGTCCTGCTCAACATCCGCCAGAATCACTGGGCCTGGCTGTTCTCGATCGCTTCCTCCGCCACGTATGCGGTCGTGTTCTTCGACGCGCGCCTGTATGGCGACAGCGGCCTGCAGCTGGTCTTCATCGCGACCTCGGTCTGGGGCTGGTGGCAGTGGCTGCGCGGTGCCGGCGAGGGCGACGCGCGGCTGGTGGTCACGCGTCTGAACCGCGCCGGCTGGGCCTGGACCCTGGCTGGCTGGGCCGTGGGCTTCATCGTGCTGTCCTGGTTCCTGAAGGCGTACACAAACACCGATGTCCCCCACATGGACGGCTTCCTCACCGCCGGCAGCCTGGCCGGCACGGTGCTTCTGGCGCGTAAAAAAGTCGAGAACTGGCATGTGTGGCTGGCCGTCGACGTGCTGTATGTCGGCCTGTATGTCTACAAGGACCTGCATGTGACGGCGGTGCTGTACGCGGTCTTCGTGGTGCTGGCGGCGCGCGGCCTGGTCGCCTGGGGCAATCTGGCGAAAGCCCGGCAGGTGCAGCCATGAGCGGCGTGCGCCGCATCGCCGTGCTGGGCGCCGAGTCGTCCGGCAAGTCGACCTTGTGCCAGGCGCTGGCGCAGCGTTACGGCACGCTCTGGGTGCCCGAATACCTGCGCGAATTCGTCGATACCCACGGGCGCGTGCCCTTCGAAACGGACCAGTACGGGATCGCCCGCACCCAGCGCGCACGCGAGGACGAAGCCGCGGCGCGCGCGAACCGCTTCCTGTTCTGCGACACGACGCCGCTCATGACGGCGCTCTACAGCCGCGCCTACTGGGGCAGGGTCGACGCCGGGCTCGAACGCCTGGCGGCCACGCACGACTACGCGCTGACGCTGGTGACGGCGCCCGACACGCCCTGGATAGCGGACGGCCTGATGCGCGACTCGGAAGAGGTGCGCGAGCGCGTCTTCGGGATGGTGGAGCGGGAACTGGACGAACGCGGCATCCGCTTCGTGCTGGTGGAAGGCGACCTGCCGCACAGGCTGCGGCAGGTCGAGGCGGCGCTCAGGGTGCTGGCGCCGCTGGATGCACTTTAAAAGCCGACTTCAGAAATCGACCTGCGCCGACAGGCGGAAGGTCCGCGGTGCGCCCGGGAACAGGTAGCCTCCCAGGTCCTGGGTGACGTCGCGCCAGTAGAACTTGTCGAACAGGTTGTCGACGCGCGCGCGCAGGGTGACGTTCGTCGTGCCCATCTTCATGCCATAGGCCGCGCCGAGGCCGAACACGTGATAGCCCGGCACATCGATCGTGTTGGCCGGATCGAAGGTCTTCTTGCCTGCGTATTGCCACTGGCCGTTCACTTTCAGTCCGGGGACGCTTGCCAGCGCATACTCGGCCCAGACGGTCGTCTTCAGGTCGGGCACGTTGGTCACGCGCTTGCCGTCGAGGGTGGCGTCGCCCGTGTCTTCCTGGCGTGCGCGCAGGGCCAGCAGCGAGGCGCCGTAGGCCAGGCCGTTCGAGGCGCGCTGGGCCGACAGCTCCAGGCCGCGGTGATTGCGCTGGCCGTTACGCACAAAAGTGTTGGTCGCATCGGTATATTCCAGTCCGGAGGTGATCTGGAAGACGGCGGCGCTGACCGACACGCCTTCGCCCGCGATGCCCTTCACGCCGAACTCGAGCTGCTTCGAACGGTTTGGTCCAAGGTCCTGGTTCGCGTTCGTCGTTTCCATCGGCGCCACGCCGCCCGATTCCAGGCCGTGGGCGAGGGTGCCGTAGACATTCCAGTTCCTGGCCGGGCTGTACACCAGCGAGACGTTCGGCAGCGCGAACGACGCCTTGTCGTTCGCCCATGGCAGGTCCGCCTGCAAGCGCTGGGCGCTGTCGATCTTCACGTAGCGCAGGCCGGCATGCACGCTGAGTTCCGGCGACAGGGTGACGATATCCTGCGCATAGACGGCGCGTTCGCGGTCGCGGAAGCGCTCGTAGCGCGGGCTGAGGATCGGATCGCCAGGCGCCGGATCGGTGACCAGCGGCTGGTGAATGTTGCTGTAGCCGGCGTACTCGTAGAAATACGGGTGATTGAGCTCGTTGTAGAAATAGTCGCGCCCGCTGTTGTGGCGCTCGGCGTAGCTGGTGCCGATCGTCAGCAGGTGCCGCAGGGCGCCCGTATTCAGGTGTCCCTGCAACTGGGCCTGCACGCCGAACGGCGTCTTGCGCTCGCCCACGCTCCGGTAATCGTAGACGTCGTAGTCGCCGTTGGCGCAGTAGCCCGGATAGTAGCCATCGCCCTCGTTGCTGCAGCCGTAGGGGAAAGCGGTGAAGTCATCGCGTTTGAACCAGTGCTTGTTGGCGCTGACCGTGGCGTTCCAGTCGGCGTTCAGGCGGTAGGCGAAGCGCAGGCCGAAGTTGGCGCTGTCGGTGTCGACCGGCCTGGTCCAGGGCTGGGCATTGAGGAGCAGCTTCGGCGACACGTTCGCCGGCAGGTCGGTGCCGCGGGTCAGCTGGTAGCCGGGCGCGGTGATTTGCTCCTTGTGCTGGAAGTCCATGTCCAGCTGCAGCAGGGCGTCCGGCGTGATCTGCCAGTCGAAAGCGCCGGAGGCGAACTGGCGCTCGCCGTCGGCGCCGCGCACGTAGGAGCGCAGGCGGTCGGCGGCGGCATTGATGCGGTAGCCGAAGCGCTTGTCGTCGAAACGCCCGCCGATGTCCGCTTCTGCGTGGAGGGTGCCGCGCTCGCGCGCTTCCACCGTGACCGAACGCAGCGGCGTGTCGGTCGGGCGCTTGGTCACGAAGTTGATCACGCCGCCCGGCGCGGCCAGGCCAGCCTGCAGGCCGGCCACGCCCTTGAGCAGCTCGACACGCTCCTTGTTCTCGAGCGGGATCTGGGTGTCGCCGGGGATGGCGATGCCGTCCTTGCGGTAGCCCGAATTGGTGTTCAGCTTGAAGCCGCGCACCGAGAACTGCTCGGCATAGCCGACCGCGTTGTAGGCGTCGCCGACCGAGGCGTCGTATTGCACGGCTTCGCTGGCGGAGCGGATCGACAGGGCCTGCATCTGGCTGCGGTCGATGGCGACCACCGAGGCCGGGACGTCCATCAGCGGCAGGTCGGCGAAGCTGCCGATGGCGGCGCGGTCGGCGGCGGGTTTGCTGCCGGTGACCAGCACCGAGGCGACCGGCGCCGGTTCCGCGGTTTGCGCCTGGACGGCGAATACCTGCGCGAGGGCACAGGCGAGGAGGGAATGCTTGAAGACGGGTTTCATTGGTTTGCTCGCTTTCGCGCGCCACATTGGAGGGCGCACTGCTTTTTTGGAAAAGCCGGAGCCAACGTGGGGGAAGGGCAAACAAGGTGTGAACTGCTTGGCGCGCTTTCCTTCGCTGGCATTATCCAGATCAGGTACGAAGGGTATCTCTCACCCGGAACAACGTTCCAGGACCCCTAGCGAGGCAGCAGTGTAACACGGGTGGCGAAAAGCGTGGTGGTTCTGCCAATGGCCAGTTCGGTGGCCGGGCGGGTCCGCCCCAGGGTTTGTGGCTTGCCTACACCCCCACCGTCTCCCGCAACGGCGCCGCATGCTCGTGATGCGAGCGCGCATGCAGCAGGTGGCGCTGCAGCGTCGCGCGCGTGCTCTCGCCGATGGCGCGCCAGTATTCGCGGCGCTGGGCGGCACGCTTGCGGTGCTTCGAGGGCATGTCGGCCAGCGGTTTCAGGTAGAAGGGCAGGGCGACCAGCCAGGCCCTGCCGGGCAGTTCGACGCCGCCCAGGATCTTCCAGAAGCCGTCATAGGCATTCACGAACTGCTTGACCTCCTCCGGATCCCAGGCGATATGCGAGGTGGCCTTCACGGCCAGGACCTGCTCCAGGCCGACCGCCTGCGCCAGGCCCTGCATCGCCGCGAAGCAGAAGAAGCTCGGCGAATTGTTCGGGAAGCCGGTCTCGAAGGCGTCGAAGGCCTCGCCCGAGTCGGTCCAGCGGCCCTGGTTGCGCGCGATGAAAGGTACGAGCGAAGGCCCGGCCGCTGCCGGCACGCCGGCGATCGCAGCGTCGATCCACGAAAAGGACAGGCGGTGCAGCACCTTGCCGTCGGCGATCAGCGCGATCGTCAGGTCGCCCTCGGCATTCATGCGCGAGGCCATCTCGAGCCGGATCAGGAAGGCGTGTTCGCCGACGCCGTGCTGCCACAGGGTCAGGCCGCCCTCGGCATACACGGCCGCCTTGTAGGCCGCGTCGAAGGTCGCCTCTTCGAAGCGGTAGTGCGACAGCACGCATTGCACGCGCTGGCGTGCGCTCAGACCCCGCAGCAGGTAGCCGCGGTGGCTCAGGTGGTGAAAGGGGTCGTCGTTCGGCGCGCGCATCACGTGGTTGCGGTAGACGTCGAGCCGGCACAGCGCGGCGTGGGCCCGGTAGTAGCGCAGAACGCGGGCGCTGCGCAGTACCGTCAGCAGCCAGGACGAGAAGGACAGCGCGCTGCGGCGGGCCAGCCAATAACGAGTCAGGTGAGCGAAGATCATGGAACGCTCCGTGGTAGACGGCGGGTTGCGGACAGCTTCATGGTGTCCCAGCCTGCCGGGTCCAGCGGTGAGATTGCTCAATGGAAACAAATTCTCTGTAGCAATATTTTGGACAGGCTCTTCCCCGTCTTGCGTACGCATCGTCAGCATCGTGTCCTGTTCCCAAGTCTGCTTTTCTTGTCGAAAATCTACATTCCCAATTGCAAGATTAGCACGGCGCGCGCGCTGCCTCGCCAAATTCTGCTCCATACTGCCTTTCCCAGGCAGAGGAGGACGCGATGGCATACGAACTGTTCTATTGGCCCGGCATCCAGGGACGGGGCGAATTCGTCCGGCTGGCGCTCGAGGAAGCGGGAGAGGATTACGAAGACGTGGCGCGCGGGCCGGGCGGCACGGACGCGCTGATGGCAGCGCTGAAGGAAGGCCCGACGCCCAGTTTCGCGCCGCCATTCCTGCGTGCCGACGGCATGACGATCGGCCAGACGGCGGCGATCCTGCTGTATCTGGGCGAGCGCCACGGCCTGGCGCCGCGGGAGCCGGCGGGGCGCCTGTGGACGCATCAGTTGCAGCTGACGATCGCCGACCTGGTCGCCGAGGCCCACGACACGCACCATCCGGTCGGCAGCGGTTTGTACTACGAGGACCAGAAGGAGGAAGCGCTGCGCCGCGCGCAGGATTTCACGTCGGCGCGCATCCCGAAATTCTTCGACTATTTCAGCCGCGTCCTCGGCGAGAAGGATTACCTGCTCGGTCCTGAGCTCACCTATGCCGACCTCTCGCTGTTCCAGGTGCTGGAAGGGCTGGCCTACGCATTCCCGCAAGCGACTGCCCGCGCGCTGGCGCAGCATCCGAACCTGGAGGCGCTGCGGCGGCGCGTTACGGCGCGTCCGCGCATCGCCGCTTATCTGCGTTCGCCGCGCCGGATTCCGTTCAACGACGACGGGATTTTCCGGCGCTATCCGGAACTCGACAGTTGAATCAATCCCAATCCGGCGCGAAGTCCGGGCTGACCAGACGCTCGCCACGATCGAGTGCGTCGATGGCGGCCAGGTCCTCCGTTCCCAGCACCAGTGCGCGCGCCGCCAGGTTGCTCGCCAAATTCTCGCGCCGGGTCGAGGACGGGATGACCGTGTAGCCCCGCGCCAGCAGCCAGGCCAGCGTGACCTGGGCGGCTGTCGCGTTCCGGCGCGCCGCGATCCTGCCGATGACCGGGTCGGCGAGTACCTTGCCATAGGCGAGCGGCATGTAGGCCGTCAGGGGAATGCCGTGTTCGCGGGCGAAGGCGGCCACCGTGCGGTTCTGCAGGTAAGGATGAAGTTCGACCTGGTTGGTGGCGATGTTCGCCGCCCCGACTGCATCGATCGCTTCCTTCACCAGCGGGATCGTGAAGTTCGAGACGCCGATCGCGCGCGTCAGGCCCAGGTCCCGCGCTGCGAGCAGCGCCGCCATCGATTCGGCCACCGGCACCGCGCGGCTTGGGGACGGCCAGTGGACCAGGGTGAGGTCGAGCCGTTCGAGGCGCAGCTTGCGCAGGCTTTCCTTCAGGCTGGGGATCAGGGCGTCGCCGGCCAGGTGTTCGGTCCAGATCTTGGTGGTGACGAAGACCTCGCCGCGCGGCACGCCGCTCTCCGCCAGGGCCTGGCCGACTTCAGCCTCGTTGCCGTAGATCTGGGCGGTGTCGATGTGGCGGTAGCCGAGGTCGAGGGCGTTGGCGACGCTGTCGATGGCGGCCTGGCCTTGCAGGCGGAAGGTGCCGGCGCCGATGAGGGGCATGTGCATGATGGATCCTTTTTCAGAAATTAAACGAGTTCCGCTTCCTTGGCGGCGGCCTGCGTGCGGCCGGCATCGGACGAGTCGCGCCGGTCGAGCCGGCCCGCCAGCGTGGTCAGTGCCAGCGCGCCGACCACGACCAGGGCGCCGATCGGCGGCGTCGCCATCAGGCCGAGGTGCTTGATGGCCATGCCGCCGCCCCAAGCGCCCAGCGCGATGCCGAGGTTGAAGGCGGCGATGTTCAGGCCCGAGGCCATGTCCACCGCATGCGGCACGTCGCGCTCGGCGCGCTGTACGACATACAGCTGCAGGGCCGGCACGTTGCCGAAGGCGACCGCGCCCCAGGCCAGCACGGTGGCCACGACCAGCACCGGATGCGGCGCGGTAAAGCTCAGGACGGCGAGTACGGCGGCCAGCAGCGCGAACACGATCTGCAATGCGCGCACCGGGCCCTTCCGGTCGGCCAGGCGTCCGCCCCAGATATTCCCGGCCGCCACCGACACGCCATAGACCAGCATCACCAGGCTGACGCTGCCCGGTGCAAAGCCGGCCACGTCCTGCAGGATCGGCGCGAGATAGGTGAAGGCGATGAATGTACCGCCATAGCCGAGCGTGGTGATCGCATACACGAGCAGCAGGCGCGGCTGTTTCAGGACGGCGAACTGGCTGCCGAGACTGGCCGGCTTGGCGCCGGCGATGTTGGCGGGAACCAGCAGCGCGCTGCCGATCATCGCGACGATGCCCAGCGCGGCGACCGCCAGGAAGGTCGACTGCCAGCCGAATTGCTGCCCGATCCAGGTTCCCAGCGGCACGCCGGTGACCAGGGCAACGGTCAAGCCCGTAAACATCAGGGCGATCGCGCTGGCCGCCTTTTCCTTCGGCACCAGACTGGTGGCGATGGTCGAGCCGATCGAGAAGAACACGCCGTGCGCGAGGCCGGTCAGCACGCGCGCGGCCATCAGGGCGCCGTAGCCGGGCGCGATCGAGGCGACCAGGTTGCCGGCGGTGAACAGCAGCATCAGGCCGATCAATAACTTCTTGCGGGGGACGCGGGCGGTGAGGGCGGTCAGCAGCGGCGCGCCGACGGCAACGCCGAGCGCATACATGCTCACCAGCAGGCCGGCGGAAGGGACGGACACGCCGAGGCTGGCGGCCACGTCGGGAATCAGCCCGACGATGACGAATTCGGTGGTGCCGATGGCAAAGGCGCTCAGGGTAAGCGCCCACAGGGCGAGTGGCATGATTTCTCCAGAAATGGGGGACAGGCACGCAGTCTGAAGGAGTCGCCGCCGGAGAAAAATCCCTTGCCGTACAATATACTTTTGCTTGGGAGTCAATAATGATCGACGTAGACGCCCTGATTGCATTTGCCGCCGTCATGGATACGGGGTCGTTTTCCGGCGCCGCCGTCCGCCTCGACCAGACGCCCTCGGGCGTCTCGCGCACGATCGCGCGCCTGGAAAAGCATCTCGGCCTGACCTTGCTGCACCGGACCACGCGCCGCCTGCAGCTCACCGACGAGGGCGCCTGGTTTCTGGAGCGGACGCGCACCCTGCTGGCCGACCTGGCCAGTACCGAGGCCGAGGCGGCCGCGCGCCGCTCCCAGCCCTCGGGCCTGGTGCGCGTGAACGCGGCCACGCCCACGCTCGACCATCTGCTGGCGCCGCTGGTGCCGGCCTTTCTCGACGCCTATCCGCTGGTGCAGCTGGAGCTGACGAGCGGGGAGACGGTGGTCGACCTGATCGAGGAGCGCGCCGATATGGCGATTCGCATCGGCACCTTGCCGGACTCGACCTTGAACGCCCGCCGTCTCGGCAGCAGCCGGGTGCAGGTGCTGGCCGCCCCCGCTTATCTGGAACGGTATGGCAGGCCCGGCAGCGTGGCGGAACTGGCGCGCCACCGCCTGCTGGGCTTTTCGAAGCCGGCGACCCTGAACACCTGGCCGCTGGCGCACGCGGGAGCCGAGGGCTATACGATCGCCCCAGGCATCACCGCATCGAGCGGCGAGACGGTGCGCCACCTGGCGCTCGCCGGCGCAGGAATCGCCGCGCTGTCGGAGTTCCTGACGCGCGCCGACCAGGCCGCGGGGCGGCTGGTCCCGGTACTGGAGGAAGCGACCCTGGCATGGTCGCAGCCGGTCTGGGCCGTCTTCTACAAACAGGGTGCGCTGGCGCCGCGCGTGGCGGCGCTGGTCGATTTCCTGGCGCGCGAACTGGAAGCGGTGCTGGGCGGCCGGTCCTGATGCGGCCTGGCGCAGCGCAGCATGGATTCTCATTGCACGAACTTCCAACTGGCGCTACGCTCATACGGCAGCACTGTATAAAAACCCATGACTATCCATCCATCCTGAAAGGAACAGCGCCATGAATTCCGAGGTCAAACCGGTCGAAGAGGGCATGCACACGGTCACCCCCCATCTCGTCTGCGCCAATTGTGCAGAGGCAATCGAGTTCTACAAGAAGGCTTTCGGCGCCATCGAAGTCATGCGCTCGCCGATGCCGGACGGGAAAATCGGCCATGCCCAGCTGCGTATCGGCGACTCGCCCCTGTTCCTGGCCGACGAATTCCCGGACTACGGTTCCCACAGCCCGCTGAGCCTGAAGGGCAGCCCGGTGACGATCCACCTGTCGGTGCCGAATGTGGACGAGATCTGGAACAGCGCCAGGGCGGCCGGCGCCACCGTGCGCATGGAACTGGCCGACATGTTCTGGGGCGACCGCTACGGCCAGCTCGACGATCCTTTCGGCCACCGCTGGTCGATGGCCACGCATATCCGCGACGTGTCGCCCGCGGAAATGGAAGAGGCGATGAAGGCGATGGGGACCGACTGCGCCTGAGCGGTTTTTGCGGGCGCGCCTGAGCTCACAGTCAGACCGTGCCCGCCGCGTGCAGGTGCTCGTACAGGATCAGGCTGCCGATCACGATCAGCACCACGCCGCCGACGATCTCGGCGCGCTTGCCGACCAGGGCGCCCAGACCGCGCCCCAGCATCACGCCAAGCGTGACCATGATAAAGGTGGCGCAGCCGATCGCGGCGGCGACCACGAAGATGTTGGCGTCGATGAAGGCCAGGCCGGCGCCGACGATCAGGGCGTCGATGCTGGTCGCCACGCCGGTGACGGCCAGGCGCAGGAAGGAGTGGCTGTTCGGCTTTTCTTCTTCCAGCTCGGGTTCGCCCCAGCCCTCATGGATCATGCGCAGGCCGAGCGCGCCCAGCAGCACGAAAGCGATCCAGTGGTCCCAGGCTTCGACATAGGGGGCAGCAGCGTTGCCGAGCACCCAGCCGAGCAGGGGCGTGAGGCCTTCGATGACGCCGAAGATGGCGCCGGTGCGCAGGGCCTCGCGCAGGTGCGGACGTTGCAATGCCGCGCCCTTGCCCACGGCGGCGGCGAAAGCGTCGGTGGACATGGCGAGGGCGAGGGAGGCGGTAGCTACGAAATTCATGGGGTCTTTCCGTCGGGCGAACGCAGAGGCAGGCCCGCGCGGCCCGAACACGCACGCGGACATGCCAAAGGTCTTGCCAACCGAAGAGCGTGTGAAAAAATCGCCATGGCTGCGTTGCATCGTCTCGCCGTACTTACGTACTGTCTTCGACAATGCGCCTTGCCCTGACGATTTTTTCACACGCTCGAGCGGCTGCCCGTACCACGGCGCGCAAGGTATAAATAAGCGCCGAGTATGTTGATACGGGAACTTCCTGCGCACTGACGTGGCGGAAGCAGGCTACTCCCCAATGGATGGCGGTATTGTAACCGAGGCCGGATGGAAAAGCTCAGCAATTAGGGTCCATGCACGCACACGTGAGCATTTGCACAAGATTGCATCGCCACGTAGACTGGACCGCAGCATGACCGCCGCGGCGCTTTCGACAGCTGGCAGCCGGCGGCACCGAATCCATTTCAGGAGAACAATTTGGACCACCACGACGACCCCTCGGCACTCGACATCGTGATCGTGCCGCCCACGCACGACCTGGGCGACGGCTTTCAGGTACGGCGCGCCCTGCCCAGCCGCCAGCGGCGCATGGTGGGACCCTTCGTCTTCCTCGACCAGATGGGCCCGCACGTGTTCGAGCCCGGGCGCGGCCTCGACGTGCGGCCCCATCCGCACGTCTGTCTCGCCACCGTCACCTATCTGTTCGACGGCGAGATCCTGCACCGCGACAGCCTCGGCAGCGTGCAGGCGATCCGGCCCGGTGAAGTGAACTGGATGACGGCCGGGCGCGGCATCGTCCACTCGGAGCGCACCGACAGCCTGCTGCGCCAGGGGCGGTCGAATTTGTTCGGCCTGCAATGCTGGGTGGCGCTGCCCTCGAAACACGAGGAAACCGATCCCGCCTTTGCCCACATCGAAGCCGGCGCCTTGCCCTTCATCGAAGCGGAGGGCGTCGAAGCGCGCGTCGTGGCCGGCAGCTTCTGGGGCCGGCGCGCGCCGGTCGGCACCTTGTCGGACATGTTCTATGTCGACGTCAGGCTGAAAGCCGGGGCGCGCATCGCGATGCCGCCGGAATACCCGGAACAGGCGATCTATATTGTCGAAGGCCGCCTCGACCTGGGACGCGACGGCGTGTTCGAGCCCGGCCAGCTGGTCGTGCTCAAGCCCGGTGCCGAAGTGATGCTGGGCGCTCCGGGGCCAGGGCCGACACGCATCATGCTGCTCGGCGGCGAGCCGATGGATGGGCCGCGCTTCCTGTCCTGGAATTTCGTCGCCAGTTCCGAGGACCGCATCGAACAGGCCAAGCGCGACTGGAAGGCCGGCGCCTTTCCCCAGGTGCCGGGCGAAACCGAATTCATCCCATTGCCGGAGTCACAGGGTAAGCCCGTACGTTATCCTTGAAATAAGTCCCCTCCAGCAAGACTGGAACCGGCGCGCTATGATCCAGGGCTCATCCATATCAAAGGAGCAAGCCGTGCGCCGGATTCTCAACCTGATCGACCAGCCAGACGCGAAGGTGGCAGCATGAACGCCGCCGACGTCCAGCGCATCGCCGCCTTTTCCGACGGCCAGCAGGGCGGCAACCCGGCCGGGGTCTGGATCGGCGACGCCCTGCCGCCCGACTCCACGATGCAGCGCATCGCCCACGAAATCGGCTACTCGGAGACCGCCTTCGCCGCGCCGCTCGGCGATGGCTGGCGGGTGCGCTATTTTTCTCCCGAATCCGAGGTGCCGTTCTGCGGGCACGCCACCATCGCGCTCGGCGCCGCGCTGGCCGCCAGCCATGGCGACGGCGTCTATCCGCTGGCGCTGAACGATGCCGCCATCACGGTCGAGGGCCGGCGCAGCATCCAGCCCGGCGGCACCGTGCTGACCTCGGCCGCGCTGCAGTCGCCGCCGACCCGCAGCGCACCCGCTCCCGAGGCGGTCGTCGCGCGCGCGCTGGCCCTGTTCGGGTACCAGCCCGAGGACCTCGATCCGCGCATCCCGCCGGCCCTGGCCCATGGCGGGGCAGGACACCTGGTGCTGGCGCTGCGCAGCCGCGCGCTGCTGGCGGCCATGCGCTACGAGCTCGACGCGGGGCGGCAGTTCATGCGCGAACTCGGCATCGTCACCGTCGTGCTGGTGTTCGCGGAAAGCACCACGCTTTTCCATACGCGCAATCCATTTGCCTCCGGCGGCGTCTACGAGGACCCGGCCACCGGCGCCGGCACCGCGGCACTGGCGGGCTACCTGCGCGACCTCGACTGGCCGCATGGCGGCGCCATCGACATCGTGCAGGGCGAAGACATGGGCATGCGCTCGCGCCTGCGCGCCGAGATCGGAGCGGAGGCGGGCGGATCGATCCGGGTCTCGGGCACGGCCAGGTCCTTGCAGCGCATGTAAGTACGACAAGACGGCCTGTGGCTTGTTGTACTGACTCTTAATTGTTATGAAATTTGAATTAAGGGGGAAAAGCCCGCTTGCTCAACAGTTAGATATTTCTCCAAAGATTGATAATTGTCACAAGTCAAGTGTTTTCCCCCAACATTCAAGGAGTTATCGATCATGGAGCTGTGCCAAGCCAACCCAACCGCCCAAGGAAACGCTGATGCGATCCGCCCTTTCGGTGGTCAACAGGGCACGCAGCCAGCGATCGAGCGCCTGCCGTTCACGATTCGCCGCGTCGAAACCGAGGATGATCTGCTGAAGGCAGTGCGCATCCGCCACGCCGCCTACGCACGCCACGTACCGGAGTTTGCACGCACCCTGGCGCTGCCGGAAGCGGCCGACTACGAAAGCGACACCATCGTCCTGCTGGCCGAGTCCAAGCTGGACGGCTCGCCGATGGGCAGCACGCGCATCCGCACCAACCTGTTCCGTCCGCTGGGGGTGGAAGAATCGGTCGAGCTGCCGGACTGGCTGCAGGGCCGCCGCCTGGTCGAGGCAACCCGCCTCGGCATCGACGAAGGCCGCACCGGCCGCATGGTCAAGATGGCACTGATCAAGGCCTGCTTCAAGTATTGCCAGCAAAACGATATCGAGTGGTCGGTCGCCACCGGCCGCCCGACCGTGGCGCGCCAGTATGAGCAGCTGCTGTTCTCGGACGTGTTCCCGGGGCAGGGCGCGATTCCGCTGGCGCACGTCGGCAACATCGAGCACCGCGTGATGGCCTTCGAGATCGAGACCTTCGAGGCGCGCTGGGCCGCGGCACGCCATCCGCTGTACAAGTTCTTCTTCGATACCCAGCATCCGGACATCGACGTCGGCCCGAAGGTCGAGCCGCGCCTGACCCGCGTGCGCTTCCCGCAACGTGCCCCGGCAGCAGTCGCCGGCGCGGGCCACCAGGGCCTGGCATTCGCCTGAGCTTCGAGCTCATCAGCGATATTGCATGACGGCATCACGCTAAAGCTGTATCCTTGCGCTTGATCAGACTGCGGAAGCTTCCACCGCAGTTTTTGAGTTGCTTGTGATATTGCCCATGCCCAAATCCTCCGACCCGACACGCAGTCCAGTTTCCCTCATGGCCAACCTGGCCATGGAGCGGGTGCTGCGCGTATTCGCGTATTACCTGATACCGATCGGCATCGGCCTGTTTTCCGTGATCGCCCTGTTGTTCTGGCATAACCAGTACAACGTGACCGAGCCTGCCGGGCTGCCGCTACGCGTGCTGCAGCAGCGAGGCGAAGCCGAGCCGGCCGCCGTCCCGGGCCCGAGCCCGGCGGCGATCCTGGCGCAGATCGGCACCCAGCCGCCCGTGCCCGGCTTCGACACCAAGCTCAGCGAGCGTCCGGTCTGGTTCAGTTTTTCGCCGATGTCGGCCTCGGTCGAACAGGACGTCATCGAATTCCCCTCGCGCCACGCGCTGTCGATCCGTTGCTGGGACGCCACAACCCTCCGCCCCCTGGGCGAGGCCAGCCGCAGCCATGCGACCGGCGCGATCGATCCGGTCAAAGCCGGCTTCGCGCTGCGCATGGCGCGCCTGCCGTCGCAAGTTTTGTGTAGCGGCACCTTCGCCGGTCCCGCCCGTTTGAGCGTGGCGCAATGGCCATCCGAACAATTCGCCTTGTCGGTCGAGCAATATCACCGCAAGTCGGGGCTGCTCGACGGCGGCATGATCGTGCTGGCCCTGTTCGTACTGCTGACCGCGCTGATCAACCGCCAGCCTTTGTATGTGCTGTTCTCGGGCTGGCTGATCCTGAACCTGCGCATCGGCGCGCTCTCGGCCGGCTGGGACATCCAGTGGCTGGGGCAGAGCATTCCCGCCGACTGGCTGTTGACCTCGCGCTCGGTGACGATCACGCTGTACGGCATCGCGACGCTCACCCTGTACCAGACCCTGCTGCGCGAAAGCCTGGAAGACTTGCGCTATGCGGCCCCGATGCGCGTCATGCAGTGGCTGTGCCTGCCGATGCTGGCGGCGGCCGTGCTGGTTCCTTACCGCGTCTATTTACCGATGCTGTGGGTGATTTGCGCCTGCTGCCTGTCGATGATGACGGTGGGCCTGTTCAAGGTGATCGTCGAATCGCGCAACCGGGTCGCGTCCTGGTTCGCCGCCTCGTTCGCGCTGACCTTCGTCGCCTCGCTGGCCGAGATCGTCTCGGCGGCGCTCGGCATGCACGAAGTCATCGGCGTGATCAACAGCGTGACGGCGGCCCTGGCCTCGAGCCTGCTGGCCGCGCTCGCGGTGGCCGAGCAGATGCGCGCGGAAACGGAAAAGCGCGAGGAAGCCCAGCAAAAGCTGGAGCATGCCTACGAGGCGATGCCGGTCGGCCTGTTCACCCTGGATATGTACGGCCACTTCCAGAGTGCCAATCCGGCGCTGCGCAAGATGCTGGGCGCGGACAGTTTCGAGCTCGGCCGTACCGCCTGGCGCCATTTCTTCAGCGAAAACGTCTGGATGGAGCTCCATGAGCAGGTGCATGGCCGCAGCGATGCCGAGCTCGAGATCGCCAACCGCGACGGCAGCCGTCGCTTCCTGGTCAGCGCTACCCTGGCGCGCGGACGCATCGAAGGCGTGCTGCAGGACGTCACCGAGAAGCACAAGGCCACCGAGCAATTGCGCTTCATGGCCAACAACGATCCGCTGACCAAGGTCTTCAACCGGCGTGGCATCGAGAAGATGTTCGAGGGCGCGGCCACCTCGCTGGCGGCGGGCAAGCCGATGGCGATCGCCTACATCGACCTCGACCGTTTTAAACTGATCAACGACCTGTTCGGCCATGGCGCCGGCGACGAAGTGCTGAAACAAGTCTGCGAGCGCATGGCGATGATGCTGGCCGGCGGCCAGCAGATCGGCCGCGTCGGCGGCGACGAATTCGTCATCGTCATGCCGGACACGGCCATCCCGCTGGCCTCGCTGATCTGCCGCGGCATTGTCGACCGTATCGGCGGCACGCCATACCGGGTCGGCGACAAGGCCTTCCACGTGCGCGGTTCGGTCGGCTTGATCGAAGTGTCGAACGGGATGCCGATGAAGGATGCCATCTCCGCCGCCGACCGCGCCTGCCGCTCGGCCAAGGAATCAAGCGACGGCCTGGTCGTGTACGAACGCAATGCCGCCGCCTTCCACGAGCGCGAAGCCGAGCTGAACCTCGTGGCGCGCCTGCAGGGGCCGAACGCGACCGACGGCCTGTTCCTGGAAATGCAGCCGATCATGTCGCTGAAGAATCCGGGCGAGTCGCTGAATTTCGAGGTGCTGCTGCGCATGCGCGGGCTCGACGGCCGCGTGCTGCCGGCCGGCCCGCTGATCGGCGCGGCCGAGAAGTGCGGACGCGCCAGCGTGATCGACCGCTGGGTGCTGACCACGACCCTGGGCTGGATCGCCGAAAACATCTCGCGCCTGCCGCATACCCGGTTCGTCTGCATGAATTTGTCGGGCGCGTCGCTCAATGACGAGCGCTTCGTGGCCGATACGCTGGAGATCCTGGCCCGCCACGTGCACGTGGCCAGCCGCCTGTGCATGGAAATCACCGAGAGCGTCGCCTTGCACGACCTCGACAACACGCGCCGCTTCATCGACCAGGTGCGCAATTTCGGCGTGAAAGTGGCGCTCGACGACTTCGGCGCCGGCTACACCTCCTTCTCCTACCTGAAGGAACTCCCGGCCGACGTGCTGAAGATCGACGGCCAGTTCGTCGTCAACATCAATGCGCACCCGGCGAACGTGGCGATCGTCGAGGCCATCGTCAGCCTGGCGGTGAATCTGGGCATGAAGACGATCGCCGAGTGGGCCGAGGATGCCGCCACCGTGCAGACCCTGGCCGAGATCGGCGTCGACTATGTACAGGGCTGGGCCGTGGCGCGCTCGCAGCCGCCGGAGCGCATGCTGACCGCCGCCTCGTCGGCCAGCTTCATCCAGGATCCGGAACTGATCGAGATGTTGCCGACGCTGGGGCGCGGCGCCGCGCTGGATCTGCATGGGATCATGAAGCTGCATTGATTCCTGGGGCGCGGTTCGGTGGGCACCCGTGCCCACCAGGCCTACTGGATCGTCGCCAGGGTCGGACGGGCGTGACGGTCGGCATCAATCACCAGCAATTGGGCACGCGCTGCCTTGAGCGTGGCGACGTCGCGCGCCAGCGGGCGGTCGGTCCTGGCCTCGGCCACGCGCGGGCGCCAGGCCTGCTGGCGCTGCAGGGCGTGCGGCGCCTCGTAGCGCTGCACGGCCGGCGAACGGGCGTCGGCGGCGGGCTGCGTGCTCTCGCTACCTGCGACGCTGACCAGGCGCGTTGCCTGGGAGCCGCCTTCGCAAGGCTGGTCGGTCAGCGTCACATGACCGCCGGCATCGACGCATTTCAGAATCTCGGAACCCGCCAGTGCGGCAGGAGCGGCGGCGATTGCCGTAAAAACCAGGGTCAGCTGAGAGGCCAGGCGTTTCATGGCGTCCTCCATCGATATGATGGACCCATTGTCCCAGTCGAGACTGCCTTACTCTGTTAGGTGCTGCACGGTGCGCGGATATTGTCAAAAAAACCACGCATGAGCTCGCTCAGCGGTAGATGGCGGGCGACATTGGCTCAGGGGCGCTGGGCAACGAGCTGGATCTCGACCAGATAACCGTAGTGCAGGCCAGGGACCGGCACCACCGCGCGTGCGGGTTTGTGCTCGCCGAACACGCGCGCGTAGATGTTGTTGAAGGCAGGCCAGTGATCGACGCCCGCCAGGTAGGCCGTGCATTGCACGACGTCGTTGAAGCTGCAGCCGGCCGCGCGCAGGACCTGCTCGCATTGCGCGAAGACCGAATCGCACTGCACCTCGAAGAAGGCATCCTGGGCGACGGTATCCCGGGCCGGGAGGATGCCCGACAGGAAGACCAGGCCGCCGGCCGCCACCGCCTGCGAATAGTGTCCGGCGGGCGGCGGCAGTTCGGCCGACTGGATGAATTCCATCAGGCTACCAGCTCGCGCGTCACCAGCTCGCCAAAGCGCGACAGGTCGACGTTGCCGCCGCTGATCAGCACGCCGACGCGCTTGCCCGCCACCGGCACCACGCCGCACAGGGCCGCCGCCGCGCCCAGGCAACCGGTCGGTTCGACGACCATCTTCATCCGTTCGGCGAAGAATTTCATGGTCTCGACCAGCTGCGCATCGGTCACCGTCACGATGTCGTCGACGCGGCGCCGGATCACCTCGAAATTGTGCTCGCCCACATGGGTCACCATGGCGCCGTCGGCGATCGTCTTCGGCACGCCGATGTGGACGATTTCGCCTTTGCGCAAGGACTGCTGGCCGTCGTTGCCCGCTTCCGGCTCGACGCCGATCACCTTGCAATCGGGAGACAAGCCGCTCGCCGCCAGTGCGCTGCCGGCCAGCAGCCCGCCGCCGCCGAGCGGCACCAGCAGGATGTCGAGCGGCCCAACGTCTTCGAACAGTTCCCTGGCCGCCGTGCCCTGGCCGCAGATCACGTCCGGATGGTCGTAGGGCGGAATCAGGGTCATGCCGCGCTCGGCTGCCAGGCGGTTCGCGATCTCTTCGCGGTTTTCCGTGTAGCGGTCGTAGAAGATCACTTCGCCGCCGTATTCCTTCGTCGCCTGGACCTTCAGGGCCGGCGCGTCGTTCGGCATGATGATGGTGGCGCGGATGCCGGCCAGGCGCGCCGACAGGGCGATCGCCTGCGCGTGGTTCCCCGACGAGAAGGTCAGCACGCCGGCCGCGCGCTGGGCGTCCGTGAAGCGCGCGATGGCATTGAAGGCGCCGCGGAATTTGAAGGCGCCCATGCGCTGGTAGTTCTCGCACTTGAAGAACAGCCTGGCGCCCGTGCGGGCGTCGGCGGTGGTCGAGGTCAGTACCGGCGTGCGGTGGGCGGCGCCTGCGAGGCGCGCGGCGGCCTGTTCGACGTCGCTGTATTGGAGCATGGATTCGGTCATGGGAATAAAGAGCGGGAGAATGATCAGGAGGCGAGGGGCAGCGCCAGTTGCACCAGCAGCCCGCCGCCTTCGCGGTTGCGTACCGTCAGCTCCGCATTGTGGCGGCTGACGACGCGTTCGACAATCGCCAGGCCCAGGCCCGCGCCGTTCGCCTGGCCGCGCGCCGTATCCAGGCGCGTGAAGGGTTTCAGCAGCTGGTTGATCTGGTCGTCCGGCACGCCGGGGCCGTGGTCCGCGATCTCGACGACCGCGCGCCGGCCCTGGGCCGTGGTGCGCACGTGGCAGGCGAAATCGAGCTGCGTGAATTCCTCGCCCGGGGTGCGGCCGTAGCGGCGCGCGTTCTCGACGACGTTGTTGATCACGCGGCGCAGGTCGATCTCGTTGCCGAGCACCTGCACGTCGTCTTCGATGTCGGTCGATACGCGCATGCCGGGCAGGCGGGTCGCATGCTGGGCGCAGTCGGCCAGCAGGTGCGAGACTTCCACCGGCACGAAGCTGGAGGCTTCGGTCGGCTTGGCGTAGTCGAGGAACTGGCCGATGATCGCGTCCATCTGGGCGATGTCCGACTGCATGCCTTCGCGCGCATCCGTCGACAGGCTCGCCATCTCGAGTTCGAGCTGCATGCGCGCCAGCGGCGTGCGCAGGTCGTGCGAGATGCCGGCCAAAATCACGGCGCGGTCCTTTTCGACCTGCGCCAGGTCTTCGACCATCTGGTTGAAGCTGCGGTTGGCCTCGATGATCTCGCGCGAGCCTTTCTCGGGCAGCGGCGCGGGGCGCTCGCCCTTGGCGATCACGCGCGCCGCGGCCGTCAGGCGCGCCAGCGGCAGGTTGATCAGGCTCGAGATGAAGGCAGCGCCCAGCAGCGACATGATGCCCACCACGCTGGCCCAGCCGAACCACTGCACCCGCGTCAGGCCCGCGATGCGTTCGCGTTCCAGCATCAGCCAGTATTCGTCGTCCTCGATGTTGAAGCTGATGTAGAAGCCCGGCACGCCGTTCACGCGGCTGGAGAAGCGGGTCTGCGGGCCGAGTTTTTCGCGCACGGCGGCGGCGATCTCGGGCATCAGGGCGTTCGACGGCGGCGGATCGACCTTGTCGGTGTCTTCCAGCGCGAAGATGCGGATGCCTTCGTTCGACACCAGTTCGAGCAGCAGTTCGCGCCGCAGGTCGGGCGCCGAATGGGTCAGCGCCGCCTTGGTGATGGTGACCACCGAGACCACCAGTTCGGCCGTCTGCTGCACCTGCGGGCCGCGCTGGAACACGTTGAGCATGCCGATCCAGGAGCCCATCGACAGCGTCGTGAGCAGGGAGAGCAGGAAGAAGGTGCGCCAGAACAGCCCGCTGCGCATCCAGTTCATGCGGCCCGGGCGTGGAGACGGAATCGATGCGAGCACTAGCGCGGCTGTCCTTCAGGGATGAACACGTAGCCCAGGCCCCAGACGGTCTGGATGTACAGCGGGCTCGAAGGATCGGGTTCGATCAGCTTGCGCAGGCGCGAGATCTGGACGTCGAGCGAACGGTCGAAGACTTCGTATTCGCGGCCCCTGGCCAGTTCCATCAGCTTCTCGCGCGAGAGCGGCTGGCGCGCATGGCGCGCAAACACCTTCAGCACCGAGAACTCGCCGGTGGTCAGCGGCACCGTCTCGCCGTTTTTCTTGAGCGTGCGGGTGCCGAGATCGAGCACGAACTGGCCGAATTCGAAGGTCTGCGGCGTCTCCGAGGGCGCACCCGGGATTTCGTCCGGACCCTTGCGGCGCAGCACGGCGCCGATGCGGGCCACCAGTTCGCGCGGATTGAAAGGCTTGGGCAGGTAATCGTCGGCGCCCATCTCGAGGCCGACGATGCGGTCCACGTCTTCGCCCTTGGCGGTCAGCATGATGATCGGCGTCTGGTCGCCGGCGCCGCGCAGGCGGCGGCAGATCGACAGGCCGTCCTCGCCGGGCAGCATCAGGTCCAGCACCAGCAGGTCGTAGCGCTCGCGCAGCCAGAGCTTGTTCATCGCCGGCGCGCTTTCGGCCGTGACGACCTGGAAGCCTTGTTCCGTCAGGTAGCGCCGTAGCAGGTCGCGCAGGCGCACGTCGTCGTCGACGACCATGATCTTGGCGCTGTGGCCGCCATTCGTGGCCGTCGTGGCGGTACCGGAGGCGTTGCCCATATTCGTGTTGGAGGCTGAATTCATATGCTGTTAGTTTGTCAGATTCATATCGCTATGGTAACTTCTGTCCGCGCCGATTTTGGGAATTACAGACAGGGCATTACATTGTGTTACAAACTTTACCCAATCAGTCTTATCCCGGATCCTCGTTCCACATACACTGGGAACCAATGCAACACAGCTTATCCGTTTATCCAGCACCACGGAAGAGGAACACCATGACAAACGCGCTCGACAAAACCAACGCAGCAGCCCAGGCCAAGGGCCGGCTCGCCCGCCTGGCGCGCCAAGGTGTGGCCCTGTGCGTGCTCGTCTGTGCCGGCGTCGGTGCGGCACAGGCACAATACCATGGCCGGCGCGATGACGCCCAATTGCCGCCGCCGCCATCGGCCCGCGTCGATCGGGTCCCGGCACCGGCGCCCCAGCAAGTCGAACAGCCGCGCGAGCAGCGCATGTACGATCAGGTGCGCGAGCAGCAGCGCGCCTACGAAGAGCAGCGCCGCCAGCCTGTCCAGGCGCAGGGAGAGGGTAACCGCGAAGGCGGCCGCCGCGCCGGACGCCTGACGCCGGACGAGCGGCGCGACCTGCGGCGCCAGATCAACGAAGCGGGAATGGACATCTATCCGAACGCGCAGCGGCGCTGAGCCGCACGGGTGTGATCGAAACGAAAGCCGGGCTCAACCCGGCTTTTTTCATGGAACAGGCGCTGCACGTGTTACGCCAGGCCGTGTTGATGAGAATCGGTGAGAATTGTTGTTAACGATTATTTATTTATTCGTGACAACATGATACGCTCCTACCTTGCGCACCTTGAAGCATCGTCAAGGGGCCGCTCAATCACCTGGAGCACGCACGTGTCCGATACCGCTGTTGCACCTCCCGCCGCACCGGCTGCCCGGTTCGATTCGACCGGCCCCGAACATTGCATCCAGCGCCGCCCAGACGGCATCTATGCCGACCCGGCCGTGCTCGGCACCACCGTGCTGGCCGCCGTCGACAGCATCCTGCGCTCGGGCAGCGTGCTCTCCGGCATCGATTATCCGGTACTGATCAAGGCGATCTACGACAGCGGCCCGGCGCTCCCCACCGGACCCGATGGCCGGCCCGTCGTGCGCATCGCGAGCGACATCGTTCCCTTTAACGCCCAGCGCCGCAGCCTGTACCGCTCGGTAAGGATCGCCGGCGGCGAGGCCGAGTATTGCTTCGAGCCGGTGTTCCTGGCCGGGCCGGGCGGAGAAGGGGAAATCCAGACCAGCCTCGACTTCGACGAATTCGTGGCCGACATGTGGATCAAGGGCATCCGCTTCGGCATCGACATCGTTGGCGTGCGCGCGGGAATCGCCAATCCCGGCCTGGGACGGGTCGTGGTGGCGCGCCGCCTCGAGCCGGAGGCGGGCCTGGACGCGACCGTGGTCGAGGTCTCGGACGACATCCACCGCAGCGACGCCCCGCGCCAGCTCTCGAACGGCAAGCTCGACCTGATGTGCTTCCAGAACCGCTTCCCGCAGGTGCAGGGTGGCACGCGCCTGCTGCAAAAGCTGCCGAGCAAGGTCGGCAAGCCCGGTTTCGAACTGTCGGGCATCCGCATCGAACCGGCGGCCCCGCGCGACCTCGAGTTTTCGACCTACGCGGGCGAGGGCACCAGCATCGAGAAGAGCGCGGCCGGGGAATTCCTGGTCGCCGTGCGTACCGGTTTCCTGAACGTCGACCCGAAGACGCGCCGGATCGCCGTCGGCGACAAGATCGTCAGCCGCGACGGCGTCAGCGCCAGGACCACCGGCAACCTGCAGCTCACCGGCGACTACGAGGAATTCGGCGACGTGCAGGAAAAGCGCGTCATCGAGGGCAACGGCATCACCGTGCACGGCAACGTGTACGGCGACATCCATTCGCGCGGCGGCATGGTGCGCCTGCGCGCCACCCTGGTCGGTGGCAGCGTCCACAACAAGCACGGCGACATCCAGGTCGACGGTGTCACCGCGAACGCGATCCTGCAGGCAAGCGCCGGCACCGTGACGCTGCAGCGCGCCGAGAACTGCGTCATCTCCGGCACCCGGGTGCGCATCGAGCATGCGATCAATTGCGAGATCATGGCCGACGAGATCTCGATCGGCAATGCCGAAGGCTGCGCACTGGCCGCGCGCCGCATCAGCATCGACAGCACGGCGCCCTGGCGCGAAAGCGAGATGCTGGTGTATGTGCTGTGCGCCGAGTGCGGCCGCATCGACGACATGCTGGAGCAGATCGGCGCGCGCCTGGCGCAATTCGACGCCGCCGCCACGCGCCACAAGCTCGAGCTGTCCCACCTGTGCGCCCAGCCCGAGGTGCGCAAATACCTGGAGATCGCCGGACGCGTGCGCAGCGGCGAAATGAGCCTGACCCCGGCGCAAGCCCAGCAGTTCAAGCAGATGGGCCAGGCGGTCGGTCCCGAGCTGCAGAAGATCGGCGACGTGTCGGCCGCGCGCAAGGCAGTCGAGGCCGAGCACGCCGAAGGAAAGGCGCTGCTCGAGCGCTTCACCGCCCAGCGTATTGAACGCGCCGCGGGCAGCGAAGTGAAGCTCCGCCTGCTCCAGGGAGACACCCAGGTGCGCCAGCTGGCTTTCGACCCGGACGGCGCCTGTTTCTACGACTTGCCGGCGCGCGAGATCAAGTCTCGCCTGCGCGGCAATGAGGGCACGCCGCTGCACGCCGCGGCCTCCGGCAGCTACGCCTGGGGTGGCGCGGCCCCAGCGCTCCCCTGATGTAATAATGGTGTAAGGAAATATTGACTGCACTCAACGAGGGCAGGAGGGCCAGGCCCTAGCATGGTGACTGTTACCGAAAGGAACCATCATGCATAAAGACACCATGGCGTTTCATCCAGCAGCCAACCAGTTCCTCAGCTTCCGGCTGGGCGGTCTCGAGTACGGGGTCGATTTCGGCAAGGTGCAGGAACTGCGCATCATCAGGTCGCTCGAGCGCTTCGCCGCCGACGGCGCCATCGTCGAAGGCGTCGCCGTCTCGCGCGGCGTCATCATGCCGATCGTCGACATGCGCGCCGCCTTTTGCGGCCACCCGGTCGTGACGACACCGACCACCGACGTGATCATCCTGAAACTGTCGACCTGCGTGATGGGGATGGTGGTCGATGGCGTGACCGACGTGGTGACGCTGTATCCCGACCAGATTTCGCCGATTCCGGGAACCGACGGGGGGGCGATCGATTACCTGATCGGGCTCGGCGTCACCGAAGGACGCCGGCTGATCCTGGTGGATATCGACCGGCTGATGTCGATCGACAAGAAGAGCAGCGACCGTCACGTGGCGTGACGGTCCATAAGGGGGTAATCGTGGTCATCGGCCTCGATTACCCGCGCTACACCATTACGCCGCCAATCCTTCCAGCTGTTCCTGCAACTCCAGCCACTCGTTCTCCAGCGTCCCCAGGTCGCGCACGCAGAAGGCCTGGTCGGCCACCAGGGTCTTCAAGGCGTCCTTCTTGTCCGCGTCGTAGATCGTCGGATCGAGCAGACGCGCGTCGATGTCGGCCTTCTTCGCATTCAGCTTGGCCATCTGCTCCTCGACCCGCTTCAGGCGGTTCTCGAGCGGCTTCTTGAGCGCAGCGACGCGCTGGCGCTCTTCGGCGTCGAGGCGCTTCTGCTCCTTGCGCTCGGCCGGGGGCACCGGCGGCGCGGCCACCACGGGCGCCGCCACAGGCGCTGCAGCGGCTGCCGCTTTCGGGATCGGCAGCACGTCGGTGCCTTTACCCAGCTTGGTCTTGAACAGCCAGTCCTTGTAGTCGTCCAGGTCGCCGTCGAAGGGCTGCAGGCGGCCGTTGGCGACGATGATGAATTCGTCGGTCGTCGCACGCAGCAGGTGGCGATCGTGGGAAACGACGACCAGCGTGCCTTCGAACTGCGCCAGCGCCATCGTCAGCGCCTCGCGCGTCTCCAGGTCCAGGTGGTTGGTCGGTTCATCGAGCAGCAGCAAATTGGGACGCTGCCAGACGATCAGGGCCAGCGCCAGACGCGCCTTTTCCCCGCCCGAGAAGGGGCGGATCGGGCTGGTCACCATGGTGCCGGGGAAGTTGAAGCCGCCGAGGAAGTTGCGCAGCTCCTGCTCGCGCACGGTCGGCGCGATCTTCGCCAGGTGCCACAGCGGCGACTCGTCGTGGCGCAGCATCTCGACCTGGTGCTGGGCGAAATAACCGATCGACAGGCCCTTGCCGAGCGTCGATTCGCCGGTCAGCGGCGCCAGTTCGCCCGCGATGGTTTTGATGAGCGTCGATTTGCCGGCGCCGTTCACACCCAAGAGGCCGATGCGCTGGCCGATCTGCAGCGAGAAGTCGATGTGGTTGACGATGGTCTTGGCGCCGACCTTGTCGCCATGGCTGTCGAGGATCGGGTAGCCCGCGTCCACTTTTTCCATGACCAGCAGCGGATTCGGGGCGGCCAGCGGCTCGCGGAATTCGAAGGAGAATTCGGCGGCCGCGCGCAGCGGCGCCAGTTCTTCCATTTTCGCCAGCTGCTTCATGCGGCTCTGGGCCTGGCGCGCCTTGCTGGCTTTCGCCTTGAAGCGGTCGATGAAGGATTCGAGGTGGGCGCGCGCGCGCTGCTGCTTCTCCATCGCGCTGGCGGCCAGCACCATCGCGGCGGCGCGCTGGCGCTCGAAGGAGGAGTAGTTGCCCGAATAGCGTTTCAGCTTGCGTTCGTCGATGTGGACCACGACGTTGACGATCTCGTCGAGGAAATCGCGATCGTGCGAAATGATGACCAGGGTGCCCGGATAGCGTTTCAGCCAGTCTTCGAGCCAGATGATCGCATCCAGGTCCAGGTGGTTGGTCGGTTCATCGAGCAGCAGCAGGTCGGAAGGGCACATCAGCGCCTGCGCCAGGTTCAGGCGCATGCGCCAGCCGCCGGAGAAGCTGGCCACCGGCTGCTGCATCTGGTCGAGGGTAAAACCCAGGCCCAGCAGCAGCTGCTCGCCGCGCGACTGCACGGTGTAGGCGTCGGCATCCATCAGGGCGCCGTGCACATTGCCCATCGCGATGCCGTTCTCCTCGGTGTGTTCGGCCGCCTCCAGTTCCTCGAGTTCGGCCTGCAGGCGGCGCAGCGTGACGTCGCCGTCGATCGCATATTCGAGCGCGGGACGGTCGAGCGCAGGGGTCTCCTGCGCCACATAGGCCATGCGCCACCTGGCGGGGAAATCGATCTCGCCCTGATCAGCGTGCAGCTCGTTGCGCAGCATCGCGAACAGGCTGGATTTGCCGGCGCCGTTGGCGCCGATCAGGCCGATCTTGTCGCCGGGGTTCAGGGTCAGGTCGGCGTTTTCCAGCAGCGGCTTTGTGCCGCGCATCAGGCTGACGTTCAGGAAGCGGATCATTCGTAATCTTTACTGTGTTATGCGTTCTGTAGTTGCTCGGCGGTGAG
The DNA here is from genome assembly GCF_059801075.1 of Massilia sp. LXY-5. Taxonomy (NCBI): domain Bacteria; kingdom Pseudomonadati; phylum Pseudomonadota; class Betaproteobacteria; order Burkholderiales; family Oxalobacteraceae; genus Massilia; species Massilia sp. LXY-5. The sequence continues at coordinate 645,602 of NZ_JBNNEH010000002.1, forward strand.
CAGGAAGACTGCCTCGTCGCCGGCGCTCGTGGTGAGCCAGGTCAGGCCCAGGTGGCCGAAGGCGGCTTCGGCGTATTCGGCCTCGTTGCCGATTTCGACGACCAGGATGCCTTCCGGCGTCAGGCGTTCGGCGGCACCGGCGACGATCTTGCGCACCAGGTCCATGCCATCAAGCCCGCCGTGCAGGGCGATCTGCGGCTCGCGCAGGTATTCCGGCGGCAGCTTGGCCATCGAATCGGCGTTCACGTAGGGCGGATTGGTGACGATCAGGTCGTATTTTTTAAAGGGGACGTTCTCGTACAAATCCGACTCGATCGGATTGACGCGACCTTCGAGTTTATAGTCGCGGATGTTGCGTTCGGCGACAGCGAGGGCATCCTTCGAGATGTCGACCGCGTCGACCACGGCGTTCTGGAAGACGTCGGCCATCATGATCGCCAGGCAGCCGGAACCGGTGCACAGTTCGAGCACGTTTTCGACTTCATAGGGGTTGGTCACCCACGGGCTGAAGAAATTCGGGATCAGTTCGGCGATGAAGGAGCGCGGCACCAGCACCCGTTCGTCGACATAGAAGGCATAGGTCCCGAGCCAGGCTTCATTCGTGATGTAGGCTGCCGGCACCCGTTCGACGGTGCGGCGCTCGATCACGGACAGCACCTGCAGCACTTCTTCCGGCAGCAGTTTCGCATCGAGGAAAGGGTCGAGCCGGTCGAGCGGGAGCTTCAGGGTGTGCAGGACCAAATAGGCCGCTTCGTCGAAGGCTTCGGCGCTGCCGTGGCCGAAGAACAGTTTCGCCGCATTGAAGCGGGTGACGGCGTAGCGCAGCAGGTCGCGCGGGGTGCTGAAAGGTGTCGTGGTCATGGCATGTTCTCCCGTGGTCTGGGCTCTGGATTGGTGTTAAGCGGCCAGCAGGCCGGGGGTGAGCAGATTTTCCAGCGTGCGGCGGTAGATGTTCTTCAGTGGATCGATGAAGCGCAGCTCGACGTGTTCGTCGATCTTGTGGATGCTGGCGTTTGGTGGCCCGAATTCTATCACCTGGGGACAGATGCGGGCGATGAAGCGCCCATCCGAGGTCCCGCCCGTGGTCGACAGTTCGGTGGCCACGCCCGTCTCGGCGCGGATTGCGCCGCATACCGCGTCCGACAGCGTTCCCTTCGGGGTCAGGAAGGGCAGGCCGGACAGGGTCCATTCCAGGTCGTACTCGAGGCCGTGATGGTCGAGGATGGCGTGCACCCGCGCTTCCAGGCCCTCGGCCGTGCTCGCGGTCGAGAAGCGGAAGTTGAATTCCAGCGTCAGCTGGCCCGGAATGACGTTGTTGGCGCCGGCGCCGGCATGGATGTTCGAGACCTGCCAGGAAGTCGGCGCATAGTATTCGTTGCCTTCGTCCCAGACCTCGGCGGCCAGCTCGGCCAGCGCGGGCGCGGCCTGGTGGATAGGGTTGCGCGCCAGGTGCGGATAGGCGATGTGGCCCTGCACGCCCTTGATGACGAGATGGCCCGAGAGCGAGCCGCGGCGGCCGTTCTTGATCATGTCGCCCAGGATGTGGGAGGAGGTCGGCTCGCCGACCAGGCAGTAGTCGAGCGTGACGCCGCGTTCTTCCAGCAGCTCGCAGACCACCACGGTGCCGTCCGTCGCGGGGCCTTCCTCGTCGCTGGTGATCAGGAAGGCGATCGAGCCCTTGTGGTCGGGGTGGCTTGCCACGAACTCTTCGCAGGCGACCACCATCGCCGCAATCGAGGTCTTCATGTCGGCCGCGCCGCGGCCATACAGCTTACCCTCGCGCACCGTCGGCGTGAACGGCTCCGAGGCCCACTGCTGCACCGGCCCGGTCGGCACCACGTCGGTATGGCCGGCGAACACGAACACGGGCGATTCGGTTCCCTTGCGCGCCCACAGGTTCGTCACGCCGTTCGAGACGATGCTCTCGCAGACGAAGCCGAGCGGCGCGAGCAGCTCGGTCAGGCGCTGCTGGCAACCCTTGTCGTGCGGCGTGATCGAGTCGAGGGCGATCAGTTCGGCGGCGAGGGCCTGGGTGCGCGAGGTCCTGATCATGCGGCCCCCATCAGGCGCGTGTAGGCGTCCGGGCTGAAACCCACGGCCAGCGCGCCGTCGCCTTCGAGCACCGGGCGCTTGATCACGGACGTATTTTCCAGCATCAGTTCAAGTGCCGAGGCCTTGTCGACCACGGCCGCCTTGCGCTCGTCCGGCAAATTTCTCCAGGTCGTGCCCTTGCGGTTGACCAGGGTTTCCCAATCGAGTCCGTCGAGCCAGCGCGCCGCGGTTTCGCGGTCCAGCCCCTGCTTCTTGAAATCGTGGAAGGTGAAGTCGTGGCCGTTTTCGGCAAGCCAGGTGCGGGCTTTCTTGACGGTGTCGCAATTGGGAATACCGTAGAGCGTCTTTTTCATGGGCGGAACGTGGACGTAAATGAGTCAGGGCAACGAGCGTTGCCGCAAGCATGGTGGTTCGGAAAGGCCGAGAGGATAGCATAGGCCCATCCTGCGCGGCGATGTCGCACACGGCCGTTCCGGATCGAACCGCGAGGCAGCGCGCCTGTCTTACGCAGAGAGGCCGCATGGTGCGGCCCTCGACAGTCTGGAGGACACCATGAAAGCATTGCTTGTCACGCTGGCCGCGCTGCTCGCTCTGCTGGTCGCACCGAGCGCTGCCGCGCGGGACTATTACATCGCCCCCTCCGAAATGCTCGAGGTCTACGGAACTTACCCGCTGTCCGATGGCGACGTGCTGCGCATCGAAGGCAGCGGCAACCGTGCCTGGGCCAGGCTGAACGGCACCGAACGCATGCGGCTGGTGGCCGTCGGGCCGCTCGAGTTCGTGACGCAGGAAGGAAGGCTGAAGCTGCGCTTCGAGCCGCTGCCGTTCACGACCGAGGTGACGGTCGAGCGCAGGTGAAGATCGAGCGCTTCAGGTATTGAGGGTGAACTCGGTGAACGAGGTTTCCGGCGGCTCGTCCTTCCTGGCGGCGTCGTCGGCCGGGCTGCTTGCCGGCCCGTTGTTGAGCAGCCAGAGCAGGTTGGTTGCCGAGTCGGCGTTCGCCAGTGCTTCTTCCTGCGTGACGAGGCCGGCCTGCACCAGGGCCAATAGCGCATATTCAAAAGATTGCGAGCCGGGCGAGAGGCTCTTGTCCATCGCTTCCTTGATCCCGCTGAGTTCGCCCTTTTCGATCAGGTCGGCGATGTAGCGCGTGTTCAGCATCACCTCGACCGCCGGCTGGCGCGTGCCGCCAGCGCTCGATTTCACCAGGCGCTGCGAGACGATGGCGCGCGTGGCCGAGGCCAGGTCCTGCAGCAGGGCGGGGCGGTTCTCGACCGGATAAAAGCCGATGATGCGGTTCAGGGCGTTGTAGCTGTTGTTCGCGTGCAGGGTGGCGACGACCAGGTGGCCGGACTGGGCATAGGCCAGGGCCGCGCCCATGGTCGCCTGGTCGCGGATTTCGCCGATCAGGATGACGTCCGGCGCCTGGCGCAGGCTGTTGCGCAGGGCCAGTTCGAAGTCGAGGGCGTCGCTGCCGATCTCGCGCTGGTTGACGATCGATTTCTTGTTCTTGAAAAGGTATTCGATCGGGTCTTCCAGCGTCAGGATGTGGCCGGTGCGCTGTTCGTTGCGGTAGTCGAGCATCGAGGCGATCGTGGTCGACTTGCCTGATCCCGTGGCGCCGACGATCAGCAGCAGGCCGCGCTTTTCCATGATCAGTTCGGCCAGCACCGGCGGCAGGCCGAGTTCGCCCAGCGGCGGGATCGTGGCCGGCACGAAGCGGAACACGGCCGAGACGCTGCCGCGCTGGCGGAAGGCGGACAAGCGGAAACGGCCCAGGTTGGGCACCGAGATGCCCATGTTCAGTTCGTTCGTGCGGTTCAGTTCTTCCCGCTGCTCGGGCGTCGTTATTTCCGACAGCAGCGAATCGATGTTGTCGGGGTCGAGCTTGTGCTGGTTGATCGGGATGAGGTTCCCGTTGATCTTGATGTGGACGGGAGAATTCACCGCGAAGAACATGTCCGACGCGTTTTTTTCTTTCATGAGCTGGAACAGGCGGTCCATGGCCATGTGGTGTTCTCCCGGGTGGTGCTCTTGATGGTAGGCAGGTCATGCGGCGGTAACGCGTGGGCTCTCGAGCCCACGCGTCAACGCACGGCTGATCAGCCGTGAAGCTTACACCCCGCGCAGCAGCTCGTTGATGCCCGTCTTCGCGCGCGTCTTCGCATCCACGCGCTTGACGATCACGGCGCAGTACAGGCTGTACTTGCCGTCCGGGGAGGGCAGCGAACCGGACACCACGACCGAGCCGCTCGGAATGCGGCCATACGTGACTTCACCGGTCTCGCGGTTGTAGATCTTGGTCGACTGGCCGATGTACACGCCCATCGAGATCACCGAGTTCTCTTCGACGATCACGCCTTCGACGATCTCCGAACGGGCGCCGATGAAGCAGTTGTCTTCGATGATGGTCGGATTCGCCTGCATCGGTTCGAGCACGCCGCCGATGCCGACGCCGCCCGACAGGTGGACGTTCTTGCCGATCTGGGCGCAGGAACCGACCGTGGCCCAGGTGTCGACCATCGTGCCTTCATCGACATAGGCGCCGATGTTGACATACGAAGGCATCAGCACCACGTTCTTGCCGATGAAGGAACCACGGCGCGCGACGGCCGGCGGCACCACGCGGAAGCCGCCCTTGGCGAAGTCTTCGGCGGTGTAGTCGGCGAACTTGGTCGGGACCTTGTCGTAGAACTGCATGCCGCCGCCTTCGACGGGCACGTTGTTCTCCAAGCGGAAGGAGAGCAGCACGGCCTTCTTGACCCACTGGTTGACGATCCACTCGCCGCCTTCCTTCTGGGCCACGCGCAGGGTGCCGGCATCCAGGCCCGCGAGGACCTGGGCGACGGCGTCGCGCACGTCGGACGGCGCGGTGGATGGGCTGAAGTCCGCGCGCTGTTCCCACGCGGTGTCGATGATGTTCTGGAGTTGTTGGGTCATGATTTGTCGATCTCGGTTTCAGGAAACGGTGCGGAGGGCCTGGCAGAACTGGACGATGCGCTGGGCTGCTTCCAGCCCTTCGTCGACGCCGGCTACCAGTGCCATGCGGATGCGGTTGCGGCCCGGATTGGTCCCGTGCGCGTCGCGCGCCAGGTAAGAGCCGGGTAGAACCGTCACATTATATTCGGCGTACAGCCGGCGTGCGAACTCGGTGTCCGACAGGCCGGTACGGCGCACGTCGGCCCACAGGTAAAAGCCGGCGTCGGGCAGTTCCACATCCATCACCTCGCGCAACAGCGGGGTGATGAGGTGGAATTTTTCTTTGTAGAGCGTGCGGTTGTCCTGGACGTGGGCTTCGTCGCCCCAGGCCGCGATCGAGGCCGCCTGCACCACCGGCGACATCGCGCCGCCGCAGTAGGTGCGGTAGAGCAGGAATTTCTTCAGCACGGCCGGATCGCCGGCGACGAAACCGGAGCGCATGCCCGGCACGTTCGAGCGCTTCGACAGGCTCGAGAACACGACCAGGTTGGCATACGGGCGCTTGCCGCTACTCCTGCCCAGCTGGTGCGCCGCTTCGAGCGCCCCCAGCGGCGGCGTGGCGCCGGTATAGATCTCGGAATAGCATTCGTCGGCCGCGATCACGAAGCCGTGGCGGTCGGCCAGTTCGAACAGTTCGCGCCAGTCGTCCAGCGTGAGCACGGCGCCGGTCGGGTTCCCCGGCGAGCAGACGTAGAGCAGCTGCACGCGCGCCCACACATCGTCGGGCACGGCGCTGTAGTCGGGCGCGAAATTGCGCGCCGGGTCGGAGTTGACGAAATACGGTGTAGCGCCGGCGAGATAGGCCGCGCCTTCGTAGATCTGGTAGAACGGGTTCGGGCACAGCACCAGCGGATCCGGGCGGCTGGCGTCGATCGTCGAGTGGGCGATCGCGAACAGGGCCTCGCGCGAACCGTTAACCGGCAGGATCATCGTCGCCGGATCGAGGCCTGGGACCCCGTAGCGGCGCTCGAGCCAGCCTGCGATCGCCGCGCGCAGCGGCTCGCCGCCGACCGTGCTGGGATAGTTCGACAGGCCGGCCACCGCATGCGTCAGGGCTTTCTCGATGAAGGGCGGCGTCGGGTGCTTCGGTTCGCCGATGCCGAGGCTGATCGGCGCCAGCGCGCTGTTGGGCGTCACGCCGGCGAAGAGTTCGCGCAGCTTTTCGAAGGGGTAGGGGTGGAGTTTGTCGAGATGTGGATTCACGGCGGTTGGCTGTCAGCGCGATGCGAAAGAATCCATTATAAGCCGATAAATACGGGCGCCGTGCGAGCCGCCCCTGCCAGGCCTGGAGGAGCCCGGCGGCGGCAGGCTATCATGGCGGATTTGTCACAGCCGCACGGCGACCGAACCAGCGCATGAAGACCGAACCCACCATCCTCGCCATCGACAACGGCACGCAAAGCGTGCGCGCGCTGCTGTTCGACCTGCACGGGAACATCGTCGCCAAATTCCAGGTGCCGCTGCAGGCCTATTTTTCCCTGCAGCCCGGCTGGGCCGAACACGAGCCGGAAGACTACTGGCAGGCCGTCTGCCGCGCCTGCCAGGGCCTGTGGACCCAGCCCGGCGTGGTGCGCGAGGCGGTGCAGGCGGTGGCCGTCACCACCCAGCGCGGCACCGTCGTCAACCTGGATGCCGCCGGCAAGCCGCTGCGCCCGGCGATCACCTGGCTCGACCAGCGCAGGACAAGAACCGTGCCGCCGATCGGCCCCTTCTGGCGCGCCGCCTTCAAGTTGGCGCGGGTCGACAAGACCATCGATTTCTTCCGCGGCGAGGCCGAGATCAACTGGATCCGCGCCCACCAGCCGGAGGTCTGGGAGGCGACCGATAAATTCCTGCTGCTCTCCGGTTACCTGAACTGGCGCCTGTGCGGGCGCTTCGTCGATTCCAGCGGCTCGCAGGTCGCCTATCTGCCCTTCGACTACAAGCGCCACCGCTGGGCGTCGAAGCGCGACTGGAAATGGCAGGCGCTGGCCGTCGAAGCGCGCATGCTGCCCGAACTGCAGCCGCCCGGGACGCAACTGGGCGTGATCGAAGGCGACGCGGCGGAAAGCACCGGCATCCCGGCCGGCACTCCCTTGTTCGCCGCGGCCGCCGACAAGGCCTGCGAAGTGCTGGGCGCGGGCTGCGTGGAGCCCCATGTCGGCTGCCTCAGTTACGGCACCACGGCCACCATCAACACCACCAGCCGCCGCTATGTCGAGGTGACGCCTTTCGTTCCGCCGTACCCGTCGGCGCTTCCCGGCGCCTACAGCACCGAGGTCCAGGTGTTTCGCGGCTACTGGATGGTCAACTGGTTCAAGGAGCAGTTCGGCCACCATGAGCAGTTGCGCGCCCTGGCCGGCGACCTGGCGCCGGAACAGTTATTCGACCAGCTGGCCGAATCGGTGCCGCCAGGCTCGATGGGCCTGATGCTGCAGCCTTACTGGACGCCCGGCATCCGGGTGCCGGGCCGGGAAGCGAAGGGCGCGATCGTCGGTTTCGGCGATGTCCACACGCGCGCCCACGTCTACCGCGCGATCCTCGAAGGCCTGGCCTACGCGCTCAGGGAAGGCAAGGAGCGCATCGAACAACGCAGCGGCGTGCGCATCACGGAACTCAGAGTGTCGGGCGGCGGCTCTCAGAGCGACGCGGCGATGCAGCTCACCGCCGACATCTTCGGCCTGCCGACGGCGCGCCCGCACGTGTACGAGACCTCGGGCCTCGGCGCGGCGATCGACGCCGCCGTGGGGCTGGGGCTGTATCCGGATTTCGGCGCTGCGGTGAAAGCGATGACGCGTGTGGGCCGCGTGTTCGAACCGGTCGAACGCAACCGCGCGATCTACGACCGGCTCTATAAACAGGTGTACCGCGAGATGTACCGCCAGTTGCAGCCGCTCTACCGTGAGATCGCGGCTATTACCGGCTACCCCGAACACTGTTAGGCGTCGATGACGGCCGCGATCGTGCCGAAGGTCACGCCCGTCTTCACGGCGCGCACCGCATTGCGGCCGGCTTCCTTGACCGCATACATGGCGCGGTCGGCGTGGACGAAGAATTCCTTGATGTCGTCGAGCTGGGTCGGCACGATGGTCGCCACGCCCAGGCTGGCGGTGACCCAGGGCGAGGTCGCCGAGCGCGGATTCGGGATGTGCAGCGCCTCGATGTGGCTGCGGATGGTTTCGGCCAGGGCGCAGGCGGCCTCGAAGCCGGTCTCGCCGAACAGCAGCACGAATTCCTCGCCGCCATAGCGCGCCGCGAGATCGGTGGCGCGCAGCGCATGCGACTGCAGCGCCATCGCCACCTGCTGCAGGCAGGCGTCGCCGGCGGCGTGGCCGAGGCTGTCGTTGTAACCCTTGAAGTGGTCGACGTCGAGCACGATCAGCGACAGCGGCTGGCTCGAGCGCAGCGCGCGCTGCCATTCCTTGTCGAGGAAGCTGTCGAAGTGGCGGCGGTTCGCGATCTTGGTCAGCGGGTCGACCATGGCCGCGCGCTGCAGCGCGTTTTCCGACTGCTTGTGGTGGGTGATGTCGTGCAGCAGGGCGACGAAGAGGGGCTGGTCGGCCCCCATCGGCGTCAACGTGAAATCCATCGCGCGCAGGATGCCGTCGCGCTGGCGGATCAGCACTTCGCGTGCGCCGCGCGCGTTCGGGCTCGACGGGTCGCGCACGCTCTGGCTGAACAGGTCGAGGTATTCCTGGGCCACCGAGGGCGCCAGCAGGTCGTCGAGCGCGGAGCCGGCCAGCTCGCCCGCCGCATAGCCGAGATAGCGGTCGCAGGCGGGATTCGTGTACTGGATGCGCCCCGAGGGCTCGATCACCATCAGGCCTTCGTCCATGCTGTCGACGATCAGGCGCAGGCGCTCGGCCTGCTGTTGCTGCGACATGCTGGTACGGCGGAACTGCAGCTGGGCGCGCACGCGCACGCAGACCTCGGCCAGGCGCAGGGGCTTGGGGATGTAGTCGGAGGCGCCGATGTCGAAGGCGGCGACGATGTCCTCGGTCCCGGTCCGCGCGCTCATGAAGATGACGGGGATGTTGCAGGTCGACGGGTGCGCCTTGAGGCGGCGGCAGACTTCCATGCCGTCCATGCCGGGCAGGACGATGTCGAGCAGGATCAGGTCCGGCTGGGCGCGCTGGGCAATCGCGAGCGCCCGCTCGCCGCTGTTCGCCACAAAGGTCTGGTAGCCCTGCTGCAGCATCATCGAACGCATCAGCCCAAGCTGGGCGGGCGCGTCGTCGACGATCAGGACGGCGGCCTGGCGCGTCGTTGCGGCGGGGACGGGGGCTGGAGTGAACATTGCGGTGGGCGCGGTGACAGTTTGATTTCGTTCAAAATCATACCCCGATGTGAATACTAAAGGTAATCTTTGTTGCTCAAAGGCTAGTTTTTATTGTTGAAATTGAATGCTTGTGTGGTGAAAAAACCGGCGTAACCAAGAGTGTGTCTCCAGGGTACGCCGGTTTTATTCCGCGTGCATGAAAGGCGATGCCGACGCCGCTTACAGCATGGCCGCGATCAGCTTGCCGAGGATCGCAATGCCTTCGCGGATGCGTTCCGGCGGCACCGTGACGAAGGACAGGCGCAGGGTGTTGGTCTCGCCTTCGTTGGCATAGAAGGGCGCGCCCGGCACGAAGGCTACGCGCGCGGCGATGGCCGTGTCGAGCAGCTTCATGGCATCGATCTGCTGCGGCAGCGTCACCCAGATGAACATGCCGCCTTCGGGCCTGGTCCAGGTCACGCCGGCCGGGAAGTGCTCGGCCATCGCGTCCAGCATCGCACGGCACTGGTTGCCGTAGAGCGTGCGGATGGTCGGGATGTGCTCGTCCAGGAAGCCATCCTTCACCACCTCGTGCACCACCATTTGCGTCAGCTGGGCGGTGTGCAGGTCGGCCGCCTGCTTCGCCAGCTCGAGGCGGCGCACCAGGGGCAGCGGGGCGCAGACGTAGCCGAGGCGGATGCCTGGCGTGAGCACTTTCGAGAAGGAACCCATGTAGATCACGCCGTCCGGGTTCATCGCCACCATCTTCGGCATCGGTTCGCCCGAGTACGACAGCGCGCCGTAGGGATCGTCCTCGATCAGCGGCAGCTTGATGCGGGCGCAGGTCTCGACCAGCTCCTGGCGGCGCGCCAGGGACAGCGAACGGCCGGTCGGGTTCTGGAAGTTCGGCAGCGAATACAGCAGGCGGGCCCCTTTCGCGACGCCCTCGATCGAGGACGGCACCAGGCCGTCGTCGTCGGTGGCGACCGAAGCGAACTCCGGACGGTAGACCGAGAAGGCCTGTAGCGCGCCCAGGTAGCTCGGGGTTTCGACCAGCACGCGGCTGCCTTCGTCGATCAATACCTTACCGATCAAGTCGAGCGCCTGCTGCGAGCCCGACACCATCAGGATCTGCTCGGGCAGGATCTTCGTCCCTGCGGTCGACAGCGAGTGCGCGATCCATTCGCGCAGCGGCGCGTAGCCGTCGGTCGGACCGTATTGCAGCGCCACCTTGCCGGTCTCGGAGAGGACCTTGTCGTAGGCAGCCTTCATGCGCTCGACCGGGAAGGTGGCGGGAGAAGGCAGGCCGCCGGCGAAGGAGATGATCTCCGGACGCTGGGTGATCTTCAGGATCTCGCGGATGAAGGAACTTTGCAGCCCTTGCGCGCGCTCGGAAAACTGCCACTGGATGGGATTGGGATTCTCGATTTTCATGCTGGTCTCATAAAGAATGAACCGCTGGCCTGGATCGGCCACGATGGGCGCGCTGGGTAAGCTTGCCCGCGAAGGGCCTGGCGGGTAGCCCGGCCCCGTGAATCAAGCCTGGTTTTTACGCCACTTCGACGATCATTTCGATCTCGACGCAGGCGCCGCGCGGGATCTGGGCCACGCCGAAGGCCGAACGGGCGTGCTTGCCGGCGTCGCCGAAGACTTCGCCGAACAGTTCCGAGGCGCCGTTGGTGACCAGGTGCTGCTCGGTGAAGTCCGGGGTCGAGTTCACCAGGCTCATCAGCTTGACGATGCGTTTCACACGCGTCAGGTCACCGCCGCAGGCATCCTGCAGGGTGCCCATCAGGTCGATGGCGATGGCACGCGCGGCGGCCTGGCCGTCGGCGGTCGTCTTGTCCTTGCCCAGCTGGCCGACGTTGACCGAACCGTCCGCGTTCTTCGCGATGTGGCCCGAAATGAAGACCAGGTTGCCGGTCTGTACGTACATGACGTAGGCGGCGGCCGGCGCAGCGGCCTGCTGCAGGGTGATGTTCAGTTCCTTCAGTTTGTCGTAGACGGACATGGGGTTCTCTGTAGCGGTGGATGAAGCCGGTATTGTACGGCCAGAGAGCCGCGAAGGACACAGAATTGGGAGGCGCCGGGCCGCCGCCCGCACGCAAGCGGACGACGGCGTTCCGGCATCAGGCCGGTTCGTGGCGCAGGGCCGGCAGTGCGCGTGCGCGCATGGCGCCGCCCGCAGCAAGGCCTGTTTGCTGCGCGGCCGATTCGATCACGAAAACGCCGACCGTATCTGCCAGCGTGCTTGCCTGGTCCTGCATGGCGCTGGCGGCGGCTGCCGCTTCCTCGACCAGTGCGGCGTTTTGCTGGGTCACCGTGTCCATCTGCGAGATGGCATCGTTGACCTGGCTGATGCCGAGGCGCTGCTCGTCGCTGGCGGCACTGATTTCGCCGATGATGTCGCTCACGCGGCGCACGCTGACGACGATCTGTTCCATCGTCGCCCCTGCCTGCCCGACGAGCTTGCTGCCGGCGTCGGCCTTGTCGACCGAGTGGTCAATCAGGACCTTGATTTCCTTGGCGGCGCTGGCGGCCCGCTGGGCCAGGTTGCGCACTTCGCCGGCGACGACGGCGAAACCGCGGCCCTGCTCGCCGGCGCGCGCCGCTTCGACAGCGGCATTGAGCGCGAGGATATTCGTCTGGAAGGCAATGCCGTCGATGACGCCCGTGATGTCGACGATCTTGCGTGCCGACTCATTGATGGCGCTCATCGTCTCGACGACCTGTGCGACCACGGCCCCGCCTTCGCTGGCGACGGCCGATGCCGCGTTGGCCATCTGGCTGGCCTGGCGTGCATTGTCGGCATTCTGCTTCACCGTCGACGTCAATTCTTCCAGCGAGGACGCGGTTTCCTCGAGCGAGCTGGCCTGTTGCTCGGTGCGCGAGGACAGGTCCTGGTTGCCGGCCGCGATCTCGGCCGATGCGGTGGCGATCGTATCGGTGCCGACCCGCACGCGCGACACAATGCCCAGCAGCGAGGCGTTCATGTCGCCCAGCGCGGTCATCAGCTTGCCGACTTCGTCGCGGCTGCGCACGTCGACGCGGCCGGTCAGGTCTCCTCCGGCCACGCGCTCGGCGAAGGCAACGGCATCGCGCAGCGGCGGTGCGATGCTGCGCGCGAGCACTGCGGCGATCGCGAGTGCCAGCAGGGTGGCAACGAGACCACCGCCGATCAGCACGCCGACGGTGCGGCCATGCAGGGAGCCCGCGGTTTGCGCGCGCTCACGCAGCAGGGCCGCTTCTTCGCCCACGATATCCGCGATCAGGCCGCGCATCGCATCCATCATCTGCTTGCCGCGGCCTTCCTGCTCGAGCGCGACCACGTTGTCGAGCGTGGCCACGCCGGTGGCGACCGCGCGGCGCTGCGCCACTGCGGGCTCGATGGCAACGCTCATCCATTGTTTCTGGGCCTGCTCGAGTTGTGCCAGGCGCTTCTGCTGTGCCGCGTTATCGGCAGTCAGCTCGCGCGTCTTGCCCAGGTGGCTGGAAAAAGCCGCGACGCCGGCGGTCATCGGCTCGAGCGAGCTGTCCTTGCCGGTCAGCGAAAAGCCACGCTGGCCGGTTTCGATGTTGATCAGGCTCTCGAGCGTGGCATTGGCTTCGGCCATGACCTCATAGGTATGGATGTTCATGCCGTTGGCAGCTTCGAGCGAGGTGAAATTGAGGTAAGCAGTCGTCACCAGCGCGATGAGAATGGCGACGATCAGGGCGAAACCGGCGTACAGCCGCGGTCCAATATCGAGGTCGGAAAATTTCATGATTAACCAGTAAAAATTGACGAACCGAGCAGTTGTGTCGGCCTTGGGATGAGTCAGGTGCTGAGAAGTGCTGAAAATGCGGACGTATATTGCCACATGGAAATGTGCGTTACCAGCAGATCAGGCGTTCAAGCAGATATCTCAGACAAGAACGCAACATCGCCGACCGCTCACCGCGCCTTCCGGGTCATTCTTGCGGACGCAGTGGCACCGGAGACCGCCCGATTGTTGTTACTTTAGTATTTCTTGGTGGTATCATTCGCGCTCGCCGCCCTGCGGCTGCCAAAGGACACAGTCAATGAACGTCGTGCTGCTGCTGAAATTATTGCTCGTTCCCTGCCTCATTTATGGCGTGACGCTGGCAGGCCGGCGCTGGGGACAGGCGGTCGCCGGCTGGCTGTCGGCCTTCCCGATTGTCGCCGGCCCCATCCTGTTTACGCTGACGCTCGAACAGGGCGCGGGCTTTGCTGCCAACGCCGCCCAGGGCACCCTGCTGGCGGTGGTGGCGATTCTCGTGTTCAGCCTTGCTTACGCATGGGCGGCGCTGCGCTTTGGCGTCGCCGGATCGATGGCGCTGGCCTTGCTGGCGTACGCCGCCGCGGTCGCCGCGCTGCAGCGGCTGGACTTGCCGCTTGCCGTCGCCTTCGTGCTCGTCTGGGCCGCGTTGCTGCTGGCAAGGCGGCTGTTTCCGCAGGACGCCGCCGGTCCGGCCGGCACCCCGGCCCGCGGCGACCTCCCTTGGCGCATGTTCGCCGCCGCCGCATTGGTACTGGCCGTGACGACGGGCGCGGCCCACCTCGGCGCGCGCCTGTCCGGCTTCTTCGCCATGTTCCCGGTGATGAGCACGGTGCTGGTCGGCTTCGCCCATGCCGGTTCGGGACGCGGCAGCGCCGTGGCCCTGCTGCGCGGCATGGTGGTCGGGTATTTCGGATTTGCCGTGTTCTGTGTCACCCTGGCCATGCAGCTGCGCGAGGGCGCGGTCGGGGCCGCGTTCGCGCTGGCGCTGGGCTGCGCGCTGGTCGTGCATCTGGTCGCACGACGCATGCTGGCGCCGCCCCTCACGGCCGGGCTCGCGAAAACCTCTTGAAAACCGTAACGCTATCCCAATATTGCAGCAATCCGTTCAACCCGTAATTCGTAACATCACGAGGAACAAGATGGCGCACGCCGAAAAAGAAACCCTTGGCTTTCAAGCTGAAGTCAAACAGCTGCTGCAACTGATGATTCACTCCTTGTACTCCAACAAGGAAATCTTCCTGCGCGAACTCATCTCGAACGCCTCCGACGCGGCCGACAAGCTGCGCTTCGAAGCGATCAACAACGACGCCCTGTACGGTAACGACCATGAACTGAAGATCAAGGTCAGCTTCGACAAGGAAGCGAAGACGATCACGATTTCGGACAACGGCATCGGCATGAGCCGTGACGAGGTCATTTCGCACCTGGGCACGATCGCCAAGTCCGGCACCAAGGAATTCTTCTCGCGCCTGTCGGGCGACCAGCAGGCCGACGCGGCCCTGATCGGCCAGTTCGGCGTGGGCTTCTATTCGGGCTTCATCGTCGCCGACCGCATCACCGTCGAGACCCGCCGCGCGGGTGCCGAGGCGGGCGAGGGCGTGCGCTGGGAGTCGACCGGCGAGGGCGACTACAGCGTCGAATCGATCGAGAAGCCGGGCCGCGGCACCGACGTCATCCTGCACCTGCGCGCCGGCGAAGAAGAGCTGCTGTCGAACTGGAAGCTGAAAACGATCATCCGCAAGTATTCGGACCACATCTCGCTGCCGATCCTGATGCAGAAGGAAGAGTGGGACGAAGAGAAGAAGGAAACCGTTCTCAAGGACGAATTCGAGACCGTCAACCAGGCCAGCGCCCTGTGGGCCCGCAACCGTTCCGAGATCACGAAGGAACAGTACGACGAGTTCTACAAGCACGTCTCGCACGACTTCCAGGAGCCGCTCGCCTACACGCATAACCGCGTGGAAGGCCGCAGCGAATACACCCAGTTGCTGTACGTGCCGAGCCACGCGCCTTTCGACCTGTGGGACCGCAACAAGCGCGGCGGCATCAAGCTGTACGTGAAACGCGTCTTCATCATGGACGACGCCGAGCAGCTGATGCCGACCTACCTGCGCTTCATCAAGGGCGTGATCGACTCGGCCGACCTGCCGCTCAACGTCTCGCGCGAGATCCTGCAGGAGTCGCGCGACGTCAAGGTGATTCGCGAAGGCTCGACCAAGCGCGTGCTGGGCATGCTGGAAGAACTGGCGAACGCGGACGAGCAGGAAACGAAGGACAAATACGTCATCTTCTGGAAGGAATTCGGCCAGGTGCTGAAAGAGGGCATCGGCGAAGACGCGACCAACAAGGACCGCATCGCCAAGCTGCTGCGCTTCGCTTCGACCCAGAACGAGTCGGACGAGCAGACCGTGTCGTTTGCCGACTACGTCGCGCGCATGAAGGAAGGCCAGGACAAGATTTACTACGTCACGGCCGATAACTTCAACGCCGCGAAGAACAGCCCGCACCTCGAGATCTTCCGCAAGAAGGGCGTCGAAGTCCTGCTGCTGACCGACCGCGTCGACGAGTGGATGCTGTCCTTCCTGACCGAATTCGAAGGCAAGGAACTGACCTCGGTGGCCAAGGGTGGGCTGGACCTCGGCAAGCTGGAAGACGAAGCCGAGAAGAAGGAGCACGAAGAGACCGAGACCCAGTACAAGGACCTGGTCGAGAAGATGAAGGGTGCGCTGCTTGAAAAAGCCAAGGATGTGCGCGTCACGCACCGCCTGACCGATTCGCCGGCCTGCCTGGTGGCGGACGAGCACGAGCTGTCGGCGAACCTGGTGCGCATGCTGAAGGCCGCCGGCCAGAACGCGCCGGAGTCGAAGCCCATCCTCGAGATCAACCCGAACCACCCGCTGGTGACGCGCCTGAAGTACGAAGACGCGAGCAGCCCGCGCTTTGCCGACTGGTCGCATATCCTGTTCGACCAGGCGATGCTGGCCGAGGGCGGCAGCCTGAGCGACCCGGCGGCGTTCGTGAAACGTCTCAACGAGATGCTGCTGGCAACTGCGAAGTAAGCGTAGTCTGTATTGTAAAAACCGGGTCTGAGGACCCGGTTTTTTTGTAGGGTGGGCACTTGTGCCCACGCGGTCGTACCGCTGCGTTCCGGGACATCTCTGATCGGCCGCCGTACCGCGTGGGCTCGAGAGCCAACCCTACGGTCTGCGAAGTAAGCGTAGTCTTTATTGTAAAAACCGGGTCTGAGGACCCGGTTTTTTTGTAGGGTGGGCACTTGTGCCCACGCGGTCGCACGGCTGCGTTCCGCGATATCTCCGATCGAGCGCCGTACCGCGTGGGCATGCCCGGTGAACCCGTCATTAAGGCCAATGGCCTTAATGGCCCCTACGGTCAGACGATTCGGCGGGCGCTTGCCAGGCGCACGAACATTCCCTCGAACCACCCCTTGCGGTGCTCGCTTACCTGCCCGATCACCCAGGTCGCGCCCGCGATCAGCGCCACCAGCAGCGCGACATCGCCCGCATCCGCCGCGCGATGCGGATACACGCTCACCCACACCCGCAGCACCAGCGCATGCACGAGGTACAAGGTAAAAGTATAGGAAGCCAGCCAGCGCACCGGCCGCTCGACGCGCAACAAGGCGCCGAAATCCGCACTCTTCGCGCACAGGAAGTTCACCACGACCAGCACGCAGACGAGGTAGTCGGCCAGGCAGCGGTCGGCGCTTTTCAGCGGCAGGCCAGGGAAAGGCCAGTTGGCCTGCGCGACTGCACGCAAGGCCGCATCCAGGTCGGCCACTTTGAACGCCGCCAGCAAGGCCAGCGTCGCGCACCAGCCGGCGAGCGCCAGCGGGCGCGCGATCGTGTGCGTCTTTTGCCAGTGGTAGGTCAACACGCCGGCCAGCCACACCGGCAGCAGCAGCCAGAGTTTCGGCCCGACGAGCAGCAGCAGCGAGCCGAGAACGACCAGCCGGCGCGTGCCGCGCAGGTAGAAGGCCGCGCCGAACAGGACGTAGTACCAGACCTCGTAGCCGAGCGACCAGTAGGGCGCGAGCAGCGGCGGCGTTTCGGAAATGGTCCAGAGTTCGCCCATGAACAGCAGGTGCAGCGGCAGGTAGAGCCAGGGTTTGCGCAGCTGGTAGTAGTCCGTGAGCGTCGCATGGCCGGACAGGACAAGCACGGCGGCCACCGCAAAGCCGAGCAGCAGAAGGGGCAGGGCCACCGAATAGATGCGGGTGCAGCGGGCCACGCAGTATTCGCGCAGGCTCGCGTTCTTGTGTTCGGTCGTGTAGGCGATCACGAAGCCGGACAGCACGAAGAAGACCACCACCGATTCGCGTCCGAGGTTCGGCCACCAGCGGGCGGAGCCGGGCGCGACCACGCCATACGGTACGACATGGCTGACGACGACCAGCACCGCCGCCAGGAAGCGGCAGCAGTCGAGGTAGAGCGAGAACGAACGAGGAAGCGGACGGGGAAGCGGGGCGGTCGGGGTTGTCATGGTCATGCCTGGCGGTGCAGCGGCCATGATACCCTGATCGGCTAGGTGCGCAGCTGGTCGAGGAATTCGAGCAGCAGGCGCTCGCCCTCGGGCCAGTCGCCATAGCCGGCGTCGGCGTTCACATGACCGGCCGGGCCGATCTCGACATAGCGGCTGCCCCAGGCTTCGGCAAAGGCCAGGGCCCGTTCGCGCGTGACGAATTCGTCGTTCGTGCTGGCGATCACCAGGCTGGGAAACGGCAGGCGGGCGAGGGGCACCGGCGCGAAGCCGTTCGGGTCGATCGGATACGAAGCGGCGTCGACGTCGCTTGGCGCCACCAGGAAGGCGCCGGCCGCGCGCAAGGGCGAGCCGGAGGCAGCCCAGTGCACGGCGAGCATGCAGCCAAGGCTGTGCGCCACCAGCACCGGCGCGCCCGTGCTGCTGGCGACCGCGGCGTCGAGCTCGGCGACCCACTCGTCCCGCTGGGGATTGTTCCAGTCGCGGTGGGCGACCCGGCGCCATTCGGGATGGCGCGCTTCCCAGTGCGACTGCCAGTGCTGCGGGCCCGAATTCCACAGGCCGGAAAGAATCAGTACGTCGCCACCCATGCTGTCTCCTTGTTAATTCAATCCATTCTACATGGCTCGAATGATGCGTCGCTTACAGTGCCGTGCGCAGCGCGAACAGTTCCGGGAACAGCACCACGTCGAGCATCTTGCGCAGGTAGCTGACGCCCGCCGTGCCGCCGGTGCCGGTCTTGAAGCCGATGATGCGCTCGACCGTCGTCACGTGGCGGAAGCGCCAGAAACGGAAGGCGGTCTCGAGGTCGACCAGCTTTTCGGCCAGTTCGTACAAGGCCCAGTGTTTGTCCGGCTGCTGGTACACGGCCAGCCAGGCCGCCTGCACCGAGTCGTCGTGCGCGGTCGGCTCGCTTGGGGAGCGGGCCAGGCGTTCGGGCGCGATCGTGAAACCGCTGCGCGCCAGCAGCGCCACCGCTTCGTCGTAGATCGAGGGCGTACGCAGGGCGGCGTCGAGGGTAGCGTGGGCCGGCGGATTCTTTTCGTGCACCGCCAGCAGGGCTGCGTTCTTGTTCCCGAGGATGAATTCGAGCTCGCGGTACTGGTGCGACTGGAAGCCCGAGGAGGCGCCGAGATAGGGGCGGATCGCCGTGTATTCGGACGGCGTCATGGTGGCCAGCACGTCCCAGGCGTGGACCAGCTGGTCCATGATGCGGGCCACGCGCGCCAGCATTTTAAAAGCCGGATCGAGTTCGCCCGCGCGCAGGTGGCTGCGCACGGCGTGCAGTTCGTGCAGCATCAGCTTGACCCAGAGTTCGCTGGTCTGGTGCTGGATGATGAACAGCATCTCGTTGTGGTTCGGCGACAGCGGGTGCTGGGCCGACAGGATCTGGTTCAAACCCAGGTAGTCGCCATAGCTCATCGACTCCTTGAAATCCATCTTCGCGCCATGCCATTCGGCCGGCTGTTTCTGTTTGTCGTCCATGTCGCCCTCAAGTGACTGCGCCGCGTTCGGCGGCCACGTCGTAGTCCTCGCGATCGAGGATATCCTTCAGGATCGCCACCGCATCCCACACGTCCACATACCTTGTGTAGAGCGGGGTGAAGCCGAAGCGCATGATCTCGGGCTCGCGGTAATCGCCGATCACGCCGCGCGCGATCAGGGCCGCCATCACCGCATAGCCGTGCGGATGCGTGAAACTCACCTGGCTGCCGCGCCGGGCATGGTCGCGCGGCGTGACCAGGCCCAGCGGGTGGTCGGCGCAGGTAGTTTCGACCAGCTCGATGAAGAGGTCGGTGAGGGCCAGCGACTTGGCGCGGATCGCTTCCATGCTCGTCTCTTCGAACACTTCGAGCCCGCATTCGACCAGGGCCAGCGAGACCACCGGCTGGGTGCCGCACAGGGCGCGCCCGATGCCGTCGGCCGGCGCGAAGCCGTGCGCCATGGCGAAGGGTTGGGCGTGGCTCCACCAGCCGGTGAGCGGATGGGAGAATGTCGCCTGGTGGCGCTGCGGCACCCAGATGAAGGCCGGCGAGCCGGGGCCGCCGTTCAGGTATTTATAGGTGCAGCCGACGGCGAAGTCGGCTTCGGCGGCGTTCAGGTCGACCGGCACCGCGCCGGCCGAATGGGCCAGGTCCCAGACGATCAGGGCGCCGTTCTGGTGCGCGTGACGGGTCAGCATCGCCATGTCGTGCTGGTAGCCGGTCCGGTAGTTCACGTGGGTCAGCATGACGATGGCGCAGTCGGCGTCGATCGCGGCCGGCAGTTCGTCCACGCTGTCGACCAGGCGCACGCGGTAGCCGCGCTCCAGCCATTCGGTCAATCCCTCGGCCATATAGATATCGGTCGGGAAGTTGCTGCGCTCGGTGACGATGACGCGGCGCGCGGGCTTCGCCTGTGCCTGCATGTGCACAGCGGCGGCCAGCGCCTTGAACAGGTTCAGCGAGGTGGTGTCGGTGACGGCGACTTCGCCCGGCGCCGCGCCGATCAGCGGGCCGAGGCGTTCGCCCAGGCGCTTCGGCATGTCGAACCAGCCGGCCGTGTTCCAGCTCGTGATCAGGTCGCGGCCCCATTCGCGCGCCACTACCTGCTGCGCGCGCTCGAGGGCGGCGCGGGGACGGGCGCCGAGCGAATTGCCGTCCAGGTAGATGAGGTCGGGCGGCAGGTCGAAGCGTTCGCGCAGCGGCGCGAGTGGATCCTGGGCATCGCGCGCGAGGCAGTCGGCGCGGGTGATCGAGAGTTCGCTCATATATGGATGGGTAGCGGTTGGGGCAGGATGACTATACAGGTGGCGTTGGGGCGGGAGTGTAACAAGAAAAAGGCGGCCGGCGGCAGGCTATCGATGACGCTTTGTTATCTTTTCACGCTCTACCAGGCAGCGTCGCGCATTTTTTGAACTTTTTTCAAATTATTTTGCTCGCAACCCTAAAGTTCGGGAAAACGCCGCCGTAAAGAAGTCAGAGGCAGCAGAACGGTGACGGAAATATTCAAAATATTTTGAAAACCACCCTAAAGTTCCTCGGGAACCTGCCGTTAAAGGTGCATCAAGCCGGTAGCAGGGTCGAAAAAAAGTTCGAATCGACCCTAAAGTTCTGAATTTGGTTGACGTAAACCAACACATGATCAGTTCGGTGCGCTGAACGGCAAGTTGATTCAGAGCATCTCGCAGTACACATCAGTCTCCTGTTTTCATAGGAGCGCCTCCCCCATCAGCCCGGGTTTGTCAGACAAACCCCTACAGGCATACCCGCGTTTAACGGACGCAAAATACAGTGTCCGTCCGATTTCCCGAAAGTTTCTCTACGGTCAGAATCTATCTCACTGGCAACACACATTAGCGCCAGGTTCAACGGGATGGAGAAGAAAAATGACTGCAAACGACATGATGGCTGAAATCCGGGACGCGAATCTGAGCTACCTGATGCTGGCCCAGCAAATGATCCGCGCCGATAAAGTCACCGCCATTTTCCGTCTCGGCATCTCGGCCGACATCGCGGACCTGATCGAAGGCATGAGCAATGCCCAGATCCTGAAGCTCGCCGGCGGCAACATGATGCTGGCCCGTTTCCGCTTCGACGACACCGCCATCCTGTCGATGCTGACCAGCCACAGCAAGGACCGCGCCCTGGCGCAGTCGCACGCCGCCATCCTGATGGCCGGCCAGCCAGCGGAAGAGATTGCTTAAGCGTTCGGCAGTCTAATTATTTCTGCTGAGACACATTGTAAAATCCCGCTGAGCTCAAGCTGATAGTGTAGGATAGCCGGGACACAAGCCGGAGCCGTGGGATGAGTAAAAAAAGCGTCGTATCTGAAGCGCAGGAAATACAGCTTGCCATCGAGCTGATCAATCTGGGCGCCCGCCTGCAACTGCTCGAAAGCGAAGTCTCGCTTTCCCGCGAGCGTCTCATCAAGCTGTACAAGGAACTGAAGGGCATGTCGCCTCCCAAGGGCATGCTGCCGTTCTCGACCGACTGGTTCCTCACCTGGCAACCGAACATCCACTCCTCGCTGTTCATCAATATCCATAATTTCCTGGTCGAACACGCCGGTGCCTCCGGCGTCCAGGCGGTGATGAAGGCGTATCAACTCTACCTCGAACAGATGCCCGCCGAGCCGGGCGAAGAGCCGCTGCTCTCGCTGACGCGCGCCTGGACCCTGGTCCGTTTCTTCCAGAGCAATATGCTGGCGCTGGCTCCCTGCGGCAAATGCAAGGGCAAGTTCGTCGTCAATACCTTCGACCTGAACCGCGATTACCTGTGCGGCTTGTGCCACATGCCTTCTCGCGCCGGCAAGACCCGCAAGGCGAAAGATGCCGCCGCGCTCGACGCCGCCGAGGCTGCGTCCCGCCAGGATGCCGCAGGCGACGCTTAAGCCTGTGCCGTGATGTTCAAGCTCCTGCGCGCGCCGGCCGTGCGCGCGCTGCTCTGCCAGCTTGCCGCTTTCCCCCTGACCCTGCTGGCCGTCTACCTGCTGGCGCGTGCCGGCACCCGTCCGTCCTATTTTGTCGCTGCGATCCTGCAGGGCGTCTTTGCCGCCGTGCTGACCTGGCGCTGGCGCCTGGCGTCCTGGTGGATCGCAATCTGCCTGCTGTTTCCGCTTGCCCTCTACGCAGCCGACGGACTCGAGCTGCCGCCCTGGCTGTTCCTGGCCGTGTTCCTGTTCATGCTGGTCCTGTACTGGTCGACCTTCCGCACCCAGGTGCCGTATTACCCGTCGGGCAAGACGGCCTGGCAGGCGGTGGCCGACCAGCTGCCGCAGGGGAGGAGGGTGTCCGTGATCGACATCGGCAGCGGCCTCGGCGGCCTGGTCATGGACCTGGCGCGGCGCCGGCCGGACATCGAGGCCACCGGCATCGAACTGGCGCCCTTGCCCTGGCTCGCGAGCTGGCTGCGCGCGCGCCTGACCAATAGTCGCGCCCGCTTCATCCGCGGCGACTACGAGTCGCTCGATTTTTCCGATTACGACGCCGTGTTCGCCTACCTGTCGCCGGCGGCCATGACGGCGCTGTGGCGCAAGGCAGGGCGCGAGATGCGTCCGGGCAGCATGCTGATGAGTTATGAATTCGCCATCCAGGACGCGCCACCGACCATATCGCTCTATCTACAAGATACTGGTCGAACTCTCTACATTTGGCACTTTTAGGCCACAAATCGGGCCTTTTTACTTGCCCATAGGCCATTCTCAAGCTATTGTTCCAGCTGCAGTAGTTCCGTACGTAAATATTTTTTCTGAGATACTTTGTCTCGGATTCCGGGGTCTGCAGACCCGCCTTCTGGAGCGCCTTCTTGTTAGTCATTATTGGTTACGTCATTGTCTGTGCGTCGGTGTTCGGCGGCTTCGTCATGGCCGGCGGCCACGCGGCCGTGCTGTTCCAGCCGATCGAGCTGATCATGATCGGCGGCGCGGCCGTCGGCGCATTCTTTGTCGGTAACAACAGCAAGTCGATCAAGGCGACCATGAAGGCGCTGCCGACCGTGTTCAAGGGGTCGCAGTACACGCGCGAAATGTACATGGAGCTGATGTCGCTGCTGTTCGACGTCCTCTCGAAAGTGCGCAAGGAGGGCCTGATGTCGATCGAGGGCGATATCGAAGCCCCGGAAGCAAGCCCCCTGTTCTCGAAATACCCGCTGGTGCTGGCCGACCACCACATCGTCGAATTCATGGCCGACTACCTGCGCCTGATGGTCTCCGGTAACATGGACGCCTTCCAGATCGAGAACCTGATGGACAACGAGATCGAGACCCACCACCACGAAGGCGCGGTTCCGGCCCACGTGGTCGCCAAGCTGGGCGACGGCCTGCCGGCCTTCGGTATCGTCGCCGCCGTCATGGGCGTGGTGCACACGATGGAATCGGTGGGCATTCCGCCGGCCGAACTGGGTATCCTGATCGCGAAAGCGCTGGTCGGCACCTTCCTCGGCATTCTGCTGGCCTACGGTTTCGTCGGTCCGCTGGCCAGCCTGCTGGAACAGAAGCTCGACGAATCGAGCAAGATGTTCCAGTGCGTGAAGGTGACCCTGCTCGCCAGCCTGAACGGCTACGCGCCGGCCCTGGCCGTCGAATTCGGCCGCAAGGTGCTGTACTCGACCGAGCGCCCGACCTTCGCCGAGCTCGAAGAGCACATCAAGAAGTCGAAGAGCAAGTAACAACTTGCTGATCTCTCTCCACCCGACCACCCCACGGAAACGCCATGGCTGACGAAGGAATGCGCCCGATCATCGTCAAGCGGATCAAGAAGACCGCCGGCGGGCACCATGGCGGCGCCTGGAAGATCGCCTATGCCGACTTCGTGACGGCGATGATGGCTTTCTTCCTGCTGATGTGGCTGCTGGGCTCGACCTCGAAGGGCGACCTCGAAGGCATCTCCGAATTCTTCAAGAACCCGCTGAAGGTGGCGATGTCGGGCGGCTCCGGTTCCGGCGACAGCTCGTCCGTCATCAAGGGCGGCGGCGCCGACCTCACGCGCCGCAACGGCCAGGTGAAGAAGGGCGACATGGAGACCAACAAGAAAACCTACGACCTGAACGACGCCAGGGCCGCGCTCGAGAAGGCCGAGGGCGAGCGCCTGAAAACGCTGAAGATGAAGATCGAGGCTGTCATCGAGGCCAACCCGATCCTGAAAAAATACCAGAACCAGCTGCTGCTCGACATCACCAGCGAAGGCCTGCGCATCCAGATCGTGGACGAGCAGAACCGCCCGATGTTCGCGCTGGCGAAAGCCACGCTGCAGCCCTACACGAGCGAGATCCTGCACGTGCTGGGCATGGTGCTGAACGACGTGCCGAACCGGATCGGCCTGTCGGGCCACACGGACTCGACCCCGTACTTCAGCGATGCCGGCTACAGCAACTGGGAGCTGTCGGCGGACCGCGCCAACGCCTCGCGCCGCGCCCTGGTGGTGGGCGGACTGGCCGACGACAAGATCCTGCGTGTGGTGGGCCTGGCGGCAGCCGCGCCGCTCGACCGCGCCGATCCGTTCAACCCGATCAACCGCCGCATCAGCATCATCGTGATGAACAAGCGCACCGAAGACGCCGTCATGCGCGACGCCGCCACGCTCGACGTGCCGTCAGAGAACGGCAAGGCGGCGGCCCAGGCCGTCGTGGAAGCGACCGCGCAGGGAAGTAAAACAAGCGTCAGGAGTACACAATGACAAGAAAAAAGATTTTGGGTTCGCACGTCAAGCGCCTGTTGTCGGGCGTCTCGGCGCACGGCCGGCGTCACCTGAGCGAAGTCGAGACCGACCTGCTGCAGACCGAATTGCTGCTCGAGGAAGCAGTCGACAAGCTCACCAGCAGCTTCATGGCGATCCACAGCGCCGTCGGCTCGCGCCAGGAAGCGATCGACCGCCTGCTCGCGGGCGGCACCCCCACGCCGGAAGACAGCGCCAGGCTGGCGGCGATGTCGGGCGAAATCGGCACCCACGTGAACACGGCGATCACCAGCATGCAGTTCCAGGACATGACGAGCCAGTTGATCGAGCGTACCCTGAAGCGGGTGACCGGCTTGCGCGAATTCCTCGGCACCCTGGACGAACACGGCGCCGGTATTCGCGCCGACACGGGCAGCGACGAAATCGTCGAGCGCCTGGGCAAGGTCAGCATGGCGCTGGCGATCCAGTCGCTCGAGCTGCGCAGCGTGCTGCGCAAATCGGTCGAACAACAGCATCTCGAAAGCGGCGACATCGAACTGTTCTGACAGTCGCGTCCAACCCACATCCCAGAAATCCAAGAAAAGAGCAGGAGCACAACATGGCTAAAACAATTCTCGCGGTCGACGATTCGAGCTCGCTGCGCCAGATGGTGGCGTTCAGCCTGAAGGCCGCCGGTTACCAGGTGGTGGAAGCGGTCGACGGCCAGGATGGCCTGGACAAGGCGAAAAACCAGGTCGTCGACCTGGTGCTGACCGACCAGAACATGCCGCGCATGGACGGCCTGGCGCTGATCAAGCACCTGCGCAGCCTGCCCGAGTACCAGAAGGTGCCGATCCTGATGCTGACCACCGAATCCTCGGACGAAATGAAATCGAAGGGCCGCGCGGCCGGCGCCAACGGCTGGCTGGTCAAGCCCTTCGATCCGCAACGCCTGATCGAAGTCGTCAAGAAAGTGATCGGCTGAGGCGATGAGGCTGCGCCGTAACCCGGGTTCCTGCAGGATTTCACCATGACGATCGACATCAGCCAGTTTTACCAGGTCTTTTTCGACGAAGCCGAAGAGCTGCTCGCCGAAATGGAACGGCTGCTGCTGGGCGTCGACGTGGCCGCCCCCGACGCCGAGGACCTGAACGCGATCTTCCGGACCGCGCACTCCGTCAAGGGCGGCGCCTCGACCTTCGGCATCACCGACATGAGCGAGGTGACGCACGTGCTGGAGTCGCTGCTCGACCGCATCCGCAAGGGCGAGATGGCCTTGACGAGCCAGCACGTGGACGCCTTCCTGGCCGCCAAGGACACGCTCAAGAACCAGCTCGACGGCCACCGCAACGGCGCCTACGTCGACCAGGACAATGTCGCCAACGTGCGCATGGTGCTGCACGACCTGTCCGAAGGCCTGGTGCCGGCGGCGTCCGCACTCGCTTCGTCCCTGGCGCCATCCTTCCTGCTGTCCGAACCGAAAGCGCAGACCGGAGAGGGCGCGCACCGCTACAAGATCGAGCTGCCGAGCGTCGAACAGCGCGACGTGAACGCCCTGGTCGACGAACTGGGACTGATGGGCCGCGTGTCCGTCACGCCGCTCGACGGCGGGCGCAGCGCGCTTGTCATCACCACCCACGAGAGCCTGGACGACATCGTCGCCATCTGCTCCTTCGTGCTCGATCCTGAAGACCTGAAGATTTTCGAAGCGCCGCCACTGACGCCCGAGCAGCGCGCGATCGAGGCGGCGGAACGCGCCCGCATCGAGGAGGAGCAGGGCTACGGCTTCTTCGACCCGGCAGACGATGCGCCGGACGCGCAGGCCGAACTCTCCGACGACGAGCGCGGCTACGGCTTCTTCCAGCCGATCGAACAGATCCGCGCGCTGGCCGGCGTCGATGCCGCACCCGCGAAATCCGCACAGGTGCAGGACCTCGTCGACGCCATCGAAAAGAAGGCCGCGAAAAAGGACGAGAAGGGCGCCGAGTCGTCCTCGATCCGGGTCTCGGTCGAGAAGGTCGACCAGTTGATCAACCTGATCGGCGAACTGGTCATCACGCAGGCGATGATCGAGCAGCGTTCGAGCAAGCTCGATCCGATGCTGCACGAGCGCCTGCTGTCCTCGGTCTCCCAGCTGACGCGCAACACCCGCGAGCTGCAGGAAGCCGTGATGTCGATCCGCATGATGCCGATGGACTTCGTGTTCTCGCGCTTCCCGCGCATGGTGCGCGACCTGGCGAGTAAACTCGGCAAGAAGGTCGACTTCATCACCCATGGCGCCGCGACCGAACTGGACAAGGGCCTGATCGAGCGCATCGTCGACCCGCTGACCCACCTGGTACGCAACTCGATCGACCACGGCATCGAAATGCCGGCCGCGCGCGCAGCAGCGGGTAAATCGGAAGCAGGGCGCTTGTTCCTGTCGGCCGGCCATCAGGGCGGCAACATCGTGATCGAAGTCGCCGACGATGGCGGCGGCCTGAACCGTGAGCGGATCCTGGCCAAGGCGGCGCAGAATGGTCTCGCCGTGTCCGACAACATGAGCGATTCCGAGGTCTGGCAGCTGATCTTCGCACCGGGCTTCAGTACGGCCGATGTCGTCACCGACGTCTCGGGCCGCGGCGTCGGCATGGATGTTGTCAAACGTAATATCACTTCGATGGGGGGCTCGGTCGATATCCGCTCCGCCCGTGGTTTCGGCACCACGATTTCCATCTCTTTACCGCTCACACTCGCCATTTTGGACGGGATGACTATACGTTGCGGTGAGGAAATCTATATCCTTCCATTAGGTTACGTCGTCGAGTCCTTGCAGCCGCGCCGCGAAGACGTGCGCGAGATCGCCGGCCGCGGCCGGGTGCTGAAGGTACGCGGGGAATACCTGCCCTTGATCGCACTGCATGGCGTGTTCGGCATCGCTTCGAAGGTGCAGGACCCGAGCGAGGGCATCGTCGTGATCCTGGAGTCCGAGGGCAAGCGCGCGGCGCTCCTGATCGACGACCTGGTCGGCCAGCAGCACGTGGTCGTCAAGAACC
Organism: Massilia sp. LXY-5; assembly: GCF_059801075.1. Classification (NCBI taxonomy): domain Bacteria; kingdom Pseudomonadati; phylum Pseudomonadota; class Betaproteobacteria; order Burkholderiales; family Oxalobacteraceae; genus Massilia; species Massilia sp. LXY-5. The sequence continues at coordinate 673,316 of NZ_JBNNEH010000002.1, forward strand.
TGGAAGCGAACTACCGCAAGGTGGCCGGCATTTCTGGGGCCACGATCCTCGGCGACGGCGGCGTGTCGCTGATCCTCGACGTGGCGGCGCTGGTGCGCTCGTCGCGCCAGCTGGCCGACGAGGCGCTGGCCTCATAGTTGCAAAATGCATTGAATCAATAAGCTGAAACCACTAAGGAAAAACCATGTCCATCACCCAAATCACTGCCCAGGGCAACGACGGCGCCGGCAACGAATACCTGGCGTTCACGCTGGGCTCGGAGGAATACGGGATCGACATCCTGAAGGTGCAGGAAATCCGCGGCTACGAAGCCGTGACCCGCATCGCCAACGCACCGGAATTCATCAAGGGCGTGATCAACCTGCGCGGCATCATCATCCCCGTCGTCGACATGCGCATCAAGTTCAATCTCGGCACCCCGACCTATGACCAGTTCACGGTCGTGATCATCCTGAACATCGCCGGCCGCGTGATGGGCATGGTGGTCGACAGCGTCTCGGACGTGACCACGCTCACCCCGGACCAGGTCAAGCCGGCCCCGGACATGGGCAGCGCCTTCAGCACCGATTACCTGATCGGCCTGGGCACGGTCGACGAGCGCATGCTGATCCTGGTCGACATCGACCGCCTGATGTCATCAAGCGAAATGGGCTTGATCGACCAGAAACTGGCTGCGTAAGACGCCCGGCACCGAGCAGAACAACCGCCGGCTCCGGCCGGCAGAACACACAGGTAAGGCAAAGTGCCGTTACACACCTCCGACACGGTCAAGGAATTTGACTTCACACGCGCCGACTTCGAGCGCGTGCGCGCCCTGATCTACCGCCGCGCCGGCATCTCGCTGGCCGACAGCAAGCAGGAAATGGTCTACAGCCGCCTGGCGCGGCGCCTGCGCGCGACCGGCATCCACTCCTTCGGTAAATACCTCGACGACCTGGAAGGGGGGCGCCTGGGCGAAGAGTGGGAGTCGTTCACCAACGCGCTGACGACCAACCTGACCTCGTTCTTCCGCGAAGCCCATCACTTTCCGCTGCTGGCCGACCACATCAACGGGCTGCGCGGGCGCGAATCCGGACCGCTGACGATCTGGTGCTCGGCCAGCTCGACCGGCGAAGAACCGTATTCGATCGCGATGACCCTGTGCGAAGCCTTCAATACGCTCACGCCGCCGGTCCAGATCGTCGCCACCGACATCGACACCAACGTGCTGGCCACGGCCAGCGAAGGCGTGTACGGCATGGACCGGGTGGAGAAGATGGCGCCGGAACGCCTGAAGCGCTTTTTCCTGAAAGGCAAAGGGCGGCACGAAGGCATGGCGCGCGTGCGCCCGGAACTGCGCCAGCTGGTCACCTTCCGCCCCCTGAACCTGCTGGCCGACAGCTGGCCCCTGAACGGGCAGTTCGATGCGATCTTCTGCCGCAACGTGATGATCTATTTTGACAAGGAAACGCAGCGCAAGATCCTGGCGCGCTTCGTGCCTTTGATGAAGCCGCACGCGCTGCTGTTCGCCGGCCACTCCGAGAATTTTCTCTATGTTTCCGACTCGCTGCGTCTGCGCGGCAAGACTGTCTACGAACTCAATGAGCGCCGCGCCTGAGCGGGACCAGCGGAAACACCATGCATTCGAATAACCAGTTCGCCACCAACGTCTATTACGACCGCACCTTCGATTGCGACGCGGCGAAGATCCTGCCGGGCGAGTATTACTACACCGGCAAGAACATGCTGATCGTGACCGTGCTCGGTTCCTGCGTCTCGGCCTGCATCCGCGACCGCATCACGGGCCTGGGCGGCATGAACCACTTCATGCTGCCCGACGGCGGCGGCGATGCCGGCAGCCCGGTCTCGGCCTCGATGCGCTACGGCACCTTCGCGATGGAAGTGCTGATCAACGACCTGCTGAAGGCCGGCGCGCGGCGCGAGAACCTGGAAGCCAAGGTCTTCGGCGGCGGCGCCGTGCTGCGCGGCTTTACCGCCATGAACGTGGGCGAACGCAATGCCGCCTTCGTGATGCAGTTCCTGAAAACGGAACGCATCCCGGTGCTGGCCGAAGACCTGAACGACATCCACCCGCGCAAGGTGTATTTCTTCCCCAGGACAGGGAAGGTATTGGTCAAGAAACTCATGCAAACCCAGAACGATACGGTCGCCAGGCGCGAACTCGACTACGCCAAGCGCCTCAAGGTGGAGCCCGTCGGCGGCGAAATCGACCTGTTCTGATCTTGCCCCGACCTGCGAAGGAAACAACAATGAAAACCAAGGTCCTCATCGTCGACGACTCGGCCCTGATCCGCAGTGTCATGAGCGAGATCGTCAACTCGCAAGCCGACATGGAAGTCGTGGCCACCGCGCCCGATCCGCTCGTCGCGCGCGAACTGATCAAGAAACACAATCCGGACGTGCTCACGCTCGACGTCGAGATGCCGAAGATGGACGGCCTCGACTTCCTCGAAAAGCTGATGCGCCTGCGCCCGATGCCGGTGCTGATGGTGTCCTCGCTGACCGAACGCGGTTCGGAGATCACGATGCGCGCGCTCGAACTCGGCGCGGTCGACTTCGTCACCAAGCCGAAGATCTCGATCGGCAGCGGCATGCGCGAGTACACCGAGCTGATCACCGATAAAATCCGCGCCGCGGCGCGCGCCCGCGTCAAGCGCACGGTGGCCAGCCCGCTTGCCACCACGGCGCTGCCGCAGCTGCGCAGCCCGCTGACCTCGTCGGAAAAGCTGATCATCATCGGCGCCTCGACCGGCGGCACGGAAGCGATCCGCGAATTCCTGATGCAGATGCCCTCGGACTGCCCCGGCATCCTGATCGCCCAGCACATGCCGGAAGGGTTCACGACCTCGTTCGCGCGCCGTCTCGATTCGCTGTGCAAGATCACCGTGTGCGAGGCCGCCGGCAACGAACGCGTGCTGCCCGGCCACGCCTATATTGCGCCGGGGCATTCGCACCTGCTTCTCGCGCGCTCGGGCGCCAACTACATGACCAGGATCGAGCAGACCGATCCGGTGAATCGCCACCGGCCGTCGGTGGACGTGCTGTTCCGCTCGGCTGCATCGGCCGCCGGTAAAAATGCGGTGGGCGTGATCCTGACGGGCATGGGCAAGGACGGTGCTGCTGGTATGCTGGAGATGAAAAACGCCGGCGCCCAGAATTTCGCCCAGGACGAAGCCTCGTGCGTCGTCTTCGGCATGCCGCGCGAGGCGATTGCGATCGGCGCCGCCCACGAAGTGGCGCCGCTGACGGCCTTGCCCGGACTGGTGCTCGGCCACCTGGCGGCGCACGGCGGAAGAGCGTTGCGCGTTTGATCCGGATCGCGCCGAATCGCAGCTTTTCCTCTCGGTTTTATCGCCGTACGGCAACAAAAATGCTATTCTTGAGCCTTGCTTGTTGCAGCGACTCAAGCCACACTAACCTCAGTAAAAGAAACAACGGAGTAATTCATGGCTGATCCAAAGATGCGTTTCCTGGTGGTTGACGATTTCTCGACGATGCGCCGCATCGTCCGGAACTTGTTGAAGGAACTGGGCTACGCCAACGTCGACGAAGCGGAAGACGGCGTCATGGCGCTGGCCAAGCTGCGCAGCGAACAATTCGACTTCGTGGTGTCCGACTGGAACATGCCCAACATGGACGGTCTGACCATGCTGCAAAACATCCGTGCCGATCCCGCCCTGGCCAAGCTGCCGGTGCTGATGGTGACCGCGGAAGCGAAGAAAGAAAACATCATCGCGGCGGCCCAGGCCGGCGCAAGCGGCTATGTGGTGAAGCCATTCACCGCCGCCACGCTCGACGAGAAACTGAACAAGATCTTCGAGAAAATGGAAAAGGCCTGATCATGCTCGAGCCGATCGCCGGAGTTGCATTGGATGGTGTTGCAAACGATGAAGTCCTGATCCGGGTCGGCCACATGACGCGCGCGCTGCACGACAGCCTGCGCGGCCTCGGCCTGGACAAGCTGGTCGAAAAAGCGGCAAGCGACATCCCGGATGCCCGCGACCGGCTCGATTATGTTGCCCGCCTGTCGGAGCAAGCCGCCAAGCGCGTGCTCGACGCCACCGATGCGGCTGGTCCCCTGCAGGACGCGGTGGAAAGCCGTAGCGCCGAGTTGCGCAGCGCCTGGCAGGCCTTGCTCGACAAGGGCAGTGCCGGCGAAACGGACTGGCGCGCGCTGGCCGAGCGCAGCATCGCGGTCATGGCCGAGAACGAACGTGCCGCGACCGCCACCCGTGCCGAGCTGATGAACATCATGCTGGCGCAGGACTTCCAGGACCTGACCGGCCAGGTGATCGGCAAGATCACCTCGATCGCCCAGGACCTGGAGAAGCAGCTGGTGCAGGTGCTCGTCGATTTCGCCCCGAGCGAGATCAGGCGCGAACTCGACAATGGCCTGCTGAACGGCCCGCAGATCAAGCCCGAGGGCAACGTCGAGGTGGTGGCGAACCAGGGCCAGGTCGACGACCTGCTCGACAGCCTGGGCTTCTAAGTTTCACCCGGCGTCGCTGGCGGCCCAGGCCGCCATTGTTCGCCTTTGTTCGGCCGCGGTCACTTCATGCATCACACCAACTATATTGTTCGCGAACCGCTGCTCGATCCCGCGCAGCGCGTCATCGGCTACGAATTACTGTGGCAGCAGGGCGGCCAGGCAGTGCAGGATGCCGAGCTCGAGCAGCTGGTCGCTTTCGTGGCCGAACACGTGAACGACGATGAGCACGGCTGGCTGCTGCGCGACAAGCAGCTCTTCCTCGACGCCGTCCCGGCCATGCTGTCCACCGACGCGTTATTCTCGCTGCCGCCCGAGCGCACCGTGCTGAGCCTGCAGGCGCGCTACCTGATGGATCCGAGCACCCGCGCCGCCGTGCAGGGATTGCGCGCCGGCGGCGTCGGCATCTCGATCCGCGGCCTCGACGTCAAGCACCTGACCCCGGCGCTCGCGCCTTACGCCTCGCACGTCGAGATGCGCTTCTCGGGCATCGACGTCGCCGCCCAGGCGCGCAGCTATGCGGCTGCAAAACAAGCGGCGCTGCGCATGGTCGGCCGTCCGGTCACCAACTGGATCGACTACGACGCCTGTGCCGCGCTCGGTCTGGACGCCTTCGTCGGCAAGCTGCACCTGACCCCGCGCCCCGGCAACGCGGTGAAGGGCCTGAATCCCACCCAGACCATCATCCTGCAGCTGATGCAGATGGTGCAGAACAACGACGACATACCCAAGCTGGAAAGCGTGCTGAAGCGCGACCCGGCGCTGACCTATAAACTGCTGCGCAACATCAATTCGGCCGGCTTCGGGGCAGGGCGCGACGTGCAGTCGATCCGCCAGGCGATCAGCCTGATGGGCTACGCGCCCCTGTATCGCTGGCTGACCCTGCTGCTGGCCAGCGCCAGCGCGAGCGGCTACTCGCCGGTGCTGATGGAAACGGCCGTCGTGCGCGGCCGCCTCACCGAACTGCTGGGCCTGCATGCGCTGCCGAAGGGCGAGGGCGAGAACTTGTTCGTCGCCGGCATGTTCTCGCTGCTCGACCGCCTGCTCGGGCTGCCGATGAAGGAAGTGCTGGAGACCATCCCGCTGCCGCCGGAAGTGGTGCGCGCGCTGATGTCGCGCGAAGGCATGTACGGGCCGTACCTGGCGCTGGCGGAAGCCTGCGAGCTGAGCTCGAACCTGGTCGGTGCGCTGGCGGGGTCGCTCGATATCAGCCCGCTGGAGGTGAACAAGGCGCACCTGTCGGCGCTCGCGTGGGCGCAGGCGGTGACGCAGTAACTGCGAACGCGTGGGCATGCCGAGCCGCCGCGCGAAGCCGCCTACGCCGCCGAGCGTCCCCGGTTCGAGGTCACCAACCGCTGCAGCGTCTGCTGCATCTGCATCTCGATATTGCTGATGCTGCACCCGACTTGCACCTGTTCGCCCAGCAGGAAACTGCGGAAAGGCCGCAGCAGCCGGATCTCGAGGTCGGCCACGATCGCCAGCGCCGGTCCCAGCTGCAGGCGCACGCTCTTCAGCTTCCTTCCCAGATACAGTTCCGCCGCCTGGTCCGGGGTAGCGCGCAAGCCGACGCCGCCGACGGAATAGTCGCACAAGGGCAGCTCGAACTGCTTGTTCATGAGGGTGAAGGTCGCGGCATAGCTGCCGTTGACCGGGGTCTCCAGACGGGGCGCGGCGCGCCGGTTCAGGACCAGGCACATTTCCGGAAACACGGCCGGCACCAGGTTCGATGCGCCAGGCGTCGGGATCCAGTCGCCTTCGAGCTCGAACTGGAGCTTGGCGTTGCCGCCCAGTGCCGCGACGAAGGTGGCGCGGCCCGCAGGCAGCGGCAGGCCGCCGGCGATGTCGAGCGTGAAATGCGGCTCTTCCGGGTGCACGAATTCGATCCGCGCCAGCATCGGCTCGCCCAGGGTGCCCGGATAAATCGTCAGCGCTTCGCCGGACTCGGCCAGGCTGGTAAAGGTTTCCCCGATGTCGAAGGGATCGCGCATCTCGTGCGGCGACGCGGTCGCAGCGATGCGGTCAAGGACGTCGCTGGGACGGGGCGAACCCTTGCGGGGCGGACGGGGTGCGTTTTCGGTCAGAACTTCGGTCACGGCGGCATTCCTTGCGGCGAAAAATCTGCCCGGCAGAGCGCCGGGCAAGTGCCAGTATAAACGGTCGTGCCGCGTGTTGCAAAAAGTTAATACTTGTTTGCAGAATGTCAGCGCCGCCGTTGCGCCGCCGCCTCAGGCGGGACTCAGATTTCGAGATTATCGATCAGGCGCGTGGTGCCCAGCTTGGCAGCGGCGAGCACGACCAGGGGCGTGCCCTGGGCCAGGTCGCCGGCCGACGGCGGTTGCAGGTCGATGCGCTTGCGCACGGAGATATAGTCCGGCTTCCAGCCGCGTGCGGACAGCTGCGCCATCGCTTCGCGCTCGACCGAGAAGATGTCGAGGTGGCCGCCGCGGATCTCGTTGGCGACGAAATTCAGGCCCTGGTACAGGGCCGGGGCCTCGGCGCGTTCTTCCGGCGACAGGTACATGTTGCGCGAGGACAGGGCCAGGCCGTCTTCCGCACGGAAGGTTTCCGCACCGATGATTTCGGTCGGCATCGCGAACTGGCGCGCCATGTTACGCACGATCATCAGCTGCTGGTAATCCTTCTTGCCGAATACGGCCACGCGTGGCTGGACGCAGGAAAACAGCTTGGTGACAACGGTGCACACACCGCCGAAGAAGCCCGGGCGGAACTCGCCTTCCAGGGTGTTGCCGAGGGTGTCAGGCGGCTGTACGCGGTATTCCTGCGGCTCGGGATACAAATCCTTCTCGGTCGGCGCGAACAGCACGTAGACGCCTTCCTTTTCCAGCTTCTCGACGTCGGCCTGGAAGGTGCGCGGGTACTTGTCGAAGTCTTCGTTCGGGCCGAACTGCAGGCGGTTGACGAAAATGGAAGCGACCACCGGGTCGCCGTGCTTGCGCGCCAGGCGCATCAGCGAAAGGTGGCCTTCGTGCAGGTTGCCCATCGTCGGCACGAAAGCGGTGCGCAGCTGGCCGCGCATCTGGTCGCGCAGTTCGTCAATGGTGGTAATGATTTTCATGTGTGTGGATGCGTAAAGTGTTGGGCTCGCACTCGGCTCATGCCGGCGAGTATGCCAGGCGCACGTAAATGGGCGCGAACGGTTCGGCTTGCGTAATTTCGACCAGGGTTTCCTTGGCCAGCTCGAGCAGGGCGACAAAGTGGACCACGATGATCGGCACCGTCTCCTGGCCCGCGAACAGCTCGCCGAATTCGACGAAGCGCTGCGATTGCAGGGTACGCAAAATCGCCGACATGTGCTCGCGCACGGACAATTCCTGGCGCCCGATCCGGTGGTGCTGGGTCAATTTCGCCCGTCGCAAAACGTCGAGCCAGGCGCGTTGCAAGTCGTGCGGATCGACTTGCGGCAAGACCGGCGTCAGGCTTTGCTCGACGGTCAGCGAAGGGCGCTGGAAATCGCGTCCTTCCTGCGGCAGTGCGCCCAGTTGCAGGGCGGCGATCTTGATCTGTTCGTATTCGAGCAGGCGCCGCACGAGTTCGGCGCGCGGGTCGCCGGCGTCTTCGACCAGGTCGTCCTGCCTCTTGGGGAGCAACATCCTCGACTTGATCTCGATCAGCATCGCCGCCATCAGCAGATACTCGGCAGCCAGTTCCAGGTTGCTCTTGCGGATCTGCTCGACATATTCCAGGTATTGCAGGGTCACCTGCGCCATCGGGATGTCGAGGATGTTGAAGTTCTGCTTGCGGATCAGGTAGAGCAGCAAGTCGAGCGGGCCTTCGAAGGCGTCGAGGAAGATCTCGAGGGCGTCGGGCGGGATGTACAGGTCGTTCGGCATGCGCAGCAGCGGCTCGCCGTACAGGCGCGCAATCGCGGCCGCGGCGGCATCGTCGAGGCCGGCGGCATCAGGCGGCAAGGCGCCTTCGTCGAGGATAGGGTCGGCCGGCGCTTCCGGCGCGGCCTGCTCCGGCAGCATGCCTGTTGGTCTTTAGAACTTGTTCTGGTACGGATAGGCGTTCTGGCGCAGGCGCGATTCCCTGGTGCGCGCTTCCTCGTCGAGCGAGATCGGCAGCTTGTCCCACAGCAGGGAGCGGCCTTCCTGCTGGCGCTCTTCCATGCCCGGAGTCTTCGACTTCAACTCTTCGATGAACTTGGTGTGGTCGGATACGTAACCGGTGAATTTAGGCATTGTTTTGATCGATAAAAAAGAGAGCCGGGACGGCGAGGCAGATTGTTCTGCCCACGCGGCCCCGGCGTCAAGGGTTATGGATGCAGCGCGTTGAGTTGGCGTGCAATGATGTCGTGGTTCAGCCACAGCACCGGGGCAATCTTTTCCGATGCGCCATGGAACATCAGCGGACCGGCGCCTTCCAGCACCAGCGAGGACAGGTGGTCCGTGATCAGGGCCTTCTTGTCCTTGTGCAGGCCGGTGATCTCTTCCGAGGTGCCGATCATCACGTCGGCCAGGGCCGGGGTGTTGTCCATCGGCCAGGCTTCGAAGTTGCGGAACTGGGCGCTGGTCGGGTCGTTGTTGTACTTTTCGATCGTGTCGAGCAGGGACTGCAGCGAAATGCCGTCGCCCAGAAGTTCCTGGCAGATTGCCCACTGCTTCTCTGCCCATTCTCCGCCGCCTTCCTTCTTCAGCGCGGTCAGCAGCGGGAACAGCGACAGTTCGACGCCCACGAAAATGTCCGACGAATTGGTGCGGATTTCCGGGCAGTTGAAGACGGTCGCGGCGATGCCTTGCTTCCAGGCGGCTTCGGCGATGCTTTCCAGGCGCATCTTGGCGTAGCCCTGGGTGTAGTTGGTGTAGGTCTGCCAGACGTATTTGCCGCCGATCAGGATCTCGGTGCCATGGTAGCCGTAGGCCGTGTAGCGCACTTCGCCCCCGGCCTTCGTCACGCGCTCGCGGATCGGGGCGGAGGCGTCGATCAGGTATTTCAGCGTGTTGGCGGTGACTTCGTCGAAGTTCATCAGGATCAGCTTGCCCAGGTCGCTGTCGAGCAGGGCGCGCGAGGATTCGAAGCGGTCGCCGCGGCCTTTATAAATGCGGTTGGCGATGGCCAGGAAGGCCTTGATCTTCGGAATGCCGCCGGCCATGGTGTGGGCGAAGAAGACATTCGCGCCCTCAGGGATCAGCTTGTCGATTTCCGCCATCGCCTGGGCGGCGGAAGTCGTGAAGCGGCGCACGCCGGCTTCGCGGCAGCGCTCGATCTTTTCCCAGTCCAGCTTGTCGTCCTGCCAGGTCTTGAGCTTCACGTCCGACAGCAATTCGGTCGGATTCTGCTCGCCTTCCGGCGCATCCATGTCGAAACCGGCCATCAGCGGCAAGTTGACGATGCGGCCGCCCAGCTTTTCCTCGGCTTCCGCGTGTTCCTCGGCGGTCAGCGCGCGCAGGGCGCCGGTCTCGTCACGGCGGCCGACGGTGATGCCGACGATCGTCATGCCGGCGGCGCGCGCCTCGTCGATGAGGCCGTTCACATAGCCGCGGCCGAACAGTTCGCCGAACAGGACGAAGACGTCGCCTTTGCGGAACACGTTGGCGGTCGGGATGTGGCGGAGGGGGGTGAGTTCGGTCATGTTATTAGCTACCTCTCAAAAGAGTTTGTCGGGGCGTATGTGCAGCACCCAGGCGCATGTTTCTTGAAGAAAACGGCATTATAACGCCGCCGTGCGCCCCGGAAACAGCTTTCCTCCGGGGCGATGTTGCGTGTTCCATGCTCTGCGTTTCCCGGGGCAATGCCCCGGGCTTAGCGAATGCGCATCCCCGGCGTTGCGCCCGGCATCGGATCGAGCAGGTACAGGCCCGGATTGGTCTTCTCATCGGCAGCCGAGGCGCACAGCACCATGCCTTCCGACACGCCGAACTTCATCTTGCGCGGCGCCAGGTTGGCGACCATCACCGTCAGTTTGCCGACCAGTTCTTCCGGCTTGTAGGCCGACTTGATGCCAGAGAATACATTGCGGTGGCGGCCTTCGCCTACGTCCAGCGTCAGGCGCAGCAGTTTGCCGGCGCCTTCGACGTGTTCGCAGTTGACGATGCGGGCCACGCGCAGGTCGATCTTCGTGAAATCGTCGATCGAAATTTCCGGAGCGAGTTCTTCGATGTCGGACGCGGTGGCGTCTTCCGTCGGGGCCAGCGCAGCCACCGCCAGCCCGGCGTCGGACACGACGGCAGCAGGAGCAGGGGCGGCCGGCTTGTCGAACAGGTTCTCGACCATCTTGGCGTCGACGCGCTGCATCAGGTGGCTGTAGGCGCCAATCGTGCGGCCCAGCATCGTGCTGGTGACGGCCTCGCCCTGGGTATCAGCCCAGCTCAGTTCGCTGTCGCCCAGGAATTCCGAAACGCGTGCGGCCACTTGCGGCAGCACCGGCGAGAGCATGATGGTCAGCTGGCGGAACAGGATCAGGGCGACCGTGCAGACCTCGTGCAGCTCGGCGGTCTTCGTTTCGTCCTTCGCCAGGATCCACGGCTTGTTCTCGTCGACGAACTGGTTCGTCACGTCGGCGATTTCCATGATTTCGCGCAGCGCCTTGCCGAATTCGCGGGCTTCGAAGCTCGCGGCGATCGAGGCCTGGCGCTCGGCGCCGTCCACGGTCAGGGCTTTGGCGATCCACGACCTGGCGTTATCCGACAGCGACGAGGCCAGCTTGCCGTCGAATTTCTTCGTGATGAAACCGGCGCAGCGGCTGGCGATGTTGACGTATTTGCCAATCAGGTCGCTGTTCACGCGGGCGACGAAGTCTTCGCCGTTGAAGTCGAGGTCCTCGACTTTCGCGTTCAGCTTGAACGCCAGGTAATAGCGCAGCCATTCCGGGTTCATGCCCAGTTCCAGGTAGCGCAGCGGCGAGATGCCGGTGCCGCGCGACTTCGACATCTTTTCGTTGTTCACGGTGAGGTGGCCGTGGACGGCGACGCGCAGTTTGTCGATGATCGGGTGGCCCGAGAAATTCAGCATCGCCGGCCAGAACAGCAGGTGGAAGGAGACGATGTCCTTGCCGATGAAGTGCATCTGCTCCGCGTCCGGATCCTTCAGGAAGGCCTCGAAGTCCAGGCCCTGCTTGTCGAAGTAATTCTTCAGCGAAGCGAGGTAGCCGACCGGCGCGTCCAGCCACACATAGAAGAATTTACCGGGCGCATCGGGAATCGGGATGCCGAAATAGGGCGCGTCACGAGAAATGTCCCAGTCGGCCAGCTTTTCGCCGTCTTCGCCCAGCCACTCGGAGACTTTATTCACCATTTCCGGCTGCAGGCGGCCCGGGGTGTTCAGCCATTCCTTCAGGAAGTGGAAGCAGCGCGGGTCGGACAGTTTGAAGAAATACTGTTCCGAGGGTTTGAGGACCGGGGTCGAGCCGGTGAACACCGAGTACGGATTGATCAGTTCGGTCGGCTGGTAGGCGGCGCCGCAGACTTCGCAGTTGTCGCCGTACTGGTCCTTGGCGTGGCACTGCGGGCACTCGCCCTTGATGTTGCGGTCGGCCAGGAACATGCCCTTGACCGGGTCGAAGAAGCGGTCCACGGTCTTGGTGACGATCAGGCCGGCGTCGCGCAGCTTGCGGTAGATGCCTTGCGAGAGTTCGACGTTTTCCGGCGAATCGGTCGAATACCAGTTGTCGAAGCCGATATGGAAGCCGTCCAGGTACTGGGCGCGGCCGGCGGCGATCTTCGCCACGAATTCCTGCGGGGTGATGCCTTCCTTCTCGGCGGCGATCATGATCGGCGTGCCGTGGGTGTCGTCGGCGCAGACGAAGTGCACCTGGCGTTGCTGGCCGCCATCGCGCTGCATTCGCTGGAAGCGGACCCAGATGTCGGCCTGGATGTACTCCATCATGTGGCCGATGTGGAAGGCGGCATTCGCGTAGGGCAGGGCGGTAGTGACGAACAGCTTGCGGGTCATGGTCGAAACGCTTGTGAGAAGATGAAAAAAAACATTTTACCAGTGGATGGCCCGAAGAACCTATCCCAGCGGGGATGGGTCGTTGCTGGCGCGCCTGACAAGCGGGCGCGGCGTTGCTCGTCGTTGCATGGCCCAGCCATGCGGCCTCCTCGCGCCTTGCTCCCGCTTGCCATGCATCGCCATCAACTTCCCCCTCCCCACTGGGATAGGTTCTCCGTTCAGGGGGTATTCCCTGGTTTTGCCACTCAGACAAGAGACAATGGGCCGTTTTTTGCTACACTGCGCGCATCACATTGGAGAAACACATGAGCATCACAGCAGACGACGTCAAGGCGGCACTGGCAAAGGTCATCGATCCTAATACGGGCAAGGACTTCGTGTCCTCGAAATCGGTCAAGAACATCCAGGTCGACGGCGGTGACGTCGCTTTCGATCTCGAGCTCGGCTATCCGGCGAAAAGCCAGGTCGCGCTCCTGCGCGGACTGGTTGTCAACGCGGTGAAAGCCATTCCGGGCGTCAGCAACGTCAGCGTCAGCGTGCAGGTGAAAATCCTGTCGCACGCCGTGCAGCGCGGCCTGAAGGTCATGCCGAACGTAAAGAACATCATCGCCGTCGCGTCCGGCAAGGGCGGCGTCGGCAAGTCGACCACTGCCGTGAACCTGGCGCTGGCCCTGGCTGCCGAAGGCGCCAGCGTCGGCGTGCTGGATGCGGACATCTATGGTCCCTCGCAGCCGATGATGCTCGGTATTAATGCGCGTCCGGAAAGCGTCGACGGCAAGACCATGGAGCCGCTGGAAAACCACGGCGTGCAGGTGTCCTCGATCGGTTTCATGATCGATCCGGACGAGCCGATGGTCTGGCGTGGCCCGATGGTCACCCAGGCGCTGCAGCAGCTGCTGGAGCAAACCAACTGGCGCGACCTCGATTATTTGATCGTCGACATGCCGCCGGGCACCGGCGACATCCAGCTGACCCTGTCGCAGAAAGTGCCGGTGACGGGCGCCGTGATCGTCACCACGCCGCAGGACATCGCGCTGCTGGACGCCCGTAAAGGCCTCAAAATGTTCGAGAAGGTCGGGATCCCGATCATCGGCATCGTCGAGAACATGAGCACCCATATCTGCTCGAACTGCGGCCACACCGAGGCGATTTTCGGCCAGGGCGGCGGCGAGAAGATGTGCAAGGACTTCGGCGTCGACTTCCTTGGCGCGCTGCCGCTGACGATGTCGATCCGCGAGCAGACCGATTCGGGCCGCCCGACGGTGGTTGCCGATCCGGACGGCGCGGTGGCCTCTGTTTATAAAGAGATCGCGCGCAAGGTGGCGGTCAAGGTCGCCGAGCGGGCCAAGGACATGACCAGCAAGTTCCCGAGCATCGTGGTGAAAAACGACTAAATGCGGGTTGCAGGTATTCGGGAGCGCCTGGCGGCTCTCGGCGCTCTGCCGGAGCACCAGGCGCGCGTACTGCGCGACTGGGTGCAGGGCGCGCCGCACGAACGCGGGCGGCGTCGTCCGAACGATTACCTGCCCAGGCCTGTGCGCGAAGCCTTGCCGCAGCTCGACGCAGAGCTGGCCGGTCTCGCGCGGGTAATCAGCGAGCATCCGGCCGAGGATGGCTCGGCGCGCCTGCTGGTCGGCTTGAACGATGGCCAGGCCGTCGAAACCGTGCTCCTGCCGCGCGACGGCGTCTGCGTGTCGAACCAGGTCGGCTGTGCCGTGGGCTGCCGCTTCTGCATGACCGGGCGCGACGGCTTGCTGCGCCAGGTCAGCAGCGGCGAGATCGTGGCCCAGGTCGTCCTGGCGCGTGCCCGCCGTCCCGTGAAAAAGGTCGTGTTCATGGGCATGGGCGAGCCGGCCCACAACCTCGACAACGTCCTCGAAGCCATCGACCTGCTCGGAGTCGAGGCGCATATTCCCCATAAAAACCTGGTGTTCTCGACCGTGGGCGACCCGCGCGCCTTCGAGCGCCTGCCGCAGGGAAGGGTGAAGCCGGCGCTGGCGCTGTCCCTGCACACCACCAGGGCGGACCTGCGCGCCGAGCTGCTGCCGCGCGCACCGCGCCTGGCGCCGCAGGAGCTGGTCGAATTCGGCGAACGCTATGCGCGCCTGACCGGCTATCCGATCCAGTACCAGTGGACCCTGCTCGAGGGCGTAAACGACGGCGAGGATGAACTGGACGGCATCGTCGCGCTGCTGCGCGGCAAATACGCCATTCTGAACATGATCCCGTACAACACGATTCCCGATCTTGCCTTCCGGCGCCCCAGCTGGGAGCGGGCGCGCGCGATCGCGGCAAGCCTGCATGCGCGCGGCGTGCTGACCAAGCTGCGCGACTCGGCCGGGCAGGATGTCGAGGGCGGCTGCGGGCAGCTGCGTGCACGGGCCGGCCGGTCGATTCCTCTCCAACGCGCCTGAAGTTTCTCCCAAGTCAACACGGCAGTTTTTCTTGTCAAGCGTTGCGCGCATGCTTTTCCGTCTTGTATCTGTTTAAAAATAAAGTCTGTAGGAAATTTCCTTCCTACACTGGCGTTTGACCTGACACGCCAAGCGGCCACCCAAGCCGAGACCAAGGACCCATGAACAGCATCTGCGCGCGATGGAGTGACCGTTACCTGGGCGCAAACCACTGGTTCATTCCTGCCGACCTGTTGAACCAGGCGGCCAACGTCCGCACGCGCGCCGAAAATGTCGTCAACGCCGCACTGCTGGCCGCCACCGCCGGACCCTTTTACGCGCTCGCCTACCACCTGCTCGGTTTCGATGCCGCTGCCGTCGAGATCCTGCTGTGCTGCGCCTGCATGCTCGGTTCTCCCTTGCTGCTGCGCGCCAGCGGCAGCATCTGGGCAGCGCGCGAACTGTTCCTGTGTGCGCTGTTCTTCAATTTCAGCTGGCTCAGCTATAACCTGGGCGGGATCGGCGCGCCCACCGCCAGCTGGCTGATCACGGCGCCGCTGGTGGCGATGTTCCTGGGCGGCGTGACCAGCGCCCTGTGCTGGCTGGGGCTCAGCTGCACGGCGGCCGTCGCTATCTATATGCTGCCGGGGGCCGGCTTTCCGCTCCCGGACCACCCGGTGGCCGACATGGCGCTGCTCTACCTGGCCTGCCACCTCGGCCTGTTCGTGGTCGTGCTGGTGTTCGCGCTGCTGTTCGAGCTGACCAAGACCCAGGGCTTCGTCAAGCTCGAGCAGGCGCTCGGCACCATCAACGAGCTGGCCATCCGCGACGAACTGACCGGCGTGCACAACCGCCGCTACTTGTTGGGTCTCATCGAAAAGGAAAAGGAGCGCAGCGACCGCAACGGCCGCAGCTTTTGCCTGTGCCTGCTCGATATCGATTTCTTCAAGCGCGTCAACGACACCTGGGGCCACAGCGCGGGCGATACCGTGTTGCGCGCCTTTGCCGGCGTGGTGGAGGGACTGGTGCGCGGCAGCGACAGCTTCGGGCGCTACGGCGGCGAGGAGTTCCTGCTGATGCTGCCCGAAACCCCGTCCGCCGACGCGATGATCCTGGCCGAGCGCGTGCGCGGGGCGATCGAGAAGATGCGCTGCATGGCGCGGGAGGGCGACAGCGAGATCGCGCTGACGGTGTCGATCGGCGTCGCCGAATACCGCATGGGCGAGACGGTCGGTCTCGCGGTCGGGCGCGCCGACGAGGCGCTGTACCTGGCCAAGTCGAGCGGCCGCAACCGCGTGGTCTGCCACGGCCAGGGCGAGGAGCCGCTGGCGCTCGCCCTGCGCGCGAATGCGCCGGCGCCGGTCGAGCTCAAGGACCTGGGCGCGAGCGTCGGCCGCATGCTCGACGGCGTCCATTGCGACCAGCTCACCGGTTTGCTCAACCGGCGCCTGCTGCGCGACCGCCTGCGCCATGCGATGGACCGCGCCGACCGCAACCGGCGCCTGGTCGCGCTGCTGCTCCTGAATATCAACAAGTTCAAGGAAGTGAACGACGCCCTCGGCTACGAAGCCGGCGACGCGCTGCTGGTGCAGGCCGGCACCAACATCCGCCAGTGCCTGCGCGACTGCGATACCGTGGCGCGCTGGAGCGGCGACGAATTCGTGGCGCTGCTCGAGGACGTGGCAGAAGAAGGCGACGCGCGCCAGGTGGCGGAAAAGATCCTCGACCGCTTCGGGCTGCCCTTGCACGCGGGCGAACGTGAATGTTTTGTCACGCTGTCGGTCGGCGTTGCCCTGTACCCGGCCGAGGACTGCGACCTCGACGCCTTGCTCAAGCGTGCCGACATCGCCATGCGCAGCGCGCGCGCCTGGGGCGAAAACACGGTGCAGCTGTATTCGAGCACCGCCAGCGAGCCGCAAAGCGAACGCCTGGCATTGAAGAACGGCCTGCGCGAGGCCCTCGCGCGCGGCCAGCTGTTCATCGAATACCAGCCGCAGGTCGACCTGGCCACGCGCCGCATCGTCGGCGTCGAGGCGCTGCTGCGCTGGCAGCATCCGGTCTACGGCCGCATCGATCCGGGCCGCTTCATCCCGCTGGCCGAGGAGACCGGCATGATCGTGCCGATCGGCGACTGGGTGCTGCGCACCGCCTGCGCCCAGAACCGCGCCTGGCGCGACGCCGGCCTGCCCGGCGTGAAGACGGCGGTGAACCTGTCGGCGCGCCAGCTGCGCCATCCCGACATCGCCGCGCGCGTCATGGAGATCATCGAAGCGACCGGACTGCCCCGCGGCTGCCTCGACCTCGAGATCACCGAGGGCGTGCTGATCGACGACCTCGACGCCAACCGCCAGGTGATGGGCGCGCTGCGCGCGGCCGGCGTGCTGGTCTCCATCGACGATTTCGGCACCGGCTATTCGAGCCTGAACTACTTGTCCGAGCTGCCGGTCGACATCCTCAAGATGGATGGCCTGTTCGTGCGCCGCCTCGGCGCAAGCACGCGCGCGCGGCCCTACGCGATCGCCGAGGCGATCGTCGCGATGGCGCACCGGCTGGAGCTGAAAGTGATCGCCGAATGCGTCGAAACGGCCGAGCAGCTGGCCGACCTCGGCGCGATGCGCTGCGACGAAGCCCAGGGTTACCTGTTCCACCGTCCGCTGCCGGCCGAGCAGGTCGGCGCGCTGCTCGCGCGCCAGGGCGCGCAGGCGGACGTTCTGGCCGCCTGATTTTTCTTCCCTTATTTTGTTGTCCCCTTAGCGAGGAGTACACCGTGCACGAGGAAACGATCGTCTTCGAGCGGGCCGCCGATATCGCCGAACTGGAAGCTTCCGGTGCGCTGCGCGGCAGCGTCGCCCAGTTCGCGCAGCCGCGCGGCGCCAACCTGATGCGCCGCGCCGAGGCGCTCGACAGCTGGTGCCGGCTGCGCGCCAGGCACGGGGTCTGGCAGTACGCGCGCGCACTCGATGGGGCGCCGGGCCCGGAATCGAACGTGCACGAAGAATGCGTTCCCGGCTCGGCCACCCGCGGTGTGAATTTCGCGTCCCAGGATTACCTGTCGCTCGCTTCGCACCCGGCGGTGCACGAGGCCGCACGCGCGGCGCTGGCGGAGGCGGGCCCGCACAGCGCCGGCTCGGCGGTCCTGCTCGGGAACAGCCGCCTGTCGCTGGCGCTGGAAGCGGCGCTCGGCGAACTGCTGCAGCTCGACCACGTGACCCTGTTTCCGACCGGCTGGGGCGCCGCGTTCGGCGCCATCACCGCGCTGGTGCATGCGCGCGATTACGTGCTGGTCGACCAGCTGGCGCACGCCTCGCTGCGCCAGGGCGCGAATGCCGCCACCCGCAACGTGGTGCTGCACCGGCACCTCGACACCGGCCACGTGCGCGAACTGCTGGCCGCGATCCGCGCGCGCGACACCGAGAACGCCATCCTGGTCGTCACCGAGGGCCTGTTCAGCATGGATGCCGACATGCCCGACCTGCCGCTGATGCAGTACCTGTGCCGCGAGTACAACGCCGCCTTGCTGGTCGACGTGGCGCACGACCTCGGCGCCCTGGGCCCGGGCGGCACCGGCAGCCTGGGGCTGCAAGCCATGCTGGGCAAGGCCGACCTGGTGATGGGCGCGTTTTCCAAGACCTTCGCCTCGAACGGCGGTTTCGTGGCCAGCGCCTCGCGCGCGGTGAAGCGCCAGCTGCAGCTGTTCGCAGGTCCCCACCTGTTCTCGAACGCGCTCTCGCCGATACAGGCGGCCTGCGTGCTCGAAGCCCTGCGCATCGTCGCCGGCAGCGAGGGCGACGAACTGCGCGATGCCTTGCTGCGCAATGCGATGGTCTTGCGCGCGAATCTCGCCGAGACCGGCATGCGCTGCATCGGCGTGCCTTCGGCGATCGTGCCGCTCTGGATCGGCAACGAACAGGTGGCGCGCCTGGCCGGGCGCATGCTGGCGCGCGAGGGCGTGTTCGTCAACGCGGTCGAGTATCCCGGCGTGCCGCTGGGCGCGGCGCGCCTGCGCCTGCAGGTGATGGCGGCGCACCGGCCGGAGCAGCTGCGCCAGGGCGCGCGCATGATCGGCGCGGCGGTGAGCGGCGCCGGCGCGGCGCTCGGCGTGGAGCCGGCGCGCCAGCCCTGGCCGCGGGAGCGCTCCCGTGGCTGACGCATCCGAACCCGAACAAGTCCTGCTCGCGCAGCGGCTGCGCGACAGGGCGCGTGCCACCCCGGAGCGCATCGCTTACACCTTCCTGCGCGAGAACGGCAGCGAGCAGGACATCTGTTATGCCGAGCTGTCCGCGCGCGTCGATGCGCTGGCGGCGCACATGCTGGCACATGCCGGGCCGGGCGACCGCGCCTTGCTGCTCTGTCCGGCCGGGATCGATTTTCTCGTCGCCTTCTTCGCCTGCCTTGCCGCCGGCATCGTTGCCGTGCCGGCCGCGCCGGCGCACCGGGTACGCGATGCGGCGCGGCTGGCGGCACTGCTCGAGGACGCGGCGCCGGCGCTGGTGCTGTGCGCACCCGAGGCACATGCGGCCAGCGCCGCCGCGCTGGCGCGCGCGGGTTGCCGCGTACCGCTGCTGCACGGCCTCGCAGGGGAAGGCGCCGTGTCCTTGCCGGCGCCTGCGCCTGCGGCGGTCGCCTTTCTCCAATATACCTCGGGCTCGACCGGCCAGCCGAAGGGCGTCGAAGTCACGCATGCGAACATCGCCGCCAACGTCGCGGCCATCGGCAGCGCCTTCGGTTTTGGTGCGGACACGGTCATGGTCAGCTGGCTGCCGCCGTTTCACGACATGGGCCTGATCGGCAGCATCGCCGCGCCCCTGATGCTGGGCTTTCGCTCGGTGCTGATGGCGCCCGGGACCTTCCTGCGCCGGCCGGCCGCCTGGCTGGAAGCGATCACGCGTTACCGCGCCACCTGCAGCGGTGGGCCGAACTTCGCCTGGGAGCTGTGCCTGCGCCGCATCGGGGACGCACACAGGACGGGACTGGACCTCGCGAGCCTGGACGTGCTCTACAACGGCGCGGAACCGGTGCGCGCGGCGACCCTGGAGCGCTTCATGCAGGCCTTCGGCGCATGCGGCCTGCGGCGCGAAGCCCTGTTTCCGTGCTACGGGATGGCCGAGGCCACGCTGCTGGTGGCGGGCGGTCCGCGCGGGCGCGCGCCGCGCATGCTGGCGCTGGATGCGGCGGCGATCGAACGCGGCGAGGTATGCCCGACGGGCCCGGGCCAGGCCGGCAGCCGGCTGCTGGTGAGCTGCGGCCCGGCCGCGCCGGGTGCCGCGGTGGCGGTGGTCGATCCGGCACGCTGCGTGCCGGCCGGCGCGGACCGGATCGGCGAACTCTGGATCGCCGGAGCCGGGGTCGCCCGCGGCTACCATGGACGCACGCGCGACAGCGCCCGGCTGTTCGACCTGCGCATCGCGGACGCCCCCGCATCGCTCGCCGGCGCACGCTGGCTGCGCAGCGGCGACCTCGGTTTCGTGCGCGACGGCGAGGTGTATGTCACCGGCCGCTGCAAGGACGTCATCGTCATCAACGGCCGCAAGATCCACGCCCAGGACGTGGAAGAGCTGGCGGAGGGTGTCGCCGCCGCGCTCGCGCCCAACAGCTGCGCCGCCTTTGCGCTCGAGGGCGAGGGCGGCGAGCGCCTGGCCCTGGCGGTCGAGGCGACGCGCGCCCTGGTACGGGCCGGCGGCCTGGACGAGCTGGCGCGCACGGTCCGCGCGGCGGTGACGGCCGGCACCGGCGTGGCGCTGCACACCCTGGTCTTCGTCGCGCCCGGCGCCTTTCCGCGCACCACCAGCGGCAAGGTCCAGCGCGCGCGCTGCAAGGCCTTGCTGGAGGAGGGCGCCTTGCCGCTGCTGGCCTTGCGGCCGGTGCTGGACAGCGGAAGCCGGGCGCGCGCCGACGCCGCCATCGCCTGGCTGCGCAGCTATGCGCCGCGCCGCCTCGACTCGCGCCTGGCCGACGAGCGCCGCTCGCTGGCGCCGCACGTCCTGCCCGACTTCGGGCTGCGCGGCCTGCTCGGGCTGCAGGCCCCGGCGGCGAGCGGCGGCCTGGCGCTGGCGACCAGGGACCTGGTACGCGTGATGGCACAGCTGGCGGCGCTCGACCTGACGCTGGCCACCCTGGTCGGCGTGCACAACGGCCTGGGCCTGCGTCCCTTGCTGCGCTTTGCGCCGGAGCCGCTGCGCGCGCAGTGGCTGCCGCTTCTCGCGAGCGGACGCCAGCTGGCGGCCTTTGCGCTGAGCGAGCCGCAGGCCGGATCGAACCCGCGCGCGATCGGGACCCGCGCCGACCGCGTCGACGGCGGCTGGCGCCTGAACGGCGAGAAGCATTTGATCGGCCTCGCGGCTTGGGCCGGCGTGCTGACCGTCTTCGCGCGCGCCTTCGACACGGCAGGGCGGGCACTGGGCACGGTGGCGCTGCTGGTGCCGGGCGATGCGCCGGGACTGCATCTCGGGCCGGAAGCGCTGACGATGGGCATGCGCGCAATGCCGCAAAGCGCGGTGCGCTTCGACGGCGTGTTCGTGGCCGACGCCCAGGTGCTGGGCACGCCCGGGGCCGGCATGGACGTAGCCCAGGACGCGATGGGTTTCGCGCGCCTCGGCATCGGCGCCCTGTGCGTCGGCGCCATGAAGCGCTGCTTTCAATTGATGGCGCGCTATGCCGCGCGGCGCGACATCGCGGGCGGGCGCCTGCTCGAGAACCCGGTCACGCTGCTGCGCCTGCACGAACTCGATTGCGCCATTCAGGCCGCCGAGTCGCTGGTCGAGATGCTGGCCTCCAGCACCGACGCGGGCGAGCCCTTGCCGCTGGAAGCCTGCAGCGCCTGCAAATGCGTGCTCTCCGAACTGCTGTGGGAAGCGGTCGACCGCCTGATGCAGATGCTGGGCGGGCGCGGCTACCTGGAGACCAACCTGGCGCCGCAACTGCTGCGCGATGCGCGCGTGCTGCGCATCCTCGAGGGTCCGAGCGAAGCTTTATACGCCCACCTGGGCGCGCTGCTGCGCGTGCCGGGCAACCCGCTCGCGCAGGCGATCGAGCGCTTCGGCGGTGGCGGGTATCCGGCGTGGCCGGCGCAGGGCAGCACTGGCTGGCAGGACGCGCGCAATGGCGAATTCGCCGCCTGGACCCTGCTGGCGGCGACTGCGCGCGGCGAGTCGAGTGCCTGGGCTGCGCGCCGTCTCGACGTCCTGCGCCATGCGATCGGCGCCGAGAGTGCGGCCGCCGGCGCCTGTCCGGCCGGCGCCACGCTGGCGGCGCGCATCGCCGAATACGCGCTGGCGATCGGCGACATCGAACAAAGCGCGCCGGGCGAGGCGGGCGGGCTCGACCCCCTGCTGCGCCAGGCCGCGCCGGCGGCTTTCGTGCCCGAAGCACCGACTCCGGCTGCTCCCTCGAGCCTGGAGCTGGTGCGCGCCTGCGTCGCGCGCTGGCTGCGCGAGGGCGCGCTCGGCGACACGCTGCCGTCCGGGATGCCGCCCCTCGACGTCGAGGCTGGCGCGGTGAAGGGCGTCCATGCCTGGACCGACGACATGCCGGACGTCGATATCGCGCGCGAGGCCGTCCCGGTCATCGACGCCTGGACGGTCGATACCCCGTTCAGCGACCTCGGCATCGATTCGCTGGCCTCGGTACCGCTGGCGCTCGAGATCGAGGGGGCAAGCGGGGTGCCGGTCAGCGCCGAGCTGCTCTACGATTACCCGACGGTGCGCGCCCTGGCAGCCTATATTGACGAACAGCGCGACGAACAGCGCGACGAACGGCGTGATGGCCAGCCTGTCGAGCGGCGCATGGAATTCGAGTGAAGAGGGCGGCGACGGCGCTGCCCGCATGGAGCGCAAGGGGGTAGAATAGCCGCTTTATCATTTCGCTTTTCGCCATGACCGTCCGCACTCCCGTCCGCACCCGATTTGCTCCCAGCCCGACCGGCTACCTCCACCTCGGCGGCGCGCGCACCGCGCTGTATTCCTGGGCCTATGCCCGCCATTTCGGCGGCACCTTCATCCTGCGCATCGAGGATACCGACCTCGAGCGCTCGACGCCGGAAGCGGTGCAGGCGATCCTGGACGGCATGCAGTGGCTCGGTCTTTCGCACGACGAAGGCCCGTTCTACCAGATGCAGCGCATGGACCGCTACCGCGAAGTCGTCAAGGGCATGCTGGAGGCCGGGACCGCCTACCTGTGCTACTGCTCGCCCGACGAAGTCGAGGCCATGCGCGAGCGCATGCGCGCTGCCGGCGAAAAGCCGCGCTACGACGGCACCTGGCGCCCGGAACCGGGCAAGACCCTCCCAAGCGTCCCCGAAGGCGTCAAGCCGGTGGTGCGCTTCAAGAATCCGCTGGACGGCGAAGTCACCTGGAACGACGTGGTCAAGGGCCCGATCACGATCGCCAACAAGGAGCTCGACGACCTGATCATCGCGCGTCCGGACGGCACCCCAACCTACAACTTCTGCGTGTCCGTGGACGACTGGGACATGCAGATCACCCACGTCCTGCGCGGCGACGACCACGTGAACAACACGCCGCGCCAGATCAACATCCTGCGCGCGCTGGGCGCCGAGCTGCCGGAGTACGGCCACCTGCCGATGATCCTGGGCGCCGACGGCCAGAAGCTGTCGAAGCGCCACGGTGCCGTCAGCGTCATGGAATACCCGGAGCAGGGCTACCTGCCGGAAGCGATGCTGAACTACCTGGCCCGCCTGGGCTGGAGCCACGGCGACGACGAGATCTTCTCGATGGAACAGTTCACCGAGTGGTTCAACCTCGAGCACCTGACCGCCTCCGCCGCCCAGTTCAATCCGGAAAAGCTGGCCTGGTTGAACAACCACTACATCAAGGCCGCCGACAACGAACGCCTGGCAAACCTGGTGCGCCCGAAGATGGAAGCGCAGGGCGCGCAATTTGAAGGTAACCCCGGGGGCAGCCCGGCCGTGCCTGCCTTGCTGGCATTGGTAAAAGACCGCGTCAACACGATCAACGAACTGGCCGACGCGGCGATGCTCTTTTACCGCCAGCCGCAGCCGGATGCGGCCCTGCTGGCCCAGCACCTGACGGATGCCGTCAAGCCGGCGCTGGCCTCCTTCGCCGAGCGTTGCCGGACGGTCGAGTGGAACAAGGCGGCGATTGCCGCGATGCTCAAGGAAGTGCTGGCCGCGCATAATTTGAAGATGCCGCAGATCGCCATGCCGCTGCGCCTGCTCGTCACCGGCCAGCTGCAGACGCCGGCCATCGATGCTGTGCTGGAACTGTTCGGCCGCGAGACCGTCCTGGCCCGCGTAGGGAAGGGGCTGTAAGCCGGGTTTCTAATTCCTCAAAACGGTATTTGCGTAATGCAAGAACCCCCGCTATAATGCTCGCACTTCAGCAGTACGGGGGTATAGCTCAGCTGGGAGAGCGCTTGCATGGCATGCAAGAGGTCAGCGGTTCGATCCCGCTTACCTCCACCAAGTTGAAGTGTAGTCGGTAGTTCAGGGTCCCCATCGTCTAGAGGCCTAGGACATCACCCTTTCACGGTGAGTACCGGGGTTCGAATCCCCGTGGGGACGCCAGGGTTTTGGCGAAGTTTGCCAGAAGCTGCGCCAGCGGCAGCGAGTAGTAGAAGCAAAAGCGGTATGGTATGATGTTGTTTCCCCGTGGGGGGTATAGCTCAGCTGGGAGAGCGCTTGCATGGCATGCAAGAGGTCAGCGGTTCGATCCCGCTTACCTCCACCACGTAGAAGAACAAGTAGTTCGGTAGTTCCAGGGTCCCCATCGTCTAGAGGCCTAGGACATCACCCTTTCACGGTGAGTACCGGGGTTCGAATCCCCGTGGGGACGCCAAGAATTTGGTAGTCGTAGTAAAGTAGTATCGGAACAGTTTTAGGTCCCCATCGTCTAGAGGCCTAGGACATCACCCTTTCACGGTGAGTACCGGGGTTCGAATCCCCGTGGGGACGCCAGTCAGTGCAAAAAGCCGCCTTGAGCGGCTTTTTGCTTTTCTACGTTTATCTCCGTCGAGCATCTCATGTCCGCCTCCCCCCTGACTCTCGCCATCTTCTGCAAGGTCGTCGACAACTACGGCGACATCGGGATCTGCTGGCGCCTGGCGCGTCAGCTGCAGCGCGAGCACGGCGTGGCCGTCACGCTGTGGGTGGACGACCTGGCCAGCTTCCGCCGCATCTGTCCCGCAGTGGACACGGACAAAGCCGAGCAGGTGGTGGAAAACGTCGCCGTGCGCCACTGGCGCGGCCAGGACGACGACTATGCCCCTGGCGACATCGCCGACATCGTCATCGAGTTTTTCGCCTGCGACATTCCGCCGCGCTATATCGAAGCGATGGCGCAGCGCACGCCGCGTCCGGTCTGGCTGAACCTGGAGGGCTTGACGGCCGAGGACTGGGTCGAGGGCTGCCACCGGCTGCCGTCGATGCATCCGCGCCTGAAACTCACCAAGCATTTCTTTTTCCCGGGCTTTACGGCCCAGACCGGCGGCCTGCTGCGCGAAGCCGGGCTCGAGGAGGAGCGGCAGCGCTTCCTCGGCCAGCCCGGGCAGGCGCGTGACTTCCTGCGCGGCCTCGGCTTGCCGGATGCCGAGATCGACGCCCTGAAAGTCTCGCTGTTCTGCTATCCGCATGCGCCGGTGGCCGCGCTGTTCGCGGCCTGGCAACACGGCAGCGAGAAGCTGACCTGCCTGGTACCCGAAGGCGTCGCCGCCGAAGCCGTCGCAGCCTTCCTGGGCGCGCCGGCCGACGCCGGGGCGGTCGCCACCCGCGGGGCGCTCACCGTGCGGGTATTGCCCTTCGTGCCCCAGCCCGACTACGACCGCCTGCTGTGGGCCTGCGACCTGAACTTCGTGCGCGGCGAGGATTCCTGGGTGCGCGCCCAGTGGGCCGGCAAGCCCTTCGTCTGGCACATCTATCCGCAGGACGAAAACCTGCATCACAAGAAACTCAAGGCTTTCCTGAACCGCTATGCGCCCGACATCGCGAGCCTGCAGGACGTGATGCTGCACTGGAACGGCGCGCTGGCCACGGCTGCGGACTGGCCGGCATTGTGGTCGGCGCTGCAGGCCGACCGGGCCCGGATCGAGGCGAGGTCAAGCGAGTGGCAGGCGCGCATGTTGGCAAACGGCGACCTGGCTTCGAACCTGCTTGTCTTCGCCGCTTCACTTCGGTAGGCACGGCAATCGTTACGTGATATCATGCTCTGTTACTGCAACCCCTTTTTTTAGATACCTCAGACTCCTATGAAACCCGCAAAAGAGATCCGTGTCGGCAACATCATCATGGTTGATGAGAAGCCATTTATCGTGCTGCGTTCCGATGTCAACGGATCGAGCCGCACGGGCTTCACCTACAAGTGGAAGATGAAAAATCTTCTGACCAATGCTCCGCTGGAAAACGTGTTCCGTGGCGATGACAAGTTCGACGTCGTCGTGCTGGACAAGAAGCCGGTGACCTACTCGTACTTCGCCGATCCGCTGTACGTCTTCATGGACGAAGAGTACAACCAGTTCGAAATCGAAGAAGAGAACCTGGGCGACGCGCTGCACTACCTGAAAGACGGTATGGCATGCGAAGCCGTGTTCTACGACGGCAAGGCAATCTCGGTCGAACTGCCGACCACCATCGCTCGCCAGGTCGTCTACTCGGAACCTGCGGTCAAGGGCAACACTTCGGGCAACGTCCTGAAGGAAGCCAAGATCGAGAACGCCATCGAAGCCCACCAGCACATCGTCATGGTGCCGCTGTTCGTGAGCCAGGATGACACCATCGAGATCGATACCCGCACCAACGAATACAAGCGCGTCGTCCGTAACTAAGACGTACTCGCTTCGGCAAAAAACGCTGCCTTTCCAGGCAGCGTTTTTTTTCGTCCCGCGCTTTTGCCCCGCATCGGTTCAATTGGTGCTGAGCAGAAAGCACTGCTATGCTATTGCTTTACTATAAATAAAGTGGAGCACGCATGGACCGCAGGGATTTCGTTCGACTGGGTGTGGCTGCCGGCGCCGTTGCCGGCGTGACGGCAACAGCAGCGGCTGCGCCGAAAGCAAGCACGGCTGTCGATGATCTGCTCGAGGCCGGCGTGCGCGAGCAGGGCGCGGCCATGGCGGCCGGCAAAATCAGTTCGCAGCAACTGATCAAGCGCTACCTGGCGCGCATCGCCGCCGTCGACAAGGCCGGCCCGAAGCTCAATGCCGTCATCGAACTCAATCCCGACGCCCTCGCCATTGCCGCCGAGCTCGACCGCGAACGCAAAGCGGGCAAGCTGCGCGGCCCGCTGCACGGCATTCCCGTCCTGCTAAAGGACAACATCGCCACCGGCGACAAGATGAGCACCAGCGCCGGTTCGCTGGCCCTGAACGGGGTGCGCGCCACCAGGGACGCCTTTGTCGCCGAGCGCCTGCGCGCGGCCGGCGCCGTCATCATCGGCAAGACGAATTTGTCCGAATGGGCGAACATGCGGTCGACGCATTCCGTCAGCGGCTGGAGCGGGCGCGGTGGCCAGACGAAGAATCCCCACGCCCTGGACCGCAATCCGAGCGGTTCGAGCTCCGGCTCGGGCGCGGCGATCGCGGCCAGCCTGGCAACGCTGGCGGTCGGCACCGAGACCGACGGCTCGATCGTGTCCCCGGCCTCGAGCTGCGGCATCGTCGGCATCAAGCCGACCCTGGGACTGGTCAGCCGCAGCGGCATCATCCCGATCGCCCACTCGCAGGACACCGCCGGCCCGATGACGCGCAGCGTGGCCGATGCCGCCCTGATGCTGGCCGCGATGACCGGGGTCGACAAGGACGATGCCGTC
The DNA here is from genome assembly GCF_059801075.1 of Massilia sp. LXY-5. Classification (NCBI taxonomy): domain Bacteria; kingdom Pseudomonadati; phylum Pseudomonadota; class Betaproteobacteria; order Burkholderiales; family Oxalobacteraceae; genus Massilia; species Massilia sp. LXY-5. Next base: position 700,882 of record NZ_JBNNEH010000002.1, read on the forward strand.
ACCGGCGAGAGCCAGGGCAAGCTCGCCGATTACGCCGCGGCCCTGCGCCTCGACGGCTTGCGCGGCAAGCGCATCGGCGTGGCGCGTAATTTCTTCGGCGACGGCACAGCCATCGACGACATCGTCGAAAAGGAACTCGCCGTTCTGAAAGCGCAAGGCGCCATCCTGGTCGATGTCAAAGTGCCGAACACCGACAAGTACGGCGACTCGGAAACGGAAGTGCTGCTTCACGAATTCAAGCCCGACCTGGCGGCCTGGCTGGCCGGCTATGCGCCGCACGCGCCGGTGAAGAACATGGCCGACGTGATTGCCTTCAACGAAAAGAATGCGTCGCGCGAGATGCCGTACTTCGGCCAGGAGCACCTGATCGCCGCCGAGGGCAAGGAAGGACTGGACGCGAAAGCCTATCGCGAGGCGCTGGCGAACAACCATCGTTATTCGCGCGAGGAGGGGATCGACCAGGTGATGCGCGAGCACAAGCTGGACGCGCTGGTGGCGCCGACCGGCGGCCTGGCCTGGCTGACCGACTACATCAACGGCGACCACTACGGCATGAGCTTCTCGTCGCCGGCGGCCGTGGCCGGTTATCCGCACGTCACGGTGCCGGCCGGTTTTGCGCGCGGCCTGCCGGTGGGGATCTCGTTCGTGGGCGGCGCCTGGAGCGAGGCGACCCTGATCGGCATGGCCTATGCCTATGAACAGGCCAGCAAGCGGCGCCGCGCGCCGGCCTTCCCGGGCTCGGTCAACATCAAGGTCTGAATCGAAGCCGCTACCTGTTTTTCGCGCGCTCGAACACGGGGCCCCATAGCGGATGCCCCTGTTCGCCGGAATCGAGCGTGAAGTCCGGGTCGATCTTCAGTGCCTTTTCGAACGCCTGCTCGCACTGTTTCGGGCGCGAGGTGACGCAATAGCTGAAGGCCTGGTATTTCAGTGCCTCGACCCGGATTTTCGTGGGCGAATTGGCGCGGATATCGTTCGAACTCAAGCGCTTGATGGCGCCGTTGAAATCCCCTTCGTTGTACAGGCGCACGCCTTCGCGCAGCGCGGCCTGGTCGCGGCCGGCCTCGGCCCGCGCTTCGTTGCGTGCTTCGTTGCGTGCTTCGTTGCGCGCCTCCGCACGCGATTCGTTGCGTGCACCCGGACGCGGCTCATCGCGTCCTACCTCGCGCACGACGGTGCGCGAAGGCTTGCGGCCCGTGGCCGAGTCGAGCAGGGAGTTCATTTCGGCGCAGCCGGCGAGGGCAGCGGTGACCATGAAGGCGCCCAGCAAACGGGAAACCAGGCGGGGAGGAAGGGTTCTCGACATGACAGCCTCCTTATTCGGCCTTGGCCGTGAAATCGTGTTGGATGTTCATCGTTTCCTTTGCACCTGCATCGACCGTCATGATGTATTCCGGAAAACTCGGGTTGACGATCCGGATCGTGTGCTGGCCCGGCGCCAGCGTCAGGCGCTTGATCGGCGGGCTCACGCCCCGGTCGACGCCGTCGACATACACGGTGCCCCAGGGCTTGATCACGAGTTTATAGGTCGTGCCATTGACGACGGCCCCGAGGGCCCGGCCGGTCTCCGCCGGCGCGGGCGCAGTGCCAGCGGCAGCGGGATCGGCCGGCGTTCCGGTAGCGGTGTCCGCTGCGGCTTCGGTTGGTGCGGCGGTGGCCGGCTCGGCGGCCGGGGCCGCCGGAGCACTCGCAGGCGGCGCGACGACCGTTTCGCCCTTGTCGAGGCCGGTTGCGGCGCGCTCGGCCGGTGGCGGCGACAGCGCTACCACGTCATCGCTCTGCTGTAAGTAGGAAACGAGGGCGCTGCCGGCTGCCAGCACCACGATGGCGGCGCCTGCGAGCATGCCCCAGCGCTGAAGACGGCTGCTGCGGTCGGTCGTCGCCCATGCCTGGGGAGCGCTGGCATAGGGATCCTGAGCGCCAGCCGCCGGCGTGGCGGACGGTTTGTGCGGCGCGGCTGGTGCCGGGCTCGCTGGGACTGGCGTGCTGCGCGCCGGATGGGCCTCGTCTGCAAGGCTGTCCTGGGTGGCGGGTTTGCGCAGCATGGCGGCGGGCGTGGCGGCGAGTGAATCTGCCACCGGCTCCTCGCGCGGCACCGATGCGATGGGCGCCGTGTCCAGGCTCGCCGCGGCGACCGGTTCCGGTACCGGATTCTCGACGGGAGGAGGGACGGCGACCGGGGCGGCGAAGTCGGGAGCGGGGGGCTCGACAACCGTGAGCGGCGCTGTGATTTCTTGCGGCGCCGGCTCGATCGATGGCTCGGCGTGGACACTGGCGGAGTCATCGGCTCGGACGTCGGCTGGCGCGGAGGCCGCCGGCGGCTCGACAGGCAGGACGATGCGCGAGACGCTTGCCCCGGCCGCAGGCGGCAGTTCAAGCGCACCGGCCTCGATGCCGAGCAGGGTCCGCATCTCGTCCACGGTGTTCGGGCGCAGGCGGCGGTTCGGCCCCAGGCAGCTGTCCAGGCCCTTGGTCAACTGCTCGCTGTAATTGTCGTACAGGCGCGGGCCGAGCGGTCCGTCCGGCGGCGATTCGGCGGTGATGGCGTAATGGACGACCAGCGCCAGCGCATGCAGGTCGCCCGCCAGGCTCGGCGTGGAGGTGGCGCCTTCGTCGATCGAAGGCATCAGCAGCGCTTCGCCGTTCGCCAGCATCACCAGCGTATCGGGCGTGATTGCGCGGTGCGGGGCGCCGCTCGCATACTGTTGCTCCAGCGAGTCGAGGGTGTGGCGCAGCAAGTTGCGGCACCAGGTCTCGTTGACCAGCGCAGGGGTGTGCTCGACGATGTCGCGCACCGGGCGCCCGTCCGCGAACGGGGTGTAGATCGATGTGGTTTGGCTGGTCATTTTGCTAAAGGTTTATTTTTAGCAAAACTATGCCAGATTTACCTACTCCGTGTCGCTGTAGAGTTCAAGCGTGCGCACCCTGAAGTGCGCTTTAGATACTGATCAGACGTCCAGAAAACGCATCTTGAAGCTGCGGCCCTTGAAACTACCGAAATCCGGTCCCAGCTTGTTGCCGGCATTCAGTTTTCGGTAGGCGGCGTCAGCCACGTCGCGCGCCAGTGCCACATAGGTCTGGAATTCGGTCACGTTGATCTTGCCGACCTGTTCCTTCAGCAAGCCGGCGTCGCCCGTCAGCGCGCCCAGCACGTCGCCCGGACGCAGCTTGTCCTTCTTGCCGCCGGCAATGATCAGGGTGACCATCGGCGCGGGCGCGGCCGGCAACACCGTGTCGCCCAGGTCGTCGAGCTTGTACCAGGACGCCTCGGTGTTCTGGTACTCCTCGATCAGCTTCACCCATTTCTTTTCGTTCGGCGCGCACAGCGACAGGGCCAGGCCCGTTTCGTCGCCGCGGCCGGTACGGCCGATGCGGTGCACGTGGACTTCGGCATCCTTCGAGACGTCGACGTTGATCACCGCTTCCAGGTTGGCGATGTCGAGGCCGCGCGCGGCGACGTCGGTTGCGACCAGCACCGAGCAGCTGCGGTTGGCGAACAGGATCAGGATCTCGTCGCGCTCGCGCTGCTCGAGCTCGCCGTACAGGGCGAGGGCCGAGAAGCCCTGGTCGCGCAGGGAATCGGCCAGTTCGCGGCAGTGGGCCTTGGTGTTGCAGAAGGCCAGTGTCGAGGCCGGCTGATAATGGCGCAGCAGGCGCGCCACGGCCTCGTCGCGGTTGTCGAAGCCGACTTCGTAGAAGCGCTGCTCGATCTTCGAATCGTCGTGCTGGCTTTCGACGGCGATCTCGACCGGATCGTTGAGGAAGCCGGCGGTGGCGTGGCGGATGTCGTCCGGATAGGTCGCCGAGAACAGCAGGGTCTGGCGCCGCTGCGGGCAGGCGGACACGATGCCGGCGATCTCGTCGTAGAAGCCCATGTCGGTCATGCGGTCCGCCTCGTCCAGCACCAGGGTCTGCACCTTGGACAGGTCGATCGTGGCGCGCCCGAGGTGGTCGCGGATGCGGCCCGGGGTGCCGACCACGATGTGGGCGCCGTGCTCGAGCGAGGCGATTTGCGGACGCATCGCGGTGCCGCCGGTCAGGGTCAGGATCTTGACGTTGCCGACGCCGCGCGCGAGGCGGCGCAACTCACCGGCGACCTGGTCGGCCAGTTCGCGCGTCGGGCACATCACCAGGCCCTGGACCGCGAACCAGGCAGGGTTCAACTTGTGCAACAGGCCGATGCCGAAGGCCGCGGTCTTGCCGCTGCCGGTTTTGGCCTGGGCGATCAGGTCGCGGCCTTCCAGCACGGAGGGCAGGCTGGCGGCCTGGATCGGGGTCATCTCGTGGTAGCCGAGCGTGCCCAGGTTGTCGAGGAATTGCGGTGCCAGCGGCAGCGCGGAGAAAGAAGTGGTCATGTTGGCCTCCAGCCGGAATTACCGGGCTACTCTGAGGCCGGTGCCCAGACCGGCAAGCCGGTCAAATCAAGGTTGTCGTCGCGGCGCCAGACTGGCAGGCCGCTGGTGTCGGTTTCTTCGAGCAGGGAAATCTGTTCCTGCTTCACGCCGGTGCGGCGGGGACGGGGAGTGTTGCGCCTGGGCTCGCCCTGGGTAAAAGCGCCGGCTTCGAGCGGGGCGGCCGGTTCGAAACCCGGCAGGTCGATCGTGGCGTTGTCTTTCTTGTCTCTCATCCGGCGTCGCTGGGCCCAGAAAACAAAAGCCCGGCTGCAAGAGTCGGGCTTTTTTAAAGCTAGTATTTGGTTGCGGGGACAGGATTTGAACCTGTGACCTTCGGGTTATGAGCCCGACGAGCTGCCAGACTGCTCCACCCCGCAGCGCTATTGTACTGCTTCGTGCGCCAGGATGCAAATGCGGGGGAAATTTACCCGTTTGCGCTGTGCAGACGCCACAGCGAAGTCACTTCCTGCGCCCGGGCCGCGTGCAGCGGATCGTCCGCATCCTGCGCCTTCGGGTGGGTCGGGCGCACGTCGTGGCGGCCTGCCACTTCGAGGCCGGCCGCTGCGATCCAGCCCAGCAGCTGCTCGCGCGAGCGCAGGCCCAGGTGCTCGGCGAAGTCCGACAGCACCAGCCAGCCTTCGCCGCCCGGCGCCAGGTGCGCTTGTAAACCGTTCAGGAAACCGCGCAGCATGCGGCTGTCCGGATCGTAGATCGCGTATTCGATGGCCGAACTCGGCTTGCCCGGCAGCCAGGGCGGATTGCAGACGACGACATCGGCCCGGCCTTCGGGGAAGAGGTCGGCCTCGATGATCTCGACCTGCGCGCCCAGGCCCAGGCGATCGATGTTCTCGCGTGCGCAGCCCAGCGCACGCGCATCCATGTCGGTCGCGACCACGCGCCGCAGGCCGCGCCGCGCCAGCACGGCGGACAGCACGCCGGTACCGGCGCCGATGTCGAAGGCGAGATGCGCGTTTTTCGGGAGCGGCGCCTGCGCCACCAGCTCGACGTATTCGCCGCGCACCGGCGAGAACACGCCATACCAGGGGTGGATGCGCGCATCGAGTGCCGGGACGGGCACGCCCTTGCTGCGCCACTCGTGCGCGCCGATCAGGCCCAGCAATTCGCGCAGCGAGACCACGAAGGGCTCGTCCTGGGCGCCATAGGCTTCATTACAGGCTTGCCGTACATCGGGGGCGCGGCGCAGCGGGATCGTATAGTCGAGATCGAATGGGATCAGCAGCATCGCCAGCGTGCGGGCGCGTTGCAGCTGCGCCAGGCGGTGGCGGTGGAACTGTTCGGTCAGCGTAGGCGCAGTTGCGCCGGCCCTGGAACGCCTGGCGCGTGCAGGCTTGTGGTCGATGCGGCGCGCGAGCGCCTGCAGCAGCTGGCGCGCATTCTGGAAGTCGCCACGCCAGAGCAGGGCGGTGCCGTCCAGCGCCAGGCGATAGGCCGTGTCTGCCGCCATCGTGTCGTCGGCGATCACGACCTTTTTGGGCGCCGGCCAGCCGCTCTCCGAGCGCCACAGCGCGGACCTTGCCACGCCGTTTTCCACCCATTCGATGTGGGTCATGTCAGTGATGGTGATGCCAGTTGCCGTCGCCCGACTCGAGGAAGGATTTCACGGCGTCCGGGTTGCCGGTCGCATGGCGGCGCACTTCGCCGCAGCCGCAGATGCCCTGGTAAGGCTGGATGTGCGAGCAGGCCGAGACTTTCTGCAGGAAGACGGTGACGTTCTTGGCGCACTTGGCGCATTTGAAGGTGAGGGTGCGGGCGGGTTTCATGTTATCGATCAGGTCCGGGATGCAAAGGGCGTCATTGTACAACGGCGCATCCCGGCACCGTTACGTCCCGACGCTCACCGCGCTGCTTCCGCCGCCCGTGGGTCTCACCTGGATCTTGGCCGCGATCCGCTCCGTCATTTCCTGCACGTGCGAGATCACGCCCACTTTCCGGCCCATCGACTGCAGGGCGTCGAGCGCGTCCATCGCGACGCCGAGGGTGTCGCTGTCGAGCGATCCGAAACCTTCGTCGATGAACAGCGACTCGACCCGCACCCGGTTCGAGGACAGCGAAGCCAGGCCCAGGGCCAGCGCCAGCGAGACCAGGAAGGATTCGCCGCCCGAGAGCGAATTGACCGAGCGGATTTCGCCGCCCATGTCCTGGTCGCGCACCATCAATGCCAATGAAGGCGCGCCGGCATTGTCGACGCGCTCCAGGCGGTAGCGCCGCGCCAGCTGGTTCAGGTGGCTGTTGGCGTAGCCGAGCAGGACGTCGAGCGTGAACTGCTGGGCGTAGTTGCGGAATTTCTTGCCGTCGGCCGATCCGATCAGCTCGGACAAGCGTCCCCAGCGCGCCTCGATCGCCTGCTGGCGCTCGATCTCGGCCAGCATCGATTGCGCCTTGATGCGCCGCTCGTCGTCCTGCGCCGCCTGCAGGCGCAGGCTGGTTGCCCGCTCGTGTACGGCGCTGCGTTCTTCCAGCACCGCTTCCAGCGCGTCGGCGACCGCAGCGCCGTCCTGCATGGCGCCATCCGGGGCTGCGCTTTGTTCGTGCAGGTCGCGCTGGGTCTTGCGCTCGGCCAGCACGGCGGCCGCCTTGGCCAGTGCCGCATCCAGGTCCGCCAGGGCCGCGCGTTCCTGGGCCAGCCAGGCGGCGCCGACCCCCAGCAGACTCGCCAGCTGCGCCTGGTTCTCGACCGCTTCCAGGTCGCCGTGGTGGGCGGCGTAGTCTTCGATCCAGTCGGCCAGGCGCGCGGCGGCGTCCCGCGCATCGTCCTGCAAGGCGCCGATGCGCTCCTGGGCCTGGACGAGCGTGGTGCGCACACGCGTTTCGCGCTGGGCCGCTTCGCCGGCGGCGGCCTGGCGCGCGGCCAGGGTTTCGCGGGCGCCCGTCACGGCCTGGCGCAGGCTGTGTTCGACCTCGCCCACGGCGCGCCCTTCGAACAGGGCGGCACGGGCGGCGCGCCGTTCGCGCAGCTCGGCTTCGCTGCGGGCACAGGCCTCCATCGCGGCGGCGGCGGCGCTTGCCGCATGCTCGGCGCGCACGGCCGCTTCGCGCTGCGCGGACGCCAGGGACGCCAGGGCGGCGCGCTGTTCGGCCAACTGCGCCGACTGCGCCGTCCACGCCTTGGCTTCGGCCGCGCGCGCCGCATGCCACTGGACGGGATTGCGGCGCCACAGGGTTTGCCAGCCGTCTCCGGCGGCGTCGACCAGTACGGGGTCGAGCTCGGCCAGGACGGCGGCCAGCGAAGCGCGCTCACGTTCGAGCTGGGCGCTCAAGGTCTTGTGTTCGGCCTCCAGCGTGCCCAGTGCGGCCTGTGCCTTGTGGGCGGCATCGCGCAGGCGCAGCTGTTCGGCGGTGGCGGCCTCGAAGCTGGCCTGGGCCGTCTCGCGTGCCTGCATCGCGCGCCGGGCCGTCTGCTGGCGCGCCTCGACGGCGAGCAGGGCCTCGCGCACGGCGGACATCTGCGCCTCGAACCAGGGCTGGCGCTCGCCGGCCGGCGGGGCTTCGGCCGAGACCGGGTTGGCGCCCCAGGCGCCCTCGAGTTCGGCGAGGTCGGCACCCAGGACCACACGCTCCGCGGCGAGCGCATGCAGGCGTTCGCCGTTCGACGCGAACTCGGCACGCCGCGTCGCCTGGTCCGACAGGTTGCGCTGGACGTCGGCGCGGCGCTCGGCGACCTGGGTGCGCAGCAGGTCGAAGACGGCATGCAGGCGCGCGTCCTGATGGGCATACGGGTGGACTTCGCTGCCGCAGACCGGGCAGGGTTCGCCATCGGCCAGCGCTTCGCGCAAGGCTTCGACATTATCGGCGCAGGCCAGTTCGGCGGCGTTCAAGGCCTGTTCCGCCTGGGCGGCGGCGCCGGCCAGCGCAGGCTCGGCGGCGACGGCCGCCGCCAGCTGGGCTTCGGCGGCGCTGCGCGCGGCGCGCGTGCGTTCGAGGTCGGCGTCGACCCGGGCCAGGTGCTCGCGCGCCGTGTGCAGGCCTTTCGCCAGGCGCACGGCGGCGGCCAGCTGTTCGCGCCGCGCGTCCAGGCGCTGGCGTTCCTCCGCCAGTGCGTCCGGATCGACGCCGGCCAGCGCCGTGGCCGCGGCCTGGCGCGCCGCCTCGAGTTCGGCGATGCGTGCCGTCGCCCGTGCGGCGGCCTCCTGCGCAGCCTGCGCGGTGGCGGCCGCGTTCACGCGTGCGCGCTCGGCCCTGGCCAGCGCGGCCAGGTTCTGCTCTTCCAGCGCGGCGGCCTGCGCGGCCTGCATGAACAGCTTGTCCCAGCGCGGCCATTGGCTGGCCAGGGCTTCGTGCCTGGCGTAGGTGGCGAGCCAGGCGGCGCTGCGCGTTTCGGCCTCGCGCGTCTGCGCGAGGCGGCTCTCGGCATCGAGCAGCAGGGCGCGCGTTCGGACGACTTGCGCCGCCGTCTCGTCGCGTCGCGCCGCGAGTTGCGCATGTGCGCCGGACAGCGTCCCGATCGTCGCGTCGAGCGCCTTGGCCGCATCGAGCCGGGCGGCGGCTTCAAACTGGGCCGCTTCGGCCGACGCCAATGCCAGCGTCGCGGTCTGCACTTCCTGCAGCGCCTGGCGCGCCGCTTCGGCGGCGCGGGCCAGGTCGGCCTGGCCGTTGGCCAGCGTCGCTTCGATCTGCACGCGTTCGGCATCGAGGCGCGCGAGTTCCGCCATCAGCGGCCGCGCCGCCTGCACTTCATCGAGGGTCGCCAGGCGGATGCGGCGTGCGCCGGCGGCGTCGACCTGCGCGCGCGCCTCCTGCAGCAGGCTTTCCGCCTGCGCTTCGCGCTGGCGCAGGCGTTCGCGTTCCTGGTGCCAGCGCAGCTGGGCTTCCAGCAGGGCGCGCCGCACGTCGACCGCCTGCAGCGCGACCTCGGCCGCCGCGCGCCCGGCATCGAGTTCGGCGCGGGCTTCCTGGGCCAGCGGGGTCTGGTCGGCCAGGCGCGAAGTCAGGCGGCGCACCGCATCCTGCTCCTGCTTGTAGCGTTCGTAAGCGCGCTTCGAGATCTCGCTGTAGACGGCGCTGCCGGTCAGGGTTTCGAGCAACTCGCCGCGTTCGTTCTCGTCGGTCTTGAGGAAGGCCGAGAATTCGTTCTGCGCCAGCAGCACCGAGCGCGTGAACTGCTCGAACGACAGGCCGATCCGCGCCGCGATCTCGGCCTGCGCCTCGGTCTTGGTGCCGCCCAAGGCGACTAATTCCGGCAGCCGGTGCAGGGTCATGTTCGAGGCCTGCAGCAGGCCGCTGACCTTGTTGCGCGAGCGCCGTACGCTCCAGCGCGCGCGGTAGTGCACGCCGTCGTTGCCGACGAAATCGACTTCCGCGTGCCCTTCGGCCGCGCCGCGGCGCAGCAGGTTGCGGGCGTCGGTGGTCGACACCGACTCGCCGCCGGCGTCGGGCAGGGCGCCGCGGCTGCTGCGTTGCTGCAGCCGCGGCGTGTTGCCATACAGGGCCAGGCAGAGCGCGTCGAGCAGGGTGCTTTTGCCGGCGCCGGTCGGGCCGCAGATCGCGAACAGGCCCGACGACGCCAGCGGTTCGTCCTCGAAGTCGACGCGGAAATCCCCGGCCAGGGACGCCAGGTTGCGTCCCGAGATACGCAGGATCTTCATGCGCGCTCCGCGTCGCCGGGGAGCATCAGTTCGGCAAAGGCCGTCAACTGTTCGTTCGGTGCCTCTTCGCCGAAGCGCTGCTGCCACAGGCGGCGGAAGATGTCGTCCGGCTGCAGCTGGGCCAACTGGTCGAGCGTCAGGGCGTCGGCACCAATCTCGCGGGTGACCGTCTTGCGGGTCGGTTCGATCTTCGCCAGCCGCACCGGCTTGCCGGCAATGGCCGCCTCCACCTGGGCGCGCAGGCTCGGCTCGGGACCGTCGAGCAGCACCCGCACTTCCAGGTAGGGCCGGCATTGCGGCGGCAGCCCGGGGTCGAGGTCGAGCGCCTCCAGGGCGGCCAGCACTTCCGGCAGCGGCGCCGGTTTCGACGGCACGCGCAGCAGCTCGACCGCGCGCGGCACCAGCAGCGGCGTGACCTCCTTCGCCACCGGGCCGTCGAGGTCGATGCGCAAGACCTGGTGCTGGTAGCCGACTTCGGCGAACGACAGCGGCAGCGGGCTGCCCGAATAGCGCAGATGGTCCTTCTTGCCGACGCGCTGGGCCAGGTGCAGGTGGCCGAGGGCCGCATAGGCGATGGCGGGATCGAACATCGAGGCCGGCAGCGCCTCGGTGCCGCCGATGACGATGCGGCGCTCGGAGTCGATCGAGGACTGGCCGTCGACCATGTGGCAGTGGCCCATGGCCAGGATCGCCTGCTGCGGTTCACGGCGCGACTGCGCCAGCGCGAAGGCCTGCTGGTAGAGCAGGGCGATGCCGTTCAGGTAGGCGTCGCCTTCGACCTCCGCCTTCGGCACGTCGCCCGGACGCAGGAAAGGCACGCCCAGGCACCAGGCTTTCACTTCCCCGGATTTGTCGTGCAGCGGCACGATCAGGCGTTCGAGGTCGATCGCGCCGTCGCGCCCGCGCACCACGTTGCCGATCACCACCGTGCCGTGGGCTTCGAGCAGCGGTCCCGGCGCTTCCAGCCGGCCTGGCGAATCGTGGTTGCCGGCGATGACGACGATCTGCAGCTGCGGCGCGCGCGCTTTCGCCCGCTGCAGGAACCCGTACAGCTGGCGCTGGGCGGCGGACGAGGGATTGGCGTTGTCGAAAATGTCGCCCGCGATCAGGAGCGCGTCGGCCTCTTCTTCTACGATGGTGTCGAGCAGCCAGTCGAGGAAGCACTGGTGTTCGTAGGTCCGGTCGTAATTGTGCAGAGTCTGGCCGAGGTGCCAGTCGGAAGTGTGCAACAGCCGCATGCGGAAATCGATCAAGGGGAGGTGGGGACGGCTGCACTATAGCGCAGCTGGTCCGCGCGTTCAAAAAAATTCCGGGGGGCCACGCGCCGGTGCGCGAAACCTCATTAGAATATTTACATGAGCGACATTATCCTCTCGATCGGCGCCGCCCGCGCCCTGCACCTCGCTGCCCAGGGCTTGCTGCAACCGCGCCGGCGCAAGGCGGTCAAGGACGATGTGCTGGACACCATCCGCCGCATGGGCGTGTTGCAAATCGACACGATCAACGTCGTCGCGCGCAGTCCCTATCTGGTGCTGTGGAGCCGGCTCGGCGATTACCCGGGCGCATGGCTGGACGAGTTGTTGGCGGAAGGCAAGCTCTTCGAATACTGGGCGCACGAGGCCTGCTTCATCCCGCGCGAGGATTACGGCCTGTATCGCCACCGCATGCTCGACCCGAGCGCGATGGGCTGGAAGTATTCCGCGACCTGGATGCGCGAGCGCGCCGGTGAAGTCGCCGCGCTGCTGGCCCATATCCGCACCCATGGCCCGGTGCGCTCGTCCGACTTCGAACGCAGCGACGGCAAGGCGGCAGGCTGGTGGGAGTGGAAGCCGGAGAAGCGCTCGCTGGAAGTCCTGTTTACCTCGGGCGCCCTGATGATCGCGCGCCGCCACAATTTCCAGCGCGTCTACGACCTGGCCGAACGCGTGCACCCGGAATGGGACGATACGCGGATGCCGTCCCTGGCGCAGGTTCAGCGCAGCTTCGCCTTGCGGGCGGTGAAAGCGCTGGGCGTCGCGCGCGCCGCCTGGGTTCCCGACTACCACCGCACGCGGCGTCCGCACGTCGACCTCGCGCAGCTGGCGGACGAAGGCCTGCTGCTGCGCGCCCGGGTCACGGGCTGGGACGACCCGGTCTACCTCCACCCCGACCACGCCGGACTGGCGCAACAGGCGGCAGACGGTGCGCTGGCACCGACCCTGAGCACCATCCTCTCTCCCTTCGATCCCGTGGTCTGGGACCGGCGCCGCGCCCTGGAACTGTTCGGCTTCGACTACCGCCTCGAGTGCTACACGCCGGCCGCCAAACGGCGCTACGGCTATTTCACCTTGCCGGTGCTGCGCCGCGGCGCCCTGGTCGCGCGCGTCGACGCCAAGGCGCACCGGCGCGACGGCGTATTCGAAGTCAAGGCCGTGTTCTTCGAGCCCGGCGTGCGCGCCAGCGATGCGCTGCTGCGCGATGTGGCCGGGGCGCTGCAGCGCTGCGCGCGCTGGCACGGATGCCCGAAGCTGCGCATCGTGCGCAGCGAGCCGGCCTCGCTCGACGCGCGCCTCGGCGAACTGCTCGGCAGCGAAGCGGTCGCGGCGGCCGCATGATCCTGCCGCCGGCCCCGTCGAATGCCGTCGGCCCGGACGGGCTGCCGCGCTTCGGCCGCTACCAGGGGCTGGCCGGTGCCCCGGACTGGGCGCAACTGGCCGCACCCCATGCGCGGCCTTCCCTGTGGCGGCGCCTGCATCACAAGCGCTGGCATTTCGTCGCCCTCGTCACCGATGAGCTGTTCTGCGGCGTGGCGATCGTCGATATCGGCTGGAGCAATACCGCCTTTGCCTACGTGTTCGACCGCGCCGGGCGCCGCGTCCTTGCCGCATTTTCTCCGCTGGGCGTAGCGGGCCTCACGGCCGCGGTCGGGGCCACGGTGGCCGAAGGTGCGCGGTTTACGATGCCGGGCCGGCAGGTTGCGATCGAAGGGGCGGGCGAGCACGGCCATCGGCTGCGGCTGCGCGCCGGGCGCTTTCGCATCGACGCCGCCTACGCGGGCGAGGGGCCGCGCCTGCTGGCGATCGGCCCCGTGTTCGACGGCGGCAGCGTGCACAGCACCCAGAAGTCGCCGGGACTGGCGCTGGAAGGGACGCTCGAAGCCGGCGGGCGCCGTTATTCCCTCGACGGCGGGATGGCCAGCTACGACTTCTCGAACGGTCTGCTGGGGCGCCGCACGGCCTGGCGCTGGATCTCGGCGCACGGCGGCCGGATCGGCTTCAATCTGCAGGCCGGCTATTTCGGCGACGCCGAAAATGCGCTCTGGCTGGACGGTGCATTGCTTCCGCTTGGGCATGTCGAGGTGGGAATCGAGCCTGGCGGCTGCTGGATGCTGCGCACCGCCGACGGCCTGCTCGACCTGCGCTTCACGCCGGAGGGCACTCGGGATGACAATAAGCAATTGCTGATTGCAAGCAGCAACATGCGCCAGCATGTGGGTCGTTTCGACGGCTGGGTGCGGGCGGCGCCGGATGCGCCACGGCATGCCGTAACCGGGCTCGCGGGCCTGGCCGAGGACTACCGCGCACGCTGGTAAACCGTAACGCATGGCGCTTTCGCCGGTTGACGTTTGGCGCTCAGCAGCCTAGGCGGAGTTTGATCAATATCAAACCCGCACCCCAGCCGCTCCTTACACTACTAGTTCCTTCAGGCTGAAGAGAAGAAAAATCATCCGCCTCAGCCTGTCCAAAACCAATGTCCAGCCACGCCGTGTTCCCCTGCGGAGCATGCGCTTGCGTTGACGACGCCGAGAGGAGACTGAATGCTTACCGCGACCTACACCCTCGTTGCGCTTTCCGTGGAACAAACCAGCATGCGGGTCAGCCTGCATGCCGTGCAACAGCTCGTACAGAAAAGCTATGCCCGCCAGAGTGCGCTGACCGAGGGTCAGGCCGATTACGTTTGCGATACCTTGCGCCGGCTCTACGAAAGCTGCCAGGGCCGCAAGCTCGACCGTTTCCTGTTGCCGGCACTGCGCCGCGCCGGCGCCGGGGCCGAGCCTCTGCTGTGCGAGCTCGACATGCTCAGCCGCAGCGCGGCCGAGGCGCTGGGCACCGCCTGCCGCCTGGCTGCGGGAAGCATCAACGACGAGGAGGGCGTCGATGCCTTCTGCCTGGCGGTCGAGCGTTTCTGCGTGGCGCTCGAACTGCGCTTCGATCGCGAGGAGCGCGAGCTGTTTCCGATTGCGCGCGCGGCCATCGCCGGCGAGGCCTGGTTTGCCGTGGCGAACCAGATGCTGGCCTATGACGCCTACCGCGAAGAGCACCGCGGACGGGCACCGCCGCCGGCCCACCGCCCCGTCCGCGCCGAGCATACTCATCGGCAAGGTCCGCCGGTCTCCCACGTGCACTAATCCCGTTGCCGCCGGGGACGCCACAAAAAAACCCGCATCGTTCTTTGCTATGATGGGGGTTTTGGAAGTGCGATTTCATCATGTTCGAATTCCTTTTCAAGCGTCAGGGCGATAAATCGGGCAATGGACGCGGCGCGCAAACCGACGCGCCGTCCCGCTCGGCCAAGGCGGCAGCGGCCCCTGGCGACCCGGACGGCAAGTCGAAGGAAGGCGCGCCCGCAGGCACGGCCGGGGCGCGTCCCCCTTCGCCCGTCCGCGAGCAGCAGGCCCAGCAGCTGAAAATGCTGGACGGCGATGAATCGCGCGCAGTGGACTTCATCCTCGGCTGCGAATTTTCCGAACTCCGCCTCTCCGCGGCCGAGCTGGTGCACAGCCGCGCCGCGCTCGAGCGCGTGCACACGGCCATGCGCAACCTCGACCGCCGCGTTGCCAAGCTGATGCAGTCGCGCCTGGATGCGATCCGCCACCACGACGCCGAACTGGCGCGCGGCCAGGCCACCCTGGAACAGGCGCGCGCCTTGCTGGCGGACGCCCACCTGACGCCCAACCAGGTGGCCGATCTCGACCGTAAATGGGCCGTGATCGCCGCCCCCGAACTGACGGACGCATTCACGCCCGTGCGTGCCGAGCTCGGCGCCCGCCTGGAAGCCCAGGTGCAGCTGCAACGCGCCATGATCGACCGCCTGGGCGCCCTGCGCCGGCTGGAGACGGCTGGCCTGAATGCAGCCGACATGGCCGGCAGCCTGGAAGGAATGCTGGCCGAGCAGGCCGCAGCGCTGGCCGCACCCGAGCATGCCTCGCTGCCGCGTGCGCTGGTGGCGGAATTCGCCTCCGAGCATGCGCGCCTGTCCGCGATGCTCGCCACGCTCGAACAATCGCAGGCGGCCCTGGCCGCGCGCGAGGCGGCGCTCGCCGAATGGCAGGCGCAGCCGGTTGCCGAATTGAGCGCCGAGACCCTGCGCAAATCCTGGCAAAAGCTGCCGCCGCTGCCCGAAGGCGCGGCGGCGAGCGAGCTGCAGTCGCGCTTCGATGCGCTGCTGGCCAGTTTGCCCCAGCCGGTGCATAAATCGGCCCGATCGCCGGCCCCGGCTGCCGCGAGCAGCGACGCTGCGGCAGCCGACGCGCACGCCGCCCGTCCCCCCAAAGCCACGAAGGGCGCCGACCAGTCCTTCCTCGACAACATGGATGCGCTGGAAGCCGCCCTGCAGCAGGGCTCGCTTGCCCACGCGGCCGAACTCGACAAGGCGCTGAAAGAGACCAAGAGCAAGGGCATTCGTCTGACCGGCCCGCAGGCCGACCGCCTGGCCCATTTGCGCGCCGAACTGAAGCGCCTGTCGGACTGGGCGCGCTGGGGCGGCAATGTCTCGCGCGAAGAACTGATCAAGACGGTCGAAGGCCTGCCGACGCAAAACCTGGCGATGGCGGAGCTGGCGAAGAAGGTCGGCAGCATGCGCGAGCGCTGGAAGGCGCTCGACAGCCTGTCCGGCGCGGCGCCGAAAAGCCTGTGGGAACGCTTCGACCACGCCTGCACGGTGGCCTATGCCCCGGCCGCGGCCCATTTCAAACACCTGGCCGACGAGCGCCATGCGAATGCGGCGAAGGGCGAAGCCATCGTCGCCGAGGCCCAGGCCGAGATCGCGCGCCTGGAATCGGGCGAAGCCGACTGGAAGCACGTCGCCGGCACGGTGCAGCGCCTGCGCCTGGCCTGGAGCCACCTGGGCGCAATCGACCGCAAGGACAAGAAGCGCCTGGACCAGTTGTTCGGCGCCGCGCTGACCACGCTGCAGGGCCCGCTGGAAGAGCAGCGCAAGATGGAAGTGGCGGGGCGCGAGGAACTGATCGACGAAGTGCTCGCCATCGATCCGCACGACCGGCACGCGGTCGACCACCTGCGCGACATCCAGGCGCGCTGGCAGGAACATGCGCGCGCGCTGCCGCTCGAACGCAAGGCCGAGCAGGCGCTGTGGCAGCGTTTCCGCGCCGCCTGCGACGACCTGTTCGCCCGGCGCAAGGAAACCGCGCACGCGCTCGACGCCGAGCGCCGCGCCCACGAAGCGGCCAAGGAAGCGATCAGCGCACGCCTGGAAGCGGCCGCGCCGGAGGCCACCGCGGCCAGCGCCGGAAAACTGCTGCGCGAAGCGGCGGCCGAATGGCATGCGATCGGGCCCGTACCACGTGCGCACGAGGCGCGGGTCGAGAAGCGCTACCACGAGGCCGTGGCCAAGGTGCAGCACCACGCCGACCTGTCGCGCCGCGCCGCCGGCCTGGCGCTGGCCGGCGCCCTGCGCGACAAGCTGCGCGCCGTCCAGGAACTCGAGGATTCCCTGGCCCAGCCGGACCAGCCGGTCTCGAGCGCCGACTGGCGCGCGCGCTGGGCTGCGCTGCTGGCGGCCGGTCCCGAATACGATCCGGTGCTGGACGCCCGTTTCGAGGCGGCCCTGAACGCCCTCGATACCGACCGCGCCGGCTATGCGCGCCTGCTCGAAGCCAACCGGCCGACCCTGCTCGGCGAACTGCTGCGCCAGGAAGTCGCAGCCGGCATCGACAGCGGCGCCGAGTTCGCGCGCGACCGCCTGAAACTCCAGGTCGAGGCCTTGCAGTCGACCCTCAAGGCAGGCAACAAGCCGGCCGGGCGCCATACCGCCTTGCACGCGCTCTGCGCGCTGCCGGCACTGGTCGACGAACGGACGGCGCTGCGTATCGATCAGCTCCTGATGCGCACGGCACGGGAGGGAAAATGAGCGAGGTGAGAGTGCAGGCCGGGGACTTCGACCTCGGCCGGGAACTGGCGCGCCTGCGCGAAGGCGACGCGCGCGTCGGCGCCGTGGTCAGCTTCGTCGGCACCGTGCGCGACATGAACGACGGTGCATCGGTCTCCGAGATGGAGCTGGAACACTATCCGGGCATGACCGAGCGCGCGCTGGAAGCCATCGTGGCCCAGGCGCAGGAGCGCTGGCCGCTCTACAACGCGCTGGTGATCCACCGCGTCGGCCCGCTGGCGCCGCTCGAGCAGATCGTGCTGGTGGCGGTGAGCGCCGCGCACCGCGGCGAAGCCTTCGCCGCCTGCGAATTCATCATCGACTATCTGAAAACCGACGCCCCGTTCTGGAAGAAGGAGCAGACGCCCGAGGGCGCGCGCTGGGTCGATGCGCGCATCAGCGACGACAGCGCCAAGGCCAAGTGGGTGACCGCTTGAGCTGGCTGGCAGTCGGCGCAGGCGCCGCGCTCGGCGCCTGGCTGCGCTGGGGCCTGGGCATGTGGCTGACCAATGTCCACGCCCAGGTGCAGGCCGGCACACTGGCGGCCAATCTGGTCGGCGGCTACCTGATCGGCATCGCGGTGGGTTTTTTCAGCGCCAGCCCGCACCTGAACCCCGAATGGCGGCTGTTCATCGTCACCGGCTTCCTCGGCGGCCTGACGACTTTCTCCAGCTTCTCCGCCGAATCGGTGGGACTGATGCAGCGCGGCGACTACGGCTGGGCGCTGGCGCATACGCTGCTGCACCTGGGCGGGTCGATCCTGCTGTGCGTGGCCGGCTTCGCGACCTGGCGCGCGCTACGCGGCTGATCCGAACCCGGTTGCTGGGTGGTCCCGACGCCACCCTGCGCACCGCACGGTATCACCAGCCGATACTCCTGCAGTTTCTCAATCATCCAGTGATTCGCCATGCTAGACTTTCTGCCGGACAACTAACGGGAGCCCGCCATGACCACTGTTCAACGACCGACCGCCGCCTTCGTCGGCGCATCCTGGGCCGCGCTCTTCATCGGCGCCTGTGCTTTCCTGATCGGTCTCTGGAACGCGCAGATGGCGCTCAACGAGAAAGGTTATTACCTGACCTTGTTGCTGTATGGCCTGTTCGCTTCGGTCTCGCTGCAAAAATCAGTGCGCGACCGCAGCGAGGGGATCGCGGTCACCGGGATGTATTTCATGCTGTGCTGGGTCTCGCTGTGCGCCGTCATCCTGCTGCTGGCCGTCGGTCTCTGGAATGCGAGCTTGCAGCCGAGCGAGAAGGGCTTCTACGCGATGTCGTTCTTGCTGAGCTTGTTCGCCGTGGTGGCGGTACAGAAGAACGCGCGCGACCTGGGCGGAAAGGCTGCGCAGGTCCAGGCCGACTACACCTGAACCGCCAAGGCTGGCAAAGCTGGGCGCGCCCGTCAACGCGGGTTCTCCAGGCGCGTCGCCGCTTCGAGTTCCTTCATCCAGTTTTCCTGCATCGGTCTCGATCCGCCGAGTTCGGCTGCGCCTGCCTGTGTCTGGGTGGTGAGCAACTGGAGGAATAAGGTGAGGTATCGCATGGCTCCGTGAATGTTGCAGGAAAGCATGAATTTACCACTGTCTTGCGCATCTTGAAATGTGTCGCGGCACCCCAATTTTATTTCCTAGTCAAGAACACTCACTAGGGAGTACAACATGCGGCAAGACAAATTGACGACCAAGCTCCAGGAAGCGCTGGCGGATGCGCAGAGCCTGGCGGTCGGCAACGACAACCAATACATCGAACCCGTGCACCTGCTGGTCGCCCTGCTGAACCAGGACGACGGCAGCGCCCGTTCGCTGCTGCAGCGGGCCGGCGTGAATGTCGGCGCCCTGACCAATGCGCTGAAAAATTCCTTCGAACGCCTGCCGAAAGTCTCCGGCACCGGCGGCGAGACCCAGGTGGGGCGCGATCTCGTTTCGCTGCTCAACCTCGCTGACCGCGAATCGCAGAAGCGCGGCGACCAGTTCCTGTCGAGCGAGATGGTGCTGCTGGCGCTGACCGAGGATAAATCCGACGCCGGCCGCCTGGCGCGCGAGCACGGCCTGGCCCGTAAATCGCTCGAATCGGCCATCCTGGCGGTGCGCGGCGGCGAGAACGTGAATTCGCAGGATGCCGAAGGGCAGCGCGAGGCGCTGAAAAAATACACGCTCGACCTGACCGAGCGGGCGCGCCTCGGCAAGCTCGACCCCGTGATCGGCCGCGACGACGAGATCCGGCGTGCGATCCAGGTCCTGCAGCGCCGTACCAAGAACAATCCGGTGCTGATCGGCGAGCCGGGCGTCGGCAAGACGGCGATCGTCGAAGGCCTGGCCCAGCGCATCGTGAACGGCGAGGTGCCCGATTCCCTGAAGGGCAAGCGCGTGCTGTCGCTCGACATGGCGGCCCTGCTGGCCGGCGCCAAGTTCCGCGGCGAGTTCGAGGAGCGGCTGAAATCGGTGCTGAAGGAACTGGCCCAGGACGAGGGCCAGACCATCGTCTTCATCGACGAGATCCACACCATGGTCGGCGCCGGCAAGGCGGAGGGCGCGATGGATGCGGGGAACATGCTCAAGCCGGCCCTGGCGCGCGGCGAGCTGCACTGCGTCGGCGCGACCACGCTCGACGAATACCGTAAATATGTCGAGAAGGACGCCGCCCTCGAGCGCCGCTTCCAGAAGATCATGGTCGACGAGCCGAGCGTCGAGGCGACGATCGCCATCCTGCGCGGCCTGCAGGAGAAGTACGAGCTGCACCACAAGGTAGAAATTACCGACGCCGCCATCATCGCCGCGGCCGAGCTGTCGCACCGCTACATCAGCGACCGCTTCCTGCCGGACAAGGCGATCGACCTGATCGACGAGGCGGCCTCGAAGATCAAGATCGAGATCGACTCCAAGCCGGAAGTCATGGACAAGCTCGAACGCCGCCTGATCCAGCTGAAGATCGAGCGCGAAGCAGTGCGCAAGGAGACCGACGAGGCCTCGCTGCGCCGCCTGGAACTGATCGGCGAGGAAATCGCCCGTCTCGAGCGCGAGTACAACGACTACGAGGAAATCCTGAAGGCGGAAAAGGCGGCTGTGCAGGGCACGACCCACATCAAGGAAGAGATCGAGCGCATCCGCCACCAGATGGAGGAAGCCAAGCGCCAGTCGAACTGGCAGCAGGTCTCGGAGCTGCAGTACGGGCGCCTGCCGGAACTCGAGGCGCAACTGAAGCATGCGGAGGAAGCTGCGAACCAGACCGATGGTGAAGCCGAAAAGCCGAAGCTGCTGCGTACCCAGGTCGGCGCCGAAGAGATCGCCGAAGTGGTCTCGCGAGCAACCGGCATCCCGGTCTCGCGCATGATGCAGGGCGAGCGCGACAAGCTGCTGCACATCGAGGAAAAGCTGCACGAGCGCGTGGTCGGCCAGGACGAGGCGATCGAGGCGGTGTCGGACGCGATCCGCCGCTCGCGCGCCGGCCTGTCGGACCCGAACCGCCCCTACGGTTCCTTCATGTTCCTCGGCCCGACCGGCGTCGGCAAGACGGAACTGTGCAAGGCCCTGGCTTCGTTCCTGTTCGATACCGAGGAATCGATGATCCGCATCGACATGAGCGAATTCATGGAGAAGCATTCGGTTGCCCGCCTGATCGGCGCGCCGCCGGGCTATGTCGGCTACGAGGAGGGTGGTTATCTCACGGAAGCCGTGCGCAGGAAGCCGTACAGCGTGATCCTGCTCGACGAGATCGAGAAGGCGCACCAGGACGTGTTCAACGTGCTGCTGCAGGTGCTCGACGACGGCCGCATGACCGACGGCCAGGGCCGCACCGTGGATTTCAAGAACACGGTGATCGTCATGACCTCGAACCTGGGTTCCCACAAGATCCAGTCGATGGACACCGACGAGCCGGCGGTGGTGAAGATGGCCGTGATGGCCGAGGTGCGCGGACACTTCCGTCCGGAGTTCATCAACCGGATCGACGATATTGTCGTGTTCCACGCGCTCGACGAGAAGAACATCGGCGCGATCGCGAAGATCCAGCTGCGCAGCCTGGAAGAGCGGCTCGCCAAGATGGAGATGGCGCTCGACATCGACGACGAGGCCCTGCAGAAAATCGCGGAAGCCGGCTTCGACCCGGTGTATGGCGCACGCCCGCTCAAGCGCGCAATCCAGCAGCAGATCGAGAATCCGCTGTCGAAGGCGATCCTGTCGGGCCGCTTCGGGCCGAAGGACACGATTCCGGTGCGCGTGCGGCACGGCCAGCTGGTGTTCGGCGAAGAACAGGGCGTGGAGCTGGCGAAGTAAGCCGGTTCCGCGGAAAGGAAGGGGGCGCAGCGATGCGCCCCTTTTTTTTCGTTTGCCGTTGTGTAACGTAGGGTGGGCTCCCGAGCCCACGCGTTGCGGCCTCGCCTGCTACGCGACAGTGTCGCTGTCCGTACCTTGGCGCTGGGCGAAGCAGTGCGAGATGCGGGCGCTGCGACGCGTGGGCTCGAGAGCCCACCCTACGGTGCACTACCGTCAGGTGTAAATACGGGCTCATCGACATTCCCCGCGCCAGCAAACCTTGCTGGTTTTGACTACACTGGTCTTTTTCGTATCTCAACGAACAACACCATGAGCACAACAAGCCTGCGCCAGGACGCGCGCGTGATCGCCCTGGTCGGCGTCTCGCACGGGGTCTCCCACTTCTATCACCTGATCCTGGCCGGCCTGTTCCCCTGGCTGAAGTCGGCGTTCACCCTTTCGTATGCCGAGCTGGGGCTCCTGATGAGCGTGTTCTTCGTCGTCTCCGGCGTCGGCCAGGCCTTGTCGGGCTTCCTGGTCGACCGGGTCGGCGCGCGGCGTGTGCTGTTGTCCGGTCATGCGCTGCTGGGCGCCGGCGCCCTGGTGCTGGCCAGCGCGCCCAACTATGCCATGCTGCTGCTCGGCTCCCTGATCGCCGGCTGCGGCAATGCGGTGTTCCACCCGGCCGGCTATACGCTGCTGAACCAGAACGTCTCGAAGGCGCGCCTGCCGTATGCGTTTTCGATGCACGGCATTTCCGGCAACATCGGCTGGGCGGCCGCGCCCCTGTTCCTGGCGGGCGTGGCCACGCTCTCGAGCTGGCGCGTGGCCCTGCTGGCGGCCTCCGTCATTCCCGCACTGATGCTGCTGACGCTGTTCCTGAACCGCAGCGTGCTGGGGACGAATGCGCCGCCGCAGCCGGGCGCGCAGGCGGCGGGCGGCTCCTTTGGTTTCCTGCGCCTGCCGGCGGTCTGGATGTGCTTCGGCTTCTTTTTCCTCACCTCGGTCGCGCTGGGCGGCATCCAGGCTTTCTCGTCGACCAGCCTGACCTCGCTCTACGCCATTTCGCTGCCGACCGCGGCAACGGCCTACACGACCTTCATGCTGTGCTCGGCGGCAGGGATGGTGGCCGGCGGTTTCCTGGCCGCGCGTGCGCACAACCATGACCGCACGATCGCGGTGTGTTTCCTGTTCGCGGCGGCGCTTGCCCTGCTGTTGTCGGCCTCGATCGTACCGGGGCCGCTGGTGGTGCTGGTGATGGGGGCGATCGGCCTGGCGACCGGCGTGGCCGGGCCCTCGCGCGATCTGCTGATCCGCGCTGCGGCGCCGCCGAACGCCACCGGCCGCGTGTTCGGCGTGGTGTATTCGGGGCTGGACAGCGGCATGGCCGTCGGCCCGGTGCTGTTCGGCATGCTGATGGATGGCGGCCACCCGGCCGGGCTGTTCATCGGCGTGGCCCTGTTCCAGACGCTGGCGATCGCGACCGCGGTGGGCGCCGGCGGCAAGGGGCGGGCGCCGTTGCCGCACAAGGCCTGAGCGTCGGGAGGGCGAAAAAAATGCGGGCCGCGGCCCGCATTTTTTATTCCGTTGCACGCGCTTGCTTGCGCTTCCGGAGCGCCAGGCGGATCAGAGCGAGTTCACCCAGCAGCAAGTGCTTGTCCTCAATATGCCGGGCTCCAGCGCCGGATATCGTGAATACCTGGCACCAAATCTCTCAGCCGGAACAATCGCAGCTTGCAACGACGCTGCAGCTTTCCACCATGTGAGATGCCACCGTCAGGGCGTGAAACGCTGCAGCAGACCATGCCTCAAATCCGCTTTCATGCTGAGAAATTCTGTTCCGTATCATGGAACGATTGAATTAACTGGCTGATTTTTAAGGTCAAAAAAATATTTACATGTCTTATATAAGAGTGATTGTGCGCTGCGCAAGCTGCGCTATGATTTATCCAACGGATTTCATTTCGCAATCAGCTATTTCATTATCGGGAGAATCAGATGGCAACGCGTGAACAGCAGATCGCAGCATTGCAAAACGACTGGGACACCAACCCACGCTGGAAAGGTGTCGTCCGCAATTACACCGCCGAAGACGTGGTACGCCTGCGCGGTTCGCTCCAGATCGAGCACACGCTGGCCAAGCGCGGTGCCGAGAAGCTGTGGGACCTGGTCAACAACGAGCCCTTCGTCAATGCCCTGGGCGCGCTGACCGGCAACCAGGCGATGCAACAGGTGAAAGCCGGCCTGAAGGCAATCTACCTGTCGGGCTGGCAAGTTGCGGGGGACGCCAACGTGGCCGGCGAAATGTATCCGGACCAGTCGCTGTATCCGGCCAACTCGGTGCCGATGGTCGTACGGCGCATCAACAACACCTTCCAGCGCGCCGACCAGATCCAGTGGTCGGAAGGCAAGGACGACATCGATTATTTCGCGCCGATCGTGGCCGATGCCGAAGCGGGTTTCGGCGGCGTGCTGAACGCCTTCGAGCTGATGAAGGCGATGATCGAAGCGGGCGCGGCCGGCGTGCACTTCGAAGACCAGCTGGCCTCGGTCAAGAAATGCGGCCACATGGGCGGCAAGGTGCTGGTGCCCTCGCGCGAAGCCGTCGAGAAGCTGACCGCCGCGCGCCTCGCGGCCGACGTGATGGGCACCTCGACCCTGGTGATCGCCCGTACCGATGCCGAAGCGGCCGACCTGCTGACCTCGGATGTCGACGACAACGACAAGGAATTCTGCACCGGCGAACGCACGGTCGAAGGCTTCTATAAAGTGCGTGCCGGCCTGGACCAGGCGATCTCGCGCGCGCTGGCCTATGCGCCGTTCGCCGACCTGGTCTGGTGCGAGACCGGCAAGCCGGACCTGGAATTCGCGAAGAAATTCGCCGACGCCGTGCATGCCAAATTCCCGGGCAAGATGCTGGCCTATAACTGCTCGCCTTCGTTCAACTGGAAGAAAAACCTGGACGACGCCACGATTGCCAGGTTCCAGAAGGAACTCGGCGCGATGGGCTATAAATTCCAGTTCATCACCCTGGCCGGCTTCCATGCCCTGAACTACGGCATGTTCAACCTGGCCCACGGCTATGCACGCCGCCAGATGTCGGCCTTCGTCGAGCTGCAGGAAGCCGAATTCGCCGCCGCCGAGAAGGGCTTCACGGCCGTCAAGCACCAGCGCGAAGTCGGCACCGGCTACTTCGACGCCGTGACCCAGACCATCCAGCAGAACCAGAGCTCGACCACGGCGCTGCACGGTTCGACCGAGGACGAACAGTTCTTCGACGAGAAAAAAGTCGCCTGATATCCTCGGGCAGACGAAAAGTGGGTAAAAGCCGCGGCCAACAGGCCGCGGCTTTTTTCGTTTGAGGCCGATTATTTCGGCCACCGGGCGGTTGTAGTGGATAATGTCGACAATTGCGCCGCCTTGCGCGGCCGCCGCATTGACCTATTAGATTGGAATCCCCCTTATGTTGAGCTACCGCCACGCCTTCCACGCGGGTAACCACGCCGACGTCCTCAAGCATTTCGTCCAGGTGCAACTGCATCAGTACATGAATCAGAAGGACACTGCCTACACCTATATCGATACCCACTCGGGTGCCGGCGTGTATGCGCTCGACGGCAGCTTCGCGTCAAAGAACGCCGAGTTCGACACGGGCATCGGCCCGCTGTGGGGCCGTACCGACCTGCCGCCGGCGCTCGCCGAGTATGTCGACCTGGTGAAGGGCATGAACCCGAGCGGCAAGATGCGCTACTACCCGGGTTCGCCCTGGGTGGCCGACCAGATGACGCGGCCGGACGACCGCCTGCGCCTGTTCGAGCTGCATCCGGCCGACAGCAAAATCCTCGCGGACAATTTCCGCAAGGCGGAAGCACACAAGGCGGAGCAGGGCGAGCGGTCGCGCGGCAAGCGCGTGATGATCGAGCGCGGCGACGGCTTCATGAGCATGAAGGCGCTGCTGCCGCCGCCATCGCGGCGCGCGCTGGTGCTGATCGACCCGCCCTACGAGATGAAAGACGACTACCGCAAGGTCAAGGACGCGGTGGAAGAGGCCCTCGGGCGCTTCCCGAGCGGCATCTTCGCGATCTGGTATCCGGTGCTGCAGCGCATGGAATCGCGCCAGTTCGCCGACCGCCTGAAACGCCTGCCGGCCAAGGAATGGCTGCACGTGACCCTGACCGTGTCGACGCCCGGCCCGGACGGTTTTGGTTTGCACAGCAGCGGCATGTTCATCCTGAATCCACCGTACACGCTCGAACCCCTGCTGCGCGAAGTCATGCCCTATCTGGTGAAAGTGCTGGGGAAGGATGCGGGCGCCAGTTTCGTCATCGAACGCGGCACCCAGGTGACGGGCGCGGCCGCTGCCCGCGTCGGGGCCGGCGGTGCAGCCCGCCAGCCGGTCGGCAATGCACGCCGCGCCAGCCCGCTGTCGGGCACCGGCAGCCTGCGCCTGCCGGGCCAGGCCGCAGTGCCGCGCGCGGAAGCGGCGCCCGCCGAGGCACGCCGTCCGGATGGCGCCGCCGCCGGCAAGGTGGGGGCTGCAGAGCGTGCCAAGCGTTTCTCGCGTCCGGAAGCCGACCGTCCGGACGAGCGTTTCGACCCGGCGCGCAGTCCGGCCGGGAATGCGGCCAAGGCGCCGCGCGCACGCTATGCGGACGAGCGTCCGAAAGCTGCCGGTGCACGGCCGGAGCGCGCGGCCAGCGGCCGCCCGAGCTCGGGACGTCCAACCGCAGGCACGGGACCGGCGCGTCCACGCAAGCGCTGAGCGGGCAGGGGTAGTCGCCCCGCCTTACAACACGCGTCCGCCACGCGCGTCCGGTCCGGTTGGCGCCGTCGCTGTAAGGCCGAGCCCGTCAACCTGCTGGCCAGATGCCCGTTAACGCATTGATATCCATACAATCCGGACCATTTGCGCAACGCGGCTGTGCGTTCGTTTCGATGTAAAAATGTAAAGATTGGCGCGATAGTGTATAGTCGCCGTAGGTGCGCAACCGTGCGTTTGCCTTGCCGCGCCTATGGGGCAATAAGGGTTTTCAGGAGTGTACATGCTTGCCAAAGCAAGGCCGGTATCGACGGTACCGGCCGACGAATTTTTCCTGGCGCGCCAGCCCATTCTGGGACGCGACCAGCATATGGTTGCTTACGAGCTGCTCTTTCGTGCAGCAGGCGAGCACGACGACGCACGTCTGACCGACGGCGCGGCGGCCACCGCTGCGGTCATCTCTCACGCTTCCCAGCTCGGACTCGAGCAAGTTGTTGGTAATAATCTGGCATTCGTCAACGTCGACGAAGTGGTCCTGATGGACGACTATGTCCGTTTCCTGCCGCCACATAAGGTTATCCTCGAAATTCTCGAAACCGTCAAGCCGACAGAGCCGTTGCTGGCCCGTGTGGCCGAGCTCAAGGAACTCGGGTTCAAGTTCGCGCTCGACGACGTCATCGACCATAGCGAAGAGGTCGAGAAGCTGCTCGGACTGGTCGATGTGGTGAAGATCGATTTGCAGGGCGTCGCGCCCGAGGCCTTGGGCCACCTGTGCGCGTCGCTGCGCACGAGCGGCAAGAAGCTGCTCGCGGAAAAGGTCGAGACCCAGCAGGAATTCCGCCTGTGCATGGAGCTCGGCTTCGACTACTTCCAGGGATATTATTTTGCGCGCCCGGTGATCCTCAGCGGACGCAAGATCACGCCCTCGGAACTGGTGATCCTGCACCTGCTCGAACTGATCAATTCCGACGCCGACGATGCGACGATCGAAACCGCCGTCAAGCGCGACCCGCTGATCAGCCTGAACCTGCTGCGCCTGGTGAACAGCCGCGCCGCCGGCCCCGAGCGCCGCATCGAATCCGTGGCCGAGGCGCTGACCCAGCTCGGCCGCAAACAATTGCGGCGCTGGCTGCAGATCCTGATGTTCGCTGCGCCCGGTAGCCAAGTCGAGCTCGCTTCGCCCCTGCTGCAACTGGCCACCACGCGCGGCAAGCTGCTCGAGCTGATGTCGCTGGAGGTCTACCCGCTCGATGTGAGCGGCGCCGAACGCGCCTTCACGGTCGGCATCATGTCGCTGGCCGACGCCCTGTTCTCGATGCCGATGGCCGACATCCTGGACAACGTCGAACTCGCCAGCGACGTGCGCGCCGCGTTGCTGGAGCGGGCAGGGGACCTGGGCGCCATGCTCGACGTCGTCGAGCGCCTGGAAAAGGCGGATACGGGGCGCTGCTTTACCCAGGCCCTGCGCCGGCTCGGGCTGACCTCGAAGCAGGTGCGCGAGATCGAGCTGGCTGCCTTCGACTGGGTGAGCGAGCTGGTGCACGACGCGGCGTGATCATCCGCATGAGGCCGATGGCCTCATGCCGGCCCCACGACGGGGCGTTCACCCTGGCTTACTGGCCGAGAAACAGGAACACCGTCGGCTTCTTGTGAAACTCCGGCATCTTCCCGGCCGCCAGCTGCGCTTTCCACTTCGCCGCCGTCAGTGTGCGCACCGATTCCGTCGGCAGCGACAAATCCGTCGCGACGCACACCAGCGTTCCCGGCTGGCAACTCGCCACCAGCGCTTCCAGCATTTGCCCGTTGCGATACGGCGTCTCGATCAGCAACTGCGTCTGCTTTTCACCCCGCGAGCGCGCTTCCAGTTCGCGGATGCGCTTGGTGCGCGCCGCCGCATCGGTCGGGAGGTAGCCGTTGAAGGCGAAGCTCTGTCCGTTCAGCCCGCTCGCCATGACGGCCAGCAGCAGGGAGGAGGGCCCCACCAGCGGCCGCACCGTCACCCCATGCTGGTGCGCCAGGCGCACGAGATCGGCGCCGGGGTCGGCCACGGCCGGCACGCCGGCTTCCGAAACCAGTCCCGCATCTTCGCCCGCCAGTAAGGGCTCGAGCAATTGCGTTAATGCAGCGGCCGGCGTGTTGACGTTCAGTTCGGCAATGCGGATTTCCTGCAGCGGTTTCGCCAGCGGATGATCGATCGCGACCAGCTTGAGGAAGGCGCGCGCCGTCTTCGCGTTTTCGGCGACGAAATAGCTCAGTTGCGAGGTAAGCGCCTGCACCTGGCCGGGCAGGACGTGGGAGAGGGCGCCGGGTGCGGCGTCGGTTGGACCAAGGGTGTTCGGAATCAGGTAAAGGGTGCCGGGCATGAGTCAATCAATAAGTTAAATGCCGAAAAATGCCACGCCGGCGCGGCGCAGCATACCGGTCAGGGCGATCAGGGGCAGGCCGGTGAGGGCGGTTGGGTCGGAGGAGTCGATGCGTTCCAGCAGGGCGATGCCCAGCCCTTCGTTCTTGGCGCTGCCGGCGCAATCGTAGGGCTGCTCGATGCGCAGGTAGGCGTCGAGCTCGGCATCGGGCAAATCGCGAAAGCGCACGAAAACCTGGATATTTTCCACCTGGGCGCTGTGGTCGCGGCCGTCCCACAGGCACAAGGCCGTATGGAACACGACTTCGCGCCCGCGCATCGTCTGCAGTTGGGCCAGGGCGCGCGGATGGTCGCCCGGTTTGCCGATCTGCTCGCCATCGAGCGTGGCGACCTGGTCGGAGCCGATGACGAGCGCGCCCGGATGCCGGAGGGCGATCGCCTCGGCCTTGGCGCGCGCCAGGCGCAGGGCGGTCGCCTGCGGTGCCTCGCCGGCCAGGGGCGTCTCGTCGATATGGGGTGCGATCGCCTCGAAGGGCAGGTGCAGGCGCCCCAGCAGCTCGCGGCGATAACTGGAACTCGAGGCCAGGATCAGGCGCGGCGTGGAAGAACTTGGTATCATGTGCGCGCTTCAGCAAAATTGAACAGGAAAAGCAGTCCCGGCAGGCAGTGCCCATGAAGGGGCCAGCGCAGGCGCCGGGCCGTGGCGCGCCGCAACAGATGGGCGGCGCCAGGGCCAAAAAAACGCGCAAGTCTTTGACTGCGCGAGGATAACCCTGTTATTATCGCAGGTTTTCCGGGGACGTTTTCTGCAATGAGCGCTTTTGTCATCGACGCCTTTGAGTTCTGCCGCACTGGCGGCTATCGCGAAGGGGTGACCCCGGTCACGGAAATGACCCGCCTTGCCGCCGACTGCGCCAACGCCAGTGGCGAGATCGCCTGGTCGATCCAGGGTGGTGTAACCCCGCAAGGCTATCCGACGATGACCCTGTCGGTGGCCGGTCCGGTCCAGCTGGTATGCCAGCGTTGCCTGGCCCCGTTTGATTACCGCATCGATTCGTCGACCCAGCTGGTCTTGGGGCGCGACGACGAGGAAGCGGACGGGATGGAAGAAGTCCTCGACGATGAAAGCATCGACGTGATCGTCGGCAGCCACACTGCCGATATCCGCGAGCTGCTCGAGGACGAAGCGCTGCTGGCCCTGCCGCAGGCGCCGAAACACGAGGTATGTCCGAGCACCACGCTGCTCGACACCCTGAAGTCTGAAAAGGTATCGCCGTTCGCCGGCTTGAAGAACCTGAAATCCGAATAAGCCGAATTGGCAAATAAGTCGTAGTAAGCAGTTGTAGTCAAACGCGCGCACAGTCGAGTATGTCAGGGCAGCGTTTCAAATATTCCGGCAATCGTGAGGTTGCCGGTGGGATACTCGATGTGCATGTTTTTGCAAATCGATTGTGTTAGAATTTTAGAACTTTAGTATTAGGAGTCATCATGGCAGTTCAGCAGAATAAGAAGTCCCCATCGAAGCGCGGTATGCACCGTTCGCACGATTTCCTGGTTGCCCCTAACCTGGCAGTCGAGCCGACGACCGGTGAAACCCACCTGCGTCACCACATCAGCCCGAACGGCTTCTACCGTGGTCGCAAAGTCCTGAAGACCAAGAACGACGAGTAATCGCCGTCTTGTTTTTCTGTACCATGAAAGCGGTGCAACGTATGTTGAGTGCGTGGCGCCGCTTTTTCTTTGTCCCCGGTCGCCGATTTTTGCGCACCAACACGGTTGCTGTCCCGGACCGGCATCGCGCCGACGCGCGCATGCACCTTGCCGCCACCGTCGTGTGAGTCGCGGTATTACCCCCACAGATGACAATTAAAATATCCATCGACTGCATGGGCGGAGACCACGGTCCTTCCGTTACCATTCCAGCAGCCCTGTCCTTTCTCAAGCAGCAGCCCGAAGCCGAACTGATCCTCGTCGGCCTGGAAGAGACGCTGCGCGCCGAACTGAAAAAACACCACGCCGACACCAATCCGCGCGTGACCATCAAGCACGCCTCCGAAGTGGTGGAGATGGACGATCCGGTCGAAGTCGCGCTGCGCCGCAAGAAAGATTCCTCGATGCGCGTCGCGGTCGAGCTGGTCAAGGACGGCACGGCCAATGTCTGCGTGTCCGCCGGCAATACCGGCGCCCTGATGGCCGTCTCGCGCTATGTGCTCAAGACCATGGCCGGCGTCGACCGTCCGGCGATCTGCTCGATCCTGCCGAACCAGAAGAACGGCCCGACCTACATGCTCGACCTCGGCGCCAACGTCGACTGCAGCCCGCACCACCTGCACCAGTTCGCGATCATGGGCTCGGTCCTGTTCTCGGCCATGGAAGGGGTCAAGAAACCGACCATCGGCCTGCTCAACGTGGGCACCGAAGAGATCAAGGGCAACGACGTCGTCAAGGAAACGGCGCTGCTGCTGCGCGCCGACCACGAGCGCGGCTCCCTGAATTTCCATGGCAACGTCGAAGGCAACGATATCTTCAAGGGCACGACCGACGTCGTCGTCTGCGACGGTTTCGTCGGCAATGTCACGCTGAAAGCCATCGAAGGCCTGTCGCGCTACATGAAGTCGGTGTTCAAGCAAAGCTGGCTCTCGATGCTGGGTGCACTGATCGCCCGCGGCGCGCTGAAAAAACTGAACCCGGAACGCTATAACGGCGCCGGCCTGCTCGGTTTGAAGGGCCTGGTGTTCAAGAGCCACGGCGGCGCGAATGCGTACGCTTTCGAGTGGGCAATCAAGCGCGCTTTCGACGCGGCGAAATATAATGTACAAGAGCAACTCTCGGCGATGATCGCCGAGCTGATGCCAGACACGCCTGACGCCCAGCGCCAGGTTTGATTGACGACGGAACTCGGGTGGAATCGCAATGACTGTCTACAGCAAAATCATCGGCACCGGCAGCTACCTGCCTGCGCGCAGGGTCAGCAACGACGAACTGGCGGCTGAACTGGCCGCCAAGGGCATCGAGACCTCGGACGAATGGATCAGCTCGCGCAGCGGCATTTCCGCGCGCTACTATGCAGCGGCCGACCAGAACTCGTCCGACCTCGCCGTCGAAGCGGCCCAGCGCGCCCTCGAGGCTGCGGGCAAGAGCGCAACCGATATCGACATGGTGATCGTGGCCAGCTCGACGCCGGATTTCCAGGGCAGCTTCCCGAGCACCGCCTGCATCGTCCAGCGCAAGCTCGGCATGACCAACCATAGCGCCGCCTTCGACGTGCAGGCCGTCTGCAGCGGCTTCGTCTACGCGGTTGCGACCGCCGACGCCTTCATCAAGGCCGGCATGCACAAGACGGTGCTGGTGATCGGTTCGGAAGTGTTTTCGCGCATCCTGAATTTCGAAGACCGCACCACCTGCGTGCTGTTCGGCGACGGCGCCGGCGCCGTGGTCATGAGCGCTTCGCAGGAGCCGGGCATCCTGGCCGCCAAGCTGCACGCCGACGGTACCCATTCCGACATCCTGTCGATCCCGCCGAGCCCGGCCGGCAGCCCGGCCAGCGGCGGCTTCCTGCACATGGATGGCCAGGCCGTGTTCAAGCTGGCCGTCACCGTGCTCGAAGAAGTCGCGACCGAAGTGCTGGACGCGGCCCAGATGGCGCCATCCGATGTCGACTGGCTGATCCCGCACCAGGCGAATATCCGCATCATGAAGAGCACGGCCAAGAAACTCGGCCTGCCGCTCGAGCGCATGGTCGTCACCGTCGACGAGCATGGCAATACCTCGGCCGCCTCGATCCCGCTGGCGCTCGACCTTGCCGTGCGCGACGGTCGCATCAAAGCAGGCGACAATATCCTGATGGAAGGCGTCGGCGGCGGCTTTACCTGGGGCGCCGTCCTCGCGCGCATGTAACGCAGTAAGCTTCAATACGAGGAACATAACAAGATGAGCAAATTCGCATTCCTGTTCACCGGCCAGGGCGCGCAAGCGGTCGGCATGCTGAACGGCTTCGCCGGTAACGCCGTGGTCGAGCAGACCGTCGCCGAGGCATCCGATGCCCTCGGCCTGGACATCGGCAAGCTGATCGCCGAAGGCCCGAAGGAAGACCTCGACCTCACCACCAACACCCAGCCGGTCATGCTGACCGCCGCCGTGGCCGTGTACCGCGCCTGGATCGCGGCCGGTGGCCCCGTGCCCGCCATCGTGGCCGGCCACAGCCTCGGCGAATACTCGGCCCTGGTAGCCGCCGGCGTGATCGATTTCAAGGACGCGGTGCCGCTGGTGCGCTTCCGCGCCCAGTCGATGCAGGAAGCGGTGCCGGTCGGGCAGGGCGGCATGGCCGTCGTGCTCGGTCTGTCCGCTGACGACGTGCGCGCCGTCTGTGCCGAGGCAGCCCAGGGCGACGTGGTCGAAGCCGTGAATTTCAACGAGCCGACCCAGATCGTGATCGCCGGCCACGCCGCCGCGATCGACCGCGCCTGCGAGATCGCCAAGGCGAAGGGCGCCAAGCGCGCCATGAAGCTGGCCGTCTCGGCGCCGTTCCACTCCTCGCTGCTGAAGCCTGCTTCGGACCGCCTGCGCGAGTACATGGAAAAACTGAGTTTCAATGCGCCGCGTATCGATTTGATCAACAACGTCGACGTGGCTATCCTGAAAGACCCGGAGGCGATCAAGGATGCCCTGGTGCGCCAGGCAGCCGGCCCGGTGCGCTGGGTCGAGACCATGCAGAAAATGGCGGCCGAGGGAGTCACGCAAGTCATCGAATGCGCCCCGAGCAAGACCCTGATCGGCATGGCGAAACGCATCGATCCGGTGCTCGTCGGCGAAGCCCTGACGGACCAGGCCGCGCTCGAGCGCGTGCTGGCAGCCGTCAAGGGCGCCTGAGCGTCAACATCGTTTCAAGTAAAGGAACAGAATGAATCTGGAGAACCAAGTCGCTCTCGTCACCGGTGCCTCGCGCGGCATCGGCAAAGCCATCGCTCTCGAACTGGCCCGTCAAGGCGCAAAAGTCGTCGGCACCGCTACCAGCGAATCCGGCGCGGCGGCCATCACCGAATACCTGGCCGAATTCGGAGGCAAGGGCCTCGTGCTCGACGTCACCGACGCAGCGCGCTGCACGGCCGTCATCGACGAGGTGCAGAAGGGCTTCGGCAGCCTGTCCATCCTCGTCAACAATGCCGGCATTACCCAGGACAACCTGGCCATGCGCATGAAGGACGAGGAATGGGACAGCGTCATCGCGACCAACCTCACCGCCGTCGGCCGCCTCTCGCGCGCCGTGCTGCGCGGCATGATGAAGGCCAAGCAAGGCCGCATCATCAACATCACCTCGGTCGTCGGTTCGTCCGGCAACCCGGGCCAGATGAACTACGCCGCCGCCAAGGCCGGCGTGGCCGGCATGACGCGCGCACTGGCACGCGAAATCGGCAGCCGCAACATCACCGTCAATTGCGTCGCGCCGGGCTTCATCGATACCGACATGACCAAGGGTCTGGGCGAAGGCCAGCACGAAGCGCTGCTCACGCAAATCCCGCTGGGCCGTCTCGGCCAGCCGGAAGACATCGCCCATGCGGTGGCTTTCCTGGCCGGTCCGACCGCGGCTTATGTCACCGGTACCACGCTGCACGTGAATGGCGGCATGTACATGAATTGACTGAAAGTCTGCCGGCACGGGGCGTACGATTGAATTTCGCCCCATTTACATCACGGCAGAATCTCATCTTTTAGCAGGAGTTTCGGCTGAATTAGCGTCAGACGCCGAAAATAGTTTTTCAGCGCGCAAACCTGATAAAATGCGCGCACTTTCCGCAACACATACCTAATGGAGCCATAACATGTCGGATATCGAACAACGCGTTAAAAAAATCGTCGCTGAGCAACTGGGTGTTGCAGAAGCCGACATCAAAATCGAGTCCTCGTTCGTTGACGATCTCGGCGCCGATTCCCTGGACACCGTTGAGCTGGTGATGGCCCTGGAAGACGAGTTCGAAATGGAAATCCCTGACGAGCAGGCTGAGAAAATCACCACCGTCAAGCAGGCGATCGACTACGCGACCGCGCACGTTAAGGCCTAAGCGGGCCTAAGCTGTTTTAGTTTTCGGGAGAATCGCTTGAGCCGTTCACGCAACCGCCGCGTTGTCATTACCGGCCTGGGCTGCGTTTCACCTATCGGCAATAACATTGCCGATGCGTGGAGCGCAGCGCTGGCTGGCAAGTCGGGCATTGCCAACATCACCAGGTTCGATGCAACGCCGTTTTCGACCCGCTTTGCCGGCGAAGTCAAAGGCTTCAATATCGAGGATGTCATCCCCGCCAAGGAAGCCCGCAACATGGATACGTTTATCCATTTCGGCATGGCAGCGGGTATCGAGGCGCTGCAGGATTCCGGGATTGAAGTCACCGAAGAGAATGCAGACCGTATCGGCGTGATCGTCGGTTCGGGCATCGGCGGCTTGCCGCGCATCGAAGAGCAGAAGGACGAATACGACAAGCGCGGCCCGCGCCGCATTTCGCCGTTCTTCGTGCCTGCTTCGATCATCAACATGATCTCGGGCGACCTCTCGATCAAATTCGGGTTGCGCGGTCCGAACCTGGCCATCGTCACGGCCTGCACCACCGGCCTGCATTGCATCGGCGCGGCTGGCCGCCTGATCGAATACGGCGACGCCGACGTGATGATCGCCGGCGGTGCCGAGTCGACCATCTCGCCGCTGGGCCTGGGCGGTTTCGCCTCGGCACGCGCGCTGTCCTCGCGCAACGAGGATCCGGCCACGGCTTCGCGTCCTTGGGACCGCGACCGCGACGGCTTCGTGCTGGGCGAGGGCGCCGGTGTCATGGTGCTGGAAGAGTACGAACATGCGAAGGCACGCGGCGCGAAGATCTACGCCGAGCTGCTGGGCTTTGGCATGAGCGCGGACGCCCACCACATCACGGCGCCGATGGAAGACGGCAGCGGCGCGAGCCGGTGCATGGTCTCCGCCATGGCCAATGCCGGCATCAATGCCGACCAGGTGCACTACGTCAATGCGCATGGCACCTCGACGCCGCTGGGCGACCTGGCTGAAGTGCAGGGGATCAAGCGTACCTTCGGCGACCATGCCCACAAGCTGGTGGTCAACTCGACCAAGTCGATGACCGGCCACCTGCTGGGCGGCGCTGGCGGCCTCGAGTCGGTGTTCACGGTGCTGGCGATCCACAACCAGGTCTCGCCGCCGACGATCAACCTGTTCAACCAGGATCCGGCCTGCGATCTCGACTTCGTGGCGAACACCGCCCGCGACATGCAGATCGACTATGCCGTGAAGAACTCGTTCGGCTTCGGCGGTACCAACGGTACCCTCGTCTTCGCCAAGGTCTGAAGTTCGAGCATGTGAACAAGACAGATCGACACCCGAGTGGTGTCGATTTGTTTTTTTGCAGCTTATGTCTGAACCTGCTGCGCCCGGTCCTGTCTAAGGTATTGGACGCCTGACCCTGCCGCACCCCGCGCGCGGCAGGCGTTCCGTTTCACTTTCCCTTCATATCGTGTCCCTTGCCGTGTCCGCACGTGTTGCGCCGTCACGCCGTTTGCGCGCAGGCCTCCTGCTGTTCGCGCTGGCGCAGCTATGCGCCGCCACTCTCGTCGGCATGGTGTTGCCGGGCCGCTTAGCCGGCGCCCCTTTTTGCGTCGCTTTTTTCCTGCTTGCAGCGCTCAGTTTGCTGCACCGATGGGCGAGCACGACAAAGACGCACCGGATTGATGTATCTGGAACCGGCACCATCCGCCTGACGGTACAACAGGAGATGGGAGCCGAACCGCCGGCCTCCGACGGACGGGTGGTCACACTGTTGCCCGCAAGCCTGGTCTGGCCTTCGATGCTGCTGCTGCATCTGGCCGACGAGGCCGGTACCAGGCACCTCGTCCCGGTGCTGCGCGACAGCCTGCCGCCATCCGACTACCGGGCGCTACGCGTGGTGATCGGCACGCTGGGCAGGCACCCCGGGCGAGCGGCAACGACATCCGAAATACTTTGAACTTATTGCAGCGGGCCAACTCTTAGACAGGGAGGAGATACGATTCTCCCGTCGGCGCAGGCCCCAACGGGACACGGTCAGTGACGACAGAACGCGAGGGTGATCAACTGCTGGTCGAACGCGTCCAGGCCGGCGACAGGCAGGCGTTCGACTTGCTGGTGGCGAAGTATCAGCGTAGGCTGATGCGGCTGGTGTCGCGCCTCGTGCACGACCCTGCCGAAGCCGAGGACGTGGTGCAGGAAACCTTCATCAAGGCCTTTCGCGCCTTGCGCCATTTCCGCGGCGAGTCCGCGTTTTATACCTGGTTGTATCGGATCGGCATCAACACGGCAAAGAATTATCTCGTCACACAGGGCCGGCGCGCACCGACCTCGACCGAGGCAGATACGGAACGCGCTGAAGCGTTTGACGATGCGGATAGCTTGCGAGACATTAATACACCGGAATCAGTGTTAGCGAGTAAGCAGATCGCCTACACGGTCAATGCGGCAATGGAAGCGCTCCCGCTGGAACTGCGGACAGCAATTGTCTTGCGCGAAATTGAGGGTTTGAGCTACGAAGAAATCTCCGAAGTGATGGCGTGTCCAATTGGAACCGTGCGCAGCAGGATCTTTCGCGCGCGCGAAGTCATCGCCGAAAAATTGAAGCCTTTGCTCGATTTTCCGGCTGACAAACGTCGGTAGCTAGCGTTATCGCAACAACAAGGAGGGCGGAAGGTCAAAGCAGATGGATCGCTCGCCTCCCTGAAAACTGGACCACTTTTTGGATCAACAGCTACTGGAACGACCGATGGACACGAACAAAAAAAACCGCGAACGTATCTCCGCCCTGAGCGACGATGCATTGCCGAAAGACGACCACGAACTGGCCTGCGCAGCCCTGCGCACGGCCGATGGAATGGCAGCGTGGGAAGTGTATCACCTGATCGGCGATGTGTTGCGCACGGGAGAGTCTGCCGATCTCTCGCCCGGCTTCGCGGCACGCCTCAGCGCGCGCCTGGCGGCCGAGCCGCTGCATCCGCGCCGCCCCCTCGTCGAGGCCGAGCTTGCCAAGCCTGGCGTGCTGGCGGCCTCCACACCCTCGTCCTGACACCTGCCTCTGCGGCAAGCCGGCCGGCGATCGTCGCCACGATCGCTGCGCGGTCCTTGCCTCCTTTTCCGCGGCTGCGCCGCGCACCCGTCCGCCGGATGCGCGACAAGACGGTGGTTTTTGGCTTACCATAACGTCAATTCCCCCGTCCTCAACCGTGACTTCCATGACAAGCAAAAAAATTGCCAACGTAGTCGTGTCGGCCCTGCTGTTGGCGTGCGCCGGCTTTTCCGTTTCCACTGCCGCTAGCGCCGCCGCTCCCGTGCCGGTCCCGGTGGTGACGGGCCTGCCCGACTTTTCCGACCTGATCGACAAGGCAGGTCCCGCGGTCGTGAACATCCGCACCACCGAGCGTGTACGGATGGGGCAGGGCGGACCGGGCGAAGAGGAAATGCAGGAATTCCTGCGCCGCTTCTTCGGCCAGCCGATTCCGCGCCGCCGCTCCCCCCAGCAGCAGCCGCAGCAGGAAGAAGAAGTGCAGCGCGGCGTCGGCTCCGGCTTCATTATTTCCGACGACGGCTATGTGCTGACCAATGCCCACGTGGTCGAGGGTGCCGACGAAGTGACCGTCACGCTGACCGACCGCCGCGAATTCAAGGCCAAGGTGCTGGGCTCGGACAAGCGCTCCGACGTCGCCCTGCTGAAGGTCAGCGCGACCAATCTGCCTTACCTGCGCACCGGCGACTCGAGCAAGATCCGGGTCGGCGAGTGGGTGATCGCCATCGGTTCGCCATTCAATCTCGATAACACGGTGACGGCCGGCATCATCTCGGCCAAGTCGCGCGACACCGGCGAATACCTGCCGCTCATTCAAAGCGACGTCGCCGTCAATCCCGGCAATTCGGGCGGCCCCTTGATCAACATGCGCGGCGAAGTTATCGGCATCAACTCGCAGATCGCCACGCTTTCCGGCGCCTACAACGGCATTTCCTTCGCCGTGCCGATCGACGAGGTCATGCGCGTGGCCGAGCAGCTCAAGAAGACCGGCACCGTCACCCGTGGCCGCCTGGGCGTGCAGATCAGCGAAGTCACGCGCGACGTCGCCGAGTCGCTGGGCCTGGGCAAGGCGCGCGGGGCCGAAGTGTCGATGGTCGAAGCGGGCGGCCCGGCCGAAAAGGGCGGCATCAAGGTCGGCGACATCATCCTGAAGTTCAACGGCCAGGCGATCGAGACCACGCGCGACCTGCCGCGCCTGGTCGGCGCGACCAAGGTCGGCGCGCGCGCGACGGTCACCGTCTGGCGGCGCGGCCAGCAGATCGATGTGCCGGTGACGATCGTCGCGCTGGAAGACGAAAAGGCGGTCGCCCCCAAGCCGCAACCGAACAAGCCGGCGCCGGGCGCAGCGCCGAATGCGCTCGGCCTGCATGTGTCGAACCTGAATGCCGAACAGCGCCGCGGCCTGCGCCTCGAGGGCGGCGTCGTGGTCGACAGCGCCGAGGGCAGGGCGGCCGCGGCGGGCGTGCGCGAGGGCGACCTGATCCTGCAGATGAACAATGTCGAGATCAAGGACGCGGCCCAGTTCAACGCGCTGGCCGGCAAGCTCGATCCGAAGAAGAGCGTGGCGGTGCTGGTGCGGCGCGAGAACGTGACGCAATACCTCGTCATCAAGCCGGTCAAGTGATGCGCTTTACTCTCTATTCGCGCAGCTACTGCCATCTTTGCGAGGATATGCTGAACGCCCTGCAGGCCATGGCGCCGGCGGGGCAGGCCTTCGAGGTCGACGTCATCGATGTCGATGCCGACCCGGCGCTGGTGGAGCGTTTCGACGAGCTGGTGCCGGTGCTGTATGGGCGGCTCGATGAGCCTGAGCTGTGTCACTATTTTCTCGATGCCGAGGCGGTACGGCGCTATCTCGACCGCGAGCTGGTGCGGGCTTCGTAGGGTGGGCTCCGCCCACGCGGAACACGGCATGCAAACCGCACCGTTTCCCGCAAGCTGGGGCGGTATGCACGAGTTCGACCGCGTGGGCAGAGCCCACCCTGCGGTGCGCCGACCTTACTGGTCACAAAGACTCCCCAGCGGCCCTCCCACAGAAACCGGGCTTTCTACCCTGAAATCCGGTAAAATGCCTGGCTTGGAAAAGCTTTTGTCCCTCGCACACAGGCTTACACGTTGAGATAAGGCGCTCGCCTGGGGAGAACCAGCCCCACACGAAGCGCCTTTTTCGTATTGCGCCGGCAGTTCGCGGCGCCGCCCGGCAGCCTGTCGGCGGCTTCGCCCCTTTTTGGTTTTGAGCTTTGTTAATGAACAACATACGTAACTTCTCCATCATCGCCCACATCGACCACGGCAAATCGACCCTGGCCGACCGCATCATCCAGCTGTGCGGCGGCCTGTCGGACCGCGAAATGGACGCGCAGGTGCTCGACTCGATGGACCTGGAGCGCGAGCGCGGCATTACCATCAAGGCGCAGACCGCTGCCCTGCAATACAAGGCGCGCGACGGCCAGGTCTACAACCTGAACCTGATCGATACCCCGGGCCACGTCGACTTCAGCTATGAAGTCTCGCGCTCGCTGTCCGCCTGCGAAGGCGCGCTGCTCGTCGTCGACGCTTCGCAAGGCGTGGAAGCGCAGACGGTCGCCAACTGCTACACCGCACTGGACCTCGGCGTGGAAGTCGTGCCGATCCTGAACAAGATCGACCTGCCGCACGCCGATCCCGAGAACGCCAAGAAGGAAATCGAGGACGTGATCGGCATCGACGCGTCCGACGCGACCGTGTGCTCGGCCAAGACCGGCCTCGGCGTGGAAGACGTGCTGGAAACCCTGATCGCGAAAGTCCCGCCGCCGAAGGGCGACCCGGACGCACCGCTGCAGGCCCTGATCGTCGACTCCTGGTACGACCCCTACGTCGGCGTCGTGATGCTGGTGCGCGTCGTCAACGGCACCCTGCGTCCGAAGGACAAGATCCTCCTGATGGCGACCGAGTCGGTGAACCTGGTCGAGAACATCGGCGTCTTCACGCCGCGCTCGGTCTCGCTGCCGGAACTGAAAGCGGGCCAGGTCGGCTTCATCATCGCCGGCATCAAGGAACTGACCGCCGCCAAAGTGGGCGACACCGTGACCCTGGCGAACCGTCCGGCCTCAAGCCCGCTGCCGGGCTTCAAGGAAGTGCAACCGCAGGTCTTCGCCGGCCTGTTCCCGGTGGAAGCGAACCAGTACGACGCGCTGCGCGACTCGCTGGAAAAGCTGAAGCTGAACGACGCCGCGCTGATGTACGAGCCGGAAGTGTCGCAGGCGCTGGGCTTCGGCTTCCGCTGCGGCTTCCTGGGCCTGCTGCACATGGAAATCGTGCAGGAACGCCTCGAGCGCGAATTCGACATGGACCTGATCACGACGGCCCCGACCGTGGTCTACGAGGTCGAGATGCGCGACGGAACGGTTATTCGCGTCGACAACCCGTCGAAGATGCCGGAACCATCGAAGATCAACGAAGTGCGCGAGCCGATCGTCGACGTCAACCTTTACATGCCGCAGGAATATGTCGGCTCGGTGATGACGCTCTGTAACGGCAAGCGCGGCATCCAGATGGACATGGCCTACCACGGCCGCCAGGTGAAACTGCACTACGAAATCCCGATGGCGGAAATCGTGCTCGACTTCTTCGACCGCCTGAAGTCGACCTCGCGCGGCTATGCCTCGATGGACTACGAGTTCAAGGAATACCGCTCGGCCGACGTGGTGAAGGTCGACATGCTGATCAACAGCGAAAAGGTCGATGCGCTGGCGATCATCGTGCACCGCGCCAACGCGCCGTACCGCGGGCGTCAGGTAGCAGCGAAAATGCGCGAACTGATCCCGCGCCAGATGTTCGACGTGGCCATCCAGGCGGCGATCGGCGCCACCATCATCTCGCGCGAAAACGTCAAGGCGCTGCGCAAGAACGTGCTGGCGAAGTGCTACGGCGGCGACATCAGCCGCAAGAAGAAACTGCTTGAGAAACAAAAAGCCGGTAAAAAACGCATGAAACAGGTTGGTTCGGTGGAGATTCCACAGGAAGCCTTCCTCGCCATCCTTCAAGTGGAAGATAAATGAACCTGCAACCAATCCTGGGGAATTTTGCGCTTATTCTGTTCGTACTCATGGTGGTCACGGGCGTCGTCTGGTTCCTGGACGTCTTCGTCCTGGCCAGGCAACGCCGGGCCGCCGCGGACGCCGCGCTGGCCGAATACGATGCCCGCACGGCCAAGCTGATTGCGGACGGCATCAAGGTCGACAACAACGGCAACCGCGCGGCAATCGAGGCGGCGCACCTGCGCCAGCCGACCTGGGTCGAGTACTCGGGCAGCTTTTTCCCGGTGATCGCGCTGGTGTTCTTCCTGCGTTCCTTCCTGTGGGAACCGTTCAAGATCCCGTCGAGCTCGATGGTGCCGACCCTGCTGGTCGGCGACCTGATCCTCGTGAACAAGTACACCTACGGCATCCGTCTGCCGATCGTCAACAAGAAGATCATCGAGATCAACGATCCGCAGCGCGGCGACGTGATGGTCTTCAAGTATCCGAAGGACATGAGCCAGGACTACATCAAGCGCGTCATCGGTGTGCCGGGCGACAAGATCACCTACGAAAACAAGCGCCTGACCGTGAACGGCGTGCCGGTGCAGTACACCCCGCTCGACGAATACCTGGACGACGAACGGCCGGTCTACCACAAGCAGTTCGTGGAAAAACTGCCGGGCATGGAACACCGCATCCTGAACACGGATCCGGCACGCTCCTTCAACCTCGACGGCGTGGAGAACTTCCCGCACCGCGATGCCTGCGACTATTCGTATGATAAATTTACCTGTACCGTACCGGCAGGCAACTACTTCATGATGGGCGACAACCGCGACAACAGCGCGGACAGCCGGTACTGGGGTTTTGTCCCCGACAAGAATATCGTCGGCAAGGCCTTCCTGGTCTGGATGAACTTCGGCGATCCGAAGCGCATCGGCGGTATTAAATAAGGCTGTGTTCGATCTCGGCAAGGAGCAATGATGCACGACCGCAAACAGGTGGCGCTGAACAGGCAGCAGGGAATGTCGCTCACCGGGCTGATCCTGGTGTTGATGGTGCTGGGCGTGTTCGCCCTGCTGGCGATCAAGATCGTCCCGTCCTATCTCGAATTCCGCGCCGTCCGCGACGCCATGGCGCGCGCCAAGGCTGCCGGCGGCAGCGTGTCCGAGATGCGGCAAGCGTTCGACAAGTCTGCCGAAGTCAACAACGTCGAAGCGATTCGCGGCCGCGACCTCGTCATCAGTAACGAAGGCGGCAGTCCGCAAATCAGCTTCGCCTACGAAAAACGCATTCCCCTGACCGAACGCGCCACCCTTGTCATCGATTACGATGGCACGACCGACCCGAGCGGCGTCGTCGCGGCGAAAGCGGACGGCGCGAACTGATCCGCCATCCGGCCGCGACGGTTCGACACGAGCCGGGCAGGGCGGCCCCCGCGGCCACGGCCTGCGCAGGCGAACCACCATGGCGCGCGCCGTCCGGCGCCGCCCAACCGAGCAGGAAGCGCCGCCTTCGCTGCGGCCGTACTACAATACATCGACAATGAATCTTCAGTTATTGCAAACACGCTTGGCTTATACGTTCCGGGATGCTGGCCTCTTGCAGCAGGCCCTGACACATCGTAGCCATAGCAGCCTGCATAACGAACGCCTCGAATTCCTGGGCGACTCGATCCTGAACTGCGTCGTGGCCTCGATCCTGTACGAACGCTTCAGCCACCTCGACGAGGGCGACCTGTCGCGCCTGCGCGCCAATCTCGTCAAGCAGCAGTCGCTCTTCGAAATCGCGACCAGGCTTGAACTGTCGCAATTCCTGCGCCTGGGCGAAGGCGAGCTGAAATCGGGCGGCTTCCGCCGTCCCTCTATCCTGGCCGACACGCTCGAGGCCCTGCTCGGCGCCATCTTCCTCGACGCCGGTTTCGATGCCGCGCGCGACGTCATCCGTGCTTTCTACATTCCCTTGCTCGACACGGTCGACCCGCGCACCCTCGGCAAGGATGCCAAGACGCTGCTGCAGGAATTCCTGCAAAGCCGCAAGATTTCCTTGCCTACCTATAACGTGATCGCCACCCATGGCGCCGCCCACAGCCAGGAATTCGAAATCGAATGCCTGGTACCGAAACTCGGCATCCAGGTCTTCGGCCGCGGCGGCAGCCGCCGCGCCGGCGAACAGGCCGCCGCGCGCCTGGCGCTGGAAACAGCCGAACAGGCGCTGCGCAAGACCCCGGCCGCCGGCCGCAAGGCCAAGCCGCGTGCCGCCCAGCTCAAGCTGGCCGGCATCGCCACCATCCAGGGCGACGAGGCCGCAGACGCGCCACTCGCCGTTCCGACCAAACAGGCATGAAGAAGCTCAGTATGAATACCGAAGACCACACCCCCGACAACACGCCCGGCCAGGACCTTCCCCAGAACGACGCAGGTGAAGAGCAGGGCGCCGACCTGAACGCCTTCTTTGCCGACCGCAAGGACGCCAGCGGCGGCGCCTCGCCGCAAGGGTTCCGCTGCGGCTACATCGCCATCGTCGGCCGCCCGAACGTGGGCAAGTCGACGCTGATGAACCAGTTGATCGGCGCCAAGGTGTCGATCACCTCGCGCAAGGCGCAAACCACGCGCCACCGCATCACCGGCATCCAGACCCATGACGACGCCCAGTTTATCTATGTCGATACGCCCGGCTTCCAGACCCGTCATGCGAATGCACTGAACAAAACGCTCAATAAAACTGTCTCGAACACGCTGACCGCCTCGGACGTCGTCCTGTTCGTGATCGAGGCCGGCAGCTTCGGCCCGGCCGACCAGCAAGT
This sequence comes from Massilia sp. LXY-5, assembly GCF_059801075.1. NCBI lineage: Bacteria > Pseudomonadati > Pseudomonadota > Betaproteobacteria > Burkholderiales > Oxalobacteraceae > Massilia > Massilia sp. LXY-5. Next base: position 745,283 of record NZ_JBNNEH010000002.1, read on the forward strand.
GCTGGACCTGCTGCCGAAGAACGTGCCCGTGATCCTGGTCATCAACAAGTCGGACCACATGAAGGACAAGGCGACCCTGATGCCCTTCGCGCAGAAGGTCGCGTCCCTGCGCGACTTCACGGCCATCGTGCCGGTGTCGGCCAAGTTGCGCTTCCAGATCGATTCGCTCGAACGCGAGATCCGCAGCCACCTGCCCGAAAATCCGCCCGTGTTCGGCCCGGACGACATCACCGACCGCAGCGAGAAATTCCTTGCGGCCGAGATCGTGCGCGAGAAAGTGTTCCGCCTGCTGGGCGACGAGCTGCCTTACACGAGCACGGTGATCATCGAGCAATTCCTGCAGGAAGGGAATCTGCGCCGCATCTTCGCCGCCATCCTGGTCGAGCGCGATACCCACAAATCGATGATCATCGGTAACAAGGGTGCGCGCCTGAAGGAAATCTCGACTCAGTCGCGCCTCGACATGGAAAAGCTGTTCGGCGGCCCCGTGTACCTGGAGATCTGGGTCAAGGTCAAGTCCGGCTGGGCCGACAACGAAGCGGGCCTGCGCGCCTACGGCTACGAGTAAGCCCCCGGAGGACTTCCCCCACCGCATGACGAGCCTCGACACTCCTCTCGATCCCGACAAGACGGCGGCCGAGGGCTCTGCGCCCGTGCCCCGGCGCAGCCGCGCGCCCCTCAGCCAGGTCCGTGTCAACGGCCAGCCTGCATTCGTGCTGCACAGCTATCCCTACAAGGAAACGAGCCTCATCGTCGACCTGTTTACACGCGACCATGGGCGCGTTGCAGTCGTGGCGAAGGGCGCGAAGCGGCCGCTCTCCAAACTGCGCGGGGTGCTGCAGACTTTCCAGCCCTTGTCGGTGTCCTGGAGCGGCAAGTCCGAACTGCGCACCCTGATCGACGCCGAATGGGTCGGCGGCATGCTGCCCATCGAACGCACCGCCTTGCTGTGCGGCTTCTACCTGAACGAATTGCTGGTGAAATTGCTGGCGCGCGATGATCCGCACCGGGCGCTGTTCGACCACTACATTTCGACGCTGAACGAGCTGGCGCACGACGAGCCCGCACAAATTGCCTTGCGAAAGTTCGAACGGGCCTTACTTAAGGAAACGGGCGTCGCGGCCGACCTGAAACGCTCGACGACGACGCGCGAGACGGTCGACGCCGCGCTCGATTACGTGGTCGATCCCGAGCGTGGCGCCCGCGAAGCGCGCGTGTCCGATGTCTGGCCGGTTGTTTCCGGCAAGACCCTGCTCGACATGGAGCGCGAGGATTACGCCGATCCGGCGACGCAGGCGCAGAGCAAGCAATTGATGCGCTTCCTGCTGGCGCACCACCTGGGCGGGGTGCCCTTGAATACGCGGCAGATTTTGATCGATTTGATGCAGTTATAAAACCTAAACAACCATGAGCTTCCTGCAACCCGTCGGCCCGGTCATCGACCTGGGCGTCAACATCGACCACATCGCCACCGTGCGTAACGCGCGCGGCACCGTCTATCCGGACCCGCTGCGCGCCGCCTTATTGGCCGAGCAGGCCGGCGCCGACCTGATCACGCTGCACCTGCGCGAAGACCGGCGCCACATCAAGGACGCCGACGTGCTGGCGATGCGCCCGCAGCTGGCCACCCGCATGAACCTGGAAGCGGCGGTCACGCAGGAGATGATCGACTTCGCCTGCCAGGTGCGTCCACAGGACGTCTGCCTGGTGCCGGAGCGGCGCGAGGAAGTCACGACCGAAGGCGGCCTCGACGTCATCCGCTATTTCAAGGAAGTCGAGACGGCGGTGAAGCAGCTGAAAGGCGAGGGCATCCGCGTCTCGCTCTTCATCGATGCCGACGAACAGCAGATCGAAGCCGCGGCCCGCACCGGCGCCACCGTGATCGAGCTGCACACCGGGCGCTATGCCGAGGCGGAAGCTTCCGAGGCGCTGCACGAACTGGAGCGCATCAAGGCCGGCGTGGCAGCCGGCGTGAAGCACAGCCTGGTCGTGAACGCCGGCCATGGCCTGCACTACACCAACGTGCAGCCGGTTGCCGCGATCCGCGACATCGCCGAACTGAACATCGGCCACGCGATCGTGGCCCACGCCTTGTTCGCCGGCTGGGAAAACGCCGTGCGCGAAATGAAGGCGATCATGGTTGCCGCGCGCGTGGGCGTGACGCTGGGGGCACAGTGAGCGAGGGGTTGACATGATTTATGGCATCGGCACCGACATCGTCCAGATCTCGCGTGTCGAGGCCGCGCTCGCGCGCAGCGGCCCACGTTTCGCGGAAAAAATCCTCGGGCCACAGGAACTCGAGAAATACCATGCGCGGCGCGCGCGCAGCGAAGTGCGCGGCCTGCGTTTCCTGGCCACGCGCTTTTCGGCCAAGGAAGCGTTCTCGAAGGCGATCGGCCTGGGCATGCGCATGCCCATGACCTGGCGCTCGGCGCAAATGCTCAACGCCCCGAGCGGCAAGCCGATGATCGTCTGCAGCGGCGCGCTCGAGGAATTCATGCGCGAGCACCGCCTGAGCGCGCAGGTAACGATCAGCGACGAGGCTGATTACGGTGTTGCCTTCGTGATCGTAACGCAGGACGCCGCGCCATCGTCATCAGATAAGTGATACGCCAGTGACCCAGGAAGTGGATTCGAACGAGTTGCCGGAGGACCCGGCGCCAGACAACAAGCCTGCCCATGAGGTGGCGGAAGCGCCGATCGCCTATGCGGCCGCGGGCGGGGCCGCCATGCCTGCGCCGCATCCCGTCGAGGGCAAGCCCGCCAGAGGCAAGCGAGCCGAGGGCTCCGCCCCGCGCGCCCGTCCCGACGCCTGGCAGGTAATGAAGGAAGAGCTGACGGCGACCCTCAAGGGCGACGCCCTTGACCCCGTGCAGCCCAGCCTGTCGGCGCGCGAGCAGGTGCTGGCGACCGTTGCCAAGCTGCCCGGCCTGCCTGGTGTCTACCGCTATTTCGACGCCAACCAGAACGTGCTCTACGTCGGCAAGGCCCGCAACCTGAAGAACCGCGTGTCGAGTTATTTCCAGAAGAACCTGTCGAGCCCGCGCATCGCGATGATGGTGTCCCAGATCGCCCATTTGGAAACGACGGTCACGCACAGCGAAGCCGAAGCCCTGATCCTGGAAAACAACCTGATCAAGGCTTTGAAGCCGCGCTACAACATCCTGTTCCGCGACGACAAGTCCTATCCCTATTTGAAGATCACGGGCGGCGATTTCCCGCGCATGGCGTATTACCGCGGCGCCCTGGACAAGAAGAACCAGTATTTCGGCCCTTTCCCAAGCGCCTGGGCGGTCAAGGAATCCATGCAGATCCTGCAGAAGGTGTTCATGCTGCGCACCTGCGAGGACAGCGTGTTCGCCAACCGCACGCGTCCCTGCCTGCTGCACCAGATCGGCCGCTGCAGCGGGCCCTGCGTCAACCTCATCGACAAGGAAGCCTACAAGGTAGATGTCGAGAACGCCGCGAAGTTCCTGCGCGGGCGCCAGACCGAGGTCATGGAAGACCTGCAGGGCAAAATGCACGGCTTCGCCGAAAAACTGATGTTCGAGCAGGCGGCCGGCGTGCGCAACCAGATCCAGTCGCTCTCGCGCGTGCTGCACCAGCAGAGCATGGAAACGACGGGCGACGCCGACGTCGACGTCATCGCCGTGGTGGTGCAGGGCGGGCGCGCCTGCGTCAATCTCGCCATGGTGCGCGGCGGACGCCACCTGGGCGACCGCGCCTATTTCCCGACCCAGGTCGGCGAGGCGATCGCCGAGCTGTCGATCGAATGCGAAGTGCTGGCCGCCTTCCTGGTCCAGCACTACACGGACAAATTCATCCCGGGCACCCTGATCCTGAACATCGAGTTCGACCAGCCGGAACTGATGGTGGCGCTGATCGAGCAGTGTGGTCACCGCATCAACCTGATCTTCCAGCCGCAGGGCCAGCGCCGCCAGTGGCTTGAGCTTGCTCAAAAGGGCGCCGAGATCTCGCTGGCCCGCCTGCTGTCTGAACAAGGGTCGCAACAGTCGCGCACGCGCGCACTGGCCGAGGCCTTGTCGCTGGACGCGACCGATCTCGACACCTTGCGCATCGAATGCTTTGACATCAGCCACACGGCAGGGGAGGCGACCCAGGCATCCTGCGTGGTGTTCCACCACCACGCGATGCAGAACGGCGAATACCGGCGCTACAACATCAACGGCATCACGCCGGGCGACGACTATGCGGCAATGCGGCAGGTGCTGATGCGCCGCTACGAAAAAGTGGCGAGCGGCGACGGCGTGATGCCCGACGTCGTGCTGGTCGACGGCGGCAAGGGCCAGGTCGAGATGGCGCGCCAGGTATTGTCCGAACTGGGCCTGGACATCGGCCTGATCGTCGGCGTGGCGAAGGGGGAAGGCCGGCGGGTCGGCCTGGAAACGTTGATCTTCGCCGACGGCCGCGCACCCCAGGAGCTGGGCAAGGAGTCGGCCGCCCTGATGCTGGTCGCCCTGATCCGCGACGAGGCGCACCGTTTCGCCATTACCGGCATGCGCGCCAAGCGTGCCAAGACGCGCCAGGCTTCGCGTCTCGAGGAAATCGAAGGCATCGGCGCCAAGCGCCGCCAGCGCCTGCTGGCCCGCTTCGGCGGCCTGCGCGGCGTGGTCGACGCCAGCGTCGAAGACCTGTGCCAGGTCGAGGGCATCTCGACCGCGCTGGCGGAAGAGATTTATCGGCAGTTGCATTGAAGGCTCATGCCCTTCACGCTTGCATCGGGCGGAGGTCATCGCCAACTCTGTGCCGACGCTGCAAACGCGTGGAGTCCCGACTCCACGCGTTACGGTGCCTGCATCCCGCCACCGCATCTCCTCGCCCCTGCCGAGCTCAACTGGTTTAAAAAGCAATACCCATGTAGACTAGCGGCGCACGCATTTTTCAACGGTAAGCCAGATCACGCCCTTATGCCTTTCAACATCCCGATTCTCCTGACCTGGTTACGTGTAGCACTCATTCCCCTCGTTGTCGGCGTCTACTACCTCCCCACGCACTGGCTGCCGGTCGCCGACCGCAACCTGGCTGCCACCCTGGTCTTCATCGTGGCCGCGATCACCGACTGGTTCGACGGCTTCCTGGCACGCCGCTGGAACGAAACCTCGGCCTTCGGCGCCTTCCTCGATCCGGTCGCGGACAAATTGATGGTGGCCGGGGCGCTGCTGGTGCTGGTCCAGCTCGACCGCGTGAACGCGATCATCGCCTTCGTCATCATCGGCCGCGAAATCACGATCTCGGCCCTGCGCGAATGGATGGCCGAAATCGGCGCCCGCAAGTCCGTCGCCGTGAGTTCGCTGGGGAAGGTGAAGACCGCGGCCCAGATGGTGGCGATCCCGGCGCTCCTGTTCCACGACACCCTGTTCGGGATCGACGTTCACTTCTGGGGCGAGATCCTGTTATGGGTCGCCGGCGTCCTCACGGTGTGGTCGATGTTCTACTATCTGCGCAAAGCGTGGCCGGTGATTAAGGAAAAAGGCGGGAATCTGTAAGATTACTTCTCTGTCATCCTTGACGTACGGATCAGATCATCTATAATGCTTGCCTGTTGTGACGACATCGCAGCAAACGACAGACAAAGCGGGAGTAGCTCAGTTGGTAGAGCGCAACCTTGCCAAGGTTGAGGTCGAGAGTTCGAGACTCTTCTCCCGCTCCAAAGTTTGCAGCAGTCGACAGTAGCAAGCAGTAAGGGTTGTCTTGGAAATTGCCACTAATTCTGAGATAATCGATGTTTCCAGAATGCGGGAGTAGCTCAGTTGGTAGAGCGCAACCTTGCCAAGGTTGAGGTCGAGAGTTCGAGACTCTTCTCCCGCTCCACTCCGGAGCAGCAGTAAGCAGGTAAAGAAACACACTCCATGCGGGAGTAGCTCAGTTGGTAGAGCGCAACCTTGCCAAGGTTGAGGTCGAGAGTTCGAGACTCTTCTCCCGCTCCAAAAAGCGTGTGGTTAGCAGTAACTCCTAAGCGGGAGTAGCTCAGTTGGTAGAGCGCAACCTTGCCAAGGTTGAGGTCGAGAGTTCGAGACTCTTCTCCCGCTCCAAGAATGTAGAGAAGACCTTCTTCTCCTGTTGAGTTGGCACATAACCGGCCAGGTCAACAGCAGTACCATATCCTCTGGCGAGGTAGCAAAGCGGTTATGCAGCGGCCTGCAAAGCCGTCTAGACGGGTTCGACTCCCGTCCTCGCCTCCAGAATAAACAAGAACTAGCCCACCGATGAGTGGGCTATTTTTTTGGCCGATCCGCGGCAAGTCGTGCAAGCGGAGGCGGCTGGTACGGGTGTTCGTGGCCCGCTGAATTTTGAAGTTAACTGCGCTAGAATCCAAAAGGTCATGAATCAGTAGCGGCGTGGCGGCCCTCATGCCGCGTATTCGGCCAAGTCCGCACAATGAGCATTGTTGAATCCAGTCCTGGCGCGGATGGGGCGCTCCAGGACGAAGTCGCCGTCCTGGTCGTCAACGACGATCCCGGAGCATTGTTCGCGTTACGGGCCGTGCTCAGCGACCTCGAAGCCGCCATCGTCACCGCCGGCTCGGGCGAGCAAGCCTTGCTGCGGCTCCTGAAGCAGGATTTCTGCCTGATCCTCATGGACGTCAAGATGGCCGGCCTCGACGGCTTTGACACGGCCCGCCTGATTCGCTCGCGGCCGCGCTCGCGCGACATCCCGATCATCTTCCTGACCTCGCATCGGGCGACGGATCTCGACCGCGCGAAAGGGTACGAGATCGGCGCATCCGATTACCTGTTCATGCCTGTCGCGCCGGAAGCGCTCAAGGCGAAAGTACAGGCCTTTATCGATAGTGCCCCCGCCCGCCGGCTGCAGCGCCAGGCCGACATGGATCGACAACCCCGCAGCCAGGCGTTCGCACAGGAATTCGAACATGCCATCGGCCTGGACAACGCGCGGCGCACCGAAGGGCGCATGCATCCGCAGCCCGAAAGTCTCGTCCCCTGCGCCGAGACGGATCGCCTGATCGCCGAGCATGCGGGCGATTACGTCGCCCTGCTTGACAGTGCCGGCATGTGGCAATACGCGAGCCCGAGTTGTCAGAGCGAATTCGGCGACGCGGTCCAGCCAGGCACGCGGTATATCGATATCGTGCACGCCGATGATCGCGAACGCGTCAAGGCCGGGCTGTCAAGCGCGGCCGCCAGTGCCCGCAACCTGCGTTTGCAATACCGCGTACTCGGTCGCGCCGAACATTACTTCGAGTCGGACGTGAACTCCATCCGGGGTGCATCGGGCGCGGTCGCGCAACTGGTCGTCGTGTCACGCGACATTACCGAGCGCAAGGAGATGGAGGCCTATGTCCTGCACCAGTCCTTCCATGACGACCTTACCGGATTGCCCAACCGCCTGCTGCTGATGGATCGCATGGGCCAGGCGACCGCCCATCGCGAGCAGTTGCATCCGCAGGTTGGGATCCTGTTCATCGATCTCGACCGCTTCAAGGAGGTCAACGATTTGCTCGGCCATGCCGCCGGCGACCGGGTATTGCAGGACGTGGCCGAGCGCCTGATTGCCTGCGTGCGCGACGGCGACACGGTTGCGCGCGTGGCCGGGGACAAATTCGTCGTGATGCTTGTCGGGCTGCATCAGGTAGAGGGCGCGGCAGTGGTGGCCGAAAAAATCATTGCCACCGTTTCCGCCGCTTGCCAGATCGAAGGCAGCGAACTGCATATCTTTCCCAGCATCGGCGTCGCCATTTTCCCGGACGACGGACACGATCCCGATACCTTGCTGCGCAACGCCGATATTGCGATGTCCCACGCCAAGCAAGGTGGCGGCGGCCGCTATTCGTTTTTCACCGCGCAGATGCAGGAAGCGGCCAGCCGCAAACTCGCCCTGGGCGTCGCCCTTCAGCGCGCCATCGGCGCCGGCGAGTTCATCATGCACTATCAGCCCAAGGTGAATGCAAGGACGGGCGCAATCTCCAGCTTCGAAGCGCTGATCCGCTGGCCCCAGGACGAAGGCGACTGGATAGCACCGAGCGTATTCATCCCGATCGCCGAAGAAAGCGGCCGGATCGAGCCGATCGGCACTTTCGCGATCGAGCAGACCGCCAGCGTGCTGCAGGGTTGGCGGACGCAGGGCATCGACAACATTCCGATTGCCGTCAATGTGTCGGCACTGCAGTTTCGCAGGGAGGATATCGCCAACCGGCTCGAAGCGGCGGCACGGGCGGCCGGCATCGAGCCATCCTTGCTCGAGGTCGAACTGACGGAAACGGGCGTCATGACCGACGCGCTGCATACGATCGACATCCTGAACGACATTCACGCGATGGGCATGACGATCTCGATCGACGACTTCGGCACCGGCTATTCGTCACTGGCTTACCTGAAACGCTTCCCGATCGACAAGCTCAAGATCGACACTTCCTTCGTTCGCGACATCGCCACCGATCCCAGCGATGCAGCGATCGTGGTCGCCATCATCACCCTCGCGCACGTGCTGAACCTGACCGTGATCGCGGAAGGGGTGGAGACTGAGGCCCAGATAGCGTTCCTGACTGCGCATGGGTGCGATGAGTTTCAGGGCAATTATTTCAGTGCGGCGGTGTCGGACGAGGATGCGCTGGCAATGCTCAGGCGCGGACCGTTCAGCCTGCCGCAGACTTCGACAGGGGCACCGCCATGAATCAAGAACTGGCAATTCCGGAACGGCGCGCGCACAGCCGCCGCGCGCACGACCAGGGGGGGTATGAGCACCTTGGCGATGGGCAGGGCAGGCAGTCGATGCTGTTGCAGGCCCTGGTCGGGGTGCGCGACGGCGATTTCGGCACCCGCCTGCCACACGACTGGACCGGCATCGATGGCAAGATCGCCGACACCGTCAACGACATCGCCATCATCCACGAGAAATTCGCAAGGGGCGTCGAACAGGTCTCGTTCGCGGTCGGCACCGACGGCAAGCTCGGCGAACGCATGAAGCTCGACCGGACCGATGGCGCCTGGGGCGTGAAACTGAACGCGATCAATTCCATGATCGACAACCTGGTCCAGCCGGTGCGCGAAGTGGGGCGGGTGATCGGTGCGGTGGCGCGCGGCACGCTCACCGAAAGCACGCTGCTTGAAATCGACGGGCGCGCCCTGAAGGGAGAGTTCCTGAAGAATGCGCGCACCATCAACACGATGCTCGACCAGCTCAACAGTTTTTCGAGCGAGGTGACGCGGGTGGCGCGCGAGGTCGGCACCGAAGGCAAGCTGGGCGGGCAGGCCAGGGTCATCGGCGCCTCGGGCGTCTGGAAAGAACTGACGGACAACGTCAACCTGATGGCGAGCAACCTCACCGGCCAGGTACGCAACATCGCCGAAGTGACCACCGCGGTCGCCGAGGGCGACCTGTCGCGCAAGATCACGGTCGACGTCAAGGGCGAAATCCTGCGGCTGAAGGAAACCATCAACCTGATGGTCGACCAGCTCAACAGTTTCTGCGGCGAAGTGACGCGCGTCGCGCGCGAGGTCGGGGTGGAGGGGCGGCTCGGCGGTCAGGCGGTCGTGCCGAGCGCGGCCGGCAGCTGGAAAGACCTGATCGACAACGTCAACCAGCTGGCGGCCAATCTGTCGACCCAAGTGCGGGCGATCGGCGAGGTCGCGACGGCGGTGACCAAGGGCGACCTGGGCCGCTCCATCCAGGTCGCCGCGCGCGGCGAGGTGGCCGACCTGAAGGACAACCTGAACCAGATGATCCTCAACCTGAAGCAAACCACCGAGCGCAATACCGAACAGGACTGGCTCAAGACCAACCTGGCGCGGCTGACACGCATGCTGCAGGGACAGCGCGACATCGTGACGGTCGCACGCATGCTGTTGTCCGAACTGGCGCCGCTGGTAGGGTCGCAGCACGCAGTCCTGTACCTGATGCAAGCGGCGCGCAAGGAGCAGGCCGGGGAGAGCACTGCGCGCCTGGCGCTGACCGCCAGCTACGGCTACCAGGAGCGCAAGAACCTGTCGCATGAGTGGCGCATCGGCGAGGGGTTGGTGGGCCAGGCGGCGTTCGAAAAGCAGCGCCTGCTGATCACCAGCGTGCCGGCGGACTATGTCCAGATCGTTTCCGGCCTCGGCCAGGCCAGTCCGCGCAACATTGTCGTGCTGCCGATCCTGTTCGAGGACCAGGTCAAGGCGGTGATCGAACTGGCCGCGTTCGAGACCTTCCAGGCGATCCACCTGAACTTCCTCGACCAACTGGCCGAAGGCCTCGGCATCGTGTTCAATTCGATCGAAACTGCCTCCGGCACCGAGATGCTGTTGCGGCAGCAGGCGCAGCAGCTGGAAGGCGAATTCAAGTCGCAGCAGGCCACGCTGCGGGAGGCTAATGCCGAACTGGAGCGCAAGGCGCGCCAACTGGCCGAGCAGAATGCCGAAGTGGAAGGCAAGAATCGCGAAATCGAGGATGCCCGCATCAGCCTGCAGGAAAAGGCGGAGCAACTCGCACTGACGTCGAAATACAAGTCCGAATTTCTCGCCAATATGTCACATGAGTTGCGCTCGCCGCTCAACAGCTTGCTGCTGCTGGCCGAACAGCTGCGCCAGAACCGCGACCACAACCTGACCGAGAAGCAGGTCGAAATGGTGCGCGTAATGCACGCTGCCGGCAATGACCTGCTCCACTTGATCAACGATATTCTCGACCTGTCGAAGATCGAAGCGGGCAGCGCCACGCTCGAGATCGGCGATGTCGACCTGAACAAGCTGGTCAGCGACCTCGACAAGGGGTTCCGCTACCAGACCGAAGCCAAGGGGCTGGCATTCACCATCGATTTTGCGAGCACCTTGCCGCCGATCCTGCGCACCGACGGCCAGCGCCTCAAGCAGGTGCTGACCAACCTGCTGTCGAACGCGGTCAAGTTCACCAGCAAGGGCAGCGTCAGCTTGTCGGCGCGCGTGGCCCGCGAGGGCTGGAACCCCGCCAACCCCGGCCTTGCGCACGCGCCGCTGGTCATCGCCTTCAGCGTGCGCGACAGTGGCATCGGCATCGCGGCCGATAAAATGCGGCTGATCTTCGAGGCATTCCAGCAGGCCGATGCCGGCACGTCGCGGCGTTATGGCGGCACCGGCCTGGGGCTGGCAATCAGCCGGGAAATTGCCCGCCTGCTGGACGGCGAGCTCGACGTCGAGAGCGAGGAGGGCGTCGGCAGCACCTTCACCTTCTATCTGCCGCAACAGCTGGCAGGCGTACGCGCCCGGCCGCAGCCGGACGCCATCGCCTCCGCGGCGCCGGCAGTGCATGCCACGCCGCGCGCGGCGCCCAATGGCCATCCCCTGCTGCTGATTATCGAAGACGACCCGGTGTTCGCTCGCACGCTGCAAGACATGGCGCACGACCGCGGTTTCGACACGCTGGTGGCGTCCGCCGGCGAGGAAGGTTTCCAGCTCGCCAGGCGCGACCGGCCGGACGCCATCACGCTCGACCTGGAACTGCCCGACGTGGATGGATGGGATATCGCGGATCGCCTCAAGGCCGATCCGCTCACGAGCGACATCGCCGTGCACGTCATCTCGGTCCGCGACCGGCCCCAGCGGGGCGCCCGCCACGGGGTGGCCAGCTATACCACCAAACCGGCCGATCTTGCGACCCTGGCGGAAGTATTTACCGAGCTGACCGCGGCGATGGAGCGCCCCCTGCACGTGCTGTTGCTGATCGAGAACGACCTGGTCAAGCGCGACGCCATCATGGCCGCGCTGGCAGGTCCGGATCGCGCATTCGACGCAGTATCGAGCGCCGCCGAGGCGCTGGCGGCCCTGCGCAACCGGGCGTATCAAGGGGTGGTGGTGGAACTGGATCTTCCGGGCCAGGATGGCCTGACCTTGCTCCAGCAGATCCGCAGCGACTCCGGGCTTGCCGCGATCCCGGCTGTGCTGTATTCCGAGCGTGCACTCGATCCCGCGACACTCGAGAAGGTCAGGCTCCTGGACGCGGCGGTGGTGGGCGAGGGCGGACAGCTGCTCGCCGACCAGGAGGAAGAATTGGCCTCTTTCTTGCAGCGGGTGAAGAGTCGCATGCCGGCATCCCCGCAGCCGCGCGCGTCCGCGACGGCGACGACGACGCAGGTCGATGATGCGGGATGCGAAGTGCTTCATGGAAAGTGCGTTCTCATCGCTGACGATGATGCGCGCAATTTATTCGCTCTGACCGGACTGCTCGAAAACTACAGCATGAACGTCATTGCCGTCGAAAACGGCGCGGAGGCGATCAAACAGCTCGGAACGCGCGGTGACATTGATATCGTGCTCATGGACATCATGATGCCCGACATGGACGGTTACGAGACCATGCGCAGGATCCGCGCCGATACCCGTTTCGCCAAGCTGCCCATCATCGCGCTGACCGCCAAGGCGATGTCCGAGGACCGTACCAAGTGCCTGGCGGCGGGCGCGTCCGATTACGCGTCGAAACCGGTCGACACACGACAGTTGCTGACCCAGTTGTGCGTCTGGCTGGCGGCAGGGGACCGATGAAAGCCTGGCGGCGGGCAGGCCAGGTCCTGCGGTGGGAGCGAAAATTCCAGCCGCAGGGACGGGATGGCATATTTTTTCTTTCCAAGTATTCATTTTTGTCCCGGATGATGTCAACATCAGGCGTGTTGGCCCAGCCATTCACCCAGTCGCTCGAGCGTTCGCGCGCGCGTCAATACGCCGGGCGGCTGTTTTCTACTCACGGATCGATCACACCACGCGCCATTCATGATTATTTCTTCCGCCACCGATTTCCGCGAAGCCGCCCGCCGCAAGCTGCCGCCATTCCTGTTCCACTACCTCGATGGCGGCGCCGGTGCCGAGCAGACGCTGCGCAATAACGTCAGCGACCTGCAGGCGGTCAAGCTGCGCCAGCGCGTGTTGCGCGGCGCCGAGCAGCTCGACCTCGGCGTCGAACTCTTCGGTGAGCGCTACGGCTTGCCGATCGCGCTGGCGCCGATCGGCCTGGCCGGCATGTACGCGCGCCGCGGCGAGGTCCAGGCGGTGCGCGCCGCCTGCCGCGCGAATATCCCCTTCATCCAGTCGACCGTCTCCGTCTGCCCGCTGTCGGAGGTCGCGGCCCAGGCCTCGCATCCGATCTGGTTCCAGCTGTACGTGCTCAAGGACCGCGCCTTCATGCGCGACGTGATGCGCCGCGCCTGGGAGCTGGGGGCGAAGAACCTCGTGTTCACGGTCGACATGCCGGTTCCCGGCGCGCGCTACCGCGACGCCCATAGCGGCATGAGCGGCCCGTATGGACCGCTGCGGCGCGTCCTGCAGTCGATGCTGCATCCGAAGTGGGCGCTGGACGTGGGCGTCTTCGGCCGGCCGCACGACCTGGGGAACATCTCGGCCTACCGCGGCCATGCGACCGGCCTGGCCGACTACATCGGCTGGCTGGGCGCGAACTTCGATCCCGAGATCGCGTGGAAGGATCTGCAATGGATCCGCGACGAGTGGAAAGGGAAGATGATCATCAAGGGCATCCTCGACCCTGACGACGCGCGTGATGCGCTCGCGTTCGGGGCCGACGGCATCGTCGTGTCGAACCACGGCGGCCGCCAGCTGGACGGGGCCATGTCGACGGCCGAGGTGCTGCCGTCGATCGCCGCCGCGGTCGGGGGCCGGATGACGATCCTGGCCGATGGCGGGATCCGCACCGGCACCGACGTGTTCCGCATGCTGGCGCTGGGCGCCGACGGTGTGCTGATCGGGCGCGCCTTCGTCTACGCACTGGCGACCGGGGGACAGGCTGGGGTCGAGAAGCTGCTGGCGATCATGGAGAAGGATATCCGCACGAATATGGTGCTGACCGGCGTGAAGTCGGTTGCCGAGATCGGGGAGCAGTTGCTGGCCCGATAGACCCTCGGCAGGCCCATCGCACAGGCCGGCCAAAAGAAGGCTACAATGCAAGCTGTTGATTTTATTGATGAGATACGGCCTGCAAAATCCATCCAGATGGATTCGGCTTCCGTCCTCTCCTCCGGACTGCACTGAAAATCGCCGCCCAGCCGGCGATTTTGCATTTCCGGCTCTGTTCAAGATTGCGAATACGACCATGGGTCACAACATCCACACCCTCAAGGAAGCCCGCGCCCTCGCGCTGCGGGTCTGGCGCGATGCCGCCACCTTTTTCCTCAGCATCGAACTGGCACTGATGGTACTGGTGGCGGTGTCCACCGTCGCCGGCGTCTTCTTCGCCGCGATGACGGACCTGCGCAGCCTGCTGTGCTTTGGCTTTGCGATCGCCTATGTGGCGATGCGCGTGGCCTTGCACGTCAAGCGCAAGCTGAGCTGGCCCTTTATCTGAGGCGTGCAAGGGCCACGCTACTGGTTCTTCGGCGAACCCCAGGTATAACCAAGGTTCGATATCCCCAGGATCGTGTCGCGGAAGTCCGCCATGCCGTTGATGCCGAGCGCGGTCGTTTCGGGATTGATCAGGTAGGGGTGGAAAAAGAACGAGGCATATCCATCCCTGACGGTCAGCCCGTAGCGTGCATTCAGGACCAGGTCCGTTGACAGGTAATCGTAGCAATAGCTGCAGACGGCCTTGTGCTCGATATTGCCCAGATTTTCCGGAATGACATACTGGCCGTAATAATCCTTCTTGATCACGTAAGGATAAAACTGCCCGGGTGCGTAGTCGTACACCCCGGAGCTGCCCTTCAGGTCAGGCGTATCGGACGTATAGTAGACCACCCGTCCATACACTTTCCCTTTGTAGTCGGGAATGGCCAGGTTCGATTTGATGCTCAGTGGCGAGGACTGATAGTGGGGCGCCTCCCAGGCAAACGGAATGTAGCCTGCGCCCTTGAGTTCGTTCAGTCCGTTCTGCATGCGCTTGGTGGACCATGACTGCTTCCCGTTCTCGGCAGCAAGCGGCGTATTCGCCACCATGTTCCAGAATTCGTAGTCTTCTCCACTGACGCCATTGATATTGTTGACCATGCCATCGGACTGATGGGTCCAGCCATGCTGCAGGACTTGTCCGCCGCGCTTGAGCGCATAGTTCAACGATGCTTTCAGGTTGGTCGCCATCGACAGGGGAACGTCTTCCGGCACGCCTCCGTTATAGGCCCCATACGGATCGCGGTAACGCGGAATTGCCGCGATAGCAAAGGGTATGTTGCGATTGACCATATAGTCGGTCAGCGACTTCATGCTCGAGGTCGTGACGTCGGCACTGACGTCTTCCAGGCGTACCAGCGCCGTATGCTGGACGGGGTGGTTTTGTTCCAGGATATCGTGCAGCAGGTCTGCAAAAGCAAGGTAGCGGTCGCGCGGGCCGATGTACGACAAGGGCGCATCCGCGAAATACCAGAACTTGTTGGCCTTGACGACGTAGGGCAGGGCTGGCGCCGCGCTGTTCTTGCTATTGCTGATTGTTACCAACGACTGGGCAGGTGCCGCCACGGAGGTCGCGCCGATATCAGGATCGGCAGCCACGGTATCGGTCGCGGCGTCATAGGCGTAGTACTTGACCATCGACTCGCCCTTGTAGCTGACGGTGTCGTAAAACCCTGGATTTTGATTGGTGCTGCTGGGCACCGAATTAAACCCCTGCAGCCCGTTGAAGCTGATACCGGTGGATTGGGTAAACGTGTAATTCCCGTCCCAGGCGAGTTTCCAGAGGTTGTACTTGAACCAGACCACGGTCTTCGGCGCGGTCGATTTCAGGTTGTTGTCGACGTCGGCCAGGAATGCCGTCGGGACGCCGTTGTCATAGGACGTTCCAAGATAAAACACGACATCGTAGTTGCCGATCGCTCCCGCGGCGTAGGTTTCAACCGGCTGCATCGTGATCGATGTGGTATCGAAGTGCCCCAGTAAATTGCGCAGCATGATCGAGGTGGCCAGCCCGAATTTCTTGTACAGGCCGTCGGGCGCATCGTAGAGAATGAGGGCACGCGGGGCGGGCGTCTGCGCATGGATGGGCGCGCTTGCCGACAGCATGCCCACGGACGCCAGAACACCAGAAACAATTGCTCGGATTTTCATGAGAAGTCTCCTTGACTCTAATTACTTCGTCGGCGTGACGGTAGCGGTCGACGTGGTGGTCGTGGTCCGCGTATCGTCGAGCGTCTTGTCTTTGACTGGTTTCTTATGGGCGTGCTTGTCGCGCGCCACTTCTTTCGGGTTGTTGCCGAGCTGCGGTTTGGCTTTTTGCGAACCGGGCGGCAGGGGCGGCGCCTGCACCGTGGAGGTGGCGGCAAGAGCGGCGTTGGCAGCCAGCGAGGCCATGAGAATGATGGAATAGCGAGATAGTTGTTTCACGATGCACTCCTGAATTGATGGTGATGAGGCCGGGCAACCGGCGAAGGCAGCCCCGGCATCCGTATTGAAAACTTCTCGTCAGCATCAGGTGAATGCTGCGAATGATTTGTCTTCAGAGTCCCGGGACGCCAGCGGGCCCGGTCGTCTTGCGTCATGGACGGCATCCAGATGCATAGCCGGCGGATAGAAAAGTGCATGAGGAATGACGAATTTCCGCAGATAAATTAACTACTTACCACACCTGTTGAAGGAGGATTCTAGCTATTCGCTTGGCATACCTTTTTTGATCTGGGACACATTTTGGAAAAAAATATAAAAATCTTAATTTTTCCAGAAAAATGTCCTAGCTCAAACAAAGTGAAGAAATTGTCGAATATCTTTTGACCCATAACGCATAACAGTCGCGCTCGCCGCGACCATCCAAACAAAGGGGTCATACCATGAAAGTTTTGTCCGTATTTGGCACACGTCCTGAAGCCATCAAGATGGCGCCTTTGGTCAAGGCCTTGCAAAGGGCCCCGGATATGGAGTCGGTGGTATGCGTCACCGGCCAGCATCAGGAAATGTTGATGCAAGTGCTGGACTTCTTTTCCATCCAGCCCGATCACCACTTATCGTTGATGGCGCCGAACCAGGAGCTCAATGGCCTGGCGGCGCGGATGCTCAATTCGCTCGATTCGGTCGTCCAGTTCGTGCAGCCCGACCGCGTCCTCGTACACGGGGACACGACCACAGCGATGGTCGCTGCCCTGGTCGCCTTTCATCGAAAAATTCCCGTTGGCCATGTCGAAGCGGGCCTGCGCAGCGGCGACATCGGCCAGCCCTGGCCGGAGGAGGCGAATCGCCGCGCAGTCGACATCATGGCCCACCAGTTGTTCGCGCCGACCGAATCGGCACGCGCCAACCTCATCGCGGAGCGGCTCGGCGGCCAGATTCACGTGACGGGCAATACGGTGATCGACGCCTTGCGGATCACCGACGACACCTTGCGCGCCAACAAAATGCTGTGCGCCGAGATCGACGCCCGTCTGCCCACTGTCCACCCCGACAAGAAACTCGTGCTGGTGACCGGGCACCGCCGCGAAAACTTCGGTGCGGGTTTCGCGAACATCTGCGCCGCACTGCGGACCCTGGCGTCCTTCGACGACATCCACGTCGTCTATCCGGTCCACCTCAATCCGAACGTCCAGGGACCGGTGCGCGAGACGCTCGGCGCCTGCCGCAATGTGGATCTGATCGCACCGCTCGATTACGTCAGCTTCGTCCGCCTGATGCAGCGCGCCGACTGCATCCTGACCGATTCCGGCGGCATCCAGGAAGAAGCACCTTATCTGGGCAAGCCGGTACTGGTCATGCGCGAAGTCACCGAGCGGCCCGAGGCGCTGGCGGTCGGCGCGGTGCAGCTGGTCGGCACCGATCCGGGGCGTATCGTCGACGGGGTCCGCGCAGTGCTGGATGAGCGGTCGACCTGGCGCTGCAGTTCTCCCCACCTGTATGGCGATGGCTTTGCGGCCGAGCGCATCGTCACCGCGCTGAGGGGACGGCCCGCCGCCACGTTTGGAGAGCAGGCGGCGCGGACCATGGAGCCGGTGCCGGTCTAGCGGCAACGATTGCACGGACGGCTGGCGGGAGAAACCAATGGATGCACTTGAATGGATGGCGGGACTGCTGATCGTGACCAAGGTACTGATGGGCACGGTCGGCATCATTTTTCTAATCAGCGGCCTGGACGACCTGTTTGTCGACCTTGTATTCGTGGTCCGCTCTGTCTATCGCAAATACGGGGTCGAGAAGCGCTATCCGCGCCTGACCGAGAGACAGCTGTTTGCCAAGGCCGAGCAGCGGGTGGCGGTGATGATACCGGCATGGGACGAGGCGGCGGTGATTCGCCCCATGCTCGAAAATACGCTGCGCAGCATCCAATACAGGAATTTCACGATCTTCGTGGGCACCTATCGCAATGACCTCGCCACCCAGGCCGAAGTCGACGCCGTCTGTGCACGCCATCCCGAGGTCGTGAAAGTCGTCACGCCGCATGATGGCCCCACCAACAAGGCCGATTGCCTGAACTGCATTTTCCACCACATCCGGCAGCACGAGCAGCAAACCTCGCTGCCGTACGCGATCTATGTGATGCAGGACTGCGAAGATGTGATCCATCCGCTGTGCTACAAGCTCTTCAATTACCTGATTCCGCGCAAGGACATGGTGCAATTGCCTGTCGAGTCCCTGGAGTTGCGATGGAAAAAGTTCACGGGCGGGCACTACCTCGACGAATTTGCACAGTCGCACTACAAGGACATGATCGTCCGGGAAGCGCTCGGCGCCAGTATTCCGGCGGCGGGCGTCGGCGCCGCGTTCAGCCGCCGCGCGCTGGACAAGATATGCGTGGCACGCGACGGCGAATTGTTCAGCATCGACTCCCTGACCGAGGATTATGAATTCGGCTTCCGGCTGGGTGAACTGAAGCTGAAACAGGTCTTCGTGCGCTTTACGGTACAGAAAGCAGTTACGCGGAAGAATTT
Source organism: Massilia sp. LXY-5 (assembly GCF_059801075.1). NCBI lineage: Bacteria > Pseudomonadati > Pseudomonadota > Betaproteobacteria > Burkholderiales > Oxalobacteraceae > Massilia > Massilia sp. LXY-5. The sequence continues at coordinate 764,052 of NZ_JBNNEH010000002.1, forward strand.
CTGGACCCGCAAGCCGGAACAGGTCATGCGGCCCGATACCGTCGGTGTGCGGGAGTTTTTTCCCGACAAGTTCAAGTTCTCGGTGCGGCAGAAATCGCGCTGGGTGGTCGGCATCACCTTGCAGGGCTGGCGCAACCTGGGCTGGACCGGCAACCTGGCCACCCGATACATGCTGTTTCGCGATCGCAAGGCAATCCTGACCAACCTGGCAAATCTGCTCGGTTACCTGATGGTGCTGCTGATCGGTGCCGTGTACAGCCTGGAATGGTTGCAGCCGGATGCTTACAGCTATCCCTCCCTGATCGAGGCCGATTCCATCTTGTGGAAGATTTTGTACGTCAACGGCTTGCTCTTCATCGTGCGGGTAGGGATGCGGGCATATTGCGTGCTCCGCATCTATGGGGCATGCCAGGCCTTGCTGTCCGTGCCACGCATGATCTGGGGAAATCTCATCAATTTTCTCGCGACCGTCAGGGCGGTGAACCAATATCTCCAGTTCCTCAAGACCGGCAAGTTCATCAAATGGGACAAGACTACCCACGTTTATCCAAAGGCGGAGGAACTTGTCGGCTACCGCAGGAAGATCGGCGACCTGCTCGTCGATTCCGAAGCCATCACCGCGGACCAGTTGCACCATGCACTGGTGCTTCAGTCGAGTCAGCCGAAAAGGCTGGGCGAGATACTCCAGGAACTGGGCTGGCTGCAGCCTGCCATGCTCAGCGATGCACTTCTCCGGCAGTGACCGCAAGGATGCCATGAAAAAGACACACAACGCGATAACACATTTCCACCATTCTGCGCATTGCCGGCGCTCCTGGCACGGCTTCGCCGGCGGGCTGATGCTGTTGTTGTCGCTTCCCGGCGGCGCCGCCATCGCGGCGGAGCAAACCGAGCAAACGGAGCGAAACTGGCTCCAGGAGCAAGTCGACAAGTTTCGTTCCTATCCACACCTGCACCGTGCTTATGCGCACGTGAAGCAGAACCGGTTTGCGGAGGCCGAAAAGGAACTCCTCACCTATCTGGAGATCGAGCCGACCGATATCGATGCACGGCTCAGTCTGCTTGCGGTGCTGCATCAGTTGCGCAAGTTCAGTGCCGTCCAGTACCAGGCGACGCGTACGCTCGTGCTCGATCCCGGCAACGCCACTGCCTTGCTGTACCAGGGCCTGGCGGCACAGGCCCAGGGCAGGAAGCAGCTCGCACTCGGCCTGTTCAGGCAGGTTTATTCGAATGCCAGGGCGCCACAGGAAGCGCGCGAGCTGGCGGCCAACAGCGCCTATGCCCTGGCCTTCGAACTGAAGCGCTACAACGAAGCCCTCGAGGCCTTGCGTGCATCGCCGGCCGCCGGCAAGGCATTTGCATTTCAAATGCGCAAGGGCGCAGCCCTGGCCGCCTTGAAGCGGCATGCGGAGGCAAAGGCCTTGTACGAATCGGCGCTGCGTGTCGCCGGCACAAACAGGGAACGCGCGAGCGCGGCGTCCGCGCTTGGTCTGCTGGCGCAAGGCAGGGGGGATCTCGATGGGGCGCTCTCGTATGGCAACGCCGTGCTTGCCGCCGAACCGGATAACCTCGCATGGCTGCGCATCACCGCCGACATCCATTTCGGACGCAAGGAATACCCCCTCGCGGAGCGGCTCGCGCGGAAAGTGCTGGCGCTGACGAACGAATCACGCGACCGGCTCTACCTGGCAAATGTGCTGTATGCCGAGCAGAAGCTTGACGACGCGGCCGCGGAGTACGCGGCCGTTGCCGCGCAGGCGGGCGACAAATCGCTGGCTGAGCGCGCCAACGTCTCGCTCGGGTACACCGAGCAGGCGCGCCAACGGCCGGACGCCGCCCGCCAGGCCTTCGAAAAGGCCTATGCCCTGAACCGCCAGTCGGAAGCCGGCACGGCGCTTGCCGTCATGCGCAGCCAGTCTGCCGTTCCGCTCAACGCGCAGCCGGCGCCGGGAGCGGGCCTGCCGGTTCTGCTGCGGCATTACCGCCAGCACCCGAGCGCGTATGGCGCGGCGACGCTGGGTTACCGCTACGCCCAGGCAGGCGACACGGCGGCCGCCGCAAGCTATTTTGCCGAGGCATTGAAACGCAAGGACGAGGTGCGCTGGCGGTTGGCACTGGCCGACCAGCTGGCCCGTTCCGGCCGTTACGAGGCTGCGGCCGACGCCCTGCAGCCGCTCAAGCCTGCCAACGACGCGCAGCGGCGCGAACTGGCCGAACTCTACCGGCACATCGGCAGGCTGGAAAAGAGCATTGCATATCGCGAACAGCTGGCCGCGCCGAACAACAATGACCGCCTGCAGCTTGCCGAGGACTATGTCGCGCTGAAGAGGCCGGCCAACGCCCTGGCCCAGCTCGACGCGGTGGAGCGGGCCGGCGGCGCAGGCGTTCCGGCACTGCGCGCAATCGGATACCTGCATACCCAGCTGGGCGACGACGTGCGTGCAAAGGCGGCGTTCCGGCGCGCCCTGGCGGCCGGCGACGACCAGGTCCAGACGAGGAAGGCGCTGGCCTATCTGCTCGACAAGGGCGATGAGCGGCAGGCTGCGCTGGAGGAGCACCTGACTGTCCTGCAACGCGAACCGGGTCCGGACAATGAGCTGGCAGTCGCGCGTGCCTACGCCAGGCTCGGCCAGAACGAACGTGCGCTGACGCATTACCAGTCGGCCATGAACGCCAGCGGTGAAGGCAATGCCGAGCGGATGGCCAGGGTAAACGCGGAAATCGGCAATGTCTACGAGGCCAACAAGGACTACGGCGCCGCCTATGTCTACTGGCAGAAGGCCGCAAGCCTGGCCGATTCGCCGGAACTGGAGATGCAGCTGGCCTACGCCGAGGAGGTGCTGGGCAAACCCGAACAGGCGCAGGCGCGCCTGAGCAAGCTGTCGTTCGACGGCATGAACTCGGCGGGCAGGCTCGCCGCGCTGGACCAGTTCGCCCGGCTCAACCGTGCCATGGGCGATATCCAGGTTGCCGCCCAATATACCGATATGGCGCTGGCAATCGAGCCAAGCGCCGACCGCTACTATCAACGGGCGCTCGACTCCTTGCGGCTTCGGCAGACAGAAGCAGGCCGTGCCAATCTGGAAAAAGCGATGGCGCTGGCGCCCGCCAATCCGGAATATGCATTGCAGCTCGCCTACCTCCACAAACAGGCGGGCGGCGCTGCCGAAGCCATTCCCCTGTTTGAAAAGGCACTGGAGCTCGACCCCGAGCGTACCGGCGTGTATGCCGACCTCGCGTACGCCAACGCAGAAACGGGGCGCAATCAGCAAGCCATTGCCTGGTTCCACAAAGCCATCGACGACAGGATCGCGACAACGGGCGCGGAGCAGGGCAGCGACGCGCGCCTCTACGGGATGCGCCAGCAAGTGCGGGCGATGACCCAGGGCTACCGCTTCAACGTCTACCAGAGTTATCGTCCGGGTGCGAGCAGTGCCACCAGTACCACCGTTCCCGGATTCGTGTCCGGCGGCGTCATCCCATCGCAGGGCGGCGCCGAGTTCCTGTATCAGCCCGAGAATATCGGCTACAACAATGGCCGGGTCCTGCGCTTCTTCGGCCGCGCATTGTGGTCGAATCATCCGGCGTCGCTGCGTATCGATTCGCACACGGTGCAGGGCGGCGCGGGTATCGAATACAAACCCCTGGGCGACGCCAATCTCTATCTGAGCGTGGAAAAGTTGTTCCCGATCGGGAGCCAGGCCCAGAGCAATGTGCTGCTGCGCACGAGCTGGGGCTACAGCGACGGCTACGACATGCGTCCCGACCGCGACGCATGGAACCAGACCATCCTGTATGCCGACGCCGGCTACCTGGTCCAGCACGAGAAAACCCGTTCCTTGTATATCGAAGGGCGCCAGGGATGGGTGAAAAAAATTGGCAATGCAATGATGCTCACGCCGCACGTCACGGTCGCGGCGCGCGGACAGCGTCCGGATCCGTTCAAGGTGTCCTATGTCGAGGCGGGGGCCGGCGTATCCCTGAAATACCTGTTCAACGAGACGCGCTACGCGGCACCGCGTTCGAGCATCGAGTTGCTTGTTCAATACCGCAAGCAGGTGGCTGGATCGCAACACCATGGAGGGTGGGTGTTCAGTGCGGCCGGGCAATTCTGAGCCCGGCATGCGCACCGTGATCGCTTCGCTGTGCTGGCTGATCGTCATGTCGAGCTGCGCTGCACGCGACCGTCATGTCGATGACAAGGCGCTCAAGGAGGGGGGAGGCTGCCGCCAGGGCAGCTATATCCAGCTGCTCGATCAGCATGTGCATTGGAGCAACTCGGAGTGGACGACCCTGTTCGAACAGCTCGCTCAATTGCAGGTCGACCACCTCGTCGTGCAGTGGAGCGCCATCGACCAGCATCCGTTCTATCGGGCGGTTCCGGTGCCCGCGGCACCGGACATGCCGCTCGAATCCATCCTGCGCATGGCCGACGCCGGCGGCATGCGTGTCTCGGTAGGACTGTCGCACGACCTTGCGTATTGGACACGCATCGACCGAAACGACCGCCGCGCCTATCTTGTCGAGCGCTTGCGCATCAACCGGCAAACGGCGACCGAATTGCGGCCGATTCTCCTGGCGCATCCATCGTTTGCGGGATGGTATATCAGCGAAGAGATCGACGATATCAACTGGGCCGATCCGAAAGACAAGGCGGCACTTTTCAATTACTTGCAGGAATTAAGTAGCCATTTGCGCAAGCTCATGCCCGAGGTCCATATTGGCGTTTCCGGATTCGTCAATCGGCGTACGGCGCCCGATACGCTGCGTGATTTCTGGATAGAGCTTTTTGCAAGAGCGCCTGCTATTGATCAATTATATTTCCAGGATGGAATCGGTGTCGATAAGCTGAGCCTGGCCGAGCTCCCGCGTTATTACGACGTCCTGCGCGATGCCAGTATGGCTGCCGGGCGGCAACTTATTCCGGTCGTGGAAGCGTTCCGCCAAACGGCCGGCGCCCCTGTTTCGAAAGGAGAATTCAAGGCCCAGCCCACCACGCTGCGACGGCTGGCAGAACAAATTAACATTGCCAATTCGTACGCAAGCCGCCATGTGGTGTTCGGCGCGCCCGAATACATGACCCCGGGTAGCGGCGCACAGGCAGCTCAGCTGTATCAGGAAATGCGGGGCGCGCTGAAGACGGCCGGGAAGCGCTGCAAGATTACTAACAGCAAGTAATGGTTAGATAACGTAGGAAAATAAATCCCAAAGTAAATCATTTCTGACGGAACTAATGAAGCTGGGAAAGACTCTAAGGCGTTCTTTTTCGAACCTGGAGTCCAGATGTCTTTCTCGCTTCACCTTTTCAAGTCGCGCTTCCTCGTCGCTGCCATCCCGGCTGCCGCTCTCCTGGGTTGCGGCGGCGCAAACGATGGCACGAACAGCTCTGCTTCCGCTGCTACCGCATCCACCGCCACCAACGTGCCGGCCGTTTCCGGCAACGCCGCCCCGGCTGGCACAGCCATCCCCGACGCGACCGCGGCAGTGGTGGTGTCGTCGTCGACCCGCCCGCAGCTTCCGATGCCGAACCAGATGGTCGGGGTCACCATCGATGGCACCAATAATATTGCCGACACCGTGACAGCGCTCAAGAGCCTGAGCAAGGTGCCTACCACCCGTATCGTGTTCGATGAGTTCGTGCCTGCCTCGTCCTATCGCGACGCGACCGTCAAGGTCCGCAACGTCAGCTACGTCATGGGCGAACTGCTTGACTCGTTCTACGTCAAGCAGTATTCGGTGCAGCAATACCTCGACCGAACCAAGGAATACCTGAGCGTGCTGGGTGACGTCGTCGACATCTGGGAAGTCGGCAATGAGATCAACGGCGAATGGCTGGGCAATAATGCCGACGTCGTTGCCAAAATGACCGGCGCCTATGACATCGTGAAAGCGCAGGGCAAGACAACGGAACTGACCCTGTATTACAACAAGGATTGCTGGTCGCGCTCGAGCAATGAAATGTTTACCTGGGCTAACAACAATATCCCGGCGCGGATGAAGCAGGGCCTCGATTACGTCCTGATCAGCTATTACGAAGACGACTGCAACGGCTTGCAGCCGGATTGGCCGACCGTCTTCCGTCAACTGCACAACATGTTCCCGAACTCGAAAATCGGCTTCGGCGAAGTGGGTACGACCAACACCGCCAAAAAGGCGGAGTACGTCAACCGCTACTACACGAAGAACATTACCGAGCCTGGTTACGTGGGCGGCTACTTCTGGTGGTACTTCCGCCAGGACATGGCGCCGATGACCAAGACGCTGTGGGGTACCCTGAACACGGCGATCGGCAAGATGCCGGCCTTCACGCAGCTGGGCACGACGACAGCGCCGGCACCGACGACCACCGCGCCGGCACCGACGACGACCGCACCGGCACCGACGACCACCGCACCGGCCCCGACGCCGACCGCACCGGCACCGACGACGACTGAACCGACCGTCACGACCGTCCCGACCACCTCGACGGCCTGGTCGACCGCCTACACCGGCTATGGCAGCGTGACCTACAGCGCGACGACCGGTATCGTCCTGTCGCCCAAGGCACCTACCCAGCCGAGCGAAACGCATGCCGCGCTGACCCTGGCGGCCCTGCCGAAGATGCGCAATTTCCGCGCGTCGATGACGGTGAACACCGAGCAGCAGCTGCGTCTCAATTCGGCGCCGAATGCCTGGGAAGTGTTCTGGCTCTTCTTCAACTATAACGCCACCACCGGCGGGAAAAATACCAACTACTTCATCCTGAAGCCGAACGGAGTCGAACTCGGAACCGCGACCGGGAGCGTTGGCCAGAACTTCCTGCAAACCGGCCCGGCACCTGCGGCGGCGATCGGCGTCAACAACAAGCTCGAGATCGAGAAGGTGGGGACGCGGGTCCGCATCTGGGTCAACGGCGTCCTCGCGGTCGACCAGGCCGGCGGCGTCCTCGACGTCGATGGGTCCATCGGTCTGTACAGTGAAGATGCACGGGCTCGTATTACGAACGTGCAGGTAACGAAGCTGCCGTAAGGGGGCATCCGGGACCCGGCATACGCCGGGTCTTTTTTTACTTATGGATGTGGTAATAAAAACAACAAATTGTATTTACTTTAACTCGACTTGCTGATACCGTTTATGAGTTCGCTTGCAACGTCGACGCCAGCTCATGCAGGGCCAACAGAGGAGAGTCGAATGATTCAAATCGGCATCGTGGAGCCTCATGAAATCATGCGCAAGGGGCTGGCAAGGCTGATTGAAGAGTATGGCGGCATGCGCGTTGTCGCCGAGGCCAGCAATATTACCGACCTGGCCGCAAAGCTGGACGGCATTCAGATCGACGTGCTGGTGCTGGAGCCCCTGGTGGCCTGGGGCCTCAACCTGGCGTCTGTCCGCTCCGTCAAGAATAAACTCGGCAACCTCAAAATCCTGGTTTTTTCGGATTCCACTGGAGAAGACCAGGTGCAGTCCGCCCTACGTGCGGGCGTCATCGGCTTTGTCTCCAAGCGGGGAAAGCTGAGTGAATTGATCCAGGGCATACAAAACCTCGCGCGCGGCGAGCCCTTCCTGTGTGCGGAAGTGACAGCCAAGTTAACTCACTGCATTATCAATACCTTTTCCAAATATCCGCACGAGCTTCTCAGCAGCCGCGAACTGCAGATTCTTTTATTATTGGTTAATGGCAAATCGATAGCAGATGTTGCGAATGAACTTCATTTAAGCGTGAAGACGGTCAGCACGCACAAGATGAGGCTCATGCAAAAGATGGAACTGGATTCGTTTTCGAAGTTGGTGCAGTACGCTGCCGCCCATGGCTTGATCTCAAACGACGGGAAGGTAATGGGTTGATCGCATATTCCTTTCGCGTATGCCGAATTAAATTACGGAATCAAATTCATTGCAAATGAGAACTATTTTATTTTACGCAATATCTGTGCAGAGGCCTGTTCGATTCAGTGCAAATAATTAATTTGAAATATGCCGCCAAGCTGTTCGATGTTAATATTTATTAACTTTATTGTGTGGCAATCATGAGGTTAATTGACGACACATCGCGATGTGAGGGCAAATGGAATTGACATGGAACAGTGTTGCGATAATAATTACTAAGCGAGCACGAGAGACGATAAAAGAAGCTCAGCACTTTGCAGCAAGCACTAAATGATTTTTTAACGAAATTCGTATTCCGTCCTGAAAGAGCTGGTATTTTTATTGCTAGCTGGACTCGTTAATAAAAAAACGGCATGGTAATCCGCCATAGCGTTTAGCGTCTGGCCGCCCGATGTCCCGGAAGTGCAACGGTTGCGTTGGCAACCGGAGCATGCTGCCCTGCGCCCTGCGTTATGCGGATTACATAAAAAATATCGACTGGGGAAACGCATGCGGCACTCATCGCACACTTCATTGCCGGGCCCTCGGCATGCCTACAGTTCGGTTATCGTGCGAAACGCCGATCCGGGCTTGTTCAGGCGTTATTCGGAGCGCCAGGTGCTTCGGTCGCCTTGCCAACATCCCGGAAAACTGCAGGTTCTGCTTTCGGGATACGCGAAAATATCGGCGGTCAGTGAAACCGGCCAGGAAGACATCCTGGGTTTTGCCATGCCTGGAGACATTCTCGGTCTGGATGCGCTGACAACGCACACGATTCCTTCCGAAATCATCTTCCTCACCGAGGCCATGGCGGGGGAATTGACGCTGGAAGACGCCATTGGCCTGGAAGGCAGTGTGGGAGGACTTGGCGAGGGCGTCGGCAACCTCATCAGCCGGGAACTGTTGCGAACCCAGTGGCGCAACCGGTTTGTCCGAAACGCCTCCGTCAAGACGCGGGTCGCCCAGTTCTTGCTGGAGCTCGGCAGGCGCTTCGACGAGATCGATCTTCCTTCCCACAAATACCGATTGTTCATGCCACGCGAGGACATCGCCATTTTTCTTGGAATGACTCAGTGCACGCTGAGCCGAACCTTGCATGTATTGTGCAAGAGCGGGCTGATCGATATCGATGGGAGCAGGTGGATCGAAATCCTGGATCCAATCGGGTTGAACCACGTCTAGCCGGACCAGCAAAGCGAGCGTGCGAGCGGATCGCTCACGCTCATTCGGGGATTCGGTTCCATTGAGGTACAAGCTGGCTCACAGGCGTATCCCGAAATGGAAGCGGATGCCGAGAAAGCGTTGATCGAACTGGCCCAGTCCGGCGACGAACTGGCATACGATTCGCTGTTCACGCTTTACCGCCCGCGGGTCTATCGGATCGTTCAATATATCCTGCGAGACGATGCCGAGGCCGAAGACGTCGTGCAGGACATTTTCCTGAAATTGTTCAAGGCACTGGGAAGCTTCCGCCACGAATCCTCGTTTTTTACCTGGATCTATAAAGTCGCGGTCAATGCGGCGCGCTCGCGCCTGTCCTCCAGGGCGCGGGAGGCGCATCTTCTCGCCGATTCCGGCAGTCAGGTGCTCGAAGAATCGTATTCGTCGGAAGCCGACCAGCCGGAATTCGTGCATCAGCGCGCCGAGCAGGTCCGCATGCTGGACCTGGCCATTACAAGCCTGCAGCCCAACCTGCGCGAGGCATTCCTGCTGCGCGAAGTCGACGGACTCAGCTACGCAGAAATTGCCGATCTAATGCATTGTCCGGTGGGAACGGTCAGGAGCCGGATTTCGCGGGCAAAGTCGTTTCTGGCCGAGCGCATCGCCGCCCCCGAAGCGAACGGCGGCTGACTGTGGCGCGGGCAGCCTCACGCTGGCAATTCCGGCAATGCCGTGCTTACCATGCATGCCGTTCAGCGCCATATGGCGGCCATGCGGCACCGACCTTGTCAGTGGCCGTACCTTACTTGAACGTCTCGACTCAACGCGCTGGCAGCACCATTCCCGCAACTTCGCCGAAGCCAATGCGCGGCAGCCCGGTGCGTCCCGTCCAGCCGCGCATCACGATGCGGTCGCCGTCCTCCAGGAACACGCGCTGCTCGCCGTTCGGCAGCGTCAACGCCTGCTTGCCCCCGGCGCTCAGTTCCAGCAGCGAACCCGCTTCCGCCGCATCCGGCCCCGACTGCGTACCCGAGCCGAGCAAATCTCCCGCCTGCAGCGCGCAGCCGTTGACGGTATGGTGCGCCACCAGCTGGGCGACGCTCCAGTACGAATGGCGGAAATTCGATTGCGAGATGCGCGCCGGCGGCACACCGTCGCGGCGCATGGTCTCGGTCTCGATCAGCACTTCCAGCTCGATGTCGAAGCCGCCCCTGGTGCGCAGCGCCGGGTAGTCGAGATAGGGCAGCGGCTGCGGATCGGCCGCGTCGCGCTGCCAGGCGGCGCGGTAGGGCGCCAGCGCTTCGATGGTGACGATCCAGGGCGCGATCGTGGTCGCGAAGTTCTTCGACAGGAAAGGGCCGAGCGGCTGGTATTCCCAGGCCTGGATGTCGCGCGCCGACCAGTCGTTCAGCAGGCACAGGCCGAACACGTGCTCTTCGGCCTGGCCCGCCTCGATCGCCTCGCCCTGGACATTGCCCCTGCCGACAAAAATGCCCACTTCCAGTTCGTAGTCGAGGCGCTTGCAAGGCCCGAATTGCGGCTCGTTCCCGGAGCCGGAGCGGGTCTGCCCGATCGGGCGGCGGAAGTCCTGGCCGGAGACGCCGATGGTCGAGGCGCGCCCGTGATAACCGATCGGCACCCATTTGTAGTTGGGCAGCAGTGGTTCATCGGGCCGGAACAGCTTGCCGACCGAGGTCGCATGGTGGATCGAGGTATAGAAATCGGTGTAGTCGCCGATCCGTGCCGGCACGCCGTACTCGGCCTCGGCCTGCGAGACCAGCACCGCGGGCCGCGCCGGCGCGCCGCTGCGCAGGAAGCGCGACAGCGCCAGGCGCAGCGCCGACCAGGCCGGCGGGCCGGCCGCCATCAGGGCGTTCAGGCTGCTCTGCGCACCGAGCGCCAGCGCCGTACGGGCCGCGCCGTCGAATGCATCGCCCAATGCCGCCAGGTCGACGACCTGGTCGCCGATCGCGACGCCACCGCGGAACGGTTCACTGCTGCCGAGCCGGCGGAACACGCAGAAGGGCAGGTTCTGGATCGGGAAGTCCGAGGTCCCGCTGTTGGCGGATTCAACCCAGCTGGTGAGCGCGGAGTCGTGGGTTTCGTTCAGTCGTGCGCTCATGGCTGGTTCTCGTTGAAGTGTTTATGGAAGCCGTGCCAGCACTGGTAGTAGTCCGGCTGCAGCTGGGAGGATGACAGCGCGTGCGCGGTCGGGCAGATCGGGTCGCGCGTCTCGAACATGAAGGCCATGGTCGCGTCGACTTTATGGGGCACGCTGGTGTCGGCGCTGCTGGCCTTGTCGAAGGTCGGCGCATCCGGGCCGTGGCCGCTCATGCAGTTGTGCAGGCTGGCGCCGCCGGGACGGAAGCCTTCCGATTTGGCGTCGTACTGTCCCGCGATCAGGCCCATGAATTCGCTGGCCACGTTGCGGTGGAACCAGGGCGGACGGAAGGTGTCTTCGGCGGCCAGCCAGCGCGGCGGGAAGATCACGAAGTCGAGCGTGTCCACGCCCGGCGTGTCGGAGGGCGCTTGCAGCACCAGGAAGATCGACGGGTCCGGATGGTCGTAGCTGATCGAGCCGATGGTGTTGAAATGGCGCAGGTCGTATTTATAAGGTGCGTAGTTGCCGTGCCAGGCGACGACGTCGAGCGGCGAGTGGCCGATCTTCGCGCTCCACAGGTTGCCTCCGAATTTGGCGACGAGTTCGAAGTCGCCCTCGCGGTCTTCGTACGATGCGCACGGCGTGAGGAAGTCGCGCGGATTGGCCAGACCGTTCGAGCCGATCGGGCCCATGTCCGGCAGGCGCAACAGGGCGCCGAAGTTCTCGCAGACATAGCCGCGCGCTGCGCCGTCCGGCAAGCGGATCTGGAAACGAATCCCGCGCGGGATGACGGCGATTTCCTGCGGTTCGATGTCGAGCGTGCCCAGCTCCGTCGCGATCGACAGCCGGCCCTGCTGCGGCACGATCAGCAGCTCGCCGTCGGCGTCATAGAAAAAACGGTCCGTCATCGAACGGTTGGCCGCGTACAGGTGGATCGCGCAGCCGCTTTGCGCCAGCGGCGAGCCGTTGCCGGCCATTGTCACGAGGCCGTCGATGAAGTCGGCCGGCTCGGTCGGCAGCGGCAATGGGTCCCAGCGCAGCTGGTTCGGCGGCGCCGCGACCTCGTCGAAGCAGCTGACGATGCGGCCGTTACCGATCTGGCGGAAGGGCTGGTGCATGGCGGCCGGCCGGATGCGGTACAGCCAGGAACGGCGGTTGTGGGCACGCGGCGCAGTGAAGGCGGTGCCGGACACCTGCTCGGCATACAGGCCGTAGGGGACGCGCTGGGGCGAGTTCCGGTGCGCGGGCAGGGCGCCTGGCAGGGCCTCGGTGGCGAATTCGTTACCGAAGCCGGACTGGTAGCCGGGATGGGCCAAATTGGTGGTCACGCTTGTCTCCTGAAAGGGCGGTTTCGGGACAATGTAGTGCAGCCGTCCCACTTTTGCGATATAAATAGAAAAATTCCAGGTATTTATAACGTAAATAGAGGTGGCGATGGACCTGCGCGAACTGGACCTGAACCTGCTGCTCGTCTTCCACGAAGTCTTCCGCGAACGCCAGATCTCGAACGCCGCCAGGCGCCTGAGGGTGACCCAGTCCGCCGTCAGCAACGCCCTGGCGCGCCTGCGCCGCAGTACCGGCGACGAGCTGTTCGTGCGCACCGCGGAGGGCATGCAGCCGACGCCCTATGCGCAGCAGCTGGCGGAGCCCGTTGCGGCCGCGCTGGCCCAGCTCGAGCAGGCTTTACAACCCCAGCAAGCCTTCGACCCAGGCCATAGCCGCCGCCGCTTCACGATCGCCATGACCGATGTCGGCGAACTGTATTTCATGCCGCAGCTGGCCGCCGCCTGCGCCCGCCTCGCGCCCGGCGTCGATATCGCCTCGAAGCGCGCCGGCCAGCTCGACCTGCGCGCGGAGCTCGAAGCGGGGAGGGTGGATCTGGCGATCGGCGCCTTCGAGGATGCCCCCGCCGTGCTGTATCAGCGCCGGCTGTTCAGGCAGGGCCACGTGTGCATGTTCCGGCGCGGCCATCCGCTGGGAGAAAAAGAGCTGACGCCAGAGCGCCTGGGCGCAGTACGGCACCTGGTGGTGACGGCAATGGAAAGTCCCTACGACAGGATCAACGAGGCGCTGGAAAAGGCGGGCATCGCGCCGGGCAGCGCGACCAGCGTGCCGCATTTCGCGGCCGTCCCCTATATCCTCTCCAGCACCGACCTGGTGGCGACGGTGCCGCACAAGCTGGCCGAACGCGCCAGCGCACCCTTCGACCTGCAGTACGTGGCCTCGCCGCTGGCCCTGGCGCCGCTGCAGACCAACGTCTTCTGGCACCGCCGCTACAACCAGGACGAGGGAAACCGCTGGCTGCGCGCCCTGGTGGTGGAGCTGTTCGCCGAGTAGGGCGAGCTTATTTGCGCGGCGTGCTGCGGCGCGTACGGTGCTTGCGGCGCGCCGTGGTGCGGTGCGCCGGCTTGTGCGCCGTCTTCGTTTCGCCGGCCTGGGCGCGCTGCTTGTTGACGATGCGTGCCGCGACTTCGTCCTCGCGGCCCTTGTAGCGCTTTTCCTTCTTGAATTTGCGTTCGAGCTTCTTGGCTTCGCGCTCGCGGCGCGGACTGGCTCCCCTTGGCATGGCATTTCCTCCTGTATCTCATCGGTGTGCTGACGATCTTACTGAAGAAGTCGCGGCAGGGACGCACGCTTCCGTCGGCTCATTCGACGTCCGTATCGAAGGTCTCCTTCACCAGCTTGCGCAGCCACATATTTGCCGCGTCGTGCTGGAAGCGCGGATGCCAGAACTGGCGGATGCCGAAGGGGGGCACGCGGACCGGCGTCTCGACCATGCGGATGCTTTTATAGGTCGCGAACTTCGTCGCCAGCTCGCGCGGCACGGTGGCGATCAGGTCCGGGTTCTGCTCGATGATCATCGGCACCGTCAGGAAGTGCGGCGTGGTCAGATACACGCGGCGCGACCCGTTGCCTTGCGCATTGCCCTCGTCGATCACGGCATCATAGGCGTCCTCGATCCGCCCCGACAGCGAAACAAGGATGTGCTCCATCGCGAAGAACTGGTCGCGCGAGAGTACCTCACCGATCGTACGGTTACTGCGGTTGACGATGGTGACGAAGGAGCGCGCGAACAGCTGCTGCTGGAACAGCCCCTCGGGCACCGAATGGAGGGACCCCAGCGCGAGGTCCGCTTCGCCGCTCTCCAGCACCGCCTGGATCTGGTGCATCGGCACCTGCAGCGTGCGCAGCGTGCAGCCGGGCGCCGCGCGGCGCAGCTGGGCGATGAGGCGCGGCAGGAAGATCAACTCTCCCATGTCGGTGAGACAAAGGCCGAAGCTGCGGCGCGCGCTGGCCGCGTCGAAGCCCTCGCGCACCAGCAGCTCGCCGCGCACCGTCGCCAGCACACTCGACACCGGCGCCAGCAGCTCCAGGGCGCGCGGCGTCGGCTGCATGCCGCTGCCCGTCTTCAGGAACAGCGGATCGCCGAAGAAGCTGCGCAAGCGCTTCAGGGCGTGGCTGACCGCGCTCTGCGACATGTCCAGCTCTTCGGCCGCACGGCTGACGTTGCGTACCCGGATCAGGGTGTCGAAGACCGGCAGCAGGTTCAGGTCCAGATGACTGGTCAAACCCGCGTTATGTATGGAATTCATACGCGCTATCGATGAACGATGATTGTCAGATAGTACGCCAGCTCGTATCGTCTGCCTATCGACATCGCATTCCAAAAACCGAGGAGACCATCGTGGCAGAGAAAAAATTCGCATCCCAGGCCGACCTGGAAGAGAAGAAGACCAGCTTCATCAAGCTGTCCGACAATGCCTATGCCTACACCGCCGAGGGCGACCCGAACTCGGGCGTGATCATCGGCGACGACAGCGTGATGGTGATCGACACCACTGCGACCCCGCTGATGGCGCAGTCGCTCATCAGGCATATCCGCAGCGTGACCGACCTGCCGATCAAGTACGTCGTGCTGTCGCACTACCATGCCGTGCGCGTGCTGGGCGCCTCGGCCTACTTTGAAGAAGGCGCCGAGCAGATCATCGCCTCGAAGGGCACGTATGAACTGATCGTCGAGCGCGGCGAGCAGGACATGAAGTCCGAGATCGAGCGCTTCCCGCGCCTGTTCGCCGGTGTCGAATCGGTGCCGGGCCTGTCCTGGCCGACCATGGTCTTCGACAAGGAAATGACCATCTTCATGGGCAAGCTCGAAGTCAGGCTCGCCCACATCGGCATGGGGCACACCAAGGGCGACACCATCGCCTGGATCCCGTCGCAGAAGATCTGCTTCTCGGGCGACCTGGTCGAATACGGCGCGGCCGCCTACACCGGCGACGCCCAGCTCGAAGAATGGCCGGCGACCCTGGAAGCGCTGCGCGCGCTCGGCGCCGAGAAACTCGTTCCCGGCCGCGGCGAAGCGCTGGTGACGCCGCAGCAGGTCAACGAAGGCATCGACTACACCAGGGACTTCGTCACCACGCTGCTCTCCAGCGCGAAAGAGGCCGTGGCCCGGAGCATGTCGCTGAAGGAAGCGATGGCCCATGTGCGCAGCAAGATGGACCCGAAGTTCAGCCAGGTCTTCATCTACGAGCACTGCCTGCCCTTCGACGTGACGCGCGCCTACGACGAGGCCAAGGGCATCAAGCATCCGCGCATCTGGACCGCGGAACGGGACCAGGAAATGTGGCATTCGCTGCAGGCCTGAGCAGGCCATCCACGCTTCCGGACCGATCATGGACATCGACTACCAGGGCTGCGAATTCGCGTACACGCCGGGCAGCGGGCGTCAAGGAGGCCGCCATCCAGTCGCCGTGGTCGGCGCCGGGCCGGTGGGCCTGGCCACCGCCATCGACCTGGCGCAAAGCGGCGTGCCGGTCGTGCTGCTCGACGACGACAACAAACTGTCGAGCGGTTCGCGCGCCATCTGCTTTTCCAAGCGCACCCTCGAGGTGTTCGACCGCCTCGGCTGCGGCCAGCGCATGGCCGATAAAGGCGTCAGCTGGCACGTCGGCCGCATCTTCCACCGCGACCAGGAGGTCTACAGCTTCGACCTGCTGCCCGAGGAAGGCCACCAGCGTCCGGCCTTCGTGAACCTGCAGCAGTACTATGTCGAGGGCTACCTGCACGAACGCGCGCAGGAACTGCCGAACCTCGACCTGCGCTGGCGTTCGCGCGTCAGCGGCCTGGTCCAGCATCAGGACCATGTGGCGCTGACGGTCGACACCCCGGAAGGCGAGTACCTGCTGGAGGCCGCCTACGTGGTCGCCGCCGACGGCGGCAAGAGCACGGTGCGCAGCCTGATGGGCCTGGAGAGCCATGGCCGCAGCTTCCGCGACCGCTTCCTGATCGCGGACGTGAAGATGACGGCCGACTTCCCGGCCGAGCGCTGGTTCTGGTTCGACCCGCCATTTCACCGCGGCCAGTCGGTGCTGCTGCACCGCCAGCCGGACAATATCTGGCGCATCGACTTCCAGCTCGGCTGGGACGCCGATCCGGTGGCGGAAAAGGCGCCCGAGCGCGTCATCCCGCGCATCGAGGCGCTGCTGGGAAAGGACGCCCGGTTCGAACTCGAATGGGTCAGCATCTACACCTTCTGCTGCCTGCGCATGGACGAATTCCGCCACGGCCGCGTGTTGTTCGCCGGCGACGCGGCGCACGGCGTCTCGCCCTTCGGCGCACGCGGCGCCAACAGCGGCGTGCAGGATGCCGACAACCTGGCCTGGAAACTGCGCCTCGTCGTCGAAGGCAAGGCCCCGGACACGCTGCTCGACAGCTATGCCCGTGAACGCGAATACGCGGCCGACGAGAACATCCTGAACTCGACCCGCTCGACCGACTTCATCACCCCGAAGAGCGAAGCGAGCCGGCTGTTCCGGGACGCCGTGCTGCAACTGGCGAAAGACCAGCCCTTCGCCCGCAAGCTGGTCAACAGCGGGCGCCTGTCGACGCCGTCGACCTACATCGATTCGGCGCTCAACACGCCCGACCTCGACGGCTTCGCCAAAGGCTTGCGTCCCGGCGCGGCGGCGGCGGACGCACCGCTCATGTACCAGGGCCAGCCCGACTGGCTGCTGCGCCACACGGGCGGCAGCTTCACCGGCATCTACTTTGCCGGCGGCCTGCGCGATGCCGAGGTGTTCGCGCAGGCCGAGGCACTCGCGAACGAAGCCATCGCCCTGCGCACCCTGGTCGTCGCACCAATGGGGCAGGGCGGTGCCGGCATGTTCGAAGACAGCGCAGGCCTGTTCGCGGCGCGCTACGACGCCACGCCCGGCAGCTTTTATCTGCTCCGTCCCGACCAGCACGTGTGTGCGCGCTGGCGCAGTTTCAACCCGCAGGCGGTGCGCGCCGCCGTCGCCCGCGCCAGCGGCAACACGGCCGCAGCGCGCTGCGCCGGACAAGCCGCCTTCCAGATGGAGCACGCATGAACGCCCGATTGAATGTCGAACCGAACCTGCCCGAACCCGACACCTTCTACGAGATGCTGGTCGATACCCACCAGGATTTGACTGACGAGCAAAGCAGGATGCTCAACGCCCAGCTGGTCCTGCTGCTGTCGAACCATATCGGGGACATCGACGTATTGCGCGAAGCCTGCGCGATTGCGCGCGCCAACGCGGCGCAGGCCTAGCCGCGCGCCACGGACCGGCGGGCCGGAGGTAAGCTCATTGGTTCAAATGAACCCATGCCCACCGGGCGAGGAGGAACCGTGAACCAGATGAACTTCCAGGAATGTATCGACGCCTGCGAGGCCTGCGCTGCCGCCTGCGACCGCTGCGCTGCCGCCTGCCTGCGCGAAGAAGACGTCAAGATGATGGCCGGCTGCATTGCGCACGACATCGATTGTTCCCAGCTTTGCCGCCTGGCGGCCGGATTCATGGCGCGCTCGAGTCCCTTTGCGCGGGAGTTGTGCCGCCTGTGCGCGGAGGTCTGCGCGGCCTGCGCGCAGGAGTGCGGGCAGCACGATGCGCAGCATTGCAAGGAATGCGCCGCGGCCTGCCGGCGCTGCGCCGACGCCTGCCGCGCGATGGCGGGAGCCGCGTAGGGTGGGCGGCTCTGCCTGGGCATGTGATCATCGATAGCGTCAATGCCGCCCACGCGTTCAGCCAGCCCAGGAAACCTCGCGGCGGAGCTGGCGTGCGTTGAACGTGTGGGCGGCCCCACCCTGCGAACACCGCAGGCAAACCTCGGTGCCGTCAGCCTGCCTTGTCCAGATTCCCCAGCGCGCGCGCCAGGAAGCCGGCGAACTGCGTCATCTCGGCTTTGCTGAAACCGGCAAACGCACTGACCAGTTTCGTCGACACCTCGGGCAGCACCTGCTCGATCAGCGCGCGTCCCTCCGGGCGCAGGGTGATCATGACGCTGCGGCGGTCGCCCGCACGCGTGCCCCGTTCGATCAGCCCGCGCGCGGCGAGGTCGTCGCAGACCCGGGTCAGGTTGGCGGGTTTTTCGTGGCAGGCCTCGCTCAACTCCGATGCGGTCGAGGTCTCGTCGAGGCTGCCGTACAGGATCGCCAGCACGATATAGCCGGTGTCGGCCAGGTCATGCGGCTTGAGCGCGGCGTTGGTGCGGTCGCGCAGGCGCTTCTGCAGATGGTGGTTCAGGCGCACCAGCAAGATCGGCTCGTACGGAAAGCCCGGGACCCGGGCTTCGATGTTGCGCAATCGTTTTTCCGTCGGCTCGAACTCGCTCATGAACGCTCCCGCTTGAATTAGCAAATTGTAACGGGCAGATTGTAACCGTCCCGGCTGCGCAGCGGTAGAGCGCTGCGGCCGGAGAAGCGCGCACGGATCGATCAACGGGCCGAATCGGCACCTTTGCCGCTGCGCGCCGCAACATCGGACTCCTGGTGACCGTCGGTCATCAGCGCGACGGCAGGCCTGGCGCTGGCGGCAGGGGCGCTGGCGGTGTTGCGGGCTACGCTGGCCGTCGACTTGCTGTCGTAGTCTTCCTGATGGCCGTCGGTCATGACGAGGCCGGCCGGGTTGGCGATTTTCACCCAGTTCGGATACACGTAATCGGCTTCCGATGGCGGATAGCTGCCGTCCTTGCGCGCCTGTTCGAGTTCGGCGACGACACGGGCGCGGACCGGATCGGTCGATGCCGGTTGGGCGAAAGCGCTGCCGGCGAGCAGGGTGGCGAGGAGGGCGGGGACGAGGTATTTGGCAGACATGGAAGGCTCCTGAAAATTCGGTAATTCAGCGCAAGGATTTGCGCGATGAATCTATTTTACTCCTGAATAGTTCATTTGTGTATTAACGCGCGAATTTTCGGGTTTGTGCGGTGTGCGCGGCCGTGCCCGCGGGCGTTCGTGGTGGGGGTAATGCGCAGAAAGATGGGCGGCGCGGGATCGGGCCGCCCTGTGGAGAGTGGCAAATGGATGAGTGCGTAACGCGTAGGGTCCTTGCGGCCAATGGCCGCAAGGACCCTACGTTACGCGGCGGCCAACGAAATCTACTGGCAGCTGAAGTTTGCGGCGTCCTCGATGCTGCCGGTGCCCTTGTAGCGTGCCACCTTCGGGTAGGCGCAAAGCGGCCGGGTACGGTTGGCCGCCCAGGTGGCCGGCACGTCCGCGTTGACGCCGCCGGCGTTGCCGGCGCCGCGCACGCTGGCCGTCACGCTGTCCGGCGCCTGGCCTTTTTCGACCCAGTTCACCAGCGGCGTCAGCATGTCGAACTGGTCGGCGGCGGGACCGCCCGAGCAGTGGTTCATGCCCGGCACCGGGAAGAAGCGCGCGAAGTTCGAGGCGTCGGAGCCGTTGGCGGCGCGCAGCTGCTCGTACCAGACCGTGGTGTCGTTGCTCGAGAAGATAGGGTCGCTGGTGCCGTGATAGACCATCATCTTGGCGCCGCGGTTCTTCAGCGTCGACAGGTTGCCCGGGTTCGGCGGCGTCATGAACGACAGTGCGTTCTCCGGATACGTCGAGCTGGTGGCGTTGATGCGCGCCAGCAGGCTGTCCAGGTTGGCGTTCAGGACGAAGTCGCGGCCGTTGAAGGTGGCCCGGTCGGCGGGCGGCACCGACCAGATGAAGGCGGCGGCGCCCGAATCGCGGTCGATCGGCGCGCCGAATTTCCACGACGCCCAGCCGGCCGTGGCCAGGCCCGCATCCCAGGGGAAGCTGGTGTAGATGGTGGCGCCGCTTTCGGTCTTCGCTCCGGCGAACAGGCCCGCGATCGCCGTCTTCTGCGCCGCGCTCAGGCAGGTACCGTCGCGCGTGCCGGAGCAGGTCGGCACGTCGCGATTCAGGTCGAAGGCTTTCTGGCAGGCCGCCGTGTCCTGCACCAGGCCGTCGGCGCTGCCGTCGAGCGCATCGCATTTGCCCAGCACCGCGTTCGAGACCAGCGCCCGTTCGGCCTGGGTGAAGCCGGTCGTGAGGTCGCCCGGCGTCGAGGCCAGCGCGGCATAGGTCTTGCCGCCGGCGATGTTCGCGATCGCGGCCAGCGGCAGGCGGTAGCCCGGGTTCCCGACCAGGAAGCCGTCGTACTGGTCGGCGTAGCGCGCCGCCGCCACCATGGCGTGGCGTCCGCCGTTCGAGCAGCCGCCGATATACGAGCGGTCCGGGCCCTTGCCGTAGGCGGCCTGGATGATGTTCTTCGCCATCGGCGTCAGCTTGCCGACTGCGGCGTAGCCGTAATCGAGGCGCGCCTGCGGATCGACGCCGAAGAAGGGCGTCGGCGCCTGGTGGCCGGCGTCCGAACTGATGACGGCAAAACCGAGGTTCAGCGCGTTCTCGAGCGGTCCGCCACCGCCCACCGGCCCGGTCGCGGTGACGACGCTGCCGTCGACGCCGCCGTTGGCCTGGTAGAAGAAGCGGCCGTTCCAATTGGCCGGCAGGCGCATCTCGAAGCCGATCGCATAGGCCTGGCCGTCGACCGGGCTGGTACGGCGGGCCAACTGGCCGGTGACGAGGCAGTGCTCGCCGATCGGTTTGCCGGCGATCGTCAAGCTGCCCGCCGGGATCGAGGTGGCGCCGGTGATCACGGTTTCGGGATAGGTGATGCGGGTCGCCAGTTCCGCGCAGGCGCCGAGCGTGGCGCCGACGGCCGGCGCGAGTTGCGGCAGCGGCGCCGCCTGGACCGGCGGGACGGGGGCGATGATGGGGCCGTGGTCGTTGTCGCTGTTGTTGCTGCAGCCCGCCAGGGCGAGGGCGGCAAGGCTTGTTGCGGTGGCGATTTTCAAAGCGTTCATGCGTGCGTACTCCTCTGCAAAAAAACAGATGGGGAACATCAGGATGGGGTGCGCAGGGCCGGGGCAGCCGGCCCTGCGATGCTGACTACGGAACCGGGACTCAGTCCGGCATCACGTCCTTGAGGGTGCCGATCGGCTGGTTGACCAGCTTGCCGTTCACGCGCTTGACCTCGCGGATGTACATGTTCTGCACGATGTCGCGGGTCTTCGGATCGATGCTGATCGGGCCGCGCGGGCTGTTCCACTTCATGCCCGAGAGGGTCTTGACGGCGGCGTCGCCGGTGACATTCCCGTTCAGCTTCTTGATGGTCTCGTAGATCATGCCCATCGTGTCGTACGCGGCGACGGTCACGAAAGTCGGAGGCTTGCTGTTCGGATTGGCGTCCGCATAGGCCTTCAGGAAGGTTTTGTTGGCGTCGTTGTCCAGCGCCGTCGAGTAATTCAGGACGGTCACCGCGCCCAGCGCTCGCTCGCCCAGGGCCTCCAGGGTCGGCGAGTCGCTCGTCATGTCGCCCACGCCGAGGAACTTGATGCCGGCCTTGTCCAGGCCCTTGTCGCTGTAGGCTTTCAGCAGGCCGATGCCGTCTTCCACGCCGGGCGCGAAGAAGAACAGGGCGTCCGGCTTTTCATCTTTTACGCGCTGCACGAAGGGCGAATAGTCGGGGTTCGCCAGCGGGGTACGCGCGGAACCGACGATCTTGCCGCCGCCTTCAGTAAAACCTTTGGCGAACAGTTTTTCGGCATCGTGACCCGTGCTGTAGTCGGAGACCAGCGAATACACGCGGCCGATCTTGTTCTGCGCGGTCCAGGTGCCGAAAGGTTCGGTCATCTGCTGCATCGTCATCGAGGTGCGCAGCATGTAAGGCGACTTCGCCGTGATGCCGGTCGTGACGGCGTTCATGACGATCATCGGCACCTTGCCCTGCGTCGCCACCGGCGCCACCGCGAGCGCGCTCGGCGTCAAGGAAAAGCCGACCAGGAAGCTGACCTTCTCGCGCCCGATCAGCTCCTGGGCCGCGCGCTTGGAGAGTTCGACGTTGCTGCCGCCGTCGTCGCGGTAGATGATCTGGATCTTCTTGCCGGCGACGGTGTCGCCATTCGCCTTCATCCAGGTCTTGATGCCGTCCTCGAAAGGCTTGCCGATGTTGACGAAGGGTCCGGTCAGGGCGGCGATGACGCCGATCTTGATGGTGTCCTGCGCCAACGCGCTGCTGCTCGCGAAGGGAAGGATGGCCAGGGTCATGCAGGCGAGGGTCTTGAGTTTCATGCTGTCTCCTTGTCGTTTTAAGTTTTATGCTGCGGTTTTAAGCTGCAACGATTACGCTTGAATCCGTTCCGTCGTACATCGCATCGACCAGGGCCGCGCGCCGCTGCAACACCGCCGCCTGGTTGATCGAACCCTTGTCGGTCTGCTCGCGCGCATCGATCGAAGGCGGTTCGGCGAGCAGCAGCATGCGTTCGATCCGGGTCGAGGAGCCGGTGGCATTCACGTTCAACGTCTCGAGCAGCTGCCCGAAGAAGGCGCGCACCGGCGTACTGGCCAGTACCTCGGCCGCCGGCGTCCCGGCCGGCAGCGTCGACAGCGCCAGGCAGTTGTCCATGCGCGGGAAGATCATCAACCCGATCGCGTGCCGGTCCAGCCCCGTGACGACGGCGTCCTGCACATAGGGCGCGCCCTGGCTGATGACGCGCGCCCGCAGCGGTCCGACGCTCACGAAAGTGCCCGAGCTGAGCTTGAAGTCCTCGGCGATGCGCCCGTCGAACATGAAGCCCAGTTCCGGCTTGCTCTCGTCGACGAAGCGCAGGGCGTCGCCGGTGCAGTAATAGCCGTCGGCATCGAAGGCCTCGCTGGTGAGGTGCGGCGCGCGCCAGTAGCCGGGCGTGACGTGCGGGCCGTGGAAGCGCGCTTCCAGCTTGCCGTCGGTCGGCACCAGTTTGACTTTGCAGCCCGGCGCCGGCACGCCGACATAGCCGGCGCGGCTGATCGGCCCGGTGCCGAAGGTGCAGGAAGGCGAGGTCTCCGTCATGCCCAGGCCGGTCATGATGCGGATCGATTCGCCGCAGCGTTTGAGCGCCACCTCGTCCAGGTGCTCCCAGGCCGCCTGCGACAGGCCGGCGCCGGCGCAGAAGAACAGCTTGACGCGCGAGAAGAAGGTCTGCGCCAGCTGGTCGTCCGTCTCCAGCGCTTCGGCCAGCATCTCCCAGGCGACCGGGATGTTGAAGTAGACCGTCGGCGCGATCTCGCGCAGGTTGCGCAGGGTGCCGGCGAAGTCCTTCGGCGTCGGGCGGCCGTCGTCGAGATAGAGGGTGCCGCCGTTGTACAGCACGATGCCGACGTTGTGGCTGCCGCCGAAGGTGTGGTTCCAGGGCAGCCAGTCGAGCAGCACCGGCGGTTCCTCGCCGAAGAAGGGGAAGGTCTGCAGCAGCATCTGCTGGTTCGAGCAGAGCATCTGGTGGGTCGTGATGACCGCCTTCGGCTTCTTGGTCGAGCCCGAGGTGAACAGGAACTTGGCGATGGTCGCCGGGCCGACTTCCGCGTTGCGCGCGTCGATCGTGGTCGGTTCGGTGGCGAGCAGCGCGTCGAAGCTGGCGGCCGTGCGGCCCGGTACTTCGCCGCGCGCCAGGATCAGTTCCGCGTCATCGGGCAGCACGGCTTCGAGGGCGCGTGCAAACGCCGTGCCGTCGCAGGCAAAGACGGCGCCCGGCGTCAGCTGTTCGATCAGGTCGCGCAGCTTGGCCGGGTCGGTCGCCACCAGGGAATAGGCCGGCGACAGCGGCGAATAGGGAATGCCGGCATACATCGCGCCGAGCGCGAGCTGGAAGTGCTCCAGGTCGTTCCCGGACACGATGACCAGCGGACGCTCCTCCGACAAACCGCGATCAAACAGGGCCTGGCCGATGCGGCGTACGTTGTGCAGCACGTCCGCATACGACAGGCGGACCCACTCGCCATCCGCCCCGCGGCGCGCGACCAGCGTGCGCTCGGGGTGTTCCCGCGCGCCGGACACCAGGCGGTCCGTGAAGCGCGCGGGGAAGGGCGCCAGCGGCGTCACGGCGTCCACATGCCAGACGCCGTCTTCCTGCCAGGCCTTGACCTCGGGGTTGCCGAGGGCGACCGCGCGCCGCTTCCCGCCGCCTGCCGGGCTTGAAACTTCATTCATCACGGCCTCCTCAGATCGGGAAGTGGCGCGGCGTCGTCTGGACCGTGATCCAGCGCAGGTCGGTGAACTCGGCGATCGCCGCCTTGCCGCCGAAGCGCCCGTAGCCGCTGCCCTTCACGCCGCCGAAAGGCATCTGCGCCTCGTCGTGCACGGTCGGCCCGTTGATGTGGCAGATGCCCGACTCGATGCGCTGGGCGACCGCCATCGCGCGGCCGATGTCGCGCGAGAACACGGCCGAGGACAGCCCGTATTCGCTGTCGTTGGCCATCCGGATCGCTTCCTCGTCGGAGTCGAAGCGCAGCACCGAGACGATCGGCCCGAAGGACTCTTCCTGGTAGACCAGCATCTCGGGTGTGACGTCGTCGACGATCGCCGGCTGCATGATGTTCCCTTCGACGCTGGTGCCCGACTGCGTGACCTTGGCGCCGCGTGCGCGTGCATCTTGCAGCATGTTTTCGACACGCGCCGCCGCGCTCGGGTCGACCATGCCGGCCAGCGGCGCGTCCGAACGTGCGGCCTTCAAAGTCGCGGTCTTGGCGGCCAGCTTTTCGACAAAGGCGGGGGCGATCTTGCGGTCGACCAGGATGCGGTCGGCCGACATGCAGATCTGCCCCTGGTTGAAGAAGGCGGAAAAGGCCGCCGCTTCCACGGCCGCATCGAGGTCGGCGTCGTCCAGCACGACGACCGGATTCTTGCCGCCCAATTCGAGCAGCACCGGTTTCAGGTAGCGTGCCGCCGTCTGCGCGATGATCTTGCCGACCTTGGTCGAGCCGGTGAAGTTCACGCGGCGCACGGCCGGGGCGGCGATCAGGCGTTCGACGACTTGCGCGGCGTCGTCCGGCGCATTGGTGATGACGTTGACCACGCCTTCCGGGAAGCCGGCGTCCACGAACACCTGGCCGATCAGGCGGTGCAGGGCCGGGCACAGCTCGGACGCTTTCAGGATCACGGTATTGCCGCAGGCGAGCGGCATGGCGACCGCGCGCGTGCCGAGGATGATCGGCGCATTCCAGGGTGCGATGCCGACCACCACGCCGCAGGCCTGGCGCACGCCCATCGCGAGCGAGCCGGGTACGTCGGACGGAATGACTTCGCCGGCGATCTGGGTCGTCATGGAGGCCGCTTCGCGCAGCATGTTCGCCGCCAGCGTCACGTTGAACTGGTACCACATCGGCGCACCGCCGCACTCGGCGACGGCGGCTTCGACGAACTGGCCGCGCAGCGCTTCCATCTTGTCGGCCGCTTTCAGCAGCAGCGTGCGCCGTGCGCCCGGCGCGATGGTCGACCAGGCCGGGAAGGCCGCCTGCGCGGCTTGCACCGCGGCGTCGACGTCGTCGAGCGTGGCGGCGGCGGCGCGGCTGGCGATTTCGCCGGTGGCGGGATTGCGGCGCTCGAAACTGGCGCCATTCGATGCGGGACGGGCCTGGCCGTTCAACAGCAGTTCTGCTTGGAACATCAGAGGTCTCCTCTATGTCGATTGGAAGGGGCGGCTACCTCGGAAACCGGGTGCCGCCTCCGTTTTTATTCTCTTACTGTCTTACGCGTCGCTTTTCGGACGCTTGTAGGTCTGCAGGCCCGGCTTGATCGTCTTATCGTCCAGGAACTGCTTGAGGCCTTCCTTGCGGCCCTTTTCCGGATCGCGCTGGTTCGACTGGTCGGTCTTGGCGTACAGGTAGTCCTCGCCTTGCTCCCAGGTCAGTTCGCGGCAGCGCTTGAAACCGATCTTCGCATAGCGCAGCACGACTGGATTCTTTTCCAGCAGTTTATTCGCCAGCTCGATGACGGCTTCGCGCAGCTGCTCCTTCGGCACGCTCTTGTTGATCAGGCCCATGCTTGCTGCTTCCTTGCCGGTGAAGGTGTCGCCGGTCATGATGTAGTGCAGCGCCTGGCGGTGGCCCATGGTATCGGCCACGGCCTTGCTGACCAGGTTGCCCGGCGGGATGCCCCAGTTCACTTCCGACAGGCCGAACACGGCGTCGTCGGCGGCAATCGCCAGGTCGCAGGCGACCAGCGGAGAAAACGCGCCGCCGAAGCACCAGCCGTTGACCATGGCGATGGTCGCCTTGCTGTACATGCGCAGCAGCTTCCACTGCCATTGCGAGCAGTCGCGCCGCATGCGTTCCTGCATGATTTCCGGCTTGCCGTCGGTCTCGCGGAAGTATTCCTTCAAGTCCATCCCGGCGGTCCAGGCGTCGCCGGCGCCGGTCAGCACGACCACTTGCGCGTCGTCGTCGAGCTCGAGGGTTTCGAGCACGTCGATCATCTCGCGGTTCAGCGTCGGGCTCATCGCATTGCGCTTTTCCGGACGGTTCAGGGTGATCCAGCCGATACCGTTCTCCACATCGACCTTGACGGTCTTCCAGCGCGCTTCGTATTTGGACATAATGTCTCCTCGTCGTAAGTTTTATTTATCAGGCTGCCTGATATGTGACTTATACTATTCGGACCTGATTCGCTTTGCAAGCACCTTTTTCATGACGACTTCAAAAAAACTTTCGGCAGCGAGCCCAGCCGCATCCGCCGCCGCCAAACCGATGGGCCTGGCCTACCTGGTGGGCCGCCTCGACCATGTGCTGAACCAGCGCCTGCGCGACAGCCTGGCGCCCGCCGGGCTCTCCGTGCCGCAATACACGGCGCTGTCCGTCTTCCGGGCGCACGGCTCCCTGTCGAACGCTCAGCTCGCCACACGGACGATGATTTCGCCGCAGTCGGCCAACGAGATGGTCAAGCAGATGGAAGCGAAGGGCTGGATTGCGCGCACGCCCGATCCGGCGCATGGGCGGATCATCCAGATCAGTTTGACGGCAAGCGGGGAGGCGGTGCTGGGGGAGTGCGATGCGAAGGTGGCGGAGGTGGAGCGGACCATGTTTCCGGAGCTCGATGAGGCGGGGAGGGTGGAGATGCTGGGGCAGCTGAGGGGGGCGGTGAGGGCCTTGAGCATGCAGGGAATCTGAGGCCACGGCGCCGCCTGTCGGTACAGATGACGCACTTGCCCGACTTTTCAGGCCGGCCTGCCGGTTCGGGAGTAGACTGAAGTTCTCACCTCGCATGCTGTTGACGGCACCATCCGCATTCATACCGGAAAGGACCGATCGTGATCGTCGTCTACAAATACGGCTACCCACCCGGCACGGCGACGCCCGATATCAGCCCTTTCGTCGTCAAGCTCGAAACCTGGCTGCGCATGTCCGGCATCCCCTATGAAACCCGCACCGGCACCCGCCGCGACATGCCGAAAGCCAAGTTGCCGTCCGCGCGCGTGGATGGGCAGCTGATCGCCGACTCGTCCTTCATCATCGATTATCTCCAGCAGCACGACCCCCGCGCGCTGCGCGACACCCATCTCAGTGCCTTGCAACAGGCCCAGGCCGAGGCGATCAAGGCCCTGGCCGAGAGCCAGCTGTATTTCGTCGGCTACTACTTCCGTTGGTGCGTTGCCGGGAATTTCGACCGTTACCGGCCCTTGCTGCTCGACTACGCCAGGCGCAGCGTGCCAGCCTGGCAGCGCTCCTTGCTGCCGCTGCTCGGGAATGTGGTCCTGTCCATGATCCGGCGCCAGAAGGCACGCCAGGCATGGGAGCAGGGCATGGGGCGCCACAGCGACGAAGAGGTGCTGGCCATCGGCCGCAGTGGGGTGCAGGCCCTGGCCACGCTGCTCGGGCAGCAGGATTACCTGTTCGGCGCGCTTCCGAGCACCGTCGACGCGAGCGTGTATGGCCTGTTGCACACGCTCGTCAGGCATCCGTTTCCGGGGCCGTTGCAGGACTTCGCGCTGGCGCAGGCGAACCTGATGGCCTACCACGACCGCATCGCGCAGCGCTACTGGGCATAGGGTCGGCGATGAGGCAGCGGCTCGACGTCGAGTTCATATCCGGCCAGGAAGGCGAACATTGCCGGGCCTGGCTGTACGAGCCTGAGGGAAAGGGCCCGTTTCCGGTCATCGTCATGGCGCACGGCCTGGGAGGCACGCGGGAAATGCGCCTGGATGCCTTCGCGGAGCGCTTTTCCGGCGCCGGCCATGCCTGCCTCGTCTTCGACTACCGTCACTTCGGGGCGAGCGATGGCCATCCCCGGCAATTGCTCGACATCGGCCGGCAGCTGCAGGACTGGTCTTCCGCCATCGCCTTCGTGCGGCAGCAGGAAAACTGCCGGGCCGACCAGGTCGTGCTGTGGGGAACGTCCTTCAGTGGCGGCCACGTGCTCGTTGCCGCGGCGGAGGACAGGCAGGTCGCTGCCGTCATTGCCCAGTGCCCATTCACTGACGGTATCGCATCCGCACTGGCCATGGACTGGCGCAGCAGCGTCAAGGTGACGGCCAACGCCGTCTGCGACGTGCTCCGGTCGGCTGTGGGAATGTCGCCGCTGTTCGTGCCTGCCGCAGGTCCGCCGCGCTCCGCGGCGCTGATGACCGCGCCGGACGCGCAGCCCGGTTACCTGGCGCTGGTGCCCACGGAAACGCTCTTCGACAACCGGGTCGCCGCGCGCTGCGCGCTGGACATTATTCCCTACCGGCCGGGCCGCAGGGCGGCGCAGCTAACCTGTCCAGTGCTGTTCTGCATTTGTGAAGCCGACTCGGTCGCCCCGGCCGGGCCAGCCCTGCGTTATGCAGGAGAGGCGCCCGGCGCCGAGGTGCGCTTGTATGCGCACAGGCACTTCGACATCTATGTCGGCGCAGGCTTCGAGGGAGTCGTTGCCGACCAGCTCGCGTTTCTGCAGCGCTGTATTGCGTGACAGGGGGGCTGTGTCAGCGCCCGCGGCAAACGAACCCGTATTCGGTCACGCTGCAGTCGCGCTTGATGCATTGCGCCGCATGATATCCATGTTCCCTGCACGCTTTCAGCGTTGCTTCCATCGAGGTGTCCGGTCCTGATCGCTTTTCTGTCGCAGCGACGCTTGCGCGCGCGAGCTGGCGGGCGGGGGCGGGTTCGGGCTTGGCCTTTGCGCGCCTGGCTGGCGCGTCGGACCGGGCGCGCTCCTTCTGGCTCGATCGCTTGGGTATCGGGTAGATCCGTCCTTGTTCCGCGGCAGGGGCAGGTTTCGAAGACGTCCGCGACTCTGCCGGGCTTTCCGCCAATGAAGCGGGCTGTTCAGCCTTGGCGGCAGGGGCCGGATCAGCCTTGGCGGCAGCGCGCGGCTCAGGTGGCAGGTAGACAAGGGGCGGCACGGACGACGCAGGACGGCTCGCGGGTTCGACGGGCCCTGGGCCGGCGTCGGCCCGAGGCGCCGGCGCCGGCGCCTGTGGAACGACTGCCTGACGCTGCACGGCCTTGTCGGCCTGCGGCTTGGCCTTCACATCGTCGGCGATGCGCGCGAGCGCTCCTGCATCCTTGCGCTCCTGGTACAGCCACCGGCCGCCCAGACCGAGGAGGGCAACCGACAGCAGGCAGGCACCCCACAGCAGATAGCGCTGCCTGGACCGCGTGGCGCGGGCAGGAGGCGTGAACGGATTGTCTGCCTGCAGTTCCGGCGAGGGCAGGGTGAAGTCGAACAAAGGGTCTTGCGGCGTGGTCGGGGCGTCCGCCGGATCCGGAGCGAGCGTGGGCCGGGCCGGAGGAACGGCAGGCTCGTGCATGGGCCGGGCTGGAGGAATGGCAGCCTCGGGCATGGGCTGGGCTGGAGGAATAGCAGCCTCGAGTATGGGCTGGGCAAGAGGAACAGCAGGCTCGGGCATGGGCTGGGCTGGAGGAACAGCAGCCTCGTGCATGGGTCGGGCCGGAGGAACAGCAGCCTCGTGCGTGAACGCGGCCGGAGGAATCGCAGCCTCGTGCGTGAACGCGGCCGGAGGAATGGCAGGCTCGTGCATGGGCCCGGCCGGGGGCGCGGGAAGCTCGTGCCGGGGTGCGGCCGGCGCCACGGGAGGAGCATGCGGCTGCACTGGCGCCACATACTGGGCCTCAAGGGCCGCGATTTCCTCGAAGACGTTGTCCAGATCCAGAGGGGCCGGTGCTTGCGCCGGCTGCTGCGGCGTGGGGATGTACGGCTCGGCTGCGGGCGCCTGCCTCCATACGCCGAGGGCGGAGCGGGGCCTGGCAGGCTGCGCCTTCGCTGCGGGCGCAAGCGCGTGCACCTCGCCGGCCGCGTTCGATGGTCCGGCTGGGTTGGAAGGCGCAAGGGATGATGCCGTGTTTTCGCCGATGTCTTCAAGCAATTGCGTCTTCATGATGTGCTACCCACTTCTACGTTCCAAGCGTAGAGCTTAGCGCTTTTTGAAAATCGGGATCGCGCAGTTTGTAAGGAGATGTGAGTTTGTGGCGGCTACGCCTGAAAGCGCCTGACTCAGCGCCGCAACTCCGACATGATCTTCTCCGCCAAAAAATCGCAGGGCGGTCGCTTCGACTTGCTGCTGCGCGCCAGGATCACCTCCAGCGCATCGATCTCCGGCAAACCCTGCGCCTGCCCCAGCAAGCTGAGGTGGGCAGGCACCGCGCAGCGGGCCAGCGGCGCGATCGCCAGTCCAGCCTCGACCATGCTGAGCAGCCCCATCAGGCTCGGGCTTTCGTACGAAGTGCGGTACGGAATCTTCGCCCGCTCGAGACTGCGGATCGCATTTTCCCGCGCCACGCTGCCCGGCAGGAAAACGGCAATCGGCAATGGCCGCTCGCGCCAGATATCGGACGCCCCGGGGCTCGCCGCCCAGACCATCGGCTCGAAGCGGATGAACTCGCCCGACAGCCCTTTTACGCGCGTCGCGCAGACCAGGTCGACCGATCCGTCCTTGACCATCGGCGCCAGCGCCACGCTCGGCAGGCCCACCACCTGGATCTCGACCTTGGGGTAGGTGGCCGAGAATTTCTTGAGGATCGAGGGCAGCAGGGAAGACGCGTAGTCGTCGGGCACGCCGATGACGACGCGGCCGGTGATGTCGGGCCGCACCACGGCGGCCCAGGCTTCGTCGCGCAGCGCGAGCATGCGCCGCGCGAAGCTCAGCAGGACCTCGCCGTCCTGCGTCGGCGTTACGCTCCTCGGGCCGCGCACGAACAGCGGTTTGCCGAGTGCCGTCTCCAGGGTCTTGATCTGCATGCTCACTGCCGATTGCGAGCGGTGCACGACTTCCGCCGCGCGGCTGATGTTGCCGGTATCGGCGACCGCCACGATCATCGCCAGTACGTCCAGGTCGAGTGCTTTCATAGGTATCAGATAAGTAGATAGGTACGATCAATATTATGCGATTTTCTTAGACTAGCACCTAGTGCATAGTATTGGAAAAGGAGCCCATCATGAACGCACGCACCGACCCAGCCATTCTCGCCGCCCCGAAGGTGTATTTCGCCACGATGCCGTCCGGCATACGGGTGCCTTACGTGACTTCCGGTTCCGGCGCGCCGCTGCTGTTCGTCCATGGCTCGCTGTGCGACTACCGCTACTGGAACAGCCAGACGGGGGCGCTCTCCCGGCACTTCCAGTGCGTGTCGGTCAGTCTCGGCCATTACTGGCCGGGCGAGGACGCAGCGGTGCAGGGAGAGTTCAGCTGGAAGCGGCACGTCGACGAACTCGCCGAGTTCATCGGAGCGATGAACGTCGGGCCGGTGCACCTGGTCGGGCATTCGCGCGGCGGCTGCGTCGCCTTCCAGCTGGCGCGCGCATATCCCGACCTGGTCAGGACGCTGACGCTGGCCGATCCGGGCGGCCCCCTGGAGGTGGATGGAGCGACGCAGGCTGCCCTGCCGCCGGCGACCGAAGCGCTGCGCGCGAACGTGGCCGGGCTGATCGAACGCGGCGCGATCGAGGCCGGGCTGGAACTGTTCGTCGACTCGGTCAGCATGCCCGGCATCTGGCGCCGCAGTTCCCCAGGCTTTCGCATGATGGCGACCGACAACGCGGCCACTTTACCCAAGCAGTTCCGCGATCCCTTGCCCGCCTATACGCAGGCAGCAGCAAGCGAAGTGCGCTGCCCGACCTTGCTGATCGCCGGCGAGAAGAGCCCGCGCATGTATCGCGACAACGTGGACCAGCTGGCGCAATGGATCGCGAACGCGCAGCAGCAGGTGGTGCCTGGCGCCTCGCACGGGATGAACGTGACGCATGCGGGCACGTTCAACCGGCTGCTCCAGGCTTTTGCCGGCGAAGGGCCGGCCTGAAGCCCTCAGCCGCGCGCGATCACGAGCATTCCCGCTGCGATCAGCGCGGCGCCCGCCAGTTTCGCCGGCGTGATCGCCTCATGCAGGATCCACCAGGCCAGCAGCACGGCGACGACCACGCTGCCCTTGTCGATCAGCGCCACCGTGGACACGTCGCCCAGTTTGATCGCCTTGTAATAGAAGATCCAGGAAGCCGCGGTCGTGACGCCCGACAGGCCGAGCCAGAAGAAATTCTTCCAGGTGAGCGTTTCCAGCTGCGAGAAGGGAACCACCACACTGGCGAACAGCAGCACGAACACGAAGACGAAGCAGGTTCGTATGGCCAGTCCCAGGTCGCCCGAGATGCCGGTCAGCCCGAGCTTGGCAATCACCGAGGTAAAGCCGGCGAATGCCATCGAAAAGAATGCGTATGCGACCCAGCGCTCCATTAATCGGCCTTTCTATAACCGTATAAATCGTTCGGCGCACAGGTACGGAACCCGGCGAAGATGTCGTCGCGCCCGGGCGCATAAAAATTGCGGAACTGCGGCGACTGCAGGCGCGGCGGCGTCGCGAAGGAGGCGCCGCGCAGGGTCTGGCAGCTGCCGAACGAGGGCTGCGAATACTCGCGGTAGCGGTCCGCGCTGAAGCCGGGGTAGGGCAGGAAGGGCGATGCCGTCCATTCCCATAGCTGGCCCCAGCTGAAGCCGGGATGGCCCGCGCCGGCCGCGAATTCCCACTCTTCTTCGCGCGGCAGGCGCCTGCCGGCCCAGCTGCAGTAGGCCTCTGCTTCGTGCAGGCTCACGTGGCGTACGGGCGCCGCCGGATCGAGCGGCACCGGGCTGCCGAAGCGCAGCGTGTGCCAGTCTTCGCCCGTCCGTTGCCAGTAGCGCGGGGCCCTGCGTTCGTGTTCCATCAGCCATGCGCGGCCGGACGCGCTCCAGTGCCGGGGATTCTCGTAGCCGCCATCGCGCATGAAGGCTAGCCAGGCCGCATTCGATACCAGGCCGGCGTCGATCGTGAAGGCGGCGACGCGGCAGGGCGCGGCCTGCCGTTCGTTGTCGAACACGAAGCCGCGCGACTGCTCGCCGCCGAGCAGGAAGTCGCCGCCGGCAAAGGAGATCTCGCCCGCCGCTGGGGGCTGCGGCGTGTACGCCCCGAATGCGGGCGCCGCCGCGCCCAGCGTCTGCAAGGTGTAGAGCAGGGCTTCGCCGTGCATGTCCTCGTGCGCCAGCACCAGGCGATACGGGTAGAGCGCCGCGTCGTCGTCAAGCGTGTGCGCCAGCCGCTCGCGTATCGCGTCCAGCACCTCGCAGCACCAGGTCTGGATTGTGCCGGGGGCCGGCAGGTCGAGGGCCCAGCGCGTGTCGTGGGCCACCGTGTTCGAGTCGAACCAGCTGTCTGCCTTCGCCAGCAGCGAAGGGCCGGCGGCGTCGCCGGGCTGGCTGCTGCGCGCCGCGCGCAGGACGAACCATTCGGCGAACCAGGCGACATGCCCCAGTTCCCACAGCGGCGGGTTCAGGATGGGAAGGTGCGGCACCTGCGCCGCCCGGTCGTAACCGCTGGCTGCGAGGGCGTCGAACAGGGCCAGCGTGTGCCGGCGCGCATCCTGCAATGCGGCGCCCAGCGCGCGCGGGTTCATCCGGCGAAACGATGCTGAGGTCTCTGTCATGTATCCATTGTAGGGGATCGTGCGGCTACTGGCAGTGCCTGAGGTACAATTCGCATTTGCACAAATGTAGATTTCCGGCGCTATCCCGGCAGTTTTCGCTGCCCGGCGCGACCATCGCAAACCCCACGGCCTTCGGCCATACCAATGCTCGCATGAAGCACACCCACAACTGGCGCGACAGGATGCGCGTAGAACTCTCCGATTGGCAACTCTGGTCGGGGAGGGCGGTCGTGGTGGCGCTGGCGGTGCTGGCCGGGCTGACCGTGGTCGCGTTTACCTGGCTGTGCGAAATCGCCTTCGATGCCTTCGACTGGTTGCGGATCGTAATCTGGTGGAGCCCGCTCATCTGGACGCCGGCCTGCACCGCCGCCATCGTCTGGTTCACGCGCCGCCATGCCGCGGGCGCGGCCGGATCGGGCATCCCGCAAGTGATGGCGGCGCTCGAACCGGCGCTGCCGCCCGAACGACGCGGGCTGTTCGTGGCGCTGCGCCTGAGTATCGCCAAGGTCGGCCTGACCGCGGGTGGCCTGCTGGCCGGACTGTCGCTGGGACGCGAAGGCCCGTCGGTGCAGATCGCGGCCGGCGTCATGCTGCAGGCGCGGCGCCTCCTGCCCGCGCGCACCTCGATCAATGCCCATGGCCTGTTGGTGGCCGGCGGCGCGGCCGGCATCGCCGCCGCCTTCAACACGCCGCTGGCCGGGGTCATGTTCGCCATCGAGGAACTCGCGCGCGCGCCCGAGCAGCGCAGCAGTGGCCTGATCATCACCGCGATCGTGCTGGGTGGCCTGGTGGCCGTGTCGGCGCACGGCAACGCGACTTATTTCGGCGTCATCCACATCGGCGCAATCGGCACGGCGCTGCTCCTGCCCGGCATCGCGGTGGCGCTCTGTACGGGCGTGGCGGGGGGATTGTTTTCGCGGCTGATGATCGCCTCGACCGCCGGCCTGGGCGTCGACCCGATGAGCCGGCTGCGTGCACGCAGGCCGGTGCTGTTCGGTGCCGTTTGCGGCCTGGTCGTGGCGGTGATCGGGCTGGTCACGGCCGGGAGCACCTTCGGCTCGGGCTATGCGCCGACCAGGTCGATGGTCGACGGCGTCGCGACCATGCCGATGATGTACGCGCTCTTCAAATTCCTGGCGACCTGGCTGAGTACCTGGTCGGGTGTGCCGGGCGGGATTTTCGCGCCTTCGCTGGCAATCGGCGCGGCACTCGGCAACGACGTCGCCGTGGCCTTTTTCCAGACCCAGGCGCCGGCCCTGATCGCGCTGGGCATGGTCGGCTTCCTGGCCGCCGCCACGCAGGCGCCGCTGACGGCCTTCATCATCGTCATGGAGATGGTCGATGGCCACGCGATGGTCCTGAGCCTGATGGCCTGCGCGCTGGTGGCGAGCATGCTGGCGCGGATCATCAGTCCGCCGCTGTACCCGTCGCTGGCGCGCATGCAGCTGGCGCGCGCCGGGATGGGATGAGACACTGGCCGCTAGCCGGTGCGTGCGGCACGCGCGGCCAGCAGCGCCATTCCTGCGGCCGCCAGCAAGACCACGGCGCTCGCGCTGAAGGTCGCGCGGTAGCCGGAGCCGTCGAACAGGATGCCGCCGACAGTGGCGCCGAGCGCGATCGCCGGCTGCACCACCGCCACCATCAGCCCGCCGCCGGCTTCCGCGTCCTGCGGCAGCGTTCTGGCGAGCCAGGTCCACCAGCCGACCGGCGCCGCGGTGCCGACCAGGCCCCAGACGCCCAGCAGCAGGGCGGTCGCGAAGGGCGAGGCGCCGAAGACCATCAGCCCGACCCCGATCGCCGCCATCAGCAGCGGGATCGCGACCAGCGTCCGGTACAGCCCCTCCTTCAGGAAGGGGCCGATCACGGTGGTGCCGATGAGGCCGGCCACGCCGATCACCAGCAGCATCAGCGAGGTCGTCGTCGCACTCGCATGCGTCACGCTCTCGAGGAAGGGGCGCAGGTAAGTAAGCAGCGCGAACTGCCCCATGAAGAACAGGCTGACCGCAGTCATGCCGCGGGCGACCGGTGGCCGCCTGAACAGCGTGAACACGTTGCCGCTGCGTTGCGTGCGCCCGGCCGGCATCGCGGGCAGGCTGACCCATTTCCAGGCCAGGGCCAGCGCCGCGACCGGGATCAGGAAGAAGAAGGCACCGCGCCAGCCGACCAGCGCGCCGAGGAAGCTGCCCAGCGGCGCCGCGACGACCGTGGCCAGGGCATTGCCGCCGTTGACGATGGCGAGCGCCTTCGGCACCTGGTCCGTGGGCACGAGGCGCATGGCGACTGCTGCCGACATCGACCAGAAGCCGCCGATGGCCACGCCGATGAACGCGCGGCCGGCCATGAAGACGGAATAGTTCGGCGCAAAGGCGGCGATGCTGCCGGCGACGACCATCAGCAGGGTCAGGGCCAGCAGCAGGACCTTGCGATCGAGCTTGCCGGCCAGCGCAGGCAGCGACAGGCTCGTCACCAGGGCGAAGGCCCCGGAGACCGCGATCGATTGCCCGGCCTGGCCTTCGGTGACGTGCAGGTCGCCGGCGATGGAGGTCAGCAGGCTGACCGGCATGAACTCCGAGGCGACCAGCGCGAACGCGCCGAGCGAGAGGGCGAACACGCCGCCCCAGGCCGCCGGCATACGGACGGCGTCCGGCGCGGTGGTTGTGGAAACCGGCGCCTGCATCTCAGCCACCCAGCGTCGCGCTGTCGATCACGAAGCGGTACTTGACGTCGCCCTTCAGCATGCGCTCGTAGGCTGCGTTGATCTCGTCGGCCCGGATCATTTCGATGTCGGCGACGATGCCGTGTTCGGCGCAGAAGTCGAGCATTTCCTGGGTCTCGGGTATCCCGCCGATCATCGAGCCGGCCAGCGCGCGGCGCTTCATGATCAGGTTGAACACCTGCGGCGACGGGTGCGGAGACGATGGCGCGCCGACCAGCACCATGGTGCCGTCGCGTTTCAGGAGCGTGAGGAAGGCGTCGAGGTCGTGCGGCGCGGCGACCGTGTTGACGATCAGGTCCAGCTTTTGCGCCTGCGCGGCCATGGCATGTGCGTCGCGCGAGACGACTACTTCATGCGCGCCCAGCGCTTGCGCATCCTGGCGCTTGCTTTCGGAGGTCGTGAACGCGACCACGTGGGCACCCATCGCACGGGCCAGTTTGATGCCCATGTGACCGAGGCCGCCGATGCCGACGATGCCGACGCGCTTGCCCGGCCCCGCATTCCAGTGGCGCAGCGGAGACCAGGTCGTGATGCCGGCGCACAGCAGCGGCGCCACGGCGGCCAGCTGTTCTTCCGGATGGCGCACGCGCAGCACGAAGCGCTCGTCGACGACGATCTGCTCGGAGTAGCCGCCCAGGGTATGGCCGGGGGCATCCGCGGTGGGGCCGTTGTAGGTTCCGACCATGCCGTCGCAGTAGTTCTCGAGGCCGTCCTCGCAATCGGCGCAATGCCTGCAGCTGTCGACCATGCAGCCGACGCCGACCAGGTCGCCGACCTTGTATCTGGTCACGTGGGCGCCGGTGGCGGAGACACGGCCGACGATTTCATGGCCCGGTACGCAAGGGAAGAGGGTGCCGGCCCATTCGGCGCGCACCTGGTGCAGGTCGGAGTGGCAGACGCCGCAGTAGGCGATGTCGATCTGCACGTCGTGCTGACCCGGCGCGCGGCGGGTGATGTCCATCGATTCGAGCGGCTTGTCGGCGGCGTGGGCGCCGTAGGCTTTGACGGTCATGGGTTTTCCTTTGAAAGAGTTGCGCCAGCGCTGGAGGCGTGGCGGGACAGGACGCATGGTAGCGGCAAACGTCAAGCGAAAACCGGGCGGGGATTGCTTGGGCTTATGAATGCCCGTCATGAATGGAGGGCATGTTTCAGCTTATGGCTTACTGAAAGAGGCTGCGGGCATTCGGCTCGCCTGCGTTCGGGTTTTTCGTTTATTGTAGGCAAACGGTCAATTAAAACATTCGGGAGCGCCACATGCTGCAGAGCTGTCTGAAGGCCCAACGGTGCTCCTGGCTGGCCCTGCCTGCAGGCCGGCCGCGTTAGGAGCTGACATGCCCGGTCAAGGACAACGTCTGCAGGTACTCTGCGGTGGAATCTTCAGCCTGCTGCTGTCGCTGGGCGTGGCCCGCTTCGCCTATACGCCGCTCCTGCCCCTGATGCAGGAGCAGGCGGGCCTCGGCGTTCGCGCGGCCGGCTGGCTTGCGGCCATCAACTACGCAGGCTATCTGTGCGGCGCCCTGGCTGCTTCCTCCATCGGCGACCTTGCGCTCAAGGACCGGCTGTACCGGGTCGGGATGGTGATCGCCGTGGTGAGCACCCTGGCGATGGGTCTCACCACCGATGTGGTCCTGTGGGCGCTCCTGCGCTTCGTTGGCGGACTGAGCGCAGCCGCCGGCATGCTGCTCGGGACCGGCCTGATTCTCCATTGGCTGATCCGGCATGACCATCGCAGCGAACTCGGCATCCACTTCTCCGGCATCGGGCTCGGCATCGCCGGTTGTGCGGCGCTGGTGGAATTCCTGACCCAGGGACTGGACTGGCGCGAACAGTGGTTTGCGTTTGCGGCGGTGGGCGCGTTCCTGCTGATTCCCGCCCTGCGCTGGGTACCCAGGCCCGATGCGAGCGGCGTGACGACGACCGGCCAGAAGATGGAAGACCGGCCGCCCGGCGCGCTCTATCTCCAGATTTTTATCGCCGCCTATTTTTGCGCAGGGTTTGCCTATGTCATCGGCGCCACCTTCATCGTTGCCATCGTCAACAAGCTGCCTGGCCTGGCCGGGCAGGGAAACCTGGCTTTCCTCGCCATCGGCATCGGCGCGGCGCCGGCCTGTATCGTCTGGGACCTGGTCGCCCGCCGCACGGGCGACCTGAACGCCCTGATCCTGGCCGCCGTCCTTCAAATCGCCGGGATCCTGCTGCCGCTGCTGGCCGGCGGCCTGGTCATGACCATCGTCGGTGCCCTGCTGTTTGGCGCGACCTTTGTCGGGATGGTCAGCCTGGTCATGACCATGGCCGGCCGCTACTACCCGAACCGGCCCGCCAAAATGATGGGAAAAATGAGCATGTCCTACGGGGCGGGACAAATTGTCGGTCCGGCCGCCACCGGTGCGCTCGCCGCCCATTTCGGCAGCTACGAGGTGGGGCTGTACCTGGCCGCGGCGATGATGCTCCTCGGGACCTGCCTGTTGCTGGTCCTCCGATCGGTGGACAGCGGAGCGGAGGCGCGTGCGGCCGCCGGCAGGGAGCCTGCGCGTCGCCAGGCGAGGCAGTCCGGGCGCTCCTGATCGTTCAGCCATCGCGCGGACAAAAACGGCCAGGATCGGCCAGCCTGCCTTCGCGTTCCGCGCAGCCTTCGTATTCCGCGAAGCGCCAATTGCCGATATCGGGAAAAGCTGCATAATCATCCATCTCACCACTACCGGCCGTCGGAAAAAGAAAGGACATCGTGGATCTCAAGCTCACCAACAAACTGGCACTCGTCACCGGCAGCACCGCCGGCATCGGCCGTGCAATCGTCGAAGCGCTGGCACGCGAAGGCGCACGCGTGATCGTGAACGGGCGCACCCAGGCCGCGGTCGATGCGGCGATTGCGGAAATCAACACCTCCACCGGCGCGGACGTGCTCGGATTCGCCGGCGATCTCGGCACCGCAGCCGCCGCCGAGGAGCTTGGACGCCGGTATCCGGCTGTCGACATCCTGGTCAACAACCTGGGCATTTTCGAGGCGAAGCCGTTCGAGGACATTCCCGACGAGGACTGGATGCGCTTTTTTGAAGTGAATGTGCTGAGCGGCGTGCGCCTGGCGCGCCTCTACCTGCCATCGATGAGGCAGCGCAACTGGGGCCGCATCATTTTCATTTCGAGCGAAAGTGCGATCCAGATCCCCACCGAGATGATCCATTACGGCACCACCAAAACCGCCCAGCTGGCGGTGTCGCGCGGTCTTGCCGAAACGGTGGCGGGCACCGGCATTACGGTCAACAGCATTCTCCCGGGGCCTACCAGGTCGCGCGGCGTCAGGGACTTTGTCGAAGAGCTGGGCAAGGCGCAAGGCATGTCATTCGACCAGACCGAGAAGGAGTTCTTCGAGAAGGCGCGTCCGACCTCGCTCATCAAGCGCTTTGCCGCACCGGAGGAAGTCGCTTCGCTGGTGGCGTACATCGCCAGCCCGCTGGCGTCCGCCACCACGGGCGCGGCCTTGCGTGCGGACGGCGGAGTGGTGAAGAGCGTGGTCTGACTACCCGTGGCGGATCGAGAAGCGCGGTCGGTCAGCAGAAACAGACAGGAAGATGTACGTCAGGCGGCTGCGACGACGGTCCCCTGCGCGAGCGCGCACAGCGTTTCGACACCCTCTACCACAACGAAGATCTCGCACTGGCACACGGCCTGGCGCTTGCCCGCACTACGTGCCCTGGCACGCGCCAGCAGGTGCGACCCCTTGGCCGGCTTGATGTAATTGATCTTGAATTCCGAGGTCAGCGCATTGCCGCCCAGGGCCAGGCCGCCAGCGAAGGTAATGGCGTTATCCGCCAGGTAGCTGAGCACCCCGCCATGCACGAAGCCATGCTGTTGCCTGTGGTGGTCCGCTATCCGCAGGGACAGTTCGGCATGATCGGACCCGACCTGGGTCAGCTCGGCACCGATGAACTGGCTGAAAGCTTGCGATTCAAACACCTGATGGGCGAACGCCGATAAATTTTCCATCGTATTTCCCAGGGGGCTAAATTGCTGTTACTGTAAAAGATGGTCGCTTTGCTATGCCAATCGGAATATTCGTACCTGGCATGTTCTCAAGAGTTCATCTGCTCTCGTCCATGGCTGCAACCATCAGCCGCTTCACCCCAGCTGGCCACCCATCCCGTGAGCGAGTGGAACCAGGAGGTCGGCAATGACGTCACCCTGAAGTGGGCCATCTACAAGTTCAGCGAATTCACGCATCTGGTTTCGCAGCTCGGCCATGCGTGCAGTAGGCTCGGCTTGTGTCGCCCAGCAGAGTTCGGACGGCCATTGGGCATACGCGAAATAGTGGCCGTCGGCGCACCGATGCAAACGCGACCCCAGACCGCCTCGCTCATCGCGAATAAGCCTGGTCAGTTCCAGCCAGGCGTGCTCGAAGTCTCGCTCATGGCCAGAGGCTACTTTCCATCTAAAGTAAATCGCGTGCATCACATCCTGTCGGGTTGTGGCCAAATCCTTCTGGCCGCAAGTCGATACCAGTTTGCCGTTAATAGTTCAGGCAGCAGGACCCCTTGCCATGGTTACAGGAGCGAAGGTCCGCTCACGCGTATAAATGCCGACCGCTTTGCCGTATATCTCAGTTTCCGCTTCATAAGTCAGGCCAAGGCGCCCGGCAACGCGCAGCGATGCTTCATTGGCTGAAGCAATGAGCGCCCGAACTTTGGGTTCGCGTCGGATCTCGAACGCATGGTTCAGGGCCGCCGCCGCCGCTTCGTTCGCGAATCCCTGGCCCCAAAAGGCCCGATAGGTATTCCAGCCAAGTTCCATCACGGTGGAGTCCTCGCGAAAGAACGCGCCGACAGTCCCGATGAGTTGACCAGTCTCCTTTCCCTCGACAGCCCACCATCCGGCGCCATGGATGAGCCATAGTCCGGCTTGTGAACAGAAGATGCGCCATGCAGCTTGGCGGTCGGCCAGGACCAGGTGGGCCGAGCTGACAGGGTCGGCGCAATGCGCTGCGAAGGCGTCAAAGTCCTCCCGTCGATATTCACGAAGCACGAGTCGTTTCGTGTGAAGGGTGGGAACAGAAGTGATGAACTCGCTATTCATGAGCCAGATTCCATGTGCTGGTGCCGGATAAGTATGGCTCAGTGTACGAGCTTGTTGCCATCAGAGCAAGTAACAGGCGCGCGCGCAGCGGGCGTCGGTTTGTTTTGTCATACGGCCGGCCGCGTTGCGGGGCAGGCTGCGCATCGCGCAATGCGCGAACCACAGGTATGCCGTGATTGTCTTAAAATAGACCGGCTATCCAATCCGCCGCACCTTGCCGTCGAGCGGCCGGGCACGCAGCCGGGCGCATCCGCGGCTCGCCGGGCGCACGGTGGTACTGGAGGAAAGCGAATGAACCTGCTACAGGCTATCGACGATCCGTCAGCGCTGCGCCGGCTTCCGCGCGCCCAGCTCGAACCGCTGGCCAGGGAGTTGCGCCAGTTCCTGCTCGAATCGGTGGCGCGTACCGGCGGCCACCTCTCATCCAACCTGGGCACCGTCGAGCTGACGATTGCGCTGCACTACGTGTTCGACACGCCGCGCGACCGCATCGTCTGGGACGTGGGGCACCAGAGTTATGGCCACAAGGTGCTGACCGGCAGGCGCGAGCGGATGGGGTCGCTGCGCCAGCAGGGCGGCCTCTCCGGCTTTCCGCGCCGCAGCGAAAGCGTCTACGACACCTTCGGCACCGCCCACTCGTCCACCTCCATTTCGGCCGCGCTCGGCATGGCGCAGGCCGCCAGGCTGTGCGGCGAGGACCGGCATGCGGTGGCCGTCATCGGCGATGGCGCGATGAGCGCCGGGCTGGCCTACGAGGCCATGAACAACGCCGGGATTGCCGGCGACCTGCGCCTGCTGGTCATCCTGAACGACAACGAGATGTCGATCTCGCCCGCGGTCGGGGCCCTGAGCCGCTATCTGGCGCGCCTGCTCTCGAGCCATGCGGTCGCGGCGGCGAAGCAGGCCGGCCAGGCCGTGCTGCCGGAGCCGGTGCTTGAAGTGGCGCGCCGGCTGGAAGAGCACGCCAAGGGCATGGTGTTGCCGGCCGCGACGCTGTTCGAGCATTTCGGCTTCGACTACGTCGGGCCGATCGACGGCCACGATCTCGACGCCCTGGTGCCGACGCTGGAAAACCTGCGCGCACGCACGGGGCCGCAGTTCCTCCACATCATTACGAAGAAGGGGCGGGGCTACAAGCTCGCCGAGGCCGAACCGACCCGCTACCACGGCACCGGCAAATTCGATCACGCGCTCGGCTTGACCGCACCGGCGCCGGCAGCGGGCAAGCCGAGCTATACCGAGGTGTTCGGCGACTGGCTGTGCGACATGGCCGCCGCCGACCCGCGCCTGGT
The DNA here is from genome assembly GCF_059801075.1 of Massilia sp. LXY-5. Taxonomy (NCBI): domain Bacteria; kingdom Pseudomonadati; phylum Pseudomonadota; class Betaproteobacteria; order Burkholderiales; family Oxalobacteraceae; genus Massilia; species Massilia sp. LXY-5. The sequence goes on from NZ_JBNNEH010000002.1 coordinate 807,255, forward strand.
CGGCATCACCCCGGCGATGCGCGAAGGCTCGGGCCTGGTCCGCTTCGAGCAGCTTTATCCGGAGCGCTATTTCGACGTCGGCATCGCCGAGCAGCACGCCGTCACCTTCGCGGGCGGCCTTGCAGCCGAGGGCATGAAGCCGGTGGTGGCGATCTATTCGACCTTCCTCCAGCGTGCCTACGACCAGCTGATCCACGACGTGGCGCTGCAGGATCTCGACGTCACCTTCGCCATCGACAGGGCCGGCCTGGTCGGCGCCGATGGCGCCACGCATGCCGGGAATTACGACATCGCTTACCTGCGCTGCATCCCGAACATGGTGCTGATGGCCGCGTCCGACGAAAACGAATGCCGCAGGATGCTCAGCACGGCGTACCGCCACCCCGGGCCGGCCGCGGTGCGCTTCCCGCGCGGCACCGGGCCCGGCGTGGCGGTGGAGGAGACGCTGGAGGAGATCGCTTTCGGCCGCGGCGAGATCCGGCACGAAGGGCGCGGCACGGCCATCCTCGCCTTCGGCTCGATGCTGGCGCCGAGCCTCGCCGCCGGGCGGATGCTGGGCGCGACGGTGGCGAACCTGCGCTTCATCAAGCCGCTCGACGGCGAGCTGGTGCTGCGGCTGGCGCGTACGCACGACCGGCTGGTGACGGTGGAGGAGGGCTGCCTGATGGGCGGCGCGGGGGCCGCGGTGGCGGAGGCGCTGGCCGCCGCAGGCGTGGTCAAGCCCCTGCTGATGCTGGGCTTGCCCGACATTTTTGTCCAGCACGGCGATCCGGCCGCCCTGCTGGCCGCCGCCGGGCTCGACGCGGACGGGATCGCCGCTGCGATCCGCCGGCGTTTTCCGGACGAACAGGGAAGGCGGGTGGCGAATGACGGCTGAGCGCGAACAGGCGGGTGTTGGGACCGGCGCGCACCATGCAGGCGCCCTGGGGACGCCCGCACCCGCGCCCACGCCCGCGCCGGCACCGGCGCGCAGCTCCTTCCACACGGCGATGCGCCTGCTGCCGGCGCCGCAGCGCGCCGCGATGCTCGAGATCTACGCCTTCTGCCGCACGGTGGACGACATCGCCGACGGCGCCGCCCCGGTGCCGGCCAGGCGGGCCGCCCTCGAACGCTGGCGCGCCGACATCCGGGCCTGCTGCGCGGGCGCCGGTCCGGAAAAACTGGGGGCGCTGCAAGGCCACATCAACGCCTTCGGGCTGGCCTGCGCGGATTTCGAGGCCGTCATCGACGGCATGCTGATGGACGCCGGGGCCGAGCCGCTGTGTGCGCCGCCGGCGGCCACCCTCGACCTCTACTGCGACCGCGTCGCCAGTGCTGTCGGGCGCCTGTCGGTGAAGGTGTTCGGCGTGCCAGGCGACGACGGCGTCCTGCTCGCACACCACCTGGGACGCGCGCTCCAGCTCACCAACATCCTGCGCGACATCGACGAGGACGCCGCCATCGGGCGCGTCTACCTGCCGCGCGAGGCGCTGCTGGAGGCCGGCGTCGTCCTGGACGACAGCACGGCCGGCGCCATCGCCGCCGATCCGGCCCTGGCCCGCGCCTGCCCGCAGGTGGCGGCCCAGGCTCAGCGGCATTTCGACGCCGCCCGGCGCCTCATGCGCGGCTACCCGGCGGCGCGCGTGCGCACGCCGCGGCTGATGGGCGCGGTTTACCTTGCGCTGCTGGGGCGCCTGTGCGAACGTGGCTGGGACTGTCCGCGCGCGCCGGTGCGGGTCGGCAAGCTGGCGCGGGCAGGCATCCTGTTGCGGCATGCGCTCGTGTAGCGTCGGCCAGCGTGAAGAGGGAGCGATGCGATATTCGGCGTGCGGAGCGATGGGGATGGAGGCGGGCCTGGCCGGCGCGGCCCGCCTGGACGCGCAGCCTACCCGGCTCGCCAGCGCGATCGATGCCGCGCTCGGCGCCGTGCTGGACGACCAGCGGCCCGACGGGCACTGGGTGTACGAGCTGGAAGCCGATGCCACCATCCCGGCCGAATACGTGCTGATGGTGCATTTCCTGGGCGAGCCGCCCGATGCAGTGCTGGAAGCCAAGATCGGCCGCCACCTGCGCCGGGTCCAGGGCGCGCACGGCGGCTGGCCCTTGTTCCACGGCGGCGCCTACGACCCCAGCGCCAGCGTGAAGGCCTATTTCGCGCTGAAGATGATCGGCGACCCGGTCGACGCCCCGCACATGGCGCGGGCCCGCGCCGCCATCCTGGCCCACGGCGGGGCCGAACAGAGCAATGTGTTCACGCGCTTCCTGCTGGCGCTGTACGGCATCGTGCCCTGGGACGCGGTGCCGGCCATGCCGGTCGAGATCGCGCTGCTGCCGGAGTGGTTTCCTTTCCACCTGACGAAGGTGTCGTACTGGACCCGCACCGTGCTCACGCCCTTGCTGGTGCTGGGCGCGCTCAAGCCGCGCGCGCGCAACCCGCGCGCGGTCGGCATCGACGAGCTGTTCCTGGCGCCCCCTGGCCAGCTGCGGGTGACGGCGCGCGCGCCGCACCAGAGCCGCCTGTGGTTCGCATTCTTCCGCACCGTCGAGCGCCACGTGCGCCGCCTGGAGCCGCGCATTCCCGCGCGCCTGCGCCGCCGCGCCATCGAGCGCGCCAGCGCCTTCGTGCGCGCGCGCCTGAACGGCGAGCACGGGCTGGGCGCCATCTTCCCGGCGATGGTCAACGCGGTCCAGATGCTGGACGCGCTGGGCCTGGAGCGCAATACCGGGGAGTACGCCGGCGCGCGCCGCGCCATCGACAGGCTGCTGGTCGACCGCGGCGAGGAGGCCTATTGCCAGCCCTGTTTCTCGCCGGTCTGGGATACGGCGCTGATGTGCCACGCGCTGCTGGAAACCGGGACCATGCAGGCAATCGATGCCGCCTTGCGCGGCCTCGAATGGCTGCGGCCGCTGCAGATCCTCGACCTGCACGGCGACTGGAGCCTGAACCGTCCCGGCCTGCGTCCCGGCGGCTGGGCCTTCCAGTATGCGAACGCGCATTACCCGGATGTGGACGACACGGCGGTGGTGGCCATGGCGATGCACCGCGCCGACCGCGTGCTGGGCGAACCCAGGTTCGCCGACGCCGTCGAACGCGCGCACGAGTGGGTCCTCGGCATGCAGAGCCGCGACGGCGGCTGGGGCGCCTTCGACCCCGACAATACCTGCCGCTACCTGAACAACATTCCCTTTGCCGACCACGGCGCGCTGCTCGACCCGCCGACCGCCGACGTCTCGGCGCGCTGCCTGTCGATGCTGGCCCAGCTCGACCCGCAGGCCTGCCGGCGGCGCGGCTCGCCGGCGGCGCGCGCGCTCGACTGGCTGCTGTGCGCCCAGGAGCCGCATGGCGCCTGGTACGGCCGCTGGGGCATCAACTACGTGTACGGCGTCTGGTCCGCGCTGTGCGCGCTCAACGCGGCCGGCATGGGGATGGAGGCCAGGCCGGTCGCGCGCGCGGTCGACTGGCTGCATGCGGTGCAGAATCCGGACGGCGGCTGGGGCGAGGACGGCAGCAGCTACCGTCTCGACTATGCCGGCCATGAGCCTTTCCAGTCGCTGCCGTCGCAGACCGCCTGGGCGATGCTCGGCCTGATGGCGGCCGGCGCCGTCGACTCGCCGGCGGTCGCGCGCGGCATCGCCTGGCTGCTCGCGCACCAGCGCGCGGACGGGCTGTGGGACGAGGAACACCATACGGCGACCGGCTTCGAACGGGTGTTCTACCTGCGCTATCACGGATACGCCCGTTACTTCCCGCTGTGGGCGCTGGCGCGCTACCGCAACCTGCGCGCGCTCGGCACCAACCGGGTCGGATTCGGGATGTGAAGCCGGACCCCGCCCGTGCCGACAGTGGCGCACCGGTGCTGGTCGTGTGCGGCCTCGCCTTCGAGACGGCCATCGCGGCAGGACCGGGCGTGATCGCGGTGTGCGGACCCGGGCCGGCGAGGGTGGCGGCGGCCATCGATGCGCTCGCTGGCGGCACCGATGCCGGCTGGGCCGGCATCCTCAGCTTCGGTTGTGCCGGTGCGCTCGACCCGGCACTGCGGGCAGGGGACTGCGTGATGGCATCGAGCGTGACAAGCGCCGCGGGCACGTTCGCAGTCGATCCGGCCTGGACGCGCACCTTGCACGAGCGCCTGCCGCGTGCCCACTGCGGAGCGCTGGCGGGGTTGGACGCGCCGCTGATTTCGCGCGCCGCCAAGGCGCAGCTGTGGCAGGCGAGCGGGGCGCTGGCGGTCGACATGGAATCGCATGCTGCTGCGCTGGCTGCGCGCCGCCTGGGCTTGCCATTCGCCGCCATGCGGATCGTGCTCGACCCGGCCAGCCGTAGCCTGCCGCCCTGCGCGCTGACAGCGATGCGCAAGGACGGCACGACCGACCCGGCGGCGCTGCTGCGCGCACTGGCCCTCGCCCCCGGCCAGCTGGCGCCGCTTCTCCTGCTTGCCGCAGACGCCTGGCGCGCCCGGCGCACGCTGCGCGCGGTGCGGGCAAGAGTTGGGGCGGCCCTTGCCCCGCCCGGCGGATCTTGTTTTGGCGCGCCTGACAAAATCTGTTGATTGCTTCAAGGTAGCTAGACCGCACGCTGGGCCGTTCTGGCTTCCAATCACTAGTCTCGTCCACGCCGGATTGCCCCCTCACCGTCATTCCAGCAATGCTGCGCGCGCAACAGCGAGGTGAGGCAGAAATTGCCATGCCTCGTTCCAGCAGATTTAACCTTGGCCTCGGGCATAAAGATTGCCCGGAAAAAAAGCCCGCCTTGGGGACAAAGCAAGACGCTAAAATACGTCTGCAATCGGCCAGAAGCGGACCTTAGAAAGCCAGGAGTCCTGATGATTAACGATCCGCCCAATTACCGTGGGAGCTGCAGGCGGGGTCCAGAAATCCCAGCAGATCCACGCTCAATCGATTGCGGCGGTGACTGCTGGGGGGGTGTTGGAGATATTGGGGCAGATATCGCGCAGCGTCCCGCGGTCGAAGGGAGCGTGGTTGAGTGCCGAGTTAGGGGCGACTATCTGGCCGGCAGGTGAACCGCATAATTGACCCTCCGCTTGATCGTACCGCCTTGGTTTGCAGTTAAAGGATAGAAGTAATCCACCACTGACATTGAAAGATTCCCTTTGCCATCTGGAGTTACAGCCCAGAGCGTGCCCCAATTTCCATCGGGGACCACCTTTGCCGTATCCGGGAGCGCAACGCGGAAGGCATCTATCAGGTCGCCATTGTGGCCGAAGCGATGAATGATCAAATTCGCCTTATTCTGCCTTCTCACGACAAAAATGGTCGATTGGTCACACACCACACCGTGCATTTGCGCTCGGCCGGCCTCTCCGATCTGCACCTTCTTTTTGTCAGCAGGCGCAGCTTGAAGAAGTAGTTGATCGCCAATGAGTTCCGACCTGGCTGCATACGCATCGCCGGTCCACTGGTATAGAGGTTCGATCTTTTCTACAATGCCTTTGCAACTTCCAGCCAGGAACCCAGCGCCAGTCCACGCCCCTCTCTGACGGAGGAACATCTCGCTTGTGACTGACTCCGGCTCGGTGTCGACAGATAAAACGGAGGCTGCAATCGTGGATGCATTACGCTCGGCATCAGCGTTGCGCTGCCGCGCTTTCTCCAATTGCTTGTCTGGGGGCGGCCGCATCCGAACACATGACTCTTCGTTATCCACATACTGCTTGCTGGCGTCAGCAAGCGACTGTCCTTGCTGCGTGTCGCCCCGGCCGCTTCGCTCCAACGCTCGTTTGGCCACTAGGGTGATCCGTTTGTCCTTGTACTCTTTCGAGTATCGGATCTCGTGTGTACTTCGCAGGAGATTTATCTTTAGCTCCTTCGGTAAGTCGGCGGTGGCTATGCGATCCCATCGCCCCTTTTTATAACCGAACGCAGCCAGGCCTTCCGGTGGGAGGCCGTATTTATGGCAAGGTCCCCAGCCTTGTACTGGCATTACCAACACAGGCATGCCGCTAGCGAAATCGAGGATCTCAGGCATGTAGTTGATAGTCCAGCGATCGTTGTTTTTCCATTCGACGCTGTGGCCATCACGATCAAATCGAATTGTCTGCTCTTTAAGTGGGCCCCGACCCGAGCGCCACCATTCATCGGGGCCATAAGTTACTGTGCGATGGACTTGAAGCATTTGCCCACTCTCAAGCAATACATCTTCGTTCCACGAAACGGTCCTGGACATGAACGAGAGTCCAACTGCAGCACTCAGGGCAATACCAAGGAGTAGAATGGTGATGAATAGACGAGCAGGCGACAAGTGTTTCCCCTAACGTTTAAGCTGTGCCGCTGGCGCCAGCGAATAAAATGATGACCCGTGGCGCACCCGGCCAGTCCGGACGCGCGCCAAAGTGCTATGCCTGATAAAGCGCCTTTTCAACCCTGGCGCAGATCTTTCCGAAGGATGATCGGCTCTGATCTCGTTTGTCTTGGCGATGTGGTCGTCGATTGCCGCCTTCGCTTCCTGCGCGTGTCCAGGCTTCACCAGGACCATAGTCTACGTTTCAAGGATAGCCAAGTCGCAAAACGTAAAAAATAGCACGTTAAGAAATGGTTTAAAAACTTCGAAGCAACCATGGTGTCCAAACGGTTCACTCTTGCAGGAGTACGTCATGTGGACACCGGAGCAGCGTGGGCGCCATAAGGTATCGAAACCCGAGGTGCGACAGGCCACACTGCCTGACCGGCAGGTTGCGTCCTCTGAGCGACGTTGTCTTCCGGGTGCTGATATGCTTCGAGCAAAACTTTGACAGTTGCGATGCCGCTCGAACCGCTGCAAAACCAGGATGCCTGGCGGCTGTTCATAAGTAGCCAGGGTCGCAAGGCCAGAAACAAAGCCTGGAGAGATATCAGCCGGGCTCAAGTACAACACTGCACTCGCTGAGACGTGCGCCGTACCGGTTAGAGAACCCCAAGATGCCTGATTGCTTCGACAACGCACTGGCATTGCCGCGCAATAGTTCCGATTGGCAAACGATGTTTCCTGTTAGAATTGCTGGTTTCGTTTATGGTGCATGGGACCTACTTACTGGAGGCGATCCAGCTGACAGAAATCCTGTCTTTGGTTCGTTCAGAAAGGCCTGCTCGCTATGCTCGGCATCGACAACAACTCCTTCATCATCATTTCAGCCGCATTCGGCCTGCTTTGCGGTTTTCTTTTCTTCTCCGTACGTGTCGGTTTCCCAAAGACCATCGCCGGTTTATCTGAATGGGCATGGGCATGCTTGCTGATGGTCCTCGCCGCGTTGGGCTTTACAATGCGCGGCAAATTGCCCGTGCTGTTCTCGAGCTATTTGCCCAACTTACTCATTCCGCTTGGTGTCATCGTAATGCATCGAAGCTTGGCCTTGTTCGGCAACTTGACGCCAAGCGAACGGCCGCTGGTCGCGCTGCTTGGTGGCGCGTCAGTGGCCTTGGGATGGGCAACTTTTATCGTCGACGACTATGGCATTCGAGTGATCATTGTAAGCGCGTTGCTCACTGTGCTTTTTGGAGCATGTAGTGTCTTGCTTGCCAGTTACCACATAAAACGGTTTCCCGAATGGTTCACATGTTCCGTGTATGCGACGACTGCGTTGGTCATGGGAGCACGCTGCATTTCGGCGCTCCTGTATGGACAGACTTTGACGCGGGAAAATGACACGTCCACGATTCACGACCTGTATATTCTCGCGTTTCCGTTCTCGCTGGTGGCGATGAGCTTGGGGTTTCTGCTCATGGCCAACCGTGCATTGCAGGGCCGCCTTGAGTTGCAGGCACTGCATGACCCCATGTCGGGTGCATTGCGACGCGACGCTTTCCTGGAAATTGTCGAGCGCGAGATCGCCGTGTCACGAAGGCATGGTTCGCCCCTATCATTGCTGATGATGGACCTCGATAACTTCAAGGCAATCAATGACACTTACGGTCACCTAATCGGCGACAAAGTGATCATGAATTTTTCGGAACAGGCTACACAACTGCTACGTGCGCAAGATGTCATCGGTCGCTATGGCGGAGAAGAATTCGTAGTCCTTCTTCCACAAACCGGCATCGACGCAGCGCTTGCGATCGCTAACCGATTACGTACTTGCATTACCGAGACCAATGCCAAAGGTGTGCCGCCTTATACTGTGAGTATCGGCGCCGCCTGCGTCAACATGGATAATCCTGACCTGCTCTCGCTCCTGGACGCTGCGGACAAGGCCTTATATGCTGCAAAACGGGCTGGAAAGAACTGCGTTATTATGGCTCCGATGCACGCTGCTGTGTAATTCCTTTGCGGAGCTTAGTTGCTGCGCATTTTCATAAGCAACTCACAGACGCCGAGGTTTCCCCAGCGATCGATGGATTACATGCACCCGGTTACGTGTCCATCATCGTTGGCAAGGTAGCGGATGCGCCTCTCGATTAGACATCTAAATTGAACACTTCATCAGCGGTCTCTCTTGACGGTACCGGGCGTTCGCTCCGGGTCGAAAGCGGGCACAACTGAACGACTGCAATCGGCCAGAAGCAGCCGTTGACGAAGTGCGCGGTGCATCACACGATAAAGGGGCAAGAGATGCTGGAACTGAGTAGTCCACGGTGGAGTGAGCTGAGCGATGCGTACGGCAGCGCTGCGAAGATTCCTGAGCTTCTTCGGCAGCTATCGGCTTTACCCAGTGATGATGGCAGATCCGAACCGTGGTTCAGCCTATGGAGTGCCCTTGCTCACCAAGGCGACGTGTACTCGGCTTCGTTCGCAGCGGTTCCACACGTTATCGCGGCAATCGCTAGCTCACCAGAACGCGTGACCGATGTGTATTTTCACTTCCCCGCATGGGTCGAAATCTGCCGGCACAAGAATGGCGTCGATGTTCCCGATGAGCTGGTAGCAGATTACTTCGACTCACTAAGCCGCATTCCTGCTTTGGTTGCAAGTGCCGAAGAAAAGCAGTGGAGCGCTGCTTTTACGGCCTGTGCTCTGTCTGCTACTGCCGCCGCAAAGGGTCAACACGAGCTTGCAGAGGCGCTGCTAGAGCTGACCTCATCGGACACCGTTGGCGAGTTCTTGGAGTGGTCCTACGACCGCTAAGGGTCGACAGCGGACGCTACAATAGGTCCGCAACCGGCCAAAAGCGGACGTTTTTCCTAACCCTCCTGGAGGCAAGATGAAGCTGAGATCAGTCCTTTTTTCGGTACTGCTGGCAATTTGTCAAAGCGCATTTGCTCAACGCGAACTTCCATTCAGAGAAATCATCTGGGAAGGCGTGAGTGTGAGCGGCTTCCATCAGGGCGAGCCGTTCGAATACTTTCTTCTCAAACGAAAAGTTTTCGCGGGGATACCAATTGCACAAGAACGTGCTGCGATCCAGGAATGGTCCACACAACACCCAGGTGCAACCGCTGTTCCTGTATCGATCATTGGCGAAAAATCACAACTACCAATGGTCTTTGTTTGGGCGGTCGATGGCAGCGACAATCTAAGCGTGTACCTGGTAAGGAACGGTGTTCACCCTGCGATAGGGATGCTCGAAACAGCAAAGTTCGGTCGATTGCTCCAAGCATCGGCTAACGCGCCCTTTGTCAAACGTGCTGCCCAAGGAGAAAGAGGAGGAAATCCTACTGGCGTTACTTCACGACGGCTGATTCCTCAAGGCAGATACGATACCTATGTCAAAGAGCTTATTGCTGCTGAGACATTGGCGGCGCGCGAGTCCTTGGGGATTTGGTCTGATAACTTCAAAAAAGTTCGGCAGCAGATAGGCCTTGTACCGCTAAGCTCTTTACCATTGACAATGGATGAACTTGAGAGTGACTAGCCTAAATGGGCAAAGTCGATCTTCCACTGCGTGATCTGCCAGCGTCTGCTTTGGGTCGGATCCGGTACTTCGTGACCGTCTGCGATTTTCCGCCCTGGCGAGCTGATATGCTGGGCTCAACGGCGGTCTTCGGCCAAAAGCAGTCAGTCAATTCAGTGTTAAACCTATTTGGAAAGAAGCAGGATTCATGAAAATTAAGGAAATGCAGGAAGAAGGGTGTTCAGGATTTGCACAGCCATCAATACTGAAAAATATGCGCCATCGCCTTACCCTCACATTCGCTTCCTTCGCAGTGCTGCTTGCGGCACATACCGCCGCCGCACCTTCACCCACTGTCCAGAACGCAATTTGCAGCCCGGTCTTCCAAGCCGACGGCCGGGCGTTCTCAGCTGGCACGGCCTTCGCCCTTGAGCTACCGCAGCCGGCGCCCCGCACGCTGCTCGTCACCGCCATCCACATATTCGGTCCGACGGGCGGGCTCGACGAGCAGATCCCCGCAGTTGAACTGTCGCGCCGGGTGTCGCTGGCTGGGTGCAAGGCGGTTGGCCTGGATGAAATCTGGTACGCAGGCCGCGCGCTGACCCTGCTTGACGCGCACGCAATGGACGACGGCCCATACCGGGACCTAGCGGCATTTGCACTCGATACAACAGGGGCACCCATCCATCCGGTGCGCCTGAAGCTCGCGGCCACGGCGCCCAAGGTCGGGGATTCCGTCTGGCTGCTCGCACAGGTCCCGGAAGGAGCGCTGCCCAACCAGCTCCTGCACCATGCCGTCGTACGTTCGTCGACCGATAAGGCGCTGCAATACGCGTTCGATAACGCCGGACTGAACCTTCAGGGCACCAGCGGCGCGCCCATCGTCAATGCTGCTGGCGAAGTCGTTGGAACGAGTCTCGGAAGCGGCACGCTGCTGGGCAAGCTGATTGGTGTGGGCAACAGCCTCGCCAGCGTGCGCGCCTTGTTGATCTCGGCGAAGTAGAGAGCGCAGATGGCAAGCGGGTACACCGAACGGTTACAGTTGTCCATCTCCAGAGCAATAATCGCGGACGAGCCCCCTGCGAGAATGATCGACAATTGAGGATCGGTTCCTCCGAACATTCGATGACCGTCTGCTTTGGGTCGGTTGCGGTCCTTCGCTGGTAGACTGCTTCCGGCCAGGAGCAGACGCATGGAATTGTTGTACATTGCGTTCATGCAAAAACCATCAAAACTCCTTTTTCTCCCCGGCGCGTTAGGTCGAACGGAATTCTGGCATCCCGTCTCCGACCGCCTGACCTATTCCGCCGCGAAGGTTCACGTCACTTGGCCTGGCTTTAGCGGAGCGCCATCGGATCCAACCATCCAAGGCATCGACGACTTGGTCTCCAAGGTTCTTGTCGAGGTAGATCAGCCCAGCGCCGTCATTGCTCAGTCGATGGGAGGCGTCGTTGCCATGCTCGCCTCGCTAGAGAAGCCGGAACTCATCACGCATTTAGTGCTTTCCGTAACTTCTGGTGGAATGGATCTGAAGCGCTTCGATGCCGAGGACTGGCGACCAGCAATGCGTGCGGCTCATCCCGAACTGCCGAACTGGTTCACCAGCTATCACGAAGACCTGACGCCAAGGTTATCTACATTGCGCATTCCGACGCTTCTGCTTTGGGGCGATGCAGACCCGATTAGTCCAGTGCAGGTCGGCGAGTGTCTGGCTTCCCAGTTGCCACAGGCAGAATTACATATTTTCCCAGGTGGAGATCACAACGTCGGATTTACTTTCGCCGAGCTTATTGCGCAGCTCATTGATCGGCATCTGTCTGCGTAAGGAGCAGATATTGCGTCGGGCTGGTTACGCATGCGCGTTCAGCCAACGGAGGCATGATCGTCTGCTTCGGGTCGATAGCGGCCGCTACAATAGGTCTGCGAACGGCCAAGAGTAGTCCTCGACGACGGGTGAGATGGGCGGGGGCGCCACTGGGTACGCGCAAACTGAGGTTTTCCCACAGCTACCGCAGTTTTGCAGCTATTCACAATTCGGGCTTTGGACAATGTCGACAGAGGTTCCTCTTGATTACGAGCATATGGAAGAGCAACTGCACCTCCTATTGGGGCGTTTTTTTGTAACCTTTGCGAGAGTTGAGCTAAACCTTTCATTGCAAGTAGGAGGCTCTGGGTCGTTTCGTGAGAAGCTCGAACGCTACATTGATGATGTTGGCGCTCGTTTCAGTGAAAACAATGAAGAGTTCCACAAGATCGCGACTTGGTATATGGCCGCCGACTCTTTGCGCGAGGTTAGGAATCTCGTCGCGCATGGTCGTTGGGGGATTGCCCAGAATACGCAGCAATCGCGCATGTCGCTGGTTATCCGCCAGATACACAAGTCGAACGCCGTTTTTCCCTATCGGAGCTAAACAGCTTGCTGAAGGAGGCTGAACTGGTGGACAAACAACTACCTAAAATTCTTTGGTAGCCGTGACCGCTATCGGCCAAAAGCAGACGGTAAGTGTGGTGAAGTAAACAAAAAAAATGAACTTCGCCACAGTCCAAGTATCTGTGTTGGTCGGCGCGCCGTACGGTGACGATGATTACCAGGAAGCGCCAATGGAGGAAATATCATCAACGGTAGAAAACGCGGGGCAGCGCCGATCAGCTGCATGTGAAATACACGCAGCCTGAACTAAATACATTTTATTTTGACTCGCCTTTCCACTTTATGGCGCTCGAAGTCAACGGCATCCCCGACATGGCACCGGCCACAAAACTAGTTCTAAGGGAACTCCGTTTGTAGGCTGTAAGCCAGTTCCTGAAACGGGCATTATTTGATGCTCACTTCTCGTCTTCATGATATTTTGGCCGTATTCACGCAGATGCCTAACCGAAATATTATGCAAATTTAATTCCCGTTTCGGGGGGCGATACCTTTTCTTTGGATTCCACTGTGAAAATCCTTCTACTTTTTTTGTTTGCACTGGCGGCACCAGCGTTTGCCGCCGAACCCAGCCCACTCACGGCCACCGTAAAGCTGACTCACACTGCCAGGGACAACTGGCGCGCCGATTTCGAATTCTCCGAACCGGTCGAAAAGCTGGAGCTTAGCTATACGGGCACGTCTTACCGCCAGCAAGCCTGGCATATCCGTACGCCCGGCGTGGCGCTACAGCGCCACGGCGATGATGAGCTCCTGGTTGCATCCGAGCCAGTGCGAAGGGTCAGTGTCGATGTAGACCTGTTCCTCCCTTATGGTGAAAAGAGCTATACGCCGATGGACCGCTACAGCGATGGCGGTACTGATGTCTTCCTGGGATTTTTCGATGGCCGCGCCATCGTTGCAGGCAAGCCACGCGCTCTATTGATTCGCTTCTCGCTCCAGCCTCTGCCCGGTGAGCACGCTGTGGCCCCGCCGGACGATCCACAATTGCCCGATATGTATGCCTACTTCGGCCCAAGTCAACCAATTCAGGGCGGTGCGTCGAAGCTCATTCTCGATCCCGCCACGCCTGCGTGGGCACAGGAAGTCCTGCGCACCACGACAGACCGCGTTAGTGCCTTCTACACGCAGTCGCTGGGTCGCCCCTTGCTATTTTCGCCGCTCGTCATGGTCGCGATGGGCGACCTGACCCGTCCGGGTTACTCGGTGAAGGGCGGAGCGATCGGCTATCAAGTAGTGTATCGGATGGAAGGCGCGCAGATCACCCTGGACACACCGGACGGACGCGCACGCCTGGCGCACGTGGTAGCGCATGAACTCGCGCATATCTGGCAGAACAGCGTAAAGCAGGGTGGTATTGGCGAGGGCCCGGCCTGGGTGCACGAAGGTGGTGCTGAAGCGCTGGCCACGGCCGCGCTGCGCGACAGCGGCATTGTTAGCGCGGAACAATCGTCCGCCATGGTTCGCCAACTGGTTGACGAGTGTATCGCCCTGAAAGAATCCACAGACGGCTACCGGGGCACGTACGCTTGCGGCTTCAAGCGCCACGTCGATAGCGGCATCGCGCCCGTGGTCCTGTGGAAGCGCATGATGAACTTGTCCGAGCGGTCCGGTCAAAGCTATTCGCCCACCATGTTCGAGCAGGCTGCTCGACAGTAGTCGGCGAACGGCTTCAGACCTTGCTCGGGAGCCTCATGAATCACTGAGGCCTGGTTTTGAATTTTCGCAACTGCCTGCGGAGCATGGGCGAAACGCCTCGGTACGCCGTAGAGAATCCGGCGTGCGGCACGAGGCGCTCTCATCATGACGCGTGTTGGACGTGGAATTTGTCTGATCGGCAAACTGGGCATTCCCGACGTCTTCAAGGCCAGCTTCGACAAGGCAAACCGCTCGTCGATCCACTGTAGACGCAGCCCGGGCCTGGTTGTCGGCATGCCGGGCTTTCCTATTCCCTGCGCGCACCCTGGCCCGACTCGGTGCCGGGGCGGGCGTCAGCCGCGCCGCCGGCGTCGTAGTCCGGCAGCGCCTGCGGCCGGTCCTCGTCCAGCTTGGACTGGCGCCGCGCCAGCCAGGCGTCGCGCACGAACAGGTATTTGTCGAGCGCCGCCTGTTCCAGCAGGTCGGTCGCGTTCAGGTAACGCGCGCGGGTGCTGACGAAGTTCAGCCCCCACAGCACGTTGCGTGCTCGTGGCTCCGCATAAGTCGTCGGACTGGCGTACTGGTCCACGCCGAAACCGGCGGCGTCGCGGAAGGTGCTCGGCCCGAACAGCGGCAGCACCAGGTAGGGCCCGCTGGCCACGCCGTAGTGGCCCAGCGTCAGTCCGAAGTCCTGCTCGTGCGCCGCGATCCCGGCCGGGGTGGCGATATCGAGCACGCCGAGCACGCCGAAGGTGCTGTTCAGGGCAAGGCGCATCAGGTCGGACATGCCGTCGGCAAAACGCAGCTGGGCGAAGTTGTTGAGCATGACGGGCACGGTGCCGAGGTTGGCGAAGAAATTCGCGACCCCGGTCCGGATCGGCCGCGGCACGACGCGGTTGTAACCGCGCGCCACCGGCTGGGCGATGTGCCGGTCGATGACGTCGTTGAAGCGAAAGGTGGCACGGTTGAGCGGTTCGAGCGGATCGGCCCGGTTGCGCTCGGGGCCGGTGGCGCAGCCTGCCGTCGCGGCCAGCGCGCAGGCGGCCAGGAGGAGGCGTCGGGTGTGCTGTGCGTGCATGCCGGTTCCAGTCATGGTCGTGGTGGTTCGGAAGGAATTCAGGAGGAGGAGTGTTCCAGCCCGGCGCCGGCTTTCCGTGCGCGCGCACGCGGCGTGCCGAGCAGGATGGGCTGGAAGAAGACGGCGCCGACCAGGGTGCAGGCCAGCGACAGCACCAGCAGCGCACCCATGCTGGCGGTGCCCGGATGGTGCGACAGCCACAGGCTGCCGAAGGCGGTGCCGGTGGTGGCCGCGCTCAGGATGATGGCCTCGGTCAGCCCCTGTTCCAGCAGGGCCGCCTGGCCCGCGCGCCAGGCCATCACGTAATAGATTTTAAAAGCGACGCCGACGCCCAGCAGCAGCGGCAGGGCGATGATGTTGGCGAAATTGAGCGGCATGTCGAGCAGGACCGTCGCTTCGAGCGTGACCAGGCCCGACACCAGCAGCGGCACCATGGTCAGCAGCACGTCGCCGAAGCGCCGGAACGCCAGCCACAGCAGCAGCGTGATCGTCGCCACCGCCAGCAGCGCGGCCTGGACGAAGGCGTCGACGATCAGGTCGGCCGCGCCCATCACCGCGATCGGTCCGCCGCTGGCCTCCGGCGCGACCCGCTGCACGGCCAGTGCGAAGCGGCGCAGCAGCGCGTCGTCGCGCACCGCGGCCGTCCCGCCGGCGGCCTGCCGGGCGTCTTGCGGACGGCGCGGGCTGGCGTCGACCAGCGCGCGGCCGTCGGCGGCGATCCAGTTGCGCCGCAATTCCTCCGGGACCGATGCCAGCGTCACCGGTCCGGCCCCCAGCGCCTGGCGCAGGGCGTCGAGCGCAAGCCCCAGCGGCAGCGCCAGCGCCAGTTCGGCGCGGTCGCGGCCGGCCGCATCGCCGCGTGCCAGCGCCGCCAGCGCGCGGCCAAGGCGCTGGGCCGCCGGCGCGCCGGCGCCGGGATGGTCGAGCGCGGCATTGCGCAGCGCCAGCGCGGCCGCGCGCAGGGCGCCAACGCGCGCCGCGTCCGGCGCCGGCGGGAGGGGCGTTCCTTCCAGGGCCGGCGCCAGGGCAGTGGCGGCGGCGCCGATCAGCGGCAGCTTGGCCGCCTGCTGCTCCGGCACCAGGCTGGCGGCGGTGACGACCCGCCCGACTTCCGGCAGGCGTTCGAGGCGAGCCGCCACCAGCCGCGCCTGCGCCAGCGTCGGGGTGAGCACCTGGACATTGTCGAGGCCGATATCGGTGCTGCGCGACAGCGCCTGCAGGGCCACCATCGATTCGCTTTGCGGGCTTTTCAGGTGCAGCGGATTGAAGTCGAACTCCAGGTGCCGCAGCAGCGGCAGGCCCGCAATCACCAGGGCCAGGGTGGCCACCAGCAGCGGCTTGCGGTGGGCCTGCAGCGCGCGGTCGACCGGGGCCAGCCAGGGGTAGCCGGGGGCGCTGGCGGCGGGGCCTGGTGCGAGCACCTGGATCAATGCCGGCAACACGGTGAGGCAGGACGGCAGGGCGACGCACAGGATGCCGACGCCGGCGATCTGGCCCAGTTCGGCCACGCCGCGGTAGGCGGTGGGCAGGAAGGACAGGAAGCCGAAGGCGGTGGCGATGGCGGCCAGGGTCAGCGGCAGGGAGATCGCGTGCGAGGTCTCGCGCAGGGCTTCTGCCGTGACGCCCTGGTGCCGGTGCAGCTCGCGAAAGCGCATGCCGAACTGGATGCCGAAGTCGATGCCGATGCCGACGAACAGGATCGCAAACGCGATCGAGATCAGGTTCAGGGCGCCCACCATCATCAGCCCCAGCGCCGAGGTCAGCACCAGGCCGCCGGCCATGGTCAGGCAGACCGCCAGCACCAGCTTGCCCGAGCGCAGTGCCCGCCACAGCAGCGCCAGCACCAGCAGCAGCGAGAGCAGGCCTTCGAGCAGCGTGCCTTCCTGCAGCGACGCGAATTCGTCGTCGGACAGCGGAACCGGCCCGGTCAGCATGATGCCGGCGTGGTAGCGCTCGGCCAGGCGCAGCTCGCGCGCCGCGGCGCGGATCGCCTCGGCGGCGGCGGCGCCGGGCATCAGGCCGCTGAAGTCGAGGACCGGCCTGACCTCGACCAGGCTGGACGCCGGGGCAGCCCTGGCGCCGCCATCGGCACCGGCCAGGTCCTGCCAGGACAGCGCCGCCGGCCGCCCGGCCAGCACCGCCTCGACCACGCCGGCGCTGCGCGCCAGCAGCGGCGCCATGCCGGCCAGCTCGACCTGGCCGGTCTGCAGCGGCGTGCCGAGCGTCACCGACAGCAGGTTGGCCAGCCCGCGCAGCGAGGGATCGTGGGCCAGGGCCTTGAGTAGCGGCCTGGCGTCGCGCAGCTGCCCGGTGAGATCGGCCAGCTCGGGCACGGACAGGTAGAGCAGCCCATTGCGCTGGAAAAATGGGTTGGCCTCGCCGAGGTTGACCGAGTGGAAGCGCTGCGGCTGCCCGCGCAGGCGTGCGGCCAGTTCGCGCGCAGCCTGCGCGGCCAGCTCGGGCGCCGGCGCGCGCACGACGATCAGCGTGGTGTCGCTGCGCTCGCGGAAGGCGGCCGTCACGGCGGCGTCGCGTTGCGCCCAGGGCGCGCCGGGATCCATCAGGCGGCCGACGTCGGTGGTGATGGCGAAGTGGCTGGCGGCATACAGCCCGGCCGCAAACACCAGCAGCGCGTACGCACCGATGACCGCCCAGGCATGGCGTACCGAGAGGTGGACGATCCGGGCGATCAGCTTGGTGAGCATACGCATGAGATGATGGGCCCGCACGCCCACACGAATTGGGCCGGCGCGGATACGCCATAGTACCAAGTACCATCCAGGCCGGCTTCGGCGTATGCTGGCGATGTCGTATTAAGGCCGCACGCAAGCAGGGAGACTCCATGAAAGCGTCGATCATTCTTTCGCTGGCCATGCTGGCGCCGGCCTTCCCGGCCCATGCCGAGCAGGCGGGGAAGCAAGCCCGCGTTCAGCCCGACCAGCAGGCCGGGGCCGGATCGCCCGACCATGCTGTAAAAACCACCATCGAGCGCGTGATGTCGGCCATCCACAACGACCCCGGCGGCCGCGCCGGCGACCCGGAGCGCATCTACCAGCTGGTCCAGCAACATTTTCTGCCGGCCACGGATTTCGCCCTGACCACCCAGTATGCGGTCGGTCCGGCCTGGGCCAAGGCCACGCCGGCCCAGCGCGAGGCGCTGGTCGGGCAGTTCCAGACCTTGCTGGCGCGCACCTTCGCCCTCCAGCTGACCCAGATCCGCGAGCAGGACACGCGCTTCACCTACGCGCCGGCGGCGCCGCTCGCGGAGGGCGCCGCCGACGCCGTGGTCAGGACCAGCGTGCTGACCGAGGGCGAGCGCATGCCGATCGACTACCGCCTGCGCAAGACCGGGGCCGGCTGGAAGATCTACGACATCAACATGATGGGCGCCTGGATGATCCAGGTCTACCGGCGCCAGTTCGCGGCCCAGCTCGCTTCCGGCGGGATCGATGGTCTGATCAAGTACCTGGCTGCCCATAACGCGGCCGTGTGAGCTTAGCGCGGCCGCACGCGCGGCGCCGGCTGCCTCCGGCGCAGGCGCCTGGCTTCGAACCAGTGCCAGGACAGCAGGGCCGGCAGGCCGAGCACGATCTCGCGCATGCGCTTGACCAGGGCCAGCGCCAGCGCGGTTTCGCCGCCGACACCGGCCAGGTAGCCGAACAGCAGCACGGCGGCCTCCTGTACCCCGAGGCCGGCCGGCACCACGAAGCTCGCGTGGCGCACGGCCTGGGTCAGCGCCTCGATTGCGATTGCGGTCGCGAGGTCGACCGGATGGCCGAGCAGGCGCAGCGCAGTCCAGGTCTCGAGGCTGCCGAGCAGGTAAGAGAGCAGCTGCCAGCCCAATGCCCGCAGCAGCGCGCCATGGCGGCCGAACAGGCGCGCCACCGCAGCGTCGAGCGCGGCGCCGTCGAGACCTGCCAGCGTGCCGCGCGCACCGAGCAGGCGCAGGCTCCAGCGCTCGAGGCGCTGGAAGGGCGCGCCATGGCGCAGCAGCCACCAGGCCAGCAGCGGCAGCGGCAGCGACAGCGCCAGGCTGGCCGCGATCACGCCCACCTGGGGCATGCCGGCGGCGATGTGCGCCATCAGCACCACGCCCAGGCCACAGAACAGGTAGAGCACGACCATCGTGAGCAGCACCTCAACGATCACGCTGGCGGTGATGGCGGCGGTATCGGGCAGCCGCGTGCGCACCAGGCGCACGCCGACCACCTCGCCGCCGACGCCGGCCGCCGGCAGCAGGCGGTTGACGGCTTCGCGCACGGTTGCCACCCAGAGCAGGAAGGAGAACCCCGGCGCCGGTCCGAGCAAAACCTGCCAGGCGCGCACATCGAGCGCCAGCGTGAAGAGGCGCAGCGGCACCAGCCACAGCAGCGCCCAGCCGGCTTGCCCGACGGCCCCCAGCACGTCGTGCCACCCCTGCCAGGCGACCAGTACGCTCAGCAGGAGCAGGCCGGCCAGGGCGCCGCCGATGGCCAGGCGGCTCATGCGGGCAGCAGGTCGGTGAAGCCGCCGAAGCGAAAGCCGCTTGCGCGCAGGGAGGCGCGCACCTCGGCCACGCGCGGCGAGACCAGGGCGGCGAATTCGTCGGCGTGGCGGTAGCCTGCCATCGAGGCGGCGATCGCCGTGCCCGACTCCAGCGCCGGGTGCAGGTAGAGTTCGCCGATCCCGGCCGGCGGCAGCCGCTCGAGGGCCGCCAGCAGCGCGTCCTCGTCGAAGCGGCCCGAGAGGCGCAGGCCGATCAGGTAGTCGTTGTGCGCGATGCCTGCTGCGCGCAGGCGGGCGCGCAGCAGGAGCAGCCAGGGTTGCAGCCCGGCCGGCAGGCCAGCTTCGTCAGGCAGGCGCACCGCCCGCAGCCCGAATTCGCGGCCGATGCCGAGGATCAGCGAGAGCACGGTCGGGTGCAGGTGGAAGTGTTTATGCGCGTTGACGTGGTCGAGCACCAGGCCGGTCGCGGCGAAGGCCTCGAACTGGGCGCGGATCTCGGCGGCCAGCTGGCGCCGCACGCGCGGCAGGAAGAAGAAGCGGAACCCGTCACGGACCATGCGCGCGCCGAAGCGGCCGTTCGCGTCCACCAGGTCGGGGATCAGGCGCGGCGGAAGCACGGCGGCGCCGTCGGCCAGCACCAGGTGCAGGCCGACCCGCAGGCCGGGACAGGCGCGCGCGGCCGCCACCGCATCGGGCGCGGCGGCCGCCCCGACCATCAGGCTGGCGGCGCACAGCACCCCCTCGCGATGGGCGCGCAGCACGGCGCGGTTGACGCTCTCGTGCAGGCCGAAATCGTCGGCGGTGATGATCAGGCCGGGGCAGTGCATTCTGCTCCTCTCACGCCTGCTCCGCGCCGTGCTCGCGCAGGAAGCGGAAGAATTCCACCCCTTCGCGCAGGCGCCGGCGCGTCATCTCCCAGCTGCGCAGCATTTCGCGCACGATTTCCCAGATCTTCGCCGGCCGAAAATAAAAGCTGCGGTAGAACTGCTCGAGGCTGTGGTACATCTCCTGGCTCGACAGGTGCGGGTAATTCAACGCGGCCAGCTGGACCCCGCTTTCGTTGACCAGGTGGATGGTCTTGTTCGGCGGGATCCACTCGTTTTCCAGCGCCTGCTCGTACAGCTTCGTGCCCGGATAGGGGGCGGCGAGCGAGACCTGGATCGTATGCGGGTTGATTTCCTTGGCAAATTCGATCGACTTGGCGATCGTCTCGCGCGTCTCTCCCGGCAGGCCGAGGATGAAGGTGCCGTGCACGGTGATGCCGAGTGCCCGGCAGTCGGCGGCAAAGCGGCGCGCGATGTCGGTGCGCAGGCCCTTCTTGATGTTCAGCAGGATCTGGTCGTCGCCCGATTCGTAGCCGACCAGCAGCAGGCGCAGGCCGTTTTCCTTCATGATCTTTAGCGTCGAATACGGCACGTTGGCCTTGGCGTTGCAGGACCAGGTCACGCCGAGCGCGCCGAGACCGCGCGCGATCTCCTCGGCGCGCGGCCGGAAATCGGTGAAGGTGTCGTCGTCGAACATGATCTCCTTCACCTCGGGCATGTTTTCCCTGATCCAGCGGACCTCCGCCAGCACGCTCTCCGGCGAGCGGATCCGGTAGCGGTGTCCGCCCACGGTCTGCGGCCACAGGCAGAAGGTGCAGCGCGAGCGGCAGCCGCGCCCGGTGTACAGGGAAACATAGGGGTAGTTCAGGTAGCCGATGAAGTAGTTGCGCAGGTTCAGGTCGCGCTTGTAGATGGGCGCCACGAAGGGCAGCGCGTCCATGTCCTCGATCATCGGGCGCGGGGCATTGTGGTGGATGCCGCCCTCGGCGTCGCGCCAGCTGACCCCGGCGATGCCGGCCAGCGGCTGGCCCTCGGCAACGTCGCGGCAGGTGTAATCGAATTCCTCGCGCGCGACGAAGTCGATGGCGCTGCTGGCCTGCAGCGAGGCGCCAGGGTCGACCGCGACCTTGGCGCCGACCATGCCGACCATGATGTCCGCCGAGTGTTCCTTGATCAGTTCCGCGAAGCGGGCATCGGCCGGGAAGGAGGGTGTGCTGGTATGCATGATGACCAGCTCGTACTCCTGCGCGATGGCCAGCGCCTGCGCCACCGACAGGCCGTCGGCCGGGGCGTCGAGCAGGCGGCTGCCGGGCACCAGGGCCGCGGGCTGGGCCAGCCAGGTCGGGTACCAGAACGAACGGATCTCGCGCTTCGCCTGGTAGCGTGAGCCGGCGCCACCGTCGAAGCCGTCGAAGGAGGGCGCTTGCAGGAACAGGGTTTTCATCATGGGAGGCTCCCGGGTTCAGGTTTTTTCGAGCGCGGCCGGCACGGCGCCCGTCGCGCGCCGCCCGTCCACGCGCAGCAGGTGCCCGCGCCAGCGGGTGGTGCTGCCGGCGAAGGCGCTCAGCCACTCGATCAGCAGCAGGCAGTCGCGCAGGGGGGCCAACCCCAGCGCGAGCGGCAGCGCGGCAAGATGCGGCTGGGCGCGCCAGTGCAGCAGCAGGCGCGCACCCAGGCCGGGCAGCGCCACCGCCCAGTTCCACGGCGCCGGCGCCAGCCACAGGCCAAGCACCAGCATCGGCAATGTGAAGGTGACGAAACAGAAGGCGTAGCCGGGCGGATTGAGAGAGCGGATGGTCTGCATCCAGCGCCGCTCGCGCGCCCAGAGCGCGGCCAGGCTGCGCTCCGTGACGTCGGTCGTGACCTCGACCTCGGACAGGACCGTTGCGAGGCCCTGGCGCCGGGTCAGTTCGCCGAGCCAGAAATCGTCGGCCAGCCGGTCCTTGATCGCCTCGAAACCGCCGATCCTGTCCAGCGTCCCGGCGCGCAGCGCGATGGTGGCGCCGAAACCGAAGGCGCTGCTGCCGCCGCGGCTGGCGACGCGAACCGAGGGCGCGAACCAGCTGTCGATGAAGAGGACCCCCAGCCGGCTCCAGAACCCGCCGGCCGCGACCCCGCGGTAGAGGCAGGTGACGATGCCGGTGCCGGGCTCGGCCAGCGGCGCGCTCACGCGCTCGAGGTAGTCGGGGCCGACGCCGATGTCGCTGTCGGCCAGCACCAGCCACGGGTGGCGCGCCGCCGCCCGCATGTTGATCAGGTTGCTCACCTTGAGGTTGCTGCCGTTCACGCGCGGGTCGGTCACCAGGCACATGTCGAGCCGGGGAAAGCGCCGCCCCAGGCCGGCGACGATCGCGGCGGCCGGATCGCCGGGGTCGCGCACGCCGAACACGAGCTGGTATTGGGGATGGGTCTGCCGGCACAGGGTAATCAGGTTGCGTTCCAGGTTGGGTTCGGCGCCGCACAGGGGCTTGAGCACGCTCACCGGAACCGGGGCCACGCCACCCCTGGGGGGCCGCCAGGTGCGCGGACTGCACAGCAGCGCGGCCAGCGCGTACAGCGTGGCCAGCGCGGTCAGCAGCGCTCCAGCGACGGTGAGGGCAGAGGCCATTTACCTGTCTCCGTCTCAGCCGGAATCGGCAGCCTTGCGCGGCGCGCGGCGCCCGCGGATCTCTTCGAGCTTGATGGCAACGTGGCGCGCGTGCACGAACTGCGCCGGGCGCTGGCTGTCGAGTGCCAGGTCCGGCGCCATCGGCCCGCCCGTGCGCACGCCCGCCAGCGCGACCCTGGCTGCCGCCAGCGGGTGCGCGATGGTGTCGAGCACGGCACTCGCCTCGTAGCCGCTGTGCACCATGCAATCGGCGCATTTTTCGTACCGCCCGGTGCCGTAGGCATCCCAGTCGGTCTCGTCCATCAGTTCCCTGAAACTGGCGGCATAGCCTTCGCCCAGCAGGTAGCAGGGGCGCTGCCAGCCGAACACGGTGCGCGCCGGGTTGCCCCAGGGCGTGCAATGGTAGGTCTGGTTACCCGCCAAAAAGTCCAGGAACAGGCTGGACTGGCTGAAGGCCCATTTGCGGCCGCCGTCGCCGCGCGCAAAAATGTCGCGAAACAGTTGCTTGGTTTTCGAGCGGGTGAGGAAGTGGTCCTGCTCCGGGGCGCGTTCGTAGGCATAGCCGGGCGAGACCGTGATGCCGTCGACGCCGAGTTCCTCGACCGAGTCAAAAAAGGCGGCCACGCGCTCGGGTTCGGCGTCATTGAACAGCGTGCAATTGATGTTGACGCGAAAGCCGGCTGCCTTGGCGCGCCCGATTGCCGCCACCGCCCGTTCGTACACGCCCGGCTGGCAGACCGAGCGGTCGTGCATCTGCCGGTCGCCGTCGAGGTGCACCGACCACACCAGGAACGGACTGGGGCGGTACTGGTCCAGCTTTTTCTCCATCATCAGCGCGTTGGTGCACAGGTAGACGAAGCGGCGGCGCGCGACGATGCCGGCCACGATCTCCGGCATCTCCTTGTGCAGCAGCGGCTCGCCGCCGGCAATCGAGACGACCGGGGCGCCGCACTCGTCGACCGCGCCCAGGCACTCCTCGCGCGACAGGCGCAGGTTCAGGATCTCGTCGGGATAATCGATCTTGCCGCAACCCGCGCAGGCAAGGTTGCAGCGAAACAGCGGTTCGAGCATCAGGGCGAGCGGATAGCGCTTCTGTCCCGCCAGGTGCTTGCGCAGGACGTAGGCGCCGACGAGGGTCTTTTGCAGCATCGGAATGGCCATGTCCGTTCCCCTCAGGCGGCGTGGCCGGACAGTTCGGCCGGCAGCCGGAACTCCACGTGCTCGACCAGGCCGTCCATCGTCGAGAGCTCGACCGGGGCCAGGCGGCGCAGCGCATCGATGACGCTTTCCACCATCGCCTCGGGCGCGGAGGCGCCGGCCGTGATGCCGACCGTACCGGCCCCGGCCACCCAGGCGGGATCGAGCTCGCTGCCGCCGGCCAGCAGGTAGCTGGGGATGCCGCATTCGGTGCCGATCTCGCGCAGCCGGTTCGAATTCGAGCTGTTGGCGGCGCCGACGATGAGCAGCACGTCGACCTGCCGGCACAGCTCGCGCACGGCGCGCTGGCGGTTCTGGGTGGCGTAGCAGATGTCGCGCACGTTGGGGCCGACGACGTCCGTGAAGCGGCGCTCGAGGGCGGCGATCACGCCGCGCGTGTCGTCCACGCTGAGGGTGGTCTGGGTGACGTAGGCGATCGGGGTGTCGGGCGCCAGGTCGAGCGCCTCGACGTCGCGCTCGTTCTGCACCAGCAGCACGCGGCCGTCGATCTGGCCGGTCGTGCCCTCGACTTCCGGATGGCCGGCGTGGCCGATCAGGATCACGACCCGGCCGCCGGCCGCGTACTGGCGGCCCTGCAGGTGGACCTTGGCGACCAGCGGACAGGTCGCGTCGAGCACGTGCAGGCCGCGGCCGGCGGCCTCGGCCTCGACGCTGCGTGCGACGCCGTGCGCGCTGAAGATGGTGACCGCGCGCGGCGGCACCTGCTCGAGGGCGTCGACGAAGATCGCGCCCTTGTCGCGCAAGCCGTCGACCACGGCCTTGTTGTGGACGATTTCGTGGCGCACGTACACCGGCGCACCGTGGCGTTCGAGCGAGCGCTCGACGATCTCGATGGCGCGGATCACGCCGGCGCAGAAGCCGCGCGGCTGGGCTAGGATGACTCGCATGGACGTTCTGCTTTCAAAAATGTGCTCGAAAGTGAGCATCGTTTTGTTCCTGCCCCGAGCCGTCTGTCCGACCGTGCTCGTGCCTGGCAGGCGTGACTTTCCCGTCTCCCGCCGACCCCATGCCGGCGGCAGTGCCTGGCGTTGCCGCCAAGCTCGCCACGGGTAGCGCAGACTGCGCCGCACAGGCGCCGGTTGCGAGCCGTTTCAAATTGATCGCGTAGCGCGGCAACGTAACGGCGCCATGCTTTGGCAAGGTTGGCGAATGGTTGGGAGTGGCATCGCGGTGGATGGCGCGCAACCATGGCTGACCTTCGGCATTGAGCCAGTCTGGATGTGCATACTTGATAGCGTTGAAATGCTTTTTCAGTGCCATCGCGTTGGGGCGCTGCCCAGCAGCTACCTGGCGCTGCCACTGCGCCAGGGCCCAGTTCCAGACGCGGCGTGCGGTGCCTGCCGCGCGCGCAAAGTAATCACACTGCACAGGTGTCGGGTCGAGTCGGATGCGGTGGGCCAACAGCATGTCAACAACGGGTCGCGGACGACGAAATGCTGGACCCTCCCCGTACTTGGCCAGTTCAACCGACCGTGCTGCTGGTGCGCACCCTGCGTATGGTTGCTCACGTTTTTCCATCGTCTTCGAGACTGGAGTCAAGCTCCCTGTCTGGCGTCCTGGTTGGGGAGTTGTTTTGATTGTGTTCAGCCGAATGTGTTCAACCAAAGCGCGCAGGATTACAATTCCCGCACGTGCGCCACCCTCCCGGCGCGCGGGGAGGCCACCATGGATGGGCAGGAAACGGTCCTGATCACCGGCGCGGCCGGGTTCATCGGTTCGGCCGTCGCGCGCGCGGCAGCGGCGCAGGGCTACCGGGTGCGCCTGCTGGTGCGCGCCAGCAGTCCGCGAGATAACCTCGCCGGGCTCGACGCCGAAGTGTTTGATGCCGACATGCGCGACCAGGCGGCCGTGGAACAGGCCCTGGCCGGCGTGCGCTCGCTGTTGCACGTGGCCGCCGACTACCGGCTCTGGGCACGCGATCCGGAAGAGATCGTGCGCAACAACCTGGCCGGCACGGCCTCGGTGATGCGCGCGGCGCTGGCGGCACGGGTCGAACGCGTCGTGTACACGAGCAGCGTGGCGACCCTGCGCGTCGGCCCGGCGACGGTGGAGTCCCGCGAGGACGAGCCGCTCGCGCCGCAGGAGGCGATCGGCGCCTACAAGCGCAGCAAGATCCTGGCCGAGCGCCTGGTCGAACGCATGGTCCTCGAGGACAATTTGCCGGCCGTCATCGTGAATCCGTCGACCCCGATCGGTCCGCGCGACCTGCGGCCGACCCCGACCGGACGCATCATCGTCGAGGCGGCCAGCGGGCGGATGCCGGCCTATGTCGAGACCGGGCTGAACGTGGTCGACGTGGCCGACGTTGCCGAGGGCCACCTGCTGGCGCTGGCGCAGGGCAGGGTGGGCGAGCGCTACATCCTGGGCGGCGAGAACCTGATGCTGCGCGAGCTGCTGGGCGAGATTGCGCTTCTCGCGGGACGGCGCGTGCCGCGCCTGCGCCTGCCGGTGGCGCCGCTGATCCCGCTGGCGCACGCGGCCGAGGCCATGGCGCGCCTGTCCGGACACGAACCCTTCCTGACGGTGGATGGCCTGCGCATGTCGCGCAACCGGATGTTCTTCAGTTCCGCCAAGGCCGGGCGCGAGCTCGGCTACCGGCCGCGTCCACACGCTGCCGCGCTGCAGGCGGCGCTCGACTGGTTCGGACGCGCCGGCTATCTCGGCTAGCGGCGCTGGGATCGATGGAGGGGGCGCGAACACGGCAGCTCCGATCTAGGAAGGGCGGCGCCCGAGCAGGCGCAGGGCGACGCGCACCAGGCGCGGTACCGTCGTGGGGCGCAGCAGCCGTTCGTCGTAGCCGGCGAAGCGGCGCGCGTTTTCCGCCAGGCAGAGCGCCAGCAGTTCGGGCAGGGCGGGCGGATCAAAGGCAACCGATTGCGCGCCGTTCAGCGTGAAGTTGTTGTCCTGGGCGGCGGCATCCCCCTCGACGGCGCGCGCCAGGCCGATGCGTTCCCACACGAGGAAGGCCCAGACCGCCGCCACCTTCGCTTCGAAACGCAGCCGCCGCCAGCGCGACAGCCCCGCGCGATGCCAGGCGATCCAGTTGGCGAACAGCAGGATGTGGCGGCACTCTTCCTGCATCACGGGCTCGAAGGTGTCGACCAGTTCGTGCGGGAACAGGCCCGAGCGGCGGGCGACCTCGAACAGGCCGAAGGCGAAGAAGCTGTCGATGCACTCGCTGAAGCCGGTGACCAGGTAAGCCCGTTCCGCATCGGCCGGCCAGGCATACGGCGCTTCGGGCGCGAGGCGGATGCCGTAGGCCGCGACCATGCGCGCCAGGACTTCCTTGTGGCGGTTTTCCTCCCAGGCATTGAGGGCCAGCGCGGCGCGCATGTCCGGGTCCGGCACCGTCCCGGCATAGGCCGCCATCCGCAGCCTGGCCTTGCCCTCGGTCTGGACCGCGATGTCCCAGATCGGCAGGGCGACGATGCGCGCCAGCGCCGCCGGCGCCAGCCGTGGCCAGTCGAGCACGGCCGGCCGGTAGGGATTGAAGGTGTCGCGGAACATGCGGCAGGTTTCGCGCCGATGCAGGTCGGAGCCGGGGGCAAAACGGCCCTCGGCCCGGCTGGTCCACTGCCGCATCCCGGCATCGGCCGCGTCCAGCGCCGCGCCATCGGCGGGCAGCGCGCCTGCGGCCACGGGCGCACGAAAGCCGGGCACCAGCTGCGCAATGTCGAACTCATCCTCGAGATACCCGTCCATGCCGGCTCCTGGCGTGGTGCGATCGGATCCGTCGATTATGCATCTTTCATGAAGCTGCGTCGATTGCGCGTGCTGGCCGTGTATCCAGCGCGTTGGGATGTATGATCGTTGCACACCCTGCCAGACGCGAGCCGCTTCGATCGGCCGTTTCCAAGGAGAACCACCATGCGCGTTTTAATGTTGACGGCAGCGAGCGTCGTTTGCTTGCTTGGATGTGCCAGCCCTCAAGAAAAAGCGATGAAGCAACAAGCTGAGATGGACCGCATGATCGCTGAATACGGGCCGGCCTGCACGCAGCTGGGCTACCCGGCGAACTCCGATCCCTGGCGCAATTGTATTGTCCAGTTAGCGGCGAAGAACGGTGCCGGCTACGGCGGCGTCTCGACCTCCATTTTCGGCAGCTGGGGCAGCTGGGGGCGCGGTTCCGGCGTCGGCATCGGCGTTGGGGTGGGACGCTAGGCTGGCGCAGGCCATGGCTGAGCGTGCTTGCGCCGGCACTGTCCATGCCGGCTTGTGTGCGAGGTTCTTTGGTCGGCGCGAAGCCACAGCCTCCGCAGCACATCAAACGACTGAAAAGTAACTAACCAACACCGGCAGTTTGAATACAAGTGCAGCGAGCAAGGCGTCGCGGCCGGCCGCTGCCGACGGAGCTGCCGGGCTCACTCTGCCAGGGGCGCTGGTTTACAGCATGATCCCCGATGTCGGCCGTCCCTTACAGCCGCGCCAGCACCGCTGCCACAATCCGGTCGCAACGCTCCCCATCGAAGGAAAACGCCGTATCGACCGCCCGGTCGAAGTCGCGCGCCAGCGCCTCGCGCAGCAGGCCGCGGGCGCGGAAATACTGGCTGCGCACCGTCGCCTCCGGGATGCCGAGCGCCGCCGACGTTTCCTGGACCGACAGGTCCTCCACCGCGCGCAGCATGAAGACGGTGCGCAGCTGGTCGGGCAGGGCGTCGATGCGCGCTTCGATCAGGCGCCGCGCTTCCGCGCGCAGCGCCGCGGTGTCCGGCGTCTCTGGCGCGCCAGGTTCGTCGCTCATGGCTTCCTCTCCGTCGGTCTCGAACCCGTTCGCTCCCGGCACCAGCGCGATGATGTCGGCCCGCCGCCGCGTCTTGCGCAGCCTTCCCGTCGCCTCGTTGACGACGATGCGGGTGAGCCAGGTGGCCAGGCTGGCGTCGCCGCGGAAGTGTGCCATCTTGCGGTAGGCCAGCAGGTAGGATTCCTGGACGATGTCCTCGGCCTCGGCGTCGTCGCGCACGATGCTGCGCGCGGTCCGGTACAGGGCGCCGTTGTGGCGCCGCATCAGCACCTCGAAGGCGCCCGGATCGCCGGCGGCGACCAGGCCGGCCAGGTCGGGATCGGTCGCCTGCGCCGGATCGGCTTGTCTGCGTTGTTCCATCGAGCGCTCCTTCATTTCACGACCAGGGTGGCCGTCATCGTGCTGTGCAGCGTGCACAGGTAGGGGTAGGACCCGGGCTTGGCCGCCTTGAAGCGCCAGCTGGCCCCGGGGGCGATCGCCGGCGAGCTCGGACCGCCGCTGCCGGACTGTGTAGCGGTCGCCGTGTGCGGGAACGGGTCCTTGTTGCGCCACACGACGGTGTCGCCTGCTTTTACCTCGACAGTTTGCGGGATGAAGCGCATTCCGTCGATCAGGATCGTGTGCACGGCCGGGGCCGCCTGCACCGCCGGGCCGAGCGCGGCCAGCAGGGCGAGCGCGCAGCCCGCCCTTTTTAGAAGGAAAGCCACGGCCGCCGCCTTATTTCATTGCCGACTGCAGCTGTTTTGCGTGCTCGAGGTGGGCCACGAAAGCCGGACGGGTCTTGACCAGCGTGTCCTTCAGCTCGGCATTCTTCGCATTCGGGATCAGGGTCTTGTCGAGCGCGTCGATCACGGACTGATGGTAGGCGACTTCGTGGTCGACATAGGCCTTGTCGAATTCCTTGCCCTTGAGCCCCTTGAGCTTGGCGATGTTCTCGGCGCCGCCCGCTTTCAGGCTCTTGCTCAGATCACTGTCCGTCGGCGTCACCTTCAGCTTTTTCACGAGCGCGCCCGCCTGCTTGTTGACGCCGGTGTGGTCGGTCACCATCTGTTTGGCAAACGACTTCACCTCGGCCTGCTTCGTCGTCTTTTGCGCGAGCTTGCCGGCATCGATATCGACTTGGTTGGCGGCAACGACGATACCGGCAATCTGGGCGTCGTCCGGCGCCGTCTGCGCGAAGGCGCTACCGGCGAGGGCGAACGCGCCGGTAATGGTGGCGCACAACAGCTTGTGGGTAAATTTGCTCATGGCATGCTCCTCTGTAGGTGGATGTTGTTCTTGCACCCATTAGATGTCGCATCCTGCGTTTGCGTTGCAAGAATTAAAGGAGCACGATTCCGAACCGTTTCACCACCAGCGCGAAGGCACCGAAGCAGGCCACCGTGAGCAGGGTGCAGGCCCCCAGGGTCGGCCAGAAGCCGAGCCGGCCCAGCAGCCAGGGAAAGGCGAGGAACATCGGCAGCGTCGGCACCACGTACCAGAAGGTGTACCAGGCGTGGTTGGCGACCTTGGCCGCCGGCTGGTTCTCCAGGTGCAGCCAGACGAGGGTCAGCAGCGTGACCATGGGTAATGCTGCGATGAAGCCGCCGATGCGGTCGCTGCGCTTGGCCAGCTCGGACACCAGCACGACGACCGCCGCGGTGACCAGGTATTTCGTGATGATCCACTTCATGTTTTACGCTCACACGTTGATATGTCTGGGCAGCATTATCCATGGGACTGCAGAACCTGGCAGTATGCTTGACCATGAGGCCACCAGACCGTTTCCCCGGGTTCTGCCGGGGCCCCACCTTGCGTCACTCCCGCCTTCCGCCCCTACGTACTGCGTAGCACGGGTCATCCAGCCCAGCAGTCAACATTCAACGCCGCCCCCGATGCATTGTTAAGCTGGAGTTAATAATGGTTTGAGTCCGGCGTCGTTCCGGACCGTCCGTCCCCCGGTACAGTGCATGCACGACATCACCTACCCAGACGGAGACAGCAGCAATGAAAACCTATCAAATCGCAACCATCCCAGGCGACGGCATCGGCAAGGAAGTCGTGCCGGCGGGCCAGCAAGTCCTGGCGGCGCTGGCTGCAGGCAGCAACCGCTTCCAGTTCGCCTTCGAAGACTTCGACTGGGGCGGCGACTACTACCGCAAGCATGGCGTCATGATGCCGGCCGACGGCCTCGACGCACTGCGCGGCAAGGACGCAATCCTGTTCGGCTCGGCCGGCGACCCGGATATCGCCGACCACATCACCCTGTGGGGCCTGCGCCTGAAGATCTGCCAGGGCTTCGACCAGTACGCCAACGTGCGTCCGACCCGCATCCTGCCCGGCATCGACGGTCCGCTCAAGCGCTGCGCACCGGAAGACCTGAACTGGGTGATCGTGCGCGAGAATTCGGAAGGCGAGTACTCGGGCGTCGGCGGGCGCGTGCACCAGGGCCATCCGATCGAAGCGGCGACCGACGTCAGCATGATGACCCGCGTCGGCGTCGAGCGCATCCTGCGCTATGCCTTCACACTGGCGCAGTCGCGTCCGCGCAAGCTGCTGACGGTGATCACCAAGAGCAATGCCCAGCGCCATGCGATGGTGATGTGGGACGAGATCGCGCTGGAAGTCTCGCGCGACTTCCCGGACGTGAAATGGGACAAGGAACTGGTCGACGCAGCCACGGCCCGCATGGTCAACCGTCCGGCCACGCTGGACACGATCGTCGCCACCAACCTGCACGCCGACATCCTCTCCGACCTGGCCGCGGCGCTGGCCGGCAGCCTGGGCATCGCCCCGACCGGCAACATCGATCCCGAGCGCCGCTACCCGTCGATGTTCGAGCCAATCCACGGTTCGGCCTTCGACATCATGGGCAAAGGCCTGGCCAACCCGATCGGCACCTTCTGGTCGGTCGTCATGCTGCTCGAGCACCTCGGCGAATCCGAAGCCGCGCAGCAGGTGATGGCGGCCATCGAAAGCGTGACCAGCACCCCTTCGCTGCACACGCGCGACCTGGGCGGCAGCGCCACCACCGTCGAAGTCACCCGGGCGGTGTGCGACTGGATCAAAGCCCGCGGCGAGCGCGCCGCAGCGTAAAACCGGTTCGTCCACCGGCGCCGCGCCCTGCGGCCCGGTTCAGAAATACCCGCGTCCCCTCGTACAACACCCGCCGCAGAGCGGGGAGGGGGCGCTGCAAGCAGCAGACATCAAGGAGACATCATGTCAACCCGCATTTTCGGAAAACTGTACGTGCAGGTCCTGATCGGCGTGCTCGCCGGCGGCCTGCTGGGCTTCCTCTATCCCAAGCTGGGCACCGACCTCAAACCCTTCGGCGACGTCTTCATCCGCCTGATCAAGATGGTGTTCGCACCGGTCATCTTCGCGATGGTGGTGCTCGGCATCGCCCGCATGGAAAGCATGAAGGAACTGGGGCGCGTCGGTGTCCGCGCCCTGATCTATTTCGAGGTCCTGTCGACCTTCGCCCTGCTGCTCGGCCTCATCGTCGTCAACGTGTTCCAGCCCGGCGCCGGCATGAACGTCGACGCCAAAGCGCTCGACACCCACTCGATCGCCAACTACACGGCCGCCGCCGCCAGGTCGACCGGCTTCGTCGACTTCCTCCTGAACATGGTGCCGACCAGCGTGGTCGATGCGCTGGCCAAGAACGACATCCTGCAGATCCTCGTGTTCGCGACCATGTTCGGCGTGGCGCTGTCGCATATGGGACGTGCGGCGAAACCGGTGGTCGACATGCTGGAAGCCTTCAGCAACGCCATGTTCGTGGTGGTGCGGATGGTGATGCGCATCGCGCCGATCGCCGCTTTTGGCGCCATCGCTTTCACGGTCGGCAAATACGGCCTGGCCTCGCTGCTCTCGCTCGGCCAGCTGATGGGCTGCATGTACCTGACCTGCCTCGCCTTCATCTTCGTCGTGCTCAATGCGATTGCCCGCGTCTCGGGTTTCAGCCTGTGGAAGTTCCTCCGCTATATCAAGGACGAGATCTTCACGGTTCTCGGAACCAGCTCCTCGGAGTCGGTCGTGCCGCAGTTGATGCACAAGCTCGAGCACCTCGGCGTCTCGAAGCCCGTGGTCGGCCTGGTGGTGCCGGCCGGCGTCACCTTCAACCCGGACGGGCAGTGCATCTACTACACGATGGCCGCGATCTTCATCGCCCAGGCCACGAACACGCCCTTGTCGCTACTGGACCAGTTCGTGATCATGGGCGTGCTGATGGTGACCTCGAAAGGCTCGGCCGGCGTCACCGGTTCCGGCTTCATCACCCTGGCGGCGACGCTCGCCTCGATGGGCAACATCCCGGTCGCGGGCATGGTGCTGCTGCTGGGCGTGGACCGCTTCATGTCGGAAGCGCGGGCGATTACGAATACAATCGGCAATGCGGTGGGCACGGTGGCGATCGCGAAGTGGGTGGGCGGCGTCGACAGCGAGCGCATGCACCGCATCCTCGACGGCCAGGAAGTGCCGTCGCTGGCCAAGCCGGTCGAGGAAGCCCCTGTGCCGGTCGACCTGAATGTCGTCGGCCTGGCCGGCGGCCAGAAGGCCTCGGCCTGAACCCGTCCTACGTGCTGGAGAAAGATATGGAGAGCGAGCGTGACTTCCTCGAAGGCCTGTTCCGGGCCGCGATCGCGGCGGCCCAGCCGGCCCTGTGCATCCCGGCGTATTTGCCGGAAGCCCCACGCGGCCGCCTGCTCGTGATCGGCGCCGGCAAGGCCTCGGCCGAGATGGCGCGCGCGGTCGAGCGCCACTGGCCGGGCAAGCTGGAAGGGCTGGTGGTCACGCGCTACGGCCATGCGGTGCCCTGCGAGCGGATCGAGATCGTCGAGGCCGCGCATCCGGTGCCCGACCAGGCCGGGCTGGACGCCGCCGGACGCATGCTCGCGCTGGTCGGCGGCCTGACGGCCGACGACACCGTGCTGTGCCTGATCTCGGGCGGGGGCTCCTCGCTGCTGCCCTTGCCGCTGCCCGGCATCACGCTGGCGGACAAGCAGGCGGTCAACCGCGCGCTGCTCGCTTCGGGCGCCAGCATCGGCGAAATGAACTGCGTGCGCAGGCACTTATCAAGCATCAAGGGCGGCCGCCTTGCCGCTGCCTGCCATCCGGCGCGGGTGCACACGCTCCTGATCTCCGACGTACCGGGCGACGACCCGCGCGACATCGCCTCCGGTCCCACGGTGGCCGACGCCAGCACCTGCGCCGACGCACTGGCCATCGTCGAGCGCTACGGTATCGCCTTGCCGCCGCAGGTACGCCAGGTCCTGGCAAGCGGCGCCGGCGAATCCGTGAAACCGGGCGACCCGCGCCTGGCGGGAAATACGGTGCACATGGTTGCCACGCCCCGGATGGCGCTCGAAGCGGCGGCGCGGGTTGCCGAAGCGGCGGGCGTCAAGGCGTATATCCTCGGCGACAGCGTCGAGGGCGAAGCGCGCGAGGCCGGCAAGGTGATGGCCGCCATCGCCCTGCAGGCCGCACGCCGCGGCCAGCCCTTCGCTACCCCGTGCGTGCTGCTCTCTGGCGGCGAGACCACGGTCACCATCAAGGGGGACGGCAGGGGCGGGCGCAACGTCGAATTCCTGCTCTCCGCGGCCATTGCCCTGCGCGGCGAGCCGGGCGTGCACGGCCTGGCCGGCGACACCGACGGCGTCGACGGCGTCGAGGAAATCGCCGGCGCCTACTTTTCGCCGCAGACCCTCGAACGCGCCTTCGCCCTTGGAACGAGGCCGCAGCAAAGCCTGGACCGCAACGACGGCCACGGTTTTTTCCAGCAGCTGGGCGACTCGGTCGTCACCGGGCCGACACTCACCAACGTCAACGATTTCCGGGCCTTCCTCATCAACCCGGCATCCAGGAATGAAACATGAATCGCAATCGCAAAGCCAAAATCGTCGCCACCGTCGGTCCCGCCAGTTCCAGCGCGGCCACCCTGGAAGCCATGTTCCGCGCGGGCGCAGACGTCTTCCGCCTGAACTTCAGCCACGGCACCCACGAGGACCACAAGGCGCGGCTGGCCATCCTGCGCGACCTGGAAAAATCCCTGGGCCGGCCGATCGGGGTGCTGCTCGACCTGCAAGGGCCGAAGCTGCGCATCGGCAGCTTCGCCAACGGCCCGGTGAAACTCGCGCCGGGCGCCGCCTTCCGGCTCGACCTGAACAGCGGACAAGCGGGCGACGTCGAGCGGGTCGCGCTGCCGCATCCGGAAATCTTCGCAGCCCTGGAGGAGGGCGCGCGCCTGCTGCTGGACGACGGCCGCATCGAACTGCAGGTCAAGCGCTTCGGCGACAATTACGCCGATACCGTCGTGGTGGCCGGCGGCATGCTGTCCGACCGCAAGGGCGTGAACGTGCCGGGCGTGGTGGTGCCGATGTCGGCACTGACCGAGAAGGACCGCAGGGACCTGGATTTCGGGCTGGCCCTCGGCGTGGACTGGATCGCGCTCTCCTTCGTGCAGCGGGCCGAGGACATCCATGAGATCAAGGAAATCGTCCAGGGCCGCGCCGGAATCGTCGCCAAGCTCGAAAAGCCGGCCGCGATCGCCCAGCTCGACGCGATCGTCGAGGCGGCCGATGCGGTGATGGTGGCGCGTGGCGACCTCGGCGTCGAGATGCCGGCCGAGCAGGTGCCGGCGATCCAGAAGCGCATCGTGCGCGCCTGCCGCCGCCTCGGCAAGCCGGTGATCGTGGCAACCCAGATGCTCGAGTCGATGGTGTCGGCGCCGGTGCCGACCCGCGCCGAAGCCTCCGACGTCGCCACCGCCGTCTACGACGGGGCGGATGCGGTGATGCTGTCGGCCGAATCGGCCTCCGGTCAGTTCCCGGTCGAAGCCGTCAAGATGATGAACAGCATCATCGAGCACACCGAATCGGATACCTGGTACGCCGAGAGTATCAAGGCGGCCCAGCACCCCACGCGCGCCGAGATTGCGGACGCCATCGGCCTGGCGCTGCGCAACGTGGCCGACCTGCTGGACGTGGCCGCGACCGTCGCCTACACCATGTCCGGCCACTCGGCCCTGCGCGTGGCGCGCGAACGCCCGCGGGCGCCGATCATCGGCATGACGCCCAAGCTGGCCACGGCGCGCCGCCTGGCCCTGGCCTGGGGCGTGCATGCGGTGCTGGTGCACGATGTGGAGTCGGTGTCGGAGATGACGGACTTCGCCTGCGCCACGGCCGGCCGCGAGGGCCTCGCCAGGCCCGGCCAGGCCATCGTGATCGCGGCCGGCATGCCCTTCGGCGCCGCCGGCACGACCAACCTGCTGCGCATCGCGCGCCTGGACGAGAACGGCGGCGGTCAATGAGCGCCGGCGTGGAGCGTCCGCCCGCATAAAAAACGGAAGGATCAGGCGCCGCCGCTCGCCTCGTTCGACGGCCAGCGCGCCACTTCCTGTCCCATCGGCGTCGCCGCCGAAAACGCGGCGGCGACGAAGTCGACGAAGGAACGCACCCGCGCCGCCGTCTGCAGCTGGTGCGGGTACACCGCATAGATGTCGGCGCCCGGCGTCTCCCAGTTCGCCAGCACCTGGCGCAGGCGTCCGCTCTGCAGGTATTTCGCGATATCCCATTCCGCCCGCATGATCAGCCCGTGCCCTTCGAGCGCCCAGTTGACGGCGATCTCGCCATCGTTGGTACTCAGTTCGCCGCGCACCTTGACCGTCTCGGTGCGCTGGCCGGAACTCAGGTGCCAGATGCCATATCCCTCCGCGCCCTGGCGGATGCCGATGCAGCTGTGGTGGGTCAGATCGTTCGGTACGCGCGGCGTGCCATGGCGTTCGAGATAGGCGGGGGCGGCGCAGATCAGGCGCCGGTTCGAGGCCAGGCGGCGCGCGATGACGCGGGTGTCGGGCGGTTCGCCGAAGCGGATCCAGACGTCGCAGGCGTCCTCGATCAGGGTCGGCGGATTGACGGTCAGCTGCAACTGGACATGCACGTCCGGATGGCGCTTGTGGAAGGCCGAGATCAGCGGCGCGATATGGCTGCGGCCGAAGCCGAGGGTGGCGTTCACCCGCAGCAGGCCCTTGGGCGCCGTGGCGGCGCTCGTGATCATCTGCTCCATGTCCTCGATGTCGGCCAGGATGCGGCGCGAATGTTCGAGGTAGATCTCGCCCTCGGCCGTGAGCCCGATGCGGCGCGTGGTCCGGTGCAGCAGGCGGGTGCCCAGGCGCGCCTCCATCTGCGACAGGCGCTTGCTGACCCCGGCCGTCGTGACATTCAGTTCGCGCGCCGCCGCCGACAGGCTGCCGGCACGCACCAGCAGGCTGAAAAAGGCCATCTCGGACTGGGCGTTGACGGGAGTGGACATTGTTAATCCAAGTTTAATAATGGTTCAACTTTAGCGTCATCTTTGAGTGCCCGCAACCCGTATATTCAGCTCCTGACCCGTCGTTACCAGCCCGGCAACCGGGACCACGAAGCGAATCCATAACTTTTCAGGAGACGAGCATGCAAAAGCATCCCCGGCAGTACCAGCGTATTGCCCAAGCCCTTGCGCTGGGCGTGTTACTCGGAAGCGGCGCCAGCGCAATGGCCCAGGCCTGGCCTGCAAAAACCATCAGCATCGTCGTCCCGTTCGCGACCGGCGGTACCACCGATGCGATCGCGCGCACGCTGGGCCAGGAACTGTCGAAAAGCCTGGGCCAGCCGGTGATCATCGAGAACAAGCCGGGCGCCGGCGCGACCATCGGCGCCGACTATGTCGCCAAGGCGAAGCCGGACGGCTACACGCTGCTGGTCGGCGCCGTCCATCACACGATCGCCACCAGCGTCTACAAGAAGCTGCCCTACGACTTCCAGCGCGACCTGGCGCCCGTGTCGACGGTGGCCATGGTGCCGAACGTGCTGGTGGTGAACCCGAACCTCGCGGCGAAGAACGTCGCCGAGCTGGTCGCGCTGGCGAAGAAAACACCGGGCAAGTTGAGCTTCGGTTCGAACGGCAACGGCACCGGCCAGCACCTGATCGGCGCCCAGTTCAGCCTCGCCAGCGGCGTCGACATCGTGCACGTGCCCTATAAAGGCAGCGGTCCGCTGACGATCGACCTGCTGGGCGGCCAGATCGACATGTCCTTCGACACCGTCACGCCGGTGCTCTCGCATATCCGGGCCGGCAAGCTGCGCGCCCTGGCGGTCACCACCATCAAGCGCTCCGCCGCGCTGCCCGAGGTGCCGACGCTCGACGAATCCGGCCTGAAGGGCTTCGACCAGGGCACCTGGTTCGGCCTGCTGGCGCCGGCGGCGACGCCGAAAGACGTGCTGGCGCGCCTCAACACCGAGGTCGTCAGCATCGTGAAATCGCCCGAATTCCAGAAGCGGATGGAAGAGATCGGCGCCGTTCCGATCGGCGGCAGCGCCGCGCAGATGGCGGCCCAGATCAAGACCGACACCGAGCGCTACGCCAAGCTGGTGAAGGACGCGAAGGTCACCGTCCAGTAAGCCGTACGCCATCCCTGGGGACCGTCGGGTAAAGTCGGGCCATGCCCGACTTGAAAAAATACCCTGATACTCCCGACGGCCGCTACTTCGTGGTGCGCGGCCGCCTCTGGCGCACGAGTAATCCGGCACTCGCGCCGGAAAAACGGCAAGCACTGGTCGACCGTCTCATGACGGCGCGGCGCCAGGTCGGCGCCGCCAAACGGGCAGGGGACCGCGAAGCCGAGCGCAGCGCCCGCGCGGCCGTCGACGAGGCCAAGCGCGCGCTCGGCGAGCGCGGCCCCGTGTGGTGGAACGACGGCGCGCCGGACTACAACCGCAAGCTCGCCGCCAACACGCCGTATGCAGCCTGGTACGCCGCGCTGCAACAGGACTAGCTGCGCAGCGCCTGCACCGGACTCATACGCATGGCCACCGCCGTATGCCTTGCCGTCGCCGCCAGTGCCGCCAGCAGCGCCAGCGCCACCGCCGCCACCAGCGGCCACTGTCCCAGCGGCGCATGTTCGGCAAAGCCGTCCAGGTAGGTGCGGATCGCCAGCGCCGCCGCAGGCAGTCCGATCAATCCGGCCACCGCCACCGTCAGCCCGAACTCGCGTCCCAGGCGGCGCGCGATGGCGCCGTCGCTGGCCCCGTACAGCTTGCGGATCACGATCTCGCGCCGGCTGCGCTGCACGGTGTAGGCCGACAGCACATAGATGCCGAAGGCGGCCAGGGCCAGCGCCACCAGGCTGGCGGCGCCGAGGATCTTCACCATGCGCAGGTCCTGGCGGTAGCTGTCGCCGAAGATGCTGGCCGCGCTTTTCATGTACATCATCCCGTTCGGGAAGTACTGGCGCCAGGTCGGGCCGATGGCGTGCGCCAGGGTTTGCTGGTCGAGCGAGCTGCGCACCGTGACGACGCCGTCCGAGTCGGTGAGGAAGTAGACGATCGGTCCCGGGCGCTCGCGCATCGACTGGTGCCGTACGTCCGGCGCCACCCCGACGATGGTCAGGTCGAAGCCGTCGGGACCCGCTGCGAACGGAAGCTTGCCGACCACTTCTTCCGCCGTGCGATACCCCAGCGCCCGCACCGCCGCCATGTTCAGCAGCGCCACCCTGGCCTTGGGCTGGTCGCGTTCGGCGCTGAACAGGCGTCCGGCGACGGGGCGGATGCGGTACAGGTCGAAGAATTCGGGCGACACGCGCTTGATCTCCATCGGCATTTCCTGCCCGCCAGGCGTGGCGAAGCCGCCGGTGATCTTGTTGGCGTCGCGCCCGATCGCTTCGGCCGATACCGCAGCGCCTTCGATGCCGGGCACCCGCGCCACCGCGCGCACGAAGCCCTGCACCTGTTCGTCCTTCGCCAGCGGCATCTCCAGCAGCGTCAGCCCGGCCGGATCGAAGCCGGGATCGGCGCTCGTCGCATACCAGGTCTGCCAGCCCACTGCCACGGTGACGCCGGCCAGCGCCATCGCGGTGGCGAACTGCAGCACCGTCAGGGCACGCCGCAGCCACAGGTTGGTCGTCGTCTCGCTGCTGCTGTCGCGTCCCGCCAGGACGGTGGACGCGTGCACCCGCAAGGCCGTCCACGCCGGGTACGCCCCGGCCGCCAGGCCGGCCAGCACGCCCAGGCCCAGCGCCAGCGCCAGCCGGCCGGGCGTGAAGAAGCCTTCCAGCTTGCGGTCCACCAGGTCGGCGAACAGCGGCTGCAGCAGCCAGGCCAGCAGGATGCCGGCGCAGGTTGCGATCAGGGCGACCAGCACCGACTCGGCCAGGAACTGGCCGGCCACGCGCGCTGCGCTCGCCCCCAGCACCTTGCGCATGCCGATCTCGCGCTGGCGCCGCAGCGTGCGCACGGTGGCGAGATTGATCCAGTTGGTCATGGCGAGGGCCAGGATCAGCAGGGCGACGCCGGCCAGGGCCAGGGTACTGTCGCGCTGGCCGTAGTTGCGCTTGTCGCGGCCGCTGGCGAGATCCGCGTCGAAATACGCATCCGGCATCGCCGCCAGCCTGATATCGACGCCATGGCCGGTCAGCGAGCGGCCCATCGGTCCAGTGCGGAAGCGCTGGTTGACGGGCGATGCTTCCACCGCGTCCTGCAGCAGTGCGGTGAGCCGGACGCTGCCGGCGCCGGGACGCAGCTTGAGGAAGATCTGCCCGCGCTCCTGGTCGGAAGGGTGCAGGTTGCGGTCTTCCGGCTTCAGTGCGCGGCTGAGCGGGCTGCCCAGCGCTTGCCAGCGCACCGTGGTGTTCGCCGGCAGGTCGGGAAGCACGGCC
Organism: Massilia sp. LXY-5; assembly: GCF_059801075.1. Taxonomy (NCBI): domain Bacteria; kingdom Pseudomonadati; phylum Pseudomonadota; class Betaproteobacteria; order Burkholderiales; family Oxalobacteraceae; genus Massilia; species Massilia sp. LXY-5. Next base: position 847,683 of record NZ_JBNNEH010000002.1, read on the forward strand.
AGCACCTGCAGCAGCTCCTGGCCGACGCCCACCGTCCTGCCGACCACCTCGGCCTGGCCGAACAGGCGCAGCGCGGTCTCGCGCGTGAGCGCCAGGCCGTCGGGCCGGGTCAATGCCGCCTTCAAGTCTCCGCTGAGCGGCACGATGCCGAAGATGGGGCCGAAGTCCGGGTCGACCGCGAACATCCTGACTTCGTGCAGCTGGTCGCCGGCGCGCAGCGGCTGCTGGACCTGGCGTGCGATCGAGGCCTGCTCGACCGCGCCGCTGGCGAGCGCCGTGTCGCGTAGCGACAGCGTGGCGCGCGTGTTCCAGTCCGGGCGCGGGAAGAAATTGATGCGCTGTTTGACGACATAGACCCGTTCGCCGTCCGGCACATGGCTGTTGTAGTTCAGGCAGTAGGCGACGAAGCCGAGCAGCAGGAAGCAGGCGGCGCAGGCGACGGCCAGGCCGAGTACGGTAACGGCCGAATAGCCGGGTTCCTGCAGCAGCTGGCGCCAGCCGATGCGGAAGTCGCGCGCGAAGTTAAGTTTGATCCTCATGCGGCCCTCAGCGCGTCGATGACGATGCGGCCGTCCAGCAAATTCAGCGTGCGCGAGGCCTGGGCCGCGTGTGCCGGCGAGTGGGTGACCATCACGACCGTCGTGCCCTCGGCGTTAATCGTGCGCAGCATGCGCATCACTTCGTCGCCGTGGGCCGTGTCGAGGTTGCCGGTCGGTTCGTCCGCCAGCAGCAGGGCGGGACCGGCCACCAGCGCGCGGGCGATCGCCACGCGCTGCTGCTGGCCGCCCGAGAGCTGCGATGGCTTGTGGCGCGCGCGGTGCGCCACGCCGAGCTTGTCGAGCATGGCGCCGACCCGCTCGCGCCGCTCGGAGGCGCCCATGCCCGTGTACTCGAGCGCCAGCTCCACGTTTTCGAACACGTTCAGTTCGTCGATCAGGTTAAAACTCTGGAAGATGAAGCCGATGCGCCCGCGCCGCAGGCGGTTCAGGCGCGCCTCGCTCCACCCGGCCACGTTCTCGCCGTCGAACCAGTAGTCGCCGGTACTGGGCACGTCGAGCAGGCCGAGCAGGCCCAGCAGGGTGGATTTGCCGCAGCCCGAGGGGCCGGTGATGGCGACGTATTCGCCGGCCTCGATCTCGAGATCGATCCGGTCGAGCGCCATGGTGTGGACTTCGCCTGCCACATGGGTCTTGCTGATGCCTGAAAGTTTGAGCATGACTTTCCTTGTTTTCCTTGGGTGAGAGATTACTGCGAAATGCTGAGCGCGGTCGACTGTCCGAAGGCCGCATAGCTGGAGACGATGACCCGTTCGCCCGCTTGCAGGCCGGCCAGCACCTCGACCTGGGCGTTGCTGCGCCGGCCGGTGCGCACCTCGCGCCGCCGGGCCGTGCGGCCGCTTGCGTCGACCACGTAGACCCAGGCGCCGCCGCTGTCGCCGGCCCAGGCGCCGCCCGGGAGCAGCAGGGCGCGCGCCGGATCACCCAGGGTGAGCTGGGCGTCCAGGCTCTGGCCGGGGCGCAGGGCAGGGGGTTGCGCGTCCGTGAACAGCAATTCGGCGAGAAAGCGGCCTTCCTTGATCTGCGGGTAGACGCCGGAGATCCGCACCGGATAGCGCCGTCCCTCGTAGTCGACCGCGCCCGTGCGTCCGATCGCCACCCGGTTCAGGTAGAACTCGTCGATGCGCGCGGCGAGCTTGAAGCGGCTCGGGTCGTCGATGCGGCCGACGTTCCTGCCGGTCGCGATCGACTCGCCGACCTGCATCCGGAAGTCCGTCAGGCGGCCCGTGCTCGGTGCGCGTACCACCAGCGCGTCGACGGTCGCCTGCACCAGCTGCAGGCCGGTATCGAGTCCGCCGATTGCCTTTTCCAGCTGCGTCAGGGCGGGTGTGCGCACGCGGCTGTCGGCGGCGGCGCTGCGCTGTTCCAGTTCGATCGCACGTGCTTCCTTGTCGAAGGCGTCGCGCGACTCTTCCAGCGCCACGGCGGAGATGAAGCCCTGCGCCGCCAGCCGCTCGTTGCGCGCATGGCGCTTGCGTGCCTGCTCCAGGTTGAAGGCCAGTTCGTCGAGGCGGCGCTGACGGGTGGCGCGGTCGCTTTCCTGGGCCAGGCGCAGGTTGGCCAGGTTGTAGAGCTGCTGCGCCTGTTCGGCCTGGCGCGCCAGCAGTTCCAGGTTGCGCTGCGGGTTGGCGATGCGGAACAGGAGCTGCCCCTTTTTCACCAGCTCGCCGTCACGCACGAACACTTCCTCGATGCGGCCCGATTCCACCGAATCGAGGATGACGGAGTCGAGCGGCGCGGCGTTCGCGCGCACCACGAGTTCGTCGCGAAATACGCCTTGCTGCACGCTTGCGATCGCGAGCTCGGCCCGTTCCACGCGCAGTCCGCGTGGAACCTGGTGCCAGAGCCAGGCGCCGCCGGCGAGCAGCAGGACGGCAGCCAGCGCGCAGAGCAGGATCGCCTTGCCGCGTTTGCGCGGAACGATGGTGTCCATGGCGGCGCCGGTGGCCGGAGTGGGAAGCGATTGCAGCGACATGAGGGGCCCGGAGAGTGGTGACAGGACCTGTCATTGCAAGCGCCGTGCCATGGCGGCCCCAAGCCCTTTTTGCCCCCCTTTTGCAGTCAGCCTGTCCGCTCCCGGACAGGGCAGGTGTTCATATCCGGACAGGTGTGCGGGCACGGCGAATTTGTGATTTCGCCATCTCATCTTCGCTGCTAGAATGCCCCGGACTTCAACCCAGCCAGGCCGCCATGGACCCGACCACCGCCCGCATCCTGATCCTCGACGACGACGCCGACGTGGCCTTCGCCGCGCGGATGCTGCTGCGCCGCCGCCATGGCGAAGTCACGGTGCTGCAGGACCCTGCGCGGCTGGCGCTGGCCCTGGCGCAGGGTGTGCCCGACGTGGTCCTGCTCGACCTGAACTTTACGCCGGGACGCACGGACGGCGCCGAAGGCCTCGCCGTGCTCGACCTGCTGCGCCGGCAACCGCGGCCGCCGGCCGTGATCGCCCTGACGGCCTACGCCGACGTGCCGCTGGCGGTGGAGGCGCTCAAGCGCGGCGCGGGCGACTTCATCACCAAACCCTGGGACAATGCGCGCCTGCTGGCCGCCGTCGATGCCGCCCTGGCGCGCCGTAGCACGGCCTGCGTTGCCGGCGCCGCGTCGATCCTGATGGGCGAGTCGCCCGCCATGGCGGCAGTCAGGGCGATGGTGGCGAGTGTCGGTCCCACCGAGGCGAACGTGCTGGTGCTGGGCGAGAACGGTGTCGGCAAGGAGCTGGTGGCGCGCGCCATCCACGCCGCGTCGAAACGCGCCGGCGCCGCCTTCCTCGCCGTGGACATGGGCGCGCTGCCGGAAGCGACCTTCGAGAGCGAACTGTTCGGCCACCGCAAGGGTTCGTTCACCGATGCGAAGGCGGACCGCGACGGCCGCTTCCAGGCCGCGCGCGGCGGCACGCTGTTCCTCGACGAGGTCGGGAACATGCCCTTGGCGGCGCAGGCCAAGCTGCTCGCCGCGCTGGAGCGGCGCGAAGTGACGCCGCTCGGCGCCGACCGGCCGCAGGCGGTCGACGTGCGCATCGTCAGCGCCACCAATCTCGATGAAGCGAGCCTGTTCGACCCGGGCGTGTTCCGTCCCGACCTGCTGTTTCGCCTGAATACCATCGTGATCCGGGTGCCCCCGCTGCGCGAGCGCCGCGGCGACATCCCCGGCCTGCTGCGCCACTACCTGGCGCACTACGAAGCGCAGTACGCGCGGCCGGCGCGCGCGCTGTCGAACGCGGCACAGGCGGCGCTGCTCGCATGGCAGTGGCCGGGCAACGTCCGCGCGCTGCGCCACGCCTGCGAACGGGCCGTGATCCTGGCGGCGGGCGCGGCCTACGAGACCGGGGACTTCGGCCTGGGCACGCCGGCCGTCGCGCCGTCCGCGCTGGCCGCTCCCGCGCTCGATGACCAGACCCTGGGCGAAGTCGAGCGCGGCGCGATCGCCGCCGCACTGGCCCAGGCGAAGGGCAATATCAGCGAGGCCGCGCGCCGGCTCGGCCTGAGCCGCGCCGCCCTGTACCGCAAGCTCGAGAAGCATGGCCTCTAGCGCTTCGCTGCGGCGCGGAGCCCTTGCCGGTGTGGCCGCGTTGATGGCGCTGGCGGCCGCTGCCGGGGCCGCGGCGGGCTCGCCGCGCCTGCAGGTCACGTGCGCGCTGGCGGCGCTCGTCCCCGCCTGGCTCGTATGGCGCGCGCTGTCTCGCATGGCGCCGCCGCCGGCGCAAATGGCCCAGGCAGATCCGCCGATGCTGCGGCGAGCGGACGACGCACTGGTGCTGGAGGCACGGCTCGAACATGCGCCTGTCGCACTGTTCCTGCTCGATCCCTCCACTTGCGCAGGCGAGGCCGCGCCCCTGAATGCCAGCGCGCGCCAGCTGCTCGCGCCCGGGCGCGTGACAGATCGCGCGGCACTTTGCTCGCAGCTGGCCGCGCAGCCGGCGAGCGGCCGCGCGCTGCTCGCCTTCGACACCGAACGCGGCGTTGAACGCGCCATGGTGGCGATGTCCTCGCTGACGGTGCAGGGCAAGGCGCAGCGCATTGCCGCGCTGCTCCCGGTCGAAAGCGAACTCGAATCCGAAACCCTGAACGCCTGGCGCCAGCTGGTGCAGGTGCTGACCCACGAGATCATGAATTCGCTCACGCCGGTGGCCTCGCTGTCGAACACGGCGCAGGGCATGCTGGCGGAACTCCAGCCGCAGCTCGAGGGCGAAGTTGAAGCCGAACTCGCCGCCGACCTGGGCGCGGCGCTCGACGCCATCGCGCGCCGCGCCACCAGCCTTGCCGATTTCGTCGGCAGCTACCGCAGCCTGTCCAGCATGCCGGAACCGGTGCCGGAGCAGGTCGCGCTCAAACAGCTGCTGGCGCGCGTGTCGATGCTGGTCGAACCGGCCTGGCGCGCACGCGGCGGCGAGCTGCGCATCCTGGTCGAGCCGGACTCGCTGGCGCTGGTGGCCGATGCGGGCCAGCTCGAACAGGCCCTGATCAACCTGTTGAAGAACGCGTTTGAAGCGACCGCGGGCCTGGCGGCGCCGCGCGCCACCGTGCACGCGCGCCTGGTGCGCGGCGCGCGGCTGCGCATCGAGGTCAGCGACAACGGTCCCGGCGTGCCGGAAGAACTGCTGCCGCACATTTTCACGCCCTTCTTCACCACCCGGAAGGGCGGGCGCGGGATCGGGCTGGCGCTGGTGCGCCAGCTGGTGCATGCGAATGGGGGCACCGTCCGCCACGTGCGTCCCGTGACGGGCGGCGCCCGCTTCGTGCTCGGTTTCTGAGGGTCAGGTGTAGAAGCGCCTACAGCGGCGCCACCACGCCCGCGAACTGCAGCAGGTCGGCCATGCGGAAGTCGCCGGGGTGGCTCGTGGGCAGCGTGGGTTTCCACTGCGGCGCGGCGCGCAGCCAGGACCCGGGGTCTTCCCTGAGCAGGCCGACGAAGACTTCGCCGACGATGCGCGCGCCGACCGGTCCGAGGCGCAGGCCGTGTTCCATCACCTCGGCTTCCTTCAGGATGTAGAAGAACAGCGGCGTGGAGCTGGCCAGCGTGGTGCGTGGATCGAGCGCGTAGGGAGCGAGCTCGCTCAGCTGGCTCGGCGCCAGCACCGGCATGTGCATGCTGCGCGCGATGGCCTGGCCGGACGGGATGCCGAAATTGATGTGGCGGCTCAGGGTGCGGGCCGGCAGTGCCTGGACGCCGTCGTTCGGCAGGCCCGGCGAGGGCGCGCGCGAGCCCGGCAAATTCATCAGCGGCGACGACAGCCTGGTATCGATGCGCTTGTTCGGACGCATGTTGCCGTCGCCGAAATCGAAGAAGGTCTGCCAGTCGATGAAGCGGCGCGCCGCCCGCTTGCCGCCGCGCAGGTCGTTCGGATCGGGCGCCGCCGGATTTTCCGTGTCGTCGAAGATGAAGGCGAAGAAGGGTGTGCCGCCGGTGGGGCCGAAATTGGCGCGGTAGCTGGGGCGCACCTGCGAGTGCCCGAAGCGGTACACGGCGGCATTGAATTCGATCGGGATGCGCGGCATCTCGTGGCCGTCGCCCATCCTGAAGCGGTTCACGGCGTCCTGCGGCCGGTAGTACTGCAGGCCGTCGCGCAGGATCGCATCGAGCCGCTCCTGGCCGATCGTCAGCGGCAGGAACTCATGCAGGATGATCCACTGGTAGTGCCAGGTCACGAGACGGCGCGCGTCGGCGAAGATGCGCTCGGCCGGGGCCCCGCTGTAGGCCGGCTGGGCCGCCAGGAAATCGGTGATCCGGTTATGGAAGGAGAGCAGGGCAACCTGCATCTGCGAGATGACGAGGTTCTCGTCGTTGCGGCTTTCGGCCACGATGGCATTGCCCGCGCGGTCGCGCGGCAGGTCGTTGCGCACCGCGCCATGGCGGGACACGGCCTCGGAACCCGGGATGCGCTCGAGCCGGAATTTGATGCGGCCGGAACCCGTGTCGTACAGTTCGGGCGAGCCCGCCGGCCCGTTGCCGTAGACCGAATCGAGGTCGAAGGCCGCGGTGCGGAAGTTCACCGTCTGCATCGGCGAGGCGTTCGCGTTCAGGATCGACTTCTTGTCGAAGGTGATGTCGTGGTCGAGGAACTGGCCCAGGAAGGTCATTCCCGCGGTCATGTTCGGGTTGTCCGGATTGTTCGGGCTGAACACGGATGGATTGAGGATCGACTGGACCGGGTCGGTGAGCTTGTCGCCGGCGTCGATCAGGTCGTTGCGTGCGCCCATGCGCTGCAGCGCCGCGCGCGCCGTACCGGTCTGCGGCGCGAAGGAGGGCAGGCCGGGATACATGCGTGTGAATACGTTGTCCGGATGGGGGGCGCGCGCTGGTTGACGCGCCGTCACGGTGTCCGCATGGGCGGTAGTTGCAAGCAGAGATAAACCGAATGGCGCGAGCGCCGACAGAAGGTGCTTTCTCATCTGGTGACTCCTGAAAAAAACAAACATTCAACGCGCGCGCGGGGCGCACCCTACACCCATGCATGAGGGAAAAGGATCAGAGGCGTACCGGCCGGGATGGGCGGCAGCAGTGAAAGGGCAGAGGGAAAGACACGAAACCGAACGAGGAAAACGTTGAATGGGTTCAGTATCGGTAGCGAAAAAAGGATGTCAAGCAAGGTGAGGCAGCCGGAAATTGCCCGGCTGATGCCCCTGCCGGCTGGGGGGCGGGGCTAGCGTGGCGCCGCACTCCCGGCGCGGTATTTACGTATCTTTACATCCGACACCGGCCTGTGCGGGACAGGCCGGGCGAGCATTCCGAGGGTTTATTTCCCTGGATCTTTCTGGTTCGTGAACTGGTCGAACTCGACGTTGTAGGGCTGCCCGTTGACGTTCTCGACCTTGCGCACGTACACCGTTTGCACCACGTCGCGCGTGGCCGGGTCGATGCTGATCGGGCCGCGCGGGCTCTGGATCTTCATGCCCTTCAGCACCTCCATCGCCTTGTCGCCGTCGATCTTGCCGTTCAGTTTCTGGCTGACCTGGTAGATCGCGTTCATGCCGTCATACGCGGCGACGGCCATGAAGTTCGGTCGGCCGCCCTGCGGATTGGCCGCGGCAAAGCTTTTCAGGAAGGCGTCGTTCTCCGGCGATTTATGCGCGGCCGAGTAGTGGAAGGTGGTGATCACGCCCTGGGTGGCGTCGCCCATGGCCGGCAGCACGTGGTCGTCGGTCAGGTCGCCGGTGGCGATGACCTTGATGCCGGCGGCAGCCAGGCCGCGCTCGCGGTAACCCTTCATGAAGGCGATGCTCTGCTCGCCGGCGGGCACGAAGACGAACACGGCGTCCGGCTTGGCGTCCTTGATGCGCTGGATGAAGGGCGCGAATTCCGGGTTGCGCAGCGGGACGCGGATCGCTTCCGCCACCGTGCCGCCGTTCTTCACCAGGCGCTCGCTGAAGGCCTTTTCGGCATCGATGCCGGGACCGTAGTCGGCGACGACAGTAGCGACGGTCTTGATCTTGTTCTTGACCGCCCAGTCGGCCATCGGCGCCGAGATCTGCGGCAGGGTCATCGAGAAGCGCGCGATGTAGTCGGACTTCGTGGTGATGACGGAGGTGGCCGCGTTCATGATGATCATCGGCTTTTTCGCCTGCTGGGCGATCGGGGCGACGGCCAGCGCTTCCGGCGTGAGGCCGAAGCCGGCCAGGAAGTCGACCTTGTCGCGCACCACCAGTTCCTGCGCCAGGCGCTTGGCCACTTCCGGCGCCGGGCCGGTGGTGTCCTTGTAGATGATCTGGATCTTCTTGCCGGCCACGGTATCGCCGTGCTGTGCCATCCAGGCCTTGATGCCGCCCTCCATCTGCTTGCCGTAGTCGGCGAAGGGGCCGGAGAAGGCGGCGATCACGCCGACCTTGATGGTGTCCTGGGCCTGCGCGCCGGGCGCAAAGGCGAACAGGGCGGTGGTGGCAAAGGCCGCGGCAATCGTCGTGAATTTCATGCGTGTCTCCTGTGGTTGGTCTTGTCGGAAGCGTGTCGTTATCACCACTGCATCATAGCCTGCATGCGCATATTGTTGACAAGCTTTCGTGAGAACCATAGTATCGGCTTTGTGTTCGATTAACAACCTCTTGTTCGATAATCGAACACATCTTATAAAACACGGAGACAATATGAAGAACACCATCTGCAGCGCCGTCGCGCTGATGTGCGGCCTGGCCGCGTCCGCAGCCCAGGCACAGACCGCAGTCCAGATCTACGGTATCGTCGACAGCGGCGTTGCACATCTGACCAACGTGAATAGTGCGGGCGACTCGATCACCAAGGTGCCGTCGCTCACCAGTTCCTTCCCGTCGCGCATCGGTTTCCGCGGCACCGAGGACCTCGGCGGCGGCCTGCAGGCCTTCTTCGTGCTGGAAAACGGCCTGGCCCTCGACACCGGCACCCAGCAGCAGGGCGGCCGCCTGTTCGGGCGCCAGGCCAACGTGGGCATCAAGGGTGCGTGGGGTACGGTCACGATCGGCCGCCAGCTGAACATGACCTATATCTCGGGCCTGAAGACCGACGTGCTGGGACCGCACCTGTTCGCCATCGGCAGCATCGATCCCTACCTGCCGAACGCGCGCAGCGACAATGCGATCGGCTACATGGGCAATTTCGGCGGCTTCGTGCTGGGCGCAACCTACAGCTTCGGGCGCGATGCCTCGGCCGCCGGCGGACCAGCCGCCACCAACTGCGCCGGCGAAGTGGCGGGCGACTCGCGCGCCTGCCGCCAGTACACCGGCCTGGTCGGCTACGAGACGAAAGCCTGGGGCCTGAATGCCTCCTATGACCGCATGAACGGCAATGTCGGCGCGGCCGGCGGCCTGACCAGCAGCGCCAACACCGACATCCGCAAAACCGTCAACGGCTATGTGATGTTCGGCCCGACCAAGCTGGGCGGGGGCGTGGTCGACCGCGAGACGAACGCCGCCACGGGCCGCACCGATTCCGACCTGTACTACCTCGGCGTCAGCCACCCGATCGGCGCCTTCGTCGTCGACGCCCAGGTCGCACGGCGCGAGACCAAGAACTCGGCCAACGACGTCGACATGTATGTTGCGCGCCTGACCTATGCGATGTCGAAGCGGACCTTCGTCTATACGGCTGTCGGCCGCATGGATAACAAGGGCGCGTCGGCGGTGGCGCTGGATGCGGGTGGAACCGTTGGCGCCGGCCTCGGTCAGAATGGCGTGATGGTCGGCCTGCGCCACCACTTCTGATCATCGCTGGCTGGTGCGTAACGTAGATTCGTAGGGTGGGCACTCCGTGCCCACGCGGTGATACGCGACGGCGAGATCGTCGAGCACGATAACGGAGCAGGCACGTATCACGCGTGGGCTCGGAGAGCCCACCCTACGGTGCGCAGCGGTTAGTAGTCATCCGGACGAGTCTCTACGGCAGCAGCACCGCCAATTCCTGCGCACCCCTCTGCAGCACCGGCAGGAATTCTTCGCGCATCCTGTCGGCGCTGACGCGGCTGGCCTGGGCGCCGACGTTCAGCGCGGCCAGCACCTGGCCCGAGGCGCCGCGCACCGGTACCGCGATCGAGCGCAGGCCCAGCTCCAGTTCCTCGTCGTTGATCGCATAGCCGTCCTGGCGCACTTGCAGCAGAATCTCGCGCAGGCGCTTCTGGCTGGTGACGGTCTTGTCGGTCATGGGTTTCAGTCTGGCTTTTGCGAAATACGCGTCCAGCGCGTCGGGCGCCAGGTGCGCCAGCATCACGCGGCCGAGCGAGGTGCAGTAGGCCGGCAGGCGGCTGCCCGTGTTCAGGGCCACCGACATCACCCGCGAAGCGGCGGAGCGCGCCACGTACAGCACTTCGCCGTCGTCGAGCACGGCCAGCGAACAGGATTCGCCGAGCTGCGCGCTGATGCCGTTCAGGTAGGGCTGGCTGGAGACCGTGAGCGGTGTGGACGACAGGTAGGAGTAACCTAGTGTCAGTACCTTCGGACGCAGCGAGAAATTGTTCAGTTCGGCCTCGACATAGCCGAGCTGCTGCAGTGTGAACAGGCAACGGCGCACGGCGGCGCGCGGGATGCCGGTCTTCTGGCTGATCTGCGCGATGGTTTGCGGCTTGCGCGAGTCGCTGAAGGCCTGCACCACGGCCAGGCCGCGCGCCAGCGAGGTCATGAAGCTGGGGTCGGTCAGCGCGTCGATCTGTTCGGCGATCGTCGGTTCGCGCTCTTCGGGGACTTCAGGGCTGTCGGGCTCGTTTGATTGCATGGTCGATTTTGTCATGGCGGGATTTTAATGCAGGGGAGTGCGCCGGGTCGGATTTATGAGTCGGTCTTTTTTTCTTGACCTTTCGGCCAGCGTGCCACTACACTGGTTGGGCGGTAATCAACCATTAGTTCGATTATCGAACAACTGCAACATTCTTTCAAGTGCGTCACGCACGATTCGTGCGGTGCACATCAAGGTGGACACATGATCGATAAAACCTTTGAATCGCTGCAACGTGCCGTCGCCGACGTGCATGACGGCGCGACCGTCATGATCGGCGGCTTCGGCAATGCCGGCATGCCGGCCCAACTGATCGACGCGCTGATCGAGCAGGGCGCGCGCGAGCTCACCATCGTGAACAACAATGCGGGCAACGGCGATACCGGCCTTGCCGCGCTGCTGGCTGCCAAGCGGGTGCGCAAGATCATCTGCTCCTTCCCGCGCCAGAGCGACTCGCACCATTTCGACGCCTTGTACCGCGCCGGCGAAATCGAGCTCGAGCTGACCCCGCAGGGCAACCTGGCCGAGCGCATCCGCGCCGCCGGCGCCGGCATCGGCGGCTTCTTCACCCCGACCGGCTACGGCACCCTGCTGGCCGAGGGCAAGGAGACGCGCCTGATCGACGGCCGCCACTATGTGCTCGAGTCGCCGATCCACGCCGACTTCGCGCTCATCAAGGCCCTGAAAGGGGACCGCTGGGGCAACCTCGTCTACCGCAAGACCGCGCGCAACTTCGGCCCGATCATGGCGATGGCCGCCAAGGTCGCCATCGCGCAAGTGAGCGAGATCGTGCCGCTCGGCGAACTCGACCCGGAAAACATCGTCACGCCGGGCATTTTTGTACAGCGCGTGGTGAAGGAGGCAGCATGAACCGCTACACGAGAGACCAGATTGCCGCCCGGGTGGCGCAGGACATCTTTGAAGGCGCCTACGTCAACCTCGGCATCGGCCTGCCGACCAAGGTGGCCAACTTCCTGCCGAAAGACCGCGAAGTCTTCCTGCACAGTGAAAACGGCCTGCTCGGCATGGGCCCCGCGCCTGCGCCCGGCGAAGAGGACGAAGACCTGATCAACGCCGGCAAGCAGCCGGTGACGATCCTGACGGGTGGCGCCTATTTCCACCACGCCGACTCCTTCGCCATGATGCGTGGCGGCCACCTCGACATCTGCGTGCTGGGCGCCTTCCAGGTGTCCGAAAAGGGCGACCTGGCCAACTGGCACACCGGTGCGCCGGACGCGATTCCGGCAGTCGGCGGCGCGATGGACCTGGCCCTCGGCGCCAAAAAGGTCTACGTGATGATGGACCACCAGACGAAAACCGGCGAAAGCAAGATCGTGCGCGAGTGCAGCTATCCGCTCACCGGCGTGGCTTGCGTGAACCGCATCTATACCGACCTGGCCGTACTCGACGTCACCCCGGATGGCCTGCGCGTCGTCGAGATGGCGCCGGGCCTTACCTTTGACGAGCTGCAGGCCGCCACTTCCGCGACCCTGCTGGCTTCCTGATTCGAGAGGATGATCATGACCGACGCTTTTATCTGCGACGCAATCCGCACCCCGATCGGCCGCTACGGCGGCGCCCTGAAGGACGTCCGTGCCGACGACCTCGGCGCCATCCCGCTGCGCGAACTCATGAAGCGCAATCCCGGCGTCGACTGGACGCAAGTCGACGACGTGATCTTCGGCTGCGCCAACCAGGCCGGCGAAGACAACCGCAACGTGGCCCACATGTCGTCCTTGCTGGCCGGCCTGCCGGCCGATGTCCCGGGCACCACCGTGAACCGCCTGTGCGGCTCGGGCATGGACGCGATCGGCATCGCCGCACGCGCCATCAAGTCGGGCGAGACGCAGCTGATGATCGCGGGCGGCGTCGAATCGATGACGCGCGCGCCTTTCGTGATGGGCAAGGCCGAATCCGCCTTCTCGCGCCAGGCCACGATTTACGACACCACGATCGGCTGGCGCTTCCCGAACAAGGCGATGAAGCACCAGTACGGCACCGATTCGATGCCGGAGACGGCCGAGAACGTCGCCGTCGACTACAAGGTCTCGCGCGCAGACCAGGACAAGTTTGCGCTCGCCAGCCAGCAGAAGACGGCGCGCGCCCAGGCCGAAGGCCTGTTCGCGGACGAGATCGTCCCGGTACTGATTCCCCAGAAAAAAGGGGATCACATCAGCTTCGAGAAGGACGAGCATCCGCGCGAAACCAGCCTCGAAGCCCTGGCGAAACTCAAGGGCGTCGTGCATCCGGAAGGCAGCGTCACCGCCGGTAACGCCTCGGGCGTGAACGACGGCGCCTGCGCCGTGCTGCTGGCCAGCAGCGAAGCGGCCGAGAAATACGGTCTGACCAGGCGTGCCCGCATCGTCGGCATGGCCACCGCGGGCGTGCCGCCGCGCGTGATGGGCATCGGCCCGGCGCCGGCCACCAAGAAGCTCTTGACCCAGCTCGGCATGACCATCGACCAGATGGACATCATCGAACTCAATGAGGCCTTCGCATCGCAAGGCTTGGCCGTGTTGCGCGAACTCGGCGTTGCCGACGACGATCCGAGGGTGAACCCCTACGGCGGCGGCATCGCCCTCGGCCACCCGCTGGGCATGAGCGGCGCCCGTCTCGTCACCACCGCCATGTACCAGCTGCACCGCACCGGCGGGCGCTACGCGCTGTGCACGATGTGCATCGGCGTGGGGCAGGGGATTGCGATGGTGATCGAACGGGTCTGAGGCAGTACCGCAGCACTGAAAAACGATAAGCAGGAGACAAAAGCATGAACCAGCACTTCACGACACAGGGGAGGCGGCCATGATCGGTAATTTCATCGGCGTCCTCTTCGACGGCATCGCCTACGGCAGCCTGTTATTCCTGATCAGCGTCGGCCTCTCGGTCACGATGGGCATGATGAACTTCATTAACCTGGCCCACGGCGCCTTTGCCATGGTCGGCGGCTATGTCTGCGTCACCTTGCTCAGCAAGCTGGGCCTGCCTTTCCTGGCCACGCTGCCGCTCGCCTTCCTGGCGGCCGCGGTGGTCGGCCTGGTGCTGGAACGCACCCTGTACCGCCAGCTGTACCAGGCGACCCACCTCGACCAGGTGCTGTTCTCGATCGGCCTGACCTTCATGTCGGTGGCCGGCGCCACCTTCCTGTTCGGGCCGACCCAGCAGCCTGTGAACCTGCCGGACTGGCTGCGCGGCCAGGTGCACGTCCTCGGCCTGGACCTCGGTTCCTATCGCCTGTTCCTGATCGGCGTCGTCGTGCTGATCACGCTCGGCCTCTACCTGCTGATCGAGCGTACCCGCTTCGGCGCCCAGATCCGCGCCTCGGTCGACAACCAGACCGCCGCCGCGGGCCTCGGCATCAACGTCAGCCGCGTCTTTTCGCTGACCTTCGCCCTCGGTTCCGGCCTGGCCGGCCTCGGCGGCGGCCTGGGCATCGACGTGCTGGGCCTGGACCCGAGCTTCCCCGTGAAATACATGGTCTATTTCCTGCTGGTGGTCGCCGTCGGCGGCGCCGGTTCGATCAAGGGTCCGCTGATCGCGGCGCTGATCCTGGGTGTGTTCGATGTGGCCGGCAAATACTATGTGCCGGAAGTGGGCGCCTTCGTCATCTACACGCTGATGGTCGTCCTGTTGATCCTGTTCCCGTTTGGTCTGGTGCGGAGGAAAGCATGAGTGCCTTTTCCACTTCCGCCCTGAAAGCCAAGAGCGCCGCCGGTGCTTCCAATAACGAGCCTGTGACCGCCATGGACAAATCCGCGCTGCGCCTTCCGAACGACCGCTGGAAGCCGCTCGAGATCGCGTTCTGGCTGCTGCCGGTGGCGTCCTACTTCCTGTTCCCGGACTACCTGGTGCTGGTCAGCCAGATCATGATCGTCGGCCTGTTCGCGCTGTCGCTCGACCTGATCCTGGGCTATGCCGGCATCGTCTCGCTCGGCCACGCGGCCTTCTTCGGGCTCGGCGCCTATACGGCCGGCCTGCTGTCCGTGCACGGCTGGGGCGAGCCGATTTCCGGGGTGCTGGCGGCGGCAATCGTCGCCGGCATCGTGGGCTTCATCGTCAGCTTCCTGGTCGTGCGCGGCCAGGACCTGGCGCGCCTGATGGTCACGCTCGGCATCGGCCTGATGCTGTTTGAAGCGGCCAACAAGGCTGCCTTCATTACCGGCGGGGTCGACGGCCTGTCGGGCATGGCCACGGGGAAGCTGTTCGGCGTGTTCGAGTTCGACCTGTATGGCAAGACCGCCTTCTGGTACAGCTTCGGCGTGCTGTTCCTCCTGTTCGTGGTGCTGCGCCGCCTGGTGAATTCTCCCTTCGGCATGTCGCTGCGCGGCATCCGCGAAGGCGGGCGGCGCATGCCGGCGATCGGCGCCAACGTCGACCGCCGCCTGAAAGCCATCTTCACGATCGGCGCGGCGGTGGCCGGCGTGGCGGGCGCCTTGCTGGCGCAGACGACCCAGTTCGTCGGCCTCGACGTACTCGGCTTCCCGCGTTCGGCGGAACTCCTGATCATGCTGGTGCTGGGCGGGACCGGCCGCCTGTACGGCGCGCTGATCGGCGCGGCCGTGTTCATGGTGGCGCAGGACAAGATCTCGGGGCTCGATCCGGCCTACTGGCAGTTTTATATCGGCCTGTTCCTCGTGCTGATCGTGCTGTTCGCACGCGGCGGGATCATGGGCGGCGCGGAAAAAATCTTCGCGCGATTCAAACCTAAGGAGCCAGCATGACGAACACCTTGCGTACCGAAGGGCTCTCGAAGCAATGGGGCGGCTTCAAGGCGAATACCGACATCACGCTCAACTTCGAGCCCGGCGCGCGCCACGCGCTGATCGGCCCGAACGGCGCCGGCAAGACCACGTTCATCAATCTGCTGACCGGCGGCTTCCCGCCGACCAGCGGCGCGGTCTACCTGGGCAACCACGACATCACGAAGCTGCCGCAGCACGAGCGCGTCAAACTCGGCATGACGCGCACCTTCCAGATCAACACCCTGTTCGCGGGCATGACCGTGCTCGAATCGGTGGTGCTGGCGATTTGCGAACGCCGCGGCCTGCAGAAGGTGTGGTGGAAGACGGTCGAGAAGCATGACGAGGTGGTGGAAGAGGCGATGGAGCTGCTGGCCACGCTGAAGCTGACGAACGAAGCCAATTCGATCACCCGAAGCATGGCCTACGGCAAACAGCGCCTGGTCGAGATCGCGCTGGCCCTCGCCACGAAACCGAAGATCCTGCTGCTGGACGAACCGGCAGCCGGCATTCCCTCGGCCGAGAGCAAGGAACTGTTCGAAGTCATCGCCGCGCTGCCGCGCGACGTGACGGTCGTCTTCATCGAGCACGACATGGGACTCGTGTTCCGCTTTGCCGACCGCATCACGGTGCTCGTGGGCGGGAAAGTGCTGACCGAAGGGACGCCGGACGAGATTGCCGCCGACCCGCGCGTAAAAGAAGTGTATCTGGGGGAGGCCGAACATGGCTGAATTGCTGGCATTGGACAAGGTCACCGCCGGCTACGGCGAATCGATCGTGCTGGAAGACGTGTCGTTCACGATGAACGAAGGAGACAGCCTGGCGCTGCTGGGCCGTAACGGCGTCGGCAAGACCAGCCTGCTTGTCACCCTGATGGGCCTGACGCGCCTGCACAAGGGGTCGATCCGCTGGGGCGGCGCCGACATCGCCCGCGTGGCGACCTGGAAGCGCTCGCGCGCAGGCCTGGGCTGGGTGCCGCAGGAACGCCACATGTTCCCTTCGCTGACCGTCGAGGAACACCTGACCGTGGTCGCCCGTCCCGGTCCCTGGAACCTCGCGAAAATCTACGAGATCTTCCCGCGCCTGTTCGAGCGCCGCGCCAACATGGGCAACCAGCTCTCGGGCGGCGAGCAACAGATGCTGGCGATTGCGCGCGCCCTGATGACGAACCCACGCATCCTGCTGCTGGACGAGCCGATGGAGGGTCTCGCGCCGATCATCGTGCAGGAGCTGGTGCGCGTCATTCGCAAGCTGGTGGCGGAGGAGGGCATGTCCGTCATCGTCGTGGAGCAGCATGCGCGGTTGGCGCTGTCGCTCACGTCCCGCGCCATCGTGCTGGATCGGGGCCGCATCGTGCATGACTCGGATTCGGCAAGCCTGCTGGCCGATGGCGAAAAGCTGGACCGATTGGTAGCCGTTGCGTAGGGGTCATTGAAGCCAGTGGCTTCAATGACGGCTTCACCGGGCTCCGCCCACGCGGTGATACGCGACGGCGAGATCGACGAGCACGAGATCGGAGCCAGTACGTATCACCGCGTGGGCGTAGCCCACCCTACAAAAAGCGCCTTCAAGCGCACTCATAAAAAACAGGAGACAACCTTGAACCACCTGAATACCACCCGCCGCACCATCCTGCTCGGCGCCGCCTTGCTGTCGGCCGGCCTGGCATCCGCCGCCGAGCCCCTGAAAGTCGGCCTCATCGTCCCGATGTCCGGCCCCTTCGCCTCCACCGGCCGCCAGGTCGACGCCGCCGTCAAACTCTTCATGCAGCAGAACGGCGCAACCGTGGCCGGCCGCGAAGTGCAGATCATCCTGAAGGACGACGGCGGCGTCTCGCCGGACGTCACCAAGCGCATCGCCCAGGAACTGGTTTCGCGCGACAAGGTGCAGGTGCTGGCCGGCTTCGGCCTGACGCCGCTCGCCTTTGCCGCCGCCCCGGTGGCCACGCAGGCGAAGGTGCCGATGATCGTCATGAACGCGGCCACTTCCGTCATTCCGCAACGCTCGCCCTACATCGTGCGCACCGGCTTCACGCTGGCGCAGGTGACGGCGCCGATGGCGCAGTGGGCGGCGAAGAACAAGATCAAGTCGGTCGTGACTTTTGTGTCCGACTACGGCCCCGGCATCGACGCCGAGAAGGTCTTCGTGAAGGACTTCACCAAGGCCGGCGGCAAGATTGTCGCCTCGCTGCGCGCGCCGCTACGCAACCCGGATTACTCGCCCTTCCTGCAGCGCGTGAAGGACGCCAAGCCGGACGCCCTGTTCGTCTTCGTGCCGTCGGGCGAGGGCGCGGCCGTCCTGAAGCAGTTCACCGACCGCGGCCTGGCGCAAGCCGGCATCAGGCTGATCGCCACCGGCGACGTGCTCGACGACGACCTGATGCCGAGCATCGGCCCTGCGGCCCTGGGCGTGGTCAGCAGCCACCATTACTCGGCCGCCCATCCGTCACCGGAAAACAAGGCCTTCGTGGCCGCCTTCACCAAGGCGAACAAGAACATGCGCCCGAACTTCCACGCCGTCGGTGCCTATGACGGCATGCACCT
This sequence comes from Massilia sp. LXY-5, assembly GCF_059801075.1. Classification (NCBI taxonomy): domain Bacteria; kingdom Pseudomonadati; phylum Pseudomonadota; class Betaproteobacteria; order Burkholderiales; family Oxalobacteraceae; genus Massilia; species Massilia sp. LXY-5. The sequence continues at coordinate 865,692 of NZ_JBNNEH010000002.1, forward strand.
GTTGTACGCCGCTTTGAAGAAAACCGGCGGCAAGAGCGAGGGCCCGGCCCTGCTGGAAGCGATGAAAGGCCAGTCCTGGACGAGCGTGCGCGGCCCGGTCACGATCGATCCGGCCACCCGCGACATCGTCCAGACGGTGTATATCCGCAAGGCAGAGCAGGTCGATGGCGGCGTGTACAACGTCGAATTCGACAAGGTCGAGAAGTTCAAGGATCCTGGCGTGGAGTAAAGGCGTCGGTGCCGGGGTTCAGGCTCCTGCAGCCGGGGTTCGAACGATCGTCACTGGACCAGGCGCTCGGTATCGCCAGGCACGGGCAGGTGGAAAAACCGGAGCATTTCCTTGCTCGCATCCGGCCCATGCGCGTCCGTGTAACTTCCACGGCGGTTTCCGCCCGACCAGGCATGGCCGGCCCCGTGCAAGGTCCAGTGTTCGGCGACGACCTCGCCGGCTTTCCCGCAGTGGACGCTGCGGGTAAAGCGCCGGCTGGCCGTTTCGCCGGTGTTTTCCGAAAACGCAAGTTCCACCTCCTCGTCCAGCGTTTGCGCGAGATAGGTGTCGATCGACTGCTGGACGATACCCGTGCTGTTCTTCACGTGGACGGTCGTGTCCATATCGCCATGGAAGACGATGACGGGAACGCCCGGGGAGGATTCGTTTTGAGCGACCTGGCATGCATCGACACCATCGCGCATCGCCTGCAATGCGGCATAGCCGTCCGTCGCACTGCGATGCGCCAGGCCGGAGTGACAGCCGACCGCAGTGAACAGGTCGGGGTAGACACGGCCCATGATGACGGCCATCGCGCCGCCCGCGGACAAGCCGGCAATACAGACCCTGGTCTCGTCGACGGCATATCCGGACAGTATTTCGCGCGTCATTCCAGCGATCAGGGCCGGCTCTCCCTGGCCGCGTTCATGGTGTGCTTTCTCGAACCAGTTCCAGCATCGCTGCCAGTTGCTGCCGCTGGACTGTTCGGGATACAGCACGAGAAACCGGCATTCTTCGGCAAGCTCATTCATGCCGGTGCCGCGCGCAAAATCATCCGCGTCCTGACCGCCGCCGTGCAGCATGACGACCAGCGGCATGGGTGTCCCGTCGTAGGTGCTCGGGACAAACAGTTTATAGTCCAGGGTGCCGGCGGCGCTCTCGAACTTGCCACTGTTGAATGTGCCGCTTGCCTTCTCCTGGACAGAGGGGCTCCCACCGAGGCCGGACACATTGGTCCAACCCGTCAGTGCGGCCGAGGTCCAGGCATTGAATACGATATGCAGCATGTGCGACTCCTAAAAGATCGATGAAGTCTCCAGTTCTTTCAGACATTATCGCCAATGCTGCAATGCACAACGTGGGGCGCGACCCCAGCTGCTTGTAGGACAACCGGCTGAGCTTTCGAAAGCGGCGGCCGTCACGGGGGCAGGCGGGGGGATATCGACGACTACATCGGCCTTTTGGTGCAGGCTCAGGCGCCCGCATTGTCCACGGCCGCGGGCAGGGCCAGCGGCGCCCGGCTCTGCTCGTTGTTTTCGTGCACCAGCTTGGCCAGCAAGCCCATGAAGACCCGCTGCTCGTCTGCGCTCAAGGGCTCGAGCAGCCGTTGCCGCAGCCGCTGCGCGCCCGGCACCAGTCCGTCCAGCAGCGCCTTTCCGGCAGCCGTGATGCTCAAGGCCCGTTGGCGCCGGTTATGCGGAATCACCTTTCTCTCCAGCAGCCCCTTTTCTTCGAGCCGCGCGCACACGGTCGCTCCGGTCGAGGTATCGATCGCCGCCAGGCCGGCCAGCGATACCTGGTCGATGCCCGGATGTTCGGCCAGCCGGCTCAGGATCGCGTACTGCACGGGCGTCAGTTCATTCCCCATTTCGTCGTAAAAAATCGACACCGAGATCTGCTGGGCACGGCGCAGCAAATGGCCCGGATGCTGGTACAAATCGAGCATCTCGCCCCGTCCATCGCGTGCTTTTTCTGTAGGCATATTGCTTATGAGGAGTTGGTGCAGCGCACCATGAAAAAAGTTTGAAAACACAGTTTACTTCGTGCCGCAAACGCGTGATACTTTTCCTGACATTCAGTACACTGAATATTAATTCCACATGATGGAGGAGACAAGGATGTTCCCGAAAAACGCCTGGTATGTAGCTTGCACGCCCGATGAAATCGACAGCAAGCCCCTGGGTCGCCAGATCTGCGGCGAAAAGATCGTGTTCTATCGCGGCCAGGGCGGCAAGGTCGCCGCGGTCGAGGATTTCTGCCCGCACCGCGGCGCGCCGCTTTCGCTCGGTTTCGTCCGCGACGGTAACCTCGTGTGTGGCTATCACGGCCTGGAAATGGGCTGCGAAGGCAAGGCGATCAGCATGCCGGGCCAGCGCGTGCGCGGCTTCCCCTGCATCCGCAGCTATCCGGTCGAGGAGCGCTATGGCTTCATCTGGGTCTGGACCGGCGACAAGGAAGCGGCTGACCCGGCCACCATCCACCACCTCGAGTGGGCCGATAATCCCGAGTGGGCCTACGGTGGCGGCCTGTACCACATTAACTGCGACTACCGCCTGATGGTCGACAACCTGATGGACCTGACCCACGAGACCTATGTCCACGCGTCCTCGATCGGTCAGAAGGAAATCGACGAGGCGCCGGTCACGACCAAAGTGGAGGGCGAGCAGGTCGTGACCAGCCGCTTCATGGAAAACATCATGCCGCCGCCGTTCTGGCAGGCGGCCCTGCGCGGCAACCACCTGGCCGACGACGTGCCGGTCGACCGCTGGCAGATCTGCCGTTTCAACGCGCCGAGCCACGTGATGATCGAGGTCGGCGTCGCGCATGCGGGCAAGGGCGGCTACAACGCGCCGGCCGAGTACAAGGCGTCCTCCATCGTGGTCGACTTCATCACCCCCGAAACCGAAACCTCGCACTGGTATTTCTGGGGCATGGCGCGCAACTTCAAGCCGGAGGATGCGGAGCTGACGAAGACCATCCGCGAAGGCCAGGGCAAGATCTTCGGCGAAGACCGCGAGATGCTGGAGCTGCAGCAGCAGAACATCCTGCGCCACCCGGAGCGCAAGCTGCTCATGTTGAACATCGACGCCGGCGGCGTGCAGTCGCGCCGCATCATCGATCAGTGGCTGCAGAAAGAAGAGATGAAGGAGTTCGCGCCATGAGCACGATTGAAGTCCGCGTCGCGACCAGGCAAAACGAGGCCGACGGCATCTGCAGCTACGAGCTGGTGCGCGTCGACGGCGGCGCGCTGCCGGCTTTCGAGGCCGGCGCCCACGTCGACGTCCACCTGCCGGGCAACCTGATTCGCCAGTACTCGCTCTGCAATGCGCCGGGCGAGACCCACCGCTACCAGATCGGCGTGCTGCGCGACGCCGATTCGCGCGGCGGCTCCGAGGCGATGCACGACCACATCGACGTCGGCTCGGTCCTGCGCATTTCCGAGCCGAAGAACCACTTCCCGCTGGTGGAGGCGAAACGCACCCTGCTGCTGGCCGGCGGCATCGGCGTGACGCCGATCCTGGCGATGGCCGAGACGCTGGCCGCCAGGGGCGCCGCCTTCGAGATGCATTACTGCGCGCGCTCGCCGGAAAAGGCGGCGTTCAAGCAGCGCCTGGGCGAATCGCATTTGCGCGACCTTGTGCACTTCCACTACGACAGCGGCGACGCGGCGCAGAAGCTCGACATGGCGGCGCTGCTGGCCAATCCCCAGGCCGATACCCACCTGTACGTGTGCGGTCCGCAGGGTTTTATTTCGTACGTGCTGGACACGGCCAAGGCGCAGGGCTGGCCGGCGGCCCAGCTGCACGTCGAATACTTCAGCGCGGCGGCGGTGGATACCACCGGCGACCAGCCCTTCGACGTCAAGCTCGCGTCCAGCGGCAAGCTGCTGACGGTGCCGCCGGGGCAGACGGTGATCAAGGTGCTGCTTGATGCGGGCGTCGAGGTGCCGTATTCCTGCGAGGAGGGAGTCTGCGGGACCTGCCTGACGCGCGTGCTGGAAGGCGTGCCGGATCACCGCGACATGTATCTGACGGAGGAGGAGCAGGCGGCGAACGATCAGTTTACGCCGTGCTGCTCGCGTTCCAAGTCGAAGGTGCTGGTGCTCGACCTGTGACGCCGACGTAGGGTGGGCTCTGCCCACGCGGTACACCCTTCGCATGCCGCACGGTATGCGGAGACGGTTCGGTATGCATGTGGTGAACCGCGTGGGCGGAGCCCACCCTACGGATTACAGCCCCGCCACGAACCCGACGACGCTTGCCGCAAACGCCTCCGGCTGCTCGGCCGCGCTCAGGTGCGAAGCATCCTGCAGCACTTCCAGCCGCGCGCCGGGAATTCCTTCAGCCAGCGCCTGCGCCATCGCCACCGGCGTCCCCTGATCGAGTTCGCCGGCAATCACCAGGGTCGGCACGCCGATTTGCCCAAGCCGCGACCCCGTATCGACCTTGCCCACCGCCTCGCAGCAGCCGACATAGCCGGTCGCATCGGTCGTGACCAGCCGGCGCCGGAAGCGCGCGACAGTCGCCGCCTTCTGCGCGCGGAAGGCGTCGTGGAAGTAGCGTCCCATCACCGCATCCGCGATCGCCTCGATGCCCTCGGCGCGTACGGTTGCGATGCGCTGTTCCCACACCGCGCGCGCCGCTTCCGGATAGCCGCTGGTCGTATTCGCCAGCACCAGCGCCCGCACCAGCGACGGATGGCGCAGGGCCAGCTCCTGGCCCACCATGCCGCCCATCGACAGGCCGACCCAGACCACCGGCCCGGTATCGAGCTCGCGCAGCAGGCGCGCGGCGTCGTCGGCCAGGTCCGCCATCGAATACAGCGCGTCAGGCGCATCCGAGCTGCCGTGGCCGCGGTGGTCGTAGGCGATCACGCGCTTATCCAGCGCCAGCTGGTTCGCAAGGCTGTCCCACATCGTCAGGTCGCAGCCGAGCGCATGGCTCAGCACCACCGTGTGGCGCGGCGCCTTGCCATTCCTCGGCTCGCGCACGCTGTAGTGCAGGGCAGGGCTGCTCGCGGTGCGGCCTTCGCGTCCGACGCCCGGGTGCGCGACGGCCCCCGGCGCCGCCGGTTCGAGCGCATAGCCGATCTGCTCGCCCACTTCGCGCAGGATCGCCAGCGTGTGCGCGAAGGCGGTGTTCGCGGCCGGCACGCCCGCGTAGATGGCCGACTGCATCAGGATTTCCTTGATCTCGTCGGGTGTGAGGCGGCTGCTCTCGTCGCCGAGCAGGGCCGCGCGCACGTGCAGCTCGAACTCTTCCCAGCGCCCGAGCGCGGTCGTGATCGAGAGGACGATTGCACGCCGCGTCTTGTGGTCCAGGCCGGGCCGGCCCCAGATCTCGTTCCAGGCGAAGCGCGTGATCAGGTTCTGGAAGTCGGCATTGAAGCTGTTGGCGTTGTTGATCGAACGGTCGACCCAGGCGTCGCCAAGGATGGTGCGGCGGTTTTGCAGGCCGCGTTCGAAATCGTGGTCAAGCGGGTCGAAACTCATGCGTCGTCTGCCTCATGAAAAGGGTGGGTGGTATCCAGCTCCGCCATGCGCTGGCGCAGGGCGTCGAGCTGGCTGGCGGCCAGGCGCCGCGCCGGTGCGAGGGCGGCGACCGGGTCGAACAGCGTGGCGAGCTGCTGCAGGTCGACGTGGGCGGCAAGCTGCGGATCGGCCTTGACGGCATCGGCCAGCAAGGCATCGAGCGGACGGCCTTCGCTCGTGACCCGGCGCGTCAGGCCTTCCAGCAGCGCATGCGCGGCGGGACGGCCGATGGCGCCGGCCAGGTAGCTCGAGGCGCTCTCGGCGAACACGAGTCCCTGCAGCGCCGCGATATTGCGCAGCATCCGTTCGCGGTCGACCGTGAGGCCGGCAAAGGCGTCGTTCAATGCGTGCAGCGCGCCGTGCGCCGACAGGAACAGCGGCGGCCACTCGGCCAGTTCGGCCTGCCAGTTGCCCAAGCCGCGCTCGTGCTGCTGGTCCATGCAGGCCAGCAACGCCGCCGCATGCTGGGGCGTGCGGCGGGAAGCGGCCAGCGCGATCATGCTGGAGACGGGATTCCTCTTGTGCGGCATCGCCGACGAGCCGCCGCGGCCATTGCCCGAGGGTTCGGCCAGTTCCGCAATCTCGCCTTGCGCCATCAGCGAAAGGTCGGTCGCGAGCTTGCCGAGGCTGCCCGTCAGGACCGCCACTTCCATGCCGAGCCGGACCCACTCGTCGCGCTGCGTATGCCAGGCGGCGTCGGCGACTTTGAGGCCAAGCTGTTGCGCGACGCGCGCGGCCACCGCCGCCCCCTGCTCCTTCATGACGGAGAGGGTGCCGACGGCGCCGCCCAGTTGCAGCTGCAAGGCGTGCGCGGCGGTCGCGCGCAGCGCGGCACGCGCGCGTACGAGCGGCGCCAGCCAGCCGACTGCCTTGAAGCCGAAACTCGTCACCTGGGCCGGTTGCATCAGCGTGCGCGCCAGCACCGGCGTGGCCAGGTGCTGTTCGGCCAGCGCCGCCAGGTGGACGCCCAGCTCCGCCAGCTCATCGTCGAGCAGCTGCAGGGCCGCGCGCGTGGCCAGCACCAGCGCGGTGTCGATCACGTCCTGGCTGGTGCTGCCCCAGTGCACGTGGCGCGCCGCCTCCTCGTCGTAGAGGGCGACGGTCCTGGTCAGTTCCTTCACGAGCGGGATGGCGAGGCTGCCGGCGCGGCGGCCGGCGTGGATCAGGGCCGGGATGTCGTAGAGGTCGGCCTTGCAGACGCCCGCAATCGCGCTCGCCGCGGCGTGCGGAATCAGGCCTTCCTCGGCCTGGGCCCGCGCCAGTGCCGCTTCGTAGCGGAACATCGCCCCGACGATGGCCGCGTCGTCGAAGGCGGCGATCATCTCGGGCGTGGTGAGGAAACTGTCGAAGATCGATACGCTCATAGGTGGTCCTTGAACTTCGCCTCTTGGTGGAGGCAGGTCATGCGTAGTCGAAGAAAACGGTTTCCGCTTCGCCCTGCATCCGGATATCCCAGTGATACTGCCCCTCGCCGGTGCGGCGCGCAAGCAGGGTCGCGCGGCGCGCTTCCGGGACCTGGTTCAGGATGGTCGATTCGGCCAGGCCGGCGTCGTCTTCCAGGAAGACGGCCGTGAACTGGTGCAGCACCAGGCCGCGCGCGAACACGGTCACGTACATCAGCGGCTCGCCACGGACGGCCGGTTGCGGCAGCGAGACGCGCAGGCTGAATTCGCCGTCGGCGCCGCTCGGCACGCGGCGGAAGCCCGGAATCATCTGCTCCGGCTCCAGGGCGGCACCAATCGGCGTCCAGGCCTCGATCTGGGCGTCGTTGATCGGGGCGCCGTCGCCGTCATAGATGTTGCCGGTGACGAGGACGGTGTCGCCCGTCGTTTTCAGGTTGCCGGGGATGCAGGCGTCGACCGCCCATTGCCATGCCTCGTGCGAGAAGGGACCGATGGTTTGCGAGGTGGTGATTTTGTTCGATGCGTTGCTCATGGTCGTCTCCTTACAGGCCCATCGGCGTGGCGTTGCGTCCGCGCAGGACGATGTCGAATTCGTAGCCGAGCATTTCGCCGCCGACCGTCTGTTCCATGCTGAAGCGCGAGATCAGGCGCTGGCGTGCCGCTTCGTCCGGAACGCTCTGGAAGATCGGGTCGTAGTCGAACAGCGGGTCGCTCGGAAAATACATCTGGGTCACCAGGCGCTGGGCATACACGTTGCCGAACAGCGAAAAATGGATGTGGGCCGGGCGCCAGGCCTTGTCGTGGTTGCCCCAGGGGTAGGGGCCGGGCTTGATCGTGACGAAACGGTAGCGGCCGTCGTCGTCGGTCAGCATCTTGCCGAGGCCGTGGAAATTCGGGTCGAGCGGGGCGGCGTGTTGGTCGCGGCTGTGCCAGTAGCGGCCGGCCGAGTTCGCCTGCCAGACTTCGACCAGCGAATTGCGCACCGGCTTGCCGTCTTCGTCGACAACGCGGCCGGTGACGACGATCTTCTCGCCCAGCGGCTCGCTCGCGCCATGGGCCGTCAGGTCGGTATCGTGCGGCAGCAGGATGTGCGGGCCGGCGACGATGTTGCGGCTGGTCGGCACCGGCGCCTCGATGCGCAGGGCCGGCTGCTGCGGGCCGCGCTTGACGGTGGATTTGTAGGCGGGATAGATGAGTTCCGGATAAATGCCCGGCTCGACTGGATCGAATTTCACGGCGTGTCTCCTTCAGGTGGTCTTGTCGATGCAATAAATGGTAGGCCAGCCTTGCGTGGCTCACAAGCGGCAGAGGGCCAGGGCCGTCCGCAGTGCGCACACTTTGTGCGATACTCGCACAATTCCCCGTTTATTTGCGCTTATGCCCACGGAAACCGACCCGCCGCTTGAACGCGACCTCGTCGCCGGCCTCGAAAAGGGGCTGAAGGTGATCGAAGCCTTCGACCAGGAACGCTCGCGCCTCTCCATTGCCGAGGTCGCGGAATCCACCGGCCTGACCCGCGCCGCCGCGCGCCGCTACCTGATCACGCTGACCCACCTCGGCTACATGCGCCACGAAAACAAACTGTTTTCGCTGACGCCGGCCGTGCTGCGCCTGGGCCAGAGCTACCTGCACTCGGCGCGCCTGCCGCGCATTGCCCAGCCGCTGCTGTACCGGCTCGCGTATTCGCTGGGGGAGGCCGCCTCGGTCGGCGTGCTCGACCACGACCAGCTGGTCTGCGTGGCGGCGGTCAGCGCCGGCCAGCTGGTGTCGGCCACGCTGCAGCCGGGCACGCGCGTGCCGGCCTGGTGCACGGCGAACGGACGCATGCTGCTGGCCAGCCTGCCGCAGGCGCAGATCGAGGCCTTTCTCGCGCGAGCCCATCCCGAGGCGATTACCACGCATACGATCGTCAACCGCGAACGGCTGGCGCTGGAAATTGCCCGTGCCCGCGCCCAGGGCTATGCGCTGGTCGACCAGGAACTGGAACTGGGATTGAGGACGATCGCCGTGCCTGTCAAGAATTTCCGGGGGGACGTGGTGGCGGCAATGAATGTCAGCGTGCACGCGGGGCGTTTGCCGATCGAGCAGATGGTCGAGCGCTGTCTGCCGGCAATGATCAAGATTCAGGTGGAGCTGGGGGCCTTGCTGTAGTCCGCCAGGCAAGGAGGACTCACAGGATGTGGGTGCGATTCCAATGCGAACCTGAGGTCGATGGATGTGAAAATGGCGGTCGACCTCGCAAAGCTGTTCTTCAAGCATTGCGGCAAGACTGCGCCGGCCGAACAGTGCGATCTGGCGACACCTGCCCGCCGCCAGTAGACCTGCTTCGGCACAGGCCCGTTCTTGCGGGTGGCTCACCAGAGCAGGCTGCCCCCGCTGCGCATCCTCTCCGTCCCGCGCCTGTCGGCAAACGCGTCAAGCATGAAATCGACCATCGCCCGCGTCTTCGCCTGCAAATGGCTTTTGGTTGGAAACAGGATATAGATGTCGGCCGGCGGCGGCGCCCAGTCCTCGAGCAGCAACTGCAGCCGCCCCGAACGCAGATAGGGCGCTGCATCCCATTCCGAACGCAGCACGATGCCATGTCCGTCGAGCGCCCAGGACAGCGCCGCCTCGCCGTCGTTCGTGCTGAGCGGTCCACGCACCTTGACGGTCTCCTGGCGCGACCCTGAACGGAACTGCCAGCTGCCGTAGATTTCGTCGCTTTCGCGCAGCACGATGCAGCTGTGCCGGTGCAGGTCGCGCGGGGAGGCCGGCATGCCGTGCGCCGCGATGTAAGAGGGAGATGCGCACAGGAAGCGCCGGTTGTCGGCCAGCTTGCGCGCGGTGATGCGCGCGTCCGGCTGTTCGCCGAAGCGGATCGCCAGGTCGAAGGCCTGTTCCACCAGGTTGACCGGGCGGTCGCTCAGGTGCATCTGCACCTCCACCCCGGGATAGGCGCGCGCAAAGCGCGACAGCTCGGGCGTGACGTATTTGCGGCCGAAGCCGAGCGTGGCATTCAGGCGCAGCAGGCCCTGCGGCACCACGCTGCCGCCGGAGATCTTGCGTTCCAGTTCTTCCAGTTCGGCGACCAGGCGGCCGCCTTCGCCCAGCCAGGCTTCGCCTTCCGGGGTCAGGCTCATGCGCCGCGTGGTGCGGTTCAGCAGGCGCACGCGCAGGCGCGCCTCGATCGCGGCCAGGCGCTTGCTGACGGCCGGCGGCGTGATGCCGAGCTCCTGGGCAGCGGCGGCCAGGCTGCCGCGTTTGACGACCACGGCAAAGAAGGACAAATCGTCGAGGCTATCCATTCGTCAGTCCGATTCGTAACTGTGAGGACCGAATCAAGTTCGGAAATATTCATTATACGACTTCATATTTTGAATATCATGTTGTTATCCGGCAGCGATCCGGAACGACCATTCCATCCATTGGAGGAGACCCATGAAGATCAAACTTGCCCTGCTGGCGCTGGCCGCCTTTGCATCGACCCTTGCCCATGCCGAGACCTATCCCTCGCGCCCGATCCGCCTGATCGTGCCTTACGCCCCTGCCGGCAGCGCCGACATCGTCGCGCGCCGCATTGGCGACGAATGGGCGAAGGCGCTGGGCGGCACGTTGTACGTCGAGAACAAGGCCGGCGCCGGCGGCAACATCGGCGTCGATGCGGTGGCCAAGGCGGCCCCGGACGGGTACACGATCGGCCTGCAGACCGTGTCGCTGGCGATCAATCCCGCACTGTTCGCGAAGATGCCCTACAACACGCTGAAGGACCTGGCGCCGATCGGCATGGTCGCCACCTCCCAGCACGTGCTGGTCGTCAACCCGGCCTTCCCGGGCAAGGACACCAAAGAGCTGCTCGCGGCAGTGAAGGCGAAGCCCGGCAAGTACACCTATGGTTCCGCCGGTCCCGGCAGCACCTTCCACATGTCGGCCGAGCTGTTCAAGGACGTGACCGGCACCGACATCGCCCACATCCCCTATAAAGGCGGCGGTCCGGCTCTGGTCGACACCATGGCCGGCGTGGTGGACATGAGCTTCCCGGTCCTGTCCGCGGTCGTGCCGCACGTGAACGGCGGCAAGCTGCGCGCCATCGGTGTCACCGGGCCGAAGCGTTCGCCGCTGCTGCCGAACGTGCCGACCCTGCAGGAATCGGGCGCGCCCGGCTATAGTTTCGAGACCTGGTTCATCGTGTTCGCGCCGGCCGGCACCCCGCAGCCGATCATCGACAAGCTGAACGGCGCCTTGAACAAGGCGATCACGTCGCCGCAACTGAAGGAAAAACTGGTGAAGGACGGCTTCGACCCGATTCCGTCCACGCCGGCCCAGGCCCAGGCCCGCCTGTCGCAGGAACTCGTTTCATGGGGCAAGCTGATCAAGGACCGCGGCATCACCGCCGAATAACCTTAACCAGGCAAGCAAAATGAGCAAGACCCTTTACCGAAAGCTGGTGGCTGCACACACAGTCGTGCAATTGGACGCGGACAATGTCCTGCTGTACGCCGACCTGCACCTGATGAACGAGTACACCAGTCCCCAGGCCTTCGCCGGCCTCCACGAACGAGGCCTGAAAACCCTGTATCCGGGGCAGAACGTGGCCACGGTCAGCCACATCATCCCGACCCATGCCGATCAACTGCGGATCATCGCGGATACCGACTCGGCCCTCCAGGCCAGCAACCTGAAGCGCAACTGCGAGCGCCACGGCATTCCCCTGTTCGACACCAACGACCGCTTCCAGGGCATCGAACACGTGATCGCGCCGGAACACGGCATGATCCGCCCCGGCATGGTGGTCATCTGCGGCGACAGCCATACGACGACCTACGGGGCGCTCGGGGCGCTCGGGTTCGGCATCGGCACCACCGAGGTCGAGCATTTGCTGGCGACCCAGACCCTGGTCTACCGCCTGGCCGGCGACATGCGGATCCGCATCGACGGCCAGCTGCCGGCCGGCACCACGGCCAAGGACATGATCCTGATGGTCATTGCCCGGATCGGCGCCCAGGGCGCGCGCGGCTATGTGGTCGAGTTCTGCGGTTCGGCGATCGCCGCGCTGAGCATCGAGGCGCGCTTCACGCTGTGCAATATGGCGGTGGAAGCAGGCGCGCGCGGCGCCCTGATCGCGCCCGACGAGACAGCCATACGTTATGTGATGCAACACTGCCCGGACCTGGCCGGCGACGCCGACATGGCCGCGCGGGCACGGGCGCACTGGCGCACCCTGTTCAGCGACCAGGATGCCGTGTTCGAGGTCGAGCACGTATTCGACGCCTCGACGCTGGCGCCGACCGTGACCTGGGGAACCAGTCCCGACCAGGCGATGCCGATCACGGGCACGATCCCGCCGGCACGCGACGCCTCCGACGCGCGGGCGCTGCAGTACGCCGGGCTTGCCAGCGGCACGCCTCTGGAGGGCATCGCCGTCCAGCACGTGTTCATCGGATCGTGCACCAACGGCCGCATCGAGGACCTGCGCGCGGTGGCCGAAGTGGTGGGCGAACACAAGGTGGCGCCGGGCGTGCGCGCGATGGTCGTACCCGGATCGGGCGCGGTGCGCGAGCAGGCCGAACGGGAAGGCATCGCGGCGCAATTGATCGCGGCCGGCTTCGAATGGCGCAAACCCGGCTGCTCGATGTGCCTGGCGATGAACGACGACGTGCTGGCGCCTGGTACCCGCTGCGCCTCGACCACGAACCGCAATTTCGAAGGACGGCAGGGACGCGGCGCCATCACCCACCTGATGAGCCCAGCCATGGCCGCCGCCGCCGCGGTGACCGGCAAGATCACCGACGTCCGAACCTTCATGGAGGCTGCACAATGACGCACACCATCATCGAGGGGATCGCCGCGCCGCTTCCCCTCGCCAATCTCGACACCGACCAGATCATCCCGAAACAGTTTTTGCGGGGCATCGACAAGGCGGGCCTGGACCGCGGCATCCTGTACGACCTGCGCTTCGACGGCAGCGGTGCACCGCGCCCCGATTTCGTCCTGAACCAGGAGGCCTACGCGGGCGCGCCCATTCTCCTCGGCGGGGCCAACTTCGGCTGCGGCTCGAGCCGCGAGCACGCCGTGTGGGGACTGCAGCAGTTCGGCGTGCGTGCAGTCGTCGCATCGAGCTTCGGCGAGATTTTTTATTCGAACGCGATGAACAATGGGCTCATGCTCGCCACCGTGCCGGAAGCCTATATGGAGCAGCTGTTCGCGCACGAAGGGCCGCTGCAGCTGCGCATCGACGTCGAACGGCTGGAAGTCGCGAGCAGCGTCGGCACGACCGGCTTCACGCTCAGCGAACGCCATCGCCGCATGTTCCTGGACGGCCTCGACATGCTGGGCGCGTCGCTGCTGCACCTGCCTGCCATCGAAGCCTTTGCCCGCCGGTGGCGCCAGGACCAGCCCTGGCTGGCGGACGTTGCCGCGCACGCACGCACCAGGCTCGACGGGGCAGCGTGCATCGGGGCGGCAGCATGAGCGACCTCGACCTGTTTCCGGGATTCAGCGCGCGCGACATCGAGCTTGCGCCGGGCATATCCATTCACGCGCTGGTCGGCGGCAAGGGCCCGCCGCTGCTCCTGCTGCACGGCCACCCGCAGACGCACGCGATCTGGCATCGCGTCGCGCCCGCATTGTGCGAGCGCTTCACCGTCGTCGCCTGCGACCTGCGCGGCTATGGCGACTCGTCCAAGCCGGCCGGCGACGATGGACACGCCGCCTACAGCAAGCGCACCATGGCGGGCGACATGCTGGCCGCGATGCGCGCGCTCGGTTTCGCCAGCTTCAGGGTGCTGGCGCACGACCGTGGCGCCCGCGTCGCGCATCGCCTGGCGGCCGATCATCCGCAGGCCGTCGAGCGCATGGTACTGCTCGACATCGCGCCCACGGTGGCGATGTACGCCCAGACCACGGAGCAGTTCGCGCGCGCCTACTGGCACTGGTTCTTCCTGATCCAGCCCGCGCCCTTGCCCGAGCGCCTGATCGAAGCCGATCCGGCCGCCTATATCCGCGACGTCATGGGACGCAGGAGCGCGGGCCTTGCCCCCTTCGATCCGCGTGCCCTGGCCGAGTACACGCGCTGCCTGGCACTGCCGGGCGCCGCGCACGGCCTGTGCGAGGATTACCGGGCGTCAAGCGGCATCGACCTCGAGCACGACCGCGAGGACATTGCCTCCGGTCGCCGCCTGGCGATGCCCCTGCTCGTGCTCTGGGGCGAGCAGGGCGTGGTGCACCGCTGCTTCGAGCCCCTGCGCGAATGGCGCCAGGTGGCGGACCGGGTCGAGGGCGAAACCCTGCCTTGCGGCCATTACATCCCGGAAGAGGCGCCCGAGCAGCTGCTGGCACGCGCCTTGCCATTCCTGGCGGAAGGCCGCGCCTGAGCTGAAACAGGCAGGTCCTGGAATCCCGGCGCACGGGTCTTGCTCGGCCGCAGGCGCACGCGACAGGCTCGACCGGTTATCATCGGCCTAGCGCCCGGTAGTGCGGGCACCTTCCGTCCGCCAACCCGTCCTGCTGAAAGTAGCGCATGCATCCGAGCTTGTTCGACACCGCCTCCGATATCGCCATCGTTCCCGCGAGCGTCGAGCATGCCGCCATGCTGGCGGCACTGGTCGCAGGGAACCGGGAACACCTGAACGCGTACCTGCCGATGGTGGCGACGCTGGCGTCGGCGGAGGCGGCGCGTGCGCACCTGGAGCGGGCTGCGGCGCGCGCTGCCGATGGCGGAGCCTTCGAGTGGCATTTGTTTGCCGGCGACACCTTGTGCGGCGCAGTGCGCCTGAAAGACATCGACCGGGACGACCGCAAAGCGAAGATCGGCTATTTTCTCGGCAGCGGGTTTGCGGGAAAAGGTATCGTCAGCTCGGCACTGAAGGCCGTTCTCGCATGGTGTTTCGGCCCGTTCGGCTTGAACAGGATCGAGCTGCACTGTGCCTCCTCGAACGGGCGCAGCATGCGCGTTGCCGAACGGCTGGGCTTCGTGCGTGAAGGCCTGTTGCGCCAGGACGAATTCCTGAACGGCGTGTTCGTCGACCAGTACGTGTATGGCCTGCTGGCCGCCGAGTTCACGCGTGCCGGTCCTGCGCCTGCGCCTTGCGCCGGAACTCCTTCGGCGTCAACCCCATCAATTTCTTGAACAGCCGGCTGAAATAGGCCGGGTCCTGGAAGCCCAGCTCATAGGCAATGCTCGACACCCCCGCCGGGACATAGGTCAGCTTGCGGCAGGCCTCGAGCATGAGCCGGTCCTGGGTGATCTCGAAGGCCGATTTGCCGGCCAGTTTCAGGCACAGGCGGTTCAGGCGCGCCGGCGCCACGCGCAGCAGGTCGGCATAGCGTCCGACTTGCCATTGCTCCTTGTAATGGCGCTCGACCTCGACCCGGAAGCGGCTGAACAGCTCGAAGTCGCCGCGCCCGGAGGTATCGGCGATGCGGCGCTCGGCCTGCACCCGCACCAGCATCAGCAGGGTGCTGCGGGCGAGCCATTCGAGCATCAGGGTGTGGCCGTGGCGCGGCCAGGAAGCTTCGTGGATCAGGTTCTGCAGCAGCGCTTCGATGCGCGCCAGCATGTCCGGCGCCCCGCCGAGCCCGACCGCCAGCGGCTGCACGAACAGCGGAGAGAACAAATCCCCCTCGTGGCCGGCCGCCGCGAACAGCATGTTCTGGTCGACCGTCAGCACATAGCCGTGCGCTTCCTCGGAAAAATCGAAGCCGTGCGGCAGGGACGGGTGGATGGTCAGCGCCACCGGCCCGTCGCATTCCCACAGGTCGCCGTCGATGTCCGCGCGGACCTGCCCTTTGAATAAAAAAAGTACCTGAAACATGCCGGCATGGGTATGGGTGCCGATATGCCAGTCGTGCTTGCGGCTGCGGGTCTCGATCAGTTCGATATGCACGGCCTCGGCGTCCTTGCCCCGCGTGGCTTCGCCGTAGAGGGCGAATTCGGGGACGGTGACGGGTGAGGCTTCGATGGCGGCGGGCATGTGCGCTTTGTGGGGTGGCTGGGCCGAATGAATAAATAGTACAAGTTTTTTCGTGTTTGATCCATTTTACCCGGGCGCTGCCCGGGCTAGGATGAGGCTTACTAAAACATATTCGGAGACATTGTCATGCGTACCCAGGTTGCCATCATCGGCGCCGGCCCGGCCGGCCTTCTGCTATCCCACCTGCTGCACCTGCAGGGCATCGAATCGATCGTGCTCGAAATGCGCAGCCGCGCCGACATCGAGGCGACCATCCGCGCCGGCGTGCTCGAACAGGGCAGCATGGACATCCTCAACGAGGCCGGCGTCGGCGAGCGCATGCAGCGCGAAGGGGCGCTGCACCATGGCTTCGAGTTCGCCTTCGGTGGGCAACGGCACCGCGTCGACCTCACCGAACTGACGGGCCAGTCGATCACGGTGTATCCACAGCACGAAGTCATCATCGACCTGGTGGCGGCGCGCCTGGCGGCCGGCGGAGATGTGCGCTTCGAAGTGAGCGAGGTGGCGCTGCACGATATCGACAGTGCGCAGCCTTCGGTGACCTTCGTCCATGCGGGGCAGGGCGCAAGCATCGAGGCCGACTTCGTGATCGGGGCCGATGGCTTTCATGGGGTTTCACGCCCGATGATTCCTGCCGGGACGCGCGAAGACTTCCAGCGTGTGTATCCGTTCGGCTGGTTCGGCATCCTGGTCGAGTCGGCGCCTTCGTCCGACGAGCTGATCTACGCCCAGCACGAACGCGGCTTCGCCCTGGTCAGCACCCGCTCGCCGAGCGTGCAGCGCCTGTATTTCCAGTGCGACCCGCACGACAAGGTCGACAACTGGTCGGACGACCGCATCTGGTCCGAACTGCATGCGCGGCTGGAGCACAACGATGGCTGGAAACTCAAGGAAGGCAAGATCTTCCAGAAGGGCATCATCGGCATGCGCAGTTTCGTCTGCGCCCCGATGCGCCATGGCCGCCTGTTCCTGGCCGGCGACGCCGCCCACATCGTGCCGCCGACCGGGGCCAAGGGCATGAACCTCGCCATTTCCGACGTGCGCGTGCTGTCGCAGGCGCTGGTGTCGTTCTACAAAACCGGGGGCGAAGATGGGCTGAACGCCTATTCCGAGACCGCCCTGAAGCGCGTCTGGCGCGCCGAGTATTTCTCGTGGTGGATGACGCGGCTGCTGCACACCTTCGACGATGCCTCTCCCTTCGAACGCCGGATCCAGCGCGCGGAACTGGAGAATGTGGTGGCCTCGCGCGCACTGCGCACGGCGCTGGCGGAGAATTATGTGGGGGCGTTTTGAGAGCCGGGGGCGGGCTCGATTGATCCTCCGGCCGCCGCCACCAAACTGCACAGTTCCATCTTCACGGCTGATGCGCCACAAACGGCGAAGGATGTGCCGACGTAAGCTCGATCCATCTCATCGACGGGCACGCCGGGATCATGCAAGCACGAGCGCACCTGCCACGCATCACTGTCCTGATCCCCAGCTACGAACAGGACGCCTTCCTGCCGCGTACGCTCGATAGCCTGTGCGCGCAGTCGCTGGCCGACTCAAAGTCCCACGCCGGCGCGCGTTGCACGCACCGGCACAGCGTTTGGCCGACTGCCTCAGAACGACATCGGCACCCGCACCATCAGGGTCACGTCCGGCGTGTCCCTGGTCAGGCCGGCACCGACGGCCACGCTCAGCGTCTTCTTGTCGCTGAGGCGGTAGGAATAGCCGATCAGCAGGGTGCCGAGCTGGAGGCGCACCGAGCCCGGCACCGTGCGGCCGGACTGCTTGGTGCGGGCGACCGAGTTGTGGTCGTAGCCGACGCTGAACGAAGCCTTGTCGTTCAGGGCCAGGCCCATGCCGAAGTTGAACCCGATCACGCCGCCGGGCGCGACTTCCCCGAGCGACTCCTTTTCGCCGTTCAGCACGGTACGCGAGACGTCGCGCTTGAAGTTGTGCAGGTAGCTGAAGCTGCCGAAGAACACGGCCGGATCGGACGGGAACAGCCAGGTGAGGCTCGGCTGCAGCGAATAGAAGCCGGAGCCGGTCGGGAGTTCCAGGGGCAGGCCGCTGCCCGTGATGTTTTCGCCGATGCAGCGGCGCTGGCAATCGGTCGTGACCTCGAACGGGTCCTTGCCGGTGCGCGACTTGAAGCGCAGGCCGCCGATGAAGAAGGGCTTGTCGACGCCGCCGTCGTTGAGCTGGTAGCGCGCCGCCAGTTCGACGTCGCCGATCGCCTTGCCGCTCGTCTCGAAGGCGCGCTCGACGGCGGTGCCGGTGAAGACTTCGCGGCTGACCGTGGCGTCGCTGCGGTACACATAGGGCAGCTTGGCCTCGACTTCGAAGCGGTTGGTCAGGCCGCGGCGCAGGGTGGCGGTGGCGGTGGTCGTGTTGCGTTTGACTTCGCGGACGTCGATCAGGCCGATCAGGAGGGCAGGGATGACGGTGTAGCCGACCAGGGCCACGCGGTTGCTCGACGAATAGGCGTACTGGAGGGCCGGTTCGAAGACGTATTTTCCGCGCGGTGTCAGCACGCCCGGCTGTTCGAAGATCGGGGCGACCTCGCGCGGGCGGCTGTTCTCGCTCGGGGCGCGGCCGACGGGGGCGGTGTTCGTTGCTGCAGTCGGCGCGCTCGCCGGGCCGCCGACCGGGGCGGCCGGCGCCGCGGGCTGCTGGGGCGCGCCGGCAGCGCCCGGCGCGCCGCCGGTGCCGCGCATGGACCCGAGCTGGGCGCCGGAAGCCGGCACGGCCAGGCCCGCGGCCAGGGGCGAACTCGTTGCCGGATCAGGCGGCGCGTTGCCGGTGCCGCGCGTGCCGTCGAGCGTGGCGTGCGAGACCGCGCCGCCGGCCAGCATCGGGTCCGCCGTCGCGGCCGCGGCCGGCCCCGGCGCCGTGGCGCGTGCCGTGCGCACATCGCGCTCGAGTTCATCGATGCGTGTGCGCTGGGCCTCGAGCTGCTGGCGCATCGCTTTCACCTGTTCAGCCAGTTCCTGGACGGATTGCGCCTGCGCCGGAAGAGCGCAAAAGGCCGCGCTGACGGCGAGTGCTCCAGCACATAGCGCCGGGATCTTCTGCATAAATTGCTCCATGGTGGTGGGCCGTCAGCGGGGCGCTACGGCTGTTGTCAAAGCATTATTCAAGCTTGTTCCAAAATTAAGCGCACGTAACATTCCGGCGGTATTCACGGTGGCGTTGATGGCGGTCTGGTTCCGGATGATCTGGTCGTTCAGCGAGTTCTGGATGATGGTGCCGCCGAGCAGGTTCTGTGCATTGCCGGCCATCGTGCGCACGTCGCCGTTCTGGATCAGGCGCAATTCGCCGACGGCCTGGGTGGACAGGGTCGCTTCGCCGCGGGCCAGCTTGCCGATGTCGCCGAGCTGCAGTTCGGTGCGCTCGACAACGTTGCCGTTGATGGAGACCAGGCGCTCCAGGCCCAGGTTGACCATCAGGCCGTCGCCGGTGAGGAAGCCGCCGCGCGCCCCGTCGAGGGTGGCGTCGTCGACCGCATCGGCCGGGTCGAAGGCTGCCAGGGCGGGCGCATCGGGCGCCGCCGCCATGGCCGCGCCCGCCATCGACAGCAGCAGGAGCGGCAGGGAAGTGAAAAAGCTTGGGCAGGTCCGCCGCATGGTGTGTCCTTAAAAATCGCCGGGGCCGAATTTCGGCAGCCCGTAAATACTGTCGAGGGCGCGGCTGGCGCCTTCGGCGAGCGGCGCGCGTGGCGCATTGCGCCAATCGGCGGCCTGGTTGAAAGCGGGTTTCACCGGCCCTTCGTGGATCACGAACAGGATCCGGTTGGCCCAGAGCGATTCGAAGCGTTCGCGCGCCATCAGGCGGGTGCCGCGCGACGGGTCGCCCAGCAGGATGCGCCCGTCTTCCGCGCCCTTGATCACGACGAAATGCTGGTAGCCATTGTCGGAAATGAGGACGATCGCCGGCAGTTTCGCTTCGATGAGTTTGTCGAGCGGCAGCTGGAAGCCGTTGGCGGTGAAGCCCCGGTCTTTCAGGAAGCGCTGCATGTCGAGCAGCGAAAAGCCTTCGCGCCGGATCTTCTGCTGGTCGCCGCCGGCAAACATGGCCTGAAACGCGACCTCTTCCGTCGTCGGCGTGTTGTAGTGGTGGGTCAGTAGCGTGGCCAGCGCGGCCGAGCCGCAGCTGAAGTCGTACTGCTGGCGCAGCGTTGCCTGGAAGCGCAGGTCCTTCATGCTCTTGACGGGCATGCTGCCGACGCGCATGCCATTGGGCAGTGCCAGTTCGGCCGAATGCGCGGCGGCATGGCCGAGCAGCAGGGCCAGGCTGCCGGCAAACGTGCCAAGTCGTACGCGATGTCTCATTTGAACTGCAGGTTGATGACCGTCGCGCTCTGGATCAGCACATTGGCGCCGGTGTTCTGGATCACGACCGGAATGCCGGACATGTTGGCGAAGGAGCCGGAATCGATGGTGTTCGACCCGGTGTTGACATTGGTGGCGCTGTTGTTCGCCACGTCGCCGTTGAGCTTGGTGTCGTTGAGGACGGTGTCGGCGCGGCCACGTTCGTGCTCGAGCTTGTCGAGGTCGACCGCCTGGACCCGGTCGCCGCCGATGGAAAGAGTGGTGGCGGGTTCCTGCGCCAGCGGGGGCGGCGCCCTCAAAACCTGTTCGATCCCTGCGATCGCGGGCGCACCGATCCGTTCGGGTGCCACCGTGGCAGGTTCGCCGGCGCAGGCCTGGCCAACGAAGGCGGCCAGTGCCAGGACGCAGGCATGCGGTAAGCGGGGCATTGCAAAAATCGTGTTCATCGTGTCTCCCTGAATCAGATTGCCGCGCCCGCGAAGGGCACGGCAATCCCTGCTTCACTACGCTCGGTTCAGCTTACGGGCCGACGGACAGGTTGCTCTGGACGTTGACGCTCTGCTGGATCAGGGACGAGAAGCCGTTGTTCTGGCTGAGGACCGTCACGCCTGCGGCCGACTGACCGACATTGGTCATGGTGTTGGACATGTCGAAGGTGCCTGCGTTGACGGTGTTGGTGCCGCCCGCGCCGCCGGTCGCCGCGCCGCCGGCGCCGCCGGTGCCGGTACCGGCCGTGTTGGTGCCGCTCGCACCGCCCATGCCACCGGTGCCGGTGCCACCGGCGCCGCCCGCGCCGCCGGTGCCGGCCGTTGCCGTGCCCGAGGTCCCCGAACCGCTGGTGGCGGTGCCCGAGGTGGCGTTACCGCCCGCCGACCCTGCGCCGCCGGTGTTTGATGCCAGGCCGGTGGAACCGCCCGCGCCGCCCGCACCGGCTGCCGCGCCCGCGCCGCCGGTCGAGGTGCCGGCCGTGGCCGAGCCGCCTGTGCCGCCTGCGCCGCTGGTGCCGGTGCCTGCCGCGCCGCCGGTACTCGACAGCGCTGCGCCGGCGCCGCCGGTGCCGCCGGTAGCGGTACCGCCGGCCGCGCCTGCGCCGCCCGCGCCGCCTGCCGCGCCCGCGCCGCCTGCGCCGCCCGTGCCAGTGCCTGCCGAGGCCGTGTTGGTGGCGCCGGTCACGGTGCCGCCAGTGCTGCTGGCAGTGCCGCTGTCAGCCGCGCCGCTGGCGCCGCCGGTCGAATCCGGGGTCGAGGCGCCGCTGCCGCTGGAGGCCGTGTTACCGCTCATGCCGGCGCCCGCGCCGGATGCGTCGCCCGTCGACGATGCGCCGCCGACCGTCACCATGCCGCCGGCCGCGCCGCGTCCGCCGAGTCCGCCAGTGCCGCCCATGCCGCCGTCACCCGCAGCCACCCGGCCGGCGTTACCGCCGTTGCCGCCACTGCCACCCATCGCTGCGCCGCCGGCGCCGCCGGTACCGGCGCCGCTCGCGCCGCCGGCACCGCCCATGCCGCCACCGGCGTTACCGCTGGAGCCGCCCGCGCCGCCGGCACCACCCGCACCGCCCGATGCGCCCGATCCGCTCGTCGCATTCGATGCCAGGCCGCCGGCGCCGCCTGAACCTGCGGTGGCGCCGCCTGCGCTGGCAGCACCGGCGCTTGCCGATCCGGTCGTGGCGTTGCCGCCGGTCGAGCCCGACGCCGCCATGCCGCCCGTGCCGCTGGCGCCGGCCCCGCCATCGCCGCGCGCATTCCCGCCCGAGCCGCTGGCACCGGCGCCACCGGTCGAGGCGCCGCCGTTGGCGTTGCCCATGTTGGTGGCGATGTTGCCGATGTTGCTGATCGAGTTGCCCGACACCGTGCCGTTGAGCGTGCTGTTGGCGGTGGCGCTGGAGGTGTTGAAGGAATTCGAGAAGGTCGAGGTCGCGGTGCCGCCGTTATTCGCTGCAACTCCGCCGACGGCGCTGGCGCTCGCTGCGCCGCTGCTATTGTTCTGGCCCGAGCTGTCGCGCGAGGACGAATCGTTACCCTGGTTCGAGTTGTCCGCCGTGTTGGTCGAGGAATTGTTGCCCTGGTTCGAATTGTCAGTCGTGTTCGTCGACGAGTTGTTCCCCTGATTCGAGTTGTCAGTGGTCGGATCTGTCGTCTGGGCTTGGGCATTCAGTGCAAAAGCGAGCGACAGCGCAGTAACGAGCAAAGTCTTGTTCATGCAAATTCCCCTAGGGTGTGTGGTTGAGTTCGACTGGCGGTCGTGCCAGCTGAACCCGGATATATGCAAGAGGGATGCCAGAGGCGGATGAACATGCTCAAATCGTTGATCAATAAGCACAATTCCATCTCGAAAATGATGAAATTGCGAATGGGAATTGTTGTTAGGAATTTAAGCGAATTCGGGTGTGCCGGATATGGAACATTTGTGTGCCGTTTGGCCGGGCTGGAGGTGGACACTGTCCATCAGGACCAACCCAGCGGGATGCCGACCGCAAGCCAGCCCATTCGCCGAGAGCCGCCTGGATGCCGGTCCCTGGCGCCTGAGGCCGCTTGCAGCGCGCGCTGGCGCGTTGTGCCTGAGCTGGATGATGACGGCGTGGCCGCTGATGTGTACGGCGGCGACGACGTCCAGGCGGAGCGCATGACGGCAAGCGGCACGCCGGCCCGGCGTCGGCAGGCTCACGCAGGCTGTGCAGGCACGGCAGGGCTACAGGGAAGGAAGCGGCGCGGCGTGCCGCCGGAGGTGGTTCAGGGGCGCATTCCGTGCTTGGCAAGCAGGCGGTACATGGTGGTGCGCGAGACGCCGAGGTGGCGCGCGGCGCGGCTGACGTTCTGGCCGGTCCGGTCGAGGCAGTCGCGGATCGCAAGCCGCTCGGAGCTGCAGCGCGCATCGTCGAGCACGGCCTCGATCGGCGGCGAGGGCGGGACGAGGTCGAGGTCGTCCGGTTCGATCCATTTGCCGTCGGCCATGACCAGCGCCCGCCGCACGCGGTTGATCAGTTCGCGCACATTGCCTGGCCAGTCATGGGCCGCGATGGCGGCCAGGGCCTTGCTGCTGAAGCCTTTCAGGCGCGGCGATTTGTCGGCGCAATGCAGCTGGAAGAAGTGTTCGGCCAGTTCGACCAGGTCGTCGCGGCGCTCGCGCAGCGATGGCACGGTCACGGGCAGCACGCTCAGCCGGTAGTACAGGTCTTCACGGAAATCGCCGCGCGCGACCGCCTGCTGCAAATTCACGTGCGAGGCCGAGATCACGCGCACGTCGACCGGAATGGGGCGCGTGGAGCCGAGCCGGATGATGGTCTTGTCCTGCACGAAGCGCAGCAGGTTCGCCTGCAGGTCTTTCGGCAGGTCGCCGATCTCGTCGAGGAAGAGGGTACCGCCGTTGGCCGATTCGATCAGGCCGACCTTGTGGCGCGCCGCGCCGGTGAAGGCGCCGCGCTCGTAGCCGAAGAGTTCGGAGTGGATCAGGTTGGGGGCGATCGCGCCGCAATTGATTGGCACCATCGGGCCCGTCGAGCGCAGCGACTGGCGGTGGATGGCCTGGGCCGTGAGTTCCTTGCCGCTGCCGCTTTCGCCCCAGATCAGCACGGGCGCATCGACCTTCGCCACCCGCTCGACCTGGCTGCGCAGGCGCAGCATCGCATGGCAGCTGCCGATCAGGGACGACGGTACGCTGGCCGGGCGCGGGCGCGGACCGCGCAGCAGGGCGTGACCGTGCACGTGGCCGAGCGTGTGCACCAGGCGCCGGCTGTCGAGCGGCAGCGTATGGTAGTCGCAGAGATAGTCGGCGACCAGGTCGCGCCAGCCCGCGGCCGCGATGGCTTCGGAGCGGAACACGCCGACCCATTGCACCTGGCTGTGCTCGCGCAGGAAAAGTTCGACCTCGAGCTGCGGGCGGGAACCGATCACGTGCATCAACAACCCGACCAGGTAAGCATCCTGGCGCAACTCGGTGCGTGCTTCGTCGACGCTGCGCACGGTACGGATCTGCCAGTCCGGCATCTCCGCCCGCAAAAGGTCGACCGCAAGGAGGTCATCGGGCGAAATGCAGAGTAATCGTTTCTGAACCATTCATCTCCTCGCTTCGCTACGCCGCCGGGCTCGATGCAGCTGGGTTCGCCGGACGACCCTGTAACTTCGGGTAAGCATACTGCATTATTTGCGTTGCACACCCGGCCATTGAGGGCGCCGTGTTTCGTTACCAACTCGACAATGCGCGGGGCTTGACGGCGGGCCGAAGCTAGTGCAGGCCGAGGAGATCGGCGCGCGGATAGCCCCAGTGCGGCACCCTGTCCGGGCAGGAAGCGGAGGCAGCCTTGTCGAGCGGCAGGGTCGAGAAGTTGGGTGCGCCGGGAATGCCGAAACGCAGGTCGGTGGCACTGCCGCCGGCCAGCGAGGGCACGCGTGCAAAGCGCAGCCAGGCGTCGAAACGGCAGTCGCGCGCTTGCAGGGCGCGCAGCGCCGCGACCGAACCGGGCTCCTCCCAGGCCCAGACGACGGCGGCCGGGCTTGGGGCCACGCGCACGCCGCCGATGGCCACCGGACAGGACGCGGCCGGCGCGATGCGGGGCGCCAGGCTGAGCACGCCGCGGCGCACGCGGTAGCCGTTCGTCCCCTCGCGCGTGATCGCGATCGCGCCCCAGCACAGCGGGTTGGCCGGAAACGCCGACAGCGGCAGGTCGAGGATCTGAACGGATGGGTCCGCCCGGCGCAGCGCCGCCGTGAGTTCGCTGCGCGCCTGTTGCGCCATCGCGCCCTGCAGCAGCACGAAGGCGCCGGTCACCACCACCCCGGCCAGCAGGGCGGCGCGTTCGCCCAGGCGCCGCGTCAGCAGCAGCGCCAGCGCCCATACGGTCGCCAGCCCCAGCAACGAGCCCCATTGGAGGAAGCCGGCCAGCGTGAACAGCGCCGGCACCGCCAGCAACAGGCCCAGCAGCAACAGGCGCCAGCCGCGGTGCGCCACGTGCGCCGCCAGCGGCGTGCCCAGCGCCAGCCAGAATACGGGTTCGACAATGAAGACCATGTCGCCGTAATACCAGCGCGGATCGAAGGGCGCGAACGGGTGGATGCCGTAGACATTCAGCGCGTCCATGCCGAAGTGCAGCAGCAGCCCGGCCACGATCGCGGCGCCCAAGCCCAGGCGCGCCGGGCCGCTGCCGCGCAGCATGGCACGCGCGGCGGGCCAGCACAGCCAGAGCGCGGCGAGCAACAGCAATGCCTGGGGCAGCGCATACAGCAGCGTATGCGTGTGGCCGCGGTGGTGCAGCAGGTAGCCCAGGGGCGCCGGCGCCAGCCCGGTCAGGACCAGGTCGAGGTCGGGGAAATTGCTAGCCAGCGCGGCGCTGCTCAGCAGCAAGCGGCGGCGGGTGCTTGCCTTGGCCAGGTCGGCCTCGCGCGGCAGCAAGCGATGGGTGAGTTCGCCAAGCGCCAGGCCGACGAGCGAGTGGGTGAGATTATCCATATTGCAATATTAGCATCGCCCTGGCGCCATAGCAGGCTGAGGACATACTCGCGGTTTCAAACAGTCAAGCGTAAATTTTCAAAAACCGCTGCACGTACGGCGAACGTTATCGGGTCGTCACGAACGTGGTGTCGCTCAAGGATTCCAGGGCCTCGCGCCATTTAAATTGGGAGTACGGCTGGCTGATAGAAACAGGCGCCGCATTGACGGAACTGATGATTCAAACAGGCCGCGGCACGGCCGAATGGCGCAGGCATGGAAATTAATGCGTGAATTGCGCCGCTATGAATATCGCGTGAATCTACGTCTTATTCGAGCGGCGATAATTCTCACCAATTATTGGGCAGTACTTATTTAATTTCGGCCCGTTAACCGCGGTGGCCTGTTGTAAATAAATGCTGCAACTTATCTTGTGTTGCAGCTGGAAAACATAAACCATATACTTGCCTGCAACCAAAATTGCACAAGGCAAGTTAATGGTTCCGCGTTTTAGCAAATCCTTTCGTTCCGGTCGGTGGTTTTATATTGGCGAGCGCGATGGCGCCGGCTGTCCTGGCAGGAATCCGCGCAGCAATCAACGATTACGTAGCCGGCCCGTGCGGATTCTACATCCCGTGGCAGATGCAAACTCTCCGCATGACGAGTCGCATAACCGCGAAACTAAGCAGAAACTAAGGGTCATGTCTGACATTCGGACACGAGCTCAACAGCTAGCAGGAGAATAAAGCGTACCTATCCAAGCATCATTCCCGGCCATGCCTTTTTTGTCTGATCGGCAAGGTCTCGACCAACCCGGGCGTTACGCAAAGCGCCTCGGCGACGGCTTCTCCGAGCAGCAGCTGGTGCGCGGGTAGATGACCGCATTGACCGGCTACCGCTACAGTGAAGCACGGGGTCATGACGAACGTGGTTAAGTCTGACCTTCAGGCACGACTTCAACAAGAACTAGGGTGATAGGGCAGAGGCCGTGTCTCAATGCCAGACCTGACCCCGGTTACAATGCCAGACCTGACCCCGGTTACAATATTAGATTCCTATGATCCTGTGGCGGGCGAGATTGTTTCGCGAAAATTTACTCAGCTAAGCGAAATTAAAGAGTCGACCGCACTGGGTTATTTGCGAGAGCTTGAGGTCAAGTATCCACCTGATGCAGTAATTGCCTCAGTTCCGACGAGTAAAGATTTGGCAGGGCAACGACTGATTGGCCAGCAGTTCCTGGAAATCCCTGCCCAAACCGCTCCGGTTCCTCGATCCGTCCTCCACGCGGCGAAAAAGGCCGACATCGTGATCCGTGACGTCAATGGCAAGGTTTATGAATGAAACGTCAAATCTTTTTTTGCAAGTCATGGTTCAGGGCAAAGAAATGCCCTACCGAAATTTGGACCAGGGACGATGCTCTGCGCGCTTTTCATGAAAATCGTCCATTCACCGTACTGGTCGATTCGATCGATGCGCCATTTTGTTTTATTGAATGCGTACGGGAAGTTTTTGTCGTGGGATTTCTAGATGATCGCTGCCGTGAAAAGCTGACGTATGTCTTTGAGAAAAATGATGAGAGAAACGTCTTCCTGATTCAGGCAACTTACCGTGAATATCAAGGGGGCACAGATAAGATTGCGTCAGGGTCGTTGTACTTATTTGATCGTAACGGCACTGTCTCGATCACTCATACAACCTATGATCCGAAGTCAATCGAGAAAGCGACCACGCTCGTTGATGTCAAGACGAATTTTTCTGCAATTCCAGAATTCGGAGAGTATGACGATCTGATCCGGGTAGAACGCCCTTGACGGGAGCGTTTGCGTCAGGAAAGCAGGGTAAGGTCTGACATCGGATACGAGCTCAACTCGCACCGGCCGAACAAGGAAGAGCTGGTGTCTGCTGATCAGGCCTACCCTCCACCCTGCATCGGTGTGAAAAAAATGCTGCGTCAGCAACCACCCGACCACTGACGCGTCCCCGGCACCGTCTTACATCGTCGGCCCGCGCCCGGTGCCTTCTTCTTTCTCGATCCGCTCCTGGCACGGCACGCAGGTCCTCACCGTCGGCGTCGCCAGCAGGCGCTGCTCCGGAATCTCGCAGCCGCAGGACTCGCAGATGCCGTAGCCGCCCGCTTCGAGGCGGCCGATGGCGGCGTCGATTTCGTGCAGCAGGGCCGTTTCGTGGTCGGCGAAATGTTCTTCGTCGTGGGCAATCATTTCCGCGGTCGGGGCGTCGTCGTTCTGGACCAGGTGGGCGCGCGGCGAGATGACGGGCGGCTCGTCGCCCGAGGAGTCGGAATCGGTGCGCGCGCGCACGGTGGCGAGCGCGGCTTCGCGGCTTTCGTTCAGTTTTTTCGCGATGTCGGCGTGAAGGGAAGGTGAGATGGGCATGCGGTTTCCTGATAGTAAAAAGTGAACGTTTCTAAAAAAGCAGTACTGAATACTCTAGCCGATTACGGGCAATGCCCGCGCCAGCTTGGGGCCGCGGTGGCCCTGTAAAGATTGTCCGCGGCAACTCTTCCATGCTAGATTCAGGCCGGCAATAGCCAAACGATAAGCGAACGATAACCAGAAGAGAGACCATGCCGATTTCCTCCCCGCGCCGCTTGCGCGCCGCCGTTGCCACCCTGTTCGTCCCCCTCGCGCTGGCAGCAAGCGTCCTCCCGGATGCCGCACTCGCCGCGCCGGTGGCCAAGACCGCCGCCGCCAGACCGAACGCCGCCTTCGAGAAATGGGCCGAGCGCTTCGCCGACGACTGGGTGCGCATGAACCCGCAGCTGGCCAGCAGCACCCAGTACTTCAGCGGCGCTGAACAGGCCGCGCTCGACCGCCAGCTCACGCCGCAGACCCCGGAACGGCGCAAGAAGATGGTCGCCATGGCGAAGCAGGGCGTGGCCCGCCTCGACAAGTGGATCGCCGGTCCCCTGGACGAGACCCAGAAGATTTCGGCCGCCGTGATGCGCTGGTCGCTGTCGAACGTGATCGCGAACGAGCCCTTCGAGGACTACAACTTCGTGTTCTCGCAGTTCGGCGGTCCGCAGGTCGGTCTGGTGAATTACATGACGCAGACGCACCCGATGCGCACGGCCGCGGACGTCGATAGCTGGCTGGCGCGCCTTGACCAGATGGGCACGCGCATGGACGAAGCATTGGCGCGCGCCCGCAGCGCGACCGAACGCAAGCTCATCCCGCCGCGTTTCATCCTCGAACGCGCCCAGTTCCAGGTCGATACTTTCCTGAAACCGGCGGCAAGCCAGAACGTGCTGGTGGCCTCGCTGGAAAAGCGCAGCGCCGAGCTGAAGGACCTGACGCCTGAGGCGCGCAGCGCCGCGATCGCGCGCGCGACGCGCATCGTCGAGGAGAAGATCCGCCCGGCCTATGTGCGCGTGCAGGGCTTCATGGCGGAACTGCACCCGAAGACGAACGACACGGCCGGCATCTCGCGTTTGCCGGGCGGACTGAAAGCATATGAGCGTGCGCTCGCCAACTTCACCAGCACCACGCTTGGCGCCGAGGAAATCCACGCGATCGGCCTGCGCGAAGTGGCGCGCCTGGAAGGCGAGATGGACAAGCACCTGCGTTCGCTCGGCTTCACCGAGGGCAACATCGAGGCGCGCATGAAGGCGCTCGACGCGACTTTCCAGCCCAAAGGCGAAGGCGATCCGCGGCCGGCGATCCTGGAGAAATACAAGGCGATGGTGAACGACGCCCTGGTGCGCAGCGAGAAGCTGTTCAACCTGAAGCCGCGCGCCCCGGTCGAGGTGCTGCGCGAGCCGCCGCTGACCGAAGCCTCGGCCGCCGCCCACTACAGCCTGCCGGCGCCGGACGGCAGCCGTCCGGGCGTGTTCTGGGTGCCGATGCGCGGGCCGACCTTCGACATGATCCGCATGCGCAGCCTCTCGTATCACGAGGCGGTGCCGGGCCATCATTTCCAGCTGGCGATCCAGCAGGAGCTGGCAGGCATCCCGAAATACCGCAGCCAGCGCATCTTCAGCGGCGGCAGCGCCCATGCCGAAGGCTGGGCGCTGTACACCGAGCGGCTGGCGGTGGAGCAGGGCTGGTATGAGGGAGATATCCCGGGCCTGCTCGGCGCCCTCGGCTCGGAACTGTTCCGCGCGCGGCGCCTGGTGGTCGATACCGGCCTGCATACCAAGGGCTGGACGCGCCAGCAGGCGGTCGACTACGGCATCAATGTCGAGGAAGTCGACCGCTACGTGGTCTGGCCGGGCCAGGCGACCGCCTACATGATCGGCATGCTGCGCATCGTCGAACTGCGCGAGAAGGCGAAGGCGGAACTGGGGGCGAAGTTCTCGCTGCCGGCTTTCCACGACATGGTGCTGGGGGCAGGGTCGGTGCCGCTGGATGTGCTGGGGCAGCTGGTGGACGGGTGGATTGCCAGAGAAAAGGCGAAGGCGGTCTAGGGGCGTATCGGCACCGACATCCGTTGGCGGCCGTGTAACGCAGGGTGGGTACGCCTGCCCACGCGTTCACCGCATGCGACATGATAGTCTGGTCGCGCGGCGCCGATGTCTCCGCTCCAGCGAGGAAGGCAGCTGTGACGGCGCTGCACGCGTGGGCTCGAGAGCCCACCCTACGGTACGCGGCGGCCAGGGACTCACCTGAAAAGCTGGTTGTACGCGACCTGCCGGCCTCGAAAGCTTTCTACACTGCGATGTTCCAGGTGCTGCAGGTGCCCCTGGGCGGCGAGGGCGACGATTATTTCTGGTTCGCGCCGTCGGTCACGATTTCCTTCTGAAGCCCAGGTTCAGGCGAGCGGCGCGAGAATATCCGTCTGGCAAGACTCGATAACGAGGCGGAAAAGCATTCCGGCATGCGTGTAGACCTGGGTCGGGTCCGGGCCGATTCCCAATTGTGCGCGCCCAAAGCCGTGCTAGATTCTGGACACCGCAGCTCAAGAGGACAGCACATGTTCAGCCCGTCGGCCCTGGATCTGGCACGCTTCCAGTTCGCGTTCACGATGTCCTTCCACATCCTGTTCCCGGCGGTGACCATCGGCCTGGCCAGCTACCTCGCCGTCCTCGAACTGTCCTGGCTGAAGACCAAACGCCAGGTCTACGTCGACCTGTATCACTTCTGGCTGAAGATCTTCGCCGTCATGTTCGGCATGGGCGTGGTCTCGGGCATCGTGATGGCCTACCAGATCGGCACCAACTGGAGCTACATGTCCGAGTTCGCGGGCTCGATCATGGGGCCGGTGCTGGCCTACGAAGTGCTCACCGCGTTTTTCCTCGAAGCAGGCTTCCTCGGCGTGATGCTGTTCGGCTGGACCCGGGTCGGCCCCGCCCTGCATTTCTTCGCCACCTGCATGGTCGCCGTCGGCACCCTCGTCTCGGCCACCTGGATCCTGGCCGCCAACAGCTGGATGCAGACCCCGCAGGGCTATGCCATCGAAGGCAACCGCATGGTGCCCGCCGACTGGCTGGCGATCGTCTTCAATCCCTCGTTTCCCTACCGGCTGATGCACATGGTGGTGGCGGCTTATCTGACCACTGCCCTGATCGTCGGCGCCACCGGGGCCTGGCAGCTGCTGCGCCGCAGGGACAACCCGGCGGTGCGCAAGATGCTGTCGATGGCGATGTGGATGCTGCTGCTGGTCGCGCCGATCCAGACCGTGATCGGCGACTTCCACGGCCTCAACACCGCCGAGCACCAGCCGGCCAAGCTGGCGGCGATGGAAGGGCACTGGCAGAACGAGCCGGGGGAGGCGGTGCCGCTGCTGCTGTTCGGCGTCCCCGACATGGAGGCCGAAAAAACCCGCTATGCGGTCGGCATCCCGCACCTGGGCAGCGTGATCCTGACCCATTCCTGGCGCGGCCAGATCCCCGGCCTGAAGGAGTTCCGGCGCGACGAACGGCCGAATTCCCTGATCGTGTTCTGGAGTTTCCGGCTGATGGTGGGCCTGGGCCTGCTGATGATCGCGCTCGGCGCCTGGAGCCTGCTGCTCAGGCGGGGCGGGCGCATCTTCACCACGCGCCCCTTCCTGCGTGCCGCGCTGTGGATGGGGCCGGCCGGACTGGTGGCCATCCTGGCCGGCTGGGTGACGACCGAGGTCGGGCGCCAGCCCTGGGTAGTGTACGGGGTGCTGCGGACGGCTGACGCGGTCTCGCCGCACGGCGCCGTCTCGGTCGGGCTCACGCTGGCCCTGTTCGTCGTCGCCTATTTCTTCGTGTTCGGCGCCGGCACCGTGTACGTGCTGCGCATGATGAGGAAGGGGCCGCAGGCCTTCGAACTGCACCGGGCCACGGCCGGCGGCCCGGGCGAGGAGCGCACGCCGATGCGGCCGATGTCGGCGGCCGACGTCGGCAACGACGACGAGGGCACCGGCGAGGCCCTGCACCGCGACGGCAAGGGGAATTGAATGGGCATCGACACCTCGGTCATCTGGGCCGTCATCATTTATTTTTCCGTGTTCATGTATGTGGTGCTGGACGGATTCGACCTCGGTATCGGCATGCTGTTCCCGTTCGTCAAGGACAAACGCGAGCGCGACACCATGATGAATACGGTCGCCCCGGTCTGGGACGGCAACGAGACCTGGCTGGTGCTTGGGGGCGAGGGTCTGCTGCTGGCATTTCCGGTGGCCTACTCGATCATCCTGACCGGGCTCTACCTGCCGCTGATCTTCATGCTGATCGGCCTGGTTTTCCGAGGCGTGGCCTTCGAGTTCCGCTTCAAGGCCAAGGACCACCGGCGCCATCTGTGGGACAAGGCTTTTATCGGCGGCTCGGTAGTCGCTTCCTACTTTCAGGGCGTCTCGCTCGGCACCTTTCTCAACGGCATCACGGTGTCGGGGCGCAGCTATGCCGGCGGCCCGCTCGACTGGGTGGCGCCGTTTCCGCTGCTGGCCGGCTTCGGCGTGATGATCGCCTATACGCTGCTGGGCAGCACCTGGCTGATCATGAAGACCGAGGGCGAGCTGCACAAGCGCATGGTGCAGGTGGCGCGCCCGTTCGCGCTGATGCTGCTCGGCGCCGTGGTCGTGGTCAGCATCTGGACGCCGCTGCGCGACGCGGCCGTGGCCGAGCGCTGGTTCAGCTTCCCGAACATCGTCTTCCTGATGCCGGTGCCGGTGCTGGTCATGCTGTCGATCGTCGTCCTGCTCGGTTCGCTCAAGAGCGACCCGCATCGCTGGCCTTTTGTTGCCGCGCTGGCGCTGATCTTCCTCGGCTACACGGGGATGGCGATCAGCATCTGGCCGCACATCGTGCCGCCCTTCATCACGATCTGGGAGGCGGCCTCGCCGCCGGCGAGCCAGGGATTCGCCCTGGTCGGCACGCTCTTCATCCTGCCGGTGATCCTGATGTACACGGTCTGGTCGTACTGGGTATTCCGGGGCAAGGTCAAGGCCGACGCGGGGTATCACTGATGGGCGCGCCAAAGGCAATCCGGGCTGCGCCGCCCCTCTGGCTGCGGCGGCTGGGCTGGCTCGTCGTGCTGTGGGCCGGCGGGGTGCTGACCCTCTATCTGGTTGCCAGCTTGATCCGGGTAATCATGCACGCGGCTGGAATGCGCTGAAGAAATTAACCGCATGGCCCGCGGATGCACCAAAAAAGTTCAACCGTGCGCGCCTTTTGCCAGAGGAAAGCTTACACTTTCGATGAAGATTTACTAACGGAGTGCCGCCAGTGTCCATGCAGTCTGCATCGCCCAATGTTTCCCCTTCCGCGGCGCCCGACGCCGCCCCTGCCGGCGTTGCAGCAGGCGTCCAGGTCGCACTGCCGCTTGGCGCCGAAGACCAGGCCCGGGCCGACCTGTATGCCCTGGCGGCGCGCCTGCTGCTGGCTCCGCCTGACGCAGGGCTCCTCGCCGGCCTGGCGCATGCCGATCCGATCGAATCGAACGGCGGCGACCACCAGCTGGCCGACGCCTGGGAAAAGCTCGGGCAGGCCTCGAGCGTGATGGATGCCGACGCCGTCGCCGAGGAATTCGACGCGCTCTTCATCAGTAGCGGCACGCCGGCACTGAATCCCTATGGCTCGCTCTACCTGTCGGGCTTCATGAACGATACGCCGCTGGCCGAACTGCGTGCCGATCTCGCCGTCTTCGGGATCGGGCGCGTGCGCGGCGTCGGCGAGTCCGAGGATCACCTGGGCGCCCTGTGCGAGACGATGCGCGTGCTGATCGCGGGCGGCAACGGGATCCGGCGCCAGCCGCTCGAGCGCCAGAAGCTCTTTTTCGAGTCGCGGATCGCGCCCTGGTACGCGCGCTGCCTGAAGGACATGCAAAACGCCGAGGGCGCCAATTTCTACCGGCTGGTTGCGGCTTTTGTTGCCGCGCTGCTGGCGATCGAGGCCGAAGCCTTTGCGGTGGAGGACGGTTTCGATGCTGGATAAAAGTGGTAAGCAAATCGAGAGGAATGCGATGGACAAGCACGAACAAGCCAAGGCAGCGCCAGCGACACCCGACCCGTCGCGCCGCAGCTTCCTGAAGGCGGCGCCGCTGGGCGCGCTGGCAGTGGTCGCCGGCGGCGCCGAGGCGAAACCGGAGATCGCGCCCGCCGAGGCGGCGAAACCCGAGGTGAAACGCGGCTACCACGAAACCGAGCACATTCGTACCTACTATAAAACCGCCGCCTACTGGTGAGCGTACCCGGAGAGTCGTCATGTCTTTAGTGAAGAGTTCCAACGACAAGGGCCTGAAGCGCCGCAAGTTCCTGGTCGGGGCCGGCGTCGCGGCCGGCGCCGGCGCGCTGGCGCGCCAGCTGCCGCTGAACGTGATCGAGCCGGTCCAGGCCGCCGACGCGGCGGCCGAACCGGTCAAGACGGAACTGAAGCGCACCGTCTGCAGCCACTGCTCGGTCGGTTGTTCGGTGAATGCGATCGTCAGCAACGGCGTCTGGACACGCCAGGAAGCGGCCTTCGAGTCGCCGATCAACATGGGCGCGCACTGCGCCAAGGGCGCTTCGGTGCGCGAGCACGGTTTCGGCGAGCACCGCCTGCGTTACCCGATGAAGCTGGTGAACGGTAAGTACACGCGCATCTCCTGGGACCAGGCGATCAATGAAATCGGCGACAAGCTGCTCCAGCTGCGCCAGCAATCCGGCCCGGATTCGCTGATGATCATCGGCAGCTCGAAGCACAACAACGAACAGGCCTACCTGCTGCGCAAGTTCTCCTCGATGTGGGGTTCGAACAACTGCGACCACCAGGCCCGCATCTGCCACTCGACCACGGTCGCGGGCGTGGCCCAGACCTTCGGCTACGGCGCGATGACGAACTCCTTCAACGACCTGCACTACAGCAAGGCCGTGATGTTCATCGGCTCGAACCCGGCGGAAGCGCATCCGATCTCGATGCTGCACTTCCTGCACGCCAAGGAACTGGGCGCGAAGATGATCGTGGTCGATCCGCGCTTCACCCGCACGGCGCGCTTCGCCCATCACTACGTGCGCGTGCGCCCCGGTACCGACATCCCGCTGGTCTGGGGCATCCTCTGGCACATCTTCAACAACGGCTGGGAAGACAAGGAATACATCGCCGCCCGTACGTACGGCATGGACGACGTGCGCAAGGAAGTGGCGAAATGGACGCCCGATAAGGTTTCCGATATTACCGGCGTGCCGGAAGCCTCGGTGCGCATGGCGGCCGAGATGCTGGCCAAGAACCGCCCTTCGTCGGTGGTCTGGTGCATGGGCATTACCCAGCACCACGTCGGCACCGCGAACGTGCGCGCGCTCTCGATCCTGCAGCTGGCGCTGGGCAATATCGGCGTGCCCGGCGGCGGCGCCAACATCTACCGCGGCCACGACAACGTGCAGGGCGCAACCGACGTCGGCCCGAACGGCGACTCGCTGCCCGGCTATTACGGTCTGGCCGAAGGCGCCTGGAAACATTTCTCCAACGTGTGGGGCGTCGACTACAACTGGATCCTGTCGCGCTTCGGCTCCAAGGAGCTGATGGAAAAGCCGGGCATCACGGTCTCGCGCTGGTTCGATGCTGTCAACGAACAAAACCAGTTCGTCGACCAGCCGGCCAACCTGAAGGCGGTGTTTTACTGGGGCCACGCGCCGAACAGCCAGACCCGCTTGCCGGACATGAAGGCGGCCATGCAGAAGCTCGACATGCTGGTCGTGATCGACCCCTATCCGAGCATGACGGCGGCCATGCACGGCCGCACCGACGGCGTCTACCTGCTGCCGGCGGCCTCGCAGTTCGAGACCCAGGGTTCCTGCACCTCGTCGAACCGGTCGATCCAGTGGCGCGAGCGCGTCATCGCACCGCTGTTCGAGTGCAAGACCGACCACGAGATCATGTACCTGTTCGCCAGGAAGCTCGGCTTCCACAATGAACTGTGCAAGAACATCAAGGTCGTGCAAAACGAGCCGGTGATCGAGGACATCCTGCGCGAAATCAACCGCTCCTGCTGGACCATCGGCTACACCGGCTGCTCGCCGGAGCGCCTGAAACTGCACATGGAGAACAAGCACACCTTCAATCCGACCACCATGCTGGCCGAGTCCGGTCCCTGCAAGGGCGACTATTACGGCCTGCCGTGGCCGTGCTGGGGCACGCCGGAAATGAAGCACCCGGGCACCCCGATCCTGTACGACATCAACAAGCCGGTGGCGAAGGGCGGCCTGCCGTTCCGCGCCAACTGGGGCGTCGAACACAATGGCCAGACCCTGCTGGCGGCCGACGGCTCGACCAACAGGGATTCCGAGCTCGACACCGGCTACCCGGAATTCGACCATGTGTTCCTGAAGAAATTGGGTTGGTGGTCCGAGCTCACGCCCCAGGAGCAGGCCATGGCCGAGGGCAAGAACTGGAAGACCGACAATTCGGGCGGCATCATCCGCGTCGTCATCGCCCACGGCTGCGCGCCTTTCGGCAATGCGCGCGCCCGCTGCAATGTCTGGAACTTCCCGGATCCGGTTCCGACCCACCGCGAGCCGCTGATGTCGCCGCGGCGCGACCTGGTCGCCAAGTACCCGACCTACGACGACAAGGCCAATTTCCTGCGCCTGCCGACGCTGTACAAATCGGTGCAGGAAGTCGACTTCTCCAAGGACTTCCCGATGATCATGACCTCGGGCCGCCTGGTCGAGTACGAGGGCGGCGGTGAGGAAACCCGCTCCAATCCCTGGCTGGCCGAACTGCAGCAGAACATGTTCGTCGAGGTCAATCCGAAGGACGCGGTCCAGTCGGGCCTCAAGCTGGGCGACTATGTCTGGATCGAAACGCCGACCGGTGCGCGCCTGAAGATGATGGCGATGGTCACCGAGCGGGTTCCGGTGGGCATGGTCTGGGCGCCGTTCCACTTCGGCGGCTGGTGGATGGGCGAGGACCTGGAGCGCCACTATCCCGAAGACGGGGCGCCGACGGTGCGCGGCGAAGCAATCAATACCGGCTGGACCTATGGCTACGACGCCGTCACGATGATGCAGGAAACCAAGGTTTCGCTGTGCCGCCTCGTGCGCGCGTAGTAGACCATACGACGAGACCTCTGGACAGGAACAGGAGACGAACATGTCCGCAAGGATGAAATTCATTTGCGATACCGAGCGCTGCATCGACTGCAACGGCTGCGTTACCGCATGCAAGAACGAACACGAGACGCCCTGGGGCGTGAACCGGCGCCGCGTCGTCACCATCAACGACGGCGCACCGGGCGAACGCTCGGTGTCGATCGCCTGCATGCATTGCACCGACGCGCCTTGCCTGGCCGTGTGCCCGGTCAACTGCATCTATCACACCGAAGACGGCATCGTCCTGCACAGCAAGGACCAGTGCATCGGCTGCGGCTATTGCCACTATGCCTGCCCGTTCGGCGCGCCGCAATTCCCGTCCACCGGCCTGTTCAACCACCGCGGCAAGATGGACAAGTGCACCTTCTGCGCCGGCGGTCCGGAGCCGGATACCTCGGAAGACGAATTCAAGAAGTACGGCCGCAACCGCATCGCCGAGGGCAAGCTCCCGGCCTGCGCGGAAATGTGCGGCACCAAGGCGCTGCTGGGCGGCGAGGCCAACCTGATTGCCGACATCTACCGCCAGCGCGTCGAGACGCGCGGCTACGGCCCCGAGCTGTGGGGCTGGAAGATCGCCTACGGCCCGAACAAACGCGGCGGCCCGCGCAAGGCGACCGGCGACCTGCCGCGCGTGAACCAGAAACCTGGCGACAGCCAGAACGATCCGGGGAGCCTGCCGACATGAAAAAACTGACTCTCCTCGCGGCGTTGCCGCTCGTGCTCGCCCTGTCCGGTTGCCTCGAAGTCGAACAGCATCCGGCCTGGGTGAAAGGGCAGTACGCGGGCAAGAAGGACACCCGCCATTTCCAGACGCTGTTCCATAACGACAAGCTCTCCTGG
This sequence comes from Massilia sp. LXY-5, assembly GCF_059801075.1. Taxonomy (NCBI): domain Bacteria; kingdom Pseudomonadati; phylum Pseudomonadota; class Betaproteobacteria; order Burkholderiales; family Oxalobacteraceae; genus Massilia; species Massilia sp. LXY-5. The sequence goes on from NZ_JBNNEH010000002.1 coordinate 903,629, forward strand.
AGCGCTGCGATCATCAATCGCAACAACCAGCAGAACGAGTACAACCGCGCCAATCCCTAGGAGACCGCCATGCGAGCTCAATTCAATGCCGTGCGTGCGATCCTTGCGTTGATGCTGGCCTTGCTCGTGCCCGCGGCCTTTGCGGGCGTGCCGAACAAGGACGCGAGGCCGGCCTATGCCGAAGAGCAGACCATGCTGCAGGTCGAAGGCGACTCGCGCGTGCGCGAACCGGGTCTGGACGAGAGCGCCTCGGGCCGCGTCCATATCGACCGCCACTACCTCGGCCAGTACGGCAACAACGAGGCGAATGTCATCGTCCAGCGCGGCGGCAATACCTGGCGCTTCCTGCGCAATGGTCCGCTGGCGCTGATCGCCGGAACCATCCTGCTGGCCGTGCCGCTGCTGCTGCTCGTATTCTATAAAGCCTTCGGTCCGGCGCCGTTCGATCCGGCGCCGTCCGGACGGCGCATCCACCGCTTCAACAGCTGGGAACGCACCGTGCACTGGGCCACGGCCTTTGCCTTCATCGCGCTGGCCGTCACCGGGATCATCATCATGTTCGGCAAGAACATCCTGATGCCGTGGATGGGGCACACGCTGTTCTCCTGGGTCGCGATCATCTCGAAATACCTGCACAATGTCGTCGGGCCGCTGTTCGTCCTGTGCTCGATCCTGATGATCTTCACCTTCCTGCGCCGTAACTTCTTCAATCGCATCGACTGGCAGTGGGTGAAGCAGGGCGGCGGACTCATCTCCCATAAACACGTGCCGGCCGGCTTTTTCAATGCCGGCGAAAAGAGCTGGTTCTGGTTCGGCGTCGTGATGCTCGGCCTGGTCATGTCGATCACCGGCCTGATCCTCGACTTCGTCACCTTCGGCCAGACCCGTTACGTGATGCAGATGGCGAACTACCTGCACATCGGCGGCGCCACGCTGTACATGGCGGCGGCCATGGGCCACATCTATATCGGCACGATCGGTACGCCGGGCGCCTACGACGCCATGCGCCACGGCAGCGTCGACGAAAACTGGGCCAAGGCGCACCACGCGCTGTGGTACGAGGAAGCCAGATCGGGCGCCGCGCCCGACACCACGCGTCCGGGACAGGTGCCGCCGGCGGCGCCGCGTCCGGGACCGGCACACTGAGGTCAACGATGAAAGTATCCACACTCGCTCTTGGCATCCTTGCCGCCTGCATGACGCTCGCCGGCTGCGACCGCGGCCACGCCAACCCGAAGGACGGCGTGATCCAGACCAAATTCCCGGGTCAGGTCACGGCCGGTGGCGGCACCAGCGGCCAGGTGATGGCGCGCAGCAGCAAGCCTGAAACCAACGCCGCCTATGCCGGCGGCACGCCGGGCATCGCCGGCGGCTCGGGCGGCACCACCGGCGGCGCGGCCATGGGCGGCACCGTCACCGAGACCGGCCAGGGCCCGTCCTCGGGCGTGACCGCGCCGGTCAGCGGTGGGGCGCCGGGCAACAAGCCTGCGGGCGACTACGGCACCAAGGCGGCGAACGCCCCGGCGGCCGGCGTCACCCCGGTCGGCGCCGGCAGCGCCACCAACCAGGACAGCACCCCGGCCGCGGCCCCGGGCACGCTGACGGGAGAAAAGAAATGATGCGCATCCGACTGTTGCAGCGCGCACTGGTGCTGGCCTCGCTGGCCACGACCAGCTTTGCCTGGGCCACCTTGCCGGCGCCGACGCCGGCGGCGCAGCAGGCGGCGGCCGCCAAGAAAGCGGCGGCCGATGCCGAAGCGGCAAAGCAGAAGGAATTGCTGGCAGCCTCGATGGAGTCGCTCAGTGCGCGCTGGCGTTCGAATGCCAGCGCCAAGGGCTGGACCACGCACCCGCCGGTGGCGATCGCGGCGGCACCCGCGCCCGCCGCGGCTGGCGCGCCGGGCGCTCCGGTCGCCGGCGCGCCATCGGTCGGCGCAACGTCCGCGGGCGTGCCCGGACCGGGTCCATCGGCCACCGGCGCACAAGGTGGTCCACAAGCGGGCGCAGCGCTGAGCGGCGCGGTGCCGCAGGCGGTCCAGACCACCGGCGTGGCCACCACCGGCACGCCGATGCCAGGCGTCGCGCCGCGCGCAACCGGCGTCTCGGCCAACACGCTCACCGGCACCCCGGCCGGCAATGCGGCCGCCTCGCCTGGTAACGGCGCGGCGCCGCGCAGCCCGCAGGCGATGGAGTCCGCGAACGTGCCGATCAAGAGCGAGAAGCTCGGCACCGCCACGCCGAGTCCGGACGCCAAGAAAATTCCGACCCAGGCAGTGCCGAAGGGCGCTTCGCCGGCTGTCGACAAGGGCAATGCAAAAGAGGTAAAGCACTGATGAAAATGGCCAGCATGCCGATCGCGGTGATCATGCAGCGCCGCGCGCTGCAGCACCGCTGGGCCGACGAGGCCTGGTCCGCCGTCGGCGTCGTGCCCGACCGCGGCAACCTGCCGCGCCTGCAGATACTCGGCGAAAGTCCGGAGCGCGACTATTACCTGGTCTCGGGCCTGGAACTCGAGCTCTACACGGACGAACACGAAGGCTATTACGAGAACGTGATCGCGCCCGAATCGAAAGTGTTCGTACTGTGGCGCATGGAAGACGGCCGCGCCATGCCTGCACGCGCCTCGGTCAGCTATGTCGAAGGCACGCGCATGTTCGATTCCGGCGAATCGGCCGACGGCGTGACGATGCCGGCCGAAATCTACGCCTGGGTCGCCGGCTACCTGCGCGAGAACTACACGCCGAAGCCGCGCCGCGGCCGCCAGCACGGGTAGGAGCATTGATGCCCGAAGAAGGATTCCTGCGCCGCTGGGCGCGCATGAAGGCAACCGGCGAGGCTGGCAGCGACGCTGCCCCGGCCGAAGCGAAGCGCCCCGGGCCGCCCGCCGCAGCCCCTGCGCCTGCCACCGTCCCCGAACCCGTGCAAGCGGCGCCCGCCGGCGAGCCCGCCGCCGGGCCTGCAGCTTCCGCTCCCACGCTCGAGGACGCTGCCCGGCTGACGCCCGCTTCCGACTTTTCCGCCTTCGTCAGCCAGGGCGTGGACAAGGACGTGCGCCGCCTGGCGCTGAAAAAACTGTTCGCCGATCCCCATTTCAAGGTGCTGGACCGGCTCGACATGTACATGGACGACTACAACAAGCCGGACCCGGTGTCGGCCACGATGCTGGCGGCGCTCGAGCACGCGCGCGGGGTCTTGCGCCGTCCGGAAGAGGTGCAGGCCGAGCTGGCAAGGCTGGCCGCGCGCGACCGGCCCGCCGACGCGGCAGCCCGGGCCCTGGAGGCGGAGCTCTCCGAGGTGCCGGACGTCGACGAGCAGGCCGCGGCGGCAGGGGAGCAGGCAGCGCCCGGGATTGCTCTCGACGAACCCGCCGCGGACATGCCTGTCCGGTCCGACCCGGCAAGCGGCGCAGCGCCCATGCCGCAGCCGCTCCCGGCGCTCCCCATCGAGCCCGCCGTCGACACCATTGCACTCCCCAGCCTGGGCGCGCACAATGCAGAGGCACGCCCGTGATTGTCATTGAAGCCCAGGCCAGTCTCCACCAGCAATTCACTCAAGCGCATTTCAACCAAGGTAACGCATGAACATCCGATTTCTGGAAGGGCAGGCCGGCGATCCGCTGCAGGAACGCCGCAACGCCCTTGCCAAGACCGCCGCCATCCTCGCAGCCGACGCCATCGCGCCCTTCGAGCCGGCCGCCTCCGTCAGCTACCGCTCGGGCGGGCGCACCCTGGTCGTCGGCAGCTCGCTGCAGGCCCTGGCCTGGGCCGAGCACCTCGCAAGCAGCCTGCCGGTCACGCTGCTGCTGCTCGACAACGTCGACGTCGGCGAGCGCCTGTACCCAGTCTTCGTGGCGCGCGCGGTGGCCGTTGCCGGCTGGCTCGGCGCCTTCGAGGCGCGCTGGCAGGCACCTGGCCAGCCGGCCCAGCAGGGCAAGTTCGACCTCGTGTTCGACCTGTCGCCGAGTCCGCTGATTTCGACCCATCAGCATCCGCACGGCTATTACGCGCCGGGCCCCGACGAGGGCGCCCGCCGCGCGGCCGCCGCCGAGATGATGGAGATGACGGGCGACTTCGACAAGCCGAAGTATTTCGCCTACAAGGAACGCCTGTGCGCCCACAGCCGCAACGGCCTGACCGGCTGCAACGCCTGCATCGAGATCTGCTCGGCCAAGGCCATCGTCGGCGACGGCGACCGCGTCAAGGTCAATCCGTATTTGTGCGCCGGCTGCGGCGCCTGCGGCACCGTCTGCCCGACCGGCGCGATGAGCTACAACTATCCGTCGCCGGCGCACACGGGCAGCCGCATCAAGGCCGCGCTGCGCGCGTATGCCGAGGCCGGCGGCCAGGACCCGGTCCTGCTGTTCCACAGCGATGGCGGCGCGCCGTTGCTCGAGGCGGCAATCGACGCCGTGCCCGGCCGCGTGATCCCGATGGCCCTGCATCACACTGCCTCGACCGGCATCGACCTGTGGCTCACGAGCCTGTCCTATGGCGCCGCCGGCATCACGGTGCTGATGACCGAGGCCGAAGCCCCGCAATACGCGGCCGCGCTCGACACCCAGATGCGCGTCGCCCAGGCCGTGCTCGATGGACTCGGCTATGCCGGCCCGCACTTCCAGCTGCTGCGCGTCGCCGGCCCGCAGGAACTGACGCTCGCCCTGCAGCACGCGCCGCGCGGCGAAACCCCGGCCCAGCCCGCGACCTTCAACCTGGCCCAGGACAAGCGCAATACGCTCGACTACGCGCTCGACCATTTGTTCCGCCATGCGCGCCAGCAGCCGGACGCCGTGCCGCTGCCGGCAGGCGCCCCCTTCGGCGCGATCGCGGTCGACAAGCAGGCCTGCAGCCTGTGCATGGCCTGCGTCGGCGCCTGCCCGTCCTCGGCCGTGATGGACACGCCGAACGCGCCGCAGCTGCGCTTCGTCGAGCAGAACTGCGTGCAATGCGGCCTGTGCGCGAATACCTGCCCTGAAAACGCGATCACCCTGGTGCCGCGCATGGCCTTCGGCGAAACGCGCAAGCAGACCGTGCTGCTGAACGAATCCCAGCCTTTCCACTGCATCCGCTGCAGCAAGCCTTTCGGCACCCTGCACATGATCGAAAACATGCTGTCCAAGCTGTCGCAGCACGGCGCCTTTGCCGGCAACCTCGATCGCCTCAAGATGTGCGGCGATTGCCGCGTGATCGACATGATGCAGCCGGAGGGCGAGCTGTCGGTGCCGCTGCGCCGCCCACGCTGATCTCCCCGAAGAGCCGGCCGGGTTGCCCCGCGCCGGCCTTCCATGTACACCTGCCGCGCGCCGCCAAGCCATGGCACAATGTGCGCAAACTGACAATAAAAGCCGAGCCATGTCCTTCCGGGATGGGACCAGGCTGCCCCGCAACTGCGCACAGGAGACACCATGACCCCTTACCAGCGTTTCGTCCAGGCACGCGACTTCTTGCAACAGCACCGCACCGACTACGACACCGCCTACCGCGACTACCAGGCTCCGAAGCTCGATACCTTCAACTGGGCGCTCGACTTCTTCGACCACGAAGCGAGGGACAACGAAACCCCGGCGCTGTGGGTGGTCGGGGAGGATGGGCGCGAGCAGAAAATCTCCTTCGCGGACATGTCGTCCCGTTCGAACCAGGTCGCGCAATACCTGCAGCAATGCGGCGTCGAACGCGGCGACCGGGTTCTCCTGATGCTGCCGAACCGGGTCGAACTCTGGGAAATCATGCTGGCCGGGATCAAGCTCGGCGCCGTGCTGGTGCCGACGACGATGCTGGTCTCGACCGCCGACCTGCAGGACCGGATGGCGCGCGGCCGGGTGCGCCACGTGATCGCCCAGGTCTCCGAGGCGCACAAGTTCGAAGGCATCACCGGCAACTACACGCGCATTGCCGTGGGCGGCAGCCTCGACGGCTGGCACGACTTCGACGATTGCCGGCGCGTGCTGAGCGTCTTCACGCCGAAGGGCGAAACGCAGGCCCACGATCCGCTGTTGCTGTACTTCACCTCCGGCACCACGGCCCAGCCGAAACTGGTGCTGCACAGCCACCAGAGCTATCCGGCCGGCCACCTGTCGACCATGTACTGGATCGGCCTGCAGCGCGGCGACGTGCACTGGAACATCTCCTCGCCGGGCTGGGCCAAGCACGCCTGGAGCTGCTTCTTCGCGCCCTGGAACGCCGGCGCCACCGTATTCGTCTATAACTACGAACGCTTCAGCGCCAAGGCGGCGCTGGAAACCGTGCAGCGCTGCGGCGTCACCTCGCTGTGCGCGCCGCCGACGGTCTGGCGCATGCTGATCAAGGAAGATCTGAGCCAGTGGAAGCCGCCGCTGCGCGAACTGGTGGGGGCGGGCGAGCCGCTCAATCCCGAAGTCATCGAACAGGTCGAGCGCGCCTGGGGCATCCGCATCCGCGACGGCTTCGGCCAGACCGAAACCACGGCCCAGATCGGCAACCCGCCGGGCCAGACCGTGAAACCGGGCTCGATGGGCCGCCCGCTGCCCGGCTACAGCATCGCCCTGCTCGACATCGACGACCAGCCGGCGCAGGAGGGCGAGATCTCCGTGAAGCTCGATCCCCGCCCGCTGGCGCTGATGCTGGGCTATGAAGGCGATGAGGAAAAGACGGCGGACGTGATGCGCGCCGGCTTCTATCACACCGGCGACACGGCCCTGGTCGACGAGGACGGCTATTACTTCTACGTCGGCCGCAACGACGACGTCTTCAAGTCGAGCGACTACCGCATCAGCCCCTTCGAGCTGGAGAGCGTGCTGGTCGAACACGAGATGGTGCTGGAAGCGGCCATCGTCCCGAGTCCGGACGCGCTGCGCCTGTCGGTGCCGAAGGCCTTCATCACGCTGCGCCAGGGCGTCGAACCGAGCGCCGCGCTGGCGAAAGAGATCTTTGCCTTTGCGCGCGAGCGCCTGGCGCCGTACAAACGTATTCGCCGCATCGAATTCCGCGAGCTACCGAAGACGATTTCCGGCAAGATCCGGCGGGTCGAGCTGCGCAAGCAGGAGGCGGTGCGCGACACGGCGCCGGGAACGGGCGTCGAGTTCCGCGAGGAGGAGCTCGGTAACTGATCCCCAGCCGGGTGCAGGGACGGCGGGCTTGAACTTTTTTGCCGCGGCGGGGTATTCACCGAAAACAGCGGAGATGCAGGCGTGGATTGCCGGACCCATGAAACGCAGCCCGCCGCGCGGCTGGCGGAAACAGGCCAGGACCGCGACGCCGAGCTGGTCGGCCTGGTGGCGGGCGGGGACCGGCACGCCTTCGAGGTCCTGTACCGTGCCTATTTCCCGCGCCTGACGCGCTTCCTGCACCGGATGACGCGCAGCGTGCAGCTGATCGAGGAGATCGTCAACGACGTCATGCTGGTCGTCTGGCAGAAAGCCGACAGTTTCGACGGCAGTTGCAAGGTTTCGACCTGGATTTTTGCGATTGCCTACCGCAAGGCCTGCAAGATGCTGCACAAGCTCGACGATCCGCTCGATTCTTTTCCCGATGCGCTCGCATCCGAGGCGAGTTGCCAGCCGGAGCGCCGCTTCGAGCAGCTGAGCCTGGCGCACGCGCTGGGCGACGCCCTCGACACCTTGCCGCTGGCGCAACGGGCCGCGTTCCAGCTGACCTTTTATCACGACATGAGTTGCGCGGAGATTGCCGATATCATGGATTGCCCCGTCAACACGGTCAAAACCCGGCTGTTCCACGCCCGGCGCCGCCTTGCCCTGCTGTTCGAAGGCCAGCTGGAGGGACGGCCATGAACGGGCGTTCCGGCATGGATGGCGACGCGGCCCACCGCGCAACCCGGGACGCCTTGCCCTGGCTGCTGAGCGGTCGGCTCGGCGGCGCCGAGCTGGACGCGGCGCAGGCCCATCTTGCCGGCTGCGCCGCCTGCCGTGCCGATTTCCAGCAACTGCGCCGCCTGCGCGAGGCGGCAGCGGCGCCCGACCCGCAGTGCGACCCGGACGCCGCACTGGGCCGCTTGCTCGCGCGCATCGACGCGCCGGTCCAGCCGCCGGCGGACGTTTCCCCACCGCTGACGCTGCGGGGGCGGGCCGCCAACGATCCGCGCTGGCTGCGCCGCATGGCGCTCGTCCAATGCGGCGTGATCGTGCTGCTGGCCTTCCTGCTGGCCCGGCCGGGTCCGCCCGCCGACAGCTTCCGCGGACTGGGCGCGGCGCCCGCGGCGATGGGGCAGGCGGTGGTCGTGTTCCGGCCCGAGACCGCCGAGCGCGAGCTGCGCCGTATCCTGCGCGCCAGCGGGGCGCGCGTGGTCGGCGGGCCGACCGTGACCGATGCCTGGCTGCTGGCGCTGCCGCAAGCCGATGCGGCGGCGTCCCTGGCCAGGTTGCGCGCCGAGCCGGCGGTACTGCTGGCCGAATCGCTCGGCGCCACGGGCCACCCATGATCCGGGCCCGCATCGCGGCCCTGGTGCTGGGGCTGTGCACGCTGCTCGGCACGGCGCAGCGCTGCGCCGCCCAAGCCGCAGCCGAGGACGCCCAGCCGGCTTCGCCCGCCGCCGCGCGCGAGGCCGAGCCGGCCGCGCGCCAGCTGCTGGTCATGCTGCGCCTGCCGCCCCGGCATTTTCGTCCCGACAGCGCCTACGGCAGCGGCTATGGCGGCGACGGCACACGTGCCGCGCGCCGTCGCCTCGCCGAGGAACTGGCCGGCGCCCATGGGCTGAAACTGGTGAATGCCTGGCCGATGCCGGCGATCGGCGTCGACTGCTTCGTGATGGAAGAGGCGGGCGGCGTTCCGGCCGGGCGCGCCCTGGCGGAACTGGCGCGCGATCCGCGCGTGCTCTGGGTGCAGCCTGTCAGCCTGTACGAGGGCCTGGACGGCGGCGATCCCTTGTACGCCGTCCAGCCGGCCGGCCGCGACTGGCAGCTGGCGGCGCTGCACCGCGCCAGCACCGGACGCAAGGTGCCGGTGGCCGTTATCGACAGCGGTGTCGACAGCGCGCATCCCGACCTGCTGGGACAGGTGGCGCTGCGCGAGAATTTCGTCGATGCCGGCCCGGACGCCGCCGAAGCGCACGGCACGGCGGTGGCGGGCATCATCGCAGCGCGCAGCGGCAACGGCGTCGGCATCGCCGGCATCGCGCCGGACGCCAGGCTGATGGCCTTGCGCGCCTGCTGGGAGCGCCCGCATGCGCCGGTCCGCTGCAACAGCTTTACCCTGGGCCGGGCCATCAACTATGCGCTGCTGCATGGCGCCAGGGTCATCAACCTGAGCCTGAGCGGGCCGCCCGACCGATTGTTGCAAAGCCTGCTCGACGCGGCCCTGGCGCGCGGCATCGCGGTGGTCGGCGCGGCCGATCCGCGCCGCGCCGATGGCGGCTTTCCGGCCTCGCATCCGGGCGTGATTTCCGTGGCGGCGGCGGGAACGGGCGCGGCGCCCGGCGCGCTGCATGCGCCGGGCGCCGACATCCCGACCTGCATGCCGGGCGCGCGCTGGGCATTGGTGAACGGGTCCTCGTTTGCGGCGGCGCATGTGTCGGGCCTGGCCGCCCTGCTGGTCGAACTGCGGCCCGCGCTGACGCCGGCCGGCCTGCGCAGCCGCCTGAGCGAGGCGGGGGCGGGCGTGGCGGCCTTCTCGCTGAACACGCGACAAGAACCGGGACAGCAAGCCGAACGAACTGGTAGCATAGACGCATGCGCAGTCATCGGGCGCGCCGCCGGAGCCTGTGTCTGCCCATGCCCCTCGACTGTCGCGATCACTGCCGAAAAAGCCCCTTGATCCCTGGCCGCCGGGTCGTGCCCGCGGCCTGCCGCGCCGTCTTCCTGCTGTCCTTGTTCGCACTGGCGCCCGGCGCCCAGGCGCAGACGGCCGCCACCTTCAGCGTCGTGTCCGAATACAGCCTGCGCGGCCTCTCGCTCAGCAGCGGCCGCGCGGAGCCGCAGCTGCGCATCGACCAGGACAGCAGCGATGGCTGGTACTGGGGAGCCTTCGGCTCGCGCGTGCTCCTGCGCGCCAGTCCCGCCAGCGCATTGGCGATCGCCTACGCCGGCTATGCCCGGCGCCTGGCCTCCGGGCTGGGCTGGGATGCCGGGGTCAGCCGCGTGGTGTTCCTGCGCGACGGCCGCAGCAATTACCTCGAGGTGTATGCCGGGATCAGTTCCGATCGCGCCGGCGCGCGGGTGTCGCTGTCGCCCCATTATTACGGCGAGGGCCGCACCGCCTATGCCGAAGTGAACGGCGACTGGCCGCTGGGCGAGCGCTTGCGGCTGACCGGCCACGCCGGCCTGCTGCACTGGCTGCAGGACTATGGCCGCGCCGCGCGCAACCGCATCGACCTGCGCGCCGGCCTGGCCGCCGACATCGGCGACTTCAGCGTCGAGATCGGCCTGCAGGCGCGCCAGCGCGACCCCGGCCTGGGCGCCGCGCGGGCGCGTGCGCTGTTCGCCAGCGCCAGCCTCGGCTTCTGACGGGCAGCCTTTTGCGCCGCGACGCTTGAACCTTGCGCGGGCCGGCGGGCATTAACGGGGGATCATCCTTCCCGACCCAGCCCTGAGGAGCAGCCATGCACATCCATTCCAAAGCGGCCGCCTGGTTCAAGGCGGCCCTCTCCGGCGCGGCCCTGGCCGCCGTCGTCGCAGCCTGCGGGGGCGGCGACGACCATCCGATGCGGCCGCCGGTCGTCATGCCGCCGGTCGCCACCAGCGCCTATGCCACGACGGTCCTGGTGGCCGATGCGGCGCCGGCGCCGCACGTCGATACGCACCTCGTCAATGCCTGGGGCATCGCCTTCAATCCGACCGGCTTCGTCTGGGTCAACAACGAAGGTACCTCGACCTCGACCCTGTACGACGGCGCCGGCGTGCCGCAGTCCCTGGTCGTCGCGATTCCCGCCGGCACGGCCGGCGCGGCGCGGCCGACCGGCATCGTGTTCAACGGCAGCAGCGATTTCAAGGTGACCCAGAACGGCGTCACCGGCGCCAGCCCCTTCATCTTCGCCGGCCTGGCCGGCACGGTGGCCGGCTGGTCGCCCACGGTGAACCGCACCAATGCGGTGACGGTGGTCGACAGCGGCGGCGCGTCCGTCTACACGGGCCTGGCGATCGCCAGCTCGGGCGGCGCGAACTTCATTTACGCGGCGGATTTCCGCAATCGCCGCATCGATGTCTACGACGGCAACTGGCAGAAGGCGACGCTGCCCGGCGGCAGTTTCACCGACCCCAACCTGCCGGCCACCTATGCGCCCTTCGGCATCCAGGCCGCGGGCGGGCGCATCTACGTGGCCTATGCGCAGCGCGACGCCTCCGGCGAGGAGGCCAAGGGCGCGGGCCTGGGCATCGTCGACGCCTTCGATCCGAACGGCGCCTTCGTCGCGCGGGTGGCGACCGGCGGCGCCCTGAACGCGCCCTGGGGCATGACGCTGGCGCCGGCCGCCTTCGGCGACTTCAGCAACAGCCTGCTGGTGGCGAATTTTGGCGACGGCAAGATCAACGCCTACAACCCCAGCACCGGCGCCCTGATGGGGACGCTCAGCCGCGCGGACAAGACGCCGATCGTCATCGATGGCTTATGGGGTATCGCCTTCGGCAATGGCATCCAGGCGCAGCCGACCACCACCCTGTTCTACGCGGCCGGGCCGGGCGACGAGGCGCACGGCCAGTACGGCAAGATCGAGCTCCAGTAAGGGCGCGTGTCCCGTTGGCGCTCGCTGCGGTGTCGTCCGCAGCGGGCGTTTTTTTCGCCGGCGAGAAATACTCATGTGCGGCGTGGACGGAAAAAACGTACGATAATAGTAATGATGCACATCGCGCATGCCGCGCGTCGATCGCCAACCCGAACCCTACATGCCCACCAAACCCGCAGCCAAGGCCGACCCGGCCTATGAAGTGAAGAAATCCCCCGTCCACGGCAACGGCGTCTTCGCCCGCCGCCACATCGATGCCGGCGAGCGCATCATCGAATACCGGGGCGAACGCATCACCTGGGACAAGGCGACCCAGCGCGCCGAAGACCGGGGCGGCCCGATCAACCACACCTTCTACTTCAGCCTGCACGACGGCCGCGTCATCGACGGCGGCAGCCGCGGCAACGAGGCGCGCTGGATCAACCATGCCTGTTCGCCCAACTGCGAAGCGTATGAAGACGAAGGGCGCGTCTACATCCACGCGCTGCATCCGATCGAGCCGGGCCAGGAACTGAACTACAACTACGCACTCATCTACGACGAGCGCCACACACCGGCCCTGAAAAAACTGTTCGCCTGCCGCTGCGGCACGCCCGGCTGCACCGGCACCATGCTCGCGCCCAAAAAACGTCAAAAGAAAAAGGCGTGAAAGAAAAATCATGAAACCCATCGTCCGCAGCCTGCTGGAAACCGACCTCTACAAATTTACGATGTGGCAGGCGCTGCTGCACCGGCACCCGAACGCGCATGGCGAATACGAATTCCTGTGCCGTAACCAGCCGGACTATCCGCTGGCCGAGCTGAAGGAAGAAGTCGAGCGCGAGCTCGACCATCTGTGCGAGCTGCTGTTCACCGACGAAGAGATCGCCTATCTGCGCGGCCTGCGTTTCATCAAAAGCGACTTCGCCGACTTCCTGACGGTGTTCCGCTTCCAGCGCAAGTTCATCACGGTCGAGACCGACGGACCGCACCTGCGCATCCGCGCCACCGGCCCGATCGTGCATGTGATGGGCTTCGAGATCTATGTGCTCTACATCGTCAACGAGCTGTATTTCCGGCGCTTCGACGCCGCCGCGGCGATCGAGGAAGCGCGCAAGCGCCTGGCGCTGAAGGTCGAACAGTTCCGCGACTTCGACAAGGAGCCGAAGCGCACCAACCCCTTCGAATTCTTCGACTTCGGCGTGCGCCGGCGCTTCTCGGGGGAGTGGCAGGACGAGGTCGTGTCGACGCTGGCGCGCGAGCTGCCGCAGTTCTTCAAGGGCACCTCGAACGTGCACCTGGCGCGCAAGTACAACCTGGTGCCGATCGGGACCATGGCGCACGAATACATGCAGGCCTTCCAGGCCTTCCCGGTGCGCCTGCGCGACTTTCAGAAAGCGGCGCTCGAGGACTGGGTGCAGGAATACCGCGGCGACCTCGGCACGGCGCTGACCGACGTGGTCGGCATGGACGCCTTCCTGGCCGACTTCGACCTGTATTTCGCCAAGCTCTTCGACGGCCTGCGCCACGATTCGGGCGATCCGCTGGAATGGGGAGAAAAGGCGCTGGCGCACTATGCGAAACTGCGCATCGACGCCCGCACCAAGCGCCTCGTGTTCTCCGATGCGCTGACCGTGCCCAAGGCGCTGGCCCTGTACCGCCATTTCGCCGACCGCACCCAGACCGGCTTCGGCATCGGCACCCAGCTCACCAACGACACGCCCTATAAAGCGCTGAACATCGTCATGAAACTGACCCGCTGCAATAACCAGCCGGTGGCGAAACTGTCGGACACGCCCGGCAAATCGATGTGCACCGACGAGACTTTCATGGCCTACTTGCGCCAGGTGTTCCAGCATTCCGTATCCTAGGCCCGGTTCCTGGACCGGCTGCGCGGCGGCCGCTTGCCGTCAACTCGATGGAGAACGTCTTGAAAGCACTCGCCGCCTTCGTGCTGGCCGCCGCCAGCTTCGCCGCCCCGACCATTCATGCGCAGGAAACGGCCAGCGTCGCCGCCGCAACCGACGCCGCCACCCAGTGGCTCGCCCTCATGGATGCCGGCAAGATCCCTGAATCCTGGGATGCCATGGCGCCGGCCATGCAGCAGGCCGTGACGCGCGACACCTGGGCCAGGGTCGGCAGCGAGGCGCGCGCCCCCTTTGGCGCGGTCAAGACGCGCACGCTGGGTTCGGCCGGCTACACCCGCACGCTGCCGAACGCGCCTGCCGGCGAATACGTCGTCATCCAGTACAACACCGACTTCGCCAGGCGCGCCGGCGCCGTCGAGACCGTGGTCCCGATGCGCCAGCCGGACGGCAGCTGGAAAGTCTCGGGCTACTTCATCCGCTAGCCGCTCAGTTACCCGGCTTGCCCGGCACCAGGCGCCACAGCTCGGTCGGCAGCGCGCTCGGCGCGTCCGGCTTGAAGAAAGCCGAATCCTGGATGTGCGAGGTCGTCACATAGACCGTGCCGTCCGGGCCCTGGCTGAAGGTGTCGGGCCAGCGCAGCCGTTTGTCCTGCACCAGTGTCTGCAGCGGCGCGCCCGGCCCTGCATCAAGGTCGCGCATTTTGATCGCATTGTCCTGCACGGCGGTGAGCAGCATGCGGTTGCTGCCGCGCGGGATCAGCAGGCCGTCGTTCACGCCGTTCAGGCCATAGGGTTCGACTTCCTTCGAGACGTCCTCGCCGCGCATGCCGGCGCCGCGCAGCTGCTCCGTGCGGATGCGGTACAGGGTGTCGCCCTTGATCGCCTGCCAGTACAGGTACTCTCCGTCGCCGGAGAGCTCGATGCCGTCGGCCGAGAACTCGACGCCGCGCCCGTCCGGACGGCGCAGCACCTTGCCGTCGGCTTTGACGTCGAGTCCCTTCTTCATCTGGGTGGAGTCGTCGCCGTCGAGCACGCGCACCGCCTTGCCGCTCTTGATGTCGACCACCACGATCGCGCCTTTCACGCCCGAGTCGGTGATGTAGGCGACGGCGCCGTCGTTCGAAAAGCGGACGTCGTTCAGGTAGGAACCCTGGGGCGCCGCGTCCTCATCGAAGGCGATGGTCTGTTTCACCTTGTTGGTGGCGAGGTCGATGCGCACCAGCTTCGGTCCGCCGTCGACCACATGGCTTTGCGCCGGCGCGGCCGGGTCCAGTACCCACAGGCTGCCGCGGCCGTCGGCGACGACGCTCTGCACGCAGACCCAGTGGTCTTCCGGACTCAGCTCGTCCTTCTTCGCATTGCGCCAGGCGTTCCATTCTTCGTCCGGATAGGGCTTGACGCTGCCGTCGGCCAGCACTTCGGCCACCGAGACCGGCGCGTCTTCGGTCCAGCGCGGGAAATTGACGAAGATGCGATTGTCCTCGGAGACGGTGACGCCCGTCACCTGGTGTTCGAAACGGGCCACGCAGTCGATGCTGCAATGGCCTTCCTGCAGATCGAAAGTCGATGCGGTCTTCTTGCTCATGAATGTCCTTGGAATCGTTGAAAAGGGGGAGAGGCCGACGCTCAGGCAGCCTTCTTCTGGTTGCCCGAGGCGGCTTCGGCCTCGTGCGCCAGGCGCTGCTGCAGCATGGCGAGCACGGCTGCTTCCTCGGGCTGGAGCGCGTGCAGGTCTTCGACCAGCTCCTGTTCGGTGCGTTCGCGCATGGCCTCGATCACGGCGCCTTCCATGTAGGCGTCGAGCACGGCCGGATGCACATAGCATTTGCGGCAGACCGAGGGCGTGTTGCCGAGCTTTTGCGCCACCGACTCGATGGCGCGCACGACGTTCTTCTTGGCCTGGGTTTCGGAATCGAACTTCTCGAATTCCTGCAAGGCGAGGGCGGCCAGCACCGTACCCGACCAGGTACGGAAATCCTTGGCCGTATAGTCTTCGCCGGTAATGCTGCGCAGGTAATCGTTGACGTCGGAAGAATCGATGCTATGTGTCTCGCCATCTTCGCCCACGTACTGGAACAGTTCCTGGCCGGGCAGGTCGCGCGTGCTGCGGATGATGCGCGCCACGCGCCGGTCGTGCACCTTGATCTTGTGGTAGACGCCGCTCTTGCCCCGGAAAGAGAAGGCGACCTCGCTGCCGTCGACTTTCACGTGGCGGTTGCGCAGGGTGGTCAGCCCGAAGGATTTGTTGGTGCGCGCATATTCCTCGTTCCCGACCCGCATCATGGTCGCCTCGAGCAGGTAGACGATGGTCGCCAGCATTTTTTCGCGCGGCAGGCCGGGCAGTTTCAGGGCGCGGTCCACTTCGGCCCGGATCGCGGGCAGGGCCTTGCCGAAATTGATCATCCGCTCGTACTTCACCTCGTCGCGCACGCTGCGCCATTTCGGGTGGTAGCGGTATTGCTTGCGCCCGCGCGCATCGCGCCCGGTCGCCTGCAGGTGGCCGTTGGCCTGGGGGCAGATCCAGACCTCGGTCCAGGCCGGCGGGATGACGAGCGACTTGATGCGTTTCAGGGTCGCCTCGTCCTCGATCGGCTCGCCCTTGGCCGAGAAGTAATTAAAACCTTCTTGCGCCGGCTCGCGCCGGATGCCGGGCCGGTCGTCGTGGACGTAGCGCAGCCCGGCCGCCTTGGCGGCGGCGGGCGGATCGCTGAGCGGTGCAGGGTCTTGCTGCGTCTGGGCGTCGAGGGTCATGGTCGCGGCTCTGGAGTCAATGTGCCGGACCGATCTTACGCCTTCCACATGTGCGTACCGTTCGGGAGCTAACGCAGCGCGCGGGGCAGGACGATGACCTGGATCAGCAAAGATCGCTTGCACTATGCTCGATCGACAATATATGATCCGTATATAAATCGTATATAAGGGGTTTGGCATGGGCATTGTTAACATCGACGACGATCTGCACGACCAGATTCGCAAGGGGAGCAGTGTGTCGCACCGCTCGATCAACGCGCAGGCGGCGTTCTGGGTCAGGATCGGCATGCTGGCCGAATTGAATCCGACCCTGAGTTTCAACGAGCTCATGGCGCGCGAGCTGCGGGCGGCGGGCATCATGGAGGACGCCATCCGGGTGGCCTCGACATGACCAAGCGGCCGGAAGAGATCGCCCTGCTGGCCGAATCGGGCAAGCTGCTGGCGCAGGTGTTCGGCCACCTGGACCGGCTGAGCCTGATCGGCATGTCCACCATGCAGGTCAACGACCTGGTCGACAGCCTGATCGTCGACGAGCTGAAGGCGCGGCCGGCCAGCAAGGGGCAATACGGCTATGCCTATGCCCTGAATTCTTCCCGCAACAACGTGGTCTGCCATGGCGTGCCATCGACGAGCGAGCTGCTGCAGGACGGGGACATCGTGAATTTCGACATCACGCTGGAGAAGAACGGCTATATCGCCGACTCCAGCAAGACCTATCTGGTCGGGGCGGTGTCGCCGCTGGCCGAACGGCTGGTGCAGGTGACTTACCAGGCGATGTGGAAGGGCATCAAGGCCGTGCGTCCGGGTGCGACGCTGGGCGACGTCGGGCATGCGATCGAGCGCCATGCGCGGCGCAACGGCTATTCGGTCGTCCGGGAATACTGCGGGCACGGGATCGGCCGCGAAATGCACGAGCCGCCGCAGGTGCTGCACTGGGGGAAACCGCAGACAGGCCTGGTGCTGCGCGAAGGCATGGTGTTCACCATCGAACCGATGCTCAACCAGGGGCGGCGTGCGGTACGGACCGAGGATGACGGCTGGACCGTCGTCACACGCGACGGGCAGCTCTCGGCACAGTTCGAGCACACCGTGGCCGTGACCCGCAATGGCGTGCAGGTGCTGACCCTGCGCCCTGAGGAAAGGATGCCGGCTTAAGCTGCCGGTGTCGAAGCTACGGGCGCGGTGCCACGGGCAGGGCGCAGCGCCCACAGGGCACTCATCCACAAGATCAGCCCGGTGCCGAGAAAGCCGACCGGATCGCGCGCCCCGCCCGGTGCGAGGAAGGGATACGACAGCGCCAGGGCAACCATCGCGCATGCGGTGAGGTAATGGGGCGGGTTGCGGTACACGCGCGCCAGCGGCACGAAGTGCAGGCCGATCACGGCGATCGCCATCGGCACCACCCAGTCGCCCAGTCCCAGGTTGGCCATGACATTGCCGAGCACCAGGATCAGCAGCCACTGGCCCAGGTTCACGAGGTTGAACACACGGTCGGCGCGGCGCTTTTCCGCCGAGTCGGGTTCGCCGGCCAGGGCCGGTGCATGGCGCCGGTAACGCATGCCGGCAAACATGAACAGGACCAGGCCGAGCGCGCCGATCGTCAGGGCCAGCGGCAAGCCGGCATGCGCACGCTCGTTCCAGACCTCGAGCAGGACGCTGCCGAAAAAGCCGAAGATCAGCGCTCCCAGGGCGCGCCTCGCGCTCAGGGCATCGGCAACATGGATGGAAGTCTGCATCGCCGGCTCCTTCTCTCCCAAATGGTTGAGCAGAATTCTGGCGCAGTTTCGGGTCCTTGACAATCGTGGCGCCGGCCGTGCGCGCCTGCGTTGGAGGAAAGCGACGGGGGCGCGTTTCTTTTTATCGGCGCCGGCCGAACGGTTCTGCAAGTCCCTCAGCCGTACCTGGACTCGACCAGGTCGATCTCGCGCAGCAGCTTGCGCGCGATTTCGTCCGACAGTTCGCGCGCGTGCACCAGCGCCAGGATCGCCGTGCGTTCTGCCTTTAAGGCGGCGAGCCGGTATTCGCGCTCGGCCTGTTCCGCCACGCGCACGCGCGACGGGTCGTACAGGCCGCCCACGCCCAGCCGATGCTCGTAGACGCCGCGCACATGGTCGACGGCGCTGGCGTGGACGTCGGCGTCATGTTCCTTGTCGGCGTGGCCGTGGGCAGCCTTGTCGATGGCAGCGATGGCGGCGAGGGCGGCATCGTGGCGTGCGCGGTCTTCTTCGGCCAGTTCGGCCGGTTCGTCCGGGACTTCCAGGTTGCGCAGCACGCGCGGCAGGCCGATGCTGGCCACCAGCAGCGACACGATGATGACGGCGCTGGCATAGAAGATCGCCAGGTCGCGGGCGGGGAAGGGCGCGCCGCCGGGAAGCGTCAGGGGCAGGGTCAGCACGCCCGCCATCGTGATCGCGCCGCGCACCCCGGCCAGCGAGGTGGCGACCACCAGCCGGAAGTTCGGCGTGTAGACGTGCTGGCCGTGGCGCCGGGCTTTCAGGATCGTCAGGCGCAGCGAGACCCAGACCCACACCAGGCGCAGCAGGATCAGGCCCAGGCTGATGGCGAGGGCCGTGCCGAGCAGCGACATCGGCGTCATGTCCGCATCGAGCCGGGCGTCGTGCAGGGCGCGTTGCACGATCTCGGGCAGCTGTTCGCCGAGCAGCACGAACATCACGCCGTTCAGGGAGAACTGCACCGTGTCCCAGACCACGGCGCGGCGCACGCGGGTCGTCGCCAGCGCGCGGCCCGAGAGTTCGACAAAGCTCATCGTGACGCCGGCCGAGACGGCGGCCAGGATGCCCGAGGCTTCGATGTGTTCGGCCGCGAGGTAGGCGCCGAAGGGGATCAGCAGGTTCACCAGGATCGGCGAGCCCGGTTCCTCGCCCAGGCGCTGGGCCGCCACACGCTGGATGAAGGCCACGCTGACCGTGATCGCGACGCCGCAGGCGATGCCGGCCAGGGCCACCCAGAGGAAGGTGAACGAGGCGCTGGCGAGCGAAAACGCGCCCGTCATCGCGGCGGCGACGGCGAAGCGGAAGCACACCAGGCCGGTGGCGTCGTTCAGCAGCGATTCGCCCTCGAGGATGTGCATCAGGCGGTGCGGGATCGGCACCCGCGCGGCGATCGAGGACACGGCCACCGGGTCAGTGGGCGCGACGATCGCGGCCAGCGCAAAGGCCACGGGCAGCGGCATGGTCGGCACCAGCCAGTGGATCAGGAAGCCGGCGCCCAGCACCGTAAACACGACCAGGCCCAGGGCCAGCTCGAGGATCGTGCCCTTGTCGCGGAACAGGCCGACCTTCGGAATGCGCCAGCCATCGAGGAACAGCAAAGGCGGGAGGAACAGGAGGAAGAAGATCTCGGGATCGAGCGCGACGCCGCGCTTGAGGACGCCGGCAATGACGGCGCCGAGGGCGATCTGCACCAGCGGCAGCGGCACCGCGAAGGGCAGCAGCCGCACCAGGTAACCGCTGCCGATCACCGCCAGCAGCATTGCGAGTACGACGCCTACCGATTCCATTCATCCCCCTTCATGTCGAATCGGCATGATACGGGAATGCGGGGCGGAGTGGTTTTCGTAGGGTGGGCATTCATGCCCACGCGGTGATACGCGGCTGGAAGATCATCGAGCACGGTAACGGAGCCGCTACCTATCACCGCGTGGGCACAAGTGCCCACCCTACCGCGGATGCTGCTCCGCCGCCGCATCGGCCAGCAAATCCGACAACTCCACCGTATTGACCGGCTTGACCATGTAACGATCGAAGCCCGCCGCCACGGCGGCGTCGCGGTCCTGCTGGCGGCCGTAGCCGGTCATGGCGACCAGCGTGGCGCCGGTGGCTTGCGGCAGGCGGCGCAGGCGGCGGGCCAGTTCGTTGCCGTCGAAGTCGGGCAGGCCGATGTCGAGCAGGCAGACGTCGGGCACGAACACGCGCGCCAGTTCGATCGCGTCGGCGCCGCAGTAGGCGATTTCGACCCGGTGGCCGCCGGCGGCCAGGAACAGCTGCAGCGTGTGCGCGGCGTCCAGGTTGTCGTCGACCAGCAGCACTTTCAGCGGCTTGACCGCCTGCGCGTGGCCCGCGCTCTGCGCCACCGGGGTCAGCACTTCCTGGCTGTGGCGCGGCAGGCGCACGGTGAAGGTGCTGCCCTGGCCGAGACCGCGGCTTTCCGCCCGCACCGTCCCGCCGTGCAGTTCGACCAGGCTTTTCGCCAGCGCCAGGCCCAGGCCCAGGCCGCCCTGCGAGCGGTCCGGCGTACGTTCGGCCTGGGTGAACAGGTCGAACACGCGGGAGACCAGCTGCGGCTCCATGCCGATGCCGTCGTCGCGCACGGTGAGCACGTAGTCGGCGCCGTCTTCAGCCAGGCCCAGTTCGATGCGTCCGCCTTCGGGCGTGTACTTGTTCGCGTTGTTGAGCAGGTTGGCCACCACTTGCACCAGCCGCTTATGGTCGCCCTTGACCGTGGCCGGGCTGGACGGCAGGTCGAGCACGACGCTGTGGCGGCGGGTCGAAATCAGGGGGCGGATCTGCTCGGCCGCGTCGTCGATCACTTTTCGCAGGTCGAGCACCTGGGTCGAGATCGAGACCAGGCCGCGCGTCACGCGCGACACGTCGAGCAGGTCGTCGACCAGGCCCGTCATGTGCTCGACCTGGCGCGCGATGATGGCGCAGGTCTGCGTGATCTGGGCGTTGTCCGAGTGGAGCAGTTTCAACAGGTGCGCGCCGGTGCTGATCGGCGCCAGCGGATTCCTCAATTCGTGCGCCAGCATGGCGAGGAATTCGTCCTTGCGCTGGTCGGCCGCGCGCAGTTCGCGTTCGGCCAGGCCGCGCGCCGCTTCCTTCTTTTGCAAGGTCGCCGCCATCTCGTCCAGCGCCTCGGCCAGCTGGCCGATTTCTTCGCGCTCGTAAGCGATGCCCGAGCGGGCGTCGAGGTCGCCGGCGGCGATGCGGCGCGCCGTGTCCATCAGTTTGCGCACGCGCTGCACGATCAGCACGTCCCCGGCCAGCCAGGCCGCGAGCAGCGCCAGCATGGTGGTGGCGGCCAGGCCGACCAGCGACATCAGCTGGGCGCGGCGTGCGCCCGCCGTGACGGTGTCGACCGGGATGCCGATCGTGACCGTGTAGTCCGACAGCGAAGGCGCGCCCACGCGGGCGAAGGTGTGCAGGCGTTCGACATCGTCGTCGTCGCGCAGCACGACGGCGCGCCGGCCGCCGCCTTTCACGGCCTCGCGCATGGCGTCGCGCATCGCGGTCGAGACCTTGGTGCCGAACCAGCGCTCGGGGTCGGGACGGCGCGAGATGATGGTGCCGTTGGCGTCGGTCGTCACCAAAACCGAGCCGGGCGGCAGGTTGATGTCGGCGACAAAGGTGTCGAGGCCGGCGAGGTCCATTGCCGCGAAGACGACGGCGACGACCTTGCCGCTGCGGTCGATCACCGGATAGGTGAGGTTGATCGTGTGGCGCCGGATCACGCGGCCGAACACGTAGTCGCCGGCGATGAAGCGGCGTTCGGAGATGGCGCGCTTGAAGTGGCTGCGGTCGCCCAGGTTGACCGAATGGAGCATCGGCACGGCGCTGCAGGTGACGTCGCCGTTCAGCTGGATCAGGCCGAAGTTGACATAGCCTTCGTTGCGGTCCAGGACGTCCGCCAGCAGCGCATTGCAGCGCGGCGTTTCGCCCAGCAGGTCGGGGACGCTGGCGAGATCCACCAGGATCTGCCGCGCGCGCTCGACCGATTGCGCTTCGTTGGCCGCGGCCAGGTTGGTCAGGCGGCGCAGGTTGTCCTGGGAGGCCTCGACCGCCTGCTCGCGTTCGCGCAGCCCGCCCAGGATGGTCATCAGGGCCAGCGGCAGGATCGCCAGCGCGACCAGCAGCATCAGCCGGCTGCGCAGGCTGCCCGGCTTGAAGGGTGCGCGCGGCGGTTTCATCGTCGCGCTGCCATCCGGTCGCCGAATGCGACCAGGCGCCGCACGCCTTCCATCAGCGTCCAGGTGTCGTCGCGGATGTAGCCGATGCGGATGAAGCCGGGCACGCCGAGCGCGTCGCCCGGCATGATGGCCACGCCTTCCTCGGCCAGCAGCGCTTCGGCGAAGGCCTCGGTGTCATGGGTGAGCGCGCGCACGTCGCCCCACAGGTAGGGGCCGGAATCGGGACACTTCATCTCGATCCACGGCACTTCGCGCACGTGGCGCAGCACCGTGTCGCGGCGCTCGCGGTATTCGTCGATCATGTGCTGCTGGGGGCCGCAGTCGAAGGCGGCGACGGTCGCGACCTGGGCCAGGTGCGAGGCGGCCGCCGTGATCGGACCCTGCAAGGTCTGCATCGCCTCGGCGATCTCGAGCGGGGCCAGCGCAAAGCCGAGGCGCCAGCCCATCATCGCGTAGCTCTGCGAAGCCGAGAAGATCGTCACCACGCCGAGCGCGCGCCAGTCGCACAGGGTGGCGAAGCTGGTGTGGGCCGGGCCGAAGCTGAGGTGTTCGTAGCTCTCGTCGACGATCACCTGGGAGCCGTTGGCTTCTACCCAGTCGCGGATCGCCTCCAGCTCCTGCTTCGTATAGACCTTGCCGGTCGGGTTGTGCGGATTGTTGATGATGACGAGGTCGGCGCGCGGGCAGGCGCCCAGCGTCGCGGGCGTCACCTGGTCGGGCAGGTCGACCAGCACAGGGGTCAGGCCGAGCAGCTGGCAGGTGGTGACATAGGCGGGCCAGTGCGGCTTGAAGATCAGCACGCTGTCGCCCGGATCGGTCATCGCATACAGCGCCTCGTACAGGGCCTGCTTGGCGCCGTTGGTGACGATGATCTCGCCGGCTTTGGCGTCGATGCCGTTTTCGCGTTGCAGCTTGGTGCACAGGCTGCGGCGCACATCGAGCGCGCCGGCCACGCCGGTATAGGGCATGGTGCGTTCTTCCTGCACGGCGGCCGTCACGGCGTCCAGCACCGGCGCCGGGGGAGGGAAGTGCGAGATCGCGATCGAGAAATCGATGATGCCCATGCCCTCGTTGCGGAAGGCTTCGACGCGGCCGTGCATGGCGGTCGTTGCGAGGGGACGGGAGGCGGCAATCCGGTGCGAAATCTTCATCTTCTTATGCTCAGCTTATGCTCTATGATTAAACGATTGACACTGTGTCTCCGTGTGGCTTCCGCGTGCCACAACATTTCCTGATTGTACTAAAAAATTGCAGCGGGGCGAGCGCGAATGGCGTCAAACCGGACCCGGCGGGCATGTTCCGTATGACCTTCCGTTTTACGTGTGTTCAAACGCCGACAGCGCGGCACCATCCCGGGCGGGCGCCGCAGGGAAAAGGATTCTGGTACGGTGGTCACAACTGCAACAATGGAGCGACCATGAACAAGCAGATCGTACGTGTGCTGCCCGACTTCGCGGCGGCCGACCAGGCGCGCAAGACCTTGCTGGCAGAGGGGTTCGACGGCGACGGCATCGATATCAAGGTGACCACCGACGAAGCAGGTCCTGCCGAGAGCAATTTCTATGTCGGCGATTCGCCTCAGGTGAAGGGCGGTACCGATTACAAGGATGTCTTCAAGCCCGCCGATCGCGGCGACCTGTGCGTGATGACGGTCACGGTGGCCGACGCCAGTCAGATCGAGCGCGCGACGGCCATCCTCGACTACAACGGCGGGCTCGACGTCGACCCTGCGCACAATCGGCCAGGCCGGGCCTGAGCCCGGCGCCCGGCTTCCCCGATCAGCTCCAGCTCAGGTCGGTCTTGCTGAGCGGTAGTTCGCGCACGCGCTTGCCCGTCGCGGCGAAGATCGCATTGCATACTGCCGGGGCGAGCGGCGGCAGCACCGGCTCGCCCAGTCCCGTGACCGCATAATCGGTCTTCAGGAAATGGATGTCGATCCGCGGCGGCGTTTCCGGCATGCGCAGCAGCTTGTACTCGTGGAAGTTGCTCTGCACCACGCGACCGCCTTCGATGTTCAGTTCCGGGTGCAGCAGCGTCGACAGGCCGTCGATCACCGAGCCCTGCACCTGGTTCTCGGCGCCGGAGAGATTCACGATCTGGGCGCCGATGTCGGTCACCACGACCACCCGGTCGACCCTCAGTTCGCCCGACTTCGAGACCGTCACCTCCGCCACTTCCGCCACATAACCGCGATGGCTGAAGTGGAAGGCGACGCCCGCGCCCTGGCCGCGCGCGAACTGCTTCTTGCCCCAGCCGGACTTCTCGGCCACTTCCTTCAACACATTCCTCATGCGCACGACGCTATAGGGCTGTCCCCGTTCGCCGGTGCCGGGAACGATGTCCTTCTCTCCCAGCAGTTCCAGGCGGAATTCGATCGGGTCGCGCCCGCCCGCATGGGCCAGCTCGTCGATAAAACTGTGGAAGACCCAGGAAAACACATTGCTGCCCGGCGCACGCCACGGTCCCATCGGGATCCGGCATTCGAGGGCGGTCTGCTCGAGCAGGCAGTTGGCCAGCCAGCGTCCCGGGAATTCGTCGCCGGACAGGCTGCCGCCGCTGCCCGGCTGCAAAATGCTCTTGCCGTCGCGCTCGATGCGGTTGGCGAAGGTGACGAAATGGTTGTGCCAGGCGACCAGCTTGCCCTGGGCATCGACGCCGCCCCGCAGGTGGTGGAAACCGCCGGCGCGGAAATGGTCGTGCTGCAGGTCGTCTTCGCGGGTCCAGGTCAGTTTCACCGGCGCCTTGACCCGTTGCGCGATGGCCGCGGCCTCGACGATGAAGTCCGAACTGAGGCGCCGCCCGAAGCCGCCGCCGCTGCGGATGATGTGGAGCACGATCTTTTCCTTCGGGATGCCGAAGGTCGCGCTGATCAGGGCCTGGCCGGCGCCCGGGTTCTGGGTCGGCGCCCACAGTTCCAGCGTGCCGTCCGCCGGCTTGAACAGGGCGGTGCAGTTCTGCGGCTCCATGCTGGCATGCGAGATGAAGGGATAGCGGTAGCTTGCTTCCACGGTTTTTGCGGCACCGGCCAGGGCCGCGCGCACGTCGCCGTCCTGGCGCAATACCGTCGTGCCCGGCTTGCCGGCGGCGGCCTCGGCCTGGGCTGCAAAACCGGCCCAGCTGTGGCCGGCGCCGGCGCCTTCGTCCCATGTCACTTCCAGCGCACGGCGCGCCTTGAACGCCGCCCAGGTCGAAGTGGCGACGATCGCCACGCCCGGACGCAGGCCGTTCAGGTTCCCGGTGCCCTCGACGATGAAGGCATCCTTCACGCCCGGCATGGCCTTGATCGCCGCCAGGTTGGCACTGACCGGCTTGCCGCCGAACACAGGGCATTTCGCATACACCGCGTACAGCATGCCTGGCAATTGCACGTCGATGCCGAACAGCGGCTTGCCGCTGACGATGGCCGCGTTATCGACGCCGCCGACGCGGGTGCCGAGCAGGGTGTAGGTGGCCGGGTCCTTCAGCTGGACCTGGGCAGCGTCCGGCAGCGCCAGTTGCGATGCGCTTGGCACCAGCGCGCCGTAGCCGAGCTTGCGGCCGCTGGCGGCATGGTGGACGGCGCCATGAAGCGCGCGGCATTCGGAGGCCGGGACACCCCAGGCCTGGGCTGCCGCCTGGACCAGCACCGTGCGCGCGGTCGCGCCCAGGCGGTGGAAATCGTTGTAATTGGTCGGCGTCGAGGTCGAGCCGCCCGCGCCCTGGCTGCCGTAGGCCGGGTTCAGGTCGCCCTGGACGATGCGCACGTCTTTCCAGTCGATTTCGAGCTCTTCGGCGATGACCATGGGCAGCGAAGTCTTGATGCCCTGGCCGATTTCCGGCTGCTTCGATATCAGGGTCACGACGCCGTCGCGGCCGATGCGGATGAAGACGTTCGGCGCGAATTCTTCCGCCGGCTTGCCCGCGTTCTGTGCGGCGAGCACGCCGCCCGGACCCATGCCGATGACGAGGGCACCGGCGCCGGCGGCCCGCAGGAAGCCGCGGCGCGAGGAAGACAGGGGCGCGTTCATGCCTTGCCCTTTCCGTGTTTCGCGCTCTCGGCGATCTCGGCGGCGCGGTGGATGCCGGCGCGGATGCGGGTATAGGTCGCGCAGCGGCACAGGTTGCCGGCCATCGCTTCGTCGATCTGGGCGTCGGTCGGTTTCGGGTGCTGTTTCAGGAGGGCGCAGGCGCTCATGATCTGGCCCGACTGGCAGTAGCCGCACTGCGGCACGTCGAGTTCCTGCCAGGCGAGCTGCAGCGGATGGCGATGGTCCCTGGCCAGCCCTTCGATGGTCGTGATCTTCGCCTTGCCGATGTTCGACACCGGCAACAGGCAGGAACGGGTCGGCGCGCCATCGATGTGCACGGTGCAGGCGCCGCACTGGCCCGCGCCGCAGCCGTACTTGGCCCCGACCAGTCCGAGCGCGTCGCGCAGCGCCCACAGCAGTGGGGTGTCGGCTTCGACATCGACCTCCTGCCGCTTGCCGTTGATGTTCAGCGTGTATTTACTCATCCACTTGCCTTGCCTTGCCTGGTGATAAACCCGAGCATCGTATCAAAAGGCGGCAGGAAAGCGGTGGCGTGAGGAAAGTTTATTGTTGGAGAATTGTTGCGGATACCGTCCATGGAGACGGTCTTAAATCCCTTCCGGATACGTTTCCGGCGGCTCGCCCGAATGCCAGCCGCTGGTCGCGTCGAGCGGCACCAGTGCTTCGGTCTGGTCGATGTGGATGACGGCATCGAACTGCTGGGCCAGCTGGGCCTTGAAGTAATGGCTCTGGCGTTCGGTGCGCGGCAAATACAGCACGCCGATCGCCCGTTCCAGGCGCTCCTCCAGCAGCAGGCGGCGCGCGGGGCCTTCGTCGCGCAGGTTCAGGTAGCAGCGCGGCAGGCCGACATGGTGCAGCAATTCCTCGTAGCTGCCGGACATGCCGGGACGCACGCGCTTGCGCTCGGCCGGGCCGTCCCACTCCGAGGCCGCCGTCACATGGCCCTCGTAGGTCGAAAAGCCCACCAGGCAGGTCTGGCCCGGGTAGGCCTTGCGCACGAGTTCGCCCACATTCCATTCGCCCAGGTTCCCCATATGGGTGGCGCGGGCGTCGCCGATGTGCGAATTGTGTTCCCAGACCACGATTTTGGCGGACTCGCCGCCCTTCGACAGGTGGCGCGCGAGGGCGTCGAGCGTCTCGGCCATGTGGCTGTCGCGCAGGTTCCAGGACGAGACCCGGCCACGGAACATGGTCCGGTAGTATTCCTCGGCGTTCTTCACCAGGCGCGCGTTCTGCTGGGCGTAGAAAAAAGCGTCTTCGCTGGAGGCGCCGTCGGCATGCATGTAGTCGAAGGCGCGCTGCTGCAGTTCCTGCAGCTGGGTCAACACCCCTTGCTGGCAGGATTCGGAGAGGCCGACGCCGGTGGCGTAACCATAATGCTGGCTGTCTTCGCCGTAATGGTCGAAGCAGGCATAGCGGCGCCGGGCTTCCTCGGCGGCGGTCGGGTCGACCTTGTCCAGGTAATTGAGGACTTCGCGTACCGAGGTGAACAGGCTGTAGAGGTCGAGTCCGTAGAAGCCGACCTTCGGCCCCGCCCTGACCCCGGCATTGTGGGTGCGCAGCCAGTCGATGAAGGTGGCGACATCGGCGTTACGCCACATCCAGGCCGGAAAGCGTTCGAAGCCGGACAGCGCGGCATCGGCGTCGGCGTCCAGGCCTTCGCCGCGTACGTAGCGGTTGACACGATAGGCATCGGGCCAGTCGGCCTCGACCGCAACTGCGGTGAATCCCTTCTCGCGGATCAGGCGCTGGGTGAGGCGCGCCCGTTCCTCGTAGAACTCGTGGGTGCCGTGGGTCGCTTCGCCGATCAGCACGAAGCGGGCGTCGCCCACGAGATTCATCAGGGCGTCGTAGTCGCCCGGTCCACCGGAGAGCGGACGGGCGGCGGCCGCCAGCGCGGCCGCGCTGATGTCGATCGCGGCCGTCATGGCGTCAGTGCAGGAAGCGGCTGCCCGACTTCTCGCGCTGCGCCGCATCGTGCGGAATCTTGCCGCGCTCGATGTATTGCTTCATGCGCGCCAGGTCGTCGTCCATCTGGCCTTTCGGGTCGGACCCGAACAGCGAGGCCAGGCCATGGCCGATGGCGCCGGCCGGCGGAGAGTAGGACAGGCGCACGGTGACGCGGGTGCCGCCACGGTAGGGCTCGAACTCGACCGAGCCCGCATTCGGGATCTGCGCGCCCGGTTCGCTGCGCCAGGCCAGGCGCCGGTTCTTCGTCTGCTCGGTGAGCACGGAATCGAATTCGAACTGGGTGCCGGCCGGACCCTGCACGACCCAGTGCGAGCGGCGGCGGCCCATGTCGCGCACGTCGACCACGTGCGACATGAAGCGCGGGAAGTTTTCGTAGTTGCTCCACATGTCGTACACCTCGTCCGGCGAGGCGTCGATGCGGATCGATTTTTCGAGGTCGATGCTGCGCCCGCGGCCGCTGCCGAGCAGCTTCGCCAGGGCCGAACCGCCGCCGCCACTGCTGCGTGCGGCGAGCGCGAGCGCGCCCAGGGCAACTGCGGCGCCCACCGGCGAGCGGCGGAACAGCCCGATCAGGCCGAGCACGCCGCCACCGACCACGGCCGGGTTGCGCAGCAGGGCAGACAGGTCGTCGCGGTTCTCCAGGTGCAGGGCCCTGGCTGCGCTGCCGGCGGCATTGCTGGCCATGCGGCCAAAGCGCGATGCGGCGGCACTGGCGCTGCTCGATGCGTCGTCGAGCATGCGCGATGCGCCGTCGACCGCATCTTCATAGCTGCGGCGGGCCGAGCCGTTCGGCTTGGCCGACTCCAGCATGCGGTTCGCGCGCGAGCCGGCTTCGTCGGCATATTTGCTTGCGCGCGAGCTGGCTTCGTCGACATATTTGCCGGCGGTGTCGCTGGCGTCCTCGAGCATCTCGCTGGCGGCGTCGCCGGCCTGGCGGGCCGCCTTGCCGATGCGCTCGCCAATGCCGTGCCAGGCATTGCCGAGCGCACTGCCGGTACGCGTACCCGCGTTGCGCAGCGCCGAGGTCGAGGTGGCGCGTCGTGCGCTGCCGCGGTCGGGATCGAGCATGTACATCAGCAGGGCGCCTGCGGCGGCTCCGCCCAGCAACTTGACCA
Source organism: Massilia sp. LXY-5 (assembly GCF_059801075.1). Lineage (NCBI taxonomy): Bacteria > Pseudomonadati > Pseudomonadota > Betaproteobacteria > Burkholderiales > Oxalobacteraceae > Massilia > Massilia sp. LXY-5. The sequence goes on from NZ_JBNNEH010000002.1 coordinate 932,908, forward strand.
GATCGCCTGCTTCGATGCTGCTGTCGGTAGTGGTGGTGTGTCGCATGTTGTGTCCTTTCTGTTGGTTGCTTCAGTTGCCAAAAGCGCCTGAATACCCGAAGGCGAGCTCCAGGGCGCTCTAGGGTTGCATGCGGGGCGTGCGATCTGCCCCGCTGCGCCAGGCCATTGCCAGCAAGTCCTGCACTTCCTCGTCGCTCGTCTGGTCGAACGTCTCGTACCACTGGCTCACCGCGCGAAAATGCGGCGGTGCTGCCAGGCAGACCACTTCGTCGGCCACCGCCTCCAGCGCCGCGAGCGTATCGGGCGGGGCGACCGGTGCGGCGACGACGACGCGCCGGGCGTCATGCCCGCGCGCCACCTGCACCGCGGCCAGCATCGTCGAACCGGTGGCGATGCCGTCGTCGACGATGATCACCGTCCGGCCGCCCAGCACCGGCTGCGCGCGCCCGCCCCGGTAGAGGCGGGTGCGCCGTTCGATCTCGAGCAGTTCGCGCGCGGTGATCGCGTCGACCTGTTCCTGTGTCACGCCCAGCAGCCCGGGCACGCCCGGCTGCAAGACCCGCACGCCGCCGCTGCCGACCGCGCCGATGGCGTACTCGGGCTGGTAGGGCAGGCCCAGCTTGCGCACCAGCAGGATGTCGAGCTCGAGATCGAGCGTCATCGCCACTGCGAACGCAACCGGGACGCCGCCGCGCGGCAGTGCCAGCACGACCGCGTCAGGCTGGTGCGCGTAAACGCCCAGCGCTTTCGCGAGCAATTTGCCGGCCTGCGCGCGGTTCTTGAAACGGCGGACCTCGGCCATCGTGATCACCCCGATTCCCTGCATGCCAGCCGCAGCTGGCATGCGTGGATTGCGACCGCAGGCTCAGTGGATTTCAAGCCGCCGCGCTGCGCCGCCCTGTTTCTTCGGCAGCGTCAGGTGCAGCACCCCGTTTTCCAGCTTTGCCTCCGCAGCCGCATCGTCGACTTCGCCAGGCAGGGTGAAACTGCGCATGAACTTGCGTGCTGAACGTTCAGAATACACCACGTTTTCGCCCTCGCGCCGCTCGTTTGCCTTGCGGCATTCTCCTTCGATGGTGACGCGCTGATGGTCGATCGCCACCTTCAGGTCTTCCTTCTCGACGCCCGGCATTTCGGCCTGAATTTCATAGGCTTGCTCGCTCTCGGTCATGTCCAGGCGCGGGATGCTGGTATCTCCCTGGCGCAGGCCGGCTCCCACGGTCATGGGCGCAAAGAAATCTTCGAACATGCTTTCGACGAGGCGGCCAAACCCGTCCTCGACTGTGCCGGGGCGATAGGCCGCCAGGGGCGAACTGCCTCTCCTGACGAGATTCATGGTAAGCCTCCTTTTATAATGGATGAACAAGCGCGGCATGGCGCCGCACCTGTTTTATAGGGCAGCGCAAGGGCATTTTCAAGGGTCGAAAGGGCTTCGCGAGTCCGCTTTGGGGCGGCTTTGCGGGAGGGCAGGAATGGTGCAACCAGGCGGAACTGAAAGCAGTTCCGCCGGTCAAAACGAGCGTGTGAAAGCGTTAGCCGAGCTGGCGGCGGTGGAAGCGCAAGTGGTCTTCGACGAAGCTGGCGATGAAGTAATAACCGTGGTCGTAGCCGGCGTGGCGGCGCAGGGTCAGGGGCTGGCCGGCGGCGCTGCAGGCGGCCTCGAAGGCCTCGGGGTTGAGCTGGTCCGGCAGGAATTTGTCGGCCAGGCCCTGGTCGACCAGGATGCCTTGCGGGAAGCGCACCGGACCCTCGGCCACCAGCTCGGTGGCGTCCCAGGCGCGCCAGCGCGCGCGGTCCGGGCCCAGGTAGCCGCCGAAGGCTTTTTCGCCCCAGGGGCAGCGGCTCGGGGCGGCGATCGGCGCAAAGGCCGACACCGAACGGAACAGCTCGGGCTTGCGCAGGGCCAGCACCAGTGCCCCATGGCCGCCCATCGAGTGGCCGAAGATGCCGCAGCGTTCGGCGTCGGCGCCGAATTCGCGCAGCACCAGTTCGCGCAGCTCGAGGATGTAGCTGTACATGCGGTAGTGGCGCGACCACGGCTCCTCGGTCGCGTCGACGTAGAAGCCGGCGCCCACGCCGAAGTCCCAGCTGTCGGTCTCGCCCGGCACGCCGGCGCCGCGCGGGCTGGTATCGGGCGCGACCACGATCAGGCCTTCCTCGGCGGCGACGCGCTGGAAGCCGCCCTTGATCGCGAAGGTCTCTTCGGTGCAGGTCAGGCCGGCGAGGTAGAACAGCACCGGCAGGTGTTTTCCTTCGGCGTCCGGCGGCAGGTAGACCGAGAACCGCATCGGCAGGCCGATGGCGCTTGATTCGTGCTGGTAGAAACGCTGGACGCCGCCGAACGAGGCGTGTTCGCTGAGGAGAGTAAGCATGGAAGGCTCCGGATGATCGATACCGCAAGTATGCCAGTTCGGCAAACCGGGCGCATCGCGTTGGAGCGCCTAACAAATCAGCCATGGCCGCATTGCAGCGCCTCGCCGTACCCTCGTACTGTCTTCGGCGCCGCGCCTTGCCCTGACGGTTTTGTCAGGCGCTCCTTACACGAAGCCGAGCGCTCCCAATAATGCACCGGCCCCCAGCACCCACAGCAGGTGCAGTTTCGTGCGCCAGATGACGAGGCAGCTGGCCAGCGTCAGCAGCCAGAGCGGCCAATGGTAGCCGCTGCCGCCCGCCGAACTGGCCAAAATCCAGCTGGTGGACAGCAGCAGGGCGATCACGACCGGCGCCATGCCCTGCTTGAAGGCGCGCACCGGGCGCAGCTCGCGGTTGCGGTGGCCCCATTGCGCGACCTGGTAAGTGAAGATGGTCGAGGGCAGCAGGATCCCGATCATGGTCGTCGCCACGCCGAGAAAGGCGGCGCTGGTGCTGCCGGCGTTCATGCCGACATTCCAGCCCATCAGGGCCACGAACAGCACGTTCGGCCCCGGCGCGGCCTGGGCCAGGGCGATCGAATCGTTGAACTGGGCCTGGCTCAGCCAGCCATGCTGCTCGACCAGGAAGCGGTGCATCTCGGAGGTGGTCGAGATCGCACCGCCGAGCGACATCAGGGACAACAGCATGTAGTGGGCGAACAGGTTCAGCCAGTCATGCCAGGCGAGGGTGATGTGGATGGCGCCGTTCATCGCAGGTTCCTGTAAGCAAGCACGCAGCCGAGGCCGCCAAGGGCAAGCAGCACATAAGCCAGGGGAAATTTCAGCAGGGCGACGAGCACGAAGCCGGCGGCGCCGATCGCCACGCACCACGGCAGGGGCACCGGATTGCGCTTGAGCGCCACCGACATCTTGAGGCCGGTCGCCGCGATCAGGCCGGCCGAGACCGCCGCCATGCCGCGCAGGGCGCCGGCCACCTGGGCGTTGTCGGCAAAGCGCGCGTGCAGGATCGCCAGCAGCAGGATCAGCACCAGCGGCACGGCCAGCATGCCGGCCAGCGCCGTCAGCGCGCCGCGCAGGCCGAAATAGCGGGCGCCGATCATCATCGACAGGTTGACGACGTTCGGCCCGGGCATGATCTGCGCGACCGCCCAGTCCTCGATGAACTCTTCGTTGCTCAGCCAGCGTTTGCGCTCGACGAGCTCGCGCTGGACGACCGCCAGCACGCCGCCGAAGCCTTGCAGGGCCAGGACGGTAAAGGCGACGAACAGGTCGAGCAGGGATTCGGGACGCGGGTGTTCGAAAGCGGAGGGCGGTGAAGTCATCCCGCGATTATCGCGCCCAGCCGGCTTTCTGTCACGCAAGCGCCCGGAATCAGCCTGTCCTCGGCTCAGCCGCCGCCGATCCCCCGCATGACGCGTCCGCTGCCGCCGCATTGCGGGCACTGCTTGCCGTCGGCCAGTTTGCCGCTGCCGGAGCAGGCTTCGCAGACGTCTTCGCCGGCGCCGGGCGTGCCCGGGGTGGCTTCGTCGCCAGGGTTCAGGTCGGGTTCGGGAGTCGTTGCCATGGGTGCCTCGCAAGTGGGTGGAGAACACGGCCATTCTAGGACGATCCCGGTACCGGTGGCGCTCCCTTGAGAAAGTCGTACGCTCAACTTTTTACACTTTTCGATAGGAAGTTGACATTGACATTCTTTTGTATTGATGAATACTCGTTAGGAAACTTCAACCTACGAGGCGAGGTCACTATGGAGCAATCCCCAAGCGAGCAAACGGATATATCGGCAGTCATAGACGAATCCCGGACCGACGCGCGCCAGCGCCGCATCGTCGATGCCGGCATTGCGGTCCAGGACAGCAGCAATACCATGTCCGCATTCGAATACCTGCGCACACGCGATATCGACGTCCACGTCATCGAGCGGGTACTGCTAGAGCCGCACCGGCGCCGCTCCCGCTCCTGAAAGTTTCCCACAACACTGTCTTTTTGATGTCAAAGGTGCATGTTTGTTGCGCCTGGTGACCGGCATTTATACACATAAGTTGCATTTTTTTATCTTCACCGATCTTCACGGTGGTCCTGTGCATGATCTCGCAAGTCATTGATTTTTCGTGAATTCGGTGCTGCCCGCCGAACGGGCAAATTGTTGAAACCCGCATGCGGACGGGTTTTCCGCCTGTCAAGCCCCTTCTTTTCCACAAAGTTATTCACAGACTTTGTGGATATCCGGAAAAGTTCTTTGGTTACGGCTACTTAGCAGAAAAGGATCGCGTAACACGCGAGCTTCGCGCAACGCTCGTGCACGCTTTTTACAACATCGCATCGGGCAGCAAGTGCAAAATGCACTTGCGAAGCGCTACTGGACAAATGTACAGTTGCGTTGTCTTCACCTTGTCAGTTTTCCATGTCCGCTGCCGCCGCCGTCGCTGTGCCCGCTCACTCGTCCGATCCTTTGGCTGCATCCGTGCCGGCCGCTTTACCCCCTGTCGACGATCCTTTCGCCAGCCTCAATCCCGCGCAGCGCCTGGCAGTCGAGCACGACATCGGCGCAGCGGCCAGCCGGCCTTTGCTGGTCGTGGCCGGCGCCGGTTCGGGCAAGACGAATACCCTTGCGCACCGGGTGGCGCGCCTGATCATGGCCGGCGCCGATCCGCAGCGGATCCTGCTGCTGACCTTTTCGCGGCGCGCCGCCAACGAGATGACCCAGCGCGCCGGCAATGTACTGCAGAGGATCATGGGAGGCAGTGCGGGCGGCGTCGCGACGCTGCCCTGGGCCGGCACCTTCCACAGCATCGGTGCGCGCCTGCTGCGCGAATTTTCCGGGCGCATCGGCCTGGACGAATCGTTCACGATCCACGACCGCGGCGACTCCGAAGACCTGATGGGCCTGGTACGCCACGAGATCGGGCTGACCCAGACCGCCAAGCGTTTTCCCCTGAAAGGGACCTGTCTGTCGATCTATTCGCGGGTCGTGAATTCGCGCGAACCGCTCGACCTGGTTCTGCAGAGCACCTTCCCTTGGTGCTGCGAGTGGGAAGCGGAGCTGAAACGCCTGTTCGGCGCCTATGTCGACGCCAAGCAGGAGCAGAATGTGCTCGACTACGACGATCTGCTGCTGTTCTGGGCCGAGATGGCCTCGGACCCCGAACTCGGGCCCGAGATAGGTTCCCTGTTCGACCACGTGCTGGTCGACGAATACCAGGACACCAACCGCCTGCAGGCCGCCATCATCACCGGCATGAAGCCGGGCGGGGAGGGCGTGATGGTGGTCGGCGACGATGCCCAGTCGATCTATTCCTTCCGCGGCGCCACGGTGCGCAACATCCTCGACTTCCCGGGCCAGTTCTCGCAGCCGGCGCAGGTGATTACGCTCGACCGCAATTACCGCTCGACCCAGCCGATCCTCGACGCCTCGAACGCCGTGATCGCCGCCGCGCTCGAGCGCCACGCGAAAACGCTGTGGACGGACAAGGTCGCCAGCAGCCTGCCGCAGCTGGTCCTGATTCCCGACGAGGCCGAGCAGGCGCGCTGGGTCTGCAACCGCATCCTCGAACACCGCGAAGCGGGCATCAAGTTGACGACCCAGGCCGTGCTGTTCCGGGCGGCCAGCCATAGCGCGGCGCTGGAGCTCGAACTGATGCGCCGGAATATCCCGTTCGTGAAATTCGGCGGCCTGAAATTCCTGGAAGCCTCGCACATCAAGGACGTGCTGGCCGTGCTGCGCTTTGCCCAGAACCCGAACGGGCGCATGGCCGGCTTCCGGGTGCTGCAACTGATTCCGGGCATCGGCCCGGCCACGGCCACGCGCCTGCTGGACGCGATGGCCGCGGCGCCCGAAGCGCTGGACGCGGTCGAGGCCTTCACGCCGCCCTCGAAAAGCCAGGGCGACTGGCAGGATTTCGTTACCCTGTACCGGCGCCTGCGCACGCCGGGTTTGCGCTGGCCGGCCGACATCGAGCTGGTGCGCGACTGGTACTTGCCCCACCTCGAGCGCCTGCACGACGACGCGACAGTGCGCGTGGCCGACGTCGCCCAGCTGGCCCAGCTGGCGGGCGGCCACGGCACGCGCGAAAGTTTCCTGGCGGAGATCACGCTCGATCCGCCCGAGGCCACCAGCGACCGCGCCGGACCGCCGCTGCTCGACGAAGATTATCTGATCCTGTCGACCATCCACTCGAGCAAGGGCCAGGAATGGAAATCGGTGCACGTACTGAATGTGGTGGACGGCTGCATTCCCTCCGATATGAGCACCGGAAGCGCCGAGGAAATCGAGGAGGAGCGGCGCCTGCTGTATGTCGCCATGACGCGCGCCAGGGAACATCTGCACCTGGTGGTACCGAACCGTTTCTTCATCAAGCAGCAGTCGCAGATGGGCGATCGCCATGTGTATGCGGCGCGCACCCGCTTCGTGACGCCGGCCATGCTCAAGCATTTCGAGGAATGCGTCTGGATCACGGCGGACACGGCGAAATCGAAAAAGCCGATGCCCGACAGTGTCCGGATGCTGGTGCGCGATCGTGCCCGCAGCGCGTGGAAGTGAGGCGGGGAAATGGCGCAGAGAATGTGTCTCAAGCTGACTTATCCCCCGTTGTAGGACTTTGTAGGAATTTGCTGATAACGGCCCTGTGCACGAAAGCACAGTGCGTGCAAGCCATTGATTTTAAAGGACACAATTTCTGCCTGTAGATTGGGCATTTTGTTGAAACCCGCATCAATACTGCGCTTGCGGCTTGTCAAGAGGCGCTTGTCCACACAGTTATCCACAATTCTTGTGGATATCAGCGCCGCCCTAATGAAATCAATGACTTAGCTGCAATTATTTGCGCTGCATCAGCTCAGCCATCGCTTCGAGCGCGTCCCGTGCAGTAAGCGAAATTGCAACACCCGGATGGCCGTCGAGCTGGGACGCGCGCGGATTTATGCGCACGATCGGCACGCCCTGCATCTGGCTCATGCGCCGCACAGAGGGAATGTCGATGCCGGCGCCGAGTTCGATCACGACCATTCCGCGCACCCTTGCGCGCCAGCGCCGCAGCCGTTCGAACTGCGCATCGGTCCGGTTCGCGATCCAGTCGCCGTCGTTGAACATCAGGATGTTGGGCCGGGCCAGCGCCCCGCAATGCAGACAGCGCGGCGGCGCCGAGCGCAGCCGGCAAGCCTGCGCGTCGACCAGCGGCATGAATGCGTCCGCCGTCCAGGTCGCGTTCGAGCAGGGCAGGGTGCATTGCAGGTGGTGGATCGAGCCGTGGCATTCGACGATGCGCGCCTCGTCGAAGCCGGCGCGCTGGAACTGGCCGTCGACATTGCTCGTGAAGACAAAGGCGCCGCCGGGCATATCGGCGGCCAACCTGCGCAGGATCGTGAACCCCGGGTGCGGCACCGTGTCCCGGTAGAGCTGCAGGCGATGCCCGTAGAAGCCCCAGGCAAGGGCAGGATCGTCGGCGAAGGATGCCGGATTGGCGATCTCGTGGAAGGCAATGTTTGATGCGCGCAAGGCCGGATAGGCTTGCCAGAAGCCGCTGTTGCCGCGAAAGTCGGGCAGGCCGGAATCGACGCCGATGCCGGCGCCGGCGCAGATCAGGAGCGAATGCGCTTCGCGCAGGAGTTGCGCGGCGTCGGCGAGGCCGGCGGCCTTGTCAGCGCCAGGGTTCGACAACACAGCCCCCGAGATCCACCGTTTCCAGCTTGACCGGCCCATACCATTCGTCCACCGGTACGAAGCCGCCCTTGCGCCGTATCCACGCTTGTTTGTTGTCTTTGTTGATCAGGGCCGAATGGGCAAAGCCGTCGGGCACGTCTCCCTTCTGGTTCGGCAGGCGGATGACGACCAGGTCCGCCGTGCGCACACCGTGTTCGAGCGGCCGTGGCGCTTTCGGGATCTGCTTCCTGAAACCCGAAAACGAGATGCCATAGGTTTGTACTAACTGATCGGCTGCGTTACATGCCGCCTGGACAGGGAGGGCGAGCGCGAGCGCTGCGACAAGGCTGAGAATGCGTTTCATCGGGGTCTCCTCCATACGATGCCGTCGAGCTTAGCGGATCGCTGCCGTTAGCCGATGCAGTTCGGCAAGAAAACGCTCGGCGGCCAGCGCCGGCGGCCATGGCTCCCAGGGCCGGCCGCCATAGCGCGCGACCAGCGGATCATCCTCCAATACGGCGGCCTGGATCTTGAGCGTGCTGCGTACTTCCTCGCGCGACCAGCCGGCCACGTGCACGGCTTCGCTGGCCGCTGCCAGGCGGTCGGCGCGCTTGTGGCGCGCATGGTCGAGCGGGGTCCAGGACGGCAGGCCGTAGCGCAGGAAGACCACGTGTTCCAGCCGTTTCGTCAGCGCATGAAAACCTTCGCCGAGGAAGGGCTTGATGACCGACAGCGCATCGAAGCCGAGCAGGCCTTCCTCGGCGTCGTGCAGCAGTTCGCGCAGCTCGAGCAGGGGTTCGGCCCGGTCGCCGAGCGCGGCGCGCTGCAGCAGCATGACCGTGATCGAATGCTGGGCCACCGACAGGGGCAGGGGCCAGGCCGAATGCCCGCCCCAGCGGTAGGTGCGGGCCAGGCCGAGCGCGAGGTCGGCGTCGTCCCAGTCGAAGGGGGTCGGGTTCAGCAGGTCGAGGCGCTTGCCCGACGGCATGCGCACCCAGGCGCGTTGCTGGGCCATCAGAAGATCCGGTTCGTCGTTCTCATACCCGGATTCTACAGGGCGGACGAACGCTTGCGGCCGGCATGGGCGTGCGCGTGCCGGGAGGCGCGCACGCGGATTTTCCTGGTGCCGGACCCATTGATCCATGCGAACATGGCGACATGGAGGCGGCATACACTGGATCGGTTTGTGATCCTGAAGGAGGCCCCGTGGATGACACACCGAAGCGGTACGAGTGCGACGTGCTGATCGTCGGCGGCGGCATCAACGGCGCGGCCATCGCGCGCGACGCGGCCGGACGCGGCCTCCGCGTGGTGCTGTGCGAAAAGGACGACCTGGCCCAGCATACCTCCTCGGCATCGAGCAAACTCATCCATGGCGGCCTGCGCTACCTCGAACAGCGCCAGTTCGGCCTCGTGCGCAAGGCCCTGGCCGAGCGCGAAACCCTGCTCAGCAGCGCGCCCCACATCATGCGTCCGCTGCGCTTCGTGATGCCCCATGACGCCGGCGCCCGCCCGGCCTGGATGATCCGCGCCGGGCTGTTCCTGTACGACCGCCTGGCGCGGCGCGAATTCCTGCCCGGCTCGCAGGGCGTGGACCTGCGCACCCACCCGGCCGGGGCATCGCTGCAGCCGCAGTACACGCGCGGCTTCATGTATTCCGACGGCTGGGTCGACGACGCCCGGCTGGTCGTCTTGAATGCGCTGGACGCCCGCGAGCGCGGCGCCGTCATCCTGACCCATGCGCGCTGCAACCCGCCGCAGCGCCACCCCGACGGCTGGAACGCCACGCTCGAGGGAGAAGGGCGCCACGTGCACGTGACGGCGCGCTGCCTGGTCAACGCCGCCGGCCCCTGGGCCGCGCGCTTCCTGCACGGCGCCACGAATGCGGCGGGCGGCCAGGCGCTGCGCCTGATCAAGGGCAGCCACATCGTCGTGCCGCGCCTGTTCGAACACGCGCACGCCTATATTTTCCAGCACCCGGACGGGCGCATCGTGTTCGCACTGCCCTATGAAGGCGCCTTTACCCTGGTCGGCACCACCGACGTCGACTTCCGCGGCGAGCTCGACAAGGTGGCGATCAGCGCCGAGGAAACGGTCTACCTGTGCCAGCTGGTGAACCGCTATTTCACGCGCCAGGTGACGCCTGCCGACGTGCTGTGGAGCTATGCCGGCGTGCGTCCGCTGGTCGAGGATGCGGCCGCCAGCGCGGCGACCGCCACGCGCGACTTCCGTCTCGAGCCCGACCTGGCCGGGGCACCGCTGCTGTCCGTTTTCGGCGGGAAGATCACGACCAGCCGCAAGCTGGCCGAGCAGGCCGTGGACTGGATCGGGCAGGCGCTCGGCCGCGCGGGTCACAGTCACTGCGCGGGCTGGACGGAGCAGGCCTGCCTGCCCGGTGGCGACCTCTACGGTCCGCGTCCGGACAAGCGCGGGGTGCTGGAATTCGGCGCCTGGAGCGCGCGCCAGGCAGGCCGTTATGCCTGGCTGCCGGCGCCCCTGTTCGAGCGCTATGCTCGCGCCTACGGCACCCGCATCCATCTGCTGCTGGCACGCCGCGAGAGCCTGGCGGACATGGGACCGGAAGTGCTGCCCGGCCTGTACGCGGCCGAGATCGACTACCTGATGCAGCACGAATGGGCGCGCAGCAGCGCCGACATCCTCTGGCGCCGCAGCAAGCTCGGCTTGCACATGGCACCCGGCAGCGCGGTGCGGCTCGACGAATGGATCGCGGCGCGGCAGGGTGCGGTGGCGATCTAAAGCATCGGGAGCGGTATTCCGGCCCCGGCCGAACCGGCCTCAGCGCGAAAACAACACACGAGCTCGCATAACAGCCTCTGTCTTTTCAGAGTATGGGCCGAACAATGCACGCTGTTTTGGCTCGAGAACAATACAATATTTTTGACAACATTCCCGGGGGCTGATTGTCGCCGAAGCTATAGTTCTCGACAACCGGCGCCAAGACCGGAAAGAAAAGATGCACCGATCGAAGTTCATTTTTCCAAGAGATAAACAAACATGCGTAAACCTGCATTCACACTGCGCTGCGTCGCCGCCACGGCGGCACTGGTGCTCGCTGGTTCGGCCTTCGCCGCCGGCCAGGCCGACCAGGTCGTTGCTAAAGATCCACGCACGGGCAAGATCCGCAACGCGACGGCCGCAGAAGCAAAACAGCTGAATGAACTGCGCGCCGCCGACCGCGCCGCCCAGAAAGCGGCGCGCCAGGCCGCCGGCGCCCCGGCCGCAGGCGTCGTCCGCCTGCAGCAGAACGGCATCGCTGCCGCCTATGTCGACGAAGAGTCGGTGTCGTATTCGGTGGTGCACCGCACCGCCGACGGCAAACTCGAAGCCGACTGCATCCACGGCAAGACCGCCGCCGAAACCGCCCTGACCAACCCAGTGACCAAGCACTCCGAGGAGCACCAGCATGAAGTTCAATAAGCTCCCAAGCCTGACCCTGGTGGCAGCAAGCCTGGCCCTCTCGTTCGCCGCGATGGGTTCTGCCCAGGCGGCAGCGAAGGTCGTGATCAACAACCTGAACGCGCCCGGCGTCGGCTTCAACGATCCGACCCCGGCCACCCCGGTCGGCGGCAATACCGGCACCACCATCGGCCAGCAACGCCTGATCGCGTTCACGCACGCCGCCAATATCTGGGGCGCGACCCTGACCTCGTCGGTGCCGATCGTCGTCAATGCGCAGTTCACGCCGCTGGCCTGTACCGCCACCAGCGCCGTGCTCGGCAGCGCCGGGGCCACCCAGGTGTTCGCCGACTTCCCGGGCGCGCCGAAGGCCGGCACCGTCTATTCCTACGCCCTGGCCAACAAGCTGTACGGCAGCGAGATTTCGGACAACCCCGGCGCCCAGATCAATGCCCGTTTCAATTCCGACCTGGGCAAGGCCAACTGCCTGGCGGGCAGCTCTTTCTACCTCGGCCTGGACGCCAACGAGGGCAGCAACATCGACTTCGTCGCCACCCTGCTGCACGAGATGGGCCACGGCCTGGGCTTCCAGACCTTCACGAATGGCGCCACCGGCGCCCAGTTCGCCGGCTACCCGTCGGCCTGGGACCACTACCTGCTCGACAACACGACCGGCAAGCTGTGGGTCGACATGACCAATGCCGAGCGTGCCGCATCCGCGCTCAAGCCTTCGGGCCTGTCCTGGACCGGTCCGCGCGTGACCGCGGCCGTGCCGTCGGTCCTGACCGCCACGGCCGAGCTGCGCGTGGTCGGCGCGGGCGCCAACTCGCCGAGCGGCGACCTGTACGCTGTGGGCGAAGCCGATTTCGGTCCGAAGCTGGACCAGTCGCCGCTGACCGGCCAGGTTGCCCAGGTCGCCCTGCAGGCGGACAGCCCGGGCTCGGCTTGCACCCCGTTCAACGCCGCCAATGCCGAAGCGGTGCGCAACAAGATCGCACTGGTCAGCCGCGGTACCTGCGGTTTCGTGGTCAAGGTCAAGAACGCGCAGAACGCGGGCGCGACCGGCGTGATCGTGGCGGACAACGCACCGGGCGCGGTCACGGGCCTGGGCGGTGCCGATCCATCGATCACCATCCCGGCCGTGCGCGTGAGCCAGGCGGACGGCGTGCAGCTCGCCGCCAGCCTGACCAGGGCGAACGGCAATACGAACGGCACCGTGGCCAAGCTGCAGCGTTCCAGGAGCTCGCTCTCGGGCGCCGATGCCCAGCGCCGCATCACGATGTTCACGCCGAATCCGTACCAGCCGGGCTCGTCGGTCTCGCACTACAATACGAGCGCCACGCGCAACCAGCTGATGGAGCCGGCGATCAGCGCCGACCTGACCCACTCGGTGACGGCACCGACCGACCTGACCTTCGAACTGTTCAAGGACATCGGTTGGTAATTGCCGTTCCCGCAGTACGACGCAAAACCGCCTGCATGCAGGCGGTTTTTTTTGGCGCTGTTCGCGTTAAATGTGGAATATGCCGATTGCCGCTCGCAGCAAAGCCTCTGGCGTCTTGATACGGGCGCCGTCGAGCGCCCAGCGCCAGCCGAGATAGTTGCCGAGGTAACGGCTTGCAATCCCGCGAAACGGCTGCAGCCAGCCGCGCAGGCGGCTGTGATAGGCATTCACGTTCTGGACGTGGAGTGCGCCGCGCACCCGGATTCCCGCCTGCAAGTTCACCGTTTGGTGGGTGATCCCGGCTTCGCGCGCGAAATGCCGGTAGGCCGCATGGGCGTCCGTCACCAGCAACACGTCCGGCTCCAGGCGCACTTTCAAATGTTGGTGCAATTGCGCCCGCGTCACCGGCCCCTTGCCGGGGACCCAGTCGAGCGTCTGGCCGGTCCGGTCGCGGGCGACCAGGATGCACATCTGCTCGTTCGAAATGCCGCGTTTTGTCGCTTTGCCGCCGCGCTTGCGTGGAGGTCGCTCGAGCGAGCGGGACCCTTTGTGTGATTCGAGCACATACATCTCGTCGGCCTCGGCGATCCCGGCCAGGCGCTGGGGCCGGTCGTTTTGAGTGAGCGCGAGAAAACGGTGGCGCCAGCGAAAGCTGGTGGCGCCGGCGACGCCGAGCTGGGCGGCGCTGCGCCGGATACTGTGCGAGTCGAGCATGCCGCCCAGGTAATCGAGCCAGCGCCCTTTGTGGCGCAAGCGCGCCAGCGGCGTGTTGGTGAGCGCATTGCAGGTGCGGCCGCAAGCGCGGCAACGAAAGCGCTGCAGCCCGTTGGCGCGGCCGTGCTTGTGAAACTGCTGCGCGCCGCAACCGGGACAGGCAAGTTGTGGCGCGCTCGCCTGCTCGATGACGTCCACCGTCCGATCGCGCTTGACCGTTGGCAGCAGCAGGCCGAGCAGCCGCTCGCGCTGGCGCCGGGTCAGCGCGGCCAGGTTCTTCAGGAAGTGCTCGAACTTGCGTGCATGCATGCGAACCTCCTCACGGGTGAAGTCCGGGTTGGACCTCAGCCGTTCAAGAAGATTCCACACTCAACGCGAACAGCGCCTTTTTTTTTTGCACGGCCGGGCTCGCGCTACCGTTCAGGCGCGCAGCATGCGTTCGCTGACATCGAGTCCGATGCCCCGGTAACCGGCGAATGCACTGGCCGCGTCGAACATCGGTTCGCCGCTGACCTGCAGGGTTTGAACGCGTCCGTCCGGCAAGGTTCGGCTGTAGATAAAGTCGAGGAAGGGCTGCCGATTCGCAATCTTGGCCTCAAGCGTCGCACGCTCGGCCAGGTTCCAGCCCGCCGCTGCCATTTCCTCGGCAGTAACGCTGTTGTTGATGCCAAGCATCTCTTCCACTGGGCCCGAGAATTGTGTGAGGGCCCCCGCAGGGTCCTGCTCCCAATACCAGTCGGACGAGAGTTCGGTAAAGCGCTGGAAGCGTGCTTCGCTCCGGCGCAGCTCGGCGGTGCGTTCGAGGACCGTCTGCTCGAGCAGGCGGTTGTGATCGCCGAGCCGGCGGTACAGGAGGCGCACTTCGAGCATATTGTGGATACGCGTCTGTACTTCGACAAAGTCGAATGGCTTGCTGACGAAATCTTTCGCGCCCGCTTTCAGCGCGCGCAGCTTGTGCGCCGGCTGGGCGGTGATGACCAGCACCGGAAGATAGCCCCCGCCCTCGATCGCCTTGAGCGCGTCGATCACCTCGAACCCATCCATTTCCGGCATCTGCAGGTCGAGCAGGATCAGGTCGAAGCGCTGCTCCTGGTGCAGGCTGCAGACCACGCGCGGATCCTGGGTCGTCGTGATGTGCCGATAGCCCGCGTTGCGCAGCATTTGCTCGAGCAGCAAGACGTTTGCCTCCTGGTCATCCACGATCAGGATCGTTGCGTTCAGGATTTCATTAGCGTCAAGCATGGCAGTTCCTCGGAATGTGCATCGGGATATCGATATTGGTGGTGTTCGGCGGCTGGAGGCCCCGATGGCTGGCGGCGTGCAGCAAGGCGACATCGAGGGCGTTCATGAATTCGTGTACGCGGATCGGCTTGGTGAGGTAACGGAAGAAGCCGGCTTCCAGTCCTTTTTCGATGTCGCGCGGAACGGCATTCGCCGACAGCGCCAGCACCGGGATATGTGCGGTGACCGGATCCTCGTGCAGGCGCTTGAGCGCTCCGTAGCCGCTCATGCCCGGCAGGTTGATGTCCATCAGGATCACGTCGGGCAGGTAGGCGCGCGCCAGTTCGATGCCGAGATGCGCGTCGATCGCCGTCAGCAGTTTGAGGTCGCCTCGGCGCGCGATCAATTGCTCGACGAGGGCGAGGTTGGCCGGATTATCCTCAACGTAGAGCAGGGTCGGCTGCTCATCGAGGCCGGTGGCCGCCGTTTGCCGGCGCCCGAGGGATTCCTCGTCAATATTGTCCAGTACCAGGGTGGGCGGCGCGGACGCCGCAAACTCGACCCAGAATACCGTTCCCTGGTTGACCACGCTGTCCACGCCGATCTGCCCGCCCATCAGTTGCACCAGTTGTTTCGTGACGACGAGTCCGATGCCGGTGCCTTCTTCGACGCTGTCGTGCTGGCCGAGGCGGTTAAACGGCTGGAACAATTGCGCAAGCTGGTCGGCGGAGAGGCCGGCGCCGGTGTCCCTGACGCTGATGCGCACGCGATCGGCGCCGCTGTTGGCACACTCGACCGTCACGCTGCCGCCGATGCCGTTGTATTTGATGGCGTTCGACAGCAGGTTGATCATGACCTGCTTGATCCGGGTGCGGTCCGCGTGCACATACAGGATGTTGTCGAGTTCCGGGAAGCGCATTGCAATGCCCCGTTTCGTCGCCTGCGGTTCGATCATCCCCTTGCAGTCCTGCAGGACATCGTTAATCGACATCGATTCCTGCGACATGGTCACCTTGCCCGCCTCGATCATGGACAGGTCCAGTATCTCGTTAATCAGGCGCAGCAAATACCAGCCGCCCTTGAGGATCTGGTCGATCGAGCGTTGCTGGCGCGGCTCCGGTGGCGGCACTTCCGAACCCATCAGCTGGGCAAAACCGAGCACCGCATTGAGCGGGGTCCGCAGCTCGTGGCTCATGCTCGACAGGAATTCGGACTTGGCACGGTTGGCCTTCTCGGCCGCTTCCCGGGCGGCGACCAGCTCGCCGTTGGTCACCTGCAGCGCATGTTCGAAGTGCTTGCGCTCGGTGACGTCGCGCGCCGCGGCGAAGACCCCTTGCAGCTTGCGGTCGCGGTCATGGAAGGTCGTCGCGTTAAACGACACCACCGTTTCCTTGCCGTTACGTGCCAGTGCCGTCAGTTCATAATTCGTGACCTTGCCTTCGTGCAGGACGCGGGTGATCGCCTCTTCGGCACGTTGCGGCTCGGTGAAGCAGCCCTTGAACGGCGCGCCGATCAGTTCGTCGCGCGTGCGGCCGGTCAGCATCTCCGTTTGCTGGTTGACGTCGCTGATAATGCCGCGCGGGTCGGTCGTGATCAGCGGGTCGATGTTCGATTCGATCAGCGAGCGCGTATAGAAATGCTGGTCGCGCAGGCGCTGGTCGAGCAGCGACTGTTCCGCCTCGACCTGCTTGCGGGCCGTATTGTCGGTCCCGATCAGCAGGAACCCGATCACCTCGCTGTTCGGGCCACGCAGGGCGGTGACCGACACCAGTGCCGGGAAGCGTGTTCCATCGGCACGGATATACGTCAATTCGTAAATGTCCTCGATACCCCGTACCGCCTTGTAGACAAGCGCGTCGAAGCCGGAACTGATGGCGGTGCCGAACTCGGTACTCAGGGATGCCGCGCGGACGATGAGCTCGTGCGCGTCCGAGATGCTGGCGGGCGTCAGCTTGTTCACCACGTCGCTGGGCGCATAGCCGAGCATGCGTTGGGCGCCGACATTGAAGATCTGGATGACACCGTCGGCATCGGTGGCAATGCTTGAAAAGTTGACGCTGTTAAAAATCGCGTCCTGCAGCGCCCCGGTTTTCAACAAGGGTGCCGACAGCAGCTTCGCCTGCATGGCGCTGCGTTGGCGCGACTGGCTCCTGGCCAGCAGCAGCAAACCGCCCAGGAAACACAGCAGCAGGCCCAGGCTTGCCGTGACGCGCACCGTCATTGCCGGGCCGTCGGCATGCTGGAGTGCGAATGCGCTCACCAGGACCAGCACGGCCAGGCTGGCGGCGAAGCCGGCCGCCGCCAGGTTTCTGACGGAAAAATATCCGATATGTTGCATGATGGACTCCAATGCCCGGCCAGGGGCGGCAAGCCTGGCGGACGGTAACGGGAAAAAGGGGGTGTTCAGGCGGCCAGGCCCGGCCGGGCCACCGGCTGGCGTTGGCGCACGTCCGACAGCAGCCGTCCGAATTCCTTCTTGACCACGCCATAGCATTCGCATACATGCTGCTCGAGGCCGGCGCGGTCGAGTACCGTGATGTGGCCGCGCCGATAACTGATGTAGCGGTATCCCTGCAGCCTGCCGGCGGCCTCGGTCACGCCTTCGCGCCGCACGCCCAGCATGTTCGAGATCAGCTCCTGCGTCATCGTCAGTTCGTTGGACGAAAGACGGTCGAGCGTGAGCAGCAGCCAGCGGCACAGTTGCTGCTCCACGGTGTGGTGGCGGTTGCATACCGCGGTTTGCGACATATGGGTGAGCAAGGCCTGGGTGTAGCGCAACAGCAGGCGCATCACCGGGCCTGCCCGGTTGAATTCTTCCATCAGGACGCGTACCGGCAGGCGATAACCGAAGCCGCCGGTCTGGACCACGGCGCGGCTCGGCGTGGTACTGCCGCCCATGAACAGCGCAACGCCCAGCACGCCCTCGTTACCGACGCCCGCGATTTCCGACGAGCCGCCGTTTTCCAGCAGGTAGTGGATCGAAATGATGGCCGTCGTCGGGAAATAAACGTAATCGAGCGTGCCGCCGGACTGGCAGAGCACTTCGCCGAGCAGGAGGGGAATGCATTCGAGATGAGGGGAGAGACGGTCGAACTCGGCGTCGAGCAGGGCAGCGAGGAGGTGATTCTGGTTCGGGTCTTGTATGGGGGGCACGCGGCGCTGGCTTCTTTGTCTACTGAGGTATGGATGAGCGCAGGGTAGCACGAAGGGGTTATAAAACCTACAACTATTTCGGCAAACATTTTCCCCGACCTAAGCGCGGTACCGAACGGAGCCGGCGTTGGCGAAACGCGATAGTGCAGCACGAAGTCAGCGCCGCGAACGAATGCGCCTTCCAACATTTCCTGGTTTGCATGAGCCTCATGCTTCAAGGCAGGAAATGGTCAACGAAAGTCAAGTCATGAGTCCGGCAAATTTTCATACAAAAATAACGAGTCTGTGTTCCGCCCCCTGGTTGCACCCGTTTTCATCGCCGACCCTGGTGATGGCAATGTCCAGCATCGTGGCATTGGCCTGGGCCTTCCAGCAGTACGGCTGGTCGTCCTGCATCCCGTGCATCGCTTTTATCGCAAAAAAGATCGGCACATTCCGTTCGACGCATCGTTTCACGCTATGTGCGGTAGCCGGCAGAGCCGCCTTGCCGAAGAGCGGATAACGATGCCTGCGCACCGTGCCTGGTGCAAACCGCTCAAGAAGAAACGAACTCCCGACCGGTTCCCCGTCTCACCTGAATTCCCCCTCACTAAGAAGAAATCATCATGACCATGTCCCCTACCACCGCTTCGAAAAACCGCACCCATCCCATGCTGATCATTGCCGGCGCCGCCATTGTGCTGGTGAGCCTGACCGGCACCGCGGCCATCCTCGGATGGCTGCCGTCGACCGGAGCGAGCAACAATGCAAACGTGGCCACGCTGGCGTCGCCGGCCGTCCCTGCACAACAGGCAGCGACGCATGCAACGCATCCGCGCGCGGCAAGCGCCCCGGCCGTCCATCGCCAGCCCCGTGCCGAGCCGGCGCACAGTGCGCCTGCACTGGCCTGCGGCAATTGCGGGGTCGTGGAGTCGATCCGGGAAGTCAGCACCCGCGGCGACGGAAGCGGCCTGGGTGCGGCGGGTGGGGCCGTCGTCGGCGGCCTGTTGGGCAACCAGGTCGGCGGCGGTCACGGCAAGGAAGCGATGACGGTGGTCGGCGCGATCGGCGGCGCCTTTGCCGGCAACCAGATCGAAAAACAGGCAAGGGCGACGCGCAGCTATGAAACGACGATCCGCATGAGCAACGGGTCGAGCCGGACCATCGCACACGCGGCAGCGCCGGAATGGCACGACGGGGACCGGGTCAAGATCGTCGACGGCACGGTGCGGATGAACGGATAAGCCGCACCAGCGGCGCCGAGTTCGGCGACCCGCTTACCTGGCGCGCTGCGCGAGCCAGGCATCGATCTCCGGTAGCCGTTCGCGGCGCACCTTGATGCGGTCCTTGATCGCGGCGATCGCGGTCTCGGCATCGCGCCGCGCTTCCGGTGCGATGTGGGCCTCGGCATAGGCGCGCACCTTCTCGATCATCGCCGGCGTCGCGGCGCTGCCGGCCAGGCCGGGCAGGTAGCGGCTGCGCGAGGTGGCGTCGACGCGCTCGTTGACGGCCTTGATGTTGGCCAGCGCGAAATCGAAGGCCAGTTCCGGATGGCTGTGCGACACCATCGCGATCATCGCCGCACCGTTCGTCGCGCCCGGCTCGTCGCCCAGGGCCAGCGCCAGCGCCCGTTCGGCGAGCGCCGGGTCCTCGCTCGAGGCCAGCAGCGCATACATCGCGTCCTTGATCATCGGCGATTTCTCTGCCTGGGCGGCGCGGCGCAGCGCTTCCCAGGCGGCAGGATCGGCGTGGGCGGCGACGACTGCCATGATGGTCTTGCGCAGGGCGCCCGGCACGGCGGTCGGGTCGGTTTCCATGGCGGCGTAGCGGCGGCGTGCTTCATCGATCGTGGCTTGGTCGCCCAGTTGGCTCAGGGTCGAGATCAGCTGCGCACGCAGGTTGGCGTGCGAGGTCGGTTCGTCCGCGCGCGCGTTCCAGCCGATCCGCGCCATCACCGGCGCCAGGCGTTGGACGGCATAGGCGTCGAGGCGCGCGCGGCCGGCCCTGTCCTCGCCATACATCGCGTGCAGGCTGCCGAAACCGCGGGCAACCAGCGCCCAGACCTGCGGATCGGCGCCCGCCGCGGTGGCATCGGCCAGGTCGAGGAAGTTCGAGGCCGGCTGCAGTCCGGCCATGCCGAGCGACCAGGTATCGCTCAGCATGCCGAGCTGGTCGATCGGCGCCAGCGCGGCGAAGCCCTTCGTGAGTTGCGCGAAGCCGTCCTGGCTGTACAGGGTGCGGTAGTAGCCGCTCTGGCCGGCGTTCACGACGACCGGGCCGCAGCCGGGCAGGGTGAGGCTGCCCTTGCCGCCGGCGACCAGCGTGCGCGCTTCGGCCGGGTTTGGCCCCGTCGTGGCGGTCGCCTGCGCAATGACGGGCACGCGCCAGTTCAGTGGTTTGCGCGCCGGCTGGTCGCGCGAGAATTCGCCCTGGCTCAGCGCCACCGTCATGCTGCCGCCCTTGCACACGGGCTCGCCGACGCGGATCAGCGGCACCCCCGGCTGCAGCGTGAAGTCGTGCGCGATCGCCGTCACCGGTTTCGCCGCGGCGCGCTCGACCTGGCGCCACAGGTCGTTCGAGGCCGTGTTGCCGTAGGCGTGTTCGCGCATGTACGAACGCACGCCGCGGCGCCAGGCGTCTTCGCCGACATAGGCTTCCAGCATGCGGATCACGGCTTCGCCCTTTTGATAGGTGATCTCGTCGAAGGCCTGGCTGGCCTGCTCGACGGTTTTCACGTGCTGCACCACCGGATGGGTGGTGGCGAGCGCGTCGCGGCGCATGGCCGCGTCGCGGTTGTTCACCGCTTCGAGCGCCGTGTTCCACTCGGGATGCAGGCGCGCCGTCATGCGCGACTCCATCCAGGAAGCGAAGCCTTCGTTGAGCCAGAGGTCGTCCCACCAGCGCATGGTGACCAGGTCGCCGAACCACTGGTGCGCCATTTCGTGGGCGGCGGTGGCGAAGACTTCCTGCTTGTCGTGCTGGGTCGAAATCGCCGGATCCAGCAGCAGCGCGTATTCGAAGGTGAAGATCGCGCCCCAGTTTTCCATCGCGCCGAAGAACTGGCTGCGGCCCGGGCCGGCGACGTTGTCGAGTTTCGGCAGCGGATAGCGCACGCCGAAATAATCGTTGTACTCGCGCAGGACGGCCTGCGACGACTCCAGTGCGAAGCGCGCCTGCGGCAGGCTGCCGCGGCGCGTGACGACGCCCAGTTCCGTGCCGTCCACCGTTGCTGTTGCGCGCTCGAAGTCGCCCAGCGCGAAGAACAGCAGGTAAGTGGACATCTTCGGCGTATCGGCGAAGCGCAGCTCGACCCGGCCGTCGGGCAGCGTGGTGCTGGATTTCACCGGCATGTTACTGACGGCCATTTCGCCCGCCGGCACGGTAGCACGCAGGGCGAAGCTCGCCTTGTAGGCCGGCTCGTCCCAGGACGGGATCATGCGCCGCGCATCGGAGTTTTCGAACTGGGTGAACAAGGCGCGCCGCTTGCCCTCGCCCGTGCTGTAGTCGAGCGAGAACAGGCCGACGGCCTGGCTGCCGATCGCGCCCGTGTAGTCGAGACTGAGCTTGTAGCGTCCGCGCGGGAGCGGCCTGGCGAAGCGGAAGGTGGCGGTCTGCGCCTTGTCGTCGATGGCGATTTTCGCGTCCAGTGCGGCGCCGGTGCGCGGCGCCAGGGAGGCGCGCGTGAACGCCAGGTCGGCCGCGTTCAGGGTGATGCTGCTGGTCGGGACCGTGATCTCGAGATCGATCGCGGCCTGGGCGCCGAAGCGGGCGTTCTGCGCGTCCGGCACCAGCGCGATGTCGTAGTGCAGCGGACGCACGCCGCGCGGCAGCTGGGTCGTCGCTTCGATGCTGGTTGTCGGTGCGGCCGGGGCGGCGCCGGCGGGCAGGGCGGCCAGGCCGGAGAAGGCAAGGACGAGGGCGGCGGAGAGCAGGCTGCGGTGCATGGGTTCTTTCGTCGAAGGCAGGCAATCCGCCAATCTAGCGCCGGGCCGGGGGAGTGTCAATCTGTTAAGAGCTGAATCGCCGCGGCGCGTCGCCGGGCAGCCTGTTTGCGGCTATGATTCCCATGGAAGATCATTACAACAAAACCGAAGGAGACCTATGAAACTGTATATCAGCAGCCATGCGCCCAACCCGCGCCGGGTCAGCATGTTCATCCTCGAAAAAGGCATCACCGGGATAGCGACCGAGGTGGTCGACATCCTGGCCGGCGAACAAAGGAGCGAGCGCTTCCTGGCCAAGAACCCGCTCGGGCGGGTGCCGGCGCTGGAATTCGACGACGGCCGCGTGCTGAGCGAGACGCGTGCGATCTGCACCTGGCTCGAGGGCCGTTATCCCGAGCCGAACCTGATGGGCGTCGACTTCGAGGAGCGCGCCTTCATCGAGATGGCGGACCGCCGCATGGAACTGCACCTGCTGCTGGAGACGGCGCACAGCGCGCGCCACACGCACCCGGCGCTGGCGCCGCTGGAGCAGCCGCAGTTCAAGGAGTATGGCGCGGCGCAGGCCGACAGGATGCGCATCACCGCGCGCTGGCTCGACCAGGTGCTGGCGCGCCAGCCGTATGTGGCCGGCGAGCGTTTTACCATTGCCGACATCACCGCCTTCTGCGCGCTCGAATTCGGGCGCGGCCTGCTGCGTTTCAGGCCGGGCGAGGAGGGGATGGCGAACCTGCAGGCCTGGCGCGACCGGATTGCGGAGCGGCCGAGCGCGATCGGGTCGAAATAGGGATAAAAAAGGGCGGCAAGCGCCGCCCTTCACAAGAACTCACTCCACCCGCCGATACCACGGCAAGTCCGGCAGCAGCGGCTTGTAGGCCCCCGCATGCGCATCTCCCGGCGCCAGCTCGCGGTCGATGCCGAGCACCCCGAAACGCGACAGGCTCTCGTAGAACAGGCGCAGCACGCGCTGGCGCAGCATCGGGCCGAAGTCGGCCAGCGCGCGGCAGCAGAGGATGGCCTGGAACTCGTTGAACGAGGCGTCCGTCACCAGGTTGTGGCCGGCCCAGGTGATGCGCGAACGCAGGCGCGGCAGCAGGAGCGCGCGGCCGTCCTGCACCTCGAAATAGTCCGCCAGCGTTCCGGTGCCGCCCGCAAGGAGGTAGTTCTCCTGCAGCCCGGGCAGGCTGTCGGCATCGATGCCCGCTTCGCGTACTTCGGCCAGCAACTCGTCGTTGGCCATGGTGGCGAAGATCTCGCTGCGGTGGAGCAGGCCTTCTTCCTGTAGCAGGATCGCCAGCGTCCAGGCTTCGCCGATGCCGGCGCATTCGGCCAGCCACAGCTTCGGCAAGGCGGCCGAACGCAGGTTCGCGCCCAGCACCTGGCGTGCGTGCAGTGCCCCGGCCGGATCGTCGAACAGTCCGGCCGGACGCACCGCCAGCGCGCGCAGCACGCCGGATGCGGCGCCCGGCTCGTGCAGCACCCGTTCCTGCAGCGCGGAGACCGTTTTCAGCTCGCGTACGCCCATCACGCCCAGCAGCTTGCGCCGCACCAGCTGGCGGTCGTAGTCGCGGAAATCGTAGCCGTGCCTTTGGGTCAAAGCCTCCAGCAACAGTTCGATTTCCAGTTCCTCGACAGCCAGCGAAGCGGCGAAGGCGGCAAAGGCGGTCAATGCAGCCACACTCGCATCAGCGACAGCAGCTGCGCCACATCGACCGGCTTGGTGATGTAGTCGGAAGCGCCGGCGGCGATGCACTTGTCGCGGTCGCCCTTCATCGCTTTCGCGGTGAGGGTAATGATCGGCAGCGACTTGAACTTCGGAATACGGCGGATGGCGCGCATCGTGTCGTAGCCGTCCATCTCCGGCATCATGATGTCCATCAGGACGATCTCGATGGTCGGATCCTTCTCCAGCACTTCGATGCCGTCCCGGCCGTTCTCCGCGAAAAGCACTTGCATCTGCTGGCGCTCCAGCAAGGACGACAGCGCGAAGATGTTACGCAGGTCGTCGTCGACGATCAGCACCTTGCGTCCGGCGAGGCCGCCATCGGCCGCGTGGATCTCTTCCAGCATGCGCCGCTGCAGTTCAGGCAGCGAGGCGTGCGAACGGTGCAGGAACAGCGCCGTTTCGTCGAGCAGGCGCTCCGGCGAACGGGCATCCTTGATGACGATGGTCTTCGCATACTTCTTGAGCTTCGTGACTTCCTTGCGGTTCAGTTCCTGCGCCGTGTAGATCACGATCGGCAGGTCGCGCAGGGCCGGCTTCTTGCCGATTTCGTCCAGCAGCTCGAAGCCCGAGATGTCCGGCAGCGTCAGGTCGAGCACCATGCAGTCGAAGTGCTGGGCGTCCAGCGCTTCCATCGCGGCCTTGCCGGTTTCCACGGTCACCATGTTCAGGTCGCTGTCGCCGATCAGGGCCACGATCGACTCGCGCTGGGCCATGTCGTCTTCCACCACCAGCAAAGAACGCTTGCCACCGACCAGGAACTTCTGGATGCGATTGAATTCATCTTCCAGGACCTCGCGTTCCACCGGCTTGTTCAGGAAGGAGATCGCGCCCTGGCGCAGCGCACGCTCGCGCTCGCGCAGTGCCGAGACCACGTGCACCGGGATGTGGCGGGTGCTCGGGTCGCGCTTCAGGCGATCCAGCACCGTGAAGCCGTCGATGTCCGGCAGGTCGATGTCGAGCAGGATCGCCGACGGCAGGTAATCGCGCGCCAGCGACAGGGCCGAGTCGCCGCGGTGGGTGACGATGCCCTTGAAGTTCTTCTCGCGCGCGAGTTCCAGCACGGTCTTGGCGAAGCGGTCGTCGTCTTCCACGATCAGCACCGAAGGGTCGCCCGGGGCGATCAGGCCGCGGTCATCCAGCATCGAGGCGTATTCGACCAGGTTGCTGTTGGTCGGGGCCTGGACTTCGATGGTGGCCACGCCGCTTTCCTCGACCTGCGCCGGGGTGTAGACCACCGGTGCGGACAGGGGTGCTGCGCTTGGCGCGACCAGGCGGGCCGGCTGCGGCTGGCGCGTCGCTTCGTAGTTGATGAAGCCGGCGCGGTTGTACGGCAGGTACAGGGTGAAGATCGAACCGACGTTGACGGTCGATTCCACGCGAATCTCGCCGCCCAGCAGGCGCGCCAGTTCGCGCGAGATCGACAGGCCCAGGCCGGTTCCGCCGTATTTACGGGCGGTCGAGCCGTCGGCCTGCTGGAAGGCTTCGAAGATCAGCTGCAGCTTGTCGGACGGGATGCCGACACCGGTGTCGCTGACCGAGAACGCGAGCACCGCGTCCGCATGCAGCAGGTGCGGGTGGTCCGCCGTCCAGCCGCTGGTCACCAGGCTGATGTGCAGCGCGACCTGGCCGTGGCTGGTGAATTTGAAGGCGTTCGACAGCAGGTTCTTCAACACCTGCTGCAGGCGCGTGGTGTCCGTCATCACGGCGGTCGGCAGGTTTTCCGCAAGGTCGACCTGGAAGCCGAGGTGCTTGGCTTCGGCCATGTGGCGGAAGGTGCGGTCCACGTAGTTGCGCAGGTTGGCGAAGCGGTATTCCGACACGTCCAGGGTGACCGTACCCGACTCGATCTTCGACAAGTCCAGAATGTCGTTAATCAGGGTCAGCAGGTCGGAACCGGAGCCGTGGATGGTCTTTGCGAATTCCACCTGCTTGCCCGACAGGTTGCCTTCCGGGTTATCGGACAGCTGCTGCGCCAGGATCAGCAGCGAGTTCAACGGAGTACGCAGTTCGTGCGACATATTCGCAAGGAACTCGGACTTGTACTTCGAGGACAGGGCCAGCTGGGTCGCCTTTTCTTCCAGCGCCAGTTTCGCCTGCTCCACCTCGCGGTTCTTGCGTTCCACCTCGATGTTCTGCTCGGACAGCAGGCGCGCCTTTTCCGCCAGTTCCTGGTTGGTCTGCTGCAGTTCCTGCGCCAGCGACTGCGACTGGGTCAGCAGCGATTCGGTACGGCTGTTCGCCTCGATCGTGTTCAACACGACGCCGATCGACTCCATCAGCTGGTCGAGGAAGGAGAGGTGGGTCTCGGTGAAGCGGTCGAGCGAAGCAATTTCGATCACGGCCTTGACCTGCTGTTCGAACAGGATCGGCAGCACGACGATGTTGTTCGGCGGCGCCGACCCCAGGCCCGAGGAGACGACGATGTAGTCGCGCGGGACGTCGGTCAGCCAGATGCGGGTCTTCTCGAGCGCGCACTGGCCCACCAGGCCTTCGCCCGGCGAGAACGAGGTCGGCAGCTTGCGGCTGGAACGATAGCCATACGATGCGATCATCCGCAGGCGGGCATCGGCTTCCTGCGAGTCCATCATGTAGAACACGCCGTGGTGCGCCGAGACCAGCGGTGCCAGTTCGGACAGGATCAGCTTGGTCACCGCGCCCAGGTCGCGCTGGCCCTGCAGGAGTCGCGTGAAGCGGGCGAGGTTGGTCTTCAGCCAATCCTGCTGCGCGTTCTTCTGCGTGGTCTCCTTCAGGTTACGAATCATCTCGTTGATGTTGTCCTTCAGGTAGGACACCTCGCCGCGCGCTTCGACCTGAATCGAGCGCGACAAGTCACCACGGGTCACGGCCGTTGCCACTTCACCGATCGCGCGCATCTGGTTGGTCAGGTTTGCCGCCAGCTGGTTGACGTTCTCGGTCAAGTCCTTCCAGGTACCCGCGACACCGGACACGTTTGCCTGGCCGCCCAGCTTACCTTCCGTTCCGACCTCACGTGCGACGCGGGTCACCTCGGATGCGAAGGAGGACAACTGGTCGACCATGACGTTGATCGTGTCCTTCAGTTCGAGAATCTCGCCCTTCACGTCCACGGTAATTTTCTTCGACAAGTCACCACGCGCCACCGCGGTCGTCACCGCCGCGATGTTACGCACCTGGCCCGTCAGGTTCGAGGCCATGAAGTTCACGTTGTCGGTCAAGTCCTTCCAGGTACCGCCGACGCCCGGCACGTAGGCCTGTCCACCCAGCTTACCTTCGGTACCCACCTCACGCGCGACGCGCGTCACCTCGGATGCGAACGAGGACAACTGGTCGACCATGACGTTAATCGTGTTCTTCAGTTCGAGAATCTCGCCCTTCACGTCCACGGTAATCTTCTTCGACAGGTCGCCGTTCGCCACCGCGGTCGTCACGTCCGCAATGTTACGCACCTGGCCGGTCAGGTTACCCGCCATCGAGTTCACGCCGTCGGTCAAGTCTTTCCAGGTACCCGCAACACCAGGCACGTTCGCCTGGCCGCCCAGGCGGCCCTCGGTACCCACTTCCCGTGCGACTCGGGTCACCTCGGATGCGAAGGAGTTCAGCTGGTCGACCATGACGTTGATCGTGTTCTTCAGCTCGAGAATCTCGCCCTTCACGTCCACCGTAATCTTCTTGGACAGGTCGCCGTTCGCCACGGCGGTGGTCACGTCCGCGATGTTACGCACCTGGCCGGTCAGGTTACCCGCCATCGAGTTCACCGAGTCGGTCAAGTCCTTCCAGGTACCCGCAACACCCTTCACCTGCGCCTGGCCGCCCAGCTTTCCTTCCGTACCCACTTCTCGCGCCACGCGCGTCACCTCGGATGCGAAGGAGGACAGCTGGTCGACCATGACGTTAATCGTGTTCTTCAGTTCGAGAATCTCGCCCTTCACGTCCACGGTAATCTTCTTCGACAAGTCGCCGTTCGCCACCGCGGTCGTCACCGCCGCGATGTTACGCACCTGGCCCGTCAGGTTCGAGGCCATGAAGTTCACGTTGTCGGTCAAGTCCTTCCAGGTACCGCCGACGCCCGGCACGTATGCCTGGCCGCCCAGCTTGCCCTCGGTACCCACCTCACGCGCGACGCGCGTCACCTCGGATGCGAAGGAACGCAGCTGGTCCACCATGACGTTGATCGTGTCCTTCAGCTGCAGGATCTCGCCACGCACGTCCACCGTAATTTTCTTCGACAAGTCGCCGTTCGCCACGGCGGTCGTCACTTCCGCGATGTTACGCACCTGGGAGGTCAGGTTACCCGCCATCGAGTTGACCGAGTCGGTCAAGTCCTTCCAGGTACCCGCCACGCCTTTCACCTGCGCCTGGCCGCCGAGTTTACCTTCGGTACCGACTTCCCGCGCCACGCGCGTCACTTCGGAAGAGAAGGAGGAGAGCTGTTCCACCATCGTATTCGCGGTGGTCGCCGCGCGCAGGTACTGGCCCTTCAGCGGGTGCCCGTCCACTTCCAGCGCCATGGTCTGCGACAGGTCGCCCTTCGCCACGGCGCCGATGACGCGCGCCATCTCGGTGGTCGGGCGCACCAGGTCGTCGATCAGGGTGTTGACCGAGCTGATGATGGTGCTCCAGCCGCCGACCACGCCCGGCACGTCCGCGCGCTGGGTCAGGTGGCCTTCGCGGCCGACGACGCGCGACACTTCGGTCACGGCTTCGACCATCTTCGATTTGGTCTCGATGATGTCGTTCAGGGTATCGGCAATCTTGCCCGAGACGCCAGTCCAGTCGGAAGGCATGCGTACCGAAAAGTCACCCTTTTTCAGGGCCATAAGCGTTGCGAGCAGGAGCTTGACGTCCAGCTGTTCGGCCATGTCGGTCATTGTGTTCATCGACGTTTAATCCTTGTTTTGGAAAGTGGTATGGCGTTGTTTTGTCGGCGCAGCGGCAAGCGCAGATTTCGCACAGGGGAAACTGCGCGTTAAAAACTGTAAAAAGGCAATAAGCGGGAATACGGAACGATACTCTTGTGCGATATCAAGTCAAGCTCTACAACCAGAATAAAAATTGCATCTGGGAATGTTAAATCGCCAGCGCAGGAGGGTAGTAGAAATTTCGTTTCTGTGGCGCACGATTAAAAATTACATGCAGGCTGCATGTTGTGTATTCACTACATTAAATAGTCGTTTACAAGCGCGCGAACCTTGTTAAGATTACTACAGTGCATGATTTTCGTGAAATAGCGGAATAAAATATGCAGGTTTATCTGACATAAAAAGAGCGAGCGCCATGATCGAAACTGCACAGCTTGTGCAGCTGTTGAACAGCAAAGATGTCGCCAGCTGGAGTCGGGCGCTGGTTGGGCTGGGTGAGCAACTGGGTTTCGACCAGGTCTTGTTCGGAATCGTCAGTTCGCGCCACGCCCAGTTCGAGCGCGCTTTCCTGCAAAGTAATTATTCGACCGAGTGGCGCCAACACTACGACGCCGAACATCTCGCTTATGTCGACCCGACGGTGGGCCATTGCCTCACCAGTTCCCTGCCGATTGTCTGGGAGCCGGACCTCTTCGTCGGCGACGCCCAGAGCGCCCTGTATGAGGAGGCCTCCAGCCATGGCATCGTCACCGGGGTGACCCTGCCGATCCATGGTCCGAACGGGGAGTTCGGAGTGCTCAGCTTTGCGTCCGATGCCAAACCCGGTGCCGGATTCGCGCGCGATATGGCGCAGGTCACGCCGGCGCTGACCCTGGTGCGCGATTACGCCTTCGCTTCCTCCCAACGCTTTACCCAGTCGGCGGGGAAGGACGATGTGCCGCGCCTGACCCGGCGCGAGCTGGAAGTGCTCAACTGGGTGATGGCCGGCAAGTCGTCATGGGAGATCTCGATGATCACCCGTTGCTCCGAGGCGACCGTCAACTTCCACCTGGCTAACGTGCGTCAGAAATTCAACGTCAACACACGTCAGCAGGCGGTGGTCAAGGCGATCTCGCTGGGTCTGATCAACCCTGAAGATCACCATCGTTGAGCTTGCCGTTGACGTAGAGCTTCAAGAGGATCGCCACCGGCGCCGGAATGGCTAGGCCGGTCTCGAAGCGGCTACCGCTCGACTGGGTCACGCCGAAACGTCCCCAGAATTTTTCCTGACTCTCGCGCTTGCTGATGCGGAACTGGCGCAGGTCCGCATGAGGGGGGCGGACGGGCATCGGCATGCCGCTGTGGAGGCCCGGACGGGCAAGCATGGATTCGCTGATGAAGTCGTTTGGCATGGCCAGTCTCCTTGGTTGTTCAGGTGAAAAACCTAGTATTCCACTCCGTCACCCTGTAGCCACCTAGCAAACTTGCTAGTACCGCTCCTGCCCTGATTGCATGAGGCTTATGCCTGTCGCATAGATATTTTCGTCAACATACAGGGAGAACGACATGGCACTGCAAATCAATATCGCGGCACGACGCGAGTTTCAATCCCGCGACTTGTGGGAAATGCACACCTTGCGCGCAAAAGTGTTCCAGGGCCGACTCGGCTGGGAAGTGCCGGTGCTCTCGGGGATGGAAATCGACGGCTACGACGCACTCGATCCGCACTACATGATGATGCGCGAGCCGGGTGCGGGCGCCAAGGCGGGAATCCTGCGCGGCTGCTGGCGTTTGTTGCCGACCGAAGGGCCGTACATGCTGAAGGATTCGTTCTCCCAGCTGCTGCACGGGCAGCCGGCCCCATGCGACGAGCACATCTGGGAGCTGTCGCGCTTTGCCATCGAAACCGGCGGCAGCAGTCATTTCGGATTTTCGGAGATCACGATGGAGTCGATTTCCGCCATCATCCGCTACGGCCACGAGCACGGCATCGAGCGCTACGTGACGGTGACCACGACCGCCATCGAACGCCTGCTGCGCCGCGCCGGGGTCGTGACCGAGCGCCTCGGGCCGCCGCTGGTGATCGGAATCGAGACGGCCGTGGCCCTGTATGTGGACATCGAGCCGACCTGCGAGGTGTTGTTCGACCGGCGGCTGGCCAGCTGACGCCGTACCTTACGCGTCTTCCCGGGCGAGGTCGAGCTGCATCGTTTGCTCCATGCGGCTCGATCCGGGCCGTTGCGGCCCGGGCGCGCCCACCGCATGAAACCCGGCGCGCTCGTACAGGCGCCGGGCCGCGTCGTTCCCGCACACCACGCCCAACTGCATGGTGCGTGCATTGCGCGAGCGCGCCCAGGTTATCGCCGCCTCGAGGATCGCGGCCGCGACCCCGTGTCCGCGTGCTTCCGGCGCCACCCACATCTGGAACAGGTTGACCAGCGAGGCATCGCCCGCATCGACCTTGGCCCAGGCCATGCCGGCCGCGCTGCCGGAGATCTCGGCCAACAGCGGCAGGTCACAGCCCGACGTCGTGCCCAGGTTCAGAATCCAGGCCCAGTCGTTCTCGGTCCGCTGCACCGCCTCGGACAGGGTCATGCCGAAGGCCTCGGGTGCATCAGCCAGCGCCCGCAGGCGCAGCGCGCGGTACAGCTCCCACTCGTGCGCCGCGAGTGGACGCACGCCGGCGCCGCCTCTATATATAGTTGCCACGTCCGCGCCCCCGGTTATTGCAACTGCTTGCGCAGGAAGGACCAGGTCAGCGCCCACATGCGCGCCGTCTGCGTGTTGTTGGCCGCGCCCGCATGTCCGCCTTCCGTATTTTCCCAGTACAGCACCTCGTGTCCCTGGCTTTCCATCAGCGCCGCCATCTTGCGCGCATGGCCCGGATGGACCCGGTCGTCACGGGTCGATGTTGTAAATAAGACACGCGGATACTGCTTGTCCTTGAAAACGTTCTGGTAGGGCGAGTATTTGCCGATGAATTCCCACTGTGCCGGATCGTCCGGGTCGCCGTACTCGCCCATCCACGAGGCCCCCGCCAGCAGGGTGTGGTAGCGCCGCATGTCCAGCAGCGGCACCTGGCAGACCACGGCATTGAACAGGTCCGGACGCTGGGTCAGTGCGGCGCCGACCAGCAGGCCGCCATTGCTGCCGCCCATGATGCCGAGGTGGCGCGGGCTGGTGACCTTGCGCCGGATGAGGTCTTCGGCCACCGCAAGGAAATCGTCGAAGGCGCGCTGGCGGTGTTCCTTGAGCGCCGCCTGGTGCCAGCGCGGACCGAATTCGCCGCCGCCGCGGATATTGGCCAGCACGTACACGCCGCCTTGCTCCAGCCAGCCGGTACCGATCATGCCGCTGTACGAAGGTTTCAGTGAGACCTCGAAGCCGCCGTAGCCGTACAGGACGGTCGGATTCCTGCCGTCGAACTTCGCTTGCTTCGCCATGACGACGAAATAGGGGACCATCGTGCCGTCCTTCGAGCGCGCCTCGAACTGGGACACGGTGTACGGTGCCGGGTCGAACCAGGCCGGCATCCCCTTCAGGGGCTCGCGCGCATCCGAGCCCGCCTGGCCGAGGTACAAGGTGGTCGGCGTCAGGAAGTCGGTCACGCTCAGGAAGTAGTCGTCGGACTCGATCTCGTCGAGGGCCGTCACCCCGAGCGTGCCGATGCCGGGCGTGCCGCTTTCTGTCGCAACTTCGCGCCGCAGCCAGGCGCCGTTCTCGCGGCGCAGCTCGAGCAGGCGATTCTTGACCTTGTCGAGCACCGTCAGCAGCAGGGCGCTGCGCGTCACCGTCACGCCGTCCAGGGAACTGGCGGCGGTCGGCACGAACAGGGCCTCGAGATCGCGCTCGCCGCGCATGAAGCGCTCGAAATCGATGGCCAGCAGGGCGCCCTGCGGCCAGGTACGGCCGGCGACAGTCCAATCCGAGCGCAGTTCGATCAATAGCTGGTCGCGCACGGCATACGCGTTCGCATCCTCGGGCTTGTCGATTTTCCGCAGGCGCCCGTCCTCGCGCAGGAACAATTCGCTGCTGTAGAAGCCGATCTGGCGCGTGACGAACTCGCGCTCGAAGCCGGGCGTAAGGTCCTTGCGCGCCGACGCCGACAGGTCGTTCGCGTCCGCCTCGAACACGAGGCGCGCTGCGGCAAGCGGCGTGCCGCGCTTCCATTCCTTGACGATGCGCGGGTAGCCGGAGGCCGTCATCGAACCTGGGCCGAAATCGGTGGCGACGAACAGGGTGTCGCGGTCGATCCAGGCGGCGCTGCCTTTCGATTCGGGCAGGGCGAAGCCGCCTTCGACGAAACTGTCTGCCGCGAGGTCGAATTCGCGCACCACGTCGGCGTCGCCGCCGCCGCGCGAGAGCGAGACCAGGCAGCGCGTCCCGCGCGGCTCCAGGCAGGTCACGCCGGCCCAGACCCAGTTCTCGTGTTCGTCGCGCGCCAGCGCGTCGAGGTCGATCACGGTTTCCCACTGCGGCGCGGCCTTGCGGTACTCGGGCAGGGTGGTGCGGCGCCAGATGCCGCGCTCGTGATGGGCGTCGCGCCAGAAGTTATATAAATGGTCGCCGTGCCGGCTGACGTAGGGAATCCGTTCCTTCGCGTCGAGGATGGACTGCAGCCTGGCGCGCAAGGCCTCGTGCGCCGCGCCGCCGAGCGCCCCTTCGGCGAGCGCGTTGTGTTCGCGTACCCAGGCCAGCGGCTGCTCGCCGCCGACGTCTTCCAGCCAGGTGTACGGGTCCTGCTGCGCGGGCGCGTCCACGCCGGCCAGCGCTGCCAATTTAAGTGCCGCCTTCTGCATTCATTCCCCTTACTGTCCAGCGCCCCATGGCGATCGGTTCGCATATACTACCAACAACCGATATCAATAATCTTTCGTTTGTCAGAACAGCATAAATGCCCCTGTCGATCACCCGCAGCATAGGCGCGGCCGCCGGCGCGCGCGGCACGACCCGCATCGTGCTGTGGGGCGCGGGGCTGTGGCTGGCGCTGCTGGTCGGGGCGATGCTGCACATGGCCGCGTCGCGCACGGTCGAAGAAGAAGCGCGGCGTCGTTTCGAGAACCGGGCCCGCGCCACCCAGGAGCGCCTGGCCGGCGCCATCAAGTCGTATACCGACGTCACCCGCGCACTGGTCGCGCTGTTCGCCGCCGGCGACGAACCGGTCACGCGCCTGCAGTTCCACCGCTATGTCGACACCCTCGAGCTGCGCACGCATTATCCGGCGATCGACGCCGTCACCTACGCCCAGGTGGTCCCGGACGCGGAGCGCGCCGCCTTCGAGGCGCGGGTGCGCGCCGACCGCAGCGTCGATCCGAACGGCTATCCGGATTTCACGATCACCCCCGCCGGCAGGCGGCCCAGCTACACGGCGCTGACCTTCATCGAGCCGCCCGCCATGATGGACGGAAAACTCGGGCTCGATATCGGCGCCCGTCCCGCGGTAGCCGAGGCAATGGCGCGCGCCCGCGATGCCGGCGGCATCAGCGCTTCCGGCCAGCCGGTACAGGTGCACGGACCGACGCCGCATATCGCGCTCAGCATGCGCGCACCGGTCTACCGCGGCGGCCGCACGCCCGGGACCGTCGCGGCCCGCCGGGCCGCCTATATCGGCGGTGTCGGCGTGTCGTTTTCGGTGCCGGCCCTGGTCGAACGCGCGCTCTCCGCTGCTGCCGACCCTGCCGGCGATCCGGTCTCGCTGGCGCTGTTCGCAGCCGGTCCCGGCACGGCCTTGCCCGGGCTGGCCGTCGGGCCGGCCGACCGCCTGCTGTATGGCGATGGCGCGGTGCGCACCCGCATCGTCGACGAGGCGGCCACCTTCACCACCGTGCTGCCGGTCGACTTCGGCGGCGGCTTGTGGAAAGCCCATTTCAGCGCGCCGAAAACCGCCCTCTACCTGCCGTTGGACAAGCGCCTGCCGCTGATCGCCCTGGCCACCGGCTTCACGGCGACCCTGGTCATATACAGCCTGTTCCTCTCGCTGTACTGGTCGCGCCGCGCCGCGATCGAACAGCGCACGCTGCTCGACACGGTGCTCGACAACGTCGACGCCTTCGTCTTCATGAAGGACCGCGACCGTCGTTTCCGCTACGTGAACGCGAAGATGGCCCGTGCCCTGGGCCAGGGCGCCGAGCGCATCGTCGGCCGCATCGACCGCGAGGTGATGCCGGCCGAGCTGGCCGACGCCGCCTGGGAACGCGAGCGCCCCGTGTTCGACGGCAAGCGCCGCGCCAGCCAGGTCGAGGTCGAGATCGATGGCGGGCCGCGCCAGCTGTGGGAAGCGAAGGTGCCGGTGCGCCTCGACGGGGATGTGGGCGGGGTGCTGTGCGTGGCCACCGACGTCACCGAACTGCACCAGCTCAAAGCCGCGGCCGACGCCGCCAACCAGGCAAAAAGCGCCTTCCTGTCGAACATGAGCCACGAAATCCGCACCCCGATGAACTCCATCATCGGCATGACCCACCTGGCCCTGGCATCGGCGCATGAACCGAAACTGCGCGACTACCTGGAAAAGATCCGGCACTCGGGCCAGCACCTGCTGGGCATCATCACCCACATCCTCGACTTCTCGAAGATCGAGGCCGGGCACCTGGAACTGGAACTGCTCGACTTCCGGTTCGACGCCCTGATGGACAAGCTCGAGAGCCAGCTCGGGGAAGCCGCCGCCGCCAAGGGACTGCGCCTCGAATTCGACATCGCCCCGGACCTGGCGCGTCCCCTGCGCGGCGATCCGCTGCGCCTGCAACAGGTGCTGCTCAATTTCGTCGGCAACGCCATCAAGTTTTCCGAGCGCGGCAGCGTCACCGTGCGGGCGCGGACGCTGCGCAGCTTCGGCCACGAGACCCTGGTGCGCTTCGAAGTCGAGGACCACGGCATCGGCATCGACCCGGCCGAGATGGCGCAGCTGTTTACGTCCTTCCACCAGGCCGACCCTTCGACCACGCGGCGCTACGGCGGCACGGGCCTGGGCCTGGTGATCAGCAAGCAGCTGGCCGAGCTGATGGGCGGCGAGGCCGGCGTCGAGAGCGAGCCCGGTCGCGGCAGCATCTTCTGGTTCACGGCGCGCCTGGGGCAGGGCGGGGTGCAGGATGGGAGGCAGGACGCGCCTCCGGCGCGCAAGGCCGCGCCGCCGCCGGTGCCCGCCGGCCAGCGCCTGGACGGGACCGCGGTGCTGCTGGTCGAGGACAATGTCTTCAGCCAGCAGGTAGGGTGCGAACTGCTGGAAAATGCCGGTGCCGAGGTGGTCGTGGCCAACAACGGCAGCGAGGCGCTCGACCTGATGCGCGGCCGGCGCTTCGACTGCGTGCTGATGGACGTGCAAATGCCGGTGATGGACGGCTTCGAGGCCACGCGCCGCATCCGCGCCGACGACGCGCTGCAGGATACCGTGGTGATCGCGATGACGGCCAATGCCGGCGTCGACGACCAGGCGCGCTGCATGGAGGTCGGCATGGACGAATTCCTCACCAAGCCGGTCGCGCCCGAGCTTCTCGCGGCGACGATCGCGCGCACGGTCGGGCGTGGGGCGGGCGGGCGCCAGGCCGCTGCTTCGTCCGCGGCGGCCCAACGTTCGGCTGAGGCGACTGCAGAAGGGGCGCCGGCCGCCGAGGCAGCCGCCCGGCCGGCCGCCGCCGCTCAAGCCGCAGCGGGTCAGGTGGCTGCGCCGCTGCTCGATACCGCCGTGCTCGCCTCCACCTTCGGCAGCGATCCGGGCAAGATGCGCAAGTTCGCCTTCATGTTCCTCGACAGCGCGCGCGAAGGCCTGGCCGAGATCGACATCGCCCTGGTCTCGAACGACCTGGCGCGCGCCGGCGCGGTCGCGCACCGTTTGAAATCCTCGGCGCGGGCGGTGGGCGCGCTCAGTTTCGCCGGTCTGTGTGCCGAGCTCGAGCGTCAGCATGAACAGGGGAGCAGCGCCCAGGCAAAAGCCCTGAGTGCACGTCTGCGCAGCATCTTTGCGCGGCTCGAACGGCAGGTCGCAGCTGAACTTGGCGCCCGCGCCACGGATGGGCGCTAACCGGTCGAGCGCCTTTCGCCGCGTCCTCAAAAAGAGTATCCTGTCGGGCTTGAGCTCCCCACTTCTCCACCCGCGATGTCCTCCACGATCACCCCCGGCCTGCTGATTTTGCACGGCAACCAGATGGAAATGCTGCGCGAAGCCGTCTTCGACTGGCTGCGCGGGCATCCGCTCGGGCCGCTGGAGCAGGAAACCATCCTGGTGCAGTCGAACGGCTTTGCCGAATGGCTGAAAATCGCGCTGGCCGAGGAGCTCGGGGTGTGCGCGGCCACGCGCGTGGCCTTGCCGGCACGCTTTCTGTGGGAAGCCTACCGCGCCATGCTCGGGCGCGACCGGGTGCCGAGCCGTTCTCCCTTCGACCGCGACCCGCTGACCTGGCGCCTGATGCGCCTGCTGCCGACGCTGTTGCAGGAGCCGGTGTTCGCGCCGCTCGCGCACTTCCTGGGCGACGGCTGTCCCGAGCGCCGCCTGCAGCTGGCCGAGCGCCTGGCCGATTTATTCGACCAGTACCAGGTGTACCGCGCCGACTGGCTGACCGACTGGGAGATCGGCCGCGACCAGCTGCGCCGCGCCGGCGGCGACCCGGTGCCCCTCGCTCCCGACCAGCGCTGGCAGGCGCGCTTGTGGCGCGCCGTGCACGAGAGCGTGCCGCCGATGCAGCGCGGAACCGGGCGCGCCATGATCCACGAAATCTTCGTCGCCAAAATCCTGGCCGGCGAGCCGCCGTCCGGCCGCCTGCCGCGCCGCGTGGTGCTGTTCGGGATGTCGGCCCTGCCATACCAGACCCTGCAGGCGATCGCCGCGCTCTCGCACCACACGCAGGTGCTGCTGGCCGTGCCGAACCCCTGCCAGTTCTACTGGGGCGACATCATCGAAGGGCGCGAACTATTGAAGGCCGCGCACAAGCGCCAGCCGGCGCGCGAAGGCGTCGACCTGGCCACGCTGCCGATCGAGGAACTGCACGCGCACAGCCATCCGCTGCTGGCAAGCTGGGGACGCCAGGGGCGCGATTTCGTGCGCATGCTCGACGAATTCGACAACGAAGCCGGACGCCCCGAAACCGAGGGGATCGCCAAACTGCGGGTCGACCTGTTCTCCGAAGGCGACGGCGAGACCCTGCTGCAGCAGGTGCAGGCCGCGGTGCGGGACCTGCGTCCGCTGAACGAACACCCGCACGTGCCGCCGCCGCGCGAGGACCGCTCGATCGAGTTCCACGTGACCCACAGCACCCAGCGCGAAGTCGAGGTGCTGCACGACCAGCTGCTGTCCTGGTTCGAGGCCGACCCGACGCTGCGCCCGCGCGACATCGTCGTCATGGTGCCCGACATCGACACCTTCTCGGCCGCGATCCACGCCGTCTTCGACCAGCACAAGAGAAGCGACCCGCGCCACATCCCCTTCGAGATCGGCGATACGCGCGACCGCAGCGTGAATCCTCTGCTGGTGGCGCTGGAGTGGCTGCTGCGCCTGCCGCAGCAGCGCTGCCGCCAGAGCGAAATCCGCGACCTGCTCGACGTGCCGGCGGTGGCGACGCGGTTCGGCGTCAGGGAAGACGACCTGCACACGCTGGGCGCCTGGATCGACGGCGCCGGCGTGCGCTGGGGCCTGGACGGCGAACACCGCGCGGGCCTCGGGCTCGGTGCGGCGGGCGAACAGAATGCCTGGATCTTCGGCGTACGGCGCATGCTGCTCGGTTACGCCAGCGGCGCCGGCGCGCGCTTCGGCGACATCGAACCCTACGCGGAAGTGGGCGGGCTCGATGCGGCGCTGGCCGGTTCGCTGGCCCAGTTCGTGGAATGCCTGCTGGAGTGGCGCGCGCGCCTGGCGCAGGCGCGCACCCCGGCCGAGTGGGGCGTGCAGGCGCGCGCCTTGCTGGCCGCCTTCTTCGACGGCCGCGAGGAGAACGACCGCATCACCCTGGCCCAGCTCGGCGAGGCGCTGAACTGCTGGCTGGAGATGACGGAGGCGGGCGGCTTCGACGAAGCGGTACCGCTGGCCGTGCTGCGCGAAGCCTGGCTCGGCCAGATCGACCAGCCGACCCTGAATCACCAGTTCGTCTCGGGCGGCGTCACCTTCTGCACCCTGATGCCGATGCGCGCCGTGCCCTTCCGGGCGGTCTGCTTGCTCGGCATGAACGACGGCGACTTCCCGCGCCGCACGCCGCAGAACGATTTCGACCTGTTGGCCATGCCGGGCATGAGCCGTCCCGGCGACCGTTCGCGCCGCGACGACGACCGCTACCTGATGCTGGAGGCCCTGCTGGCCGCGCGCGACAAGCTCTACGTGAGCTGGGTCGGGCGCAACGTGCGCGACAACAGCGAGCAGCCGGCCTCGGTGCTGGTGGCGCAGCTGCGCGACTACCTGCATGCAGGCTGGGACCTCGACCTGCACAGCCTGACGGTGGAACACGCGCTGCAGCCCTTCAGCCGCCGCTATTTCGAGGAGGGCGGGCTGCTGACCTATGCGCGCGAATGGCGCGCAGCGCATGGTTCGGAGGGCGGCGAGGCGCTCGATACCTTGCCGGCTTATGAACTGGAACCGGATTTCCGCCTGAAGCTGTCCGAACTGGCGAGCTTTCTGAAACAGCCGGCGCGCTACTTCTTCCGGCGCCGGCTGGGCGTGATCTTCAACGCGGCCGAGGTGATCGGCGAGGACGAGGAACCGTTCTCGCTCGACGCGCTCGACCGCTACTTCCTGGAAGACAGCCTGCTCGACGATTCGGGCACGGTCGAGGAACCCGACGAAGTGCGCCAGGTGCTGACGAATCGCGCCGAACGGCTGGCGCGCGAAGGCGTGCTGCCGATCGGCCTGGTCGGGCGCCAGTGGCAGCAGCAGCTGGTCGAGGGCCTGGTGCCGGTGCGGCGTGCCTGGCTGGAGCTCGGGCGGCGCTTCCCGCAGCCGGCGCCCAAGCTGGCGGTCAGCCTCGATCTCGACGGCGTGCTGCTGGAAGACTGGATCGACCGCCTGCGCAGCGACGGCGAACGCACGGCCTGGCTGATGCAGATCTCCTCGAAAGTGCTGGATAAATCCGGCGCGCCGCGCGGCGACAAGCTGATCGACGCCTGGCTGCGTCAGCTGGCCGCCAGCGCCGCCGGTGCGGCGGTGACCGGCTACCTGGTCGCGCGCGACGCAACCATCACGATGGCGCCGATCGAGCGCGAGATGGCGCTGGCCGCGCTTGGCGACATCAGCGCGCTGTGGCGGCACAATCTGAACGCACCGCTGCCTGTGGCCTGCAGGACGGCACTGGCGCACCTGGCAGACGGCAAGCCGCGCCTGGTCTACGACGGCGACTACGAATTCCCGGGCGAGGTCGAACGGGAGCCTTGCCTGGCGCGCCTGTGGCCGGAATTCAGTCTGCTGGTCGCGGCCGGCGGCTGGCCGGACCTGGCCGAGGCCCTGTACGGCGGCCTCGTCGCCTGGCTCGCCAACCATATCCAGGTAACGCAGCATGGGGGAGACGCGCAATGAGCCAGCTGCTCGACGCCCTCACGTTCCCGCTGCACGGCTCGCGCCTGATCGAGGCCAGCGCCGGCACGGGTAAAACCTGGACTATCGCGGCGCTCTACCTGCGCCTGGTGCTCGGCCACGGCGGCGCGGATGCTTTTGCCCGGCCCTTGCTGCCCTCGCAGATCCTGGTGATGACCTTTACCCGCGCCGCCACGCGCGAGCTGGCCAACCGCGTGCGCGAGCGCCTGGTCGGCGCCGCCGCCTATTTCCGCGGCGAGGCCAAGGAGTCCGATCCTTACCTGGAAGCGCTCGCCAGCAGTTACGACAGCGACAGCGAGCGCCAGGTCGCGGCGCACCGCCTGGTGCTGGCGGCCGAGACGATGGACGAAGCGGCGATCTTCACCATCGACGCCTGGTGCCAGCGCATGCTGCGCGAGCACGCCTTCGACAGCGGCAGCCTGTTCGACGAGGAGCTGGTCAGCGACGAGCGCGCCCTGTTCGAAGACGCGGCCCACGATTACTGGCGCCAGCACGTCTATCCCCTGAACGCCTCCGGCCTGGGTGCGGTGCTGGCCTGCTGGCGCGACGTCGAGGCCATGAAGGCAGCGGTGCGCGACCTGGTCGGACGCACCGCCACGCTCGGCATGCCGGAGGCCGAGCCGCTGGCGGCGCTGGTCGCGCGCGTGCAGCGCAGCCAGCAGGCCGAACTCGCGCGCCTGAAAGAGGGCTGGCACGAGCGCGCCGGCAAGATGGAGCGCTGGATCGCACAGCAGCAGGAACGCAATCCCAAAGCCTTCAACGGCAACAAGATGCGTGCCGCTTCGGTGCCCACATGGTTCGAAGCACTGCGCGCCTGGGCCGCCGACGCTGCGCTGGTCGAGCCGGACATGAACGAAACCGCCTGGAAGCGCCTGACGCCGCACGGAATCGAGGACGCCTTCGGCAAGGACTTCCACGCCGTGGTGCCGGACTGCTTCGCTTGTACCGAAGAGCTGCGCGCGGCCCTCGACACGATTCAACCGCTCGCGCATGCGCTGCTGCGCCACGCGGCCGGCCACATCGCCCAGCGCATGGCGGAACTCAAGACGCGCAATCGCCAGTTCGGTTTCGCCGACATGCTGGCGCGCCTGAAGGAGGCGCTGGAAGGCGGCAACGGCGAGGCCCTGCGCCAGCGCATCGTGACCCAGTTCCCGGTCGCGCTGATCGACGAATTCCAGGACACCTCGCCCGACCAGTACCGCATCTTCAACCTGCTGTACCGGGTCGAGGCGAACGATCCGGAGCAGGGCCTGTTCCTGATCGGCGACCCGAAGCAGTCGATCTACGGCTTCCGCGGCGCCGACATCCACAGCTACCTGGCCGCCCGCATCGCCACCGAAGGCCGGCACTACCAGCTCGGCACCAACTACCGTTCGACCAGCGCGCTGGTGGAGGCGGTGAACCAGCTGTTCCGCTATGCCGAAGGCCATGGCGAGCACCCCGGCCATGCGGCCGGCGCCTTCCGCTTCCGGCGCGGAAACATCAATCCGCTGCCTTTCGATGCGGTACGCGCGGCCGGCCGCGGCGCGCACCTGGTCGGCGTCGACGGACCCTACCAAGCGCTGGCGATGTGCACCACGGACCAGGAGGAGATGAAGGCGGAAGAGGTCCGCAGCTTCTTCGCCAGTCACTGCGCCGAGCACATCGTCTCGCTGCTGAACGACCCGCAGGTCGGTTTCGCCGAACCCGACCCCGAGGGGCTGGGCGGCCGCTTCGTACGCCTGCAGCCGGCCGATATCGCGGTGCTGGTGCGCGACCGCAAGGAAGCAAGTGCGGTGCGCCAGGCGCTGGCACGGCGCAAGGTCGCCAGCGTCTACCTGTCGGACAAGGATTCGGTGGTCGAAAGCGAAGAGGCGGCGGACGTGCTGCGCTGGCTGTACGCGGTCGCCAGCCCCCTCGACGGCACCCTGGCGCGCGCCGCGCTGGCCACGCGCACGGCCGACCTGCCCCTGGGCGAGCTGGCGAAACTCTCGGGCGACGAGACCGTCTGGGAAGAGCGCGTCGAGCAATTGAAAGCCCTGCATGCGACCTGGCAGCGCCAGGGCGTGCTGGCGATGCTGCGCCGCTTCATCCACGAACTCGGCCTGCCGGCGCGCCTGTTGCGCGAGCCGGGCGGCGAGCGGCGCCTGACCAACCTGCTGCACCTGGCCGAGCTGCTGCAGGAAGCGAGCACCCAGCTCGACGGCGAGCAGGCCCTGATCCGCTGGTTCGCCGAACAGATCGAGGGGCTGGGCGAGGGCGGCGACGAGCGCGTGCTGCGTCTGGAAAGCGACGCCGAGCTGGTCAAGGTGATCACCGTGCACAAGTCGAAGGGCCTGGAGTATCCGCTGGTGTATCTGCCGTTCGCGGCCACCGCGCGCAAGACGGATAAACGCAGGCGCAGCTTCTTCGAGTACGTGCTGGAAGACGGCAGCCGGCACATCGACCTGGCCCTGTCGGAGGAAGCGATGCAGGCGGTGGACCGGGCGCGCCTGGAGGAAGACCTGCGCCTGCTGTACGTGGCGCTGACGCGCGCGCGCCACTTCCTGTGGCTGGGCGTGGCGGCGGTCGCCACCCGCAAGAAGGGCGAGAACATGCTGCACGAATCCGCGCTCGGCTACCTGCTCAGCGGCGGGTCGCCGGTGCCGACCAGCGCCATCGGCGACCAACTGGCGCGCCTGCGCGGCGGCTGCGCCGGCATCGAGCTCCATACGCTGGCCCCGCAGGACGGCTGCACGATGCTCAACCGGGTCGAAGAACGGCCGGCGCTGGTGGAGGCGGCACCCTTCGAAGCCGACTTCGAGCGCAACTGGGCGGTCGGCTCGTTTACCTCGATCACGCGCCACACGACGGCGCCGCCGATGCGCGCCTTGGAGGAAACCCTGCTCGAGGACGAGGAGCCCGCGCCGCCGCTGGTGCCGCGACTCGAGGACGCGCCCTGGCACCGCTTCCCACGCGGTTCGGTGCCCGGCAACTTCCTGCACGAGCAACTCGAGTGGATCGGCCAGGAAGGGTTCGACAGCATCGACGACCCGAACTTCGACGCGCGCCTGGCGCAGCGCATCGAGCGCGCGGGCTGGGGCCACCGCCTGGACGATGCCATCGCCTGGCTGCGGACCGTGGTCGCGACGCGCCTGCCGCCGATCGGCGCGAGTCTCAACGAACTGACCGAGACCGTGCCGGAAATGGAATTCTGGTTCCCGAGCGAGGGCCTGGACCTGGGCGCACTCGATCGCCTGTGCCGGCGCAGGCTGCTCGGCAAGGCTGCCCGTCCGCTTCTCCCCGAGCGCGAACTGCACGGCATGCTCAAGGGCTTTGCCGACCTGGTGTTCGAACACGAAGGCCGGTACTGGGTGCTCGACTACAAATCGAATGCGCTGGGGCCGAACGACGCCGCCTACACGAAGCGTGCGATGGAAGAGGGCATGGCCGGGCACCGCTACGACATCCAGGGCGCGATCTACATGCTGGCGCTGCACCGCCTGCTCAAGAGCCGCCTCGGCGAGAACTACGATCCGGCGCAGCAGCTGGGCGGCGCCGTGTTCCTGTTCCTGCGCGGGATCGCCAACACCTCGACGCACGGCTGCTGCCTGCTCGAACCGGACGTCGAACTGCTCGACGGCCTGGACCAACTGCTCGGGAGGGGCTAGCGCATGAAGCACGACGCACACAGCGCGCAGGTGAGCGCATCGCCGGCTGCCCTGTGGGAAGAAGCGACGCGCCTGATCGAGGCCGGCGAATTGCGCCGCCTGTCGCTCGCCTTTGCGCGCTTCGTCGATTCGCTCGG
Source organism: Massilia sp. LXY-5 (assembly GCF_059801075.1). Classification (NCBI taxonomy): domain Bacteria; kingdom Pseudomonadati; phylum Pseudomonadota; class Betaproteobacteria; order Burkholderiales; family Oxalobacteraceae; genus Massilia; species Massilia sp. LXY-5. Next base: position 976,596 of record NZ_JBNNEH010000002.1, read on the forward strand.
GCCCGTCGCGCCTCCGGTGCTGCTGGCGGCGCTGGTGCTGTCGGAACTCGAAGGGCATGGCCACAGCTGCCTGCAGATCGCCGACCTGGCGCACGATCCGGCGGCTCTCCTCGGCTGGACCCGGGAGGGCTGGCAGGCGCTGGCGGGAACGGTGGCGCCGCTGCCGAAGAACGCGAAAGCCTGGGCCGTGCAGCTGGCCGCCTGCGAGCAGGTATGGCAGGTCGAGGAATTCGACTACGGCGCGCCGCTCGTCTTCGACGGCGAGCGCCTGTACCTGCGCCGTTACTGGCGCGACGAAACCCTGGTGGCGAACAGCATCCGCGCGCGCGCCGCCGCCAGCCACCCGGTCGCGTCGCATGAGGTGCGCGGCTGGCTCGACCTGCTGTTCGCCTCGCAGCGGGCCCAGGAAAAGCCGGACTGGCAAAAACTGGCCTGCGCCGTCGCCCTGCGCGGCTCGGTCGCGATCATCACCGGCGGCCCGGGTACCGGTAAAACCTATACCGTGGCGCGCCTGCTGGCGCTGCTGTTCGCGGTCGCCCCCGACGCCGCCCGGCAGCGCATCGCCCTGGCCGCGCCGACCGGGAAAGCCGCCGCGCGCCTGAAGCAGTCGATCGACAAGGCCCTGAACGAACTGGCCGAGCGCGTCGGCGACAAGCTGAAGCTGCGTGAACTCACTGGCCGCATGGGCGCCGCGCGCACCCTGCACAGCTTGTTGGGTGCGCGTCCCGACAGCCGCGCCTTTGCCCACCATGCCGGCAACCCGCTCGACGTCGACGTCCTGATCGTCGACGAAGCCTCGATGGTGCACCTGGAGATGATGGCGAGCCTGCTCGATGCCTTGCCGCCCGGCGCGACCCTGATCCTGCTCGGCGACAAGGACCAGTTGGCCTCGGTGGAAGCGGGCGCCGTGCTGGGCGACCTGTGCCACGATGCCCAGGCCGGCGGCTACAGCGCGCACACCGCGGCCTATGTGCTGGCGGCCAGCGGCGAGGAACTGCCTCCGGCCTACCTGGGCAGCGCCGGACCGCTGGCCCAGCAAACGGTCATGCTGCGCCACAGCCGCCGTTTCGGCGGCCCGATCGGGCAGCTGGCGCTGGCCGTCAACGCGGGCGAGGCGCCGGCCGCCGAAGCCGTGCTGCGCGGCGGTGGCGAAGGTGCGCTGCGCTGGATCGAAGGCGCGCACCAGCACCAGGTGGTGAGCCTGGCGCTGGCGGGCTACCAGCCCTACCTGGAACTGCTGCGCGCGGGACCGGCGGGCGGGCATGAGGACTGGGTACGCGCGGTGCTGCAGCGCTTCGAAGCCTTCCGCATCCTGTGCGCGGTGCGCGAAGGGGAGTGGGGCGTGTCCGGCCTGAACACGGCGATCGAGGCCAGCCTGCAGGCGGCGGGCCTGCTGCGGCGCACGGGGGAATGGTATGTCGGGCGCCCGGTCATGGTCACCCGCAACGACTACGGCACCCGCGTCTTCAACGGCGATATCGGCCTGACCCTGGGCGACCCGGCCCGTCCCGGCTCGCTGCGCGTCTACTTCCTCGAAGGCGACGAAGTGCGCAGCGTGCTGGCGACGCGCCTGAGGAGCGTCGAGACCGCGTATGCGATGACGGTGCACAAATCGCAGGGTTCCGAGTTCCGCCACACGGTACTGGTGCTGCCCGAGGACCGCCACGGCATCCTGACGCGCGAGCTGGTCTACACGGGCATCACGCGTGCCAGCGCCGAGTTCACGCTGGTGACGCCGAATGGGACGGTGCTGGCGGAGGCGGTCGCGCGGCGCACGCACCGGGCGAGCGGCTTGCGGCACCTGATCGAGCGGTAGCGCAGCAAACTCGCTTCTTACTCTCCAAGGCCCTTGCGGACTACTTCGTCGACCAGCTGGTTCATGTCGACCCCACGCTCCTTCGCCAGCGCCTGCAAGCGCCCCACCAGCTCCCCATTGAGCTTGACCGCAAACGGCACCAGTCCCAGCGCGCGGTCGCGTTCGCGCTGTTCGCGCTTGTCGACGGGCGCGGACGCAGCCGCGCCGAAGGCGGCATTGCGCGCGCCCATCTGGTTCATGATTTTCTTGGCGTCGCTTTTGGCGAGGTCGGTTTTTTTCATTGCATGCTTTCACAGGTTGGTCGATCCGCATTCTACCCGCGATGGCGGCGAGGCAGCGCCGGCTCGGCAGCGTGCCCCGCATATGCACTGGCGTGATAACAGTCCCGTAGCGCTAATGATGAGCTCGATGGGAGACATATGGCTTTCTTATGTCGGAAATCCAAAAGCGAAATTGGATTTATATCTTGCTGGAGCGTAAGCTTCAACCATCGACACAGGTCAACGAATTCACAGGAGCGCATATGAACACGATCGCCATCACTTCCCCGGCCCCGGCCAAAGCCAGCTTCCGCGACATGCTGCGCCGTTTCGGCGCCGAGTTGCGCCGCGCCTTCGAGCTGTCGGGTGCTCCCTACGTGGACGGCCCGATGCCGCCGCTGTAAGCAGGCAAGCGCAGTCCGCTGGAATACGAAAGCCCCGCCGATGCGGGGCTTTGCTTTTGGCGGACCGCATCGCAACGGGCATAAAAAAAGGGATCTCAGCCTGCGGAGATCCCTTTTTATCAGTCAAGTGGCCGGCTCGCGGCCCCTGCCGTCAGTTGCGGCGCTTGCGCAACACGACGACCTTCTTTTTGATCGGCACGACCTTCGCCTTGGCGCGGACGGTCGCTCTCGCTTTCACGACGCGGCCGCTGCCGGCGGTGATGCGCGGGCCGCCAGTGCTGGCTTTCATCGGGCCACTGGCACGCGCCACGCGGCCGCTCGTTGCTTCTTCGCCCGCGAGGTAGCGGCGGATGTTGAGCGCGTCGAGGATGCGCGCCGAGGAGGCGCCGGCGTTGAGCAGCACCATGGTCGCGTTCTTGCCGGCGGCCTTGATGTTCATGATCAGGCAGCGGCCCGCTTCCTGGGTGTAGCCGGTTTTCGACAGGCCGATGTCCCAGCCCTTGGCGCCGACCAGGCGGTTGGTGTTGTGGAATTCGACTTCGCGGCTGTTGATGCTGACGAGGTTCTTGGCATCGGTCGTGCGGTCGGTGATTTCCTTGTAATGGGAAGCGGCCTGCGCCATCTTGACCAGGTCGGCCGCGGTCGAGCGATTGTTCGGCGACAGGCCGGTCGGCTCTTCGATCACGGTATTGGTCATGCCGAGGGCGGCGATCTTGCGGCGCACGGCGGCCTTGAAGGCCAGCTGGCCGCCCGGATAAGTGCGCGCCAGCGAGGCGGCTGCGCGGTTGTCCGAGGACATCAGGGCCAGCTGCAGCACGTCGGCGCGCGGGATGCTGGCGCCGACCGGCACGCGCGAGGTGCTGTGCTTGAGGGTGTCGACGTCGCTGCGGTCGATCTCGATCAGCTCGTTCATGTCCTGCTTCGCGTCGAGGATGACCATCGCGGTCATCAGCTTGGTCAGCGAAGCGATGGGCACGATGGCGCCGGCGTTCTTTTCCAGCAATACCTTGCCGGTGTCGTCTTCAACCACCAGCACCGATTGCGAGCCGAACGGCACCGCGAATGCGGCAGCAGACGAGATCGACAACAGGGCAGCGGCGAACAGTTTTTTGATCATGGATGTCGGAATAGGTGTCGGGTTAGAGGCCAGGCGCCGGGGACGGCGCCGCGTTTCTGGCTATATTCTTGCTACAGGGCACACCGAAGTAGTGGAAGATAGCACCCGCGTTTCTTTGTGTCTATGGCGCACAGGCAAAAACGAGCTCAACTGTGATATTTAGTGACAAAAAAGGCCCTGTGTAGTTACAGGGCCTTTGTAGAGCGACAACTGGATTGTCCGATCAAAAAGAGAATGATCGTTTTCTCCGTACGCTTCGATTATTTCGATTGGTAAATTTTATCGAACTCGCCGCCGTCGTCGAAGTGCACTTTCTGGGCATTGCGCCAGCCGCCGAACAGCTCGTCGACCGAGAACAGGGTGATCGGCTTGTAGTTGCCCGCGAACTTCTTCATCACCGCTTCATTACGCACGCGCAGGAAGTGCTTGGCGCCGATTTCCTGGCCGGCCGGCGTGTACAGGAAGTTCAGGTAAGCCGTCGCCTGCTTGCGCACGCCGCGGCGGTCGACCACCTTGTCGACCACGGCCACCGGCGACTCGGCCAGGATCGACACGGTCGGGTAGACGACTTCGAAGTTGTCGCCGAACTCGGCACGCACCATGCTCACTTCGTTTTCAAAAGTCACCAGGGCGTCGCCGATCTGGCGCTGGGTGAAGGTGGTGGTCGCGGCGCGGCCGCCGGCGTCGAGGATCGGTACGTTCTTGAAGATGCGGCCGACCAGGTCACGCGCCTGCGCTTCGGTGCCGCCCTTTTTCTTCAGCACCGAGCCCCATGCCGCCAGGTAGGTGTAGCGGCCATTGCCTGCGGTCTTGGGATTCGGGATGATGACCTGCACGCCCGGCTTGGCCAGGTCGTCCCAGTTCTTGATGCCCTTCGGATTGCCTTTACGGACCAGGAACACCATGGTCGAGTAGTAGGGCGCCGCATTGTTCGGGAATTTCTTCGCCCAATCCTTCGCCACGAGGCCGCGGTCGGCCAGCATGTCGATGTCGTTGGCCTGGTTCATCGTCACCACCGACGCTTCCAGGCCATCGGCCACGGCGCGCGCCTGCTTGCTCGAGCCGCCGTGCGACTGCTTGATGGTCACGGTTTCGCCGGTGCTCTTTTTCCAGCTCTCGATGAAGGCCGGGTTGACGTCCTTGTACAACTCGCGCGCCACGTCGTAGGACACGTTCAGCAGCTCGACCTCGGCCGCGCTTGCCGAGAAGGGCAGCGCAGCGCCGACGGCCAGCGCGAGGATCCAGCGACGCAGGGAATTGACGGGAGTATGTGGCATATTTTTCTCGCTCTTTCAATACAATGGGAACAGCGTGCATCTTCCATTTATTCGCAGCAAAACGGAAGAACAGTTTTCTCATATGCTTAGAGCCCTGGCGTGTATGCATGGCCTCGGGCAAGCTCGGCGGCTTTCGGTGTATAGTCCGGACATCGGCCACGACGTCAAAAGCGTTCCGGCGAGCAATAGAGTCAGTCATTACGAGTTACTGGGTAAGAAGTTCATGGGTATCGACATTCGCAAAGCAGTGCCACACGACGCCGCCAACGCTTGCGCGCTGCTGCGCCGCTCGATCGCGGAGGTCTGCGAGCCGGACCACCGCGGCCGGCCCGAAGTCCTCGATGCCTGGCTCGCCAACAAGACCCCGGAAACGATTGCAGCCTGGTTCGCTTCGCCGACCAACCACGCCATCGTCGCCGAGCGCGACGGGCAGTTGCTGGGCCTGGCCTTGCTGACCCAGGCCGGCAGGGTGGCCCTGTGCTATGTCGAACCGGGCGCCTTGCGGATCGGCGTCGGCCGCGCGCTGCTGGCCGCGGTCGAGGAACAGGCACGGGCCTGGAATATCCGCAAACTCAATCTGCACAGCCCGGAAAGCTGCGCCACGTTCTATGAGCGCCATGGCTATGCGAACGCCGGCCTGGAAAAATCCTGCTTCGGGCTGGAGTGCAACCTGATGTGGAAACAGCTTGATGCCAAGCCCGAAGAGATGGACGCGAAGCGAAAACGTTTCTGTAACTGCAGTGAATAAGCTACAAAACACGTCTTTTGTGCGGCATCTCGTTCAGTTATAGTACGGCCTTCGCAAAGATGAGTGCCTTATGCCTTCCCGCAGAGATTTCCTCCAACAGGGCATGCGCCTGTCCGCCCTAGGCGCAGTTGCCCCGATCCTCGTTACCAATGCCAACGCCGCCCAGCAAGCCGCACCGGCGGACCTGACGCCGCCTCCCGACCTGTTCGACGCCCAGCTGCTCGACCTCGATTTCTGGGTCAAGCCGCGCACGCTGTCGGTGACGCGCCCGCAAAGCGGCGAACGCGCCAGGCTGCTGTACTGGAAGGACGGCGAAGTGATCGACTCCGCCTACCAGGAACTGTGCCACCTGCTGCGCGACGTGAACGGCCGCGCCACCGCGCCCATCGACCCCAAGCTGCTCGAAATGCTGTGGGGCACGCAGGCCTTCATCGCCCGCTACGGCATGGAACAGCCGCTCGAGATCCTGTCCGGCTACCGCACGCCGGCCTCGAACGCGCGCCTGCAGGAGCAGGGCATCCCGGCCGCGCGCAAGTCGCTGCACATGTCGGGCAAGGCCGCCGACATCCGGATTGCCAGCCTGACCGAGGAGGTGTTGGGTGGCCTGATCCGCAGCTTTGGCCAGGGTGGCGTCGGCTATTACTACCGTTCCGGCCCGAAAGGCGGCTGGATCCACGCGGATACCGGCCTGAACCGCACCTGGAAAGGCTGACAAGGTTGATAGGGTATCAAGCGCCCTCCTGACGCCAGTTTTTGCTATCGTGAGATCTGGAGCGGCAGTGCGTTGACTGCCGCTCGAGCGTCGGATCTTTTCGAGGAGAACGCTATGGCAACGATGAACGCACCAACGATGGATCGCCGAACCAACCCCGAACGCCGCAGCGCCATGCGCGAGGGCAGCCGCTCGGCCATGTCGGCGCTCGATTACCTGGCGATGGCCCTGCTCATCATCGGCGGCCTGAACTGGGCGCTGGTGGGGCTGTTCGAAGTGGACATGGTCGCCACCATCTTCGGCCCCGGCAGCCCGGCGGCGCGCCTGGTGTATGTACTGGTCGGCCTGGCCGCCCTGTACTCGATCTATACCGCGGCGAAGATGGCCGGGGCGAAGCGCCATCACTAAGCCCCATGCCAACCAGGCCGTGCGCGTCGGGCTGATCTCCGACACGCATGGGTTGCTGCGCCCCGAGGCACTCGCCTTTCTCGCGGGCTGCGACCATATTGTCCATGGCGGCGACATCGGCAACGCGGCCATCCTGGAACGCCTGGCGCAGATCGCGCCGCTCACTGTCGTGCGCGGCAACAACGACCGCGAGGCCTGGGCGCGCACGATACCCGTCACCGCCACGCTGCAGGTCGGGCCGATTTCCCTGTACGCGATCCACGACCTGAAGGAGCTCGACATCGATCCGGCGGCCTGCGGCGTGCGCGTGGTGGTCTCGGGCCACTCGCACAAGCCGGCCTGCGCCGAGCGCAACGGGGTCCTCTACCTGAATCCCGGCAGTGCCGGGCGGCGCCGCTTCTCGCTGCCGGTTTCGGCCGCTGAACTCGTCATCGAGGACGGCAGGATCCGGCCGCGCATCGTTACCCTGGTCGCGTCCTAGTGCGCCATGTACGTCCACCCCGAAATGCCGTAGGATAGCTCCTTTGCCGTTGATCTTTTTCGCCTCCGATGACCGCTCCACTTGATACGCCTCCACGCTTCCGTCCCCGTCCCTGGATCCACCTCGAAACGCCGCAGGACGTCGAACTCTGGATCGCGGAGCACGACCAGGCGCTGCAGGACCTGATCAAGCCCCAGGAAACCGGCTACGGCGTCTGCTTCACGCTGGCCGAAGGCGGCAACATCTACCTGCAGACGCATGAAGACGCCATCCAGCTCGACGTCGACGACGAGGCCAGCTGGGTTGCGCCCCTGATCGTGGCCGCCACCGGCGCCGAGATCCCGCGCGGTTCCTACTGGCTGCTGCCGGCCGACCGGCTGGTCCAGCTCGTCATCGGGCTGTCGAGCCTGGTCGCCAGCACGACCCTGGTCGTCGGCCACCGCTTCGGCTCGCGCGGGCAAGCGCAGGCCTACTGAAAATATCCTGGCGCTGTTCGCGTTAAGTGTGGAAAGTGTGGAGCTCCACTCGTCGTGCGGGCCACGGCTGTTCAAAGCGATCCCACACTTAACGAGAACAGCGCCCTATCTTTCCCTCGCCCGGCGGCGCGCTTTTCGGTTATAAAAGCAACATTCGCTTTTTAACGGAGAGCAACCCCGATGCGTACGCTGTCCTTGTTTTCTTCGCGCCGCCGTGCCTGTCAGCTCGGCGCGGTCGTGCTGGCCCTCGGCGCGGTCTTGCCCGCATCCGCCGCCGACCTGCTCGATACGGTGAAAGCGCGCGGCAGCCTGCGCATCGCGATGGAAGGCACCTATCCGCCCTTCAACTTCAAGGACGGCAAGACGGGACAGCTGGCCGGCTATGACGTCGACGTGGCGAAAGCCGTGGCCGCCAGGCTGGGCCTGAAACCCGAATTCGTGACCACCGAGTGGTCGGCCATCCTCGCCGGTCTGGCCTCGGGCAAGTACGATGTCATCGTCAGCCAGGTCGGCATCACCGCCAGGCGCGAGCAGGCCTTCGATTTTTCCCAGCCCTATACCTGGTCCTCGCCCCAGCTGATCGTGCGCCGCAACGAGAGCATCGCCTACCAGTCGCTGGCCGACCTGAAGGGCAAGACCCTGGGCGTGGGGCAGGGCAGCGTGTTCGAACAGCAGGCGAAAAGCGTGCCCGGCATTCTCGTCAAAAGCTACCCGGCCGCGCCCGAGAACCTGCAGGACCTGGCTTTCGGACGCATCGACGCGGCCCTGAACGACAGCCTGATGGTGGCTTACCTGCTGAAGAATTCGCAACTGCCGATCAAGGCCGGCGCGCGCGTGGGCGCCGTCGAACGCATGGGCATCCCCTTCCGCAAGGGTAATCCGAAGTTCAAGGCGGCGCTCGACGGGGCGCTGGCCGGGCTCCAGGCGGACGGCAGCCTGAAGGCGCTGTCGACCAGGTGGTTCGGCAGCGACGCCTCGCGCCCGGCGCACTGAGCGATGGCGCTGTTTGCGCTCTTGCGCGAGGCTGCGCCGGCCATGCTCACGGGGGCCGGCTACACGCTGCTGTTCGCGCTGGCGGCCATGATTGGGGGGATGGCGATCGGGGTGCCGGTGGCGCTGATGCGCATTGCACCTGTCGCCGTGCTGCGCTGGCCGGCCACGCTGTATGTCAGCGTGATGCGCGGCACGCCGCTGCTGGTGCAGATCTTCGTCATCTATTACGGCTTGCCGGGCATCGGCATCGAATTCACCCCGGTCACGGCGGGCGTGCTGGCGCTGTCGCTGAACAGCGGCGCCTACCTGTCCGAGAGCCTGCGCGGGGCGATCGCCAGCATCCGGCAGGACCAGTGGCGCGCCGGCTTCAGCCTGGGCCTGGGCTATGGCCAGACCCTGGTCCACGTCGTGCTGCCGCAGGCGCTGCGGGTGGCGGTGCCGTCGATGAGCAATACCCTGATCAGCCTGATCAAGGACACCTCGCTGGTCTCGGTGATCACCATGACCGAACTGATGCTGGCGACCAAGGAGGTGATCGCGACCACTTTCCAGCCCTTGCCGCTGTACCTGGCCGCGGCCGCCATCTACTGGGCCCTGAGCCTCGTTTTCGAGCAGGTGCAGCGCCTGGCCGAGCGGCGCCTGAACCGGGCGCACCGCTAGCGCCAACTATCCACAGGAAGACAGGGGAAAGCACCATGTTCGAAATCAGCCAGCTTCGCTGCTTCGTGGCGGTGGCCGAGGAACTGCACTTCAGCCGCGCGGCCGAGCGCCTCAACATGACGCAGCCGCCGCTCTCGCGCCAGATCCGGCTGCTCGAGCACCACGTCGGCGCCCAGCTCCTCGAGCGCAACAGCCGCACCGTGCGCCTGACAGCCGCCGGCAAGGCCTTCTTCCCGGAAGCGGCGCGCATCCTGCGCATGGCGGAAGAAGCGACGTTCACTGCGCGGCGCGTGGCCAAAGGCGAGCAGGGCACGCTGGCGATCGGTTTTACGGGAGGGGCCGGCTACAGCCTGCTGCCCGAGGTGGTGCGGCGCCTGCGCGAACAGTCGCCGGGCGTGGTGCTGACCCTGAAGGAGCTGGTCAGCACCCAGCAGGTCGAGGCGCTCAACGCCAGCCAGATCGAACTGGGCCTGATGCGGCCGCATGCCCTGAACGCCGAACTGGAGTCGGCCCTGCTGGCGACCGAGGCGCTGATGCTGGCGATCCCGAAAGGCGAGGCAGACGCATGGCCTTTGAACCCGACCCTGGCCGACCTGCACGGCAAGCCCTTCGTCATGTATTCGCCCTACGAGGCGCGCCCCTTCCACCAGATGCTGAGCGAACGCTTCGAGCGTGCCGGCGTCGTGCCCGACATCGTCGAGCACATCGGCCAGGTGCACACGATGCTGGCGCTGGTGAACGCCGGCATCGGCGCCGCCCTGGTGGCCGAGGGCGCGACGCGCCTGCACTTCGACGGCATCGTCGTGCGCAAGATCGACACCGAGCCGGTGCGCATGGTCTGCGCCTGGCGCCGCGACAACGAGAACCCCATCCTCCAGCTGTTCAAGCGCGACATCGTCCCGAATTTCCAGGTGAGCTGAACCGGACCCATCTATTCAATTCGTGGATCGGACGCGTCACGCATTGGTTTGTTCGTGGATCGTTCCACGCCTATGATTGTTTTTGTGCAAGATCAGCACCGGATCAAGCGCGGCATCGACCGTGTCCGGCCTTGCATGCCCATCAATCATGGAGACAACACAATGAAGGCAGGCACTCAGGTAGCCATCGCGCTCGGACTGCTCGGCGCAAGCGCCGCGGCACAGGCACAAACCAACGTCACGATCTACGGCATCATGGACGCGGCATTCGTCGGCGAACGCGGCGGCAGCGCTGGCCACGTCAACAAGATCACCAGCGGGGCCGGTTCGGCCTCGCGCCTCGGTTTTCGCGGCACCGAGCAGCTCGGCGATGGGCTGTCCGCCTTCTTCACGCTGGAATCGGGCCCCCGGATCGATACCGGCGCCCTCGACGCCAACAACGTCCTCTTCAACCGCCAGGCCTTCGTCGGCCTGAAGGGCAAGGCCGGCTCGGTCGCCCTCGGCCGCCAGTACACGCCCTGGCACCAGGCGCTGGCCCAGGTTGCCGATCCGTTCGGCACCGGTTATGCCGGCACCTCGAAGAACCTGTTCCCGGACAGCGGCGCGAACGTGCGCACCAGTAATACGGTGACCTATTCCGCGCCGACTGTCGCCGGCGTCACCGTCGACCTCGCCTACAGCCTGGGCGAACTCGCCCACAGCGCCGACGGCCGCCAGTACGGCGGCGCGATCGGCTATGCGAACGGCCCGCTGAACCTGCGCCTGGCCTACAACAACAAGAACGCGGAAACCCTGCAGCCTGGCGGACGCACCGGCCGCAACACGCTGCTGGCCGCGAACTACGACCTGAAATTCGTCAAGCTGTTCGCCGGCTTCAATGTCGACAAGGGTTTCAACAGTGCGCCTTTCGGCAATGCGAACAACCCCTACGGCGGCGTCCGCCCGACCGCCTCCACCGACGGGCGCGAGCTCCTGCTCGGCATCAGCGCACCAATCGGCGCCGGCACCCTGATGGCCTCGGTCATGCACAAGGACGACCGCACCGCCTTCAACCAGGACGCCAATGCCTGGGGCATCGGCTACCTGTATGCGCTGTCGAAACGCAGCGGCGTGTACGCGGCTTACGGCCACATCAACAACAAGAACGGCGCCGGCTACACGGTCGCCAACAATTCCGAGTCGGGTAGCGGCAATACGGGCTACAACCTCGGCCTGCGCCACACGTTCTGATCGCGCTGCATCGATTCAAATCGTGGATCGATCAGGACAGTGATTGGTTTGTTCGGCCATCCTGGCACCCCTATGATGGCCGTCAACAAATACAAAAAAGTCCAGTCCCTGTCCGCCCGGTGGGCGGCAGGCGTATCTACTCAGGAGACAAGCATGGAACAAGTACAGGCCCGCACGGGCACCGTCGGCGCGCCCGCCAGGACCAAGCCCGCCACCCCCGCAAGCAACGCGCGCTGGATGATCCTCGCCATCCTGTTCATGGTCACGACCATCAACTACGCCGACCGCGCCACGATCTCGATCGCCGGTCCCGAGCTGAAAAAAGCGCTGGGACTGTCGCCGGTCGAGATGGGCTACGTGTTCTCCGCTTTCGCCTGGTCCTATGTGCTGGCCCAGTTGCCGGGCGGCTGGCTGCTCGACCGCTTCGGCTCGAAAATTACCTATTTCTTCAGCATCTTCCTGTGGTCGGTGTTCACGCTGTGTACCGGCTTCGTCGGCTTCTTCACCGGCGCCGTAGCGGTGGCGATGCTGTTTGCGCTGCGCTTTGCCGTCGGCGCGGCGGAAGCGCCTTCGTTCCCGGGCAACAGCCGCATCACCTCGGCCTGGTTCCCGACCCACGAGCGCGGCCTGGCCTCGGCCATCTTCAACTCGGCCCAGTATTTCGCGACCGTCCTGTTCGCGCCGATCATGGGCTGGCTGGTGCATGCCCACGGCTGGCAGAGCGTGTTCTACGTGATGGGTGCGATCGGCATCTGCATGTCCTTCATCTGGCTGAAAACCATCCACCCGCCGAAGCAGCACCCGACGGTGAGCAAGGAAGAGCTCAGCTACATGCAGGAAGGCGGCGCCCTGATCGACATCGACGGCAGCGGCCGCACGGCGGCGGCGCCGGGCGTGAATACCTTCGCCTGCATCAAGGAGCTGCTCGCCAACCGCATGCTGCTGGGCGTGTACATCGGCCAGTACTGCATCACCACGCTGACCTACTTCTTCCTGACCTGGTTCCCGGTCTACCTGGTGCAGGAACGCGGCATGACGATCCTGAAGGCGGGCTTCGTCGCCTCGCTGCCGGCGATCGCCGGCTGCCTGGGCGGGATCTTCGGCGGCTGGCTGTCGGACCGCCTGTCGAAAAAAGGCTACTCCCTGTCGGTGGCACGCAAGCTGCCGATCGTGCTCGGCATGCTGATGTCGACCTCGATGATCGCCTGTAACTACATCGCAACCGACGCCCTGGTCGTGGCCGTGATGTCGCTCGCCTTCTTCGGCAAGGGCGTCGGCGCCCTGGGCTGGGCGGTGGTGTCGGACACCTCGCCGAAAGAAGCCGGCGGCCTGTCGGGCGGCCTGTTCAACACCTTCGGCAATACCGCCGGCATCACGACGCCGATCGTCATCGGCTACATCGTGCAGGGCACGGGATCCTTCGCCGGCGCCCTGGTCTTCGTCGGCGCGAATGCGGCACTGGCCATCGTCAGCTACCTCTTCATCGTGGGCGACATCAAGCGGGTCTCGTTGACCAGATCGCTCATCAAATAATTCTTACGCAACGCATTTTCTGGAGTCGAACATGAACAAAGCAGTCTCGGGCGCCCCAACCATCACCGACCTGCGCGTCGTCCCCGTCGCCGGCCAGGACAGCATGCTGCTGAACCTCTCCGGCGCCCACGGCGCCTGGTTCACGCGCAATATCGTGATCCTCACCGACAGCCTGGGTAACACGGGCCTGGGCGAAGTGCCCGGCGGCGAAAAGATCCGCCAGACGATCGAGGATGCGCGCTCGCTGGTGGTCGGCAAGACCCTGGGCGAATACAACAACGTCCTCAACGCCATGCGCACCGCCTTTGCCGGGCGCGACGCCGGCGGGCGCGGCCAGCAGACCTTCGACCTGCGCGTCGCCATCCACGCCGTCACCGCCGTCGAATCGGCGCTGCTCGACCTGCTCGGCCAGTTCATGAACGTGCCGGTGGCCAGCCTGCTGGGCGAAGGCATGCAGCGCGATGCGGTCGAGATGCTGGGCTACCTGTTCTACGTGGGCGATCGCAGGAGGACGCCGTTCGACTACCGCGCCGAACCGGACGCAGACAACGACTGGTTCCGCCTGCGGAACGAGGAAGCGCTGACGCCCGAATCCATCGTGCGCCTGGCCGAAGCGACCAGGGAGCGCTACGGCTTCAACGACTTCAAACTGAAGGGCGGGGTGCTCAGCGCCGACGCCGAAATGGAAGCCATCGTCGCCCTGCACGAGCGCTTCCCCGAAGCGCGCTGCACGCTCGACCCGAACGGCGGCTGGCTGCTGAAGGACGCGATCCGCGTCTGCCGCGACAAGCACGGCGTGCTGGCCTATGCCGAGGATCCGTGCGGCGCCGAAGACGGCTTCTCGGGCCGCGAAGTGATGGCCGAATTCCGCCGTGCCACCGGCTTGCCGACCGCCACCAACATGGTCGCCACTGACTGGCGCCAGATGGCGCATTCGATCCAGCTGCAATCGGTCGACATCCCGCTGGCCGACCCGCATTTCTGGACCATGCAGGGTTCGGTGCGCGTGGCCCAGCTGTGCCAGATGTTCGGCCTGACCTGGGGCTCGCATTCGAACAACCACTTCGATATTTCGCTGGCGATGTTCACCCACGTCGGCGCCGCCGCGCCGGGCAAGGTCACCGCCATCGATACCCACTGGATCTGGCAGGACGGCCAGCGCCTGACGAAAGAACCGCTGAAGATCGAGAAAGGCATGATCCGCATTCCGGAAAAGCCTGGCCTGGGCATCGAACTCGACCCGGCCGAACTGGAGAAGGCGCACCAGGCCTATCGCAACATGGGCCTGGGCGCGCGCGACGATGCGACGGCGATGCAGTTCCTGGTGCCGAACTGGAAGTTCGACGCCAAGGGGCCTTGCCTGGTGCGGTGATACGGTCCGTCTCACTTCCCGCAAGGAGGTGGGACGGCATCGGGAAGTCTGTACATCCATAAATCAAAATGATCAGGAGACGCGAAATGAATGCAAAGAAGTTTCTGCTAGCTGTGCTGTCGAGCATGATGCTGGTGTCGGGCGCGCAGGCGGCCTATCCGGACAAGACCATCACCGTGGTGGTGCCCTTCCCGGCGGGCGGATCGACCGACGCGATCGCCCGCGCCATCGGGCCGAAGATCTCGGCGCGCTTCGGCCAGCCGTGGATCGTCGACAACCGCCCCGGTGCCACCGGTGCGATCGGCGCCGGCCTGGTCAAGCGCGCGGCGCCCGATGGCTACACCCTGATGGTCGCCTCGATCGGCGTGTATGCCGTCAACCCCTTCCTGCAGAAGAACCTGGCGTATAACCCGCAACGCGACTTCGACCTGCTGACGGTTGCCGTGCGCGCGCCGAACGTGCTGGTCGCCCGGGCCGACCTGCCGGCCAATAACATGGCCGAACTGCTCGCCTACCTGAAAAAGAACCCGGGCAAGGTCAACTTCGCTTCCTCGGGCAACGGCAGCTCGGACCACCTGACGGCCGAACTGTTCTGGCAGAAGAGCGGCACCAGCGGCCTGCACGTGCCCTATAAAGGCGGCGCCCCGGCGATCACCGACCTGCTGGGCGGGCAGACCGACGTCTCCTTCGTGAACATCAACGCCGCGCTCCCCTATATCAAGAGCGGCAAGCTCAAGGCGCTGGCCGTGACTGGCGAGGGACGCGCCGCCGTCCTGCCGAAAGTGCCGACCCTGGCGGAATCGGGCGTTCCCGGCGTCGAGATTTATTCGTGGCAGGGCATCGCCGCACCGAAGGGCTTGCCGAAGGACGTGAAGGCCAGGCTGCACGGCGCGATCGTCGAAGCGCTCACCGAGCCGGCGCTGAAGTCCAAGCTGGTGGAGCAGGGCTTCGAAGTCGTGGCGAATACGCCCGAGCAGTTCGAGCAGTTCCTGGCGGGCGAACAGGCGCGCTGGAAGAACGTGATCGAGACCGGCAAAATTACAGCTGACTGAGCAGCTGACTGAGCAGCTGACTGAGCGGACGACTGAGTTTTACCTCATTCGAGCGTGGTTTGCGGCGCGGGCTTTCTGGTCCCGCGCCGTTTTTTATTTAGAAGTGGTGGAACAGGCCCAGCGAGCAGGTGCGGGTCTCGATTCCCGTTTGCGGCGCCGTGCTGCCCGCTTGCAGGGGCAGGGCAACGCTGTTGAGGATGATGGTCGAGGCGCCGAAGTTGCGCACCGAGCCGGCGCGCGCATACAGGCCGGTACGGCGCGAGAGCTCGTAGTCGACGCCCAGCATCAGGCCCAGCGCCGAGGATGCGACCAACTGGCCGGCGCCGTTGCGCGCGCCCTCGGTATCGCGGTGGACCGCGGACGCGCGCCAGGTCAGGCGGCCCTGCGGCAGGATCGCGCCCAGGGTGACGATCTGCGCTTCGCCGCTTTGCGCCAGCTGCGGCGAGATACGCGCATACGAGGTCGAGAGCACCAGCTTGCCGTTATCGAAGATCGCGCCGACCGACGGGATGTCGGTGCGCACCGGCTGCGCCGGCAGGCCTGCGCTGATCGTCACCGGGCTGCTGAAGGACTGGATCAGGCTTGCCGCCAGATACACCGGACCGGTGCTGTACGAGACCACGCCGCCGCGCGTGCCGGTCGACGGCTCGCCCGTACCGTAGGGATTGGCGGACCAGATGGCCTGGGCCGCGAAACCGCCCAGGCGCGGCGTCGCATAGGTGATCGACTTCGGCACGCGCACCGGAATCGTGCCCGCGCCCGGACCGAGGTCGGTATTCGCACCGACGCCGCGCGGACCCTGCATGGCGCCGCCGGCAACCCAGGTGTAGACCGAATTGGTGTTCACCAGCGCGAACGGGTCGATGAAGAGCGGCAGCATCGCATTGATCTGGTTCCCGAGGCGCACCGTGCCCAGGGTGTTCGAACGCAGGCCGACCCAGGATTCGCGGTTGAACAGGGCGCTCGCCTGCTGGGCGCCGGTGTCGGCATTGATGCCCGCTTCCAGCTTCATTTCCGCCTTGACGCCGTTGCCCAGGTCTTCCGAGGCATAGAAACCGAGTTTCGACGTGTGGTCGCCGCCGCTCTGCTGCTGCCAGCGACCGCTCGCATGGTCGGTCGTCGTGTACATCATGCCGAGATCCAGCGTGCCATAGATGCGCACGGCGCCGCCGCCGCGGCTGTATTCGGGCAGCTGGGCCAGGCGGGTCATGAGGTAGGAGGGGCCGGTCTGGGAGAAGGCCGAAGGGGTGACAAAGGCAGTGGCAAGCAGCGAGCAGAGGAGAGCAGGGCGGAACGAGGTGAAACGCGGCATCGTGAGTATTGGTGAGATTGCAAAGCAGGATTATCACATGCGCGAAATCCTCACCGAAAGAGCAGGTTGCCGCAAAACAACAAGAAGGTGGGCGTGCTGCCGCATCACGAAAAAAAACGGGCACCGCCTGGTGCCCGCTTCAACTTACATGTTCGGATAATTCGGCCCGCCGCCACCTTCCGGCGTCACCCACACGATGTTCTGCGTCGGATCCTTGATATCGCAGGTCTTGCAATGCACGCAGTTCTGCGCATTGATCTGCAAATGATCCTGCCCCGCATCCGTCTTCACGAACTCG
Organism: Massilia sp. LXY-5; assembly: GCF_059801075.1. Taxonomy (NCBI): domain Bacteria; kingdom Pseudomonadati; phylum Pseudomonadota; class Betaproteobacteria; order Burkholderiales; family Oxalobacteraceae; genus Massilia; species Massilia sp. LXY-5. Next base: position 993,665 of record NZ_JBNNEH010000002.1, read on the forward strand.
TACACGCCCGCCGGGCAGTAGCGCTGCTCGGGACCGGCGTACTTGGCCAGATTCACGTCGACCGGGATGCTCGGGTTCTTCAGCGTCAGGTGCACCGGCTGGTCTTCCGCGTGGTTGGTGTTCGAGATGAACACCGACGACAGGCGGTCGAAGGTCAGCTTGCCGTCCGGCTTCGGATACACGATCGGCGTGAACTCGGAGGCCGGGCGCAGCATTTCGTGGTCGGCGTGCTTGTGGCGCAGGGTCCAGGGCGCCTTGCCCTTGAAGATCATCTGGTCGATGCCGGTCATGACGGTGCCCAGGTACAGGCCCTTGCTCATCCAGGGCTTGAAGTTGCGCGCCGCATGGAGTTCCTTGTACAACCAGGACTGCTCGAAGGCGGCCGGGTAGCTGCTCAGCTCGTCGTGCTGGCGGCCGGCGCCGAGCGCTTCGAAGGCGCTTTCCGCGGCCAGCATGCCGGTCTTGATCGCGCTGTGGCTGCCCTTGATGCGGCTGGTGTTGAGGAAGCCGGCGTCGCAGCCGATCAGGGCGCCGCCCGGGAACACGGTCTTCGGCAAGGATTGCAGGCCGCCGGCCGTGATGGCGCGCGCGCCGTAGGAGATGCGCTTGCCGCCTTCGAAGAAGCCGCGGATCGCCGGGTGGGTTTTATAGCGCTGGAATTCCTCGTACGGCGACAAATACGGATTCTGGTAAGCCAGGCCGACGACGAAGCCCACCGCGACCTGGTTGTTTTCCAGGTGGTACAGGAAGGAACCGCCATAGGTACTGTTATCCAGCGGCCAGCCGGCGGTGTGGATCACCAGGCCCGGCTGGTGCTTGGCCGGGTCGATTTCCCACAGCTCCTTGATGCCGATGCCGTAGGTCTGCGGGTCCTTGCCCTTGTTCAGGTCGTACTTGGCCATCAGCTGCTTGCCGAGGTGGCCGCGCGAACCTTCGGCGAAGAAGGTGTATTTCGCGTGCAGTTCCATACCGAGCTGGAAGGCGTCGGTCGGATTGCCTTCGCGGTCGACACCCATGTTGCCGGTCGCGACACCCTTGACGGAACCATCCTCGTTGTAGAGGATTTCGGCGGCCGGGAAACCCGGGAAGACTTCGACACCCAGCGCTTCGGCCTGCTGGCCCAGCCAGCGCACCACATTCGCCAGCGAGACGATGTAGTTGCCGTGGTTGGTCAGCATCTTCGGGATCATGAAGTTCGGCGTGGCGCGTGCCTTGGTCTCCGTCAGGAACAGGACGCGGTCTTCGGTCACTTCGGTGTTGAGCGGTGCGCCGAGTTCCTTCCAGTTCGGGAACAATTCATTGAGGGCAATCGGATCCATGACCGCGCCCGACAGGATATGGGCGCCGACTTCGCCGCCTTTCTCGAGCACGCAGACCGACACTTCCTGGCCCTTCTCGGCCGCCAGCTGCTTCAGGCGGATTGCCGCCGACAGGCCGGCCGGGCCGCCGCCGACGATGACGACGTCGTACTCCATCGCCTCGCGCGGGCCGTATTGTTCGAGAATGTTGATTGTCTCAGTCATGGTCTTGTATGGTTAAAAAAATTTAAGCACGAGTGTGCGGGTTTTTCGGCCTGAATGCAATGTCGGGCGCCATTTTAGGCCCATTTTTAGGCGCGGCAATCTAAACCCGGCAATCTGTGACATCATTATGCCTTCGACATCATCCGTGCCGGAGCACAACAGGACAGGAGCCAATGTGGGCATCGAAGTGAATTTTGAAGGAAAGATTGCGATGGTCACCGGCGCCTCGAGCGGGCTCGGCGCCCGCTTCGCGAAAGCCCTGGCCGGCGCCGGCGCCCAGGTGGTGCTGGCCTCGCGCCGTACCGAACGGCTGAAGGAACTGCGCGCCGAAATCGAGGCCGACGGCGGCGCCGCCCACGTCGTCAACCTGGACGTAACCGACATGGCCAGCATCAAGTCGGCGATTGCCCATGCCGAGACCGAGGCCGGCCCGATCGATATCCTGATCAACAACTCGGGCGTGCAGAGCACCCAGCGCCTGCTTGACGTCACCGAGGACGATTATCAGTACATCATGGACACCAACCTGCGCGGCGCCTTCTTCGTTGCCCAGCAGACGGCCAAGCGCATGATCCAGCGCGCCAAGGGCGATCCGCGCAAGCAGCACCGCATCGTCAACATCGCCTCGGTGGCCGGCCTGCGCGTGCTGCCGCAGATCGGCGTGTATTGCATGAGCAAGGCCGGCGTGGTGCAGATGACCAAGGCGATGGCGGTCGAATGGGGCAAATACGGGATCAACGTGAACGCCATTTGCCCGGGCTATATTGCGACCGAAATGAACGAGGATTATTTCGAGACCGAGCAGGGCAAGAAACTGATCGACCTGCTGCCGCGCAAGCGTCCCGGCAAACCGGAAGACCTCGACGGCCTGCTGTTATTGCTCGCGGCCGAAGAGGCGCATTTCATCAATGGCGCGATCATTACCGCCGATGACGGCATGACCGCACAATAGAATATATTGTCGATATTGACGAATTGGCGCCGGCAACGGCGCCATTTTCATTTTAATTTAACGAAATCGAAGACGAGTAAATGGCATGAGCGACAAACAGTTGGTACACACGATGCGGATGGACGTGCGCTGGGGTGACATGGATGCGATGGGCCACGTGAATAACACCGTGTATTTCCGGTATATCGAAACGGCGCGCATCGCCTGGCTGGAGCAGATCGGCGCCTTGCCCGATCCGACCGGTACCGGCCCGGTGCTCATCAATGCCCAGTGTTCGTTTTTGAAGCAGCTGAAATACCCGGCCGAGATCGAAGTGCGCTCGTATGCGGGGCTGCCGGGGCGTTCGAGCTTCGTGCTGTCGCACGAGATCCGGCTGGTCGGCGCCGACGGGCAGGCCGGGGCACTGCATGCCGAGGGCGCGGCGAAGATTGTCTGGGTCGATTTCCTGGCGGAGAAGTCGGTGCCGCTGCCGGACGAGGTCAGGGCGCTGTTGCCGGCCGCCTGAAAACAGCGCCTGCGGGCGCTTTTTTTACGCCGGACCAGATTATTTTCGACTTGTGACAATCTGTGAGAATTAAGCCTATTGCGATGTGGCAATATGGCGCCTTGCCCGACTTGTTCCCCGCTGCGCGCATTCCTGCGCAAAGCGTTGCAGCCGTCTTCGTCACTGCCTTCCTTACTTATGCGGCGCGCATTGATATGCCGCGATCGCAGGCTTTTCCTCGCCTTTAATCAGTGTACGCGAAGCGATCTGTTGCGAAATGGCCCGAGGAATGCGGCGATTATTCCTTCAGGCAAAACCAAGCATTATAATTCGCACTTATTAAATACGCCGCACGATTGATTTTTCTTCCTGTATCACCCATTCCATCGCCGTGCCGATAACTATGCCTGATAACCACGTCCTCTTTTCGATCGCGCGCCACGCCGCCTGGGCTCCAGGCGTGACGTCGCCCGCGGCATGGTCGGACTGGGCGCAGGCGCCGTGGCCGATCTCCGGGGACGACGAACCGGAAGTGGCGGCGATGCCGGCCATGCTGCGCCGGCGCGCGGGCTTCCTGGGCCGCATGGCGCTCGAAGTGGCCTATGCCTGCCTCGGACAGGAGGCAGGCGTGCCGACCGTCTTCTGTTCGCGCCATGGCGAAGTCGGGCGCGCGATCGGGCTGCTGGGCGATCTGGCGCGCGGCGAGCCGCTGTCGCCGACCGCCTTCGGGCTCGCCGTGCACAATGCCAGCGCCGGGCTGTTCTCGATCGCGCGCGCCGACCGCGCCAACCACGTCGCGCTGGCAGCGGGCAGCGCCACGCTCGAACACGCCGTCATCGAAGCCTGCGGCCTGCTGGCCGACGGCGCGCCGATGGTGCTGCTGGTCGCCTGCGACGAGCCGCTGCCGGCGCCGCTGGAAGGCTTCGAGGACTGCGCCGAGCAGCCCTTCGCCTTTGCCTGGGCCATCGTCCCGGCGGGCGAGCGCGCCGTGCGCCTGTCCTGGCGCGCGGCCGCGGCGCCGGCCGAACCGGGCAACATCCCGGGCGGTCTCGAGGTGCTGCGCTTCCAGCTGGGCCAGGGCACAGTGCTCGAACGCACGGCGGCTGCGCGCCACTGGACCTGGAGCCGCGATGCTTGATGCGCTCTGGCGCGGCTGGCGCGTGCTGGCCACGGGCCTTTCCTTTGCGCTGTTCGGGCTGGGCGGCCTGGCGCTGCGCGTCATCGTGTTCCCGTTGCTGGCGCTGTGTGTGCGCGATCCACAGGCGCGCATGCGTGCCGCGCGCGCCACTATTCGCCTGAGCTTTCGCGCTTTCGTCGGCATCATGAACGGGCTCGGCGTGCTGCGCTACGAAGTGCATGGCCTCGACAAGCTCGATCGCGGCGGCCAGCTGATCCTCGCGAACCACCCGACCCTGATCGACACCGTGTTCCTGATCGCCTTTGTGCGCAATGCCGACTGCATCGTCAAGGGCGGCCTGTGGAACAACCCGTTCACCGGCGGCCCGGTACGCGCCGCCGGCTATGTCTGCAACGACCGCGGTCCGGAACTGGTCGACGATTGCATCGCCTCGCTGCGCGCCGGCGGGAACCTGATCGTTTTCCCCGAAGGCACGCGCACCCCGCGCGGCGGCGCCATGGAACTCAAGCGCGGCGCCGCCAACATCGCCGTGCGCGGCGCCCAGCCGGTGACGCCTGTGCTGATCGCCTGCCAGCCGCCGACCCTGGGCAAGGGCGACAAATGGTGGCATGTGCCGCCGCGCCAGGCGCGCTTTCGCATCGAAGTCAAGGACGACATCGGCATCGAGGCCTTTACCGGTCCCGGCGTCCCCGACGTGATGGCGGCGCGCCGCCTCACCGAATACCTGCAACGTTATTTTATGGAAGAAGGCCAGCACCATGCTTGAACAGGAAGTGAAAGAACTGATCGTCGACGTCCTCCAGCTGGAAGACATCGCCCCCGCCGATATCGACAGCGAGGCACCCCTGTTCGTCGAAGGGCTGGGTCTCGATTCGATCGACGCGCTGGAAATCGGCGTCGCGCTGCAGAAGCGCTACGGCATCACGCTGTCGGCCGAATCGCAGGAAACGCGCCGTCATTTTGCTTCGGTGCGCGCGCTCGCAGCGATGATCGAAGCCAACCGCAAGAAATAAAGAGGAAGCCATGGTAAGCATCAACGATATGAATCGCGACGAACTGTTCGTCTGGATCGCCGACCTGCTGGCCGAGATGTTCGAACTCGACCGCGACGCGCTCACGCCGGAGTCGAACCTGTACACGGACCTCGACATCGACAGCATCGACGCCGTCGACCTGGCCGTGAAGCTCAAGCAGACCACCGGCAAACGCCTGCAGCCGGAAGTGTTCAAGACCATCCGCACGATCGACGACGTCGTGAACGCACTGGCCGGCCTGGCGGAAGAGCAGGCGGCCTGATTTCGTGCTGTGGAATGCATTGACCATCGCGCTGACGCTGGTATATCCCCTCGCCATCTGGCTCGGCCACGGCAGCATCGAGCCGCGCTGGCTGGCCGGCCTGCTGCTGCTGACGGCCGCCACCCGGCTGCCGCAGTTGAAGCTGAGCGCGCCGGCACGCTGGACGGCGGGCGGGGCGCTGCTCCTCGTCGCCGCGGCGGTCGGCTCGAACGCGGTGCTGCCGCTGAAGCTGTATCCGGTGCTGGTGAATGCCGCCTTCCTGGCCGCCTTCGGCGCCAGCCTGGTGTCGGGCCCCTCGATGATCGAGCGCCTGGCGCGCCTGCACGAGCCCGAACTGCCGCCTGAAGCGGTGCGCTACACGCGGCGCGTGACCCAGGCCTGGTGCGTCTTCTTCGTCGCGAACGGCGCCGTGTGTCTCGGCACCGCCTTGTTTTCTCCCGATGCCGTCTGGTCGCTCTACACGGGCGTCGTTTCCTACGTGCTGATGGGTTTGATGTTCGGCGGCGAATACCTGCTGCGCATGCGTTTTAAACGGCTGCATCATGTCTGATTTTTTTGAGCGTCTCGGCGCCCGTGCGCCCGCCGCGCCGGCTGGCTGGCGCGACGGCTCCCTGGTTTCGCACGGCGAGCTGCTGGCCCGTGCGCGCGCCTGGGCCGCACTCGGCCGCCGCAGCGCTGCGCGCGACGTCGCCCTCTACCTGGACGACAGCCTGGAATTCGCGGCGGCCCTGCTTGGTGCCTGGCTGGCCGGGAAGACCGTCTGGCTGGTGGCCGACACGCTGCCCGCCAGCTGCGCCGCGCTTGCGGCCGAAGTGGGGGCCTTCTGGGGCGAGTTCCCGCAGGACTACGCGCCCTGTATCCCGCAAACCGGCGATGACTCGGTTCCCGGCTGGACTACGCCCGCTCCCGATTTTCCCGCGCTGGTCGTCCATACCTCCGGCAGCACCGGTGCGCCGACCGCGATCCGCAAGCGCTTCTCGCAGCTGAGTTCCGAGATCGCCGCGCTGGAGACCGAGTTCGGCGCGCTCGTCGGCGACGCGACGGTGCTGTCGACCGTGTCGCACCACCATATCTATGGGCTGCTGTTCCGCGTCCTGTGGCCGCTGCTGGCCGGCCGTCCGGTCGAAGCGGCACGCCACGAATTCCCGGAAACCCTGGCCCCGCGCCTGGGCGCCGGTCCCTGCCTGCTGCTGGCCAGCCCGGCACACCTGAAGCGCCTGCCCGAGCATCTCGACTGGCGCGGCGCGGCGCAGCTGCGCGCGGTGTTCTCTTCGGGCGGCATGCTCGAAGCGAAGGCGTCGTTCCATGCGCGCGCTCTGCTCGGCCAGGCTCCGATCGAAGTCTACGGCAGCTCCGAGACCGGCGGCGTCGCCTGGCGCCAGCGCACGCCCGGCAGCGTCGAGGACTGGACGCCGTTCCCTGGCGTCGAATGGCGCAGTGATGCCGAGGGCCTGCTTGAACTGAGCTCGGGCCCGGCGGGCGGCTGGCAGCGCCTGGCCGACCGCGTCGAAGGCACGCAAGGCGGGCGTTTCGTGTTGCGCGGGCGCGCCGACCGCATCGTCAAGATCGAGGAAAAGCGCGTCTCGCTCGACGCCGTCGAGGCCGCCCTGTGCGCGACCGGATTGGTACGCGAGGCACGCGTGCTGGCCTGTCTCGAAGACGCGCGCCAGTCGCTGGCCGCGTTCGTGGCGCCGTCCGACAGCGGGCAGGCCTTGCTGGAAGAGGGAGGCAGGAACGCCCTCAGTACGCGCCTGCGCGCCGCGCTGGCGGCGTCGACCCACGCGGTGGCGCTGCCGCGCCGCTGGCGCTATCTCGAACGCCTGCCCGTCAATTCCCAGGGCAAGACCACCCAGGCCGGTCTGCTGGCGCTGCTCGACACCGAAATGCCCGCGCGGCCGCGCTTCCCGCAGGCCGTCCTGATCGAGGACGCACCGGCCCGCAAGCTGCTCGAACTGGTGGTGCCGGCGGACCTGCTGTATTTCGACGGCCACTTCACGGTGGCCCCGGTTCTGGCAGGCGTGGTGCAGGTCGACTGGGCAATCCATTACGGCCGCCTGCATCTCGGCCTGGCCGGCAGCTTTGGCGGCATCAACGCGCTGAAGTTCCAGCAGATGATCCGGCCCGGCGTGCCGGTGCAACTGGAACTGGTTTGGGACCCCGTCAAGGGCAGCCTGAATTTCCGTTATTTTTCCGAAGCCGGCGCACACGCGAGCGGCCGCATTTTGTTAGGGACCTGATCGACCATGCTGGACAAAAAATTTTCGCCGGAGCGCCAGAGCGCCTTCGAAGCCCGTTTCGAAGCGCAAAAGATCGCATTCGGCCCGGTCGTGTTCCAGTGCGTGCGCTATGCGTGGAAGCGCGGCATGCTGCAGGCGATCGCCGACGTCGGCGACACCGGCCTGTCGGTCGAGCAGATGGCGGCAAGCGGCCGCTGGACGCCCTATGTGCTGAAGGTGGTACTGGAGACCTGCCTGTCGGCCGGCGTGGTCTACCTGAGCGGAGGACGCTACGTGCTCGACAAGGCAGGCTTCGTCGTGCTGACCGACCCGATCACCCAGGTCAACATCGACTTCAACCATGACGTCTGCTACCAGGCGCTGTTCTCGCTCGAACAGTCGCTCGACGCCGAGAAGCCGCTCGGCCTGAAGGTGTTCGGCGACTGGCCGACCGTGTATGAAGGCCTGTCGCAGCTGCCGGAGCCGGCCCGCGGCAGCTGGTTCGCCTTCGACCACTATTATTCCGACACCTCCTTCCCGGACATCCTGCCGGACGTGTTCGCGACCGCGCCGAAACGCGTGATGGACATCGGCGCGAATACCGGCAAGTTCACGCTGGCGGCGCTGGGCGCCAACGCCTCCGTCAAGCTGCACCTGGTCGACCTGCCGGGCCAACTGGCCGTGGCCGACAAGGCCCTGCAGCAGGCCGGCCTGCGCGAGCGCGCCAGCCTGCACCCGACCAACCTGCTGGACGACAGCGCCGCGCTGCCGGACGGGATGGACCTGATCTGGATGAGCCAGTTCCTGAGCTGCTTTTCGGAAGACGCGATCGCCAGCATCTTCCGCCGCGTGGCCGCCGCGCTGTCCCCGAATGGCCAGGTGCTGATCATGGACACCTTCTGGGACCGCCAGCGCTACGACATCGCGTCCTACTGCCTGATCAACACCTCGCCTTACTTCAACAACCTCGCCAGCGGCAACAGCAAGGTCTACCAGAGCGATGACTACGTGCGCCTGGCGAAAGCGGCCGGCCTCGACCTCGTCACCGCGCGCGACGGCATCGGCTATTGCCACTCGCTGCTGCGTTTCGCCAAGGGTGATTGAGATGTTCCACCCCTGCGTCGTCATCCCCGTCTATAACCACGAGCACGCGATCGGCAAGGTGCTCGACCAGGTGCTGGCCCATGGCTTGCCCGTGATCCTGGTCGACGACGCCAGTTCGCCGTCCTGCGCCGCCACGCTCGATGCGCTGGCGGCCGCCCATCCTGGCCGCGTCGTGCTCGAGCGGCACGCTGTGAACCAGGGCAAGGGCGGGGCGGTGCTGACCGGTTTCCGACGCGCGGCGAAGGATGGCTACAGCCACGTGCTGCAGGTGGATGCCGACGGCCAGCACTGCGTGGCCGACATGGAGCGCTTCCTGGACGCCGCCCGCGCCCGGCCGCGCGCGGTGGTGGCGGGCTGCCCGGTATATGACGAATCGGTGCCGGCCCTGCGCCTGTACGCGCGCTACCTGACCCATGTCTGGGTCTGGATCAACACGCTCTCTCTGGCGATCCGCGATTCGATGTGCGGCTTTCGCGTCTATCCGGTCGCGCCGGTGCTGGCGCTGGCGCAGCGGCGCCGCCTCGGCCTGCGCATGAACTTCGACATCGAGATCCTGGTGCGCCTGTACTGGGACGGCATCGAGGTGGTCAACCTGCCGACCAAAGTCGGGTATCCGGAAGACGGCGTCTCGCATTTCAAGGCATGGACCGACAACGTCCTCATCACGCGCATGCACGTGAACCTGTTCTTCGGCATGCTGCCGCGCATTCCCTCGCTGCTGGGGCGCAAATGGCGCACCTGAGGTCGGACACGCGCCACTGGGCCGCGATCAACGAAGCGTCCTTCGTGGCCGGCATGCGCCTGCTGTTCTGGGTCTGCCGCGTGTTCGGGCGCTGGCCCTTCCGCATCGTGCTGTATCCGGTGCTGCTGTGGTACGTGGCGACGCAGGCGCGCGCGCGCCGGGTGTCGGGCGATTACCTGCGCCGGGTCGGCGCGCCGGGCGGCCTGTTCGGCGTACTGCGCCATTTCGGGGCCTTCGCCGAGGCCATCCTCGACAAGATGCTGCTCTGGGGCGGCCTGTTCGACCTCGACCGGGTGAAGCTGCACGGCGCCGAGCCGCTGCTGCAGATGATCCGCGAGCGGCGCGGCGCGCTGCTGGTGTGCTCGCACCTGGGCAACCTCGACCTGTGCCGCGCGCTGTCGCTGCGCACGCCGGGCTTGAGAATCACGGTGCTGGTGCATACCCGCCATGCCCAGGCCTTCAATGGCATGCTCGCGAAACTCGATCCGCGCAGCCAGCTGAACCTGATGCAGGTGACCGAGATGACGCCGGCCACCGCGATGCAGCTGTCCGAACGCGTCGAACGCGGCGAATTCGTCGTCATCGCGGGCGACCGGGTGCCGGTATCGAGCAACCCACGCGTCGCGCTGGCGCCTTTCCTCGGACAGGCCGCGGCCTTCCCGGTCGGCCCCTATGTGATGGCCTCGGTGCTGGGCTGCCCGCTGTACGCGCTGTTCACCACGCGCCAGGGCTTTGAGGCGCCCTACGAACTCCATTTCGAGCGTCTGCGCGAGCAGGTAGCGCTGCCGCGCCGCGGGCGCGAGGCAGCGCTCACGGAACTGGCGGGCGAGTACGCCGCCCGCCTCGAACACCATGTCCGGCGCGCACCGCTGGAGTGGTTCAACTTTTACGACTTTTGGCACTTACCCGATTCGGAACGCGCAGATGCAGCTCACTGACCTGAACACTCCCCAGCGCACCGTGCGCTTCGACCGCGAACGCCTGGCGCTGGAAGACATCGTCGACATCGCACGCGGCAGTGCGCGCCCGGAACTGTCGACGGATCCGGCCTTCCGCGCCGCGATCGCCAAGGGCGCCGATTTCCTCGACCGCCTGCTGCGCGAGGACGGCGCGATCTACGGCGTGACCACCGGCTACGGCGACTCCTGCACGGTCGCCGTGCCGCTGTCGCTGGTCTCGGAACTGCCGCACCACCTGTACACCTACCACGGCTGCGGCCTCGGCGCCCACCTGAGCCCGGCGCAGACGCGCGCGGTGATGGGCGCGCGCCTGGCTTCGCTCTCGAAAGGCTTTTCGGGCGTGAGCGTGGGCCTGCTCGAGCAGATCGTGCGCCTGTTCGACGCCGGCCTGCTGCCCCTGATCCCGAGCGAGGGTTCGGTCGGCGCCAGCGGCGACCTGACGCCGTTGTCCTATCTCGCGGCGGTGCTGTGCGGCGAGCGCGAAGTGCTGCGCGACGGTGTGCAGGTGCCGGCCGGCCAGGCCCTGGCCGATGCGGGGATTGTGCCGCTCCGTCTGCGCCCGAAAGAGGGCCTCGCCATCATGAACGGCACCGCCGTCATGACCGGCCTGGCCTGCCTGGCCTGGGACCGCGCCGATTACCTGGCGCGCCTGACCACGCGCATCACGGCGCTGGCCTCGTTCGCGCTCGACGGCAACGACCACCACTTCGACGAGACCCTGTTCTCGGTCAAGCCGCATGCCGGCATGCAGAATGTGGCCGCCTGGCTGCGCCAGGACCTGGAATACGCCGGCCAGCTGGAACGCAACGGCAAGCGCCTCCAGGACCGCTACTCGATCCGCTGCGCCCCGCACGTGATCGGCGTGCTGGCCGACGCGCTGCCTTTCTTCCGCGACGCCATCGAAAACGAATTGAACAGCGCGAACGACAACCCGATCATCGACGCCGAGGGCGAGCGCGTGCTGCATGGCGGCCACTTCTACGGCGGCCATATCGCGTTTGCGATGGACAGCATGAAGAATGCAGTCGCCAACCTGGCCGACCTGCTCGACCGCCAGATGGCGCTGCTGGTCGACGCCCGCTACAACCAGGGCCTGCCGGCCAACCTGTCGGGCGGCACGGGCGAGCGCGCCGCGATCAATCACGGCCTGAAGGCCCTGCAGATCAGCGCTTCGGCCTGGACCGCGGAAGCCCTGAAGCTGACGATGCCGGCCTCGGTGTTCTCGCGCTCCACCGAGTGCCACAACCAGGACAAGGTCAGCATGGGCACGATCGCCGCGCGCGACTGCCTGCGCGTGCTGGAACTGGTCGAACAGGTCGCCGCCGCGCTCCTGATCACGGTGCGCCAGGGCGTCTGGCTCAGGACGAAGCTCGACAGCTCGCGCGCGCTGCCGGTGCCGCTGTCGCGCATGATGGACCTGCTGGGCCAGGACATCGCGCCCGTGGTCGAAGACCGCCGCCTCGATCCGGAACTGCACCTGCTGCTGGGCCGCATCCGCGACCAGGCCTGGAGCCTGTATGCGTAAAGTCAAAAGCCCGGCACGCTGGTTCGCCGAAGTCGAGATGGCGGTGCAGTTCTTCGACCTCGACCCGATGCAGATCGTCTGGCACGGCAACTACGTGAAATACCTCGAGGTCGCGCGCTGTGCGCTGCTCGACAAGATCGGCTACAACTACGGCCAGATGCAGGAATCGGGCTATATGTGGCCGATCATCGAGATGAACCTGCGCTATGCCGGCCCGGCCACCTTCGGCCAGCGCCTGCTGCTGCGCGCCGAGATCGTCGAGTGGGAAAACCGCCTGCGCATCGACTACCTGATCAGCGACGCCGCCAGCGGCAAGCGCCTCAACCGCGCCACCACGACCCAGGTCGCGGTCGACATCAAGAGCGGCGAGATGTGCTTCGTCTCGCCCGCCATCCTGTTCGAAAAACTCGGAGTACCCGCACCATGAAACGCACGCATCTGAAGCCGATCCTTGTCAGGCTGCTGTTGGCCGCCTCCTGCGCCGCGGCCGCAAACAGCCAGGCCGCCGCGCCGGTCGCGAAGATCCAGGCCATGCTCGCCAAACCCGAACAGCTGTGCGGCCGCTTCGAGCAGTCCAAGCAGCTGGCCGGCATGAAAAAGCCCTTGCTCTCGAGCGGCCGCTTCTGCGTCGTCGCCGGCAAGGGCGTGCTGTGGCGCACCCTGAAACCCTTCCCGAACACGCTGCGCCTGAAGCGCGACGAGATCGTCCATATGCAAGGCGAGCGTGTCGCCATGCGCCTCGACGCCAGCCAGGAGCCGACGGTACGCATGATCAACGGCGTCCTGTTCTCGCTGCTGGCCGGCGACCTGGGCCAGCTCGAGACCCTGTTCGACGTCGACGGCTCCGTTTCCGACAGCGGCTGGAAGGTCGCGCTGAAGGCGAAGAGCGCCGCGCTGGCGCGCGCCATCGGCGCCATCTCGCTCGACGGCGCGGCCTATGTGCGCAGCATCCAGATGAACGAGGAGAGCGGCGACAGGACCAGCATCGTCTTCTCGGACATCAAGACGGGGCCGGCGGCCCTGCTGCCTGAAGAGGCGGCCCTGCTGTGATCGGATCGCAAAGCGCCCAACAACGCCTGGCGCTGCTCTGGGCGCTCGTCGTCTGCCTGCTGGTCGGGCATAACGCCTGGCTCTGGCTGGGCCAGCGCATCGTGCCCGACACCGACATCCTGGCCTTGCTGCCGCTGGACGAGCGCGACCCGGTCCTGCAGCAGTCGTTCACGCACATGGTCGACAGCGCGCAGCAGCGCGTGGTGGTGCTGGTCGGCGCCAGGGAGTGGAGCGATGCCCAGCGGGCGGCCGACGCCTACCGCGCCGCACTGGCGCCGCACGCTGCGCTGCTCGCCTTCGACGCCATCGGCGACGAGGCGCAAGCCGGCTGGCTGGCCGGCCTGCAGCGCCACGCCAGCCTGCTGGTGGGCGCGGAAGGGGAACGCCAGCTGCGCGAGCAGCCGGCGCGCTACTGGACCGAGTCGGCCCTGGCGCGCCTGTACAGCGCCTTCTCGGGCCCGAAGCTGGTCGCCTTCCGCGATGACCCGTTCGGCCTGTTCGCCGGCTGGATGCAGGAGCGTGCCGGCGAAACGCCGGTGCGCCCGCGCGACGGCCGCCTGTTCGTCGAAGGGGAAGGGCGCCAGTATGTACTGCTGACCTACACCTTGAAACAGTCGGCGTTTTCGCTGGGCGCCCAGGGCGCGGTCGTGCCCTTGCTGGACGCGGCCAAGGCTGCCGCCGCCGGCGCCGTGCCTTCCGCCGACGTGATCCAGGCCGGCGTGGTGCTGCATGCCGCCGCCGCCGGCCGCCAGGCCAGCCGCGAGATCCATACGATCGGCGCCGGTTCCCTGGCAGGCATCGTGCTGCTGACCTGGCTGACCTTCCGTTCCGTGAAACCGATCTCGCTGATCGTGCTGGCCATTGCCGTCGGCTTCCTGGGCGCGCTGTCCGTCTGCTGGCTGCTGTTCGGCCGCATCCATTTGCTGACCCTGGTGTTCGGCGCGAGCCTGATCGGCGTGGCCCAGGATTACGGCATCTATTTCCTCTGTCACCGCCTCGGCGCCGATCCGCAGCTCGACTCGCCGGCTTTGCTGCGCCGCCTGCTGCCCGGCCTCGGCCTGACCTTGCTGGCCGCCGTGATCGGCTACCTCGGCCTCGCCCTGACGCCGTTCCCGGGACTGCGCCACATGGCCGTGTTCTCGGCGCTGGGCCTGGTCTTCGCCTGGCTGACCGTGGTGTGCTGGTTCCCGGCCCTGATTGGTCCGCGCACCCTGAAGGCCGGGCCGCTGGCGCGCGGCTACCGCGCCCTGGTGGCGCGCTGGCCGCGCGTCTCAAACCAGCCGGCGGCGCTGCTGCTGGTCGCGGTCCTTGGCGTGTTCACGGCCCTCGGCTGGTCGCGCCTGAAGGTCAACGACGATATCCGCTCGCTGCAATCCTCGCCGCCCGAACTGATCCGCGACCAGATCAAGCTGGGCAAGCTGCTCGACGCCCCGAGCCCGGTCCAGTACTACCTGGTGCGCGGCAGCTCGAACGAAGTAGTGCTGCAGCGCGAGGAAGCGCTCAAGGCCCGCCTCGAACCCCTGATCGCCGGGGGCGACATCGGCGGCTATCAGGCGCTCTCGAATTGGGTGCCGTCCCAGCGCACCCAGGCCGAGCGCCTGGCGCTGGTCGACAATAAGCTGCTGGCCGGCGACGGCCCGCTGGCGGGACTGGCGCGCGAGATCGGCGAGGATGCCGCATGGGTCGCGGCCACCCGCGCCCACCTGCGCACCAATGCGGTGCCGCTGCGCCTCGACGATTTCCTGCGCACCGCGGCCAGCGAACCCTGGCGCCACTTGTGGCTGGGGAAGGTCGAGGGCGAATACGCCAGCATCGTCGCCCTGCGCGGGATGCGCTACGCGGCCATCCCGAGCCTGGCACGGGCCGCCGACGGCCTGGCCGGGGTGCAGTGGGTCGACAAGGTCGGCGGCATCTCCTCGGTCCTCGGCCGCTACCGCGCCTGGATGGGCTGGGCGGTGCTGGGCGCCTATGCGGTGGTGTTCCTGGTGCTGCTGCCGCGCTACCGCGGCCGCACCTGGCGCGTGCTGGCGCCGACCGCCGCGGCCAGCCTGCTGACCCTGGCGCTGCTCGGCTTTGCCGGCCAGAGCCTGCAGCTGTTCCACGTACTGGCGCTGATGCTGCTGCTCGGCGTCGGCGTCGACTACGGCATCTTCATGCAGGAAGAGCACGAGCGCGGCGATGACGCCCCCTGGCTCGCGGTCGGCCTGTCGGCGGCCAGCACCATCCTGTCCTTCGGCCTGCTCGGCCTGTCCGGCACCCCGGCCTTGCAGGCGTTCGGCCTGACGATGCTGGTCGGGACCGCGCTGGTCTGGCTGGGCGCCCCGTGCTTCACCGTAACCAAGGAGGAACCCCATGCTTCGCCCGTCCTGGCTTGACCGCGGTACCAAAGCCGCGCTGCTGGCAGCAGCCGTGCTGCTCGCCGGCTGCACGAAAAAAGAAGAGGTACCGGCGCGCCTCGGCCTGCGCCTGGCCCCCGCCGCACTGGGCGAATCGATCAGCGTGCAACAGCACCTGACGGTGCAGCGCCCCGGCGGTACCAACGACCTCGACGCCGCACTCGAAGTCGACCCGAACAAGGTCAGCCTGGTCGGGCTGGCGCTCGGCATGCGCGTGCTGAGCCTCGAGTTCGACGGCAAGGAACTGCTTGAGTGGCGCCACCCGATGCTGCCGAAACAGGTGCGCGCCGCCGACGTGCTGGAAGACGTGCAGCTGACCGTGTGGCCCGCGGCCGAAATCGCGCGCGTGCTGCCGGCCGGCTGGACGATCGAGGAGCAGGGCCTGCGCCGCACGCTGCGCCGCGAAGGCGTGGTCGTGGCCACGATCGACTACAGCGGCACGCCGCGCTGGAAGGGCAAGGCGGTGCTGGACAACCTGCGCTACAAATACAAGCTGACCATCGAGTCGGCTGCCGAATAAGATGATGATCTACCTGAACGATTGCGCGCTGGTCTGCGCGCTCGGCGCCGACCGCGAGACGGCGCGGCGCCGTTTGCTGGAGGACGCCGCGAGCGGCCTCACGCTGTCGGACGCCTGCTCCCCGGGCCGCACGCTGCCCCTCGGCCGCGTCGAGGCCGTGCTGCCCGACCTGGCGCACCTGCCGCTGCCGATGCGCAGCCGGAACAACGCGCTGGCGCTGGCCGCGCTGGCCCAGATCCGGCCGGCGGTCGATGCCGCGATTGCCCGCTACGGCGCGGACCGGGTCGGCGTGATCGTCGGCACCAGCACCTCGGGCGTGGGCGCCACCGAAAGCGCGATCGCCGCACACGTGGCGGGCCATGCACTGCCGGCGGACTTCCACTACGGCCAGCAGGAGATGGGTTCGCCCGCCGCGCTGCTGGCGCACGCGCTGAATGTGTCCGGCCCGGCCTATGTCCATTCGAGCGCCTGCTCCTCGAGCGCCAAGGCCATGGCCAGCGCCGCGCGCCTGATCCGCATGGGCCTGGTCGACGCGGTCGTCAGCGGCGGCGTCGACACCCTGTGCGGCTTCACGGTGGCCGGCTTCAGTGCCCTCGAATCGGTCAGCGCCGTGCAGTGCAACCCGCTCGGCGCCAGCCGCAACGGGATCAACCTGGGCGAGGGCGCGGCCCTGTTCCTGATGAGCCGCGAGCCGGCCGCGGTCGCCCTGTGCGGCTGGGGCGAGTCGTCGGACGGCCACCATATGTCGGCGCCCGATCCGAACGGCGGCGGCGCGCGCATCGCGATGAACGAGGCCCTGCGCCGCGCCGGCATCGACGCCAGCCAGGTCGACTACATCAACCTGCACGGCACGGCGACCGTGCAGAACGACGCGATGGAATCGCGCGCCGTGGCCGACCTGTTCGGCAGCGAGGTGGCGGTCAGCTCGACCAAGCCTTTTACCGGCCACACGCTGGGCGCTGCCGGGGCAGTGGAGGCGGCCTTCTGCTGGATCGCGATGCAGGACGATAACGCGGCCGGCATGCTGCCGCCGCACCTGTGGGACGGCACGCCCGACCCGGCGCTGCCTTCATTGAACGTGGCGCAGCCGGGCGCCAGGCTTGGCCGTCCGATCCGCTATGCGCTGAGTAATTCCTTCGCCTTCGGCGGCTCGAATGCGGCGCTGCTGTTCGGGAGAACACAATGAACCTGCCCGATATCAAAACGCTGGTCCCGCACAGCGGCGCCATGTCGCTGCTGGACACCCTGCTGGCGACCGACGCCGAGACCCTCGACGCCCAGGTGCGCATTGGGCCGGACTCGATGTTCTGCAGCGGCGGCGAAGTCGGCGCCTGGGTCGGCGTCGAATACATGGCGCAGGCGGTGGCCGCCCACGCCGGCTTTGCGGCGCGCCAGCGCGGCGAGCCGGTGCGCGTCGGCTTCCTGCTCGGCAGCCGGCGCTATGCCTGCAGCGTGCCGGCCTTTGCGGTCGGCAGCGTATTACATATCCACGTGCAGCGCGCGCTGCAGGGCGACAACGGCCTGGGCGCGTTCGACTGCCGTATCACAGATGGGCAGGACGGGACCGAGCTGGCCAGCGCCACGATCACCGTCTTCCAGCCCGACAATGTCGAAGAGTTTTTGCAACGGAGTTCCGAATGAGTAGTATCGATAAAAGTGTGTTGCGCAGTGTCCTCGTCACCGGCTCCTCGCGCGGCATCGGCAAGGCAATCGCGCTGCGCCTCGCGCGCGAGGGCTATGGCGTGGTGGTGCATTGCCGCAGCCGGCGCGAAGAAGCCGACGCGGTCGCGGGCGAGATCGCCGCCGCTGGGGGCAGCGCGCGCGTGCTGCAGTTCGACATCGGCGAGCGCGAGGCCACGGCCGCCGCGCTGGCGGCCGATATCGAAGAACACGGCTGCTATTACGGCGTCGTCTGCAATGCCGGCGTCGCGCGCGACACGGCCTTCCCGGCGATGACGGGCGAGGAATGGGACCAGGTGCTGGGCACCAACCTCGATGGCTTCTTCAACGTGTTGAATCCCCTCGTGATGCCGATGGTCCAGCGCCGCAAGCCCGGCCGCATCGTGACCATGGCCTCGGTCTCGGGCCTGGTCGGCAACCGCGGCCAGGTCAACTACAGCGCAGCCAAGGCCGGCATCATCGGCGCCACCAAGGCGCTGGCGCTGGAACTGGCCAAGCGCAACATCACCGTCAACTGCGTGGCGCCCGGCCTGATCGAGACCGACATGATCGGCGAGGTGCCGATGGAAGAGGCATTGAAAATGATCCCCGCGCGCCGCGTCGGCCGTCCCGAGGAAGTGGCGGCGGCGGTCAGCTACCTGCTGTCCGACGACGCCGGCTACGTCACCCGCCAGGTCATTTCCGTGAATGGAGGTCTCGCATGAACCACCGCGTCGTCGTCACCGGCATGGCCGGCATCAGCCCGATCGGCAACGACTGGGCCACGGTCCGCGACCGCCTCGGCTCCTACCGCAACGCCATCGTCCACATGAAGGAATGGGACGATTACGATGGCCTGAACACGCGCCTGGGCGCGCCGGCCGCACCCTTCGAACTGTCCGGGCGCTACAGCCGCAAGACCACGCGCAGCATGGGGCGCGTCGCGCTGCTGGCCACACGCGCCACCGAATTGGCGCTCATCGACGCCGGCCTGCTGGACGATCCGCTGCTCACCAGCGGCCGCATGGGCGTGTCCTTCGGCTCCTCGGCCGGCACCCCGAGCGCCATCGGCGACTTCGGCCGCATGATGGAAGAGCGCACCACGCGCGGCATCAATGCCACCACCTACATCAAGATGATGGCGCACACGGCGCCGGTGAATATCGGCGTGTTCTTCGGCGTGACCGGGCGCGTGATCACGACCTCGTCGGCCTGCACCTCGGGCAGCCAGGGCATCGGCTACGCCTACGAGGCGATCAGGAGCGGCCGCCAGACGGCCATGATCGCCGGCGGCGCCGAAGAGCTGTGCGCGACCGAGGCCGCCGTCTTCGACACCCTGTTCGCCACCAGCACGCGCAACGACACGCCCCAGGCCACGCCGCGTCCTTTCGACGTCTCGCGCGATGGCCTCGTGATCGGCGAGGGCGCCGGCGCCCTGATCCTGGAAGAACGCGAACACGCGCTGGCGCGCGGCGCCACCATCTACGCGGAACTGGTCGGCTTCGGCACCAACAGCGACGGCACCCACGTGACCCAGCCGAACGCTGCCACCATGCGCACCGCGATGGAGATGGCGCTCGAGGACGCAGGCCTGGCCCCAGGCGCGATCGGCTACGTCAACGCCCACGGCACCGCCACCCAGCAGGGAGATCTGGCCGAGACGCAAGCGACCGCCGCGCTGTTCGGCCCGCACATGCCGATCAGCTCCCTCAAGAGCTACATGGGCCACACCCTGGGCGCCTGCGGCGCGCTGGAAGCCTGGTTCAGCATCGAGATGATGCGCGAGGGCTGGTTCGCCCCGACCGTCAACCTCAATGAAGTCGATCCCCAGTGCGGGCAGCTCGACTACATTCGCGGGGAGGGGCGCCGCCTCGACTGCGAATACGTCATGACCAACAATTTTGCGTTCGGCGGCATTAACACGTCGCTGATTTTTGCACGAGTTTAACCACCAGGAGATGAAATGAAAAATCAGTTAATCAAGGCATTCGGAATTTTGACACTTGGATCTCTTGCTCTGAGTGCGAACGCGGCAGACCGGACGATTATGATGCCGATTGCCGCCGCGCTCAGTGCCCCCGAGGCTGTAACGAAACTTGGTAATTCGACGAAGTTTTATTTCGGTGCACAAGCTGTGCCGACGGTTGCTGAGGAGCTGGGAGAGGGTTCTACGAACAAAAAGACTAACGCTTTTGGGAAGTCCGACGAGCATGCTTGCAACTGGGCCTTCCTTTCTGCCATGCTTCAGCTGCAAAAGCGTGCTGAGCAGTTAGGTGCGGACGCCGTCGTTAATATTGTAAGTAATTATCGAAAATCGGAAATGTCGAGCGAGAGCGAGTTTGAGTGCCACGCTGGAGCACTCGTCGCTGGAGTCGCATTAAAAGGTAATTTTGTTAAGTTAAAGCGGTGAGCCTGCAACTTTTCTGTCTCTCCCGATTCGATAATTTAAATTAAGAAGAAATTTATTGGAATTTACATGAAAAAATTTTTGCCTATAATTTTCTTGAGTTTGGTTTCTTTATCCGCTTGTCGGTCCCCACGCCCGGCGCCACAGGTACAAGCACCTACAGCGATGGTCCGAAAGGCCACAGTTCCAGAAGTTGGCGTGACCGCAAAAGCGGGCGTTGGCGAAAACTTATTGATGAGTGGATTTGCTCGAACTACCGAAACGCTTATCATTTCCCAAGATCAACCCATCGGTGATATGTTGATTCGAGCGGGGCGATACCCAAAAGTCGGACATGGCGCAGAGTATCGAAATTTCCGGGTTCCCCTCATTAACAAGGACGCGACCAAAACGGTACGTCAGGGGAACGTTTACATTTTTGAGAAGAACGCCGGCGCCAAGTCGCTTTGCGTTAGTCGAGCAAGCTGCGCCGAGGTTGACTATAAAACGGAAGAGCAAACAGATTTCCAGCGAGCAGTATCGCAGCAGACTCTGATTTATAGCGGACGCATCGGGAACCGGATTACCTTGGGATATCGCGAGTTTAACAGCGATATGGCTCGTCCTGCTTTTAATAATGATGTGACTTATGATCTCAATGAGTCAAAAATTCTTGGGTATAAAGGCGCACGAATTGAAGTTCTTAGTGCATCAAATACCGAAATAACCTATAAGGTCCTCTCGGATTTCAACTGAGATAAAAATGGGCTCTAGCTCTGGTATTAAAGTGATGCTCGTTGACGCTAATGATTTGGCGGATAACCAAATTCATCAACTGACGCAATGGTTATCAGATTCTGAACGCCAGCGCTGCAACAGCTTCATGCGAACGGCCCGGCAGCGCCAGTTTATCCTTGGACGGGTGATACTTCGATATGGGCTCAGTCAGATTCTGAATCTTCCTCCAAGCGAGATAAGTTTACGGGAGCAAAGAGCACAGAGCCCACTTTTGGTTTTTCCACCTAGCAGCGAAGTTGGATTTAGCATTTCGCATAGTGGCAGGTGGATTGGCTGCGCAATCAGTCCCGACTGTCCAGTCGGACTCGATATCGAACGAGCCAACCAAAACAGGGATTTTATAGCGTTAGCTGAGCAAGTCTTCGGGCCGTCGGAAGCTGGTGAAATCGCTTCCACAGCTTGCGATAATCGCGCCATACGCTTTTATCAGATGTGGTGTCAGTACGAAGCCCGTCTTAAGTTGGGTGTAACTAGTGTGGCTGACTATTTCCTGAGTCATCCAGACGTTGTTATTGCCTTGAGCAGCGCCAAAATTTTGGTTGGCTTGCCTGTACTTCAAGCGGTTAACCCTAGTGATTTGCTGGCCGCGGCCTGAGAAGCGCCGTTCAGCGCGCCACGCCCACCAGCTTGTGCACCAGCTCCGACGAGGTCGACGCCGAAAACTTGCGCATCAGTTTCGCCCGGTGCATCTCGACAGTGCGCGGACTCAGGTCGGTCTCGCGGGCGATCACCTTGCTGGTCTTGCCTTCCACTAGAAGCGCCGCGATCTCCCGTTCGCGCGGGGTCAGCTCGGCTGTGACCGGCCGCTTCTCGCTCACGTCCTCGAAGGTCCACACGCCCGCGCCGAGCGGCTCGTTCGCGTTCAGGGCGCGCCCCGTCACGTGGCACCAGAACAGTTCGCCGTCGCCGCGGCGCATGATGCGCTCGTCGGAGTAGCGGCCCTTCGCATTCATGATGGGCACGATGCGGTCGCCCGTGCGCAGGAATTCGTCCATCGTCGGGTACAGCACGGCAAAGGACTGGCCGTCGAGCTGGCCGCGGTCGTAGCCGAACATCGCGGCCAGCGCGAGGTTGCATGACTGGATCACGCGGTTGCTCGAGATGCACATGCCGACCGGCGCATGCTGGAAAATCATCTCGTAATCGATGGCGTATGATGGATTCACTTGAACTGGGTCTACTTGCTGTTGCTGGGGCAGGGCCATGGCCGGTAGTTCTACGGTATTGTGCTTTGAATCGGCGTATTCTATGCTGGGATTCTACTCTGCGGTACATAAACGGCTATTCAGCCAATCTACAAAAGGGACGGGTATGAACAAAGTGTATCCTGACGCGGCATCGGCACTGGCCGGTATCGTTCAAGACGGCCAGACCATCGCCGTCGGCGGCTTCGGCCTGTGCGGCATTCCCGAGGCGCTGATCGAAGCGCTGCGCGATTCGGGCGTGAAACAATTGACCGCCATCTCCAACAACGCGGGCGTCGACGGCTTCGGCCTCGGCCAGCTGCTGGAGACGCGCCAGATCAAGAAGATGATCGCCTCGTATGTCGGTGAAAACAAGGAATTCGCACGCCAGTTCCTGGCCGGCGAACTCGAACTCGAATTCACCCCACAGGGCACCCTGGCCGAGAAGCTGCGTTGCGGCGGCGCCGGCATCCCGGCCTTCTTCACGAAAACCGGCTACGGCACCATCGTTGCCGACGGCAAGGAGACGCGCGAGTTCAACGGCGAACACTATGTGATGGAGCTGGCCCTGGTGCCGGACGTGTCGCTGGTGAAAGCCTGGAAGGCCGACAAGGCCGGCAACCTGGTGTTCCGCAAGACCGCGCGCAACTTCAATCCGAACGTCGCCACCGCCGGTAAAGTCTGCATCGTCGAAGTCGAAGAGCTGGTCGAGATCGGCGAGATCGATCCGGACCAGGTGCACACCGCAAGTATCTTCGTGCACCGCATCGTCCACAATCCGACGCCGGAAAAGCGCATCGAACAGCGCACCGTGCGCGCAAACTAAAACCGATCGGAGACAGAACATGGCATGGACTCGTGATGAAATGGCCGCGCGCGCGGCACAGGAACTGCAGGACGGTTTCTATGTGAACCTGGGCATCGGACTGCCGACCCTGGTCGCCAACTATGTACCGCAGGACATCGAAGTCTTCCTGCAATCGGAAAACGGCCTGCTTGGCATCGGCCCGTTCCCGACCGACGACGCGGTCGACGCCGACCTGATCAACGCAGGCAAGCAGACCGTCACCGCGCTGCCCGGCGCAGCCTACTTCAGCTCGGCCGATTCCTTCGGCATGATCCGCGGCGGCAAGATCAACCTCGCCATCCTGGGCGCGATGCAGGTCTCCGAGCACGGCGACCTGGCCAACTGGATGATCCCTGGCAAGATGGTGAAGGGCATGGGCGGCGCGATGGACCTCGTCGCCGGCGTCAAGCGCGTGGTCGTGGTGATGGAACACGTCGCCACCGCCAAGGATGGCTCGACCAGCCACAAGATCCTCAAGAAATGCGACCTGCCGCTGACCGGCGTCGGCGTGGTCGACCGCATCATCACGGATCTGGGCGTGATCGACGTCACCGGCAAGGGCCTGAAGCTGGTCGAGCTGGCGCCGGGCGTGACGAAGGAGCAGATTGTAGAAGCAACGGCGGCCGAGCTGGACGTGTCGGCGGTCTGAGCCTGCGATAGATGCAGTCGAGGAGAGCGGCCTGTGCCGCTCTTTTTTATTCCAGCACGTACCAGTAAATCGTGATGTAGTGCGCGGCGCTCCCCGCCAGCACGAACAGATGCCAGATCCCGTGCGCATGGCGCAGGCGTGCATCGAGCGCATAGAACACGATGCCGGCCGTGTAGGCGATCCCTCCGCCC
Organism: Massilia sp. LXY-5; assembly: GCF_059801075.1. NCBI lineage: Bacteria > Pseudomonadati > Pseudomonadota > Betaproteobacteria > Burkholderiales > Oxalobacteraceae > Massilia > Massilia sp. LXY-5. Next base: position 1,017,284 of record NZ_JBNNEH010000002.1, read on the forward strand.
AGCAGCCAGGCAAAGCCGGCCGCACCGAGACCTTCCTGCAGTGGGCGCAACATGGTTGCCGCCGACCAGCCCATCGCGAGATACACCAGCATCGACAGCACCCGCGCGCCCTTGTGCGGCCGGGTTTCCTGCAGGATGCCGACGATCGCCAGGCCCCACACGACGCCGAGCAGGATCCAGGCCTCGCTGCCCGTCAGCATCAGCATGCAGAAGGGCGTGTAGCTGCCGGCGATGAGCAGGTAGATGCTGAGGTGGTCCAGGCGCTGCAGCAATTGCTTCAGCGATCCGCTGGCGCCGTGGTAGGCGGTCGAGCAGGCGTACATCAGGACCAGCGAGATCGCATACACGGCCGTGCTGGCCAGCCCCAGGTGGCCGTTCGCGTTAAAGGCGCGCGCCAGCAGCGGGATGCTGGCGCCGAAGGCGAGCACGGCGCCGCCGAGGTGGGTGATGGTGTTGAGCTTTTCGCCGTGTTGCATGGCACCCCCCGCTGAACAGTGGGCGGCACCGGAAGTGCCGCCTCCCCATTCTAGCGCGGGCGTGTCTGCGCGCACTGTGCCATGCCGGCGCGCGTGCGCCGGTGTTGCGTTTTTACCCGAGCGACCAGACGTACTGGACCGGCACCCAGGCACGCGCCGGCTTGCCGCCGGCAAGCGCCGGCGTGAAGCGGCACTTGGCGATCGCGGCGCGTGCCGCCTCGTCGAGCGAGGCGTCGCCGCTCGACTGCGCAACTTGCGCTTCGGCCACGCTTCCGTCGGTATCGATCAGGAAGCGCAGCGAGGTCGTTCCTTGTGCGCGCCGGGCCAGCGCCTCCGCCGTATATTCCGGTTTGGCGCAGGAATTGAACTGGGCAATCGGCTTCCTGCTGAGCGAGGCGTCGCCGGTGGCGTCGTGGGCCGTTGCCGTCCCGGCGCAGCCGGCGATGCAGGCCGTCGCCATGGCCAGGACCGGAAGCGCGGCTTTCCAGGTCAGTGCTTGCGTTTCGGGACGAACCAATCGTTTGATGCGGGTCATGAGATCTCCTCCGTTGGCCGCCTGGGCCAGGTGCTGGGTTGAGAACTGGAGACGTTCCAGTTCGGAAAGCGCAAGGGCCAGGCGCCGCGGTTCGCCCAGTTGTCTTGCCGCGATATCGTCCGCAATCTGCTCGCGCTCGACACGGATGCGGTGCGAGAGCCACCAGACCACGGGGTGGTAGAACAGGATGGTTTCGATCAGGCTCTGCGCCAGGTTGACCAGGTAGTCGCAGCGGCGCACGTGCGCCAGTTCATGCGCCAGCAGGGCCTCCAGCAGCTGCGGCGGCATGCCGGAGATGAGCGACGCCGGCACCAGCACCACCGGACGCCACCAGCCGGCGGTAACGGGACTGGACAGCGTGTCGACCACCCGCAGGCGCAGCGTGCGCGTGATGCCGAACTGCGCGGCCATCGTGTCCAGGCGCGCCTTCCAGTGCGGGTCGGTGCGCTCGGTCCTGGCGGAGCGCCGGATCCATACCAGGCCGAGCGCCAGGCGCAGGCTGAGCGCAGCGGCGCAGGCTGCCCAGCCGGCGACCAGCCAGGCAAGGTGGGCCTGCAGGAAGCCTTGCCAGCCGCCGCCAGCCGCGCCGGTGCCAGAGAAGATTTGTCCCAGTACCGGGGTGCCGCTTGCGCCGGATGGGCCGCCGTTCAGGCGCGCGACCAGTTCGACCGCAGGCCACAGCAGGCACAACAGCAGCTGGACGCAGGCGACCGCGTAGCGCGTCTGTGGACGGGCCTTGCGCAGGCCGATCATCGCGCAGGCGGCCTCCAGCCCGATCAATGCACACTGCCAGACGGAATCGAGCAGGGTGGCGCCGATATGGCCGACGAGCTCCTGGCCGGTCATGGCTCGTCGTCCTTCAGCAGCTTTTCGATCTCGGCGCGTTCCTTCTTGGAGATGCCGCTTTTCAGGGCCGCCAGCACCAGCGCCTTGGCCGAACCGGCGAAGGCCTTCTGCATCAGGTCTTTCAGTAAATTGGTTTGCAGCGAATCCTGGGGCTGGGCCGGCGTGTAGACGTGCGAACGTTCGCTCTCGTCGCGGCTCAACAGCCCCTTGGTGTGCATGATCTGCATGAGGCGCAGCACGGTGGCGTAGGTCACCTCGGGACGCGTCTTCTGCATCGCCTCGTGTACCTGGCGCGCGGTCGCGGCGCCGAGCGGCCACAGCACCTGCAGGAGGTCGAGTTCGGCCGCGGTCGGCTTGGGAATGTCGGCAGGTGTGGACATGGTGCTTCCTTCAGGGACAGGCTGGATGAATCTAGAATATCTTGTCTAGAAAAGATTGTCTAGATTATTTCGCTGCCGTGCCGGCCCTGCCTGCAGTGGCTTTATTTCTTCTCGATCTTGCCGTGCACCTCATTGACCATCATCAGCGCCGCCGAGCCATAGAACTTGTGGTACTCGGCAACCATTTCGCCGTTGATGATGACCGGGTCGGTGGCGACCCAGGTTTTCGCGGTTTCGATATCGGGCGTGTTGAAGACGAAGATGCCGCGCCGGCCTTCCTTGCCGTCGAGCGGGCCGGCCAGCACCAGTTTCTTTTCGCCGGCGAGCTTGCCCATGTTGGCGAAATGGCCCGCGAACATGGCCTTGCGTGCCTCGCCGTCGGCCATCTTGTTCGGGCCCGTTTTCAGGATGACCAGCACGTATTGGCGCATGCCGCGCTCATCGGCGCCCAAGGATTTGGCGAGCTCGGCGTCGTAGGCGGGGGCGGTTTGGGCCGCTGCCGCAAAGGGCAGGGCGAGCAGGGTGGCGAAGGCGAAAGTGGACAGGCGCATGGTGTATCTCCGTGTTGTTATGCCGCGGAGGGTAGCATGCGGATATTCGGGCGGCAACGCTAAGGGTCGGCGCTCGGGTATGCCGGAGCACGAACGCGTGGGCATCCCCACCCTACGTTACACGGCAGCCGCAGGCCCTTGCGTAACCTAGGGTGGGCCTCCCGAGCCCACGCGTTCCAGCCCGTGCGCACGAACGCAAGCAACAAAAAACCGCGCCGAAGCGCGGTTTTTTGATGAGACACGAAGAATCAGGCAGCTTCGCGGATCGGCGGCACGTGCTTGGCGTGATCTTCCACATAGTGGCCCGACAGCACGGCATCCATGCGTTCGTGGTCCAGCTCCTTTTCCCACTTCGACACCACCACCGAGGCCACGCCGTTGCCGACGAAGTTGGTCAGGGCGCGGCATTCGCTCATGAAGCGGTCGATGCCGAGGATCAGGGCCATGCCGGCAACCGGGATGGTCGGCACCACGGCCAGGGTCGCGGCGAGGGTGATGAAGCCGGCGCCGGTGATACCCGAGGCACCTTTCGAGGTCAGCATCGCCACGGCGAGGATGGTCAGTTCCTGCATCAGGGTCAGTTCGGTGTTGGTTGCCTGGGCGACGAACAGGGCGGCCATCGTCATGTAGATGTTGGTGCCGTCCAGGTTGAACGAGTAGCCGGTCGGAACCACGAGGCCGACGACCGACTTCGAGCAGCCGAGCTTTTCCAGCTTGCGCATCAGGGCCGGCAGGGCGCTTTCCGAGGAGCTGGTGCCGAGCACGATCAGCAGTTCTTCCTTGATGTAGCCGATGAACTTGAAGATCGAGAAGCCGGTCAGCCTGGCGATGGTGCCGAGCACGACGACGACGAACAGGCCGCAGGTCAGGTAGAACGAACCCATCAGCTTGGCCAGCGGGATCAGCGAGGCCAGGCCGTATTTGCCGATGGTGAAGGCCATGGCGCCGAAGGCACCGATCGGGGCGACCTTCATGACGATGTTCACGACGCCGAAAATGACGTGCGAGAAGTCTTCGATGATCTTCGTCGTCGCACGGCCGCGTTCGCCGAGGATGGACAGCGCGGTGCCGAACAGGATCGCGATCAGCAGCACCTGCAGGATGTCGCCCTTGGCGAAGGCATCGACAAAGGTGTTCGGGATGATGTTCAGCAGGAAGTCGACCGTGCTCTGGTGCTGGGCCTTCTCCGTGTACTGGGCGATTGCCTTGGTGTCGAGGTGGGCGACGTCGACGTTGAAGCCGGCGCCCGGTTTCGCGATGTTGGCGACCAGCAGGCCGATGATCAGGGCAAAGGTCGAGACGACTTCGAAATAGAGCAGGGCCTTGCCGCCGACGCGGCCGACTTTCTTCATGTCCTGCATGCCGGCGATACCGGCGACGACGGTGCAGAAGATGACGGGGGCGATGATCATCTTGATCAGTTTGATGAAGCCGTCTCCGAGGGGCTTCATCTCGGTGCCGAGCTTCGGATAGAACACGCCGAGCAGGACGCCAAGGACGATGGCGGTCAGCACCTGGACATACAGGATTTTATAAAAGGGCTTTTTCATGACAACTCTTCATGAGAGGTTGGTGGTGTCGCCATGATCACCAAATCTCACTATAGCCGCTATTGTGGATATCCCCAACCCGTGTGAATGCCGGTCATGCGCCTGCGTGATATGCGCAACGCGGCAGCGCGGCGTCCCGTGCCACCGCGCCTGGCGCTAACGAGGTACATCGTTACGGTGGGCCCGGGGCGCCCACCCTACGTCGCCGCTCATGCGTTCATTCAATAAGCGGCATCACGGCCGCTTATATACCTTGCCGCCTTTCATCACGAAGCCCACCTTGCGCAGCGCGGCGATATCCGCCGTCGGGTCGCCCTCGACCGCGACCACGTCGGCCAGCGCGCCCGGCGCCAGCTGCCCCAGCTCCTGGCCCTTGCCGAGTATCCCGGCCGCGACCACGGTGGCCGCTCGCAGGGCCTCCGTCGGCGTCATCCCGAGCCGCACCATCCACTCCAGCTCGCGCACATTGGTGCCGTGGGTGAAGACACCGACGTCGCTGCCGTTGCCGATCACGACGCCGACCTTGCGCGCAAGCTGGAAGGCGCGCGCCGCCTCCTGCATGCCCGGGGTCGGTGGGCCGCCGCGCACGTGCTTCTGGAAGTATTCGCCGATGGCTTCCGGCGCCGTGAGCGTCGGCACGTAGGCCGTGCCGCGCTCCTTCATCAGGCGGAAGGTCGCCTCGCTCGCTCCATAGCCATGCTCGATCGTGTCGACCCCGGCCAGCACGGCCAGGCGGATCGCGGCGTCGGTGCTGGCGTGCGCCGCCACCTTGCGCCCGGTGACGTGGCTGGCTTCCACCATCGCCTTCATCTCTTCCAGCGTGAAGGTGGGGCGGCTGCTGCCGTCGACGCCGGTCCGGTAGTCGGCATAGAACTTGATCCAGTCGGCGCCGTGCGCGCTCTGCTCGCGCACCGCCTTCGTGGCTTCAATGACCCCGGTCGCTTCCTGGGCGCCGTAGGGAATCTCCATGTCGGGCCGGTAGCTGCGCTCGGCCGGGCCGTAGCTGAAGCTGGCCACGATGGCTTTCGTCGCGATCAGCAGGCGCGGGCCGGGCACCACGCCCCCTTCGATCGCGCGCTTGATGCCGACGTCGGCATAGTTCGCGCCTTCGGTGCCGAGGTCGCGCAGGGTCGTGAAGCCGGCCTGCAGGGTGTCGGCAGCGTGCTTGCCGGCCAACAGGGTGCGGTACTCGACCTGCTCCTTGATCACCTGGTCGTCCCAGGTCGTCTCGTTATACGGGTGCAGCAGCACGTGCGAGTGCAAATCGATCAGGCCCGGGATCAGGGTCTTGCCGGGCAGGGAGACGCGCTCGGCATCCGGCGGCACACCGATCGCATCCGCCGGTCCCACTTCCTTGACCCGGCCGTCGACCACCAGCACCGCCCAGCCGGCGTGGGGCTTGCCCTCTCCCGTCCAGACACGGTCCGCGCTGAGCAGCAGGCTGCGCGGATCGGCCGCGTGGGCGGCGGCCGCAAGCAGGGTGAGGGTGGTCAGCGCTACGGTGTGCAAACTGCGGGTCCAGGTAGGCATGGCGTTATTGCTCGAGTTGTGAGAACGCCATCATAACGGAGCCGGCAGCGCTTGCGTACGGTATGCTGGCGGCCACATTCATCGATCGAGGGACACATGGGGCAGGAGGACGCGCGCGTCAGGGCGCTGTTGAAGGAAGCCGTGGCGTTGCACCAGGGCGGCAAGCTGATTGATGCGGCCGCGCGCTACCGGCACGTGCTGGACATCGCACCGCGCCAGTTCGATGCGCTGCACCTGCTCGGCGTCATCCAGCGCCAGCAGGGCGAGGCACAGGACGCAGTGCGGCTGATCGAGACGGCGCTCGCGATCGATCCGGGTCAGGCTACTGCCCACTGCAACCTCGGCGCCGCATTCCAGGACCTGGGCCGTAGCGGCGAGGCGCTGGCCAGATACGACACGGCGCTGCGCCTGAACCCCGGCTATGCGCTCGCCTGGAGCAACCGCGGCAACGCCTTGCGCAAGCTCGGGCGGCTGCCCGAGGCCGTCGGCAGCTACGAGCGCGCGCTGAGCCTGCGCCTTTCCTACCCGGAAGCCTGGTGCAACCGCGCGATCGCGCTGCTCGAACTGGGCGAGGCGCAGGCGGCGCTGGAGAGCTGCGAGCAGGCGCTGCGCCAGAAGCCTGCCTATCCCGAGGCGGCCTGCGTGCGCGCGAACGCCCTGTTCCAGCTGCGTGCCTTCGACGCGGCCTTGCGGGCCTATGACGATGCAATTGGCGCCGATCCGGATGCACCCGAAGCGCACACGGGACGCGGCCTGACCCTGCTGAAGCTCGAGCGGCCGCGCGAGGCGCTGGCGTGTTTCGACGCTGCGCTGCACCTGCGGCCCGGCCACGCGGCGAGCCACCAGCAGCGTGGCGATGCGCTGCTGGCCCTGCACCGGCGCGAGGAAGCGATCGCCGCCTATGAACAGGCGCGCGCGCTTGCCGAGGACACGGGCGGGATCGACTTCGCGCTGGCCGCGCTCGGCGTCGGCGCGGCGCCGAAGCAGGCCCCGGCCGGCTACGTCAAAGCCCTGTTCGACGGGTACGCCGGCCATTTCGAGCGCCACCTCACCGGGGTGCTGGGCTACCGCACGCCGGCCCTGGTCGACGCGGCCATCAGGCGCCATGTCCAGGCTGCCGGTCTCGCTACCGTGGACCTTGGCTGCGGCACGGGCCTGTGCGGGCCTTTCCTGCGCCCGAACGCGCGGCACCTGACCGGCGTCGACCTGTCCGGGAACATGCTGGCACAGGCGCGCGCGACCGGGCTGTACGACGAGCTGGCATGCGCCGACATCGGCGCCTTCCTCGCGGCGCGCCCGCGCAGCTTCGACCTGGCCGTGGCCGCCGACGTGCTGGTGTATTTCGGCGACCTGGACGCCTTGTTCGCCCAGGTGCGCGGCGCATTGCGTCCCGGCGGCTGGTTCTGCTTCTCGACCGAGGCGGGCGCAGAAGGCGCGGTACCGGAGTATGTGCTGCAGCCGTCGAACCGCTACGCGCACTCCATGGCCTACCTGCGGCGCCTGGCGCTCGGGCACGGCTTCAGGCTGGTCGAGGCCGAAGCCGCGGTCGTGCGCAGCGAGAACGGCAGCGAGGTCGCCGGCCACTTGCTGCTGATGCGCGCGGCCTGAAGAGGGCAAAGGCGCCGGCGGCTCGGCCAGAACCCTCCACGCGTTTTGCGGTCCAATCCTCCCCGCGTGTCGGCATTGATTGCCTGTCTTGCGGATCGGATGCCGATGCGCGGCTTTTAATACGCCGACGGATTGGAGGATCATCATGTCAACAACACGCTTTGAAGAACCATCCAGGGAGAGGCCGGCAGCACCGGGGGCCGCAAGGGCCGCTTCGATTCTCGCCCTGTCCGTGATGCTGGGAACGGCCGCGCCCGCTGCGCTCGCCGATTCGATTCCAGTCGAGATGCTCGACCCGAACCTGCAGGTCACGACCTGGCTCGGCGGCCTGACCACGCCGATCGGGATCGCCTTTATCGGCACGGACGACGCCCTGATCCTGGAAAAAGCGACCGGCCAGGTGAAACGGGCCACCGGGGGTGTGATCCGGGCGACGCCCGTGCTCGATCTGGCCGTCAATTCGGCCTCGGAACGCGGCCTGCTCGGTATTGCGCTGCATCCGGATTTTCCGGCCCTGCCTTTCGTCTACATCCGCTGGACCGAGAGCTCGACCGGGCAAGACACCAGTGTGCTGAGCGAGGTGCCGCTGCTGGGCAACCGCATCGACCGCTTCATCTGGGACGGCAGCAGCCTGCGCATCGATCCGAACTTCGCAACCGTGCGCCTGCGCGCAAGGCAGAGCGACAATGTCGCCGTCAGCGGCCATGAGGACGCCGTCAACCCTGGCGAATACGGCAACCATAACGGCGGACAGATGCGCTTCGGTCCCGACGGCAAGCTGTATGTCTTCACGGGCGACCTCGGGCGGCGCGGGCATATGCAGAACCTGGTCATCGGTCCGTTCCGCTCGCCATCCTTCCACGACGATACCTTCGGCGGCCCGGCGCCCGACAGCGAACACCTGTCCGGCGTGGTCCAGCGTTTCAACGACGACGGCAGCACGCCGCCGGACAACCCTTTCTACGGCATCGGCACGCTCATCGGCGGCGACACCGGCGCGCGGTTGCGCACCGTCTTTTCCTATGGCCATCGCAACAGCTTCGGCATGGCCTTCGATCCCTACGGCAGCGCCCTGTGGCTGACGGAAGACGGGGACGACGCGTTCAGCGAAGTGAACCGGGTTGTCGCGGGCATGAACGGCGGCTGGATACAAACCATGGGACCGCTCAGCCGCCATCCCGAGTTCAAGGGGATCGAAACGACGATGTTCGCGCGCGACCTGCAGCAGCTGCGCTATCCGCCCACCCGCCTCGCGGACACCGCCAAGGGCGCCCGTGCGCGCATGGTCATGCTGCCCGGCGCGACCTACGAGGATCCGCAGTTCAGCTGGCGCTATGACGTCGGGCCGGCGGGGACGGCCTTCGTACGGGGCGACGCACTGGGCGCCGAATACGACGGCAGTCTGTGGATCGGTTCGGCCCGGCCCTACGCGCCGACCACCACCACCGGCGGCAGCCTGTACCGGCTGCGCCTGAGCCCGGACCGGCTGGCGGTCGACGTGAGCGCCGATGCGCGCCTGGCCGACAAGGTGGCCGACAACCTGGGCAAATTCGAGCCCACCGAAAGTGAGACCCTGCTCATCGGCAGGGGTTTCGGGGTCACGCCCGACATCGAACAGGGACCGGACGGCAAGCTGTATGTGGTGTCGCTGACCGACGGCGTCATCTACCGCATCGGCCGCGCCGCCGCGCCGCCAAGCGCGACCCGATGAGCACATCGTTCCGGGGCGCGTGGCGGCGCCCCGGACTTGTTCATCGCATCAGCGGGGGACCGGTTTGGTCCTGACCGCGAGGCACAGCGCTCCGGTCAGCAGCGCCAGCGCCACGTGCATGCCGTACAGCGGAAGGAAGTCCGCGCGGGTCAGCTGTGCGTGCCCGACCAGCAGCACGGTGACTGCCACCCCCAGCACCGAGCCAAGCTGGCGCGTGGCCTGGTTGACGGCGCTGCCGACCGCATACTGCGCCGGCGGCAGGCCCGCGACCGCGGCTCCCGACAGCGAAGGCAGCACCATGCCCACGCCGATCCCGCTCAGGAACAGGCCCGGCAGCCAGTGCGTCGCATAGGCCGGCTCGATGCCGGGCACCAGCAGCAGCCACAGGCCGCTCGCCGCATACACCAGCGAACCGATGACCAGGATGGGACGATGGCCGGTTTTCGCCGCGATGCGGCCGGCGACGATCGCGGTCGGCACCACCATCAGCGGTCCCGGCGTGACGGCCAGGCCCGCCAGCGGCAGGCTGAAATGCCAGATCCGCGTCATGTAGGAGAAGAAGGCGAAGAACATCATTGCAAATGCGGTGCCGAAGGCGAGCGTGGCCAGGTTGACGGCGCTGTAGCTGCGGTTGGCGAACAGGGCCAGGTCGACCAGCGGCGCACTGCTTGTCCTCGCCCAGGCGACGAAGGCGCCGAAGGCGATCGTGCTGGTCGCGGCCAGCGCCGACAGTTCCAGCCGGCTCCAGCGCGGCGAGTCGAGCTGGGTGATCGCCATCGCCAGCGCGCCGACGGCGACGATCAGCAGCAGCATGCCCACCACGTCGATGCGGGCCTTCTTGCCGGAGACCTGCGCCTCGCGCAGGCGCAGCGCGCCGAACCAGAGCGAGACCGCGCCCAGCGGCAGGTTGATGTAGAAGGCCCAGGGCCAGCCCAGGTGCTCGACGATGGTCGTGCCCAGGCTCGGACCGATGGCGGCGGCCAGGCCCCCGACCGCGCCCCACAGGCTGACCGCCACCGTCCGCTTCTCCTTGGGGAAGGCGTCGAGGATGATCGAGAGCGAAGCGGGCGTCAGCAGCGCGGCGCCCAGCGCCTGCACCACGCGCGCCGCGATCAGCAGGGGCACGCTGCCGGCCATGCCGCAAGCGGCCGAGGCGGCCAGGAACAGCGTGACCCCGAACAGGAATACGCGTTTGCGGCCATGGGCATCGGCCAGGCCGCCGGCGGGTATCAGCATCGTCGCATACACGACCGTGTAGGCGTTCAGCACCCAGGACAGGTCGGCCGGCGTGGCGGCGGGGAAGGCGGCGGTCAGGGCGCCGAAGGCCGCGAACAGCACCGTGCTGTCGATCGAGACGAGGAAGACGGCGATGCAGGCGATCCAGAAGGTCGGCCAGGGAGACACGGCCGCGCGCGGCACGGTGTCGGTGGCGGCGGGGGCGAGGGTGGGCGTGGTCATGGCGGCTCCGGTCAGCGGGCGAACTCGATGTAGATGCCCGGCTCGTTCGAGAGGCCGCGCTTGATCTGCTGGGTGAGCTCGCCGACGGCCACTTCGCTGGCGCCGCTTTCGAGCGCCTCGAAGGCCTGGGCGGCGACGAAGTCCGGCGCCAGTTTCGGCGCATCGATGCCGCGCGTGAGATCGGTGTCGATGAAACCGACGTGCAGTCCCAGCACCTGCGTACCCTGGGCGCGCAGCTCGTTGCGCAGCCCGTTGGTGGCGCTCCAGGCGGCCGCCTTCGACACCGCATACGCGGCCAGTGCCGGTGCGCTCAGCCAGCTCGCCACCGACAGCACGTTGAGCAGGGCCCCGCCGCCGTTCGCTTTCAGTACGGGCGCGAAGGCGCCGCTCACGCGCAACAGACCGTAGACATTGGTCTCCATCATGCGCGCCGTGGATGCGATGCTGTCCTCGCCCAGCAGCCCGCCGAAATCGGCGATGCCGGCATTGTTGACGACCAGGGTGACGTCGCCGCAATCGGCCGCGGCGGCCGCCACCTGCGAGGGATTGCTCACGTCGAGCGCGACCGGCACCAGGCCGGGCAGCGTGATCGAGGCCGGGTCGCGCGCGGCGCCATAGACCTTGCGTGCGCCGGCGGCGAGCGCGTGGCGGGCGAAAGCCAGGCCGAGGCCGCGGTTGGCGCCGGTGATGAAGACGGTGGCGTCCTTGAGTTTCATGGTCGTTCCTTTCAGGCTGGGTGTTGGAATATGATGGTCGTCATATTTGTGCATCAAAAAAGGCCGCGGGGATGCCGCGGCCCGTGTTCAGTCGGCGTCGTACTGGGCGATGAGTGCGGCGCGGGTGGCGGGGAGCAGCGCGCGGCCTTCGTCGCCGAGGGCGCGCGCCATCTGTACGGCGCCCACCAGGCTGGCGGCAAGCAGGAAGGCGCGCTCGGGCGGATCGGTTGGCGGCAGCGCCGCGCGTGCGCGCTCGACCAGGGCCGCCACGCGGCGGCGCGACACCGCCAGCAGCTCTTCGCTCTGGCGCGGCATTTCCGAGCCGAGTGCGGCGACCACGCAGCCGCGCTCGCTGCTGGTGACGTGCAGGTCGGAGAGATAGGCCTCGACCAGCGCCCGCACCGGACTGGCGCCCGCTTCCTGCAGGGCAGCGATGCGCCGCGACAGGCTCTGCGTACTGTCGCCGGCCGCATGCTCGAGCGCCGCCGACAGCAGGGCGTCGCGCGACTTGAAGTGGGCATAGAAGCCGCCGTGGGTCAGGCCCGCTTCCTTCATCACCTCGGCCACGCCCACGCCGGCATAGCCCTGGCGGCGCAGGGCGCGCGCGGCGGCGTCGAGGATGCGGCCGTGCGATTGTTCGCGGCGGCTTTGTTTGGTGTCGGCAGTCATGGCATCGGTCTGCAAATATGATGGTCTTCATATTATGACTGTCATATTCGCGCGTCAAGCGATATATTTGACAGCCTGGACCACGGAACGGACGTCCTGTCGATGCGCCGTTGAGGCCCAAGCTTGCCCTTGATACATTGTTCCCTTCGAAAACTATTCTGGAGTGATCGGATGAGAACGATCCGTGTGCAGCGCAGCGTGGCGCTTGCCTTGCTGGCGCCGCTGCTGGCCCTCGCCTGGCCCTTGGCCGCGCGGGCGCAAATCGACTTGACGGTGCTCGACCGCGACATGGCCGGGCCACGCGCGCAGGTACTCGTGCTCGGCACCGTGCACCTGCGCGCCATGCCGCCCAGCTTCGATCCCGCCGCGCTCGATGGTGTGCTCGACCGGCTGGCAGCTTTCAAGCCCGAGATCATCACCATCGAGACCGAAAACGGCGAAGAGTGCGACCTCGCCGCGCGCCATCCGGTGAAATACGGGACCGATTACTGTCCACCGGTCGACGCGGCCCGCGTCGCGACGGGGCTCGAGGCGCCGGCGGCGATGGCGGAGGCGAACAAGCTGCTCAAGGCCTGGCCGGCGCAGCCGACGCCAGCCCAGCGCCGCCGCCTCGCCGCATTGTTCCTCGCGTCCTACGACAACGCCTCGGCCTATGTCCAGTGGCTGCAGTTGCCCGCGAGCGAGCGCCGTCCGGGGGACGGCCTGGACGCCGCGCTCGTCGAGCAGCTCGTCAAGCTCGGCAAGCGCAACAACGAGAGCTACCAGATCGCCGCACGCCTGGCCGCGCGGCTCGGCCTGGCGCGCGTGCATGCAGTCGACAACCATACGGGCGACCTCATCGACGTCGCCGATAGCACAGCCTTCGTGCGTTCGATCGAGGCCGCCTGGGCCACCGGCGGCGCCTTCAAGAAAATCGAAGCGATCGAGGAGCCGCTCAAGCGTGCGCCCGACCTGCTGCCGCTGTACCGCTCCATCAACGCTCCGGACCACCTGCGCGCGCTGGCCGAGGCCAACGTCGTCCCATCGATGCGCGCGGTATCGAAAGAGGGCTATCCGCAGATCTGGGTCGGCGGCTGGGAAGTGCGCAACCTGCGCATGGTGGCCAACATCCGCGAAACCTTCCGCGAACGGCCGGGCGCGCGCGTGCTGTCCGTTGTCGGCGCCTCGCACAAGCCGTGGTTCGACAGCTGGCTGGGGCAGCTGCAGGGCGTGGACATCGTGGACGTGGAAAAAGTCCTGAAATGAGCTCGCTTACGGCTGCCCGGCCATGAAGCCCGCCAGCTCGGCCGCGACCTGCTGCGCCAGCAGGTGGATGTGAAAACCGTCGACGAAACCGTGATGGGCCTGCACCGAAAACGGCAGCAGCAGGCGCCCGTCCGCTCCATCCTTGAAGCGGCCCCAGGCCAGCGAGGGAATGTCGGGCGCACCGAGGGTCGCCGTCGGATGCTGGATGGAGGTGAAATCGAGCCAGGGGATGCAGGTGATGAAGACCTGGTCCTTGCACTGGCGTGGCGACAGGGCCGCGTACGCGTTGTTCAGTTCCGTCATCGCGCAGGCCTGCTCGCGCGCCGCCACGCCGCGGCGGACGAATTCACGCAGGTCGTCGGTCCAGTCGAACAGGGCGAAATTCAGGTCATTGTGCCGATTCACGACCGTGAAGGAGGGCATCAGGCGGTCGATCTCGATCACCTCGCCGTCGAAGACGCGGTAGCGGAAGTTCGCGATTTTCAGGATCGAGCGCAGCACTGCGCACAGCAGGACGTGGAAGGGCGGCAGGCCATGCTGCCTGCACCAGGGGCGGTAGTCGGGCAGGTCGAGCGTGAAGCAGAGGTTGACCGCAGGGCTGTCCATGCGGTCGAAGAGGTCGAAGCGGTCGCGCCGCTTTTCAAAGTTTTGCATGCGTCAAGGGGTGTTGCAGGGTGGGCTCCGCCCACGCGATATCACGGCATGCAACTTCGCGGCTTGCGCTTCACTTCGCCTGTGTGCTGGCCATGATCCGCGTGGGCGGAGCCCACCCTACGTATAGAAATGATCCGGCAGCGTGGCCGGATCGGTCATGCTTACTGCGCGGCCCAGCCGCCGTCCATGTTCCACGCGACGCCGCGCACCTGGCTGGCTGCCGGCGAGCAGAAGAACACCGCCAGCGCACCGAGTTCGTCCGGCGTCACGAATTCGCCCGATGGCTGCTTCTCGGCCAGCAGCGCGCGCTTGGCCTCGTCGTTCGACACGTTCTCGCGCGCGGCGCGGTCGTCGACCTGTTTTTGCACGAGCGGGGTCAGGACCCAGCCCGGGCAGATCGCGTTGCAGGTGACGCCTGTCTGCGCCGTCTCCAGGGCGGTGACCTTGGTGAAACCGACCAGGCCATGCTTGGCCGCGACGTAGGCCGATTTCTGCGCCGAGCCCACCAGGCCGTGCACCGACGCCAGGTTGATGATGCGGCCCCAGTTTTTCTGCTTCATGCCGGGCAGGGCCAGGCGCGTGGTGTGGAAAGCGGAGGTCAGGTTGATCGCGATGATCGCGTCCCATTTCTCGGTCGGGAAATCCTCGACGGCGGCCACGTGCTGGATGCCGGCATTGTTGACGAGGATGTCGACGCCGCCGAATTTCTCGTGCGCGAAGGCCATCATCGCCTCGATTTGCTCGGATTTCGACATGTCGGCGTTATGGTAGGCGGTCTGCACGCCGAATTCCTGGCCGATGTCGGTGTACAGCTTCTCGATCTGCTGCGCGTCGCCGAAGCCGTTGAAGACCAGGTTGGCGCCCTGTTCGGCCAGCGCACGGGCGATACCGAGGCCGATGCCGGAGGTCGAGCCGGTGACCAGTGCCGTTTTGCCGCTTAGCATATTCGATTTCATTGTTTCCTCTGAAGGGTGGGTGATCGGAGCGAGTTCCGCGGAATTGGTAGAATTCTAATCGCTTGGGCGGTTAAAATGTGAGGCTGGGCTTAACGGTATACCAATATTGTCATCGGGAGCAGCAGGATATGGAAGCGCAAGCGGAAGCGAGATTGAAAAGCGTGCAGTGCAGCTCGCCCGCCGGCCTGCACCGGATCGCCTACAAGGAATGGGGCGACCCGGCCAACGACCGCGTGCTCGTCTGCGTGCACGGCGTGACGCGCGTGGCCGACGACTTCGATGCCCTGGCGCGCGCGCTGTGCGGCGAATACCGCGTGGTCTGCCCGGACGTCGCAGGGCGCGGGCGCTCGGACCGCCTGCGCGACCCGAACCTGTACGCGCTTCCGCAATACGTGGCCGACATGGTCACGCTGGTCGCACGCGTTACCGCGAACGGCGACGACAAGGTGGCCTGGTTCGGCACCTCGATGGGTGGCCTGATCGGCATGGTGCTGGCGTCGCTCCCGGGATCGCCGATCACGCGCATGGTCCTGAACGATATCGGCCCGGCGCTCGACGGCACGGCGCTGAACCGGATCGCCGACTATATCGGCCAGGACCTGCGCTTCCCGGACTATGCGAGCGGCGCGCGCTTCGTGCGCGAGGTATCCGCCTCGTTCGGGCCGCACTCGGATGCCGAGTGGGACAAGCTGGCCGGCGACGTGCTGCGCCAGGAGCCGAACGGGGAATGGGTGCGCCATTACGACCTGGCGCTGGCCCAGCCCTTCAAGGCGATGGGCGTCGAACGGGCGAAGCAGGACGAAGCCGCGCTGTGGCGCGCCTGGGATGCGATTGCCTGCCCCACGCTGCTGGTGCGCGGCGAATTGTCCGACCTGCTGTCGCACGCGACGGCGCAGAAAATGACGACGCGCGGACCGCGTCCGCAACTGGTCGAGATCGCAGGCGTCGGCCATGCGCCGACCTTTGTCCATGCGGACCAGATCGCGATCGCACGAGATTTTTTAATGGGTCACTGAGACCCTGAACACGAAAGAAACCATGGAAATCAAACGACTTCACGTAGGCAAACGACTCTCCGAGATCGCCATCCACAACGGCACCGTCTACCTGGCCGGCCAGATCGCCGAGGACACCACGCAGGACATCGAGGGCCAGACGCGCGAAGTGCTGGGCCACGTCGACCGCCTGCTCAACGAAGCGGGCAGCGACAAGACCTGCATCCTGATGACGCAGATTTATATCGCCGATATGGCCAACTTCGCCGGCATGAACGCGGTCTATGACGAATGGGTCGCATCGGGCCACACGCCGCCGCGTGCGACCGTCGAAGCAAAGCTTGCCAATCCGGCCTGCCTGGTGGAGATCGTCGTCACCGCCGCACTGCGCTAAGCAGACAGGGCGCATCGATGGTATCCACCGCCGCACTCGGCGACGCCACTACCCAGCTGGTCTCGGGACTGAGTCCCGAGGAATGCGTGCGCGTGCAGCATGCGCTCGACTATGCGGCCGTCGCCTATGGCGAGCGGGCCTGCACCTCGGGGCAGAACGCCTTCGAGTTCTCGCTGGGCGTGGCCGGCACCCTGGCCTACCTGCGCAGCGATGTCGAGACGCGCATCGCCGGCCTGCTGTTCGAGCTGGCGATGTTCGAGCCGCAGCTGCTGGAAACGCTCGAGCGGCTGTTCGGCGCCGAGGTGGCGAGCCTGGTGCGCGGTGTGCAGCAGCTGATCCGCCTGCGCGACCTCACCGTCGGCCAGCAGGCCATCGGGCGCGGCAAGAACGCGGCCCAGCAGGCCGTGGCGCAGGTCGAAACCCTGCGCAAGATGCTGCTTGCGATGGCGACCGACATGCGCGTGGTCCTGATCCGCCTCGCGTCCTGCGTCACCACGCTGCGCTGGTTCGCGGACCAGAAGCGCTTCGACGACCTCACGCGCGACTACGGGCGCGAAGTGATGGACCTGTATGCGCCGCTGGCGAACCGCCTCGGCATCTGGCAGCTGAAATGGGAGCTGGAAGACCTGGCCTTCCGCTTCCTCGAGCCGGAAACGTATAAACGCATCGCCAAGATGCTCGAAGAAAAGCGGATGGCGCGCGAAGGGTTCGTCGCGTCCTCCATCGAACGCCTGCAGCGCGAGCTGCAGGCGGCCGGCATCAAGGCCGAGGTCAGCGGACGGCCGAAGCACATCTACAGCATCTACAACAAGATGCGCGGCAAGGACCTGGATTTCTCCTCGCTCTACGACGTGCGCGCCTTCCGCGTGATCGTCGCCGACGAAAAGACCTGCTACACGGTTCTCGGCCTGGTGCACAACATCTGGACCCCGATCCCGGCCGAATTCGACGACTACATCGCGCGCCCGAAGCCGAACGGCTACCGTTCGCTGCACACGGTCGTCACCGCCGAAGACGGGCGGCCGCTGGAGGTGCAGGTGCGCACCCAGGAGATGCACAACTTCGCCGAATACGGCGTCGCTGCGCACTGGCGCTACAAGGAAGAAGGCGGCTCGAATTTCAAGAGCCAGAAATACGACGAGAAGATCGCCTGGCTGCGCCAGCTGCTGGCGTGGAAGAGCGATGTCACGGATGTCGTGGCCGCCGAGGAAGACCAGAAGGAGTGGGTCGAAAAGCTGAAGGCGACGACCCTGGACGACCGCATCTTCGTGCTGACCCCGCAGGCGCGCGTGCTGGAACTGCCCGTAGGCGCGACGCCGATCGACTTCGCCTACCACCTGCACAGCGAAGTCGGCCACCGCTGCCGCGGCGCCAAGATCGACGGCGTGATGGTGCCGCTGAATACCCCGCTGAAGAACGGCCAGACCTGCGAGATCATCACCGCGAAAGGTCCGGCCGGCAGCCAGGGCCCGTCGCGCGACTGGCTCAGCCCCGGCTATACGGTCAGCAGCCGCACGCGCTCGAAGATCCGCGCATGGTTCCACGCGCTGGAACTGGCCGAGACCCTGGCCCAGGGGCGCACCCTGGTCGAGAAATCCCTGCAGCGCGAGGGCAAGACCGCGGTCAACCTGGAAGCGCTGGCGCATAAACTCGGCTTTGCCAAGGTCGACGATTTGTTCGTCGCGGTCGGCAAGGAAAAATTCAGCCTGCGCCACGTGGAAGCGGCCCTGCACGAAACCGTGGAAGCGCCGCCGCCGGACGACGCGGCCGTCGTCAACAAGAGCCGGGCGTCGAGCGTCGAGCAGGGCGCCAAATCGGGCGTGCTGGTGGTCGGCACCGAGGGCCTGATGACGATGCTCGCCAAGTGCTGCAAGCCGGCGCCGCCGGACCCGATCGTCGGTTTCGTCACGCGCGGGAAGGGCGTCTCGATCCACCGGCTCTCGTGCAAGAACTTCGCCGAGATGCGCAGCAAGGCGCCGGAACGCGTGATCCAGACCGACTGGGGCAAGGGCGTGATCGAGACCGTTTATCCGGTCGACATCTTCATCCTCGCAGTCGACCGCCAGGGACTGCTGCGCGACGTGTCGGACGCATTCCTGCGCGAGAAGATCAATGTGACGGGCGTGAATACGCAGTCGACCAAGGGTCAGGCGCGCATGGTGTTCACGGCGGAGATCGGGTCGACGGCGCAGTTGCAAGAAGCCCTGGCGGCGATTACCGAGGTGGCGGGCGTGCAGGAGGCGCGGCGTCAATGATGGGAACCCATGTGATACGGATGTCCATACAAGCTTATTAAAACCGTATCATATGTCCATGCGCCGCTCCCTCCACCTCGCCACCCGCCCCAGCCTCTGGGGCCTCGCCTTCCTGCGCTACCTGCGCAGCTGGTGGTACATGTTCCACCTCGGCGCGATCGCCATCGTCACCGCATTCTCGCCCTCGACCTATCGTAGCGAAAACCGCCGCGCCAACCGCCTCGCGACCGCGCGCTACATCCACGCCAGCAGCTGGCAGGTGCTGCCCTGGTTCACGGTGCTCTCGGCCCTGATCAGCCTCGTCATCATCCGCATCGTGCTCGTCACGGCCATGAGCTACGGGCTGTCGCGCTATGCGCTGGAAATGGTGGTGCGGGTGCTGGTGCTGGAACTGATTCCGCTGTCGGCCGCGCTGTTCGCCGCACTCCGCTCCGGCATGGCCTTCGACGCTTCGAGCCTGGGCCTGGCGCGCGCCGGACTGCCGACCGCAGAGGTGAACGCCGAAGCGCTGCGCCGCCTGCGGCGCGACCTGGTGCCGCAGGTGTTCGCCAACGCGTTCTCGGTGCTCAGCCTCGCCATGGTCAGCTCGACCATCGTGCTGGTGCTGGCCTACCTGAACGTCTACGGCCTGTCGCCCTGGGGCATGCCGGATTACACGCGCACGGTGGGCCGGGTGTTCGACCCGGTCGTCACGATCGGCTTCGTCCTGAAAACCGTGCTGTTCGGGCTGGCCGTGGCCGTGATCCCGACCGCCGCCATCCTCGAACTGCAGCGTTATCCGCGCCGCTTGTCGTCCAGCGTGCAGCCCGGCGCGCTGCGCCTGCTGTTCGTGCTGCTGCTGATCGAAGGCGCTTCGCTGGCCCTCAAATACATTTGACCTTGCCCATGATCGATACGACTCCCGACGAACCGGCCCACGTGGAAACCAAGGCGATGATCCTGCTGGGTCTCGTCTCCTTGCTCATCATCGCCTTTGTCCTGTACGTGATGTACGCGCGCGGCGTGTTCGAGCCGACCCAGAAGCTGGTGCTGACGACCGAGAATTCGGAAGGCGTCATCCCCGGCATGGACATGACCTTCGCCGGCTTCCCGATCGGGCGCGTGCGCCTGGTCGACCTGGCGAAGGACGGCAAGGTGCAGATCCAGATCGACGTCTCCAGGTCCGACGCCAAATGGCTGCGGGCCTCGTCCGTCTTCACGCTCGAGCGCAGCGTGGTCGGCGAAACGCGGCTGCGCGCCTTTACCGGCGTGCTCGACGACGCCCCCTTGCCGGACGGCGCGGTGCGTCCCGTCCTGCGCGGCGACGTCACGGCCGAGATTCCGGGACTGGTGGCCACCGCCCGTTCGCTCCTGAACAACCTGGAGAGCCTGACGCAGGAAGGATCGAGCGTGGCCGGCAGCCTGGAGAACCTGCAGACCCTGACCGGCCGCCTTTCCGGGAAATACGGCCTGCTGAGCGGCGCGCTGGGCGACGAGGAAGCGAAGAAATTCGTGGGCACGCTGCAGCGCCTGGACGGGCTGCTGGCGAAAACCGACCAGCGCCTGTATGGCAAGAAGGGCGTCGTCGACGATGCGCAGGCGGCGGTGGTCGAGCTGCAGGGCGTGCTGCAGGATGCGCGCGGCACCCTGAAACGCGTCGACGCGGTGCTGGTCGAGGCCCAGGCGGTCGGCGCGAATGCGCGCGTGGCCACCGAAGACCTGGGCGCGCTGCGCGGCGAAGTCGACGCCAGCCTGCGCAAGGTGAACCGCCTGGTCGACCAGATCAACCGCAAGTGGCCGTTCGCCGGCAAGAACGAGGAGATCAAGCTGCCATGAAATTTGCGACCTTGACGATTGCGCTGGTGCTGGCCGGCTGCGCCAGCAAGCCCGCGCCGCCGAGCTGGCAGCCGAACGCCAGGGATGCGCTCGACGGTTTTACGGACGACTACCTGCGCGGGAATACGGCGGCCGCCAACGCGGAGTTTGCGCGGGCGCGGCGCGAAACCGCCAGCACGGGCCGCGCCGACCTGGTCGCCCAGGTGGAGCTGGTGCGCTGCGCGACGCTGGCGGCCTCGCTCGAATTCGATGATTGCCCCGGATTCGCGGCCCTGGCGACGGATGCGAATGCGCAGCAGCGGGCGTATGCGGCCTATCTCGCCGGGCGCTGGGAAGGGCTGGATGTGGCGGCGCTGCCGGAGCAGCATCGGGCGGTGGTCGGCAGCGGTTCGATGGCAGGCGTGGCCGATCCCTTGTCGAAGCTGGTCGCGGCGGGAGCGCTGTTCAAGGCGGGGCGGATCAAGCCGGCGGAGGTCGAGGCGGCGACCGAGACCGCGTCCGCGCAGGGGTGGAGACGGCCCTTGCTGATGTGGCTCGGGGTGCAGGAGAAGCGGGCGCAGGCGGCGGGGAATACGGCAGCGCTCGAGCAGATCAAGCGCAGGATTGCGTTGGCGTCGGGGACCAGATAAGCCTTCCGCGCCGGCTGGCGTGCGTGGAACCCGCTCACCCTGCGTCCGGTGCGCACCGTAGGGTGGGCAGGTCTCCTGCCCACGCGTTCAGCCAGCGCATGCACGGCCGGTTACGCCTTCTTTTTCGGCCGCAAGCTCCACGGCAGGGCATTATGAATCGCGGTCGCCGCAATCGCCGCCTGTCCCGCCGCCACCGCAATCTGGTTCAGGCCGCGCACCACGTCGCCGATCGCATACAGGCCCGGCACCGCGGTGCGCTGGTGGTCGTCGACCACGATCTTGTCGCATTCGGCCGTCTCCACGCCCAGGTTCGACGCCAGCCCGGAGCGCGCCGACTCGCCCAGCATCGGATAGAACACGTCGAACTCGCGGCTCTCGCCGTCCGCCGTATTCAGGATGGGTTTCATTTCCTCGCTCATCGACACGCCCAGCAGCGGCGACTCGATGTAGCGCACGCCGGCGGCCTCGATCTGCCTGCGCTCGTCGTCGTTCAGCATCGATTTTTCCCCGCGGTCGAACAGCGTGACCTCCGCGCTGAACGAGCGCATGAAGAGCGCGTGCCCGACCGGGTTGGTCTCGTTGGTGACGACGGCGATGCGCCGGTCCATCACGTCGTAGCCGTCGCACACCGGGCACAGGCGCACCGCGCCGCAGGCCACGGCTTCGCGCCAGTTCTCGATCGGCAGGCCGGCGTCCGCAACACCGGTGGCCAGCAGCACGGTCAGGGCGCGGATCTCGCGGGTTGCACCTGCGTCGTCGAGGTAGTCGCCGACGAAATGCCCGTCTTCCAGGCGCAGGCCGGTGATCTCGCCGTGCAGGACGTCGCCGCCGTAGTTCCTCAACTGGTGCGTCAGGTTGACCAGCAGTTCGCCGCCGGGCACGCCTTCCGGGAAGCCCGGGTAGTTGTGCGAGACGGGGATCAGGCACAGGCGGCTGTTGCCCTTGTCGACGACCACGATGTTGCGCGTGAAGCGGCGCAGGTAGATGGCGGCCGTCAGTCCGCCGGGGCCGCCGCCGATGATCAGGGTGTCGAAGACGTGGCCGTTGGGATGTTCGATAAGTTCGCTCATCCCTCCATTATCGGAAGGGACAAGCGAGCGGCCTATCGGCGCGCGTGCCCAGGCCGGGTAAGAGCAGGCTTACAGTGCCCGGCATCGAGGGGCAGCCCGTCCAGCGCTTCGGGCTGCAGCGTCACGTGGTCGATCCCGTGCTTTTCAAGCAGCATGTCGCGCACCCGCCGCAGCACGGCCGGCCATTCGGCCAGGTCGCGGATCTCGAGGTGGCCGATCAGGGCAGGGTGGCCGGGCGACATGTCCCAGACGTGCAGGTCGTGCACCGACAGCACGCCGTCGACGTCGGCCACGTCCGCGCCTACCTGCAGGTAATCGATGTGATGCGGCACGCCTTCCATCAGGAAGTGGTAGGACTCGCGCAGGATGCCCCAGGTCGATTTCAGGATCAGCAGCGACACGAAGATCGACAGGATGGGGTCGATCCGGACCCAGTTCGTAAAGTAAATGATGGCGCCGGCGGCGATCGCGGCCACCGAACCGAGCAGGTCGCCCATCACGTTGACCAGGGCCGCGCGGGTATTGATGCTCTCGCTGTCGCGCGAGAGGACATAGGCCACGATCAGGTTGATGGCGGCACCGATCGCGGCCACGACCAGCACCACGCCGCCCTGCACGGCTTGCGGATGCGCCAGGCGGTGGGCCGCTTCCCAGACGATCCAGGCCACCAGGGCCAGCATGGCGAGGCTGTTGACGAAGGCGGCCAGCGCCTCGGCGCGCACGAAGCCGAAGGAGTGGCGCGAGGAGGGCGGGCGCTTGGCGATCAGCTGGGCCAGCAGGGCCAGGCCGAGGGCGGCGGCGTCGGTGACCATGTGGCCGGCGTCCGAGATCAGTGCCAGCGAGTTCGACATGAAGCCGGTGACGACTTCGATCAGCGCGAACAGCAGGGTCATCGCGAGCGCGATGCCGAGCGCCTTCTGGCTGCGCGCCTCGATGAAATGGCCATGGCTGGCGTCGCCGTCGAGGTGGGCGTGCAGGTGGTCGGAAGTCGGGGTGGCGTGATCGGAAGGCATGGGTGATTCATTCAATTGGAACAGACGGCAGTGTAGCGGAAGCAGGGGAACAAGTTTGCCGTCTCTCCACTAAATTCCGGACAAGCCTTGCGTGACGGCGGCGCACCCCCTATAATGCACGTCATTGGGCGGTTAGTTCAGCTGGTTAGAATACTTGGTCGACATCCAAGGGGTCGCAGATTCGAATTCTGCACCGCCCACCAGAACATTAAGTAAGAGCGAGAAAGGCACCTACGGTTATGACACCGCGAACTACAACGAAGTTGTGGGGGAATCGCTAGACGCGGTATGGTGTTCTTTTGCTCGACACACTGAAATCAACGCGGCTAGCCCGCGTTTTTTTTCGTCCATCGACTTCAAGTTTCAAATTTTTCAACGAATTTCAATATCTGCGGCGTCCGCGCCAAATGGAGATCACTATGCTTAACGTGCGACTTCCCGATGGCTCCAGCCGTCAGTTCGACGGCCCCGTGACGGTTGCCCAGGTGGCGACCAGCATCGCCCCGAGCCTTGCCAGGGCGGCGCTCGCCGGCAAGGTCGACGGTAAAGTGGTCGACACCTCCTTCCTGATCGAGCAGGATGCCGATCTTGCCATCGTGACCGACAAGGATCCCGAAGGCCTGGACGTGATCCGTCACTCGACCGCCCACCTGCTGGCCTATGCGGTGAAGGAACTGTTCCCGGAAGCCCAGGTCACGATCGGCCCGGTGATCGAAAACGGCTTCTATTACGACTTCTCGTACAAGCGCCCGTTCACCCCGGAAGACCTGGCGAAGATTGAAAAGAAAATGGCGGAAATCGCCAAGCGCGACGAGCCGGTGACCCGCCGCGTCCTGCCGCGCGACGAGGCCGTCGCCTATTTCAAGTCGATCGGCGAAGAATATAAAGCCGAGATCATCGCCTCGATCCCGGCGAACGAGGATGTCTCGCTGTACGCCGAAGGCAATTTCACCGACCTCTGCCGCGGTCCGCACGTGCCCTCGACCGGCAAGCTGAAAGTTTTCAAGCTGATGAAGCTGGCCGGCGCCTACTGGCGCGGCGACTCGAACAACGAGATGCTGCAGCGCGTCTACGGCACCGCCTGGGCGAAAAAGGAAGACCAGGAGCAATACCTGCACATGCTGGAAGAGGCGGAAAAGCGCGACCACCGGAAACTCGGCAAGGCACTCGACCTGTTCCACTTCCAGGAAGAAGCGCCGGGCCTGATCTTCTGGCATCCGAAGGGCTGGACCATCTGGCAGCAGGTGGAGCAGTACATGCGCCACAAATACCAGGTCAACGGTTACGACGAAGTAAAAGCGCCGCAGATCCTCGACGTCACCCTGTGGCAGAAGACCGGTCACTGGGACAATTATCGCGAGAACATGTTCACGACTGAGTCGGAAAACCGTTCGTATGCATTGAAGCCGATGAACTGCCCGGGCCACGTGCAGATCTATAACTCGGGCATGAAGAGCTACCGCGACCTGCCGCTGCGCTACGGCGAGTTCGGCCAGTGCCACCGCAACGAGTCCTCGGGCGCGCTGCACGGCATCATGCGCGTGCGCGGCTTCACCCAGGACGACGGCCACGTGTTCTGTACCGAAGAGCAGATCGAATCGGAAGTCACCGCCTTCCACTCGCAGGCGATGCAGGTGTACGACGACTTCGGCTTCAACAACATCGACGTCAAGCTGGCCCTGCGTCCGGACAGCCGCATCGGTTCCGACGAGATCTGGGACGAAGCGGAAGAAGCGCTGCGCTCGGCCCTGCGCGCCTGTGGCGTGGAGTGGACGGAGCTGCCTGGCGAGGGCGCCTTCTACGGTCCGAAGATCGAGTACCACCTGAAGGATAGCCTCGGCCGTCCATGGCAGGTCGGGACGATGCAGGTCGACTTCTCGATGCCGGGCCGCCTCGGTGCCGAATATGTCGCCGAAGACAACACCCGCAAGGTGCCGGTGATGCTGCACCGCGCGATCGTCGGCTCGATGGAGCGCTTCATCGGCATCCTGATCGAGAACTATGCGGGCGCGCTGCCGCTCTGGTTGGCGCCGGTGCAAGTGGCTGTTCTCAACATCTCCGATGCCCAGGCCGATTACGTAAAAGAGGTGCAGGACCGCCTGAAGAAAGCCGGCCTGCGCGTTCACGCTGATTTGCGGAACGAGAAGATTACCTATAAAATACGAGAACATTCCGTCCAAAAGTTGCCATATATTCTAGTTGTTGGCGACAAGGAACGTGAAGCAAACACCGTGGCCGTGCGCGCACGGGGCAATGTCGACTTGGGCACCATGTCCGTCGACGCCCTGATCGAGCGCCTGCTTGGCGAAGTGGCATCGAAAGCCAAATAAGCCAAACTAAGCCGGCCGGTTATTCAGACATTAAAAGGAAACAACATAGCTACTGACAAGTCGTCGCATCGCATCAATGGCGAAATCAACCATCCGGAAATGCGTTTGTCCGGAGTCGACAATGAGCCGCTGGGCATTGTGAGCCTGGCCGAGGCGTTTCGCCTGGCCGAGGAAAAGAACGTCGACCTCGTGGAAATCGCGCCGAACGCGGTTCCACCGGTCTGCCGCCTCATGGATTACGGCAAGTTCAAGTACTCCGAGCAGAAGAAGGCGCACGAAGCCAAGCTGAAGCAGAAGATCATCCAGGTCAAGGAAGTCAAATTCCGTCCGGGTACGGATGAAGGCGATTACAGCATCAAGCTGCGTAACCTCATCAAGTTCCTCGACGAAGGCGACAAGACCAAGATCACGCTGCGCTTCCGCGGTCGCGAAATGGCGCACCAGGATATCGGCTTCCGCATGCTCGAACGTCTGAAGGGTGACCTGGAGCCGTATGGCCAGGTCGAGCAGTTCCCGAAGATGGAAGGCCGCCAGATGATCATGATTATCGCGCCGAAGAAGAAGAAATAATTCTTCGATTGGTAGTAACAGGGCCGGGTCCGGTGTTGCAGTCGAACTGCAACACCGGGCTCGGCCCTGTGCCGTTTTTGTGGCGAATGTTGGCTCACATGGCGGTATTCGCGCTACCTCGGCAACACCTTCCTCACTAAGCTGTGTTAGAATCTGCGGTTCCTGTTTTTAGAAGCAGGTTGTAGCGCACTCGCATGCGCTGCAAGACAAGTGAAAGTAGGCATCCAAGAGCAGCGTTGCTGCCACCTGCAATCCTGTCACATATGAGGCTGTCCGCAAGGGCAGATGACTATGCCAAAAATGAAAACCAAAAGCAGCGCGAAGAAGCGTTTTCGCGTGCGTCCGGGCGGTACTGTGAAATCGGGTATGGCGTTCAAGCGTCACATCCTGACCAAGAAGACCACCAAGAACAAGCGTCAGCTGCGCGGCACCCGTAACATCAATGCGTCGGACGTGACCAGCGTCTACCGCATGATGCCATCTGCTTAATCTCACACTAAGGAGCTAATATGCCTCGAGTAAAACGTGGGGTTACTGCACGTGCCCGTCATAAGAAAGTTCTTGAGCTTGCCAAAGGCTACCGTGGCCGTCGCTCAAAAGTATTCCGTATTGCCAAGCAAGCAGTCATGCGCGCTGGCCAGTACGCATACCGCGACCGCCGCAACAAGAAGCGCGTCTTCCGCGCACTGTGGATCACCCGTATCAACGCGGCTTCGCGTTCGCACGGCATGACCTACAGCGCGTTCATGAACGGCCTGAAAAAAGCCGCGATTGAACTGGACCGTAAGGTCCTGGCCGATATGGCCGTGCACGACAAGCCGGCGTTCGCCGCGATTGTCGCCGCCGTCCAGGCCAAGCTGGCTGCCTGATAGCAGTCTGCTAGCAAAGCGCTGCGGTAACGTAGCGCAAAAAGAGCGGGGCAAGGTGCAAACCTGTGCCCCGTTTTTGATTATGGGTCCCTGTGAATTTGCTAACGCGTTGCATTAATGCGACAATTCTCCGGCTCACCCGTGGCCCCTGCCACCCAATACAGGACAAGAACAAGCATGAACTCGCTCGAAGAACTCGTCGTCTCGGCCCAGGCTGACTTTGGCGCCGCCCCTGACGCGGCCGCGCTGGAAAACGCAAAAGCAAAATACCTCGGCAAGACCGGCCAGGTAACCGAACTGATGAAGGGCCTCGGCAAGCTCGACCCCGAGCAGCGCAAGGCGCAGGGCGCCCTGATCAATGCCGCCAAAGAAAAAATCGAACAGGCACTGACGGCCCGCCGCGAAGCGCTGGCGAACGCCCAGCTGGAGGCCCGCCTGAACGCGGAAGCCATCGACGTCACCCTGCCGGGCCGCGGCCGCGCGGTCGGCGGCATCCACCCGGTGATGCGCACCTGGGAACGCGTCGAGCAGATCTTCCGCTCGATCGGTTTCGACGTGGCCGACGGCCCGGAAATCGAAAACGACTGGACCAATTTCACTGCCCTGAACAGCCCGGAAAACCACCCGGCGCGTTCGATGCAGGACACCTTCTATATCGAAGGCAATGACACGACCGGCAAGCCGCTGCTGCTGCGCACCCACACCAGCCCGATGCAGGTGCGCTACGCGCGCACCCATACGCCGCCGATCAAGGTGATCGCGCCGGGCCGCACCTACCGTGTCGACAGCGACGCCACCCACTCGCCGATGTTCCACCAGGTCGAAGGCCTGTGGATCGGCGAGGACATTTCCTTCGCTGACCTGAAGGGCGTCTACCTGAACTTCGTCAAGGCCTTCTTCGAGACCGACGACCTGCAGGTGCGCTTCCGTCCGTCGTATTTCCCGTTCACGGAACCGTCGGCCGAGATCGACATCGCCTTCGGTTCCGGTCCGCTGAAGGGCCGCTGGCTGGAAGTCTCGGGCGCCGGCCAGGTGCATCCGACGGTCGTGCGCAACTTCGGGCTGGACCCGGAAAAGTTCATCGGCTTCGCGTTCGGCTCCGGCCTCGAGCGCCTGACGATGCTGCGTTACGGGATCAACGACTTGCGCTTGTTCTACGAGGGTGATCTCCGCTTCCTCAAACAGTTCAACTGAAGCAATCGTCGATCAACAAGAAAAACCTGATAAGTCACGCGGTTACAAGGTAAACAGATTATGCAATTCTCCGAAAACTGGCTCCGTTCCATGGTCGATCCGAAAATGTCTTCGGATGAACTGTCCCACCTGCTGACGATGTCCGGCCTGGAAGTCGAAGAGGTCGAGCCGGTCGCGCCGCCGTTCTCGAACGTGGTCGTGGCCGAAGTGGTCGAAGTGGCGAAACACCCGAACGCGGACCGCCTGAACGTCTGCCAGGTGAACGTCGGTACCGGCACGCTCCTGAACATCGTCTGCGGCGCACCGAACGTGCGCGCCGGCATGAAGGCGATCTGCGCCAAGGCCGGCGCCGTCCTGCCGCCGGGCGCGGACGGCAAGCCCTTCGAAATCAAGGTCGGCCAGCTGCGCGGCGTCGAGTCGCAGGGCATGCTGTGCTCGGCCAAGGAACTGAAAATTTCGGAAGAGAGCAGCGGCCTGATGGAACTCCCGCCTGATGCGCCGGTCGGCACCAGCATCCGCGACTACCTCGGCCTGGACGACCTGAAGTTCACGATCAAACTGACCCCGAACAAGGCGGACTGCCTGTCGGTGCTGGGCGTGGCGCGCGAAGTCTCCGCGCTCACCGGTACCCCGCTGCATCTGCCGACCACGGTGCCGGTTGCCGTGACAATGGATGAAATCCTGCCGGCGAAAATTTCCGCGCCCGACCTGTGCGGCCGCTTCACCGGCCGCGTGATCCGCGGCCTGAACGCGAAAGCGGCAACGCCGGAGTGGATGAAGCAGCGCCTGGAGCGCTCGGGCCAGCGCTCGGTCTCGGCCCTGGTCGACATCTCGAACTACGTCATGCTGGAAGTCGGCCGTCCGTCGCACGTGTTCGACATGAACAAGATCCACGGCAGCCTGGACGTGCGTTGGGGCAAGAAAGGCGAATCCCTTAAACTCCTGAACGGCAACACCGTCGAAGTCGACGAGTGGGTCGGCGTGATTGCCGACGACAAGGAAATCGAATCGCTGGCCGGCATCATGGGCGGCGACTCGACCGCCGTCACGCTGGACACGACCGACATCTACCTGGAAGCGGCCTTCTGGTGGCCGAATGCGATCCAGGGCCGTGCCCGCAAGTACAATTTCTCGACCGACGCGGCGCACCGCTTCGAGCGCGGCGTCGACTATGCGACGACCGTCGAGCACATCGAGCGCATCACGGCGCTGATCCTGCAGATCTGCGGCACGGACAATACGAAAGTCGGTCCGGTCGACGACCAGGTCGCGGACCTGCCTGAGCGCAAGCCGGTCGTGCTGCGCACGGCGCGCGCCCAGAAGGTCATCGGCGTACCGATTACCGACGAGATGGTGGCCGACATCTTCACCCGCCTGCACCTGCCGTTCACGCATGAGGCAGGCAAGTTCGCGGTCACCGCGCCGTCCTACCGTTTCGACATCGAGATCGAGGAAGACCTGATCGAGGAAGTCGCGCGCGTGTATGGCTTCGAGAACATTCCCGCCAATCCGCCGGTGGCGCCATCCGCCATGCTGATCGAACCGGAAAACAGCCGCTCGCTGTTCGCCGTGCGGCACCAGCTGGCTGATCTGGGCTACCAGGAAGTCGTCAACATGAGCTTCGTGGAAAGCGTCTGGGAACAGGATTTCGCGGGCAACGATTCCCCGATCAAGCTGCAGAACCCGATCGCCAGCCAGATGAGCGTGATGCGCTCGACCCTGATCGGCGGCCTGCTGGCCAACGTGCGCTATAACCTGAACCGCAAGGCGGGCAGGGTGCGCGTGTTCGAAGTCGGCGCGATCTTCAAGCGCAACGACGTCACGACCGATGGTCCGCTGAGCGTGGCCGGCTTCGACCAGCCCAAGCGCGTGGCCGCCATGGCCTATGGCCCGGTGGCGGACGAGCAGTGGGGCCAGCCGACCCGTGCGGTCGACTACTTCGACGTGAAAGCCGACCTGGAAGCGCTGTTTTCGCCGCGTGTGGTACGCTTCGTCAAGGCTGAGCACCCGGCGCTGCACCCGGGCCGCTGCGCCAATGTCGAGCTCGATGGCCGCGTGGTCGGCTTCATCGGCGAACTGCATCCGCGCTGGCTGCAGAAGTACGACCTGCCGCAGGCGCCGGTGCTGTTCGAAGTCGACGCCGCCGCCTTGCAGGAACGCGTGGTCCCGGTCTACACCGAGATTTCGAAGTTCCCGGGCGCCACGCGCGACCTCGCGCTGGTGGTCAAACAGGACGTTCCGGCCCAGTCCGTGATCGATGCGTTCGAGTCGGCAATTGCCGCCCACCCGAACGGCAAGATCGTGCAAGCCGTTGTTTTGTTTGATGAATACCGCGGCAAGGGACTGGAGGCGGACGAAAAATCGCTTGCTTTCCGCTTTAGCTTGCAAGATACTCAATCGACCTTGCAGGACGATGTCGTGGAGGCCGTGATGGCTGCCGTGGCCGAGGCCGCAAGAGAAAAACACAACGCAAAATTGCGTGGCTAAGTTTTACATCCAAAACATGTCCATCTGAAGGCAGGGCTTCAAAATTAATAACAACGACGTTGATTCGGCCGTATTCCAGGAGGCTCTGGCGGCCGATCTGCATCGCGCGATGCAGGTGGCGCGGGTACGGAAAGAAGCGGAAAAGGACCTGCCGACCCTTACCAA
The DNA here is from genome assembly GCF_059801075.1 of Massilia sp. LXY-5. Lineage (NCBI taxonomy): Bacteria > Pseudomonadati > Pseudomonadota > Betaproteobacteria > Burkholderiales > Oxalobacteraceae > Massilia > Massilia sp. LXY-5. Next base: position 1,047,955 of record NZ_JBNNEH010000002.1, read on the forward strand.
GGCCGAGCTGGCCGAGTTGCTCTTCGAGCAGGTCGGCCTGAACAAGCGCGAAGCCAAGGACATGGTCGAGACCTTCTTCGACGAGATCCGTAACGCGCTCGAGCGCGGCGAGGCTGTCAAGCTGTCCGGCTTCGGCAACTTCCAGTTGCGCGACAAGCCGCAGCGGCCGGGCCGCAATCCAAAAACCGGGGAAGAGATTCCGATCACGGCGCGCCGCGTCGTGACCTTCCACGCCAGCCAGAAACTGAAGGGCATGGTTGAAGAAATCAGTCCGGCATCCCTGGCGCGCGCCGCCTGAGTGCGGCTGCGAAGTGCGTTTGAAAGTGAGCCATGAACGATCGCCCGAACAAGATTGAACTGACCGCGCTGCCGCCGATCCCGGCGAAGCGCTACTTCACGATCGGCGAAGTCAGCGAATTGTGCGGCGTCAAGCCGCACGTGCTGCGCTACTGGGAACAGGAATTTACTCAGCTGAAGCCGGTCAAACGCCGAGGTAACCGCCGTTACTACCAGCACCACGAGGTGCTGCTGATCCGGCGCATCCGCGAACTGCTCTACGAACAAGGTTTCACGATCAGCGGTGCACGCAACAAGCTCGACAGCCGCGCCAGCAACCAGGCCGGCGGGATCGAGGAAGTGCAGGTCGAGGAGGCGCCCGTCGTCGACACGGCCAGGCTGCGCGCGGAACTGCTCGACATCGTCGCCTTGTGCAAGCAGGGCGTGCCGGCGAACGAGGTCCGTTAAAACCGTAGCGAGCGGCAGCAATGTCGCCCTGGAAGCGCAGCTGTACGGGAGTACAGCGAGCTGTCGCCCTGGCGGCGCAGGGCGACAGTGCAACGCGCACTAGGTTCGGGCGGACTTCGCGACTTAATGTAGCGTTAACACGGCTGTCGTGCGCTGTTGTAGTAGGGCGCATGAGTGCTAAAATGTTACATGCGGCTTAGGTAATCCAACGCCTGACAGCCGGGGAATGCTATCCCCGGCACTTTCCTGTGCCAGGAAAATTTAAGGGAAGACAATGATACGCGTTGCCATTTGTGACGACCACCAGATAGTTCGAGCAGGTTTCAAACAGATTTTCTCCTCGTCCGGCGATTTCGAAGTCGTCGCTGAAGGCGCCACCGGCCGCGAGGCGCTGGACATCGCGCGTCGCGAAATCTGCGACGTGCTGCTGCTCGACATCGCCATGCCCGACCAGAGCGGGATCGACATTCTGCGTACCATCCGCCAGGGCCAGCCGAACCTGCCGGTGCTGATTCTTTCCGGCTATCCGGCTCAGCAATATGCGCTGAACCTGTTCAAGATGGGTGCCAACGGTTACCTGAACAAGGAATGCGATGCGGACGAGCTCAAGACCGCCGTGCGCACCGTGTTCCAGGGCCGCCGCTACGTGAGCTCGACCGTCGGCGAATTGCTGGCGCAGAGTTTCGACCGCGATCCGAACACGGCCCTGCATACCGAGCTGTCGGACCGCGAATTCCAGGTATTCCTGCGCCTGGCCAAGGGCGCGACTGTTTCCGATATCGGAAACGCGCTCTCGCTCTCGATCAAGACCGTGTCGACCTACCGCACCCGCATCATGGAAAAGATGGGCCTGCAGTCGAACAGCGACCTGACGTATTACGCAATGAAAAACAACCTGCTCGATTAAGAGTGGGCTGCGAGCGCCGCCCGGCGCTCGCCCTTGCCGGCGCCATGCCGGCGCAGCGGCCCGCGGCCGCCCGTGCGTCAACGCGCAGCGTTCGACCTCGCCGAACCGGCATCCGTAGCAGGCCCGTCTCCTGTCCGGTTTCGCAGGGAAAAACCGCCCGCGAGTGCAATCTGTCTCATCCCTTCAACTCAACGACATTGCTGCGCTGCATTAAAGTCCGTCAGCGACTATAATCAGTGCGGTCCGGCAAGTTGCGCGAAAGGAACCCAGCAGATGTACTTCTCCACCGATCCCCTCCCGAAGCGCGCAAGCTCCCTGCCTCTCTACAAGACGCTGCTGTGCTTCGCCTGCGTGGCGATCCTGCTGGTCAACGGCATCTTCCTGCTGCGCAACCTGGACGGGCTGAAGGCCGCGAATTCCCTGCAGGACCAGACCACCGAAGTGACCAACGAGCTGCAGCACCTGAACCTGCTCGTCACGGATGCGGAAAGCAATTTGCGGGGCTATTTCCTTTCGGGTTCGCCGAGCTACCTCGGCACGGTGCAGGGCGCGCCGGCCCGGATCGACCAGCAGCTGCGCAAACTCAGCACGCTGTTGGCGGACAATCCCTCCCAGCAGAAAAACCTGGCCCAGCTTCGCGCTGTGGTGGAGCACCAGATGCGCATGATGAACGAGGCGCTGACCATCTACCGCGACGGCGGCCTGAAGGAAATCCTGACCATCACCGGCGCCCCAGGCGAAGGCGACAGCGACGAGATCCGCCTGCAGGTCGTCATCATGCTGAGCGAACAGAACGAATTGCTGAACGCGCGCAGCGCTTCTTTCTACGACCAATACCGGCACGCGGTGATCCTGGGGCTCGGCATCAATGCCGCGGCGATTGCCGTGCTGCTGCTGTTCTACCAATTGGTGCAGCGCAGCTTTGCAGCCCGCGCGCGCGCCGAGCATGCCTTGCAGATCGCCAACGAGCAGCTCGAATCGACGGTCGCCCGCCGTACCGAGCAATTGTCCGTGCTGTCGCGCCACCTGATTCACGTGTCGGAAGAAGAGAAGTCGAAACTGGCGCGCGAGCTGCATGACGAAATGGGCGCCAACCTGACGGCGATCGGCATGGACCTGGCCACCGTCGGCGAGCAATTGCGCGGCAGCCGGCCCGAGCTGGCCGCCATGCTGGCGCGGGCACGGGCAACCCTGGTAGACACCGTGCAACTGAAGCGCCGTATCGTCGAGGACCTGCGCCCGAGCCTGCTCGACAATCTCGGCCTGGCCGCCGCCCTGCAGAGTTATTGCGAGGATTATTCCCGGGTCACCAGCCTGGACTGCGACGTGCTGGTCGATGGCGACGTCGACAGCGTCGGCCCGATGCATGCGATCGCGCTGTTCCGCATCGTGCAGGAGTCGCTCAACAACATCGCCAAGTATGCGCAGGCGCGCAGCGTGATCGTGCACCTGGCGCGCGAAGACGATGCCCTGGCGCTCGAGGTGACCGACGACGGCATCGGCATCGCGCCGGATGCGCTGACGCGTTCGAAGTCGCACGGTTTATTGGGCATGCGTGAGCGGGCCTTGCTGCTCGGCGGCAAACTCGATGTCGACCGTGGCGTGAACGGCGTGGGAACCTGCGTGCGTGCGCGGATTCCGGCGCCGATGACGCCGGCGGGGCCGCTAGCCTTGATGCCGCCGAGCCCAGCGCCGGCCCTGCCTGCGGCGGGGAACGAGGATCTGGGCAAGTTTGCTGCCTGAACCTGGGAACTTGAATACAAAAAAAGGCGCTGTTCGCGTTAAGTGTGGAATATGCCGATCGCCGCTCGCAGCAAAGCCTCCGGCGTCTTGACGCGAGCGCCGTCGAGCGCCCAGCGCCAGCCGAGATAGTTGCCGAGGTAACGGCTGGCAACCCCGCGAAACGGCTGCAGCCGTTGGCGCGGCCGTGCTTGTGGAAGCGATTCGCGCCGCAACCGGGACAGGCGAGTTGCGGTACTGCCGCCTGTTCGATGACGTCCACCGTCCGATCGCGCTTGACCGTCGGCAGCAGCAGGCCAAGCAGCCGTTCGCGCTGGCGCCGGGTCAGCGCCGCCAGGTTCTTCAGGAAGTGCTCGAACTTGCGTGCCTGCATGCGAACCTCCTCACGGGTGAAGTCCGGGTTGGACCTCAGCCGTTCAAGAAGATTCCACACTTAACGCGAACAGCGCCCAAAAAAAATCGGCGTCCAGGACGCCGATTGTCGTTTACTTCTTCATGAACGATTAACGCGCCACGTCCATCAGCAGGCGGTCGTATTCGGTCTTGGCCACCTTGTAGCACTCGCCCGCATACTCTTCCAGGCCGGCACGGTCCAGGACCGTGATGTTGCCGCGGCGGTACTGGATCAGGCCTTCATCCTGCAGCTTGCCGGCGGCGGCCGTGATGCTTTCGCGGCGCACGCCCAGCATGATCGAGATGAGTTCCTGGGTGACTTTCAGCTCGTTGCCTGGCGAACGGTCGAGGCGGTCGAGCAGCCAGCGGCACAGTTTCTGCTCGATCGAGCTGTGGCGGCCGCCGACGGCGTTCTGCGCCATCTGGGCGAACAGGGCGTTGGTGTAGCGCATCAGCAGCTGGGGCAGGGCGCCGCCGGCCATGAAGGCATCGCGCAGGAATTGGGTCTTGAGACGGTAGCCGTAGCCGGCGCTCTGGACGACGGCGCTGCACATGGCGCGCTCGCCCATGAAGAGGGAGACGCCGACCACGCCTTCGTGTCCGACGACGGCGATCTCGGTGGTGGCGCCGTCTTCCATCACGTACAGCAGCGACACGATTGAGGTCGTCGGGAAATACACGTATTCGAGTTTGCTGCCATACTCGAAGAGCTCCTTACCGAATGGCATGGGAACCAGTTCCAGGTGCTGGAACAGGGTTTCCAGGTCCTGGCGGGGAAGGGCTGCCAGCAGTTCGTTTTGCTGGGTGCCGGAGAAACTGACAACTGGACGGGACGCCGCTTTGATATCCTCTTTGGTCGAAAGAAGCTGGTTGACCGATTGTGCTTTTTGCGTGACACCACCGAGTTGAGCGTTGTTCATTTTCTGTCCTCTTATCTAACTACTGCATGAAGTGCGACTGTTCGAGACTTTGTTGACAATGTCTTAATCGCGATGTGTGTACGATAAGGGTTCCGTCTGTTGCCGAACATAAGATTAGGGGTTGCCCCTGTGTAGGCAGTATGCATGGTGTCGTGTCAGTCCAGTCCTACTGGGGAAGATGGCCGAAATCAGGGGTTTTTCCGTCATTTTCTTTTCAAAGAGCAATAAATTCCCGGATAATGGCTGCGTCCGCCACCAATAAGTCACCTTTTATCGCATGCATGTCCTACTCGTCGAAGACGATGCCGTCCTTGCCGACGGCCTGACCCGCACCCTGCAGGGCCATGGCATGCTGGTCGAACTGGCCGTCGACGGCCTCCAGGCGGACGCCCGCTTGCAGCGCAATCCCCCGCAGGTAGCGGTCCTCGACATCGGCCTGCCCGGCATCGATGGCTTCGAAGTCGTGCGCCGCCTGCGCGCCCGCGGCGACACCACGCCGGTGCTGCTGCTCACGGCGCGCGACGCCGTCGAAGACCGGGTGCGCGGCCTCGAGACGGGCGCCGACGACTACCTGGTCAAACCGTTCGCGACGCCCGAGCTGGTGGCGCGCATTCGCGCACTGGCGCGGCGCAACGCACCGAAGACGGGCGTCATCAACCTGGGCAACCTGGCCTTCGATTCGGGCGCGCGCCGCGCGCGCATCGGCGACCAGGCCCTGGAACTCTCGGCGCGCGAGTGGGCCGTGCTCGAATCCCTGCTGCAGCAGGCGGGGAGGGTGGTGTCGAAGCAGCAGATCATCGACACCATCGCGCCCTGGGGCGAAGACCTGACCCTGAATGCGGTCGAGGTGTACGTCTCGCGCCTGCGCCTGAAGCTCGATGGCGCCGGCCTCGCCTTGCGCACCATCCGCGGTTTCGGCTACCTGCTGGAAGCCGCTCCGGCCGCATGACGAGCATCCGGGTTCGGCTCCTTAAATGGCTGGTCGGCCCGATCCTGGCCGTCAACCTCGGCGCCGCCGCACTCACCTACCTGCTGGCCTGGACCCCGGCCCAGCTCGCGTTCGACGAAGGCTTGCGCCTCGATGCCGCGGCGCTCGCTTCCCGTGTCCGCGCCGGCGGCGCGTCCGCGCTGGCCTCGATCGCGGCCGACAATGGCGCCGGCGAAGCCGGTTGGGCCGCCCTGCATGACCGGGACGGCCGCCTGCTGGCGGGCGCGGCGCGGCTTCCCGTCCCGCTGCGCAGCGGACTGGCCGACGCCCGCCTGGCCGGCGAAGCGGTGCGGGTCGCGGTGGCCGAGGTGGGCGGAACGAATGGACTGCGCGTCAGCCTGGCACGCACCACCCGCGCGCGGCAGGGCGTCCAGGCAGCCATCGTGCGCTCGCTGGTGTTGCTCGAGTTGGTGTTCAGCCTGGCGCTGGTGGGCCTGGTCTGGTTCTCGGTCGGGAACGGCCTGTCTCCGCTGGCGCGCCTGCGCGCCCGGCTCGACGCCCGCGGCAGCGCCGACCTGGCGCCGCTCGACGACGCCGGCATGCCGCGCGAACTGGTGCCCGTGGTCGATGCATTCAATGCGCTGCTGGGGCGGATCGAGCTCGGTGCCCGCGCGCAGGACGAATTTCGCGCGAATGTGGCGCACCAGCTGCGCACGCCGCTGGCCGGGCTGCGCCTGCAGCTCGAATGGCTGGCGGCGCGCCACGCGAACGACCCCGACACCCGGCGCTCGGTCGAGCTGATGCTGGGCGCGAACGAGCGCATGATCCGCCAGACCAACCAGCTGCTCTCGCTCGAGCGCGCCGAACCGAACCGCTTCGCGCGGGCGCGCCTGGCGCCGCTCGACCTCTCGGGCCTGGTGGCGGAAACCGTGCAGGCCTTCGTCGAGCAGGCCGCCGCCAAGGACATCGACCTCGGTTTCGAGCTCGCGCCGGCCCCGCTCGGCGGCGACCGCTTCCTGCTGCGCGACCTGGTCGACAACCTGGTCGACAATGCCTTGCGCTACACGCCGCCGGGCGGACGCGTGACGGTCAGCTGCAGTCAGGACCAGGAGGAGGGCGGCGCTCTGCTGCGCGTCGAAGACAACGGGCCGGGCATTCCGGCCGCCATGCGCGCCCAGGTATTCGAACGTTTCGTGCGCCTCGACGAGGGTACCGTGGGCAGCGGCCTGGGACTGGCGATCGTGCGCGATATCGCCAACCTGCACGGCGCCGAACTGGCGCTGGGCGAGGCGCCTGGGGGCGGCGCCGTGTTCAGCGTCGCGTTCCCGGGCGCGCCGCGCCGGCCTTAGTTCGCGCCTGAGCTGTAAGAGTAGGTGCGCTTGCGCTTCGAGGTGATGGCCGGGCGGATGCGCTGCGGGGCGATTGCCACGCTGGCGCCGGCCGGGCTGTCGGAACCCTTCTGGACCGCGCCGATGACGACCGTGGTGGCCTTGCCGTCGACCAGCACGCCGTTCGCCAGCACCGGCGAGGGCGGCAGGCCGCCGCCCACGAAAGGCGAGGAACGCTGGGCGCCGCAGGTGCCGGGGGTATTGATCGCTCCGGAGGCATTGAGCAGGTTGACCCAGTAGCCGCGCGCCTCGCCCAGGGTCGTGCTGCAGGAGCCGGCCAGGGGTGCGATCGGGCGGTTGGTGCTGAAGGTGACCATGCCGCCCGCGATCAGCGCCGAGGTCACGACCTGCTCGCCCTTGCCGTTCTGGTTCAGGTCCATGAACCAGCCCTTCAAACCGTTAGTCGGCAGCACGCGCGGCGTGTCGCAGCCCTGGTCGGTGCTGTAATTGGCCAGCGTGTCGAGGTCCTGGGCCGGCGCCGAGGCCGCGGCCAGGTCGTCCTTGTAGACATAGAAGCGGTTGACCACGTTCGCGTACGGATAGTGCGCATACAGCGGATGCTCGCGGTCGCCGCTGCCCAGCGCGACGTAGACATAGCCCTGGGCGGCCAGCAGGGCCGGAGTGAACAGGAACTTGCGCCCGCCGCCGGCGGTGCGCGCGACCTTGCGGCTGGTCCAGGCGCTGGCGGAGAGCTCCTTGCGCGTCGCCGGGCCGTCGACGAAATCGATCCGGTACAGGTTGCCGCCGGTGTCGGCGGCGTAGGCGTAGTCGGGCATCGCGTCGTTGTCGATGTCGACCAGCGCGACGTCGGCCGCGACCGAGCGGTCGGTCGCGAAGGAGCGGATGACGGCGCCGCTGTCGGCGTCCAGCACATAGACCACGCCGCCCTTGGTGGCGCTGCAGTTCGGCGCGACGCTGTCGGCATCTTCGCAGCTGTCGTAGCCGCCGCCGACCACCACCACCGGCTTGCTCGTCGAATAACCCTTGAGGAAGGCGACGCTCGGGGTCGACCAGGTCTGGCCGATACCGCTCATGCCCGCCGTGCAGCCGGTGTCGTTCTTGAGGTTGGGGCAGCCGGCCTTCCACTTGTACAGCGGCGTGCCCACGTCGCTGACATCGAGCGCGTAGATCATGCGGCCGCCGCGCCGCATGGTCGGGTAGATCCAGACCTTCTTGTTGTCGGCGGTCTGGTAGACGCCGGTGGAGCCGTCGAAGAAGTAATCCTTGGCAGTCGGCGCGGGCGTAATGTCGTCCGGCAGGTTGGGATAGGCCACGAGCGGCGAATTGCTCTTCAGGCGGGACAGGCGCGGGAAGAATTCGGGGGCGACGAAAGCCCAGCGTTCGACGCCCGAGCTGGCGTCCAGCGCGCGCAGGGTGCCGTCGTTGGCGCCGTAGAACACGGTGACGCCGTTCTCGCCATAGTTGATCGGCAGCGGGCGCGAATGGATCACGTCGCCGTGGATCGACGGGCGGGTGGTGGCGCCGCCCGCCTTCTCGCCGTTGACGTCTTCGCCGCGGATGAACCGGACCAGCGGCGTATCGAGGCTGGCGGCGGACGAGGAAAAGTCGACCAGTTTCGAGCCGGACTGCGTGTACACGGTCCGGCTGACCGCGTTGTTGGCGGCCGTGCCGCCCTTGACGTTACCCTGGCGCAGGACCTGGGCGGCGCCGCCTTTCTCGACGAAGGGACCGTCGGGCGCGTCCGAATAGGGATCGAAGCCGGCAATCGTGCAGGCGCCGGCCGGGTCGGGATTCAGGCCCATGCCGCCCCAGTAATTCTTGCTGTCGGTCGTCCAGTAACTCTTCGCGCACGGCGTGACGAAGCCCGTTTGCGGATTCACGGCGGGCTTGGCATCGGCGTCGCCGAGGTCGAGGCCGGCCTTGGTATTGATCAGCTGGTAACGCTTCAGGTTGCCGAACCAGCGCGGCTTGGCGTCCTGGTCCGGACGGAACATGCCGATGAAGACCTGGTTTTCGTTCTGCGAACGGTTGGTGGCGTTCACCGGCAGGCTGGTCGAGGCGAAGCTGGTGTTGACCGCCTGGATCTCGATCAGGATTTCCTTGAGGGCGTCCAGGATCGATTCCTCGTTCCTGGCCGCGAAATACTTGCCGCCGCCGGCCTTGGCCATGCTCAGCATCAGCGAGGTATGTTCCGCGTTCGGCTGGGCGTTGTAGACGTCGATGGTGTAGGTCGACACCGAGGGGCGGACGGTGCTGCCCGCGACCGGGATGCCGCGGTCGTGCAGCAGGCGCGCCCATTCGTCGGCGTTGCGCGGACCGGTGTCGGTGCTGTAGGTGCCGGTGGGGACGTTGGTGATGATGGTGTCGGTGGCGTCCACGCTGTAACGGCTTTTGGTGCCGGTGCACACGCCGCTCTCGCTGGCCGCGATCGCGCCGATCTTGCAGCCGTCGGTATAGCCGGCGCAGGTTGCCGCAAACTCGGTCAGCCCGGCGGCCGCTTCGGTCGCGCTGGCGTAGCAGGCCGTGGTGGTGCCGACCGTGGTCGCGGTGCTGATGGACTTGCTCGAGAAGTTCGGCAGCCCCAGCTGGGTGACGGGGATCACGCTGCCGCCGGCGTTGCGGTTGTCGTTGAGCGCGGTCAGCAGCGCGGTGTTGGCCGCGCTGTCGGACGACGGGCCGCTGGCGTTCGGGTTGCCGATGAAGATGACGTAACTCTTGCCGCAGACGTTGTCGCTGGTGAGCGGCGAGGCGAACTTCGACCAGGGCGCGGTGTAGCCGCCGCGGTCGCCCTTGGTCGACAGCACGGCGGCCGGCGAATACGAATTCGCGCCGGCAAAATAGTTGTACACGTCGTACATCAGGTTGCCGTAGGGCGTATTCGAGTTGCGCTTTTCGTCGGGACTGGTGATGTTGTCGTAGATGGTCGTCAGCTGCGTGGAAAAGGCGGCCCGGTTGGTGTCGTTCATCGGCCGCACCGCATAGCGGATGAAGCCGCCGTCGTCGTTGGCATTACCGCCGGTGACGAATTCCATCATCCCGAGGCTGACGCTGCCGTCGAGCTCGGCCACCAGGCGCTTGATCGCGTTGACTTCGGACTGGCCCTGGCTGGCGCTCGGCCATTTCTGGTTCTGGCGCGACCAGTTCGATGTGTTGTCGAGCACGATCAGGATGCGCGGGTTGATGCTGGCGCCGGCCGAGGCCCCGGTGAAGATGTCGATGTCGTCGGCCCCGGCGACCAGCGGCGTGGCGGCCAGTGCGCAGGCGAGCGCGCCCGCAAGTGTGTTGGTGACGCTGCTGCGGATCATGGTGTTCTCTTTCTTCACGTGGTGGGGCAGTTGTTGGTCACGTCGTCGCGCGCGACGCGTACCGCAACGCCCTGGGTGACCTCGACCTTGGCCTCGGTTTCGACGTCGGTTGCCGCCGCGGTGATTTCCCAGATGCTGTCGGCGCAGGCCGAGTTGCCGTCCACCGCGCCGGCCACGCCGAAGTTCTGGGCGCTGCCCATGCTGCAGCGGGCATCCTCGGCATCGGCCATGTTGAGCGCCGTGTTCTTGATGACCGGCGCCTTGACGCATTTCGGCTTCGGCGCGATCGCCACCTTGATGTCGGTCTTGCCGTCGCCGTTGGTGTCGATGCAGCGCTGGTTGGGCGCGCCGCAGGGATTGGCCAGGATGTAGTCCGGGGTGACGAAGAAGCGGGTATTGCTGATGGTTTCCTCGATCGTCTCGCGGGCGGCGGCCGTGGCTTCGTCACGCTGCTGCATGTTGGAGACGATCTGCAGGTTCGACTTGCCGAGGTTGAAGCTGGTGACCGCGACCAGGGTCAGCAGCACCAGCATGACCAGTGCGGTGATCAGGGTGATGCCGCGTTGGCGGTGCTGGAACGTCATGGGAGCCTCCTTCCGGCCGGATTGGGAAGCGCCACCATCGACTGGAAGACGTGGCGCTTGTATGCGTCGTTGGTGGCGGCGACCTTGTTGTCGTCGCCATTGGCCTTGTGGCCGAGCACGTAGACCTTGTCGTCCTTGTAGCCGGCGGTCGCGACGGCGTTGCGCGCCAGGACGTGCAGCCTGACCGCTACCGCGCTGCGCCAGTTCGCCACCGCGCAGGCGGCAGCGGCGCAGCCGGACGCGGCCGCGGGGTCGGCGGTGCTCAGGTCGGCGACGCCGTTGCCGCCGGCGGGCGCCAGGTCGAGGCCGTATTCGAGCTGCAGGTTCTCGATGCCTTCGGCCAGCGGCACGATGTTCCAGGCGACGTTCACGCCATCGCTGGACAGTTCGGCGCGCTTGAGGGTCGGGATGCCGTCCTTGCCCTGGTTGTTGTTGGCGACAAAATAGATGTGGGTGCGATAGCGCCGGATCGCCGCGGGCGTGCCGCTGGCCGCGACCGGGGTGCAGTCGCGTCCATGCCGGGTGAGCCCGGCCGTCCCGAGCGTGAGGGCGTAGAAATCGGCGCTGTTCGGCGAGTCCAGTTCGCTGGCGTTACTGCACAGCGAGGCCTGGAAGAAGGGGCCGCCGGCGGCGACCGGATCGCAGCCGGGCTGGCCGGCGATGCAGGTGGCCGTATGGCGCACCACGAGCGCGTCGGTGCCGGCGCGCACGTCCTTGAGGCAGCCCAGGCCCGCGGCATCGCCGTCCACGCCCTGGACCGCCAGCGCCAGGCCCGCCTTCAGCTCGTCCAGGCTGGCGGCGCAGGGCGGCGGCAGCGCCACCGGCGAAGCCAGCACGGTCGGATCGAACTCGGCGTAATAACCGGCATTGCGCAGGTCGGAGGTCATCAGGTCGATCGCATAGCGGCCGTTTTCGACCTGGCGGTGCGCCTTTTCGATTTCGGCCTGGGCACGCGTGTTCTTGACGAACATGCCGGACAGGCCCGCGAGCAGGGCCAGGCCGATCGCCACCGCGATCAGGAGTTCGGCCAGCGAAAAGCCGCGCGCACGGCGGGCGGACGGCAAGGGGAGCATGCGGGTCATTGCCGCTCCTCAGACGCAGGTCGGCAAGCCGACCGCGACCCGTGCCGAGATGACGCGGCGGTTGGTGTCGGCGCCGTAGGCGTCCTTGCCGCAGCTTTGCGCCGGCGCCCGCGTCGCGTGCCGGCCCTGCCAGGCGACGCTGACCAGGTAGACGGCGGGCGTGCACACGCCGGCCGCTTCGTTCTTCTCGCGTACCCGCTCGATGCAGCCGCGGGCGCCTTCCATCGCGCCGCCGAGGACGCCGGAACGCTGCTCGGCCGCCCCCTTCAGGGCCGCGCTCCACTCGCACTTGTCGCGCGCGCTGCCGGCCGCCTGGGCGCTGCAGTCGGGGTCCAGGCCGTCGCTGGTGCCGAGCGGCTTGGCCGTGACATAGGCGTCGGCATCCAGGCTGTTGCCGCTCAGGCGAGATTGCATGTCCTGCAGCAGCACGGCGGCCTGGGCACGCTGGTAGGACTCGATCGACCCGACCTGGGCCTTGCTCTGGAAGGCGGCCAGGCCGAGCAGGCCGAAGGCGAGCACCACCATCGTGACCAGCACTTCGATCAGGCTCACGCCGCGCTGGCGGGCGGGAAGGGGGAAGGAGAGGTCGCTCATGGCATCAGCAGGTGGAGGTGGTCTGGTTCGGACGGCCGGACAGGTCGAGGCGCACGCAGCGGTGCTGGCCGTTGCCGCTCAGGGCGATGTCGAAGGCCGGCGCGGCGCCGCCCTTGACGCGACCGTTGGGCAGGAACACCACACTGGCCGGACCGGACACGGTGGCGCCGACCACCGCCGGGTGGTCGTCGAGCTTGCGGCTGGCGTCGCCGGGGGCGGCGATGCTCCAGCCGGACTGCCATTGCTGCGCGGTGACCGGCGCCAGCGTCACCTCGGCGTTGCGCTTGATCGCTTCGCTGCGGGCACGCGACAGGGAGGCATACAGTTCGCTGCTGACGCTGCGCGAACGCGCGGAGGCGATCATCGACGAGAATGCCGGGGCGGCCACCGAGGCCAGGATCGCGACGATGGCCACCACCGCCAGCAGCTCGGGCATGGTGAAGCCGCGCGCCGGGCGCCGCAAGGCCGGGCTTACCATTTGTCCGCCGGGCTGCGGGTGCCCGCGCTGTCGATCGAGAGTTCCTTGTCGGCGACCTGCGAGCCGCCCGCGACCGGGGTGGCGGTGATCTTGAACGAGGACGGCGGTCCATCGGTCAAGGCGATCTTGATCGTGTACTTGGCCGATACGACGGCGGGCGTCGTCATGCCCAGGTCGTTCACGCTGGCGGCATAGCTGCGCGAGTCGGCAAGATACTGCGCCTGCGCCTGCGCCAGGTCCATCATGTGCACCTGGGCGGCGACGCGGTTGGTCTTGACCAGGTATTTGGTGTACGTGGGGTAGCCGATCGCGGCGATGATGGCGATGATCGCGACGACGACCATCAGCTCGATCAGGCTGAAGCCCGGGGCTGGCGCGCGCGCGTGGCGCAGTGTCCTGGCGTGTGGCATGGCGTATCCTTGAGGGTGAATGTTGCCCAGTATAAACAAGTAAGCTGTCATTTCGCTGAAAATTTCCTGACGGAAAGCTGACAGCGTGGCGTGGACGCAGCGCCCGGCCGGCGCCCCGCAGCCCCGGGGCAGGCGCCGCCGAATCAGTTCACACAAGCCCCGGGAGACCCGGTAAAATCGAGGGTTTTGCAAGGACCCACCGCTTTGGCCGAGACTATGGATACCGATACCGCAGCACACATTCCAGCATCGACTGAGCTCGAGTCGACCGACAGCGCTTCGGCAAGCAAGTCGTCCGCCGTGATCGCGAACGAAGTGGCGCGCCGCCGCACCTTCGGCATCATTTCCCACCCCGACGCGGGTAAGACCACGCTGACCGAGAAGCTGCTGCTGTTCTCGGGCGCGATCCAGCTCGCCGGTACGGTCAAGGGCCGCAAGAGCGGCCGCCATGCGACCTCCGACTGGATGGACATCGAGAAGCAGCGCGGCATTTCGGTCGCTTCCTCGGTGATGCAGTTCGAGTTCCGCGACCACGTGATCAACCTGCTCGACACTCCTGGCCACCAGGACTTCTCGGAAGACACCTACCGCGTGCTGACGGCGGTCGACTCGGCCCTGATGGTGATCGACGCGGCCAAGGGCGTGGAAGCGCAGACGATCAAGCTGCTCGACGTTTGCCGCATGCGCAATACGCCGATCGTCACCTTCATGAACAAGCTCGACCGCGAGACGCGCGACCCGCTCGAGCTGCTCGACGAACTGGAATCGGTGCTGAAGATCGAGTGCGCCCCGGTGACCTGGCCGATCGGCATGGGCAAGAACTTCCGCGGCGTGTACCACCTGCTGAACGACGAGATCATGCTGTTCAAGGCCGGCGAAGAAAAAGCCGACGGCGCCTTCGAGATCATCAAGGGCATCGACAACCCGAAGCTGGCGCAGATGTTCCCGCTCGAGATCGAGCAACTCAAAATGGAAGTGGAGCTGGTGCACGGCGCCTCGCACCCGTTCGACCTCGAACGCTTCCTGTCGGGCGTGCAGACGCCGGTCTTCTTCGGCTCGGCCATCAACAACTTCGGCGTGCGCGAGATCCTCTCGGCGCTGGTCGACTGGGCGCCGGGCCCGCGCGAACGCGACGCCACCGTGCGCGCCGTCGAGCCGGGCGAGCCGAAGTTCAGCGGTTTCGTGTTCAAAATCCAGGCCAACATGGACCCGGCCCACCGCGACCGTATCGCCTTCCTGCGCGTCTGCTCGGGGCGTTTCGAAAAGGGCATGAAGGTCAAGCACCTGCGCCTGGGACGTGAAGTCAAATTGTCGTCGGTGGTGACCTTCATGGCCTCCTCGCGCGAGCAGGTGGAAGAGGCCTACGCGGGCGACATCATCGGCCTGCCGAACCACGGCAACATGCAGATCGGCGACAGCTTCTCGGAAGGCGAGATGCTGACCTTTACCGGCATCCCGTACTTCGCGCCGGACCTGTTCCGCACGGTGCGCATCCGTAACCCGCTCAAGATGAAGCAGCTCCACAAAGGCTTGCAGCAGCTGGGCGAGGAGGGCGCGGTGCAGGTCTTCAAACCGGTGCTGGGTTCGGACCTGATCCTGGGCGCGGTCGGCGTGCTGCAGTTCGAAGTGGTGGCGAGCCGCCTGTTGAACGAATACGGGGTCGACGCCGTCTTCGAGGGCTCGAGCATCAGCAGCGCGCGCTGGGTGTCCTCGGACGACAAGAAGTCGCTGGCCGACTTCGAGACCCAGCTCGGCCACAACGTGGCCTACGATGCGGCCGGCAACCTGGCCTACCTGGCGACTTCCGGCGTGAACCTGCGCCTGACCCAGGAGCGCTGGCCGAAGCTGACCTTCCACGCGACGCGCGAGCACGCGGCGAAGCTGGGGTAAGCTTCGCTTGTGGATGAAGAAGCCGGCAGCTTGCCGGCTTTTTTTGTCCGGTTGTCTGGAATTATCCACCTGCAGGGAGGTGTTGATCCGCCTCAACAGCGCGGCCGGGCCGATGCCGTAGATTGGTCAAATGCGTTGAAGAAATATCGCGCATTTCGACTGCGAGGCCATCATGCACACCTACCGAGCTTTCCCCGCCGCGGCCGCCTGCGCCGCACCGGTTTTCCTGATGAGGGGGTGCTGACATGCTGTCCCGCCTGAAGCTCGGTCCCAAGCTGCTGCTGGCGCCCGCCATCGTGCTGGTGCTGCTGGTGTTGCTGTCCTGCGGCGCCTGGTACGCGATGGTGCGCCAGAACGCCTCGCTGGAAGACATCGTCGGACGCCGCGCGGCGCACATGCGCGCCGCCGGCGAGCTGGTGGCCACCGCCCAGCGTGGGCATGCCGAAATCTACCAGCTGCACACCTGGATCGGCGGCAGTTTCCCGAAAAGCCGGATCGAGCCCCTGATCCACGATATCCACCGCCAGCATGCGCTCACCGAAGCAGGCCTGGTGCGCCTGGCGCGCATGACGCCGCCGAACGGCGCCGAGCGGCAGCTGGTCGATGGCGCCGCCTCGGCCCACACGCGCTACGTGCAGGCCGTGCGCGACGTGATCGAAATCGCGCGCGACGACCAGTCGATCAGCGCCAACGCCATGAGCAAGGCGGAAACCGCCTTTTCCGACCTCGCCCAGCGCCTGAACGCCCTGGCGCAGCTCGAGCAGTCGCTGTCGCAGGAGGCCTCGAACAGCGCCGCCGCCGACTTCCGGGCCGTCGCCTGGCTGATGCCGAGTGTGATCCTGCTGGCGATCGTGGTCTCGCTCGGGATCACGGTGGCGGTGCGGCGCGCCCTGCTCGACGAGATCCGCGGCATCGGCGCGGCCGTGGTGGACCTTGCCAGCGGCGACCTGACCGTCAAGGACCGGGTCTACGGCAAGGACGAGATCGCGGAAACCTCGCGCGCCCTGGATGCCAGCATCCGCAACCTGAACGGCACCCTGCGCACGATCCTCGAGTCGGCGCGCTCGATCGGCTCGGCCTCGCGCGACCTGGCGCTGGGCAACCTGAACCTGACCACGCGTGCCGTGTTCCGCGCCAGTTCGCTCGAGCACACGGCGTCTTCGATGCAGGAACTGGCGGCCACCGTGCACCTCACCGCCGACAGCGCACAGGCCGCCAACCTGCTCGCCGCCTCGGCCTCGAACGTCGCCCAGCAGGGCGGCAACGTGGCCGAGCGCCTGGTGACGACGATGGCGTCGGTCAAGGGCAGCGCCTGCCGGGTCGGCGAGATCACCCGGCAGATCGACGCCATCGCCGTCGAGACCGGGACGCTGGCGCTGAACGCGGCGCTCGAGGCGGCGCGCGGCGGCGATAACGGGCGCGACTTCGCGCTGGTGGCGGGCGAGGTGCGCACCCTGGCCCTGCGTACCGGCGCCGCGGCGCGCGAGATCCGCGAACTGATCGAGCAGTCGGTGGCCGAGATCGAGGGCGGCACCGCCTTCGCCGCACAGGCCGGGACCAGCATGGCGACAATCGCGGTGTCGGTCCAGCAGGTGGGCGACATCATCAGCCAGATCAGTTCCGCCAGCGCCGAGCAGGCCAGCGGGCTGTCGGAAGTGAACCAGGCGATCGTGCAGATGGACCAGGTCACGCAGCGCAATTCCTCGCTGGTAGAAGAGGCGGCGGAAGCGGCGCGCACCCTGCAGATGCAGGCCCTGACCCTGTCGAAGGCGGTGGCCACCTTCCGGCTCGACGAGGCGGTCCAGCCGCCGGAACCGCCTTCGAGGCCGTCGAGCGTGGCCGAGATCGACATGCGCGACGTGTTGAAGGACGGCCGGCGCGACGCCAGCATCGCACCCAGGGTGGAGCGCCGCAAATCGCCGCGGCCCCATTTGCGCCTGGCGTCGCGCCGCGATTCGTAAGCGGCTGCGCGAAGGTCCACGAAGGTCCCTTGGACGGCCGGCGCAATGCCGGCCGTTGTCAATACAAGTTCCGTATCACTTCAACAACGCGACAGGTTTTTACTCGTCCTGCTACCCTCCGGATATACAACCGCGGTGTGGAACCCGGTGCCAGGCAGTGTTTTCGCAGCCTGCGAATTCGCTTATTTATTTCAAAGGGTAAGGTCATGACAGTAGAAACCCATCCATCCCGATTCAGCGTGACGTCGGCGGTGTTCAATTTGCTCGACCCGATACCGTTCGGGTTTTTCGTGGGCGCGCTGATTTTCGACGTCATCTATGCCAAAACCGCCAATGTGTTCTGGATGAAGAGTGCCGCCTGGCTGATCAGCATCGGGCTGGTGTTCGCGATCCTGCCCCAGCTGATCAATCTCGGCCGGGTCTGGTTCGGAAAGAACCGGGTCCGCGTCCGCGGCGAGAAAATCAATTTCTGGCTCAACGTGATCGCCATCGTGGCCGCGCTGATCAACGCCTTCGTGCACAGCCGGGACGCCTGGGCGGTGATGCCCGCCGCCGTCTGGCTGTCGATCGCGACGGTGCTCGCAATGGGACTGGGGAGAATCATCCTGGCTGGGGAACAAACGCATATTCAAGGAGTCAGGCCGTGATCAAGCATAAGCAAGGGTGGTGGAATGCGCTGGGCCTGGTGGCCGTTTCTTCGCTGGTATTGACTGGCTGCGGAGACAAGGAAAGGGTGGATCCCGCCAAGCAGGTCGGCGCCAATCCGGTGCTGCCGAAAGCGCAGGATTTCATGGTGCCGCCGATGCAGGTGCCCGACGGCGTGGGCTGGAAAGGCGATGCCGCGCCCAAGGTCCTTGCCGGGCTGAAGATCGAAAAGATCGCGTCCGGACTCCTGCATCCGCGCACGCTGCTGGTCCTGCCGAACGGGGACGTGCTGGTCGTGGAAGGAAACGGTCCCGGCGAGGAAGCCGTGACCACGCCGAAACAGGTCATCGCCGGCATGGTCAAAAGCAAATCGGGCAAGGGCGGCAAGGGCGGCAACCGCGTCACCCTGCTGCGCAAGAAGCCCGGCGGCAGCGGCGAGTGGGAACAGCACGTCTACATCGACAAGCTGCACTCGCCATTCGGCATCCAGCTCGTCGGCGACACCTTATATGTGGCGAACACCGGCAATATCATGAAGTATCGCTATACCCCGGGAGAGACCAGGATGTCCGACCCGGGCACCGAGCTGGGCGACCTGCCGAGTACCGTCAACCACCACTGGACCAAAGCGCTGCTGGCCAGTCCCGATGGGCGCAAGCTGTATGTCGGCAGCGGTTCGAACAGCAATATCACGGAAAACGGCATGGAGGTGGAATACCGGCGCGCCGCCGTGCTGGAAGTCGATACCGCAACCGGCGGCAGCCGTGTGTTTGCCTCGGGCCTGCGCAATCCGACCGGGCTGCAGTGGGAACCGACTTCCGGAAAACTCTGGGCCATCGTCAACGAGCGCGACGAAATCGGCGCGGACCTGGTTCCCGACTATATGACCTCGGTCCAGGAAAAGGGTTTTTATGGCTGGCCTTACAGCTATTTCGGCCAGCACGTCGACCACCGCGTCATGCCGCAGCGGCCGGACCTGGTCGCGAAAGCGATCAAGCCGGATTACGCCCTGGGGTCGCACGTGGCCGCACTCGGACTGCTGTTTTATACCGGGAACGGGCTGCCGCAGTATAAGGGCGGCGCATTCGTCAGCGAGCACGGCAGCTGGGATCGCTCGCCGCTGAGCGGTTATCAGATCGTGTATGTGCCGTTTGCAAACGGCATGCCGTCCGGGCCGGCGCAGCCGGTCGTGACCGGCTTCCATTCGGCTGACGAAAAATCCCTGTTCGGTGCGCCGGTCGGGTTGGCCCAGGATGCGGAAGGGGCCTTGCTGTTTGCGGACGATGTGGGGAATGTGATCTGGCGGGTGACGGCGGCCAGGTAATATTTGCGTTTCGACCGGTCAGGCGCCGCAGCGCGTTACGCGGGCGCCGTCGGCCGTCGTGCACCGTAGGGTGGGCTCTTGAGCCCACGCGTTCGTGCCGCTCCGCAGTCCCACCATTCTTATAAACGACAACGGCGGCGCAGAGATGACTCTCTGCGCCGCCGTTTGCTTTACCGATTAACGATTACTCGTAATCGCTGATCGGCGCACAACCGCAGAACAGGTTGCGGTCGCCATACACGTTATCCGCACGGCCGACCGGCGGCCAGTACTTCTTCTTGCGCAGCGAGGCGACCGGGAAGGCCGCCACTTCGCGCGAATAGGTGTGCTGCCAGTCGTCGGCCGTCACCACTTCCGCCGTGTGCGGCGCGCCCTTGAGCGGGTTGTCCATCTTGTCGTACTCGCCGCGCTCGACCTTGACGATCTCGGCATGGATCGTGATCATCGCCTCGATGAAGCGGTCGATCTCGATCTTCGACTCCGACTCGGTCGGCTCGATCATCAGCGTGCCCGGCACCGGGAAGCTCATGGTCGGGGCGTGGAAGCCGAAGTCCATCAGGCGCTTGGCCACGTCTTCGTTCGAGATGCCGGTCTTGTCCTGCAGCGGACGCAGGTCGATGATGCACTCGTGCGCAACCAGGCCGTCGTGGCCGGTGTACAGCACCGGGTAGTGCGGCGCCAGGCGGCGTGCGATGTAGTTGGCATTCAGGATGGCCGTTTCGGTCGCATTCGTCAGGCCCTCTGCGCCCATCATCGCGATGTACATCCACGAGATCGGCAGGATCGAGGCCGAGCCGTAGGCCGCGGCGCTGACCGCGCCGATGCCGTCTTCGCTGCGCACATAGCCGGTCGAACGCTGGTTCGGCAGGAACGGGGCCAGGTGGGCGCCGACGCCGATCGGACCGACGCCAGGACCGCCGCCGCCGTGCGGAATGCAGAAGGTTTTGTGCAGGTTCAGGTGGCTGACGTCGCCGCCGAAGGCGCCCGGCGCAGCCACGCCGACCAGCGCGTTCATGTTGGCGCCGTCGATGTAGACCTGGCCGCCGTGTGCGTGGACGATCTCGCACAGTTCCTGGATGCCTTCTTCGAAGACGCCGTGGGTGGACGGGTAGGTCACCATCACGCAGGCGAGATTCGCGCTGTGCTGCTCGGCCTTCTTCTTCAGGTCGGCGAGATCGACGTTGCCGTTCTCGTCGCAGGCCGTCACCACGACCTGCATCCCGACCATGTTGGCCGATGCCGGGTTGGTGCCGTGCGCCGAGGACGGGATCAGGCAGATATTGCGATGGCCTTCGCCGCGCGACTGGTGGTATTTCTGGATCACCAGCAGGCCCGCGTATTCGCCCTGCGAGCCGGCGTTCGGCTGCAGCGAAATGGCGGCATAGCCGGTGACGGCGCACAGCATGTCTTCCAGCTGGGAGATCATCTCGCGGTAGCCGACGGTCTGCTCGTCCGGGGCGAACGGGTGGATGTTCGAGAACTCGGGCCAGGTGACCGGGATCATCTCGGACGTCGAGTTCAGCTTCATCGTGCACGAACCGAGCGGGATCATGGTGCGGTCGAGCGCCAGGTCCTTGTCGGCCAGCGAGCGCAGGTAGCGCAGCATCTCGTGCTCGGCGTGGTAGCGGTTGAAGGTCGGGTGGGTCAGGAAGGCGCTGGTGCGGCCCAGGGCCGACGGGAAGGCCTCCACTGCATCCTTGTCCAGGGTTTCGACCTCGGGCGTGGCCTGGCCGTTGGCGAAGACCGAGAACAGCAGGGCGATGTCTTCGCGGGTCGTCGTTTCGTCCAGGGACAGGCCGACGTGCCGGTCGTCGACGCGGCGCAGGTTGACGCCGGCTTCGTTCGCGGCGACGTGCAGTTCGGCGGCGCGATCGGTCGCGATGGTCAACGTGTCGAACCAGGTCTCGTTGGCCAGCTGGTAACCCATCTGCTTCAGGCCAGCTGCCAGGATGCCGGTCATGCGGTGCACGCGGCGGGCGATGCGGGTCAGGCCCTGCGGGCCGTGGTAGACCGCGTACATGCCGGCCATCACGGCCAGCAGCACCTGGGCGGTGCAAATGTTCGAGGTCGCCTTTTCGCGGCGGATATGCTGTTCGCGGGTCTGCAGCGCCAGGCGCAGCGCCGACTGGCCTTGCGCGTCGACGGTGACGCCGACCAGGCGGCCGGCCATCGAGCGCTTGAATTCGTCGCGGGTGGCGAGGTAACCAGCGTGCGGGCCGCCGAAACCGAGCGGCACGCCGAAGCGCTGGCTGTTACCGACGACCACGTCCGCGCCCCATTCGCCCGGCGGCGTCAGGACGGTCAGGGCCAGCAGGTCGGCCGCGACGACGATCATCGCGCCGGCCGCATGCAGCTTCTCGCAGGCCACGCGGTAGTCGCGCACTTCGCCGTTCACGCCCGGGTATTGCAGCAGCACGCCGAAGCAGGTTTCATCGAGCTTTTCGACGTCGCTTGCTGCGATGGTGCGCACTTCGACGCCGATCGGCTCTGCGCGCGTGCGGATCACTTCCAGCGTCTGCGGCAGCACGTCGTCGGCCACGTAGAACACCTTCGAGGCCGACTTGCCGACGCGCTGGATCAGCGTCATCGCTTCGGCGGCGGCCGTGCCTTCGTCCAGCATCGACGAGTTGGCGATGCCCATGCCGGTCATGTCGGTGATCATCTGCTGGAAGTTCAGGATCGCTTCCAGGCGGCCCTGCGAGATCTCCGGCTGGTACGGGGTGTAGGCGGTGTACCAGGCCGGGTTTTCGAAGATGTTGCGCAGGATGACAGGCGGGGTGTGGGTGCCGTAATAGCCCTGGCCGATGACCGACTTCATGACCTTGTTCTTGGCGGCGATGCTTTTGAGCTTGGCGAGCGCAGCCTGTTCCGGCAGCGGCTCGAAGAACTGCCCCAGGTCGAGCTTGTCCTTGCGGCGGATGTTGGCGGGAACGACCGCGTCGATCAGCGCGGCGCGCGATGCGTAGCCGAGGGTCGACAGCATGGCCGCTTCTTCCGAAGACGAGGGGCCGATGTGGCGCGGGATGAAGGAATCGCGGGCTTCAAGTTGGGTGAGGCTGGTGCGGGTCATGGTGTGGGCCAAAAAGAGGAAGACGGGGGACGGGCAGGGCCGGCCGGACGAAAGGGGGATTCGGTATTGCGGCGTGCGGCGCAAGGCTGCGCCGCACAGGTTTGTCGATATCAGTTGCCGGTCGATTTGCCGTAGGCGTCGGCGTCCATCAGGGCGTCGTAGGCGCCGGCGTCGGTCGGCTTGAGCTTGAACAGCCAGGCGGCGAAGGCGTCGGTATTGATCGAGTCCGGCGCATCGGCGGTCGCCTGGTTGACTTCGGTGACGGTGCCGGCGACCGGTGCGTAGATGTCGCTGGCAGCCTTGACCGATTCGACCACGGCGGCGTCCTGGCCGGCCGTGAGAGCCTTGCCGACCTGCGGCAGTTCGACGAACACGATATCGCCCAGCGCGTCCTGCGCGAAGTCGGTGATGCCGACGGTCAGGGTGCCGTCTGCTTCGCGGCGGACCCACTCGTGGGACTCGGTGTATTTCAGGTCGGTTGGGATGTTCATGTAATCAGGCTCCAGGGTGGATGGTGGCGATATTATAGAGGTTCGTATTCTTCAGGCGGCGAGGACTTTGCCGTTGCGAACGAAGGGCAGCTTGACCACGGTGGCGGCCAGCTTCTTGTCGCGGATCTCGACATGCACGGTGTCGCCGATCGCGACGTCCATCGGCACGCGGGCGAGGGCGATCGCCTGCTGCATCGAGGGGCTGAAGGTGCCGCTGGTGATTTCGCCCGTCGCGCCGGACGCGGCGATCACTTTCTGGTGGGCGCGCAGGATGCCGCCTTTTTCGCGCAGGATCAGGCCCAGGAATTGTGCGTTCTGGCCCTTGGCCTGCAGCGCCGCCTTGCCGATGAAGTCGCGCTCGGAGACCAGGTCGATGGTCCAGGCCAGGCCCGCGTCGAGCGGGTTCACGCTCTCGTCCATGTCCTGGCCGTAGAGGTTCATGCCCGCTTCCAGGCGCAGCGTGTCGCGCGCACCCAGGCCGGCCGGCTTGACGCCGGCGGCGACCAGCGCGTTCCACAAAGCCTCGACCTGGGTGGCCGGCACGCCGATCTCGAAGCCGTCTTCGCCGGTATAGCCAGTGCGTGCGACCATCGCCTCGCCGAAGGCCGTGTCGGGAACGATCGCGACATTGAAGGGCTTCATGTCCTGCGAGGCGGCTTTCGCGGTCGGCAGCACTTCCCATACCTTGGCGCGTGCGTTCGGGCCCTGTACGGCGACCAGGGCGATTGCCTTGTCACCGTCGCGGCGTCCGGTGATCGTCAGGCCGCTGTTGGTCGCGTCGTTCTGCTGGCGCATCCATGCGATATCCTTCTCGGCGGTGCCGGCGTTGACGACCAGGCGGAACCAGTCTTCGCGGAAGAAGTAGACGATCAGGTCATCGATCACGCCGCCCTCGGGGTTCAGCATGCACGAGTAGAGCGCCTTGCCCGGGACCTGCAGCTTGTCGACGTTGTTTGCCAGCAGGCCGCGCAGGAAAGGACGTACATTCGCGCCTTCCAGGTCGACCACGCACATGTGCGAGACGTCGAACATGCCGGCATCTTGCCGGACGGCGTTGTGCTCTTCGATCTGCGAGCCGTAGTTGACGGGCATGTCCCAGCCGCCGAAATCGACCATCTTGGCGCCGAGTGCGCGGTGTGCGGAGTTGAGCGGGGTCGCTTTGAGCGTCATGGAATCCTCAGGGCAGAATAATAGGGTGCCGCCACGCCGGCAATGCCGTTGCGTGGGCTGCGCGCCCCTCTGTCCTTGGTACCTGAGAGATAGCGGATGAGTTGATATTGAACTCCGCCTGCCCCTTCGGTGGGCCTGTGCTGCAGGCCGCTCTCCAGAGTGTGGCCTTCGCGCGCCGCGCGACGACCCCTGACCGGTCCTTTTGCCTGAGAGTTTTTGGGTGATGCCCCTTCGGCGGCCGCGTGTCGCGACGCTCTCCCGATCAAGACTGTGGAGAATATGTCACCCTCTGCCCGCTGTCAATCTTGGCAGGCCGAATTAGCGCCCCGCAGCGGACGGTTCAGCCTCCCCGGGTGCCCGCGCACCGTTGGAGGGCGTGCGCGCAGGCTTTTTCCTCGATTTGTTAAACTGGGGACCACACTTTGCGGGGCATAACAAGACTATGAGCGAAGATCAAGCAAAACACAGCAAGGAAGCGTGGTTCACCCTGTCGGGCGACGTCAACAGCGACATGGTGCACCGGGTGTTCGAAGCAGTCGGCCACATGACCGAGGACGGCATCGAGACGGCCCACGTGCTGGTGCAGTCGAACGGCGGCTATGTCAGCGACGGCCTGTGCCTGTACAACTTCATGTCGAAGTCGCCGATCGAGTTCGTGATGTACAACGGCGGGGCGGTCGCCTCGATCGCCGTCATCATGTACCTGGCGGGCACGCGCCGTTACGCCAGCGAAACGGCCCGTTTCATGGTGCACAAATCGCATGCGACGGCCTCGCCCGGCTCGCGGCCCGATGCGCTCAACATCATCGTCGAGGGCCTGCGGGCGGACGATGCGCGCACCGAGTCGATCCTGCGCAAGCACGTCGAGCTGACGCCGGAGCAGTGGGCCATCCACCAATACTCCGACCTGCACCTGAACTCGCGCGACGCCAAGACCGCCGGCATGATCAACGACGTCGCCGATTTCACGCCGCCCAAGGGCGCTGTCCTTCGCAACATCTGATTGCGCAAGCTCCGAGCAAGCCGGTCCGGCAGGGGCGGCACCAGCATGCGTCGGTCTGGCCGATATAGGCCGGTGTCGGCCTTTGTTTTGCCTGTCGCTCGCATGAGTCGATTATTTATTGTCGAGATAACCCGGCAATAAGGCAATGCGCGCAAACCCGGTAATAAGCTGATTATATTGCCGAGTAATTGGCGAATAGCCGCGGCACATAAAAAAAGAGCCCGGATCGCAATACTGCGCCAGGCTCTTTTATTTCACCGCCGCTTCAATCGGCGATGCGGGACGAATTACTTCTTTCCGTCGTTCTTGTGGCTTTGACGGCCGGCTTCGGCGTGCTGTTCAGGCGTGCCGCCGCGCATGCCCGAGCCGCTGCCCGAACGCGAGCCCGAGCCGGAACCCGACTGCTTGTTGCCGTCGTTCTTGTGGCTCTGGCGGCCGGCTTCGGCGTGCTGCTCAGGGGAGCCGCCGCGGGTGCCCGAGCCGGAGCCGGAACGCGAACCCGAGCCCGAACCGGACTGCTTGTTGCCATCGTTCTTGTGGCTCTGACGACCGGCTTCCGCGTGCTGCTCAGGGGTGCCACCTTGCGTGCGCTTTTGATTCGAGGCCATGATTATTTCCTTTCAAAGTTGAAATGATCCTGCTCGCCGAACTACCGGGTTTATTCAGCAGTTGTATTCGGTGTTGCAATCATGCGAGCCCTACTGTTGAATCGGTATCGGATGACCGCCTGAGCCCGTGTAGGAAGTTTTCCTACATATTGAAAATAATCGATGTCGCGAATACTTCAATGTTTTTGTTAGCGATTTTTTAAAGGCGCTGTTCGCGTTAAGTGTGGAATCTTCTTGAACGGCTGAGGTCCAAATGAGACTTCACCGGAGAGGAGGTTCGCATGCAAGCACGCAAGTTCGAGCACTTCCTGAAGAACCTGGCGGCGCTGACCCGGCGCCAGCGCGAACGGCTGCTCGGCCTGCTGCTGCCGACGGTCAAGCTCGATCGGACGGTGGACGCCATCGAACAGGCGGCAGCACCGCAACTTGCCTGTCCCGGGTGCGGCTCGAATCGCTTCCACAAGCACGGTCGCGCCAACGGCCTTCAACGCTTTCGTTGCCGCGCTTGCGGGAGGACCTGCAACGCGCTCACGGGCACGCCGCTGGCGCGCCTGCGCCACAAAGGGCGCTGGCTCGATTACCTGGGCGGCATGCTCGACTCGCACAGCATCCGGCGCAGCGCCGCGCAGCTCGGCGTCGCCGGCGCCACCAGCTTTCGCTGGCGCCACCGTTTTCTCGCCCTCACTCAAAACGACCGACCCCAGCGCCTGGCCGGGATCGCCGAGGCCGACGAGATGTATGTGCTCGAATCACACAAAGGTTCCCGCTCGCTCGATCGACCTCCACGCAAGCGCGGCGGCAAAGCGACAAAACGCGGTATTTCAAAGGAACAGATGTGCATTCTGGTCGCCCGCGACCGGACCGGTCAGACGCTCGACTGGGTTCCCGGCAAGGGGCCGGTGACGCAGGCGCAATTGCACCAACATTTGAAAGTGCGACTGGAGCCGGACGTGTTGCTGGTGACGGACGCCCATGCGGCGTACCGGCATTTCGCACGCGAAGCCGGTATCACCCATGAAGCGGTGAACTTACAGGCGGGAATCCGGGTGCGCGGCGCGATCCACGTCCAGAATGTGAACGCCTATCACAGCCGCCTGCGCGGCTGGCTGCAGCCGTTTCGCGGGGTTGCCAGCCGTTACCTCGGCAACTATCTCGGCTGGCGCTGGGCGCTCGACGGCGCTCGCGTCAAGTCGTCGGAGGCTTTGCTGCGAGCGGCAATCGGCATATTCCACACTTAACGCGAACAGCGCCTTTTTAAAACTCCTCCCAGTCCATATCCGCTTTGGTGGCGGGGCGGCGAATCGGCGTGACGGTTTTCGGCGTAACAGGGGCGGCGAACTTTGCCGCGCTCTTGCGCGGCGCCGGCGCGGGTTTCGGCGCGACCGGCAGTGTGCGCACGGTCGCGGGACGCGCCGGCGCCGCGTCCGCCGGGGCCTGCGCCGCGAGCACGAAGCCGCCCGTCGCCCGCGTCAGGGCCGCCGCCTGTTCGCGCACCGCGGCGGCGGCGGCGGCCGACTGTTCGACCAGGGCGGCGTTCTGCTGGGTCGCCTGGTCCATCGCCGCGATCGCGCCGTTGACCTGCTCGATGCCGGCGGTCTGCTCGGCGCTGGCGGCGGCGATCTCGCCGATGATATCGGTGACGCGCTTGACGCTGCCGACCACTTCGTCCATCGTGCGCCCGGCCTTGTCGACCAGCAGGGTGCCGGCGTCGACCTTGGCCACCGAATCGTCGATCAGGGCCTTGATTTCCTTGGCCGCGGCGGCCGAGCGCTGCGCCAGGCTGCGCACTTCGGAGGCGACGACGGCGAAGCCGCGCCCCTGTTCGCCCGCGCGCGCCGCTTCCACGGCGGCGTTCAGGGCCAGGATATTCGTCTGGAAGGCGATGCCGTCGATCACGCCGATGATCTCGGCGATACGCTTCGAGGAGTCGTTGATCGAGGCCATCGTGCCGACCACGTCGCTGACGACGGCGCCGCCTTTCACCGCGACTTCGGAGGCCGACAGCGCGAGCTTGCTGGCCGTGTGCGCCGAGTCGGCGTTCTGGCGTACGGTGGCGGTCAGTTCTTCCATCGAGGAGGCGGTCTCTTCCAGCGAGGCGGCCTGCTGCTCGGTGCGGCCCGAGAGATCCAGGTTGCCGCTGGCGATTTCGGTGGTCCCGCTCACGATGCCGGCGGCGCCCGCGCGCACCTCGCCGATCATGCCGGTCACCCTGCCTGCCATCGTGGCCAGGGCCGCCATCAGGGCGCCGGCCGCGCCCGCGGTGGAAGCGGGCGCGCGCACCCGCAGGTCGCCTTCGGCCACGCGGCGCGCCACCATCAGCGCTTCGTGCAGCGGCCGGTTCGCCTCGCGCACAAGCCAGGCGGCCAGCAGGCTTGTGACGACCAGGCCCACGCCCAGGCAGAGCAGGGCGCTGCCGCGCAGCGCGATGGCCGCCTCGCCCGTCTGCGCCAGCAGCCAGGACATGGAGGCCGCGCCAAGTACGAACAGCAGCGCGAATGCGCCAACGATCTTGAACCTGGTGTCGAGCTGACGAATCTGTTTCATGGAAGCTTCCTCGGGGCGGGATGGGAAAGGGGGACCTTGTTATGTTAGGGAAACAAAAAGAGCGGCGTTTGCGTCAGCGCAAGCTAAAGTGTCCGATAGGAAATGCCGTCAACGAATGAAGCCGGAGCGCCACAGCGAAAGGTGGGGTTTAAATTCACGCCTTACTATTGCCATTCGGAAATAATGTGCAACAATGACGTGTCGGCGCCGCTGCGCCACAGGAAGAACAAGCCCATGGCCCACGCCGCCAACGATCTCGCCAGCCCGAAAGCGTCTGCGCCCCCGCGCGAGGTGCTGGCCGAGCTCGTGCGCGAGGCCAGCGCCGGGGCGAACGAGCAATTGGGTGCGATGGTGAACCGGTTGGCGGCGGCGATGGCCGACATGACCACGGCCGGGCTCGAACCCCAGGCAGCCTACCGCCGCGCCAGGGCCGGCCAGCTCCTGAAAAACAATAGCTATGCTTTCGTGCACCTGGCCGGCGAAGCGGTCGAGCGCGCCCTGCGCGAGGCCATCGACGAGCTGGTGCCCGGCGCCAGGAGCAGGGCCGAGGCCATCTCGCTGAGCCTGGTGCCGATGGAAGTCATGGATACCCAGGTCGCCTTCGGCACGCTGTGCCGCCCCTTCGAGATCGCGCATTCGGAGCTGCTCGCCAGCCTGTGCGTGCGGATCGGCCTGCTGCTCGGGCGCGACCCGCTGCGCCCCGGCCAGAATCCCTTCCGCCCCGAAGTCTTCCTGAGCGCCATCCACGATGCCTGGCGTGCCTTTACCCCCGAGCAGGACGACCACCCGCTGCTGTTGCCGCTCCTGCGCCCCGAACTGTTCCTCGACCTGGCGCCGCTGTTCGAGGCCCTCGATGCCGCCTTGCGCGCTCGCAGCAAGGGTGCGCGCGAGCGTTTTCACATCAGCAAGACGCTCGAGACGGGGCGGGCACGCCGTCCGGGCATGGACGCGGCGCTCGCCCAGCAACTGCGCAGCCTGCTCGCGGGCGACGGTGAGGGCGCCGCCGCGCTGGTGCCGGACCTGCCGAATATGCCGCAAGGGAATGGATGGCGGCCGAGTTCGGCGACCGGCTTCGGCGCTGCGCCGCTGCATGCCGCTGCCGCCGGTTCTCCGGCGCCCGCAACGGCGCAGCCGATGACGCGAGGCGCGCACGGCCCGGCCGCCACCACCGCCTATCCCGGCTTCGCCGCCCCGACGGGCGCCGTCGCCGCGCCGGGCGCAGGCTTTGGCCAGCAGGGCGCGCTGCTCGGGCTGCTGGCCGGACTCCAGCTTCCCGCAGCGCCGGCGGGCGCCGCGGGCGCCTCGCCGGCTGCTTCCAATAACATTTTCTACCTCCCGCGCTTCAAGCAGAGCCTGCCCCAGGGTTCCCTGTCGCGCGGCGAAGAGCATACCCTCGATCTGCTGTCGCGCATCTTCGAGACCGTCCTGCTCGACGACAGCATCCCGGCCGAGACCCGTGAACTGATCCGCTTCCTGCAGGTGCCGGTGCTGAAAGCGGCGCTGCTCGACCAGGACTTCTTCTTCGAGGAAGCCCACCCGGCGCGGCGCATGATCGACCTGCTGTCGAACATGGGCTGGGAGGGCCGCAAGGGCGCCGACGATCCGGTGATGCAGGCCATGCAGCGCGGCGTCGAGCGCATCGGGCGCGAGGCCGACGCCCAGCCGGCCGCCTTTGCCGAGGCCGTGGCCGAACTCGAAGCCCAGCTGGAAGTCGAGGAGCGTGCCGCCGAGGAGGCGATCGCCGCCCCCATCGCCCGCGCCACGAAAATCGAAAAACAGACCGTGGCCGCCCGTTCGGCGCGCCAGGCGGTGCGGGTGCGCGTGGCCGACGGCGAACTGGTGGGCGTGGTTTCGAGCTTTCTCGAACAGCGCTGGGTCGACGTGCTGACCTTCGCTTACCTGATCGAGGAAGAGCGCCCCGGCGCCCTGAAGAACGCCACCCGGACGATGGACGAGCTGGTCTGGACGGTGAAGCCGAAAGCGACCCAGGAACAGCGCCGGGCGCTCATCGCCAAGCTGCCGGGACTGCTCACCGCGCTCAACAAATGGCTCGATGCGGTCAACTGGCGCGACGCCGAGCGCCTGCAGTTCTTTGCCGAACTGGCGAAATGCCACCTGTCCATCGTGCGTGCGCCGCTCGAGGTGTCGCCGGAACGCCAGCTAGAAATCGCGGTCGAGGCGGCCCAGCAGGACGCCTTGCGCCGCATTGCCCAGGAAGCTGCCGCCGAGGAAGACGCGCCGCCGCAGGATACTGCCGCCGGCATGGTCGACGCCCTGGAGCGCGGCGCGCGCCTCGAGTTCAGGCAGCCGGACGGCAGCGTGCGCAAGCTCAAGCTGGCCTGGGTCAGCCCGCTGCGCTCGCTCTTCATTTTCTCGGGCGGCCTGCGCCAGGAAGCCTTTTCGCTGCCCGCCGAGAAGCTGGCCGAGGGGCTGCGCGCCGGGGCGATCCGGGTCGCCGCGCTCGATGGCGTGGTCGGCCGCGTGCTGACCGAGGCGATGCAGGCGGTGAACGATCCGGGCGCCGGATCGCCCCCCGCGCGCGCCGCCGGTTGAGCCGCTTTTCCCTCCCGTCACAGACTGCCGGCCGCCGCAAGGCCGGGTTTGCCGTTTTGTACCCAAACTTGGCCGAAAAGCAAGCAACAGATGGTATGATGCGACCTTTATCGATTCCCGAGTAACCGAACCAAGGTGCGACTATCCTCCATTAAATTGTCGGGATTTAAGTCCTTCGTCGATCCCACCAATTTCCAGGTGCCTGGGCAGCTGGTTGGCGTGGTCGGCCCGAATGGCTGCGGCAAGTCGAACATCATCGACGCCGTACGCTGGGTGCTGGGCGAATCGAAAGCGTCCGAACTGCGCGGCGAGTCGATGCAGGACGTGATCTTCAACGGCTCGACCCACCGCAAGCCCTCGGGGCGGGCCTCGGTCGAACTCGTGTTCGACAACAGTCTCGGCAAGGCTGCCGGGCAGTGGGGCCAGTACGGCGAGATCGCGGTCAAGCGCACTCTCACGCGCGACGGCACATCCACCTATTACATCAACGGCCAGCCGGTGCGCCGACGCGACATCCAGGACATCTTCCTCGGCACCGGCCTCGGTCCGCGCGCCTACGCCATCATCGGCCAGGGCATGATCGCGCGCATCATCGAATCGCGTCCGGAAGAACTGCGCGTCTTCCTCGAGGAAGCGGCGGGCGTCTCGAAGTACAAGGAGCGGCGCCGCGAAACCGAAAACCGTTTATCCGATACCCGCGAAAACCTGCTGCGCGTCGAAGACATCCTGCGCGAGCTGAACGCCAACCTCGACAAGCTCGAAGCCCAGGCGGCGGTCGCCAACCGTTTTCACCAGCTGCAGGCGGACCAGGAAGAAAAGCAGAAGCTGCTCTGGCTGCTGCGCAAGAACGAAGCCAAGGCCGAACAGACCCGCTATTTCCGCGAGATGGAAGAAGCGCAGAACAGCCTGGAAGAACAGACCGCAAAGCTGCGCAACGTCGAACTCGAACTCGAACACCTGCGCCAGCACCATTTTGCGGTAGGCGATCGCCTGCACACGGCGCAGGGCGCGCTGTACCAGACGAACTCGGAAATCGGCAGCCTGGAAGCGCAGATCAAGTTCGTGATCGAGTCGCGCACCCGCCTGCAGAACCAGCTCGGCACGCTCACCGCACAGCGCGACCAGTGGCTCGCGCAGGCGCAGGAATACGAAGAGCAGATCGAAGAGGCGACGTACAAGGTCGAGGAACTCGCGGCGCGCGCGGAAGGCGCCCAGATCGCGGTCGAGGCGCAGAACGAGCGCCTGCCGGAACTCGATATGGCCTGGCGCGAAGCCCAGCGCCGCGGTGACGAAGCGCGCGCCCGCATCGGCGAAGTGCGCCAGCGGATCGAACTGGCCGCCGCGCACGGACGCAATGCCGGCAACATCCTGAACGGTCTCGCCACCCGGCGCGAGCGCCTGCAGCTTGAAAAGAAGTCGCTGGCGCCGCCGGACAGCGCGCACCTTGCCAACCTGCGCCTGCAGCTGGAGGAAAAACAGGAGGCGCTGGAAGAGCAGACCCTGCTGCAGGAAGAAGCTGCGGCCCTTCAGGACGCTGCCGAGACCGAGCGCCGCGAAGCGCAAGCCGCCGCGCAGTCGGAGGCAGCGAAGAACGCCCAGCTGGAGGCGCGCCTGGCGGCCTTGAAGCAGATGCAGGACCGCGTGCAAACCCAGGGCAAGGTCACGCCCTGGCTGCGCAAGCACGAACTCGAGACGCTGCCGCGCCTGTGGCAGAAGGTGCAGGTCGAGGAGGGCTGGGAGACGGCGCTGGAATCCGTGCTGCGCGAACGCGCCGGCGCCCTCGAACTCTCCAACATCGACTGGGCCAAGGCCTTTGTCGGCGATGCTCCTCCGGCCCGCCTGGCCCTGTATGCGCCGGCGCCGGGCGCGCCGGCGCCGGTCAACGCTCCCGGCCTGAAATCCTTCGCCAGCCTCCTGCTGCTGAACGACCCGGGCATACGCGGCGTACTGAACGACTGGCTGCACCTGGTGTTCGCCGCCGAGACGGCGACCGAGGCCTTTGCCGAGCGCGCGCGCCTGCCGCAGGGCGGCGCCTTCGTCACGCGCCAGGGCCACGTGATCACCGCGTCGAGCGTGCGCTTCTACGCGGCCGACGCCGAGCAGGACGGCATGCTGCAGCGCCAGCACGACATCGACAACACGGCCACGCAGCTGCGCGCCCAGGCCCTCTTGACGGACGATGCCCGTACCCGCGCCACCCGTGCCGACGCGGCCCTGACGGAACTGACGCGGCGCCTGCAGGATGCACGCGCGCGCATCGCCACCCTGCAGCGCGAAACCCATGCGCTGCAGATCGAGGTCGTGCGCCAGAACGAAGTCGAGTCGCGCTTCAACCAGCGCAGCAGCCAGATCGACGTCGACCTGGCCGAGATCGCGGCCCAGGAAGAAGAGCAGCGCATGGTCCAGCAGGAAGCGGAACAGCAATTCGAGCAGCTCGACATGGAACTGGCCGAATTGCAGGGCAGCTTCGAGGATGGCCAGACCCTGTTCCTGCAGCGCGAAGCGGCCCTGTCCGAGGCGCGCGACAAGCTGCGCGAACTCGAACGCGGCGCCCAGGAAGCGCTGTTCGCCGAAAAGACCGGCCGCGCGAAAATCGAGGAACTCCGGCGCAGCATCGCCACGGCCTCGCAACAGGCCGCGCAAGTGGCCGACTCGCTGGCGAACGGCCAGGCCGAGCTGGCGGCGCTGGAAAGCGGCACCGCCCACGAGGGCCTGCAGGAACTGCTGGATCGCAGGACGAACCAGGAAAAGGCGCTGTCGGACGCGCGTCATGAACTCGACCAGGTAGCGCAGCAGCTGCGCCATGCCGAGGAATCGCGCATGGGTTCCGAGCGCAGCCTGCAGCCGCAGCGCGACCGCATCACCGAGATGCAGCTGAAGGAGCAGGCCGCGCGCCTCAACCAGGAGCAGTTCGCCGAGGCCCTGGCCGCCACCGGCGCCGACGAGGCGGTGCTCGCCACCAAACTCGATCCGGAGCTGAAGCCGCAATACCTGCAGGGCGAGGTCACGCGCCTGACGAATGCGATTGCTGCGCTCGGCGCGGTCAACCTGGCCGCGGTCGAGGAACTGGCGACCGCTACCGAGCGCAAGCGTTTCCTCGATTCGCAGAACGCGGACCTGAACGAGGCGATCGCCACGCTGGAAGACGCGATCCGCCGCATCGACAAGGAAACGCGCGACCTGCTGCAGGACACCTTCGAGCGCGTGAACACGCATTTCTCGGAACTGTTCCCGATCCTGTTCGGCGGTGGCCAGGCAAGGCTCGTGATGACGGGCGACGAAATTCTCGATGCCGGCGTCCAGGTGATGGCCCAGCCGCCGGGCAAGAAGAACGCGACGATTCATCTGCTGTCGGGCGGCGAGAAGGCGCTGACCGCCACGGCACTCGTGTTTTCGATGTTCCGCCTGAACCCGGCGCCGTTCTGCCTGCTGGACGAGGTCGACGCGCCGCTGGACGACGCCAATACCGAGCGCTTCTGCCGCATGGTGAAGCGCATGTCGGAACATACCCAATTCCTTTTCATTTCGCACAATAAGATTGCGATGGAAATGGCCAATCAACTGATCGGTGTGACGATGCAGGAGCAGGGCGTATCGCGCATCGTGGCGGTGGACATGGAGTCCGCCACCCATTTCGCACAAGAGGCACAAGCAGCATGACAGACTTCCAAATGAGCCTGATCGCGGCGGGCGGCGTATTCGTCGTCGGCGTCATCACCTACAACAAGTGGCAGGAGCACAAGGCGAGGAAGAGCGTCGAGCGCGCCTTCGCTTCCGACCACGACGACGTCCTGATGCGTCCCGACGGCACGCCGGCCGAGCGCAGCGAACCGGTGCTCGATATCGGCGCCACGCCGTCGATGGGACCGGTCGAACCGGGCTTCGGCACCGGCGCCGCAACCGGCATTTCGGCATCAGGCGGCGGATCGGATGCTCCTGCCGCGCTGGAGCCGATTGCGCCCTTGCCCGGCACCATCCCCGGTACCAGCGCCGACACGCCGCCGGCCGAACTGGCCGAGAACCTGGTCGACCCGCTGATCGACTGCATGATCCCGCTGGCCCTCGATGGCGCGGCGCGCGGCGACAAGATCCTGCCGGCGCTGCAGAAGCTGCGCCGCGTCGGCAACAAGCCGATCCATTTCATCGGCCTTGCCATGAACGGCGACTGGGAACCGATCGTGCATGGCGGCGTCTACACCAAACTGCAGGCCGGCGTACAGATGGCCACGCGCACCACGGCCCTGAACGAACTCGAATATTCGGAACTCGTCACGCGCCTGCGCGCGGTGGCCGACGAAATCGGCGCCGAGCCGGAAGTGCCGGACATGATCGAAGTGATGAGCGAAGCGCGCACCCTGCACAAATTCGTCGCCGGCCACGATGCCCAGCTGGGCGTCAACCTGAAATCGAAGGGCACGCCATGGGCGATGTCGACCCTGATCGGGGCGCTGGAAAGCGCCGGCTTCGACGTGGGGCCAAGCGGCCGCTTCGCCATGCCCGACGGCGCCGGCGGTGTGCTGTTCACGCTGTCGACCAACGTGAACATGGGCGCCGACTCCACCGACCGCCTGACCCTGCTGCTCGACGTGCCTTGCGTGGCCCCGAGCCGGGACGGCTTCGGCGCGATGGTGAAGTGCGCGAAGGACCTGATGCTGCGCCTGGACGCGGCCATGGTGGACGATTTCGAGCAGCCGCTGCTCGACTCCACGCTGGAAGAAATCGCCGGCCAGGTGAAGGATTTCTATACCGAGATGGAAGCGGCCGACATCCCCGCCGGCTCGACCCGCGCGCTGCGCCTGTTCAGCTGAGGCCGCAGTGAGTATGAAGCTTAGCGAACCGGACGATTACATCGCGCGGATGAAGGCGCTCGTCGAGGAACTGAACCGCCACATCTACAACTACCACGTCCTTGACGCGCCGACGATTCCGGACGCCGAGTACGACCGCATGTTCCGCGAACTGCAGGCGCTGGAAGCGGCGCACCCGGAAGCAGTCTCGCCCGACACGCCCACCTCGCGCGTGGGCGCCGCCCCGATCCCCGAGTTCAGGCAGGTGACGCATGCGGTGCCGATGCTCTCGCTGAACAACGGTTTTGCCGATGAAGACGTCGACAATTTCGACCGCCGCGTCCGTGAAGGACTCGACAACGGCGAGGTCGCCTATGCCGCCGAGCTGAAATTCGACGGCCTGGCGATGAGCCTGCGCTACGAGAACGGCGTGTTCGTGCAGGCCGCCACCCGCGGCGACGGCTACACGGGCGAAGACGTCACCGCCAACATCCGCACCGTGCGCGTGATCCCGCTGCGCCTGCATGGCGACGACATCCCGCAGGTGCTGGAGGTGCGCGGCGAAGTCCTGATGTTCAAGGAAGACTTCGCGAAGCTGAACCAGCGCCAGCGCGACGCCGGCCAGAAGGAATTTGCCAATCCGCGCAACGCCGCCGCCGGCAGCCTGCGCCAGCTCGACGCCCGCATCACGGCCCAGCGCAAACTGCGCTTCTTCGCCTACGGTATCGGCCTGCTCGAAGGCGCGCCGATGCCCGAATCGCATTCGGCGGTGCTCGACTGGTTCGTCCGTCTCGGCCTGCCGGTGTCGAAGGAACGCGCGGTCGTCACGGGCCGCGATGGCCTGCTCGGCTACTACCGCAGCATCGGCGAGAAGCGTCCCGGCCTGCCCTACGAGATCGACGGCGTGGTCTACAAGGTCGACCGCCTGGCGGACCAGCGCGCGCTCGGTTTCGTGTCGCGTGCGCCGCGTTTCGCGCTGGCCCATAAATTCCCGGCCGAGGAAGCGCTGACGACGGTGTCCGCGATCGACGTGCAGGTCGGCCGCACCGGCGCGATCACCCCGGTGGCGCGGCTGGTGCCGGTGTCGGTCGGCGGCGTGACCGTCACCAACGCCACCCTGCACAACGAGGACGAGGTGCGCCGCAAGGACGTGCGCGTGGGCGACACGGTCGTCGTGCGCCGCGCCGGCGACGTGATTCCCGAGGTGCTGTCGGTGGTGCTCGAGCGCCGCCCGGTGCCGGAGCCGCCGATCTACACGCTGCCGGGCACCTGTCCGGTGTGCGGCTCGCACGTGGTGCGCGAAGAGGGCGAATCGGTGGCCCGCTGCTCGGGTGGCCTCAGTTGCGCGGCCCAGCGCAAGGAAGCGATCCGCCACTTCGCCGGCCGCCGCATGATGGACATCGAGGGCCTCGGCGACCGCTATATCGACAGCCTGGTCGAGTGCAGCCTGATCCACGGCGTGGCCGACCTGTACAAGCTGACCCTCGACGATTTGCTGAAGATGAAGCGCCTGGCGGACGAGCGCGACGGCAGCACTCCGGAGACGGTAAAACAGGGCAAAGTGCCGACCAAATGGGCCGACAACCTGCTCAATGCGATCGCCGCCAGCAAGCAGCCGCCGCTGGAACGCCTGCTGTTCGCGCTCGGCATCCGGCATGTGGGCGAATCGACGGCGAAAACCCTCGCCGACTGGCTGGGTTCGCTGGCGCTGGTGCGCCGCGCGCCCGCCGCCTTGCTGCGCGTGCTGCCGGATATCGGCGGCACCGTGGCCGAATCGATCGCCGACTTCTTCGCCGAACCGAAGAACCAGGCCGCACTCGACGCGCTGCTGGAAACCGGCGTGGCGCCGCAGGGCGAACACCCGCCGAAGGCCGCGTTGCGCGAGCGCCTGGACGAAGTGGAACTGCTGGCCGCGCTCGGCATTCCGAAACTGACCGAGCCGCGCGCGCGTCAGCTGCTGGCTGGACGCACGCTCGAGGACCTGGCCCATCTGCGCGTATTCAGCGTGTTCGGCTTGCCGGAAACGAATGTCGCCGCGCTGGAAGCCTGGATGGCGCAGCCGGGCAAGCGCGAGACCATTGTTGCCCTAGCCGACCTGCGCCGGGAACTGCTGGCGCAGCTGCCCGAGGAGTCGGACGCCCTTGATGCGGGCGCATTGTCCGGGCAGACTTTCGTCCTGACCGGGACACTGCCGACGATGTCGCGCGATGAAGCCGGCGCGCTGATCGAGGCTGCAGGTGGCAAGGTGTCCGGTTCGGTGTCGAAGAAGACCTCATATGTCGTCGCGGGCGCGGAGGCCGGCAGCAAGCTGGCCAAAGCCGAGTCGCTCGGCGTGACCGTGCTCGACGAAGCGGGCCTGCTGGCCCTGCTCGCCGGGGCGAACGCCACATGACAGAATACATAAACGAAGAGAGTACGAGATGAACAAGATTCGCAAGGCCGTCTTTCCCGTCGCAGGCCTGGGCAGCCGCTTCCTTCCCGCCACCAAGGCGCAGCCGAAAGAAATGCTGCCGATCGTCGACAAGCCGCTGATCCAGTACGCGGTCGAAGAGGCGGTCGCCGCCGGCATCACCGAAATGATCTTCATCACCGGCCGCAACAAGCGCGCCATCGAAGACCATTTCGATACCGCCTACGAGCTCGAAGCCGAGCTGGAAGCGGCCAACAAGCAGGCCCTGCTCGAGCTGGTGCGCGGGGTGATCCCGAAGAACGTCACCTGCATCTACATCCGCCAGTCGGCGCCCCTGGGCCTGGGCCACGCGGTGCTGTGCGCGCGGCCGGTGGTCGGCAACGAGCCCTTCGCCGTGCTGCTGGCCGACGACTTCATGGACACCAGGCCCGGCACCGCGCCGGTGCTGGCCCAGATGACCGAGGTCTACGGCTACGAGAACTGCAGCCTGCTGGCGGTACAGGACGTGCCGCGCGAGAACACGCGCCAGTACGGCATCGTCAGGGCCGAGTCCTACCGCAGCAATCTCGAACTGGTGTCGAGCATCGTCGAGAAGCCGCTGCCGGAAGAGGCGCCGTCGACGCTGGCGGTGGTCGGGCGCTATGTCCTGTCGGGCGCCATCTTCGAGCACCTGGAAAACCTGGGTGCCGGAAGCGGCGGCGAGATCCAGCTGACCGACGGCATCGCCGCCCTGATGCGCGCCGAACGCGTGCTCGCCTACCGTTACGAAGGACAGCGTTATGATTGCGGTTCGAAACTGGGCTACCTGCAGGCGATGGCCGCGATGGGGCTGAAGCACCCGGAAACCGCGGCCGGCTTCCGCAGCTTCCTGGCCCAGCTGGCGAAGGAGAACGGACATGGCGGTACGTGAGATTTTGAAGATGGGCGACGCGCGCTTGCTGCGCGTGGCCGAGCCCGTGACCGGGTTCGGCACGCCCGAGTTGGCGGCGCTGGTGGCCGACATGTTCGACACGATGCACGCGGCCAACGGCGCCGGCCTTGCAGCGCCCCAGATCGGCGTCAACCTGCAACTGGTGATCTTCGGCTTCAAGAACAACGTCCGCTATCCGGACGCGCCCCAGGTGCCGGAGACGGTACTGCTCAATCCCGTGCTGACGCCACTGTCGGACGAGATGGAAGAGGGCTTCGAAGGCTGCCTGTCGGTGCCGGGCCTGCGCGGCAGCGTGCCGCGCTACACGCGCCTGCGCTACGAAGGTGTCGACCAGTTCGGCAACCCGATCCGGGTCGACGCCGACGGGTTCCATGCGCGCGTGGTGCAGCACGAGGTCGACCATTTGCGCGGTATCCTGTATCCGATGCGGATCAGGGATTTTTCCCGCTTCGGCTTCACCGAAGTCATGTTCCCCGAACTCGACCCGGCAGCCGATGATTGAATCTGTTCGTATGATGACCGACCCTGGTGCGGCGCTGCCGCCGCAACTCGACGTGCGCGTCAGCGGCGACCTGCTGCTGGTGGAGGTACAGGGCGAGATGAACGAAGCGGTGCTGCGCGCATGCCAGCTGCGCGTAGTGGAACTGGCGCACGCGACCGGCCTGCGCCGGGTGCTGTACGACGCGCGTGCGATGATCGCGCCTGGAGCGAACATCGCCCTGATGCAGCAGAAGCTCGACGACCAGCTCGGCGGCATGAAGCTGCGCCGCGCGATCGTGGTGCCGGGCGCCAAACTCGCCTACCTGGCGCGCATCGCCTTCTTCGAGGGCGAGGACAGGGTGTTTTACGATGACCTCGACGCGGCAAAGGCCTGGCTGCGCGAAGGCGCCTGAGGCGGATGCGTAACCCGGCATGGGCTCTCCGGGCCCACACGTACGGGAAACCCTGGCTCAACCTTCCTTCGGATACGGACTCTTTCCACCCTCCGCGATGAAGCGGTCGATCCGGGCCGCCAGCACCGGCAGCGGCACCGATCCCAGCTGCAGCACGGTATCGTGGAAGGCCCGGATATCGAACTTGCTGCCCAGCGCCTTTTCCGCCTTCGCCCGCGCTTCCATGATCGCCATCTGCCCGAGGTAATAGGACAGTGCCTGGCCCGGCCAGGAGATGTAGCGGTCCACCTCGGTCGTCACCTCATGCTCGGACAGCGCCGTGTTCTCGCGCAAATAGGCCTGCGCCTGCTCGCGGGTCCAGCCCATCGCGTGGATGCCGGTGTCGACCACCAGGCGCGAAGCGCGCCAGGCCTGGTAGCTGAGCATGCCGAACACCTCGTACGGGGTCTCGTAGATGCCCATCTCGGTGCCCAGGCGCTCGGTGTACAGCGCCCAGCCTTCGCCGAAAGCGGATATGTAGGCGCGGCGGAAGGGCGGTACGCCTTTCTGTTCGAGCGCGACCGGCATCTGGAAGGCGTGGCCCGGCGCCGACTCGTGCAGGGTCAGGGCCGGCAGGCTGTAGAGGGCGCGCGCCGGCAGGTTGTAGGTGTTGACGAGGTAGACGCCGGGACCGCCGCGGCCGGCCGTGTAGTAGGGCGCCTGGTCGGGCGGTACCGGGCGGATCGCGAAGCGCTGGCGCGGCAGGTAGCCGAAGTACTGGCCGGCTTTCGCATCGAACTTCTTGGCGATCCAGGCGGCGCGCATCAGCAGTTCCTCGGGCGTCTTCGCATAGAACTGCGGGTCGGTGCGCAGAAACTGCAAAAAGGCGGGCAGGTCGCCCTTGAAGCCCGATTGTGCGATCGTCTCCATCATCTCGGCGCGGATCTTCGCCATTTCGGCCAGGCCGATGCGGTGGATGGCGTCGGCAGTCAGGTTCGTGGTCGTGAACTCGACGATCTTCGACTGGTAATAGGCTTTCCCGTCCGGCAGGCTTTCGGCGGCCAGGGCCACGCGCGCGCGCGGCATGTAGTCGGAGCGCATGAAGGCCAGCACGGACGCGTACGCGGGCTGGACCCCCGTACGGATCGCGGCCACGGCCTCGGCGCGCAGGGCGGCCTGCTCGGCGGCGGGAATCGCGGCCGGCATCGTCCTGAAGGGCGTGTAGAACACGGTGTCCTCGGGCGTGGCCTCGGCGACCGAGGCGAGCGCGGCGTCGCGCCCGGCCAGGGTGACGCGCGGCGGCGTGAAGCCGCGCGCCAGGCCGGCGCGCATGTTGTCCAGCTGCTCGTTGAAGTAGCGCGGCAGGTGCCTGATGCGGGCCAGGTAGTTGCGGTAGTCCTCGGCTTTGGCGAAGGGCTGGCGCGCGCCATAGGTGACGTCGGTCCAGAAGGCGCTGTCGGCATTGACCGGCTGCTCGTATTCGCGAAAGCGCAATTCCTCGACAAAGGCGGCGATCTGCGCGCGGTAGACCTGGTAGTTGATTTTCTCCGGCGCCGACAGCCGCGCAGGGTCGATCCCATCGAGCTGGCGCAGCACGCCTTGCCAGTGCGCCAGGCGCAGTGCCTGGGAGGCGGCGTCGACACGCTCGAAATCGGTTGCGACCTGGCCGCGTTCCGACTCGTCCCTTGCCAGGCGCTCCTTGATGCGCCATTGCCACTCGGCGCGGTGGATCGCCGCGAAGCGCGCGTCGTCCGCTGCGGATTGCTGCAATGCCGCCGGCACGGCAGGGGCGGCGCGTATGCCCGTGCACATCAAAAGTCCCGCCGCGCACAGGACGCCGGCCACGGTCTGTCTCATCATCTCCCGATCCTCGCAGTGAATTTTCTGCTTGGCATTATGTAGCAGCAGGAAGCAGGTCGCCAGAAACTTTCTACCGTGGCCAGTGCGCGCGTAGGAATTCACGCCGTCTCGATGTGAGAAGATAAAAATTGTCTGTATTGCCCTTATAATCATGCCTCGGCCCGCCACACGGCGTCCGGAAAACATAACAAACGACACCTGAACAGCGAGCATGGACCACAACGAAGGCCAGCGGCCACGGTTGCCCGACGATGCAGACAAGGCAAACAGCACCGGCACCGCGGCACTGGTGGCGCCGTGGCTGCTCCTGAGCGAACAGCTCACGCCGCTGATCGGCGAAAGCGGATTTTGCGCGCTGTTAGGCCGGGCGCTGCGCCTGTCGACAGCGCGCTTCGAGGGCCTGGGCAGCTACGAGAGTGCCCGCACGGTGGCCGGCTCGATGATGTCCCTGACCAGAACCCTGAACGAGATCGGGCCCGAGCATGCGGGCGCAGCCAATGGCGCCTTGCTCGACACTTTCACCACGCTGCTGGGTAGCCTGATCGGCGAAGCGCTAACGAAACAGCTGTTACACGTCGCACGAGCAGGCGCGGACGGGCAGAAGCATGGACAGGAGCAGATGTAAATGAGCGATAAAGTAGCCTTGGGGCTCTTGCAAACCGGTGTGCCGGGACTGGACACGCTTCTAGGCGGCGGACTTCCCGAGTTTTCGTTCAACCTCGTGGCCGGCCCGCCGGGCAGCGGCAAGACGACGCTGGCGCACCAGATGATGTTTGCCCTCGCGAACCCCGAACGGCGGGCCCTGTTCTTCACGGTGCTGGGCGAGCCGCCCCTGAAGATGCTGCGCTACCAGCAGCAGTTCTCGTTCTTCGACCTGCAGAAGGTCGGCCCCGCGATCCGTTACGTCAACCTCAGCGAAAGCCTGCGCACCGGGGACTTCTCCGGCGTGCTGGAGCGGATCATGGCCGAGGTCGAGGCCTTCTCGCCTTCGCTCGTCTTCGTCGATTCGTTCCGCTCGGTGGTGCAGACGGCGAAATCCGGCAACGAAGGCGTCGCCGACCTGCAATACTTCATCCAGGAGCTCGGCACGCGCATGACGAGCTGGCAGGCGACGACCTTCCTGATCGGCGAATACGCGAACTCCGACCCGGAAGCCAATCCGATCATGACGGTGGCCGACGGCATGCTGTCGCTGACCCAGGTGCACGAACAGAGCTCCGTGGTGCGCAAGATGCGTGTGGTCAAGATGCGCGGGCGCGCCCACCTGACCGGCTCGCACAATTTCCGCATCAC
Source organism: Massilia sp. LXY-5 (assembly GCF_059801075.1). Taxonomy (NCBI): domain Bacteria; kingdom Pseudomonadati; phylum Pseudomonadota; class Betaproteobacteria; order Burkholderiales; family Oxalobacteraceae; genus Massilia; species Massilia sp. LXY-5. The sequence goes on from NZ_JBNNEH010000002.1 coordinate 1,090,801, forward strand.
CGACGACGGCCTGCGCGTCTATCCGCGCATCCTGCCGGCGCTGGCCAGCGACCGGTTGCCGGGCGGTCCGATCGACCGCGCGGCCGAGCGCATCTCGACCGGCGTCCCCGGACTCGACGGCTTGCTGCACGGCGGAATGCCGCAAGGTCACACGATGCTGCTGGCCGGGCCTACCGGTTCGGGCAAGACCATCATTGCCACCCGTTTCCTGCAGGAAGGCGCGCGCCGGGGCGAGAAGGGCGTCGCCCTGTATTTTGAAAAAGGCACGCCGCGATTGCGCAATGCCGAGCTGGCCGAACTGGTACAGAATGGCCACGTCGCCGTGGTCGAGAGCCGCCTGCTGGACCTGACGGTGGACGAGTTGATGGACGAACTCGTGCAGGCGCTCCAGCGCACCGGCGCCACGCGCCTGGTCATCGATTCACTGTCCGAGTTCAGCCTGTACATGGCGCCCGAATTCCACGCCGATTTGCGCCTGGCCGTGTTCCGCCTGCTGTCCACCGTCGCCAAGCAGGGCGTCAGCGCGATCGTGACGATCGGGCTGAACGATATCTTTACGGAGCTGCGTTTCGGCGAGGCGAACATTCCCTTCCTCACCGACGCGATCGTCGCGCTGCGCTACGCCGAAGTGGACGGCAGGCTGCAGAAATTCATGAGTGTCGTGAAGGTGCGTGGCTGCGATCACAGTACCGACCTGCGCGCCTACCGGATCACCGACGAAGGCCTGGAAGTGGACGAACTGCCGACCGAAGTCGCCGGGGTCCTTGGGGGCGGGGCGGCACGGGGCCTGGCGCCCACATGAGGAGAACAGGGAATGTATCACGACGACGAGACCGGATCGATGCAGCGTTCCCTTGATTCCATGGAAGCGCAGCTCCAGCCCGACGCCTATACCGGCGCTCTGCATCGCCACATCGCCAGCCTGGAGCAGGAAATCGCACGCCTGCGCACGGCCCTGAAAGGCAAGGAAGAGCTGGAGGCGAGCGTGGCGCGCCTGCGCGAGGCCAACGAACACCTGGTGCTGGCGGCCATCAACGAACAGGGCCTGCGCGACGACGCCGAAGCGGCCAACCGCCGCCAGAACGAATTCCTCGCCATGCTGGCGCACGAGCTGCGCAACCCCCTGGTGCCGATCAGCATGTCCTCGATGCTGCTGGAACGCTCGGCCAACGCCACCCCGCAGCTCCTGAATTTTTCCAAGGTCATCCGGCGCCAGGTCGACCACATGGCGGCCCTGCTCGACGACCTGCTCGACGCCGCCCGCATCAGCAGCGGCAAGATCACCCTGAACCTCGAACCCTTGTCGCTGTCCGCTACCATCGACCAGGCGCTGGAAACCGTGTTGCCGCGCATCGCCGAGCGCGGCCAGGTGTTCGAACTCGACCTGGCCAGCAAGGAACTGGGGGCCCGCGGCGACCGCGTGCGCCTGACCCAGGTGTTTACCAACCTGATCGGAAACGCCTCGAAATACACCGGCGACGGCGGGCGCATCGGGCTGCAGGTGCGCCGCGAAGGCGAGGAGATCGTCGCCGTCATCAGCGACAACGGCACCGGGATTGCGCCCGAAGTGCTGCCGCATATCTTCGACCTGTTCACCCAGGGACCGCGCTCGCTGGCGCGTTCCGAGGGCGGCCTGGGCGTCGGCCTGAACGTGGTGCGCAACCTGGTCACCATGCATGGCGGCACGATCAGGGCCGACAGCCCGGGCATCGGCCAGGGCAGCCGTTTCACGCTGCGCTTGCCGGCCTGCACGCTGCCCGAGCTGGCGCCCGACGCATCGGGACACGTCGTCGCGGCAAGCGGCGGCTGCCGCGTGCTGGTCATCGAGGACAATCCCGACGCCTGCGAAACCCTGAAAGCCTTCCTCGACATGGAAGGGCACCAGGTATCGGTGGCGCACGACGGCCAGGCGGGGCTGGACAGGTTGCTCGAACAGCCTTTCGATGTCGTGGTCTGCGACATCGGCCTGCCGGGCATGGACGGGCTGGAAGTGATGGCGCGGCTGCGCGCCTCGCAGGAGGGCGCACGCCCGGTGGCGATCGGCCTGTCGGGCTACGGCCAGGCCGAGGACCGTGCCCGCGCGACCGAGGCCGGCTTCGACCACTACCTGGTAAAACCGGTCAATCCGGACGCGCTGCTGGCGCTGGTCGCGGCGCGCGCCTAGCGCCTCGGCCGCTCAGCGCGGCAGGTCGATGCCGCTTATCCAGTTGCGCCAGTGCCGCCGCGCCTCGTCCTGGTAGCGGATCGCGGCCGCCATCAGGGTCTGCCTGGCCTGCGGCGCCATCAGTTCGGGCGGCAGCAAAGGATCGCGCACCAGCAGGCCGATGGCCTCGCGCCCGAGCAGCAGCGACTCGCGCAGGGCGCCGGTCGTCTCCTCCTGCCCCAGGACTTCGGCGTGGGCATCGAGCGCGGCGGCCATGGCCGTATATTGCCGGTGCAGGGCGTCCACCTTCCACAATCCCTTGACCCGCGCCTGCCGGGCCTCGTCGAGGCCGGTCAGCCGGAACAGCGTCGCCTGCGGCGACAGTCCCAGCTCCGCCAGGCGTGCGCGCAGCGCCGCTATCCCGCCTTCCAGGTTGTCGGGCCGCAGTTGCAGGCCCGGTTCGAACTCCGCGAAGCCGCGCAGCGCCAGCGCCAGGCAATGCCGGCGCCATGCGGTCTTTTCCGAACGCTGGACCAGGGTGTCGTGCACCGCCACCCAGTCGCCATTCCAGGCCGTCATGCTGCGTTCCTTGCTGCGCCATGTATCGACGTCGCGGAACAGGGGGCGCGGTGCGGCGCTGATCGCGTACACGCCGCGTGCGGGCTGGCCGATCTTGCCCTGTTCGCACAGGCGGTTCAGGGCAACCCGCACCGTCGCTTCATTGATGTCCATGATCACGCCGGCGCGGCACAGCGCAAACGAGGACAGCGGCGCCCCGTTCGCCATCAGCAGGTCGAGTATCAGTTCGGGCGCCTTCGGTTTGCGCCGCTCGATATTACAAATGGTGTCCATGGTTGCGTAATAAGGAAACAATTCTTAGTATCACCTCATTACTGCCAAGGACGCAATGAAGAACGTACTTTTTACGACCGATGGCGCGGTCTGCGCGATCACGATCAATCGTCCGGAATGCCGCAATGCGGTCGACGGCCCTACCGCCGCCGCGCTGCGTGCCGCCTTCGAACGTTTCGAAAGCGATCCGGCCCTGCGCGTTGCGGTGCTGTCCGGCGCGGGCGGCAATTTCTGCGCGGGCGCCGACCTGGGGGCCGTCGGCGATCCGGACTTGCGCAACGAACTCGACCCGGCCGGCGGCGGCAGCGGACCGATGGGGCCGACCCGCATGCAGCTGTCGAAGCCCCTGATCGCCGCCGTGGACGGCTACGCGGTCGCAGGCGGGCTCGAGCTCGCTTTGCTGGCTGACCTGCGCGTGGCCGACGAGGACGCGGTGTTCGGCGTGTTCTGCCGGCGCTGGGGCGTGCCCCTGATCGACGGCGGCACGGTGCGGCTGCCGCGCATCGTCGGCATGGGGCGCGCACTGGATATGATCCTGACCGGCCGGCCGGTCGGCGCAGCCGAGGCGCACGGCATGGGGCTGGTGAACTATGTCGCGCCACCCGGCAAGGCGCTCGACCAGGCCTGCGCGCTGGCGCACACGATCGCCGGCTTCCCCCAGGGATGCATGCTGGCCGACCGCCGCTCCGCCCATGACCAATGGGACCTGCCGCTGCCGGAGGCGCTGCGGCGCGAGGGCGCGCAGGGTACCCCCCTCGTTTTCGAGGAGGGCGTGGCGGGCGCTCGCCGGTTCGTCGAGGGCGCCGGACGCCACGGCAGCCCCGGCGCCTGAGGCAGGGCGCCATACCATCTCTTTTTTGCGGCATCCACACAACCTGGAGCGATCGATGAAGCAGGACATGCAACAAAGCCGGAAGGCGCAGGGCCCGACCTACCTCGAACTGATCCGGCGCGGGGCCGCGCAGCACGGGCCGCGCACCGCCATCGTCTTCGGCGAGCAGAGCCTGAGCTTCGCCGAGGTCGATGCCATCAGCAGCCAGCTGGCCCATGCGCTGCTCGGGCTGACCGCCCAGGGCAGCCGCATCGCGCTGCTGCTCAACAATGGCCTGTACAGCGTGCCGGTCGATTTCGCCTGCGTGAAGGCGGGCATGAACCGGGTGCCGCTGAACGCCCGCCTGTCGCTGGACGAACACCGGCGCATGCTGGAGGAGGCCGGCTGCACTTCACTGGTCTTCGGTCCTGGCCTGGCCGAGCGCGCCGCCGACCTGCGCGCCGCGCTGCCGGGCCTGCGCTGCTTCGGCATCGGCGCCGCCGGGGCCGATTCGCCCGATTTCCTGGAACACCTGGCATCCTTCCCCAGCACGCCGCCACGCATCAGGATCGGCCCCGACGACATCGTGCTGACCCTGTATACCTCGGGCACCACCGGCACCCTGAAGGCCGCCCAGCATACCCAGACCACCTACGCGGCCATCTGCCGCAACGTCCTGCTCAATCTGCTGCCCGCCACCCCGGACGACGTGATGCTGCATGCGGCTTCGCTGATCCACGCCAGCGGCGTGTTCGTGCTGCCGTTCTGGCTGCGCGGCGGCCGCACCGTGATCCTGCCCGGCTTCGAGCCCGGCCAGTTCCTGCGCGCCATCGCGCAGCACGGCGCCACCGCCATCAACCTGGTGCCGACCATGCTGCAGATGCTGTCCGAGCACCCGGAGTTCGGCGCGACCGACGTCGCCTCCCTGAAATACGTCATCTACGGCGCCTCGCCGATGCCGCGCCCGGTCATCGATCGCGCCATGGCGGCCTGGGGGCAGCACCGCTTCTGGCAGTACTACGGGCAGACCGAAGTGCCGCTGTGCCTGGCGGTCCTGCGGCCGGAGGACCACGTCGATGCGCTGCTCGATACCTGCGGACAGCCGGCCCTGGATGTCGAGATCCGGCTGCTCGACGCGGCCGGCAACGAGGTCGCACCCGGCATGCCCGGCGAGATCACCGTGCGCGCGCCGTCGGCGATCGGCGCCTATTACGCCGCTGCCGACCTGAACGAGGCCACCTTCATCGGCGACGGCTGGGTGCGCACGCGCGACATCGGCGAGTTCGACGAACGGGGTTACCTGCGCCTGAAGGACCGGACCTCCGACATGATCGTCACCGGCGGCTACAACGTCTACCCGAGCGAAGTCGAGAGTGCCCTGCTGACGCATCCGGCAGTACGCGAGTGCGCGGTGGTCGGGACGGCGGACGAGAAGTGGGTGGAAGCCGTCACGGCGGTGGTGGTGTTGCGGGCAGGGCATCAGCCCAGCGAAGAAGAGCTGATCGCCCACGTCGCCCGCACGCTCGCTTCCTACAAGAAGCCGCGCCGGGTCCTGTTCGCCGGCAGCCTGCCCAAGACCGCCGTCGGCAAGATGAACCGCAAGCAGCTGCGCGACGACTTGCGCGCAGGCTGAGCGGCGGCGCGCCTCAGGCCGTGGGTGCGCGTCACTGCGTCCGGTTTAGTTCGTAGACGGCGTGGGGGCGCTCGTACCAGGTCTCCTCGCCGCGGTAGCGCATCCCGAGCTTGCTCATCACCTTCGCAGAATTGGCGTTGTCGGGCCGGCAGACGGCGACCAGCAGCGGCGCATCGAGCGTCTCGAAAGCCCAGGCCGCCATCGCACGGGCGGCCTCCAGGGCCAGTCCTTGTCCCCATTTGTCCGGCACCAGGCGCCAGCCTAGTTCGAGCGGGTTGGCCGGATCGCGGCCCAGGTACTGGACGCAGCCGGCGCCGACCAGGCGCCCGCTCTCGACTTCGATGAAGGCCCACCAGGAAAAGCCGTACTGCGCCCAGCGGCCCTTGACCAGCTCGATCATGTGGCGGGTCTGTTCGGGCGTCTCCGGCGTGCCGCCGACGAAGCGCATGACCTCGGGCTGGCTGTTCATGGCCTGCAGGCCCTCGAAGTGCCGGTCGTCGATCGGTTCCAGGCGCAGGCGTTCGGTGCTCAGTATCGTCATGGGTCTCGTCCTGGCCGTTGGCAGATGCGCAGGGCGGGCATGCCCACGCGGTACACTACATGAAAAGGGCCGGCGAACCGGCCCTTCCTTATCGCTTACTGGTGCGAACTGTGCGTCGCCGTCAGGCGCCGCATCAGCGGCAGCACGGACAGGGCGATCAGCGTGCAGATCACGGCCGCGATGCCCAGCTTGTTGAACAGGCTGGTATAGATCGGCAGGGTCTGCAGCGGGTCGGTCATGCCTTGCGGGACGCTGGCGTAGTTCGCCACCACGCCGCCCAGGTATTGCGAGATCCCGGTCGCGACGAAATAGGCGCCCATCATGAAGCCGCCCATGCGCGCCGGCACATAGCGTGCCACCATCGCCAGGCCGAGGCCGGAAACCAGCAGCTCGCCCAGCGAATACAGGCCGTAGCCGGCGATCATGATCCACGACGAGGTCAGCCCGTTCACCGCGAACTGGCCGGCAAAACCATAGGTGAAGAAGCCTGCGGCCACCACCGTGAAACCGAGCGCGAACTTGCCGGCGATCGACAGGTCCTTGCCGGTGCGGCCGGCGCGGGTGTAGACCAGGGCCAGGACCGGGCTCAGCACCATGATCCAGATCGCGTTCAGCGCCTGGAACTGGGCCGGCGACCAGGTCCACAGGTGGGCGCCCAGCACATTGAATTCGAGGTCGACGTTACGCAGGGCGAACAGCGACAGCGAAGTCGACATCTGCTGGTAGAAGATGAAGAAGAACACGGTCTGCAGCGTCAGCACCAGGGCCGCGATCAGGCCGGCGCGCTCGCTCGGCTCGCTCTTGCGGATCAGGTGCACGAAGATGCCCAGCACCACGATGCCGGCCAGGTAGACGAAGACGCGGGCGATGCTCTGGTACTGCAGGATCACCGCCGACAGGCCGACCGCCAGCACGCCGCCGCCCAGCACCATCGCCAGCTTGCCCTTGTCGAGCGGGCGCTCGTCCGGCAGCGAGCCGACGTGGCGGATGGTGGCGCGCATCATCAGGAGCGTGAGGACGCCGATCACCAGTCCGACGCTGCACACGCCGTAGGCCACGTGCCAGCCGATTTCATTGCCGTGGGCGGCATTGAAATAGTCCTTGATGGCCGGCGTGGCCAGCATCGAGAAGGTCGAACCGACGTTCACCGCCATGTAGTACATGGTGAAGGCGCTGTCGATTTTCGAGTCGTCGCCTTCGTAGATCTTGCGCACCAGGTTGGCGGTGTTCGGCTTGAACAGGCCGTTGCCGACCACGATTACGCCCAGGGCGGAGAACAGGAACCAGGTATTCGTCGTCGGCACCGCCATCAGCGCGTAGCCGAGCGAGAGGATCATGGCGCCCAGCACCATGCAGCGCTTAGTGCCCAGCACCTTGTCGCCGATCCAGCCGCCGATGGCCGGTGCGACATAGATCAGCGCTGCGGCGGCGCCCCAGACCAGGTTGGCGCGGCTGTCTTCGAAGCCCATGCGCTGGACCATGAAGTACACGATCAGCGCCTGCATGCCGTAATAGCCGAAGCGTTCCCACAACTCGATCATCCAGACGGTCACGAAGGACCGGGTCTGGCTGTACGGGAGGATTTCCGTTTTCAAATTATCTCCTTGGTATATTGACTGTCGTTTCCAGCTCGTGACCGGAAGCAAGCCGTTGCATGCTACGCGAGGCGCATGGAAGATGCAATCGTGGCAGGAGCGGCGCTGGACGTTCAGTATTAACTCAACTGTGCGCGGGGTCCGTAGGGTGGGCACTTGTGCCCACGCGGTACACGGCTGGCATCTCGATATGCGTGCGTTGCACCGCGTGGGCTCGAGAGCCCACCCTACGCCCCTGCATCAGGCAACTGCCATCGATTCGTTTTCCATCAGAGCCGCGCACTGCGCCGCCGGCACCGGCCGACCGACGTAATACCCCTGGATCTCATCGCATCCGAAGGCCCGCAGCGCGTCCAGGTGCGCGATCGTCTCGACCCCTTCCGCCACCACTTTGAGGTTCAGGCTGTGCGCCAGGCTGATCACGGCCTTGGTGATGGCCGCGTCGTCGCTGTCGCCGGGCAGGTCGCGCACGAAAGTGCGGTCGATCTTGAGGGCGTCGAGCGGGAAGCGTTTCAGGTAGGCCAGGCTCGAATAGCCGGTGCCGAAATCGTCGACCGACAGGCGCATGCCCTGGCGTTTCAGGTCGGTGAGGATGCGCACCGCCGCTTCCGGGTCGAGCATCAGCATCGATTCGGTCAGCTCGAATTCGAGCAGGGACGGGTCGACCCCGGCCGCCTCGACGATGGCGCGCACGGTGTCGGGCAGGCCGGCGTGGCCGAGCTGGCGCGCCGACAGGTTGATCGCCACCGGCGGCACCGATGCCCAGGCGGACGACCAGGCGCCCAGCTGGCGGCACACCTCGGCGATCACCCATTCGCCCACCGGCAGGATCAGGCCCGTCTCCTCCAGGATCGAGATGAATTCGAAGGGCGCCACCAGGCCGCGCTCGGGATGGCGCCAGCGCAGCAGGGCCTCGAAGCCACTGATTTTGCCCATCCCGGCCCCGGTGGCGAGCTTCACCTTCGGCTGGTAGTGCAGCTCGAATTCGCCGCGCTCGAGCGCCAGGTGCAGCTGGTGTTCCGTCTGCAGGCGCAGCGCGGCGTTCGCGTTCATCTCGGCGAGATAGAACTGGTAGTTGTTGCGGCCGTTCTGCTTGGCCCCGTACATCGCCGTGTCCGCGCTCTTGAGCAGGGTGGCGGCATCCATGCCGTCGTCCGGGTAAGCCGCGATGCCGACGCTGGCCGAGACGTAGAGCTGCTGGCCCTGAAGCAGGAAGGGCTGCGCCAGCGCCTCGACGATGCGCCGGGCGATGGGCTCGGCTTCGCTGCTTGCGCCCAGCTGCGGCAGCACGACCGCGAATTCGTCGCCGCCCAGGCGGGCCACCACGTCCAGGGTGCGCACGCAGTCCTGCAGGCGGCGTCCGGCCTGGGCCAGCAGCTCGTCGCCGACGCTGTGGCCGAGCATGTCGTTGACGCTCTTGAAGCGGTCCAGGTCGATGAACATGACGCCGGCGCGGCGGCGGCTTTCGGCGGCGCCCGCGATGGCTTCTTCCAGGCAGAGTCCCAGGCGGTGGCGGTTCGGCAGGCCGGTCAGCGCGTCGAACTGGGCCAGGTAAGTCAGCCGGTTGCGCGCGTCTTCGCGCTCGACGGCGGTGGCGAGGATGTTGCCCAGGCCGTTCAGGAAGGCGTCCTCGTCTTCCTGGAAGGTGCGCGCCTCGGGCGCATACACGGCCAGCGCGCCGAACGGCCGGCCGGCGCAGACGACGACCGCGTCGATGCTGCTGCCGGCGTCCTCGAAGCCGAGCAGGCCCGTGGTCCAGCGCGTCAGCGTTTCCCCGGCCGCGCTGCCGGCAGGGCAGGGAAACGGTAGGGCGCGGGTGTTGGCGGGAAAGCCGCGCGAGGCCTGCAGGCAGGCGCTGCCCGCCTCGAGGTCGAAGGCGAACAGCGCCGCATGGCGCACGCCGAGGCCGTCGCAGGCAAGCCGCGCCGCCATCTCGAACAGTTCCACCAGCGGCCCGGCTTCGAGCGCCTTGCGCCCCAGGCGCGCGATCAGGCCCTGGCGCATCGCGTTGCGCACGATGGCGCTTTCGAATTCCTTGCGCTCGCTGATGTCGAAATCGATGCAGATGTATTTGTCGACGTTTTTCGCGGCGTCGAAGATCGGGACGATCGTGCGGTACCACTGGCGTTCGCCGCCTTCGCCCCGGAACGCGACCTCGCCGCGCCAGACCGTGGTGGCGGGCGACCAGCCGCCGCCGGCCAGCGCCAGCGCGCGGCCGACCAGTTGCTCGCGCGGGTAGCCGGACTGGCGCACGAACTCGTCGTTCACGGCCGTCACGAATCCTTCGCGGTCGACTTCGCTGACGATCGCAGCCTGGTCGAGCGCGCTCTTGTGCTGCACCAGGGAGTTCATCAGGGAGGCGATGCGCTGGCCGTATTCGTCGCGCATGCTGGCGGCGCTGCGGTTCATCGCCTTGATCGCCTCGCGGATCTCGAGCGGGGCATCGGGGCGGATCGGGGCAGCCGCGTCGTGGAAGCGCAGGTTGTCCAGGTTCCTCAGCCAGCGCGCGAGCAGGGCGCGCGCCACGGCCAGGCTGATGGCCAGCACGACGGCGGCCAGGCAGGCCGACTGCACCAGCAGCAGCCACAGTTGCGAGGCCAGCCGGCGCTCGTCGAAATGCAGGCGCAGCACGCCGTAATCCTTGCCGCCGGCGGCGACGACGCGGTTGACGTCATACAGTTCGCCGCCGACATGGGTCACCAGCCAGGCTGGCGCCGGGTAGAGCGAGGCATCGCGCCTGGCCTCGACGCGGATCACGCCGCCGTTCATGTCGATGAAGGCGGCGCTGGCGAAGGGCGACTGCAGCATCATCGTCGCCAGGGTGCGCTTGACGGTGTCGTAGTCGCCGATCAGGGCGCTGTCCTCGACCGCCTGGGCCGCCACCTCGACCAGGGTATTCGCGGCGTCCTGGGTTTCCTCGATGTGTTGCAGGTACTGGTGGCGATAGAACATGCCCATGCCGACCCCGCCGAATACCAGCATGCTGAGGGCGAACAGGATGAAGACGCGGCCGGCGAGCGAGCGCGGAAGCAGCCGCCAGGCCAGCCTCAGCATCGTGCGGCGGCGGATCACCGCAGTTCGGCCGGTGCGGCCTCGTAGAAGTGGCGGTAGGCCGCGTAGTCGGCATCGGTGGCGGGCACGAAACCGGCGGGTTTCGTCTCGTGGATCAGTGCCGAGGCGGCCTCGAGGACCTTACGGCCCTCCGGATCGCGCCCCATGCCGAGGAAAGCCTGCGCCACTGCCTGCACGTGGGCGGCCGGTACCCGATTCGAGGCCATCAGGGCCAGGTCGTTGAACGGGGCCGAACTCCACAGCACGCGAAAGGCCTTGTTTTCCCGGCCCGCGTAGTTCTGCACCAGCTGCGAATTGGCGCCGGCCGCTTTGGCCCGGCCGCTGAAGAGCTGGGTGAAGGCAGCGTCCATATTGCCGGCAAAGGCAACGTCGACCGGCACCTTGTCGCGCAACAGCTGGGCATACGTGATCTTGTAGGCGATCAGGGCTTCGGGCCCGGGAAAGACGACGGTGCTGCCGGCAAGCTCCGCTAGGCTGCGTACCGGCGAGTCGGCCGCCACCACGATCTGCGCCCGTACCGGCACCGCATCGCGCCGCCCGAACACGGTCCAGCCCATTTTGACGCGCTCGGGGCTGAACAGGTGGTTGGTGAAGGCGAAGTCGACTTCGCGGGTGAGAATGAAGCTGGTCGTGTCGGCCGAGGTGCGGCCGAGCTTCAGGTTCAGGCGCACGCCGCTCTTGTGCGAGACATAGCGCACGATCGGGTTCCAGAAGCTGGCCGAGATTTGCAGGTTGTACTGGTTGACGGGCGAGAAATTGTAGGCGGGGGCGTCCGCAGCCATGGCCGGAGAGCTCAGGACGACAGCAACGGACAGGGCATAGCGGGCCCGCAGGGACATGCGCATGATGGTGGAAATCAGGAGGCGAGCGCGATGGGCGCGATGGGCAGAGATTATACCGGAAATCGCTTGTTTAATGCCTTATTGCAACTTTTGGTGTTGTAAGCAGCGCTGTACTATCACCGCGTGGGTACAAATGCCCGGTGAGCCCGTCATTGAGCCATTGGGCTCAACGACTCCTGCGAACTGCTCGAGCCTACCAAGTTCAGAACTGCTCGTCCGCTGCCAGGTAGCGCCACTGGCCGACCGGCAGGTCGCCCAGCTTGACGCGCCCGATGCGCACGCGTTTCAGGCCGATCACCTTCAGGCCGACCATGTCGCACATGCGGCGGATCTGGCGCTTTTTACCCTCTTTCAGGGTAAAGCTGAGCTGGTCCTCGTTCTGCCAGCGCACCTTGGCCGGCAGCAGCGGCTTGCCGTCCATCCAGAGGCCGTGGTTCAGCTTCTTGAGGTCGGAATCGGGCAGCTTGCCCCCCTTGGTGTACTCGACGCGCACCAGGTATTCCTTGTCGACCGAGGTGGTCTCGCCGATCAGCTGCTTGGCGATGCGGCCGTCCTGGGTCAGTACCAGCAGGCCCACCGAGTCGATGTCGAGGCGGCCGGCCGGCACCAGCGAACGCAGCTGGGTCGGGTGGAACTGTTCCGGTGACGGATCGTCCGGCCAGCGGTTTTCCGGCTTGATCAGGGCGACGGCGGGCGTGTAGCCGTCTTCGGCCTGGCCCGATACGTAGCCGACCGGCTTGTTGATCAGGACCGTGACGCGCTTCGATTGCTCGGCCGCGGCCTGGCGCTCGACGGTGATGCGCTGGTTCGGAAGTACCTTGCTGCCCAGCTCCGAGACGACCTTGCCGTCGACCCGCACCCAGCCGCGCGCGATCCATTCATCGGCTTCGCGGCGCGAGCACAGGCCCAGTTCGGACATTCGTTTGGAGAGGCGGAGCGGTTCGGTCATCGGAAGCTATTAGTAAGTGAGATTGGTTGTATCAAATTGCCAGCGCGTCGAGCAGCTCGGTTTCCAGCTGCACCAGCACGCGCGGGTTGTTCAAATTCGGGCCGTCGACCAGGAACACGTCCTCGACGCGCTCGCCCAGGGTCATGACTTTCGCCGTGTGCAGGTTGATGCGGTAGCGCGTCAGCACGCTGGCGATCGCGTACAGCAGGCCGGTGCGGTCGTTGGCCGCGATCGTGAGCAGGTAGTGCTGGCCGCGCTCGTCCGGGCGCAGCTCCACGCTCGGCGCAACCGGGAAGTGGCGCGACAGGCGCGACAGGCGGCCGCGGGTCGGCGGCGGCAGCGGCGCATTCGAGGTCAGGAGCTCGCACAGTTCGTGCTCGATCAGGCTGATGATGTCGCGGTAGTTCTTCGCGAAATTCTCCTCGGTGACGAGGAAGGTGTCGAGCGCGTAGCCATCGCGCGTGGTGTGGATCTTCGCATCGAGGATGCTGAAGTTCTTGCGGTCGAAATAGCTGCAGATGCGCGCGAACAGGTCGGGCTGGTCCTTCACGTAGACGGTGAGCTGGATGCCGGCGCCGGCCGGGGCCAGGCGTGCTTTCACGACCGGCTTGGTGCTCTTGATCTTGTCGTACAGCGTGCGCGTCTGCCAGGCGATGTCGGAGGCGTCGTGGCGCAGGAAATAGACCACGTCGAGCTGGTCCCAGAGCGCCTCGTGGGCGTCGGCGGGGAGGCCGAACAGGCGCAGGGTGGCCAGCGCTTCCTGCTGGCGCATGCGCAACTCGCGGTCGGCCGAATGCGGCTCGCCGCCGAGCACGCGCAGCGTGATGCGATACAAATCTTCCAGCAGCTTCGCCTTCCAGGCATTCCACACCTTCGGGCTGGTGCCGCGGATATCGGCCACCGTCAGCAGGTACAGGGCAGTCAGGTGGCGCTCGTCCTTCACGACGGCGGCGAAGGCCTGGATCACGTCCGGGTCGGACAGGTCCTGTTTTTGCGCGACCTGCGACATGGTCAGGTGCTGCTCGACCAGGAACACGACCAGTTCGGTGTCTTCCTGGGACAGTCCGTGGTCCCAGCAGAAGTCGAGCGCATCGACCTTGCCCAGTTCCGAGTGGTCGCCGCCGCGGCCTTTCGCGATATCGTGGAACAGGGCTGCCACGTACAGCAGCCAGCGGTCGCGGAAGTTGGCGATCAGGCCGCTGCAGAAGGGATATTCGTGGGCGTGTTCGGCCATCGTGAAGCGGCGCAGGTTACGCACCACCATCATGATGTGCTGGTCGACGGTGTAGACGTGGAACAGGTCGTGCTGCATCTGGCCGACGATGTTGCGGAAGTTCGGCAGGTAGCGTCCCAGCACGCCGAAGTCGTTCATGCGGCGCAGGGCGTGCACCAGGCCTTGCGGGGCCTTCAGGATGCGCAGGAAGTTGGCGCGGTTGCCCGGGTCGGCGCGGAAGTCCTCGTCGATCAGGTTGCGCGCGTGCCAGAGCGCGCGCGTGGTGCGCGCCGTCATGCCCTTGATGTCGGGGCGCTCGGTCATGGCGACGAAAATCGCCAGCACGGAGGAGGGCGTGGTCTCGAAGGTGTCGTCGTGGGCGATGTCGATGAAGCCGCCGACATCGTTGAAGCAGGCGTTGATGGGCACCGCTTCGACAGGCTGCGGGAACAGGCGCGCCTCGATGTTCTGCAGCAGGATGGTGTTCAACTGGGTGACCGTCTTGGCCGCCCAGTAGTAGCGCTGCATCAGGTATTCGCTGGCGCGCCGCGCGCCGGGGCCGGAAGGATCCGACACCAGCCCGAACGATTCGGCGATCGCCGTCTGCACGTCGAACAGCAGGCGGTCTTCGCGCCGGTTGGTCTGCAGGTGCAGGCGCACGCGGATGTCCTTGAAGGCGCGCTCCTTTTCCATCAGCTGGCGCGCTTCGTCCTGCGTGATCAGCTCGCGGGTGGCGAGCTGGCCCCAGGAGTTGGCCAGGCCCGCCGCCTTCGCCACCCACAGGATCACCTGCAGGTCGCGCAGCGCGCCCGGGCTTTCCTTGCAGTTCGGCTCGAGCGCGAAAGCGGTGTATTCGTACTTGGCATGGCGCAGGCGCATCTCGGCCGTCTTGGCCTGGAAGAAGGCTTGCGGGTCCATGGCCTCGGCATAGCGCTTCTCCAGCTCTGCGAAGAGATGCGCGTCGCCCGTCACCAGGCGCGCTTCCAGCAGGCTGGTTTGCACGGTGATGTCGGCGCTCGATTCCTGCATGCATTCGTCGACGGTGCGGATGCTGTGCCCGATCTCCAGGCCCAGGTCCCACAGCAGCTGGACCAGGCTTTCCAGTTTCGCCTGGGTGATCGCGTCGGGCGGGGCGCCGAGCAGGATCAGGAGGTCGACGTCGGAATAGGGAAACAGCTCGCCGCGCCCGTAGCCGCCCACGCCGACCAGGGCCGTGTTGGCGGGCAGGCGCGCCGCGCGCCAGGCTTCGGTGAGGATGGCGTCGACGCTGTGGCGCAGGCCGCGCAGCAGCTTTTCCGGCTTGCCGTCCTCGCGGAAGGCGTGGAACAGGGCCTGGCGTTCGGTCTTCAGGCGGCCCTTGAGTTCGGGACGGGCCTGCTCCAGCTGGGCGGCAGACATGGTAATCAAGCCGGTACGGCGTCTTTGTCAGCGACGATCGCCGGCGGCGGCGGGGTGCCGGCCGACTGCGTCAGCACCTCGTAGCCGGTCTCGGTCACCAGGATCATGTGTTCCCACTGGGCCGACAGGCTGCGGTCCTTCGTCTTGATGGTCCAGCCGTCCGGCATTTCCTTGATCTCGCGGCGGCCGGCGTTGATCATCGGCTCGATCGTGAAGATCATGCCCGGCTCGAGCTTTTCCAGGGTGCCCGGTTTGCCGTAGTGCAGGACCTGCGGCTCTTCGTGGAAGACCTTGCCGATGCCGTGGCCGCAGAATTCGCGCACCACGCTGTAGCCGTTCTTCTCGGCATGCTGCTGGATCGCGTAGCCGATGTCGCCCAGGTGCGCGCCCGGCTTCACCTTCGAAATGCCGAGCCACATGCATTCATAGGTCACTTCCGACAGGCGGCGTGCCAGGATCGAGGGCTCGCCGACCAGGAACATGCGGCTGTTGTCGCCGTGGAAGCCATCCTTGGTGATGACGGTGACGTCGATGTTCAGGGCGTCGCCGCTTTTCAGGACCTTGTCGCCCGGGATGCCGTGGCAGATGACGTCGTTGACCGAGGTGCAGACGGCTTTCGGGAAGGGCGGGTAGCCCGGCGGCGCGTAGTTCAGCGGCGCCGGCACGGTGCCCTGCACGTTGGTCATGTATTCGTGGCACAGGCGGTCGAGCTCGCCGGTGGTGACGCCGGGCTTCACGAAGGGGGTGATGTAGTCGAGTACTTCGGAGCCGAGGCGGCCGGCCAGGCGCATGCCTTCGATTTCGTCTGGGGTCTTGATGGAGATGGACATATGCGGTCAGTATTCAATTCGGTGGATGGCCGACGCCTCCGATACGGCGCGTGGCAAAGATGCCGTCATTATAAGGGATAGCCACGCCCCTCGTCGAAGCGAGGGGCGGGCCGTGCCGCCGCAACCCGCCCCGCATACATTGTTACGCTTGAAAAATGGGCCGAATCCGGCTAGAATCTCGGGTTGCTTGGGCTGAGGTCCAGCAATGTTGCTCGGTAGTTCATTTTTAGCTGTCTATTTTATTTATTCAAATCGCGAATGCGGCCGACAAGGGTGCCCATAGGGTGACTGGCCGTTATTCAAGACTTAACCCTGGAGAATTACATGTCCGTTACTATGCGCGAAATGCTGGAAGCCGGTATTCACTTCGGCCACCAGACCCGTTTCTGGAACCCAAAGATGGCACCGTTCATCTTCGGTCATCGCAACAAGATCCACATCATCAACCTGGAAAAGACCATGGCGATGTACCAGGATGCGATGAAGACCATCAAGCAGATCTCGGCCAACCGCGGCACCATCCTGATGGTCGGCACCAAGCGCCAGGCCCGTGACCTGATCGCTGCTGAAGCCCAGCGCGCCGGTGTTCCTTACGTCGACCAGCGCTGGCTCGGCGGCATGCTGACCAACTTCAAGACCATCAAGACCTCGATCAAGCGCCTGCAGGACATGGAAGCGCAAGTGGAAGACGGTTCGGTCGAGAAGCTGTCGAAAAAAGAAGCCCTGATGTTCTCGCGCGAAATGGTCAAGCTGCAGAAATCGATCGGCGGCATCAAGAACATGGGTGGCGTTCCTGACGCAATCTTCGTCGTCGACGTCGGCTACCACAAGGGCGCCATCACCGAAGCCGGCAAGCTGGGCATCCCGGTCATCGGCGTGGTCGATACCAACCACTCGCCAGAAGGCGTCACCCACGTGATCCCTGGCAACGACGACTCGTCGAAGGCCATCGCCCTGTACGCACGCGGCGTCGCCGATGCGATCCTGGAAGGCCGTGCCAACGCCACCAACGAAGTCGTTGAGATGGTCAAGGCCGGCGGCGACGACTTCGTCGAAGTCTCCGAGCAGGCGTAATTAAGAAAGCGGACTCCGGTCCGCGCAAAGAAGGGGTGCTGGGCCGTGGCTGCGCACCCCTTTTTTTAAGCACAGAATTGGTAAGAAATTATCGTGTGGATGTTCCAGTCGGACATCCGCGACACTGAACACATTTTGGGAGAAAAACATGGCAGCGATTACTGCAGCGATGGTGGGTGAACTGCGCGCGAAGACCGACGCGCCTATGATGGAATGCAAGAAGGCACTGACCGAAGCCGAAGGCGACATGGGCCGTGCCGAAGAGATCCTGCGCGTCAAGCTGGGCGGCAAGGCATCGAAGGCATCGGCACGCGTGACCGCCGAAGGCGTGGTTGCTTCGTACATCGCCGGTAACGTCGGCGCGCTGGTCGAAATCAACAGCGAAACCGACTTCGTCGCCAAGAACGACGAGTTCCTGGCCATGGCCAACCTGGCAGCCAAGCTGGTTGCCGAGCAGAACCCTGCCGACGTGGCAGCCCTGTCGGCACTCGACGTCGGCGGCCAGACCTTCGACGCGCTGCGTTCGGCACTGATCGGCAAAATCGGTGAGAATATGACCGTGCGCCGCTTCCAGCGTTTCGAAACCACCGGCAAGCTCGCTTCCTACCTGCACGGCACCCGTATCGGCGTCATGGTCGACTACGAAGGCGCGGACGAGCAGGTCGGCAAGGACGTCGCGATGCACATCGCCGCGATGAAGCCGGTCGCCCTGTCGTCGGAAGGCGTTCCTGCTGAACTGATCGAGAAAGAGCGTTCGGTCGCCCAGCTCAAGGCCCAGGAAGATGCAGACGCAGCCGCTGCCGCAGGCAAGCCGGCCCAGTCGCCGGAAATCCTGGCCAAGCGCCTCGAAGGTTCGGTCCAGAAGTACCTGAAAGAAGTGTCGCTGCTGAACCAGACCTTCGTGAAGAACGACAAGCAGTCGATCGAGCAGATGCTGAAGGCAACCAACACCACGGTGAAGGGCTTCACGATGTACGTCGTGGGCGAGGGCATCGAGAAGAAGGTCGACGACTTCGCAGCAGAAGTCGCGGCACAGATGGCTGCCAACAAGCAGTAATGTGAAAGCGGGCCGCAAGGCCCGTTTTTTTAACCCGGTCGTTTACATCGGCCGGGTTTCGTGGGCCGGCACCCGTGCCGGCCCACGCGAAATACGGCGCCGCCTCCCCGGAGCGTGCGCGCCAGTTTCGCCGCCATCTGTACATTTGCAGATGAGGCTCCAGGCCACGAGCCTGCGGCCGGAACCGAATTCGAATCAAACATACAGGAGAGCGCTTCATCATGACAAAACCAGCCTACAAACGAGTCCTGCTTAAACTGTCTGGCGAAGCACTGATGGGCGACGATCAGTTCGGCATCAATCGCGCTACCATCGACCGCATGGTCGCCGACGTCGCGGAAGTGGCGGAGCTGGGTGTCGAGCTGGCGGTCGTGATTGGCGGCGGCAACATCTTCCGTGGCGTCGCGCCGGGTGCGCAGGGCATGGACCGCGCCACCGCCGACTACATGGGCATGCTGGCCACCGTCATGAACGCGCTGGCACTGGCCGACGCCATGCGCCACGTCGGCATCACCGCACGCGTGATGTCGGCCATCGGCATCGACCAGGTGGTCGAGCCGTATGTGCGCCCGAAGGCGCTGCAATACCTGGAAGAGGGCAAGGTCGTCGTCTTCGCCGCCGGCACCGGCAACCCCTTCTTCACCACCGACACCGCAGCGGCGCTGCGCGGCGCCGAAGTGGGCGCCCAGATCGTCCTGAAGGCAACCAAGGTCGACGGCGTCTACACCGCCGACCCGCAGAAGGACCCGAACGCCACCCGTTACGAGTCGATCTCGTTCGACGAGGCGATCTCGAAGCAGCTGCAGGTGATGGACGCCACCGCGTTCGCCCTGTGCCGTGACCAGAAACTCCCGATCAAGGTGTTTTCGATCGTCAAGCCCGGCGCCCTCAAGCGCGTGATCATGGGCGAAGACGAAGGTACACTGGTACACGTTTAAGTTTTAACAATAGCAAATACTGAATAACAGGAGAGCAGCATGTCCTTAGCTGACGTGAAGAAGAATGCGCAAGAGCGCATGACCAAGTCCATCGAAACCCTGCGTTCCGACCTGGCCAAGGTCCGTACCGGCCGCGCCCACACCGGCATCCTCGACCACATCATGGTCGACTACTACGGTTCGCCGACGCCGCTGACCGGCGTCGCCAACCTGACCCTGATCGACGCGCGCACCATCGGCGTGCAGCCGTACGAGAAGAAGATGCTGAGCACCATCGAAAAGGCGATCCGCGATTCCGACCTCGGCCTGAATCCATCGACCTTCGGCGAACTGGTCCGCGTGCCGACCCCGGCCCTGACCGAAGAACGCCGCAAGGAAATGGTCAAGCTGGTGAAATCGGAAGCGGAAGACGCGAAGATCGCCGTGCGCAATATCCGCCGCGATGCCAACGAGCAGCTGAAGAAAATGGTCAAGGACAAGACGGCCTCGGAAGACGACGAGCGCCGCTCCTCGGACGAAATCCAGAAGCTGACCGACAAGTTCGTCGCCGACATCGACAAGATGGTCGCGGAAAAGGAAAAAGAAGTCCTGACCGTGTAAGATGCCTGCCTTCCGGCGTGCAAACTAGTAAGCAGACGTAACCGAAAGTAGTACGCGGGCCAATGCCGGGCACAATCGGGCAAGGCCCGCTTTTTACCGCGTTTTTACCGTAATTGCCGTGATGGCAAACGATTTATGATCTTTAAGAGTTCGACGACCGTAGTTCCCGATGTGCCGGCCGTTCCGCGCCATATCGCCGTCATCATGGACGGCAATGGGCGCTGGGCGACCAAGCGCCTGCTGCCGCGCGTCGCAGGCCACGTCAAGGGCGTGGAAGCGGTACGCGGCGTGGTCGAAGCCTGCGTGCTGCGCGGGGTCGAATACCTGACCCTGTTCGCATTTTCCTCGGAAAACTGGCGCCGTCCGGAAGAAGAAGTCTCGCTGTTGATGCGCCTGTTCGTTACCGCCCTCGAGCGTGAAGTCTCGAAAATGCACGCGAACAACATCCGGCTGAAGGTCGTGGGAGACCTGTCGCGCTTCGACGCCAAGCTGCGCGAGATGATCGCCAATGCCGAGCGCCGCACGGCCGGCAACACGCGCCTGACGGTGTCCGTCTGCGCCAACTATGGCGGCCGCTGGGACATCATGCAGGCCACCAGCAAGATGGTTGCCGCCAACCCGGGCGTGACCGAGTACACGGAAGACATGCTGGCGCCGCACCTGGCGATGGCGTATGCGCCCGAGCCTGACTTGTTCATCCGCACCGGCGGGGAAGAGCGCATCTCGAACTTCCTGCTGTGGCAGCTGGCCTATTCCGAGCTGTATTTCACCGACACCTACTGGCCGGATTTCTCGGTCGAGTCGCTGGACGCGGCGATCGCGTCCTACCAGAGCCGCGAGCGCCGTTTCGGCCGCACCGGCGAACAAGTGGCTAAAAAGAACTGATGCTCAAAACCCGGATCCTTACCGCGCTCGTGCTGCTGGCAGTCCTGCTGCCGGTCCTGTATTTCAACAACTACACGGCGTTCGCGGTGGTGGTGACCGCCTTCTTCGGCGCCGCGATCTGGGAAACCTTCCGCCTGTTCAACCCGAAGTCGGGCAAGGCGGTCGTGGTCGCCGTGGCCTGGACCGCGGCCTTCGCCTGGACCTTCTTTTTCAGCGGTAATGGTAAGACGCAAACTTTCTGGTTCGTGATCAGCCTGCTGGTCTGGGTGCTGCGCTTCGCGCCCTCGCTCAAGATCGGCCTGCCGGCCCTCGACAGCGCCCCGAATACGCTGCTCAGCCTGACCTATGCCGTGGCCCTGGTCGGCTGCTTCGCCGCGATCGCCGCGCTGTTCGCGTATTCTCCCCTGTACCTGCTGTCGGTGATGGCCATCGTCTGGGCCGCCGACATCTTCGCCTACTTCTCGGGCAAAGCCTTCGGCAAGCGCAAACTCGCGCCGTCGATTTCGCCCGGTAAATCCTGGGAAGGCGCGATCGGCGGCGGCATCGCCGTGCTCGTGATCGCGACCCTCGCGATCGTCTTCGGAAACGAGACGCTCGCGAACACCTTCCCGGTCCGCGTGCAGGCCAGCCTCGGCTGGGCCGCCACGTACGCCATCCTGATCCTGATCGTCGCCGCCAGCATCGTCGGCGACCTGTTCGAATCCCAGCTCAAGCGCCGCGCCGCCATGAAGGACAGCAGCAACCTGCTGCCCGGCCATGGCGGTGTGCTCGACCGGATCGACGCCCTGGTACCGGTACTGCCGCTGGCGGCACTGATCGGCGCCTGGCTGTAAGGAGTTTTAACATGCAACGCATCACCATTCTGGGCGCCACCGGCTCGATCGGCGTCTCGACCCTCGACGTGCTCGCGCGTCATCCCGGGCAGTACCAGGTGTACGCCCTTAGCGCCCATTCGCGCGTCGCCGAACTGGCCGCGCAATGCCGGAAGTATCGTCCGCAGCGCGCCGTCGTCGGCACGCCCGAAGCGGCAGCCGAACTGGCGCGCCTGGTGGGCGACCTCGGCATCGACGTTGCATATGGTGAAGCGGCCCTGTGCGAGATCGCCTCCAGCCCGGACACCGACACCGTGATGGCCGCCATCGTCGGCGCGGCCGGCCTGGCCCCAAGCCTGGCCGCGGCAAACGCCGGCAAGAAAATCCTGCTGGCGAACAAGGAAGCGCTCGTGATGTCGGGCCAGCTGTTCATGGACGCCGTGCGCGAGCACAAGGCGACCCTGCTGCCGATCGACAGCGAGCACAACGCGATCTTCCAGTCGCTGCCGGGCGATTACGCCCGCACGCCGGCCCGCTCCGGCGTGGCGAAGATCCTGCTGACGGCTTCCGGCGGCCCCTTCCTGAACCGCGCCGTCGAGACGCTGGAAGAGGTGACCCCGCTCGAGGCCTGCAAGCACCCGAACTGGTCGATGGGCCGCAAGATCTCGGTCGATTCGGCGACCATGATGAACAAGGGCCTGGAAGTGATCGAGGCGCACTGGCTATTCGGCGCGCCGGCCGAGCTGATCGAGGTCGTGATCCACCCGCAAAGCGTGATCCACTCGATGGTCTCGTATGTCGACGGCTCGGTGCTGGCGCAGCTCGGCAATCCCGACATGCGCACCCCGATCGCGCACGCGCTGGCCTACCCGGAGCGTATCGAATCGGGCGTGGCGCAACTCGATCTCACCACCATGGGCGCGCTGCAATTCCACAAGCCCGACTACGGGCGCTTCCCCTGCCTCGCGCTCGCCTTCGACGCGCTGCGCGCAGGAGGCACCGCGCCGGCCCTGCTGAACGCGGCCAACGAGATCGCGGTCGAGGCCTTCCTGAACGAGCGCATCGGTTTCCGCGACATCGATCGCGTCGTGCGCCGCGTGATGGACGAGAACCCGCATGGCGCCGCGCACGACATCGCGGCCGTGATGGCGCAGGATGCGCATGCCCGCAGCGCGGCATCGAACATCGTCGCCAACATCGCCCGGCACTGACATGAGCTTCCTCTACACCGCGGCCGCCTTCATCCTGGCGCTGGGGCCGCTCATCGTCTTCCACGAACTCGGCCACTACTGGGTCGCGCGCGCCTGCGGCGTGAAAGTGCTGCGCTTCTCGGTCGGCATGGGCAAGGTCCTGTGGTCGCGCCGCTTCGGTCCCGACCAGACCGAATGGGCTGTCTCCGCGCTGCCGCTGGGCGGCTATGTCCAGATGCTCGACAGCCGCGACCCGGCGACCACGCCGACCAACGACGCCGACCGCGCGCGCGACTTCATGCGCCAGAACGTCTGGAAGCGCATCGCCATCGTCGCCGCCGGCCCGGTCGCCAACTTCCTGCTGGCGATCGTGCTGTTCGCGGCCCTGTTCATGCACGGCACCGAAGAACCGGGCACCAAACTGCGCCCGATGGCGCCGAACACCCCGGCGTATGTCGCCGGCCTGCGCGGCGGCGACAGCATCGTCGCCGTCAACGGCGAGCCGGTCGCCGCCTGGTCCGACCTGCGCTGGCAGATGACCCATCTCGCCGTCGACAGGATCGATGCGCACCTGACCGTGCGCGCTGCCGACGGCAGCCAGTACGCGGCCACGATCCCCGCCAGCGCGGTGAAGGAGCCGGGTCCGGACAGCGACCCGATGGCCGCGCTCGGGCTCGACGTCTGGATCGGCATGCCGCAGGTGGAAAAGGCGGTCGCAGGCGGGGCGGGCGCACGCGCCGGCCTGCAGCCGGGCGACGTCGTGCTCGGCGCCGACGGCAAGCCTTTCGCGACCGCGGCCGATTTCGTGCAGGCGGTGCGCGCCGCGCCCGGGCGCACCTTGCAGCTGCAGGTGCGGCGTGGAAGCCAGATCCTTACGTTGCCGCTGACGCCGGCGAAAGATCCGAAAGGGCAGGGCCTGGCCTCGGTGCAGCTGGCGCAAGCCATCGAACGCGTCACCGTGCGCTCCGGCCCCGTCGAGGCGGTCGCGAAGGGTGCGCGCCGCACCTGGGAGATGACGGCGCTGACCTTCAAAATGATCGGCAAGATCGTCACCGGGCAGGCTTCGCTGAAGAACGTGACCGGTCCGATCGCGATCGCCGACTACGCCGGACAGACTGCACGCATGGGCCTGGCGACCTTTTTGGGCTTCATCGCAGTCGTCAGCGTGAGCCTGGGCGTCATGAATCTGTTACCAATCCCCGTGCTGGATGGGGGGCATTTGTTGTATTATTCGCTGGAAGTTTTGACCGGGCGTCCCCTGTCCGAGCGAATCCAGGGATTCGCACAGCGCGCGGGGGTGGCCCTGCTGTTCATGCTGATGGCGCTCGCCATCTTCAATGACCTGTCGCAGCGGCTCTAGGGCGCAGCAGCCCGGCGCCGCCGGCGGCAGCGCGCCACCGTCAAAGAAAAACATGTACGTTGTCCAATGACTGATTAGCCAATGAAATCACAACCAGATCGTTTTGCCCTGCCGTTCATTCGCCGCAGCCTGATCGGCGCAGCCGTGCTGGCCCTGTGCGCCGCTCCTGCGCTTGCCGTCAATCCGTTCGTGGTCAAGGACATCCGCATCGAAGGCATCCAGCGTACCGAAGCCGGCACCGTGTTCAGCTACCTGCCGGTGCGCGTGGGCGAGACCTTCGACGAAGAGAAGAGCATCGCCGCCATCAAGGCGCTGTACGCGACCGGCTTCTTCAAGGACATCCGCCTGGAAGAAGAGAAGGGCGTGCTGGTCGTGCTGGTCGAAGAACGTCCGGCGATCAACACGGTCGATTTCACCGGCACCAAGGAATTCGAGAAAGACATGCTGGTCAAGGCGCTGAAGGACATCGGCGTCGGCGAAGCGAAGATCTACGACAAGGCCGCGGTCGACCGCGCCGAGCAGGAACTCAAGCGCCAGTACCTGTCGCACGGCCTGTACGGCGTGAAGATCACGACCACCGTCACCCCGATCGAGCGTAACCGCGTAAACGTGATGTTCAACGTCGACGAAGGCGAGGTCGCGCGCATCAAGGGCATCAACATCGTCGGCAACAAGGCCTTCTCGGACAAGGAACTGCTGGAAGTCTTCCAGCTGTCCAAGTCGGGCTGGTTCACCTGGTATTCGAAGGCCGACCAGTACTCGAAGACCAAGCTGACCGGCGACCTGGAAGCGATCAAGTCCTACTACCTGGACCGCGGCTACCTCGAGGTCAACGTCGACTCGACCCAGGTCGCGATCACGCCGGACAAGAAAGAGATCTACCTGACCATCAACGTCACCGAAGGCGAGAAGTACACCGTCTCGAGCGTGAAACTCGAAGGCGAGACCTTCGGCCGCGAGGAGGAACTGCGCCGCCTGATCGTCCTCCAGCCGGGCAAGACCTATTCGGGCGCATTGCAGGAAGCGTCGAACAAGCGCATCGCCGCGCGCCTCGGCCAGTTCGGCTATGCCTTCGCCAACGTGAACGCCGATCCGCAGATCGACCGCGAGAAGCGCACCGTCGCGTTTACCTTCGTCGTCGATCCGGGCAAGCGCGCCTATGTGCGCCACGTGAACATCTCGGGCAACACCACCAGCCGCGACGAAGTGATCCGCCGCGAATTCCGCCAGTTCGAAAGCTCGTGGTACGACGCCGACAAGGTCAAGCTCTCGCGCGACCGCGTCGACCGCCTCGGCTACTTCAAGGAAGTCAAGGTCGACACGCCCGAGTCGCCGGGCACCAGCGACCAGGTCGACATCAACCTGACGGTCGAGGAAAAACCGACCGGTAACTTCATGATCGGCGGCTCGTTCTCGCAGGCCGAGAAGTTCACCTTCACGGCTTCGGTCCAGCAGGCGAACTTCGCCGGCAGCGGCCAGACCGTCGGCATCGACCTGAACACCTCGAAGTACAGCCGCACGATCGCGTTCTCGAACACGAATCCGTACTTCACCGACGAAGGCGTCTCGCGCGCCTTCCAGCTCTACCTGCGCACGACGCGTCCACCGCTGTCGAACATCGGTTCGTACACGGTGCGCCAGACCGGCGGCAACATGACCTTCGGCGTGCCGTTCTCCGAAACCGACACCGTCTACTTCGGCGCCGGCCTGGAGCGTACCTCGCTCGAGACCGACGCCACCAGCCCGACCCTGTACCGCAATTTCGTGGCCCAGAACGGCGGCCCGAACAACCCGGCCGACCAGTCGACCTACGGTATCGGTACCGGCAAGAGCATCTCGATCCCGCTGACCGTGGCCTGGGGCCGCGACAGCCGCGACAGCGCGCTGACCCCGAGCGTCGGCCGCTACCAGCGCGCCAACCTCGAAGTCGACGCGATCGGCGATTCGAAATACTTCCGCATGGTGTACGAACACCAGTGGTATCGTCCGGTGACCTCCTGGATGACGTTGGCCCTGCGCGGCGAGCTCGATTACGGCAAGGGCATCGGCAGCCATTCCTATCCGGTGTTCAAGAACTTCTATGCGGGCGGCATCGGTTCGGTGCGCGGCTACGAGAGCTCGACCCTGGGCGTGATCGACCCGGTCTACGGCGACGCCATCGGCGGCTCCAAGCGCGTCATCGGCAGCGCCGAGCTGCAGTTCCCGTTCCCGGGCAGCGGCAAGGACCGCAGCCTGCGCTGGTTCACCTTCCTCGACGGCGGCCAGGTCTACCAGGAAAAGTCGAAGATCTACCTCGGCGAGCTGCGTTACGCCGCCGGTATCGGCTTGTCGTGGATTTCGCCGGTGGGCCCGCTGCGCTTGAGTTATGCTAAGCCCCTGAATGCGAAACCGGGCGACCGTCTCGAGCGCTTCCAGTTCCAGATGGGCACGGGCTTCTGACCGGGCGCCCGTCGGCACTTACCCTTTCATCGCGGAGAAATATGTTGAAAAATCCGATAGCCTCCCTGCCACGCGGCCTGGCGCGCAGTTTGCCTTGTGCCCTGGTGCTGGCGGCCCTGTGCGCCGCGCCGCTGGCCTGGGCGCAGACGGCGCCGAGCCGCATCGGCTTCGTGGTCACCGAGCGCCTGATGACCGAATCGAAGATGGCCAAGGCGGCCGACGCCAAGATCCAGGCCGAATTCTCGAAGCGCCAGAAGACGAACGAGGAGATGGTCGCCAAGTTCAAGCAGATGAGCGAGAAGTTCGATGCCGACGCGCCGCGCCTGACCGACATCGAACGCACCCGCCGCGCGCGCGAGCTGTTCGACATGGAAAAGGACGTGCAGCGCATGAACCGCGAGTTCACCGAAGACCTGATGCAGAGGAAGTCGGAAGAGCGCGCGGCGATCGCCACCAAGGCCTACAAGCTGATCGAACAGATCGCCGAGCAGGAAAAGCTCGACGCCGTGCTGCAAGAAGCGGCCTGGTCGAGCCCGCGCATCGACATCACCGACCGGATCCTGAAACTGCTGGACAAGTAATTTTGGAACAACGTGAACAAACCCAGCCGGGCGTACGCCTCGGCGACCTGGTCGAGCGTTTCGGCGGCCAGCTGACGGGCGACCCGGATCTCGTGGTCGCCTCGATCGCGCCGCTCGACAGCGCAGGCCCCACCCAGATCAGCTTCCTCTCGAACAGCAAGCTGCGCGCGCTCGCCGCCCAGAGCGAAGCGGCGGCGCTGATCCTGTCGCCGCTGGACGATCCCTCGGTGGCCGCCACCTACGCCGGCGCCCGCATCGTCACCACCAACCCCTACGCCTATTTCGCGCGCGCCGCCCAGTACTTCGTATCGCTCGAAGAAGCTGCGCCAAGTCCCGGCATCCATCCGAGCGCGGTCGTCGATCCATCGGCCGAGATCGACGCGAGCGCCCACATCGGGCCCCACGTGACGGTCGAAGCGGGGGCGGTGGTGAAAGCCGGCGCCGTCATCGACCATGGCTGCTTCGTCGGCCGTGAAGCGGTGATCGGGGAGGGCACCCACCTGTTCGCCAACGTGACCTTCCATCGCAAGTGCGTCATCGGTGCGCGCGGCATCATTCACTCCGGCGCGGTCATCGGCGGCGACGGTTTCGGTTTTGCGAACGAAGCAGGGGTGTATATCAAGATTCCGCAGACCGGGCGCGTGGTGATCGGCGACGACGTCGACATCGGGTCGAACACCTCGATCGACCGCGGCGCCCTGGCCGACACCGTCATCGAAGACGGCGTGAAGCTCGACAACCAGATCCAGATCGGCCACAACTGCCATATCGGCAAGCACACGGCGATGGCCGGCTGCGTCGGCGTGGCCGGCAGCGCGAAGATCGGCAGCCGCTGCACCTTCGGCGGCGCGGCGATGGTGCTGGGCCACCTCGAGATCGCGGACAACGTCCACATCTCGTCGGGCAGCATGGTCTCGCGCTCGGTGCTCGAACCGGGCCAGTACACGGGCTTTTATCCGCTCGCGAAGAATGCCGAATGGGAGAAGTCGGCGGCCATCGTGCGCAACCTGAACAGCATGCGCGACAAGATCCGCGCGCTGGAAAAAATCATCAAGACGAAGACAGAACAACAATGACGACTACCGAAAAAAGAACCCTGGGGATCACCGAGATCAAGGAATACCTGCCGCACCGCTATCCGCTGCTGCTGGTCGACCGCGTGCTGGACGTCGAAGTCGGCAAGCGCATCACCGCGATCAAGAACGTGACCGTCAACGAAGAATTCTTCAACGGCCACTTCCCGCACCAGCCGGTCATGCCGGGCGTGCTGATGATCGAGGCGATGGCGCAGACCGCCGCCATCCTATCCTTCATGACGATGGACGTGAAGCCGGACGAGAATTCGGTCGTCTACTTCGTCGGCATCGACAACGCGCGCTTCAAGCGCCCGGTCGGTCCCGGCGACCAGCTGGTGATGGACGTCGAGATCCTGCGCGTTTCGCGCGGCATCTGGAAGTACAAGGCGACGGCCAGCGTCGACGGCAAAGTGGCGGTCGAAGGTGAACTGATGTGCACCATTCGCGCGAACGAAAAGGCAGCGGAGCAGTAATGACGAAGATTCACGCGACTGCGATCGTCGACCCGAAGGCGGAGCTCGACAGCTCGGTCGAAGTCGGCCCGTATTCGATCATCGGCCCGAACGTGCGCATCGACGCCGGCACGGTCGTCGGCCCGCACGTGGTCATCGAAGGCCATACGACGATCGGCAAGGACAACAGGTTCTTCCAGTTCGGCTCCATCGGCGCCGCGCCGCAGGACAAGAAATGGAACGGCGAGCCGACCCGCCTCGAAATCGGCAGCGGCAACACCATCCGTGAATTCGTCACCTTCAACCTCGGCACGGCCCAGGACGAAGGCGTCACGCGCCTGGGCGACGACAACTGGATCTCGGCCTATGTGCACCTGGCCCATGACTGCCAGGTGGGCAGCCACACGATCTTCTCGAACAATGCGCAGCTGGCCGGCCACGTGCACGTGGGCGACCACGCCATCCTGTCCGGCTACGCCGGCGTGCACCAGTTCTGCAAGATCGGCGCCCATGCCTTCATCGGCATGTACACCAGCCTGACCCAGGACGTGCCGCCTTTTGTCCTGGTCTCGGGCAATCCGGCCGGCGCGCGCGGCGTGAACATCGAAGGCCTGAAACGGCGCGGCTTCACGCGTCCCCAGATCGACGGCATCCGCGCTGCGTACAAACACATCTACCGTTCGAACCTGACGCTCGAGGAAGCCAAGGCCGCCCTGCTGCGCGAAGAAGAGGCGATGCCGGAAGCAGCGCCTGACATCCGCGCGATGCGCGACTTCCTCGGCATTGCCACCCGTGGCATCGTGCGCTGACAAATTGAGCCCGAACAGCGCTTCGGACATCTCCTTGGCCCTGGTCGCCGGCGAGGTGTCCGGCGACATGCTCGCCGCCCGCCTGATGGCGGGCTTGCGTCCCCAGCTCCCGAACGTGCGCTTCCACGGCATCGGCGGCCCGCGCATGATCGAGCAGGGGCTTGTATCGGACGTCCCGATCGAGACCCTCACTGTGCGCGGCCTGTTCGAGATCATCCCGCGCTACCGCGAGATCAAGGGCATCCAGAACCGCCTGCGCGACCGCCTGCTGGCTGACCGGCCGGCCGCCTTCATCGGCGCCGACTACCCCGGCTTCAATCTCGGGCTCGAAGAGCAGCTGCGCGCGGGCGGGATTCCGACCGTGCACTTCGTCGGCCCGCAGATCTGGGCCTGGCGCGGCGGGCGCATCAAGAAGATCCAGCGCGCGGTCTCGCACATGCTGGTGATCTTCCCCTTCGAAGAGCAGATCTACCGTGATGCCGGCGTGCCGGTGACCTATATCGGCCATCCGCTGGCCGAGACGATCCCGCTGGTGCCCGACGTCGGCGCCGCCCGCGCTGCGCTCGGCATCGCGCCCGATGCACGCGTGGTGACGGTGATGCCCGGCAGCCGCATGGGTGAACTGAAATACCTGGCCGAGCCCTTCGTGCGCGCGGCCGGCCTGCTGGCCAGGCGCGATCCCGGCCTCCGTTTCGTGGTGCCGATGGCGGGGGAAAAGCAGCGGGCTTATTTCAGCGAGATCGTCGCGCAGGCGGGACTGAACGATATCGCGTTGACGCTGGTGGACGATTCGCACACGGCGATCGCCGCCGCCGACGCGGTGCTGGTGGCGTCGGGCACGGCGACGCTGGAAGTGGCGCTGTTCAAGAAGCCGATGGTGATCGCCTATAAAGTCATGCGGGCGTCCTGGGAAATCATGCGCCACATGGGCTACCAGCCCTGGATCGGCCTGCCGAACATCCTGGCGCGCGAATTCCTGGTGCCGGAACTGCTGCAGCATGCGGCCACGCCGGAAGCGATGGCCGATGCGGTGTGGACGCAACTGAATGACACCGCAGGACGCGACCGGCTTGCGGAGCGCTTCACGGAGATGCATCATAGCCTCCTGCGCGACAGCGCCGCGCTGAGTGCCGAGGCTGTGTTGGGGATCATACGTCCGTAAACGCGTGGGCTCGGGAGCCCACCCTACGGTGCGCTTCCGCCACGGACTGGTGCGTAACGTAGGGTGGGCACCTGTGCCCACGCGTTACGCACGCATCCGTCGGACGCGCACCCTGAACATCGAAATACGAAAATTAGCACCATGAGCAAAAAACGCGTCAACTTCTACCCCGGCCTGCCGCCCCGGCTGCGCCCGTTCACCGATCTCGACATCGTCTGCGGCGTCGACGAGGCCGGCCGCGGTCCGCTGGCCGGTCCGGTGTTCGCCGCCGCCGTCATCCTCGACCCGAAACGCCCGATCGACGGGCTGCGCGACTCGAAGAAGCTGACCGAGGCGCGCCGCGACGAGCTGGCGCCGCAGATCCGCGAATACGCGCTGGCCTGGGCCATCGCCGAAGCGTCCTGCGACGAGATCGACACCCTGAACATCCTGCACGCCACCATGCTGGCGATGCGCCGCGCGGTGGAAGCGCTCCACACGATCCCGACGATCGCCCTGATCGACGGCAACCGCTGTCCGCCGATGGCCATCCGCGCCCACGCCGTGATCGAGGGCGACGACAAATGCCACGCGATCTCGGCCGCCTCGATCCTGGCCAAGACCGCGCGCGACGCCGAACTGGTGCGCCTGCATGCGCAGTATCCGGAATACTGCTTCGACCAGCACAAGGGCTATTCGACGGCCCTGCACCTGGAACGCCTGCGCCTGCACGGCCCGTCGCCGGTGCACCGCCGCTCCTTCGCGCCGGTGCGCAACCTGCTGCAGG
The DNA here is from genome assembly GCF_059801075.1 of Massilia sp. LXY-5. Taxonomy (NCBI): domain Bacteria; kingdom Pseudomonadati; phylum Pseudomonadota; class Betaproteobacteria; order Burkholderiales; family Oxalobacteraceae; genus Massilia; species Massilia sp. LXY-5. The sequence goes on from NZ_JBNNEH010000002.1 coordinate 1,121,881, forward strand.
TGGACCTGTTCGCGCCGCCCGCGGCGCAAGGGTCGCTCGAGGGCGTGGCGTTCGCATGAAGTCGGTCACCTCGCGCGACAATCCCTTCTACAAGGAACTGAAAAGCCTCGCCGCCAGCTCGCAGGCCCGGCGCAAGGCCGGGCGCACGCTGCTCGACGGCGTGCACCTGTGCCAGTCCTGGCTCGAGCTGCTTGGCGCGCCGAATCACTGCGTTGTCTCGGAAGGCGCCCTGCAGAATCCGGAAGTGGCGGACATCGTCGCGCGCTGCGAAAGCCTGCACGCCCACGTGACGGCCTTGCCGGACGCGCTGTTCGGCGCGCTCAGCCAGGTCGAGCATGGCGTCAACCTGCTGTTCCTGGTCGAGACGCCGGCGCCGGTCCAGCCCGCCGCAATGACCGTGTCCGCCGTGCTGCTCGACGGCGTACAGGACCCCGGCAATGTCGGCTCGATCCTGCGCAGCGCGGCCGCAGCCGGCATCACCCAGGTGTTCTGCAGCGCCGGCACCGCCTTCTGCTGGTCGCCCAAGGTGCTGCGCGCGGCGATGGGTGCGCACTTCGTGCTCGAGATCTTCGAGCATGTCGATCTCGGCGCCCTGATCGATGCATCGCGCATTTCCGTCCTGGCGATGAGCGGCTATGCCGAGCAGAAGCTGTGGCAGGTCGACCTGCGCGGCCCGGTCGCATGGCTGCTCGGGCACGAAGGGCAGGGCGTGGCCGACGACCTGATGGGACGCGCCACCCACCAGGTCGTGATCCCGCATGCGGGCCGGGTCGAGTCGCTGAACGTGGCGGCGGCGGGCGCCATTTGCTTCTTCGAGCAGCTGCGCCAACGGCAGGCCTGAAAGCGGGCATAGACGCAATCGCCGCCCCTAGGTTAAGCTCGGGGCAACAACTGTGGAGTGAAGATGGACATCGCGCATTTGCATTTTCTGGTAGCCGAAGGGGATAGCACCCAGCGCGCCGCCCTGGTCGAGATGCTCGGGCGCCTCGGCGCCAGCCGCGTCACCGACGTGCCCGACGGGCACATGGCGCTGCGCACCTTCCAGGCCGGCTTCACGCCGCGCGTGCACGTGGCCATCATCGACCTCGCGCTGCCCGGCATGGACGGGCTGGAACTGATCCGCAACCTGGCCGGGCTCGATTCCGGCATCAGCCTGGTCGTCACCGGCGCCCAGCCGGCGAATCTGCTGTTCTCGGTCGAGACGCTGGCCCAGGTCTACGGCATCGACCTGCTCGGCTCCGTCTCGAAACCGGTCACCGCCGCCAAACTCAAACCCCTGCTCGACAACTACGCGCCGGCCGTGCTTCCCGACCGCGTCGACACCACGCCGCGCTTCACCTTCGCCGAAATCGGCAGCGGCCTGCAGAAGCGCCAGTTCGAGCCCTTCTTCCAGCCGAAGATCGAGCTGGCCACCGGCCAGGTCAAGGGCCTGGAGACCTTCGCCCGCTGGAACCATCCGGAACACGGCCTGCTCGGCCCCTCGGCCTTCATCGACGCGCTCGAGCAGAACAACCGCATCGACTTCCTCGACTGGAGCATGATCGAGCTGTCGGTCGAGCGCTGCCGCTGGCTGCACGACCAGGGCACGCCGATCTCGATCTCGATCAACCTGGCGCCCGAGACCCTGGCGCACCCGTCCTTCCTGCGCCAGATGGGCGCCTGCCTGGCCCGCCACGGGGTGCTGCCCGACTACATCACCTTCGAGATGCCCGAGTCCTCGGTCCTGAACACGGACCCGAACTTCATCGAGCGCCTGGTGCGCCTGCGGATGATGGGATTCGGCCTCGCCATCGATGACTACGGCACCGGCCGCTCCAACCTGCAGCTGCTGGCGCGCATTCCGTTCACCGAACTCAAGATCGACCGCAGCTTCGTCGACGGCGCCTCGAAGCGGCGCCCGCTCGGCACCGTGCTGCGCTCCTGCCTCAGCCTGGCGCACAGCCTGGACCGGATGTCGGTCGCGGTCGGCGTCGAGACGCGCCAGGACTGGGACTTCCTGCAGGGACTGGGCTGCACCTATGCGCAGGGATATCACATCGCCAATCCGATGGAAGCGAGCGCTTTCCCGGGCTGGCTGGAAGACTGGCGCCATTTTTTCTGAGTTCGGTTTTTCTTACCGGGGAGACGGGCGGATGAACATTCGGTTGCGCTGCCGTTGCGGCAAGCTGCAAGGGGAGGTCGACGCCGCGCGCGTTGCGGCGCGCGCGGTGTGCTATTGCAAGGACTGCCAGGCCTTTGCCCGGTTCCTGAAGGCGGAGGACGCGGTGCTCGATGCGGCCGGCGGTACCGAGGTCGAGGCGGCCCTGCCGGCGGCGCTGCGTTTTACTGAAGGGCTGGAACACCTGGCCTGCATGTCGCTCAGCCCGAAAGGGATTTATCGCTGGTATGCGTCCTGCTGCAACACGCCGGTCGGGAATACCCCGCGCGATCCGAAGATGTCGTATGTGGGGCTGGTACGCACCTGCCTCGACGCGCCGGACGAAGGACTCGACCGCGCGCTGGGTCGCGCGCGCTTCACGGCCAATACCGGCTCGGCCAACAGGCCAGTGAAATCGACGCCGGTGAGCATGGTGTTCGCCGTCGCGCGGATCGGCATGGAGCTGGCCAAGGCGCGCCTGGGCGGCGGCTGGCGCAGCAATCCCTTCTTCGATACGGCCGGTGCGCCCATCAGGGCACCCCGGGTGCTGACGCGCGAGGAACGCGCGGCGGTCACGCCGTAAGCCGGCGGCCCGAGTCCAGCCTACAGCTCGATCACCAGCCCCGGTCGGAAACCTTCCTGTTCGCCCTTGCTGAGGTAGCCGAGCGGATTGGCGACGACCCGGCAGGACCAGGCGCGCCCGTTCTCGACGCCGGTCGCCACGTAATCGTTCAGGCAGTGCAGGTGGCCGTGCATCCAGACGTCGGCCAGGGGCAGCAAATCGTCGAGCGAATTGCAGAAGCCCGCCGTGCCGGGGCTGACGCCGTAGCGCGGGTCGGCACTTTTCAGGCTGGGCGCGAAGTGGGTGACGGCGACCGTGACGCCGTCGAAGGGGACGGCCAGCGCCGCGCGCAGCCATTGCTGGCAGTCGAGCGACATCGCGCGCCAGCCGTCGGCCAGCACCGGTGCGCCATCGCGCAGCGTCGTGTTCTTGTTGAGGTAGTAGTTGGCGGCGCGGATCGCCTTTTCGCGCAGCTGCAGCTGTTTCGTCAGTTCGTGGCCGCCGGCCAGCGCGTCGAAATCGGCCCAGAGCGTGGTGCCGATGAAGCGGACGTGGCCAATCGTGACCGTCTCGCGGTCGAGCCAGGTGATGCCGAGGCGGGCGCAGGTGTCGCGCAGGCGGGCGTGGGCTTCGTCGAATTCGAGGCCGTCGTATTCATGGTTGCCGGGAACGTAGAGCACCTGCGCCCTGGTGGCGCCCAGGGCCGGCGCGAAGCGTTCCAGGCCGAAGTCGGTGCCCGACAGGCGCGAGCCGCCCTGGTAGGAACCGATGTCGCCGGCGAGGACGATGACGTCGGCATCCGGCCGCAGTTCGGGCTGGAAGGCCGGATAGCGTTCGAGGTGGAGGTCGGAAAACAGCTGTATGCGCATGGCGGCAGTATAGCCGGGATCCTGCCCCGGCCCCGTCCTGGCCCTGTCCCGGCACCGTCAGCGGATGGCGGCGCTGGGTGCGCAAGCGCACAGAGGCGCGCGTGGCCGCAGGCTAGGGTATCCCATCGGTCAATCGGGGGAACAGCATGAGCAAGGATTCCGACAATTTACGCATCAAGCCGGCCACCATGCCCGCCGGCGGCTGGGGCTCGGTGGGCGAGGTGGCGCACATCCTGTTCGACCAGCGCGCGGCGCTGAAGGACAGCGCGCTGCTGGCCAAGCAGAACAAGACGGACGGCTACGCCTGCGTCAGCTGCGCCTGGGCCAAGCCGGCCAATCCGCATCCCTTCGAATTCTGCGAGAGCGGCGCCAAGGCGACCGCCTGGGAAACCACCAGCAAGCGCATCGGCGCCGACTTTTTCGAGCGCCATACGGTGACCGAACTGGAAGCCTGGAGCGACCACCAGCTGGAAGACCAGGGCAGGCTCACTACCCCGCTGCGCTGGGACGCGGCCAGCGACAAGTACCGGCCGGTGGCCTGGGACACGGCCTTCGCCGAGATCGGCGCGGCCCTGCGGACGTACGAGCGCGAACAGGTCGTGTTCTACAGCTCCGGACGCGCCTCGCTCGAGACCTCCTACATGTACGGCCTGCTGGCGCGCATGTACGGCAACAACAACCTGCCCGACAGCTCGAACATGTGCCACGAAAGCACCTCGGTGGCGCTGCAGAAGACCATCGGCGACGGCGTCGGCACCGTGGTGCTGGACGACTTCGCGCAGACCGACTGCATCTTCTTCTTCGGCCAGAACGTCGGCGTGAACAGCCCGCGCATGCTGCACCAGCTGCAGGAAGCGCGCCGCCGCGGCGTGCCGATCATCACCTTCAATCCGCTGCGCGAGCGCGGCCTGGTGAGCTTCACCAATCCGCAGTCGCCGGTCGAGATGCTGACCGGGCAGGAGACGGCGATCAGCACCCAGCACCATCAGGTCAAGCCCGGCGGCGACACGGCGGCGATCATGGGCCTGGCCAAGGCCATCCTGGCGCTCGACGACGACGCGGTGGCGGCCGGCGCCCAGCGCGTGCTCGACACCGAATTCATCCAGGAGCACACGCAGGGCTTCAACGACTTCGCGCAGGCAGTGCGCGATTGCGGCTGGCCTGACATCGAACGCGAATCGGGCCTGAAGCGCGCGGCGCTGGAGAGTGCGGCGGCCGTGTATGCCGGTTCCAGCGCCGTGCTGGGCGTCTACGGCATGGGCCTGACCCAGCACCGCAACGGCGTGCAGAACGTGGCGATGATCGTCAACCTGCTGCTCCTGCGCGGGAACATCGGCAAGCCCGGCGCCGGCGTCTGTCCGGTACGCGGGCATTCGAACGTGCAGGGCCAGCGCACGGTCGGGATCACGGAAAAGCCGGAACTCGCGCCGCTCGACAAGCTGAAGGAACAGTACGGGTTCGAGCCGCCGACGAAGAAGGGCATGAACACGGTCGAAGCCTGCGAAGCGATCCTGGCGCGCAAGGTGCCGGCTTTCATTGCCCTGGGCGGCAACTTCCTGCGCGCCGTGCCCGAGACCGTGCTGATGGAAGCGGCCTGGCGCGAGATCCCGCTGACGGTGCAGATCGCGACAAAACTCAACCGCAACCACGTCATCCACGGCAAGGCCTCGTATATCCTGCCTTGCCTGGGGCGGATCGAGGTCGACCGCCAGCTCGGCGGCGAGCAGGCCGTCACGGTCGAGGACAGCACCGCCTGCATCCACGGCTCGCGCGGCATGGCGGAACCGGCCTCGCACGAGCTGCTGTCGGAACCGGCCATCGTCGCCGGCATCGCGCAGGCCACACTCGACCCGAATCCGCGCGTCGACTGGGACGCCTGGGTGGCGGACTACGGCAGCATCCGCGATGCCATTGCCGAAACCTATCCGGACATCTTCCACGACTTCAATGCGCGCATGTGGACGCCGGGCGGCTTTCGCAAGCCGGTCGGCGCGGCGCACCGGGTCTTCAGGACGGAAAGCGGCAAGGCGCAGTTCACGGCGCCCGAAGGCCTGGCGGGCGACCCCGACCTGAAGCAGAACCCGGCCACGATGCGCCTGTTCACGGTGCGCAGCGACGGCCAGTTCAACACAACGATCTACAGCCAGGACGATCGCTTCCGCGGCGTCTACGGCAGCCGCATGGTGCTCTTCATGAACCGCGCCGACCTGGCCAGACGGGCGCTGGCGCAGGGCGACATCGTCACCCTGCGCAGCGCCACCGACGACGGCGTCGAGCGCCAGGTCGCGGGCCTGGTGCTGGTGCCCTACGATATTCCGGAGGGGACGATCGCCGGCTACTTCCCGGAGTGTAATCCGCTGATCCCACTCTGGCACCACGCGAAGGAGAGCAAGGTGCCCGCCGCGAAAGCGATCGACGTGCTGGTCGAACGGACCGGGAGGGCGCGATGAACGCGGCCGAACCGTTTTTAGGTGGGGCCCCCGAGGCGACGCGGCGGCTGCCCGCCAGCCGCTGCGAGGGCGACAGGATGCAGGAGGGCAGCGAGCTGGTGGCCGACGAGGTGCCGGTGGCGCTGGTCTACAATGGCATCACGCATGCGGTGATGCTGGCGTCGCCGCTCGACCTGGAAGACTTCGCCCTCGGTTTTACGCTGGGCGAGCGCATCGTGCGCCATGCGCGCGACGTCTACGACATCGAGGTCGAACGCACGGCGCGCGGCATCGCCATCGAGATGCGCATCGCTTCCGGCGCCATGGCGCGCCTGAAAGGGACGCGGATGGCGCGCACGGGCAAGACCGGTTGCGGGCTGTGCGGCGTCGACAGCCTCGATTATTTCGAGCAGGAGGCCTGCCTGCCGGAAGCCCGCCCCTTGAACGAAGCGCGTTTCCAGGCCGCCGCGCTGCACCGCGCGATGAACGAGATGACAGGGCGCCAGCACCTGCACCAGGCAACCGGCGCCGTGCATGCCGCCGGCTGGGCCGGGCGCGACGGCCAGCTGCTGTGCGTGCGCGAAGACGTCGGCCGCCACAATGCGCTCGACAAGCTGGTCGGCGCGCTGGCGCGTGACAAAGTGGATGTGGGCGAGGGCTTTGCCGTGGTCACCAGCCGCGCCAGCTTCGAGATGGTGCAGAAGGCGGCGCGCGCCGGCTTTGGCCTGCTGGCCGCGATTTCGGCGCCGACGGCGCTGGCGGTGAACATGGCCGAGGGCGCCGGCCTGACCCTGGCCGGCTTCGTGCGCGGCGGGCGCCACGTGGTCTACAGTCACCCGCAGCGCTTGCTGGCCTAGCTGGCCTCGTCGGCCAGGGCCAGGGTGGCGGCCTCCCCGTCGAGCGGGCGGAAATAAAAATAGCCCTGCACGAAATCGCTGCCCATCTCGCGCAGGATGTCGAGTTCGGCGCGCGTTTCCACGCCTTCGGCGACCACGTCCAGCCCCAGCGTGCGGGCCAGCATGACCACCACTTCGGCGATCTGGCGCTTGTCGCTGTGGCTGTCCATGGCGCTGACAAAGGAGCGGTCGATCTTGAGCGTATCGATCGGCAGGCGCCTCAGGTGGCTGAGCGAGGAATAGCCGGTGCCGAAGTCGTCGAGGCTGAGGCGCACCCCGAGCGCCTTGAGTTCCTTGAACACCGCCAGCGCATGGTCGGCATCGGCCATCACGGCGCTTTCGGTCAGTTCCAGCTTCAGGCTGCCGTGGGCGATGCCGGTTTCCGCGAGCACGCGCGTCACGACCTTCACCAGTTCGCCGCCCGCCAGCTGGACGGCGGAGACGTTGACGCTCATGCTCAAGGGCAGGGCGCGCCCGCGCTGCCATTCGCGCAGCTGGAGGCAGGCTGCCTCCAGCACCCAGCTGCCGATCTGCCCGATCAGGCCCACTTCCTCGGCCACCGGGATGAACTCGAGCGGCGAGATCATGCCCAGCACCGGATGGCGCCAGCGCAGCAGCGCTTCGAAGCCGCTGATCATGCCGTCGCCCGGCGTGATGATCGGCTGGTATTGCAGGAACAGCTGGTTCGCGTCCAGCGCGAGGCGCAGCTCGGCCTCCAGCGTGAGGCGGCGCAGCGCGCCTTCCTGCATCGTCTGGTCGAACATCATCCAGCGCGCACGGCCGTTCTGCTTGGCGTGGTACATCGCGATGTCGGCGTCGCGCAGCATCACCTGTACGTCTTCGTAGCCGCTGGAACTCATCGCGATGCCGATGCTGGCGGTGACGAACACGTGCTGCTGGCCGACGACGATGGGCGTGGCCAGGGCCTTGAGCAGGCGTTCGGCGACCCGGATCGGCGTGGCGGGGCCGGTCACGTTGTCGAGCAGGATGGTGAACTCGTCGCCGCCCAGGCGCGACACGACATAGTCGCCGTCGGCGGCCTCGCGCGCCACCAGGTCGTTCTGGCGCAGGCAGGCGGTCAGGCGCCGCGCGGTGGCGACGATCACCTGGTCGCCGGCCTGGTGGCCGAGACCGTCGTTGATCGCCTTGAAGCGGTCGAGATCGACGAACAGGACGGCGAACTGGTAGTCCGGGATGCGCTGCGAGCGCACCAGGAAATGGTCGAGGCGGTCGAGGAAGAGCTTGCGGTTGCCGAGCTGGGTCAGCGGGTCGTGCAGCGCGTCGTGTACCAGCCGGTCCTGGGCGCGGCGGCGCTCGATCACCCGTCCGAGCTGGGTTCCGATCTGCGCCATCAGGCGCAGCATCGATTCGTCCGGCGTCTGCAGCTCGCGGCTGAAGAACTCGAGCACGGCCACCACTTCGTTGCCGATCACGACCGGGAAGGCGAACAGGGAGGACAGGCCGAGCTGCACCAGCAGCGGCATGCGCGGATAGTCGCCGGCATTCGCCGCGCCGGCGTTGGCCCAGGCCGGCGCCGCGGTGCTGACCACCCGGGCGGGCAGGCCGACTTCGCCCGCGAAGACCATGGACTCGCTCAGCCGGCGCAGGGCGTCGAAACGGCCCGCGCCTTCGTCGTGCCAGATGGGCGTGGAGTCGAGCGGCGCGCCGGCGCCGCCTTCAGGCACCAGCAACAGGTGGCCGAGCGGCCAGGCGGCGTAGCGGCACACGGCTTCGAGCGCACGGCGCATCGCGTCGTCGACGCCCGCCGCTTCGTTGGCGGCGACCGCAATGCTCTCGAGCAGGCCGATTTCCTGCTGGCGCTGGAACAGGTCGCGCAGGCCGCGCTCGGCGATCGCTTCGGCTTCCTGGCGCGCCGCCGTCTCGCGGCGCAGGCGCCGCTGCAGGCGTGCGATTTCTGCGTCCGCGGGGTTCGAGAGGGCGCCGGCTTCGCCTGCGTTCACGCGCGGAACCGCACGTGGAAGCTGCACTTGGCCGCGCCGTGGTGCATGCACTCGGGCTGGCTGATCTCGGCCTGCTGGCCGTAGTGCTCGGCCGCGCCGGCCATGAAGCCCTCGGCCAGCGCGCACAGGCGGCGCGCCGAGTTATAGCCAATGACGAGGCGCTCGCTGTCGCCGGTGTCGAAATCGAAGACCGGCGGCGCCGCGCCCGGATACAACTTGCGCACCTCGGGATGGATGATGCTGTTCAGGGTGAGGAGAAAACTGCGCGTGTCCGGATGGCCGGAAAAGAAGGTCGGGTAGCGCTTCGCCAGCAGCGGCATGGCGCGCCGCCCGAACCAGCGCAGCACGTCCGGTTCGGGAATCCCGAGCGCCTTTGATGCCACGCCGACCAGGCGCACGATCTCGGCGTCGTCATAGCTGCCGAGCGAGGTGTAGGCACCGTCGAGGCCGGCGTCGTCGAGCAAGCGGTCCCAGGTTGCGTCGCCGAACTCGGTGCTGACTGCCTCTTCCAGCAGATTGAATACGATGCCTTTCATGCCATTTTTCCAGATAAAGTGATTATGCAGGGCGGGATTTTAACCGCAGACTGTTGCTAGCGGGCAAGGTTGATGTAACAAATCAGCGATATGGCACGTTCGGCATGCATATGGCGCCGAGGTGTTGTGAGATTGCAGCATTCCGGGCCTGCCCCGCACGCCTTCAGGCCGCCCGGCTCATTCCTCGTCGCGCAGTTTCTCGAAAATCGCCAGCGCCGCTTCATCCAGGCCGTCGACGACGAAGGGATCGTCGGGCGCATACTCGGCCGCGTCGACCAGCATGCGCAGCCTGGCCAGGCGCCCGCCCTTGGCCAGGGCCTGGGCAAGGACTGGCGCGTCGGGCCGGCCCGCGGCCTCGATTGCCGCCGCCACCGTTTCGGGAAACTCCCACAGGCGCGCGATGCATGCCGACAGGGTGCGCGCATGCAGGAACAGGCCGGCAATGAAGGGGTCCGACCAGGGCAGCGCTTCGTCCGGGCACAGCTGGTCGACCAGGCGGAACGAGACCACCAGGCCGACGTTTTCCATCAGCCCGGCCAGGTAGGCGTCGAAGGCGTTCGCGCGCAGGCCTGGCGCGAGCAGGCTGGCGGCCAGGGCGCTCTTTTCGGACTGGCGCCAGATCAGCGGCGCGGTGCGCCGGGCCACGCGTCCGCTCTGCATGCTGACGATCGGGCGGAAGGCCACGCGCGCCAGCAGCATGCGCATGCCGTTCTGCCCGAGCAGCATGATGGCGCCCTGGATGCTGTTGATCGGCGGACCCGAATGGTAGCGCGGCAGGTAGGCCGGGCGGTTCGCTTCGCGGTAGACCTCGGCCACGAGCACCATGTCCTGGCTGAGCTGGCGCGACAGTTCGGCGGCGTTCATGTCCTCGCCCTGCAGGGTGCGCATCAGCTGCGGGATGATCTCCGGAACCCGCGGCACCAGCGCGGCGCCGGCCACCGGCGCCTGCGTCAGGCGCGCCAGCTCGTCGAGAATGCGCAGCTCGAGCTGCGCCGGGGCGCGTGGCGGCGGCGCGGCGGCCAGCCAGCGGTACCAGGCGGCGTCGATCTCGAAGGCCGTAGCGGGGGCGGCGTCGAGCGCGTCCGGCGCCGTCCCGGGGGGCGGCGTACCCGTCCCGGGTGCTTGCGCACCGCCCAACAATTTGCCGAACCAACCCATACGACTGCTACCCGATAAGAATGCCAGCTCGGGATTTTACATGAGGATGCCGTCCCGGTCCGGCCCGGATCAGCGGTCCACTACCTGGCGCGGCACCAGGGCCAGCATGCAGGCGCCCAGCAGCAGGGCGCCGGCGGTGAGCCACAGGCCGGCGCCCTGTTTTCCCGTGAAGTCGTTCAGCCAGCCGACCAGGGAGGGCGAGAAGAAACCGGCCAGGTTGGCGATGCAGTTGATGGTGGCGATCCCCGCCGCCGCCGTCATCCCGCCCAGGAAGGCGGTCGGCAAGGCCCAGAACTGGGAGGTGCCGCAGATCGCGCCGGCCGCCGCCGCGCTGAGCAGGGCCAAGGCCGTCGTCACGCCGTCGGTGAAGGGCAGGGCGAACAGGGCCGCCGCCGCAACCAGCATCGGCACGCCGCAGTGCAGGCGCCGGGCCAGGGTGCGGTCGGAACTGCGGCCGACCAGCGGCAGGCAGAGCAGGGCGACGGCGTAGGGAATCGCCGCCAGCAGGCCGACCGTGCCGACGCCGGCCACCCCGGCATTCCTGAGGATGGCCGGCAGCCAGAAGGTGATGCCGTACTGGCCCATCACGATGCAGAAGTAGATGGCGGTCAGCAGCCACAGGCGGCGGTCGGCGAAGAAGTCCTTGACCGAATGGTGGGCCACCTTGCCGTCTTCCTCCTTCGCGATATTGCGTTGCAGGACGGCCTTTTCGTCGGGCGTGAGCCATTTCGCGGCGCCGATGCTGTCGTCCAGGTAGAACAGGATCGCGATGCCGAGCAGGAGCGAGGGCACGGCTTCCAGTGCGAACAGCCATTGCCAGCCTGCCAGGCCGTGCAGCCCGGAGAAGGATGCCATGACCCAGCCCGAGAGCGGTGCGCCGACGATGCTCGCCAGCGGGATCGCCATGAAGAAGATCGCCATCACTTTCGCCCTGCGCGCCGACGGGAACCAGTAGGTGATATACAGGATGACGCCCGGCGCGAAGCCCGCCTCGGCCACGCCCAGCAGGAAGCGCAGCACGTAGAAGGCGGTGGGCGACTCGACCACGCTGAAGCTGGCCGAAATCATGGCCCAGGTGATCATGATGCGCGCCAGCCAGCGGCGGGCGCCGAAGCGGTGCAGCACCATGTTGCTCGGCACCTCGAACAGGAAGTAGCCGATGAAGAAGACGCCGGCGCCGAGGCCGTAGACGGTGTCGCTCCAGCCCAGGTCACTGAGCATCTGCAACTTGGCGAAGCCGACGTTCACCCGGTCCAGGTAGGCGCCGAGGTAGCACAGCATGAGGAAGGGGACCAGGCGGCGCATCACCTTGGCATAGGCGCGCGTTTCGATATCGAGGGCGGGTGCGGAGGAGTCCGCGACGGCGCCGGCCGTGGAAAGGACGGAATGCGATTTCATGTTTGTCTCCAAAAAACCGTTCTGGTGCCCGGGGATCAGCTTCCACACGCGGCACATTTTATTGGCTGCGCGGCCCGGAGGTCTGTGCCTCCTGGCTGGCCGCGCGCCGCGTACTGTCTAGCTTAGCCAGCGCTTGATGCTGGCTGCCATGGCATCGAGCGAGATGCCGTAGCGGTCGTGCAGCGTCGGCAGCGCGCCGGCGTCGAGGAAGGCATCCGGCAGCGCGACCTGGCGGAAGCGCGCCGGCGCCACCCCGGCGCGCAGCAGCGTGCCCGCCACCGCTTCGCCCAGCCCGCCGACGACCGAGTGGTTTTCCGCCACCACCACCAGGCGCCCCGGTTTCGAGGCTTCGCGGATCACGGCCTCTTCGTCGAGCGGCTTGATGGTCGGCGTGTGCAGCACCGCCACGCCGACGCCGTCGCCGCGCAGCTGCTCGGCCACTTCCAGCGCGCGCATCGTCATGATGCCACTCGAGATGACCAGCACCTCGCGCCCGTCGCGCAGCAGTTTCGCCTTGCCCAGCTCGAAGCGGTAATCGTACTCGTCCAGCACCAGCGGCACCTTGCCGCGCAGGAGGCGCATGTAGACCGGGCCCTGGTGGGCGGCGATCGCATGCGTGGCCTGCTCGGTGTCGAGCGCATCGCAGGGGTCGACGATGGTCAGGCCCGGCACGCCGCGGAAGATCGCGATGTCCTCGGTCGCCTGGTGGCTGGGGCCGTAGCCGGTGGTCAGGCCGGGCAGGGCGCAGACCATCTTGACGTTCAGGTTTTCCTCGGCGATCACCTGGTGGATGAAATCATAGGCCCGGCGCGCGGCGAACACGGCGTAGGTCGTGACGAAGGGCGTGAACCCTTCCTTGGCCATGCCGCCGGCGGCGCCCATCAGGAGCTGCTCGGCCATCCCCATCTGGAAGAAACGCTGCGGGAACTCCTTGGCGAAGATGTGCAGGTCCGTGTATTTCGCCAGGTCGGCGCTCATGCCGACGATGTCCGGCCGTTCGCCGGCGAGCTGCACCAGGGCGTGGCCGAAGGGCGCGCTCTGGGTGCGCTGGCCTTCGCCGGCGATCGAGGCGATCATGGCCGAGGTGGTCAGGCGCGGTTTGGTGAGGGTTGCCTGGTTCATTGGGTGTCTCCTGCATGGTTTGCGTCGAGGATCGCGATGGCTTGCTGCCATTCGTCGGCTTCGACCCGGATGAAGTGGTTCTTGTCGCGCTCTTCCAGGAAGGGCACGCCGCTGCCCATCAGGGTCTCGAACAGGATCACGCGCGGCTGCGCTTGATCGTGGGCGCGGGCCGCGTCGAAGGCGGCGCGCACGGCGCCGATGTCGTTGCCGTTCACGCGCTGGACGAACCAGCCGAAAGCGGCCCACTTGTCGGCCAGCGGTTCGAAGCCGAGGATCTTGCCGGAGGGGCCATCGGCCTGCTGGTTGTTGATGTCGACCAGGGTGACCAGGTTGCCGAGCCCGTGGTGGGCGGCCGACAGCGCCGCTTCCCAGGTCGAACCTTCGTCCAGTTCGCCGTCCGACATCGAGTTGTAGACGAAGGCGGGATTGCCCTTCTGGCGCAGGCCGAGCGCCATGCCGACCGCGATGCTCAGGCCCTGGCCGAGCGAGCCGCCCGAGATCTCCATTCCGGGGGTGTAGGTTGCCATGCCCGACATCGGCAGGCGGCTGTCGTCGCTGCCGTAGGTCTCCAGTTCGGACTCGGGAATGATGCCCGCCTCCAGCAGGGCGGCATAGAGGGCGATGGCGTAATGGCCGTGCGAGAGCAGGAAGCGGTCGCGGCCTTCCCATTCGGGCGCATCCGGCCGATAATTCAGCGCATGGCGGTAGGATACGGCGAGGATATCGGCCATGCCCAGGGCCTGGCCGACATAGCCCTGGCCCTGGACTTCGCCCATGCGCAGGGCGTAGCGGCGGATGCGGTAGGCTGCGCCGCGCAGGGCGGCCAGGCTGTCTTGTTGCTCCATGTTGGGTCTCCAGTGGTTGAATGGATCGCTGTCTGAGGCAGCGCTTGATGGACCCAGTGTATAAATGGACCCATGAACCGTATAGCGAGTATTTTTGAGCCATAGATGAAACCAGTTCAGCGATACCGCGCCCTGCGCAAGGCCTCCCTCAAGGGCCTGCAAGCCTTCGAGGCCGCCTACATGCACCGTTCCTTCGCCAGCGCCGCCCAGGAGCTGTCGATCACGGCCTCGGCGGTGAGCCATTCGATCCAGACGCTGGAAGAGGCGCTCGGCACGCTGCTGTTCGAGCGCGCGCGGCGCGGCGTGGTGCCGACCGAGGCCGGGGCGCGCCTGTTCGAGGTGATCCGGCGCTCCTTCGGCGAGATCGACGACGAGCTGCGCACCATCCTCGACCGCAGCAGCAGCCAGCAGCAGGTGGTGACGATCCAGTGCGCGCCGAGCTTCGCCGCGATCTGGCTGATGCCGCGCCTGCCGGCCTTCTTGCGCGCCCATCCGGACATGGACGTCCGCTTGTGGGCGGTGCACCAGGCGCCGGATTTTTCGAACAGCGGCGTCGACGTCGCGGTGACCTACGGCCGCCCGCCCGCGTCGGCCGGCATCCACGTCGAGCCGATCTCGCGGCGCGAGCGCTACCTGCCGGTGTGCAGCCCGGCCCTGGTCGAGGGCTGGACCTTGCCGCTGCCGGCCGCCGACATCGAGAATTTCTACCTGATCCAGAACGATGTCTCGCTGACGTCGTGGGACGAGTGGATCGCGCGCTTCGCGCCCGGTTGCCTGAACCCCGTGCGCGGGCTGCGCCTGGACCGCGCTTTCATGACGCTCAGTGCGGCCGAGAACGGACTGGGGATGTGCATCGAGTCGACCGTGCTGGTGCACGACTACCTGCGCGATGGGCGGCTGGTGTGTCCGTTCGGGGAACTGGCCATCGAGGCGACCGCGCATTACCTGGCGGTGCCCAAAAGCCGCGAGGGGCTCGGGGCGGTGCACACGGTGCTGGAGTGGATACGGGGGTTTGTGGATGGGGAGAAGAGCGACCCGAATGGGGGCGCCTGAGGACGCGTAGGGTGGGCTCTCGAGCCCACGCGGTCGTACCTGTGCACACCGCAGTGTTCGCGAACAGCACTTTCCATATGCATGCGTGGTTCCGCGTGGGCTCGAGAGCCCACCCTACGGGCACCTATGCCGGTCAGTGGATCAGCATCCCCCCATTCACATCGAGCGTGATGCCCGTGCAATAGGCCGACAAGTCGCTGGCGAGGAAGACGACGGCGCCGGCGATGTCGTTCGCCCGTCCCAGGCGCGCCAGCGGAATGTCCCGGGCGATCTCGCCTTTTCTCTCCTCGGTCAGCTTGCCCTTGATGATGTCGGTCGCGATCAGGCCGGGCGTGATGGCGTTGACGCGGATGTTGTCCGGGCCGAACTCGCGCGCCATCGCCCGCGTCAGCCCCAGCACGCCGGCCTTGGCCGCCGAGTAGTGCGGTCCGCCCAGGATCCCGCCGCCGCGCTGGGCCGACACCGACGAGGTCGAGATGATGCTGCCGCTGCCCTGGCGCTGCATGGCCGGCAGCACTGCCTGCGACATCAACAGCGTGCCGCGCAGGCTGACGTCGAGCACGGCGTCGTAGTCGGCCGCCGAGATATCGAGCGTCTTGCGCGCCTGGGTGATGCCGGCGTTGTTGAACAGGATGTCGATGCGGCCGTATTTCTCCACGGCGGCCGCGGCGGCGGCTTCGCATTGCTCCTTGCTGGTGACGTCGGCCACCACCCCGAGGTGCCCCGTGCCCAGTTCGGCGGCGGCCGCGGCCGGATTGGCGGCGGCCAGGTCGAGGATCACGACTTGCGCGCCGTGCGCGGCCAGCATGCGGGCGGTGGCGAAGCCCAGGCCGTTGGTGCCGGCGCCGCCGGTTACGATTGCCACGCGTTCCTTGAGTAACATGTTGTGTCTCCATGGGTGTTGGTTGTAAGCCCATGTTCGCGGACCGTGGCCGCGCGCGCAAACGAGGAAAACTCAGGGCGGGGCGAATTGGATTCATGCCAGGTCACCAGCCGATAGCCTCAAGCGCGGCTGTCCGGTATGGCGGCGCTTAGGCGTGCACGGGCATCCATGCGACAATTCCGCGCATGATGACCTTATCGGATTTCCAGGCGCTGTTTCGCGTCACTCCTTATCCCTATCTCGTGATGACGCCCGACCTGACCATCGTCGGCGCCAGCGGAGCCTACCTGCGCTCGGTCCAGCGCACCGAAGAAGACATCGTCGGGCGCAACGTGTTCGAGGCCTTTCCGGCCGAGGAAAGCAATGCCGAGGCCACCAACATCACCGAAGTAAAAGCCTCGATGCTGCGCGCGCTGGCCAAGGGGCAGCCGGACACCAGCGCTTTCGTGCGCTACGCGGTCGAGGTCAATACGCCGGAAGGGAAGAAGTACGAGGAACGCTACTGGAGCACCGTGCACACGCCGGTGCTGGGCGAGGATGGGCAGCCCGTTCTTCTGTTCCAGAATGCGGTCGACGTCACCGAGCTGTATCGCTACGACCAGCAGTCCGAGGTCGCGACCCTGCAGCTGACGCCGCCGAGCGACAGCCATGCCGAAAACTTCAACCGCGCCCAGATGCACGAGGCGCTCTCGCGCATCCTGAACAACGAGCGCGAGCACCTGCGCAGCCTGTTCAACCAGGCGCCCGGTTTCGTCGCCGTGCTGATGGGACCCAAGCACGTGTTCGAGATGGTCAACGAAGCCTATTACCAGCTGGTCGGGCATCGCGAACTGATCGGCAAGGCGGTGTGGGAGGCGCTGCCCGAGGTGGCGGGGCAGGGCTACGAAGAATTCCTCGACCAGGTGTACCGCACCGGCGAGGCCTGGACCACGCGCGCGATGCCGATCTCGGTCCAGCGCGAGCGCAACGGCCCGATCAGCCAGCGCTACATCGACCTGGTGTACGAGCCCTACAAGGACCAGTACGGCACCACGATCGGCATCTTCGCGCAAGGCTACGACGTCACCGACGCGGTCGAGGCGCAGGCCGCCAAGCGCGAGAGCGAAGAGCGCCTGCGCGACGGCATGGATGCGGCCAGGATGGCGGTCTGGGACTGGGATTTCGCGAGCGGCGAGCTGGCCTATTCGGACAACATCGGCCTCGTGCTCGGCTTCACACCGGGCGGGATGGACGGCGTCGGCGCGCATATCCATCCGGACGACCGCGAAACGATAGACCGCGCCCACCGCGAAGCGGTCGACGGCGCCGGCAGCTACCAGGAGGTGCTGCGCTTCATCCGGCCCGACAACGGCAGGCAGGTATGGCTCGACAGCCGCGGCAAGGTCCGCTTCGACGAGGAAGGCCGGGCGGTCAGCATGCGCGGCGTGACGGTCGACGTGACCGAGCGCTACCAGGCCGAATTCGAGCTGCGCGAATCGAACCGCAAGAAGGACGAGTTCCTCGCCATGCTGGCGCACGAGCTGCGCAACCCGCTGGCGCCGATCAGCACCGCAGCCGAGATGCTGCGCCTGGCAAATGCCACCGACCCCCGCACCAGGAAGGCAAGTGAGGTCATCAGCCGCCAGGTGAAGCACATGACGGCGCTGGTGGACGACCTGCTGGACGTCTCGCGCGTCACGCGCGGGCTGGTCGAGCTGGAACGCGAGCTGGTCGACATCAAGGCGGCCGTGGCCAACGCCGTCGAGCAGGCGCGGCCCCTGATCGAGGCGCGCCGCCACGCGCTCACGGTGCGCACCGACGCCAGCCAGGCGACCGTGCTGGGCGACCGCACGCGCCTGGTGCAGGTGATCGCCAACCTCCTGAACAACGCGGCCAAGTACACGCCCCAGGGCGGCGAGATCGCGCTCGCGGTGCACGCCCAGGCCGACCAGGGTTGGGTCGACATCGGCGTGATCGACAACGGCATCGGTATCGACGCCAGGCTGCTGCCGCATATCTTCGAGCTCTTCACCCAGGCCGAACGCACGCCCGACCGCGCGCAGGGCGGCCTCGGGATCGGCCTGGCGCTGGTCAAGACGATGGTGGCGCTGCACGGCGGTGTCGTGACGGCCGCCAGCGACGGACCGGGCGCCGGCAGCACGTTTACGATCCGCCTGCCGGCCGTCACCCAGGGCGTGAAGGACCGGATCGAGGGCGCGGCAAGGGAGGGCGCCCTGGCGGGTCCGGCGCCGCTGCAGATCATGATCGTCGACGACAACGTCGACGCCGCCGAGTCGCTGGCCGTGCTGCTGGACGCGCAAGGCCACCGCGTGCAGGTGGAAGCGCACCCCGTGCAGGCGCTCGCCGCCGCGCGCCAGGACCCGCCCGAGGTTTTCATCCTCGACATCGGCCTGCCGGAGATGGACGGCTACGAACTGGCGCGCCGCCTGCGCGCCGATCCGGCGACCGGTTCCGCGCTGTTCATCGCGCTCACCGGCTACGGCCAGGCGCACGACCGCATCCTGTCGAAGTCGAGCGGCTTCGAGCATCACTTCGTGAAGCCGATGGATACGGACAGGCTGGGGCAGGTGCTGTCGACGGTGCGCGGCGCCAGGCCGGCCTGAGTGGCTACCGACAGGCCGGTAACCGATGATAAACTTTTAACTGTCAGCTTTATACACCGCGAGCGCGCATGCACATTACCTTCGAATCCCCTGATCAACCCGACGTGCATGCGCTGATCGCTGAGCTCGATGCCTACCTGTATTCGCTGTATCCCGCCGAGAACGTGTATGCGCTCGACATCTCCTCGCTGCAGCACCCGGGCGTGCTGTTCGCCGTCGCGCGCGACGCCGCCGGCGCCGCACTGGGCTGCGGGGCCATCGTCCTGAAGCCGGAATACGGCGAAGTCAAGCGGATGTACGTGCGCCCGCAAGCACGCGGCCGCGGCCTCGCACGGCGGCTGATCGAAACGCTGGAAGGCAAGGCGGCGGAGCAGGGGTGCCGCAGGTTCATGCTGGAAACGGGACCGACGCAACCGGAAGCGCTGATCGTTTACGAGCGCCTGGGTTACCGGTACCGCGGCCCGTTCGGCGATTATCCGGACGATCCGCTGTCTGTGTTCATGCAGAAGGACGCTGCCAGAGGCCGATCAGGAGGCTGGCGTCAGGTCCGTCCCGATCTCAGCTGGTTTCCCCTGCCATCGAACGCTCGACGAGTTCCCGATTGATCGTCCCGGATGCGTCCAGTTCGCGTTCCGCCAGCGCGCGCACTTCCGCCGCTTCCAGGCCGTCGAGCAGGGCACGGCGCAAATCAACGGCCTCGGCTTGCTTGCCCTGTCCGCGCAGCACGGCCATGGCGAGCTGCACGTCCCTGGTGAGGTTCATCAGCTCCGCGGCGACTCGTGGGGCCTGGCCGGAAGGCGGGAACAGCGGCATGCTGCGGGCGTTCCGGTTGACCTCACCCAGCATGGCGAGGGGATCGCGGCGGTAACGGTCCGCCAGGTTGAAGTCGCCGGCCTCGACCACCGCTGGCAGGGCAAGCCCGGCATAGCGGCGTGCAAAGGCGGGCTGGGCAGCGTCGAGCCGGGCGAAGAGCTCGTAGGTCGGCCGCGTGTCGCCCAGGATCCGGTCGATCTCGACCACGAGCGAAAATCGGGTGAGACGTGGGAAGCTGTCTTCCTTGCCGTCGCCGGCACCGCGGTACAGGTCGCCGGCCAGCGCCCGCGCCGCCTGCTCTGCGCGGATGGCGGACAGGGAGCGGCGGGCCGGCGCGTAGTCTTCGGCCAGCGCCTGGAACTCCACCATCAGGATGAAATGGCGCGACCTGGACGGTTCGGACTCGCGCTCGAACTCGGCAAATAGGTGCTCCAGCAGGGCCAGGGCTTCGTCGAACCGTTTTTGCTCGCGCAACTTGCTTATTTCATACTCACGTGAATCGAGATCGGGCATGCCGTATCTTTCCAGGTCGGTTCAAGATGGTGAGGTTACAAACGGAAGCGCCGATCAATACTCGCGCCGGTCCGGCTTAATTTCCTGCAGGATCGTGGTCGAGATCTCCTCGATCGACTTGGTGGTCGACGACAGCCAGCGGATCCCTTCGCGCTTCATCATCATCTCCGCCTCGTTCACCTCATAGCGGCAGTTCTCGATCGACGCATACTTGCTGCCGGCGCGGCGCTCTTCGCGGATCTGGGCCAGGCGCTCGGGCGTGATCGTCAGGCCGAACAGCTTGTGCTTGAACGGCGGCAAGGACGAAGGCAGCTTGCCGCGCTCGAAGTCGTCGGGAATGAGCGGATAGTTGGCCGCCTTGATGCCGTACTGCATTGCAAGATACAGGCTGGTCGGCGTCTTGCCGGAGCGCGAGACGCCCACCAGGATGACGTCGGCCTCGGCCAGGTTCTTGTGCGACTGGCCATCGTCATGTGCCAACGAGAAATTGATTGCCTCGATGCGGTTCTTGTATTCCTCCGAATCGACGACATTGTGGATGCGGCCGATCGTGTGCGTGGATTTCACGCCCAGTTCCATCTCGAGCGGGGCGACGAAGGTCTGGAACAGGTCCATGTGCATGCCGTTCGACGCGCGGATCACGCCCGACAGGTCGTGCTTCACCAGGGTCGAGAAGACGATCGGGCGCTGGTTGTCGGCGGCATAGTGTTCGTTGATACGGCGCGCGGCGTCCCTGGCCTTGTCGAGCGTGTCGATGAAAGGGATGCGGATCTGGCGGAAACGCATCTCGAACTGGCTCAGCACCGCGTGGCCGAAGGTCTCCGCGGTGATGCCGGTACCGTCGGAAACGAAGAACACGGTGCGGGTCGGCGGGGGCAGCGAAGGGCGGGCGTCGAGCGTCATGGTATTTTTTTATTAATACTGTCGGGTTTGCAGTGTTGTGCGATGTGAA
The DNA here is from genome assembly GCF_059801075.1 of Massilia sp. LXY-5. Classification (NCBI taxonomy): domain Bacteria; kingdom Pseudomonadati; phylum Pseudomonadota; class Betaproteobacteria; order Burkholderiales; family Oxalobacteraceae; genus Massilia; species Massilia sp. LXY-5. The sequence goes on from NZ_JBNNEH010000002.1 coordinate 1,142,611, forward strand.
TCCGGGGCACACGGGGTAGAATGCTCGGCAACGGATTTTGCATTGTGCTGCACCGCGCCAAGAATAACAAGAACACGCATCCGCAGCCGCACCAAAGGTTTCCATCATCAAGTAAGGTGTATTACCATGACTAACCTGTCTAATGCAGTATTGAAAGAACCCGAGCAAGGGGCGAGTGTCTACGTTGCCCCGTTCGAAAACCTGCGCATGACCGATGTCGAATCGGTCGGCGGCAAGAACGCCTCGCTCGGCGAAATGATCAGCCAGCTCGCCGAAGCCGGCGTGCGCGTGCCGACCGGCTTCGCCACCACGGCCCAGGCCTTCCGCGACTTCCTCGAGCATTCGATCGACGGCGGTCCTTCGCTCGCCGACCGCATCGCCACCCGCCTCGAAGGCCTCGACATCGACGACGTGCGCTCGCTCGCCGCCGCTGGCGCCGAGATCCGCCAGTGGATCGTCGAAACCCCGTTCCAGCCGCGCCTGGAAAACGAAATCCGCAGCTATTACGAGCGCCTGGTCGCCGACTCGACCGCCGAGATGTCCTTTGCCGTGCGTTCCTCGGCCACCGCCGAAGACCTGCCGGACGCCTCGTTCGCGGGCCAGCAGGAAACCTTCCTGAACGTGGTCGGCATCGACAACGTGCTGGAAGCGATGAAGCACGTCTTCGCCTCGCTCTACAACGACCGCGCGATCTCGTACCGCGTCCATAAAGGCTTCACCCACGCCGAAGTCGCCCTGTCGGCCGGCGTGCAGCGCATGGTGCGCTCGGACCTGGGCGCCGCCGGCGTCATGTTCACGATCGACACCGAATCCGGTTTCAAGGACGTCGTCTTCATCACCTCGAGCTACGGCCTGGGCGAGACCGTGGTGCAGGGCGCGGTCAACCCGGACGAGTTCTACGTCCACAAGCCGATGCTGGCCCAGGGCAAGAAGCCTGTCATCCGCCGCAACATCGGCTCGAAGCTGATCAAGATGGAATTCACCAGCGAGGCGAAAGCCGGCCGTTCCGTGAAAACCGTCGACGTGCCGATCGAGATGCGCAACCGTTATTCGCTGACCGACGAGGAAGTCGTCGAGCTGGCCAAGTATGCCGTCATCATCGAGAACCACTACGGCCGTCCGATGGACATCGAGTGGGGCAAGGACGGCCGCGACGGCAAGCTGTTCATCCTGCAGGCGCGTCCGGAAACCGTGAAATCGCAGCAGAAGGCGACCGACGCCCAGCAGCGTTTCAGCCTGAAGGGCAGCGGCACGGTGTTGACGCAGGGCCGTGCGATCGGCCAGAAGATCGGCGCCGGTCCGGTGCGCGTGATTACCGACCCGTCGGAAATGGAACGCGTGCAGCCGGGCGACGTGCTGGTGGCCGACATGACCGACCCGAACTGGGAACCGGTCATGAAGCGCGCCTCGGCCATCGTCACCAACCGCGGCGGCCGCACCTGCCACGCGGCCATCATCGCCCGTGAACTGGGCGTGCCGGCAGTCGTCGGCTGCGGCGACGCGACCGAAGTGCTGAAGGACGGCACCTTCGTCACCGTCTCCTGCGCCGAAGGCGACGAAGGCAAGATCTACGACGGCCTGCTGGAAACGGAAATCACGGAAGTATCGCGCGGCGAACTGCCGCCGATCGCGACCAAGATCATGCTCAACGTCGGCAACCCGCAGCTGGCCTTCGACTTCCAGTCGGTGCCGAACAACGGCGTCGGCCTGGCGCGTCTCGAGTTCATCATCAACAACAACATCGGCGTGCACCCGAAGGCCATCCTCGAGTACCCGAACATCGACGCCGACCTGAAGAAGGCGGTGGAATCGGTCGCCCGCGGCCACGCTTCGCCGAAAGCCTTCTACGTCGACAAGCTGGCCGAAGGCGTGGCGACCATCGCCGCCGCCTTCTGGCCGAAGCCGGTCATCGTGCGCCTGTCCGACTTCAAGTCGAACGAGTACAAGAAGCTGATCGGCGGTTCGCGCTACGAGCCGGACGAAGAAAACCCGATGCTGGGCTTCCGCGGCGCCGCGCGCTACCTGGCCGAAGACTTCGCCGAAGCCTTCGAGATGGAATGCATCGCGATGAAGCGCGTGCGCGAAGAGATGGGCCTGACCAACGTCGAGCTGATGATCCCGTTCGTGCGCACCCTGGGCCAGGCCGAGAAGGTCATTGCCCTGCTGGCGAAATACGGCCTGAAGCGCGGCGAAAACGGCCTGCGCGTCATCATGATGTGCGAAGTGCCGTCGAACGCCATCCTGGCCGAGCGCTTCCTCGAACACTTCGACGGCTTCTCGATCGGTTCCAACGACCTGACCCAGCTGACCCTGGGCCTGGACCGCGACTCCGGCATGCCGCTGCTGGCCGCCGATTTCGACGAGCGCGACCCGGCCGTGAAAGCCATGCTGTCGCTGGCGATCAAGGCCTGCCGCGCGCAGGGCAAGTACATCGGCATCTGCGGCCAGGGTCCTTCGGACAATCCTGACTTCGCACAGTGGCTGGTGGAAGAGGGCATCGAGTCGATGTCGCTGAATCCGGACTCGGTGATCGAGACCTGGCAGAAGCTGGCGAAGATGTAAGCTTCGCTGGACCGGAAAAACCCTCGCTCACCTTGCTGGTGGCGAGGGTTTTTTTTCGCACCGGCGATGCGCCAAAAAAAACGCCAACCGAATGGTTGGCGTGTGCGTCGTACCTTGCCGGCTTTAGTTGCAGCCGCCGGCTGCCTGTCGTTCCATGAACCGCTCGGCGCGGTGGCGGGACATGCGCATCAAGAGGCGCGTGACAGTTCTGACCAATCGTTTCATTTCCATCTCCTGGGATTGCATTGCGGTGCATCCTGCGATCACCGATACTCCCTTTATAGGCCGGTTCCGGCCCTTGCGCCAATTCTCGTTGGCAATGACAGATATTTCAGTGATGAATGAATTGTTCAAGATACTGCTTTCGGGACGATAATGTCGTGGGTCGCGATTAAGAATTTATTAATAGCCTAACGGCAACAAAAGTCTTGACTCATCCCGGGAACGGGTTAAACTTTTGGTAACCCTCGTCAGCCCTGCGGCGGCGGGGGTTTTTCACATTGACTGGAGAGATACATGCGCCTCGCACCCTTGCTCCTCACCCTGGCGGGTATGCTGGTCTCGCACGCCGTCCTTGCGGCCGAGCCAACTTTCTGCCATTCCGTCTGCGACAGCGAACGCCGTGCCTGCAAGGCCGACGTGGCGCAGCTGGCGGCCGAAGACGGCGAGGGCCTGCTGGTGATGCAGGAGAAAAACCAGCTGGCGCGCACGGCTGCGAAGACTGGCGCACCTTCGCCGGAGCCGGTGCGGGCCGGCGAGCACTCGGCGGTGCAGAACCGGCGCATCGTGCGCACGGCGGCCTGCGAGAGCACCTGGCAGCGCTGCGAACGAACCTGCAAGGCGCCCGAGGCCAAGGCGCCGGTCTCGCCGATTTTCACGCCGCGCAAGAGCGGCTGAGTACTGCCCGACAGGAGAACGCCATGCTTGATTGGATGAACTGGCTGGTCGGTGCGGGGATCCTGGTGATCGCCGAACTGTTCACCGGCACCTTTTATTTGCTGATGATCGCCATTGGCCTGGCCTTCGGCGGCATCGCCGCGCTGCTGGGCTTGAGCGGACCGATCCAGACGCTGGTCGCGGCCGTGGTCGGCGTCGTCGCCACCAGCATCCTGCACCGCAGCCGTTTCGGCCGGCCGGCCAAGGGAAGCGCCAACCGCGACCACAACGTGAACCTCGACATCGGCGAGCGTGTCAGCGTTCCCAGCTGGCAGGGCGGCCGGGCGCGCGTGATGTACCGCGGTGCGCTGTGGGATGTCGAACTCGGCCCGGGCGCGCTGCCCGAAGCCGGCGAATACCGCATCGTCGAAGTGCAGGGCAGCCGCCTGATCGTCGCAAATTCATAAACAAACGAATACTCATCTTGAAAGCATGCTCATGGAATTCTCGTTCGGAACGGTAGCGCTGGTCATTTTCATCATCGCGATGGTCTTCGTCTTCAAGACGATCAACGTCGTCCCCCAGCAGCACGCCTGGGTGGTCGAGCGCCTCGGCAAGTACCACGCGACGCTGGCGCCGGGCCTGAACATCGTGATCCCCTTCATCGACCGCATCGCCTACAAGCACGTGCTCAAGGAAATCCCGCTCGACGTGCCGCCGCAAGTCTGCATCACCAAGGACAACACCCAGTTGCAGGTGGACGGCATCCTGTACTTCCAGGTGACCGACGCCATGCGCGCCTCCTACGGCGCGTCGAACTACATCCAGGCCATCACCCAGCTGGCGCAAACCACGCTGCGCTCGGTGATCGGCAAGATGGAGCTCGATAAAACCTTCGAGGAGCGCGACCACATCAACACCACGATCGTCAACGCCATCGACGAGTCGGCCGCGAACTGGGGCGTGAAGGTGCTGCGCTACGAGATCAAGGATTTGACGCCGCCGGCCGAGATCCTGCATTCGATGCAGCGCCAGATCACCGCCGAGCGCGAAAAACGGGCACTGATTGCGGCGTCCGAGGGACGGCGCCAGGAGCAGATCAACATCGCCAGCGGCGAACGCGAAGCCTCGATCGCGCGTTCCGAAGGCGAGCGCCAGGCCGCGATCAACCGCGCCCAGGGCGAGGCGAGCGCGATCGTCGCCATCGCCGAGGCCAGCGCCACGGCGCTGCGCCAGGTGGGCGCCGCGATCCGCGATCCGGGTGGCGAAGACGCGATGAACCTGCGCGTGGCCGAACACTATGTCGACGCCTTCGGCAAGCTGGCCAAGACGAATAACTCGATCATCGTGCCGGCCAACCTGGGCGAGATGAGCGGGCTGATTGCCAGCGCGCTGCAGATCGTGAAGACGCAGAAATGACCGGGGCACCAACGCCGCGGGTCATCATCATCACCGGCGCCTCCGACGGCATCGGCGCCGAGATGGCGCGCCAGCTGGCGGCGAAGGAGGGCGCGGGCCTGGCGCTGGTGCTGGCCGCCCGCAACGCCGCGCAGCTGGACGCAGTGGCGGCCGAATGCGCCGCTTTCGGTGCACAGGTGCTCGCGGTGCCGACCGATGTGGGCGTGCAGATCCAGTGCCGCAGGCTGGTGATCACGGCCGTCGAACGCTTCGGCCGCATCGATGTCCTGGTCAACAACGCCGGGCGCTCGGCGCACGCCCTGTTCGAAGAGGTCGAGGACCTCGGCTGGTATGAAGAGCTGATGCGGGTGAACCTGTGGGGCAGCGTCTGGTGCACCCAGGCGGCGCTTCCGCATCTCAAGGATGCGCGCGGCAGCATCGTCGCCGTCTCCTCGCTCGCAGGCCTGATCGGCGTGCCGGGACGCACCGCCTACAGCGCCACCAAGTTCGCGATGACCGGCTTCTTCGAGGCGCTGCGGGCGGAAGTGAAGGGCGCCGGCGTGAGCGTGACGACAGCGTATCCGGGCGTGGTCGCAACCAGAATCCGCTATCGCGGCTTCAATGCGCAGGGCGAGGCGGCGGGAGCGAGCGGCTTGAAGGAAGAGGGCGCGATGAGCGTCGAGGAGTGCGCGCGCCTGATCATCGAGGGCATGAATGCGCGCAGGCGCGAGGTGGTGATGTCGGCCAAGGGGAAGCTCGGGCGCTTCCTCAAGCTGCTGGCGCCGGGCATGGTCGAAAAAATGGCGTTGGCGGCCTTGAAGGACGAAGTCAAGCCGCATGGGTAGGCAAGACCACGAACATGCATACGGCCGGCTGTCGAACGTGGTGAGGTGAAACAATGCGCACGAAGCACGTACTGATGGCCATGCTGGCGCTGATGCTGGTTTCCGGACTCCTCGAGCCGCTCGAACCGACATCCGCCATGCCGCCCGCGTGGTGGGTCCTGGTGTCGGCCTTCCTGTCGAGCTTTTTACCGTTCTACTGGTACCGGCTCGATAGCGAAGCGCGCCTGTTCCTGCCCTCGCGCTGGATGAGCACTGGCGTCGTCACGCTGACGCCGGTCGTGTTGCCGATCTACCTGCTGCGCACCCGCCCGCGCGGCGAGCGTGCCCGCGCGCTGCTTCGGTGCCTCGGATTTTTCCTGTTGATGATACTGGCATCCGGCTTCGGGACCGCGCTTCGGTTCGCCGTCCACTGAGGCGCGCAGCAGCCCATGGTCCGGGCAAGTGCGCCGCCCCGACCAGCACCACTGCCGAACCCTCGTCGAGGGCCGCGCAGCGACGGCATCCATGCGACATTGCGCCCCTTCAGCATCAGCTCGTAGGGTGGGCACTCCGTGCCCACGCCGTCTCGGCGGTCGCGCAGTTGCGGGATAACGTGAAGTCAGTGGTGTGCAGCCGCCGCAACGCGTGGGCACGCAGTGCCCACCCTACATGCTCAGAAGTCGATCGACCCCGACACGCTCACCGTGCGCGGCGCACCCGCCACCAGGTAGCCGAAGCCCGGATAGCCGCCGCTCGACGCCCAGTAGCTACGGTTGGCGACATTGTCGATGCGGGCACGCAGCGTCACGTCGCGCGCCATCACGCGCGTCATCCAGGTGGCGCCGATATCGAGGCGGGTCCAGGACGGCAGCCTTTGCAGGTTGGCCGCATCGGCGAACTGGTCCGAGGTGTGCACGGCGCGCGCGTTCAGCGACAGGCCCTGCACGCCCGGCACGCTCCAGTCGGCGCCGAGGTTGAACTGCATTTCCGGCACGCCGATCGCCTCGCGGCCGTCGGTGGCGCCGTTGTAGGTGTGGCGCTGCTGGGTGTCGAGCAGGGTGGCGCCGCCCAGCAGGCGCAGGCCCCTGGCCGGCGTGCCGAACACCGACAGCTCCAGCCCGCGGTTGCGCTGTTCGCCGAACAGGCCGAAGGTATTGTTCAGGACATTCGTCTGCGGCTGGCTGGTCGTGAACAGGGCCGCGCTGGCGCCGAACTTGCCGGCGTCGACCTTCACGCCGATTTCCTTCTGGCGCGAGGTGTAGGGCGCGAGCACCTCGCCTTCGTTGGCGAAGGGATGCGCGCGGTCGAAGCTGGTGGCAACCGTGCCGGGCTGCAGCGCCTCGATATAGTTCGCGTACAGGGACACACCCTCGGCCGGCTTGTAGACCAGGCCCGCGACCGGCGTGTTGGCGCTCGATTCGTAGCGCGAGTTCTCGATGCCGGTGGCGTAGTCGTAGCCGGCATCCCTGATGCGCTGGTGGCGCAGGCCGAGCGTCAGCAGGACCTTGTCGCCGGCGAAGGAGAGGGTGTCGGCGATCGCCGCGCTCGACAGGATGGTCTTGCGCGTCAACAGCGGATCGCTCATGTTCCCGCCGGGGTAGGCGAGGTAGCCCGGCGCGGCCGCGTCCGTGGGACGGTAGATGTTCGTGTTGATCAGCGCGTTACCAAGCGCGAAGGCGTTGCGCGACTCGCTGTGGAAGCCCGAGGCCGTGGCCGACAGCGTGTGGCCGATCGCGCCGGTACGCAGGCTCGTGCGGGCGCCTAGCTCTCCGGTGCGCACCTCGTCCTCGCGCACATTGTCGAAGCGGCTCATGGTGGCGCTGCCGTCCCGGGCGAAGACGTCGGCCGAAGCGAGCACATTCGATTCGTCGCCCTTGCGCGCACCGAAGGCGGCCCAGGCGACCGAATCCTTGCCGAGATCGACTTCCGCGCGCAGGGTGCCGAACACGTCGCGTTCCTTCGACACCGTCCAGGGCTGGGCCCAGTTGCTGTCGGCATCGGGCGCTTCGAGGATAGGCAAGCCGGCCGCGACGGTGACGCTCGGGCGTGCCTTGTCCAGCCGGTGGTTCTGGTAACCGGCGTCTGCCGACACCCGCCAGCCGCGTCCGCGGTAGTCGGCGCCGACCGAGAACACGGACAGTTCGCGGCCCTCGCGGTCGATGGCGGTGTCGCCGTCGCGGCGCGCGCCGTTGATGCGCAGGCCGGCGCGGCCTTCGGGACCGAAACGGCGCGCCAGGTCGAAGGCGCCGTACAGCTGGCCGCCGCTCTCGACGCCCAGCGTCACCTGGTTCAGGGGCGCGTTCGGCGCGCGTTTCGGCACCAGGTTGATCATGCCGCCGATGCCGCCGCCGCCCGGCGCCGCGCCGTTTACGAAGCTGTTCGCACCGCGGAAGACTTCGACGCGCTCGAGCAGTTCGGAGGCCACGAACTGGCGCGGCAGCAGGCCGTACAGGCCGTTATAGGCGAGGTCGTCCGAGTTGACGGCGAAGCCGCGGATCACATACAGCTCCTGGTAATTGCCGAAGCCGCGCGCCACGCGCACCGAGGGGTCGTTCTGGACCACGTCGGCGACGCTCCTGGCCTGCTGGTCCTGGATCAGCGCGTGGGTGTAGTTGGTGGTGTTGAAGGGCGTGTCCATCATGTCGACATTGCCCAGCAGGCCGATGCGGCCGCCGCGCGCTACCTGGCCGCCGGCGAAATCCTTCGGCAGGCCCTGGGCCGAGGCGTCGGCCGAGGCGGTGACGACGACGGTCTGGATCGGCTGTTCAGGGGTGTCTGGAGCGGCGGTCTGGGCGCCGGCATGGCCGGAGATGAAGACGAAAGCGCCAAAGGCGAGGGGAGTAAGGCGGAGCTGGTTCATCGGTAGTATTGTTCTTGAATGAGAATAGTTATCATTATTATGCACGCGAAGCTTGCGGCTGTAAATGAGAACCATTATTATCTGTACTCATCTTCTTCAAGCGCCACATGTCATCGCATTCCCTACGCCGCTGGTCCTGGATCCATAAATGGAGCAGCCTGGTCTGCACCATCTTCATGCTCCTGCTGTGCCTGACCGGCCTGCCGCTGATCTATCACCATGAGATCGGCCACCTGCTGGGCAACGATGTCGAGGCGCCGAAGCTGGATTCCACTCTGGCAGCCGATCCGCCGCGCGCGAATGTCGACGACGTGATCGCCGCCGCCCGCGCCCTGTATCCGAACAAGATCACGATGTACATCTCGCAGGAGACGGACGAGCCGGCGATCTGGAACGTCACCCTGGGCGACCACCCGACCGACGAACACTACAAGCCGATCGCGGTCGACGCGCGCACGGCCAAGCTCATCACCGAGCCGGCTTTCGAGGGCGGCGCCTTCATGTCGACCATGTTCCGCCTGCACGTGGACCTGTTCGCGGGCCTGCCCGGCAAGCTGTTCCTGGGCCTGATGGGCCTGCTCCTGCTGGTGGCCATCGTCAGCGGGGTGGTGCTGTACGCGCCCTTCATGCGCAAGCTCGACTTCGGCACCGTGCGCCACGGCCGCACCGCACGCCTGAAATGGCTCGACCTCCATAACCTGCTCGGCATCGTCACGCTGGTGTGGGCGCTGGTCGTCGGCGCGACCGGCATGGTCAATACCTGGGCCGACGTGCTGCTGAAATACTGGCAGGCGACCGAGATCGCGGCCATGCTCGAACCCTACAAGGGCGCGCCGCCGCCGACGAAACTGGCCTCGATGGACGCGGCCGTCAAGGCAGCCGAGAAGGCGGCGCCCGGGATGCAGGTCGGTTTCGTGGCCTTCCCCGGCACGCCGTTCGCCAGTCCCCATCACTACGGCGTCTACATGCGCGGCAACGAAGCCTTTTCCTCGCGCCTGTACAAGCCGGTGCTGATCGACGCCCAGACTGGCGCCATCACCGACCACCGCGACCTGCCGTGGTATTTGACGGGCCTGCTGATCTCGCAGCCGCTGCACTTCGGCGACTACGGCGGCGGCTGGATGAAGTTCCTGTGGGCGCTGCTCGACCTCGCGACCATCGTGGTGCTGGGCAGCGGACTGTATTTGTGGTTCCAGCGTGGGCGCGCGCTCAGGCGGCATGCACAGGCCGTCGCGCGGCAAACGGGAACGCCGGCGCGGGCACTGGTGCGCAGCGGGGAAGGGCGATGAACAGCCCTTTCCTGAAACTGTGGGGCATGCCGATCCTGCTCGGCCTGCTCACCACGATCGGCCTCCTCAGCGCGCTGCTGGGCGACGGCATCTGGGACGTCCTGTCCGCTTTTGCGCTCGGCGTCCCGGTCATCGTTGGCTTCTGGTACGGCCTGCGCGGCTGGCGCAGCTGAGCATTTCTGAAGCCTTCCTTAAGCCGCCTTTCGTTGCCTGAAGCTTAAGCTTTTCCAAAGAATTGCCCCGTATAAAGTGGAGACACCAACCACCACACATCGGGAGACTCCAGTGAAGAACTTCATCCGCGCCAACAAAGGCTTTATCGCTTTCATGCTGCTGTTCGGCGTGTTCCGAACGGCGGTCGCGGACTGGAACCCGATTCCCTCGTCCTCGATGCGGCCGAACCTGCTCGAGGGCGACGTGGTGTTCGTGAACCGCCTGGCTTTCGATCTGAAGGTGCCGCTGACCGACACCATCGTCACCCGCACCGGCGAACCGCAGCGCGGCGACGTCGTCACCTTCAGTTCGCCGAAGGACGGCACGCGCCTGATCAAGCGCCTGGTTGCACTGCCGGGCGACGTGGTCGAGATGCGCAACGAAATGCTGATCATCAATGGCCAGCATGCCCAGTACGACGCCGTGCAGCAGGTGATGGAACCGGCGGGCAAGGGCGAAGTGCCGGCGCTGCGCATCAACGAGCGCCTCGATGGCCACGCGCGCCGCGTCCAATTCTTCCCGCAGATCGATTCGCCGGCGCGCAATTTCGGACCGGTGACGGTGCCGCCGGACCAGTACATGATGCTGGGCGATAACCGCGACAACAGCGCCGATTCGCGCTACATCGGCTTCGTGCCGCGTAATCTGCTGATCGGCCGCGCCGAGCGGGTGCTGGTCTCGGCCGATACGCTCGGTAACTGGCATCCGCGCTTCGACCGCTTCGGCATGTCCCTGCGCTACTAAGCGGCTGCCGCTCCGGGCCCGCTCCCGATGAGCTGACCTAATATTCTGTACAATCTCGGCCTTCCCGCTTCACTGAAAGTCCCTGATGTACAGAATCCTGACCGTCGTCCTGGCCTGCCTCGGCATGGCCGGGGCCCTAGCCATCGACACCTATCTGCCTTCGATGCCGGCCATCGGCCGCGATTTCAATGTCGGTCCGGTCGCCGTCCAGCAGACCCTGTCGGTCTTCCTGTTCTGCTTTGCCTTCATGATGCTGTTCTACGGCACGCTGTCCGATTCCTTCGGACGGCGGCGCGTGATCCTGGTCGCGCTCGCGATCTATACGCTGGCGTCGGTCGGCGCGGCCTTTGCCCCAAGCTTCGGCTTCCTGCTGGCCTGCCGCGCGCTGCAGGGACTGTCGGCCGGCGCCGGTTCCGTCATCGGCCAGGCCATCGTGCAGGACCGCCTGAAGGGCGCCGAAGCGCAGAAGATGATGTCGAACATCATGATGGTGTTCGGCCTGGCGCCGGCCATCGCGCCGATCCTCGGCGGCTGGCTGCACGTGCACTTCGGCTGGCGCTCGACTTTCTGGTTCCTGGCTGCCTTCGGCACCCTGCTGATCGTGCTGACGCTGCGCCTGCTGCCGGAAAGCCTGCCGGTCGAGAAGCGCCAGCCTTTCCATCCGGCGACGATCGCGGCCAATTACCTGAAGGTGCTGCGCAATCCGCAGTTCCTGCTGCTGTCGCTGTCGGTCGGCATGTCCTTCGGCGGCCTGTCGCTGTATATCGGCTCCGCCGCGAATTTCGTGATGGTCATTCTCGGGCTGCCGGAAACGGCCTTTGCCTGGATGTTCATTCCGCTGATCGGCGGCATGGTGCTCGGTTCCGCCTGGGGCGGCAAGCGCGCGGCGCACATGGCGGCCGGGCGCCTGAAGTGGATCGGTTTCGGCACCATGCTGGCGGCGGCGGTGCTGAACATCGGCTACAACGCGCTGTTCCCGGCCGCGATTCCCTGGGCGGTGCTGCCGCTGGCGATCTATACCTTCGGCCTGGCCGTGGCGATGCCGGCGGTGCAGATGACGGCGCTGGGGCTGTTTCCGGACAATCGCGGGCTGGCCTCGTCGATGCTGGGGTTTATCCAGATGATGTCGTTCGCGCTGGTGTCGGGGCTGGTGGCGCCGGTGCTGTTCGACAGCGCTTTTAAACTGGCTTGCGGGGTGGGGGTGGGGCTGGTGTTGAGTTTTGGGGCGTGGAGGGCCAGCAAGCTGGCTTGAGCGTTGGCTGCGGGCTGCTCACGGTTTACGCGTGGGCTCGGGAGCCCACCCTACGGTGCACTGCAGCCAACGACAATTGCGTAAGGTAGGGTGGGCTCCCGAGCCCACGCGTTTACATACATGTGCACACCGCGCCGCGAATCACCGCCGGTTCGTCTTCATCGCCGACTGCACCTCGCGCTTGGCATCCCGATCCTTCTCGGTCGCGCGCTTGTCGTGCTGCTTCTTGCCCTTGGCCAGGCCCACTTCGCACTTCACCCGCCCGCCCTTGTAATGCAGGTTCAAGGGCACCAGCGTATAGCCCGAACGCTCGACCTTGCCGCGCAGCTTGTCGATCTCGGCACGGTGCAGCAGCAGCTTGCGCGTGCGCAGGGCTTCCGGGTGGCTGAAGGAAGAGGCAGTGGTCAGCGCGCTCACGTGGCAGCCGAACAGGAACAGCTCGTCGCCGCGCACGACGACATAGGCTTCCTTGATGTTCACGCGTCCTTCGCGAATGGCCTTGACTTCCCAGCCCTCGAGCACCAGGCCCGCTTCGTAACGGTCCTCGATGAAGTAGTCGAAAAATGCTTTTTTATTGTCAGCGATGCTCATGAAATAGCGAAAATCCGCGGGTCGGTTAAACTACAGCTGTCGCGGCCGAATGGCCGCGAAATGCAACTTGTCCAACATCATAACAAACGGTTGACCAATGGCAGTAGTGCACAAATCAGTTTTCCTGGGCTATAGCGCTGAACAGATGTTCGATCTGGTGGCAAAGGTGGAAGATTATCCGAAGTTCCTTCCCTGGTGCAGCGGCGTCAAGCTGCTCGAACGCAGCGACGACAAGCTGGTGGCCAGCCTCGGCATCAACTTCCACGGCGTCAAGCAGAGCTTCACCACCTCGAACCACAACCAGCGTCCGACGCAGATGAAGATGCACCTGGTCGACGGCCCCTTCAAAATGCTGGAAGGCACCTGGAATTTCAAGGCCTTGCGTGAAGACGCCTGCAAGATCGATTTCGACATGCAGTACGAGTTCTCGAGCATTATCCTCGAACAGCTCGTCGGACCCGTGTTCGGGATGATCGCCAATAACATGGTCGATTCCTTCTGCAAGCGCGCCGAGGTGGTCTATGGTGTCTGATGGGGCGGCTGGCACCCTCGCGGTGGTGGTCTGCTATGCGACGCCGCAGCAGGAATTCCTGCGGCCGCTCGACGTCGCTCCCGGCACGACGATCGGCCAGGCGATCGAGGCCAGCGGCGTGCTCGCCGCCTTCCCCGACATCAACCTGGTGACCCAGCCGGTCGGCATTTTCGCCAAGAAGAAAACCCTCGATACCGTCCTGCGCGCGCATGACCGCATCGAGATCTATCGCCCGCTGGTGGCCGACCCCAAGGATTCGCGCCGCAAGCGTGCGGCAAAGAAGGAAGCCGGCGCCCGGAAATGAGGGAAGGCGCCTAGCGGCATTCTTTCATTTCGCTGGCGGTGCGCTCGGCCAGTGCGGCACGCTCGGCATCGCTCACGAATCGTTTCTGGCCGTCCGCCCCGACGTCGGCGATCCGGATTCCCGAGTCGTACAGGCGCTTGTGCTTGCGCAGGTTCTCGCAATATTCGGCCTGGGCCGCCGCCTGCTGCGCTTGCGCCTGCGACTTGCGCTGCGCGTCCTCGCTCTCCTGCCTGCGTTTGCGATAGTCGGCTTCGCGCTCCGCCAGGGTCGGAGGCTTCGGCTTCGCGGGAGCAGGCGCCTTGTCTTCCTCCTTCGCTTCCTTCCCGGCCTCCAGCACCTGCGGCGGCGCCGCGCGACCCGGTCCCTTCAGGATCTTCGCGGCCGGCGTGCCGGGCGGCGGCGGCTGGTCCGAATACACGCGGGTGCCGTTCGGGCCGATCCAGACGAACTGGGCCTGCGCAAGGCCGGCGCAGCAGAACAGGAGCACGGCGGCGCAGCGGGACAGGGAGGGGCGAAGCGATCTTGGCATGGTGGATATTTTCGTGTGGCAACTCTTTAGCAACTGAGTGCGATTCTCCATGATTCCCCGCGGCTGTCAACGAAGCCGTGCGGAAACGGTCTTTTTTACCCAACGTGCGACGACTTTCGCGGCTTTCTGTATAATTCGCTTTTGCGCCTATAGGAAAATGCTATGCGTCTACTTCAAAAAGCACTCACGTTCGATGATGTGCTGCTCGTCCCGGCCTACTCCAATGTTCTTCCGGCCGACACCTCCCTTCGCACCAAGCTGACCCGCAACATCACGCTGAACATCCCGCTGCTCTCGGCCGCGATGGATACCGTGACCGAAGCCCGTCTGGCGATCGCGATGGCGCAGGAAGGCGGCATCGGCATTATCCACAAGAACCTTCGCCCGGCCGACCAGGCCCGCGAAGTTGCGCGCGTCAAGCGTTTCGAAGCAGGCGTGCTGCGCGATCCGATCACCGTCCCGCCGACGATGAAGATCCGCGACGTCATCGCCCTGCAGCACCAACACGGCTTCTCGGGCTTCCCGGTCGTCGAGGGCAAGCAGGTGGTCGGCATCATCACCAACCGCGACCTGCGTTTCGAAGACAACCTGGATGCGGAAACCCGCACCAAGATGACCCCACGCGAAAAACTCGTGTACGTGAACGAGGAAGCGAACACGGAAGAAGCCAAGCGCCTGATGAACAAGCACCGCCTCGAGCGCGTGCTGGTCGTCAACGACGCCTTCGAACTGCGCGGCCTGATCACCGTGAAAGACATCATGAAGTCGCACGAGCACCCGTTCGCATCGAAAGATGCGCAGGGCAAGCTGCTGGTCGGCGCGGCGGTCGGCGTCGGCGAGAAGGATCGCGAGCGCGTCGAGCTGCTGGTCGCGGCCGGCGTCGACGTGCTGGTGGTCGACACCGCCCACGGCCACTCGCAGGGCATCCTGGACACCGTGAAATCCATTAAGACCCGCTACCCGCACGTGGACGTCATCGGCGGCAACATCGCCACCGCCGCCGCCGCCAGGGCGCTGGTCGAGGCCGGCGCTGACGCAGTCAAAGTCGGCATCGGTCCCGGCTCGATCTGCACTACCCGCATCGTCGCAGGCGTCGGCGTGCCCCAGATTACCGCGATCTCGAACGTGGCCGAAGCGCTGGCCGGCACCGGCGTGCCCTGCATCGCCGACGGTGGCATCCGCTACTCGGGTGACGTCTCGAAGGCACTGGCAGCGGGCGCCTCGACCGTCATGATGGGCTCGATGTTCGCCGGTACCGAAGAAGCGCCGGGCGAAGTCATCCTGTACCAGGGCCGCAGCTATAAATCCTACCGCGGCATGGGTTCGCTGGGTGCAATGGCCGAAGGCTCGGCCGACCGCTACTTCCAGGACGCCTCGGCCAAGGCCGACAAGTTCGTCCCGGAAGGCATCGAAGGGCGCGTCGCCTACAAGGGCAGCGTGCTCGCGATCATCTATCAGCTGGTCGGCGGCGTGCGCCAGTCGATGGGCTACTGCGGCTGCGCGACGATCGACGAACTGCGCGAAAAGGCGGAATTCGTCGAGATCACCTCGGCGGGCATGCGCGAATCGCACGTCCACGACGTCCAGATCACCAAGGAAGCGCCGAACTACCGTTCGGAGTAATGCAAGAGCGGCCCAATGCGGCCGCTTTTTTTGCATCTGCATCGGTCGTGCACCGTAGGGTGGGCTCCCCGAGCCCACGCGTCTGCACCCGATAATCATCCGCGACGCCACGCGCTGCCCCTGAATTCGAATCACTTCTTTAAATCGGCCCAATGCACTCCAAAATCCTGATCCTCGACTTCGGCTCCCAAGTCACCCAACTGATCGCCCGCCGCGTCCGCGACGCCGGCGTCTTCTCCGAAGTCTTCCCCTACGACGTCGACGACGAATTCGTGCGCAACTACGGCGCCTCCGGCGTCATCCTCTCCGGCAGCCACAACTCCACGCTGGAAGGCGACTCCCCGCGCGCCCCGCAAGCCGTGTTCGAACTCGGCGTCCCCGTGCTCGGCATCTGCTACGGCATGCAAACCATGGCCGCCCAGCTCGGCGGCAAGGTGGAAAACGGCAAGGTCCGCGAATTCGGCTACGCCGAAGTGCGCGCTAGAGGCCACACCAAACTGCTGAACGGCATCAACGACTTCGTCACCGACGAAGGCCACGGCATGCTGAAGGTCTGGATGAGCCACGGCGACAAGGTCCTGGAAATGCCAGAAGGCTTCAAGCTGATGGGCTCCACCGACAGCTGCCCCGTCGCCGCCATGGCCGACGAAGAGCGCCGCTTCTACGCGCTGCAATTCCACCCGGAAGTCACGCACACCACGCAAGGCGAAGCCATCATCGGCCGCTTCGTGCACGAGATCTGCGGCTGCAAATCCGACTGGAACATGCCCGACTACATCGGCGAAGCCGTCGAAAAGATCCGCGCGCAAGTCGGCACCGACGAAGTCATCCTGGGTCTCTCGGGCGGCGTCGACTCGAGCGTGGCCGCAGCCCTGATCCACCGCGCCATCGGCGACCAGCTGACCTGCGTCTTCGTCGACCACGGCCTGCTGCGCAAGGACGAGGGCAAGATGGTGATGGACATGTTCTCGAAGAACCTGGGCGTCAAGGTCATCCGCATCGATGCCGAAGACCAGTTCCTCGGCCACCTGGCCGGCGTGAACGACCCCGAGCAGAAGCGCAAGATCATCGGCCGCGAATTCGTCGAAGTGTTCCAGGTCGAAGCCGGCAAGCTGACCAATGCGAAGTGGCTGGCCCAGGGCACGATCTACCCGGACGTGATCGAATCGGCAGGCAAGGGCAAGAAGGGCCAGACCATCAAGAGCCACCACAACGTGGGTGGCCTGCCGGAAACCCTGAACCTGAAACTGCTCGAACCGCTGCGCGAACTGTTCAAGGACGAAGTGCGCAAGCTCGGCGTCGCCCTCGGCCTGCCGCACAACATGGTCTACCGCCATCCGTTCCCGGGCCCCGGCCTGGGCGTGCGCATCCTGGGCGAAGTGAAGAAGGAATTCGCGGACCTGCTGCGCGAAGCCGACGCCATCTTCATCGAAGAACTGCGCAACACCCCGTTCGAACTGCCGCCGGTCGCCGGCATCGACGCCGGCAAGGCGCCGGTGAACTGGTACGAAGCGACCAGCCAGGCGTTTGCCGTGTTCCTGCCGGTGAAATCGGTGGGCGTGATGGGCGACGGGCGTACCTACGAATACGTGGTCGCGCTGCGCGCGGTGCAGACGCTCGACTTCATGACGGCGCAGTGGGCGCATCTGCCGCATTCGCTGCTGGGGAAGGTGTCGAACCGGATCATCAACGAAGTGCGCGGGATCAATCGCGTGGTTTATGATATTTCGGGGAAGCCGCCGGCGACGATTGAGTGGGAATAATCAACAACTCGGCAGTAGCCCGCAAGCTCAGGCAATAGAGCACAAGGAAGCCCCTGATTTCAGGGGCTTTTTTATCCTTTCGTTACAACTATGCGATCAATGGGCGGCAAGAGACGCTGGTCCTCGGCAGGTACGGTCCGGACGGGATCAAACTGGCAGAGGCAAGGGAGATGCTCAACGAGGCCAAGCGATCGCTTGCCTCTCCGACTTGCGGTGCGGGCGGGTCTTCCTTGACGGAAGGAACGGTGGCACGCAAGACGAAAGCCTTGAGCGCCAGATAAAACAGGGTCCACCCGGGAGGGCGGGACAAAACTTCTATTGCGGCCGAGGCCGATTCGCGTAACGAGCGCACCGCCCGCTTGAGGCATAGCCAAGGTTGCGGGGACCAGGAAACGTGCTCAGGCACAGCAAAACGCCCGTGCCTGTCAGGCGAGATGCTTGAGGAGCCCGAAAACTCTCGCTGGTGCCAATTTGGCGCTCTCAAGCCCGAAATCGAGGCGATTTTCGCTCGACGTGGCCGATGAACGAGGTACCTCTGTTTCTCAGCCGCTTTGGTTCGGGTGCTTCTCGCGGCATAGGTGTTGAACCGTTGTTGAACGCTTGTTGAACGGGTGTTCAACAACGAGTTTCTGCGGCTGCCGCTTCCATCCTGTTGAACGCTCGTTGAACCGTTGTGGAACGATTGTTCAACGACAGAGGAAAAGGCGCGACAAAATATCGCTTCACGCGTGCACAGCACGGAGAGGTAGCGCAGCAAGATGTCAGGGCGGCGAGCCAGGAAGGTGCGCCCGGCCGTAACTGGCCTGGGCGTGGCGATAGACTCGACAAGAAAATCCAGGAGCTGTCAGGCATGCTTCAGGAGGAGCAGGTAACGAGAGCGACCATTGAGCGAAAGTTTGCGGTGGCGTCGGCGCTCGGCAGCGAGCAGCTAGCGACAGAACAAAAGGGACGAAAACATGGGGGGCACCCAGGCCAGGTCTTGGAAAGGGGAGTCGACTGAAGGCTTGGTATCGCCTGCTGCGTAATGTTGCCGGATGGCTTTAGGAGCACTTGCGACCGAAACAGGCTTTAGCGAAAGGGATTGCGAAAGCTAACTGGCGAGGCGGTTGCATCTGGCATCGTTCGCAACGTTGGACAGACGCGATAGCGAGTGCGGCGCCTGCGTGCTGTTTCAGCCGATTCCAAGCCGCCTTCATCTGCAGCCCGCCTTGCCGGCACGCGCCTCATAGCAGCGCGGCCGGCGGAAGGGTTCCTTGGACGTATCCCAATGACTCGACAGGCACAATGGTCGTTGCTCGAGGAAATGGCACGCGCAGATCGACCAACGGCAATATCATCTCCGCAGTCACTGTATTGCACTGGTCCGTTATGGCTGGGTCGCAAATTCGGACCTGAACGAAGCGGATACATGTGGGCGCACGCAAATCACTCATGCAAATCCGCCTGTTCACGGCCGCGTCGTTTGGCCACAATGCCTCGGGTATCACAGACAGGTCAAACCGCAGGTATTCCAAACGGACATGTTCGTCCGTAACGGGGTTCCCAAGCACGAGCCCACCAGGCGAGCTTCGTAGGATCCCGTATTGCCTTACCCTGGCAGTTGCGGCGGTGTCACGCGGATAGACGTTCACTGCAGCAGCGGCAGTCCTGCGCGTGACCTCATGCAGGGTGTTAATCACAAACAGGACGCGCGCCAGTTCGATGATGCCGAAAACAAACATAAAAAAAATGACGGCGAGCAGCGCAAAGTCGACTGCTGCAGTACCGGCCTGTGTCTTGAGTGGGCGCCAGGCGTCGCGCCGCGACAGGTTAGTTGCCGGCATAGCGCATGGTGTAATTGGCAGTAATCTGCAAGCCATACCACCCCGTGTCAACAAGCCCGAAAGGGTCGAACATTGAGATCAAAAAATGAACGCGGACGGTCGTAGGGAGCGTTCCCGCTGCGTTGCCGCCGCAATTCGACGTATCACAGAACGTTTCGAGAGTACCAATTTCAGAACTCGATGAAACCTCAGCGATTTCCCGTCGAATGATCTCTTGGGCAAGGTCCCCTGCCGCTCGTGCCGAGGCGGGTGTCATCATTTCTGCTACGGGCACGGTAGACAGGTAGCGGGCGGCGTCCTGTGCCGCTTTCTGTGCCATCGTGTAATGCCAGAATATGCTTACAGTGAAGAAACCTAGTGTAAGGAACGCTATGAGAACCGGCAGCAGGAGTGCGCACTCTACGGCAGCTACGCCGGCCTGGTATTTCGTTGATCTGCGGACTACTGCAGGAGGGAATTTTTTCATGGGAAGAGCTCCACGTGACCTGGCAACGATTGCAGGGGAATCAATCCGGCGAATTCGGCGATGAGACTGTTGTCGGTCGCTGGTACGGTCATAAAAAACTTCCCGATCGCGACCACTGTGGCCGGTGCGTTCGCGCCGGATGGCGCTGACGGGCTGCATGAGAGCAGCGGGATGTTCAGTACCCGCCGGTGCGGGACCGCCATGGGTCTGTTGGCCAGGCTCGGAGCCTGGTAATAGCCGCTGGCTGTGGTAGACGAAAGATAGGGCACTGGCGGCGATGTCGGGTAATTTGAAGAAGTGGGACCCGACGGGTACAGGGTGGGCCAGTCCGTGTGAGAAAACGTCGGATAGCCGCCGGGCGGTTCGGGCGAAGTCACAGGGGAAGGCGCCTTGGCTGCCTTCGCATATGCCCACAAAGGGCCGTACTCCCCAGGTGTTGCTGGCGGCGCCGGCAAGTCAATGACGGGCTCAATCTTGCCACGGGCTGTCGTCGTTGCCACGGCTGGTGTACCTTTGTTGGGGCTCATCCATTTGACGATACCGGCTTGGTCGTATGCATATGACTTGATATTGATGTCCGGTGAAGCGCTGCTCGGGGCGCAGGACGTGTTTGCGTAGGTGTCAAAACGCGTGTTGAGCGCAGTACTCAACGATGCAAGGGGAGATGTGTCGGGGAGTTCGGAGACGCGGATAGGGCTGCCTGTTATCCGTCTAATCCACATGGACCCGCTGCATACGAAGGGTGCCAGCGCTGGGATGTTGAAGCCTTGGCTATTTGTTCCAGGCTCGGAGACGGGGTTGATTGCAAAACGGGCTGGCGTTGTGTTATTTGGGTTGAGTTTCATCAGGTCGTAGCTGATCCCGCGACGAAACCCATATTGCACCAGCTCCGAGAGCGTGGCCCCGGAAGAGCTGGTGGCAGGACGCGCTGCCGCGGCATCCGGGGACATCGCGCAGACCCCGATCGGCATTGCCTTCACCGATGTGCGCCCAGCGATCGCACTATCGCTGAGCTGAACCTTCGCCAGGCTGCTGTCGAGGATCCTGATGAAAAAGGTCTCGACTTCGCCAATGGCTGGATCAAGACCTGCGGTATCGACACGTGCAAAAAAGAGTTCCGCAGCCTGGGCTGCTCCGGCCGAGGTAACCCAGGTTCCAGTACGCGATGAGGTGGTGCCGAAACTGAGGGCGTCGTCGTGCCACGTAAAGGCAGTGCCGCTACCATAGTTTCGGTAGCGGAGATTTGCTACGGCCACACTCGCTGCGTTCCTCGCCGCAACAAGTCCTGCAGGAGTGCCGTCGAGCTCCCGTGCAGCTGCGAGCGCGGCCGCCTTGGCTATTCCGTACAGGTCGACTTTGCGGTTGTAGATCTGTCCGATATCCACGGCAAGGCCCCAGAAGCCGAGCATTACTATCAGCAATGGAACGAACATCACAGCAAAGGCACCTTGCTGCCTGGGGCGCCTGTTTTTCACAGAGCGCGATATAGCCAATGGACTTGTGCAGGCGCTGCGCCTTCCACGAAATGCATTCTGCCCAGATGTCATAATTGCCTCATATCCTCGAGACCGTTGAAATACTCGATAGCTCTAACTTAGAAGAAATAGTTCTGGATTGGAAACTATCAAAGGCCATCGTTCTAAAACTAGCCCAACGGCCCAGGCTAGCGCTGCCGCTAATGCTCGTTAACCAGCGCAGTGGATCGTGCAGGGCTCTGGTTCAACAGCATTCGTTGACCCATTCTTCTCGTGCGTGATACGCCGTCGTTGCTCCCTCCTAAGCAGCAATGCACAGCATGCACACGACCAGAACGCCCAGGCGGCGAGGGGTAGAAACATCGTGTCGATAGACTTGTGTCCTATCGCAATGGCAGATCCAAATCCGCCCATTGCGCTCACGCAGGATATGGCGAGCTTGTCACGGCTGAAAGACAGGCGAGCCCACGGGGCAAAGGCGAGGGAAATAGCAGCCATTCCGAGCAGGGTAAGGCTTCCGGCGAGGAATAGGACTCCGAAAATCACACCTGAAACATAGAGCAGGCCGCATGACATTCCAGCCTGCCAGGATTCCGTCGCTGGACTCGTGCCGCGTTCAGCCTCCACATTACTACGGTCGAATGCTGGACCGCGGCCAGACCATATAACAAGCGATGCCCCGGGAATTGCGGCAAACAAATGCAATGAAAATCCGGCGCCTATCAGGAATAGCCACGCGTCGAAAAGCGTCCAGCCTAAAAGTGAGTAGAGAAGCGCTATGAATGACCAGTATCGACGCCGCTTCGCAGGCCAAACGTTATCCGAGTCCATGTCTTCCCTTGTATTTGCAGTAGTGCGGTTATTTCCTGATGAAAACTTGCTCGATCGAGTGTGGACTAAGGTCGATTCCTCTGCAATCAGAGTGTCTTGCAACATTGATTCGCATCATCGAAGGAAACAAATGCGCCTTTGTACGTTGCTGTCGTGCATACCGGCGTGGCTGCACAATCTGATTCTCCTCATTGCAGTGGTGGCGATCCGGTCATCCATGGCACGCAACATTCTGTGTCTTTGACTGATACTAGGTGTGCGACCAAGTGCCGCCAGTACGCACCAAGTAACGATTCCGGCCTAGCGAATCTGGTTTTGCGGCGCCAAATACAGTCATTTCCGTGACTGAGAGCTTTCACTCAAGAAGCACCATGGCAGTGCCCGCTTCTGACAAGAAAACGTGTCTGCCCTTGGTAAGTCGGGGTTTCAGCGCTGGCAAGCGTCGCAAGTAGTTGAAATTAACGGACTGCTCAAACGACCTCATGGGCTCTGTCGCCAAGGCGATGGGCGATACCGAGCTTATGCGCCACGAAAATTTGCCGGAAGTGACAATGTGAGATATTTTTCCTCGAGGATACTGATAAGCTTGCCTGCTAAAACGTAAAGAGAGCTTTGACTGATGCAGCCGCTGGCTTTTTCACCCTCGCTCGAGAGTAAGTCGCAGCCCAAGCCTAACTCAGCGTCAGTTCGAATCCCCGGCGTGCGCCACTAGCCTGCAGAGCAGCGGGATGCCGTTTGACGTACGACGGCTCACCGACGGAACCCTGGTAGGTATCTCGGCGTCAGGCGATCACCTCTTCCTTCACCACAATGAACTCGATAGCTTGCTCAACGACCCTGACAAGCTTTCCCCCAGCCGCAGGGCTGAACTGGCGGCACGTTTTTTCTTTCCAAACCACGGACGTAACATCGGGAAAGAGCGCCTGCTTGCCGCGCGGCGCGCAGCAAAACGGGAAACGGTCGCTGCCGGCCCGTCGTTACGGTCGAGTTCCAGGGGGGCGACCTATTGTTGCGCTTCGACCTGATCGTCCGGGCGGTCGAGAAGCTGACTCAACTGAACAATGGAGGACGGAAGCGCCTGCGCTTCGTGGTCGCATCGACGCTGCACCAGCTGACCGGGGCAATGTGCGACTTCTTTCGCGCGTATGACGTCGTCCTCTCGACAAGTCTCGATGGACCAGAGCACATGCACAACCGCAACCGCCCCGTACCGGGAAGGGAAAGCTATAAGCGTACCCTGGAAGGCATCGCGCTGGCCCGGCAGCGTATTGGCGAGCACGCCGTGTCAGCATTGATGACGACGACGAAAGCGTCTCGAATTCCCGGAGGAGATTGTCGACGAGTATGTGCGGCTCGGCTTCAAGGAAATCTTTCTGCGCCCACTGAGCATCTACGGCTTCGCCAAGCGCAACCTGGCGCGCGTCGGCTACATGCATGAAAAATTCGAGGTCTTCTACGAGCGTGCTTTGCGACGCATCCTGTGGTGGAACGAGCAGGGCGTTCAGCTGCGCGAAGTCTATATGTCGATCGTGATGAACAAGATCCTGTCGACGTTCGACGCCGGCTATGTCGATCTTCAAAGTCCAACCGGCGCTGGCTCGAGTGTGCTGGACTACAATTACGACGGCTGGGTCTATCCGAGCGATGAGGCTCGCATGCTCTTGAGACGGGCGATGCCAGCCTGCGCATGGGCAGGGTGACCGATTCGCTCGACCAGCTGCTGGCGTCGCCCACCAGGCAGCAATTGAGGCAGGCGAGCGAGAGCGCAGCAACCGACTGTGCGGCGTGTGCGTATCGCCATTATTGCGCCCCGAATCCCGTGGACAGTCAGGCCCAGTTCGGCAGGCCGGATATGCCGGCGCTCCAGACCGAGCACTGCGGACGTCATCAGTGGTTGTTCGACACGGCCTTTACGCTGCTGCACGGGGCTGACACGGATACGGAAGAGATGTTCCATGTCTGGGCCCGACCAAATGGCATGCAGGAGGCCTCATGCGACAGGTTCACGCCAGGGCGGGACGGACCCGCACGCCAGTCCGCGGGCACGCCGCTGTCTTCCATGGCCCACGCGAACACCCATACCCGGCCCTTGCCCGGTACATCGAGCAGGGCCGGTGCCGCGGCGCCGGCCTCATCGAGCCCTGCGCCGGCCGTCGCGATGCCGGCGCGGCGCAGGCTGTCGAGCGTTTCCTTCAGGCCTTGCGTGCCCCAGTCCAGCACATGGTTGTTGGCCAGTACGCAGCAGTCGATGCCGGCCGCGGCGAGGCAGGGCAGGTTAGCGGGGTGCATGCGGTAGTGGATGCCTTTGCCGGGCCAGGCATCCTTGCTGGCGGTGACCGCAGTCTCCAGGTTGACGATGCGCAGGTCCGGCCCGGTACGGCGCAAGGCATCGAGGGCGTCGCCCCAGATGTAGGCAAAGTCGACCGGCCGGCCGATCGGGCCGTTGGTCTCCTCGGCCAGTTGCACATAGCCGAGTGCCGAGCGCATCCAGGGTTCGAACAGGCGCGGCTTTCCGGGGTGCGGCAGGATCTGGTCGATGCCGCGCCCGGTCATGAGGTCGCCGCACAAGAACAGGGTGATGCCGCCCGAGCGTGCTTGCGTTGGCATGACGATGCTCCTTCATGGATACGCCGGCCCTGGATCGGCCGCAGTGCAAGTGTGACACGAGATATCGGCACATGCTTTTGTCTGAAATGCGAACACGCCTCTGCCAACCCGGCGCCGATGACACGCCGTCCCCTCCAAAGCTATAATCGACGCCTTCGTCGACGAGGAACGTGCCATGTCTCTACTAGACCACCAGCTCGAATTGCTGTCCCCCGCCAAAACCGCCGAGATCGGCCGCGAGGCCATCCTGCACGGCGCCGACGCCGTCTACATCGGCGGCCCGGCCTTCGGCGCCCGCCACAATGCCAGCAATTCCCTGGAGGAGATCGCCAGCCTGGTGCAGTTCGCGCACCGCTACCGCGCCCGGATCTTCGTCACGATGAACACGATCATGCACGACGCCGAGCTCGATCTGGCGCGCGAGCAGGTCTGGCAGCTGTACGAGGCGGGCGTCGATGCGCTGATCGTCCAGGACATGGGACTGCTCGAACTCGACCTGCCGCCGATCCAGCTGCACGCCAGCACGCAGTGCGACATCCGCACCGTGGAGAAAGCGAAGTTCCTGGGTGACGTCGGCTTCTCCCAGCTGGTGCTGGCACGCGAGCTGACCATCGAACAGATCCGCAAGATTCGCGCAGAGGTGGACACGCCGCTCGAATACTTCATCCATGGCGCCCTGTGCGTCGCGTTTTCCGGGCAGTGCTATATCTCGCATGCGGACACCGGCCGCAGCGCGAACCGCGGTGACTGTTCCCAGGCCTGCCGGCTGCCCTACACGCTGACGGACGGGAAGGGCGGCGTGGTGGCCTACGACAAGCACCTGCTGTCCATGAAGGACAATGACCAGAGCCGCAACCTGGAAGCGCTGATCGACGCCGGCATCCGCTCGTTCAAGATCGAGGGCCGCTACAAGGACATGGGCTACGTGAAGAACATCACGGCCCACTACCGCCTGCTGCTGGACGAGATCCTGGAGCGCCGCGCGGCGGGTCGTTCTGGTTTCGTGCGCGCCGCCAGCGGGCACACGCAGATCTTCTTCACGCCCGACGTCGACAAGAATTTCAATCGCGGCCACACCGACTATTTCGCGCAAGGGCGCCAGGACGACATCGGCGCCTTCGATTCGCCGAAATACCTGGGCGTGGAAGTCGGCACCGTCACCAGGGTGGGCATCGACGAGTTCGAGATGATGACCGACGCGCCGCTGGCCAACGGCGACGGCCTGAACTACATGAACAAGCGCACCAGCGTCGGCATCGGGGTCAACACGGTGCAGAAGCTGGGAGAGAGCGAGGAGGGCCAGCGCTGGCGCGTGTTCCCGAACGAGCCCGTGAGCAGCTTGCCCGGCCTGAAGCCGGGTACGCAGGTCCACCGCAACCGCGACCACCAGTGGGAAGCGGCGCTCAGCAAACGTTCGGCCGACCGCAAGGTGGCACTGCACCTGACCCTGTCGGAGCTTGATGACGGCCTGGCGCTGACCCTGCGCGACGAGGACGGCATCCAATCAATCACGCGCGCGCAGCTGCCGCTGCAGCCGGCGCACAACCTTGATCAGGCCGATGCGGCGCTGCGTACCAGCCTGACCAAGCTGGGCAACACGATGTTCGAAGCCGACGGCATCGCCCTGGAGCTGTCGCAGCCGTGGTTCGTGCCCGCCGCCGCCATCAATGCCTTGCGGCGCGATGCCGTGGCGGCACATGAGGCGGCCCGGCTGGCCGCATGGGAGCGACCGGAACGCAAGGCGCCGCTTGAACCGCCCGCCGTGTATCCGGCGACCCAGCTGTCCTACCTGGCCAACGTCTACAACGAAAAGGCGCGTGCCTTCTACCGCAAGCATGGCGTGGGCCTGATCGACGCGGCCTACGAAGCGCATGAAGAGGCGGGCGAGGTGTCGCTGATGATCACCAAGCACTGCCTGCGCTTCTCGTTCAACCTGTGCCCGAAACAGGCCAAGGGCGTGCAGGGGGTGCAAGGGCAGGTGAAGGCCGAGCCGATGACCTTGAGCACGGGCGAGGACACCTACACGCTGCGCTTCGATTGCAAGCCCTGCGAGATGCACGTCGTCGGGGCGATGAAGCCCGGCATTTTGCGCTCGCCACCGCCGTCCGCGGTGCCATATGGTTCGGTGAGCCCGCTGACCTTCCATCGCCGCCGGCCCGCGTGAAGTCTTGCGGACAGTGGCCGGCACGAAGCTGGTGTCCCGGCCTGGGACTGCTTGAAGCCTGCCGCCCGTCCCCTCATTCCAGGAACCGTTGCAGGTGTCGGGTGAACTCCGGCTCCGCCTCGACGCTGGACAGGTGCGAAGCCGGCAGCTCGACGCATTCCGCGCCGGCGATCCGCGCCTCCATCCAGCGCGCGTCGTCCACGGTGGTTACCGGATCCTCGCGGCCGGCGACCAGCAGTGTCGGCACGGAGATCGCGGCGAGCTCCGCGCGCAGGTCGGCCTCCGCCAGGGCCAGGCAGCAGGCCGCATAGCCCTGCGGATCGCAAGCCTGCAATTGGCCGACCAGCCCGTCCACGGCCGCCGGGACGCGTGCGCGGAAGTCGGGCGTGAACCACCGTTCGGCCGCGCCGGCCGCGATCGGATCCATGCCCTGCGCCAGCACCTGATCCGCGCGCGCTGTCCAGCCTTCTGCCGTCCCGATCCGGGCCGCGCTATTGGCAACGACCAGCCGTCGCAGCCTCGGACCGGCATGGACGCCCAGCCACAAGCCGGTGAGACCGCCCATCGAGATGCCGCAGAAGTCGACGGTCTCGATGTCCAGCGCGTCCAGCAGGCGCAGCACGTCGCCGCCGAGTTGGGCGAGCGTATAGCCTCGGCCAGGGCCGTGCGCTTGCGCGTCGGCCAGGCCGCTCATCCCATGGCCGCGCGTGTCGTAGCGCAGCACCCGCAGGTGCCGCGACAGCAGGTCGGCCTGCGGCTGCCACGACGACGCGGTAGTGCCGAGGGAGTTCGAGAACATCACGACCGGTGCGCCCTCGGGGCCTTCCAGCGTGTAGGCGAGCTGTCGCGCGCCAGGATCCAGTAGCCGCATCGGTCGCTCCCTTCAGGCCTCGAAGTGCGCGCGCTCGATCTGGTCGGCTGGAAGGCCGTCGCGCGCCGCCTGCAGGTCGAAATCGAAGTCGATCGCATAGTAGGGCGCGTCGACTTCCCTGGCGCGCAGCGCGGCGGCGTCGTCCACCTTGCGCATCGCCGGCACCAGGCCCTCGCGGGTGGCGAAGGCAAAGTCGTCCCACAGGTAGGGATCGCCATCGATGTTGATCTGCGTGGTCAGCTTGCGGTGGCCAGGTGCCGTCACGAAGAAATGGATGTGCGCGGGGCGGGTGCCGTGACGGCCCAGCAGCGTCAGCAGCTTTTCGGTCGAGCCGCCTGGCGGCACGCTGTAGCCGACGGGCACCTTGCTGCGGAAGCGGTAGCGGCCGTCGGCATCCGTGCGGATCGAGCGGCGCAGGTTGTACGGGCTCTGGGTGGGATCGAAGAACGAATAGCCGCCCAGGTGGTTCGCGTGCCACACTTCCACCAATGCGCCCGCCACGGGGCTGCCGTCGGCGCCGCGGACCTGGCCTTGCATGAACAGCACCTCGCCCGGCTGCTCGTCCTGGTCCAGGCGTGCGCTGCCCACCGATTCGGGGGCGCCGGCGACGTACAGCGGCCCTTCGATCGTGCGCGGCGTCCCGCCGGAGAGGCCGGCGCGCTCTTCCGCCTCGTCCATGCGCAGGTCGAGGAAGTGCTCGAAGCCCAGTCCGGCCGCGATCAATCCCCATTCGCCGTTGCGGCCGGCTTCGGTCAGGTAGCCGACCGCGCTCCAGAATTCGTCGGGCTGGACGTCCATCTCCTCGATCGTTGCGAACAGGTGGCGCACGATGCGGTTGACGACGGCCTGCACGCGCGGGTTGCCGCTGGCCGTTTCCGTGCTTTCGATCTTGTCCAGCAGTGCTGCGATGGCTTGCTTGTTCATGTCTGTCTCCTTGCTTGTTATGGGTGGTTCAGCGGTCGTCGTCATGGATCGACGAAGGATGGCGGCACAGGGCCTCCACCTCCACGTCCATATAGGGAAAAAGGGGGAGCGCGGTCAGCAGGGCGTGCAGCTCGTCCGCGCCGGACACGTCGAAGATGCTGACGTTGGCGTAGCGGCCAGCCACGCGCCACAGGTGGCGCCATTTGCCGCTGCGCTGCAGCTGCTGCGCGACGGCGCGTTCGGTGGCCTTCAGTTCATCCGCATGCGCCTGCGGCATGTCGTGCGGCAGGCGGACCGTCATGGATACTTTGAACAGCATGGTGTCTCCTGAATCGATAAAAATGTGCGCGCCTACCGGTCCTTGCGGCGCAGGAAGGCGAGCTTGTCGTCGTCGAGCTCGATGCCGAGGCCCGGGCCGGTCGGCAGGCGTAGCGCGAAGTCGCGGTACTCCAGCGGCGTGGTCAGGATTTCCTCGGTCAGCAGCAGGGGCCCGAACAGTTCCGTGCCCCAGGCCAGCGCCGGGAAGGTGGCAAACAGCTGGGCCGAGGCGATGGTGCCGACCGCGCCTTCGAGCATCGTGCCGCCGTACAGCGCCACGTCGGCCGCGCGGGCGATGGCCGCGACCTCCTGCGCGCCGGTGAGGCCGCCCGACTGCGTGATCTTGACGGCGAAGACGTCGGCCGCGCGCCGCTCCGCCAGGCGGAAGGCGTCGACCGGCCCGTGCAGCGCCTCGTCCGCCATCACCGGCACCAGGTTCATGTCGCGCAGGCGGCGCATGCCCTCGATGTTGGCGGCGGCGATGGGCTGCTCCAGCAGGTCGGCGCCGGCGTCGTGCAGCAGGCGCATGCCCAGCACGGCATCGGCCTCGCCCCAGGCCTGGTTGACGTCCACGCGGACGCTGGCGCGCTCGCCCAGGGTGCGCTTGATGGCGGTCACGTGGGCGACGTCGCTGCGCACGGAACGCTTGCCGATCTTCAGCTTGAACACGTTGTGGCGGCGCAGGTCCAGCATCCGTTCGGCTTCCTCGACGTCGCGCGCCGTGTCGCCGCTGGCCAGCGTCCAGGCGACGGGCAGGCTGTCGCGCACCCGGCCGCCGAACAGCGTGGACAGCGGTACGCCGAGACGGCGCGCCTGCGCGTCGAACAGCGCGGTTTCGATCGCACACAGGGCGAAGCGGTTGCCCTGCAGGCGGCTGCGCAGGTCCAGCATGCGCGCGCCCGGGCTGGCGGCGTCGGCGCCGACCAGGATCGGGACCATGTAGGTCTCGATATTGGCGCGCATGCTTTCCGGGCTTTCTTCGCCGTAGGCCAGGCCGCCGATGGTGCTGGCTTCGCCCCAGCCCGTGATGCCGTCGCTGCAGCGTATGCGCACCAGCACGATGTTCTGGGTCCGCATGGTGGCCATGGACAGCTGGTGCGGGCGGATGGTCGGAACGTCGAGCAGCAGTACCTCGACGCTGTCGATGCGGTGTTCGTTGGTGCTCATGCAATCCTCATCATGCGGTTCTCAAAGTGAACGGAACAGCGGGCTGCGCACGGCCTGGCCGGCGTCCGCTGCGGACAGGAACTTCTCCGTGAAGATGTCCTTTTCGAACAGCCGGCCCTGCATCAGTGCCGCGATGCTCGCCTCGATCATCGGCGGCGGCCCGCACAGGTAGGCGCGCCAGCCGCGGAAGTCCTGTTCGAAGTGGCGCCCGGCCAGTTCGTGCACGTAGCCGCGTTCGCCGGCCCACGCCGAATCCTGCGGCTCGCCCGACAGCACCGGCAGGTACTCGAAGTTCGGATGGCGCGCGGCCAGTTGCTCGAACTCGGCCCGGTAATACAGCTCGTCCAGGGTGCGTGCGCCCTGGATCAGGCGGATCGGGCGGGTGTCGCCGGACTCGAGCAGGTCGAGCACCATCGAGCGCGGGCTGGACAGCCCCGAGCCGCCGGCGATGAACAGCAGCGGCCGAGGGTCGCTCTTGCGCACGAAGAAGCGGCCCAGCGGTCCCGACAGCATCACCTGCTCGCCGATCCGCAGCCCGTCGTGGACGTAGGAGGTCACTTTCCCGCCCGGCACCAGCCGGATGTTCAGCTCGACCTCGCGCGACGATGGCGCGGAAGCGATGGAAAACGCGCGCGGCGCCGCTTCCCCCGCCAGCCACAGGTTCACGTACTGGCCCGGCTGGAAGCGCAGCGCGGCGTCACCGTGCTCGTGCTCGATCTCGAGGAACACGCCCTTGATTGTCGGCGTGAGGGTCTCGATGCGCGCCACGCGGGCCTGGTAGTCCATCAGCGGCAGGCATTGCGCGTCCGGATCGGGATCGATGTCGGCTTCGATGATGATGTCCGTCTGCACGGTCGCGGTGCAGGCCAGGCATTTGCCCTCGTCGCGCTCGAAGTCCATCAGGGCGAAGGGCGAGGCCTCGCCGTGTTCCAGTTCACCGCCGCTGGCCTGCACCTTGCAGGTGCCGCACAGGCCGTGGCCGCAGGCGTGCGGCAGCCAGATGCCGGCGCGCAGGCAGGCGTCCAGGATGGTCTGGCCTTCGGCCACCTCCACGGTCTGGCCCAGCGGTTCGATCGTCAATTGGTAGCTCATGGTGTCCTCCGTTCAGTTGCCGCTGCCGCCGACGCCGGCCGGTTGCGGGGTTTGCAGGCGCAGCACGGTTTTATGGCCCAGGCCATTGGCCACCAGGCTGGCCTCAAGCTCGGGCACGAAGGGCTGGCCGGCGCGCAGCCAGGTCGCCGTGCTCCAGTCGATGGAAGCGCCTTCGGGATGCGCGGCCAGGAGCGGCGTGAGCACGTCGCTCACCAGGGTCTTGAATGGCATGTCGGGCGGCAGCGGCAGCGTGAAGGGGCTGCAGAACAGCATCCGACGGTCCCAGCCGAAGTACACGAGCTGGTTGCCGTGGAAGTTCTCGACGCGGTCTCGGACTTCGCCGCGGTAGTCTGGTGCTAATGCGATGACTGGCATGATGTCTCCTCGCGTGCCGCTCAGGCGGCTTTAGGGTTGTCGTTGGTCCAGCGCTCCCAGTTGGCGCGGTCGGCCGAGTCGGCGTAGTCGCCGGCGGCCTCGGGTTTCAGGTGGTACCAGTCGAGCACCTCGGGCAGGGTGGGGCCGCCGCAGTTGCCCTGGAAAATCTGATGCACCGGCAGCCACGCCTGTACATACTTTTCCGGTTCGTTCTTGAAGATGTCGCAGCAGCCGTCCGAGCAGAAGTGGTAGTTCTCGCCTTCGTACTTGACCTCGCGGTAGCAAACCTGGGTCGGGTCGCCTGGTTCGCGAAAGGCCATCGGGACCTGGCAGAGCTGGCACAGCATCGGCAGGCCCGGATTGGTCCATCGCTTGCCGGCCTTGTGCTGTTCCTGCCAGTAGCGCAGGTGCGGCAGGTGGTGTTCCTCGAACGTGTCCGGGTACTGCGCCTTCAGCCAATCCAGCTCGTTTTCTTCCGGCACCCAGGTGTGGATGGCGGCGGCATGGTTGAAGTTGTAGAAGATCGACCAGGCGATGTGCGACAGGTGATCCTTTTCCTGCGCGGCCTGTTCGTGGTACTTCGGCATGCGCACGCCGTAGCGGGCCAGGTCGGCGAACAGGGCGCCGCCGTTCTGTTCGAAATACATCTCCCACGCTTCCTTCCAGCTCATCACCTTCTTGGGCAGCATGTAGTCCATCATCATGGCCACCAGCGTGAGCAGGCGGTAGCCGCGCCAGAACCACTTGTCCACCCACTTCTGGATGATCGGCAGGTTGGCCGGATCCTGCTCCAGCATGAACTTCACCACTTCGAGGCCGAGCGTCATGTGGCGCGACTCGTCGGACTGGGCCGAGAAGCCGAAGGTGACGGTGGCCATGTCGCCGTTGAAGGCGGCGCCCGACATGAAGGGCATGAACAGCAGGTTGGTCAGCACGTACTCGAACGAGAACGAGATGGCGGTGATGAATTCGAAGGGTCCCGCCGTCATCGCGTCCTCGAAGTAGGACTTGGGCACGGACAGGTACCACAGGCGGTCGTGCATGTGGGTCCAGTCCTCGAAGCCGTTGAAGAACTTGTTGTACTGGCTGATCGTGTGGACCTGGGTCTGGCAGTGGCGCAGTTCGTCCACGGACTGCATCTGGCAGGCCACGCGGGCGCCGGCGCCGCGCAGGTTGCGGCCGGCCATGGCGAAGCCGCGGTGGGCGGCGTATTCCAGCGGCGAGACGCCGGTCAGGAACAGCTTGAGGGCGTTCACGTAGCGCGCATCCGTCACGTTGAGCTGGCCGTTGTTCTGCTGGAAGGCGTCGATGATGGCGTACAGCTTGCGCTCCTTCTCCGACTGGAACTTCCAGTACGCGTCCATCGTCATGCGGAAGGGGTCTTCCCAGCCGTCCCAGTTGTGGATCACGATGCCTTCGAATTTATCTTGAGGGAAGACGGCGTCCATCGATTGGTAGGTGGTGTCCCAGCCCAGGTCGCGGGTGAGCAGGGCATATTTTTCCTTGATCGACATCTTCGCCGACGTGGCCTGGGCCTTGGCCTGGCCAGCCTGGCCCTGTGCCTGCGTGCTTGCGGTATTCATGTTTGTCTCCTTGTCGTTGTATTCAGCGCCAGGCCAGCACGAGCTGGTCTTCGGTTTCGTCGATGTTGCCGGCCAACGAGATCAGGCCGAGCTGCAGCTCCTGCATGTCCCAGTTGCGGCCGATCAGGTCCTCGATGGTGGCGCGGTTGATCTCGAGGCGGCCCGGTGCATCGATCTTCACCATCGCGGGAAAGCGGTGCACGGTCGCGTGCGGGTTGTCGGTCTCGATGGCCTCGATTACGGCACGCGTGTCCTCGTTGGTCTGCAGCGCGATGAAGACGAGTTGATCGCTCACGATGCGGCTCCTTCACGGGACAGGCCGAGGCCGGACAGGCGTTTTTCCAGCGGCGCCGCCACGGCCGCAAGGACGTCGCCGCCATCGGGGCCGAACAGGCGCTCCGCGACCTGGGCCAGTGCCGGTTCGAAGCGGTCGAGCCATGCGAAGGCGAAGCGCGAGATGGTGGCGGCGTTGGCAGGGCTTTCCTGGACGGCGGCTTTGACGACCGCATCGACCCAGCGTGCGGTCTCGGCATGCCAGACGCGCATGAAGTCTGTGGCGAGCGCGCAGGCGGGACCGTGCTCGAGGGCCAGCTGCGCGTCCAGCTTCTGGTAGAACAGCGGGTAGACGAGGCCGTCCAGCACCAGGTTCTGCGCGACGAACAGTTCGAACCAGTCCTGGCACACCATCAGGTCTTCCACGGCATGGCGTACGGGTTGCCATGCCGCGTCCTGCAGCCAGGCGTCCCTGGCTGCCGCGACCGCCGGCTTGCCGCCGATGAGCAGTCCGATGCGGGTGAGGTACTGGGCCAGCGCCAGGCGGTCCATGGTGTGGAACATGGTCGCCTCCGTAATGGCGGAACCGTAGCCGTACGCGGTGACGTAGGCGTTGTTCATGTTGGCGGCCCACTCGGTATGGCGCAGCACGACCAGGGTCGTGGCCAGCAGTTCCTTCGTCGGCTCGGGCAAGGCGGCCAGCAGTGCGCGCTGTTCGAGGAATTCGAGGTTCTTTTCCATCGACTCCTGCTGGCGCGCCCGGGTGTTCACCCAGGTGCCGTAGTAGAACTGGCGCGGGTCCTTCAACGCATACCAGTCGGCCATGACGACGGCTGTGCGGCGCTTGTCGTACAGCTCGTATTCCGGCTGCCACAGCGGGCGGTAGTGGAAGTTGGCCTCGGGCTGCAGGTCGTACATCGCTTCCTGGTAGCGGGTGGCCGGCTTGTCCGCGCCGAGGCGGCGCGCGATGTTGGCGAAGGTCTGGCGGACAGGCTTGACGCTGTCGGTCCGTATGTCGATTTGCATGCTGGTCTCCTGGTTGTTTTAGTCGTGGGGGCAGGCGCCGGGCACGCTCTCGTGCCAGTGGCGCCGTTCGTGTTCGAGCTGGGTGGCGGGAAGGTCCGGCAGCACCAGAGCACACTGCCGCCGGCGGAAGGTCTCGTACTGGGCCGGCCGCATCGTCAGCTCGACGCAAAGGTCGGGGTCGCCGATCGAGAATTCGAACTGGACCCAGTCGGCATCGCGCGACGTGACGCGCACGAAGCGGCTGGGCATGTCGGGTAACGGATTCATGTCTCCTCCTGTTTTCTATGGCTGAACAAGAGCTATAGCAACTGGTGTGCCAGGAGGCCAAGTGATTGAATTTAAAGGAAAGACATGTCCGCGCCCGGGCGGCGCGGCAGGTGGGGTTCACGATTTGATGAGGCGCCGCGGGCGGGATTCAGCAAATGCGCAGGCGGGGAGGGAGGGAGGCGCGCCGCGGCGGCGACGCCGGGCGCGGGGACGCTACTTGGGCAGTTTCAGCTTGTCCAGCCGGTAGGCGAGCTGAGGACGCGTGATGCCGAGCAGGCGGGCGGCCTGGGTGACGTTGCCTGCGGCCCTGGCCATGGCCGTGTGGATCAGGCGCGCTTCGAACTGGTCCAGCTTGAACTCGTTATTCAGCAGTTGTTCGCACAGCGTGTCCGGGCTGGAGGCGGCGCCCGGCGCGGGCGGCGTATGCAGGTGGCCGGACGGGGCGATGGCCTTCATGCCGCCGGCTTCGGCGAGGGTCGGAAACAGCGTATGGACGTCGATCATCTGGTTGCTGTCGGTGAGGATGACGCCGCGCTCCATCATGTTCTCCAGCTCGCGGATGTTGCCCGGCCATGCATAGTGCATCAGCGCCTGCAGGGCCTTGTCCGATACGCCCAGGATGCGCTTGCCGTACACGGCGTTGTACTTTCCGACGAAGTGTTCCGTCAGCAGGGGGATATCGTCGGTGCGCTCGCGCAGGGGCGGGATGTGGACGGGATAGACGTTCAGGCGGTAGTACAGGTCCATCCTGAACTTGCCGTTGGCCACCGCCTGCTGCAGGTCCTCGTTGGTGGCGGCGACGATGCGCACGTCGATTTTCTGGCTGTGCGTGCCGCCCACGCGTTCCAGTTCTCCTTCCTGCAGCACGCGCAGCAGCGAGGCCTGGGCGCGCGCCGACAGTTCGACGACTTCGTCGAGGAAGATGGTGCCACGGTTGGCGCGCTCGAACTTGCCGGGCCGGCTGACGGTGGCGCCCGTGTACGCCCCTTTCTCCACGCCGAACAGCTCCGCTTCGATCAGGTCCGGCGGAATGCTGGCGCAGTTGACCGCGACAAAGGGCTGCTCCGCGCGCGGCGAACCCGCGTGCAGCGCGCGCGCGAACACTTCCTTGCCCACGCCGGTTTCGCCCAGCAGCAGCACATTGGCCTTGCTTGCCGCCGCGCGCCGGATCAGCTGGCTCGCTTCGCGGAAGGCGCGCGAGCGCCCCACGGAATTGGCCGGGGTGTCCTGCTCGCTGGCTTGCACGGCTTCCCGCAGTTCGCTCAGCTGGCTTTGCAGGGCGAACAGTTCTTCGGCCATCGAATCGCGCATCAGCAGCCGCTGCGTTTCGGCGTGGTCTTCCCATTCCTCGGCCGGTTTTCCCACGATTTCGCAATGCGTGCTGCCACAGCCGGCGCAGGCCACCTCTTTGTAGATAATGGAGCGCCCCATGAAATAGGTGGTATAGCCGCTGGCGTAGCCAAGCTGGCTCCAGCACACCGGCTCCTTGCTGGTGTCGTGGTGCTGGAGGTAGACCTGCGCCTCGAACGAATTGCGCCACTCGAAGCGCCCGAAATAGCTCCCCTTGGCGAGGTCGAACTCCAGCTCCAGCGGCGTCACGTGCACGAGGCCGCGTATGCTGTGCAGTTGCGGCCCCACCATGAAGGCTTGTTCGACCGGCAGGTCCGGCCGCAGTTTGCGGGCCAGTTCCGCATCGCGCAATCCGGTCTGGTAGCCGTAGCGCATCAGCAGGGCGCGCGCGCGCTGCATGCCCATGGTCTCTACCAGCTCGTCGCGCAGCGCGCCCCAAACGCCCGCATGGTTGAGCATCACGCGCTGCTCGGACAGCCAGATGGTGCCCTGGTCTGGATCGAAACGTATCTGCGCGAGCAGGTCCTCATTCGAAGGTAACTGCGGGTTTCCCACTACTGCGCCTCCAGCGTGTTCATCGATGTTATCGGCGCATAGTGCCACAGATGCCCAGCCTCGTCAGCGATGTTCCGGAATCCGCACGTCACGATTTCATGAGGCCGGTTCACCAAATAATGAAGTGCCATGCCGGCGGCCTGCGCTACCACTTGGTGCGCGACGGCGCCGCGCTGCGGCGCGATGCCGCTCAGTAAGCGAAGGTCCCGGCCTGGGTGCAATCAAGATAGGCCATGCGCGTGCGCAACGACCAGATTTCGTTGGCAATATTATGTAATGCCAGCGTTTTGTCGTGGACACGTTGACGCAGGGCTGCAGGGGCCGACGGCATGATGTCGGTCAGGTCCGGCGCAGCGTCGGCGACTTTCACGAAGAGGGCGCTCCGGGCAGCGATGTCGGAAGAGAGCTGCGTGCAGGCGGCGTCGCCATTGTTTGCGGCCTGGGCTGCGGAGCCGGCACCGGTGCAGAGCGCGAAGCAGAGAAGTGCGATCGATTTCTTCATCATCAGTTCTTTAATTTTAGAGTGGAGAAGCCCGCCAGCGAACTCGCGGGCTGAGTCTATTTCCTGGAGGAGAATAGGACAGACTGATCAATTATTGTGCAGCGCACCATCGGACGCCAATTCTTTATGGTGATGTGGGATATTTCCCTAAGGCATAGGAGATGGCTTGATCCCCGACGGCGAACGACAGTGCCGGTGACAGGGACATTGACTCGCATGATGCGTTAGCGCCACGGGACCAGCTGCATCTGATGCCCAAACAATAATATTTGCTAGCATGGCAATAGCTGAATGTTATGATTCGTACATCTTCTATCGCCGTTCTCCGTAAAGGCAGGCCATGCACCTCCTACTGAAAGTCAATCTTTCCCTGGCTGCGGTGTTTTGTGCCGGCTTGACGATAACCGGCCTGATCAGCAAAAACGTATTGCAAGAAAACGCGAAGCGTGAAGTGATGAGCCACGCCAGCCTGATGATGGAAGCGGCATTGGCGGCGCGCAGCTACACCAGTGCGGAGATCAAGCCCCTCCTGGAAGCGCGGCTCCACAAGGAATTCCTGCCCCAGACGGTGCCCTCGTATGCCGCGACGCAGAGTTTCTCCAGGATGCAGGCGGCGTTCAAGGAGTACAGCTACAAGGAGGCGACGCTGAACCCGACCAATCCGCGCGACCGCGTGGTGGAGTGGGAGGCCGACGTCGTGCGTAACCTGCGCGATCATCCCGACCTGAAGGAAGTGGTGGGCGAGCGCGCGACGCCGACCGGTCAATCGCTGTTCCTCGCGCGGCCGATCCGGATCAGGGACGCCCAGTGCCTGGCCTGCCATAGCGTGCCATCCGCCGCGCCAACGTCCATGCGCGCCCTGTATGGCGACGCCAATGGATTTGGCTGGAAACTCGGCGAAACAGTCGGGAGCCAGATCGTGTCGGTGCCGCTGGCTGTGCCCATGGCGCAGGCTGACCGCGTGTTCAATGTGATCATGACCGGGATGGTGGCGACCTTCGCCGGACTGCTGCTGGTCGTCAATCTGGTCATCTATCGCTTTATCCTGCGCCCCATGCGCAGGATCACCCGGATCGCCGACGCAGTCAGCGCGGGGAAGGCGGAGGTGGAACCGTTCGACATCCGGGGCAACGACGACATCGCGGTGCTCGGCAACGCCTTCAACCGCATGCGCCGCAGCCTTGAAAAAGCCATGGCGATGCTGGGCTGAGCGGGGACAGGATGGCACACGACGTCTTTCTCAGTCACTCGCACTTCGACAAGGTATTCGCCGACGCGATTTGCCACAGCCTGGAAGCGCACGGCATCCGATGCTGGGTGGCGCCGCGCGATATCCGGCCCAGCGAGGACTGGGCCGAAGCCATCATCGACGCCCTCGATACGGCGCGCGTGCTGGTGCTGGTGTTTTCGTCGAATTCGAACAGCTCTCCGCAGGTGCGCCGGGAAGTCGAGCGGGCCGTGAACAAGGGCCTGCATATACTTCCGCTGCGTATCGAGGACGTGCCCCTGTCCAAGAGCCTGGAATATTTCATCAGCACCCAGCACTGGCTCGACGCGATCGATGGTGAGTTCGGCTTCCATCTGGGTCAGTTGCGCGACTGCCTGTCCGTGCTTCTCGGGCGTCCGCCAACGGGGCCGGACACGTCTGCAGACCTGACGTCCGCTGCGCCAAGGCCACCGCAGCGCCTGCCGGCGCCCGTGCCGGCTGCCGCCGCCATCGACAGCGCCGTGCTCGAAAGGATCGAGGGCCACCTGGCCAGGCTGATCGGTCCGATTGCGAAGGTGCTGGTGCGGCGCATGGCGCCCGCGGCGGCCGGGCCGGCGGAACTCATTGCCAGGCTGGCCGATGAAATCGACGATGCGGCTGAGCGCAAGTCCTTCATCGTGCGCTGCCAGGGCAGATATGAGTGAGCGCAGGCGCTGCGTCAGCACATCTGCGGGTCGGGCGCCACGGCAAGCAGGGGGAATGCAGATGCGCGAATTTCATTCGGCCGGAGCGGGCGGCGGTGCGCCTGCGCTGCTCGGCGAACCCGGCGTTGTGCGCGTCCAGAAGCGTGCCATGCGCGTCATGGTCCGTTTCGCCACGCAGCCGGAAACGATCCACACCCGCGAGGGCCCGGTCCGCGCCCGCGCCGGCGACGCCGTCGTGAGCGCGCCGACCGGCGAGCAGTGGCCGATCGAGCGCGCAGCCTTCGAGCAGCGTTACCGGCCGGCGGGCCCGCCTGGCGCCTACGACAGCGTGCCGCGCCCATCGCTGGCAGTCCGGATGACCGATCCGTTCGCGGTCGTGCTTGGCGACGGGGTGTCGCGCCTGTCCGGCCAGCCGGGCGACTGGCTCCTCGACTATGGCGACGGCCACTTCGGTATCGTCGGCGCCGAGATCTTTGCCGCGACCTACACCATGCTCGACTAGGGATTTATGGCATTTCATCAGCGTATCCAGGCACTGCTGCTCCTCGGCGTGCGCTTTCCTGCGGCGGCTGAACTGCCGGCCGTGGCTCCGCCAGCGGCCATCGCCGACCTGGTGAGCGCGATCGCGCCTGCGCAGGAAGCCAGCAACAACTGTGCGATCAGGTCCGGCAACCGCTATCGCAGCGCATTCTGGGGGCTGTATCTGCTGAGCGCCATGGCGGTGCTGTGCGCCGTGATGCCCCTGGCCCTCGGCTGGGACAACGGACGGCATGCCATGCATGCCTGGGCACCGTACTGGGCGGTGCTGGAAGTGGTCCTGATTGCCGTGCTGGGATTGCTGTATCGGCGCGGGCACCGCCAGGACTGGCAAGGACAGTGGCTGGCCAGCCGCACCGAGGCCGAACTGGCACGCTACCTGCCGCTGGTGGCGCCGCTGGCCGTCCCTGCGCATGCAGGCACCTCGCCCAGCTGGTATGCCCGGCTGGGAGCAGGCGCGCTGCATGTTTCCGACAGCCCGGCGATCAACGCATTGTGCGCCCGCCACGAGCCCGCCGTCGCCGCCACGCTGCGCGGCGCATGGTCGAGTCCCGCTTTTGTCGGGCAGTACGTGGACTGGGCCGTCGCCCAGTTCGACGCCCAGCGCGGTTACCACGACCACCTGGCGCTACGCAGCGAGGCCCTGATGCACCGCGTTCACAAGATCAATGCCTGCCTGTTCGTCCTGACGCTGGGGGGCGCGCTTGCTCACCTCGCCGTGCATTCGATGTGGCTGTCCTTCGTCACCATCTTCTTCCCCTCGCTCGGGGCGTCGCTGCATGGCGCGCTGGCGCAGACCGAGTCCTACCGCCTGGCCGCGACGGCGCGCCGGCTCTCCGCCGAGCTGGGGCAGAGCAGGGCGGCCATCATGGCCGCCCATGCCGAAGGCGACGAGGCCAGGGTACGCGCGGGCATCGAGGGCGGCTTGGGCCTGATTCTCGGTGAGCACCGCGACTGGCATATGCTCGTGCGTCCGCACCATCTGCCGCTGGGCTGAAGCCCCGGGTATGCCGCCAGGCGGCCTTACCGGGTATCCTCATCGGTCCGTTCAGCGGACTGGCGCGACATCGATCCAGTCTGCTGGGCCGACGCCAGCCGGACCGGCGCGTGCACCGCGTTCTGGCGCAGGACCGAATGCGGCTGGGTGCCCGGGCGCGCAATCGATGGCCGTCTCGTACCCGGCGCCAGGTCGCTGGGCCGGTTCAGGCCCGTGGCCACCACCGTCACGCGCATGGCGTCGTCCAGCGTGTCGTCGAAGACCGCGCCGAACTTGATAATGGCGTCCTCGTTGGTCTGGGCGCAGATCGTGTTCATGACGAGCTTGGTTTCACGCAGCATCAAGGTTTCCTCGGAAGCGGCGATGTTGACCAGCACCCCGCGCGCGGCGCGCAGGTTGGCGCCGTCGAGCAGCGGACAGGCGATGGCCTCCTCGGCCGCCCTGGCGGCACGGTCGTCGCCGGCGTGCTGGGCAGTGCCCATCATTGCCATGCCGGTCTGGCGCATCACCGTGCGCACGTCCTCGAAATCGACGTTGATCATCCCCGGTACGGCGATGATGTCCGCGATGCCGGTGACTGCCTTGCTGAGCACCTCGTCGGCCGCGGCGAAGGCCTGTTTTTGCGTGACGTCCTCACCCAGTACTTCCTCGAGACGGCTGTTGAGGACAATGATGAGCGAGTCGACGCAGCGTGCCAGCGCCGCGATGCCTTCCTCGGCCACGCGCATGCGCCGCGGGCCTTCGAATTCGAAGGGCTTCGACACGACGGCGACGGTCAGGATGCCCAGCTCGCGCGCCACTTCGGCGACCACGGGGGCGGCGCCGGTGCCGGTGCCGCCGCCCATGCCGGCGGTGATGAAGACCATGTCGGCGCCCTTGAGCGCCTCGGCGATGTGGTTGCGTTCGCGGGTGGCGCTTTCGCGTCCGACCATCGGGTCGCTGCCGGCGCCCAGGCCGCTCTCGCCGAGCTGGATGCGTTGTTCGGTACGGGTATTCGACAGGGCTTGCGCGTCCGTATTCGCGCAAATGAATTCGAAGGTGGACAGTCCGGAGGATGCCATATGGTTGACGGCGTTACCGCCGGCACCGCCGACACCGATGATTTTGATGACCGTCGCCGGGGTGGGAATTGTAGATTCGGACAAGGAAGACTCCGTTTGAAGAAATAGCGTTCGGCCGGCCGCGCACCTGCCGCGCACCAGCTGCGGCACGAGGTGACGCATGCCGAGCCCGTTAGACTACTTGCTGAGGCGCGCACGATAAAGCCTGTAAACGATTCAATCGAAACCATTTGTAAGAGCCCGTGCAATCATCGCGAAAGGCTGGCAGGCCGGCGGGGCAACCGCATTGCTTGACAATTCGATCATCCCTGACCACAATCGAACGACCGTTCGGTTTTCCTTCTTAAAGGGTCGCCATGACAAGTTCGACCGCAGTCGCCCACCGCATCTGCCCCTTCTGCGAGGCCAGTTGCGGCCTCGAACTGGACCTGGAGGAGGGCCGCGTCGTCCGCATTCGCGGCGACCGCAATGACGTGTTTTCGAAGGGCTTCCTCTGCCCCAAGGCGGTCGGCCTGAAGGACCTGCACGACGACCCCGACCGCTTGCGCCTGCCCCTCATCAAGCGCGACGGCAAGTTCGTCGAAGCCAGCTGGATGGAGGCCTATGCGGAAATCGAGCGGCGCCTGCCGCCGATCATCGCGGCCGGCGGACCGGACGCGGTGGCGACCGTCCTCGGCAACCCGGTCTCGCACAAGATGAGCCTGATGCTCTACTTCCCGCGCCTGGCCAGGGCGCTCGGCACCCGCAACATGTTCTCGGCGTCGAGCGTGGACCAGGTGCCGAAGATGCTGTCCGTCGGTCTGATGTTCGGCAACTGGCTGTCGGTTCCCGTCCCCGATATCGAACGCTGCGACTTCCTGCTGATCCTCGGCGCCAACCCGATGGTATCGAACGGCAGCCTG
The DNA here is from genome assembly GCF_059801075.1 of Massilia sp. LXY-5. Lineage (NCBI taxonomy): Bacteria > Pseudomonadati > Pseudomonadota > Betaproteobacteria > Burkholderiales > Oxalobacteraceae > Massilia > Massilia sp. LXY-5. Next base: position 1,185,048 of record NZ_JBNNEH010000002.1, read on the forward strand.
TGGACCGTGCCGGACTTCCGCGGCAAGGCCAAAGCACTGCGCGCGCGCGGCGGCAGGATGGTCGTGGTGGACCCGCGCCGAACCGAGACCGCCGAGGTGGCCGATGCCCACCATTTCATTCGTCCCGGCGCCGATGTCTTCTTCCTGCTCGGCATGGTGCATGCCCTGTTCGACGAAGGGCTGGTGCGGCCGGGCCGCCTGGCCGAGCACTGCAACGGGTTCGAGGAGCTTGCCGCGGCGGTCCGGGACTACGCGCCCGAACGCGTTGCCGCGCGCTGCGGCATCGATGCCGCCACCATCCGCAGCCTGGCCCGCACGCTCGCCACTATGCCGCGCGCCGCCATCTACGGCCGCATCGGCACCTGCACCCAGCAGTTCGGCACCCTGTGCTCCTGGCTGATCGATGTGATCAATGTCCTGACCGGCCACCTGGACGAGGAGGGCGGCGCCATGTTTCCCAAGGCCGCGGCATTCGCGGCCAACACGCGCGGCAAGCCGGGCGCCGGCCGCGGGGTCGTCAGCGGACGCCATCGCTCGCGAGTGTCGGGTGCCGTCGAGGTGGCGGGCGAGCTGCCGATTACCTGCCTGGCCGAGGAAATCGATACACCCGGCCCGGGACAGGTCAAGGCGCTGATCGCGATCGCCGGCAATCCGGTGCTGTCAAGCCCCAACGGCCCGCGCCTGGCCGCCGCACTGGACGGGCTGGAGTTCATGGTCAGCCTCGACATCTACCTCAACGAAACCTCGCGCCACGCCGACGTGATCCTGCCCGGACCGTCACCGCTGGAGGACGCGCACTACGACGTCAGCTTCACCCAGTTCTCGCACCGGAATCACGCGCGCTACAGCCCGCCGGTGCTCCCGCGCCAGCCCGGCCAGCCCGACGAGTGGGAAAGCCTGCTGCGCATCGCCGCGATCGCGCAGGGGCAGGGCGCCGACGCCGATATCGCGGCGCTCGACGCCGCCTCGCTGGAACAGGAGCTCGACAAGTTGTTCGGTCCGGCCGCCGCGCAGGTGATGGCGGCGCTGGCCCCGCAGCGCGGGCCGGAGCGCCTGCTCGACCTGGCGCTGCGCACCGGCCCTTACGGCGACGGGTTCGGCCGTATGCCCGCCGGCCTCACACTGGAGAAGATCAGGCAGGCGCCGTCCGGTATCGACCTGGGACCGATGACCCCGCGCATCCCGGAAGCCTTGCGCACGCCGTCCGGCAAGATCGAACTGGCCCCGCCGATGCTGCTCGATGACCTGGCGCGCGTGGCGGCGGACCTCGCGGCGCCCGCACCCGATCTCGTGATCGTCGGCCGGCGCCAGCTGCGCTCCAACAACAGCTGGATGCACAACCTCCCGGCGCTGGCCAAGGGCGCCTACCGCTGCACGGCGCTGGTTCATCCGGTCGACGCCGCCCGGCTCGGCCTGTTTGACGGCGGCATGGCGCAACTGCGGAACGGCGCGCGCCGCATCGACGTCCAGGTGGAAGTGAGCGACGAGATGATGCCCGGCGTGGTCAGCCTGCCCCATGGCTGGGGCCATGACCTGGACGGAACCCGTCTTGGCGTGGCGGCCGAACGGCCCGGTGTCAACCTGAACGCGCTGCTCGACGAGAACCTGCGCGACCCCTTGTCGGGTAACGCAGTCCTGTCGGGCGTGGCGGTAGAGATGGCGCCGCTCTGAGGCGCCATCTGCCGGAACCGAATCAGGCTCGCGCCGCGACCACGGCCGGCTGTCTCCCTAACACGAGAAAACCGAAGGCCGTCGCCAGCACGTACATGCTGGCGGAGTAGATCGCCGCCGGTACCATCAGCTTGAAGTCGCCCAGCACCGATACCGCGACAAAAATCGCCAGCGTCGAGTTATGGATGCCGATTTCGTAGCCGATCGCGATCGCATTCGGCTTGTCCAGCCCCATGAGGCGCGGCACGTAGTAACCGAGTCCGAGGCTGATTGCGTTGAAGGCAATGACGGCCAGTCCGATCGAGGCGAACGAAGCGGTCAGCGAGGTCCACTCCTTGGCCATGGCGATCAGTGCCAGCGCCGCCAGCACCACCATCGAAAAGGCCTTCATGGGTTTTTCCGAGCGCGCGGCAAACGCCGGCGCCCGGCTTTTCACGAACATGCCGATCACCACCGGCACCAGCACGATGCCGATCACCTCGATCACTTTACCGGTTTGCATGGGCACGACCTGGCCGGTCCTGGCGAAGGTATTGATCGCAAAGTTGCCAATGAGGGGCAGGCTGACGATCGACAGCACCGTATTAATGGCCGTCAGCGAAATATTCATTGCGACGTTGCCGCCAAAAAGATGGCTGTACAGGTTTGCCGATACGCCGCCCGGTGAGGCCGCGAGCAGCATCAGGCCGACGGCGTACACCGGCGACACGTCCAGCGCCACGATCAGGCCGTAGCAGACCGCAGGCAGCACCAATGCCTGCAGCACGAGTGCCAGCACCACCGGTCTGGGATGGCCGAGCAGGCGGCGAAAGTCGGCAAGGGTGAGCGACAGGCCCAGTCCGAACATGATCAGGGCGAGTGCGCCGATCAGCAGGGTCGGTAACAGCGTGATAAAACTGCTCATTCATGTCTCCTTGTTGTTGGTATGGGAAAGAACAAATCACACGAACCAGTAGAGCGAGCGAGCCGGCCCGTCCCTCGGCCCGCCATCGGGGACGCAGGCGGGGTGAGGGAAGGGCCGTCGCGCGCGCCCGGGTCAGGACGGGTTAGGTCAGGTAGCTGTCGTCGACGCGCTTGAGCTTGCGTAGCAGCGCAGGCCAGGCGAAGGCTCCACCCATTCCCGAGGTCTGGGCCCTGAGCGCTTCGGCGGCGCTGCCCAGGATCTCGGGTGCGATCATTCCCAGTTCGGCGCCGCCCGATTGTGCGGCCAGCTGGATCTGGCACGTGCTTTCGAAGGTGTACATCGACAGGAAGGCATCGGGGATGCTGGCGCCGACCGTCAGCAAGCCGTGGTTGCGCAACATGAGGAAATTGGCCATGCCCAGGTCGTCCTGCAGGCGCGGCTTTTCGGCATCGTGCAGCGCGACGCCTTCGTAGTCGTGATACGCGAGCGAGGCGAGAACGAACATCGATTGCTGGGATATCGGCAACACGCCATTGCGCTGGGCGCTGACGCCCACCCCGGCGCGGGTATGGGTATGAATCACGCATTGCGCGTCGTCGCGCACGGCGTGGATGGCGCTGTGGATGACGAAACCGGCGCGGTTGACCGGCAAGGGCGACTCGGAAAGCTTGTTGCCGTCCTGGTCGACCTTGATCAGGGACGATGCGGTGATCTCGTCGAACATCATTCCGTAGGGGTTGATCAGGAAGTGGTGCTCGGGCCCGGGCACCCGGGCACTGATATGCGTGAAGATCAGGTCGCTCCAGCCGTACATCGCAACGAGCCGGTAACAGGCGGCCAGATCGCATCGCAGTTGCCACTCGTCGGCGCTGACCTGGTCTTTAAGAGAAGGGATATGCATGCGGGTTTCTCCGGTGATGTGGGTTCAGGCCGATTGTTCGGCAGGCGTATCCGTCTTATAAATACTGCGGCGCGGCTTGGCGAATACGCGGCGCAGCATCGGCTCGAATTCGGAGAGCGGCAGTGTTTCCGCCTGCCTGTCGAATGCCGGCGCGTCGTACAGGTCGCAGAATTCGGCCGTGTAGTCGTAAAACTGGTGGCCCGCGAACTGGTCGCGCATCTCGCGGTTCAAGCCCAGGTGATGGAAGAAATAATAGCCCTGGAATACGCCGTGGTTCTGCACCATCCAGTGATTGGCGTCGGTCACAAAAGGTTTCAGGATGGCCGCCGCGATATCGGGGTGATTGAAGCTGCCCAGTGTGTCCCCGATATCGTGCAGCAGTGCGCAGACCACGTATTCCTCGTCCCGCCCATCCCGCAAGGCCCGGGTCGCGGTTTGCAGCGAGTGCGTATAGCGGTCGACCGGAAAGCCGCCGTAGTCGCCCTCGAGGATCTTCAGGTGGGCCATGATGCGGTCGGGCAGGGCTTTTGTATAGGGCACGAATTCCTGGCCGATCAGCTGCCAGTCTTCCCGGGTACTGTCCTTCATGTTGCTGAAACTTGCGCGCAAGTTCATGGTTGTCGTCTCCTGTTTCTTGTTCTGGAAAGAACCGCTGTGGTTCTCTACCGATGGTATGACAGGTAGCGCTTTGAGGTTGTAATTTTTTTATTCAGGGCGCCACGAATGCTGCGGCGTCTGGCCCGGCACCAGCACCGTACGCTTCCCATCCTCGCCGGGGGCGGACAAGATATCGCCCTCCATGCTCTCCAGTAGCCGGCACGCGTGTCCATAGCCAATGCGCAGGTGCCGCTGAACCAGCGAAATCGACGCACGCTGGCTACGTATCACGAGCGATCGGGCGGCGCCATACAGCGGATCGCGCAACGCTTCCTTTCCTTGCCCCGGCGCCTCCGGATCGGCAGCTTGATCCGGCAGCGCATCGTCGGCGCCGGTGCCTTGCCGCGCAAGTTCGGCTGCGTCGAACTGTCCGAAGGCAAAGATGTCGACTTCGAATGCGCCGTCTTCCAGGGCACTTTCGGATCCGATCGACATCGTGATCGCGGCGCGTGGATGGACCCGGGCACGGACCAGATGGATCGCTTCCTTGATTTCGCTGCCGCCTATCGTTGTCGAGGCAGCGCGGATGCCGACGCAGACGCCATGCGCGGCGCGCAGACCCGGGCCTCGGGAATCGGCCTGCCTGATCGCCTCCAGGGCCGCAAGCGAGGCACGCGTGCCGCCCGTAGCGTGTCCGCATCCGAAACGAACTGCAGCCCCGCGCGAAGTTCCCAGGATGTGGCTGACGTCGTCCCAGTCGCAACCGACCGGCTGGTCCTGTCCGTCGCGTCTCAGTATTGTCCGGAGCAGGCGGCTCACTAGCTGCCGGCGCCGTCCCCGCGTCACGGCCACCACGGCATCGAAGGCGGCCTCGAGTTCGCCCCGGTGCGTTTCGTCCGGCGCGACCGGCCCGTCCTCGATCTCGACGACGGCAAGGCGCAGCGCGCCGCCGGTGTGCCGCCTTGCGATGCGTACCGCCTGCGCGCTTGCCGCAGCGTACGCAAAGGGGCCAGCGGCGATCACCAGGATCGGGGTGCCGCTGCGTGCCGGCGCCTGCACGGGGATCATCTCCGGCGCGGCGGCATGGCCATCGGCGCCGACCTCGTGGAGTTCGACGAAGCTGCCTGCAAACGGTCCGTTCCCCTTCATACGGATGACGGATGCAGGAGCGCTTCAAGTGAGCAGTGCGCGAGGAAACAGTCCGCCATTGCACGCGACACGCGGGCGTGCTCGTCCTCCACCCTGGCGAGCGCTTGAGCCAGCAAAGTGCGCGCCGCGTCGGTACCGATGTCGAAGGTCTGGTGGACGTGGAGATTCTTTTCTCCGAGATCGTGAATCCGATCCGGCGGTTCCGGATCGGTCTTCAGGATGCTCCTTTCGAGCGTCCGGCCGTCGGCCGACACACGGCCCGGGCAGTAGTCCGAGCGGAATACCTGGTACCACTCGCTTTTCGGATGAAGGTGCGCACGCATTCGCTGCCGCAGCTGCTTGTCCTCGATGACGGTCAGCGTGTTGCGCGACATGTGCCACAACCGGTCCACGATCGATCCCTGCGCTTTGCCGAGGTCCGCAAACGCGTCGTCCACCGCTTCGGCCTGCCCGGCGACCGGGCGCGGTTCTGCCGCGAACCCGGCAACCTTCCCGAACAGCGGTTCGTCGGCGAACACGGTCCTTGTCCCCCGGAGACGCCACGCCATGCGGTCCATGTCGACGTACAGCAGGTAGTACGATGGCCAGTGCCATCTTGTCTTGTCGGGACTCGCGAGCAGCGCGAGGATGAACTGGTGGAGGTCCCGTACTTCGCGGAGTATCTCGTCTGGCGCTGTGTGCATCATCGTCCTGGTCGGGAATGAGTCGATCGAATTCAGTCCGGGGATTCGCCACGCAGGCGCGGCCCCCAAAGAAAGCGGGGCAGCGACAGGCGCAATTCGTCGTCGGTCTGGTCAGGGACCCCGCGCAGGTCGAGCACCCATTCGCGTACCACGCTGCCGGAGACGATCTCGAGATGGATTTCGTCGTCGGTGAACGTGTGGGGCGGGTAGCCGGTGCGCCGTATGGGTCCACGGGTACCCCGGAGCATCCCGCTGAACCAGGTTGCCGCCAGCGGCGTATCGGGCCGGCCGAACAGCTGCGCGAGCAGGTCCTCCACCGGCGCCTTGAGTTCGGTGAGATACAGTACGCGGCCGCTGTCCCGTTCCGCCACCTCCCAGGTGGCGCGGTAACCGTTGGAGCATCCTGGCCAGGGGCGAAAGCGGGGGCGGGGCGACAGCGACGCCAGCCAGTCGTTGAGCGGGAAGGACTGGAGCGAATAGACCGTGCCGTCGAGGTGCAGGTGCTCCGCGAAATCGTAGCTCATCGGGCGCCCTCCGGCCCCCAGGCCAGCCCGGCCAGTGTCCGCAGCAGTTCCGCGTCGGCGGGGGTGATGCCTTCGTGCCCTGCGGCCGCCTCGGTCACGCGCCTTGCATCCAGCCTGTCCCCGGCGTCGCGCAGGTCCGCGCCGGCCGGGCGCACTCCCTGCCGGAGCAGGAAGACGAGCATGTCGGCGCGCTCTGCCACCAGGTCGGACTCGTCCGAGTAAAGATCGTGCGGCCGCGAAGCGAGCGCGGTACGGAACGCGAGGCTGCCTGCGGCCTGCAGGTCGGCGCCGGCGGCAAGCAGCATCCGGACGGTGGTGGCATCCAGCGAGGCGACACCGGCAAGCAGTGCCGCGCCACCGTCGGCATGCACGTTCGCGCCATGCCCCAGCAGCCAGGCAACTGCCTCTTGCGCCATGTTCCTGGCGGCGGCCGCGAGGGCGCGGGCGCCGTCGGCGCGGATGTCGGCCCCTTGGGCCAGCAGGAAGTCGAGCATGTCGGTGTTGTCGGCGGCAGCGGCGGCCGGCAGCGCCACCGTGAGCATGTCGGCGCACGCCAGGCCGCCTTCCAGCAACCGAAGCAGGATGTTCTGGTAGTCGTGGTTGGTGCGCCCGGGCGTGAGATGGCCCGATTCAGGCAGGAAGCGGCTGTGCACGCCCTGTGCGGGCGTCAGGATCGCTGCGTGGCCATCGGCCCGCGGGTCGGCGCCGTGCGCGAGCGCCCGTGCGACGCCTTCGGTATCGGCGTGGCGGCACGCCATCTCCAGGTACCGGTTCCAGAACGCGGCGCGCCAGTCGTCTGCGCGTGTGCCGTCGTGGCCGAAGGTTTCGCGCAGGCCCGCGAGGCGGCCCGCGATGAAGGCGCCGAGCCAGGCATCGGATGTGGCGACCGGCAGGGCCGGGCCGTTGTCGCTAACCGCGGCGGCGACCGCCTCGGGCCAGGGCGCGTCGAGTTCGTCGATCTGCTCTTTCAGGAGGCCGACGGCGAGCCGGAAGTCGAAATCGAATGCGGAGCCGCATGCCAGCACGGCCGCCAGCTTCAGGCAGGGCGCCAGTGCGCTGGTGCCGAGAAAAGACAGCATGGCATCCTCGTAGCGCGGAACGTTGTGGAACGGCGCCATCTGGCTGCGCTCGAGCAGTTCGTGCCAGTTGCCACGAATGTCGTCGAGCGTGCTGCAGTGTTCGAGGGGCAGGTACCAGCGGAGATCGGACATGTTGTCGGGTCCTGGAAAGGGATGGCGCGGCCGCCACAGGCAGCGGCCACTGAAACGGGAACATGATAGGCCGGCGTGGCGACAACGGATGTCGCAGCACGGCCGGCGCGCGGGAACTCATGGTTCGCGGCCTCGATCGATGATGGGGTATTTCATTATTATTGCCTACCTGAAACAAAATGTCATCGTATCAATTCGCCGCGCGCCGCCGTGCCGCAACGGTTGCAGCCCGTGCGGCAGGGCAGGCCGCCAGCCTGGCAGGGATTCTTCCCGGGGCGGCTCAGGCGGATGCGGAGCAGCGTGACAGGAAAGCGCCGAACAGTTCGCGCAGCAAGGGGATGCGGTGGTTCAGGCGATGGTCGCCCTGCACCAGGTGCAGGGTACAGCCGCGCAGGCGTGCGTAGCGGATCGCGTGCTCGCAGGGGATGAGGTCGTCGTCCCAGCCGTGCACGATCTCCGCATGGGTGGCCAGCAGGGCCGGGGCCTGGGTCGGATAATCCGGCATGTACACGGCGGGGGCGAGCAGGAACACGCCGTGCGCGTCGAGCCAGGCCGACGCTTCCGCCGCCACCCAACCGCCCATGCTCGATCCCACCAGCAGCAGCGGCCGGTCGAGGACGCTGCAGGCCTTTCTCAACTGTTCCAGCCGCAGTGCCGGATCGGCGGTGTGCGTGTAATCGAGGCTGGCGACGTCCCAGCCCTGCTGCCATGCCACCGCCGCCAGTGCCGCGATCTTGGCGCCGGCCGGCCCGCTTTCCTTCCCGTGCACGAAGTGGATCAATCCCTTGTTCATCGGCGTGCGCGCGCTCACAGGCAGGCGATCAGCGAGGCCAGGATGTTGCCGTGGCCGACCGTGTGCAGGCGCGCGTCGCGCGTGCTGTCGGTACGCGGGTCGTAGTAGCCGACGATATGCAGGCGCGCATCCCTGGCGGTCTGCCTGCCGTCGGCGGCGGTGTCGATGTAGCCGGCGGTGTGGTGCCGTGCATCGGTCAGTGTCTGTCTTGTCATGTCGGGCTCCGTGCCGTTGATCGGGTGGCCAGTGTAGCGACGGGGGGCGACAGGCGACGTCGCAGCGCGCCTGCGACGGTCCTTGTCGCGCCACGCCGGCAGACTGTCGAGCTGGGAGGCAGACTATATTTCTTATTGGAAATATTTTTGCTAAGATGGCAGTTTGAACACACGCACGGCCGCCAACCGGCTGCCTGATCGCACATGCCTGCACTGATCCAACACATCGACGCGATCGCGCGCACGAAAGGGCGGGGCGCCCGCGACGTCGAATCCCTGCGTTTCGCTGCCCCGGCGCTTGCCCATGCGACGGTCGAGGCCGCGCATGTCGAGGCCGCGCATCTCGAGGCGGCTTTGCGGGCGCGCCGGGCGGAGCTGTCCTGATGGCGACCAACCAGCAATCGCTGCTGCGCCAGTGGCACATGCTGCGCATGGTGCCGCGGGCGCCGCTCAAAGTGTCGGCCAGGGACCTGTGCGAGCGCCTGTGCGCGGCCGGCTTCGAGGTCGCCAAGCGCACGGTCGAGCGCGACCTGAAGGAACTGTCCGAGGTGTTTCCGATCGTGGTCGACAGCCGTGACAAACCCTATGGCTGGAGCTGGCTGCGCGAAGCATCGAGCTTCGACCTGCCCGGGCTGAGCCTGCCCGAAGCGCTGACGCTGGCCCTGGTCGAGCAGCACCTGCAACACCACCTGCCGCCGAGCGCGGTCGATGCGCTGCGCCCGCACTTCCAGTCGGCCGCCCGCACGCTGTCGGCGGTGGACGACGCCTCGCCCCCGCGGGCCTGGCTGAACAAGGTGCGCAGCGTGCCACCCCAGCAGCCCTTGCTGCCGCCGCGCATGGACGACGAATGCCAGCGCCTCGTGTACCTCGCCCTGATGCAGGACCGCCAGCTCAGGCTCCACTATCGCAAGCGGGATGCGGACGTGGCGACGGTGTATCCCGCGGTGCACCCGCAGGCCGTGGTGCAGCGCGGCGGCCTGGTCTACCTGGTGTGCATGTTCGGTGACTACGACGATGTCCGTACCCTGGCGCTGCACCGGGTGCAGCAGGCCGAGGTGTCGTACGAAGCGGGGCGCCGCAAGCCCGGTTTCGACATCGACGCCTACATCGCATCCGGGCAGTTCGGGGTGATCGCGGGTGCGCCGATCACGCTGCGCGCGGTGTTCAGCCGGGCTGCCGGCGAACACCTGTTCGAAACGCCGCTCAGCGCCGACCAGGTGCTGACCGCCGACGACGCCGGATGCCTGCACCTGGCGGCCACGGTACCGAATACCCGATCGCTGGTGTGGTGGCTGCTCGGCTTCGGGGACGGGGTGGTGATCCGGGAGCCAACGAGCCTGCGCGAGGAACTGGCCGGCATTGCGCGGCGCATGACGGCGGCCTATGCCTGAACCAGCGGAAAACCGCGCCGACCGTGATCTACGACAGCCGGGTGGCGGGAGCGCTGGCATGGTTCGTCGCCGCCTGGGCCGGCCAACGGCCTGTCCCCGCTAGCTTGCGCTTTCCCTGCATGGCGGCCAAGGAGGATCCGGGCGCGGCGCGGCGCAAGCTGCGCAATCCTCGGCCAGGCCCGGGCGGGTTTCCGCTGCTGGGTGCGCGGCCACGTGCGCACGCAAAATGGAACCTGCGCGCAAGCTGGATCCTCCGGGCGGTCCTGGAAGCGAATCCCGGCACCGTCTTCGGCTCGGGCACGGCCGCGAGCCGCCGCCTCGAGGCCGCACTCTTCATGTGGGGCTACGATCTTACGCCGTCCACGGCAGCCGGCGCCGCTCCCCTGGCGCTGCGGGCAGCCTGTCCGCGCATGGCCTGAAACCGTCCATCTGGCCGAGCGTTTTGCGGGGGACGATTTCGTGAAAGCGAACCGGCATTTCATGGCTTGCGTGCTGTCGCCTGGTTTGCTATAGTGCGTCTCCTGCTTTTGCAGCGCAGGAAAACTCAACGACATCAGTTGCTTGAGTTGGCAACTTCCGAGAAGTTGGATGCGCTGTAGAAAACGATGAGTTGACGACGAGCGCGAAACACTGCATAATCTCGCTTCTCTGCTGCTGACGAACAAAACGATTCGCAGAACACAGCAAGGCAGTACCGAATAAGTTCTTTAACAATTAACAGTCGATAAGTGTGGGCGTTTGATGAAGGTGCCAAGAGCTTCGGTTCTTGATTACTTAAATTATCAAATGTTCACAAAAAAGAAATACGTTGTCTCAGCAATGAGATGACGGTCAGTATTTTGAGTGAGCGACCCGCTAGCAATAGCGGTGACAGAAATGTCAACAAACAGAGATTGAACTGAAGAGTTTGATCCTGGCTCAGATTGAACGCTGGCGGCATGCTTTACACATGCAAGTCGAACGGCAGCACGGGGGCAACCCTGGTGGCGAG
>NZ_JBNNEH010000020.1:0-591 GCF_059801075.1 Massilia sp. LXY-5
ACACCGTGAAGGTGTAAGCGGACTTCGTTTCAAAGTCGGGATTGCCGATCAGGGTGACCGCACCGCTGGCGCTGTCGATGCTGAACGCTGCTGCATCGCCCCCCGCTTTCAGGCTGAAGCCAAGGCCGCCACTGATATCGCCGGTATCGGTGGCGGTCGCGGTGTAGACGACCCGGCCGACGCCGCTGTTTTCGTCGATCGCGGTAGCCGTATTAGCCGAAGTAATGGTCGGGGCCACCTCATCCAGGTTGTTGATATTCAGACTGACAGTTTGCTCGGTCTGGTTGCCTGCGGCATCGGTTGCCAACACGGTGAAGGTGTAAGCGGACTTGGTTTCAAAGTCGGGATTGCCGATCAGGGTGACCGCACCGCTGGCGCTGTCGATGCTGAACGCTGCTGCATCGCCCCCCGCTTTCAGAGTGAAGCCAAGGCCGCCACTGATGTCGCCGGTATCGGTGGCGGTCGCCGTGTAGACGACCCGGCCGACGCCGCTGTTTTCGTCGATCGCCGCAGCAACCGCGCTCGAAGTAATGGTCGGCGCGACTTCGTCCAGGTTGTTGATGTTCAGGCTGACAGTTTGCTCGGTCTGGT
>NZ_JBNNEH010000021.1:0-555 GCF_059801075.1 Massilia sp. LXY-5
CCCTTCCACAGTAAAGTGGTCAAGCTACCGGGGCGTACCTTTTCCCGAAGTTACGGTACCAATTTGCCGAGTTCCTTCTCCCGAGTTCTCTCAAGCGCCTTAGAATACTCATCTCGCCCACCTGTGTCGGTTTGCGGTACGGTCTCGTATGACTGAAGCTTAGAGGCTTTTCTTGGAACCACTTCCGATTGCTTCGCAGCACAAGGCCGCTCGTCCCACCCCCTTGAATTACGCGCCCGGATTTGCCTAAGCGCCTTCTATGAGGCAGAAACTGACTATTCCAACAGTCAGACAACCTTCCGCGATCCGTCCCCCCATCGCATCATACGACGGTGCAGGAATATTAACCTGCTTCCCATCAGCTACGCATCTCTGCCTCGCCTTAGGGGCCGACTCACCCTGCTCCGATGAACGTTGAACAGGAAACCTTGGGCTTACGGCGTGGAGGCTTTTCACCCCCATTATCGCTACTCATGTCAGCATTCGCACTTCTGATACCTCCAGCATCCTTCACAAGACACCTTCGCAGGCTTACAGAACGCTCTCCTACCATAT
>NZ_JBNNEH010000022.1:0-534 GCF_059801075.1 Massilia sp. LXY-5
GTGCCCGAAAGGGAACCTGAACACAGGTGCTGCATGGCTGTCGTCAGCTCGTGTCGTGAGATGTTGGGTTAAGTCCCGCAACGAGCGCAACCCTTGTCATTAGTTGCTACATTCAGTTGAGCACTCTAATGAGACTGCCGGTGACAAACCGGAGGAAGGTGGGGATGACGTCAAGTCCTCATGGCCCTTATGGGTAGGGCTTCACACGTCATACAATGGTACATACAGAGGGCCGCCAACCCGCGAGGGGGAGCTAATCCCAGAAAGTGTATCGTAGTCCGGATCGCAGTCTGCAACTCGACTGCGTGAAGTTGGAATCGCTAGTAATCGCGGATCAGCATGTCGCGGTGAATACGTTCCCGGGTCTTGTACACACCGCCCGTCACACCATGGGAGCGGGTTTTACCAGAAGTAGGTAGCTTAACCGCAAGGAGGGCGCTTACCACGGTAGGATTCGTGACTGGGGTGAAGTCGTAACAAGGTAGCCGTATCGGAAGGTGCGGCTGGATCACCTCCTTTCTAGAGTAGCACCGG
>NZ_JBNNEH010000023.1:0-533 GCF_059801075.1 Massilia sp. LXY-5
GAAGACGTGTTCTCGATCTCGGGTCGCGGCACCGTCGTCACCGGTCGTGTCGAGCGCGGCATCATCAAGGTCGGCGAAGAGATCGAAATCGTCGGCATCATCGACACCGTCAAGACGACCTGCACCGGCGTGGAAATGTTCCGCAAGCTGCTGGACCAGGGTCAGGCTGGCGACAACGTCGGTCTGCTGCTGCGCGGCACCAAGCGTGAAGACGTCCAGCGTGGTCAGGTTCTGGCCAAGCCGGGCTCGATCAAGCCGCACAACCACTTCACCGGCGAGATCTACGTTCTGTCGAAAGATGAAGGCGGCCGTCACACCCCGTTCTTCAACAACTACCGTCCGCAGTTCTACTTCCGTACCACCGACGTGACCGGCTCGATCGAGCTGCCAGCGGACAAGGAAATGGTCATGCCAGGCGATAACGTGTCGATCACCGTCAAGCTGATCAACCCGATCGCGATGGAAGAAGGCCTGCGCTTCGCAATCCGCGAAGGCGGCCGTACCGTCGGCGCCGGCGTCGTTGCCAAGATCAT
>NZ_JBNNEH010000003.1:0-1161505 GCF_059801075.1 Massilia sp. LXY-5
ATAGCAAGTCGGTCCCACCCCTTCCCATCCCGAACAGGACCGTGAAACGACTTTGCGCCGATGATAGTGCTGCAACCAGTGTGAAAGTAGGTTATCGTCAGGCTAGTTATAAAGAAAAAACCCGCTCAGTAATCTGAGCGGGTTTTTTTTCGTCTGTCGATTCGTTCTCCAGCTCATTAAAAAGCCCGCCAGCACTGCTGGCGGGCTTTCGTTGTCGGCTTTCCGCAGCCGTGGCGGTAGCCAGGCGGCAACTAGACCGCCTTATTTCACCTGACTATATCCCGGCTCAGACACCCCAGAGGATGTCGCAGCGATTGTCACGGGCCGCGCGCAGCATCTCGAGCATCGGATAGGCCCGGGTCGAGAAGCTGACCAACTGGGCCTGCTCATGATCCGGATCGTCGTCGTCTTCGCCGCGATGGGCCTTGATGTCCTGCGCGACCTCGTCGGACGGCGGGTGCTTGCGGCTTTCTTCGATTTCGTGCTCGAGCAGTTCGACGGCACGCCCCGCTTCAGCCGAGGTGATGACGCCGATCTCCGGTTCCTTGTGGAGCAGGTCCAGGATGCGCTTGGCGTGGTCCTGGTACATCATCACGTCGGGATAGGCTTTGCTTTTGAAGGTAATTAACATAGTGCGTTCTCGTGTTTTTTCGTCGTAACTAAACGATAACACGAGTGCAGGGTGCGGTCACCTCGCGCACGTCCCTAGCGGACACGATGGCGCAGCAACCAGGCGAGCGGCACGACGCCGAATGCGAGCGCCGCAGCGGCGCCCGTGCCCGCTGCGACACCGAGGCCGACCGGTACGGCATCGGCCGCGGCCACACGCGGCAGCAGCCAGGCCAGTGCCGCCCATGCCAGCAGGCCGCACAGCTCGAGCAGGCGGGTCGTCACGCTGCGCTGCCCCCGGTTCTTGAATTCGCCCCGGGCCGTCGGCCGGCCCGTCCACAAATTGATCAAGGCCGCGCTCAGGATTGCGCCGCAGACCGTGCCCGCCGTCAGCAACCCGGCCACGGGCGTGCGCAGGATCAGCCACACGAGCGGAAGGCCGACCAGGACAAATACGGGGAGGACCGCCGCCGCCAGTTTTGCCATGCGCACGGTAGCCATCCTGGCCGGCGAGGTCTGCAGCAGGTCCGGCGCATCTTCGGCCAGCAGGATGATCCAGGACAGCGAGGCGCTCAGTGAACCGCACAGCATCGTCAGGCCGCCGGCAATCGCCGGCACTTGCAGCTCGCTTTTTCGAAACACGATAAAGCACAGCGGCAGCAAATACAGCAGCTGCAGCAGCACTTGCGAGATCAGGTGCGGATCGCGCCCGACCAGGCGCCATTCCTTGACGAGCACAAGCTGCGCCAGGCTGCGATCAAAACGATAGCGCACCGGACCAGAAGGGCGTGCTACGCGCTCGCTGCCCGCCGCTTGCTGCAGACCCTGGACGAAGAAGCGGTGCGTCGAGCGCACGGTCAGCAGTGCGGCAAACAAGCCCAGCGCGGCGACGACGGCGACTGCACGCGCATCGCCGAGGGCGGCGCGTGCCGGCAGGAACAGCAGGCTGCCCGGATCGAGTGTCTCTACCTTCGCCATGACGCGGGCGATCGCCGTCGGTGCCGGACCGTCGCGCTGCGACACCAGGCTGCCTGCCTGCGACAGCAGGAACAGGAGGGCGCCGGCCAGCGCGCCGACGACTTGCGCGACGACACGGGTACGGCGGGCGCCCAGCAGGCGCACCAGCGCGAGCGTGAGCAGCATTGCCGCCGATGCGGCCAGCACCGCCATCGCGAACAGGACCGGATAAATCGCCATCCAGCGGAACTGTCCCAGCACCAGTCCGACGTGGGCAAACGGCGCCAGGAAAAACAGGTACAAGCCGGCGACACCGAAGGCCATGCCCGTCAGTTTCACGATAAAAATGCTGCGCGAGGGCAGCGGCGACGACAGCAGCAAGTCGAGGTCGCCGCGGTCGAACAGCGTCTCGACGCTGCTTTTCAGCGCGCTCGAGAGCATGAACAGAAAGGTCGCCAGCAGGAGCGCGGTGACGGCGACCGCGAACTGACGCGGCGGCATGCCGCCGGCCGGCCCGATCGCATCAAGCAGGGCGAACACGGCGGCGTGCAAGCCGAGCCAGACCAGCAGCCCGCCGCCGATCACCCGCCACGTCGGCCGGCGCGGCGCACCTTCCTTGCCGCTTGCCAGGCTATACCAGAACAGCCGCAATTCATGGCGCAGCAACCACCGGGCAGTGCCGGGCCGCAGCGTCATGCCGGACCCGTCAGGCGCAGGAACATTTCCTCCAGCGTCGCGCCGGGTGTCGCCTCGCGCAATTGATCGAGCGTTCCCTCGGCGATCAGCCGGCCATGCTGGATGATGCCGATGCGTTGCGCGAGCCGCTCCGCTACTTCCAGGATATGGGTGGTCAGGATCACCGTACCGCCCTTGGCCACGTGGGACAACAGCAGATCCTTGACCTGGCGCGCGGCGCCCGCGTCGAGGCCGGTCAGCGGCTCGTCCAGGATGAGGAGCTCGGGTTCGTGGATCAGGGCGCCGGCCAGGGCCAGCTTCTGCTTCATGCCGCGCGAGAATCCCTCGGTCAATTCGTGTGCATGCTGGTCCAGGTCGAGCCATTCGAGCAGTTCGCGCGCGCGCGGCTCGGCCGCCTTGCCGTCGACGCCCCACAAGCCGGCCACGAATTCAAGATACTCGACCGGTTTCAGCTTCCCGTAGAGCATGGGATCGTCCGGCAGATAGGCGAGCTTGCGCTTGGCCGCTGCCGGGTCGGCGGCAAGGTCGATGCCGAGCACCTCGATCCGTCCCGCATCCGGCGCCAGCAGGCCCGCGACCATGCGCAAGGTCGTCGTCTTGCCCGCGCCGTTCGGTCCCAGCAGCGCATAGAATTCCCCGCGCGCGACAGCCAGGTCCAGGCCATCGACCGCCGGGCGGCCGAAACTTTTGCTCAGGCCGCTGAGCGCCAGCGCAGGCGAAGGCGAGTGCGGCATCACAGCAGTTTAAAAGAAGAAATGAACTGGTCGCTGTGCTCGGACGCCACGGCGCTTGCCTTACCCAGCACGATCACCTGGTAGAAGCGCTTGCCGTGCGCTTCGAAATGGCCGCGCAGCTTCATCGGCTGGCCGTTCGCGCTGCCGATGGCGTCGATGTCGACCGCGGCCTCGTTGCCCGCCGTCGCCGTGCTTTCGCGCTCGACCTTGGCGCCGATGTTGCGCACCAGGGCAGTTTTCATGGCCGTGACCGCCGCCTGGGCCTGCGCCGGGTCGGGCGCCGTACCGGTGCCGACGGCAAACATCACGCCTTCGACCTCGGCGGCCGTCATCGTCATCTCCACCTGCATGCCGTCGAGGTCGACATTGCGCGTGTGCGTCGCCGGCTTGGCCGGGAACATGATCCGGTAGGGCGCCTCAGGACTGCTGTAGTCGCGCCAGTTATAGGTGGGATTGCAGCCGAGCAGGAGCAGGGCACCGGAAAGGACGACAACAAGGAATGATCGTTTTTGCATGCGTCGATGGTAGCAGGGCACCTGCCCCCGCGCTAGCTCGGCCGCTCCTGCAGCCCGCGCCGGTACTGCACCGCTTCCGCCATGTGCGGCGCCTCGATGGCCGAAGTCCCCGCCAGGTCGGCGATGGTGCGCGCCACCTTCAGCACGCGGTGATAAGCCCGCGCCGACCAGTGCATCAGCGACATGGCCGAGCGTAGCGTGCGCTCACTCAGCGGATCGAGGGCGCAGTGGCGTTCGATCTCGCGCGTGCTCAGACGCTGGTTCGGCTTGCCCTGGCGCTCCAGCTGCAGCGCATGGGCACGCGCCACCCGCTCGGCGATGCTGGCCGTGCTCTCGCCATCGGCGCGGGCGCTCATCGCATCGGGCGACATCGCGCTCACCTCGATCTGCATGTCGATGCGGTCGAGCAGCGGGCCGGAAATCCGGTCGCGGTAGCGCAGCGCACTCTCGTTGCTGCAGTGGCACTTGCCCGACGGGTGACCCTGCCAGCCGCAGGGACAGGGATTCATCGCGGCGATCAGCTGGAAGCGCGCCGGAAACTCGGCCTGGTGCGCGGCGCGCGAGATGGTAATCCGGCCCGACTCGAGCGGCTGGCGCAGCACCTCGAGCACCTTGCGGTCAAATTCCGGCAGCTCGTCGAGAAACAGGACCCCGCAATGCGCCAGCGACACCTCTCCCGGACGCGGCGCATTGCCCCCGCCGACCAAAGCGACGCCCGAGCTCGTATGGTGTGGACTGCGAAACGGGCGCACGCGCCAGCGTTCGGCCGAAAAACTGCCGTTCAGTGACTGCACCGCCGCCGCTTCCAGCGCTTCCTCGTCCGTCATCGGCGGCAACAAACCCGGGAAGCGCGAGGCCAGCATGCTTTTGCCGGCGCCCGGCGGCCCCATCAACAAGAGCGAATGGTTGCCGGCTGCGGCGATTTCCAGCGCCCGTTTCGCATGCTGCTGCCCCTTGACGTCGGTGAAATCCGGATAGCACACGGGCTGCCCGGGCCGCTCGTTGCGGTAGCGGTCAAGCCGCGCACCCTCGTCGCTTGCGGCGAAGTGGGCGCACACCTGCAAGAGCGTATCGGCCGGATAAATGGCGGCATCCATGACCAGCGCTGCCTCGTCGGCATTTGCTTTCGGCAGGATGAAGGCGCGCCGCGTTTCACCCCCACTACGGCCGATGGCAAAGGTCATTGCCAGTGCACCGCGTACCGGACGCAATTGTCCGGAGAGCGACAACTCGCCGGCGAATTCGTAGCGGTCGAGTTCCGTGGAGGGGATCTGGCCGGAGGCGGCCAGGATGCCGAGGGCGATCGGCAAATCGAAACGGCCGGATTCCTTCGGCAGGTCGGCCGGCGCCAGGTTGACGGTAATGCGCCGCGCCGGCATCTCGAAGCCGACGTTCTGCAAGGCGGCGCGCACCCGGTCTTTCGCCTCGCGCACCTCGGCGTCGGGAAGGCCGACGATGGTCAGGCCGGGGAGCCCGTTGGCGAGATGGACTTCGACGCTGACGGCGGGCGCTTCCATGCCGGACAGGGCGCGGCTGCGTAACACGGCGAGGCTCATGGGGTTCCTGGCGAGTGAGGACTCGCAGGATGGTGGCACCGCTTTGGAGTCCACCTGTTGAGCGCACCCAAGCCTGCATCGTCTCCAGGTTCAGGTGCGTGCAGGGAGTTTCAGACGTCGCGCAAGGTCACGATTGGCATCGTCAGCGCGCGCTTCTCCTTGAAGAAAGCGATATCGAACAGGGCCGCTGCACCGACGACCTCTTTTCCAAGCTGGCGCAGCAGGGCCGCTGCCGCTTCGATGGTGCCGCCGGTGGCCAGCACGTCATCGACGATCAGCACGCGCTGGCCCTTGATGCGCTCCGGCTGGATCTCGATGGTCGCGCTTCCGTATTCGCGCTGGTAATCGATGCTGATCGCCTTGCCGGGCAATTTGCCCGCCTTGCGCGCCATGGCGAAGCCGACCTTGCGCTCGTAGGCGAGGGCACCGGCGATCATGAATCCACGCGCGTCCATGGCAAGAATGAAGTCGAAGTGCAAGCCCTCGGTCTCCGCGTGCAAGGTATCGACGGCGAGGCGCCAATGGTCAGGGTTATCGAAAATGCAACCGACATCGATAAAATTGACACCCGGCTCCGGGTAATCCTGAAAAAATTCCAGCGGAACGCTGTCGAAATCATTCATGTGAGGTATGTGGTCGTGTGGGTGAAGCGAATGGGGGACGAGATTATCGCAGGTCTGCGCACAGGCTGCGCGCAGCAGAAACATGTGCGCATCCCGAGCGCCGTCAAGCCGGTCGCCGGCCGGAAGCTGGCGCTCGAAACGCCGGACGTAACCAGCAGCCTGGCGAACTAGCTGCTGGGCGCCTGCCCGCTGCCGAACGCAGGCCCGGCCAGCTCCAGCAGATGCGCACGCACGTCCCCCGGCCAATCCGCAACGAGTCCCTGGAAGCGTTCGCCATCGCCCGCGAACAGCGCCCGCGACGCCTCTTCGAAGCCGGCCGCATCGCCCATCAGCTCATGCATGAAGCGATAGGCCGCGTCGCGCGCTTCGCGCATCATGTCGGCCTCGCGCGCATCGCGCGAGGCGTGTTCGACCAGCTTGCGCAGCGCCACCGAGGCGCCGCCCGGCTGCTTTGCCAGCCATTCCCAATGGCGCGGCAGCAGCGTCACTTCGCGCGGAATGACGCCCAGCTTCGGGCGGCCGGCGCCGCGCCCGGGCGCACGCGGAATCCGTTGCAGCACCTCTTCTTCCGTGGCGGTGAAATTGATGTCGACCGGTTGACTCGTGGCGGCGTCGAGCACTGCGATCGAACGGTCGGACCCTTTGTCGAGCGCGGCCTTGACGGCGCGTACGACCTCGACGAGCTCACCCCTGGCCAGGAGTTCGGTTCCGGCAAAAGCGATGCAGTTGTTGGGCAGCATGGGATTCTCCTTTCGTGACGCGCTTCCCGACAAGGAGCGCATGCGGAGATATTACCCGGATAAAAAGCAGGGCGCAATAACATCCGGGTAAAATAAGCGATGGCCTTGCGGCGATTCGGCTTACCGGTCCAGCATGGCCTCGACCTTGTCCGTGACGTCGATCTGCGGCCGGTGCCAGATGGTGCGCGTCAGGACCACGTCCACACCGAGCTGGGCGGGCAGGCGGGTGACGATCTCAACGATGCGTTTGGCAATCGCGGCACGTTCGGACGCCGTGCGTTCGGCGAAATCGTCGCTGATTTGCGCCTGGGCGCGGCGGATGTTCCGTTCGAGTTCGCCCACGGCGCGCGAACGCACGAGCTTCTCGCGGTCGTCGAGCTGCGGGGCGTCCTGCGCCAGCTTGTCCGACAGCGCGCGCAGCTGGCGCAGCTGGGCTGCGATCCGCTCGCGCCGCGGGGTGAATTCGGCCTCGATTTTTGCGGTCGCGGCGCGCGCGCGTTTCGAGTCGACCAGCAGGCGCTCGACGTTGACGACGACGATCCGCGCTTCGGCCGGGCGCAGGGTGTCCTGGGCGGCGGCCGGGCCGCACAAGAGCGCAGCAAGGCACAGCGCCGCCACATACTTCAGATGCTTGTTCAATGGTTTTCCTTGCCGGTCGCGCGGCGCTCCAATGCGCCAATCAAACGAAATCATTCGCTTTCCTTCCTGGTGGGACCGGTCCACAGTACCGCCGATGCATCGTCGGCGCTTTTCACCGCCAGGGTGGCGGACGCCCGCGCCGCTTCGAATGCGCGCAGTTCATCGAGCAGAGCGGCCAGTCCATCGGTCCGGCAGCGCTGCGCCAGTTCCTCGATCGTATACAGCCCATAGGAGTCGACCAGCCGATAATAACCGTCGGTCATGCCCAGCACGGCGGTTCCCGGCGCCAGCCGCAAGGCGTATTCGCGCGCCTTGAATTCGCCCTGCGGCGCCAGGCACAGCACATCCGGCGCCGGCGACCCGTGCTGGAATGCGCGGCGCGCACGCAGCATCGGCAGCAGGCGCGCGCGCTTCGCTGCCGGATCGCTCACGCCTTCGAGGGCGAGGGCGGCGATCGCTTCCTGCAGCACGGCCTCCTGCGGATTGAGGTAAGGGTCGAGGTCGAGCACCGCGCCGGCGGCGTCGAATGCGAACGCCTTGCAGTCGCCCAGGCAGTAGAGCGCGAGCGCGAGCTGGTCTTGCTCGTGCCGGATGCGGATCCAGGTGAGGGCGGCCAGCGGGTGGGCGTACAAGGGAATCGCATGGGCGCCGGCCCGCGCCGCCCAGGCGTCGCGCACCGCAGTGACCGCCCGGCGTACGGCCGTGCCCTGGGACAGGCCTGGTGCGATCGCTTTTCCGAGTTCGGCGGCAAAGGCTTGCACGAACCAGGCGACATCGCCCTGTTCGCGGTCGACGTAGTCGGCGTCGGCGACCGAGGTGGCGCCATCGAGCACCACCAGGTCGGTCGTCTCCCCGGACTCGAACACCGCGATCAGGTCTTCATTGATACCGCCGTCCGGGGCGCGGGAAATTTGTTCGGTGGTCATGCACATCGTTGTCGGTTGGCGGATGACCTCGATGTTATCACCGCGGCGTATCGTTAATCGAGCGAAAGCGCCGGGAATGCGTGGACATCGACTTTTCCCGACTCGGACCTGTCAAGAACGCTGTGTTTGTGAGCGCGAACCTCTCTAGAATAGGCAGGCATTGTCCGCCACTTTTTTGGGAGATTCTCATGCAATCCACGCCCCTGTTTCACCTGGCTTTCCCGGTACGCGACCTGGCCGAGGCGCGCCGTTTTTATGGCGATTTGCTCGGCTGCCCCGAAGGCCGCAGCTCCGACGAGTGGGTCGACTTCAATTTCTATGGCCACCAGGTGGTGGCCCACCTGGCGCCCGACGAAGTGAGCGCGGCGCCGACCAACGCGGTCGATGGCCAT
Source organism: Massilia sp. LXY-5 (assembly GCF_059801075.1). Taxonomy (NCBI): domain Bacteria; kingdom Pseudomonadati; phylum Pseudomonadota; class Betaproteobacteria; order Burkholderiales; family Oxalobacteraceae; genus Massilia; species Massilia sp. LXY-5. The sequence goes on from NZ_JBNNEH010000003.1 coordinate 8,388, forward strand.
GACGTGCCGGTGCGGCACTTCGGCGCGATCCTGCCGATGGAGCAGTGGGAAGCGCTGGCCGACAAGCTGCGCGCGGCAGGCACCCGTTTCGTCATCGAGCCGCACGTGCGCTTCAAGGGGCAGGTGGGCGAGCAGGCGACCATGTTCTTCCTCGACCCGTCGGGCAATGCGCTCGAATTCAAGGCCTTCGGCGACATCAGCCAGGTCTTCGCCAAGTAATCAGCCGCATTCGCCCACGTACTGGCAGTTGTCGCAGCGCGTGCAGCCGTCGATCTTGCGCAGCGCGCGGGCGCCGCATTCGGGGCATTTCGCACCCAGGGCCGGCGGCGGCGCGCTTGCCGCCGTGGGCTCGGGCGGCGCCATATCGACTGAACCGCCACGCGCGGCGAGCTGGCGAGCCAGTTGCGGCACCGGTACCTGATTGCCCTGGCTGTCGAGGAAGCCGCGTCCAATCAGGATCCGCTGCAGCATGAAGCCGACCGCGGCCGCCTCCGAGTCGTGAAACACCGGCACCCGCGTGCCGTCCTCGCGCGTGAGAAAACCGCAGCGCACCGGGCCCTTTTCCCAGACCACGTCGCGCATGTCGGCCAGCGCCTTGGCGATCGGCCCGCCGGCGCGCGCCAGCATCGAGAGCAGGCGCATCGAGGAGGTGATCCATTGCTGGCCGTCGCTGCGCTGGTTGGCCGGCATGAAGAATTCGAAGGGGCGCTCGATCGTCACCGGCAAGCCGTCGATCACACCCTCGGCCCGGATGAAGCTCACCGTCAGGTACAGGGTCTTGCGGCCTTCCTGGGTCGAATACTCGATCTTCGAGGTGACCGAATCGAGTTCGCCCAGCGGACGGCCGTCGAAGCGCTTGCGCAGCGGGTCTTCGTCCTGGGCGGGCGTGGTGGCGCCGGCCACCGTTCCCAGCACGCTGCCCAGCACCGTGTTCGGCCGATAGGTCGCCAGCCCCTTCAAGCCGGAGCGCCAGGCTTCCAGGTACAGGCCACGGAAATCGTCATACGGATAATCGACCGGCACGTTCACCGTCTTCGAGATCGAGGTGTCGATGTAGGGCTGGACCGCTTCGAGCATGCGCAGGTGGTCGTCGGCGCTCATCTGCAGGGCGGTGACGAACTGCGGCGGCAGCGGACCGTCCGGCGTGGCATCGGGATCGAGGCGCAGATAAAGGCGCCAGGCGTGGTCCTGCACCTCGTAGGCGCGCATCGAATCGTCCGGCATCCGCTTCTTGCGCTGATAGGTCCAGGAGTAGGCGGGCTCGATGCCGTTCGAGGCATTGTCGGCAAAGGCCAGCGCAATCGTGCCGGTCGGCGCGATCGAGAGCAGGTGGGAGTTGCGGATGCCATGCACGCGGATCGCTTCACGCAGGTCGTGCGGCAGGCGCGCCACGAAGGCGCCTTCCAGGTAGCGCGCCGCATCGAACAGGGGAAAGGCGCCTTTTTCGCGCGCCAGTTCATTTGACGCCGCATACGCCGCATCGCGCAGCGCTTCGGCGATCCGTGCGGCCAGTGCGCGGCCCTCGGGCGCGTCGTAGCGCAGGCCCAGCATGACCAGTGCGCTGCCCAGGCCGAGGAAGCCGAGGCCGATGCGGCGCTTGGCGCGCGCCTCGAGCGCCTGCTGTGGCAAGGGCCACTCGGTGGCGTCCAGCACCAGGTCGAGCATGCGTACCGCGACCGCCGCGACCTCGCGCATGCGCTCGAAGTCGAAGCGGGCGTCCTCGCTGAAGGGCCCGTCGACGAAGCAGGTGAGGTTGATCGAGCCGAGATCGCAGCAGCCGTAGGCCGGCAGCGGCTGCTCGCCGCAGGGATTGGTCGCGCGCAGCCGCTCGCAATACCAGAGGTTGTTCTCGGCGTTCATGCGGTCGATGAACAGCACGCCCGGCTCCGCGTGATCATAGGTCGAGGCCATGATGCTGTCCCAGAGCGTCCTGGCGCGCACTTCGCGGTAGACCCAGAGGCCGTCCTCGCGTTGATGCGCGCCTGCCGCAAGCAGTTCTTCTCCCGGCTCGGCGCGGTGCACCAGCGGGAAGGTGGCGTCCGCTTCCAGCGCATGCATGAAGGCGTCGCTGACGCCGACCGAGATATTGAAATTCGAGAGGGCGCCGCTGTCCTTGGCCGCGATAAACCGTTCGATGTCGGGATGGTCGATGCGCAGCACCCCCATCTGGGCGCCGCGCCGGGCGCCGGCCGATTCCACCGTGCGGCAGGAGGCGTCGAACAATTCCATGTACGAGACCGGTCCGGAGGCGCGCGAGCGGGTGCCGTGGACGAGGCTGCCGAAGGGGCGGATGGCGCTGAAGTCGTAACCGACGCCGCCGCCGCGGCGCATCGTTTCCGCTGCCTCGGCCAGCGCCGTGTAGATGCCGGGCAGGCCATCTTCGCAGCCGGTGACGGAATCGCCTACCGGCTGGACGAAACAATTGATGAGGGTAGCTTTGAGATCGAGGCCGGCGGCGGAGTTGATGCGTCCGCCCGGAACGAAACCGTTTTCCATGGCCCACAGAAAACGTTCGGTGAGTTCGGCGCGGCGTTCAGGGGCTTCTCGCGCGGCAAGGGCGCGGGCCACGCGCTGGCGCACCTCGGCGACCGAGGTCTCGTGGCCTTTCGCGTATTTTTCGCGCAGTACGTCGATCGACACCTCTTGTGGAGGCAAGCCCGTGCCGATCAATTTTTCGTTTGCATTCATGGCGTCACTCGGAAGTTACGCCGGCAGCGCCATTACACCTTCGGAGCCGTCTCCGTCAGCCGCGCTTCCAGCTCGGCCACGCGCAGCTCGAGCGCTTCGAGCTTTGCGCGCGTCTTTGCCAGCACCTGGGCCTGGATGTCGAATTCCTCGCGCGTCACCAGGTCGAGCTTGGAAAAGCCCTGGGTCATCATCGCCTTGACGTTGCGCTCGATGTCCTTGGCGGGCGAGCTTTCCATGGCCTGGTTGATCTTGCCTTGCAAGTCATTAAAGAAATTATTCATATCCAAAAGTCCTGGGTCTGAGGCGGCGCACCGCGGTGGTGCGGGGCGACCTCGTTTAGTGCATGACGGCGCATCCTGCGCCGGCTGCGCACTTATTTGTGGTGAGTATCACCAGAAGTGGGGCGCGAGAGCGAAAAATCAAGCACATGAGAGCCCTTATACACGTCCATAGGGGCTGGCACGCATTCTGCTACAGGATGGGTAAAGCTGCAACCCAGGGCACCAGAACACCACATCCGTCCATCCAAGCAAGGGAAATCGTCATGAAGATCAAGTTAGCAGGTAGTGCAGTCGCGAACGCAGCATTGCTGGCGCTGGTAATGATGGGCAATGCGCAGGCGCAAGAAGCAGCGGCTGCGCCGGTCGCCGAGCACCAGCTCAGCTACAACGCGGCGCTGACCACCGAGTACCGCTACCGCGGGCTGTCGCAGAGCCGCTTCGATCCCGCGCTGCAGGGCGGCGTCGACTACACCCACAGCCCGACCGGTTTCTATGTCGGTACCTGGCTCTCGACCATCAAGTGGACGAAGGACCTGGGCGGCGACGGCAACGTCGAGGTCGACCTGTACGGCGGCAAGCGCGGCCAGATCACGGAAGCGATCAGCTACGACGTCGGCGGCCTGTATTACTGGTATCCGTCGAACGACCTGCACCCGAACGCGAACACCTTCGAACTGTACGGCCAGGTCGGTTTCGGTCCGGGCTACCTGAAGTATTCGCACTCGACCACGAACCTGTTCGGCACCACCGACAGCAAGCAGAGCGGCTACCTGGACCTCGGCGCCAACGTACCGGTCACCGCCGTCGAAGGCCTGGTGCTGAACCTGCACGTCGGGCACCAGCGCGTGAAGAACAACAGCCCGCTGTCCTATACCGACTACAAGGTCGGCGTCACGAAGGACTTCGGCTTTGCCAGCGTGTCCCTGGCCTGGATCAAGGCCAATACCGAAGCCTATGTGGATCCACGGGGACGCAATCTCGGCCGCTCGGCGGCGGTGCTGTCCGTCTCCAAAACTTTCTGAAAGAGGCAATGCGATGAAACTGATTACCGCCATTATCAAGCCCTTCAAGCTCGACGAAGTGCGTGAGGCGCTGTCGGAAATTAACGTGCAGGGCATGACGGTCACCGAAGTCAAAGGCTTCGGCCGCCAGAAAGGCCACACCGAGCTCTACCGTGGCGCCGAGTACGTGGTCGACTTCCTGCCGAAGATCAAGATCGAAGCGGCCGTCGACGACGACATCGTCGACCAGGTCATCGACGCCATCCAGGGCGCCGCGCGCACCGGCAAGATCGGCGACGGCAAGATTTTCGTGTCCGACCTCAGCCAGGTCATCCGTATCCGTACCGGCGAGACCGGCAACGAAGCACTGTAAGGGGATCCTAATGAAATCAATCGCTTCCAAACTCCTCGGCGCTGTGCTGGCGCTGGGTGTTGCGCTGCCGGCCTGGGCCGCCCCAGGCATCAACAAGGGCGATACCGCCTGGATGTTCATCGCCACCATCCTCGTGATCATGATGTCGATCCCGGGCCTGGCCCTGTTCTACGGCGGCCTGGTGCGCGCGAAAAACATGCTGTCGGTGCTGCTGCAAGTGTTCATGATCTTCTCGCTGATCATTGTCCTGTGGTGCCTGTACGGCTATTCGCTGGCCTTCACCGGCGGCAGCCCCTTCATCGGCGGTTTTGACCGCGCCTTCCTGAACGGCATCTACGATCCGGCCGCCGGCGTCTTCAGCATGGCTGCCACCTTCAGCAAGGAGACGATGATCCCCGAGTTCATCTTCGTCGCCTTCCAGGGCACCTTTGCCGCGATTACCTGCGGCCTGATCGTCGGCGCCTTTGCCGAGCGCGCGCGTTTCGCCGCCGTGATGCTGTTCGTGGTGCTGTGGTTCACCTTCGGCTATATCCCGGTCGCACACATGGTCTGGTTCTGGGCCGGTCCTGACGCGATCAAGGACGCAGCCACCCTGGCCAGCGTCACGGCCGATGCCGGTTGGCTGTGGCAGAAGGGCGCGCTCGATTTCGCGGGCGGCACCGTGGTCCACATCAATGCGGCAGTCGCGGGTCTGGTCGGCGCCTACGTGATCGGCAAGCGCGTCGGCTACGGCCGCGAATCGATGGCACCGCACTCGATGACCATGACCATGATCGGCGCTTCGCTGCTGTGGGTGGGCTGGTTCGGCTTCAACGCCGGCTCGGCACTGGAGGCGGGCGACATCGCGGCCCTGGCCTTCATCAACACGCTGCTGGCCACCGCGGCCTCCACCGTCGCCTGGACCATGGGCGAATGGCTCACCAAGGGCAAACCGTCGATGCTGGGTGCGGCATCCGGCGCCGTGTCGGGCCTGGTGGCGATCACCCCGGCCTGCGGTTTCGTCGGCCCGATGGGTGCACTGGTCATCGGTATCGTCGGCGGCTTCGTCTGCCTGTGGGGCGTGAACGGCCTGAAGCGCCTGCTGCGCGTCGACGATTCGCTCGACGTGTTCGGCGTGCACGGTGTCGGCGGTATCGTCGGCGCACTGCTGACCGGCGTCTTCGCCGCGCCGCAACTGGGCGGGCAGGGCGTGTGGGATTACGTCACCAACAAGGCGTCGACCGACGTCTACTCGATCGGCCACCAGGTCTGGGTGCAGGCCCAGGCGATCGGCGTGACCATCGTCTGGTCGGCGGTCGTTGCCTTCGTTGCCTTCAAGATCGTCGACATTGTGATCGGCCTGCGCGTGCCGGAAGAGCAGGAACGCGAGGGCCTGGATATTACCAGCCACGGCGAATCGGCGTACCATTCGTAATACCGCGACCCGATCGGCATAGAAGTGAACAAAAGGGCGCCCCGCGGGGCGCCCTTTTTGTTTTTTCGGTGCGGCGCAACATGAGCCTTTAAAATAGGGCATATTGCCCCAAATTAAGGGCACTCATTGCCAAGAAGCCCGTTTTCAAGAGCTTAATAAAGGACGCCCACTTTCATGGTTCCGCACCTCGCAACCGCCCTGACCGGCCCGCTGCTCGATTTAGAAAAAAAGATCCTCGACGCCACGCCGGCCATCGAGCGCTGGTTCCGCCTCGAGTGGCAGGAGCACACGCCGCCCTTCTATTGCTCGGTCGACCTGCGCAATGCCGGCTACAAACTGGCGCCGGTCGACACCAACCTGTTCCCGGGCGGTTTCAATAATCTCGCCACCGAGATGCTGCCGCTGACGGTCCAGGCGGCGATGGCGGCGATCGACAAATACTGTCCGGACGCGCGCAACCTGCTCCTGATCCCGGAAACGCACACGCGCAACCCGCATTACCTGCAGAACGTGGCGCGCTTGATGCAGATCTTCCGCCAGACCGGCCTGCACGTGCGCCTCGGTTCGCTCTCTCCCGACGTCACCCAGCCGACCCCGCTGGCGCTGCCGGACGGGAACATGCTGGTCGTGGAACCGCTGGTACGCTCAAGCAACGGGCGCCGCCTGGGCCTGGCCGACTTCGATCCGTGCACCATCCTGCTGAACAACGACTTATCGAGCGGCATCCCCTCGATCCTGGAAAACATCCACGAACAGTCGCTGCTGCCGCCGGTCCACGCCGGCTGGGCGCTGCGCCGCAAGAGCAACCACCTGAAGGCGTTCGACGAGGTGGCGAAGAAGTTCGGCAAGCTGATCGACATCGATCCGTGGCTGGTGAATCCGCTGCATGCCAAGGTCAACGAAATCGACCTCGAGCACGACCAGGGGACCGAAGCCCTGGCCGACGCCGTGTCCTCGCTGCTTTCGAAGATCAAGAAGAAATACAAGGAATACGGCATGAAGGAGCAAAAACCCTTCGTGATCGTGAAGCCCGACGCCGGCACCTACGGCATGGGCGTGATGACCGTCAAGGATGCGAGCGAAGTGCGCGACCTGTCCCTGAAGCAACGCGCCAAGATGTCGGTGATCAAGGACGGCGTCGCCGTGACCGACCTGATCGTGCAGGAAGGCGTGCCGACCTTCGAAAAGATCGACGACGCGGTGGCCGAGCCGGTGGTCTACATGATCGACCGCTATGTGGTCGGCGGTTTTTATCGCGTGCACGCCGAGCGCGGCATCGACCAGAACCTGAATGCGCCGGGCTCCCAATATGTGCCGCTGGCGTTTGCCCAGCAGCATGCGGTGCCGGACCTGAAGGCGAAGCCGGGGACGGCGGCGCCGAACCGGTTTTATGTGTACGGCGTCGTGGCGCGGCTGGGATTGTTGGCCGCTTCGCTCGAGATGGAACGCACGGATCCGAATCCGGAAGTGTATTGATTTTGTAGGGGTGGGCGAGGCCAATGGCCTCGCCCACGGATGCATCGGGCTCCGCCCACGCGGGTAAACCACATGCATGCTGCACCTTATCCGCAAGCCGTGCGGTATGCGAGGGCATGACCGCGTGGGCAGAGCCCACCCTACGGTTTCAGTACGTCACCGCTCCTTCTGCACCATATACATGAAATGCGAACGCAACGGCGGCGCCAGCGCCGCGAGCGTTTCCGTCACCAGCGCCGGCATGGCGGCCAGTGCGCGGCCGACGGGGGGCGCCAGCAGCAGGGTCTGGTAATGCCGGCGCTGCCCGGGCCAATAGCCGTCGAGCTCGGCGCACGTGACCTTGCGCACGTGCGGATTGCGCGGGTTGTTGTAGCGGAAGTCGAAGACGAGGCACCAGCCGCCCGGTTTCAACAGGCGCCACATGTCGGCCGCCAGGCGCGCGCGCAGCGCGGGGTCGAGCACCGAGGAGATTACGGTGTTGGCGCTGACCAGGTCGGCATTGGCCGCAGGCAGGGCGCTCAGGGGACCGCAATGCCAGTGCACGTCCGGCGCCGAGCGCGGCCGGGCAAGGTCGAGCCGGTCCTGCTGCAGTTCGGTGCCGGTGAGATGGGCGGGCGTCGCCCCCCAGTCGATCAGCTGGCGCAGGAAACTGCCGGTGCCGCAGCCGACATCGATCACCCGTACCTTGCCGAGGTCGGTCCCGACGGTGTTCGCCAGCAGGCGCGACAAGACCCGCGTGCGCATGGCGTGCTGGAACACGATGTCGGGCCGGTGCCAGGCATAGCGCGCGAGCGCGGCGCCGCCATGCCAGCCGCGGTAGACGCGCGCGATGCGCTCCTGCTCGGGTTGCGGGTCGAGTTGGGCGTTCATGCATCCATCCTCGCGCAGGCTTTCGCGCTCCGGTTTGCGCACGCTCAGGCGCGATGTCGGTCCTGCGCGATCCCGCGCAATTTGCCCATCAGCATTATGTGCCCAGTAGAATTATCTGGACCGGGCGGGCCGGCCGCGCGACTTCGGGATTCCGGCTAAAATCGAGGGCATTACCCAGACAGGACCCTCCATGAAAATCGCCTTCCTCGCCGATCCCTTATCCGGTTTCAAGATCTACAAGGACTCGACCTTCGCGATGATGCGCGAGGCGGCGCGCCGCGGGCACGAGATCTACGCCTTCGAGCAGCGCGACATGGCGCTCGAACTGGGCGTGGTGTCGGCCGAGGTGCGGCGCATCCACCTGACGGGCGAGCAGGACGCCTGGTACCGCGCCGACGAGGCGCGCGACCTGCGCCTGTCGAGCTTCGACGCCATCATCGAGCGCAAGGACCCGCCCTTCGACATGGAATATGTCTACGGCACCTATCTGCTGGAACTGGCGGAGAAGCAGGGCGCGCGCGTCTTCAACCGTCCGTCGGCGATCCGCGACCACAACGAAAAGCTGGCCATCGGCCAGTTCAGCCAGTTTACCTCGCCGACCCTGGTCACCTCCTCGGAAAAGCGCCTGCGCGCTTTCCACGCCCAGCATGGCGACGTGATCTTCAAGCCGCTCGACGGCATGGGCGGCACCGGCATTTTCCGCGTCAAGCACGATGCGATGAACCTGGGCGCCATCATCGAGACCCTGAGCGACAATGGCAAACGTACCATCATGGTACAAAAATACATTCCGGAAATCGTCAAAGGCGACAAGCGCATCCTCGTCATCGGCGGCAAGCCGGTGCCCTTCGCGCTGGCGCGCATCCCGCAGGGGTCCGAAGTGCGCGGCAACCTGGCGGCCGGCGGCATCGGCGTGGCCCAGCCGATCACCGAGCGCGACCGCGAGATCGCCGAGGCGCTCGGGCCGCTGCTGGCCGAGCGTGGGCTGTTGCTGGTAGGATTAGACGTGATCGGCGATTTCCTGACCGAGGTGAATGTCACCAGCCCGACCTGTTTCCAGGAGATCACCGACCAGACCGGTTTCGACGTGGCGGCGATGTTCATCGACGCCGTCGAGCTGGCAACAGGGAAATGACATGGTAGGCATTCTGCTCCTGACCCACGCACCGCTGGGCCAGGCATTCATCACGGCGGTGGCCCACGTGTTTCGCGGGCCGACCGAACGCTTCGAGGCGATCGACGTCGCCGCCGACGAAGACACGCAGGCCGTCAACATCCGTGCGCGCGAGGCAATCGCGCGCCTCGACGAGGGCGATGGCGTGCTCGTGATCACCGACATCAAGGGCGGCACGCCGGCCAACTGCTGCAATTCGCTGGCGATCGACGGCCACGTGGAAGTCATCGCCGGCATCAGCCTGCCGATGCTGCTGCGCGCGATTACCTATCGGAGAGATACGCTCGACGTGGTGGTGGAGATGGCGCTGGCAGGGGCACAAAACGGCGCAGTGCGGGTCGACAACCGCATCCGTGTCGGTTGACCTGGTTTCGGAAGTACCGAGGATGCAGTTCTGACGATTGAAAAGAAAACGAAAACATGATTCAACAAGAACTTGAAATTATCAATAAACTGGGCCTTCACGCCCGCGCATCCGCCAAATTCACCCAGCTGGCCGCGAAATACAAAAGCGAAGTCTGGCTCACCCGCAACGGCCGCCGCATCAACGCCAAGTCGATCATGGGCGTGATGATGCTGGCCGCCGGCAAGGGCGCCAAAGTGACCCTCGAGGCCGACGGCGCCGACGAACAGGACGCCATTACCGCGCTGTCCTCCCTCGTCAACGACAAGTTCGGCGAAGGCGAGTAATGCCGGAATCGGGCCGCTACCGTTCAGGACCCTCGATGGCGTCGTTCACGCTCCATGGCATCCCCGTCTCGCGCGGAATCGCGATCGGGCGCGCGCACCTGCTCACGCCGGCCGCGCTCGACGTCAAGCACTACCTCGTTCCGGAAGAGCAGGTCGAAGCCGAAGTCAAGCGCCTGCAGGACGCGATCGCCGAAGTGCACCGCAACCTGCAGGAGCTGTGGACCGACCTGCCGAAGGACGCGCCGACCGAACTGGGCGCCTTCATCGACGTGCACGCGCTGATCCTGTCCGACCCGATGATTTCCGAAGCGCCGCTCGACATCATCCGCTCGCGCCACTACAACGCCGAATGGGCGCTCGTGACCCAGATCGACGAGCTCTCGAGCCAGTTCGACGAGATCGAAGATCCCTACCTGCGCGAGCGCAAGCACGACATCCAGCAGGTCGCCGAGCGCGTCCTGAAAGTCCTGATGGGCACCGCCCTGTCGGTGCCCCCGGTGCTGGCCGGCGACGAGGGTTACGCGCCGCAGATGGTGGTCGTCGCCCACGACATCTCGCCGGCCGACATGCTTGCCTTCCGCGACCGCTCCTTCATCGGCTTCGTCACCGACGTCGGCGGCCAGAACTCGCATACGGCGATCGTCGCGCGTTCGCTCGACATCCCGGCCTCGGTCGGCATGAGCCAGGCTTCGCGCCTGATCGAGCAGGACGACTGGGTCATCGTCGACGGCGATGCCGGCGTCGTGATCTGCAATCCGAGCCCGCTGGTGATGGAGCAGTACCGCGCGCGCCAGCTGGCCCTGGTGAAAGCGCGCAAGCGCCTGCTGAAGCTGAAAAAGACGCCGGCCGTGACGAAAGACGGCACCGCGATCAAGCTGATGGCGAATATCGAGCTGCCCGACGACTGCCCGCATGCGCTCGACGCCGGGGCCACCGGCATCGGCCTGTTCCGTTCCGAATTCCTGTTCATGGGCCGCGGCGCGCATGCTTTGCGCGTGCCCGACGAGGAAGAACAGTTCGAGCAGTACAAGCGCGCCGTGGTGGCGATGAAGGGCCGTCCGGTGACGATCCGCACGCTCGACGTCGGCGCCGACAAGCCGCTCGACCCGACCGAGCACACGGCCCTGAACCCGGCGCTCGGCCTGCGCGCGATCCGCTACTGCCTGGCCGAGCCCCAGCTGTTCCTGACCCAGCTGCGCGCGATCCTGCGCGCCTCCGCCTTCGGCAAGGTGCGCATCCTGTTCCCGATGCTGGCGCACGCCTTCGAGATCGACCAGACCCTGAACATCCTGGAGCAGGCCAAGGCCCAGCTGCGCGAGCAGAACGTCAAGTTCGACGAGCAGGTCGAAGTGGGCGCCATGATCGAGATCCCGGCCGCGGCGCTGGCGCTGCCGATGTTCGTGCGCCGCATGGATTTCCTCTCGATCGGCACCAACGACCTGATCCAGTACACGCTGGCGATCGACCGCGTCGACTACGAAGTCGCGCACCTGTACGACCCGCTGCATCCGGCGGTGCTGCAGCTGATCGGCATGACGATCGCAGCCGGGCAGAAGGCCGGCATCGACGTCGCCGTCTGCGGCGAGATGGCGGGCGACATCAAGCTCACCCGTCTCCTGCTCGGCATGGGACTGCGCGAGTTCTCGATGCATCCGGCGCAGCTGCTGTCGGTGAAACAGGAAATCCTGAACGCCGATCTCGCCCAGATCGCCCCGCGAATGCGGCGCATCATGCGCTCGATGGAGCCGGCCGAGATCCTCGAAGCGGTCGAACAGCTCCAGCTCAATTAGAAGAACACCGAGCACCGAAGGCGGCCATGATGTACAAAGCGGCCGCCAACAACACAAGTACAAGAAAGTCTCATGGGATCCATTGGAATCGTCTCACCGTCAGCAATGCATTTCGCCGAGCCCTTGCTGTTGCAAAGCGGCGCGCAGATCGGCGACTACACGCTGATGTATGAAACCTACGGCACGCTCAACGCCGACAAATCGAACGCGGTGCTGATCTGCCATGCGCTCAATGCCTCGCACCACGTCGCCGGCACCTATGCCGACGCGCCGAAAAACCTGGGCTGGTGGGACAACATGGTCGGTCCCGGCAAGCCGGTCGACACCGACCGCTTTTTTGTCATCGGCGTCAACAACCTCGGTTCCTGCTTCGGCTCGACCGGCCCGATGCACCTGAACCCGGCCACGAACAAACCCTATGGCGCGGCCTTTCCGCTGCTGACGGTCGAAGACTGGGTCAGCGCCCAGGCACGGCTGGCGGACCGCCTCGGCATCGAACAGTTCGCGGCAGTCATGGGCGGCTCGCTCGGCGGCATGCAGGCGCTGTCCTGGTCCATCAAATTCCCCGAGCGCCTGCGCCACTGCATCGTGATCGCCTCGACGCCGAAACTCTCGGCCCAGAACATCGCCTTCAACGACGTCGCGCGCCAGGCCATCCTCACCGATCCGGACTACCACGGCGGCGATTTTTATGAGCACGGCGTGGTGCCGAGGAACGGCCTGAAAGTCGCGCGCATGGTCGGCCACATCACGTATTTGTCGAACGACGACATGGCCGAGAAATTCGGCCGGAAACTGCGCAACGCGGCCGAAACGAATGACTACAAATTCGACTTCGGCATCGACTTCGAGATCGAATCCTACCTGCGCTACCAGGGCGACAAATTCTCGGAATATTTTGACGCCAACACCTACCTGCTGATCACCAAGGCGCTCGACTACTTCGACCCGGCGCGCGAGCACGGCGGCGATCTGACCAAGGCCCTGGCGACAACGCGCGCCCAGTTCCTGATCGCCTCGTTCTCCACCGACTGGCGTTTCTCGCCCGAGCGCAGCCGCGAAATCGTGCAAGCGCTGATTTCGAACCGGCGCCAGGTGACCTATGCCGAGATCGACGCGCCGCACGGGCACGACGCCTTCCTGCTGGAAGACGCGCGCTACATGGGCGTGGTGCGGGCCTATTACGACCGCATCTGGGAACAAACCGCAGGGGAGGCCGTATGAAATTCGAAGACCTGACGACGCTGCGGCCCGACCTCGCGTTTATTGCGCACTGGGTGGGCGACAGTGCCCACGTGCTCGACGTCGGCTGCGGCGACGGGGCCATGCTGCGCTACCTGGAAAAGGGCAAGCGCTGCACCGGCTACGGCATCGAGATCGCCGACGACAAGGTACTGGAAAGCACGCGGCGCGGCATCAACGTGATCCAGCACGACATGGAAGCGGGCCTGGGCCTGTTCGGCGACAACTCCTTCGACACGGTGCTGTGCCTGTCCTCGCTGCAGATGATGCAGCACGTCGAAGCCCTGCTGCGCGACATCGTCCGCGTGGGGAACGAGGCGATCGTCTCCTTCCCGAATTTTGCCTACTGGCCGCACCGGCTTGCATTGTTAAAAGGCCGGATGCCGGTCTCGCGCTCGCTGCCCTACCAGTGGTACGACACGCCGAACGTGCGCTGCGCAACCATTTACGATTTCAAGGAGCTGGCGGAAGAGTGCGGGCTCGAGGTGCTGGAGTATGTGGCGCTGGCCGACGGCAAGCCCGTGACCTTCCTGCCGAACCTGCGCGGGAGCCTGGCGGTGTTCCGGTTGAAGAAGAAGGCGAAGCGGGGATAAGGTATCGTGCGGTCCCATCCGCCCTTTTCTGCGACGATACTGTTGACAAAAACAGCACACCGGCCACCACCATGAACAAACTCAAACACCTCACACTCTGCCTCGCCCTGTTCGCCAGCTTCGGCGGCGCGCAGGCCGCCCAGGAAAAAGTCGTCCAGGACGGCATCGCCGTCAAGCCGCTCTCGCGCGTGCGCGTCCTTGTTCCGGAAGAGCAGCTCGACGAGCAGGCCGCCCAGCAGTACCAGGCGATGCTCGCGGAAGCACAGCAGAAGGGCGCCCTGGTCCCCGCCACCGACCCGCAGACGAAGCGCGTGCGCGCCGTCAGCCAGCGCATCATTCCCTATGCGCCGCGCTGGAATGAATCGGCCAAGAAGTGGGACTGGGAAGTCAACCTGTTCGACGTGCCCCAGGTGAACGCCTTCTGCATGCCGGGCGGGCGCATTGGCGTCTTTACCGGCATCATCAACCAGCTGAAACTGACGGACGACGAAATGGCCGCCATCATCGGCCACGAGGTCGCCCACGCGCTGCGCGAGCATGGCCGCGAGCGTGCGGCGAAATCCGGCATCACCTCGATGGTGGCACGCGGCGCCGGCGCGCTCGGCGCAGCCATCTTCGGCATCGACCCGAGCATCACGAATACCGTGACCGGCATGATCGGCCAGGGTGTCGTCCTGAAATTCTCGCGCGACGAGGAACGCGAGGCGGACCTCGTCGGCCTGGACATCGCGGCGCGCGCCGGCTACGACCCGCGCGCGGGCGTGGCGCTGTGGCGCAAGATGGCGATGCTGAACAAGGGCGCGCCGCCGGAATTCCTGTCTACCCACCCGGGCGGCGCAACCCGCATCAAGGACATGGAACAGCACATGAACGTGCTGCTGCCGCTCTACGCGCGCAGCAAGGGCACCAGCGTGAACCGCCTGCCGCCTTACCGCACCAACGTCGCGCTGGAATAAGGGACCTCGTACGATGGGGCGCCAGGCAGAAGCCAATTCCTATGTCCCGCTGCCGGTACGTAACGGCGTCGCGCCGAGCTACCTGTGGCTGACCGAGACGCTGGCCGGCGGCATGCTGCGTTTTCTCGCCGCACGCTTTCCAGACGTGACGGTCGACTCCTGGGCCGCGCGGCTGCAGCGTGGCGAGGTGGTCGACGCCCTTGGGGCGCCACTTGGAGCGGACAGCCACGTCCGTAAAGGCATGCGCATCTGGTACTACCGCGAGCTCGACGAGCTTGAAACGCCGATCCCGTTCAAGGAAAAGATCCTGTTCCAGGACGAGCACCTGCTGGTCGTCGACAAGCCGCATTTTTTGCCGATGATCCCGACCGGGCGCTTCCTGCACGAGACCCTGCTGGTGCGCCTGAAAGCGCAACTGGAGCTGCCGCATCTCACCCCGATCCACCGCCTGGACCGCGAAACGGCGGGCGTCGTGATCTTCTCGCACAAGCTGGAGACGCGCGGCAGCTACCAGTCGATGTTCCAGAAGCGGGTGGTGAAAAAAGTGTACGAGGCGCTGGCCGGGCCGATCGAGGGCAGGGAGTTCCCCTTCACCTACCGCAGCCGCATGCAGGACGCGGCCCAGTTTTTCGTCAGCGAAGAGGTGCCGGGCGAGCCGAATTCGGAGACGCTGATCGAGGTGATCGAGCGCCGCGGCGATATCGTCCGCTACCGCCTGCACCCGCACACGGGCCGCAAGCACCAGCTGCGGCTGCACTTGTCGTCCCTGGGCGCGCCGATCCTGAACGACGCCTTTTATCCGGTGGCGCTGCCCTGCAAGGGTGACGATTTTTCAGCGCCCCTGCAACTGCTGGCGCGCTCGATCAGTTTCGACGATCCCTTGAGCGGGGAGAAGCGTACCTTCCATAGCGAACGCACGCTGGACTGGCCGGAATAATCAAAGGTGGTAGTCGATGATCAAGGGGGCGTGATCCGAGAACCGCTCGTCCTTGTACACCGACACCGTATGCGCCTTGGCCGCGATGCCCGGGGTGGCGACGTGGTAATCGATCCGCCATCCCACGTTCTTCGCCCATGACTGGCCGCGGTTGCTCCACCAGGTGTAATCGACGGCGTCCGGCGCCACCGTGCGGTGGACGTCGACCAGGCCCAGTTCGTCGAACAGGCGCGTCATCCAGGCGCGTTCTTCCGGCAGGAAGCCCGAGTTCTTCTGGTTGCTCTTCCAGTTTTTCAGGTCGATTTCCTTGTGCGCGATGTTCCAGTCGCCGCAGATGACGACTTCGCGGCCTTCGGCCTTCAGCTCCTGCAGGTGCGGCAGGAACACTTCCATGAAGCGGAACTTGGCCAGCTGGCGCTCGGGCGAGGACGAGCCCGACGGGCAGTACACCGAGATCACGGTGAGATTGCCGAAGTCGCAGCGCGTGTAGCGCCCTTCGGCATCGAATTCCTGGCAGCCGAAGCCGATGCGCTTGTTGTCCGGGGCCAGGCGGCTATATACGCCGGTACCCGAATAACCCTTCTTTTCGGCGTAGTGGAAATGGCCGTGGTAGCCGTGCGGACGGAGGAATTCCTCGGTCATGTCGGCTTCCTGGGCCTTGAGTTCCTGTACGCAGACGAAGTCGGCGTCGATCGACGCCAGCCAGTTGAAAAAGCCTTTCTTGTGCGCCGAACGGATGCCGTTCAGGTTCGCGGAAATAATTCGTGGCATGGATCAGAGAAGAGAAGTGGAGTTCTTGCATGGGAGCATGCGGCAGGGCGCTAGTGTAGCGCTTTTCCGCATGGCCGGCATGCCATCGCCTGTTGCTCGATGTGCACAGCGGAAAGCGCCCGGCGCATTCCTGCTCAGCATGACTCTGTTAAACTTGACCCTTACGGCCGGACACATTCAGTTTGCGCCGGCAACCAAAGGAAGGACGATAGTGCTCATTCACGATGACGCAGCGCCGCAGGAGAACCATGAAGACAACGCGCATATCGTGCGTTTCTACGACGACGACGCCCTCCTGATGGAGGAGGTCGCCGGGTTCATCGACGCCGCCTTGTCGATCGGCGGCGCCGGTCTGGTCATCGCGACACCCGAGCATGCGCAGGCCTTGCGCGCAGGCCTGAAACACGGCGACGCCGCCGCGCGCCTGGTCTTCCTGGACGCCCGCGCGACGCTCGAGCGCCTGATGGTCGCCGGCCAGCCGGACGAGGGGCGCTTCAAGGCGGTCATTCGCGAGGCGCAGGCCCGGCTTGGGCAACATGCAGGCACCCTGCACGCCTTCGGCGAAATGGTCGCCCTGCTGTGCGCCGACGGGAACTACAGCGCCGCGATCCGCCTCGAGCAGCTGTGGAACGCGCTGTCCGAAGAGGTGCGCTTTTCCCTGTTCTGCGCCTATCCGTGGCAGGCTTTCCCGAACGCCGAATTCGCCGCCCAGTTCGACCAGGTCTGTGCCGAGCACCAGCATGCCTGCAGCCACAACCCGGCCGGCGCGCTGCACGACGTGATGGGTCAACCCCTCCACCTGGCCAGGCTGGAGCGCAAGGCGATGGCGCTGGACGCCGAGGTGGCGCGCCGCCAGGAAGCCGAGCGCGCCCTGCAGCGGCGCGAACAGGAACTCGCCGATTTCGTCGAGAACGCGGCCGAGGGCTTGCACCGGGTCGGCGCCGACGGCACCATCCTGTGGGCCAACAAGGCGGAATTGCAGATGCTCGGCTACCGCTGGGAAGAATACGTCGGGCGCCACATCGCCGAGTTCCACGTCGATGCCGACGTCATCGACGGCATCCTCGCGACCCTGTGCGCGGGCGGCACCCTGATCGACCAGCCGGCGCGCCTGCGCTGCAAGGACGGCTCGGTCAAGCACGTGCTGATCCATTCGAACGGCTGCTTCGAGGACGGCAAGCTGCGCTACACCCGTTGCTTCACGCGCGACGCCACCGAACGCCACCAGCGCGACGAAGCCCTGGCCCGCCTGGAGCGTGCCAGCGCCGAGCGCGAGCGCCTGATCGAGGAACTCACCAGCGCCAACCGCACGAAAGACGAATTCCTCGCCATGCTCGGGCACGAGCTGCGCAATCCGCTGTCGCCGATCGTCACCGCCTTGCAGCTGATGCGCATGCGCGCCGAGCCGAGCGCCCTGCGCGAACGCGAGATCATCGAGCGCCAGGTCGAGCACCTGGTGCGCCTGGTGGACGACCTGATGGACGTGGCGCGCGCCACGCGCGGCCAGATCGAACTGAAATCGGAACGCGGCGACATCGCCGCTCCGCTGGCCAAGGCGGTCGAGATGGCCGGCCCGCTGCTGGAGCAGCGCGGCCACCACTTGTCCGTCGAGGTCGAGCAGGGCATGGAGTGGGAGGGCGACCCGACGCGCCTGGCGCAGGTGGTCTCGAACCTGCTCACCAATGCCGCGCGCTACACCGACAACGGTGGCGCGGTCACGCTGTCGGCGCGCCGCGATGGCGCCGGCTGGCTGCGCATCGGCGTGCGCGATAACGGCATCGGCCTCGCGCCCGAGATGTTGTCCCAGGTCTTCGGCCTGTTCTTCCAGGGTAAGCGCAGCGTCGACCGCGTCGAAGGCGGCCTCGGGATCGGGCTGGCCCTGGTGAAAAATATCGTCGAACTGCACGGCGGCACGGTCGAGGCGCACAGCGCGGGACCGGGCTGCGGCAGCGAATTCGTCGTGCGCCTGCCGGTGCACGCGGTGGCCCCGGCAAGCGCGGACGAACCGGCCGCCGCGCCGCCGGCGCCGGCGACGGGACGCCGCATCATGGTCGTCGACGACAACGTCGATGCGGCCGAGACCCTCGGCATGCTGCTGGGCGCCTACGGTCATGCGGTCGAGGTCTTCCACGACCCCGCCAGCGCGCTGGGTGCGGCCACGCGCATGCGGCCGGACATCGCGGTGCTCGACATCGGCCTGCCGGTCCTCGACGGCTACGAACTGGGCACGCGCCTGCGCGCGCTGCTGGGCGAGCACCCGTGCCGCCTGATCGCGCTGTCGGGCTACGGCCAGGATGCCGACAAGGCGCGTAGCGAGGCCGCCGGCTTCGAGCGCCACCTGGTGAAACCGATCACGCCCGACCAGGTAGCGCGCCTGGCCGAGGACTGAAAACGGCGCCGCTTGTCGTCGTCAGGCCCGGCGCAGATTAAAATACGGGCTTTCGAATACAGGGAGAGCTGCGTGAACAATCTGCGCCAGGAGTTTATTGCGTTTTCGGTCGAGACCGGAGTATTGAAATTCGGTCAATTCACGACCAAGGCCGGACGGCTCTCGCCGTACTTCTTCAATGCCGGCCTGTTCCACGACGGCGCCACCCTCGGCCAGCTGGCCCGCTTCTACGCCCAGACCCTGCTCGACTCCGGCGTCGAATTCGACATGCTGTTCGGCCCCGCCTACAAGGGCATCACCCTGGCCAGCGCCACCGCCGTTGCCCTGGCCGACAAGGGCCGCAACACCCAATACGCCTACAACCGCAAGGAAGCCAAGGACCACGGCGAAGGCGGCACCATCGTCGGCGCCGGCCTGAAAGGCAAAGTCGTCATCGTCGACGACGTGATCTCGGCCGGCACCTCGGTGCGCGAATCGGTCGCGATGATCCGCGCCGCCGGCGCGGAACCGGCCGCCGTCCTGATCGCGCTCGACCGCATGGAGCGCTCGGGCAAGGATGGCGCATTGTCGGAAAACTCGGCCGTGCAGGAAGTGGCGCGCGAGTTCGGCATTCCCGTGATCTCGATCGCCAGCCTGGACGACCTGTTTACTTATTTGTCGGGCGAGGGCGCCGGCGCCGAACTGGGCCAGCACAAGGATGCGGTGGCGGCGTATCGCACGCGTTACGGGATCTGATGCGCTAAAGCCTGAAACAACGAGGTATCGATAAAAACCGGAGCGGCGCTCCGGTTTTTTTATTTGGGCGAGCGTCTGCCGCTTATAAAAAAATAATGATCCCGGGTGCGCAAATAATATTGCTAAAAGAATATAATCGAATTTCTTTGCAGAATGTGTTGTCGGCAGAGAACTAAAATAATCCGCCCGGCTACAGGGCAATTCTTAGAGGGATTCAACATGTTTTCAGCAGTAAAACGCCTCATTCCCGTCCTGGCCGTGGTCGGGATCATGTCCCTGATGACCGGCTGCGCCGTCAACCGCGCCAGCGCCACCTTGTCGCCGGGCGCCGACCTGTCGGCAATCAAGACCGCTTATGTGGTCAAGCACGACAAGGATAAAAACAACATCAACCAGCTCATCAAGACCAAGCTCGAAAGCAAGGGTTATGTCGTGACTACCGGGCCGGAAATGCCGACGCCCTATGCCACCGACATTTCGGTGACCTATATCGATAAATGGATGTGGGACATCACGATGTACATGATCGAGCTGACGATTAACTTCCGCGATCCGAAATCGAATTTCCCGATCGCGACCGGTAACTCGCTGCATACCTCCCTGACGCGCAAATCGCCGGACGAAATGGTCGAGGAAGTCCTGGCCAATATTCAATCCGCACCGAAGAAGTAAATCCCACTTTTATATCGAGGCCTGAACATGAACATGAATATGATTTCCATCGCGCGCCGTTTCCTGCTGCTGCCGGCTCTCCTGGCAGTGGCCACGCTGACCGGCTGCGCTTCGCAGATGACGCACCAGGAATTGACCCCGGCGCCGGTGAAACTGGCTAAGCAGCATCCGCAATCGGTGACCGTGACGACCATGCCAATGCCGAGCTCGCCGCTGGCGGCATTGATCACCGAGGCCGAATTGCGCGCCGCGCTGAGCGACGCCATCGTCTCCTCGAAAGCCTTCGCGGACGTCAAGAACGCGGGCGCGGACTACCAGCTCAGTGTGCAGGTCTTTAACCTCGAGACCCCATCGTTTGGCATCGCGATGACGTCCAAGGTGGAAGCCGGCTGGACGCTCAAGCGTGCCGACACCGGCGCGGTCGTGTGGCAGGAGGCGATCAAGACGGAGCACACCACCGGCGGCAGCGAAGCCTTCGTCGGCGCCGAACGCGCGAAGATGTCGATCGCCGGCGCGATCAAGAAAAACATCAGCATCGGCCTAGAGCGCATCGGCGCGGCCAATCTGTGATCCATCGTCTGGATCGGCAATAAAAAAAACCGGAGCATGCTCCGGTTTTTTTATCGATACCAGCTGACTCAGCCCGCCAGTTTCTTCTTGAGCAGCTCCGTCACCTGCGCCGGATTCGCCTTGCCCTTCGAGGCCTTCATGGTCTGGCCGATCAGCGCGTTGATCGCCGCTTCCTTGCCGGCGCGGTACTGCTCGACCGATTTCGCATTTGCCGCCAGCACCTCGTCCACGATCGCTTCCAGCGCGCCCGTGTCCGAAATCTGCTTCAGCCCTTTTTGTTCGATGACGATGTCGGCCAGGTTCTCGTCGAGGGATTTGGCTTCCCACATCGCCGCGAACACTTCCTTGCCGGCCTTGTTCGAGATCGTGCCGTCGGCGATGCGGCGGATCAGCAGCGCCAGCTGCGACGCCTCGACCGGCGAGTCGAGGATGTCGACGCCTTCGCGGTTCAGGGTCGAGGACACATCACCCATCATCCAGTTGGCGATCGCCTTGGCGTTTTCCTTGCCGGCTTTCGCGACGACGGCTTCGTAATAGGCCGCCATGCCTTGCGAGGAGGTGAGGATCAGGGCGTCGTATTCCGGCAGGCCGTAGTCGCCGGTGAAGCGCTTGCGCATGGCTTCCGGCAGTTCCGGCATGTCGGCGCGCACGCGCTCGATCCAGTCCTCGTCGATCATCAGCGGCGGCAGGTCCGGGTCCGGGAAATAGCGGTAGTCCTGCGCGTCCTCTTTCGAGCGCATGGCGCGGGTTTCCTTGCGGTCCGGGTCCCACAGGCGCGTAGCCTGCTGGACCTTGCCGCCGTCTTCGATCAGCTCGATCTGGCGCCGCACTTCGTAGTGGATCGCCTCTTCCATGAAGCGGAAGGAGTTCAGGTTCTTGATCTCGCAGCGGGTGCCGAATTCCTGCTGGCCCAGCGGACGCACGGAGACGTTGACGTCGCAGCGGAAGGAACCTTCCTGCATGTTGCCGTCGCAGACGCCCAGCCACATGACCAGGCCGTGCAGGGCCTTGGCATAGGCCACGGCCTCGTTCGCGCTGCGCATTTCCGGTTCGGAGACGATCTCGAGCAGCGGCGTGCCGGCGCGGTTCAGGTCGATGCCGGTCATGCCGGCGTAGTCCTCGTGCAGCGATTTGCCGGCGTCTTCCTCGAGGTGGGCCCGGGTCAGGTTGACGGTCTTCGTCTCCAGCTTGCCGTCCTTCTCGTAGCCGAAGGTGATCGTGCCGCCCTGGACCACGGGGTCTTCGAACTGGCTGATCTGGTAGCCCTTCGGCAGGTCCGGATAAAAATAGTTTTTACGGGCGAAGACCGATTGCGGCGCGATCTTCGCGCCGACCGCCAGGCCGAAGCGGATCGCGCGCTCGACGGCGCCCTTGTTCATCACGGGCAGCACGCCCGGCAGGGCCAGGTCCACGGGGCTCGCCTGCGTGTTCGGCTCGGCGCCGAACTGGATCGAGCTGCCGCTGAAGATTTTCGAATTGGTCGTGAGCTGGACGTGGTTCTCAAGACCGATGACGACTTCCCATTGCATGGTGTTCTCTCTTTGTATTCTGTGCGGGCGTGACGGTTAGACGCCTTCAGGCGCGCGCTGGTGCCAGTCGGTCGCCAGCTGGTACTGGTGGGCGACGTTCAGCAGCTTCGCTTCGCTGAAGTAGTTGCCGATGATTTGCAGGCCGACCGGACGTTTTTCATTCTTCTCGCCGCTGCCGAAACCGCAGGGGATCGACATGCCGGGCAGGCCGGCCAGGCTGGTCGACAAAGTAAAAATGTCGGCCAGGTAGTTGGCGACCGGGTCGTTGGTCTTCGAACCCGCGTCCCAGGCGACGGTCGGCGCCACCGGGCCCATGATCACGTCGCACTTGTCGGCGAACGCGGCCTGGAAGTCGTCGGCGATCAGGCGGCGGATCTTTTGCGCCTGCACGTAGTAGGCGTCGTAGTAGCCATGGCAGAGCACATAGGTGCCGACCATGATGCGGCGCTGGACTTCGCGGCCGAAACCTTCGGCGCGGGTTTTCTTGTACATCTCCGCCAGGTCCTTGTACTCGCTGGCGCGGTGGCCGTAGCGCACGCCGTCGAAGCGCGACAGGTTCGAGGAGGCCTCGGCCGGGGCAATGATGTAGTAGGTCGGGATCGACAGCGCCGTCTTCGGCAGCGAAATATCGACCAGCACGGCGCCCAGTGCCACGAATTGATCGAGCGCGGCGCGCACGGCGCTTTCCACGTCGGCGGCCAGGCCTTCGCCGAAGTATTCGGAAGGCACGCCGATGCGCAGGCCGTTCAATGGCTTGTCCAGGTCGCGCGTAAAATCTTCGTGCAGGTTGCCTTGTTCGGGCGTCAGGCTGGTCGAGTCGCGCACGTCGTGGCCGACCATTTCGTTCAGCAGCAGGGCGCAGTCTTCCGCCGTCTGCGCCATCGGGCCGCCCTGGTCGAGCGAGGAAGCGAAGGCGATCATGCCGAAGCGCGAGACGCGGCCATAGGTCGGCTTGATGCCGGTGACGCCGCAGAAGGCGGCCGGCTGGCGGATCGAGCCGCCGGTGTCGGTGGCGGTCGCGGCCGGCGCCAGGCGCGCGGCGATCGCGGCGGCCGAGCCGCCCGAGGAGCCGCCCGGCACGGCCAGCGCATCCCATGGGTTCTTCACCGGGCCGAAGGCGGAGTTCTCGTTCGCCGAGCCCATCGCGAATTCGTCGCAGTTCACCTTGCCGAGCGTGACCATGCCGGCCGCATTGAAGCGGTCGACCACGGTGGCGTCGAAGGGGCTGACGTAGTTGGCCAGCATCTTCGAGCCGGCAGTCGTGCGCCAGTCGCGCGTGACGAAGATATCCTTATGGGCGATCGGCACGCCGGTCAGGGGGCCGGCGCTGCCTTCGGCGATGCGGGCATCGGCGGCGGCGGCCTGGGCCAGCGACAGGGCCGGGTCCACGTGCAGGAAGGCGTTGTGGCCGCTCGCTGCGATGCGGTCGAGGAAGTGGCGGGTGAGCTCGGTGGAGGACACCTGCTTCGCCTGCAGCAGCGCGGACAGTTCTTTGATGGTCTTGTTATGCATGGTGCCTAAGTTCCGTAAATACGTGTTCGTGGAAGCGGTTTACTCGATGACCTTCGGCACCAGGTACAGGCCGTCCTGGGCTTTCGGCGCGGGCGCCTGATAGTCGTCGCGGCGGTTTTCTTCGGTGACCACGTCGTCGCGCAGGCGCAGCGGCAGCGCCATGATCGCGGCGATCGGATGCGACAACGGCGCAACACCGCTGGTGTCGACCGCCTGCATCTGTTCGGCCAGGGCGAAGATGCCGTTCAACTCGCCCAGTGCGGTCTCGGCGTGGGCATCGTCCATCTCGAGCTGCGCCAGGTTGGCGATGCGTTTTACGTCTGAAAGAGTCAGGGACATGGCAAAAAGCGCGGCGCGGGCCGCGTTCAAAATGTGGTTGGGCGGACAACGGAGTGAGGCTGCAGGCTGTTGAACAGCGTGCTACGGTCGATAAAACCTTGCTAATACCGTCGATCTCGCTCTGGGAACTGGGGGGTAAAACCCCCTGTTTTCAACGTTTAATCGGTAAATTATAAGGTAGAATGGCGGGCTAATGCGTGGTCGGCGCCGAATGAGCGCGGCCCCGGCATGAAAAGACCGCAGGGCGCAGTCAGGGCCGGGGCGGCGAGGACTCCCGATCAAATTTTAAGGCGCGGTTTCGCGCATCAGGACACACATGTTTGGTTCTTTACGCAGTTACTTCTCGAACGACCTGGCCATCGACCTGGGTACCGCCAACACGCTGATCTATGTGCGCGGCCAGGGCATCGTGCTGGACGAGCCATCGGTCGTTGCGATCCGCCAGCAGGGCGGCCCGAACGGCAAGAAGACGATCCAGGCGGTCGGCAAGAAGGCCAAGCAGATGCTGGGCAAGGTGCCGGGCAATATCGAGGCGATCCGCCCGATGAAGGACGGCGTCATCGCCGACTTCACCGTCACCGAAGAGATGCTCAAGCAGTTCATCCGCATGGTGCACGACTCGAAGTTCTTCCGTCCGTCGCCGCGCATCATCATCTGCGTGCCTTGCGGTTCGACCCAGGTCGAGCGCCGCGCGATCCGCGAATCGGCGCTCGGCGCCGGCGCCTCGCAGGTGTTCCTGATCGAAGAGCCGATGGCTGCCGCGCTTGGTGCCGGCCTGCCGGTGTCGGACGCGACCGGCTCGATGGTGGTCGACATCGGCGGCGGCACCACGGAAGTGGGTATCATCTCGCTGGGCGGCATGGTGTATAAAGGTTCGGTGCGCGTCGGCGGCGACAAGTTCGACGAAGCCATCGTCAACTACATCCGCCGCAACTACGGCATGCTGATCGGCGAACAGACCGCGGAAGCGATCAAGAAGGCCATCGGTTCGGCCTTCCCTGGTTCGGAAGTGAAGGAAATGGAAGTCAAGGGCCGCAACCTGTCCGAAGGCATCCCGCGCGCGTTCACGATCTCGTCGAACGAGATCCTGGAAGCGCTGACCGACCCGCTGAACAACATCGTCTCGGCGGTGAAGAACGCCCTCGAGCAGACCCCGCCGGAACTGGGCGCCGACATCGCCGAGAAGGGCATGATGCTGACCGGCGGCGGCGCACTGCTGCGCGACCTCGATCGCCTCCTGATGGAAGAGACCGGCCTGCCGGTACTGGTCGCCGAAGACCCGCTCACCTGCGTGGTGCGCGGCTCGGGCATGGCGCTGGAACACAATGACAAGCTGGGCTCCATTTTCTCGTACGAGTAAACAGCCGCCGGCTCGATGGTGCAAGACCCTGGGCAGGCCGCCGGTGCAATACCGGCCGCCTGCCTGCGCTGATTCCGGGCGGCTTATCCGCCATTATTGAAATCCATGGATTACAGTCCTCCGCCGCTTTTCAAACAGGGCGCCCCAGCGCGGGTGAAGGTGACGGTGTTCGCGATCTTGTCGCTGGCGCTGCTGGTGGTCGACGCCCACATGCACGTATTGAACACCGTGCGCCAGGTCGCCGCCACCGTACTCTATCCGCTGCAGATGGCCGCGCTCATGCCGCGCGACGCCGTCTCCAGCATGGGCGGCTATTTTTCCTCGCTGTCGAGCCTGCAGAACGAAGTGCGCGACCTGAAGAACCAGCAGGTGGCCCAGGCCCAGGCCATGCAGCAGGCCCAGCTCCAGATGGCCGAGAACGCTCACCTGCGGCGCCTGCTGGAGGCGCGCGAGTACCTGCCGGTGGCGTCGATCATGGGCGAGATCCTGTACGACGCGCGCGACCCGTCGACCCGCCGCATCGTGCTCGATCGCGGTACCCGCAACGGCGTGCAGCTCGGGCTGCCGGTGATCGACAACGCCGGCGTCATCGGCCAGGTGACCCGCGTCTTCCCGTTCACCTCGGAAGTGACCCTGCTGACCGACAAGGAGCAGGCGATTCCGGTGCAGGTGCTGCGCTCGGGCCTGCGCAGCATCGCCTATGGCCGCGGGCGCTCCGGGCTGCTCGACCTGCGTTTTGTCGCACCCGACGCCGACATCCAGGTCGGCGACGTAATCGTCACCTCGGGCCTGGACGGCATGTATCCGGCCGGCCTCGCCGTGGCGAAAGTCATGCAGGTCGAGAAGGTGGCCGCCGGCGCTTTCGGGCGCGTGGTCTGCCAGCCGCTCGGCGGCATCGACCGCAACCGCCAGCTGCTGATCGTGATGTCGGGCGCGGCGCGCGCGCCGCGCCCGGCCGAACCGCCGGTGCCGCCGGCGCACGGCGCCAGCCGCCGTAACCTGCCGAAGATGGACCCGGTGCCGGTGCCGCCGCTGGCGGCTGCTCCGCTGACGGCGCAGGGCCTGCCGACCCAGCCCGGCGCCAACAGCCCGGCCGGGACCGGCGCGGCCGCACCTGCCGCGCCTGCGCCCGCCGCCACCGTTCCCGCGCCCGCCGGCGCGCAGCATCCGGGTGTCAGGCCGGCCGCTGCGCCAGCGGCCACGCCGCCCGCCGCGACCGGCACGCCACCCGCCGCAACCGGCGCTGCGCATCCGGCCGCGCCGCCAACAACCACGGCCGCACCGGCTGCAAAAACAACGGCCACGCAGCCTGTGCCTGCGCCACGCAAGGAGGGCGCGTAATGCCCGGAGCACGTCCCAACTACATCCTGCTGCCGGTCAGCCCGCTGTTCATCGCGTTCAGCCTGACCTGCGCCTTCATGCTCAACCTGCTGCCCTGGGGCCAGTGGACCGGCGCCCCCGATTTCGTGGCGCTGGTGCTGGTCTTCTGGGGCATCCACCAGCCGCGAAAGGTCGGCATCGGCGTCGCCTTTGCCATGGGCCTGCTGATGGACGTGCACGACGCCACGCTGCTGGGCGAGAACGCGCTGGCCTATACGCTGCTGTCGTACGTCGCCACGATGATCCACCGCCGCGTGCTGTGGTTCCCGGTGCTGACCCAGGCCATGCACGTGTTCCCGCTGCTGCTGCTGGCGCAGGCGATCCAGTCCTTCGTGCACTTCTTCGCCACCGGCCGCTTCCCCGGCTGGCTGCATTTCATCGAAAGCGCGGTCGCGGTCGCCCTGTGGCCGGTCATCACCTGGCTGCTGCTGGCGCCGCAGCGCCGCGCCGTGGACCGCGACCACACCCGCCCGATCTGATGGCCCAGCCGCACGATGACCGAGCGCAGTAATGACTGAGCAGTAATGACCGAAATTAAAGACAGCGACCGCGAGATCCACCGCTTCCGCCTGCGCCTGACGGTGCTGGTGGTGATGGTCTTCCTCTGCTTCGGCGCCCTGGTGGCGCGCTTCGTCTGGCTGCAGGTCGTCCAGCACGACAAATACCATGCCCAGGCCGAAGACAACCGCATCGCGCTGGTGCCGATCGTGCCGAACCGCGGCCTGATCGTCGACCGCAACGGCGTGGTCCTGGCGCGTAATTACTCCGCCTATACGCTCGAGATCACGCCCTCGAAACTGCAGGCCAGCATGGACTCGGTGATCGACGAGCTGGCGAGGCTGGTGTCGATCGAGCCGAAGGACCGCAAGCGCTTCAAGCGCCTGCTGGAAGAGTCGCGCAGCTTCGCCAGCGTGCCGCTGCGCACGAGGCTCACCGACGACGAGGTGGCGCGCTTCACCGCCCAGCGCTTCCGCTTCCCTGGCGTCGAGGTGCAGGCCCGCCTGTTCCGCCAGTACCCGCTGGGCGAGATCGCCTCGCACGTGGTCGGCTACATCGGCCGCATCAACACGCGCGAAGCCGAGGCGATCGAGGAAGGCGACGACGCCGCCAACTACAACGGCACCGACTACATCGGCAAGGAAGGCCTCGAGAAGAAATACGAGCGCTACCTGCACGGCACCACTGGCTACGAAGAGGTCGAGCGCTCGGCCGGCGGGCGCGCGATCCGCACGCTGTCGCGCCGGCCTCCGGTCCCGGGCAGCAACCTGATCCTGTCGGTCGACATCGAACTGCAGAAGGTGGTCGAGGAAGCCTTCGGCGACCAGCGCGGCGCCTTTGTCGCCATCGATCCCGAAACCGGCGACGTGCTGGCCTATGTCTCGCGTCCGGGCTTCGACCCGAACCTGTTCGTCGACGGCATCGACAGCCAGAGCTGGAACGAGCTGAATACCTCGCTCGATAAACCGCTGATGAACCGTCCGCTGTCGGGCACCTATCCGCCCGGCTCGACCTTCAAGCCCTTCATGGCGCTGGCCGCGCTCGAGCTGGGCAAACGCAGCAAGAGCCACGGCATCATGGATCCCGGTTTCTTCACGCTCGGCGGGCACCGCTTCAACGACGACGTCAAGGGCGGGCACGGCTATGTCGACCTGCATCGTTCGGTCGTGGTCTCGTGCGACACCTATTACTACCAGCTCGGCAACGACCTCGGGATCGACGCCATCCATGACTTCATGGCGCCCTTCGGCTTCGGCTCCCAGACCGGCATCGACCTCGAGCACGAAAAGGTCGGTGTCCTGCCCTCGAAGGAGTGGAAGGCCGAGCGCTTCAAGAAGAACCGCGCGGCGCAGAAGTGGGTCGGCGGCGACA
Source organism: Massilia sp. LXY-5 (assembly GCF_059801075.1). Classification (NCBI taxonomy): domain Bacteria; kingdom Pseudomonadati; phylum Pseudomonadota; class Betaproteobacteria; order Burkholderiales; family Oxalobacteraceae; genus Massilia; species Massilia sp. LXY-5. Next base: position 36,999 of record NZ_JBNNEH010000003.1, read on the forward strand.
CGATCTCGATCAGCATCGGCCAGGGCTTTAACAACTACACCATCATCCAGCTGGCGCACGCGGTGGCCAACCTCGCCAACAACGGCGTCGTGATGAAGCCGCACCTGGTAAAACTGATCGAGGACGGCGCCACGCGCCAGCGCACGCTCACCGTGCCGAAGGAAAGCCGCCGCATCCCGCTCAAGCAGGAGAACATCGACTTCATCAAGCAGGCGATGGTGGGCGTGACCACCGAAGCGGGCGGCACCGGCGCGCGGGCATTTGCCAACGCCGGCTATGTCGCGGCCGGCAAGACCGGTACGGCCCAGGTGATCGGCCTGAAGGGCGGCAAATACAACGCCCATGCGATCGACGAGCGCCATCGCGACAACGCCCTGTTCACGGCATTCGCACCGGCCGACAAGCCGCGCATCGCGATCGCGCTGGTGGTCGAGAACGCGGGCTTCGGCGCAGCGACGGCGGCGCCGATCGCGCGCAAAGCGCTCGACTATTACCTGCTCGGCAAGCGTCCGCCGCCGCCGAAGCCGGACGAAGGCGCGCCCGGCGCCAAGCCGGTCGTCACCGCGGCCGCCGTCAAACAGGCGCCCAGGGCCGCGGCGCCGGCTGCACCGACCGCGGGCTCGGCCGCGCTGACCGCGCCCGCCACCACCAAGGAGTAACAGATGGCCTATTATCCGGAGCGGCGTTCCCTCAGCCGCCGGCTGAAGCCGTATTTCACCGTCTTCGACTGGCCGCTCGCCATGGTCCTGTTCATGCTGCTGACCACGAGCGTGATCACGATGTCCTCGGCCGGCGCCGAATTCCCGGGCCGCGTCGAAGCGCAGATGCGCAACTTCCTGCTCGCCTTCGTCGTCATGTGGCTGGCGGCCCTGGTGCCGCCGCAAACGCTGATGCGCCTGGCGGTGCCGGTGTACACCTTCGGCGTCACGCTGCTCATTGCGGTGGCGGCATTCGGCATCATCAAGAAGGGCGCGCGGCGCTGGCTGCACGTGGGCGTCGACATCCAGCCTTCCGAGATCATGAAGATCGCGACGCCGCTGATGCTGGCCTGGTATTTCCAGAACCGCGCCAAGATCGGCAGCTGGAAGTCGTTCGCGGTGGCGGCGGTGCTGCTGGTCGTGCCTTTCGCGCTGATCGCCAAGCAGCCCGACCTCGGCACGGCGCTGCTGGTCGGCGCCTCCGGCTTCTACGTCATTTTCCTGGCCGGCCTGTCGTGGAAGGTGCTGATCGGGCTGGCCGTGGGCGGCGCGGCCTGCCTGCCGGTGGCCTGGTCGATGATGCACGACTACCAGCGCGAACGCATCATGACGCTGATCGATCCGACCTCCGACCCGCTCGGCAAGGGCTTCCACATCATCCAGTCGACCATCGCGATCGGCTCGGGCGGCGTGATGGGCAAAGGTTATGGAAAAGGCACGCAAGGCCAGCTCGAATTCGTGCCCGAACAGACGACCGACTTCCTGTTCTCGGTGTATTCGGAAGAATTTGGACTGGTCGGCAACCTATTTCTTTTGGTAATCTATCTGCTGCTGATCGGCCGCGGCATGATGATCGCGGCGAACGCACCGAATCTGTTCTCGCGGCTGCTGGCCGGCGCGATCACGATGATTTTCTTCACGTATGCCTTTGTCAACATGGGCATGGTGAGCGGCATCCTGCCCGTGGTGGGCGTGCCCTTGCCGTTCATGAGCTATGGCGGCACCGCGTTCATCACACTGGGCCTCGGCGCCGGCATATTGATGAGCATACAAAGGCACCGGAAACTGGTGCAGACATAAAGGAGGAGGCGCGCATGACCGCTCCGAGATTACTCCCAGCGGTCATCGCCCTCGCGGCCTTGATGACCGGATGCGGATCCACCGGCGAACACAAAAGCCTGATTCCGCTGCCTTGGCAGCATAAAGTGACAAGCCACCATGGCGACGTCGCCTTGCCCGCGGCCGGCTCCGGCCGCGGCGGCTACTACAAGGACGACGGCCCGGGACGCGACATCCCGCCCGGCCTGGAGCTGGTCCCGGACGCCATCGTGCGCGCCGAGCCCTACGCCAAGTGGGCGAACCGTCCGTATTCCGTGTTCGGCCAGACCTATAATCCGATCCTGCACGAAGAGCCGTTCACCCAGCGCGGCGTGGCCAGCTGGTACGGGGTGAAATTCCACGGCCAGCGCACCTCCTCGGGCGAGCCCTACGACATGTACAAGATGACGGCCGCGCATCCGACGCTGCCGATCCCGTCCTATGCGCGCGTCACCAGCATCGCCACCGGCAAGTCGGTCGTGGTGCGCATCAACGACCGCGGCCCCTTCCACGCCAGCCGCATCATCGACGTCTCCTACACGGCGGCGCTGAAGCTCGGCTTGCTGGGCAAGGGCAGCCACGAAGTCGAGATCGAGCGCCTGTTCCCGAACGACCCGGCGCGCGTGGCGACCGTGCGCCGCGAGGCCACCTCGCAGGCGCAAGCGCTCGACGTGACGCCGGCGCCGCCGGACGTCGCGGCGCTGATGCTCGAAGACCGCATGACGTCGGACAGCGCCGCAGCAGTAAAAGTCGCGCCGGCGGGGTTCTGGCTGCAGCTCGGCGCCTACAGCCGTGCGGACAAGGCGCAGGAGATGAGCCGGCGCCTGGCGGACACGGGCCTCGGCAGCCTCGAAGTCACCCCCGCTGGTTCCGTGCACCGCTTATATGGCGGGCCGTTCGGCACGCGCGACGAGGCGCAGCAGGCAGCCAGGGCGCTGCCGCCGGAGCTGGGCTTGAAGCCGATCGTGGTGAAGCGGTAGGGTCTGCGAGAGCCGCTTGAACGCGTGGGCGGGGGACCCGCCCACGCTACGTCAGCGTCGATTACCGGCAAACGTGTAAAACCGCTGTCGGCAATCCGCGCCCGGCCTCGACGATCCGGTTGCGGATCTCCGCATCGATATCCCGGAACCGGTACGCAAACCGCTGCGACTGCGGCCCGCGCGGCAGGATGCGCACGTTGGCAATCCCCAGTTTCGTCAGGCGCGCCGCTTCGCTGCGCGCCGCCGCCTCGCTCTTGAAGACGCCGAGCGAGATCGCCCACCTCAAAGGCGAGTCGCCCTGCATCACGAAGGAGTTGGTCACGCCGTGTTCGCGCAGCTCCGCCGTGCGGCGGTCGGCGCCTTCCTTGCCGCCCTGGGGCGGCAGGTAGACCAGGTGGCTCGTCACTTCCTGGAACGGCACCGTCAGCCGCGTCTGGCGCTCGCCCAGGTCGAGCCGCGCCAGGCGCGTCTCGAAGCGGCGCGCCTCGAAGGCCGGGAAGGCATCGGTCTCGACACAGGCGACGGCGGGCGCAGCCGGCGCGGCGGCAGGGGCCGCGGCCTTCGCCGGCACCTCGGCCGCCGCACTCGATTCAGCAGCCGTCTCGGCGGGCGCGGCGGCCTGCGCGATCGCCTGTGCCTGGGCGCTGGTCAGCAGCACCAGCTTGTCGGCCGCGAGCTGGTTGCGCAGGCGCGCCGGCTCGCGCTGTTCAGGCTCGGCACCGCCCAGGAAACCGTGGCCCCAGGCGAACAGCAGCGCGTTCGCGCACAGCAAAGCCCAGAATACGAATCTCAACAAGTCCCGTCCTCCATGGATGTCCCGGCCCGCGCCACCGCGTGCAGGCCGACCAGCACGATATTATCGGCCATCCGGTACGCGCACTTGAGTGCCGGTGCGATATAGGGCGCGGCGCCACCCGACAGGATGCAGAGTGCGTCCGCATGCGCCGCAACCGCGCGTTCGATCGCGCCGGCCTGGGCCGACAGGCAGCCGGACACGATGGCGTCATTCGTATTGTCGGCAAACTGCGGCGGCGGCGCGGCGCCCGGCGCAGCCTGCGGCAGCTGCGCCGTGTTTTTCGCCAGGGAGCCCGCCATCAACGCCAGGCCGGGCAGGATCATGCCGCCGACGAAACGGCCCTCGCTCGTCACCGCGTCGACCGTGGTCGCCGTACCGCAGGTGGCCACCACCAGCGGCTGGTCCGGCGCCAGGGCCCGTGCGCCTATCGCCGCGGCGAAGCGGTCGCAGCCCAGGCGTTCCGGTTCGCGGTAGCCGTTGACCAGGCCCGCGCGTGCGGCGCTGGAGGCGAACCATTCGGTCTCGATCGGCAGCAGCAGGGCGGCGAGGCGCTCGCGCAAGGCGGCACCGGCCACGTTCGATACGAGCGCCCGCGTCACGCCCTGGCCTTGCCAGGCGGCGGCAGCGGCGTCGAGGTCGGCATGCAGCACTGCGCCCAGCTCGATCCATTCGCCGGGCGCAGCACCCGGCGCGGCCAGCGCCCACTTCACCCGGGTATTCCCGGCATCGATCAGGAGCAGCATTTATTGACCACCTTTCACGCGCAGCGACACGTCGCCGGCCAGCACCGCGATGCGGCCCTCCTGCGTGTCGAGCAGCAGGCGGCCGGCGTCGTCCACACCGGCGGCGCTGCCCTCATGCAGTACCGTGCCGCGGTCGAGCACCGTGACGGTCTCGCCCTGCCAGGCGTGGCGCAGGTTCCAGCGCGCGGCAAACGCGCCGAAGCCCGCGCGTTCGAATTCGCGCAGCGCGCCGGCCAGGCCGTCGAGCAAGGCTGCCAGCAGCGCGTCGCGGTCCATCCGCGCCAGCCAGGGGAGGGAGGCGACACTGCGTCCGATCTGGGCCTCGAGTTCGTCCGGCATGACCAGGTTCAGGCCGATGCCGATCACGGCCCAGACGCCGCCGCTGGGTGCGGCCTGGGTTTCGATCAGGATGCCGGCCAGCTTGTCGCCGTCGCGCAGCACGTCGTTCGGCCATTTCAGGCCCACCTGCACGCCGAGGCGCTCCAGGGCCTCGGCCAGCGCCACGCCGATCGCCAGCGGCAGACCGGTCAGGCGCGCCAGCCCGCCCTCGAAACGCCAGGCCAGCGAGAAGGTCAGCGAGCCTTCGCTCGAGGACAGCCAGCTGCGGCCGGCACGCCCGCGGCCGGCCGTCTGGTTGCGCGCGACGAGCAGCACGGGCGCGGCGAGGGTCGCGGCGCGCGCCAGCAGGTCGGCGTTGGTCGAGCCGGTCTCTTCGACCACTTCCACGGCCAGGTCTGGATCCGACTGCGCGGCTGTCGACAGGACCATGATGGCGGCGGCGTTCATGCGGCCTCCCTGCGCGGCTTGGTGGGCGCGCGCGCAAACAAACGGTCGAAGACGCCGTTCGGCAGCGCGCGCAGCAGTTTGGCGGCCACGCCCATCTGCCAGGGCAGCACGCGGTAGCTGTCGCCGCGCGCGATCGCGCGGACGGCAGCGGCGGCGAAGCGCTCGGCCGGCATCAGGAAGGGCATGGGAAAACGGTTGTTGCGGGTCATGGGAGTATCGATATAGCCGGGCGCGATCGTCACCACGCGGATGTTCGAGGAGTGTAGTTCGAGGCGCAGCGATTCGCAGTAGGTGTGCACCGCCGCTTTCGAGGCGCAGTAGGCGCCGGCGCCGCGCATGCCGCGTATGCCGGCCACGCTGCCGATCGCGACCAGGCGGCAGGGACTGCCCTGTGCCCTCATCGCTGCGACAAACGGGGAGAAGGTGGCGACCGTCGCCGTCACGTTGGTGGCGAACACCGCCTCGAATACCGGCAGGTCCTCGGGCCGTTCGGTGAGGGTGCCGTGCGAAATGCCGGCACAGGCGATGACGATGTCGGCGCCGCCCTCAGCCGCGAGGAAGTCCCTGGCTGCTGCCGCCAGCGCGGCGTGGTCGAGCACGTCGACCCCATAGCAGCGGTGGCGTTCGGGATGGGGGAGCGAAGCGCTCAGGGCGGCCAGTGCGTCGCCGCGCCGTGCGACCAGGCCGAGGGTGGCGCCGCGGGCCGCATAGTCGCGCGCCAGCGCCGCGCCGATGCCGCTCGAGGCGCCGGTGATGAAGACCCGGTCGGCTCCAGCCGCCGCGGTCATTTTTTGTCCGCTTTGGCCGCTTTGGCTTTTTCCACCAGTGCGTCCATCACCTGCAGGGCCACCTGCTGCTGTTCGATTTCGGTCTGCGCCGGAGAGCCTTCCGGATTCGCCATCGACGGCGAGGTGATGAAGCGGCCGTCGATCGCGACCATCGGCCAGTGGTCGACCCGGTACTCGTTCATCATGGCGGCGGCGCGGCGTGCCTTGGCCTGGGTGCCGAAGGCGTTATAAGCGTCCACGAAGCGGGCGCGGTCGATACCGGACTTCACGGCCCAGTCGATCACCTCTTCGTCGTTCGCGAAGCGCGCGCCTTGCTGGTGCATGGCGGCGAAGGCTTTGGTGTGGTACTGCCCGACCAGGCCCAGCGCGTCAAGCGCGTAGAACAGGCGCTGCTGCGGCAGCACGCGCGCGCCGCCGGCCACGTGGACGCGCTTGAAGACGATGTTGTCGCCCTGTTTTTTGACCCAGTCGGCGAGCAGCGGCTCGAACACGTTGCAGTGCGGGCAGTAATACGCGAAGAACTCGATGACCTCGACCTGCTTGCCGGCCGGCGTGTCCATTTTCTGCGGCAGCACCCGGTACTGGACGCCTTCTTTCGGCGCAGTCGGAGCAGCTGGGGCGGCGGCAACGACGCCGCTCAGGGTCAGGAGGGCAGCGGTACACAGCAGGCGGCGCAGCATTTGCATCGGGTTTTTCCTTTTACTTTTGATTACGGACGATCGCGACATCGATGCCGCTGTCGAGCAGCTTGGCACGTGCCTTGTTCACGGATTCGACCTGGCTGAACGGGCCCAGGCGGACGCGGTGCAGCGTGCCGCTGTCGCTGGCGCGGTCGCTGATCGCGGCCTCGAAGCCGAGCAGGGCCAGCCTGGCGCGGGTGGCCTCGGCGTCCGACATCTCGCGGAAGGCGCCGGCTTGCAGGTAGTAGACGTATTTGTCGTCGGCGCCGGCGGCCGCGGCGGGTGCCGCAGAAGGTGCGGCAGATGCGCCGGCAGGGGCCGCGGCAGGGGCGGGCGCAGCGGCGCGCGGCGCCGGTTTCGATTCCGCGGCAGCGGTCATGCCGGCGATCGCCTGGCCCAGCGGATCGGACTCGGTCGCGGCGGCATGCGCGGGCTTGGACGCCGGTGCCGGCGCCGGTGTCGGCGCGGCGGCTGCGGCTTCTGCCTTTTTCGCTTCACGCTCGGCGAGCTGCTTCGCCGCTTCGCGCGCGGCGTCGCGGTTGCCGTAGAGCGGCTTGTTCGGGTCGTTCGCCTGGCTCGGTTCGAGGTCGGCCGGGCGGCCCATCTTGTTCGAGCGGTCGGTGAAGGGCGAAGCGCCCTTGGTGATCATCAGCGCGACCGCCACCGCGATACCCAGCCCGATGATGAGGCCGATGATGATGCCGGTCAGGGTGCTGCCGCGCTGGCGGGAAGGGAAACGAAGGGTGGCGGTCATGTTTGCCTGCTTATGCTTGTGGATCGGCTTGTGATGCGTCTTGTGGTTCGGCCGGAGCGCGTTCCATCTTGTTCGGCGCCGAGACGCCGATCAGGGCCAGGCCGTTGCGCAGCACCTGGCGCGTCGCCGTCGCCAGCGCCAGGCGTGCCAGTTTCAGGGTCTCGTCGTCGTCGAGCAGCCATTTGTGGGCGAAATAATAGCTGTGCAGCTCGCCGGCCAGTTCGCGCAGGTAGAACGCGACCTGGTGCGGGCCGAGCTCGGCCTGGGCGCGCTGCAGCACTTCCGGATAGGCCGCCAGTTTCGACAGCAGGCCGGCTTCGTGCGGGGTGGTCAGCTGCGACAGGTCGGCCTGCGCCAGCGCCGCTTCGTCGCCGCCCCAGTTGGCCAGCGCCGAGCAGATGCGCGCGTGGGCATACTGCACGTAATACACCGGGTTCTCGTCCGAGGTTTTCAGGGCGACGTCGACGTCGAACACGAATTCGGTGTCGGCCTTGCGCGAGATGAGGAAGAAGCGCACCGCGTCGCGGCCGCGCGTGATGTCGCCGTTGCCCGACCATTCGATCAGGTCGCGCACGGTCACATACGAACCGGCCCGCTTCGAGATTTTCACCTCTTCGCCGTCCTTCATGACGGTGACCATCTTGTGCAACACGTAGTCGGGATAGCCCTGCGGGATGCCGATGTTCACCGCCTGCAGGCCGGCGCGCACGCGGGCGATGGTGCCGTGGTGGTCGCTGCCCTGGATGTTGATCGCCTGGTCGAAACCGCGGCGGAACTTCTGGATGTGGTAGGCCACGTCCGGTACGAAATACGTGTAGGTGCCGTCGGACTTGCGCATCACGCGGTCCTTGTCGTCGCCATACTCCGTGGTCTTGAGCCACAGGGCGCCGTCCTGCTCGTAGGTGACGCCGGCGTCGACCAGGCTTTGGACGGCCTGTTCCACCTTGCCGTCAGCGTACAGCGAGGACTCGAGATAGTAATTGTCGAACTTGACACCGAAAGCTTGCAGATCCTGGTCCTGCTCGTTGCGCAGGTAGGCCACCGCGAAGCGGCGGATCGATTCGATATCGTCGGCGTTGCCGCTGGCGGTGGCCGGTTCGCCATCGCTGGCGGAGACGGTTTTACCCGCCAGGAAGTCGTTCGCGATGTCCTGGATATAGTCGCCGTTGTAGGCCGACTCCGGCCACTCGGCGTCGCCCGGCTTGAAGCCGCGTGCGCGCGCCTGCACCGAGTTCGCCAGCGTGGCGATCTGCACGCCGGCGTCGTTGTAGTAGAACTCGCGGGTGACCTGGTGGCCTTGCGCTTCGAACAGGGACGACAGGGCGTCGCCCAGCGCCGCCTGGCGGCCGTGGCCGACGTGCAGCGGGCCGGTCGGGTTGGCCGAGACGAATTCGATGATCGCGTGGTGGCCCTCGCCCGAGGTGCCGCGCCCGAAGGCTGCGCCCTGCTCGAGGATGGTGCGCACCACCGACTGCTTGGCGCCGGCGGCGACGCGCAGGTTGATGAAGCCCGGTCCTGCGACGTCAGCTGCTTCGACCAGGCCGGCGGCGTCCGGATCGGCGAGCAGGGCGGCGACCAGGCGCGTGGCCAGTTCGCGCGGATTGGTCTTCAGGGGCTTGGCCAGCTGCATGGCGATATTGCAGGCGACGTCGCCATGGCTTGGATCGCGCGGGCGTTCCAGGACGACGTTGGGAGTCAGGTCGGTGCCTTCGATGATCGGCGCAAGGGCGGCCTGGAAGAGGGCAACGATCTGTTGTTTTTGTTGGGCGAGCATGGATGGTATGTGTTGGTTCGATAATGCGGTGGCGCGGCCACGGCAAACAAGGGTTCATTCATTATACTGGTTTGCTGCAGCGCCGAATACGGCCGCCGCCGCCCTGCTTGCTGCCCAGCCCACTGCGCAGTCCACCGCGCAGTCCACCGCGCAGTCCACTGTTTAAGCGCGGCCAAAGGCGGAGCCGGTACAATGCGGGTCTTTCCCGTATTGACCCCGCCATCATGACCGACAAGCGCCCGACGCTCACCATCAAGCCCAAGGCCGCCAGCGCCAGGCCAACCAAGCCGGCCGGCAATCCGGCCGCGCAGTATGCCCGGCCGAAGCCTGCGGCCAAGCCTGAGCGCAAGCTTGACGCCAAGCCGGCGGCGGCCCCGAACAAGCCCGCAGCGGCCCCGACGCCCGCCCCGCGCCCGAGCTACGAGGTAAAACCCCAGTTCCAGCAGGCGTACCGGCCGGACCTGCCGGGCGACTCGCTGGCCCTGGCGCTGCTGGGTGCCGCGAGCGCCGTGGCCCAGGTGCGGGGCGGCACCGCGCTGCCGCAGGCCTTGTCGAACGTGTTTGCCGCCTTCGGCGCCACGCCGCAAGGCCGCGGCGCGATTCAGGACCTGGCCTACCGCACGATGCGCGGTCTCGGACGGGCGGAAACCCTGCTTGGCTTGATGACGACCAAGGCGCCGGACGTCCCGATGCTGGTCGGCCTGATCCAGTGCGCGCTGGTCCTGCTCGACCCGCCCGCGGGCGAAGCGCCCGCCTATGAGCCGTTCACGATCGTGGACCAGGCGGTCACGGCCGCGGGCAACCACCCCGATATGGCCCACGCCAAGGCGATGGTGAACGCGGTATTGCGCCGTTTCCTGCGCGAGCGCGAGGAGCTGGTTGCAACCGCATTGAAACAAGCGCTGGCGCAGTGGAACTACCCGCAGTGGTGGATCGACGCCACGAAGGCGGCCTATCCGCGCGACTGGGAAGCGATCCTTGCGGCCGGCAACCGTCATCCGCCGCTGACCCTGCGCGTCAATACCCGCAAGATCTCGCTCGAGGACTACCTGCGCCAGCTGGAACAGGCGGGGCTCGAAGCCGACCAGGTCGGCCCGGCCGCCCTGCGCCTGAAGCAGGCGACCAACGTGTCGCAGATCCCGGGTTTCCACGATGGCCTGGTGTCGGTACAGGACGCCGGCGCCCAGCTGGCCGCGCCGCTGCTGGGGCTGGAGGACGGCATGCGCGTGCTCGACGCCTGCGCGGCGCCGGGCGGCAAGAGCGGGCACATCCTGGAGTTGGCGAACGTCGAGCTGACCGCGGTCGATGCCGATCCGCAGCGCCTGGCGCGCGTGGGCGACAACCTGGGCCGGCTCGGCCTGTCGGCCACGCTGGTGGCGGCCGAAGCGCAGAGCAAGGACTGGTGGGATGGGCAAGCGTTCGACCGCATCCTGGCCGACGTGCCGTGCACGGCCTCCGGCATCGTGCGCCGCCACCCGGACATTCGCTGGCTGCGCCGCAAGACCGACACGCGCCAACTTACAACACTTTCCGGGGAGATACTCGACAATCTTTGGCAGATGCTGCGGGCCGATGGTAAATTGCTGTTTGTGACATGTTCGCTCTGGCCCCAGGAATCGGAGGCGCAGGCGGCCGCGTTCGCGGCGCGCCACACGGATGCTGTCCGCCTCGATGCGCCAGGGCAGCTGCTCCCCGCGAGCGGCGCCGGGCTCGATCATGACGGATTGTTCTACGCCTTGTTCCATAAGAGAGCGGCGTAAGCTTCCTGCACAATCCGCTCAATTTATTTAGGTTCCGGCCCTCTGTGACTTTACGATTTTTCCGCCTCCTCGCCTGCCAGCTGCTGCTGGCTTTCGCGTGCGCTACGGCGCAGGCGGCCGACGGGATCGACATCACGCTGGCGAAAATCGAGGCAACCGACGAAGGCTACCGGCTGGGGGCCAACTATTCATTCGAGCTGAACCACGATCTGGAAGACGCCCTGCAGCACGGCGTCAAACTGTATTTCACGACCGAGATCGAGCTGACGCGCCCGCGCTGGTGGTGGCGCGACGACCGCGCCGTGTCGTCGAAACGCACGGTCAGCATCTCCTACGACGTGCTGCTGCGGCAGTATTATGTGTCGATGGGCGGCAGCGTCCAGCAAACCTACCAGACCCTGGACGAGGCGATGTTCCAGATCCGCCGTCCCGGGCGCTGGCTGATTGCCCCGAAAAACGCGCTGAAACCCGGCGAGACCTATGAAGTCAGCCTGCGCATGTACATGAACCGCGACCTGCTGCAAAAGCCGCTGCAGGTCAACGCGTTCGGCAACTCCGACTGGCACCTCGCCTCGAACCGGAAGACCTTCAATTACCGTGCGGAGTAAGGCGTGAACCAGGCCATGCGCTATGCGCTGGTAGTCGGCGGGGCGGTCGTTTCGATCCTGCTGTTCCTGCTTGCCTCGGTCTCAGACAACTCCGCCTTCTTCGACCGCTACTATGTCTGGCTGCTGGGGCTGAACGCGACGGTCGCCTTCCTGCTGCTGATCCTGGTCGTGGTCGCCCTCGGGCGCCTGTATTCGCGCTACAAGGCCGGACGCTTCGGCTCGCGCCTGATGGCGAGGCTGGTCCTGCTGTTTGCCGGTATCGGCATCCTGCCGGGCCTGGTCATCTTCATGGTGTCGGTGCAGTTCGTCTCGCATTCGATCGACTCCTGGTTCGACGTCAAGATCGAGGCCGCGCTGCAGTCCGGCCTGAACCTGGGCCACGCGGCGCTCGAGGAGGCGCAGACGGAGCTCTCGGCAAAGGGGCAGACGGTCGCCGCAACCCTGTCCGGCCAGGACGACGGCGGCGCCCAGATGACCCTGGCGCAGCTGGTGTCCGATACCGAGGGCATGCAAAGCGCGCTCCTGCTCGACGCCAACGGCAAGCTGGTCGCCAGCGCCAGCCGGGACCGGCGTGCCGACCTCACGGCCGACCTGCCGAACGCGCAGATGGTGCGCCAGGCCGCCATGCCGGGCGGTTACGCGCGGGCCGAGGGCGGGATCGAACTCGACTTCCGCGACAATACCAGCGGCGCCAACGGCGCGAACGGCACCAACGGCGGCTCGACCGCCCTCGATGCCGCCACCAGCCTGCGCCTGCGCGCGGTGCTGGCCGTGCCCGAGCCGCCGGGCGCCGCGCCGCGCTACCTGCAGCTGATGCAGGCGGTACCCGTCAACCTGGCCTCGAATGCCGAGGTGCTGCGCAGCGCCTTCTCCGAATACCAGCAGCGCTCGTGGGCGCGCGAGGCCCTGCGCCGGATGTATGTCGAGACGCTGACATTGACCCTGCTGCTGGCGATCTTCGGGGCCATCGGCAGCGCCGTGCTGATCGCCGGGAACCTGGCCCAGCCGCTGCTGGTGCTGGCCGAGGGCACGCAGGCGGTGGCCGAGGGCGACCTGTCGCCGCGCCCGATCGTCGAGACGAACGACGAACTCGGTACGCTGACCCAATCCTTCAACGCCATGACCGGCCAGCTGTTCGAAGCGAGAAGCGCCGTCGAGCGCAACCGCGCGGCCCTGCAAAGCGCCAAGGCCCACCTCGAATCGGTGCTGGCGAACATGTCGGCCGGCGTGCTGGTGCTCGACGCCGAGGGGACCGTGGTCAATTCGAACGAGGCCGCCTGCCGCATCCTGCAGATGGAGCAGTGCCACCTGAACGGGCCGCTGTCCAGGATCGAGGGCCTGGAACATTTCGCCGCCGCCGTCACGCGTGCGTTCTCGACGCAAAGCGCGCAGTCGGCCGCCGGCACCGCGCGCCAGCGCACCCACTGGCAGCAGGAAATCGAGATCCCGCGCCGCGCTCCCGGAGAGGATCACGACACCACCTTGCTGGCGCGCGGCTCGCGCCTGCCGGTGGGCGTGGGCAGCGGCTTCATCGTCGTGTTCGACGATATCTCCGACGTGATCTCCGCCCAGCGCTCGGTCGCCTGGGGAGAGGTGGCGCGCCGCCTGGCCCACGAAATCAAGAACCCGCTGACGCCGATCCAGTTGTCGGCCGAACGCCTGCAGATGAAACTGGAAGACAAACTGGACGCGGCGGACGCGGCCCTGCTGGCGCGCGCCACGACCACCATCGTCAACCAGGTCGACGCCATGAAGCGCATGGTCGACGACTTCCGCGACTATGCGCGCACGCCGCCGGCGGTGCTCGAACCGCTCGACCTGAACGCGCTGATCGAGGAAATCCTGACCCTGTACCTGGCCGAGGATGCGTCGGACGTCATCCACGCCACGCTGGCGCCGAACCTGCCGCGCGTGATGGGCGACCCGACGCAATTGCGCCAGGTGATCCACAACCTGCTGCAGAACGCCCAGGATGCGCTGGGAGATCGGGAATCGAATGCGCGCGAACCGCGCATCGACGTCGCCACCGAGATCATCCGCTACACCGGCGCGGACGGCACGGCGGGCGAGGCGGTGCGCCTGGCGATCCTCGATAACGGTCCCGGCTTTGCACCGAAGATTCTGGCGCGCGCCTTCGAGCCGTATGTGACCTCGAAGGCGCGCGGCACGGGCCTCGGCCTGCCGATGGTGAAAAAGATCATCGACGAGCACGGTGGCCGCATTGATGTTCAGAACCGTCCAGACGGAAGTGGCGCGTCGGTATCCATTTTGCTGTTAAAGTTAGCACAAGAGGCGAACTTGGCCGAAGCGTAAAACGGGCATAGAATCACGGCTGGAATCGAGACTGAATATCACAACTGAGTCGGGCGGAGACGGAAGGAAAACGATGGCGAATATACTCGTAGTTGATGATGAAATGGGCATCCGCGAGCTGCTCTCGGAAATCCTGGGAGACGAAGGCCACGCAATCACGCTGGCCGAAAATGCGCAGCAGGCGCGCGAGGCGCGTGCCGCCGGCGCGCCCGACCTGGTCCTGCTCGACATCTGGATGCCCGATACCGACGGCGTCACGCTGCTCAAGGAATGGCAGCGCGACGGCTTGCTGACCATGCCGGTCATCATGATGTCGGGTCACGCCACCATCGATACCGCCGTCGAGGCCACGCGCATCGGCGCCCTGAATTTCCTGGAAAAACCGATCGCCCTGCAAAAGCTGCTGAAAGCCGTGCAGCAAGGCCTGACCCGTGCCCAGGAAGTGGCGCGCGCCCCGGTGCCGCCACCGCGCCCGAGCATGCCGGCGCCGGTCGTCGAAGCGCCGCCCGTCAGCAATCCGATGTTCGCCGCCCAGCCGGCGCCCGCGCCGTTGAACGGCGCGCGCGTGGGTGTGATCGGCCATGGCGAAACCCAAGGGTATACGCTCTCGTTCGACCTGCCGCTGCGCGAGGCGCGCGACGCATTCGAACGGATGTATTTCGAACACCACCTGGGCCGCGAAGGCGGCAGCATGACGCGCGTGGCCGAAAAGACCGGCCTCGAGCGCACCCACCTGTACCGCAAACTGAAGCAGCTCGGCGTCGAACCGGGCAAGCTCGGCAAGCGGGGCGGATGAGCGAAAACGGCGGCCGGCCGGCCGTCCCCCGGAGGGACGGCTCCCGGACGGATGGCCCCTTCTCATCCGGCTCTTCTTTACGTCATCCAATTCCTACGGTGCTCGTCACGGGCCCCAGCGCGGCAGCGCGCGAGGCGGCCATCGCGCACGCCATCGAAGACCCTTCTACGCCCCGTAGCGATGGGGTCGCCGTGATCCTGGAAGGCCTTTCCGACGGAAATCCGGTACTGCAAGATTCTGAAAAACTCCTGATTTCGCGCATCGCACCCGGTTGCCTGTGCTGCGCGGGAAATCTCGTCATGCGTGTTACATTAAATCGTCTGCTGCGCCAGCGGCCGGCGCGCCTGTTCATCGGCGTCGCCGCCAGTGCGCATCTGGATCAGTTGCGATCATGGTTAAGCAGCGCACCATACGATCAGCTGTTGGCCCTCACGCCCGACCTGCACTCTTGAAATTGGTTGGGCGAGCCCCACCTCTTCACTGAAGTCAACTCCGGTTATCCGCCGCCGGGTAGTCGGAAACCTCTGATCGAGAGAAGGAGTCATCATGAACATGATCTATAACAGCGAACAGTACAGCGTCGTCGAATTTGGCGTCGATCGCGAGCTCGAAGCCCTGCGCTTCGGCGGCTACGAGATCGTCGACAAGGCCGGCCGTCGCGAAGCGTTCATCGGCGGCAAACTGGCACAATCGTTCCGCCGCGACGTCAACAACCTCATCGCAAGCGAGCCGACCATGGAGGAAATCGACGATTTCCTCGGCTCGTACGACACGATGATGAACCAGCCGGTCGTGCTGCACTAAGCAGCGTCACCGCAAGGCTGGAGGACCACCCCACAGACGGCCAGGGACACAACGGGATGCAGGCGCCGGCCATCGCCGGTGCCGCGTTCGCCCTGCGCCTCGCAGCGCCCGCGCCATGGTAAGCTCTTCACCATGTGCCAACTCCTCGCAATGAACTGCAATGTCCCTACCGACATTGTATTTTCCTTCACCGGTTTCGCCCATCGCGGCGGCCGCACCGACACCCATCACGACGGCTGGGGCATTGCCTTCTTCGAGGGCGCCGGCGTGCGCCATTTCGTCGACCACCAGGCCGCGATCGCCTCGCCGATCGCCGAGCTGATCAAACGCTATCCGATCAAGTCGACGAATGTCATCGCCCACATCCGCAAGGCCACGCAAGGCCATGTGGCGCTCGAGAACTGCCATCCGTTCGTCCGCGAACTGTGGGGCCGTTACTGGGTATTCGCCCATAACGGCGACCTGAAGGAGTTCACGCCGCAGCTCGACGGCGCCTTCCGCCCGGTCGGCAGCACCGACAGCGAACATGCCTTCTGCTTCCTGTTGCAGGAATTGCGGCGCCGCTTCGGCGACACGCCGCCCGCATTGCCGGCCCTGCGCGCGGCACTCGGCGAACTCGTACGCCAGATTTCGGATTTCGGCACCTTCAACATGATGCTCTCCGACGGCACGGCCCTGTTCGCCCACTGCTCGACCAAGCTCAGCTACGTCGTGCGCCAGTACCCGTTCGTGACGGCGCGCCTGTCCGACGAAGACCTGTCGGTTGATTTTTCCCAGGTCACCACGCCGAACGACCGGGTCGCGATCATCGTCACCGAACCGCTGACCACCAACGAAACCTGGACTGCATTCGCACCCGGCGAGCTGCTCGTCTTTATCGACGGCAGCCCGGTTCCTGTCGCCTGATCAGACGTTTTGCTGCCTGTTTTAGCGTTTCGACATCGGTTTTTACGAAAAATGATGCCGGAAATCCACTAATTGCTGAGAATCGGGTAGAGTGGGCAGCTTGAACGTGACCACGGGACCGCGATGACCGATACCGCCAGCCTTGACCAGGCATCCCAGCCTTTGCAGCTGCGTAATTTCTATCTTGCGCGCCAGCCGATGCTCGACCGCAACCAGGCCCTGTTTGCTTACGAACTCCTGTTCCGCACCACCCCCGCCAACAGCGCCGAGATCGATACCGATCTGGCGGCCACGGCCGGCGTGCTGGCCCACGCGGCCCAGCTCGGCCTGCCGCGCGCCGTGGGCGACGCGACCGCCTTCCTGAACGTCGACACCGAAGTGTTGATGAGCGATATCTTCGCCTTCCTGCCGCGCGAGCGCACCGTGCTGGAACTGGTGGGCTCGGTCGAAGCGACGGAGCCGGTGCTGTGGCGCCTGGCCGAGCTCAGCGGCCACGGTTTCAGGTTCGCCGCCGAAGCCAGCGTCCACGGCAGCCGCCTGGGGCGCCTGCTGCCCCTGCTGGACTACGTCAAGGTCAACCTGCGCGCGATGCCGGTGGTGAGCATGCTGTCCCTGGTCCCACGGCTGCGTGGCACGGGCAAGCGCCTGATCGCCGAAAAGGTCGAGAGCCAGACCGAGTATAAAACCTGCCTCGACCTCGGCTTCGACTACTTCCAGGGTTTTTATTTCGCCCGCCCGTCGGTGATCGCCGGGCGCAAACTCTCGCCCTCGCAGCTGGCCCTTGTCGACCTGATGTCCTTGGTCGTATCGGACGCCGACAATATCGAGATCGAACGCGCCATCAAGCGCGACGTGACCTTATCCGTCAACCTTCTGCGCATCGTGAACACGCCCGCGGCCGGCCTGCGCCAGCGCATCGATTCGCTGAGCCAGGCACTGATCATCGTCGGCCGCCGCCAGCTGCAGCGCTGGCTGCAGATCATGCTCTACGCCGAACCGGGCAACCACGGCCATACCCAGACGCCGCTGCTGATGCTGGCCAGTACCCGTGCGCGCCTGATGGAGCTGCTGGCCGGCCGCCTGCGCCCAGGCCAGCGCCATGTCGCCGACATGGCCTTCACGGTCGGCATCATGTCGCTGATGGACACGCTGTTCTGCGTGCCGATGGCCGACCTGGTCGAACAGATTCCGGTGAGCGACGAAGTGTCGAGTGCGCTGCTCAAGCGCGGCGGCTTCTTCGGCGAGCTGCTGCGGCTGGCCGAATCCTTCGAGCAGATGGAAGAGGGCGCCGACGTGCTGCCGACCTTGAGCGTCCTGGCCGACAGCGGCGACGACTTGGTCGAGCTGGAAATGGCGGCTTTCGAATGGAGCGGCCAGGTCGTCCGTAGCGCGCTGTGAGCGCGTAAAAAGCTCCAGGGCGGCGTTGCACCGTCTCGCCGTACTTGTGTACTGTCTTCGACGGTGCGCCTTGCCCTGAAGCTTTTTACACGCTCACAGGAGAGAAGTGTCAAGTGCCGGCCCACTGCTGATGCAGGTCGGGGTCGGTGCGCAGCTCCCACAGGCCGAGTATGACTGTCGCCACGCCCACCAGCAGCAGGCTGGCGCTCATCGCCTGGTTCGGCATGACGTCCACCAGCCAGGGCGAAACGGCCACCCAGGCGCCGACGAGGATGTTCAGGAATACCGCCCAGGCATAGGTCTTGTACAGGTCGAAGGCGGCCAGGGCCGCCATGATGGCGCCTGCGATGAATGCGTTGATGGCCGGAGGGGAATCGCTCGGGTAAGCCATCACCCAGGGCGATACGATGAGCCAGACACCGAGCAGCAGGATGCCCTGGTCCTGCCAGCGCCGGGTCGAGAGATGCATTGCCATGACAGTCTCCTTCGCGAACGTGTGTTCCCACAGTGACTTAGACAATACTGGAGTCAGGAAGTTCGGTCAGTAACGCGCGTGGGCTCGGGGACCCACCCTGCGCGTTACGACAGGTTCGGCGCCAGGTGGCGTTCGACTTCCGCCTTGTCCATCCCGCGGCGCTGGGCCATGTCGAGCACCTGGTCGTCGCCGATCTTGCCGACCACGAAATACTTCGACTCCGGGTGGGCCAGATAAAAGCCCGACACGGCCGCGCCTGGATACATGGCGTAGGATTCCGTCAGCTGCATGCCGATTTCCTCGGCCTGCAGCGTCTCGAACAGCTCCTTCTTGACCGTGTGCTCGGGGCAGGCCGGATAACCCGGCGCCGGACGGATGCCGACGTATTTTTCCCCGATCAGGTCTGCATTGCTCAGGTCCTCGTTCGCCGCATAGCCCCACAGGTCGGTGCGCACGCGCTCGTGCAGGTATTCGGCGAAGGCTTCGGCCAGGCGGTCGGCCAGGGCCTTGAGCATGATCGACGAGTAATCGTCGTGCGCGGCTTCGAAACGCTGTTCATATTTTTCGATGCCGAGACCCGCCGTCACCGCGAACATGCCGATGTAGTCGGCCACGCCCGAGCCCTTGGGAGCGATGAAGTCGGACAGGCACTGGTTCGGGCGCTGCACGCCGTCGACCACGGGTTTGACACCCTGCTGGCGCAGGCCGTGCCAGGTGAAGGCGACCTTTTCGCGCGTCTCGTCCGTGTAGATCTCGATGTCGTCGTCGTTGACGCTGTTGGCCGGCAGCAGGGCGATCGCGCCATTCGCCGTCAGCCAGCGCCCTTCGATGATTTTCTTGAGCAGCGCCTGGCCTTCCTCGAACACCTTCGAGGCCGCTTCGCCGACCACTTCGTCGGTCAGGATGGCAGGGAAGGGGCCGGCCAGGTCCCAGGTCTGGAAGAACGGGCCCCAGTCGATGTAGCGCGCCAGCGTCGACAGCTCCACGTTTTTAAAGACGCGGCGCCCGATGAATTTCGGTTTCACCGGCGCGAAGTCGAGCTTCGCCTTGTTGGCGCGCGCATCGACGAGGCTGAGCATCGGCAGCGCCTTCTTGTTGGCGTGCTGTTCGCGGATGCGCTCGTAATCGAGCTTGATCTCGGCCATGTAGGCGTGGCGCGACTCTTCCGTCAGCAGCGACTGGCCGACCGACACCGAACGCGAGGCGTCCGGCACATACACCACCGGCCCATCGTAATGCGGCGCGATTTTTACCGCCGTGTGGGCGCGGCTGGTGGTGGCGCCGCCGATCAAGAGCGGAATGCCGCGCTCGCGGAACCATGGGTCGCGCTGCATCTCGCGCGCGACGTGGGCCATCTCTTCCAGCGAAGGCGTGATCAGGCCCGACAGGCCGACGATATCCGCGTTCTCCGCCTTGGCCTTGGCCAGGATGTCGGAGCAGGGCACCATCACGCCCATGTTCACGATCTCGAAGTTATTACATTGCAGGACCACCGAGACGATGTTCTTGCCGATGTCGTGCACGTCGCCCTTGACGGTGGCGATCACGATCTTGCCCTTTGGTTTGGCGACGATGCCAGTACGTTCTTCTTCGCGCGCCTTTTCCTCTTCGATGAAGGGGATCAGGTGGGCCACGGCCTGCTTCATGACGCGCGCCGATTTCACGACCTGCGGCAGGAACATCTTGCCCTGGCCGAAGAGGTCGCCGACGATGTTCATGCCGTCCATCAGCGGGCCTTCGATCACGTGGATCGGGCGGCCCTCGGCCTTCAATACGGCCTGGCGCGCTTCCTCGGTGTCTTCGACGATCCACTGGGTGATGCCGTGCACCAGCGCGTGCGCCAGGCGTTTTTCAACGGGGCCGTTCCGCCATTCGAGGTTCTGTTCCTGCTTGCCGCCGCCGGCCTTCAGGCTGCCGGCGATCTCGATCATGCGCTCGGTGGCGTCTTCGCGGCGGTTCAGCACCACGTCTTCGACGCGCTCGCGCAGCTCCGCCGGCAGGTCATCGTAGACGCCGACCATGCCGGCGTTGACGATACCCATGGTCATGCCGGCCTGGATCGCGTGGTAGAGGAAGACGGTGTGGATCGCTTCGCGCGCCGGGTCGTTGCCGCGGAAGCTGAACGAGACGTTCGAGACGCCGCCCGAGACCTTCGCATGCGGCAGGTTCTGGCGGATCCAGCGCGTGGCGTTGATGAAATCGACCGCGTAGTTGTTGTGCTCTTCGATGCCGGTGGCGATCGCGAAAATGTTCGGATCGAAGATGATGTCTTCCGGCGGGAAGCCGACCTGCTCGGTCAGCACCTTGTAGGCGCGTTCGCAGATCTCGATCTTGCGCTCGAAGGTATCGGCCTGGCCCTGCTCATCGAAAGCCATCACGATCACGGCGGCGCCGTAACGGCGGCACAGGGCTGCCTGGCGGATGAATTCCGCTTCGCCTTCCTTCATCGAGATCGAATTGACGATGGCTTTACCTTGCACGCACTTCAGGCCCGCTTCGATGACGGACCACTTCGACGAGTCGATCATGATCGGCACGCGCGAGATGTCGGGTTCGGAAGCGATCAGGTTCAGGAAGCGCGTCATGGCCGCCTGCGAGTCCAGCATCGCTTCGTCCATGTTGATGTCGATGACCTGGGCGCCGTTCTCGACCTGCTGGCGCGCCACGGACAGCGCCTCGTCGAACTGCTCGTTCAGGATCATGCGCGCAAAAGCCTTCGAGCCCGTCACGTTGGTACGCTCGCCGACGTTCACGAACAGCGAGGATTCGTCGACCGTGAACGGCTCCAGGCCCGACAGGCGCAGTGCAGTCGGGATTTCCGGCACGGCGCGCGGCTTGGCCGTCGATAACAGTTCGGAGATGGCCGCGATGTGCTCGGGCGTGGTGCCGCAGCAGCCGCCGGCGATGTTCACGAAACCGGCGTCGGCGAATTCGCGCAGCAGGGCCGAGGTGTCGGCCGGCAGTTCGTCGAAGCCGGTATCGCTCATCGGGTTGGGCAGGCCGGCGTTCGGGTAGATGCAGACAAAGGTATCGGCGATCTGCGACAGCTCTTCGGCGTAGGGGCGCATCAGCGCCGCGCCCAGCGCGCAGTTCAGGCCGATGGTCAGCGGTTTCGCGTGGCGCACCGAATTCCAGAAGGCGGGCACGGTCTGGCCCGACAGGATGCGGCCCGAGGCGTCGGTGACGGTGCCCGAGATCATGATCGGCTTGCGCACGATGGTCGGGTTCTCGTCGAAATACAGGTCGATCGCGAACAGCGCCGCCTTGCAGTTCAGGGTGTCGAAGATGGTCTCGACCAGCAGCACGTCGACGCCGCCGTCGACCAGGCCGCGCACCTGCTCATGGTAGCTGGTGACGAGTTGATCGAAGGTGACGTTGCGCGCCGCCGGATCGTTGACGTCGGGAGAAATCGACGCCGTCTTCGGGGTCGGTCCGAGGGCGCCGGCGACAAAACGCGGTTTGTCGGCGGAGCTGTATTTGTCGCAGGCGGCGCGCGCCAGTTTCGCGGCTTCGAGGTTCATCTCATAGGCCAGGTGGCCCATGTGGTAGTCGTCTTGGGCGACGCTGGTGGCGCCGAAGGTATTCGTTTCGATCAGGTCGGCGCCGGCCGCGAGGTAGCGCTCGTGGATTTCCTGGATGACCTGCGGTTGGGTCAGCGTCAGCAGCTCGTTGTTACCCTTCACGAACAGCTCGCGCGTGCCGGCCTCTGGCGGCGCGGCGAAGTCGGCGAAGCGGCCCTGCGGCCCGCCGCGGTAGGCCGCTTCATCCAGTTTGTACTGCTGGATGATGGTGCCCATGGCGCCATCCAGGATCATGATGCGGCGCGTGAGGATGTCGCGCAGCTGGGTTTCGATCGGGGATGGGGTGGTGGTCGGGGCAGTCATCGGTCACTTTCTGGGATGCGTGCAAGACGGGAAATGGCGCACTTGCACGGTTGGGGCGGTCTGAAATTATACGTCAATGCGGTGCGTGCCCGCCGGGGCAGGCCGCTCTTCGGGCAGATTGTATCGTTATGTGTTTATGCATCCGATTGTTACATGACGTTACAAAACCCGGGCGTTTCGCAATGTTGTGGATACATACAGGGACGACAATATAAATACTGGCCATGAGAAACATGGCACGTATTAACAGGGATGGATAGCATGAACAAAGAGTACGAACCCGATTGGGACCAGACTTCGCTGCACAGCCACGTGGTTGCCGCAGAGCCGAAAGCAGCGCCGGGTGGCGCAAAGCAGATCGTGACGATCCGCCTGGATGTCGACATGCTGGAGTGGTTCAAGGCAGCCGGTCCAGGTTACCAGACCCGTATCAACCAGGTCCTGCGTGAGCATATGGATGCCCAACGCGCCGCGGAGTCGGACGGTCATTAAACAAGGCTGAGTCCTTGCAACGCGCCCGGGTGGGCGCGTTTTCGTTTGTGGCCGGGGTTTTTCGTCGGGGTTATTCGAACTTCAACCCCTGCAGCGGAAAGCTTTTGAGGAATTCCCCAGCCGCCAGGCGCTTGCCGCCCGGTTTCTGCAACTGCAGCAGGCGCAGCGCACCGTCGCCGCAGGCCACCACAATGCCTGCCGCATCGGCCGATAACACCTGCCCCGGTTCTCCCCTTCCTTGCGCCGGCTCCGCGTTCCAGATCTTGACCGCCGTCCCGTTCACGCTGCCTTGCGCGCCGGGGAAGGGATTGAAGGCGCGCACCTTGCGCCAGAGGTCGACGGCAGGCAAACCGAAATCGAGCTTCGCTTCGTCCTTGCTGATCTTGGCCGCATAGGTCACGCCTTCTTCCGGCTGCGGTGTGGCCGGCAGTTCGCCGCGGGACAAAAGGCGCAGCGCCTCGACGATCATCGTGGCGCCGAGCGCGGCCAGCTTGTCGTGCAGGGTGCCGGTGGTGTCGGCGTCGTCGATGGCGACGCGTTCGATCAGCATCATCGGACCCGTGTCGAGGCCTTCTTCCATGCCCATGATCGTCACGCCGGTCTCGACATCTCCGCTTTCGATCGCGCGGTGGATCGGCGCGGCGCCGCGCCAGCGCGGCAGCAGGGAACCGTGGATGTTGATGCAGGGGGCGATGTCGAGCGTGCTGCGCGGCAGGATCAGGCCATAGGCCGCGACCACCATCACGTCGTAGTCGAGCGACAGCAAACGCGCGTGGGCCGCAGCTGCCTCTTCAGCGCGCTGCGGATCTTTGGCGTCGGTACGCAGCGACAAGGGCTGCAGCACCTCGATACCGTGTTCCAGCGCGACCTGTTTCACGCTCGATGCCTGCAACTGCATGCCGCGCCCGGCCGGGCGGTCGGGCTGGGTCAGCACGAGGGGGATCTCGAAACCGGCATCGATCAGGGCGCGCAGGGCGCAGGCGGCAAACTCCGGGGTGCCGGCAAAGACGACTTTCATCCGCGCGCTCGTCATCAACTTAGTAGCGGCGGCCGGCAGCTTTGAGAGCCGCCTCGCGTTCCATGCCGCGCTCTTCCTTCTGCAGCTTGGCCTTGATGCGGTTACGTTTCAAAGGCGACAGGTATTCCACGAACACCTTGCCCATCAGGTGATCCATCTCGTGCTGGATGCAGACGGCCAGCAGGCCGTCGCAATCGAGCTCGAAGAACTCGCCTTTCGCATCCTGGGCGCGTACCTTGACCTGCGACGGGCGCTCGACGCCGTCATAGATGCCCGGCACCGACAGGCAGCCTTCGTCGTAGACCTGCTTTTCCTCGCTGGCCCAGATGATTTCCGGATTGACGAACACGCGCAGTTCGTCGTGCGTCTCGGTGGTGTCGATCACGACCACGCGCTCGTGCACGTCGACCTGGGTCGCGGCCAGGCCGACGCCGGGGGCGTCGTACATGGTCTCGGCCATGTCGGCCACCAGCTTGGCCAGGCGCTCGCCGAATTCGGTGACAGGCGCGGCGACCTTGTGCAGACGTGGATCGGGATAGCGCAGGATTTTCAGGAGGGCCATATCAGGGAGTTAAGTAATTTTATATAAGGATAATGGTGGAGGTCGGCAGAGCGGGGCGCAGAGCAGGAATGCAACACATCGCCGGGGAAACAGGACGCGGTTTGTCTTGCTAGTTCGAGGATTTGTGTGCAGAATTTGATTCAGTTGGGCAACTCTTCCTGATCCGCCGTGCGGTCCGGAGTGCAATCTATGCCGTCTCTTGCGCCGTGTGGCTGGCCGAGTGATGGACACCGCCAGCAATTCCGTTGTCAATGCCGCACTTTACGGACGTCTTCAATGAAAAATTTTAGCACAGTCGTGACCCGCGCTGTAGCCGCGGCGCTCGTCGCGTGTGTCGTGGCCGGCCCCGTCCAGGCTGCCGAATGCAGCTTCAAGCCGAATGCGCCCGACCAGCACCGCGTGGTCAAGGGCGATACCCTGTGGGATATTTCCGGCGCCTTCCTCGAGCATCCCTGGTGCTGGCCCCAGGTCTGGGGCATGAACCGCGAGGAAATCCGCAATCCGCACTGGATTTATCCGGGCCAGATCGTGTATTTCGACCGCGTGCACGGCCGCCTGTCGCTGACGAAGCCGGGCAGCGATGACGGCGGAGGCGTGCCCGTGCTGCGCCTGTCGCCGCAGGTGCGCAGCGAAGGCCTGGAGCGCGGCGCCATCGACGCCATCCCCGCCAGTGTGATCGAACCTTACCTGACCCAGCCGCTCGTCGTCGAGAAGGATGCGCTGGCGGGCGCGCCGCGCATCGCCGCCTCCCAGGAGGGTCATTTATACCTGGGCACGGGCGACCGCGTGTATGTGCGCGGCGATCTGCAGGGCGCAACCGAATTCCAGGTGTTCCGTCCGGGCGCCCCGTTGCGCGATCCGCAGACGGGCGCGCTGCTCGCGCACGAGGCCGCCTATGTCGGTACGGTAAAACTGGTGAAAGCGGCCGCGCCCGGCGTCGACGTGCACACCATGACGGCTTCGAACTCGGTGAGCGAAATGGGCGTCGGCGACCGCCTGCTGCCGGCCCCGCCGCCGGCCGTGCGCAACTATGTGCCGCATGCGCCGCAGTCGCCGGTCGACGCGCGCGTGATGTCGATTTACGCGGGCGTCAGCTATGCCGGACAGAGCCAGGTCGTCACTGTCAACCGTGGTTCGATTGACGGACTCGATGTCGGCTCGGTGCTGCAGCTCTATCATTTCGGGAAGACGGTGGCCGATCCGGAAGGGAAGAGGGGTTTCCTCGGAATCGGCCGCGCGAAGATGAAGCTTCCCGATGAACAGTATGGCAGCCTGTTCATCTTCCGAGTATTCGGGCGCGTTTCGTACGGCCTGATCATGCAAGTAACGGCGCCAGTGGAAGTCGGCGACGTGGCGAAATCACCGGAGTAAATCCACCGTGCAGGACACGGACCCCATCCCCGCCAGCCGCATCGAGCAACCCGGTACGCAACTGAGCGACTGGCTGCGCCTCGACGGCGCGCGCGGGGTGGGACTGCGCACTGCACACCTGCTGTTGGATGCCTTCGGTTCGCCGCGCGCCATCTTCGAGGCCGGCCACGCCGCGCTGGCCCGGCACGTCGGTCCTGCCCTGGCGCGCAGCCTGTGCGCGCCGCCATCAGGCACGACGCGTGCCCTGATCGACACCACGCTCGCCTGGCTGCAAACTCCCTCGCACCACGTGCTGGCGCTGGGCGATGCCGCCTATCCGCAGGCGCTCGCCAATATTCCCGATCCGCCCCTGCTGCTCTATATACAAGGACGCATCGACCTGCTTGCGCGACCGGCGCTGGCGATCGTCGGCAGCCGCAATGCCACCGTACAGGGAAAGGCGAATGCAGCGGCGTTCGCGACTGCACTGTCGAACGCCGGTGTGTGCGTGGTGTCCGGCCTCGCACTCGGCATCGACGCCGCCGCGCATGAAGGCGGGTTGCGCGGCGCGGGTTCGACGATTGCCGTGGTCGGCACCGGCGCCGACTTGTTCTATCCGGCGCGCAATCGCGCACTGGCCGAACGCATTGCCAACGACGGCTGCATCGTCAGCGAATACGCGCTCGGCACGCCTCCGACCAGCGGCAATTTCCCGCGCCGCAACCGGATCATCAGCGGCTTGTCAATCGGCGTGCTCGTGATCGAAGCGGCGGCGCAATCGGGCTCCCTCATCACCGCGCGCGTGGCCGCCGAACAGGGACGCGAGGTCTACGCCTTGCCCGGCTCGATCCATGCGCCGCTGGCCAAGGGCTGCCACAAGCTGATACGCGATGGTGCGCGGCTGGTGGAAACGGTGGATGAAGTGCTGGAGGCGATGCAGGTGTCGCCGCTTGCATCGCTGCCGTCTGCAAACACGACTGCAACAAACGCCTTGCCGACCGAAACGGACTGCACCGATTTGCTGGCGCAGCTGGGGCACGAAGCGCTCGCTGTCGACGACTTGTTGGAACGACTCGGCACCAGTATCGGTCAATTGAGCATGGGTTTATTGGCACTCGAAATGGCCGGCATGATCGAACGTCTTCCCGGAGGAAAAGTGCAACGCGTGCTTGTTCAATAAGCGTTTCATTCGCCCTGGGTAAATGCTTGAACAGGGACATTTTTTCGAACATGAATTACAAGCCTGTATGAACCGATAAGGCCGAAAAACGACGATTTCCGTTCGCCGCATGCGCACACACGCAGCAAGCTTGTACCTGTACGAGCTTAGCTGCTACAGTAGCGTCACTATGTTCGACATCCTGGTCTACCTCTACGAGACGTACTATCGTCCCGAAGCCTGCCCCGAGCCGGCTGCATTGGCACGCAAACTCTCCGCCGTCGGCTTCGACGACTTCGAGATCTGCGAGGCCATCGATTGGCTTACGGGTCTCACTGAAATGGCGGGCGAAGAGCTGGCCGACGTGGTCGCCTCTACCGGCACGCGTTACTACGTGGACGAGGAATATAACGAGCTCGGCAGCGCCGCGATCGGTTTCATCCAGTTCCTCGAAAGCGCCAAGCTGCTCACGCCCTTGCAGCGCGAAATCGTCATCGAGCGTGCGCTCGCGGTGGACGAATCGCCCGTTACCCTGAGCAAGCTGAAGATCATCGTGCTGATGATGATGTGGAGCCAGAACAAGGAACCGGATGCACTGATCTTCGACGACCTGTTCGGCTCCGACGACGAACAGATTCCGCGCCAGCTGCATTAATCGAACAAGCACAAACAAAAACTCCCGCACTGCGGGAGTTTTTGTTTGTGCTATTGATTTTGTTTTCGCTGCTGATTACGCAATATTCAGCGTCACATCGATGTTGCCGCGCGTTGCGTTCGAGTACGGGCACACCACGTGGGCCTTCTCCACCAGCGATTCGACGAGCTCGCGCGCCAGGCCCGGAACCGAGACATTGAGTGTCACTTCGATGCCGAAGCCGGTCGGCAGGGGACCGATGCCGACGTCGGCCGTGATTGCCGTCTCCGCCGGCAGCGCCACTTTTTCTTTTGCCGCCACGAACTTCAATGCGCCGATGAAACAAGCTGCATAGCCGGCCGCGAACAGCTGTTCCGGATTGGTGCCGGCGCCGCCTGCGCCGCCGAGTTCGCGCGGCGTGGCCAGTGCGACGCTCAGTTGCTCGTCGGACGATACGGCACGGCCATCACGGCCACCGGTGGCGGTTGCGTGGGCGACATACAAGGTTTTTTCGAGGGACATCTTTTTCTCCAAAGCGTGGTGATGAGAGGGCAGCGCCGCACCACGAAATCGGTCGCTGTCGATTAAATCGCGTGCTATCTAAATGCCCGCATTATTGCACTGCATGCGTCCACACCTGCCTTTAGCTGTGTTGCGCCAGGCTGGCGCGCAATTGCTCGAGGTCGCGCCGCATCGCCTGCAATTCTTCCGGCTTGCAGCCCGTCGCGCAAAACGCGTTTTCCGGCACCGCCCGCGCTTTCGTACGCAGCGCGCGTCCTTCCTCCGTCAGGCTGACCAGCACCTGGCGTTCGTCCTCGAGTCCGCGTTCGCGCAGCACCAGGCCTGCAGCCTGCAGGCGCTTGAGCAGCGGGGTGAGCGTGGCCGAGTCGAGGAACAGGCGCTCGCCCAGGTTCGAGACCGTCATGCCGTCGCCTTCCCACAGCACCAGCATCACCAGGTATTGCGGGTAGGTCAGGCCCAGGTCGGCCAGCAGGCGCCGGTACACCTTGGTCATCGCCAGGTTGGCCGAGTATAGGGCGAAGCACAGCTGGCTGTCGAGGCGGAGCAGGGCGTCGGTCTTGGCGGATTTGCTTGTCATGTCCGCAGTTTAGATCGCGCGCTATTCAATTGCAAGCGATTTTATTGTTTACGCAAATACCCTGGCCGGCCTCCTGCTCCGGCCAGGACGCGCTTTGCCTGCTCAGCGCTTCTTGTCCGTCCCCGCCAGCCCCGCACCGGCATCCGACGCAGGCTGCTCCGGTCCCCCACGTCCGCCCGATCCGGCGCCGCCCGACTGCAGCGAACCCGGCGCCGTCCCGGATTCTTTCGAACCGGCATGCTGTCTCTGCTCGAGTCCACCGGCGCCCGACTGCATCGAGGTACCGAGCCGGTCGGCCTCCGCCTGGGCCTGCATGCGCTGGGCTTGCTGGCGTGCGCTGCGTCCGCCGGTCTGCGAACCGGGCCCGCCGCGCGAACCGGCGTCGCTTGCCCCCATCCTGCCCGCCTGCGTACCCAGACCCACGTCCGACTGGCGGTTGCCCGCGCCGGAGCCGGGCGATTTGCCCTGCTGGCTTTCCGGCGCCACCGGCACCATTTTTTCGCGCCGCACGCTGCGGCCGTGCTCGTTCACCATGCCTTTGTGCTTGTCGCTCATGGTCGATCCTCCTGATACGGCGCGTGAGGGCGCCAACAGGCCGATCATGCGCGCGGCGCGGCGCCGCTTGTATCGGAATCATGGTGGAGGCAATGTAGGAAGGCGCCCACCGTCACCGACAAGATATCCGGGTGGCACGAGCGAAAATCCGGTCGTTGCAAGCGCGCCACGAGCGTGCGGCCGATGGCGCGCCGCACAAGGAAGGTGCAGAGCCTACTTGCGAACAGCGCGATAACGCGCTTATCATTGGCCGCTCATTCAAGACTGTTACTACTAAGACATTAGTGCCGCGATGCCGTGATGCTGCGGCCCGGCCCGGCCGCCAAAGCATGTATGATGCGCAGGCCAAATACACCATATATATAAGTACGACGAGAAACCCTATGACCAAAACCCTCATCATCGCCGAGAAGCCGTCTGTCGCGAACGACATCGCGAAGACGCTGGGCGGCTTCACCAAGCACGATGAGTATTTCGAAAACGACGAATACATCCTGTCGTCCGCCGTCGGCCACCTGCTGGAAATAGCCGTGCCCGAGGAATACGACGTCAAGCGCGGCAAGTGGAGTTTTACCCACCTGCCGATGATTCCGCCGTATTTCGCGCTGAACCCGATTCCAAAGACCGAGTCGCGCCTGAAAGTGCTGAACAAGCTCATCAAGCGCAAGGACGTCACCACCCTCATCAACGCATGTGACGCGGGCCGCGAAGGTGAACTGATCTTCCGCCTGATCGCGCAGAACGCGAAGGCGAAGCAGCCCGTGAAACGCCTGTGGCTGCAGTCGATGACGGCCAACGCGATCCGCGAAGGTTTCAAGCAGCTGCGCAGCGACGAAGAGATGCTGCCGCTGGCCGACGCTGCGCGCTGCCGTTCGGAAGCGGACTGGCTGATCGGCATCAACGGCACCCGCGCCATGACCGCCTTCAACTCGAAGGAGGGCGGGTTCTACCTGACGACCGTGGGCCGCGTGCAGACGCCGACCCTGTCGATCGTGGTCGAGCGCGAAGAAAAAATCAAGAAATTCGTCCCGCGCGACTACTGGGAAGTGCGCGCCGAGTTCGTCTGCGCCGCCGGCATCTACGAAGGCCGCTGGCTCGACCAGCAGTTCAAGAAGGACGAGAACGACCCGGAGAAGCGCCCGGAGCGTCTGTGGAGCAAGACGGCCGCCGACTCGATCGCCGCCGCCTGCCGCGGCAAGCAGGGCGTCGTCACCGAGGAATCGAAGCCGACCACCTCGATGGCGCCGGCCCTGTTCGACCTGACGAGCCTGCAGCGCGAGGCCAACGGCCGCTTCGGCTTCTCGGCCAAGAACACCCTGGGTCTGGCCCAGGCGCTGTACGAGAAGCACAAGGTGCTGACCTACCCGCGTACCGACTCGCGCCACCTGCCGGAAGACTATATCGCGACCGTCAAGGAAACGATGAACGCGCTGGCCGACACGAACAACTACAACCAGTTCGCCAAACAGGTGACGAAGAACGGCTGGGTCAAGCCGAACAAGCGCATTTTCGACAACACGAAGATTTCGGATCACTTCGCGATCATCCCGACCGGTGTCGCCCCGAAGAACCTGACCGAGCCGGAACAAAAGCTGTACGACCTCGTCACGCGCCGCTTCCTGGCCGTCTTCTTCCCGCCGGCCGAGTTCCTGGTCACGACCCGCTTCACCGAAGTCTCGGGCCACCAGTTCAAGACCGAGGGCAAGGTCATGACCAACCCGGGCTGGCTGGCCGTCTATGGCAAGGACACCACGGGCGACGACAAGGACGGCGCTACGCTGGTCCCGGTCGCGAAGGGCGAGAAGGTACTGACGGATAAAATCACTGCCAACGGCCTGGTGACGAAGCCGCCTGCGCGCTACAGTGAAGCGACGCTGCTGTCGGCCATGGAAGGCGCCGGTAAACTGGTCGACTCGGACGAGCTGCGCGATGCGATGGCCGGCAAGGGTCTCGGCACCCCGGCCACGCGCGCGGCCATCATCGAGGGCCTGCTGACCGAGAAATACCTGATCCGCGAGGGGCGCGAGCTGATCCCGACCGCCAAGGCATCGCAGCTGATGACCTTGCTGCGCGGCCTGGGCGTGAACGAACTCACCGCGCCGGAACTGACCGGCGAGTGGGAATACAAGCTGTCGCAGATGGAGAAGGGCAAGATTTCGCGCGAAGAGTTCATGCGAGAAATTGCGCAGATGACGCAAATCATCGTCAAGCGCGCCAAGGAATACGACAACGACACGATTCCGGGCGAGTACGCGACGCTGAAAACCCCGTGCCCGAACTGCGCCGGCGTGGTCAAGGAAAACTACCGCCGCTTCGCCTGTACCAAGTGCGACTTCTCGATGAGCAAGACGCCGGGCAGCCGCCAGTTCGAGATCAACGAGGTCGAAGAGCTGCTGGAAAAGCGCACCATCGGTCCGCTGCAGGGCTTCCGCTCGAAGATGGGCCGTCCGTTCGCCGCGATCCTGCGCATCGTGCGCGACGAGGAGATCAAGAACTTCAAGCTCGAATTCGATTTCGGCCAGGATTCGGCCGACGGCGAAGAGGGAGAGGGCGTGGACTTCACCGGACAGACCCCGCTCGGACCCTGCCCGAAGTGCAATGCAGGGGTCTACGAAATGGGCCTGGCCTATGTCTGCGAAAACCAGGTGGCCAAGCCGAAGACCTGCGACTTCCGCAGCGGCCGTATCATCCTGCAGCAGGAGATCCTCCCTGAGCAGATGGCGAAACTGCTCAACGACGGCAAGACGGATTTGCTGCCGGGCTTCGTGTCGCAGCGTACCCGCCGTTCCTTCAAGGCCTTCCTGACGCGGGGCAAGGACGGCAAGATCAGCTTCGAGTTCGAGGAGCGCAAGGCCAAGCCGGGCGCTAAACCGAAGGCGGCGGCAAACGATGCCGAGGCCGATGGCGCCGAGGGCGAGGGCGCAGCGACCGCGGTGAAGGCGGCGAAGAAGCCGGCCGCGAAAGCAGCCACGAAAGCGGCTGCCAAGCCGGCAGCGAAGAAAGCGGCCGCGAAAGGGACGGCTGCCAAGCCGCCTGCCAAGCGCGCCGCCGCCAGGAAGTAAGCCCGGCGAGCGGGCATAAAAAAACCGCGGCCCCCGGGTCGCGGTTTTTTTTCGTCTGTCGCTGAGTGCTGATTATCCTGTATTGTTTATACAGTTACCCGATTCGGATAAGTGTCGCGGCGTGCCGGCGCGGCGTTCGCCACTGCGCGGCTCACTCCTGCCAGTCCTGCAAGGCGCGGATCGCGGCCTCGCCGTTGCGGATCGCCTTTACCCGGCGCACGACTTCGTCGCGCCAGGCCTCGTCGGCGTCCGCATCGGCAAGATCGTCGATGTCCTGCAACAGGACACGCAGCACCTCATGCTTTTCCTCGGCATTGAGGAGCTGAATTTTTTCGCAAACTTCGGCAAGCATGGTCGACATCTTTAACCTCAATGTAATAGTGTCTCGATAATATCGCGACTTTTACCCGTTGTCGACTACAACCATGTTATCCGTGGGCTTCTTGTCGATCAGCTTGTGGTCAGGGTCGATTCCGGCGCGGCCCGGGCGGGCGGCGACGACGAAGACGATGCGCTGTGCATGGCCGGTGACCTTGCGCCGTTCGCGCGCCAAAGGGTTGCCGGCGCGGTCGTCGACGCCAAATTCGATGTAGTCGGCCAGCGGCAGGTCCTGTTCGACCGGCGCCCCGGCGCGCACCTTGGCCGCACTGGCGTGGAGCGTCACTTCGTACCTGCCATCGGCCAGCTGGCGCGCGCTGGCGCTGTCGGCGCGGTTCTCGTAGAGCACGATGTCCTCGAACAGGTCGTGCACCAGGTAGGCCTTGTCGGCCGGCGCCACCGCGCGCAGGGCCGCCGCCAGCGCCGCCATGTCGGGGGTGGGGCCGGCTTGCATGGCGAGCTTGCGCAGCACGCCGTTCACCCGCTCTTCGCCCAGCAGATCCTGCAGCAGGTAGAGCGCGATTCCGCCCTTGCTGCGGCGCAACCAGACCTCGTCCACGTAGTCGGCCAGCGGCCGTTCGCGGCTGGCCAGCGCACGGCCCATCAGGTAGGAGTGCAGGTCCTCGCGCAGGTAGCGCCGCATCGCGGACGCCCCGGCGCTGCGGCGCACCGCCATCAGCGCCGTGTATTCGGCCAGGCTGTCCGCCAGCAGGGCGCCGCCCGGCTGGCGCGCCCACCACTGGTGCGCGGTGCTCCAGGCA
The DNA here is from genome assembly GCF_059801075.1 of Massilia sp. LXY-5. Taxonomy (NCBI): domain Bacteria; kingdom Pseudomonadati; phylum Pseudomonadota; class Betaproteobacteria; order Burkholderiales; family Oxalobacteraceae; genus Massilia; species Massilia sp. LXY-5. The sequence goes on from NZ_JBNNEH010000003.1 coordinate 70,110, forward strand.
GCCGTGTAGAGCGGATAATCGATGCCGGCGTCCTTGCCGCTCGCCTTGCTGTCGGTGCGCGCGATGAAGGCGCCGTGTTCCGGCAGGGCGAGCATGCCCGGGAAGCCGTGCGGCCTGCCGCTCCGGCGCGGCGTCTCGACCAGGCGCAGGTCGTGCTGGCCGTAGGGCCCGAACTGGCCGGTGCCGTAGTCGAGGGCGGCGCTGGCCCCGCGCAGCAGCCGTTCGACATTCGCCTCGTGCCCGGGCGCGAAATAGGCGTCGATGGCGACGTCCTGCCAGCGCTCGTGGCGCACCGCATAGCGCGCCGAGGCGATCGCATAATCGTTCGGGATGGCGCCGTCGGAGCGGTAATGGAAGTAGCGCCGCTCATTGGCGATCCACTCGCGCTCGAGCGTGCCCGGCGCCACCGCCACCTGGTCGACGGAGGTGCCGACGATGGCGCTGAAGGCGATCTGCTGCGGCAGCGGGGCGGCCGGCGCCACGCGCGGCGGCAGGCCGTGGCGGCGGCGGTCACGCGCGTCGTCCAGCTCGACCGCGGCCTGGTAGCCGATGCGCGGCAGCGCCTCGTTCGTGAAGAAGCTGCCGTTCGTGGCCACCGGCGTGTCGCTGCCGATGCCGAGCAGGCCGCCCGGCGCGGCGCTGAGTTCGAACGCGAGCGCCAGGCGCGCGCCCGGCATCAGCGGGCGTGCCAGCCGATAGTGGAAGAAGCCGCGTTCGCGGTCGCTCGTGACCAGTGTCGCCGGCTCCGACAGGCGCGCCGCCAGGTCGGCGCCCGGCTCCTGGTACAGGATCACGTCGAGCAGCGGCGCCGCGCCGCGGTTCTGCAGCTGGTAGTGGCCCTGCACCGCCAGGATGCGGCTGCGCGGATGGAGGTCGACGCGCAGGTCGACCGTGGTGAGCGCCGGCTGCGGCAGCCGGGCGTAGCGCCGGTACAGGGTTTCGTAAGCGGCGCGGCGTGCCTCGGCGGCGTGCGTGGTGCGGTAGTTGCCCGCCACGTCCAGCTCGTACCAGAGCAGGGCGCCGGTGCCGGCGAAGATGAGCAGGCCGGCGCCGAAGGCGCCGAGGATCGGCAGCGTGAGGTTCTGGCGCGCCAGGCGCCAGCGGCTGCGCAGTTCGGCGTTCACGCCGCGCGGCCACAGCACCACGCTGGCCACCAGCAGGATCAGGGCCAGGCCGCCCCAGTACAGCGACAGCACCCGTTCGCGCAGCAGCTCGTAGCCATAGCCGTTCATGCCCGAATAGTCGAGCGGCGGGAAGCCCGTGTAGGGCAGCAGCAGGTGGTCGAGGCCGCGTCCGCGCAGGGCGATGCCCGCCACGCCGAGCGCCGCCAGCACCGCATAGCCGAGGTATTTGCGGTTGCAGAACGCCTGCACCGCGATCGCCGGCACCGCCAGCAGTGCGTACTGCGGCAGCAAAATCGTGAACAGGGTGTGCAGGTACAGGCCCGGCTCGAGCGCGAAATAGCCGCGCACCAGCTGGCACAGCATCGCCGCGAGCATCGCCAGGAACAGCAGCAGCGCCTGCATCGCGACCAGCGCCAGGGTCTTCGAGAGCGGCGCCAGCCAGCCCGGCACCGGCAGCACGTCGAACAGCTGGCTGGTCCCCGCATCGCGCTCGCGCCATACGAGCTGGCTGGCGTAGAAGACCGTCACGATCACGATATACCACGAGAACACGTCGCGTACCAGTTCCAGCATCTGCCAGGTCACGGGATAGGTGCGCGCGCCGTGCAGGCGGCCGATGTCGAAGCTGCCGACCGCGATCAGGGCCATGCCGGCCAGGGCGATCAGCGCGAAGGGCAGCGTGGCTACCGACTGGCGCAGGTGCAGCAGCGCTTCCCTGGCCAGCAGCACAACCAGGCTGCGGCGCGCGAAGTCCGGTTGCTCGCGCGTGTTGACCGCCGCCTGTGACAGGATCGGCGCCGCCTCGCTCGGGCCGCGCGGGTCCAGGCTGCGCGACTCGAGCAAACCGACCAGGTGGAAGCGCCAGTAACCGAGCAGCAGCACGGCCAGGCCGAAGCCGCACCAGATCAGGCGGTTGGCCAGATACACGCCCTCGAGCAGGACCGGGCGCGCATTGCGTTCGGCGATCGGCCAGTATTCGGTCAGGCGCAGCAGCGCCGTGGTGGCGAAGGGATCGATCAGCGCGGCCAAGGTTTTATAGTCGAAGTCGCGCGCGATCGAGGGTGCGATCGTGTAGCCCACCATCAGCACGATGCTGGCGACATACACCGGCAGCATGCGCCGCGTGAGCGCCGCCAGCACGAAGAAGATCGCCCCGAAGATGAACAGGTTGGGCAAGAGCGTCAGCAGCCAGGGCAGCACATAGGTCAGCGGCCCGGCTGCGCCGACGCGGTCGGGGTCGATCCCCGGCAGCAGGCTGCCGAGCCAGGACCCGAGCGGAATCGCTGCAAACACGAAGGCGAGGATCGCCCAGGCGCCGAGGAAGCGCCCGAACACATAGGCGTATTTCGGGATCGGGGCGCTGAAGAAGAAATGGTGCATGCCGTGCTCGAAGTCCTGCTGCACGGCGCGCCCCATGAAGGCGGCGATCACGACCACGGCCGTACAGCCGAGGAAGGCGGTCGACAAGGCCACCTGGCGCGGGCCGTCGATCAGCACGCGCGAGCCGAAGGCGACCACGGTATCCTTGAACACGCCGCCGGCGGCGGCCGTCCACAATATCGCCAGGGCGAGGAAGGCGAAGAAGCAGACCCAGGTCGATACCTGCCTGAGGCGCCCGCGCAGCTCGAACCGGGCAATGGAAAGAAGCGCTGCCATCGATCAGCAGTTCCCGGCCTGGAAGTTGTGGCGGCCGGCGATGGTGGCGAAATAGACGTCCTCCAGGCTGGCATGGGCTTCCTCGAAACCCATGCCGGGGTCGCCCTCGGCATACACATGGATCAGGGTGCGCCCGGCGCGCAGGCGCGTCGAGATCACCGTGTGCTGCTTCTGGAACAGCGGCAGGTCGGCCTTGTCGACGAAGCGCGCCCAGATGTTTTCTTCGATTCCCTCGATCAGGCGCGCCGGTTCGCCGCACAGCAGCACGTGGCCCTTGTTAATGATCGCCATGTTGGCGCACAGGTCGGCCACGTCCGAGACGATGTGGGTCGACAGCAGCACCGTCTTGTCGGCGCCGATGTCGGACAGCAGGTTGTGGAAGCGCACCCGCTCCTGCGGATCGAGGCCGGCGGTCGGCTCGTCGACGATGATCAGCTGCGGGTCCCCGATCAGGGCTTGCGCCACGCCGAAACGCTGGCGCATGCCGCCCGAGAAGGTGCCCAGCTTCTGGTGGCGCACCTCGAACAGATTCGTTTGCTGGAGCAGGCCGTCGACGACTTCGCGCCGCCGGTTGCGGTTCGCGATGCCTTTCAGCTGGGCGAAATGGTCGAGCAGCTCATAGGCGGTGACGCGCGGGTAGACCCCGAAATCCTGAGGCAGGTAGCCGAGCATGCGGCGCACCTCGTCCTTTTCGTCGAGGACGTCGATATCGTCCAGGAAGACCGAGCCGGCATCGCATTCCTGCAGTGTGGCGAGGATGCGCATCAGGGTCGACTTGCCGGCGCCGTTCGGCCCCAGCAGGCCGAACATCCCGGGCGGGATGTTCAGCGTGACCTTGTCCAGCGCCACCACGCCGTTGGCGTAGGTCTTGGACAAATTGCGGATGCGTAATTCCATGCGGACTCCAGATGAATACTTTGCAAAGCGGTCAGTTTCATTTCCGCCAAGCTTTTTTTGACGAATGCATTGTATGCCCTAATGGCTGACTCGGGCGGACCCGTGCGACGCACGGCGCACAGGGGCGGCCAGAGTGCAAAAAAGGCGGGGCAGGACGTGCTCGTTTAGCAGCGCGGCAAGCGGCAGGCACGGCGCATATAATGTGGTTTTCCCGCGACGAAGGACATCCTATGCGAGCCAACCCTTTCATCAGTCCACTCGACGACCTGATCGTCGGCTTCGACAAGGCGCTGCGCGTGGTCGGCGGCGTGGCGGCGGCCTCGCGCGCGAACCCGGCGGCGCATGCGGTCGACTGCGAACTCGACGAGCGCGAACAGCGCCACAGCGCCGGCCTGATGCGCGTGAACCATGTCGGCGAAGTCTGCGCCCAGGCGCTCTACGATTCGCAGGCGCGCCACGCGCAAAGTGCCGGCATGCGCGCCCAGTTCGAGCAGGCCGGACGTGAAGAAGAGGACCACCTGGCCTGGACCGCGCAGCGCCTGGCCGAACTCGGCTCGCAGCCGAGCGTGCTCAACCCGCTCTGGTATGCGGGCGCCTACGCAATGGGAACCGTGGCCGCCAAGCTGGGCGACGCGCGCAGCCTGGGTTTCGTCGTCGAGACCGAGCGCCAGGTCGAAGCGCACCTGAACAGCCACCTCGAACAGCTGCCGGCGGGGGACGCCAAGTCGCGCGCGATCGTCGAGCAGATGCGCCTCGATGAAGTCGCCCATGGCGATGCCGCCCAGGCCCTGGGCGCGGCGGAGATGCCGGTGCCGGTCAAGCTGATCATGCGCGCGATGTCGAAAGTGATGACGACGACGGCGTATTATTTGTAAGTCGCGGCGGGTGTAAGCGTCGGCCAACACAGCGCGAACATCCGCGTGGGCATGCCCACCCTACGTGATGCGATGATCCGTAGGGTGGGCATGCCCACGCGTTCGTGCCCGTACATACCCGAGCGTGTCAATATTTACGCGGCTTCGATAATTTCGATTGAATGCGTGATCTCCGCCATCGCCGCCAGCATGATCGAGGCCGAGCAGTACTTCTCGTGCGACAGTTTGACGGCGCGCTCGACGGCCGCCGGCTTCAGGTTCTTCCCCGTCACCACGAAGTGAAAATTGATCTTCGTGAAAATCTTCGGATCCGTCTCCGCCCGCTCGGCCTGCAGCGTGACGTCGCAGCCGATCACGTTCTCGCGCCCGCGCTTGAGGATCAGCACCACGTCGTAGGCCGTGCAGCCGCCGGTGCCGACCAGCACCATCTCCATCGGCCGCGGCGCCAGGTTGTGGCCGCCGCCTTCCGGCGCACCGTCCATCGAGACCATGTGGCCCGATCCGGTCTGGGCGCGAAAACTCATGCCCGAGGGGCCGTTCCAGCTGACTTTGACTTCCATGTGGGTTTCTCCGCTATAAGGTGGCGGTCATTGTAAAACAGCCCACCGCGGCGTGCCGGGGTGGGCTGTTTTCCTCCCTGCCGGGACAGGTTCTTAGACGGCCAGCACGTAGCGCTCGCTCTTCATGCGCCAGCCGGCGAAGGCGACGATGGCCAGCGCCGGCAGCGCCGCGCTGAAGAAGGTAAGCAGGAAGGGCAGCAGGCCGACCTCGACGCCCTTCGCCATTTCGCGCAGCAGGGTCTGGTTCGACAGCATCGGCACCGCATACATCCAGAGCGAGGTTTTCAGGTCCATCATCGAGACCACGACGCCGGGCACCATCGGCAGCAGCAGCACGATGCTGAGCGTGCTTTGCGCTTCCTTGAACGATTTCGCGTTCATCGCCAGGGCAATCTGGAGCGCGGCGGCCAGCAGCGCCAGCGGCAGGGAGACCAGGCAGACCAGTGCGATGTCGCCCCAGTTCAGGCTCCACGACATGCCCAGCTCTTCCAGCGGCAGCCAGGACAGCACCCCGTGCGCCAGCAGCAGTTCCAGGGTGAGGCCGGACACGGCGAGGAAGCCGGCCATCAGCCACTTGCCGGTGACGATCTCCCATGCGCGCGCCGGCTGGGCCATCAGCACTTCCATCGAACGCCGTTCGCGTTCGCCGGCGGTGCTGTCGATCGCGGCCGCCATGCCGCAGAAGAAAGCAGGGAAGAACAGCATGCTGAGCATCCCGCCGATCAGGCCGGCCGAGCGCGAGGCATTGGTGCCGGTGTCGTAGCGCTGCACCTGGATCGGCGCCAGCGTCGCCGGCGACACCCCGTGCGCCAGCAGGCGCGCGCTGGCCACGTTGGCGCCATAGGCTTCCAGCACGTCCTCGACTTCGCGCCGCTGCGCATTCTTCTCGGCGGCCGAGTCGTACCACAGCTCGATACGGGCAGGGCGCATTGCCGTGTAGTTGTCGGCGAATTTGTCGGACAGGCGCAGCACGCCCGCGACCTTGCCTTTCTGGAGCAGGTCCTGGATCGCCTGCTCTTCCATCGGCGGGGTGTCGCGCACCGTGATGTTCTTCTGCTTGAGCTGGGCCATCAGGGTCGGGGCCTTGCTCGAGCCGATGACCGCCAGTTCGATGCCCTCGCGCTCGGAACGGGTGGCGCGGTCGATCAGCTGCTGGATCAGGACGCCGAACATCACCGGATACATCAGCGTGAACAGCACCAGCAGGCCGACGGTGCGTTTTTCGCGCAGGGTTTCGCGCAGCTCTTTCAGGAAGATGATGAAAAATGGCGGCTTCATGCGGCAATCCCTTCTTCGCCGACCAGGCTGACGAATGCATCCTCGAGGTTTTCGATGCCGGTGCGCCGGCACAAGTCGCTTGGCGAGCCCTGCGCCACGGTATGGCCCTGTGCGATGACGATCACGTCGTCGCACAGGTGCGTCACTTCCTGCATCACGTGGGTGGCCATGATGACGCAGCAGCCGTCCTCGCGCAGCGCGATCAGGGCGCGCCGCAGCGCGCGCGTGCTCATCACGTCCAGGCCGCGGCTCGGTTCGTCGAGCAGCAGGTTGCGCGGGCGGTGCAGCAGGGTGCGCGCCAGCGCCACCTTGATCCGCTGGCCCTGCGAAAAGCCCTTGGTGCGGCGCTCGAGGATGTCGTCCATGACCAGCAGTTCCGACACCTCCTCGATCCGCGTTTTCAGGGCCGCGCCGCCAATGCCGTTCAGCTCCCCGAAGTACTGCAGGTATTCGCGCGTCGAGAGGCGCTCGTAGAGGCCGAACTGGTCGGTGAGGAAGCCGATGTTGCGGCGTACCGCCAGCGGATCCTGTTCCGGATCGGCGCCGTCGATGGCGACCGTGCCTTGGTCGCGCTTGAGCAGGCCCACCAGGGTGCGCAGCAGCGTGGTCTTGCCGGCGCCGTTGGGGCCGAGCAGGGCGGTGATCTGGCTGTCGCGCGCACTGAAGCTGACGCCGCCGAGGGCCTTCACATCGCCGAATTGTTTACGTACGTCGTGCACTTCGATCATGGGGAGCTCGCTTCAGGGTTGCGGCCCGGCGCTGCCGAGCTGGAAGGTCGGGGGCGGGATCTCGGCCAGGCATGTCGCATCGAGCGCGGCGCCCGGCTTGTCGAGGAATTCGCGCAGCAGGCGCGGCGCGCATCCGAGCTGCGAGACGCCGTGGCCGGCATTGGCCACCACCAGGTGGCGCGCATTCTTCATGTAGCGCGCCGCGCTTTCGGCACGGCGCGGCGCCGTGACCGGGTCGAGCGCGCCCGACAGCAGCAGGGCCGGCGCCTCGATCGTGGTCGGCGCGGAATACGGCACGGCCGGCACCTTCATGTCCTTGCACATGGCCGGAATGCGGCCGGTCAAGGGGCGTGTGATGGCAGCGGCATCTTCCTTCATCAGCTCCGGCGTCATGCGCGGCACGTCCTCGGCGCAGACCACGGCCAGGTAGAGCAGGGCGGCGGTGCCGCCTTCGCCGGCGAAGTCGCCGCTGATGTTGTGGCGCGCAATGAAGGGCTCCCAGCGGCCCTGGTAGGCGCTGTGGATCAGGAAGGGCAGGCGGCGCGCATCGGCCGGCGAATACAGGATGTTGTGGACGGTGCCGTTGAAGCGCTGCGCCGTCATGGTGAAGGTGACCGGCTGCGCGGTGCGCGGGTCGGCGACCGAGAGCTTGATGCCGGCCTCGGTGCGCGCGGCCAGGCTGTCGAATTCGGCGCGCAGGTTCGGATAGGCCCTGTTGCAGCCCGCGTCCTTGCGGCAGCCTTCGAACAGCTTGTCGAGCGCGGCCTGGGCATCGCGGCCGCCGGCCGGAATGACCTGGTCGGGCGCGGCTACGCCGTCGAGGATCAGCGAGCGCACGCTGGCCGGAAACGCACGCGCATAGGCCTGGCCGAGGCGGGTGCCGTACGAGCCGCCGAACAGGTTGACCTTCGTGTAGCCGAGCGCGCGCCGCACTTCCTCGAGGTCGCGCGCGGCATTCGCGGTGTTGTAGAGCGCGAACGGCGTCTTGCTGGTGCTGACGCAGCGGCGCGCCTCGGCCTCGAGTTCGGCGTCGCTCATCGTTTCCTGTCCGGGCGGCTCCTTGCAATCGAGCTTGCCCGACAATCCCGTGCCGCGCTGGTCGATGAAGACGATGTCGCGCGTGGCGCGCACGCGCTTGAAGGCGGTCGAGAGCAGCATCAGCACTTCGCTGCCGGCCTGGCCGGGCCCGCCTGCGAGCACGAACAGCGGGTCGGCCTTGGCTCCCTCGCGAAACGCCGGTGCGACTGTGACGTGGATCTTCAGATCCTTCCTGGCGGGCTGGGCGTAGTCGAGCGGCACCGGGACCGCAAGGCAGCGCAGTGACCCTTCGGAGCCGGGCAGGTGGCAGGTGCGTGCTTCGGGCCTGGATCCCGTTGCCGCGGGACCGTCGGCCGCCGGCGCGCCGCTCGAGACCAGCAGCGCCAGCACGGCGGGCAGGATGGAAGGTATTTTCACGAAGACTCCTCAGATAGTTGACTCATGGTAATTTGCTATCGTTTCTACGGTCAACAGATAGTTTCGCTAGGGAATGGTTGAGCCGAGTCTAGCCCGGTTCGCAAGGGATTGATTGTCGAATGTCATCACGCTGGCGAATTGGCGCCGTGCGAGGAGGCGTCGATGCGACAGGCTTCCTCGTGGTGTCTTGACTCATGTGGTCTGGTCGAAGTACAATCGTCGGCTTTCCATTTGCTCTGGAAAAGATAATAAGGATGAGTCCGCAGCGACAATTGCGGAACCGCCATTTGAGCAATTTACATATATTTAGGAAGTCAACATGAAAACTTTTTCCGCTAAGGGCCATGAAGTCCAGCGCGACTGGTTCGTGATTGACGCGACGGACTTGGTCCTCGGACGTGTTGCCAGCGAAGTGGCACTCCGACTGCGCGGCAAACACAAGCCAGAATTCACTCCGCACGTCGATACCGGTGACTACATCGTCGTCGTCAACGCAGGCAAACTGCGCGTGACCGGCACGAAAGCCACCAACAAGACGTACTACCGTCACTCGGGCTACCCGGGCGGTATCTACGAAACCAACTTCCTGAAAATGCAACAGCGCTTCCCGGGCCGTGCCCTGGAAAAGGCTGTCAAAGGCATGCTGCCGAAGGGCCCGCTGGGCTATGCAATGATCAAGAAGCTGAAAGTGTACGCGGAAGGCACCCACCCGCACGCAGCACAGCAACCACAAGCACTGACCCTCTAAGGAACTGACATGATCGGTAACTACAACTACGGCACCGGCCGTCGCAAGAGTGCAGTCGCTCGCGTGTTCATCAAAGCCGGCACCGGCCTGATCGTCGTGAACGGCAAGCCTGCGAACGAATACTTCTCGCGCGAAACCGGCCTGATGGTCATCCGTCAGCCGCTGGAACTGACCGGCAACGTCGAGCGTTTCGACATCAAGGTCAACGTGCACGGCGGTGGCGAATCGGGCCAGGCTGGCGCCGTCCGTCACGGCATCACCCGCGCACTGATCGACTACGACGCAGGCCTCAAGGGCGACCTGGCACGTGCCGGTTTCGTCACCCGTGACGCCCGTGAAGTCGAGCGTAAGAAAGTCGGCCTGCGTAAAGCACGTCGCGCCAAGCAGTTCTCGAAGCGTTAATCGCTTGCAGTCTTCGGGCTGCGATTGCTGGACAGAAAGCCGCCTTCGGGCGGCTTTTTTTATGCCGCGCCCGCATGCGCTGCCCCGAAAGCGATCGACTGTTAAAATTGCAGCCTCATTGCACCATTCATATTTTCAAAGGAAAGAACATGATCAAAGTTGGCATCGTTGGCGGAACCGGTTACACGGGCGTGGAATTGCTGCGGCTGTTGGCGGCCCACCCCGGCGTGGAGCTGACCGCGATCACTTCGCGCAAGGAAGACGGCCTGCCGGTGGCCGACATGTTTCCGTCGCTGCGCGGCCGCGTCAATCTGGCCTTCTCGGCGCCCGACAAGGCCGACCTGACGCAATGCGACGTGGTGTTCTTCGCCACCCCGCACGGCGTGGCCATGGCGCAAGCTCCGGCCCTGCTGGCCGCCGGCGTGAAAGTCATCGATCTCGCCGCCGACTTCCGCCTGAAGGACCGCGCGTCCTTCGAGAAATGGTACAAGATCGAGCACACGGCGCCCGAGCTGATCGAGGAAGCCGTGTACGGCCTGCCGGAACTGAACCGCGAAGACATCAAAGGGGCGCGCCTGATCGCCAACCCGGGCTGCTACCCGACGACGATGCAGCTGGGCTTCGTACCGCTCCTGAAAGCCGGCCTGATCGACGCCGGCAACCTGATCGCCGATGCGAAATCGGGTGTCTCGGGCGCCGGCCGCAAGGCGGAAATTGGCACCCTGTTCTCGGAAGCGAGCGACAATTTCAAGGCCTACGGCGTCGCCGGCCACCGCCATACCCCGGAAACCTCGGCCCAGCTGCAGCGTTTTACGGACGACAAGGTCGGCCTGATCTTCACCCCGCACCTGGTGCCGATGATCCGCGGCATGCACGCCACCCTGTACGCGCGCCTGACGAAGGACGTCACGGATGAGCAGCTGCAGGCGCTGTTCGAGGAAACCTATGCCGATTCGCCTTTCGTCGACGTCATGCCTTTCGGCTCGCACCCGGAAACCCGCTCGACGCGCGGCTCGAACATGCTGCGCCTGGCGCTGCACCGTCCGGAGGGCGGCAACACCGTCGTCATCCTGGTGGTGCAGGACAACCTGGTGAAGGGCGCTTCCGGCCAGGCCGTACAGTGCATGAACCTGATGTTCGGCTTTGACGAGACGACCGGCTTGCAGCAGATCGCGCTGCTGCCCTAAGCTCGTTGCATAACTGAAGAGCATTCCTGTGGCGTTGCCGCCCTGCACTAGCTGACAAGAGCTAGATCAAGGCGGCAACTGATGAGATCGGTAAATTGACCGATGGGTTGATCGGTTTTTTCCGATCACAACATCTATCTCTCAGGGGTGCCACCATGTTCGGTCGCAATGCAAAAAGCGAAATTGACAGCCTGATCGGCATCGCTGCCCGGATCGAGGGCGACCTGTGCTTCAGCGGCGGCCTGCGCATCGACGGCGAAGTGCACGGCAACGTGATCGCCAGCGAAGGCGTGGACAGCGTGCTGATCGTTTCCGAGCACGCGCGCATCGAGGGTGAAGTGCGCTGTGCCAACCTGGTCGTCAATGGATTCATCGCCGGATCGGTTTTTTCCACGGAACTACTTGAATTACAGCCGAAAGGCCGCATTCATGGTGATGTCCATTACAAGCTGCTCGAGATGCACGGCGGCGCCCTGGTTACCGGCAAGCTCACGCACCAGCCGGCGGGCGAGCCCGTGTTCCACCTGGCCGTGGCGGAGGCCTCTCAGGCATGACCGTCACGAACAGTCTATAATGGAATAAATTTGAATCCAATCAGGAGTTTATCCATGACTGCAGTGGCCGAAGTAGTAGACTTTGACACCATCCCGACCCCTATCGTCTTCACCGATAGCGCCGCTGAAAAAGTGGCGCAACTGATCGAGGAAGAGGGCAATCCCGACCTGAAACTGCGCGTCTTCGTGCAGGGTGGCGGCTGCTCGGGCTTCCAGTACGGCTTCACCTTCGACGAAATCGTCAACGAAGACGACACGACCATGGAGAAGAACGGCGTGCAGCTGCTGATCGACTCGATGAGCTACCAGTACCTCGTCGGCGCCGAAATCGACTACAAGGATGACCTGGAGGGCGCCCAGTTCGTCATCAAGAACCCGAACGCGACCAGCACCTGCGGCTGCGGTTCGTCGTTCTCGGCGTAAGTGTTACGCTAACCCGGCCTGGCCGGGTGTCGTTATCAGATCCGGGCAATGCCCGGATTTGTTTTTTGCGCCTTGGGTTGTGGGTGGCACGCTTTTGTAGGGTGGGCTCCGCCCACGCCGGCTATCACCTGCACAGACGCGACTTTATACGTGCGAGCGCCATATCGCATGCAAGGTGGCGTTGCGCGTGTAAAGCCGCAGCCGTGCAAAGGATGAAGCGCGTGGGCGGAGCCCACCCTGCCACTGCGATTGCTCTACCTGCATCTAGGCAGGATACAGTGCGCCTAAAATTCGCAGCCCCTTCGCTCCCGTCACCGCCGGCATGTTGCCCGGCTGGCGCTCATTGAACCGATAGCCCAGCCAGGCGAACGCCAGCGCCTCGACCCGGTTCGGCGCGATGCCGAGTTCTGCCGTCGATTCCACCAGCACATGGCCGCCGAGAGCGGCCGCCAGCATGCGCAGCAGCGTGCCGTTGTAGGCGCCGCCGCCGCAGACATAGACGGCGTCGACGCGCACGTTCTCGGCCAGGATGGCGTTGGCGATCGTCTGCGCGGTCAGGGCGGTCAGGCTCGCCTGCACGTCGGCCGCGGGGAGGCTCGAGAAGCCCGCCAGGTGCGCATCGAGCCATTCCATGTGGAAAAGGTCGCGCCCCGTGCTCTTCGGCGCCGGCTGATGGAAATACGGTTCTTCCAGCAAGGTCGCCAGCAGGGCGGCGTCCACCGTCCCGCTCGCGCCCCAGGCGCCACCCTCGTCGTATTCCTTGCCTTGATGGCGTCCGATCCAGCCGTCCATCAGCACATTGCCCGGCCCGGTGTCGTAGCCGGTGACGCGGCCGTCTTCGTGCAGCATGCTGATGTTGCCGATGCCGCCGATATTCACCACCACGCGCGTCGTCCCCGGCTTGCCGAAGGCGGCCGCGTGAAACGCCGGCACCAGCGGCGCACCCTGGCCGCCAGCCGCGATGTCGCGGCTGCGGAAGTCGGCAATGACGTCGATGCCCGTCAGTTCGGCCAGCAGCGAGGGATTATTTGTCTGGCGCGTAAAACCGAGTTCGGGCCGGTGGCGCACGGTCTGGCCGTGCACGGCAACGGCGGCAACCTGTCCAGGCGCGTGCGCCTTCAAGGCCTCGACGCACTCGGCATAGGCCTGCGCCAGCCCGTTGGCGGCGATCGCCTCGCGCTCGATCTCGTTCTGTCCGTTTGCCTGCAAGGCCATCAGCTCGGCGCGCAGGGTGGCCGGGAAGGGGATAAACGCGGCCTCGAGGGTGCGGATGCTGCCGTCGGCGAAATCGGCCAGCACGCCGTCCACGCCGTCCAGGCTGGTGCCTGACATCAGGCCAATGTAAAGGGAAGAGGAGGAATTGTTCGTCATCATGTGCCCATCATAATCGAGACCCACGTAAAAACGCCTTCCGTGCCATGAAGCAGGGAAGGCGTTTTACGAAGATGCGTGAGGCGCTTAGCGGGCAGCCATGGCGTTGCCGCCCGGGGTCAGCAGCGAGAAGCGGTGGTTCATTTCCGCGGCAGCCATCCGGAAGCGGGCCAGTTCGCCCTTGCTCAGGGGAGCGGCCATCAGGTCTTTCAGCGTGCTCGGATCGCGTGCGACATCGGCGACGCGGAATTCGTAGTGCAGGTGCGCGCCGGTCGACCAGCCGGTCGAGCCGACGAAGCCGATAACCTGGCCTTGCGTGACCTTGGCGCCCTTGCGCAGGCCGTTGATGCGGCTCATGTGGGCGTAGGCGGTGCTGTAGTTCGACCAGTGCTTCAGGACGACCATGTTGCCGTAGCCGTTAGAGACACCGGCGAAGTCGACGGTGCCGTCGCCGGCGGCGCGGATTGGGGTGCCGGTCGGGGCTGCGAAATCGATGCCCTTGTGTGCTTTCCACTCGCCCGAGATCGGGTGCACGCGGTTGGCGAAGCCCGACGAGACGCGGGTGAATTCGAGCGGCGACTTGAGGAAGGCTTTTTTCAGCGACTTGCCGTCCAGGCTGTAGTAGCCGCCCTGCCTGGTGACCGGGTCTTCGAACCACACGGCCTGGTAGCTGGCGCCGCGGTTGATGAATTCGCCTGCCAGGATGCGGCCGGTTTTCACCAGTTCGCCGTCGAGCCAGAAGGTTTCGTAGACAACATTGAAACGGTCGCCGCGCTTCAGGTCGCCGCGGAAGTCGATGTTGGTCGAGAACATCTTGATGATTTCGCCGACCACCGAATCCGGAATCGAGCCGCCGTCGACGTTCGCGTCGGTGGCAGCGTAGAGCGAGGAATTGGTGATTTCGCGCGAACGCATTTCGACGCGGCGCTCGAGCTTGGCAGGGGCTTCGCTTGCCTTGAAACTGTCGCCACGGCGGACGATGGTGAGCGTGGTCGGCTCGCTGTTCTTGTCGGTCAGGGTGGCGCGCAGCGACAGCAGTTCGCCGTTCTCGTCGGTCTCGGCCTGCAGGCGCTTGCCGTTTTTCAAGGACAGGAGGCGGCGGGCGAGTTTATCGGAACGGATGAAGTTCTGGGCCTGCGCATCGTTCACGCCAAGGCGGCCGAGCATGGTGCCGATAGAATCACCCGAACGCACGCGCTCTTCGTGGATGAATTGCTGCTCGTCCTGTTGCAGGGCGCTGATCTGGTCGGCGAGATTGGGCAGGGCCAGGTGTTCGGAGACGGACACGACCTGGACGTTGCTGTCGTCCTGGGTGATCGGAGCGGTCGCAACAGCGCCAAACGCGCACAGTGCGAGAGCAAGGGCGCCGGCGCCGACGATACGAGTTTTACGGCTCGTATTGGCCAGGCTCAACAGGCTTTTGCGGGTGAATTTATGTATTGGGTTCATGCAATCAGTTAAAATTTACCGCTTGAACTTAGGACCGCTATTTTTCTTGTTGTTTTAAAAAGTTTTCTTGCAGCAAGATTGATGGGATCGAGCATTGTACCAAAATATGCGCTCCTACAACCGTTTTAGCCAAACTCCTACAAAGAATTTATGACAGACTCCGCGTCTTGTAGTAATAACAACTCCGCTTCCGCCACCGCTGTGCCTCTGTCCGACAAGGTCCAGGAAGCGCTCGCCATCACCAAGCGCGGTGTCGACGAACTGCTGATCGAAAGCGAATTCGTGCAGAAGCTGGTGCGCTCGGAAAAGACCGGCACGCCGCTCCGTATCAAGCTGGGCCTGGACCCGACCGCCCCCGACCTGCACCTGGGCCATACCGTGGTACTGAACAAGCTGCGCCAGCTCCAGAACCTGGGCCACCAGGTGATTTTCCTGATTGGCGACTTCACCTCGATGATTGGCGATCCGTCGGGCCGTAACGTCACGCGCCCGCCGCTCACCCGCGAGCAGGTCGAGGAAAACGCCATGACCTATTTCCGTCAGGCTTCCCTCGTGCTCGACGCCGAGCGCACCGAAATGCGCTACAACTCCGAGTGGTGCGACCCCCTCGGCGCGCGCGGCATGATTCAATTGGCCTCGCGCTACACCGTCGCCCGCATGATGGAACGCGACGACTTCACCAAGCGCTACAAGAGTGGGACTCCGATTGCCGTCCATGAGTTCCTGTATCCCTTGATGCAGGGCTACGATTCGGTCGCTTTGAAGTCAGACCTTGAGCTAGGTGGAACAGACCAGAAATTTAATTTGCTGGTTGGACGCGAACTCCAGAAGGACTATGGGCAAGAGCCACAGTGCATCCTGACCATGCCGCTGCTCGAAGGCCTGGACGGCGTCGAGAAAATGTCCAAGTCGAAGAACAATTACATCGGCATCACCGAAGCGCCGAACACGATGTTCGCCAAGCTGATGAGCATTTCGGACGTGATGATGTGGCGCTATTTCGAGCTGCTGTCCTTCCGCTCGCTGGACGACATCGCCGCCCTGAAGGCCGCCGTCGAGGGCGGCGCCAACCCGCGCGACGCCAAAGTGGCGCTGGGCAAGGAGATCGTCGCCCGCTTCCATTCGGCCCAGGCGGCCGAGGATGCGCTGGCCGACTTCGTCAACCGCTCGAAGGGCGGCATCCCGGACGACGTGCCGGAAGTCGCCGTCTCGGGCGCGCCGCTGGGCGTGGCGCAGCTGCTGAAGGCAGCCGGCCTGTGCGCCTCGACCTCGGAAGCCATGCGCATGGTCGACCAGGGCGGCGTGCGCATCGACGGCAATGTCGTCAGCGACAAGAATCTGAAAGTCGACGCCGGCCAGTTCGTGATGCAGGTGGGCAAGCGCAAGTTCGCGCGAGTCAGCTTTACGGCATGATCGGGCTGCTGCAACGCGTCAGCCACGCCAGCGTCGTGGTCGAGGGCGCGACGGTCGGCGCCATCGACGCCGGCCTGATGGTGCTGGTCTGCGCCGAGAAGGGCGATACCGAGCGCGAAGCGGACGCCCTGCTGACCAAATTGCTGGGCTACCGGGTGTTTTCCGACGAGGCCGGCAAAATGAACCGCAGCGTCACCGATACCGAAGGCGCACTGCTGCTCGTGCCGCAGTTCACGCTGGCGGCCGATACCCGCTCCGGCACCCGTCCTTCGTTTTCGCCGGCGGCCAGCCCCGACGACGGGCGTCGCCTGTTCGATTATTTCGTGCGCCAGGCGCGGCAGCGCCATGGCAAAGTGGAGACCGGTCAATTCGGCGCAGACATGAAAGTGAGCCTGACGAACGACGGTCCGGTGACCATCTGGCTGCGTGTTGATCCGGTCGTTGTTTCGCGTTGAAACCCCGGTAGCAGCGCACGGTCAATACAACATACAAGGAGGTTCAGTGGGGGAGTCGAAGATGAACATCTGGAGCGATTCATTTACTGAAGGCGGCATGATTCCGCCGGAGTGCGCGTTCGCGGTCATCGATCCGCAAGCGCACGTACGCTTGTCGAACAATCGCAATCCCCACCTGGCCTGGGACGGCGTGCCGGCTGGTACCCAGTCGCTGGCGATCCTGTGCGTCGATGGCGATGCGCCGACCGACGGCACCGACGTCAACAAGGAAGGGAAGGTCGTGCCGGAGTCGCTCAAGCGTGCCGATTTCCATCACTGGGCGCTGGTCGACATCCCGCCGAGCCTGAAGGCGATCGAAGAGGGCCAGTTCTCCGACATGATCACGCCGGGCGGCAAGAGCGGCCCGAACGTCCCTTTCCTCGTCAAGAACGGCACCGAGCACCAGCTGCGCCAGGGCGTCAACGACTACACCGGCTGGTTCGCGTCGGATCCGGCCATGGCCGGCGAATACTTCGGCTACGACGGCCCGTGCCCGCCATGGAACGACGAGCGCGTTCACACCTATGTGTTTACAATCTATGCGCTCGACATCGCCGAATTTCCGCTCGAGGGCAGTTTTACCTGTGCCGAGGCAAGGGCGGCGCTGAGTGGCCACATTCTCGACGAAGCGCAGATCTACGGCGTCTATTCGCTCAATCCTGAGGTCGCAGCGACGCTTTCTACCTGATCATTTCACCTCGCCCGGCTTTCCGGGCGCATTCTGGACCGCATGCATAACGACACCCCTACCCGGATCGTGCTGATCCGTCATGGCGAAACCGCCTGGAACGCCGAACGCCGCCTGCAGGGCCACCTCGACATCGACCTGAACGAAGAAGGGCAGCGCCAGGCGCGCGCCCTGGCGGCCAGCCTGGCCAACGAACATTTCGACGTCCTCGTCTCGAGCGACCTGGCGCGTGCCAGCCAGACCGCCAAGGCCCTCGGCGACGTCATTGGCTTGCCCCTCTATATAGATGGGCGCCTGCGCGAGCGCTGCTATGGCGGCTTCGAGGGCTTGCTGTACGCCGACATCGCCGAACGCTTCCCCAAGGAATTCGCAGCCTGGCAGGGGCGCGACGTCGATGCCCAGCTGCCGCCGGGGCAGAACCGGGGCGAATCCTTCCGCGAGTTCTATGACCGGGTAATCGGCGCCGTGCTCGGCTGGGCAGAGGACAATCCAGGTAAATCGCTGGCGATCGTCGCCCACGGCGGCGTGCTCGAATGCATTTATCGGGCTGCACTCGGCCTGTCGCTGGAAACGCCGCGCGATTTCAAGGTCCTCAATGCCAGCGTCAACCGGTTTACGGTGCAGGGCGGCAAGCTGGAGCTGGTCAGCTGGGGCGAGGTCGCCCATTTGCAGCCGGCCGTTCTCGACGATATCTAATTGTAGGGTGGGCTCTTGAGCCCACGCGGTGATACGTACGGGCTTCGATGTCGTGCTCGACGATCTCGGCGTAGCGTATCACCGCGTGGGCACAAGTGCCCACCCTACGTCAAGCTCATGTCTGCCGGGTAAGCCCTAAAGCATTCCTTTTCCCTTTGTCCACACCGAATTCTCCGGTGCGCGACAGTTTCGAAAAAATATTGCCCGTAAATTGAGCAGTAGTTCAGGTAAAATAGCGGGTTCCCGTCCATTCTTATCCTGTTCCCGCTGTGCAAATCGGCCCTTATACACTGCGCAATAACGTCTTCGTCGCCCCGATGGCCGGCGTGACCGACCGTCCGTTCCGCCAGCTGTGCAAGCAGCTGGGAGCAGGCTATGCCGTGTCCGAGATGGCGGCGTCGAATCCGAGATTGTGGGCCAGCGAAAAGACCAGCCGCCGCACCGATCACGAAGGCGAGATGGAGCCGAAGGCGGTGCAAATCGCCGGCGCCGACCCGCAGGACCTGGCCGATTGCGCCCGCCACAACGTCGAACGCGGCGCCCAGATCATCGACATCAACATGGGCTGCCCCGTCAAAAAGGTCTGCAACAGCTGGTGCGGTTCCGCCTTGCTGCAGCACGAAGACCTGGTCGAGCGCATCCTGCACGCCGTGGTGGACGCCGTGGACGTGCCGGTAACCCTGAAATTCCGTACCGGCTGGGACCGCCAGAACAAGAACGCATTGCGCATCGCCCGCATGGCCGAGCAGGCCGGCATTCAGATGCTGACCCTGCACGGCCGTACGCGCGCCGACGGCTACAAGGGAGATGCGGAATACGACACCATCCGCGCCGTGAAAGCGGCAGTCGGGATTCCGGTAGTCGCGAACGGCGACATCACGACCCCGGAAAAGGCGAAATTTGTGCTCGACTACACGAGTGCGGACGCCGTCATGATCGGCCGCGCGGCCCAGGGCCGTCCCTGGATCTGCCGCGAAATCGACCATTACTTGCGTACTGGCGAGCATCTGCCGGCGCCGCTGGTGGAAGAAGTGCGGGCCCTGATGAACGAACACCTGCCGGCCCATTACGCCTTCTACGGCGACTACATCGGCGTGCGCAGCGCGCGCAAGCACATCGGCTGGTATGTCGAGGACTTGCCGGGCGGCGAGGAATTCCGCCAGCGGATGAACCTGCTGGAGTCGACGGCCGAGCAACTGGCGGCAGTCGATAATTTTTTCGAATCGCAACTTCGTCATGGCGACCGGTTACAATACCGGCCCGCGTTGCCTGTCGTAGATGCAATCGCGGCATAAAAGTAAAAAAACTACAAGAACGATTTGGGGACACTGCCGACACAATCGGCGGAGCAATCACTAACCAGGATGAAGCAGCAGACATGAGCAAAGAGAGTATCCAGGAAGTTGTCCAGAAGAGCCTAGAGGACTATTTCAATGACCTGGGCGAGCAAAAGCCGACGAACATCTACGACATGATGGTCATGACCGTGGAAAAGCCGATCCTCGAAGTGGTGATGACGCGCGCCGACGGCAACCAGTCGCACGCGGCCCAGATGCTGGGCATCAACCGCAATACCTTGCGCAAGAAACTGCAAGAGCACGGACTGCTCTAAGCATTCACCGGCACGCGTGGCCGCGTGGGCGCGGCCAGGAAGGCGCGCCGGAATTCCGACCAGAATTCTCATCAACCAGTGGCCACCCCATGATCAAACAAGCTCTCATTTCCGTCTCCGACAAGACCGGCGTGCTCGACTTTGCGCGCGCCCTGTCTGCGCTCGGCGTGAACATCCTGTCCACCGGCGGCACGGCCAAGTTACTTCAGGAAAACGGCGTACCGGTCACCGAAGTGGCCGACTACACGGGCTTTCCGGAAATGCTCGACGGCCGCGTCAAGACCCTGCACCCGAAAGTGCACGGCGGCATCCTCGCGCGCCGCGATTTTCCTGAGCACGTGTCCAAGCTGCAAGAGCACGGCATTCCGGAAATCGACATGGTCGTGGTCAACCTGTACCCCTTCCAGGCGACCGTCGCCAAGGATGATTGCTCGCTGGAAAACGCGATCGAGAACATCGACATCGGCGGCCCGACCATGCTGCGCTCGGCGGCCAAGAACCACCGCGACGTGGTCGTGATCTGCGACCCGAGCGACTACGGCGTCGTGCTGGCCGAAATGAAAGGGACCGGAGAAGTTGCCGGCGCCGTCAGCTACGACACCAAGTTCCGCCTCGCCAAAAAAGTCTTTTCGCACACCGCCCAATACGACGGCGCCATCACGAACTATTTGACCAGCCTGGGCGAAGACAAGCAGCACGCGACGCGCGCTCAGTATCCGCAGACCATCAATATGGCCTTCGAGAAGGTGCAGGACATGCGCTACGGCGAAAACCCGCACCAGGGCGCCGCCTTCTACCGCGACATCGCCCCTGTCGACGGCGCGCTCGCCAACTACCGCCAGCTGCAGGGCAAGGAACTGTCGTACAACAACATCGCCGACGCCGATGCCGCCTGGGAATGCGTGAAGTCGCTCGGCGGTTTCCAGCATCCGGCCGGCTGCGTGATCGTCAAGCACGCCAATCCATGCGGCGTGGCGATCGGCGCCGATGCCCTGGACGCCTACACCCGTGCCCTGCAGACCGATCCGACTTCGGCCTTTGGCGGCATCATCGCCTTCAACGTCGAAGTCGACGGCCGTGCCGCCGAAGCGCTGGCGAAACTCTTCGTCGAAGTGCTGATCGCACCGTCCTTCACCGCCGAGGCACGCCAGATCATGGCGGCCAAGCAGAACGTTCGCTTGCTGGAAATTTCCTTGGGCAATGGCCAGAACCCGTACGACGTCAAACGCGTGGGCGGCGGCTTGCTGGTGCAGGCGCCGGATGCGAAGAATGTCGGTATCGGCGACCTGCGCGTGGTGTCGAAGAAGCAGCCGACCCAGCAGCAGTTGCAAGACCTGATGTTCGCCTGGCGCGTTGCGAAATTCGTGAAATCGAACGCGATCGTCTTCTGCGGCAACGGCATGACGCTGGGCGTCGGGGCAGGGCAGATGAGCCGTATCGATTCGGCCCGTATCGCGTCGATCAAGGCGCAGAACGCCGGGCTGTCGCTGGCGGGTTCGGCCGTGGCCTCGGACGCCTTCTTCCCGTTCCGCGACGGCCTCGATGTCGTGGTCGATGCGGGTGCGACTTGCGTGATTCATCCAGGCGGCTCGATGCGCGACCAGGAAGTGATCGACGCGGCGGATGAGCGTGGTGTCGTGATGCTGTACACGGGTACCCGCCACTTCCGTCATTGATTCGTAGGGTGGGCAGGTCTCCTGCCCACGCGTTCAACGCACGTGCGTCCAACGGTTGCATAAACATCAGTCACCTGTGTTTTTGCACAGTATTTTTCCCACGAACGTTGCTGGCCGGTATAACATTCGATAATGATTATCCTCGGCATCGACCCAGGCCTGCGCACCACCGGCTTTGGGCTTATTGAAAAACACGGCAGCAAACTGCGCTATATCGCCTCGGGCACCATCAAGACCGGCTTGGAGGGCGCGCTGCCGCC
Organism: Massilia sp. LXY-5; assembly: GCF_059801075.1. Classification (NCBI taxonomy): domain Bacteria; kingdom Pseudomonadati; phylum Pseudomonadota; class Betaproteobacteria; order Burkholderiales; family Oxalobacteraceae; genus Massilia; species Massilia sp. LXY-5. The sequence continues at coordinate 91,656 of NZ_JBNNEH010000003.1, forward strand.
ACGCCTGAAGATCATCCTCGATGGCGTGCGCGAAGTCGTCACCACCTATGGCCCGCAATGCGCGGCCATCGAAAAAGTGTTTGTGAACGTCAATCCGCAATCCACGCTGCTGCTCGGCCAGGCCCGTGGCGCAGCCATCAGCGCGCTGGTCGGCTTCGACCTCGACGTGGCGGAATACTCGCCGACCCAGATCAAGCAATCCGTCGTCGGCAGCGGCAAGGCGGCCAAGCCGCAGGTGCAGGACATGGTTGCGCGTCTCTTGAAGCTCCCGGGCCTGCCCGGCAGCGACGCGGCCGATGCCCTCGGCGTCGCGATCTGCCATGCGCACACCTACGACACGCTGGCGCTGCTCAACGTGCTCAGCCCGCAGAAGGCCACGCTGCGCATGAAAAACGGTCGTCTCGTTTAACCAGAAAAAAAGGTCAACCATGATTGGTCGCATTTCCGGAACGCTGCTGGAAAAAAATCCGCCGCAACTGCTGGTGGACTGCCAGGGTGTCGGCTATGAAGTCGACGTGCCGATGAGCACCTTCTATAACCTGCCGCACACCGGCGAGAAGGTGGTGCTGTTCACCCACCTGGCGATCCGCGAGGATGCGCACCTGCTGTTCGGCTTCGGCAGCGCCAGCGAGCGCGCGCTGTTTCGCCAGCTGATCAAGATCACCGGCGTCGGTGCCCGTACCGCGCTGGCGATTTTATCGGGCATGACGGTGGCCGACCTGTCGCAGGCCGTCACGCTGCAGGAAGCAGGGCGCCTCGTGAAAATTCCCGGCATCGGCAAGAAGACCGCCGAGCGCCTGCTGTTGGAACTGAAAGGCAAGATCGGCGCCGACCTCGGCACTGTCGGTGGCGCACCGCGCGACGATACCCAGTCCGACGTGCTCAACGCGCTGCTGGCTTTGGGGTATTCTGACAAGGAAGCGCTGCTGGCGACCAAGAACCTGCCGGCGGGCTCGACCGTGTCCGACGGCATCAAGTTCGCGCTGAAGGCGCTATCCAAAGCCTGAGCGCAGCAACACGAGATCAGATCATGAGCATCCAGACCGACAATTTCACCGAGCAGCGGGTCATCGACGCCGCGCCGGCCTCGCCCAACGAGGAGGCGATCGAGCGCGCCTTGCGCCCGAAGCAGCTCGACGAATACGTCGGCCAGGAAAAGATCCGCGACCAGCTCGAGATCTTCATTTCCGCTGCGCGCAAGCGGCGCGAAGCGCTCGACCACACGCTGCTGTTCGGTCCTCCAGGCCTCGGTAAAACCACGCTGGCCCACATCATCGCGCGCGAGATGGGCGTCAACCTGCGCCAGACTTCCGGTCCGGTCCTGGAGCGCCCGGGCGACCTGGCGGCGATTCTGACCAATCTCGAGCCGAACGACGTCCTGTTCATCGACGAGATCCACCGCCTCTCGCCGGTGGTCGAGGAGATCCTGTACCCGGCGCTCGAGGACTACCAGATCGACATCGTGATCGGCGAAGGCCCGGCCGCGCGTTCCGTAAAACTCGACTTGCAGCCGTTCACGCTGGTCGGCGCCACCACGCGCGCCGGCATGCTGACCAATCCGCTGCGCGACCGCTTCGGCATCGTCGCCCGCCTCGAGTTTTATAACGTCGCCGAGCTGACCAAGATCGTCACCCGCAGCGCGGCACTGCTGGAAGCGCCGATCAAGGAAGACGGCGCGCGCGAAGTGGCCATGCGCGCGCGCGGCACCCCGCGTATCGCCAACCGCCTGCTGCGCCGCGTGCGCGATTACGCGGAAGTGAAGGGCACCGGCGAGATCACGATGGAGATGGCGGACCGCGCCCTCAAAATGCTCGACGTCGACTCGGTCGGCTTCGACGTCATGGACCGCAAGCTGCTGGAAGCGGTGCTGTTCAAATTCGGCGGCGGACCGGTCGGCATCGGCAACCTGGCGGCGGCCATCGGCGAAGCAGCCGACACCATCGAGGACGTGCTCGAACCCTACCTGATCCAGCAGGGCTATCTGCAGCGCACCCCGCGCGGACGCATCGCGACGCCGGCGGCGTATCAGCACTTCGGCGTCGCGGCACCGCGCATCAGCCCCACGGGCGACCTGTGGGACAACCTGCGTTGAGTACCGGATCGATGCAGATCTGGGTCGACGCCGACGCCTGCCCCGCCGTCATCAAGGACATCCTGTACCGGGTTGCCGAGCGCACGCAGATCCAGGTGACGCTGGTGGCGAACCAGCTGCTGCGCGTGCCCGGCTCGAAATTCATCCGCTCGGTGCAGGTGCCGAGCGGCGCCGACGTCGCCGATGCCGAGATCGTCGAACGCCTCGCTCCGGGCGACCTGGTCGTCACCGGCGACATCCCGCTCGCGGCGCTGGTGCTGGAGAAGGGCGGCTTCGCGCTGAACCCGCGCGGCGATTTCTATACGAAGGACACCATCGCCCAGCAGCTCACCATGCGCGCCTTCATGGAAGAACTCAGAAGCGGCGGCGTCGACACCGGCGGCCCGGCCGCCTTCAGCCAGTCCGACCGCCAGCAGTTCGCGAATTCCCTCGACCGCCACCTGGCGCGGCATCGTCCCAAAGCAAGCTAAGCCGCCCATGCCGCCGAGCGTGGCGACATGGAAATTGCTGATCTGCCATGATCCTCCGGACTTTCAAGAGGAGCAGGCGCGTGTGGTGGCAACAAAGCTGGATGACGATACAGCAGGAATTTTCCGATCTGGGCGACGTCGATTCGATCACCCGGCTGGTGGTGCGCATGCTGGTTGCGATCGTGCTGGGCGGCATCCTCGGCTATGAACGCGAATCGGTCGGCGCCTCGGCCGGCCTGCGCACCCACATGCTGGTCTCGCTCGGCTCGGCCCTGTTCGTGCTCATTCCCCTGCAGGCGGGCATGCCGATCGAAGACCTGTCGCGCGTGCTGCAGGGCGTCACGGCCGGCATCGGCTTCCTCGGCGCCGGCGCCATCCTCAAGCAGAGCAACCGCAACGATATCCGCGGCCTCACCACGGCTGCCAGCGTCTGGCTGACCGCCGCCATCGGCATTGCCGCCGGCATGGGACGGGAAGCGACGGCCGTGCTGAGTGCGCTGTTCGCGCTCATCATTCTGGCCATCCTGCGCCGCTCGCCCAAGGAGTGATCTGCCGTTCGGAACGCTTGCAGTTTCGTGCCAGCAAGCGCGCGCCACGTCCGTCCTCGTTTGCTAGGATGCCGCTGATAAGGTCGATCCAGCGAGGCGCGCATGGCAGGGAGCGGCAACTCGGATCCGCGGGCGAACGCCTATCTGGCGGCGCGTGTGGACGATGCCTTGAAGATGTTGAAAACGGATGGCATGTCGCCTGCGCTGGAGTTCATGCAGCTGGTCGGGGTGCCGCGTACGGTTGCGCTGCGCGTGCTGTGCTCGCCGGCTCAGCAGCGGTCGCGCGACCGCCGCAAAAGTCCACGTTAACAACCCCCTTGGTACCCCTTAGCCGCCGCGCTGGCCGGCCCGCGCCGCCAGGATCGCACCGAGGCGCGCGGTATCGACCGGCTTGACCATGTGGTGATCGAACCCGGCCGCGAGCGCAGTCCTGCGGTCGTGTTCCTGCCCATAGCCTGTGATCGCCACGAGCAGGGCCCTGGCCGTCTCCGGCTGGGCGCGCAGGCGCCGCGCCAGTTCGTTGCCGTCCATTTCGGGCAGGCCGATGTCGAGCAGGCAGACGTCCGGCCGTTCGCGCCGGGCGCGCGCCAGGGCGCTCGTGGGCGAGTATTCGACCAGCGCCGTGTGGCCCAGCGCCTCGAGCAGCATGGCCAGCGTGGCCGCGGCGTCGACATTGTCGTCCACCACCATGATGCGCAGCGGCGCGCAGGCGTCGTCAGTGGCCGCATTCGGGGGCGCGGCGTCGGCCTGCTCGACCGTTTCCTCCCGGCGCGGCAGCCAGATCGTGAAGCGGCTGCCTTTGCCCCGACCGTCGCTGGCCGCGCTGACGCTGCCGCGGTGCAGTTCGACCAGGCTTTTCACCAGCGCCAGGCCCAGGCCCAGTCCGCCCGACGAACGGTCCGGCGTGCGCTCGGCCTGGGAAAACAGGTCGAACACATGCGGCACCAGGGCGGCGTCCATGCCGATGCCGTTGTCGGCGACGCCCACCACGATCTCGCCGTCGGCGATGCCCATGTCGAGGCGCAGCCTGCCGCCTTCGGGCGTGTACTTGGCCGCATTGTTCAGGATATTCGCGAGCACCTGCACCAGGCGCTTCTCGTCGCCCGTGACCATGAAGGTGTCCGGCGCCAGCTGCAGCGACAGTTCATGGCGGCGCGACTGCAACAGCGGCGTCACCTGTTCCACCGCGTGGGACACCACCTGGCGCATGTCGACCGGCACGGCGTCGAGCGTCACCAGCCCGGTCGTCACGCGCGAGACGTCGAGCAGGTCGTTCACCAAGCCCGTCATGTGCTCGACCTGGCGCGCGATGATGCGGCTGGTGTCGCGCACGCGCACCTCGTCGAGTTTCACCAGTTGCAGCAGCTGGGCCGCCGCGCCGATCGGCGCCAGCGGATTGCGCAGTTCGTGCGCCAGCATGGCCAGGAATTCGTCCTTGCGGCGCGCGCTTTCCTGCAGCTGCTTCTCGCTGCGTTTGCGTTCGCTGATATCGCGGAAGAACACGGCCAGTTCGTCGCGCAGGGCGGGCACGGCGCGGATCTCGATCCAGGCCTGGGAACCGGAGGGGAATACATGGTGGTGTTCGACGCTGGCGGCCGTGCGCTCGCGCTGCACTTGCCGGTACAGCGACTCGACCTCGGTGCCGACCAGTTCCGGGAAGGCCTTCCAGTGGCTTTGGCCGATCAGTGCACCCGCCGGGCGGCGGCTGATGTGCGCGGCGGCGGTGTTCACATGGCGCAGCGTCCAGTCGGCGTCGAGCAGGGCGAAGCCTTCTTTCATGCTGTCGAAGATGCGGCGGCTGCGGTCGCGTTCCTCGCGCAGCTCGGCCTGGGCCCGGGCCGCTTCGACCGCCGACCAGGTGCGCTCGGCCATCGCGCGCACCAGCTGCAGCTCGCGTTCCTGCCACCGATGCACGCCGGCGTCATGGATGACCAGGATCGCCTCCAGCTTGCGCGCGCGCACCAGGGGCGTGATCAGGTCGGCGCGCACGCCGATGCGTGCATAGGCCTCGGTATGGGCGGCCGTGCGCGGATCGAGCGCGATGTCCTCGTTGGCGACGATGACGCCGGCGCGCAGCTGCGCGATCATGTCCGGACCGTAGTCGTCCAGTACCTCCGTCTGGCCGGCGAGGCTGGCGAAGCCCGGCGCGGTCCAGTTCTGGCGGATGAACAGGGTGCCGCGCTCGTCGTCGACTTCGGCATAAAAGACGCGCGAGGCGCCGAGTTCGCGTCCCAGCAGCTCGCTGGCGGCCGCGATGATCGCTTCCGGGCTCTCCAGGGGCAGCAACGCGTTCGCCAGCCGCAGCTGCAGCGACTGGCTGCGCTCGTTCTCTTCCAGCTGCCCGACCGTCGCGGCCAGCTCGGCGTTGAGCGCTTCGAGCTGCAGCCTGCTGCGCACCTGGTCGGTGACGTCGCTGCCCTCGATGAAGATGCCGCCGACCTGGCCGCTCGCGTCCTTGATCGGCTGGTACACGAAGTTGGCGTAGCGCTCGATGGGCGGGCCGCCGTCCGGGGGCTGGATCTCGAACCGGTCTTCGCGCGCCACGTAGGCTTCGCCGCTGGCATATACCTGGTCGAGCAGGACGATATAGCCCTGTTCGACGGCTTCCGGCAGCGCTTCGGCCACTGTCAGGCCAAGCACGGAGCGGCCGCCGACCAGCTTCACATAGCCTGGATTGGCCAGCTCGAAGCGGTGCTCGGGGCCGCGCAGCATGGCCATGAAGGTCGGCGCCTGTTCGAACATCTGCGCCAGCTGGTCGCGCTGGTTCGCCAGCTCGCGCGCGGCCCGCACCTGGCGCGTGGTTTCGGAACACACCACCAGCACGCCGCCGACGCCGTTCGGCGCGGTATCGTCGTCGATCGGGCTGTAGCTGTAGGTCCAGTAGACTTCCTCGACGCGGCCGTGGCGGGTGATCGGGATCAGGTGGTCGACGTTCCAGGTCGCGCCCTTGCCCGATTGCGCCTGCTCGATCTGCGGCCCGATGACGGGCCAGATCTCTTCCCACACGGCGCGCCCAGGCTGGCCGAGGGCGACCGGGTGGCGTTCCGGCCCGATCGAGGCGCTGTAGGCGTCGTTGTAGAGGCAGGCGCGGTCAAGGCCCCAGAAGATGAACATCGGGTGGCCGGTGTTGAGCATCAGGCGCACCGTCGTGCGCAGCGCCTGCGGCCAGCCTTCGGGCGGGCCGAGCGAGGTGGCGGACCAGTCGTGGGCGCGCATCAGCGCGCCCATCTCTCCGCCGCCGGCAAGGAAATTCAAGGAGACGGGTCTCGGGTCGGCTCTCTGGTTCACGTCGTCTCGTTTACTGTAGCGTTGCTGGATCGTGCGGACCAGCCGAAGCATATACCAAGCCTGTGCGCGGGAATAGTCATCCTGCATGCAACCATGCCTGAAATAAAAAGGCGCTGTTCGCGTTAAATGTGGAATTTTCTTGAACGGCTGAGGTCCAAATGAGACTTCACCTGAGAGGAGGTTCGCATGCAGGCACGCAAGTTCGAGCACTTCCTGAAGAACCTGGCGGCGCTGACCCGGCGCCAGCGCGAGCGGCTGCTCGGCCTGCTGCTGCCAACGGTCAAGCTCGATCGGACGGTGGACGTCATCGAGCAGGCGGCAGCACCGCAACTTGCCTGCCCCGATTGCGGCTCGAATCGCTTCCACAAGCACGGTCGCGCCAACGGCCTTCAACGCTTTCGTTGCCGCGCTTGTGGCCGCACCTGCAACGCGCTCACCGGCACGCCGCTGGCGCGCCTGCGCCACAAAGGGCGCTGGCTCGATTACCTGGGCGGCATGCTCGACTCGCACAGCATCCGGCGCAGCGCTGCGCAGCTCGGCGTTGCCGGCGCCACCAGCTTTCGCTGGCGCCACCGTTTCCTCGCGCTCACTCAAAACGACCGGCCCCAGCGCCTGGCCGGGATCGCCGAGGCCGACGAGATGTATGTGCTCGAATCACACAAAGGGTCCCGCTCGCTCGATCGGCCTCCACGCAAGCGCGGCGGCAAAGCGACAAAACGCGGTATTTCAAAGGAACAGATGTGCATCCTGGTCGCACGCGACCGGACCGGCCAGACGCTCGACTGGGTCCCCGGGAAGGGGCCGGTGACGCGGGCGCAATTGCACCAACATTTGAAAGTGCGCCTGGAGCCGGACGTGTTGCTGGTGACGGACGCGCATGCGGCGTACCGGCATTTCGCGCGCGAAGCCGGTATCACCCACCAAACGGTGAACTTGCAGGCGGGAATCCGGGTGCGCGGCGCGATCCACGTCCAGAACGTGAACGCCTATCACAGCCGCCTGCGCGGTTGGCTGCAGCCGTTTCACGGGGTCGCCAGCCGTTACCTCGGCAACTATCTCGGCTGGCGCTGGGCGCTCGACGGCGCTCGCGTCAAGACGCCGGAGGCCTTGCTGCGAGCGGCCATCGGCATATTCCACACTTAACGCGAACAGCGCCAATAAAAAAGCGGCCACGCGGGCCGCTTGATGGGAAAGCAAAATCCTTTTACTGCTCGCGCTGCCAGACCTGGGAGCGGCCGAACATCGGCGCGCCGATATAGCCGCGCACTTCCAGCTTCTGGCCGCCGTCGCGCAGGGTCGCCTTGCTCTTGTAGACCTTGCCCTTGGCCGGGTCGAGGATCTCGCCGCCGGTGTATTCGTTGCCGTCCTTTTTCAGGCCCGACACGATCGTCATGCCGATCAGCGGCTGGTCCTTGCGCGAATCCTTGCACTCGCTGCATTTCGGGTTCTGGTCTTCGTTCGGTCCGCGGAACAGCTTCTCGATCTTGCCCTGCAGGGCGCCGTTTTCCTCGGTGATGCGCACCAGGGCTTTCGGTTTGCCGCTCTCGTCGTCGATGGTCTTCCACAGGCCGACCGGCGAGGTGTTCTGTGCCCAGGCGGAGGCGGTGAGCAGCATGGTGGCCAGCAGGCCGGCTTTGATGAGAGGTCGCATCGTGGGGTCTCCGTTGTTGTGTTCAGGGAGTGTAGCAAACTGCGCACGCACCCTGTCGATAAAAACGTTGCGGAATGTTTCAGGCGGCGGGCAGCTCGTGGCCGACCATCAGGCGGTGGCCGTCGACGGTGCGCAGGCCGAACTCGCGCATGTCCCAGGGCTCGTCTCTGATCTCCTTGGTGATCTCGGCGCCGGCCGCCACCGCGCGCGCGTATTCGGCATCGGCATCCTCGACCACCAGATAGCCGAAGTACGAGTGGAACCCGGTGTCGGCGGGCGGCATGGCGTCGCGGCATTCGCCGGCCATGATGCGGCAGCCGTCGCGCACGAACATGCGCCAGCCCGGGTCGCCCATGTCGTGGGTCGCAAAGCCGAGGGCGTCGCGGTAGAAGGCGGCCGAGCGCTCGAGGTCGTGGACAGCCAGCACGTACATGTGGTCGCGGATCATCGGGTCTCTCCAACGTGTAGGGTCAAAAAAAACGCGGCCACCGGGGCCGCGTTCCTCACTGTGCGGGTCAGCCCGCGGCCAGTTTTCCGAGCTGCTCCTGCATCTTGACCAGCGTCGCCGAGAAGTTCGCCAGGCGTTCCTTCTCCTGCGCCACCACGGCGGCCGGCGCGCGTGCGACAAAGCTCTCGCTCGACAGCTTGCCGTTGGCCTTGCCGATCTCGCCCTCGAGACGTGCGATCTCTTTCGACAGGCGCTCGCGCTCGGCGGCGACGTCGATCTCGACTTTGAGCATCAGCTTGGTCGTGCCGACGATCGACACCGCGGCCGGCGATTCCGGCAGCGCGTCGACGATCTGCACTTCGGCGAGCTTGCCGAGCGACTGGATGAAGGGCGCAAAGCCGGCCATGTTGGCGCGGTCCTGTTCGGTGCCCGGCTCCACGATCAGCGGCACGCGCACCGACGGCGACAGCTTCATTTCGCCGCGCAGGTTGCGGGTCGCGTTGGTCAAGTCCTTCAGCTGCGCCATCCAGCTTTCCGCACCTTCGTCGATCAGCGCTTCGTTGGCGATCGGGTAGGGCTGCAGCATGATCGAATCGCCGGTCTTGCCGGCCAGCGGCGCGATCGCCTGCCACAGCGCTTCGGTCACGAACGGGATGACCGGATGCGCCAGGCGCAGGATCACTTCCAGCACGCGCAGCAGGGTGTGACGGGTGGCGCGCTGCTGCGCCTCGGTGCCTTGCTGGACCGTGACCTTGGCCACTTCCAGGTACCAGTCGCAGTACTCGTCCCAGACGAATTTGTAGATGGCGCTGGCGATGTTGTCGAAGCGGTAGTCGGCGAAACCCTTGGCCACTTCCAGCTCGACGCGGTTCATCAGCGAGATGATCCAGCGGTCGGCCGGCGACAGGTCGGCCGGGTCGGGCGCGCCGCAGTCCTTGCCTTCCGTGTTCATCATCACGAAGCGGGTCGCGTTCCACAGCTTGTTGCAGAAGTTGCGATAGCCCTCGGCGCGGCCCAGGTCGAAGTTGATGTTGCGGCCAAGGGAGGCGTAGCTCGCCATCGTGAAACGCACGGCGTCGGTGCCGAAGGCCGGGATCCCGGTGGGGAACTCCTTGCGCGTGGCCTTCGCGATCTTCTCGGCGGCGCGCGGGTCCATCAGGCCGGCGGTGCGCTTGGCCACCAGCGACTCGATGTCGATGCCGTCGATCAGGTCGATCGGGTCGAGCGTATTGCCCTTCGACTTCGACATCTTCTGGCCCTGCGAGTCGCGCACCAGGCCGTGCACGTAGACGGTCTCGAACGGCACTTTATTCGTGAAGTGCGCGGTCATCATGACCATGCGCGCGACCCAGAAGAAGATGATGTCGAAGCCGGTCACCAGCACCGAAGAGGGCAGGAACATTTTCATGGCCGGCGTCTCTTCCGGCCAGCCCATGGTCGAAAACGGCACCAGGGCCGAGGAGAACCAGGTGTCGAGCACGTCTTCGTCGCGGCGCAGTTCACCCGTGATGCCTTGTGCGGCGGCTTTGGCCCTGGCTTCCTCTTCGTCGCGGGCGACGATGATGTTCCCGGCTTCGTCGAACCAGGCCGGAATGCGGTGGCCCCACCACAGCTGGCGCGAGATGCACCAGTCCTGGATGTTGCCCAGCCACTGGTTGTAGGTCGTGCTCCAGTTCTCCGGCACGAACTTGATCTCGCCGTTGGCGACCTTTTCCAGGGCCACTTCGGTGATCGATTTGCCTGGATTGAAAGTGCCTTCCGGCGCCGGCTTGGTCATCGCGACGAACCACTGGTCGGTCAGCATCGGCTCGATGACGACGCCGGTACGGTCGCCGCGCGGGACCATCAGTTTATGGGGCTTGATCTGTTCGAGGAAGCCTTGCGCCTCCAGGTCGGCTACGATCTGCTTGCGCGCAGCGAAACGGTCCAGGCCCTGGTATTGGGCGGGGGCGTTCTCGTTGATCTTCGCGTCGAGCGTCATGATCGTGATCGGCGCCAGGCCCGCGCGCTGGCCCACGGCGTAGTCGTTGAAATCGTGGGCCGGCGTGATCTTCACGCAGCCGGTGCCGAATTCCTTGTCGACGTAGCTGTCGGCGATGATCGGGATTTCGCGGTCGGTCAGCGGCAGTTTCAGCATCCTGCCGTGCAAATGCGTGTAGCGCTCGTCGGTCGGGTCGACCGCCACGGCGACGTCGCCGAGCATCGTTTCAGGGCGGGTGGTAGCCACCGTCAGCGTGCCGGAGCCGTCCGCCAGCGGGTACTGGATGTACCACATCGAGCCGTCTTCCTCGACCGAATCGACTTCCAGGTCGGAGACAGCCGTGCCCAGCACCGGGTCCCAGTTCACCAGGCGCTTGCCGCGGTAGATCAGGCCCTGCTCGTACAGGCGCACAAACACTTCGGAGACCGTCTTGGAGCGCGTCTCGTCCATCGTGAAGTATTCGCGGTCCCAGTCGGGCGAGGTGCCGAGGCGGCGCATCTGGCCGGTGATCGTGTTGCCGGACTGCTCCTTCCACTCCCAGACCTTCTTGATGAATTCGTCGCGGCCGAGGTCGTGGCGCGAGATTTTTTGCGCATCGAGCTGGCGCTCGACCACGATCTGGGTCGCGATGCCGGCGTGGTCGGTGCCCGGGATCCAGGCGGTGTTATAGCCGCGCATGCGGTAGTAGCGCGTCAGGCCATCCATCACGGTCTGGTTGAACGCATGGCCCATGTGCAGCGTGCCCGTCACGTTCGGCGGCGGCAGCTGGATGCTGAACGATGGTTTGTCGGCGTCGAGGGTGGCGGCGAAGTACCCGCGCTCTTCCCACTCCTTGCGCCAATATTGTTCAATGTCGGCTGGCTCGAAAGACTTGGCTAATTCCATGATGTGATGGCGTTTGAATGTGCGAAAAGGACCATTATAGAGGAGGAGGGCGGGGATGCGTTCGGGCATGGCGATCCAATTTGCCGTTGCAGCGGGGAGACAAAACCCGGGTTAACGCTGCTTCGCTATTTATTGCCGTGCGGCAAAAATATATAATCCCGGTATTCTTCCTACTCACACCGAATACCATGGACAACACATTGATGAACGATGGCGTGCTCGAAGCGCTCGCCTTCAAACTCGGCAACGAGGAATACGGCATCAAGATCCTGAAAGTGCAGGAAATCCGCGGCTACGAATCGGTCACCCGCATCGCCAGCGCACCGGAACACGTCAAGGGCGTGGTCAACCTGCGCGGCACCATCGTGCCGATCGTCGACATGCGCATCAAGTTCAAGCTCGGCGAGCCGACCTACAACCAGTTCACCGTCGTGATCATCCTGAACATCCAGGACCGCGTGGTGGGCATGGTGGTCGATTCGGTCTCCGACGTGATCTCGCTGACCGCCGACCAGATCAAGCCTGCCCCCGACCTGGGCGGCGCCCTGACCACCGATTACCTGGTGGGCCTGGGCACGGTCGACGAGCGGATGATCATCCTGGTCGACATCGACCGCCTGATGTCGTCCGAGGAAATGGGCGTCATCGAGAGCATCGCCGCGTAAGCACTGGCCTGCCGCCATCCGGACCCGCCCATGTGGCGGGTTTTTTCTTGTCCCTGCTTCCGGCTCCCGCGCGGCGTGCGATCGACCGGCGTGCTTGTGCCTACAATACGGCCATCGACCGTCCACCAAGAGAAACCGATGCGCCTGCTCCGCTTCATCGTCCATACCCGCCGCCACCCGTCCGCCATCCTGCTGCTGGCCCAGCTGCTCGGCATGCTCCTGTATCCCTTCCTCGAGCAGACCCGGTACGGGCATGTGGCCTTCAACGCCTTCGGCATCCTGATATTGACCTTCACCATCCGCATGGTGCATCGCACGCCGGGACCGACCTGGATCAGCGTGGCGATGGCGGTGCCGATCATCGCGCTGCTGTCGGCGCAGATGATGTTCGGGATGCCGCACCTGGTCGCGTGGTCGTCGGGCCTGGAAGCGCTCTTCTATTTCTATGCCGCCGGCAGCCTGATCGCCTACATGCTGGAAGACCGCCGCGTAACCACCGACGAGCTGTATGCCGCCGGCGCGACCTTCACCCTGCTGGGCTGGGGTTTCACGCACCTGTACCTGGGGGTGCAGGCGCTGGCGCCGCACTCGTACGGCGCCGCGGTCAACCCCGAGCTGCCGCGTACCTGGACCGAACTGAATTACCTGAGCTTCGCGCTGCTGTCCTCCACCGGCATCGGCGACGTCATCCCGCTCACTGTGCACGCGCGCGCACTGGCCAGCATCGAGATGTTCGTCGGGCTGATCTACCTGGCGGCGGTGGTCGCGCGCCTGATCGGCCTGACGATGCAGCCGACCAAGTAGGGGGAGCCCGTCGGGCGCAGCGGTACATAAAAAAAGGACGCCGAAGCGTCCTTTTCGTTGTCCAGCTGACGCCGGCAGATTACTTGCCGCAGCCCAGCGATGCGATACGGTCGTAGGCAGCTTTCGCCTGCACCAGGCCATAGCCGTACTTCGTGTCGCGGCCGGCGGTGCCCAGGTCGAGCGCGCTGTTGTCCAGCGAGGTACGGATCTGGGAACCGGTACAGGTCGGGAAGTAGCTCCACACCAGTGCGGCGACGGCCGACACGTGCGGGGTTGCCATCGAGGTGCCGTCGAAGTAAGCGTAGTTCGATGCCTTCACGCCCACGGTCGCGCTCTGGCCCAGCTGGGCCTTCATCGCCGCGCCTTCGGTGTCGGACGCGCCGACCGAAGGAATGTTGGTCACGGTGGTGCCCAGCGTGCCTGCCAGAGGACCGGCCACGTTGTTGTACACGACTGCGCCGACGCCGCCGCTGTTCTGGCAGTTGGTGACCTTGGTCGCGAAGTCGACCGTGCCGCGCTGGATCAGGCAGACCTTGCCCGACACGGCAGTGTTGACGGTGTCGCCGATGCCGAAGTCGGCCAGCGGAGCGGTCGCGGTCGTGACCGGCGAGCCTTCCATCGCGGTGGGTGCGTAGGTGGTCGTGCCGACGCTCAGGACTGGATCCTGGCCGACGCCCATTGGGACAGTCGACAGGACGCTGACGCCAGGACCGGCGATCTCGACTTTGCTGTTGTACTGCGAGAAGGTGGCCCAGTTCTTGTTCTCGTCAAGGGCGGCGACCATCATCACGCTGGCGTAACCGGCCGGATAGCTGACGACGGTGTTACCGTCGTTGCCGGCGGCAGCGATGCTCAGCACGCCCTTGGTCTGCAGGCTGTCGAAGGCTTTCTGTTCGGTCATGCTGGCGCGGCCGCCGCCCAGCGACATCGTGATGATGTTGGCGTTCGCCGCGCCGCACTTGTTGGCGGCGCTGGCCAGGGTCGACGAATAGGTCCAGGCACCGTTCGCGCCGAACACCTTGACGATGTGCAGCTTGAGCTTCTTGTTCGGGTTCACGCCGACCACGCCGACGCCGCTGTTGTTGACGCCTGCGATGGTGCCGAACACGTGGGTGCCGTGGTGGGTCTCGTCGGTGTTCCACCAGCCGGTGCCGGAATCGTATTCGCCGGTCACGTTGGCGCCGTTGTCCTTCAGGTCTTCATGGGTGAAATCGACGCCGGAGTCGATGATGCAGACCTTGCGGTTGCCGGCGTTGGTGTCCGGCAGCTGGTCGGCCTGCACCAGCTTGATGCCGTATGGGACCAGCTGGCCGGTTGCGTACGGGGTACCGGTCGACGGGGTGGTCAGCGCGAACGGCTTGCGGATGACGTCTTCCTCGACGTATTCGACGTTCGGGTTGTTTTCCAGGCCCGCCAGGGCGGTGCGTGGCACTTCGATGGCCATGGCATTCATGCCGAAGATTTCGTGCTTGACCGAGCCTTTGGCCGCGGCGACAACGCCTTTGATGGCCGCTTTCGCGCCTGGTTTGAATGCAACGATGACGCGGGTGGTGTCCGGTGCCGCCGCCATGGCGGAACTGCACAGGATGCTGGCCGCAGCAGCGGTCAGGCACAGGCTAAGGATCTTGTTTGAAGCACGATTGGATCGTTGAATCATTTTTACTTCTCCGTATGAAAGCCTATCGAAATGCCGCGATTCTTTGCTCGCGTGCATGTTTTTTATAAGACGTCGTGTACCGCTTGTGACGGCCGAGCAAGTGTAGGCAGGAAAAGTATGTATAGGCAAATGACAAATCAACCGTGCTCGTCTGTGTTGCAATGTTGCACACCTGCACGATTGAAAACAGTATGCATCGTTAAAACAGTGCTATATTTTTGTCCCCTACATTTGTGCAAATGCAGCATTTTTGCCCGGTACGGCAGGCTGCGGCAGGGTTGTTCCCCGCTTGGTATCATGGCGAACCCGCGGTGGTGCACCGCGTCCATTCATCTTACGTACAGGAATATCCATGAAAACCAAGGCAGCGATTGCATGGAAGGCGGGTCAGCCGCTGACGATCGAGGAAGTCGAACTCGAAGGCCCGAAGGCCGGCGAGGTCCTGGTCGAAGTCAAGGCCACCGGCATTTGCCACACCGATTACTACACGCTCTCGGGCGCCGACCCGGAAGGGCTGTTCCCCGCCATCCTCGGCCATGAAGGCGCGGGTGTCGTCGTCGACGTCGGACCGGGCGTCACCAGCCTCAGGAAGGACGACCACGTCATTCCGCTCTACACGCCGGAATGCCGCCAGTGCAAATTCTGCCTGTCGCAAAAAACGAACCTGTGCCAGGCGATCCGCTCCACGCAAGGCCGCGGCCTGATGCCTGACGCGACTTCCCGTTTCTCGCTCGACGGCAAGCCGATCTTCCACTACATGGGCACCTCGACCTTCTCGAACTACATCGTGGTTCCGGAAATCGCGCTGGCCAAGGTGCGCAACGACGCGCCCTTCGACAAGATCTGCTACATCGGCTGCGGCGTGACCACCGGCATCGGCGCCGTGATCTTCACCGCCAAGGTGGAAGCGGGCGCCAACGTCGTCGTGTTCGGCCTGGGCGGCATCGGCCTGAACGTGATCCAGGCGGCGAAGATGGTGGGCGCGGATAAGATCATCGGCGTCGACATCAACCCGGCGCGCCAGGAAATGGCACGCAAGTTCGGCATGACCCATTTCGTCAATCCGACCCAGGTCGAGAACGTGGTGGACACGATTGTCCAGATCACCGACGGCGGCGCCGATTACTCCTTCGAGTGCATCGGCAACGTCAAGACCATGCGCCAGGCGCTCGAGTGCTGCCACAAGGGCTGGGGCCAGTCGATCATCATCGGCGTGGCCGAAGCGGGTGCCGAGATCTCGACCCGTCCGTTCCAGCTGGTGACGGGCCGCGAATGGAAGGGCTCCGCTTTCGGCGGCGCGCGCGGCCGCACCGACGTGCCGAAGATCGTCGACTGGTACATGGAAAACAAGATCAACATCGACGACCTGATCACCCACCACCTGCCGCTCGAGCGCATCAACGAAGGGTTTGACCTGATGAAGTCGGGCGAGTCGATCCGCTCCGTGGTCGTGTATTAAGTCTGGTATTTTGTCGCCTGTTCCGCGAAAGCGACGGTTCGTCGCATGAAGCGGGCAGGCGGCTTTCGGTTCTCCTACAGTGGCTCCATCGTCAATCGACTTGTGGAGACCACCATGCAAGCACGCTTTCCTTTCGCCTCCTCCCGTATCAGGCACGCCCTCCTGCTGAGCGCCGCCGCTGCCGCCTGCGCCGCGCCCCTGCTGGCCGTGCACGCCGCGCCGCCATCCGATGGGCTCAAGGCGGTGCACGCCATGCACCGCAGCGAAGGCGGCGAGCCCTACGCCCTGGTGCGTGCCGGCTCGCGCCTGAACATGACCGGCGATAACGTCGACGGTGCCGACATCGAGGGCATCAAGCGCAGCGTGCAGGGCGAATTCTTCTGGTTCCGCAAGGACGGCAAGGAATACATCGTGCAGGACGCCGCCACGCTCGCACGCGTGCGCCAGGCCTGGGCGCCGATGGAAAAAACCGGCGCCGAGATGGAAAAGCAGGGCAAGGAAATGGGCCGCCGCGGCGAAGCCATGGGCGCCTACGGCACCAGGATGGCGCTGGCCGCCGCCACCTTCAACCAGGCGAAAATGGAAGCCCTCGGCAAGCAGATGGAAGAGGCCGGCAAGCCGATGGAGGCGCTCGGCAAGAAAATGGAGGTGCTGGGCGAGCAGATGGAAGCCCAGCAGAAGGAGGCGGACCGGGCGACGCGCGGGATCATCGGCGAGGCGCTCGCGAACGGCGTGGCGCGTCCGGCGCCGAAGCGCAGTTAAACACCCCGTACGTTACACCACCGCCACCGAATAAATCCACCAGCGGACGTGTTTACTTCCCCTGCGCCGGCACGAACTCCTCCATCACCGCCTTGCGCAGCAGCTTCGGCGGCACCAGCCCCTGGGCCAGCACGAAGTCGTTGAACTTCTGGCGGTCGAACTTGCCGCGCAGCGCCACCTCGGCCGCCTGGCGCGTCTCCATCAATCGCTGGTAGCCGTAGAAATAGGAGGTCGCCTGGCCCGGCGCGCGGAAGGTGTAGCGCTGCATCTCCTGGGTCGCCATGCCCTCGGACAGGCCGACGTCGCGCATCAGGAAGGTTTTGACGCCGTCCGGGGTGATCTCGCCCAGGTTGACCATCGGGTCGAGGAAGGCGCGGGCCGCACGCATGGCGCGCGCCTGCAGCGCGAACAGCTGGCCGTCGAGCGGCTCGTAGGGCTGCATTTCCGCTTCCGCATACAGCGCCCAGCCTTCGACGTTGACGCTGTTGAAGGCGAAGACGGCGCGTGCGGTCGACACGCCGGTCTCGATCATCTTCGCGAACTGCAGTTCGTGGCCGGGACGCGCCTCGTGCGCCGTGATCGACCAGGTGCCCGACTGGTGGGTGAAATCGTCGAACACCAGGCGCTTGCCGCTGGCGTCCGGCGGCATGCCGGTGGTGAGCACGAATTCGCCATACTCTCCGGTGTTGCCGATCAGGCGCGGAGGGCTCATGTGCGGGGCCGGTTGCGCCGCGTTCTCCGCCATCGAGGCCAGGCGGATCACGGCCTTGCGCGCCGGGAGCGTGACGATGTGCTGCTCGCGCACCGCCGACTCGATCGCGGCCAGGCGCTCGGCGTAGAGCGGCATCACCGCATCGAGCGGGATCTGCTGCTTTTTCAGCTCATTCATCACGACGCGGTAATCGGCATCCTTGAAGCCGCGTTCCTTCGCGATCAGGTTCGCCGTGATCTGCATCTGGTTGCGGATTTCCGCGAACGAGGTCAGGGCCTTCGAGATCATTTCCTGCGGCCCGATGTCGACGCCGAAGTTCTTCAGGTTGTCGGCATACACTTCCGGCGGCAGGCGGTGGTCAGCCCGCGCGCGCGGCAGCATCTCCGTTTTCAGGCGCGCGTTGTAGGCGCTCAGCTGTTTTTCGAGCGTGTCGAAGCGGCTCTCCCAGCCTTTCAGCTCGCTTTTCGCGAGCAGCTCGCGCATTCCCTTCAACAGGGTCGGGCCGTCGTTCAAGGCCTGTTCGATTTCGCCTTTATACGGACCGAGCAGATTCTTGTTCGCCTTCAGGCGTTCCTGCAGGCGCTCGTGCGCCAGTTCCGTCACCGGCCGATAGCCCTTGGCCAGGCCCGCGTATTTATCCAGCCGCACCAGCAGCGACTGCTGGCGCGCCTGCGGGATGCGCGGGTCGAGCGTGGCGCGCACGACGCCGAAGATCATGCCGGTGAGATCGTCGAAGGGCATGAAGTATTTGCGCTGCAGCGCATTGGTCTTGATGTTGTCCTGGGCCTTGTCGATCAGGATCTGCAAGTCCTGCTTCACCTTCGAGTCGGTCTCGCTGCGCATGCGCTTCTGCAGTTCGGCGATCGCCGCGCGCAAATCCCGGTTGGTGGCCTCGAACTGGTCGCGCGACATGTCCGTGATCTGCTCGTCATAGCCGTCCACGCCCAGGTTGCTGGCGCCTTCGGGCGAATACTTCGCCATCACGTTCAGCAGCACCCTGGCGTTGTCGTTGCTTTTCGTGACCCAGGCCGGTTCGGCGGCGAGGGCGGGCATGGTCAGCGCCGCGGCCAGCAGCGTGGCGAGGACGGTCTTGGCCAGGGAACGGGGAGTCGGCATTGCATTCCTTTGTAGTCGTTGACGAAACAGGGCTCCATTGATTCTACCCTGCGGCCTGAAACAAGCCGTTACCAAATCCTTCGCGCCGGAAAGAATTTCGCTTATGCCTGCATGCGACAATTGCAGTCAACCAAACTCTGCAATGCGACGCCGCCTCCATGCCTGCCACACACCGTTCCGACCTTCCCCGCCTGCCGGCCAAATCCGCCATCGCGCTCGGCGCGCTGCTCGCCTGCGTGTCGGCAGTGGCGCAGCAGGCGCCTGCGCCTGTGTCCGCTTCCACGCCCGAGCAGGCCCAGTCCGCGCCCGAGGCAGCGGCGACGGTCTCGGTGACCACCAAGCGCAACGCGAACCGCATCGACCGCCAGGTCTACGATGTGAAGGCCGATCCGGCCAGCTCGAACGATACCGTGGCCGATACCCTGAACAAGGTGCCCTCGGTGGCGGTCGACCCGGACGGCAACGTGACGTTGCGCGGAAAGAGCAATGTGCAGATCTATGTCGACGGCAAGCCCTCGGCCATGATGCAGGGCGATAACCGGGCCGCGGCGATCAACGCCTTGCCGGCGGCCGACCTGGAATCGGTCGAGGTCATCAATAATCCCGGCGCCCAGTTCGGCAACGAGGGCGGCGGCGGACCGATCCTGAACCTGGTGATGCGGCGCGAACGGACGCCCGGCGGTTTCGCCTCGGTGAACGCGAACCTCGGCACCGAGGGTCGTGCCAACCTCAGCAGTTTCGGCAGCTATACGACCGGACGCATGAGCGCCCAGGGCGGGGTGTATGGCCGCCGCGACAAGCGCGAGTCGACCGGCGACACGGTGCGCGAACGCATCGATCCGGCCACCGGCGCCGTGGCGCGCAGTACCCAGGCCTCGAACAGCGATACCGCCAACGACACCGTCGGCATGAATGCGTCGCTGAGCTACAACCTGGGCGAGAAGGATGTCGTCGCGGCGACCGTCATGGCCTCCGGTACCGACAGCGATACCGTTTCGAGCGAACGCTTCCACAGCACCAATGCCGCCGGCCTGGTCGACAGCGACTACCTGCGCCAGGCCACCCGCGACGGCCGCAGCCGCAACTACAGCCTGTCGACCCGCCTCGACCACAAGGGCGACTCGCAAGGCGAACTGTTTAAAATGGACCTGCGCCTGTCCGGCGCGAAGACCGAGGGCGACCTGCGCAACGCCAGCGACTACACGGTGCGTCCCGTCAATGCCCAGGCCGCGCGCACGCGTCAGGACAACGAGACCAGCAACCGCATCGCCGACTTCACGGGCGACTACGAGCTGCCGGGCGAACACGGCATCGTCAAACTCGGCTATAAACTGGCGCGCACCAGCAGCGTGTTCGACAACGCCTACCTCGACATCGACGCCGCGACGCTAGCCGAACGCCTCAACACCGGCCGCAGCAACCGCTTCGAGCTCGACGAGACGACCGCGGCCCTGTACGCCTCGTATCAATGGCGCATCAACAAGGACTGGGGCGTGCTCGGCGGCCTGCGCGCCGAGTACACCGATGTCGACATGTTCCAGGCGACGACGAATATCCGTGCCGGCAACCATTACCTGGACGCGATCCCGAGCGCCTTCGTCACCTATGGCTGGTCCGACGACACCACGCTGCGCCTGAGCTACGCGCACCGCATTCGCCGTCCGGGCGCGGGCGACCTGAATCCCTTCGTCGTGTACCGCGACGAGTACAACGTTTCCTCCGGCAATCCGGCGCTGCAGCCGAGCGACTCCGATTCGCTCGAGTTCGGCATCGAGACCAAGCTCGGCAAAGTGGATACGAACCTGCGCCTGTACGCGCGGCGCGATACCGACCTGATTTCCGAACGCCGCTTCTTCCTGGCCGACAATGTCCTGCTGACGACCAAGGAAAACGCCGGCAGCAGCAATTCGGGCGGCCTCGAATTTACGTTCGGCGGCAAGCTCACGGACAAGCTGAGCGTCAACGCCAGCGGCAACCTCGGCTATGCCGAACAAAGCGTGCTGGGCAGTGCCAGCGGCGACAAGCGCAGCGCGACCACCTTGAGCGGACGCGCCCGTTTCGGCTATCAATACGACCGCAACAACCATTTCCAGTTGATGCTCAACGCCCAGGGCAAGACCCTGCTCGGCGAGGGTTACCGCCAGCCGGTCCGCACGGCCGATTTCAATTACCGCCACAACCTGAGCCCGGCGCTCTCCCTGGTGCTCAACGTAAACGACCTGTTCGATTCCCAGAAGATGGAATCGATCACCGAGACCGACCGCCTGCGCGAACACAGCATCCGCCGCTTCAATGGCCGGACGTATTTCGTCGGCCTGTCCTACCGCTTCGGCAGTTTCGGCGGCAACGGCCAGCGCCCGATGCGTGGCGGCGGCGGGCCGGGCATGCATGGGGCCGGCGGCGGAGGCGGCGGAGGCGGCGGAGGCGGCCCAGGCCATTGATGGGCCGGAGCGGGGCGCCACCGAAGGCGCCCCTGTGCCAGACTGGGGTTTTGAACCACCAGAATGGAGCACGACATGAACAAGCAACCGGGAGCCGCGGCCGAGCAGGGCGGCCATGCCACAGGACAGCCGCAAGTGCAGCCGCAAGAGGACAAAGCATCCGGGGCGGAGGACTTCGATGCCCTCGCGGGCAAGAAACCGGAAGACCTGACGCCCGAAGAATTGCGGCTGATGGCCGACACGATGCCGGGCGAGGGGCCGGGCGACTGATCTAGCGCGGCTGCAGGGCGATCACGGCCATCCCGGCCAGCGCCAGGCCGGCCCCGGCCAGGTCCCAGCGGCTCAGCGGGATGCCGTCCACGAAGCGTAGCCACAGCAGGGCCACCGCGATATACATGCCGCCGTAGGCCGCATAGGTGCGGCCGGCGGCAGTCGGATGCAGGGTCAGCAGCCAGGCGAACAGGGTCAGCGATGCGGCGGCCGGCAGCAGCAGCCAAACGGATTTACCTTGCTTGAGTATCAGCCAGGGCAGATAGCAGCCGACAATTTCGGCGAGGGCGGTGAGGGCGAAGAGGGCGGTGAAACGGATCAGGTCCGGCATCTACATCAGCTTTCAGGATCGTAGTAGAACTCGCGCAGCTCCTGTGCACAGCGGCAGGCCGCAGCGAGCCTGGCCGCCCACCGAACAGCATCCGGTCTGGACGGCAGTTCGAGTACGCAAAAGCCCCCATCGAACTCTCGGGTCTGGGGGTATGTCCCGGTTGTGTAGCTCGCGTCCGCTGCAATCATGACTGGGGCGACCTCACTGTTGATTCCGCCGCCAAACACGTAGACCCCGGCGGCCTTTGCCTCGCGGATAACCGCGTGTGACGCTTCAGCGACAGCAGGCATGTCCTCGGCGGGAACGTCCATCGCGCTCGCGGGGAAGGAAACAAGAAACTTTGTCATGGGCCGCTCCTCGGTGATGACGTTTTACGTACAAAAAGTGACAGGAGGCTGGTCTGGCGGGTGGACTTGGTGAACTGTGCGCGTCCGATTTCTGGTTTGGTAGCGTCTGCTTGCGACCCGAAGCGGACATAGCAGGGCGTTTTAGCGACGTACTACTAGCCGGCTAAAGTGTGCCTACGAAACCTCCCATTTTCTAAACCAACGCGTACTGCATCGCTCAAGCGGAAACTGAGACGCCAAACAAAGATCGTGGCAATGCCCTCTTGTAAAGCGAATTCTTAGCGGGAGGCGAACTGCATATTGGCGATGATGTCCGGCTCGTTGGGCATCAACACTGCGCTTATAGGCTCGGAAGTTATATCACTCAGGTGGGTAAACCACATATTACGAAACTGGCTGCGGAAGGCTAATGGAACGGGATCTCGGGAAGGAAGCCTGAGATCCATCCAGAAAGGGCCTGAGGCGACTCCAGGTGTAGTACAAAATTCGTTGACGGAAAAGTAAATAATTGAGTCTATGCTCGAGTATTGTCCCGCTAACGTATTGGCGAGTATGTAACTCATCATTAAAGGTGTGAAAAGGGAGTTGCCGTCGTTCACCAACAAAAGAAGTCCTTTCGCGTTTGGCGCGGAAAAGTATCTTTTCGTGTCCCGAAGTTGTCGGTTTGCTTTTCTAAGCGTACTTGTTTCGAGTTTTCGTTTAAGTTTAGAGACAAACTCTCGCGCACATGTGAGTGGAAGATCTTGGAGATTTAACTTGATTTTTCCTTTCGCCGGGGGCAATAGACCTCGTTGAACCCATGAGGCGTGCAGCGCGTTCAAAACGTTCTTGAAAACGAAATCTGTTGCGAGGTCTTCAGTAAGGCACTTTAGTTCCGCCACTATATTTTGCTCAGGGAACCAATAGTCGGCATTGTTAGGAAATCGAGGCTGCGGCAAAACCTCGTCCAGCACCATTCCATTAAGGCGTTTAACGCAGAGTGCCAATTCGCTACTTACGTCTACACGCATGATGCCCTCTTCAGTTAGTGTGTGGTCCTGGCCGATTGCGGACCTATTGTAACGTCCGCTTCCCACCCATTGTGGACGGCCAAGAGCGACCAACAGATGAGTTGCCGCTCAACTTTGCTTCAAGTTCGCGTACTCGACTACACAATGCGATCGTCGACGCTTGCGATAACCAAATGCTGCTAACTGCGAAGCAGCGGTAACATTTCAAGTCGCGCGAACTGGGCGGTAATCTTTAGAGAGGAGACTAGCATGGGCTATAGCAGGCTGAAATCCCACGTAGAGCTATGCGGCCATAGCCGCTGCGTTAAGGAAATTTTTGTTTGATTTTTTGGGTGCGCTTTGTGTTTTAACATTCGTTTCCATTGGACACTATGCTGCCTTGCCGCGTGGTACGTTGATTCTGGTGATATCGCGACGCGATCAGCGCGTGGGCTGCTTCCCCAACGCGCTGACATTGCTGGCTGCACGCCTCGGGCGCTATGAGCAATAGCGGCGGCCCAATCTATAATTGGCTACGTAGTGGCCAAGTGACGACTTTCCCATTTGGTGCTCTCACGATCAGTCTTTGCATAACAAAACCGTCGCTTCGGGCCATGTTTATCTGTGCACGAATGCGCGTCACAAGCTGCTTAAGGTGGGACTTCAACCAAGTGGGATCGTTTCCATCGCAAAGCTCGATCTCCCATTCGTAGAAATCCCTGCCTCGCGCACCGATATGAATATCACTGACCGCGGCGCCTTGAAAATAAAAATTGATTGCGCGTCGAAGATACCGCTTCCACTGCAGAGCTTCCTTCGCCCCGGGACCAGAAGGCATATCAAACTCCGGGAAGCATGAGGGTGCACTGGTTAAACACTGGTTATGCTGAACCCGAAAGTTGACCGTCTTGATGCTCTTGGTATGATTGCATGTCCTACATAGAGTTTGTAGATTGGCAAGCGTATTGTCACCGCCTACGTAGCTTGGCGCGACATGATCAATCTGCAGCAAGCGCCGGTTGTCTTCTCCGCAGCAGAGACACGCAAATCCGTCGCGGCGCTTAACCTGCAATTTGACATCTTCCGTTGGTTCCCGGGCTGGAATCACTTCTCGAACCGGCGAGGTCAAACGCGGTGCTGTAGATCGTGGCAACTGGATGCGATTTACGCACCCGTCAAAGTGCGACTTGAAACGATCGAAGTTGGAATAAAGTGTTGGCCAGTAACGGTCCGAGCGGAGATACTCGGTGTACAGTGCTTCTTGAACTTCGCGAAGCGTTAGCCCCCGGTTGATGAACGTTTCGGCAACGACATCCAGATCGTGCCCAGTTCGTTCTTCAAAGAGGATGAACTCGGGCGCGGCGCCATCATTCTGTGCCATGTGGCGAGCGATGTCCAACAGAGACTTAAGCAGTTCCTCCTGATGACGCGATTCAGTCTGCGCAAAAAATCTAGATGACCACGTTTCCAGACTTTCCTTCACGTCTGTCAGCGTAAGGCTTTCGCTCGCGAACCCAGTAAGATTGAGTTTTTTCAAGTGGTTAACGAGAGACTCGAAGCCCAGCTTACAGTCGTCAAACACCATCACGAGGTCGCGGACCGTCTCCGTGTCGTCAGTGCCATCGACCAATGAGTCGTATTGAGTCCGGTACCAGCCCACCGGCATTAAGGACAAGAACGGACCCGGCGTAACGGTAATACCGGAGTCCATCGTTTGCGCGAGACTGTGGATAAGGCTAACGGAAATTAAGCTTAGTGGGGGGCGCTTTGCATATTCATCTACGTCGTCGATTGTATCCCCTGACTCGAGTTGACTGTAGTCCGCAAAATTGATGCGGTGCTGCCAGTTGTCGGTAAAAGATACAATATAAGCAATCTCTGTACCCCCGAATTTTGGTCCACGTAACGCTCGGCCCACCATTTGTGTCGCCAATATGCGACTGGTGGTCTCACGTGTGAGAAAGACGGTATTCACCGATGGAACGTCGGTCCCTTCGGTTAGCATCTTAATGTTGATGATGACGTCTAGCTCTCCCTTTTTAAAGGATTCCAAGACCTTCCCATTGTGCCCCTTTTCACGCATGTTCCTGCCAGCGGCGGTCGCTTTCGATGCATCGACATGGGAGTAAACCGCGCCGGCGCGTACGCCTCGCCTGCGTAATACTTCACACAAGAATTCGCATTGATGCCAGCGCTCGGCAAAAATGATCGTCTGGCCATATTTCTTTCGGTTCTTTACATATGCTTCCGCAATCAGAGTGTTTCGTTTCTGATTTCGGGCGAGGTTGTCGATAACGCTTTCAGGCAGGTCGCGATACGTACCGACCCATCTCTCGAATTCGCGCTCATTGAAACTTGGAGTGAAGTCGGTATGGGTTCGTTCGAAGATGGGCTTGGCCAGAACGCCGGAAGCGATAAGCTTGCTGGCACTCACCTGATAGATGATCTCCTGCGGGAAAAGGTCCTTTAGCCAACCCTTTTTCCGCTCGTCTGTATAGGTCGGTGTTGCGGTAAGCCCTAGAAGATACATCTTCTGGTGGTGCTTTCGCAAATCATTGATGAGTGATCGATAGCCTGGCGCTGGAGCATGATGCGCCTCGTCAAAGACGACGAACAACTTTTCCCCTGCCGACGCGAGAAAATCGCTTAGCCCAGCCAAGTGGCCGCGATTTTCCCACGCGAGCCGCAAGGTTTGGAGTGTAATGATGAGAACATCATCCGATCGCTTGACTGTGCTAACTGGACAATGTTCAGGCGTACCTGAGACAACGCGAATCGTAAGCGTGCTTTTGGGTTCGGCTATCAGGCCAACCTCAACGCCTTTCCTGTTCGCCTCATCTTCGTCCAAGGGAGCGAAACTTTGGTAGGCCTGGTCGAGCAAATGATGCGTGTGAGCGAGCCACAATACTTTATAGCCCCGCGATAAGGGGCCATTGCAAAGGAAACGGACCGCGGTGAAAGTCTTCCCCCCGCCAGTCGGAAGCACAACAATACCCCCTGCCTCCGGCATGCGAGAGGCGGACCGAAACCAGGTATGAAGCTTCCCTAACGCGTCCTGCTGGTGGACCGCCGCCTTCTTGTTTGACGGGTGCAACCGTGCGCTTTCGAGATCAAACGTCCGACAATAATCACTTCCAAATTCCGGACGAGAGGCTGGCCCGCCCCTCTCCATTACCTCAATTTTGCTGGATGGTTCCGGCTGTGGGTTTGCAGAGGTAACGTGGCTTCTCATCGAGATCCTCTTAAAGCATTTCTAAAAAATACAGAACAGGATAAGGCGCTGACCGGTAAGCAAGGTCAGATCGCGCTAGTTTAAGATTAGTCTGGCCTGCTCGGTAAAACCCAATTTTTCACCCTTGGCGGTCACCAACCATTGAAGCAACAGGCGAAAATTGATGTTAACTGACGACATGGTAGAGGTTTTACTAAAGTAAGCAGGCATAACAATGTTTAGCCGATCCAAGAAGTAAGGACGGGCTTAGGTTCGTTATGCGTGACGTCACAATGCTTGAGAACCCTGGAAGTTTCATGCTCTTCGCACCGGCTAATTGAAACCTCGACAATACTCTTTGCCGGTGAGTTGGAGTAGTGACAAACGTCCTTTTCGCTCTAGTACAAATGACTAACTTAGGTTCCAGTTGCAGCTTCCAGTCGCCGATTGCCGCCTGGTGCATCCTGGCCTTCACCTCGGGATCACTGTACATCAGATGAGGGCTATGCTGGCGGCACTCGCATTGAAGGCGCAGAACCTCAATGCCGCACTGCTCTGATTCCTTGAAGGCCAGCGCGGAGCCACATTCCCAGGAAGGAAGTCGATCGATATGCGAAGGTCTCCTTCTGGCCGATTGCAGGCAGCCCGAGCGGCCAAGTGTACGAAGTTGTTGCTATCAAAGCAAGTATGACGCTTTATCGGCCGGTTTAATACGCGTTCTGCATTCCCTATCAGCAGCTGATCATTATTGCTTCAGCAATATTTATATGTCAGCATGGAGGATCACTTTCGCGGACATCCACCCATGCACCAACTGACCCGTCTTGCCCTCGCCGGCGCGCTTGCCTCCAGCGCCGCCTTCGCCTCTGCCCAGACCACCGAACTGGATCGTCCGGCCACGACCTTCCCCTACACGCCGGGCCTGGACGTCAGCGCGATGGACAAGAGCGCCGATCCCTGTGTCGATTTTTACCAGTACGCCTGCGGCGGCTGGATGAAGAACAACCCGGTCCCAAGCGACCAGGCGCGCTGGTCGGTCTACAGCAAGCTGGCGCAGGATAACCAGCGCTACCTGTGGGGCATCCTCGACGGCCTGGCGAAACAGAAAGAGGGCCGCAACGCGACCCAGCAAAAAATCGGCGATTATTTCGGCGCCTGCATGGACGAGGGCGCGATCGCCAAACGCGGCGCCGAGCCGCTTGCGCCTTTCCTCACCCAGATCGACAGCATGGCCTCGATCCGCGAACTGCCGCGCGTACTGGCCGGGCTGCAACTGGCCTTGTCGAGCGAGGATTTCTTCTTCGGGTTCAGCTCGAACCAGGACTTCGGCGACTCGACCCGCGTGATCGCCTTTGCCAGCGGCGGCGGCCTGGGTTTGCCGGACCGCGACTATTACCTGAAAACCGACGCGCGCTCCAAGGAAATCCGCGCCAAGTACGAAGCCCACGTGCGCACGATGTTCGGCCTGATCGGCGAATCGGAAGCGAGCGCCAAACGTTCGGCCGCGACCGTGATGCGCCTCGAAACCGCGCTGGCCCAGGCCTCGCTGACCCGGGTCGACAAGCGCGACCCCTATAAACTGTTCCACAAGACCGACCTGAAAGGCCTGCAGGCGATGACGCCGGGTTTTGATTGGAAAAGCTATCTGGCAGCCGCCGGCCAGCCGGGCATCAAGACCTTCAACGTGACCGAACCGAAGTTCATGAAGGCGTTCAGTAAACAGCTGCGCGCGAACGACCTGGTGGCGGTCAAGACCTATCTGCGCTGGCATGTGCTGAAAAGCCTCTCTCCGGCGCTGGCGCCGCAGTTCGACCAGCCGCATTTCGCCTTCTTCAGCCAGACCCTGCGCGGTGTCGAGAAACAGCCGCCGCGCTGGAAGCGTTGCGTGCAGCTGGTCGACGCCCAGCTGGGCGAAGCGCTGGGCCAGGAATTCGTCAGCCGCGCATTCTCGCCGGAACTGAAGGCGAAATCGCTGCACATGACGCGCCAGGTGGAAGAGGCCATGGCCAAGGACATCGAGTCGCTCGACTGGATGAGCCCGGACACGAAGAAGCGCGCCCGCGAAAAGCTGGACGCCATCGTCAACAAGATCGGCTACCCGGACACCTGGCGCGATTATTCGGCCTTCGAGGTCCGGCCCGACGATTTCACCGGCAACGCGATCCGCGGCACGCAGTTCGAGAACCGGCGCCAGCTGGCCAAGATCGGCAAGCCGCTCGACCGCAGCGAGTGGCTGATGACACCGCCGACGGTGAACGCCTATTTCAATCCGCAGATGAACGACATCAACTTCCCGGCCGGCGTGCTGCAGCCGCCGCTGTTCGATCCGAAGATGGACGACGCGCCCGGCTACGGCAACACGGGCGGCACCATCGGCCACGAACTGACTCATGCGTTCGACGACGAGGGTCGCCAGTTCGATGCCAGGGGCAACCTGAAAGATTGGTGGACCAAAAAGGACGCGAAGGAATTCACCGACCGCGCCCAGTGCATCGTCGACCAGTACGCGGGCTACACGGTGGTGGACGACATCAAGATCAACAGCAAGCTGACCCTGGGCGAGGATGTGGCCGATCTGGGCGGTGTGATCCTCGGCTGGATGGCCTGGAAGACGCAGATGGCGAGCATGCCTCAGCAGGCGCAGCCTGCGCGTGATGGCCTCACGCCGGAGCAGCGTTTCTTCGTCGGCTATGCGCAATGGGCCTGCGAAAACGACCGTCCTGAAAACCTGCGCGTCACCGCCATGACCGATCCCCATTCGCCGGGCAAGTACCGGGTGAACGGTGTCGTGATCAACATGCCGGAGTTCGAGAAGGCCTTCGCCTGCAAGCCGGGGCAGCCGATGGCGGCGCTGAAGCGTTGCCGGGTCTGGTAAAAGCTGCATCCCGGCCGCGGTCGGGACGTCCTGCGAACGAAGACAGCCCGGAGGCCATCGCTGGCCTCCGGGCTGTTTTTATTCAACGCTGCACTGATCAGTGCTGGTCGATCTTGCCGCGCCATGCGCCCGTTTCGGAGCCGCGCTTCTCCAGCATTTCCTTGTAGTTTTGCAGGTTCGAGCGCGTTTCCATGCGCACCGCCCCAAGGGCGTCGCCGATGGCTTCCAGCGCACCGTCCGGCTGGTAATCCATCTGCAGCGTCACGCGGGTGACGTTGTCCGAGATTTTATGGAAGGTTACTACGCCGGCATTGTGCACGCCGCCGATGCTGCGCCAGGCGATGCGCTTGTCGGGAATCTGCTCGGTGATTTCCGCATCCCATTCCTTGTCTTCGCCGGCAATATTCGCTTTCCAGTGCAGGCGCTTGTCGTCGAGCTGGCGGATCTCCTTGACGCTCTTCATGAACTGCGGGAAGTCCTCGAACTGGGTGAACTGGTTGTAGGCCGTGCGCAGCGGGACGTTCACTTCGATCGCCTCGATGATCGACGAATCGCCGTTCTGGGTGCGGCCCTTCTTCATTTGTTTCGACAACATCATTCCGCCGACTGCAAGTGCGGCGACCGTCACGACTCGATTCAACATAGGTTTCTCCTTTGGTGACAACAATGGATATTGGACCACGCGATGCATCGCGTATTTGTCGTTAAGTTAAGCGAATTTCTGAACAGGTGGCGCGCGGGAGGGATGCGTGCCGTTACTGCTGAGTTAAATGAAGATATCGAAAGATAGAGCGGCTTTTTCGATTTTCGCTTGGAAATTGCTCATGCATGGTGCGTGGGAAATTGACGAATCCATGCATGAGATGCAGCACGAGCGGTGGGACATCGGCGGCCAGCCCGCTGCGCTCAATGCGAAATATTCTTTCAGAATACGAGCTCGGTCGAAATTTTCTGTCAACACTGAACAGTTTCTACGCGTGACTGGATGGGCATACAGTAGATCCCGGCGCTATAATGGCCGCATGAATCTCCTTCACAACCTCAATCCCGAACAATTGGCAGCCGTTACGCTGCCCTCGCAAAGTGCGCTGATCCTTGCCGGCGCCGGTTCGGGCAAGACCCGCGTCCTGACGACCCGTATTGCCTGGCTGCTCCAGACCGGACAGGTGAGCCCGGCCGGCATCATGGCGGTAACGTTTACCAACAAGGCGGCGAAGGAGATGCTGACCCGCCTGTCGACCATGCTGCCGGTGAACACGCGCGGCATGTGGATCGGCACCTTCCACGGCCTGTGCAACCGCCTGCTGCGCACCCACTACCGCGACGCCGCGCTGCCGCAATCGTTCCAGATCCTCGACTCGCAGGACCAGCTGTCGATGATCAAGCGGTTACTCAAAGCGGCAAACGTCGACGATGAAAAATATCCGGCCAAAAACCTGATGTACTTCATCAACAACGCGAAGGACCAGGGACTGCGCGCGGGCCAGGTCGAGGCCTACGATCCGATCGAACGCAAGATGGTCGAGCTCTACGAACTCTACGACCAGCAATGCCAGAAAGAAGGCGTGGTCGATTTCGCCGAGCTGCTGCTGCGCTCCTACGAGCTGCTGTCGCGCAACGCGCCGCTGCGCCAGCACTACCAGATGCGTTTCAAGCACGTGCTGGTCGACGAGTTCCAGGATACCAATGACCTGCAGTACAACCTGCTCAAACTGCTGGCCGGGCATGGCGAGCAGGTCGGCGGCGCCATCTTCGCCGTCGGCGACGACGACCAGAGCATCTACGCCTTCCGTGGCGCCAACGTCGGCAACATGTCGGCCTTCGAGCGCGATTTCCATGTCAAGAACCTGATCAAGCTGGAGCAGAACTACCGCTCGCATGGCCACATCCTCGACAGCGCCAACTACCTGATCGCCAACAACACGAAGCGTTTGGGGAAAAACCTGCGTACCGATGCGGGGCAGGGCGAGCCGGTGCGCATCTATGAAGCATCGTCGGATCTCGAAGAAGCGCAGTGGATCATCGAAGAAGCCAAAAGCCTGATGGGCGAAGGCCTGGAGCGCAAGGAAATCGCGATCCTGTATCGCTCGAACGCGCAAAGCCGGGTCATCGAGCACGCGCTGTTTGCGGCCGGCATTCCCTATACCGTCTACGGCGGCCTGCGCTACTTCCAGCGCGCCGAGGTCAAGCATGCGATCGCCTATCTGCAGCTGATGGACAATCCGCACAACGATTCCGCTTTCCTGCGCGTCGTGAATTTCCCGACCCGCGGCATCGGCGTGCGCTCGATCGAGCAGCTGCAGATGGCGGCCGATACCTATGGCATCTCGCTGTACGCGGCCGTGCCCTACATGACGGGCAAGGCCGGCACCTCGCTCGGCGGCTTCGTGAAACTGATCGAGGGCGCGCGCTTCGAGACCCAGCAGCTGGCGCTGCCGGAAATGGTGCGTGTCGTGCTCGAGCGCAGCAACCTGCTCACCCACTACGCCAACGAAAAAGAAGGCGCCGACCGTATCGAAAACCTGGAGCAGATGGTCAACGCGGCGACCCAGTTCGTGCAGGAAGAAGGCTTCGGCCAGTTCGCGCCGGCCCACCTGGGTCCGCCCTCGCAGGCGCAGGCCGGCGACGCGGTCGTGTACCAGGACGGCATCGAGATCATGGATGCCGACACGCCGCTGCCGCAGGTCATGTCGCCGCTGTCCGCCTTCCTCGCCCACGCCTCCCTTGAAGCGGGGGATGCCCAGGCCCAGGCGGGGCAGGACGCGATGCAGCTGATGACGGTGCACTCGGCCAAGGGCCTGGAATTCGATGCCGTGTTCATCACGGGTCTGGAAGAGGGCCTGTTCCCGCATGAAACCAGCGCCCGCGAGGCGGACGGCGTGGACGAAGAGCGGCGCCTGATGTATGTGGCGATCACGCGCGCACGCAAGCGTTTATATATGAGCTTCACCCAGCAGCGCATGCTGCACGGCCAGACCCGTTTCAATATGAAATCGCGCTTCTTCGACGAGCTGCCCGAAGAAGCCCTGAAATGGCTCTCGCCGCGCGTGCAGAGCCACTGGTTCGCCAACAAGAAGGCGGCGACCGCCTGGGACGACGCCGCCTTCCGCAACGCCGGTAGCGACAACAAGATCGCCGCCCAGATCACCCAGAAATCGGGCGGGGGCTCCGGCTGGCGCATCGGCGAAGCGGTGGCGCATGCCAAGTTCGGCGAAGGCGTGATCGTGAATATCGAGGGTGGCGCCGGTGCGGCGCGCGCGCAGATCAACTTCGGCGCGGCCGGGATGAAAGTGCTCGATCTGTCGGTGGCGAAACTGGAGCGGATCGCCCGCTAAGGGGGCCTTGCGTAGGGTGGGCATTCATGCCCACGCGGTGATACGCAACGGCTCCGACTTCGTACCTGATGACCGCGCCCCCGCGTACTGCTCCGATTGCATGCTCGATTATCGTGCCGTCGCGTATCACCGCGTGGGCGGAGATCCGCCCACCCTACAACAGCTTCACTTGTCGAGGTTGACGCGCCCTGTCGCCGGCATCTCCACCGGCTTCCCGAAAATCTGCCGATACCCCGCATACATCGCGCACTGCAGCAGCAGCACGAACAGGAAGATCAGCCACATGATCGCCACGCGCGCCAGGCTCGTGCCGCCCAGCACCAGCGCGACGATGAAGCAGATGCCGAAGAAGATCGCGAACCAGGCCATCAGCAGCACGATGAACACGCGCGCGCTTTTCAGGACGGCGAAGAAACTGTAAAAGGTGGCCTTGCCCGGCCCCATTTGCTGCCAGTAGGTGAGCGGCGCGGCAAAGGCCAGTGCGATCAGCACCGCCACGTCCAGCAGGAAAATGCCGAACATGGCCAGCAGGTCCGAAGCTTGCACCTGCGGCGGCGCGGCCGGGTCCACCGGCTGCGACACCTGCTGCCAGAAGCTCGGGTCGATCGCGACCTTGGTGAGCAAGGTCAGCAGCAGCGAGGCGCCGAGGTAGATCAGGCCGATCTTGCACAGCGGACCGATGACCGGCTTCCTGAAGCCGGTCAGCAGTACCGGGGGCGTGACGCGCTCGCCGTTCTCGATCATCAGGCAGGCCTTCATGAAAGCCATCGAGAACGAGGGAATCAGGACCACGGCCACCATCTTGCCCAGCAGCGGCACGGCGCTGATCAGCAGGCTGAACAGGATGTTGGCGAACAGCAGGGTCGTCAGCGCGGCGGGTTGTTTGCGGAACAGGCCGGTGCCTTGCTTCAGCCAGTTCCAGCCGGTAATTGCGGGCATGTTGTTCATTCGAAATTAGCCAGGCGCGGTGCGGGCGTCGCAATGCGCTCGCGCAGGATGCGCTCGAAATGGGTGGGGTCGTGGGGCGTCAGCATCTCGGCCTCGCGCGGCACGTAAAAGTCGTACAGGCGCGACAGCCAGAAGCGCAGCGCCGCGGCGCGCAGCATCGGTTGCCAGGCAATGTCTTCCGCATCGGTGAACGGGCGCACGGCGCGGTAGCTGGCCAGCAGCGCATTCACGCGCGCCTCGTCGAGCTCGCCGCTGTCCAGGTCGATGCACCAGTCGTTGACGGTCACGGCCAGGTCGAACAGCCAGGTGTCGACGCCGGCAAAATAAAAGTCGAAGCAGCCGGTCAGCTTTTCGCCGACGAACATCACGTTATTACGGAACAGGTCGGCGTGGACCGGGCCGCGCGGCAATTGCGCGTAGACGGGGCTGGCTGCGAACTCTGTCTGGAACGTGACTTCATCGTGCAGGAAGCAGGCGTTCGCGGGCGTCAGATAGGGCAGCACGAGCGGCGTGGTGGCCTGCCACCACGCCAGGCCGCGCAGGTTCGGCTGCTGCATCGGGAAGTCGCTTGCTGCCAGGTGCATGCGCGCCAGCATCGTACCGACCTCCGCGCAGTGCACCGGTTGCGGGTCCATCTGCGAGCTGCCCTCGAGTTTACTGACGATGGCGGCCGGCTTGCCGTGCAGCGGCACCACGAGGTCGCCGACGGCATTCGGCACCGGCGCCGGCACCGGGATGCCGCGCTCGGCCAGGTGGCGCATCAGTTGCAGGTAGAAGGGCAACTGGTCGAAGTCGAGGTTCTCGAAGACCGTCAGCACATACTCGGCACGCTCGGCGCCGCGCTGGGTCGTCAGGAAGAAATTACTGTTTTCGATGCCGGAGGCAATGCCCTTGAGCGCCACTGCCTGGCCGAGAGGAAACTGTTTCATCCACTGGGTGAGGTCATCCAGTGTTACCGCCGTGAAAACTGCCATGGTGCGAGAGGGCTTGAAAGTCTGAGGTGGAAAGAATCTGGGCGCGCGGGCGCAAGCGCCTGCCTGGCAGCTGGATCAGCGGGTAGCGGGCAGCGGCGGTGGCGGCGGAATGTCCGCCGGCTTCGTCATCTGGACAGTTGCCGGCGGCACCTTGACCTTCGGTGCGCCTGCAGCGCCGATCGAGCTGGCGGTCACGCTGCCTGGCGGCGCCGGCGCCGTGGTTCCCGCAGCGGCAGCAGCAGCCTCGGCATCGGCCGCCTTTTTCTTCCCGTTCAGGTCGAATTCCATCACCTGCCATTGCGGTGCGCGGAAGGCGCTGCTCTGTGCATCGCCCGGCACCGCGTTGCCGGCGGGCTGGTTCGGCTTCAGCGTATAGTGGCTTTTGCCCGCCTGGACTTCGACTTCGGTCACCTGGCCATTGTTGCGCTTTTCCTTGATCCGGGTGCCGCGGCGCGGTTCGATCTTCGTGGCCGGCTCGTCGCTGCCCGGTTCGATGCGTTCGGTCTGCGGCTGCCCGCTGGTCGCAGCAGGTGCGGCCGGCGAGGTTTGTCCGGTCTGGGCCGTTTGTGCGTACACTGCGCCGGCGCAGGCCAGCAGGGCGATCGACAGGGTCAGGCGGGGAAGTGTGCGCGGCATGATGGTCACCTAATATCGTTTGAACCATTGTAACAAACACAGTGCCTTCCCTGTGAAATGTGTGCCGGCGACCCCATATAAGAGCTCAGCCGCAGCCTTCCTGTTGTGCTTTCTTCATGCCGATTCTGCGATAATGTACCACCCGCTTGCGGACCCACTTTTGGCTCTTCGCCGCTTCACCCTACACCTATGCAAAATACCCTGCTGCTCGTCGACGGTTCCAGCTATTTGTACCGCGCCTTCCACGCCTTGCCCGACCTGCGCGGCCCGGACGGCCACCCGACCGGCGCCATGCACGGCATGGTCAACATGCTGCGCCGCCTGCGCGCCGACTATCCGGCCGCCTACATTGCCTGCGTCTTCGACGCGAAAGGTAAAACCTTCCGCGACGATATGTACCCCGAGTACAAGGCGACCCGCGCCTCGATGCCGCCCGACCTCTCCAAGCAGATCGAGCCGATCCACGAAGTAGTGCGCCACATGGGCTGGCCGATCCTGATGGTAGAAGGAGTGGAGGCCGACGACGTGATAGGCACCCTGGCCGTGCAGGCCGCCGCGAAGGGCATGCACACCATCGTCTCGACCGGCGACAAGGACCTGGCACAGCTGGTCAACGACAAGGTCACGCTCATCAATACGATGAGCAACGAAAAGCTCGACGAAGCCGGCGTGTTGACGAAATTCGGCGTGCCGCCGAACCGCATCATCGACTACCTGACCCTGATCGGCGACACCGTCGACAACGTGCCGGGCGTGAACAAGTGCGGCCCGAAGACGGCCCTGAAATGGCTGGCCTTGCACGGCTCGCTCGACGGCGTGATCGAAAACGCGCACACGATTACCGGCGCCGTCGGCGAAAACCTGCGCTCGGCATTGGAATGGCTGCCGCAGGGACGCCAGCTGATCACGGTAAAAACCGACTGCGACCTGATGGGCCACGTGATCTCGATCGAGGAAAGTTTAGTGGCGCGTCCGGAAGACACGGATGCGCTGCGCGACTTTTTCAATCGCTACGGCTTTAAAACCATGCTGCGCGAACTGTCGCAAACGCCGGCCGGCGGCCCTGTCCTCAATTCGCCGGAAGGCGCACAGGACACGCTGCCCGGCATGCCGATCATCAAGGGCGAATACGAACTGGTGACGACCTGGGAGCAGCTCGATAAATGGCTGGCGCTGGCCGATGCGGCCGAGCTGACTTCGGTCGATACCGAAACGACTTCGCTCGACCCGATGACGGCGCAGATGGTCGGCATCTCCTTGTCCGTCGAAGCGGGCAAGGGCGCCTATATCCCGGTGGCGCACCGCTATGCCGGCGTGCCGGAACAGCTGCCGCGCGAAGAGGTGCTGGAACGCATGCGCGGCTGGCTGGAAAACCCGGACAAGCCGAAGCTGGGCCAGAACCTGAAGTACGACATGCACATTTTTAACAACCATGGGGTGACCTTAAAGGGCATCGTCCACGATACGCTGCTGCAGTCCTACGTGTTCGAGTCGCACAAGCCGCACGACATGGACACGATGGCGATGCGCCACCTCGGCTACACGACGATTCCTTTCGTCGACGTCTGCGGCAAGGGCGCCAACATGATCTGTTTCGACCAGGTCGAACTGAATCGCGCGACCGAGTACGCGGCCGAGGATTCCGACATCACGCTGCGCCTGCACCAGACCATGCTGCCGCACGTGGAAAAGGATGCGGGCCTGAGCTTCATCTACAGGAACATCGAGCTGCCGACCCAGATCGTGCTGCAGAAGATCGAGCGTAACGGCGTGCTGATCGACGCCGCGAAACTGGAAGCGCAATCGCGCGAACTGGGCGCGCGCCTGGTTGAACTCGAAGCCAAGGCCTACGAGATGGCCGGCGGCCCGTTCAACCTCGGCTCGCCGAAACAGATCGGCGAGATCTTCTTCGTGAAGCTCGGCCTGCCGGTCATCAAGAAGACCGCCACCGGCGCGCCCTCGACCGACGAAGAGGTGCTGCAAAAGCTGGCCGAGGATTTTCCATTGCCGAAGGTCCTGCTCGAGCACCGCAGCCTGTCGAAGCTGAAATCGACCTATACCGACAAGCTGCCGAAGATGGTCAATCAGAGCACCGGCCGCGTGCACACCAACTACGCGCAGGCAGTTGCCATCACGGGCCGCCTGGCCTCGAACGATCCGAACCTGCAGAACATCCCGGTGCGCACCGGCGAAGGCCGCCGCATCCGCGAAGCTTTTGTTGCGCCGCCGGGCAGCGTGATCGTCTCGGCCGACTACTCGCAGATCGAGCTGCGCATCATGGCCCACATCTCGGGCGACGAAGCGATGCTGAAGGCGTTTGCCGAAGGCGTCGACATCCACCGCGCGACCGCCGCCGAAATCTTCGGCGTCGCCCCGGACGAAGTCGATTCCGAGCAGCGCCGCTACGCCAAGGTCATCAACTTCGGCCTGATCTACGGCATGAGCGCCTTCGGCCTGGCCCAGAACCTGCAGATCGAGCGCGGCGCCGCCGCCAACTACATCGACCGCTACTTTGCCCGCTTCGCCGGCGTGAAGCAGTACATGGACGAGACGCGCCTGGCGGCCAAGGCGAAGGGCTATGTCGAGACCGTGTTCGGCCGCCGCCTGTGGCTCCCCGAGATCAACTCCCCGAACGGCCCGCGCCGCGCCGGCGCCGAACGTGCCGCGATCAACGCGCCGATGCAGGGCACGGCCGCCGACCTGATCAAGCTGGCGATGATCGCGGTGCAGGGTTGGCTGGAGTCCGAAAAACTCGCCACGCGCATGGTCATGCAGGTGCACGACGAACTGGTGCTGGAAGTGCCGGAAGCCGAGCTGGAACTGGTGAAGGCGAAGCTGCCGGAGCTGATGGCGGGTGTCGCCGAACTGAAGGTGCCGCTGGTGGCCGAGACCGGCGTGGGGCCGAACTGGGAAGCGGCGCACTAAGCCAACGGAGGAACGGATGAATACCAAATACAGTGCGCTGGTCGTCGGCGCCAGCGGCATCATCGGCAACGCGGTCGTGCGCGAACTGCAGGGACGTCCCGACTGGCAGGTCCGTGCCTTGCCGCGCACCCTTGT
This sequence comes from Massilia sp. LXY-5, assembly GCF_059801075.1. Classification (NCBI taxonomy): domain Bacteria; kingdom Pseudomonadati; phylum Pseudomonadota; class Betaproteobacteria; order Burkholderiales; family Oxalobacteraceae; genus Massilia; species Massilia sp. LXY-5. The sequence goes on from NZ_JBNNEH010000003.1 coordinate 129,611, forward strand.
CGACGGCGTCGAAACCATCAAGGCCGACCTGCTCGACGCGCAGGCTACCGCGCGGGCCCTGGAAGGCGCGCGCGACACCACCCACGTGTTCTACGCCGCGCTCAAGAGCGGGACCGACCTGCTGGACGAAGAGCGGATCAACGGCGGCATGCTGCGCAACCTGCTCGACGGCCTGAAAAGCGTGGGGGCGCCGTTACAGCGCGTCGTCCACTACCAGGGCGCAAAGGTCTACGGCGTGCACCTGGGTGCAACCCAGGCCCCGTTCTATGAGGACGATCCGCGCCACCTGACCCCGAATTTTTATTATGCCCAGGAAGACCTGCTGCGCGAGCGCAGTGCCGCCGGCGAGTTCGAGTGGTCGATCCTGCGCCCGGACGTCGTGGTCGGCGACATCGCCGGCAACCCGATGAACATCGTGATGGTGATGGGCGTGTTCGCCGCGCTGAGCCGGCAAGCCGGCGTACCGCTGCGCTTTCCGGGCACCCAGAAAGTGTATTCCGGCGTGCTGGCCCAGACCACGGATGCCGACTGGATGGCGCGCGCCAGCGTCTGGGCCGCGCTCGACCCGGCGGCGCGCGGCGAGGCTTTCAACCTGGTGAACGAGCCGTTTCGCTGGGAGCGCGTCTGGCGCCACGTGGCTGCAGCCTTCGACATGGAAGTCGGGCCGCCGCAACCCTTGTCGCTGGCGCAGCAGATGCCGCTCAAGGCCGACGCCTGGGAGCGGCTGGTGCGGCAGCACGGCCTGCGCACGCCACCCTTCGAGAAACTGGTCGGCTGGTGGTTCGGCGACTTCGTGTTCAACACCGAATTCGACATGGTGTCGGACATGGGCAAGATCCGCCGCGCCGGCTTCACCGAAGCGGTGGAGACCGAAGCGACGATCGTCCACGCCATCGAGCGCTTGCGTGCGAAGGGCCAGTTGCCCTGATCCGAAGTCCACTCGCCGCGACGGCGAGTGGACCAGGCCGGATCAGCCGGCCACCGCCTTCGGCTTGTCCTGCGGCCCGACCCCGTCCGTCACCTGCGCAGGCCCACGCCCGCGCACGAACACGAGGGTCGTCAGCGCCGCCAGCGCCGCGAGGCCGGCGAGCGCATACAGCCCGCCTTCGAAACTGCCGGTCGCATCCTTGATCCAGCCCACCGCATACGGTCCGACGAAGCCGCCCAGGTTGCCCACCGAGTTGATGAAGGCGATCCCGCCCGCCACCGCGGTGCCGCTCAGGTAAGCCGAGGGCAGGGGCCAGAACGGTCCCTTGCAGCCGAGGATGCCGACCGCGGCCAGCGCGAGCGACAGGATAGCCCAGATCCCGCCGCCGAAGGCCGCCGCCATGTACAGGCCGAGCGCGGCCATCACCATGGTCAGCACCAGGAACCAGCGGCGTTCCTTGGTGCGGTCCGACCAGTAGCCGATGATCAGCATGCCCGCGCAGCCGACGATATAGGGCAGCGAAGTCAGGAAGCCGACGGCCAGGTTGCTGAAGCCTTGCCCCTTGATCATCTGCGGCAGGAAGGACGACAGGCCGACGTTGGCGCCGGTGGCGCAGAAGTAGACGAAGCTCAGCGCCAGGATGGCCGGATTCGTGAACACGGCGCGCAGCGAGGAGGTCTGTTGCACGGTGCCGGCCATCTCGCGGTCGGCCGCAAGCTGGCCCTCGAGCCAGGTCTTTTCGGCAGGCGTGAGCCACCTGGCGGCTTCCGGGCGGTCGGTGAGATAGCGCAGCACGGCCCAGGTGGCCAGCACGGCGGGTATGCCTTCGATGATGAACAGCCACTGCCAGCCCTTGAGGCCCTGGTATCCATCCAGTCCGAGGATCCAGGTCGAGAGCGGCGCGCCGACCGCGATCGACAGCGGGATCGAGAGCATGAAGGCGGCGATGATGCGGGCCCGATAGCGCGCCGGGAACCAGTAGGTCAAATACAGCACCACGCCCGGGAAGAAGCCCGCTTCGGCCGCGCCGAGCAGGAAGCGCATGATGAGGAAGCTGTCCGGTCCCCGCACAAAAGCCATGCCGGTCGAGAGCAGGCCCCAGGTGAACAGGATGCGCGCGATCCAGCGCCGGGCGCCGACTTTTGCCAGCATCAGGTTGCTGGGCACCTCGCACAGGCAGTAGCCGAGGAAGAAAATGCCGGCGCCCCAGCCATAGATATAGGCGGAGAGGCCCAGGTCCTTGTTCATCGTCAGCGCGGCGAAGCCGACGTTGATGCGGTCGATATACGACAGCACATACAAACCCATGAGCAAGGGCACGAGGCGCCAGAAAATCTTGCCCATCACTTTCTTTTCGATTGCGGTTTCCATCGTTGTCTCCTGATTGTTGCGCGCGTCCGTTTCGAGGGGACGCACGCAGCCGCCTCGCTCCTCTTGCGGGAGCTGCGCTGGCGTTGGTTGGTGGATCGGGGGAGGGTTGAATCAGTCGCGGTAGGACGTGTCGCGGCGGTCGAGCAAACGCAGCATGGCTGGCCACTCCATGATGCCATACGGCCTGCGCACATGCGGCTCGAACTGGTTGGCCGTCTTCTCGATGACCTTCTGGGGCGGCACGATCAGGGCCGCATTGCATGCCAGCGCGTCGAGCTGCACCTTGCAGGCGTTCTCCAGCCAGTACATCGTGTTGAAGGCCTCGGCGACGCTCGGGCCGCAGGTCAGCAGGCCGTGGTTCCGCAGGATCATCACGTCCGAGCTTCCGAGGTCGGCCACCAGGCGCTCGCGCTCGTCCACGTCGACCGCGACGCCTTCGTAGTCGTGGTACGCCACCTTCCCGAAGCGCATGTTCGTCTGCGCGATCGGCAACAGGCCGCATTCCAGCGCCGATACCGCCATGCCCGCCCGCGTGTGGGTGTGGATCACGCAATCGACGTCGGCGCGCGCGCCGTGGATCGCGCTATGGATCACGTAGCCGGCCTGGTTGATGCCATAGGTCGGGTTCGGGTTGAGCAGGATGTCGCCCGCCAGGTTGATCTTGACGAGGCAGGAGGCGGTGATTTCCTCGTACAGCATCCCGTACGGATTGATGAGGAATTCGCCTTCGGCGCCGGGGACGTGGCAGGTGATGTGGTTGTAGATCAGGTCGGACATGCCGAAATGGGCGACCAGCCGGTAACAGGCGGCGAGGTTGACGCGCGCTTCCCACTCGGCTTCCGAGACCAGGCTGCGGACGTTCTGTACTGGGTTGTTCATGGCTCTTCCTTGACGGGACAACAAGATAATGAGGCTGCATTGTCAAACAAATTTTTGAATGGATACAGGCCACATTCTTAGCTTTGAACAATAGGAAAATTATCTTCCCGCTTCAGGGACCGGACTTCCGGTGCTAGACTCCGGCCATGGATACCCGATTCTTGCAAAGCTTTGTCGCCGTCGTCGAATGCGGCTCGATGGCCGAAGCGGCGCGCCGGCTGGACCTGACGCCGGCCGCCGTCGCCGCTCGCATCCGTACCCTGGAGGAGGAGCTGGGCGTGGCCCTGGTCATCCGTTCCGGCCGCGCTGTGAAACCGACCGAAGCGGGCCTGCAGATCCTCGACCAGTCACGCGGCGTGGTCAGGAGCGTGACCGACCTGCGCGCCGCCGCCGTCGACCGCGACGGGCTCGGGCAGCTGCGCCTCGGCAGCTTTTTCTCGGCCGCGACCTCGATCGTTTCGCCGGTGCTGGAGAAGCTGTACGCCGACCATCCCGAGCTGTCGGTGTTCGTCGACGTCGGCCATTCGGTCGACATCTCGGCCAAGGTGATGGCTGGCGAGCTCGATGCCGCGATTGTGGTCGAGCACCAGTTCGCGATTCCGAAAAGCTGCGAGTGGCATGCGCTGACCGAAGAGCCGCTGGTGGTGATCGCGCCCGCCCGCTTCACAGGCGAGCAGGATGCGCACGCCTTGCTCCGCTCCGAGCCCTTCATCCGCTACGACCGCCGCATCTGGGGCGGCCGCCTGGCCGACCGCTATCTGCGCGAGCGCAACATCCAGCCGCGGGTGCGGCTCGAGATCGACGGCCTGATGACGATTGCCACCTTCGTCAGCCGCGGCCTGGGGATCTCGCTGGTCGTGGACTGGGCGCCGATGTGGACCTCGAACCTGGCGCTCACCCGCATCGCCCTGCCGGGTGACGCACCGCTGCGGCGCATCGGCCTGCTGCGCACCGTACGCGGGCCGCGTGACAGGCTGGTCGACGAGGTGCTGCGGCATGCGATGACGGTATGCGGCACGGGAGGCGGACCTTCCTTGCTCCGGCCTGATTCAAGGTGACGAGCCGGTCAGCCTGAAACCGGCGTACCCAGGTAGTTGTCCTTCACCCGCACGTAATGTTCCGCCGAATAGCGCAGGTACGCGATCTCCGCTGCGCTCAAAGGCCGGATTTTTCCGGCGGGCCGTCCCATGTACAGGAAGCCGCTCTCCAGGGTCTTGCCTGGCGCGACCAGGCTGCCGGCGCCGAGCATGACCTGGTCCTGCACGATGACGTCGTCCATGACGATGCTGCCCATGCCGACCAGGGAGGGCACCGGTACGGCTGGCCCCGGCGACCAGGTGCTACCATTCGGCATGGTCACCCCCGCTCCATCCGACGTCCGCCCGCGCACCAGTGACATGCAAGCCAGGGATACGGACCTTGCTCGTGCTTACGACAAGATCGCGGCGTGGTTCGACGAGCACCGCACCCGCGAACTCATCGAAAAGCCCTACCTCGACTACCTGGTCCAGGCGCTGAAGCCGGGTGCGTCGATCCTCGACCTCGGCTGCGGCACCGGCGAACCGATCCTGCGCTTCCTGGCCGAGCGGCAGTTCGAGCTCACCGGCGTCGATGCCAGCGCCGCCATGATCGCCATCGCGCGCACGCGTTTTCCGGACACGCGCTTGCTGGTCGGCGACATGCGAAAGCTGGCGCTCGACCGCAGATTCGAGGCCCTCATCGCCTGGCACAGCTTTTTTCATTTGCCGCATGACGACCAGCGGGCGATGTTCGCGGCCTTCTCGCATTGGCTGCATCCCGGTGGCATACTGGTGTTCACGTCGGGCAGCGCATATGGCGAGACCTGGAGCGATAACGGCGGAGAAGCGCTGTATCACGCCTCGCTCGACGCGGACGAATACCGCAGCCTGCTGGAGCGGCATGGGTTCGCCGTGCTGCGGCATGCGGCGGACGATGCGGCCTGCGGTGGCGCCACCGTATGGATCGCGCAGTATCGACCAGGAGAACATCATGAAACCGCGCCGGGACTATGACACCGCCAAACTGATCGACGCATCGATTGCAGCGCTGCGCGCGCAGGGCATGTACGCCGCGGCGCGCATGCTGAGCGAACAGGGCGTCCCCTTCGCCACCGCGCACCGCGTGCTGCGCCAGCCGGGCCTGCGCCGCACCTACGGCGACGCCGTCCTGCACTGATCAGCTGCGAACATTCCTGCACACGGCCTCAACATCGCCCATATCGCCGCTTTGCGCGCTTCATCACGCGTTTTTTGCACTTCGTCGCACGCCGATGGAAGCGCGGAGGACCGCTTGCTAATCTACTCCCATCGAAAGCCCGGACGCACACGCAAACGGGCCGCCAACCAACCGAAGGGAGCCTGAAAATGAACGTCCTCAAGCACATGGAAACGCTGTTCCTGGTCGCCGCACTCGCCGTTGTCGGCACCACCTACGCCGGCGCGCAGAGTTATAAAGCGCAGGTGCGCGCCGATGCGATGGTCTCGGTCGGCAGCGAGAAAATGGCGACCGTGAAGGTCGTCGGCAAGCGCCTGCCGGCTGCTACCAAGTTCGCCTGAGCCGCCCGGATCAGGCTTCGCTCAGATGCCGGATCGGTGTCCCGACGAAGCCGACCGTCACCAGCGCCAGCATCGCCACGCCGGCCCCGGCAAAGATGGCATCGAGGCCGACGGCGCCTGTTAGCCAGCCGCTCAGGGCTGCGGAGACCGGCGCCAGGCCCATGAACAGGAACATCAGCAGCGCCATGCCGCGCCCGAGCATGTCGGCACGGATGCGGCGCTGCAGCCATGAGATCAGCGCCACCTGCAGGTAGCCGGACACCAGGCCCAGTGCCAGCAGCAAGCCGATACCCTGCCACATGCCGGCCACGCCGGCCATGGCGATGAAGAGCAGGCCGACGGCGCCGTCGGCTACCAGCAGCGTGGTGCCGAAATTGGCGATGCGCAGGCCCGGACGGACGCCCGCGAATATCATCCCCGCCAGCATGCCGCCGCCGTGTGCGGCCATCAGGCTGCCGTAGGCACCGGCGCCGCCAAGACGCGCGGCCAGCAGCGGCAGCGCTACCTGCAGGGGACCGGACACGAACAAGGCCATCGCGCCCCAGTAAATAAAACAGGCGCGCAGGACCGTGTCGTCCCGGCAGTAGCGCAGCCCGGCCGCCAGGCTCGCCAGCAGCGGCGGCCTGTTTGCCGGCGCCGCGGCTTGCGCGAGCGGACGCACCTGCGCCAGCGTGAGCGCCGAGACCAGGTAGCTGAGCGCGTCCAGCAGCAGGGCAATCCCGAGACCGCGGGCATCGGCCAGGCCGCCGCCGGCAGCGCCGCCCGCATCGCCTCCAGCCACGATCAGCAGCCCAGCGAGCAGCGGGCCGGCCAGCATCGACACCTGGCGCATGCCCATCAGCACGCCGTTGGCCGGCGCCAGCAGGGCCGGTTCGAGCACGCCGGGAAGCAGGGCGCTGCCGGCCGGATAGGCGAAGGCCGTGCACAGGCCGATCGCCGCCGCCAGCACATACACCAGCGCCATGTCGATCCGGCCCATCAGCACCAGCGCGCCGAGCAGGCCGACCAGCAGCGCGCTGGCGCACTTGGTGGCCAGCAGGATGCGGCGCGGCGAGCTGCGGTCGACGAGGGCGCCGCCGACCAGCATGAAGAGCGCGCGCGGCGCGCCCATCGCCGCCAGCACGCCGCCCAGCGCCAGCGGATCGCCGCTCAGCTTCAGGACCAGCCAGGGCAGGGCGATCAGGGTGAACTGGTCGCCCAGCAGGGAGATGGCGCCGCCCCCGCACAGCCAGCGGAAATTCGTGTTGCGCCACAGGGCGCCGCGGTTCGGATCGGGCTTACGCATGGCTGGCCTCCTGCGCGTCGAGCCGTTCGATGCCGGCTTCCAGATAGGCCCGCAGCGGCGTGTCCCAGATGCTGCCCAGGGCCAGCAGCGGGTCAATGGCCTGGGCGTGCAGGATGCGCTTCCGGATGTCCGGGTCGCTGCCCCAGCACTCCTCGAACAGGCCGCGCCAGCGTACGCAGAGCGCCAGCACGTCCGGATCGCCGGGCGGGACGCCGCGTTCCATCAACGCCGACAGGTCGCGCGAGAGCGCCACCCAGGCGCCGTTCGGGTGGCGCAGGTAGCGCTCGCGGATCGCCTCCAGCTGCGCCGGTTCCAGGTGGCGCGCGTACAGGCCGAGACGGTAGTGGTTGGCGGCCTGGCCGACATAGTCGAGCAGCGCAGGGTCGAATCCGACGGCGGCCTGCAGCTGCGGTTCGTCGCGGTACAGGGCGTCCATCTTGAGCATCAGCGGCAGACTGCGCTTGAGGTGCGGGTCGACCAATGCCATCCAGCGGCGCGCACCGTCCTGGGCTGCCGGCGCGGAGGGCGGCACGCCGGCGCGCATGATGGCCCCGATCTCCGCGGTCAGCGCCTTCCAGGACGCCGCTTCGGCACCCCGGTTTTCCTGGGCATGGACGCGCCAGCGCGCCGTTTCTTCCGGCGTCAGGTGCTTGTCGAAGACCGCCATCAATTCCAGGGTCGTGAGCCATTCCTGCAGGTCCGGCTCGCTGGCGCTGGCAAAGCCTTCCTGCAGGCGCAGCAGGCGGTCGCGCAGCAGCGTGGCCTGCCCGATCTGGCTGTTCAGCTGCGCGACCTGCCGGGCGACGACGGCGCCGATGTCGGCGTGTTCACCGGCCAGCAGGGCGCCGGCTTCCTCGAGACCCAGGCCGAGGCGGCGCAAGGCTTGCACCTGGTGCAGGCGCGCGACGTCGCGTTCGTTGTACATCCGGTAGCCGTTGTCTGCCCGTCCGCTCGGGCGCAGCAGCCCGATGGCGTCGTAGTGGTGCAGGGTGCGCACGGTCAGGCCGGTTTGCCGTGCCAGTTGGCCGATCTTCAGCAGCATCGCGTTCTCCGCATATTGTCAAGTTCGCACAACAATAAAGCCTGACGCCGCGTGAGGGTCAAGCATTTTTGCCGATGAGGCAAGGCCGGGTGACGTACCATGGCCGGTATCCCAACGAATGGAGCACCCGTCGCCATGCATATCGCCATCCTGACTTTCGACGGCTTCAATGAACTCGACTCGCTGATAGCCTTCGGCATCCTGAACCGCGTCAAGAAGCCGGGATGGCGCGTTTCCATCGCCTGCCCGACGCCGCGCGTCACCTCGATGAACGGAGTCGTACTCGAAGCCCAGGCCTCCCTCTCCGAGGCGGCCCAGGCCGATGCGGTACTGATCGGAAGCGGCGCGCAAACGAGGGAAGTGGTGGCGAATGCGGCGCTGATGGACCAACTGAGGCTCGATCCCGGCCGGCAGTTACTGGGCGCCCAATGCTCGGGCACCCTGGTCCTGGCCAGGCTCGGATTGCTCGATCGCGTTCCCGCCTGTACCGACCTGCTGACCCGGCCATGGGTGCAGGAGGCCGGCGTCGAGGTCCTGCACCAGCCATTTTTCGCCAGGGGGAATATCGCGACGGCGGGCGGCTGCCTGGCCTCGCAGTATCTCGCCGCCTGGGTCATCGCCCGCCTGGAAGGAGTCGATGCGGCGCACGATGCGATGCATTACGTGGCGCCGGTGGGAGAAAAAGAGGAGTACATCGAGCGCATGCTCCACCATGTCGTCCCCTGCCTGACCCCGGCGGGATGACGCAAGCACAGGCCTGATCGGGTCGGCCGGACGCTCAGGCCGCCGGCGCCATGCCCTGGCCCTGCTGCCGGCGCGCGAGCTCCTGTTCCAGCGCGTCAAGGAAGATCTTGACCCGGGCCGGCGCGTAGCGCCGCGTCGGGGTCAGCGCCCACACCGACAGGTCTTCCATCGCCGCGTCTTCCAGCACGACGGCCACCAGCGCGCCGTCGCGCAATTGCTCGTGCACGTCCCAGTAGGTGAGCATGGCCAGGCCCAGCCCCTGCAAGGTGGCGGTGCGCACCGCATCGACGCTGCTCGTCGTGAAGCGCGCATTGACGCGCCTGCGCTGCAGTTCGCCATGCACCAGTACCGGCCAGCGCGGCACGCTGTGGAGCACGATGCATTGGTGCTCATCCAGGTCCGCCAACCGGGCCGGCATGCCATGGCGCGCGAGGTAGTGCGGGGCGGCGCAGATGATGCGGGGATTGCCCGCGATCCGCCTGGCGACGAGTTCCGAGTCTTCCAGCGTCGCGATGCGCAGCGCCAGGTCCAGGCCCTGTCCCACGATGTCCAGTACCCGGTCCGACAGGTCGAGGTCGATGCACAGGTCGGGGTGCTGTTCCAGCAGCGTCGTCAGGAAAGGCAGGATGATGGTCTGGCCGAAGACGCTGGGGGCGGTGAGCTTGAGGGTGCCGGACGCGGTGGCCGGCGCCGGATGCAGTTCGCCGCGCGCGCTTTCCTCGGCTTCGACGATCGTGTTTGCATAAGGAGAAAACGCCTCTCCTTCAGCCGTCAGCGCCACCGAGCGGGTGGTGCGGTGAAACAGGCGTACGCCAAGTTCCTGCTCGAGGACGGCGATGCGGCGCGATACCTGCATCGGTCCGATATTGAGCTGCCGCGCGGCGGCGGACAGACTGCCGGCGGCCGCCACTGCCAGGAAAATGCGTACGTCAGCGATCTGCATTTATAACCCATTTTGATAAGGCGGTTTCACACGAGCGCGGCTGTTTTTGTCGCGCCCGGTCCTCTAGGATGGTATCCGAAGCACTGCATCCGCAGGGCAAGCCAGATGAGGGAGCATACCGCATGACCGATTTCCAATCCCCGATTTTATCCGGACACGATATGAAGGGCCTCCATTTCCGTAACCGTCTGGCGGTGGCGCCAATGACGCGCGTGACCGCCACGGCCGCAGGCGTGCCGACCGCCGCCATGCGCGACTATTACACCCGCTTCGCCCGCGGCGGCTTCGGCCTGGTGATTACCGAAGGCCTGTACACCGACAAGGCCTATGCGCAAGGCTACCGCTACCAGCCCGGCATCGCCGACGACGAGCAGGCGCGTGCCTGGGCCGACATTACCGCCGCGGTCCACGGCGGCGGCGCGCTGGCGTTCGCGCAGCTGATGCATGCGGGGGCGCTCAGCCAGGACAATCCCTTCCGTTCGCATACCGCCGGGCCATCCGCGGTCCAGCCGGCCGGTGAACAGATGGGCTTTTATTATGGCGAAGGCCGCTACCCGACGCCCGTGCAGATGAGCGAACAGGACATCGCCGAGGCGATCGACGGCTTTGTCCAGTCGGCCCTGCGGGCGGTGCGCGTGGGCGGCTTCGACGGCGTCGAAATCCACGGCGCCAACGGCTACCTGCTGGACCAGTTCCTGACCGCCCACACCAACCTGCGCGACGACGGCTGGGGTGGCGACATACAGGGACGGGTGCGGCTGCTGGTGGAGGTGCTGCGCGCCGTCAAGGCGGCACTCGGCGACCAGGTGCCGGTGGGGATCCGCATCTCGCAAGGCAAGGTCAACGACTTCAAGGCCAAGTGGCCGGGCGGAGAGCGGGACGCGGCAGCGATTTTCGGCGCGCTGGCGCAAGCCGGGGCCGACTTCATCCACGTCACCGAGTTCGAAGCCTGGCAACCGGCTTTCGAGGGCGGCAGCGATACCCTCATCGCGCTGGCGCGGCGCCATGCGCCAGGCGTGACGATCATCGCCAACGGTTCACTGCACGCCATCGAGCGGGCCGCCGAAGCGCTGGAGCTGGGCGCGGACATCGTTGCGCTTGGCCGCGGGGCGCTGGCCAACCCGGACATGCCGAAGCTGTTCGAGAAGGGCATCGCGCCGCGTGAATTCGACGGCGCCATCCTCGGGCCGATTGCCAATATCAAGAACAGCGAACTGGCGTTCCAGGCCGCGGCCTGACCGTCAAGCCTGGAGTGCGCAGGCCGGGAGCGCTCTGCCGGCTTCGGATCCGTTCACGCTATGAGCGGAATCCCGCCGGCAGGCGCGGCATGGTCATGGTGAAGGTCGTGCCGTCGGCCGCATTCGATTCGACGCCGACCGTGCCTCCATGCGAATGGACGATTTGACGCGAAATATACAGGCCGATGCCCAGGCTCGTGCGTTCCATGTAGCCGCTGTCGGCGATGCCGGCGTTGGCGGCGATCCGCACCATCGGATCGAAAATGGTGCGGATGTGATCCACCGCGATGGGTGCGCCGCGGTTGTTAATCGTCACCACGACATCGTCGCCGTCGCCTGCCAGGCGCACCGACACGGGTTCGTCGGGGGTGCCGTACTGGATCGCATTGCCGATCAGGTTCGACAGCACCTGGGCCAGGCGGCTCTCGTCGAAAATCGCCTCGATCTTGGCCGGCACGTGCAGCTCGATCAGGCGCTCCGGGTGATAGGTCCGCATTTCGTCGACCACTTCTTCGCACACCCCCACCAGGTTGCCCAGCTTGACCTGGATCGGGATGCCGGGCCCGAGATGGGTGCGCGTGAAGTCGATCAGGTCGTTGATCAATTTGCTCATGCGCTTGGCGCTGTTGAACATCCTGGTGGCCACCAGCACGTACCTCGGCGGGATGTCGACCGCCTGCATCAGGAAGTTCGAGCCGGTGACCACGGTCCCGAGCGGGTTGCGCAGGTCGTGGCCGAGGATGGCCAGGAACATGTTCTGCGATTGCTTGACCATGAACTCATAGCGCGCCACCGACTCGGCCAGTGCCTGGTCGACCGCCTCGTTGAAGCGTGTCACGTCGCCCATGTTGGGCGTGCCGGCGTCCCCGACATCGGCCGCCCAGAGGGTGAGCACGCTCGAGCGCAGGGCGCGGTATTCCGACACTAGCTGGACCACCGTGTAGCCCGACAGCAGCCGCGCTTCGGCATGGATTTCCGCGGCCGTATCGTCCGGCCCGCGCTTTCCCAGCCCCTTCGACTTGGCGGAGCGCTCGCGCTCGGATTGCGCCGTTGCCAGGTCGGACGCGAAGGCGGTCAGCATCTGGCGGGCGTGGTCGCGCAATTCGGTGTCGTCCATGGTCAACGCGGGCGGCTCGATGGTGCGCGCAAAATCCTCCCATGCCTGCAAGATGGATTCCATCTTGTCGTGGATGAAATTGCCGAGTCGGTGTTGGGTCATTGTTTATTTGAATCCTGATTGCTCCCGATTCAGCGCGATTCGCCTCGAACGGGTTTGCGGATCTTAACAGTCATTTCTTCGTTCCTAATAAATGAAGGGAAAATGCACAGGGCCGAAATTAAATCCGAAATGATTAGGCAAATCCGGAAAATACCTGTATCTTCCATCTCGCACTACATCAAGTCGTTGTTATTGTTGGTCTTTCTTTCCCGCCTTGCCTTTTCGGCAGTCCTGTTTGATTTCCTCCGTTACTCCCCCTCTTGGTCGTAAGTGCATTTCGGGCATCTTCGCCCCATGCAAAACAAGGAATGTAAAATGACTACTCAAACCGGCACCGTCAAATGGTTCAACGATGCAAAAGGCTTCGGCTTCATCACGCCTGATGCAGGCGGCGGCGACTTGTTCGCCCATTTCCAGGATATCCAGTCGGAAGGCTTCAAGAGCCTGGCCGAAAACCAGCGCGTTTCGTTCGTGCGCTCGACCGGTCCTAAAGGCGAAAAAGCCGGAAGCATCTGCGCGATTTAATTCGCCGATGCGGATAACCGGCGCGCACCACGCAGATAGCATGGGCGCTGCCGCGCTTATTCGGCAATATAAAAACCCGCCCATTGGCGGGTTTTTTGCATTTGCGGATGGAGTTTGCCAGGAAAGACGGTTTTAATTTAAGCTGGCACTCGTCCGATTCCGGATTCATCCAATAACACCACCTTCGATATGTAATCGAAGCCAGACAAGGAGACAGCATGTTCAGTCACGTCATGATCGGTTCGAACGACATCGAACGCTCGAAGCGCTTTTACGACGCCGTACTCGGCACACTCGGGGCAGGCGAACCGTTCCGCAACCAGGGACCTTCCGGCCACACCCGGCTGTTCTATCGCCACGAGGGCAGCAGCTTCGGCATCACCGAACCGATCAACGGCGAAGCGGCGACCTGCGCGAACGGCGGCACGATCGGTTTCAAGTGCAGCTCGCCCGAGCAGGTGCAGCAATTCCACGACGTCGCGCTGGCGCATGGCGGCACCTCGATCGAGGACGCGCCCGGCCTGCGCGAAGGCGCCATGGGCGCGCTGCACCTGGCCTATGTGCGCGACCCGGACGGCAACAAACTCTGCGCGCTGTACCGCGTGAAGTAGGCATCATCCGGCCCGCTTCCTGGCCCGGCAGCTCCCGGTGCCGGGCCAGGAATTACACGTATCCCCCATCTTCGCCGATCCCGCCAGCCGCTGCGGCGTGACGGCACATGCCACCTTCTTGCAAGGTGACACCAAAAAATTCCTCCGTTCACATTTATTGCTTAAGCATATTTTTCACGCTATGGTCGGGCCGGCTCTCCCGTTTCGGTCGCGCACGATGTCCGGGTGGCTGCTCTGTTCGTTCAACCGCTGTTCATCCCTTGCGTGGAGGATGCGTGAAATACATCGGAGTGGATTCTCCCCTGAAGCGCAGGGTTCCCCGACTGTCTTTGTATTATCTGCAGCGCGTGATCACCAACCCCGTGCTTCGCCGAGCGTCGATTTCCCTGCTGCGGTTCTGGGTGGCGTGCCGGACCGGGCGCTTCCGGACTGGAGCTGGTGGGAGCAGCGAGCTCGTGTCGGCATTGCGGACCGACGGCATCGCACCCCTGGGGCAGGTGCTGTCGGATGAACAGTGCAGGGAGGTGCTCCTGCACCTGGCGGACAAGTACGTCGCGGCCCGCGGTGCGGTCCCGTTCATCGTGGACGGCAGGCCCGACGGCGTGGCCTTCGCCAATTACGCCCTGGCTGACCTGGTGACCTGTCCCTATCTGCTCGCCCTGTCGAACAGCCCGGCGCTCCTCGACCTGGCCAGGCAGTACCTGGGATGTACGCCGACCCTGTCCGGGCTCAGTGCGCGCTGGTCCTTTCCGGGGGAATCGGCATCCGGGGACGTCCAGAAATTCCATCGCGATTCGGAAGACTGGCTGGCCTTTCGGATCATGGTTTACCTGACCCCGGTCGACGATGCGAGCGGCCCGCATGTCTACGTGAGGGGCACGCACCTGGACCGGCGAACAGCACGTTTGCCTGTGCTGGACGATGCCGCGGTGCACGCGCGCTTCGGTGCGCGCATCGCGCGGCAAACCGGCGCGCAGGGCTTCGGGTTCGCGGTCGATACGGCGGGACTGCACAAGGGCGAGACGCCGCGCCGCGCCGCGCGCCTGCTGCTGTCCTTCCAGTATTCGATCCTGCCCTGCTTCCTGTACGAGTACGAGCCCGAATACCTCGCGACCCTGCCTCATGACCCCTATATCAACCGGCTGATCGTGCGCAGCCGGCCGGCCAGTGGCGGCAGGGAAGTGGCGGCGGGCGAACTGGAAGAGGCAGAACTCGGCAGCGTGGCATGACGGCCGCGGCCGCCATTCAGGCGGCTCCGTGGCGCGGCATCTCCAGGTGCTGGTCCAGGAACTCCACGCACACCCGCAGCTTCGCCGACCCGGCCAGGCGCTGCGGGTACACGGCCCACACGTTCGCCTCCTGCGTGTACTCCGGCAGCACCACGGCCAGGGTGCCGGCGTCCAGGTAGGGCTGGGCATCCCAGCGCGAACGCAGCACGATGCCGGCGCCGTCGAGCGCCCAGCGCAGCGCGATCTCGCCGTGGTTGGTCGACAGCGCGCCCGACACTTTGACCGTCTCTTCCCCGTTTTTCCCGCGCAGGCGCCAGACGCCGAAGGGGTGGTCGCGCTCCTTGATCGGCAGGCACTGGTGGCCGGCGAGGTCCTGCAGATTCTTCGGCGTGCCGTGGCGCGCCAGGTAGGCAGGGGAGGCGCACAGGATGCGGCCGTTCGGGCGCAGGCGGCGCGCGATCAGTTGCGGGGCGATCTCGTCGCCCACGCGCACGTCGAGATCGAAGCCTTCGGCCACGGTATCGACCAGGCGGTCGAAGACTTCGAAGCGGATCTGCAGGCCCGGATAGGCCGCGGCCAGCCGCGCGATCGCCGGCGCCACCAGCTTGCGCCCGAAGCCGAAGCTGCTGCAGATGCGCAGCATGCCGCTGGGTGCGCGGCGCCGTTCGGAGACCTCGTCGATCAGGTCGTCGAGGTTCTCGAGGATGGTTTGCGCGCGCGCGTACACCTGTTCGCCGTCGCCCGTGATGACGATGCGGCGCGTGGTGCGCTGGAACAGGCGGACGTTCAGGATGCCTTCCAGCACGCCGATGCGCTTGCTCACATAGGCCGGCGACATGCCGAGCTCTTCCGCGGCGGCCGCGAAGCTGCCCTTGCGCACCACGGTGACGAAGACACGCAGGTCGTCATTCTGAAGGAGATTGTTCACGATTCGTGTCCTTTGCATTCACGTCAGTGGCGATTATAAACGCCCTGTAATGCGTTATGCTGGTATCCATTCGTTACCACCCAGACCCAGGAGAGAGACATGAAAACCCACAAGATCGCCGTGATCGCCGGTGACGGCATCGGCAAGGAAGTGATGCCGGAAGGCCTGCGCGCCCTCGAGGCGACCGCCAGACGTTTCGACATCGGGCTCGAGTTCACCACCTTCGAATGGGCCGATTGCGACTATTACGCCAAGCACGGCAAGATGATGCCGGACGACTGGAAGGAGCAACTGAGCGGCTTCGAGGCGATCTATTTCGGCGCCGTCGGCTGGCCGGATATCGTGCCCGACCACATCTCGCTGTGGGGTTCGCTGTTGAAATTCCGCCGCGAATTCGACCAGTACGTGAACCTGCGCCCGGTGCGCCTGATGCCTGGCGTGCCGTGCCCGCTGGCGAACAAGAAGCCCGGCGACATCGATTTCTATGTGGTGCGCGAAAACACCGAAGGCGAGTATTCGTCGGTGGGCGGGCGCATGTTCGAAGGGACCGAGCGCGAACTGGTGCTGCAGGAAGCCGTCTTTACCCGCCACGGCACCGACCGCATCCTGAAGTACGCCTTCGAACTGGCCCGGCGCCGTCCGAAGAAACACCTGACCGCCGCCACCAAGTCGAACGGCATCGCGATCTCGATGCCCTACTGGGACGAGCGCGTGGCCGCCATGGGCGAGCAGTACGGCGACGTCAAGTGGGACAAGTACCACGTCGACATCCTGGCCGCGCGCTTCGTGCTGTCGCCGGAACGCTTCGATGTGGTGGTCGCTTCGAACCTGTTCGGCGACATCCTGTCGGACCTGGGGCCTGCCTGCGCCGGCACGATCGGCATCGCGCCCTCGGCCAACCTGAACCCGGAGCGGACCTTCCCGTCGCTGTTCGAGCCGGTCCACGGTTCCGCGCCCGACATCTACGGCAAGAACATCGCCAACCCGATCGCGATGATCTGGTCGGGCGCGATGATGTTCGAGTTCCTGGGGCAGGGCGATGCGAACTACACGGCCGCCCACGACGCCATCGTGCAGGCGATGGAAACCTGCCTGACCCAGGGTCCGCGCACGCCGGACATGGGCGGCACGGCGAATACGACCGAAGTCGGCAAGGCCATCGCCGAGTACCTGCGCACGCAGGCGTAAGCAGCTCCTTGCAGCCGGAGGTGCCGCCTGCAACGGCAGCGCATCCGGCGAATCGTGCAGTTCGTCGCAAAACGGGCGTGTGCGGGAAGGCTTCGATTTACGATGATTTCACTGCAAACAAAAAGGAAATCATTATGCGCACTTTGCCACCCGTCCTTGCACTCGTCCTAGCCCTCTGCGCCGCCGGTGCCGCATCGGCCGCCGACCAGGTGCGTGCCGCCGCACCCTTCACCTCGATCAACGTGCAGGGTCCAATCAGCGTCTACGTCGACGCAAGTGCGGCGCAGCAGTCGCTGACCGTGCGTGGCGGCGACAGGTTCCGGAATGGTCTGGCGAGCGAAGTCGTGAACGGCGAGCTGCGCCTGCGCATGCGCGACAAGGAAGTACCCCTTCACCTGGGCGACCAGCGCATCATCATCGCCATGCCCCAGCTGCGCGCATTCAATGCCGAAGGGGCCGGCGAAATCAAACTCGATAACGTGCGCGGCGAGCGCCTCGACGTGGGCTACCGCGGCGCCGGCAGCATGGCCATCAGCGGCCAGGTGAAAACGTTCAAAATGACGGCCGAAGGCGTGGGCGAGGTCGACGCCAAAGCCCTGATCGCGAACGAGACCGATATCCGCTTCCAGGGCATCGGCGACGTCAAGGTGTACGCAAAGGAGAAGCTGGACGTGAAAGTGCAGGGCATGGGCAGCCTCAGCTATTACGGCCGCCCGCGCACCGTCAACAAGTCGGTGCAGGGACTGGGATCGGTCAGCGCGGGAGACTGACTCACTCGAGCGAGCGCTGCAATGAGAAAACCCTGCCGCGGCAGGGTTTTTATTCATTCAGGACGCGGACTGCGTACTGTTTACTTCTTCGCGCGACGGGTCGCCGCCAGGCCGGCGAGGCCGAGGCCGAGCAGGCCCAGGGTCATCGGCTCGGGCACTTCGCCGTCCTTCAGGTCGAGCACGACCATCGTGTTCTGATTGAAGGCCAGTCCTCGCCAGTTCACGTACAGCACGTTGCCGACGACCGAGACGTTCGCCGCGCTGAAGTTGCCCATGTTGGTTGCCGCGTTGACGGTGAACGCCGGCAGCGCCTCGGTCAGGTTGGTCAATGCAAAACCGTTATAGGAAGTCGAACTCCAGTTGGCCGAACCGTTGTACGTGAAGTCGACCGACACCTGGCGATCCGTGATGTTCATCGCAAAGTACGGATTGAACGTGACACCCAGGCCGTCGGCATCGACCGTGCCGCTACCGATACTAGCGTATTGGGTATCGATGCTGGGAAACAGGTAATCGACCTTGACCTGATCGTTCAGCAAGCCCGCATTTGCCGATTGTGCGAAGGCGGAAAGAAGAACTGCTGCTGCAAGTGCGGAGAAGCGTTTCATGTAATACCCCTAGTTGTGGTTTGTTGTAACTCATGCACAGCAAAATGCAGAAATTTAAATTGTTTAAAATCAATGTATTGGCGTGACAGAGGTTTGCATGTGTAAATATTCCCGACAAGGGTCAAGACTCCGTCATCGACAGTGCGCGGGTAGCTGTGCTCGCGCGCGGGCCCAGCCGTACTTCGATATCGGTGGAAGATCGGGAAATTGCGTAAAGACAACGTGAAACTGTTTCAGATGTAATCAAACGTTTCAATGTGAACTGGGTAACACGATGTTGCCGCATAGAATGTTATTGTCCTTTCAGCGCCCATCAGGCGAGCTCTTTTTTGAAAGGTATTCCATGCAACCGACCTCCCTCCGTACCAATCTTCTTCTTGGCAGCATCGTCGCCGCGGCCACCCTGAGCGCCTGCGGCGGTGGCGGAGGAGGCAGCGCGCCGGCGGCCGCGCCGGTCGCCACCATGGGCACCCTCTCGGTTGCCATGACCGACGCTCCAGCCTGCGGCTTCGAAGCCGTCAACGTCACCGTCGTCAAGGTGCGCGTCAACAAGAGCTCGACCGCCGGCGAAACGGATTCCGGCTGGACCGACATCACCCTGGCCAGCCCGAAAAAGGTCAACCTGCTCAATCTCACCAACGGCGTGCTCGAAACCCTGGGCCAGACCTCGCTCGAGGCCGGCCAGTACAACCAGATCCGCCTCGTCCTCGACGCCAACACCAGCGGCACCGCCAACACCGTGCTGGTAACCGGCGCCAAGGCCGAACAGCCGCTCGAGACCCCGAGCGCCGTCCAGAGCGGCATCAAGTTGAACGGCAGCTTCACCGTGGAAGCGGGCGCGCGTTCGGACGTCGTGATCGACTTCGACGCCTGCAAATCGGTGGTCGCACGCGGCAAGACCAACTATGCCCTGAAGCCGGTCATCAAGATGATCCCGGCCGCCATCAACGGCATCAACGGTTTCGTGAACACTGCCTTGCTGGCCAACGGCGTCACCGTCTCGGCCCAGCAGAACGGCAATATCGTCAGCGCCACCACCCCGAACGCGAGCACCGGCGAATTCTTCCTGTCGCGCCTGGCCCCAGGCAGCTACGACGTCGTCATCACCGCCAATAACAGCGCGGCGGCCGTCGTCGGCGCGGTGCCGGTCGCATCGACCACCAGCACCACCACGCTCAGCACCGCGGCCGCGCCGATCGCGCTGCCGGCCAGCACCGTGGGCACGATCGGCGGCACGGTCACCATGACGCCGCCAAGCAGCACCGAGGCAGCCTATGTCGCGGCCAAGCAGTCCTTCGCCTCGGGCCCGACCGTCACCATCAAGTACCAGGGCGCGGACCTGGCCACCGGCGCCTACACGATCGCCAACCTGCCGGTGGTCGCACCGCAGTACGCGGCCTACAGCGCCACGCTGCCCTTGAGCTTCGCCGCTTCGGCGGGCCTCTCCGCCGGCAGCTACCGTGTCGACGCCTCGGCCACCGGCTACACCGCCAAGTCGGTCGACGGCGTGAACATCGCCACCGCCAACGCGACCGGCGTCAACTTCACGCTGACGCCGTAATCGGTGCCTTCCGCTGCGCCGGCGATTCGTCCGGCGCAGCGCTCCGTGTCGCTGTAAGATAGTCAACCTTACAACCATCGACCGGAGGGATGCACATGAAGGATCTCGTACAGGACGGCGACAGCCTCGTTGGCGCCAGCAGTTTCGAAGACGGCGTCGATCGCCGTGTGTTCCTGAAAGTGGCCGTCGGCGGCGCCGCCAGCAGCGCCTTTGCCGCTGCTGCCTTGCCGGTCACGGCGCAAACCCTGGTCCAGACCGATACCACGGGCCTCTCGGCCGGCGACCACATCATCGTCATCAACGGCCAGGACGTGCCGGTCTACCGGGCCCAGCCCGAGGGCAAGACCAACCCGCCGGTCATCCTCGTCATCTCCGAAATCTTCGGCGTCCATGAACACATCAAGGACGTGGCGCGCCGCTTCGCCAAGGCCGGCTACATGGCCGTCGCACCCGACCTGTTCGTGCGCGCGGGCGACGCCGGCAAGGTCGCCAACATCGCCGACCTGATGAAGGACATCGTCGGCAAGACCCCGGATGCGCAGGTCATGTCCGACCTCGACACCGTCGTCACCTGGGCGAAGCAAAGGGGAGGGGACACCGAGCGCCTCGGCATCACGGGTTTCTGCTGGGGCGGGCGCATCACCTGGCTGTACGCGGCGCACAACCCGAAGGTCAAGGCGGGCGTAGCCTGGTATGGGCGCCTGGTCGGCGACGCGACGGCGAACTCGCCGAAGCATCCGATCGACATCGCCGCCAACCTCAAAACCCCGGTGCTGGGCCTGTACGGCGGCAAGGACACGGGCATTCCGCTCGACACGGTCAACCGCATGAAGGCGGAACTGGCGAAGGGCAACAGCAAGTCGGAATTCGTGGTCTATCCGGATGCGGGCCACGCCTTCCATGCGGACTACCGTCCGAGTTACAACGAGGCCGATGCGAAGGACGGCTGGAGGCGCGCGCTGGACTGGTTCCGCAGCCACGGCGTCGTCTGAAGTAGCACGCGTGCCGGCCGGGAGCGGTACAATGCCCGGCTTGCCACGCCCAGTAAGAACAAGAGGCCTCACATCGACCCGATTCTCATCTCCATCCTGCTGGCGACCCTGATCGCCGGCGTCGTCAGCATCTCGGCCGCGGCTGTATTTTCGTTCACGCTGCTCTCCAAAATGGTGGAGCGGCTGGTCAGCCTGTCGGTCGGCATCATGCTCTCGACCTCGCTGCTGCACGCACTGCCCGAGGCCTTCGAGTCGCACGCCGACCCGCGCAAGCTGTTCGGCGCGCTGCTGGCCGGCCTGCTTGCCTTCTTTTTTCTCGAGAAGCTGGCGCTGCTGCGCCATTCGCACCACCACGAAGGCGACGGCCACCATCACGCCCACGGCCACGATGCGCACGCGGCGGGCAAGTCCGGCTGGATGATCCTGATCGGCGACGGCATGCACAATTTCACGGACGGCATCCTGATCGCGGCAGCCTTCCTGGCCAATCCGGAGCTGGGCATCGTCACGGCGCTGGCGATCGTCGCCCACGAGATCCCGACCGAGATCGGCGATTTCATCGTCCTGCTCAACGCCGGCTTCTCGCGCATGCGCGCCTACGTGTTCAACCTGCTGTGCAGTTTGCTGTCGGTGGCGGGGGGCTTGATCGGCTATTACACGCTGGACCGGGCCAGCGGGCTGATTCCGTACGTGCTGGTGTTCGCGTCGTCGGGGTTTATTTATATCGCGGTGAGCGATCTGATGCCGCAGATGCAGAGGCGGGCGACGGTGAAGGATTCGATTCCGCAGGTGTTGTTGATCGGCCTGGGCGTGGCGATGGTGTTGTTCTTGACGGCGGGGCATTAACGGTCGCTTCGCGGTCGCGGTGGGGTATGCCGCGGCACGTACGCGTGGGCTCGGGAGCCCACCCTGCAAAGGTGGTGCACCGTAGGGTGGGCACTTGTACCCACCCGGTAGCACGTTCGATCAATCGAGACCGATTTACCCTTTTGCGACCGGCCGCGCCGGATCGCTGCTCCACTCGCTCCACGACCCCGGATACAAGGCCGCACCCGGCATCCCCGCCACCTCCAGCGCCAGCAGGTTGTGACAGGCCGTCACCCCCGACCCGCACTGCATGATGGCCTTTTCAGGATCATCGATCACCCCTGAAAATTCCTCACGCAGCTGTTCCGGCGCCTTGAAGCGGCCGTCGTTGTGCAGGTTGTCCTTGAAGAAGCGGTTCTTCGCGCCCGGGATATGCCCGCCGACCGGATCGATCGTCTCGTTCTCGCCCCGGAAACGGTCGGCCGCGCGCGCGTCGACCACGGTGCGTTTCTCCGTCTCGATATTCTCCAGTACCTCGGCCACCGTCACGGTCGGTACGAAAGGCGCGTGCAGAGCGATGGTGCCGGACCTGCGCGGCTCTGGTGGATCGGCCGACAAAGGCTGTCCCAAGGCTTGCCAGGCCGGCAGCCCGCCGTCGAGCACGGCCGAGGCCTCATGCCCGATCCAGCGCAGCAGCCACCACAACCTTGCCGCGTACATGCCGCCGTGGGCGTCGTAGGCGACGACCTGGGTGCTGTCGTTCACGCCCCAGCGGCGCAGGGTGTCGACCAGTGCGTCCTTCGAGGGCAGCGGATGGCGGCCGCGGAATACGCCGTCTTCTCCGCGTTTTTCGCCCGACAGTTCGGTTTCCATGTCGGCGAACAGCGCGTGCGGCAGGTGGCCGGCCGCATAAGCCGCGCGGCCAAAGGCGAGGTCGGCGAGGTCGTGCCGGCAGTCGACGACGACCCAGTCCGGATCGTCGATATGGGCCGCGAGGTCGGCGGCGGAAATCAGGGTCGTGTACATGGGCTTCCTCACAGTTCGCTGGCGATCGGGTCGGTCTTCTTGATGGCGGCGCCCTTCGGCGTGCTCTTCGTATTGTAGAACGTCGCGGCGATGCCGGACGCCAGGATCACGCCGATCCCCAGCCACACGTGCCAGTCGAAGCGGTCGCCCCAGAGCGCCAGGCCCCACAGGCTGGAAAACACGATGCCGGTGTACTGCAGGTTCGCCACCACCAGCACCTTGCCGACCCGGTAGGCGCGCGTCATCGCCATCTGCGCCATCAGGGCGGCCGCGCCGATCCCCAGCAGCAGCACCGCGCCGCCCGTCGTATGGCCATGGAAGGGCATGCCGACGCTCTGGCCGTCGCCGGCCAGCACGCCGGCCAGGCCGGCCACCGCGGTCGTCAGCGAGAAGTAGAAGACGACGCGGTATTCCGGTTCGCCCATCTGCCCCAGTTTGCGCACCTGCATGTAGGCCATCGCCGAGATCACCGACGAACAGATGCCGGCCAGGCCGCCCAGCCACTGGTGCGATTCGACGGCCGGCTGCAGCACCAGGGTGACGCCGAAGAAGCTGGCGCCCACGGCGACGATCAGCGGCCACTCGACGGTATTCGTTTTCGACCACCAGCCGGCCAGGAACAGGCCGGCGGCGATCCAGATCGGCGCCATGTAGTTCAGGGTCATGGCGGTGGCCAGCGGCAGTTTGCCGATCGCGAAGAACCACAGCCAGAGCGAGGTCACGCCCACAAGGCTGCGAAACAGGTGTTCTTTCGGGAAGGGCGTGCGGAAGCTGCCGCCGCGGTGGCGGACCATGGCGAACAGGATCACGGAGCCGATCAGGCCGCGGTAGAAAAGGAGTTCGGAGGTGGTGTAGAACTCGGAGGCCAGTTTCACGCCGGCGCCCATGGCGGCAAACGCGAAGCTGGCGAACAGCATCCAAAGTGAAGGCATTACGGTCCAGTCGTTACAAGAATCAGGTAGACGATACAGCAGCTTGCGAAGGCGTGCCCGGCACCGCCCGGCGTCCCATCAGGCCGGCCGCAATGCAGGAGCCGAGAATCACGGCGATGCCGGCCCAGACGGTCCAGTGAAAAGCGTCGCCCCAGATCCAGCCGCCGAGGAGGCTGGAAAAGACGATGCCGCTGTACTGCAGGTTGGCCACGACCAGCGTGCGCCCGAGGCGGTAGGCGCGGGTGAGTGCCAGCTGGCCGGCGGTGCCGGTGAGGCCGACGCCGAGCAGCAGGGCGACGCCGCCCCAGCTGGACGGATGCGTGGGTGGGTTGGAAGGCAGTGCCAGCATCCCCGCCAGCCCGGCCACCACGTTCAGCAGCGAAAAATAGAACACGACCCGGTATTCCGGTTCGCCCTTGCGGCTCAACCTGCGCACCATCAGGTAGGCCAGCGCGGCCAGGGCGCCGGAAGCGAGCGCCATCAGGCCGCCCAGCCACTGGTCGGCGCCAAAGGCCGGACGCAGCACCAGCACGACACCGATGAAACTGACGAGGATCGCGCCGACCAGAGGCCACGCGACACGTCGTTCACCGCGCCACAGGCTCATGCCGACCAGGGCCACGGCGGTCCAGATCGGCGACATGTAGTTGAGGGTGACGGCGGTGGCCAGCGGCAGGCGGGTAATCGCGGCGAACCAGAGCCACAGCGAGATCACGCCGAGCAGGCCGCGCCAGAGATGGGACAGCGGTTCATTCGTGGCGAGGGAACGGCCGGAGACACGGGCCATGAAAAACAGCAGCGCAACCCCGACCAGGCCGCGCACGGTGACGATCTGCGCAATGGAATACTGTTCGGCCGCCAGCTTCACGCAAGTGCCCATCAGGGCAAAGGCGAAGCTGGCGAACAGCATCCATAGGCCAGGCATGCGTTACAGGTCTATCTTGCTGCGATACCACTCATGGAAGTGCTGCATCCCGTCTTCCATCGGCGATTGATACGGCCCGACTTCGTTGACGCCGCGATCGAGCAGGATCTTGCGGCCCGCATCCATGCGCTGGGCGATCTCGTCGTCCTCGACGCAGGTTTCCATGTAGGCCGCGCGTTCGGCTTCGACCAGCTCGCGCTCGAACAGGGCGATCTCTTCCGGATAATAAAACTCGACCACGTTGCGCGTCCTCGTGGGGCTTAGCGGCCACAGCGTCGACACCACCAGCACGTTCGGATACCACTCGACCATGATGTTCGGGTACAGGGTCAGCCAGATCGCGCCCTGTTTCGGCTCCTTGCCGCCATTGAACTTCAGGACCGCTTCCTGCCATTTTTTATAGGTCGGCGAGCCGGCCTTCTGCAGGCCGCGGTTCACGCCGACGGTCTGTACGCTGTAGTCGCGGCCGAAGTCCCATTTCAGGTCTTCGCAGGAGACGAAATTGCCCAGGCCCGGGTGGAAGGGCTCGACGTGGTAATCCTCCAGGTAGACCTCGATGAACGTCTTCCAGTTGTAGTCGACGTCATGGATCTCGACGTGGTCGAACAGGTAGCCGGAAAAGTCGAGGTCCTTCGAGACCGACATCTGCTTGAGCTTGTCCATCACGTCGTAGCCGTTCTGCTCGAACAGCAGGCCGTTCCAGCTTTGCAGCGGCGACTTGGACAGGTTGAGGCAGGGCGTCTCCGCGAAATGCGGGGCGCCGATCAGCTCTCCCTTGAGGTCGTAGGTCCAGCGGTGCAGTGGGCAGACGATGGTGTTGGCGTTGCCGCGGCCATTGAACATCAGCGCCTGGCGGTGACGGCAGACGTTGGACAGCACCTCGATGCCGTTGGCATTGCGCACGAGCATGCGGCCTTCGTTTTCGGAAGGCAGGGTCGCGAAATCGCCCGTTTCCGGCACCATCAGTTCATGGCCGACGTAGCGCGGTCCCTTCTGGAACAGCTGCTCGATTTCGCGCTGCAACAGCGCATTGTCAAAATATACATTTACCGGAAGCTGAGCGCAGGAGCGCGCCAGCTTGGCGTGGGTAGCCAGATCGGACATCCCAACCCCCCTTTATAAAAGCATCACCGCAAAGAAGAGAAAGAATCCAAAGACCAGTATTTTTTTGGAAGGAAATACGGTATTTCGGACAGAACCGGAGATTATAGCGTGGAACGAGCTCAGCCGTCCCCGATCAACGTGGTCCGTCGCGTGATTGTGGTGCGCAATGGCACAGATAGTGCCGGAAAGGCATGGTTTTCATGAATTCAAAGGCGGTTGCGCTTTCGACGAACTGTTCTATTTAGCAGCTCGGCAATCGCGCCGGACCACCCCTAGGGTGTGGATTGTTTTAAAATACGCGATTCAACTCCCGCGTGGCGCACCCGATGCGCATGGCGGGATCGCCGGCCCAACAAGAAGACACTATGGCAATCAATTCAAACGCGGGAGCAGCGGAGTCGAACACCAGCCCGGCCTCCTTCGAGGAAGCAATGGCTGAGCTGGCCCAGCTCGTCACCCAGATGGAAGGCGGCCAGCTGCCGCTGGAAGCTTCGGTCGCGGCCTATGCGCGCGGCTCGGAGCTGGTGAAGTTTTGCGCGGCCCAGCTGGAAAAGGTCGAGTCCCAGGTGAAGGTGCTCGAGGGCGACATGCTCAAACCCTTCAGCGCCGACGGCGCGGGCGAGGGCGCGTAATGACGCAGATGCTGACGGAGGAACTGCCGTTCGCAGCCTGGATGGCCGGCGTGCAGGCCGAGGTCGAGGATGCGCTCTCGGACTATCTGCCGCCGGCGCACCTGGTGCCGCACAAGCTGCACGAGGCGATGCGCTACACGGTACTTGGCGGCGGCAAGCGCGTGCGTCCGCTGCTGGTCTACGCCAGCGGCGCCTTGTTCGGAGCCGACCCGCAGGCACTGGCGCGTGCCGCCAGCGCGCTGGAGATGATCCACGCCTATTCGCTGGTGCACGACGACATGCCCTGCATGGACGACGACGAACTGCGCCGCGGCAAACCGACGGTGCACGTCGCCTACGACGAAGCGACCGCCCTGCTGGTCGGCGACGCGCTGCAGGCCCAGGCTTTCCAGGTACTGAGCGGAACCGACACGCTGCCGCCCGTGCGCCTGATCGGCATGCTGCGCCTGCTGGCCGAAGCGGCGGGCTCGAGCGGCATGTGCGGCGGCCAGGCGATCGACCTCGACAGCGTCGGCCTGGCCTTGAGCCTCGAGCAGCTCGAGCGCATGCACCAGCTGAAAACCGGCGCCCTGCTGCGCGCATCGGTGCTGCTGGGCGCCCTGTGCGGCAAGGAGTTGACTGACGCCGAACTGGAAAGTTTAAAAGCCTATTCGAAGGCGGTCGGCCTGGCGTTCCAGGTCGTCGACGACGTGCTCGACGCCACGGCCGATTCGGCCACGCTCGGCAAGACCGCCGGCAAGGATGCGGCCGACAACAAGCCGACCTATGTGTCGATCCTCGGCCTGGAAGAATCGAAAGCACTGGCGCAGAAATTGCGGCGCGACGCGCATGACGCGCTGGCGCCATTTGGAGAACAAGCACTGCGGCTGCGCGAACTCGCGGACCTGATCGTGCAGCGGAAGGCCTAAATGAAACTGCTAGAAACCATCAACGACCCGTCTGACCTGCGCATGCTGCCGCGCACGCAACTGACGCCGCTCGCGGACGAGCTGCGCCAGTTCCTGCTGCATTCGGTCTCGAAAACGGGTGGCCACCTGTCCTCGAACCTGGGGACGGTCGAACTGACCATCGCGCTGCACTACGTGTTCGAGACGCCGCACGACCGCATCGTCTGGGACGTGGGCCACCAGACCTATTCGCACAAGATACTCACGGGCCGCCGCGAGCGCATGAACACGCTGCGCCAGCTGAACGG
This sequence comes from Massilia sp. LXY-5, assembly GCF_059801075.1. Lineage (NCBI taxonomy): Bacteria > Pseudomonadati > Pseudomonadota > Betaproteobacteria > Burkholderiales > Oxalobacteraceae > Massilia > Massilia sp. LXY-5. The sequence continues at coordinate 156,869 of NZ_JBNNEH010000003.1, forward strand.
CCTGTCGGGCTTCCCGAAGCGCGACGAAAGCGAATACGACACCTTCGGCACCGCGCACTCGTCGACCTCGATCTCGGCCGCGCTCGGCATGGCCGCCGCCGCCAAGCTGAAGGGCGAGCACCGCCACGCGATCGCCGTGATCGGCGACGGCTCGATGACGGCCGGCATGGCCTTCGAGGCGCTGAACAATGCGGGCGTTGAGGAAGACTGCAACCTGCTGGTGGTCCTGAACGACAACGACATGTCGATCTCGCCGCCGGTGGGCGCGCTGAACCGCTACCTGGCGCGCTTGATGAGCGGCCAGTTCTACGCCGCCGCCAAGACGGTCGGTAAAAGCGTGCTGCCCGGTCCCGTGCTCGACCTGGCGCGCAAGATCGAGGAACACGCGAAGGGCATGGTGGTTCCGGCCACGATGTTCGAGGAATTCGGTTTCAATTACATCGGCCCGATCGACGGCCATGATCTCGATTCGCTGATCCCGACGCTGGAAAACATCAAGAAGCTCAAGGGCCCGCAGTTCCTGCACGTGGTCACAAAAAAGGGCCAGGGCTACAAGCTGGCCGAGGCCGAACCGATCCTGTACCACGGCACCGGCAAATTCAATCCGACCGAGGGCATCATCCCGGCCACGGCGCCCGCGAAGATCACCTACACCGAAGTCTTCGGCAACTGGCTGTGCGACATGGCGGCGGCAGACCCGCGCCTGGTCGGCATCACGCCGGCGATGCGCGAGGGCTCGGGCATGGTGCGCTTCCATGCGCAATACCCGGAGCGCTATTTCGACGTCGGCATCGCCGAGCAGCACTCGGTGACCTTCGCCGGCGGCCTCGCCACCGAAGGCATGAAGCCGGTGGTCGCGATCTACTCGACCTTCCTGCAGCGCGCCTACGACCAGCTGATCCACGACGTGGCGCTGCAGAACCTGGACGTGACCTTCGCACTGGACAGGGCCGGCCTGGTCGGCGCCGACGGTGCCACGCACGCCGGCAATTACGATTTGTCCTATCTGCGCTGCATCCCGAACATGGTCGTCATGGCGGCTTCCGACGAGAACGAGTGCCGGCAGATGCTGACCACCGCTTACCACTACCCGGGTCCGGCGGCGGTGCGCTATCCCCGCGGCGCCGGCATCGGCGCGGCCATCCAGCAGGAACTCACCTCGATCGAGATCGGCAAGGGCGAGATCAAGCGCAAGGGCGAGAAGATCGCCATCCTGGCCTTCGGCTCGATGGTGGCGCCGAGCCTGGGCGCGGCCAGCGAACTGAATGCGACGGTTGCCAACATGCGCTTCGTGAAACCGCTCGACCTCGAGCTGGTGAAACAGCTGGCGCTCGAACACGAGGTGCTGGTGACGGTGGAAGAGGGCGCGACCATGGGCGGCGCGGGCAGCGCCGTGGCCGAAGCACTGGCCGCAAACGGCATCGTGAAGCCGTTGCTGATCCTCGGCCTGCCGGATAAGTTCATCGACCAGGGCGACCCGGCGGCGCTGCTGGCCTCGGTCGGGCTCGATGCCAAGGGCATCGCCGCCTCGATCCGCGCGCGCTTTGGCGCGGCGGGGGAACCCAGGCTGGTGGTCAACAACACCTGAAGCAGGAGCAAATAAAAAAGCGGCGCTGATGCGCCGCTTTTTTTCATTGCGCAATAGAAATAATCGTTTCAAAAACCTGAAATGATAGGATAAATAAATCGGAAAACTTTACAGTTGCCGTATGTCATCAGTAACAATTTACCCTAAGTCATTGATTTGTAAGTAATCGCCTTAGCTGGCACGGGTATTGCATATAGAGGCTACAACCCAACTGAAGAGAAATGACTGATCATGAAATTCCTGAAAAAACTCGCTTGTGCCGCAGCTGTTGCAATGACCGTCGCCGGTGGCGCTAACGCCGCTACCGTGTTGAACGACTGGGTCTTCAATCCAATCGGCGGCGGCTATGCCAGCGGCCAGCAAGTCAACGAATACCTGGACGTGAACGGCAACGCCTTCATCCAGATCAACCCGACCGGCGGCTCGAGCTTCTCGTTCGCGGAACACGCAGTGTTCAACATCGTCCAGGCTGACAGCAACAGCCAGCTGTTCCCGGTGAACTACCCAGGCGGCAATATCTCGGCAACCTTCGAAGCGACCGGTACCGGTAACTTCAGCGGCGCCTTCAGCTTCAGCGGCGGCACCATCCGCATGTACCAGAACGCGACCAACCAGTACGGCACGTCGGCTGGCATCTACGGTGCCAACCAGGGCAACATGATCGCCGAGTTCACCGTGCTGGCCGGCGGCGGCGGTCTGGTCGATGCAAGCGGCTCGCCAACCAACAACGGTCAAGTCACCGTGCTGGCCAAGGCTAGCCAGGGTTCGCTGGATTCGGGCTACTTCTTCCGTGAAAACGGCCAGGACCTGTCGACCGAGTCGATCATGGCCTTCGCCTTCACCAACGCCAACACCGTCGCTAACCCGACCAGCATCCTGGTCGACGAAGTCGCTTGCCAGTACGCCAATTTCACCGGCAACGGTTGCAACGGTTCGGCTTACGCCAACACCCCAGGCAGCTTCTTTGTCAGCAACAACGGTCAGTTCAAACTGGCTGAAGTGCCAGAGCCAGGTTCGCTGGCCCTGTTCGGCATCGCCATGCTGGGCGCTGGCGTCGTGAGCCGCAAGCGCGCCAAGAAGGCGTAATGTAGTTTGAATGTGCCGCCCTTGAAAAAGGGCGGACTCAAAAAAAGCCGGTCAGCCACGCTGACCGGCTTTTTTTATGGCCCTGTCCCGTCCTGGCCTGTCAGCCCGCGGGCTTCCCGAACAGCTCCTCGGCGCGCCGGAACAGGATCCACGAGGTGGCGATGTATTTGTCGCCGCTGGCCGGCACATGTCCCTTGTGCGTATGCGTGAACCCGGCCGGCGCGATGATCAGGCGTCCCTTGCGCGCTTCCACCTTGCGCCCCTGGTACAGGAATTCGGTCTCGCCGCCCTGCGCCACATCGTTCAGATAAAACTGGAACAGCAGCACCCGGTGCAACGTCTCGCAGCTGGCGTTCTGCGGATAGACTTCCGAATGCCAGTGGTGGTAGCCGCCGGTCCCCTGCAAATACTTCTGCAGGTTGATCGGCCCGCAGCGGTACATCGACTGCAGCAGCGCCCCAAGATGCGGCCGGCCGCATTCGTCGAAATTCTCCAGCGACAGGGCCACCGGCTGGCCGGTGCGCGGATGCGCCACCATCGGCGCCAGCGCGCCCAGCACCAGCGCGCGGTACTGGTCGATATACGCCGTCAGATGCTGTGCCACGGCAGACATCATCAGGTTGCCGACGTCATGCCATTCCTTGTGCGGGCCGATGGTCAGGTCCCAGCTGTCCTTCTTGCTGGTGTCGACGCCGTTGCCGGTGCGCCCGCGCACGACCTTGTCGCTGGCATTGAAACGGTTGATGATCGCGTCGCATTGTTCGGGCGTGAGGGCGTTGTCGTAGATGCCGATGAAGTCGTCCAAGGTCGATCCTGTTCGCTGGTGGGTTGCACTGTTGGGGTGGATTGTGCCCATCAGTGTACCGCGCTGCAGGCTGCCGTGGACGCTGGCCTTGCCTGCGCGTCGAGGACGCATGCATTTCTATCGTGCAACCCGTATTGACGAGTTTTGATACCGTATGTATCAGAACGCGGGAGGCCTCACCGAGCGGAACGGTTCTGCCAGCCTACCTGCGCGTCAATGGAGATAATCGATGAAAACGAAGTGGTCTACCATGCCGCTCGGCCTTGCGCTACTGTACGCAGGGCTGCACGCGGGAATCGCCGGCGCCGCCAACCCGGCGGCAGGCAGCGTTACCGACCGAACGACCTCGACGGCCTATACGTCCGGCCCTTTCCTGGTGCCCAACACCAGCGGACTGGCCGGCAGTGTCACCTGCAATGCCGCCTTGCCGTGCGACGACTTCACGCTGAAGGTCGACGTGCCTGCCGCGTACGCGGCGGACCACAACCTGACCGTGCGCGTGCAATGGGCCAACGCCAGCGCGGACTTCGACCTGTACGTGCTGGACGAGGCCGGCAACATCGTCGGTTCGGCCGCTTCGTCGAGCGACCCCGAGGTCGCCGTGTTGCCCGCGGTGACCGGCACCTACACCATCCGCATCGTGCCGTTCGCGCCGTTGGGCGAGAGCATCAGCGCCAGCGTCGAACTCGCAGCGAAGCCGGTCGCGCCGGCTCCCGGCAGCGGTCCGTCGCCCAGCTATACGAGCTACCAGCCGCCGGCCGCCAGCGGGCTCGGCAAGAACGCGGGGGAACCCTCGATCGGCGCCAACTGGAAGTCCGGCAAGGTGATGTTCCAGTCGAATACCCAGACCCTGCGCGTTGGCTTCGACGACAGCGTCAAGCCTGCCTCCGCCACCTGGGTGGCGAAGAGCGCCGCACCGCCGCAATGCACCGCGGTGACCGGCCTCGACCCGATCCTGTGGACCGACTCGAAGCTGGGCCGCACCATCGAATCCCAGCTGCTGGCCAATCCGGTCGTCAACAGCCTGTCCTGCTACACCGACGACGATGCCGAAACCTGGACGCCGACCCAGGGCGGCGGCGTGGGCCAGGGCGTCGACCACCAGAGCATCGGCGGCGGCGCCTATGTGCCGGGCCTCGAGCCGCTGCTGGGGAGCTATCCGCACGCCGTGTATTACTGCTCGCAGAGCCTGGTCGCGGCGACCTGCGCACGCAGCGACAACGGCGGCCTGACTTATGGCCCGTCGATGCCGGTCTATACCATCGAGCAATGCGGCGGCCTGCATGGCCACGTCAAGGTTGCGCCGGATGGCACGGTCTACCTGCCGAACAAGAGCTGCGGCGGCCAGCAGGGCCTCGCGGTCTCGGTTGACAACGGCATGACCTGGACCATCCGCACGGTACCGAACAGCCTGGCCGGCGAGAGCGACCCGTCGGTCGGCATCGGCAGCGATGGCACCGTCTATTACGGCTACGCGAACGCCGACGGCCATCCGCGCGTCGCGGTGTCGCGCGACCGCGGCCAGACCTGGACCGACGACCAGGACCTCAGCGCCCAGTTCGGCGTGCAGAACGTGACCTTCCCGGCCGTGGTGGCCGGCGACGGCGACCGCGCCGCCTTCGCCTATCTCGGCACCAAGACCGCGGGCAACTTCCAGGATGCCGCTTTCGCGGGCCTGTGGCACCTGTACGTGGCGCATACCTACGATGGCGGCAAGAGCTGGGTGACCACCGACGCCACCCCGACCGATCCGGTGCAGGCCGGCTGCATCTGGATGGGCGGCGGTTCCAACCCTTGCCGTAACCTGCTCGACTTCATGGACGCCACCGTGGACGCCGAGGGCCGCCTGCTGGTCGGTTATGCCGACGGCTGCACCCTGGCCTGCGCCACCAATCCGTCGCCTGCCGACGATCCGGCCAACGGCTACCATACCGAGCTGGCTTCGATCGCGCGCCAGGCCGACGGCCGGCGCCTGTTCGCCCGCTTCGACCAGCCCGACCTGGTGGTGACGAGCGTGCGTGCGACGCAGGTGAACTCGAAGGCCACGCTGGTGGCGACGGTCGCCAACAAGGGCAGCAGCGCGGCGTCCGGCGCCGTGGTGAAGTTCATGGAAGACACGTCCACCGTCGGCACCAGTGCGCCGGTGAGCCTGCAGCCGGGCGCCAGTGCCGACGTCAGCATCGTCTGGCCGACCACGCGCACGCGCGGCACGCACGTCGTGACTGCAGTCGCGGATCCGGCCAATGCGGTGTCCGAATCGGACGAGTCGAATAACAAGACCCAGGCCAGCGTCTACTTCAAGTAAGCCACAGGCCTTCGGGCACGGCGGGCTGCATGCACGGTGTCATACCGGGCTGCAGCCCGTTTCTTTTGCGGTGCGCCGGCAGCGCCTAGCGCGCCCGCGTGCAGAACCAGACCGCGCCGCCGGTCGCGACGAACCCCGCCAGCGTCAGCGCGTTCAGGGTTTCGCCCAGCACGGCAAAGGCCATCAGCACCGTGACACCCGGGATCAGGTAGAACAGACTGGCTACCTTGCTCGCTTCGCCCTTGCGCATCAGGACGAACAGCAGGCTGCTGGCGCCGATCGAATTCACGATGGAGAGCCAGCCGGAGGCAAAGACCATCGTCGGCGTCCAGCGCACGTCGAAGCCTTCCAGGCCGAGCGAGAGCGGCAGGGCGACCAGGGTGGCGACGGCCAGCTGCACGAAGCCGCCGGTGCGCAGGTCCATCGTGGCGCAGTATTTTTTCTGGTAGAGGGTGCCGAGCGTGATGCCGGCCAGGGCCACCACGGCGGCGGCGTAGGCCCCGAGGCCCGCAGTGCCGCTACCCAGCTTGTGCCAGACCACCAGCAGCACGCCGAGCACGCCGCCCAGCATGCCGAGCCACTGTTTCATGCTGCTCCGCTCGCCCAGCATCAGGGCCGCGCCGAGGGCCGTGAACACGGGCATGGTGCCGACGATCAGCGCCGATTCTCCCGCCGATACGCCCATTTTCAGCGCCGTGTACAGCCCCGAGAACTGCAGCGCCTGGATCAGCAGGCCGACCACGACCAGGTGGCCGAATGCTTTCAGGTCCTTCGGCCAGGGTGCACGCGAGGCCAGCGCGACCAGCAACAGTAGCGCGGCGCCCAGCCCGAAGCGCAGCGTCAGCAAGGTGAACGGTGCGGCATAGGGCACGGCCAGCTTGCCGACCACATAGCCCGAACTCCACATCGCAATGAAGAGCAGGGGCAGGGCGAGGCTGCCCACATGGATGGCCGCTGGGGCCGACAGCCTGGTTGTCGTCGTCATCAAATTCTCCGGTGAGGATGTCAGGCCAGCTTAGGCCGGACATAACAGGGATACAATCCATCAAACGAAGAACTGATTGTTTCCAAAAGCGATACGGTGAGCGAAAGAGGAGAGAAATGCAGCCACGCGATTTTTCCGATATCTGGGCTTTTGTGCGCGTCGTCGAAACCGGTTCCTTTTCCGGGGCCGCGCGCCAGATGGACACGACCAAGGCGAGTATCAGCAAGCAGGTGGCGCGCCTGGAGAAGACACTGCACGCCCGGCTCCTGAACCGGTCCACACGCAAACTGGGCCTGACCGAGGCAGGCAATGCCATCTTCCGGAACGCCCTGCGCATGCTGGAGGAAGCGCGCGCGCTCGAGGCCACGGCCGCCGGCCTGCGAGCGGGGCCGGGCGGTACCCTGCGCGTGAGCGCTTCGCTCGCCTTCGGGAACACGTATCTGGGTGGCCTGCTGCCCGACTTCATGGCGCGCTATCCGGACATTCGCGTCGTCCTGTCGATGACCGACCGCTATGTCGACCTGGTCGAGGAAAACATCGACGTCGCCCTGCGCATGGCCCCGCGCATCGACATGCTGAGCGCCGTGGCGCGGCCGATCGCCCCGATCCGCTACGTGGTTGCGGCCTCGCCCGCCTACCTCGACAAGAACGGCACGCCCGCAAGCATCGCGGAACTGGCGGCCCACCGCTGCCTGACCTTCGGCACCTCGGGCGCACCGCTGACCTGGCAGTTCGAACGCGAAGGGGTCCAGCAAAGCGTCAGGGTCGACAGCGCCATGTGCGCCAACAGCAGCCCGGCGCTGCGCCTGGCGATGCTGCGTGGCGGCGGCATCGCGCTGCTGCCGACCTATGTCGTGGGCGAGGATATCGGGAGCGGCGCTGCGCTGCCGGTGCTGCCGGAGTGGAGGCCGGTCGGCGCTTTCGGCGACCGGCTGTATGCGGTCTACCTGGAAAACCGTTTCCTGCCGCCGAAGGTGCGCGTGTTTATCGATTATCTGGTCGAGCAGATCGGCGAGCGGCCGGGGTGGGATGGGTTCCAGCCGGGGTGAAAAATGGCTTGGCCAGCGTCCCGGCCGGAGAGGTCGGCGGCGCCTCTGTTACACTGAACGGCAGCGCCCGACGAAGTGCGGGCGACCCTGTTCCTTCCGGGCATACCTGGACAATCCCGAGCGCAGCGCACCATCATTGCGGCCGTGCTCACTTTTTCATCCGTGCGCATATGTCGACCGAAACCAGACCCGTCAACCTGGCGGGTTCCGCCCTGAAGCACTCCTGCCATGCCTGCGCTTTTTTCCATACCAGGGAAGAAGAATACCGGGTGCTCCTGCCTTTCATCATGGAAGGCTTCGAACGCGGTGACCGGGCCTTCCATATCGTCCAGCCCGAGCGCCGCGCCGCGCACCTCGAGCGCCTGCGCCAGGAGGGGGTCGATACCGGGGCTGCGCAGGCGCAAGGGCAGCTCGAGGTCCTGACCTGGGACGACACCTATCTGAAGGATGGCCGTTTCGACCAGGACCGCATGATCGCTACCCTGCTCGAGATGCTCGCGCCCGGCAAGACGCCGCCGGGAACCATCTCGCGCAATGTCGCGAACATGGAGTGGGCGCTCGAAGACCGGCCCGGCGCGCACGAGATCGTCGAATACGAGGCACGGCTCAATCGCGCGCTGCCCGAACAGCATGACCCCGTGGTCTGCACCTACGACCTGTCCCAGTTCGACGCCAGCGTCGTGATCGACATCATGCGCACCCACCCGATGATCATCATTGGCGGCATTCTCCAGGAAAACCCGTTCTTCGTCCCGGCTGAGCAGATGCTTCAGGAAATCGAGGCGCGCAAGGCTGCCGGCCGCGTCCAGCCCGTCGCCGGGAGCTGACGCGTGTCGCGCATGGAGATCCCGGCAGCACACGATCCGGAAGGGGCGCGCCTGCGGCAAACCATGCGCGACCTCGTCGCCCTGTCGACCCTGCCGGCAATCTGGGGCGAGCTGGCGCCCGAGGGCGTGGTCAAGAGCCTGGCCGGTGTCCTGTTGACGACGCTCGACCTGGACCTGGCCTATGTCCGGGTCGCCGAACCCGGCGGGCACGATGCGATCGATGCCCTGCGCAGCAGGCAGGAGGCGACGGCCGATCTTGCGCTTGCGGCGCTGCGCACGGCGCTGGACGCGGCAGGACCGGGCAGCGATGCGCTGGAAGGCGTTCTCGACCCGGCCGGCGGCCAGCCGCTGCGCGTGAGCCTGGTCCGGCTCGGCATTGGCGGCGACATCGGCAGCATCGTCGCCGGTTCGCGCCGGCCCGGCTTCCCCTCCGATCACGAGCGCCTGTTGCTGGGCGTGGCGGCCAACCAGGCGGCCGTCGTCTTGCAGCGTCACCTCGCGCAGCGGGCACTGGCGCGCAGCGAGTCGCGTTTCCTCGAATTCGCCGATGCGGCGCCGGCCATGCTCTGGGTGACGGAAGCCGACGGCAGCTGTTCCTTCCTGTCGCGCGGCTGGTATGCGTTCACCGGGCAAGGCCAGGACGAGGGCCTCGGCTTCGGCTGGACCGGTGTGGTCCACCCGGACGACCGGGAGGCGGCGCGCCGCCACTTCGCGGACGCCAACGCGCAGCAGAAGGAATTCAGCCTCGAACACAGGATGCTGCATGCCGACGGCAGCTACCGCTGGGTCATCGATGCGGGCCGGCCCCGCTTTTCCGCGGCCGGCGACTTCCTCGGATTCGTCGGCAATGTCCTCGATATCAGCGACCGCAAGAAAGCGGAGCAGGCGCTGCACGCGGCGCAGGGCATGCTGTCGGCAGTGTTCGAGGCCTTGCCGGTCGGCGTTGCGGTGTCCGACCAGGAAGGCAAGGTGCGCCTGTCGAACCAGGAAATGCACCAGTACTTGCCGACCAAAGTGCTGCCCTCGTTCGACGAGGTCCGCCGTGAGCGCTGGCGCGCCGTGCACCCCGATGGCCGGTCATATGCCGGCGAGGAATTCGCGGGTGCGCGCGCATTGCGCGGCGAACGGGTGGTCCCCGGTGTCGAGGCGCTCTATACCCGCGACGACGGCAGCGAGATCTGGACCCAGATCGCCGCGGTGCCGCTTGCGGGCAGCGATGGCAGGCCGGACGGCCAGGTCACGGTGGTCATGAACATCGATGCCTTCAAACGTACCGAAGCGGCGCTGCGCCTGTCCGAGGCGAACCAGCGCGCCCTGTTCGACGAAGTCGCGCGATCGAACAAGAACCTGAGCGAGTTCCTCGCCGTGCTCGCCCACGAACTGCGCAATCCGCTGGCGCCGATCCTGACCGGCCTCGAGATCATGCGCCTGCGCGCGGGCAGTGCGGACGTCGTCGTCAACGTGCGCGGGATCATCGAGCGCCAGGTCCGGCAGTTGTCGCACCTGATCGACGACCTGCTCGACATCGCCCGCGTGACCAACGGCAAACTCGAGCTCAGGAAGGAAGTGCACGACCTCAAGGGCATCGTCTCGAACGCGGTCGAGACCAGCCTGCCGCTGATCGAAAAAGGCCGCCATGCATTCAGCCTGACGCTGCACCCCGCGCCGCTGCCGGTGAACGCGGATGCCACGCGCATCGTCCAGGTGATCGGCAACCTGCTGACGAATGCGGCGAAGTACACGCCGCAGGGCGGCACCATCAGGCTGAGCGTCGAACGCGAAGGCGGCGAAGCGCTCATCTCGGTCGTCGACAACGGGATCGGCATTCCGCCCGAATCGCTCGGGTCGGTCTTCGACATGTTCAGCCAGGTCGGTCAGAACATGGCGCACTCCCAGGGCGGCCTCGGTATCGGCCTGTCGCTCGTGCGCCAGCTGGTCACGATGCACGGCGGTTCCGTCAGCGTGGCGAGCGCGGGCGTGGGACAGGGCAGCACCTTCAGCGTGCGGCTGCCGCTCGAGCTGGCCGGCGCGCTTGCCGGCCGCGGCGACGATGGCGTACCAGTCGAACCCGCGGCGCCGAAACTCTTCCGCATCCTGGTCACGGATGACAACGTCGATGCCGCGGCCACCCTCGCGTCGCTGCTCGGGATGTACGGTCACGATGTCCGGGTCGCGCACGATGGACCGGCCGCACTGGAGATCGCGGCGCAGTTCCGTCCCGACGTCGCCTTCCTCGACATCGGCATGCCGGGCATGAGCGGCCACGAGGTGGCGCGCGCGCTCAGGGCGATGCCCGAGCTGCGTGGGAGCACCCTGGTGGCCGTGTCGGGCTGGGGCGCGCAGGATGACCTGCTGCGTTCAAAGCAGGCCGGATTCGACCAGCACTTCACCAAGCCGGTTGCGCCGGCGCGCGTCAGCGAATTTTTGAGTTCGCTGCAGTAGAGGGCCGAGTCAAAAAAAAGGGCGCTGTTCGCGTTGAGTGTGGAATCTTCTTGAACGGCTGAGGTCCAACCCGGACTTCACCCGTGAGGAGGTTCGCATGCAAGCACGCAAGTTCGAGCACTTCCTGAAGAACCTGGCCGCGCTGACCCGGCGCCAGCGCGAACGGCTGCTCGGCCTGCTGCTGCCGACGGTCAAGCGCGATCAGGCGGTGGACGTCATCGAACAGGCGGCAGCACCGCAACTTGCCTGTCCCGGTTGCGGCTCGAATCGCTTCCACAAGCACGGCCGCGCCAACGGGCTGCAACGCTTTCGTTGCCGCGCTTGCGGGCGCACCTGCAACGCGCTCACCGGTACGCCGCTGGCGCGCCTGCGCCACAAAGGGCGCTGGCTCGATTACCTGGGCGGCATGCTCGACTCGCACAGCATCCGGCGCAGCGCCGCGCAGCTCGGCGTTGCCAGCGCCACCAGCTTTCGCTGGCGCCACCGTTTTCTCGCGCTCACTCAAAACGACCGGCCCCAGCGCCTGGCCGGGATCGCCGAGGCCGACGAGATGTATGTGCTCGAATCACACAAAGGGTCCCGCTCGCTCGATCGACCTCCACGCAAGCGCGGCGGAAAGGCGACAAAACGCGGCATTTCGAACGAGCAGATGTGCATCCTGGTCGCACGCGACCGGACCGGCCAGACGCTCGACTGGGTCCCCGGCAAGGGGCCGGTAACGCGGGCGCAATTGCACGAACATCTGAAAGTGCGGCTGGAGCCGGACGTGTTGCTGGTGACGGACGCCCATGCGGCGTATCGGCATTTCGCGCGCGAAGCCGGTATCACCCATGAGGCGGTGAACTTGCAGGCAGGAATCCGGGTGCGCGGCGCGATCCACGTCCAGAATGTGAACGCCTATCACAGCCGTCTGCGCGGCTGGCTACAGCCGTTTCGCGGGGTTGCCAGCCGTTACCTCGGCAACTACCTCGGCTGGCGCTGGGCGCTCGACGGCGCTCGCGTCAAGACGCCGGAGGCTTTGCTGCGAGCGGCAATCGGCGTATTCCACACTTAACGCGAACAGCGCCAAAAAAAGCCTGCTCCCTTCGCGGGAACAGGCTTTTCAAGGAGCGCGGCGTTCAGTGGCCCATGAACGGAATCACGCCGAAGACGAGTGCCGCCGCCAGCATCACCAGCGAGGCCGAGATCGACCAGATCAGGGTGTAGCGCTGGTGGTCGCCGAACTCGACTTCCGACATGCCGACCAGCAGGTAGGTCGAGGCCACCAGTGGGCTGAGCAGGTGCACCGGCTGGCCGATGATCGAGGCGCGGCCGATTTCGGCGGCGCTGATGCCGTACACGGCGGCGGCCTTGGCCAGGATCGGCACCACGCCGAAATAGAAGGCGTCGTTCGAGATGAAGAAGGTGAACGGGATGCTCAGCACGCCGGTGACGATGGCCATATAGGGACCCATCCAGGCCGGAACGGCGGCGATGACGCTGGTGGCGATCGCATCGACCATCTTGGTGCCCTGCAGGATGCCGACGAAAATACCGGCGGCGAAGATCAGCGAAACGACCGGCACCACGTTGGCCGCATGTTCGGCGATGCGCTCTTTCTGGTCCTGCAGCTTCGGATAATTGATCATCAGCGCGATGGCGAAGAAGATCATGAACAGCACCGGCAGCGGCAGGGCGCCCTTGATCAGCAGGCCCATCAGGACCGCGGTCAGTGCGGCGTTCACCCAGATCAGCTTCGGACGGGCGGTGGCTGCATTCGAGGCGGCGAACTCCGCGGCGGTGCTGTGCGCCGACGCGGCGGCGCCGGCCGGGTGGGATGCCGCAGCGGCGCCGCGCTGTTCGGCGAAACCGGCACCACCGGCCGCGGCGGCGGCGCCTGCAGGCGTCAGCCACTGGCCCGTGGTGCCGTCCTTCTGGCCCGCGACGGCCATCTCGGCCAGCACCGGTTTCAGGAGGCTGTCATTGGCTGCCTGCGGTGCATTGGCCTGCGCTTCCATCTGCAGCGTGCCGATGCGATTGCGTTCGCGCTTGCCCAGCACATAGGCCACGAACAGGACCCAGCCGATGGTCACGATCATCGGCAGGATCATCGGCACGAAGATCTCGCTCACGTCCACGCCCAGCGCGCTGGCGGCGCGCGCCGTCGGGCCGCCCCATGGCAGGATGTTGAAGACGCCGCCGGCGAGCATGATGACGCAGGCCAGGACCAGGCGGCTCATGCCGAGGCGCTTGTACAGCGGCAGCATGGCCGACACCGTGATCATGTAGGTGGTGGCGCCGTCGCCGTCGAGCGAGACGAACATCGCCAGCGCTGCGGTGCCGACCACGATCTTCATCGGATCGCCTTTCACCAGCGCCAGGATGCGGCGGATGACAGGGTCGAACAGGCCGGCATCGATCATGACGCCGAAATACAGGATCGCGAACATCAGCATGACGCCGGTCGGCGCCAGGTTCTTGATACCGGTGAGCATCATCGGTCCGAGTCCGGCGCCGAAGCCGCCGATCAGCCCGAAGGCAATCGGCACGACGATCAGGGCAACCAGGGCAGGCAGGCGCTTGGTCATGATCAGGAACATGAACACGACAATCATTGCATAGGCCAGGGCGGTCAACATCTTCTTTCTCCTCGGGAATGCCGTCTTCCCCTTGCGAGGACAGGCAGGCGCTCCAAACAGTTCGTTATCACGGTTGTGTATTGCTCTTATCAGCGTGAACTATATGCGTATGGAGCTTTCAAACAGCTTTCACCGCGTTGCCAGCGCACCGCAAGAGTGCGGCCGTGCACCGTGCAGGCGTCCCGGCTATGATGGGCACCGTGAACATCCTGCGTAATCTCCTGTTGCCGATCCTGGCGCTGGCCTGCCTGCCGGCCGCCGCGGCGCATGCTGCGAACGCCGCCGACGCCGAGTGCCTGGTTCCCTCGAAACCGGGCGGCGCCATGGACCTGACCTGCAAGCTGGCCCGCAAGGCCCTGCAGGATGCGGCGGGCGGCCCCCCCTTGAAGCTGAGCTATCTCCCCGGCGGGGTCGGCGCCGTGGCCTGGCACACCCTGGTGTCGCAACGGCGCGGCGAGCCGAATACCCTGGTCGCGTTTTCGGGCGGCTCGGTGCTGAACCTGGCGCGCGGCAAGTTCGGCAAGGCCAGCGTCGACGACGTGCGCTGGGTCGCGGCCTTTGCCGCCGACTACGGCATGATCGCCGTGCCGGCCAATTCTCCCTACCGCACGCTGGGCGAGCTGTTGAAGGCGATGCGGCGCGAGCCGAAGCGGGTCCTGATCGGCATGTCCGGCACCATCGGCAGCCAGGACTGGATGAAGATGGCGCTGCTGGCGCGCCAGGCCGGCCTCGATCCGCGCAAGATGCGCTTCGTTGCGCTGGAGGGCGGCGGCGAGCAATTCATCGCCATGGAGGCGGGCTATGTCCAGGCGATTTCGGGCGACGTCTCCGAGGCCCTGCTCAACCCCGGCAAGGTGAGGGTGCTGGCCGTGCTGTCCGAACACCGCCTGCCGGGCGTGCTGGCAAACGTGCCGACCGCGCGCGAGCAGGGCTACGATGCGGTGTGGCCGGTGATTCGCGGCGTGTACATGGGGGCGGACGTGCCGGAGAAGGATTACCAGCGCTGGGTCGCCGCCTTTGCCGGCATGGAGACGCAGCCCGAATTCGAGCGCATGCGCACCCAGGCCGGGCTCTATCCGTTCGCGCTGACCGGCGATGCGCTGACCCGCTACGTGAAGCAGGCCGTCGCGAATTACGACCGGCAGGCGGAGCAGTTCAACCTGACACGGCCGCACTAGCCTCGCTCACGGCGCCAGCACGAGGCGCCGGGTCAGCCGCGGCGGCTCTTCTCCGATATGGAAGGCGAACTTGCGTTCGCGCAGGGCGACATCGGCCTGCGTGATGCGCTGGACCCGGCGCAGGTGCTCGGTCCAGGAGACGTCGACGATCTGCTCTACATATTCCCCCGGCGTGTTCAGGTCCTGCAGCAATTCCCAGCGCAGGGCGCCCTGGGCCAGGCGGCTGCGCCGGCTTTCCTGCATCACGGCGAGGAATGCGTCCGCGCGCGCCGGATCGATGCGGTAGGTAATCGCGATCACGATGCGGCCCTGCTCGGGCGTGCGCTCGGCAACCGGCACGCTGAAGGGGACACCAGGCGCCAGGTTCTCGACCTGGCCCGGGTCGCGCACCAGGCGCAGCACCACCGGCATCGCGATCGCGCCGCTCATTGCCGCGATGATCAGGCTGTTTTGCACGCTGTCGATGCTCGCCCACTGGCCCCAGGCCGCGGCGCCCAGCGCGCTCGCGCCCATCAGGGCCATCTGGTAGATCGCCATCCCGCGCGCACGGACCCAGTCGGGCAGGGCCAGCTGGATCGACACGCTCAGCGAATTCGCGGTCGTGATCCAGGCCACGCCCGACAACAGCATGGCCGCCATCGAGAGCACCAGGTGGCCGCTCAGCGCGACGGTCAGGGTCATCGCCGCATGCAGCAGGGCGCCATTGCGCACCAGCGTATCGCGCGTCATGGCCTGGCGCAGGCGCGGCAGGAACAGCACGGCGACGATGGCGCCGCTGCCCATCGAGGCCAGCAGCAGGGTGAAGGTGGCGGCGTCGCCATTCAGGTTGCGCGCCACCAGCGGCAGCAGGGCCAGCACGGCGGTCGAGTGGAAGAAGAACACGGCGATGCGCGCCAGCACCGCCTTGACGCGCGCGGACTGCAGCACGAACTGGACGCCGACCCGGATTGCGCTGCGCAGCGGTTCGCGCCCCAGAGGATTCGGCACGTGCTCGCGGCGCCAGCGCATGATCACGAAGCCGGTGGCGACCGAGAGCAGCGCGTTCAGGACGAACACGTACACCGTGCCCAGGCTGGCGATGATGGCGCCGGCGATCAGCGGACCGGCGATGCGCGAGGCGTTCATGGCGACCCCGTTCAGGGCCAGCGCCGCCGGCAGCTGGGCGCGCGTCACCAGTTCCGGCACGATGGCGGCGAACACGGGCCAGCGCATCGCCAGGCCGATGCCGTTCGTAAAAGTGAGCAGCAGCAGGAGCGGCGCCGTCATGCCGCCGGAAAGGACGGCGAGGCAGGTGGCGACCGCCACGGCGGCGACCCAGAACTGGGTCAGGATGAAATAGCGGCGCCGGTCGACGTTGTCGGCCAGTGCGCCGCTGGGCAGGCCGAGCAGGAAGACGGGCAGCGTCGACGCGGTTTGCACCAGGGCGATCCAGATCGGGTCCCTGGTGAGCGAGGTCATCATCCAGGCTGCGGCCACGTCGTTCATCCACATGCACAGGTTGGCGGCGAACCAGGCGCTCCACAGCATGCGGAAGGTGGGGTGAAGCAGGGGTGCCAGCGAGGCCGGCACGGAAGGCGCCGGAGTTGGGGAATCGGGAGACGCGGAAGCGGGCATGGGCAGACCACCTTGCTGAACAGGTAAGCCAGTATAACGAAACCGGCCGCCATGCCGGCGCAACCGGCCAGCAAGGAGCCGGTCGCCGCCGCATGGGGCCTCAGAACAGGTGGTTGATACCGACCGAAGCACCGCGCTGGCGTTCCTTGCCGGTCGTCGGGAGGAGGGCGCCGTCGTAGCGGTTCAGGTCGAGTTCGGCGTACAGGTTGGTGCGCTTGCTGAGCGCGTAGCTGGCGCCGAACAGCAGCAGGTCGCGCTTGCCTTCGGCCGCGGCCGGGCCGTTGTAGCGCGAGTGGTAGAAGGCCAGGGTGAGGTCGAGGGCGGGCGTCGCCTGATAGGTGGCGCCGGCCCAGGTGATCTGGTTGCGGTAGTCGACGGCGCCGGCGTCCTGTTCTTCGCGCGAGTGGGCCAGCTTGACCGTGGTGTTCCCGATATTGTAGCCGGCACCGGCGACCCAGGCGCGGTTGGCGAAGCCGGTCGGGGTTTCCTTGTGGGTGTAGGCGCCGGCCAGCAGCAGGGACTTGTTGTCGTAGGAGAAGGCGACGGCCTGGGCCGCGCCCCGGCTGCTGTCGCCCGCCACTTCGCCGGCCGCGAGTTCGGCGCGCACCGTCAGCGGTCCCATGACCTTCGAATACTCGATATTGTTGTTGAAGCGCGTGCCGGACGAGGCGCTCGCACTCAGGCCGGCGGTCCTTGCCGCGGCCGGCAAAGTCGTGCCGGCGCCCGAGGACAGGGGCACGATCGGGGTGTAGTGGTGGTCGAAGGGGTCGAGGAATTTTTCGGTGCGGAAGGCAAGCGTGTACATGCGGCCGACATCGATACTGCCCCAGGCGCCGCTGAGGCCGACCGAGGCGGTACGGTTGAACAGCACGTTATTCGTGTTGTCGAGTGCGCCGGTGTCGCTGGCGAAGCCGCTCTCCAGGGTGAAGCGTGCCTTCAGGCCGCCACCCAGGTCTTCCACGCCGCGAAAGCCCAGGCGGTTGGAATAGTAATTCCCCGATGCGACGTTCCACATGCCGTTGCCGGCGGCGTCCACATTGGTCTGGTAGCGCATGCTGGCATCGATCGATCCGTAGACCGTGACGCTCGATTCGGCGCAGGCATTGGTGGCGGCCAGGGCGGCGAGGGCGAGGGTCAGGCAAGTCTTGTTCATTGGTTTGTCTCCGTGTTGTCGTGAACGTGCCGGTCCGTCCCGCGAAGGGGCGGACGGCACGGGTCCTCCGCGTAAGCTGCGGAAAATTTTTTTTGTCAGGAAAATGAAGCCCGCGTGATGGCGGACGGGGGTAACACCGGCTTAGTCGATGCGCGCGCCGGAATCCTTGACGACCTTGCCCCAGCGTGGGATTTCGGTCTTGATCAGCGCGCCGAACTGCTCGGGGCTGCCGCCCATCACGTCGCCGCCTTCGACGGTGATTTTCTTGCGCACTTCCGGCATCGCCAGCACCTTGTTGATCTCGGCGTTCAGCTCGGCGACGATGGCGGGCGGGGTGCCGGCCGGCGCGACCACGCCGAACCAGGTGCGGGCATCGAAGCCCTTGTAGCCCGATTCGTTGATGGTCGGGACGTTGGGCAGGTCGTCCGCGCGCTGCGAGGAGGTCACGGCCAGGGCGCGCATGGTGCCGCCGCGGATCTGCGACAGCGCCGTCGGCACCGAGGACATGAAGACCTGGACCGAGCCGCCCAGCAGGTCGGTGATGGCCTGCGACGAGCCTTTATACGGCACGTGCTGCAGGTCGATGTGGGCCGCCTTCTGGAACAACTCTCCGGTCAGGTGGGCGACCGTGCCGTTGCCGGGCGTGGCCAGGGTGATCTGGCCGGGCTTGGCCTTGGCGGCGGCGACCACGTCGGCCAGGGTCTTGTACGGCGAGTTGCTGGCCACGACCAGCACCAGCGGCGCGTCGGCGACGGTGCTGACCGGCGCGAAATCCTTGACCGGATCGTAGGGCAGTTTCGTGTACAGGGTCGGGTTGACCGCCAGGTTCGAGGTCTGTCCCAGGCCGATCGTGTAGCCGTCGGGTTTCGACTTGGCGACCAGGTCCATGCCGATGTTGCCGCCGGCGCCGGGACGGTTGTCGACCACGATCACCCACTTGCGCGTCTCGGTCAGCTTGTTGCCGACGACGCGGGCGATGATGTCGGTACCGCCTCCCGGCGGGAAGGGCACGACCAGGCGGATCGGCTGTTTCGGCCAGGCCTCCCCGGCCGAGGCCAGCGCGCTGGCCCCAAGCAGCGCAAGGGTGAGGATGCTGCGGGTAAGTGTGTTCATGCTGTCTCCGTTGTTATCAATCGTTGGCGAACTGGGGGGCGCGGTCTTATGCCGCGATCTTGCTGCCTGCTGCAGGTGCTGCCCGCTGCGCCTGCCGGCTCAGGGAAAGCAGCACCGTGATGCTCATGATGGCCAGCAGCGCGATCGGCGCCAGGGCCAGTGCATGGCTGCCGGTGGCGGCCTTGATCCAGCCGTAGACATTGATCATCAGCCCGCCGCCGATCAGGTTGGAGGCGGCGTTGATGCCCGCCAGTCCCGCCGCGGCCGAGCCGGCCGACAGCCAGCCCGTGCTCAGCGCCCAGAACGGACCCTTGAACGAATAGGCGCCGACCAGTACGAAGGTCAACAGCATGATGGTGAGCGGCAGCGACTTGATGAGCAGGGTGCCGAGCATGCCGATGGCGATCAGGGCCAGCGGAATGACGGTATGCCAGCGGCGCTCGCCCTTGCGGTCGGAGCGGCGGGCCCACCAGACCATCAGCACTGCGGCGACGGCATAGGGCACCGAATTGAGCAGGCCGGTCTGCATGACGGTCAGGCCGAAGGACTTGATCAATTGCGGCTGCCAGACGCCGAGCACGCTGCCGGCGGCGGAGGCGGTCGAGCAGACCAGGGCCATGCCGATCACTTCCTTGCTGCGGAACAGCTTCCAGAGCGGGACGTGGGCGCCGGCCTTCTTCTCGCTGCGTTCACGCTCCATGCGCGCCGACAGCCAGGTGCGCTGTTCAAGCGTGAGCCATTTGGCCTGTTCCGGACGATCGGTCAGGTAGAACAGGCAGACCAGTCCCATCACGACCGTCGGCAGGCCTTCGAGGATGAACAGCCACTGCCAGCCGCGCAGGCCGAGCACGCCGTCGGCCTGCAGCAGCAGGGCGGAAATCGGCGAACCGATGAAGCTGGCCATCGGCACGGCGACCATGAACACGGCGACGAAGCGCGCGCGGTAGGCGGCCGGGATCCAGTAGGTCATGTAGAGCATTACGCCGGGGAAGAAGCCCGCTTCGGCCGCGCCCAGCAGGAAGCGCAGGAAGTAGAGCGAATTGGCGCCCTGCACCAGGGCGTTGCCGGCCGAGACCAGGCCCCAGGTGATCATGATGCGGGCGATCCATTTGCGGGCGCCGAACTTCTGCAGGGCCAGGTTGCTGGGCACCTCGAAGAAGAAATAGGCGATGAAGAACAGGCTGCTCGCGAAGCCGAAGATCTGCGGCGTGATGCCGATATCCTTGTTCATCTGCAGGGCCGCCATGCCGATGTTGCCGCGGTCGATAAAGGCCAGCAGGTAGCACACGATCAGGAATGGCATCAGGCGCCAGGTGACCTTGCTGACGGTCTCCTTTTCCAGGTGGGCGTGGTCTCTCGTTGTAGTAGTCATTGTCTTCCTCCAAATTTCTGCGTCGTTGGGTGGTCGGGTTCCCCGTCCACCCAACGAGTCACCTCAAACGGTAACCGCCAGCTCGTCCAGGATGTTGCGTGCCGCTGCGGTGCCCATGCCGACATACGCATCGGAGGTCACGCCGCCGATGTGCGGCGACAGGATCGCATTATGCAAGCCGGTGAAGGCGTGGCCGCCTGCGACGAAGGGCTCGACCTGGAAGCTGTCGAGTCCCGCCGCGCGCAGCTTGCCGCTGGTGAGCGCCTCGGCCAGCGCCGCTTCGTCGATCAGGCCGCCGCGCGCCGTATTCACGACGATCGCGCCGTCGCGCATGGTGGTCAGGGTCTGGGCGTTGATCATCTTCGCGTTGTCCGCGGTGAGCGGGCAGTGCAGGGACAGCACGTCGGACGTGGCGATCACCTCGGCCAGTTCGCGGCGCTCGATCCCTTCCGGCACACTCGTTGCGAACGGATCGTAGGCGATCACGCGCATGCCCAACGCCGTGCCGACGTCGGCGACGCGGCGGCCGATGGCGCCCAGGCCGACCAGGCCGAGGGTGCGGCCTTTCAGCTCCAGGCTTTTATGGGTGGCCTTGTCCCAGTGGCCGGCACGCATGCGGCTATCTAACTGCACCACGTTCTTGGCGCAGGCCAGGATCAGGGCCCAGGTGTGCTCGGCGACGGCCGCGGCGTTGGCGCCGACGGCGGCGCGCACCACGATGCCGCGCGCCCTGGCGGCGTTCGAATCGATGTTGTCGATGCCGGTGCCGTGCTTCGAGATCACGCGCAGTTTGGGAGAAGCGGCGATCACCCGCTCCGAGATGCGGCCGTAGCGCACGATGATGGCCACCGGTTCGAACTGGCGGCACAGCGCCTCGAGCGCATCTTCCGGGCACTCCTTGCCCGCATAGACGATCTCGAAGTCCGAGAGCAGGGCGACTGCTTGCGGCGCGAGGTCGGCGCCGGTGACGAGGATGACGTCTTTATCGGATTGAGAAGCGCTCACGATGCGGCTCCTTCCATCACGACGCCGGCCTTGCGCAGGGCGTCGTCGAGCCAGGACGGGCGCAGCTGGGCGCCGCTGCGGATGCCTTCCAGACGCGCCGTTTCGTCGGCTACTTTTTTCGCCGCCAGTTCGACCACGAGGCCGGCCTTGCTGGTTTCGACCACGACCACGCCGTCGGCGTCGGCCACGACCAGGTCACCGGGGTTGACGACCGCGCCGCCGAGCGAGACCGGCCAGTTGACGCGGCCCGGCACCACTTTCGTCGGGCCGTTCGGGTTGGCGCCGACGGCGAATACCGGGAAGCCGAGTTCGCGGATGGCTTCCGTGTCGCGCACCGAGCCGTAGACGACGACGCCGGCCAGGCCCAGGGCCATGCACTGCGACACCATGATCTCGCCCATCAGGGCGCAGGTTTCGTCGCCCTTGCCGTCGATGACGAGCACGTCGCCCGGTTTTGCAAGCGACATCGCGGCGTGGATCATGAGGTTGTCGCCGGGGCGCACTTCGACCGTCAGGGCCGGGCCGGCGATGCGCATGCTGGGGGAGAGGGGAGCGACGCGGCTGCACAGGGTGCCGCGGCGGCCGGCCACGTCGGCCAGGATCGAGGCCTGGTACTGGGCAGCTGCCTTGACCAGGGCGGGGTCGACGCGGTCGAAATCGCGGATGACTTCAGGGAGGGAAAATTGGCTCATTGCTGGATCCTTGTCGATGGAGTGAAGCGGCGTGCCAACAGGTGCTGTACACGGGCGGTTCGACAGGAGGCAGCCGCACCGATTGGTGCAATGCTGCGGGTAGTGCGTGTCTCCGTCTTGTTCCCGTGTCCTGCCTGTGGCGGCACGTGGTTAAGTATGGATTCGAGTATAGGAAGGCCAATCTATAATGTATATTCACTTATTTTTTGAATTCTTAAACTTTCAGGAATAGGTCATGGACTTCCGCGACTTGCGTTACTTCGAGGTGATTGCCACCGAAGGCAACCTGGGGCGCGCCGCCGAGCGCCTGTTCCGCACCCAGCCGGCGCTCACCAAATGCATCGACCGGCTCGAGGCGGACCTGGGCGCCCAGCTGTTCGAAAAGAGCGGGCGCCACATGCGCCTGACGGCGGCTGGGACCGCCCTGCTGGCGCGTGCGCGGCGCCTGGCGATCATGGTCGAAGACACCTCGCGCGAGCTGCAGGAACATGCGAGCGGGCTGCGCGGCACGATCCGCGTCGGCTGCGTCCCGACCCTGGCCCAGCACCTGATGCCGTCCGTCTTCCAGGATTTGCTGGCCGAGGCGCCCGATGTAAAAGTGGAGCTGATGGTGGCCATGAACGACCAGATCCTGCGCGCCCTGCGCGAGGGGCAGCTCGACCTGGTGGTGGGGCCGGTGGTCGACGCCGACGAGGAGCTCGAGTCCGAACAGTTCGCTGAGGACGTCGTCGTGGTGATGGCCGCCAGCGATCATCGCATCTTCCAGGGTGAGTATGCCTTGCCGGACCTGCTCGACTATAAATGGATCCTGCCGCCGATCGGCGTAGCCAGCCGCCAGTTCCTCGACCAGACCTTCGAGCGCAACGGCCTGCCGCGCCCCCAGATCCAGATCGAATCGAATGTGCTGAACATGATCCTGCCGATCCTGGAGAAAACCCCGCTGCTGGGTTTTGTCACACGTTTTAATCTGCGCTCGGGCAGGGCGAACCTGCGCGAAGTCGAGCTGCCGGAGACAACCATGCGCCGCTGCCTGGGCCTGACCTACAGGAGATCAGGCTATATTTCCCCGGTCATGCAACGCATGTCGGCAGTCTTGCGCACGCGGGGCGCCATCTTGCTGGGCTGAGGAGGGCAGGAGGCTCGCCGGCTGTGGACGCCGCCCCATGTCTGCGCTTCCGTTCGGAAACGAACATTGGGCAGTTTACGTAAATATTGCTGAGCTGAACGGCGAGTGGGGTGTTTTGATGTTAATATTATTGCAATAAATGCAATTCTCTTCAGGTGTAGCCCGCACGGCATGGGTCGTGGCATGGCATTGATGAGACAAACACCTGGAGAGAACATGAACACCAACAAATTGATCCTGCCGCTGATGCTGGCACTGGCCTGCGGTTCCGCGAATGCCGGCGTACTGCCTTTCCTCGGGGGCGCCCAGCAATTTGCCGTGCTGGGGGCTGAAACGGTCACGAACACCAACGCCACCACGCTGCACGGCGACCTGGGCGTCGCACCTGGTTCGTCGATCACCGGTACCGACAGCGTCACCTTCGCCTCGGGCGGCGCCATCCACCAGACCGATGCGATTGCGGTCCGGGCACAGGCCGATGCGCGCTCATCGTACGAGCGGCTTGCGGCCCTGGCCGGCGGTATCGACCTGAGCGGCCAGGACCTCGGCAGCGTCGGCGTGCTTGGCTCAGGCGTCTATCGTTTCTCGTCGTCGGCGGCACTGACCGGCAGCATGACGATCGATTTTGCCAACGACCCGAACGGCGTCATCGTCTTCCAGATCGGCAGCACGCTGGTCACGGCGGCGAATTCCTTCGTCAACGTGCTCAACGGCACCAGCACCAACGGGATCTACTTCCAGGTGGGCAGCTCGGCCACCCTGGGCGCGGATGCCGTTTTTGCGGGAAATATCCTGGCCCAGCAAAGCGTGAGCTTCGGGTCCGCTTCCAGCATTGCATGCGGACGGGCGCTGGCGCTGGGGGCGGCGGTCACGATGATCGGCAACACCGTTTCCAACGACTGCAATGCCTATTCCCCGACCAGCCTGGGCGGTGACTACGGCAGCGGTGGCTACGGCGGTTTCGGCGTGGCCGTCCTGCCGCCTTCCGACGTACCGGAGCCGGCCAGCCTGGCCTTGTTCGCACTGGGCCTGTGCACGGTCGGCGTATTGCGGCGCGGCCGGCGTGCCGGGCTGAAAACAGCCGCCGCCTGAGCGGGAGGGCGGTCTCGATACCGTCCTCGGCATCGTCCCGGCCGGGACGATAGAAAACCTATATTTCAATTGCAAGTTTCGCCACGGCAGAGTTAAATGCCGCACAATCGGGCCGCTTACATCTCAATACAATTTCCTTATTCGCAGCTTCACCGATCTCCGGATAAGGCAGTCAATGAAAGCGACTCTTTCAGCCCTCACTCTTGCAGCCCTGACTCTCCTGGCAGGCGCCACGGCGCCGGCATTCGCGGCTGAACCTGCTGCGGCTGCGGCTGCCGACGGCGACTGGCGCATGGCCGCCCACGATTACGGCAACACGCGCTTCAGCCCGCTAGGGGAAATCACCCCGGCCAACCTGAATAAACTCAGCCTCGCGTTCACCTTCTCGACCGGCGTGCTGCGCGGCCATGAAGCGGCGCCGGTGGTGGCGGACAACACGATGTTCATCGTCACGCCCTATCCGAACCTGGTTTACGCGCTCGACCTGACGAAACCCGGCGCGCCGCAGAAGTGGAAATACGATCCCAAGCCGCGCGCCAGCGCGCAGGGCGTGGCCTGCTGCGACGTGGTCAACCGCGGCCTCGTCTACGCCGACGGCAAGATCTTTTTCAATACCCTCGACATGGACACGATCGCCCTCGACGCCGCCACCGGCAAGGAGCTCTGGCGCACGCGGCTGGGCAGCATCGACAAGGGCGAAACCGTCACCATGGCGCCGATCGTGGTCAAGGGCAAGGTCCTGGTCGGAAACAGCGGCGGCGAACTGGGCGTGCGCGGCTGGCTCACGGCGCTCGACGCCAACACCGGCAAGATCGCCTGGCGCGCCTACAGCACCGGCCCCGACAAGGAAGTCCTGATCGGGCCCTCGTTCAAACCCTTCTATGCGCAGGACCGCGGCAAGGACCTGGGCACGCGCAGCTGGCCCGGCGACAGCTGGAAGATCGGCGGCGGCACGGTCTGGGGCTTCCTCACCTACGATCCCGAGACCGACCTGGTGTATTACGGCACCGGCAATCCGGGACCCTGGAATCCGGAGCAGCGGCCCGGCGACAACAAGTGGACCTCCGGGATCTTCGCGCGCAAGCCGGACACCGGGGAGGCGGTCTGGTACTACCAGTGGAGCCCGCACGATCTGCACGACTACGACGGCGTCAACGAGAACGTGCTGGCCGAGATGCCGATCGACGGCAAGCAGCGCAAGGTGATCCTGCACCCGGACCGCAACGGCTATCTGTATGTGCTCGACCGCGCGAGCGGCCAGGTGCTCTCGGCCAGTCCCTACGCCACGATTACGACCAGCACCCGGGTCGACCTCCAGACCGGCAAGCTGGTCTACAACCCGGCCAAGGACCCGCAGGCGGGTAAGGCGGTGCGCGACATCTGCCCGGCCTCGTCGGGCGCGAAGGACTGGCAACCGTCCGCCTGGTCGCCGCGCACGAAGCTGCTGTACCTGCCGATGCAGAACATCTGCCAGGATGCGGAGACCTTCGAGACCAGCTATATCGCCGGCACGCCCTATGTCGGCGCCAGCATCAAGCAGTACGCCGGTCCGGGCGGCCACCGCGGCGAATTCGCGGCCTGGGACCCGGTCGCGCGCAAGAAGGTCTGGAGCATCAAGGAAAACTTCCCGGTCTGGAGCGGCGCGCTCGCCACCGCCGGCGACGTCGTCTTCTACGGCACCATGGACGGCTGGTTCAAGGGCCTCGACGGCAAGACCGGCAAGCTGCTGTGGCAGTACAAGGTCGGTTCCGGGATCATCGGCCAGCCGGTGTCCTACCGCGGGCCGGACGGCAAGCAGTACGTCGCGGTGCTGTCGGGGATCGGCGGCTGGGCCGGCACCATCGTCGCCGGCGAGATCGATCCGCGCGACGGCACGGCGGCCACCGGTATGATCAACCTGACCCGCGACCTGCCGAAATACACCGCCAAGGGAGGGATGCTGTATGTCTTCGCCCTTCCGTAAGCTGCTGTTTGCGGCGGCCGCGTTGGCCTTGAGCGCGGCCGCGCAGGCCGATGAACCGCGCCAGTTGCGGGTCTGCGCCGATCCCGACAACCTGCCGTACTCGAACCAGGAAGGTGACGGCTTCGAAAACAAGATCGCCGAACTGATCGCGCAGGACCTGCACGCCACGCTGGAATACGACTGGTGGCCGCAGCGCCGCGGTTTCGTGCGGCGCACGATCGGCGCCGGCATGTGCGACCTGCTGATCGGCGTGCCGGCCGATTTCGAGCGCGTCGCCACGACCAGGCCGTATTACCGCTCGGCCTATGTGTTTGTGACGCGCAGGGCGGACCCGGTGCCCGATTTCGGCAGTCCCGCGATCCGCGAACGCCGCATCGGCGTGCAACTGATCGGCAACGACATGGCGGCCACGCCCGCCGGGCACGCGCTCTCGCGCGCCGGCGCCACCGCGAACGTCACCGGTTTTACGATTTTCGGCGACGGCCCGGCCGCAGAGCGCATGGTGCACGCGGTCGACGCCGGCGAGATCGACGCCGCCTTGCTGTGGGGACCGCAGGCCGGCTGGTTTGCCGCGCGCGCGCAGCTGCCGCTCAAGGTCAGCATCGCCAGGCCGCCGGCCGGCACGCCGGAACCCTTCGAATTCGACGTGGCGCTCGGCGTCAAGCGCGGCAACAAGGCGCTGCTGGCCGAACTCGAGGGCGTCCTCACGCGCAGGCAGGGCGAGATCGACGGCATCCTGGCGCAATACCACGTCCCGCGCACGGACAAAGGGGAGGGGCGATGAAGGCACCGGTGTGTTTGATGCTGGCCTTGCTGGCCGGCCTGGCAGGCTGCTACCGCGAGGAGCGCCCGAATCCGCCGGCACCGGCGGAACCGCGCGACGCGACCGTGTCGGCCGTGCGCCAGAGCGAGATCGAGCCGGGCGCGAAGCGGATCGCGGCCGCCGTCCCGAACGGCTACGAGGAGAACGCCTATGCGCTCTCGCAAGGCAAATCGATGTTCCGCAAATTTAATTGCAGCGGTTGCCATGGCCAGGGCGGCGGCGGCATGGGGCCGGCCCTGATGGACGACAAATGGAGCTACGGCAGCGAGCCGGCGAACATCTACGCGACCATCGTGCAGGGGCGCCCGAACGGCATGCCGGCCTTCGGCGGCCACCTCACGAACGAACAGGTGTGGCAGCTGGTCGCCTATGTACGCTCGATGAGCGGGCAGGTGAGGGAAGATGCGGCGCCTTCGCGCAGCGACGAATTCCAGACCGCGCCGCCCGAAGGCCGGCGCGAGAAGGCCGAGCCGAAAGACGCCGCCGACGCTGCCGCGACGCCGAAAGGATGAGCATGCGCGCGCTGATGTCCTTCCTGTTGCTGGGCGCTTCGAAGCTGGCGGCGGCTGTGCCGGCGCAGAACGCGCTCGAGCCGCTCGGCGTGCAGGCCGCCGGGATCCACGACCTGTGGCGCCTGACGCTGCTGATCTGCACCCTGGTGTTCGCGGCCGTGCTGGCCGCCTTCCTGTATGCGATCTGGCGCGCGCCGCACAGCAAGGTCCAACTGGCGCCGGACGTCTCCACACTCGACCAGCCCGAACCGAAGCTGGGCCGGCCGGTCGTCATCGGCGTCGCGATCTCGATCGTGCTGCTGGTGGTGCTGATCGTGGCTGACTTCGTCACCGAGCGCCGCCTGGCGCGCCTGCCGCTGAAGGATGCGGTGCGCATCGAGGTCACAGGCCACATGTGGTGGTGGGGCGCGCGCTACCTGGACGACGAGCCTTCGCGCATGTTCGACGCCGCCAACGAGATCCACGTCCCGGCCGGCAAACCCGTCATCCTCAAGCTGAACAGCGCCGACGTCATCCACAGCTTCTGGGCGCCCAGCCTGCACGGCAAGAAGGACCTGATACCGGGCCGCACCTCGCTGCTGCACTTCCGCGCCGACCAGCCTGGCGTGTATCGGGGCCAGTGCGCCGAGTTCTGCGGCTTCGAGCACGCGCTGATGGCGTTTACGGTCGTCGCCCATCCGCCTGCCGAGTACGAAGCCTGGGCCGCACGCCAGCGGCTGCCTGCCCCCGCGCCCGCGACCGCACTGCAGAAGCAGGGACTCGAGGTCTTCATGCGCAGCACCTGCGCCATGTGCCACACGGTGGCCGGCACCGAGGCGGGCGCCCGGCTCGGCCCCGACCTGACCCACCTGGCCAGCCGCAGCATGCTCGCCTCGGGCACCTTGCCCAACACGCCGCAATACCTGGCGGCCTGGATCCTCGACCCCCAAAAATTCAAGAAAGGGGCGAACATGCCTGCCACGCCCCTGTCCGCACACGAGCTGGAGGCATTGATGGCTTACCTGGAGACGCTCAAATGAACCCGAGCCCGGCTGTCGACGCGGTGGTCGAACCCTGCAATGCCGTGCTGGACCGCACCTGGAGCGATCCGCCGGGCCTCATCGGCTGGCTCTCCGCGATCAACCACAAGACCATCAGCGTGCGCTTCATGCTCACCACCTTCGGCTTCTTCGCCGCCGGCGGCGTGCTGGCGCTGCTGATCCGCCTGCAGCTGACCGTCCCGGACAACAAACTGATCGGCCCGGACTTCTACAACCAGCTGTTCACCATGCACGGCACCACGATGATGTTCCTGTTCGCGGTGCCGGTGATGCAGGCGGTGGCGACCTACCTGGTGCCGCTGATGATCGGCGCGCGCGGCATCGCCTTCCCGCGCATGAACGCCTTCGCCTACTGGATCTTCCTGTTCGGCGGCCTGATGCTGTACGCCGCCTTCATCCTCGACATCGGCCCCGACGCCGGCTGGTTCGCCTACCCGCCGCTGGCCGGCCCCGAATACTCTCCCGGCAAGCGGACGGATTTCTGGGCCCAGCTGATCACCTACACGGAGCTTTCGGGCCTGCTGGAGGCGGTGATCCTGATCACGACCATTTTCAAGATGCGCGCGCCCGGCATGACCCTGAACCGCATGCCCCTGTTCGTCTGGACCATGCTGGTTACCTCCTTCATGGTGATGTTCGCCATGCCGTCGGTGATGCTGGCCAGTACCGCCCTGATCACCGACCGCCTGGTGGGAACGCATTTCTACAACCCGGCCGAAGGCGGCGACGTCGTCCTGTGGCAGCACCTGTTCTGGTTCTTCGGCCACCCCGAGGTCTACCTGATCTTCATCCCGCCGCTGGGCTTCATGTCCTCGAT
The DNA here is from genome assembly GCF_059801075.1 of Massilia sp. LXY-5. Lineage (NCBI taxonomy): Bacteria > Pseudomonadati > Pseudomonadota > Betaproteobacteria > Burkholderiales > Oxalobacteraceae > Massilia > Massilia sp. LXY-5. The sequence continues at coordinate 186,074 of NZ_JBNNEH010000003.1, forward strand.
CATCGCCACCTTTGCGCGCCGCCCGATCTACGGCTATCCGGTGATGGTGCTGGCGATCATCGCCACCGCCTTCCTCGCCTTCAGCCTGTGGGTGCACCACATGTTCGCCACCAATGTGCCCGAACTCGGTAAAAGCTTCTTCACGGCGGCCAGCGCCATGATCGCGATTCCGACCGCGGCCCAGATGTTCTGCTGGATCGCCACCTTGTGGGCCGGACGCCTGAACTTCCGCACGCCGATGCTGTTCGCGCTCTCCTTTTTCTTCATCCTGCTGATCGGCGGCCTGACCGGGGTGATGCTGGCCTCGGTCTCGCTCGACCTGCAGGTGCACGACACCTTCTTTGTCGTGGCCCACCTGCATTACGTGCTGATCGGCGGCGCCGTGTTCCCGCTGTTCGGCGCCTTTTATTACTGGTTCCCCAAGTTCACGGGCCGCATGATGGGCGAGCGCCTCGGGAAATGGAACTTCTGGCTGATGTTCGTCGGCTTCAACGTGGCGTTTTTCCCGATGCACATCGCCGGCCTGCGCGGCATGCCGCGCCGGGTCTATACCTATCCGGCCGAGATGGGGTGGGGCTTGCTGAACCTGATCTCGACCATCGGCGCCGCCATCCTGGCGGTCGGCATCCTGCTCTTCGTCGTCAACGTCCTGCTCAGCCGCAAGCGCGGCGACATGGCCGGCGCCGATCCCTGGGCTGCCGGCACCCTCGAGTGGGCGACGTCCTCCCCTCCGTCGCCCGGCAATTTCCCGCGCCCGCCGGTGGTGGGCTCGCGTTTTCCGCTGTGGAGCAAGGATGGCGTGGCCGGCACCGTGAGGGGCCTGGCCGATGACCGCCGCGAAGTGCTGGTCACCAGCGTGAACGACGCCGTGCCGAATCACCGCGCGGTGATGCCCGAATCGAGCCCCTGGCCCTTCGTGTCGGCGGTCGCCGTGACGGTGCTGTTCATCGGCTCGATCTTCACCCCCTGGGCGATCGTCTGGGGCGCGGTGCTGTGCACGCCGCCGCTGGTCATCTGGTTCTGGCCGAAACGCGGTCCCACGCAGCAGAACATCGAGCGCGAGGTCAAGCCATGAACAAGGTCGATACCAACGTCACCACGCACGACATCGACGTCGCCCGGCTGCCGACCTATGTCTACGGTTCGCACAGCATGATGTGGTGGGGCACGATGGGGCTGATGCTGATCGAGGGCACCGTCTTCGCGATTACCGTGGTCGTGTATTTCTACCTGCGCAGCCACTCCCAGACCTGGCCGGTCAACCGCGCGCCGGAGCTGTTCTGGGGCGGCCTGAATACCCTGATCATGCTGGCCAGCCTGGTGCCGAACCAGCTGGCCAAGCGCGCTGCCGAGCGCGAGGACAAACAGCGTGCGCGCTGGTGGCTGGTCGCCTGCCTGCTGTTCGCGCTGGCCTTTCTTGTCGTGCGCGTGTTCGAGTTCGGCGCCCTGAACACGAGATGGGATTCGAACGCCTACGGCTCGGTGGTCTGGATGCTGCTGGCCCTGCATACGACCCACCTGGTCACCGACACCATCGACACCACGGTGCTGGCCGTGCTGATGTTCACCGGGCCGCTCGAAGGTAAACGTTTCGTCGACGTCAGCGAGAACGCCATGTACTGGTATTTCGTGGTCGGCAGCTGGCTGCCGATCTATGCCGTCATCTACTGGGGAGCGCGCCTGTAAGGGCGCGAACAATGATGCCGAACTGGCCCGCCATGCTGCTTGCCCCTTCGATCGCCCTCGCCAACGCGGGCGTCGCCTACGCGCTCACCTCGCCCAGCTGCGCGGGGCAGGACACCAGCACGCTGCACGTGCTGACGATCTGCAGCCTGCTGGCCTGCCTGCTCGTCACCTTCGGTGCGCTGCTGAACTGGCAGCGCGCGCGCGCGCTGGCGGGACCGGGCGAAACGCCGGACCAATCGCGGCGCCGCTTCCTGAGCCAGGTGGCGACGTTGTGCGGGCTGCTGTCTGCGCTGGTGGTGCTGGCCGAATGGCTGCCGATCTGGATGGTGTCGCCGTGCTACGGCTGATCTGCGGCACGCTCGTCCTGTTCCTGTCCGGCGCCGCGCATGCGCACGACGTGGCGGCACCTGCGCCCCCCGCACCCGGCTGGACCTTCGAGCCCTGGGTGGTGATTTGCCTGGGCCTCTCCGCGCTGCTCTACGGTGTGGGCCTGGTGCGCTTGTGGAAAAAATCCGGTGACGGGCGCGCGCAGCTGCGGCGCCGCGCCTGCTGGTTCTTCGGCGGCTGGCTGGCGCTGGTCGCCGCGCTGGTGTCGCCGCTGGACGCGATGGGCACCCAGCTGTTCTCGGCGCACATGCTGCAGCACGAAGCGATGATGATCGTCGCCGCGCCGCTGCTGGTGCTGGGGCGTCCGTTCGCGCTCTGGATGTGGGGCCTGCCCCCCGGCTGGCGGCGTCCGGTCGCCGCCGCGGTGCGTACGGGCGGCGTGCAGGCCGGCTGGGCGCTGTTGACCATGCCGGTGTTCGCCTGGCTGTTTCATGCGGCCGTCCTGTGGCTGTGGCACGCGCCGCTGCTGTTCGAGGCGGCGCTGCACAGCAATGCCATCCACACGCTGCAGCATGTGAGCTTCCTCGGTTCGGCGCTGCTGTTCTGGTGGGCCGTGCTCGGCGACGGCGGCTTCCGCCCGCAGAGGGGCTTGTCGATGCTCTACATCTTCACGACCATGGCGCACACGGGCGCCCTCGGCGCGCTGCTGACCTGGTCGGGCGTGGTCTGGTATCCGAGCTATATCGGCGCCGGCGAAGCCTTCGGCATGGATGCGCTGGAAGACCAGCAGCTCGGCGGTTTGATCATGTGGGTGCCGGGAGGGCTGGCCTACCTGATCGCCGGGCTGGCGCTGGTGTCGAAATGGCTGGGGAGGCCTGCGCCGCAGGGGGAGGGCGCTAGCCGCATCGTGTGAACTCGCTTCGGGCGGGCGCGCACCGTAGGGTGGGCACTTGTGCCCACGCGTATGGAACTGATGATCAACCCGTTCGTCATCGATCGGACGAAACGTGAGTGCCCTGACAGGGCGCAGCATTCATCGGCACGAACGCGTGGGCACGAGTGCCCACCCTACAGTGCGCGGCTATCCGGTCGAGATCAAGAGCTTGCGGTTTACAAACTACTCCACCTTCCCGATCTTCTGCACCGCCTCCTTGAGCTTCTTCGCATCCTCGGCGATATACGCCTGGAACTCCGGCGTATCGAGATACTGGATCGGACTGCCGGCTCCGGCGATGACCTGGCGCACCTGCGGATCGTTGGCAGCCGCACGCGCCGCCTCGCGCAGTTTGGCAACCACCGGTTCCGGCGTATCGCTTGGCACGAACAGCCCCGACCACTGCGCGAACTCGACCGGATGACCCGCTTCCTTCAGGCTCGGCACGCCCGGGAAGGCGGCCAGCGGCTCGCTGCCCCAGTGCGCCAGCACGCGCAGCTTGCCGGCCTTGACGTGCTGTGCCACGCTGGCAGGTCCCGTCGACAGGGCAGTCACCTGGCCGCCGAGCAGGGCGATGACGGCCGGTGCCGCGCCGGTGTAGGGAACGTGGAGAAGGTGCAGTTTTGCCTCGTGCTTCAGCATTTCCATCGGCACGTGCATGGTTCCGTAATTGCCCGACGAGCCGAAACTGTATTCGCCGGGTTTGCTGCGCACGGCGGCGACGAATTCGGGGAGCGTTTTCCAGGGACTGTCGGCGCGCACCACCAGCACGGTCGGGTCGGCGGTAAAGCGGGCGATGGGTTTCAGCTGCGCCATCTGGTACAGCGGCTTGCGCCCGGTGACCTTGTCGGCTTCCGGAATGATCGAAATCGAGGACAGCGCCATCAGGACCGTATAGCCGTCCGGCGCCGCCCGCGCCACTTGCCCCATACCGATCGCGCCGCCGGCGCCACCCTTGTTTTCGATGATGATGCTGCCCTTCAGGTGCTTTTCCATGGCTGCCGCTACCGGACGCGCCACGGTATCGGCGACCCCGCCGGGCGGGAAGGGGACGACCATCGTGATGACTTTATTGGGATAGACATCGGCTGCGCCGGCCAGGCTGGAAAAGACGCTGCAAATCAGGCCCACGGCCAGGACGGGCGTTTTCAGGAAGTGCATGTTCATCGTGCTCTCGCTATGGATGTGGTGATGATGTGGCAAATGCGCAGCCGCGCCGGGCTGCAATGCATGGATGCTGCCGTGGTCCCGTCAGCGGACCCGGTTCTCGATCGTGCCGATGCCCTCGATCGCAATGCGCACTTCGTCCCCGGCCTTGAGGAATTTCGGCGGCTTGAAGCCGATGCCGACGCCGACTGGCGTGCCGGTGACGATGACGTCGCCCGGCCGCAGTGCGATCCCGGCCGAGATGGTGGCGATCAGGGTCGGAATGTCGAAGATCAGGTCGGCCGTGTTGGCATCCTGGCGCAGCTCGCCGTTGACCCAGCACTGGACGCGCGTGTTTTCCGGATCGATCGCGTCGGCGCTGACGATCCACGGGCCCATCGGGCAGAAGGTGTCCAGGGATTTACCCATGAACCACTGGCCGTGCAGCTTCTGCAGGTCGCGCGCGGTCACGTCGTTGACGATCGTATAGCCCCAGATGTGCGCGTAGGCGTCTTCCTTGCGGATGCCGCGCCCGCCCTTGCCGATGATGACGGCCAGCTCCGCCTCGTAATCCATCTGCTGCGTCACTTCCGGATGGGACAGGATGTCGTCGCCAGGCCCGACGATGGTGCTGGCCGGTTTGGTGAACACGTTCGGCGCCGAGGGCACGACCTGGGCCGACGAGTCGAAGCCGGAGCCGCTGAATTCCTTGGCATGTTCGTGATAGTTTTTCCCGACCAAAAAGAGGTTGCGATCGGTGCGGCCCAGCGGCGCCTTGAGCCGGGCCTGCGCCAGTGGCCGCCCGGGGCCGTTCGGTACCAGCTGGCTTGCCGGCTCCGGAACGGCCTTGATCAGGTCCAGCATGTCGCCCGTGAACCCCGGAACGAGGTCGGCGATATCCCAGTAGTGTTCGCCAGCATCGTCGACGATGACTACGCGCGACGAGGACTGGACTTCGATGGTGGCAATGCGCATTGTCGTCCTTGCTTTGGTTTTAAATGGTTTGTCTCTAAAACCAATTTACCTCAGGTGAAGACGCCAGTCAAAGGCAAAATTGGTTTAAAATCCAACCAATTTCCGTTGAAAGCTGAATGATGAAAAACCAGAACGGTGCCGCCGCGCTCCGTACCGCACTACTGGCGAACATGCGCTCCGGGCACTGGCGCGCCGGCGACAAACTTCCGACCGAACGCGAACTGAGCGAGACCTACCAGATCGGCCGCGCGGGGGTACGCCAGATCCTGGCGGAAGCCAAGGAGCGCGGGCTGATCACGCAGCTGGTCGGCAGCGGCACCTATGTGTCGAAGGAAGCCGCGGCCTTGCTGGAGGCCGACGACAGCGAAGCGTCCGGCATGCACACCAGCCCGGCGGAATTGATGGAGGCGCGCATCATCATCGAACCGATGATCGCGAACCTCATCGTGCGCAACGGCACCAGCGCCGATTTCCTGCGCATGGAAGAGTGCTGCACGCGCGCCGAGAACGCCGGCTCGATGCAGGAGTTCGAGGTGTGGGACGGCGCGCTGCACCAGGCAATTGCGGATGCCACCCACAACACCTTCATCAAGCAGGTGTTCCAGCTGATGAACCGGGTGCGCGAGCAGGGCGACTGGGGCGCCCTGAAAATGCGGAGCCTGACGCCGGAGCGGCGCCGGGCCTACGAGCTCGAACACCGCGCGCTGGTGAATGCGCTGAAGGACCGCGACGAGGAGGGCGCGCGGGGGCTGATCATGGAGCATTTGGTGCATATCCGACACAACCTGCTCGGGTATTAGGACAGGCAGACATCGGCCTGCCGGCAGTGCCGCCACGATCACAGGCAGCTGCGCGGTAGCGACGACCGGGGAACCATGCGATTTCCCCGTTTGCAGCGGTCACCCTTGCCTGTGACCGCTGCGGTGTTCGGTCGAGGTTGCTGCCGGCCAGGCTGCCCATGGGCGCCAATCAGCGCGGCGTCAGCAGGACCGCGCCCGACTGCCACTCGTTCCGTTCGCGCTTGTAGCCACGAACCAGGATCTGCCCCTTGTCGTTGATGGCGACCGCTTCCGCCAGGTACCAGCCGGAAGCCGGGTCGATCAGCGTGTTCAGGTCCTGCATGACGCCGGTGCGGGGACGGATGAAGGCGGCATTCAGGCTTGGGGCGCCGGTGTGCATCGCCTGGCTGGTCCCGACCACGTCGCCGGCGTCGTTGACGTCTTTCGCCGCACTGGTGCCCCACGAGACCAGCGCACCGAGGTCGTACATCTGTCCGCCGGCCCAGGCGAAGGCATTGGTGCCGTACTTGTCCTTCACGGTCGAGTAGCCGACCACCACGCCGTGGTTGTTGATCTTTGCGGGGACGCTGCTGCCCTGCGCACCGTTCAGGGAGCCCAGGTCGGTCACGCGGCCGTTCGCGTACAGGAAGGTATGGTTGACGGTGCGAAACTGGTCGGCGGCGATGTTCATGTAACCCACGACCTGGCCTGCGTCGTTGATGGAGGTCGCATTGCTGGAAGCCGGCAGCCCGCTGATGATCTTTTCGTTGCGCGCCGCGCCGGCGAACGAATAGCTCGGGGTGTTTTCCGGCTGGTCCACCCGGACATTGAGGTCTTCGAAATAGCCCGCAACCTGGTTATAGCGGTTGATGGCGGTGACGCGCGTATTCTGCTGGGTTGCCATCACGCGCCCGAGCATGTGCAAGGACCGCGCCGCCTGGACGAGGAAAGCGGCCCCATCGCTGGCACGGTTCAGGGCGACGGTACCTGCATCGTTGATGGCGACCGGGATCAGTTCGCCCGCCTCACCGATGTTGAGGTCGCGTGGCACGCCGGCACTCCACATCACAGGGCGGGAGCTTCTGGGTGAAGCAACGGGATAAACGGACGCAAGCACCTGGCCCCGGTTGTTCATGGCAATCGGGATCACGCTCCCGTCGCAGCTGGGCTTCAGGTGGGTGAGCGTATATTTCACTTCCGCATTGGCAGCGGCCGACGCGCCGAGTGCCACGATCAGCAGGGCCGGCATGATTGCAAGTTTCAGAGATGACATAAAGACTCCATATTCGTCTTGGGGGTGCGGCCCAACGTCGCAGACAGCAGCATACTGAGCCGCCACCCATCGTCATCATTATTTAACTGATAACATTTATGTCATAACAAGGTTTCCGAGCAGATTGACTTGTATCAACGAGCCAGGAGTAAGATCTGGCTTTCGATCATCGGATGAGCCGCCCGCCGTGACCACTTCGAACGCACGCTCCATCGGCCTGCTGTGCCTGCTCGTGACCTCGGTCGGATGGGGCCTGAACTGGCCGGCGATGAAGTTCCTGCTGAAGGAGTGGCCGCCCCTGTTCGCCCGTGGAAGCGCGGGACTGTGCGCCGCGCTCCTGATCGCCCTGGTCGCCTTCAAGGCAGGCCAAAGCCTGAGGGTGCCGCGCGCCCTGTGGGGCAAACTGGCGCTGGCCGCCTTCCTCAACATCTTTGCCTGGATGGGATTCGCGACGCTGTCCATCCGCTGGCTCACTGCAGGGCAGGGCGCGCTGCTGGTCTATACGATGCCGGTCTGGGCGACCTTGCTGGCCTGGCCGGTGCTTGGCAGGAGGCCGGCTGCCGCGAGCCTGGCCGGGCTGGTGCTCTGCCTGTCGGGGATTGCCTTGCTGTTCGCAGGCGCGGACAGCGGCATCCGGCCGGATCAGCTTCCTGGCGTGCTGTTCGCGCTGGGCGCGGCCTTGCTGTTTGCATTGGGGACCATCGTCCTCAAGCCGCTTCCGATTGCGCCGCTGGCCTCGGTCGCATGGCAGCTTGCACTGGGCTGCCTGCCCATGGTCCTGTTCGGCCTGCTGGTCGAGCATCCGGATCCGCATGCGCTGAGCGGCAAGGGATTGGCGGTCATGGTGTACATGACGCTGGTGCCGATGGGCCTGTGCTACGTCACCTGGTTCGCGGCCCTGCGCCGTCTGCCGCCCGCCCTGGCCTCCATTGCCACCCTGTTGACCCCGGTGGTCGGCGTGCTGGCGGCCGCCTTCAGCCTTGGCGAAGCGCTCGGCACGAAAGAGTTCGTGGCGATGACCCTGACGTTCGCCGGGGTCGCCCTGGCGCTGCGGCCGTCCAGGTCATAGCCTTGCCGCTTCCTCCTCGACCACCTTCTGCTCGATCCGGCGATCCGGTATCAGCCACATCACCGCCACGCCGACATACACCAGGAAGCCCAGCCAGGCCGCGAACCAGGCCAGCGCGATGCCGAGCAGGTAGAGCACGATCGAGATCTTGCCTTTGCGGTCGCTGCCGATGGCTTCTGCCAGGGTCGTATTCTTGCCGTGGTGGGCGAGCAGGCGGCCGATCAGGATCGAATACGCCACCGCACACATGAACAGCACGAAGCCATAGGCGACGATCGGCCCGGTCTCGAAATGGTTTTCTCCCATCCAGCCGGTGACGAAGGGGATCAGCGACAGCCAGAACAGCAAGTGCAGGTTGGCCCACAACACGCCACCGTTCACTTCCTTCACCGCGTGCATCAGGTGATGGTGGTTGTTCCAGTAGATGCCGACATAGATGAAGCTGAGCACATAGCTCATGAAGACGGGCCACAGCGGCAGCAGGGCGCTGAAGTCCGGGTGGTGCGGAACTTTAAGTTCCAGCACCATGATCGTGATGATGATGGCGATCACGCCGTCGCTGAAGGCCTCCAGGCGGTTCTTGTTCATTTTTCCTCCGGTTCGTTCAACGACAAGTGCCAGCACAGGATCGCCACCGGCACCGCCAGTGCGACGAATCCGAAGGCGCGAAAGGCGAAGGCCGCCGCCGCGCAGCCCAGGGCAAAGGCGAGCACCGGCCAGAAGAACTTGGCGCAGCGCGCCCTGGTTGCCGCGTCGGCCGCGCCCCGCAGGCGGTCGACGGTGTCGATCACGAGCTGGGTGACGTTCCCGGTCATCATCGAGGTCGGGGCCAGATTGGTCAGCAGCAGCTTACTGGCCGCGCTGTGCGCGCCCATCGCTGCCGCCCCTAGCAGGCCGGCGGCGAAGGCCAGCGGCGCGACCTTGCGGCCAACCGGCTCGGCCAGCATGCCGCACACCATGAAGCCGACCAGCAGCACCAGCTGCAGCAGGTAGACCGGCTTGACGGCAGGCGCACCGCGCCGCTCGCAGCCCGCCGCCAGCAGCCTTGCCGCGGCCACGCCGAGGATAAAGGCCGGGAAGGCGAGCAGTTTCAGCAGCGAGGGCGTCTGCGCCGGATCGGCCAGGGCCGCCGCGATCAGGACGAAGTTGCCGGTGACGTGGGCGGTAAACAGGCCGAACAGGGCGATGAAGCCGAGGGTGTCGACATAGCCGGCCAGGAAGCCCATGCCGACACCCTGCAGCCGTTGGAATTGTGCGCTCTTCATGATCAGAACGCGAAGCAGCTGCAGCCGAAGGCACCCCAGAAGCCGCCCAAGTCCGACACGGGAACGGTCGACTTGCGGGCCCGGTCGTGGCGATGGGCGTGCACGCCGCAAGGGCCGCTGCACTGGTGGGGCAGGGCGGCTTGCGCTTGCGGGGCCGCCTTGCGCCAGTGTCCCGGCACCGATCGCGCCGGCGACCACTCGGGCAGCACCGGAATCGGCGGCGGCCCCAGGCTGGTGAACTCGGCGGCGCCGTACACCACATTCCCGCCCACCACCGTCAGCACCGATTCGATCGATTTGATGGTCTCGTCGTCCACCGTGAAAAAGTCCTGCGACAGTACGGCGAGATCGGCCAGCATGCCTTCCTGGATCCTGCCCTTGCGGCCCTGCTCGTTCGAGAACCAGGCGCTGCCCGAGGTCCACAGTTCAAGGGCGACGCTGCGCTCGAGCAGGCCCTTGTCTCCGTACAGCGGCAGGCCGCCCACGGTGCGCCCGGATACCAGCCAGTACAGCGCGGTCCAGGGGTTGTAGCTGGCCACGCGGGTGGCGTCGGTGCCGGCGCCCACCGGCACGCCGCTCGCCAGCATCTGCCTGACCGGCGGCGTCGCACTCGCTGCCTGCCTGCCGTAGCGGTCGACGAAATACTCGCCCTGGAAGGCCATGCGGTGCTGGATGGCGATGCCGCCGCCGAGCACTTTGACGCGTTCGATATTGCGCTCGCTGATGGTCTCGCAGTGATCGAACATCCAGTGCAGGCCATTGAAGGGGATCTCGCGATTCACCTTCTCGAAGACGTCGAGCATGCGCGTGATCGATTCGTCGTAGGTCGCATGCAGGCGGAACGGCCAGCGGTTCTCGACCAGGTGGCGCACCACTTTTTCCAGTTCGTCTTCCATGCCGGCCGCCAGTTCCGGACGCGGTTCGAGAAAATCCTCGAAGTCGGCGGCCGAGAACACCAGCATCTCGCCGGCGCCATTGTGGCGGTAGTAATCGCTGCCTTCGCCCGGTTTCACCATGCCGGTCCAGCGCTGGAAGTCTTCCAGCTCCCGTCCCTTGTTCTGGGTGAAGAGGTTGTAGGCGACGCGGATGGTCAGCTGTTTATTCCGGTCGAGTTCTTCGATGACGGCGTAATCGTCCGGGTAGTTCTGGAAGCCGCCGCCGGCGTCGATCGCGCTCGTCAGGCCGAGGCGGTTCAATTCGCGCATGAACTGGCGGGTGGAATTCACCTGCAGGTCGATGGGCAGGGTCGGTCCCTTTGCCAGGGTCGCATACAAAATCATTGCGTTCGGACGCGCGATCAGCATGCCGGTCGGGTTCCCCAGGGCGTCGCGCTGGATCTCGCCGCCCGGCGGGTTCGGCGTGTCTTTCGTGTAGCCGACGGCGCGCAGGGCGGCGCGGTTGAGCAGGGCGCGATCGTACAGGTGCAGGATGAAGACAGGGGTATCGGGCGCGGCGGCGTTGATTTCCTCGAGCGTCGGCATGCGGCGTTCGGCGAACTGGAATTCGCTCCAGCCGCCGACCACGCGCACCCATTGCGGATGCGGGGTGCGCTCGGCCTGCTCCTTCAGCATGCGCAGCGCGTCGCCAAGGGAGGGTACGCCTTCCCAGCGCAGTTCCAGGTTGTAGTTCAGTCCACCGCGGATCAGGTGAATGTGCGAGTCGTTCAGGCCGGGAATCGCGGTGCGCCCGTTCAGGTCGATGACCTGGCTGCCCGCTTCGCGGTAGCGCATCACGTGTTCGATGTCGCCGACGGCGAGGAAGCGTCCGTCCTGGATCGCCACGGCGCTCGCCTGCGGCCGCGCACGGTCGAGGGTGGCGAAGTTGCCGTTGATGAGGATGAGGGGCGCTGCGGCCTGGGTGGACTGTGCGTTCATGGTTCTGCTCCGTGGATGGTGGACCCGGTCCGCCGCGGCGGACCGGGTGAGTGGGTGGCGCTTCAGCGGACCGGCGCGGGGACGGGCGCCAGCACTTCGTTATTTCCCTGGTTGCGGGCGGCGGCCTTGTGCACCATCGTGTAAGCATAGTCGACACCCATGCCGTAGGCGCCCGAGTGCTCGGTGACGATCTTCATCACGGCATCGTAGGTGTCGCGGTTCTTCCAGTCGCGCTGCCACTCGAGCAGCACCTGCTGCCAGGTCACCGGGACCACGCCGGCCTGCACCATGCGCTGCATCGCGAAATCGTGGGCGTCCTTCGAGGTGCCGCCCGAGGCGTCGGCCACCATGTAGATCTCGTACTCGCCCTCCAGCATGGCCGACAGGGCAAAGGTGGTGTTGCACACTTCGGTCCAGAGGCCGGCCACGATGATCTTCTTGCGGCCGTTTGCCGCCAGCGCGTCCCGTACTTTCTGGTCGTCCCAGGAATTCATCGAGGTGCGCTCGAGGATCGGGTGGTCCGGGAACACGTCCAGGATTTCCGGATAGGTGCGGCCCGAAAACGAGTCGCTCTCCACCGTGGTGATCACGGTCGGGATACCGAAAGCCCTGGCCGCCTTGGCCAGGCCGACCACGTTGTTTTTCAGAGTCTGGCGGTCGATCGATTGCACACCGAAGGCCATCTGCGGCTGGTGGTCGATGATGATCAGTTGCGAGTTGTGTGGGGTCAGGACTTCGAGTTTCGGGTTGTTCATGCTGTGCTCCTTGTCGTCATCAGTGCAGGTTAGCCGTGGCGGGAATCGCCGGCGGCTTCTTTTTTGGCATCGTGCTGGATGCCGGTGATCTTCGGCTTGCATTCGCTGGCGAACCAGGCTTTCGTGAGCGGTGCGCCGTCGATCACGCGTTTCGCCACCGGCACGATCTGCTCGCCGACCAGCATGCCCAGCAAACCGATCAGGGCAATGGCCGGCGGCGCCGGCGAACGCACGTTGATCAGGCCGTAGAGCAGGCCGGCCAGGATGCCGGCCCCCAGGGAAATCAAATACATCGTTCGTTCCTCCTTCTACCGTGGGCGACCGGCCGGCATCGCTGTCGAGATCATCGAATGCTTCGAAGCTTCAGGACAGCGTTCGCCTCCTGGCTCTCGTCGTGTTTCGATGCGATGAATGCATTATGCGGAACGAAAGCGGGGCTGAAAAACGGAATATTTGCGGACATACAATCGAAATTTTCGAATGTCGCTGTGGCGGGCTGAAAACGGTACAGGCAGGAGGCGTATTGCTGCCTGAAGGAATGAAAAATTTCGCGCGAGAAGCGTCGGTTTTCTTTACATTTTTCTTATTGATGAGTTAACAAAAAATCGTAAGTCATTGATCTGTAAGGTCGTCAATACGCTGGCACGGCTGATGCTAGTACTGAAGTGCTGTCTGCCTATCAACCACCGATGAGGATGACGATCATGAAATTTCTGAAGAAACTGGCTTGTGCTACCGCTGTTGCAATGACCATGGCTGGGGGCGCCAACGCCGCCACCGTCCTGAACGACTGGGTATTCAATCCGACCGGCGGCGGCTTCGCCAGCGGGCAGACCATCAACGAATACCTGGACGTGAACGGCAATGCCTTCATCCAGATCAACCCGTCCGGTGGCTCCAGCTTCTCGTTCTCCGAGCATGGGGTGTTCAATATCGTCCAGGCCGACAGCAACAACCAGCTGTTCCCAGTGAACTACCCAGGTGGCAACATCAGCGCAACCTTCCAGGCGACCGGCACCGGTAGCTTCGGTGGCGCCTTCACCTTCAGCGGCGGCACCATCCGCATCTACCAGAACACCACCAACCAGTACGGCACGACGGCCGGTATCTATGGCGCCGACCAGGGCAACCTGATCGCCGAGTTCAGCGTGATGGCGGGCGGCGGCGGCCTGGTCGATGCCAGCGGTTCGCCGACCAATAACGGCCAGGTGACCGTGCTTGCACGGGCCGAGGCCGGTGCGCTGGATGCGGGCTACTTCTTCCGTGAAAACGGCCAGGACCTGTCGACCGAGTCGATCATGGCCTTCGCCTTCACCAACGCGAACACGATTGCCAATCCGACTTCCACGCTGGTCAATGAAGTGGCTTGCCAGTACTCGGGCTTCACCGGTGCGGGCTGCAACGGTACGGCTTACGCGAATTCGCCTGGCCAGTACTTCTTCATTGGCGGAAACGGTCAACTCAAGCTGGCGGAAGTGCCGGAGCCAGGTTCGCTGGCCCTGTTCGGCATCGCCATGCTGGGTGCCGGATTCGCCACCCGCAAGCGCGCCAGCAAGGTGTAATCGGGTGATGTCGGTCTTGTCGTAATAAAAAAGAGCGGGCTTGCCCGCTCTTTTTTTCGCTCTTATTGGTTGGCAAAGCCGCCCCGTTCAGGCCCGCTGCTGCTCCGGCAAATGAATCGACCGCGCCAATAAATGTCCCGCCAGCCAGCCGCCGACCAGGCCGCCGATGTGCGCCGCGTTATCGGTATGCGGATACACGAAGCCCATCCATAAACTGAACAGTAAAAACGGTACCAGCGACGAACGCAGTTCCGACACGACGGTCGGTGGCACGCCGCTGTTCGGACGGCCGAGGAAGGCGAGCAGGCCGCCGATGACGCCAAAGATCGCGCCCGAGGCGCCGACGCTGTTCACGTGCGGATTCCACAGCACGCTGGCCAGGCTGCCCGACACGCCGGCCAGGAAATACAGGGCCACGAAACGGGGGCTGCCGAAGATCCGTTCGGTGAGCCTGCCGACCTGCCACAGCGCCAGCATGTTGAAGCCCAGGTGCCAGATACTCCCGTGCAGGAACATCGAGCTGACCAGGCGCCACCATTGGCCGCCGCGCGTCAGGCGGCCGACGTTCGAGCCCCATTCCACCAGCTGCTGGGCGTGCAGGATGGCCGAGACGGTCGGGTTCAGCGCGAACAGCTGGCGCAGTGGTCCCTCGAGCGCCGCCTGGTATTTCTGCCGCGCCAGCCACATCAACGCGAAAATGCCGATGTTCGCCGCGAGCAGGCCCCAGATCGCGGGCGTCGACGGGCTCCAGTAGTCGATGCGGTCGTGGAAGACCTCGTTTTCCTCGTGCTCCTGCACGAATTGCTCGGTCTGGCGCGTGGGGAGCAGGGCGACGATGCGCGCGGCCGTCTCGCGGTCCGCGACACTGAAGCCGATCGTCCTGTCGCCCTTCACGCCGAGCTCGTCGAACCGGACGTCCTGGCCGCTGGCCCAGGCGTTGACGATGTCGACGCGGCGCAGGCGATGCTCCTCGCGCTTCGGCATGCGGAACGAGCGCTGGCTGGTTCCGCGGATGATCAGGAAATCGTCCTGCACCTCGAGGGTTCCCTTGCCGCGCAGGCGGAAGGGGTTGGTCGGCCATTTGGACCCGGCCGTGTAGAAACGGACGTCGAACAGCGTACTACCCGTCATCGTCACCCTTCAGCCGCGCTGGCGCTCGTGGTTCCAGAGCACGTCGCTGCCGCCTGCAAAACGGTTCAGCACGCGCGCCAGCACGAACATCAGGTCCGACAGGCGGTTCACGTACTGGCGCGGCTGCGGGTTGATCGTGTCTTCCTTCGATAACGCGACGATGGCGCGCTCGGCGCGGCGGCAGACCGTGCGGCAGACGTGGGCGGTCGAGGCCGCGCGCGAGCCAGCCGGCAGGATGAATTCCTTCAACACCGGCAGGTCGGCATTGTATTTTTCAAGCAGGCCGTCCAGGCGTGCGACGTGCTCGTCCTTGATCATCTGGTAGCCGGGAATGCACAATTCCCCGCCGAGGTCGAACAGGTCGTGCTGGATCGACACCAGTTCTTCGCGCAGGTCCGCCGGCATGTCCTCGCACAGCAGCAGGCCGACGAAGGAATTGAGTTCGTCCACCTCGCCCAGGGCATGGATGCGGGCGCTGTCCTTGCCGGTGCGGCTGCCGTCGCCGAGGCCGGTGCTGCCGTCGTCGCCGGTGCGCGTGGCAATTTTGGAGAGTCGATTACCCATGATGTGCTGCCCCTGAAAAAAGATAGCCCGAGCATACGACAAATCGATGTGATTGTGGCCTACAATCGACGTCATGTCCGCCCCTCTCCACGTCCCCCACGAGCGCCGCGAGCAGGTCGCGGCGGCCCTGCGTGCACGGTTGCCGATTGGCGCCGTCCTGTCCGATCCGGAAGACACGCGTCCCTACGAATGCGACGGCCTGGCGGCCTACCGCCAGCTGCCGATGATCGTCACCCTGCCCACCAACGAGGAGCAGGTGCTGGCGGTCCTGGACGTCTGCCGCGAGCTGAACGTGCCGATCGTGCCGCGCGGCGCCGGGACGGGCTTGTCCGGCGGGGCGCTGCCGATCATTGATGGCGTCGTGCTGTCGACGGCGCGCCTGAACCGCATCGTGCGGGTCGACGATTACGCGCGCACGGCCGTGGTCCAGCCCGGGGTGCGCAATCTCGCGATCTCGGAAGTGGCGGCCCAGTACGGCCTGTACTACGCGCCGGACCCGTCCTCGCAGATCGCCTGCACCATCGGCGGCAACGTGGCCGAGAACTCGGGCGGCGTGCACTGCCTGAAATACGGCCTGACGGTCCACAACGTGCTGCGCGTGCGGGTGGCGACCATCGAGGGCGAGATCATCGAGCTGGGCAGCGAAGCGCTGGACGCGCCGGGCCTGGATCTGCTCGCCGTCTTCATCGGTTCGGAAGGCATGCTCGGCATCGTCACCGAAGTGACGGTGAAACTGGTGCCGAAGCCGGCGGCGGCCCAGGTGATCATGGCCTCGTTCAACGATGTCGTTACCGGCGGCAATGCGGTGGCCAGCGTGATCGCGGCCGGCATCATCCCGGCGGGACTGGAAATGATGGACCGCACCTCGGCGCGCATGGTCGAACCCTTCGTGCACGCCGGCTACGACACCGACGCTGCCGCCATCCTGCTGTACGAGGCCGACGGCACGCCGCTCGAGGTGGCCGAGGAAATCGAACGCATGACGCAGGTGCTGGAAGCGGCCGGCGCCAGTGCGATCGCGGTGTCGCAGACCGAAGCCGAGCGCATGAAATTCTGGTCCGGCCGCAAGAACGCCTTCCCGGCGGCGGGACGCATCTCGCCCGATTACTACTGCATGGACGGCACCATCCCGCGTAAACACCTGGCGCAGGTGCTGACCGGGATCGAGCAGATGGAAACGACCTATGGCCTGCGCTGCGCCAACGTGTTCCACGCGGGCGACGGCAACCTGCATCCCCTGATCCTGTTCGATGCCAACCAGCCGGGCGAATTCGAACGCGCCGAAGCCTTCGGCGCCGCCATCCTGGCGCTGTGCGTGGAAGTGGGCGGCACCATCACCGGCGAGCATGGCGTGGGCATGGAGAAGATCAATTCGATGTGCGTGCAGTTCGAGCGGGCGGAACTCGACGCCTTCTTCGCCGTCAAACGCGCTTTCGACGTGCCGATGCTGCTCAATCCCGACAAGGCGATCCCGACCCCGCACCGCTGCGCCGAATTCGGCAAGCTGCATGTGCACCACGGCGCTGTGCCGTTCCCCGAACTCCCGCGGTTTTAATCTAAAAAATGATCGAACAATTCAGGGACCAGATCCGCGCGGCCGCGGCTCGGCAACAAGCGCTGCGCATCCGCGGCGGCGGCACCAAGGACTGGTACGGCGGGTTGCTGCAAGGCGAGATCCTCGACACGCGCGGCCACACGGGTATCGTCGACTACGAGCCGACCGAACTGGTGATCACGGCGCGCTGCGGCACGCCCCTGGCCGAGATCGAAGCCGTGCTGGCGCAGCAGAACCAGATGCTGGCCTTCGAGCCGCCGCATTTCGGTCCAGGCGCCACCTTCGGCGGAGCGATCGCGGCCGGCCTGTCCGGCCCGCGCCGCGCCAACAGCGGCGGCGTGCGCGACTTCGTGCTGGGCGCCCAGCTGATGGACGGCAAGGGAGACCTCCTCAACTTCGGCGGCCAGGTCATGAAGAACGTGGCCGGCTACGACGTTTCGCGCCTGCTGGCCGGGTCGCTCGGCACGCTCGGGCTGATCACGGAACTGTCGGTGAAGGTGCTGCCGCGCAGCTTCGCTGAAGCCACGCTGCGCTTCGAGGCGAACGAGATCGAGGCGATCCGCATGCTCAACGTCTGGGGCGGGCAGCCGCTGCCGGTATCGGCCAGCTGCTGGCACCGGGGCGTGCTGGCGCTGCGCCTGTCGGGCGCGCGGGCGGCCGTGGACGCGGCGGTAAAATCGCTGGGCGGGCAGGTAGTCGGCGACGCCGCCGGTCTCTGGACCGACCTGCGCGAACAGCGCCACGCCTTTTTCGCCGGCGACGCGCCGGTGTGGCGCCTGTCCGTGCCCTCGACGACCGGCGCCATCGTGCTGAACGGCGAGCAGCTGATCGAGTGGGGCGGGGCGCAGCGCTGGCTGCGCGCGGATTCCGGCGACGCCGAGACCATCCGCAGCGCGGTGCGCGCGGCCGGCGGCCACGCGACCCTGTTCCGCGGCGGCGACAAGGCCGTTGGCGTGTTCCAGCCGCTCGCGCCGGCCGTGGCGCGCATCCACGAGCGCCTGAAAACGGCCTTCGACCCCGCGCACATTTTTAATCCTGGACGGATGTCATAGCATGCAAACCAATCTGGCCGATTTTATAAAAGGCACCGCGGAAGGCAACGAGGCCGAAGCGATCCTGCGCGCCTGCGTGCACTGCGGCTTCTGCACCGCCACCTGCCCGACCTACCAGCTGCTGGGCGACGAACTCGATGGACCACGCGGGCGCATCTACCTGATCAAGCAGGTGCTGGAAGGCGCGGAACCGACGCGTAAGACCCAACTGCACCTGGACCGCTGCCTCACCTGCCGCAACTGCGAAACGACCTGTCCGTCGGGCGTCAAGTACGGGCGCCTGGTCGACATCGGCCGCCGCGTGGTCGAGGAGCGCGTGCCGCGTCCCGCTGCTGACCGCATCAAGCGCACGATGCTCAAGGAATTCCTGCCGCGAACGAGCCTGTTCAAGCCGGCCTACGGCGTCGGCACCGCGCTGCGGCCGCTGCTGTCGAAGGACATGCAGGACAAGGTGCAGCGTCCGCGCCATGCCGGCCACTGGCCGACCCGCGCCCACGCGCGCAAGATGCTGGTGCTGGAGGGCTGCGTGCAGCCGGCGATGGCCCCGAACATCAACGCGGCCACCGCGCGCGTGCTCGATGCGCTCGGGGTGCAACTGCTTGTGGCGCCGAAGGCCGGGTGCTGCGGCGCCGTGCGCTATCACCTGAACGACCAGGAAGCGGGGCTGGACGACATGCGCCGCAACATCGACGCCTGGTGGCCCCATGTCGAGCGCGAAGAAATCGAGGCGATCGTGATGACGGCTTCCGGCTGCGGCGTGACGGTCAAGGAATACGGCCACCTGCTGGCGCACGATCCGGAGTATGCGGCGAAAGCAGGGCGCATCTCGATGCTGACGCGCGACCTGTCGGAAATCATGCCGGAGTTCGAAGAGCAGCTTGCCGTGGCCCTGCGCGGCAAGATCACGGAACGTGTCGCCTTCCACCCGCCGTGCACGCTGCAGCACGGCCAGCAAATCCGCGGCAAGGTCGAAGGCGTGCTGCGCGCGGCCGGCGTCGACGTCGTGCTGTGCGCCGACAGCCACCTGTGCTGCGGCTCGGCCGGTACCTATTCCGTGCTGCACCCGCAGATCGCCCACGAACTGCGCGACCGCAAGCTGGCCAAGCTCGAGGCGACCGGCGCGAAGGAGATCGTGTCGGCGAATATCGGGTGCATGACGCATCTGCAGTCGGGGACCGATACGCCCGTCACGCACTGGATCGAGCTGGTCGATCGGGCCTTGCAGGAGCGCGCGCCGGCCTGACCGGCGCGGCCGCCTGGCCACAGGCGATTGCCAACCCTTACCTTCGTGCAGTGTGCGGTCGCCTTGGCGGTACAGGCACGGCTGCGCATTCTCTTTATCGCACCGATAAAGGGTATTCATTCCAACGCGTGCGCAACTCCGCTACCCTTCCATGTTTCGCTCATGTTACTTGAAAGTAACGTAATGTATCGAAAAAGCGACGGAAGTCACATTGTTTAACACAAAAGAAATAATTAGTGATTCGTAACTTTGCCGTTGGTCAATGTTGTGCAACAGTATTTCTCCGCGTCATCGTCCTGGTTCACGTGTAACTGTGGTGAATGATGTGTGTTGTTAAAATAAATTGACTAGTGGGAGTGGTTTTGAAGCACAAGAGTACTTTGAATAAAAGCGCAATCGCATTGGCGCTGACCCTGGCCTATCCGGCCTTTTCCAACGCCCAGCAGGCGGCCGAACCGGCCGCCCAGATGCAGCGCGTGGTCGTTACCGGCAGTAGCATCAAGCGCACCCAGGCGGAAGCTGCGGGCTCGGTCCAGGTCCTGACGCGCGACGATATCGAGCGCACCGGCCAGACGACGGCCCTCGGCATCCTGACCAGCACCGCTTCCATCGACACCAGCCTGAACTCGGCCACGAGCAGCTCGGGCAGCTTCGCCACCGGTTCATCGGCCGTCAGCATGCGCGGCCTGGGCAAGGTCTCGACCCTGATCCTGGTGAACGGCCGCCGCATTGCCCAATACGGCCTGTCCGACGGCGCCCAGGACAACTTCACCAACCTCGACGCCATCGCCAGCGACGCGATCGAGCGCATCGAAGTGCTGAAGGACGGCGCGTCGGCCATCTACGGTTCCGACGCCATCGCCGGCGTGGTCAACATCATCCTGCGCAAGGACTTCCAGGGCGCCAAGATCCGCGGCAGCTACACCGAATCCCAGCATTTCCACGACAACCGCAACCGTAACGTCTCGGCGATCGTCGGTTTCGGCGACCTCGAACAGCAGGGTTTTAATACCTACATCACCGCCGAAGGCTACAAGAGCGACGGCTACAGCGTCGGCGACCTGCGCCCGTACTACCCGGAATGGCACCGCCAGACCCCGGGCCGCTCGACCTGGGATGCGAAGAGCTCCTACTCGCCGACCGGTAACTACTTCCGCAGCAGCACCAACATCGTCGCCGCACCAGGCTGCCCGGCCGATGCGATCGACCCGGCCGACAAGCTGTGCAAATGGGACGCGCTGCCGTACTCCGGCCTGACCACCGACAACAAGCGCCATGCGATCGCCAGCAACACCCACTTCCGCATCGGCAAGGATATCAACGCCAACTTCGAAGTGACGACCTCCCGCTCGACCAGCGAATACATCGTCGCGCCGTTCAGCGTGAGCAACCAGAGCGCGACCAGCTCGACGAGCATCTGGTACGACGTGTACGGCAACAAGATGGTCGGGCCGTTCTCGTATCCGAAACTGCCGGTCGGTCACCCGATGAATCCGTACAGCGTGCCGACCGAATACCGTGCGCGCATGATGGACACCGGTAACGGCTTCAACTTCAACCGCACCGAAGCCGAGCAGTCGCGCGTCATGCTGACCCTGGACGGCACGATCGGCGGCTTCGACTGGCGTTCGGCCGTCGGTTCGATGAAATCGTCGGCCGTGAAAGCCACCCGCGCCGTCAGCGCCACCGGCTACACCAACGCCATCGTCAACGGCACCTACAAGTTCGGCCAGCAGAACGATCCGGCCCTGCTCGAAGCGATGTTCCCGGTCCGTACCACGTCGGGCGAAGCGCACATCAAGTTCTTCGATGCAACCATCGACGGTACCGTGATGCAACTGCCTGCCGGTCCGCTGAAAGTCGCGGTCGGTACCGACATCCGCAGCAACGGCTACCGCATGAAGAGCTCGGACAACGTCCTGCGCGGCGAGCTGGTCGGCGTGTTCGGCCTGCAGGTCGACGACACCGTCAACCAGTACGCGGTCTTCTCCGAAGCGAGCGTGCCTGTCGTCAAGAACGTCGAACTGAGCGCGGCCCTGCGTGCCGACAAGACCGACGGCTTCGACTCGCACCTGTCGCCGAAGCTGGGCCTGCGCTGGAACGCCGCCAGCAACCTGCTGCTGCGCGCCACCGCATCGGGCGGCTTCCGCGCACCGAACATCGTCGAATCGGGTAACGGCCTGGGCCGCAGCTCGGTCGCCACCAGTGTCGTCGACCCGCGCCGCTGCCCGATCGCCAACCAGCTCAACGACCTGGTGCAAAAAGGCGCCGGCGCCACCGCCGCCGACAAGGCGCAGGCCAACACCTTCCGCAACGCGGAATGCGTGGGCAACCTGCCGAGCTTCGTGCGTTCGAATCCGGAACTGGAACCAGAAACCTCGCGTTCGTACACCGCGGGCCTGGTCTTCGAACCGGTCAAGAACTGGACGATGGCGATGGATTACTACCTCATCGAGCGTCGTAACCAGATCGGTACCCGCGCGACGACCGACATCCTGAAAGGCGAGGCGGACCTGCCTGCCGGCCAGCTGATCCGTGTCGACAACAGCGCCGCCGACAACGAGTTCCTGGCCCTGGTGAAGAAGTACGCGCCGAACAACACCATCAACTACGGCAACGTCGGCCAGCTGGGCATGGTCTACAACCCGTACGTCAACAGCGGCAAGACGCGCGTCTCGGGCATCGACTTCGATGCGTCGGGCCGCTTCAAGCTGCTGGGCACGGACGTGCGCCTGAAACTGGACGGCACCTATGTGCTGAAGTACCAGACCTTCAGCGAAGCGACGAATGCCTACGACCGCAACATGGTCGGCACCTGGGACTTCGGTTCGCGCATGACCGTCAAGGCACGCGCCTACGTGAAGCAGGGCGACTTCGACCACGGCGTCACCTGGAACTACGCCAGCGGCTACAGCAACAACAGCATCTTGCAGCCAACCTACTGCGCCACGCAGAAAGTGGTGGCGGCAAACCTGGCCGATTGCGAACGTGTGGACCACAACACCACCGTCGACTACACGCTGGCTTACTCGGGCATTCCGCACGTGAAGCTGAACCTGTACGTCTACAACCTGTTCGGCGAAGACCGTCCGATCGAGTGGCGCGACGGCTGGCGCACGACCTCGCCGCAGTTCCGTACTTTCGGCGTCGCGGCAAGCTACACCTTCTGATCGTCTGAGCGTTTGACGATGTCCTAGCAAGAGACCAGGCTTCGGCCTGGTCTTTTTTTTGCGGGACGCTGCCGCGCGGCACTGCGCCCGCATCGTCCGCACGGTCGTGATAGCATCCCTTCCTTTTCGATATCCGCAAGAGAAAGCAATGAGTTTCGTATTTCGCCTGGTGCGCGAGGAGGGCGGGCTCGAGCCCGTCGTCGTGTTCGAAGATTCGACCAGCCCGGGCTTCGTGCCGCTGTGGGAAGAGGTGGGGGTCTACGATTCGCTGTACAACAGCGACGGCAAATCCGCGCGCGAAGTGTCGCCCAGCATTGCCTATGGCCTGGACCGGGTCAGCGAGGACGCCTCGCTCGCGCGCCTGATACCGCCCTCGCTGTCGCAGGGCGAAGCGATCCGCTTCCTCGAAGACGTGAACCGCGCCTGCGTGATCCACCGGACGGCGCAGGTCCAGACGCGCTAGCGTCGACACGGCTTCCCCATGACGCGTCACACCAGCACCGTTTCCGGCGAAGCGATCGACCGCGCCCGCATCGAACAGCTGCTGCAAGAGGACGCGCTGCTCGTCTTCGAAGACTGCGATTTTTCGGGCGCCGACCTGGCGCGCCTGAACCTGCAGGACAGCGTGTTCAGGAATTGCGCACTGCCCGAGACCTCGTTCTACGCAGCCAACCTGGCGCGCACGCACTGGCAGCGCTGCCGGGCAGGGCAGGCCGATTTCGAGGCCGGCGACCTGGTCGACGCGCGCTTCGAAGCCTGCGACCTGAACAACACCAGCTGGCGCCGCGCCAGGCTGGCTTCCTGCACCTACTGCAGCTGCAAGCTGACCGGCGCCGCCTTCGAGGAGGTCAGCTATCTCGGCCTCTCGTTCGAGGATTCGCTCCTGATCGGCGCCGACCTGCGCCGCATGTCCTTCAAGAAGATGACGCTCGTCGGACTCGACTTCGCCGACGCCGACTTATCGGGCTGCGACTTCCGCGAGGCCGTCTTCGAAGGCGGCAGCCTGCGCGACGCCCACATCAAGGACACGCGGTTCGAGGGTGCCGACCTGCGCGAGGCGGACCTGGGCGGGCTGAAGCTGGTCAATGCAAAACTGTTCGCGGGCGCGACGATCTCGCCGCGCCAGGCCGCGGAACTGGTGCGGGCGATGGGCCTCTCCGTCGCATAGCAACACTTGTTGGCGCACTTGTAAGCAAATGCCAGGAATGTAAGGGATTGTTAAACACGTCAACAGCCCAGGTAGCCGCTCCGTTATTGGCTCAGTGACGTAAGAAACGCGCACTGACAAGACAACCCACTAGGAGCCGCACCATGAAAAAAATCATCGCCACCCTGATCGCCGGTCTGTTCGCAAGCGCCGCATTCGCCCAAACCACTACCACCGCTACCACCGCCACGACCGTGACGCCGGCACCGACCAAGGCGGAAGTCAAGGCGGATGCAAAAGCGGATACCAAGGAAGCGAAAGCTGCCGTGAAAGCCGATACGAAGGAAGCGAAGGCGACCCTGAAGGCCGATACCAAGCAAGCCAAGGAAACGATCAAGAGCGACTCCAAGGAAGCCAAGGCCGCCGTGAAGGCCGACGCCAAGGAAGCCAAGACCGCCGCCAAATCGAGCGTGAAGCCGCCAGCCGAGGTGACCACCACTACCCACACCGGCACCCATGGCGCCGATGTCTCGACCACCGCAAAAACCAAATAAGCCAGGCAAGCACCAATGACCGATGAAGCCCGCGTCGCCGCGGGTTTCTCTGCCCGGATACTGTCGCACGGACGACGACCAATACAAGGAGCCACACCATGAAGAAAATCACCGCCACCCTGATCGCCGGCCTGTTTGCAAGCGCTGCCTTCGCACAAGCCCCGGCCACCCCTGCCGCCAAAGCCCATACCGGCAAGGTCAATGCAAAGACCGCTGTGCTGGTGGACAACAAGGACGTCAAGACGACCCTGAATGCCAAGGCGACGCCTGCGACCGCCACGACCACCACGACCACGACGGTCGACGCCCAGCCGGCAGCGAAGTCGGAAACCCCGAAGGCGAAGAAAACCGTCCACGCCAAGCCGAAGCACAAGCAGGCGAAGGCCAAAGCCAAGACTGAAGCCGTAGACACGTCGGCATCGACCTCCGGTTCGAGCTCGACCGCGGGTTCGACCTCGTCTTCGACCCAAGTGCAGGCCGGTGCCGCGGCGACCACGCCAGCTGCCCCCGTCCTGACCACGACCCCGGCCACGACGCCGGTCAGCGCCAATGTCGATGCCACCGTCGCGCCGTCCACGGCCCCGATGCCAGTCGACACGCCGGCCGCTCCAGCGCCGACGCCGATCACGAAGTAAGCGCACGCCTGTAGTGAAAAAAGCCCGCACCAGTGCGGGCTTTTTTCATGTGCGGATGCGTTTCCGGGTGCCGCGTCGCGAGGGTTTTGTTACCGGCCCAGCAGCTGTTCAATATCGCCCGTGATCTCTTCCGGCTTGGTCTGCGGCGCATAACGCCTGACGACCTTGCCGTCGCGCCCGACCAGGAATTTCGTGAAATTCCACTTGATGAGTTCCGTGCCGAGCACGCCCGGCGCAGCATGCTTCAGGTGCTGGAACAGGGGATGGGCGCCGGGACCGTTGACCTCGACCTTGGCGAACAGCGGGAAGCTCACGCCGTAGTTCTTTTCGCAGAAGGCGCCGATCTCGGCTTCGCCGCCGGGTTCCTGGTGGCCGAACTGATTGCAGGGAAAACCCAGCACTTCGACGCCGCGCTCGCGGAACTGGCGATAGACTTCTTCCAGGCCCTTGTACTGGGGCGTGAAGCCGCAGGCGCTGGCCGTGTTGACGATCAGGAGTACCTTGCCGCGGTAGCGCGACAGGTCGATGGGGGTGCCGTCCAACAGGGCGGCCTGGAAGTCGAAAACGTTCATGGCAGGATGATAACGCGTATCACCCGCGCGCGGTCAGACCAGGCCGAGGTGCTCGGTCCCGCTCGAGAAATCGCGGTCCTTCGCGTTCTTGCTGTTGAGCTTGATGTTCAGGCGCAGGTCGTTGACCGAATCGGCATTGCGCAGCGCATCCTCGTACGAAATCCTGTCTCCCTCGTACAGGTCGAACAGGGCCTGGTCGAAAGTCTGCATGCCCAGTTCGCGCGACTTCTTCATGATCTCCTTGATCTCGTGGACTTCGCCCTTGAAGACCAGGTCCGAGATCAGCGGAGAATTGAGCATGATTTCCATCGCCACTACGCGGCCCTTGTCTTCCTTCTTCGGGATCAGGCGCTGCGAAATCAGGCCGCGCAGGTTCAGCGAGAGGTCCATCAACAGCTGCTGGCGGCGCTCTTCGGGGAAGAAGTTGATGATGCGGTCGAGCGCCTGGTTGGCGCTGTTCGCGTGCAGGGTGGCCAAGCACAGGTGGCCGGTCTCGGCGAAGGCGATCGCATGTTCCATCGTCTCGCGGTCGCGGATCTCTCCGATCTGGATCACGTCCGGCGCCTGGCGCAGGGAGTTCTTCAGGGCCGCCTCGAAGCTGTCGGTATCGACGCCCACTTCGCGCTGCGTGATGACGCAGTTCTTGTGCGGGTGGACGAATTCGACCGGGTCCTCGATCGTGATGATGTGGCCGTAGCTGTTTTCGTTGCGGTAGCCGACCATGGCGGCCAGCGTCGTCGATTTACCGGAGCCGGTGGCGCCGACCATGATCACCAGGCCGCGCTTGGACATGATGACGTCCTTCAGCACGTTCGGCAGGGCCAGGTCCTCGAACTTCGGGATCTGCGTCGTGATCGTGCGCAGCACCATGCCGACGCTGCTCATCTGGACGAAAGCGGAGACGCGGAAGCGCCCCAGGTCGCCCGGGCTGATCGCGAAGTTCGCCTCTTTCGTCAGCTCGAAGCCGGCTGTCTGCTTGTCGTTCATGATCGAACGCGCGAGATCGGCCGTGTGGGCGGCCGTCAGGGGCTGGCTGGAGACCGGCGTCATCTTGCCGTCGATCTTGATCGCCGGCGGGAAGCCGGCGGTGATGAACAGGTCCGAGCCGCCCTTGCTGACCATCAGGCGCAGCAGGTCGAACATGAATTTTGAGGCCTGGTCGCGTTCCATTTTTAGCCCGGGAAGTTTTCAGGAATTTTGGCGGCCGAACGGGCCGCGGCGCTGGAGATCACGTTGCGGCGCACGAGGTCCGTCAGGTTCTGGTCCAGGGTCTGCATGCCGACATTGCTGCCGGTCTGGATCGCCGAATACATCTGGGCGATCTTCGCTTCGCGGATCAGGTTGCGGATCGCCGGCGTGCCGATCATGATTTCGTGGGCGGCGACGCGGCCCGTACCGTCCTTCGTTTTCAGCAGGGTCTGCGAAATCACGGCCTGCAGCGATTCCGACAGCATCGCCCGCACCATCTCCTTTTCTTCGGCCGGGAAGACGTCGACGATACGGTCGATCGTTTTCGCCGCGGACGAGGTGTGCAGGGTACCGAACACGAGGTGGCCGGTTTCGGCGGCCGACAAGGCGAGACGGATGGTCTCGAGGTCGCGCAGTTCGCCGACCAGGATCGCGTCCGGGTCTTCGCGCAGCGCCGAACGCAGCGAGTTGGAAAACGACAGGGTGTGCGGGCCGACTTCGCGCTGGTTGATCAGGCATTTCTTCGAGTCGTGCACGAATTCGATCGGATCTTCAATCGTCAGGATGTGCCCGTATTCGGTCTCGTTCAGGTGGTTGACCATCGCCGCCAGCGTGGTCGATTTGCCCGAGCCCGTCGGACCCGTCACCAGTACCAGGCCGCGCGGTTTCAAGGCCAGTTCGCCGAAGATCTTCGGCGCGTTCAGTTCTTCCAGCGTCAGGATCTTGGACGGAATGGTACGCAGGACGGCGGCGGCGCCGCGTTCCTGGTTGAAGGCGTTGACGCGGAAGCGCGCCAGGCCGGGGATCGCGAACGAGAAGTCGCATTCCAGGATTTCTTCGTACTGCTTGCGCTGGCCGTCGTTCATGATGTCATAGATCATGGCGTGCACGTCCTTGTGCTCGAGCGGCGGCAGGTTGATGCGGCGTACGTCGCCATGCACACGGATCATCGGCGGCAGGCCGGCCGAGAGGTGCAGGTCGGAGGCCTTGTTCTTCACCGAGAAGGCGAGTAGTTCTGAGATGTCCATTTATAATCCCTATGCGGTGGAGGAGCAGCTCCGGCGTACCTCTTCAGTACCTGCGCGAAAATTTCCTATAGAAAACAATTATGTCCACAATCGCCGCCAACTTGCAAGCTGTCGAAGCGATAATCGCGACCGCCGTGCAGGCCGCCAACAGGCCGCCATCGAGCGTGCAGCTGCTGGCCGTATCGAAGACCTTCCCAATGGAAGCTGTGCTCGAAGCGGTGGCTGCGGGACAGCGCGCTTTCGGCGAAAACTATCTGCAGGAAGGCGTCGAAAAGATCGCCGCCGTGGCGCGCGCGCAACCGGACCTACCCCTGGAGTGGCATTTCATCGGCCCGATCCAGAGCAACAAGACGCGCCCGATCGCGACCAACTTCGCCTGGGTCCACACGGTCGAGCGGCTGAAAATCGCGCAGCGCCTGTCAGAACAGCGTCCGCCGGAGCTCGGCCCGCTGAACGTCTGCCTGCAGGTCAACATCAGCGGCGAGGCGACCAAGAGCGGCGCCACGGCGGCCGAGCTGCCGGAGCTGGCGCGCCAGGTCGCGGCGCTGCCGAATTTGCGGCTGCGCGGGCTGATGGCGATTCCCGAACCGCAGACCGACCCGGCCTTGCAGCGCGCCGCCTTCGCCAGGCTGCGCCAGCTCGCCGACAGCCTGCGCGCGGGCGGTCTGGCCATCGATACGCTCTCGATGGGCATGTCGGGCGACATGGAATCCGCGATTCTCGAAGGCGCGACCATCGTGCGCGTCGGCAGCGCCATTTTCGGCTTACGCCATTACGACTGAAGGATTGAGATGAAGATTGCTTTTATTGGCGGCGGCAACATGGCGACCGCGCTGATCGCCGGCCTGGCGAAGGTCGGCGGCACCCAGGTACACGTGGTCGATCCGAACCCGGAAGCCCTTGCCCGGCTGGCGGCGCAATACGGCGCTACGACCGCGGGCGGCATCGACGGCGCGGTGGCGGATGTCGACGTGATCGTGCTGGCGGTGAAGCCGCAGCAGATGCGCGAGGTGGCAAGCACGCTGGCGCCGCATTTGACGGGAGGTCCGCTGGTGCTGTCGATCGCCGCCGGCATCCGCGGCACGGACCTGTCGCGTTGGCTGGGAGGCTACGGCGCCATCGTGCGCGCGATGCCGAATACGCCGGCGCTCATCAAACAGGGCATTACCGGCCTGGTGGCACTTGCCGGCGTGAGCGAGGCGCAGCGCAAGGCCGCCGACGAGGTGCTGCGCGCGGTCGGCCAGACCGTGTGGCTGATTGATGAAGCTTTGATCGATCCGGTGACGGCGGTGTCGGGCAGCGGTCCGGCTTACGTGTTTTATTTTCTGGAGGCGATGGTCGCCGCCGCGCAGGAGATGGGTCTCAGCGCGGAGCAGGGCAGGGAGCTGGCCCTGGCGACCTTCAGCGGCGCCACCCAGCTGGCGGCGCAGTCGGACGAATCCCTGGACGTATTGCGCCAGCGCGTGACCTCGAAGGGCGGCACGACGCATGCGGCGATAACCAGCATGGAAGCGGCGGGCGTGAAAGAAGCGATCGTCGCAGCCATGAAGGCGGCAGCGGCGCGCGGACGCGAGCTGGGAGACGAGTTGGGGAAGGATTAAGAGCGGTGGGCACGGGGCGCCCACCCTGCACGCGTATCCGGTAGGGTGGGCACCCTGTGCCCACCATGCAAAGCGCTAGCCTGACCGGCTATTCCAGATGCCCGCCCAAGCGCGAGCGAACAATCGGCAGCACCCGCTGCACCGTCGGCAGCATCCTCTGCACCAGCGGCACCACGCGCTGCGCGACCTGCCACAGCGAGGCACCCGCCGCGATCACGCCCAGCACCGGCTTGGGCCGCGCGATCATCATGCCGGCCACGACCCCGGCACCGGCCAGCAAGGTCTTGCGATGCGCGCCGATAAACCCTGCCGCACCCTGGACCCGCTCCACGGGCGCCTTCAGCAAATTGAGGTGATCGGCCAGGTCCCCACGCTGGCGCGCGCATTCCGCAACCAGGTGCGCACGGCGCATCGCCAGCGGTGTTTTCTCGCCGTTTTTCCCCTTACTCATGTGCCGCTCCCGTGCCCTGGATGAAGCCGATGTCCTTGCCCAGTTCCGCGCGCGTGGCGGCCAGCATCGGGCCGCGCGCGGCGAAGCCGGCACGCACCTTCGCCAGGATCAGCACGGCGGCCAGGGCGAACGCGCCGGCCATGGCGCCGATCGCGAGCAACCGGTGCTCGTCCCAGAACAGCACGATGACGAACAGGGCCACCAGCATGAACGCGAAAGCGCCGAGGAAGGCGGCCAGCAGCGTCCAGGCCGCATAGCCCAGCAGCGACTGCGCTTCCTCGCGCGCCTCGACGGCGGCCAGCTCCAGGCGCGTGCGCGCCATGGAAACGAGCGTCGACCCGATCCGGCCGACCGTCTCGGTGAAGACCATCAACGACGATTGATCAGCATGCCCAGCACGACGCCGACAGCGGCGCCGATACCGACGGCCTTCCACGGATTGTCCTTGACGTAGGTGTCCGTGGCCCTGGCGGCAGCTTTCGATTTCTCGACGACTTCCAGGTTGGCCAGGCCTTCCTTGGCGCTGGTCAGGGCGCCTTCGAACTTGGCTTTCGCTTTCGTGAGCTCTTCGCCGGTCAGCGAGCCGCCGTGGCGCAGCCAAGCTTCGGCGTCCTGGATAACGGTCTTCAGGTCGGCCATCAGCTGGTCGCGGGCGCCGGTCTGGGTCGGGATTTTTTCCATCATGGGGAGGTCCTCTTTATCTAAATGTGGGTCGCGGCCAGGCGGCCACGATCGTGCAACACAAGGGTCGTGCATTTCGGACAATATTATCCTAATGCATAGTCTAACGCGACACCAACGAATAGTGCCGCACCCAACCAATTGTTGTGGCGGAAGGCGGCAAAGCAGCGCATCCGGTCGCGGTCGCGGATCAGGGTGTAGTGGTACAGCGCCATGCCGGCGGCGACGACGACGCCCGCGACAAACCACCAGCGCAGGCCGAGCATCCAGCCGCAGGCCAGGTCGATGGCAAGCGCCGCGCCATAGCACAGCATGACCGCAAGCACGTCGAAGCGGCCGAAGGTGATGGCCGAGGTGCGGATGCCGATCTTTAAATCGTCGTCGCGGTCGACCATCGCGTATTCGGTATCGTAGGCGACCGCCCAGAAGACGTTCGCCAGCAGCAGCCACCAGGCGATGGCGGGTACCTGGCCCTGCACCGCGGCAAAGGCCATCGGGATGCCGAAGCCGAAGGCGATGCCGAGGTAGGCCTGGGGAATCGCGAAGAAGCGCTTGAAATACGGATAGGAGCCGGCGACGATCACGGCCAGCACGGACAACTGCTTGGTCAGGGTATTGAGCGGCAGGATCAGCAGGAAGGAGACGATGGCCAGCACGGCGGCCACCATGACCGCCTCCCAGCCCTTGATGCGTCCGGAAGTCAGCGGCCGGTCGACGGTGCGCTTGACGTGCTTGTCGAAGTCGCGGTCGGCGTAATCGTTGATGGCGCAGCCGGCCGAGCGCATCAGGGCGGTGCCGAGGACAAAGATGACGACCACCACCGGATCGGGCTTGCCGCCGGAGGCCATCCAGAGCGCCCACAGCGTGGGCCAGAGCAGGAGGAGGATGCCGATCGGCTTGTCAGCGCGGACCAGCCGGAAGTAGAGCGCCAGCTTGTTCATGAGTCGCTTCTTGTCGTGCAAGAATTATTGTGGACAAGACAGCGATTTTACCGGGTTTGGCACCCCCGACGAGTTTACGCGGCTTTTTCCAGCGCCAGCATATCCACCCCCGGCAAGTCGCACTGCGCCACCGCATTGCACACCGCCTCGATCGCCGCCCGCCGCGTAAAACTCTTGCGCCAGACGATGACCACGCGCCGCGAGGGCGCCGGCTTGGAGAAGGGAACGAAGGAAAGCATGCCGTTCGGATCTTCCATGTCGCGCACCGAGGCGCGCGGCAGGACAGTCAGGCCGATGCCGCTGGCCACCATGTGGCGGATCGTCTCCAGCGACGAGCCCTCGAAGGTGCGCTGCATGCCGTTGCCCGGCGACGAGAAACGCGCCATTTCCGGGCACACTTCGAGTACCTGGTCGCGGAAGCAGTGGCCGCTGCCCAGCAGCAGCATGGTTTCCGCTTTCAGGTCGTCGGCCGGGATCTCGCGGCGCTTCGACCACGGATGGGTGCGCGGCGTGGCGACAACGAAGGGCTCGTCGTACAGGGTCTGCATCAGCATGCCGTGGTCGGGCAGCGGCAGCGCCATGATGGCAGCGTCGAGTTCGCCCTGGCGCAGCAGCTCCAGCAGTTTGACGGTGAAATTTTCCTGCAACACGAGCGGCATCTGCGGCACATTGTCGATCAGGTTTTTCACCAGCGGCGGCAGCAGGTAGGGGCCGATCGTGTAGATCACGCCCAGGCGCAGGGGGCCGGCCAGCGGGTCCTTGTTCTGCTTGGCCAGCTCCTTGATCGCGGCGGTCTGCTCGAGCACGCGTTCGGCCTGGGCCACGATCTGCGCTCCCACCGGCGTCACCGACACTTCCGAACCGCCGCGCTCGAACAAGGTAACGCCGAGCTCGTCTTCGAGCTTCTTGATGGCGACCGAGAGGGTGGGTTGGGCTACGAAACACGACTCGGCGGCATGGCCGAAGTGTTTGGCGCGCGCAACGGCGACGATGTATTTCAGCTCGGTGAGTGTCATAGAAGTATGGTCAGTCGCATTGCAGAGATGCAATAATAAACCTGCCACCGCCCGGCGTGGTCAGCCAGGATAGTAATTTAACCAGAATCTTAGTCGATATAATGCGCTCTGGGTGAGATCGACGACGAATCCTTGCCCAACAGTTCAGAAAGGCACCATGACCTCCACCTTTGGCCCGGCCGAAGCCCTCGCTTACATCCAGAAACTGCTGACCGTCATGCACCAGCAGGGCGGCTCGGATCTCTTCATTTCGGCCGATTTCCCGCCCAGCATGAAACACCAGGGCGCGATGAAACCGATGAGCCAGCAGCGCCTGACCGGGGAAGTGACGCGGGCGCTGGCCCTGTCGCTGATGAACGAGCGCCAGCGCGCCGAGTTCGAAGCGCAGATGGAGTGCAATTTCGCGATTTCCCTGCCGAACGTCTGCCGCTTCCGCGTGAATGTCTTCGTGCAGCAGCAGAGCGTCAGCATGGTGGTGCGCACGATCGCTTCCGAAATCCCGAACTTCGAGAAGCTGGAATTGCCCGAAGTCCTGAAAGACGTCGTGATGACCAAGCGCGGCCTGGTGCTGGTCGTCGGCGGCACCGGTTCCGGCAAGTCGACCACCCTCGCCGCGATGATCGACTACCGCAACAGCAACTCGGCCGGCCACATCATCACGGTCGAAGATCCGGTCGAATACGTCCACAAGAACAAGAACTGCCTGGTCACGCACCGCGAGGTCGGCGTCGATACGCACTCCTGGCACAACGCCCTGAAAAACACGCTGCGCCAGGCGCCGGACGTGATCCTGATCGGCGAAATCCGCGACACCGAAACCATGGAGCACGCAATCGCCTTTGCCGAAACCGGCCACCTGTGCCTCGGCACCCTGCACGCGAACAATGCGAACCAGACGATGGACCGCATCATCAACTTCTTCCCGGAAGAGCGCCGCAACCAGTTATTGATGGATTTGTCGGCCAACCTGCGCGCGATCGTCTCGCAGCGCCTGGTGCGCACCGAGGACGGCAAGGGCCGCAAAGCCGCGATCGAAATCCTGCTGAATACCCCGACCATCGGCGAGATGATCCTGAAGGGGAATTTCCACAGCATCAAGGAGATCATGCACAAGTCGCGCGAACTGGGCATGTGCACCTTCGACCAGGCCCTGTACGAGCTCTACAACAAGGGCCATATCAGCTACGACGAGGCGATCCGCAACGCCGATTCGGCCAACGGCCTGCGCCTGCAAATCAAGCTGTCGGGCGAACGGCGCGAAGCCGACGAGGGCGGCGCCAAGGCCTCGCCGCTGTCGATGATGCTCGAAGAAGAGCCGGAAGACCCTGCAAATCCAAGCTGACGCATTTAAAGCCGAACTTATGCCGAATTTCGAAAATAAAATCTGCTCGCGCGCGGAGCTCAAGGCGCGCGTCGCCGCCCTGCCAAAACCTGTCGTGC
Organism: Massilia sp. LXY-5; assembly: GCF_059801075.1. NCBI lineage: Bacteria > Pseudomonadati > Pseudomonadota > Betaproteobacteria > Burkholderiales > Oxalobacteraceae > Massilia > Massilia sp. LXY-5. The sequence goes on from NZ_JBNNEH010000003.1 coordinate 219,688, forward strand.
TGACCAACGGCGTCTTCGACATCCTGCACCGCGGCCACGTGACCTACCTGGCGCAGGCGCGCGAACTGGGCGCTTCGCTGGTGGTCGCGGCCAATACCGACGCCTCCGTGAAACGCCTGGGGAAAGGCGATGACCGTCCCCTGAACACGCTGGCGGACCGGATGGCCGTGCTGGCGGCCCTGGAATCGGTCAGCCTGGTGGTGGAATTCGACGAGGATACGGCGCTCGAAACCGTGCTGGAAGCGCGGCCCGAGATCTACGCGAAAGGCGGCGATTACGAGATGAGCGCGATTCCCGAGGGGCAGGCGGTGCTCGCCTATGGCGGCCAGGCGGTCGCCATCGATTTCGAGCACGACCGCTCGACGACCAAGCTGCTGACCAAGGTACGGGCCGGCTGAGGCAGCCGGCCGTGTACTTCCTTCCTTAATCGCAATCTTTCGTCGCAGTGACGGCGACGTCGCGCAAAGTCGCCGGCCCTTGTGCCCCTTGCTCGATTTCATGGACCACAGCCAGGCACTGGTACGGCGAGACCTCGAGGGTCACTTCGTACTGCTTGCCGGCTTCCGGCGTAAAGGTGCCGCCGAAGCTACGGCAGTATTTCGAACCCGGCGCGCCGGCCGCACTTTGATACGCCATCCGCAGCGCCATCGGCTGGTTGCCAGGAATTTCATATTCGCGGAAATAGGCTTTCGAGAAATAGCCGTCGCGTTTGCCCAGGTTGGCGGTGGTCGGGGTCTCGGGCATGCCGATCGAGGTGTTCTTGGCACGGCCAAACATCGAACCGAACGCGTCGCCGACGCCGCCGGAGACGGTCGTCTTCGGTCCCTTGCCGCCCATGCAGCTGCTGTTCTGGTAAAAATGGACCATCAGGCCGTTCTGGCCGAACAGGCGTACGCGTGCCGGAGCGGGCGTGGCCGCTTCGTTCGAAGCGGCAGGGGCGGGCTGTGCTTCCTGTGCCGAGGCGCCGGCGAGTGCGCACAAGCTCAGCAGCAGGGCGGAGGCGGAACGCAGGGCAATGGTGCGAAAGCCGGCGGAATCGATTGTCTTCATGGTGATGCCTGGTGAGGGAAAGGACGCCCATTGTAAGCATTTAATTCCCTACGGCAACTATTTAAAAGTGGATACGGAACACAGAATCCTGAACAGTTGTTGGCCATCCACGGTATCGCTCAAAGGCACTGTTTCCTAGTTGCACTAACTGATAGACTGCCCTAGTCCAAGCCCAGCCATAAGATGTGTTGACATAAATCAGACACACATTGGGCGGACGCCGTCTCAGGCGGCGTCAGCGTTTAATCAAGAGACTAGGGGAATGCATGTCCAATCGTCAGGTTCGTTCGAACCTCACGCCGCTGGCGCTCGCCATCGCGGGTATCGTCTGCGGCGCTGCCGCGGCAGCACAGGAGGCGCCGGCCGCCGCAGTCATGCATACGGCCGAAGGCGGAATCCAGGAAGTGATCGTCACCGCGCAGCGCACCAGCGGCCTTGAATCGAAAACACCGGTCGCCATGTCGGTCGTCGACGGCGCCGCGCTCGCCGCGGCCGGACTCGATCGCCCGTCCGACATCGGCGCGCGCCTGCCCGGCGTGGCCATCAACGGCGCCGCCGACGGCCTGCGGATCACCATCCGCGGCGTGTCGAACGCCGACGCCACCGAGAAGGGAGAGCCGTCGGCCGCCTTCATGATGGACGGCATCTACATCGCCCGTCCGCACGGCCAGAACCTCGACTTCCTCGACGTCGACCGCATCGAAGTGCTGCGCGGCCCGCAGGGCACCCTGTACGGCCGCAACACCACGGCTGGCGTCGTCAACGTCATCTCGCGCGCGCCGACCGCGCGCTTCGAAGGCGCCGCGGGCGTCGAAATGGGCAACCACGGCAGCCGCAAGGCCGACGCGGTGCTGAACGTACCGGTGAGCGACGCCATCGCGCTGCGCGCCGCCGTGTCGACAAACCGCCGCGACAGCCTGCTGCGCAACGGGCAGGGCACGCCGCACACGCTCGGCCAGGACCGCGACGCCACGACAGGCCGCCTGTCGGCGAAGTTCGCGCTCGGCTCCTCGGCTTCGCTGCTGCTGCGCCTGGACCGCAGCGTCCAGCGCGACAACAACGACGTCATCGTCCCCGACACGAATTTTTACCAGGGTATCGAGACCGGCAACCCGGTACCGTACGACGCCGGCACGGTCGCGCGCCTGACGAATGCCTTCGTGCCGCCGAACACGGTGCCGGAGCAGGGCCACAGCCGCCGCGCCAGCACCGGTCTGGGCGCCGAATTCTCCTGGGACCTGGGCCCGGCCACCTTGCACTACCTGGGCGCGCACCGCAGGTTCGACCACGATTTCCTGGTCAACTATTACTACCGTATCGTGCCCGGCTTCGCGCTGGGCGTGCGCCAGGACTTCGACGGCAGCTTCGAGCAGGATTCGCACGAGCTGCGCGTGGCGACGAACGGCAACGGCCCCGTATCGGGGCAGGCCGGCATCTACTGGTTTCGCGAAGAGATGGCGCAGCTGGCCACCTTCCGCGACCTCGAACTCATCGGGCTGCCTCCGTACTACGTGTTCCCGTCGAATCCGGTCACCTCAAGCAGCCGCGCGCTCTTCGGCCAGGTCACATGGCGCGCGTTGGACGGCTTGCGCCTGACCGCCGGCGCCCGCCGTACCGAAGACCGCAAGTCGCGCTACGGTTCGACCAACCTGCAGCAGGAACAGGTGTTCAACCCGGCCACCGATATCGCCCTGCCGAATGCGGCCGCCCTTGCCACCGGCAAGACCACCTGGCGCCTCGGCGCCGAGTTCGACCTGGCGCCATCGACCATGGCCTATGCCACGGTCTCGACCGGCTACAAGTCGGGTGGCTTCAATGACGGAGCGGCGCCGGATCCTACGCTGGTCTACCGTCCCGAAACGCTGAAGGCTTACGAGCTGGGTATCAAGACCCGCTTCTGGGCCAACCGCGCCGGCCTGAACCTCAGCGCCTACCGCTACGCCTACGACAACCTGCAGCTGTCGGGCGTGGCCATGGTGCAGGGCGTGCCGCGCTTCGTCACCGCCAACGCGGGCGCCGCCAGCGTCAAGGGCGTGGAAGTGGAGGGCGTGCTGAAACCGGTGGCGGCAGGGCGCCTGAGTTATACGCTCGCGTTCACCGACGCCCACTATCTCGCCTACAGCCCGGACGGCGTTCACTCCTGGGCCGGTTACAAACTCGACCGCGCGCCGCGCGCCGTGTTCACGCTCGGCTACGAACATGGCTTCCAGCTGCGCGACGGCGTAATGAAAGCCGGCGTCTTCTCGCGCAGCAGCAGTGAATCCACGATCGGCGTGCCGAGCCAGCTGCTGCGCTACCGGATTCCGGGCCGCACCGAGACCGATATGCGCCTGGGCTACGAGCCGGCGGGTTCGCCCTGGAGCGTGCTGCTGCGCGTGAAGAACCTGCAGAACAAGGTCGAGCCGGTCACGATCGACAGCTTCGGCATGACCGTGCCGAGCGAGCCGCGCGCAGTCGCCTTGCGCGTCGATTACCGGTTCTGAACGGAAGTCCATCCATGACGCTCCCGCGCATCACCCTCGTCCTGCTGGCCCTGGTGGCGGCAAGCCTGCTCGTGCGCGCGCTGGGCGACACCAGCGGCCTGCTGGTGGCCAGTTCGGTGCTGATGTTCGCCTGCTGCGCCAGCAGCGCCGTCCACGTGCTGGGCGCGCGCGCGGCGCTGCGCTTCGTGCTGATCGCGGTCGTCCTCGGCTGGACGGCCGAGCAGCTCGGCTCGACCTATGGCTGGTTCTTCGGTTCCTATACCTATACCGAGGTGCTCGGGCCGCGCATCGGCAAGGTCCCTTTCGTGATCGCGCTGATGTGGTTCGCCCTGAGCTATATCGGCTACGTGATCGCCAACCTGATCGTCTGGCAGACGCCGAGCGACGGCGCCACCGCGCTCGGGCAGACGCTGGCGCAGTCGCTGCTGGCGGCGATGGTCGTCACCGCCTATGACCTCGGCGCCGATCCCTACATGGTGTTCAAGCTGAAGGCCTGGATCATGACGGAGACCGACGGCGGCTGGTTCGGCGAAACCCTGCAGGGCTTCGCCGGCTGGATGTTCGTCTCCTTCGTCATCGTCTTCCTGTTCCGCCTGACCCTGCGGCGGCAGCCGCCGGTCGCCAGGGTGCCGGTGGCGCCGCGCGACATCGCCGTGCCGCTGGCGATCTACGGCGGCAGCCTGCTGTTCCAGGCGCTGCTCGGCGTACCGGTCGAAACGCGCGCCATCGCCGTGTTCGCAATGGGCATTCCGCTGCTGGCCGCCCTGTGCGGCTGGAGCCGCTGGCGCCAGCCGGGCGTGCGCCTGGCGGGGGAGGCGTGATGGGGACCATGTCTGAACCGGTCGCCGCCGACCCGCGCCTGCGCGCCGATCCGCTGGCCGACGACACCATCGCGCGCATCCTCGGGCCATGGGGCGAGGGCACGCCGGCCCTGTCGCGCTGGGACGCGATCGCGGTCGTCAACCGCGAGCTGGCAGGCTGGGAGACCAACGGCGCGCTCGATGGCTGGACCGCTGCTGCGCAGACCCCGGCGCCGATCGCCGCAGCGCTCGAAGACTACGTACGGCAGGCACGCCGGCTGCCCGCCTGGGTCGACGCCGGCAAGGTCGGCTGCGCGGAATCGGTCTTCGTCGACATGAGCATGCTCTCGTGCACGCTGCTGTTTTGCGCCAGCCTGCCCGAGTGTTATGTGCCGGTTGACCTGGCCAGCGTGCTGCACACGGCCGGCCAGCTCGAGCGGCACACCGACTACCGGGTGCGGTCGACGGCGGCGATGATCTTCCCGGTGATGCTGCGCGGCGGCCTGCTCGATGCCGACGGCGGCGGGGTGGCGCAGGTGCTCAAGGTGCGCCTGATCCACGCCACGATCCGCCACCTGATCGTGCGCGGCAACCCGGGCGAGGCGCTCGAACACGGCGCCGCGGTACCCGCCTTGCTGCCCGAAGGCAAGGGCCTGTATCAAACCCTGTTCGCGCGCGGCTGGGACGTGAACGCCAACGGCCTGCCCTGCAACCAGCAAGAGCTGGCCTATACGCTGCTCACGTTTCACTATGTCTTCCTGCGCAGCCTGCGCCGCCTCGGCCTGGGCCTGACAAAAGAGGAGGAGGGCGCCTACCTGCACGCCTGGAACGTGGTCGGCCACCTGCTCGGCATCGAGCAAAGCCTGCTGGTGCAAACGATGAAGGAAGCCGAGGCCCTGTTCGCGCGCCTGCAGGGCGACGGACGCGCGCTGGCTGCAGCCCGCCATGCGCCGGCCACGCGCAAGGCCGGCGCCGCGTTCCATGCGCGCAGCACCGACCCGCGCCCGGCGCTGGCGAACGCCCTGATGGGGGCGATGCAGGCCGAGATTCCACTGCGTTCGTTAAAACCCTTCCCGGTGCTGCTGACGCGCTACCTGTGCGGACGCGAGACGGCGGCGGACCTGGGACTGGACGGGCGCGTGTCCCTGGTTTCGCGCGCCCTGTTCGCGCTCGGCATGGGCGTGACGCGCGCCGTCGATACCCTGGCGCGGGTGGTCCGGCCCGGCTTTTCGATCGCGCGCCTGGCCACGCGCATCCTCGGCTACCGCCTGACGGTGCGCTTCCTGATGGACCAGACGCGGCCCCTGAAACTGCCCGAAGCGCTGCTGCGCCAGGTCGCGGGCGCCGTGAACGACTGGGACGTCGACCCGCAGGCGCCCCGCTGGATGAACAGCATCGAGCGCCGCTTCCGCCCCGATGCCGCCCCAAGCCCACAGGAGGAAGCCGCATGATGTGGTCCGTGTCGCCCCGGCTGCGCGCAGCCCTCGCGCTGCTGCTGCTCCTGGTGCTGTCGCTTGCTTTCCTGCCGCGCGCCCGGGCGGCGTCACCGCTGGTGCTCGACGACCGCAGCGGCAGCGTCGAGGCCTGGCCCGCGCTGACGATGTTCACCGACCCCGGCGGCAAGCTCGGGATCGAGGCCGTGCTGGCCGAACCGCAGCGCTTTACCGCGCCCGTGTCGAGCCATGCGACGCTCGGGGTGCAGAACGACCCGGTCTGGCTGCACATCCCGGTCAGGGTGCCGGCCGGCAGCCGCGCGGCCTGGATCGCGGAGATCGATTACGCGGTCCTGAACAAGGTCGATTTCTTCGTGGTGAGCGAGGGTGTCCTGCGCCAGCATGGCGTGGCCGGCAACCTGCAGCCGCCGCAAGCGGGCGGGCGCCGGGTGCGCACGCCGGCCGTGCTGCTCGACCTGCTGCACGGCCAGCGCCACGACATCTACCTGCGCATCGAGAATACCGGTGCGATGGTGCTGCCGCTGCGCTTCTCGCAGCCCGCGGTATTTCATGCCGATGCCGTCAACGAGCAGATGCTGCAAGGCCTGCTGCTGGGCCTGAGCCTGTGCTTGCTGCTTTACAGCCTGGCCCAGGCGCTGAACCTGCGCGAGCCGCTGTTTGGCAAGTACGCGCTGATGATCGCCGGCACGACCCTGTTCTCGGCCGAGTTCTTCGGCATCGGCAGCCAGTACTTCTGGGGCGCCAACGCCTGGATGAACATCCATGCCGGCGGCCTGTTCGCCCTGATGTCCTCCTGCGGCGCCTACCTGTTCGTCGAGCAGGCGCTCGCGCGTCCCGGCAAGGACCGCATCTTCAGCCGCCTGATGAAAACCGGCGCCGCGCTCACCGCTTGCGCCGCGCTGGCATTCGCTGCTGACCTGATCAGCGTCGGGCAGCTGGTGATCATCGTCAGCACGCTCGGCATCATGCCGATGCTGCTGGGCCTGCCGGGCGCACTGAATCGCGCGCGCCGCGGCGACCCGGTCGGTCTGTATTTCCTGCTCGGCTGGGCACTGAGCTTCACCGGCTCGCTCGTGCTGAGCCAGATGATCAACGGCGCGGTGGACGCCGGCTTCTGGACCATGCACTCGCTGCAGTTCACGAATGCGGTCGACATGGTCATCTTCATGCGCGTGCTTGGCCTGCGCACGGGTGCGATCCGCAATGCCATGCTGCGCGCGGAAGCGGCGACCCGCCTGAAATCGGACTTCCTGGCCAACATGAGCCACGAGATCCGCACCCCGATGAATGCGATCATCGGCATGAGCCGGCTGGCCCTGATGGCCGATCCGGCACCGCGCCTGCGCAACTACCTGGGCAAGATCCTGGGCGCGGGCGAACACCTGCTCGGCATCGTCAACGACATCCTCGATTTCTCGAAGATCGAGGCCGGCCAGCTGAAGATCGAGCAGGTCGAGTTCGACCTCAACGACCTGCTCGAGCACCTGTCCAACCTCACCGCCATCAAGCTCGATGCGCGCCGCGTCGAACTCGTGTTCCGCGTCGGACGCGGCGTGCCGGCGCGCCTGGTCGGCGATCCGCTGCGCCTGGGCCAGATCCTGATCAACCTCACCAGCAATGCCGTCAAGTTCACCGGGGAGGGCGAGATCGTCGTCGGCGTCGAGGTGGCAGCGCGCAGTACCGGCGCATTGACCCTGCGTTTCTGCGTCACCGACACCGGCATCGGCATGGACGCGGACCAGCTGGCGCGCCTGTTCCAGTCCTTCCGCCAGGGCGACGATTCGATCACGCGCAAGTACGGCGGCACGGGGCTCGGCCTCTCGATTTCGAAGCAGCTGGTCGAATTGATGGGCGGCGCGATCGCCGTCACCAGCACCCCGAACGTCGGCAGCAGCTTCAGTTTCACGGTGCCGCTCGGGGAGGCGGGGAGCGCGCCCGGCGTGCTTTCCGCTCCCGGAGCCGCGCTCCAGCAGATGCGCCTGCTGGTGGTCGACGACAGCGAGACGGCGCGCGCTGCGCTGGTCGAAATGTTGGAGGGCTTCGGCATCGCCGCCGACGCGGCCTCGTGCGGAAAAGAGGCGCTGGCACGATGGAAGGACGCGGCAGCACGCGGCAAACCCTACCAGGTCGTGCTGATGGACTACCTGATGCCGGGCTGGGACGGCGTCGAGACGATCCGCCGTATCCGCGCGGCCGGGGATATCGGCGCCGCGCCCTCGATCCTGATGGTCAGCGCCTGCGCGCGCGAAACGGTACAGCTGCAGGCGGGACAGCTGCAGCTGCAGGGCTTCCTGAACAAGCCGGTGGGCCCGGCGCTGCTGTACCACAGCCTGCTGCGGGTGCTGCGTCCGGACCTGGCCCCGGGCGGTGCGCCCGAGCGGATGGAAGCGGACCCGCGTGGCCTGGCGCGGCTGCGCGGTGCGCGCATCCTGCTGGTCGAGGACAACGCCAACAACCGCGAAGTGGCGCTCGACTTCCTGGCCGCCGCCCCGGTCCACGTCGACGTCGCCGTCCATGGCGGCGAGGCGGTCGAGATGGTGCAGCTGCACGACTACGACCTGGTGCTGATGGATATCCAGATGCGCGAGGTCGACGGCCTCACCGCCACGCGCCGCATCCGCGCCATCGAGCGCCTGCGCGCGCTGCCGATCGTCGCCATGACCGCGCACGCAATGGCGGGCGACCGCGAACGCAGCCTCGCGGCCGGCATGAACGACCATCTCGCCAAGCCGATCGATCCGGACCTGTTGTTCCGCACCCTGCTGGCCTGGATCGACCCGGCGCGCCTGGACGGGCGCGCAGCGCCGGCCGCGCAGGTTGAGACGCTGCCGGGCAACGACACCGTCCTGCTGCCGGCCGTGCCCGGCGTCGACTGGGACACGGCGCTGGCCGGCGTCAGCCACCAGCATGCGCGCCTGATCAAGCGCGTGCGCAGCTTCGTGCAGGAATACCGCGCGGCGCCGCGCCAGCTGGCCGAGGCCCTGGCCAGCGGCGACGAGGCGCCGCTGGCAGCGCTGGCGCACAACCTGAAGTCGAGCGCGGCCTATGTCGGCGCCTACGAGCTGGCGGCGCAGGCGCGGCGCCTCGAGGAAGCGCTGCGCGCCGATGAAGCGCAACGCGCGGCCGGCATGGTGCCGGCCCTGATCGCGACCCTCGACACCATCCTGGCCGGGATGGCGCCGCTGGCCGGTCCGCGCGACCAGCCTGCGCGCCCGCCCGACGGCTTGCCGGCGCTGGTGGCGCGCCTCGCGGCCCAGCTGGCGGCGGACGACGCGCGCGCCCGCGATACCCTGGCCGAACTGCAGGCGCGGCTCCCCGCCGCCGCCTTTGCTGCGCCCCTGGCCGCAATCGCGCACGCCGTGAGCGAGCTCGAATACGAGGCCGCCCTGGCGCCGCTCGCCGAACTGGAAGGGCTGCTGCGCCCGAACCTGGAGGAATGCGCATGACGCCCGCCGAACCGCAGAAAGTCCTGGTCGCCGACGACGACCCGGTCAACCGCGACGTGCTGTGCGAGCTGCTCCAGCCCGAGTACACGGTGCTGCTCGCGAAGAACGGCGCCCAGGCCGTCGAGCGCGCGACGCGCCACGTGCCCGACCTGATCCTGCTCGACGTGATGATGCCGGACATGAGCGGCTTCGAAGTCCTGCGCCGCCTGCGCGCCACGCCCCAGACCGAACACGTCTCGGTCATCTTCATTTCGGGCCTCGACCGTCCGGAAGACGAAGCGGCCGGCCTCAAGATGGGCGCCTCCGACTACATCGCCAAGCCCTTCAATGCGACGGTGGTGCTGGCGCGGGTGGCGCTGCACCTTCAATTGGTGCGCCAGCGGCGCCTGCTCGAACACCTGGCCCACGTCGACGGCCTGACCGAGCTGGCCAACCGGCGCCGCTTCGACGACGTCTACGACCTCGAATGGCAGCGCGCCCGCCGCAGCGGCCGGCCGCTGTCGCTGGCCCTGCTCGACATCGACTCCTTTAAACAGTTCAACGATTTATATGGCCACCCGGCCGGCGACCGCGCCCTGCGTGCGGTTGCGCGCGTGGCCGGCACCCACATGCGGCGCCCGGCCGACCTGGCGGCGCGCTACGGCGGCGAAGAGCTGGTGCTCCTGATGCCGGAAACCGATGCCGTTCAGGCGCTGCAGATCGCGCAGGCCTTGCGCCAGGCAGTGGCCGAGCTGATGATCGCCCATGCCGGTTCCGCGGCGGCGTCCTGCATCACGGTCAGCATCGGCGGCGCCAGCCTCGACCCGGCCCAGGCGGAAAGCTCGGCAGCGCTGTTCGAGGCGGCGGATGTGCAGTTGTATCGGGCCAAGCAGGGCGGACGCAATCGGGTGATGTGGCGGGGCGCGCAAGAAGCGCTTACTGACGCGGGATAATTGTTATTTCTGGCTGGGAAATGCAATGCGCCTTTGTCGAGGGAATACTTGTTGCCTGATCAATTGCGTTAGTTCACTAACATAGCGCTCACTGCTGGTCGGTTATGTTGTTCGTTGAATCGAAGACAACTGATCAACCAGCGAGGACCGCATGACCACACGCAATAACAAATCCGGCGCCACCGATGGCGCCGGTTCCGTACTGAGCACCGTCGCCGGGCCATCGACCAGCACGCCGCCATCGAGCCTGGGCAGCAGCGATCCGGTTCCCGAGCGCCTGCTCGAGAAAACCAGCGCCGAAAAGGACCTGGCCGCCGCCATGCCCTTCAATCCGAACAAGCCGGCCGAGTACGGCGATGCGTCGGGCACCCCACCCGAGGGCGACCATCACCAGCCGTCGACGCCGGCCGCGACCGGCAGCACGAGCAGCGAAATCATGATGTCGGAGAAGGTCGGCAACGGCCAGCCGCCGGTCGGCCAGAATCCGACCGTGGCGCCGCTTGACCGCGTGCGTGTGGATCCGAGCGACCGCCACCTGACCACCAACCAGGGCGTGCCGGTGGCGGACAACCAGCATTCGCTCAAGATCGGCCTGCGCGGACCGACCGCGATGGAAGATTTTATTCTGCGCGAAAAGATCACCCATTTCGACCATGAACGCATTCCCGAGCGCGTGGTGCATGCGCGCGGCTCGGCCGCGCACGGCTATTTCGAGTCCTACGGCGACTTCAGCGAACTGACCCGCGCGGTCCCGTTCGCCGCCAAGGGCAAGCGCACCCCGGTCTTCGTGCGCTTCTCGACCGTCGCCGGCGAACGCGGCTCGACCGACACGGCGCGCGACGTGCGCGGCTTCGCGGTCAAGTTTTATACGGAGCAGGGCAACTGGGACCTGGTGGGCAACAACATCCCGGTCTTCTTCATCCAGGATGCGATGAAATTCCCCGACCTGGTGCACGCCGCCAAGCCGGAACCGCACCATGCGATGCCGCAGGCCGCCACGGCCCACGACACCTTCTGGGACTTCGCCTCGCTGTCTCCGGAAATCGCGCACATGCTGATGTGGGTGATGTCCGACCGCGCCATCCCGCGCAGCTACCGCACGATGCAGGGCTTCGGTGTGCACACCTTCCGCCTGATCAACGCGCAGGGCGAGTCGCGCTTCGTGAAATTCCACTGGACCCCGTTACAGGGCACGCACTCGCTGGTCTGGGACGAGGCGGTGCGTATTTCCGGCGCCGATTCCGACTTCCACCGGCGCGACCTGTGGGAAGCGATCGAGGGCGGCAATTTCCCGGAATGGGAACTGGGCCTGCAAATCTTCACCGAAGAGCAGGCCGCATCCTTCCCCTTCGACATCCTCGATGCCACCAAGCTGGTGCCGGAAGAGCTCGTTCCGATCACGCCGGTCGGCCGCATGGTGCTCGACCGTAACCCGGACAACTTCTTTGCCGAGACCGAGCAGGTGGCCTTCTGCACCGCGCACATCGTGCCGGGCATCGATTTTTCCAATGACCCGCTGCTGCAAGGCCGCAACCACTCCTACCTGGACACCCAGATCAGCCGCCTGGGCGGCGCGAATTTCCATGAAATTCCGATCAATTCGCCGATCGTCCAGATCCAGAACAACCAGCGCGACGGCATGCACCGCCAGGCCATCAACCGCGGCCGTGTGAACTACGAGCCGAACTCGCTGGGCGGTGGCTGTCCATTCCAGGCCGGCAAGGCCGGCTTCACCAGCTTCCCGGAACGCTTCACGACCGAAGACAAGGTGCGCGGCAATCCCGCCCTGTTCGCCGAGCACTACGGCCAGGCGCGCCTGTTCTACCAGAGCCAGAGCGCGGCCGAGCAGACCCACATCGCCAACGCCTTCCGCTTCGAGCTGACCCGGGTGCAAACCCCGGCCGTGCGCGAGCGCATGCTGGCTTTGCTGGCGAATGTCGACGACGGCCTGGTGGCCAAGGTGGCCGAAGGCCTGGGGATGGACGTGCCGGCGCCGCTGCCGATGGCCAGCCCGGATCCGGTCCCGGTCTACGATCCATCGCCGGCGCTGTCGCTGCTGAGCCGTCCGGGCGAAACCGGCATCCGCACCCGCCGCGTGGCGATCCTGGTGGCCAATGGCGTGGACGGCAAACAGGTGCGCAAGCTGTATGCGGACTTGCTGAAGGATGGCGCCGTGCCTCGCCTGGTGGGCAACATGCTGGGCAAGGTCAAGGCCAGCGCCGGCGACCCGCTGGATGTCGAGATCTCGCTCGAAGCCGGCCCGTCGGTGATGTACGACGCCGTGATCGTGCCCGATGGCGACAAATCGGCCGAGCTGCTGGCGCGCAACGCCCACGCGATCGACTTCCTGCGCGAGCAGTACCGCCATTGCAAGCCGATCATGGTGCTGGGCAGCGGCGCCGCTTTGCTGGCCAAGGCCATGATTCCGGCGACGCTGCCGGATGGTTCGGACGATCCGGCGCTGCTGGTCGATGCCGGCCTGGATGCCTTCAAGCAGGCGCTGGCCAGCCACCGCTCCTTCGCGCGCGAGACCGATCCGCCGATGGTCTGATCTATCCTGGCCCGCGCTGTTCGGCGGGCTTGCGGAAAGCCGTCCGGAATGCGCGCAGCGCAGCCGGATGGTAGACCGTACGGTGGTTTTCTTCGGGGAAGGCCGCCAGTTCGAAGCGCAGACCGGGTGCTGCGGCCGTGTCGAACACTTGCTTGAGCCGGCCAGCGAGCGCCGGCATACCCGGTTCGCCGCTGGCGGCGACGAACAGCGTTTTATTCCCATGACGCCGCGTGCGCAGCTGCGCCGCCCCCTTCGCCAGCAAGCCTTCGCGATTCCACCACAGGCTCGGATCGACGGCGATATAGGTGTCGAACATCTCCGGGGCGACAAAATACGTTTCCATCACGAACAGGCCGGCCAGCGATTCGCCGACGATGGCCGTTTCGCCCGTGGTCCGGTAACGCCCGCTAATCGCCGGCATCAGCTCGGTGCGGATGAAAGCGCGAAACGCTTCCGAGCGCCCGATCACGGGCGCGATCTTGCGGTCTTCCGGATCGTCGCTGGGGCCCGTCAGGTCGCGGCGGCGCTGCGTGTTTTCGATACCGACGAGCATGAACGGGCGCATGGTGCCGCTCGCGACCGAGATCTGCAGCAATCCCGCGATATGCAGGAAATCCTCTTCCAGGCCGCCGTCAGGCATGTACAGGACGGGCAGGGGCGCGCCGTTTGCGGCCGGCGCGTTATAGACATTGATGCGGCGGTTCTCACCGAGCACGCTGGAGGGCAGCATGAAGGTGTCGCCGATCGCCAGCGGCGCCGCGGCAAGCGCCGACTGGGCACCGGCGCGTGCGCAGGCGGCGAGGGCGGCCAGCGCGGCGGCGGCCTGTAACACGGTTCGGCGGTTGGTCAATGCGGCTCCTCGGCAGTGTGCGTGCCGAGCAGTGTGCCTGTCCGCCGCGCGCAGGGTCAAGTACTGCGTTCAGACGCCGCCGGCGTAACCGTTCTGGCGCCAGGCCTCGTAGACCACGACCGCCACCGTGTTCGACAGGTTCAGGCTGCGGTTGTCCGGCATCATCGGCAGGCGGATGCGTTGGGATGCCGGAAAGCTTTCGCGGAAGGCAGGTGCGAGGCCGCGCGATTCGGGTCCGAAGACGAACACGTCGCCCGGTTTGAATGCGGCGTCGGCGAAGGGGGAGGAACCGTGGGTCGTCAGCGCGAACATGCGGCTCGGGTCGGGCTGGGTGTCCGCCAGGAAGGCTTCCCAGTTCTTGTGCACCTTCATCGTCGCGTAGTCGTGGTAATCGAGCCCGGCGCGGCGCATCTTGGCGTCGTCGAGGGGGAAACCGAGCGGTTCGATCAGGTGCAACTGGACGCCGGTGTTGGCGCACAGGCGGATGACGTTGCCCGTGTTGGGCGGGATTTCCGGTTCAAACAGGACTACGTGAAACAAGCGCTTCTCCTCGATCAATGGGGTGGCGTGCGGGCGAACACCAGGTTCGTCACCCGCAGCGCGCCGGCCGCCTTCAGGGTGGCGGCCAGTTCGTTCAATGTGTGGCCGCTCGTCATGACGTCGTCGACGACGCCGACGTGGCGGCCCTGTATTCTCTCTGCCATGTCCGGCGCGATCTCGAAGGCGCCGCGGATGTTGGCCGCCCGTTCGCGCGGCCTCACGCCCGACTGCGCGGCCGTCTCGACGGCACGCGTTGCCAGGCGCGGCTGCAGCCCGACACCGAGCGCACTCGCCAGCGGCCGGGCGATCTCGAGCGCCTGGTTGAAGCCGCGCTCCCGCAAGCGGCGCGGCCCCAGCGGGACCGGGCACAGCAGATCGGGCAGGGGCAAGCCGGGCCGCGCCAGCACCGCGTCCCGCAGCAGGCCCGCGCACCAGGGCGCCAGCGGCAGCCGGGCGCCGAATTTCAGGCCGAGCACCAGGCCGTCGAGCGGCGCCGCGTAATCGACGGCGACGACCGTGGCATCATGAGCCGGTTCGTCGGCAAGGCAGGCGCCGCAGGCTTGCCCGGGCAGTTCTGTTGGGCCAAGCGGGTTGGCGCAGCAGGGACAGCGCGGTCCGCCGGGCGCCGCGTAACTCAGCGTGCAGGACGCGCAGACGGCACCCGGCGCCTGCTCGCCGCACAGGGCGCACGAACTTGGCAACAGCATGGGCAGCAGCCGGCCGGCCAGGGCGCGCGGCCAGCGCAGCAACAACGGTTCGATGCGCTCACCCATCGGCTCGGCTCTCCGCAAACCTGTACACTTCCGCCATTATCTCATTTGAACGCAACAGAACCATGGCTTCTCCCTCGTCCCCATCGAAAATGAGCGCACCGATTGACCAGTCGCGTGTGCGTGCACTGTTCGCGGAACCGCAGCGCGTGGCCGCTGCCGACTTCCTGCGCCGCGAGATCGCCGCGCGCATGCACGAGCGGCTGAGCCTGGTAAAGATCGTGCCGCAGCGCGTGCTCGACGCCGGCTGCGGCACCGGGCCCGATCTCGGCACCCTGCAAAAAACCTATCCGGCGGCCCAGATCATCGGCATGGATGCCTCGAGCGCCATGCTGGCCGAGGCCAAAGCGCCGGCGCCGGCGCTGCGCTCGCTGAACCAGATGCTCAGCCGCCTGATGCCGGCCAAGGCCGGCGTCGATCTTCTTTGCGGCGACTTTGGAATCCTGCCATTCGGTCCGAACTCGCTCGACCTGGTGTGGTCGAACCTGGCGCTGCACTGGCATCCGCAGCCCGACCGCGTGTTCGCCGAGTGGCGCCGCGTGCTGCGCGTCGATGGTTTATTGATGTTCTCGAATTTCGGTCCCGACACCTTCAAGGAATTGCGCGCGGCGTTTGCCGAGCTCGACGAATCGCCGCATACCTTGCCCTTCGTCGACATGCACGATTTCGGCGATCAACTGGTGGAAGCTGGCTTCTCGACGCCGGTGATGGATGCCGAGCGCATCACCGTCACCTATGGCACGGTCGAGGCGCTGCTGGCGGATGTGCGGGCGATCGGCGGCAACCCGCTGGCGACGCGCCGGCGCGGCCTGATCGGGCGCGCGGCCTGGCAGCGCATGGTGGATGCACTGGAAGCGCAGCGTGGGGCGGACGGCAAGATTGGCTTGAGTTTCGAGGTGATTTATGGCCACGCGTTCCGGCCCGTGCCGAAGACGACTGCGGCGGGGGAGGCGATCGTGCAATTCCGGCCGCGCAAACCGTGATGTCGGCCGTGGATATCCTGTCGCGGCCCGGTTGAAAGATCCGGGCTACGGTGGCGATGCACGCGTGGGCAAAGGTGCCCGGTAAACCCGTCATCAAGGCCATTGGCCTCGATGACCCGTACGTCATGCGACGGCCAGTGGCAGCGGCGTAACGTAGGGTGGGCTCTCGAGCCCACGCGTTCGTGCCGGAGAAACCCGGGTACTGGTATAAATCGCTAACACGGCTAACTCGCAGCGGCAAGGCCCATACGGCAACGCTCGATGCTCTAATGCACGAAATATCACAGCGATGGCAAGGATTTTCCTTGAATAAAAATTAGCGATTTGAGTATAATCAATGACTATTTTTTCGTCCTCTGCCCTGTAAACATTGAAAAACAGGGTGAAATGGTGGAAGAATTAGAAAATTGAAAAGCAGCATCAGCAAGTTTGGCGCCCGTCAGTGTTGTTGCAGTTGCTGATGGACGAGCATGGTTTCAACCAGTTGCGCGTCCACAAGCCGTGCCGCCGGGAACCAGCTTGCACTTGGTTTCGGAGCGGCGGCGGTTCGTTCATGGAATTGCTGACCGTTTAAAAATATTCTTATTTTGGGTGGTTGGGGACAATTCATGACATATGCAAAGCGACTTCACGCCTTGGTGCTCGGTCTCGCAGTATGGACCAGTATCCCGGCACTGGCGGCCCCGGAAATCACGGGGCGGCCGGTGGAACACCAGTTGAACATGCAAACTCCGGTGACTGGGATCGGCGCTGACATCTACAGCTTGCACAACTGGATGATGCTGGTCTGCCTCATCATCTTCCTCGGCGTCTTCGGCGTCATGTTCTACTCGGTGTTCAAGCACCGCAAATCCCTCGGCCACAAACCGGCCACCTTCCACGAATCGACCGCCGTCGAAATCGCCTGGACCATCGTTCCCTTCCTGATCGTCATCGGCATGGCCCTGCCTGCCACCAAGACGGTCGTCGCCCTGAAGGACACCTCGAATGCCGATTTGACCATCAAGGCCACCGGCATGCAGTGGAAATGGGGCTACGACTACCTGAAGGGCGAAGGCGAGGGCATCAGCTTCCTGTCGAACCTGTCGACCCCGCGCAGCCAGATCGGCGAGCCGGGCGTGGCGCCGACCGAAGCACGCGGCGAAAACTACTTGCTCGAAGTCGACAGGGAAGTGGTGGTCCCGGTCGGCAAGAAGGTCCGCATGGTCCTGACCGCCAACGACGTGATCCACGCCTGGACGATTCCGGCGTTTGCCATCAAGCAGGATGCGATCCCCGGTTTCGTGCGCGACGCCTGGTTCAAGGCCGACAAGGTCGGCGTCTACCGCGGCAACTGCGTCGAGCTGTGCGGCAAGGACCACGCCTTCATGCCGATCGTGGTGCGCGTCGTCTCCGCCGAGGATTACACTGCCTGGGTCGCGGGCGAGAAAAAGAAAATGGCCGCGCTGGCCGACGATCCGACCAAGGTCTGGACCATCGACGAACTCAAAACCAAGGGTGAAGCCGTCTACGCCGCCAACTGCGTGGCTTGCCACCAGGCCAACGGCAAGGGCATCCCGAACACCTTCGCCCCGCTCGACGGTTCGCCGGTCGTGAACGGCCCCAGGGCGCACCAGGTCGACGTGCTGCTGCATGGCCAGGATACGCCGGCCTATGCGGCGGCCATGCCGGCCTGGAAGCAGCTGTCGGATTCGGACATTGCGGCGGTGATTACCTATACCCGCAATTCCTGGTCGAACAAGGCCGCCGAAAACATCGTCCAACCGGCCGAAGTGCTGGCTGCACGCAGCAAGTAACGTAGCAAGCAAGATCGTTTCCAGGATACTGACATGACTACCAGCACTCTCGATCACGCGCACGACGACCATCACGGCCACGACCACGCGCATCACGACATGCCGACCGGCGCCCGCCGCTGGCTGTTCGCCACCAACCACAAGGACATCGGCACCCTGTACCTGTGGTTCGCCTTCACCATGCTGCTCTCGGGCGGCGTGCTGGCGCTGATGATCCGCACCGAGCTGTTCCAGCCCGGCCTGCAGTTCTTCCGTCCCGAGTTCTTCAACCAGCTGACCACCATGCACGGCATCGTGATGGTGTTCGGCGCGATCATGCCGGCCTTCGTCGGCTTCGCCAACTGGATGATCCCGCTGCAGGTGGGAGCGTCCGACATGGCCTTCGCGCGCATGAACAACTTCTCGTTCTGGCTGCTGCCGCCGGCCGCGTTCCTGCTGGCCGCGTCCTTCTTCGTGCCGGGCGGCGCCACCGCCGCCGGCTGGACCCTGTATGCGCCGCTGTCGACCCAGATGGGCCCGGGCATGGACATGGCGATCTTCGCCCTGCACATCATGGGTGCTTCGTCGATCATGGGTTCGATTAACATCATCGTCACCATCCTGAACATGCGCGCGCCCGGCATGACCCTGATGAAGATGCCGATGTTCTGCTGGACCTGGCTGATCACCGCCTTCCTGCTGATCGCCGTGATGCCGGTGCTGGCAGGCGCCATCACCATGACCCTGACCGACCGCCACTTCGGCACGTCGTTCTTCAATGCCGCCGGCGGCGGCGATCCGGTCATGTACCAGCACATCTTCTGGTTCTTCGGCCACCCCGAGGTCTACATCATGATCCTGCCGGCCTTCGGCATCGTCTCGCAGATCATCCCGGCCTTTGCCCGCAAGCCGCTGTTCGGCTACGCCTCGATGGTCTACGCGACCGCCTCGATCGCCGTGCTGTCCTTCATCGTCTGGGCCCACCACATGTTCACCACCGGCATGCCGGTGACCTCGCAGCTGTTCTTCATGTACGCCACCATGCTGATCGCGGTGCCGACCGGCGTGAAGGTGTTCAACTGGGTCGCCACCATGTGGAAGGGCTCGATGACCTTCGAGACGCCGATGCTGTTCGCGGTCGGCTTCCTGTTCGTGTTCACGATGGGCGGCTTCACCGGCCTGATCCTGGCCGTGACGCCGATCGACATCCAGGTGCAGGACACTTATTATGTGGTGGCCCACTTCCACTACGTGCTGGTGGCCGGCTCGCTGTTCGCGCTGTTCGCCGGTTTCTACTACTGGGCGCCGAAGTGGACCGGCCACATGTATCCGGAAGGCCGCGGCAAGGCGCACTTCTGGCTGTCGCTGATCACGTTTAACATCACCTTCTTCCCGATGCACTTCCTGGGCCTGGCCGGCATGCCGCGCCGCTATGCCGACTACGCGGTGCAGTTCACCGACTTCAACATGATCGTCTCGGTCGGCGCCTTCGGCTTCGGCCTGTCGCAGGTCTACTTCCTGCTGTTCGTGGTGCTGCCGACGATCAAGGGCGGTCCGAAAGCGGAAGCCAAACCATGGGAAGGCGCGGAAGGCCTGGAGTGGACCGTGCCGAGCCCGGCGCCGTTCCACACCTTCGAGAACCCGCCGCTGGTGAAGTGATGAATCAGCCGACGAAGCCGAACGCCAAGGCGAGGAACGTTCGAACCGCTTTGGTGCTGGCCCTGGTTGCCGCGTTCTTCTTCGCGGCCGTCATCCTCAAGCGCCTGTGGATGTGACGTGAGCTACACGCCTATCGAACGCCTGCGCCTGAACCGCTCCACCTTCGGCAAGCTGGTGGTGGTGGCGGTGGCGATGTTCGGCTTCGGCTATGCGCTGGTGCCGGTCTACCGCCAGGTCTGCGAGGTACTCGGCATCAATGTGCTGACCCAGAAGGACGGTACGGTCGAGCGCCCGGCGAACACCCAGGTCGACACCACGCGCACGATCACGGTGGAACTCGATGGCAACTCGCAGGGGCCGTGGCGCTTCCGTCCGACCACGCGCAGCATCGAGGTGCATCCGGGCGAATTGGCGACCGTGGTCTACGAAGTGGTGAATACCCAGGCGCGCGCCGTGAAAGCGC
Source organism: Massilia sp. LXY-5 (assembly GCF_059801075.1). NCBI lineage: Bacteria > Pseudomonadati > Pseudomonadota > Betaproteobacteria > Burkholderiales > Oxalobacteraceae > Massilia > Massilia sp. LXY-5. Next base: position 239,444 of record NZ_JBNNEH010000003.1, read on the forward strand.
AGGCGATCCCGAGTTACGCGCCACAGTCGGCGACGCCGCATTTCAAGAAGGTCGAGTGCTTCTGCTTCCGCGAGCAGCTCATGCAGCCGAACGAAGCGCGCCAGATGCCGGTGGTATTCTTCATCGACCCGAAGCTGCCGAAGGAAGTCAAAACGATCACGCTGTCGTACACCTTCTTCGAGGTGTCCGGCGCGGTGGCGGCGAAATAGATGGAACAGAACGAACAGCCGCGCCGCAAGGCTTCGTTCGCGGCCTCGATGAAGGCCGTGTTCTGGTCCTTCTTCGGAGTGCGCAAGCGGCGCGATTACGAGGATGACGCGGTGAACCTGAATCCGGTTCACGTGATCGTGGCGGCGTTGCTGGGTGTCGCGATATTTATCGGCGTGCTGTTGTTGTTGGTGAAGCTAGCGGTTGCACAATAATAGTTTTAAGCATTTCAATTCAACGCATTAGAACAACGTTCCAGGAGATGAAGATGAGTGTGTCAAAGACCGCGCCGCATTATTTCGTGCCGGGCCCCTCCATGTGGCCGATGGCCGGCGGCTTCTCGATGCTGGTGACCATGCTCGGCGCGTCCGGCTGGGTCAACGGCGCCTCCTGGGGACCTGGCGTCTGCCTGGCCGGCATCGTATCGATGCTGGTGGTGCTGTATTTCTGGTTCGGCGACGCCATCCAGGAGTCGGAAACCGGCCAGTACAGCCAGCGCATCGATTCTTCCTTCCGCTGGTCGATGAGCTGGTTCATCTTCTCCGAGGTCATGTTCTTCGCCGCCTTCTTCGGCGCGCTGTTCTACGCCCGCGCGATCTCGATGCCCTGGCTGGCCGATCTCGACCACAAGGTGCTGTGGCCCGACTTCGCTGCCCAGTGGGGCAATACCGGCCCGGCCGGTACGGTCGAAGCCTTCAATACGATGGGCCCGTTCCCGATCCCGACCATCAACACCGCTCTGCTGCTGACCTCGGGCGTGACGCTGACCATCGCCCACCACGCGCTGCGCGAGGGGCATCGCCGCAATACGGCCGTGTTCCTGTTCTTCACGATCCTGCTGGGCGCGATCTTCATGGGCTTCCAGGCCTACGAATACATCCACGCCTACCATGAGCTGAACCTGAAGCTGACCTCGGGCATCTATGGCTCCACCTTCTTCATGCTGACCGGCTTCCACGGCTTCCACGTGACCATGGGCGCGATCATGCTGTCGGTGGTGCTCTACCGTGTGCTGAAGGGGCATTTCACGGCGGATCACCACTTCGGTTTCGAAGGCGCGGCCTGGTACTGGCACTTCGTCGACGTCGTATGGCTGGGCCTGTACGTCGTGGTCTACTGGTTGTAATCAGTACTCAGGTTGGAATAGCAAGGGACAGCCAGCTGGCTGTCCTTTGTCGCATCTGAGGGTTCAGCGGATGCCGGTCGGGTGGATCCAGCCCATCTTGTAGGATGCGAGCACGATCAGGAACAGCGTGATCGACAGGCCGACCCGCATCGCCAGCGCCTGCACCGTGCGGTTGCTGCGGCCCTTGTCCTTCATCAGGAAGAACAGCGCCGAGCCGAGGCTGGCGATGATCAGGATGAAGGCGATGGCGATGAAGGTTTTCATGGTCGGGCCGCTGTGTGGAGTAAAGGTCAATTGTAATGCGTTTGGCATTTCGTTTTAGGGTCATTCCGTTCCTTGCCACGGTGGTGCTGGTGGTGCTGGGAATTGTGTTGGGGAACTGGCAGACGAGGCGGGCGGAGGAGAAGCTGGGGATTGCGGCGCGGCTTGCCGAGCGTGGTGCGCAGGCGCCGGTGGTCTACGGTAGCGGTGGTGGTGTGGATGGGCACGAACGCGTGGGCGGTGCCCACCCTACGGTACGCAAGGAGGCGGCGATGTCGGGGAGCGCAGTCGGCACGCATGTGTCCCCGGATATCGAGTATCGGCGGGTGCGGGTTACCGGCGAGTGGGTGCCGGGCTGGCCGCTGTTCCTGGATAACCGGCCGCTGAATGGGCGGGCCGGATTCGTTCTGGCGATGCCGTTTAAAATAGCGGGCTCGAACAAACATGTACTGGTGCTGCGCGGGTGGTTGCCGCGTGATGCGGGCGACTATGCGAGGCTGCCGGGCTTTCAAACGCCGGCCGGCACCGTGACCATCGAGGGCATCGCCACGCTGAGCGCGGGGCACGTCATGCAGCTCGGCGGCGCAGCTGACATCAAGCCGGGCGTGCGGGTGCAGAACGTCGACGTCGACACCGTGGCGAAGGCCAGCGGCCTGGCGCTGATGCCCTTCTTCGTCCAGCAGACAGGGCAGGGCGAAGGCCTGGTGCGCGCGTGGCCGGCCCCGGACACGGGCGTCGACAAACACCGCGGCTACGCCTTCCAGTGGTATGCATTGGCGGCCATGGCTGCCTTATTTTTCGTGATTACAGGGTTTCGAAGTGGAAGAAAACACGTTGTCTGAACAAGCGTTAAAAAAGGCCCGTCGCGATGGGCGCCTGAAATTGTTCGTCCTCCTGTTCGTCTGCGCGGCGCCGATCATCGCCTCGTATGTGACGTATTACATCATCAAGCCGAGCGGGCGCACGAATTACGGCGCCTTCATCGACCAGCGTTCGCATCCGATGCCGAAGCTCGCCAGCACGACGCTCGACGGCCGCCCGGAGTCGCTCGAGAACTACGCCGGCAAGTGGATCATGGTGAAAGTCGGCGGCGGCGCCTGCGACGAAGCCTGCAGCAAGCAGCTGTTCGCCATGCGCCAGCTGCGCACCATGCAGGGCAAGAACATGGACCGCGTGGAACGGGTCTGGCTGATTACCGATAAAGAACCGGTCGACACCATGCTGATCCGCATGTACGACGACATGCACATGCTGCGCGTATCGCCCGAACAGCTGGCGAAATGGCTGCCGGTGGAAGCGGGTACGAAGTTGGAAGACCACATCTTCCTGATCGACCCGCGCAGCAACCTCATGATGCGCTTCCCGAAAGACCCGGACCCGCGCAAGGTGAACAAGGATCTGGCCAAACTGCTCAAAGCCTCGGCGATCGGATAAGCAGGCATGCATCCGTCCACCCTCCTGCAACTAGCCCTGATGGGCCTGTTCGTGGCCAGCATTCCCCTGACCATGGTCTGGCTCTCCGCCGACGCCAACAAATACCGCAAGCTGGTCTGGGTGATGGCGTTTTTGACCTTCGACCTGATCGTGTTCGGCGGTTTTACGCGGCTGACCGACTCGGGCCTCGGCTGCCCTGACTGGCCTGGCTGCTACGGCGCCGCGAATCCCTTCATCGCGCATGAGCAGATCGCCGCGGCCGAGGCGCTGATGCCGACCGGGCCGGTGACCAAAGTAAAAGCCTGGATCGAAATGATCCACCGCTACCTGGCGATGGGCATCGGCGTATTGATCATGGCCCTGATGTTCCAGTCGGTCCGCCAGTGGCGCAAGACCCATCAACAGGCCTTTGCCCCGGCGCTGCCGGTGGCGCTGTTCCTGTTCGTCTGCGTGCAGGGCGCCTTCGGGGCCTGGACCGTGACCCTGAAACTGCAGCCGGTGATCGTCACCATCCACCTGCTGCTGGGCATGGGCTTATTGGCGATGCTGGTCTGGCTGGGCGGGCGCGAAGACTACCTGCTGCATCCGCCGGCCCCGAGCCGGGACCTGGCCGGCCTGCGCGCCTTGCGCACGCTCGCGCTGCTGGCCGCGGTCGTCGTGGTGCTGCAGATCGCGCTCGGCGGGTGGGTGAGCACTAACTATGCGACCCTGGCCTGCGACGAATTCCCGCTCTGCGATGGCAAATTCATACCGGAGATGGACTTCGAACACGGCTTTACCCTGTGGCGCGAACTGGGCAAGACGGCGGCCGGCCACTACCTGCAGTTCTCGGCCCTGGTGGCGATCCACTGGGTGCACCGGAATTTCGCGATGATCGTCGCGCTGGTGCTGGGCCTGGCTGCCTGGCGCGCCGCGCGCCAGCCCGCGCTGCGCAACACGGCGAAACTCATCGCAGCGGTACTGCTGGCGCAGCTGTTCACGGGCATCGCGACGGTCTTCTTCGACTTCCCGCTGGCCATTGCCGTGTTGCATAACGCCGGGGCTGCTCTCCTCGTCCTGCTGGTGACCATGTTAAACTACAAGGTCAAGCACCTGCTCGACGTGTCGCAGCGCACCCCCGCGAATGCAGACCTTCCTGCGAACTCGTATCGATGACCACCCAGACCGCCCTCCAATCGACCAGCCGCATCTCCCAGTACTGGCAGCTGACCAAGCCCCGGGTAACCCAGCTTGCCGTCTTCTGCGCCATCATCGGCATGTTCCTGGCCACCGACGGCTTTCCCGGCTGGCGCGTGCTGGTGGCCGGTACGATCGGCATCTGGCTGCTGGCCGGTGCGGCCTTTGCCGTCAACTGCCTGATCGAAGCCGAGATCGATTCGCGCATGGCGAGAACGGCCCGCCGCGCCACCGCGCGCGGCGAACTGACGCGCAACCAGACGCTCGTCTTCTCCGCCGTCATCGGCGGCCTCGGCATGTGGGTGCTGTACGCCTTCGTCAATCCGCTGACGATGTGGCTGACCTTCGTGACTTTCGTCGGCTATGCCGTCGTCTACACGATCTACCTGAAACCGGCGACGCCGCAGAACATCGTCATCGGCGGCCTGTCGGGCGCGATGCCGCCGGCCCTCGGCTGGGCGGCGGTCGCCAACGAGGTGCCGATGCAGGCCTGGCTGCTGGTGTTGATCATTTTCGTCTGGACCCCGCCGCATTTCTGGGCGCTGGCCATGTACCGGCGCGACGATTACGCGCGCTCGGGCCTGCCGATGCTGCCGATCACCCACGGCATGGACTACACCGGACAGCAGGTCTGGCTGTATTCGCTGGCCCTCAGCGCGACCACCTTGCTGCCCTTTGCCGTGCGCATGAGCGGCCTGATCTACCTCGTCGCGGCGATCGTCCTGAATGCGCTGTTCCTGCGCCACAGCTGGCGCGTGCACAAGCACTACAGCGACCAGACCGCGCGCAAGGCTTTTGCATACTCGATCCTCTACCTGTCGCTGCTGTTCGCGGCGCTGCTGGTCGACCATTATTTTCGCTTTTGATTTGCAGGTTCAGACATGAAACGACTGCTCACCGCCGGGATGATCGCACTGGCCTTGCTCACCGCCGGTTGCGACAGGCTCGCATTGGATAAGCTGACATCCAAGCCGGTGGCCTTCCAGAACACCGATCTCACCGGCCTCGATTACGCGAAAGGCTTTTCGCTGACCGACCACACCGGCAAGCCGCGCACCCTGGCCGACTTCAAGGGCAAGCTCGTGGTGCTGTTCTTCGGCTACACCCAGTGCCCGGACGTCTGCCCGACCACGATGGCCGAGATGGCCGCCGTGATGAAGGAGCTGGGTCCGGCCGCCGACGAGGTGCAGGTGCTGTTCGTCACCCTCGACCCGGAACGCGATACCCAGGAGCTGCTCGCTTCCTACGTGCCCGCCTTCGACAAGCGTTTCATTGGCCTGCGCGGCACGCCCGAGCAGACGGCGGCCACCGCCAAGGAATTCAAGGTCTTCGTGTCGAAGGTGCCGGGCAAGGAGCCGGGCAGCTATACGGTCGACCACACGGCCGGCAGCTATGTGTTCGACAAGGAAGGGCGCGTGCGCTTGTTCCTGCGCCATGGCCAGGGACCCGCCCCAATCGTCCACGACTTACGACAGCTGCTATGATCTCGTGAGGGAAGCCCGATAAACCTACTGCGCGTCGTAGGTTCGGTCTGCGATGCTCGCTGTACAGTCGTACAGCTGCGCTTCTCGGCCAAACCTCCTTCCGCTCGCTACGGTTTCTCGGGCTCCCGATACTTTAACGAGGATTCATGGAACAACGTATTGGCAGAAACTACACCCGTATCGCAACCGTTGTCCTGCTGACGCTGGGCTGCCTGTTCGTTCTCAAACCCTTCCTGCCCGCGATCCTGTTCGCGGCCGCCGTCGTCATCTCTTCCTGGCCCCTGTACCTGCGCCTGCTGCGCGCGATGCGCGGGCGGCGCACGCTGGCGGCGCTGACGATGACGCTCTCGCTGACCTTGCTGGTCATCATCCCGCTCGCCATCGTCGCCTACAACCTGGCCGACGACGTCGCGACCACCTTCGGCCAGCTGCGCGACAGCATCGAGCACGGCGCCCTGGTGCCGCCCGGCTGGGTGCGCGAATTACCCTTCATCGGCGATACCCTCGACATTTACCTGCGCCAGCTGGTGGCCAGCCGCGACCAGATGCTGGCCCTGGCACAGCGCATGGTCGAGCCGGCCCGTCACTACCTGATGGCGGGCGGCCTGCTGCTCGGCACCGGCGTTCTGCAGATGAGCCTGGCCGCCTTTGTCAGCTTCTTCCTGTACCGCGACGGCCACGCGCTGATCGCGGTGACGGCGAGCATGATGGCGAAAGTGATGGGGGAGGGCGCGCAATCGGTGTCCGATATCATCAGCCAGACCACGCGCGGCGTCATGTACGGCCTGCTCGGCACCGCGCTGGCGCAGGCCCTGTTGGCCGCGATCGGCTTTTCGATTGCCGGCGTACCTGCCGTGCCGCTGCTGTCGGTGCTGGTGTTCGTCACCTCGCTCGTGCCCTTCGGCCCGCCGCTGATCTGGGGCGGCGCGTCGATCTGGCTGTTCGGCCAGGGCCTGACGGGCTGGGGCATCTTCATGGTGATCTGGGGCACGGTCCTGATCAGCGGCGTCGACAACGTGGTGCGGCCGATGCTGATCAGCCGCGGGACCAGTTTGCCGTTCCTGTTGACCTTATTGGGCGTGCTGGGCGGGGTGATCGCCTTCGGCTTCGTCGGGATGTTCATCGGGCCGGTGCTGCTGGCCGTCGGCTACTCGCTGATGAGCGAGTGGACGGGGACGCGCGACCCGATCGTCAAGCAGAAGGGGGAGCAGGAGGCCTGAGTGCCACTGTTGAGACCAGTTCACCCTCGACCAACGGGAACCGTGGCGCCTGCTTCCTGATGTGCAGCTAAAGCGTTTATATTGAGACATCCTCTTTCCTTTCCCTATAGAATCGATGTTGCGTTTCTTTTACAAACGATTCCTTGGGATGGATATGTCAAGACTGATTCGTAACAACTACAGGCGGCTAAGCGGCGCGGCAGTACTCATCCTGGCTTGTGCATTGAGCGCTTGCGTGTCGCCGCCGGTGACGTCCGAGACGCGCGCCGAGACATCGCCGAAAACCCTGCAGTTGGCGAACGGCGAGGGCCTGCTGGCGATCAAAATCGCCATCAACCGCCCACAAGTCAGTCCGCTCTTCCGCAAGTTCACGACGCTGGCTGTTTGGAACGAAGGCCTGCAAAAGGAATTTGAACTGAAGGACTTTGCGGACCCGGGCGCAATGCACGCCTTCTTTGTCGGCAGCCTTCCACCAGGCTCCTACACTGTGCGCGCGATCAGGAGCGAGGTAAGCAATCCCATGATCGAAGCGTGGTTCCGTACTAACGCCAAAGAGAAATTCCCTAAGTTTACTGTGGCTGCAGGACGCCTCACCGATCTCGGTAATATTGCCTACATCCGGGCGCACTACCCCGCCACGTCCCTCTACTATCACTTGGGCCAGGTGTATGCGCCGCATGACCGCCAGGCCGAACTGCGCCAGCTCAGCACCACGCTGGCGGCTATCGTCGAGGCGCAACCGGCGCTCGGCTGGGAACCGGGCGAGCGTCTTGAGGCGCTGCAGGCGCGCTACGAGGACCTGCGCTCGGTCAGCATGCTGGTGCATTCGCCCAAGCGCCTCGATGACGGTACGCTGCTGTTTGGAGAGGCCTTCGGCCACATCGCCGTGCGCAGCCCTGACGGCAACTGGAGCGCCATCCCGACGCCGACCGCCTTGCCGCTCCGATCCGTCCATGCGCTAAGCGACGGTACGCTGTTCGCCGGCTCGGACGACGCTATCCTGTTCACCAGGCCCGCCGGACAGGCAGACTGGCGAGCGCTCGCCCTGCCGCTGGACGACGCCAGCGTGATCGACATCGGCACCCTGCCGGGTTCAGACCAATTGCTCGTCATCCTGCAGACGCGCGACCGTTTCATCGGCCTGTCGACAAACCCGGCGGCGCCCGGACAATGGACCGAACAGTTCTCGCAACCACGCCAGCTCTTCCGCGCGTCCGCCGGCGACGCGCGCGGCTTCGTGCTGCGCGCAGGTGGCAATCTTGTTCTTGTTAGCGGCAGCAATATTGCGCAACAGAAAACAATCCGTTACGACAGCCAGACCCGTAACTGGGCGGTGGCCACGCTGGAGACCGACGGTCTGCCGGAATGCTGGGCCATGCTGCCCGACGGCAGGATCGCGCGTTTTCAGCAGGTGAACCTGTCGCGCGACAGGTTCTTCGAGCTGTCCGGCGACGGCGGCATGCATTGGGAACGGCGCGCGGAGCTGCACCTCAGCTGGGGATCGCTGCTCTTCGTCTCGAACGACATCGGTTATGTCGCGCGCGCAAACGGACCGCCGCAGTATGAATACCCCGAAAGCGCCAAGGGCGGCGAGTCCGTCTGGCGCACCGACGACGCCGGCCGTACCTGGCGCGAAATGGGCGCTGCGCCTGCGTTCCCGCGGCGCCTGGTGCAGCTCGGCGGAATGGACCATATCGGCTTCGTCAGCGACGACGGCCGTTTCTATAGCTCGACCGACGGCGGCAAGCACTGGGTTCTCGAACGAAGAGTGCCCTGAGCGAGGATGGATCAGGTCGCGCCTTCCGGAGCCTCGAATCACGGCGGGAGCGGATCTGATAATTGGACGGGGCCTGTCCTGGTTCGGTTAGATTGTCGAGTCCGTGTCCGAATGGCAGACCTGAGCCGCTGCCTTGACCCCGTACTATCTGCGCCGGCCTCGCCGTAAGGATGCCTTCTCGACTCCTCAATCGAAGAGTGATAAGTCTGACGACTCCGGTTTCCAATCCGGATTTGTATGGCGCATGTTTCTCACAAAGAGTTCGTACCGGGCTACGCGCTCGGCCTCCTCTTTTTCTGCTGCAGTCGCTGCTACGGTTTCGCTTCGAGAGGAGGATGGGCAGATTGTGTTTTGCGCTACCCTTCGTGAGAACAGATTTGCGTCGCCATCTGGCACATAGTAGATATCGCTACGACGCAAAACGAACCGGTTCTTGTCTTCGATCGTGGTGGTCACGACTACTTCGGTTCTCGTGGCCCGTGGAAGGTAGCCCGCCGCCAGGTCAACAGCGCCGCTCGCTGCGATCCCCAGCAATCCTTCTGCATCCCTGCTGAGATCGGAAAGCGCAATGCTTCGCCCTACAAACACGCCGGCCGCCAGGGCAGTCAACAGGCCGGGACGATATTGCGGCGCTTCTGAGTGGATAATGACGCGCGCCTGATACCTTACCTTTAGATCGGGTTCTACGATCATTCCTGTCCCACCAAGCTCGCACGCGCTTACCTGTATTCCGCGGTCCACCATCTGGTTGATCAGAAAGTCGTTAAAAACCGCATCAAAGGTCGTGTTGCGGGACGTAGGAATCACGCGCACTGGCCGGCCCTGCAATCCCTTGGTGGCGGTCAAGGTCGTCACTGCATGGTTCACCACATCCTGGGCGATGATGTCCCAGTGATGCGCCGTCCTGGCGACCTGCTGGTATGACACCGGAAAGTTTTCGGCAACCGGAACAGGAGATCTGCATCCGACAACGCATAAAGCAAAAAAGCTAGCCACACCAACTTTTCGAGCGTCCATTGCGTCATCCTTCCGAGGTTTTATCTGTGCGAATGGATCGATCGTAGCGGTTAAGTATTTTTACCGTAAGTTACAAACGTCCCTTCATGACTAGTACTTTTGCACCAGGAAGGTCAGACGACAACGAACTGGCGACGCCAGGACTGAATTGCGACAATTGGTGAGTTTTTGATAACGCCTACTCCGTATAATCCTTTGGCTTGAGGGCGCGAACGTGCCTGGTCAACTCAGGAAGAAGCAAATGGCTCTGAAGGCATGCGTCGAGTGCGGGTATCTCACCAGTTTCGTAACAACATGCCCTCAGTGCGGCCGGCGCCCGCATGTATTTGTGGGTCTGCGAACGGCCGGGATAGCCGCTGCGGCCCTGACAGCTTGCTTGGCGGTCCACTATTTCGCCAAGGCTGACGAGGTTCAGCCGGCGCCAGTCCACGCGAATCTGCGCCTTGGCTAAGATGCTCGCCCTCTACCGGGCGATTGCGGAAAGAGACACCGGTCTGTAGATAGAGTTACCGATCCCCATAGGCCAGTCAGTGTCGCGCGATAAATGGCGAAAGCGGATGAAGGAAGATGCAACGCACTTTCAGCTTGCCATACCTACAACCGAAGAATTGACGGAATACTCGACGGGCAACAAGACCGACGCGGCTGCCGACAGCCGCCGGCGGTGTGAATCGAGATAAATGCTGTTCGATTGAGCAGATGCGTACCGCGTGGGCACAAGTGCCCTACGAGGCCGCCAGCAGTGCTCTCAATTTGTCGAAGTCGATCGGCTTGGTCAGGTGATGGTCAAATCCCGCCGCGAACGCGAGCTGCTTGTCCGCCTCCTGCCCCCAGCCGGTGGCGGCGATCAACAGCAGATTGTCTCCGCCCGGGCGCTGGCGCACGCGGCGCGCCAGTTCGTAGCCGTTCATGTCGGGCAGGCCGATATCGAACAGGGCCACCTGCGGCTGGAACTGGTCCAGCACCTCCAGGGCCTCGGCGGCGCTGTGCGCGACGCGCGCCAGGCAGCCCGACAGTTCGAGGAACATCTGCAGGGTCTCGGCCGCGTCGACATTGTCGTCCACCACCAGCACGCTGGTTGGCGCGACGGCATCGGAGGCGGTGGCAATGGTGGCCGGCGTCGCCTGCACCGAGGCCAGCGGCAGGCGCACCGTGAAGGTGGTGCCGCGGCCTTCGCCTGCGCTCTCGACGCCGATGCTGCCGCCGTGCAGGGCCAGGATGCCGCGTACCAGCGCGAGCCCGATGCCGAGGCCGCCCTTCGAGCGGTCGAGCGCCGGTTTCAGCTGCGAGAACATGTCGAACACGGTGCCCAGCGCATGCGCGGGGATGCCGATACCGTTGTCGCGTACCGTGATCACGGCTTCCTGTCCTTCGCTGCGCAGTTCGAGGTCGATGGTGCCGCCGTCCGGCGTGTACTTGCAGGCGTTCGTCAGCAGGTTGACTCCCACCTGGAGCAGCCGCGTCGGGTCGGCCTCGACCACCGCACCCGGTGCGTCGACCGTCACGTTCAGGGTATGCCCGGCGGCGCGCATCATGGCCGCCACGTCCTCGACCGCACCGTGCACGATATCGGCCAGCAGCACGGGCTCGCGGCGCAGCTCCATGCGGCCCTGGGTGATGCGCGAGACTTCCATCAGGTCGTCGACCAGGTGCGTCAAATGATGCAGCTGGCGGTCGAACACGTCGAGCAGGGGACGCCGCTCCGCACCGGCGCCGTGCTCGAGCTTCAGCACCTCCAGGGCGCTGCGCATCGGCGCCAGCGGATTCCTCAGTTCGTGCGACAGGGTGGCGAGGAATTCATCCTTGCGGCGGTCGGCGTCGGACAGGGCCAGGTTCAGGGCGCGCAGCTGGGTTTCGGCCTCGAGCCGGGCCTCGAGAGCCTGCTCGGCACTTTTACGCGCGGCCAGCAGTTCGCGCTCGTAGGAACGCCGCTCGTTCACGGCGAACAAGGCCCATTCGTCGAAGGCCGCGCCGTCGACGATCCGGCGCACGATGTTCACCAGGACCGGCACGCGCTGCCCGGCGCTGTCGCGCAGCTCGACCTGCAACTGGGCCACCGAACCCTGCACCTGAAGCAGCGGCAGGCAGTGGGTCTGGTGGAACAGGCGGGCGCCCACCGGCAGGCGCTCCTGGATGCGCACCTTGTTCACCAGCGCGCTCGCCGAATAGCCGAGCCAGCGGCACAGCGTCGCGTTCGCGCGCAGGATCAGGCCGGCGCCGTCGGTCAGCAGCAGGCCGCAGGGGGCGTGCTGGTAGAGCGTGTCGTCGTCCGGCAATCCGTTCAAGCCTGCAGTCCCTGCTGGTCGAGGAAGGCCTGGGTCAGGCGCACGCAGTCCTGCGGCGCGCTCATGTGCGGGCAGTGGCCGACGTTTTGTACCTGCTCGAGCCGGCTGCCGGCAAGCCGCTCGCGCAGCCAGGCGCCCACTGCGCGCGGTGCGATCAGGTCGTCGCTGCACTGCAGGATCAGCGTCGGCAGGGTCGCGTCCGGGAGGTCGGCGCGGTGGTCGGACAGGAAGGTGACGCGGCCGAAATGGCGGGCGATGTCGGGATCGTTGCGGCAGAAGCTGTTGGTCAGTTCGATGCCCAGGTGCGGCAGGTTGGGCGCGCCCATGATGACCGGCGCCATCGCGCTCGACCAGCCGAGATAGTTCGCTTCCATCGTATCGAGCAGCTCGTCGATGTCGCCGCGCGAAAAGCCGCCGCGGTAGTCGCCGTCGTCGATATAGCAGGGCGAAGGCGCGATCATGACCTGGGCCAGGAAGCGTTCGGGCGCCTTGATCCCGGCCAGCATGCCGATCATGGCGCTGACCGAATGGCCGACATACACGACCGGGCCTTTCAGGTCGTCGATAATTTCAAGCAGGTCGTCGGCATGGCCATGCAGGGTCGCGTGGCGCTCGCGGTCGTAGGCCGCCAGGTCGGAGTTGCCGCTGCCCGTCAGGTCGAAGGTGACCACGCGGTAGCGGTCCGCAAAGGCGGGCGCCATGAAGCGCCACACGACCTGGTCGCAGCCGAAGCCATGCGCAAACACGAGGGTGATGGGGCCGCTGCCCGTGATGGTCACGTTGTTACGAAGACGCACGTTCATACGGGCCTCACTGTGAACTGATGATTTTTCCAACGAAACATTATACGCATGCAAAGCGGTGCGCAGGGCAGCGGCTTTGTAACGCGTTTGTACGTCTTAGCTCAGTTCGTCTTCGTCTTCGCCGCGCTCCAGGCGCGGGATCACTTTCACCAGCAGGATGCGCGGGCCGTTCGTCTTTTTCACGACCACGTCGAATTTCGGGAACTCGATGCGCTGCCCCTGTTTCGGAATGTCGCCCAGCTTCGCCATCAGCAGGCCGCCGACCGATTCGACGTCGTCCAGGCCCATCTCTTCGTTGTCGATGTCGATGCCGAGCAGGCGTTCGAGCGAATAGATCGGCAGTGAGGCCTTGCCGATATAGGTGCCGTCCGACTGCGGCAGCCAGTCGTTTTCGTTCATCCGGAATTCGTCGCGGATCTCGCCGACCATCGCGCCGAGCAGGTTGTCGAGCGTAATGAAGCCGACCGGGCGCTTGCCCTTTTCGCCGATCAGGGCGAAGTGCGGGGCGCCGGTGCGGAAGCGGCGGAAGATGTCCTGGGCCGGCGTGCGCGCCGAGATCGTCTCGACCGGGCGCAGGAATTGCGAGAGGTCGCTGATGTCTTTCCCCGACTGCTGGGCGAAGAACAGGTCTTTCAGGTGGATCACGCCCAGCACTTCCTCGCCTTCCTCGTCGAAATAGGGATAGCGCGAGAAGCGGTTGCGGCGCACCGTGTCGAGGTTTTCCTCGATCGACAGGTCTTCGTGCAGGGCGATCACCTCGTTGATCGGACGCATCAGGTCGGACACGGCCATTTCGGAAAACTCCAGCGACTGCGCCAGGATGTGGCGCTCGTCATGGGTGAATTTCTCCTTGCCGGTGCTGGTGCTGGTGTTGGTGCGCAGGATGAGTTTCAGTTCGTCGGTCGAATAATGGGTTTCGTGGCTGCCGGTGCCGGCCAGGCCCGCCACGCGCAGCACGCCGTTCGCGCTCGCGTTCAGCAGCCAGATCGCCGGGTACATGGCCCAGTAAAAACCGTACAAAGGCAGCGCGCACCACATGGCGACGACTTCGGGAATCCGGATCGCGAGCGATTTCGGCGCCAGTTCGCCGACCACGATGTGGAGGAAGGAGATGACGCTGAAGGCGACGACAAAGGAGACGCCGTGGATGATCTGGGGGGAGGTCACGCCGACCAGGCCGAACACCGGTTCGAGCAGGCTGGCAAAGGCCGGTTCGCCGACCCAGCCCAGGCCGAGGGAGGCGAGGGTGATGCCGAGCTGGCAGGCGGACAGGTATTCGTCGAGCTGGCCGTGGACCTTGGCCAGGATGCGGCCGCGCAGGCCCGAGGTTTTGGCGATGGCGCGCACGCGCGTTTTACGTAACGTGACGATGCCGAATTCCGCCGCCACGAAGAAGCCGTTCAGGACAACCAGGAAGAGGGCCAGAACGACAAATAGAATATTTTCCATACAAGATGTGAGTTAATAAAAGGCAAAGCCGATGCCCATTGTACAAGGTTCACTGAGCTCAACGGTTCGCTAGCCGTCCTGATGCATCGAAGCCAGGATCGCTTCGACCGCCGGATGCTGGATCTTTCTCTCGTTCGAGATCGCATAGAACTGCTCGCGCACCTGCGGTACCCGGCCCACCAGCACCGCCTGCAACTGTTCGGCCAGGTCGCTGGCGAGCGCCGCCGGCGCGAAGAACAGGCCCAGGCCGCGCCGGCCGAAGGTATTCAGTAAAGCGTTGTCCTCGAACTCGCCCACCACGTCGGGGTGCACGCCCTGCAGCTCGAACCATTCGTCGATCTTCAGGCGCAGGGCATTATTCCTTGTCGGCAGCAGGAAAGGCGCGCCATTCAGGTTCTTCGGGAAGTCGGGCGAATGGATCTGCGCCAGCGCGGCCGTGCCGACCACCGTCATCTCGCTCTCGAACAGCAGGTGGCTGAATACGCGCAGGGTGCTGCCGGTCGGCAGCGCGCGGTCGGTCAGCACCACGTCGAGTTTATGGAGGGCCAGGTCGGCCAGCAGCGCCTCGTACTGGCCCTCGTAGCAGACCAGGCGTACCGGGGTGGCGAGCTGGGTGGTCGCTTCCAGCAGGCGGTAGGCCGTCAGTTTCGGCAGCGAGTCGGAAATCCCGACCGAGAGACGGGTGCGCAGGGTGGACGACTGGTCGAGCGCATCCTGCATTTGCTCGCCGAGGAGAAAAATCTGGTCGGCATAGGTGCGCGCCAGTTCGCCCGCGTCGCTCAGCACCAGGCGCCGGCCCTGCTGGGTGAACAGCGATTTGCCCAGGGACTGCTCGAGCAGGGCGATCTGGCTGCTGACGGTCTGCACGGCCAGGCCCAGGCGCTCGGCCGCGCGCGTGATGCTGCCCTCCTTGGCGACGACCCAGAAATAGTACAGGTGGCGAAAATTGGTGCCCGCGTTTTTCATCTTCAGCTCGATCTCTTCCGTTTTCTCGAAGTATTCCTTCGATTATCTTCGCTTTTTCAATAAGTCGCCAGCCCTTACACTGCATCCCGTCAACAACAACATTGAAGGGAAATCAATATGAAGCACTTCAGGGGATCATTCCTCGTCGCTATCGTCTGCCTGGGATTAGCGGGCTGGTGGGGCTACGAGCATGCGGGCCTGTCCGGCGCGCTGACGGCCATTGGCGTGGCCACCATCCTGTCGATCATGGAGGTGTCGCTCTCCTTCGATAACGCCGTGGTCAACGCCTCGGTCCTGAAAGGCTGGAACGAGTTCTGGCTGAAGCTGTTCCTGGGCCTGGGCATGATCATCGCCGTGTTCGGTATGCGCCTCGTGTTCCCGCTGGTCATCGTCGCCGTTGCGGCCGACCTGGGGATCACCGAAGTGTGGAACCTGGCACTGTCCGATCCGAAAGGCTTCTCGTCGCACCTGACGGCCCACCACGCTGAAGTGGCGGCTTTCGGCGGCATGTTCCTGATGCTGGTCTTCCTGAACTTCCTGCTTGACTCGGACAAGGAAACCCACTGGCTCGGACACTTCGAGAAGAAGCTCGGTTCGCTGGGCAAGATTTCCTCGATCGCCGTGATGATCGCGCTCGCTTCGCTGCTGTTCTCGATGACCTTCGTCGAAGCTGGCCAGAAGATGGTGGTTCTGGTTGCCGGTATCTGGGGCATCCTGGTGTATGTCGGTGTCGACATGATCAGCGGCCTGCTGGAGAAGGAAGAAGAAGGCGGCGGCGACGTCGGCGACATGGTCAAGAAGGGCGGTATCGGCGGCTTCCTGTACCTGGAAGTGCTGGACGCATCGTTCTCCTTCGACGGCGTGATCGGCGCCTTTGCGATCACCACCGACGTCGTGATCATCATGCTGGGCCTGGCAATCGGCGCGATGTTCGTGCGTTCGATGACGGTCTACCTGGTCAAGAAGGGCACGCTGGACGAGTTCGTGTACCTGGAGCACGGCGCGCACTACGCGATCGGTATCCTGGCCGTGATCATGCTGGCAAGTATGAAGTTCCACGTGCCTGAGATCGTGACGGGCCTGACGGGTGTGGCGTTCATTGCGGCTTCGCTGTGGTCGTCGATCCAGTACAAGAAGAAGCATGCTGCTCTGGAAGCGCATGAAGGTGTCAAAGAGCTGGCGTAAGCGGTAAGGAAATGTCGTACCGCGTGGGCATGCCCACGCGGTACAGAGCAAGAGCAGCAGCACAGAATTCCGCGCAGCGCCACAAGCGATGCGCCCAACGAACCGCACGGCGAATGGCAGAACACCAGTTCGCTGCGCGTGGTAACCCCGGTGTTCAATAAAGTAGTACTCACTCAGGAGATACAACATCATGGCAATCAGTCTGCAAAAAGGCGGCAACGTCAACCTGTCGAAAGAAGCTCCAGGCCTGACCAACCTCAAGGTCGGCCTTGGCTGGGACACCCGCGCCACCGACGGCGCGGCCTTCGACCTCGACGGCGCGGTCTTCCTGCTGAACTCGTCGGGCAAGGTACGTTCCGACGCCGACTTCATCTTCTACAACAACCTGAAGTCGGCCGACGGCTCGGTCGTCCACTCGGGCGACAACAAGACCGGCGAAGGCGCGGGCGACGACGAGAGCGTCTCGGTCGACCTGACCAAGGTTCCGGCCGACGTCGACAAGATCGTGCTGGCAGTCACCATCCACGACGCCGACACCCGCCGCCAGAACTTCGGCATGGTCGGCAAGGCCTTCATTCGCTGCATCAACGCCAATGGCGAGAGCGAAATTGCCCGCTACGACCTGTCGGAAGACGGCTCGACGGAAGCGGCGATGATCTTCGGCGAGGTGTATCGTAACGGCGCCGACTGGAAATTCCGCGCCATTGGCCAGGGCTTCCAGGGCGGCCTGGGGCCACTCGCCAAGAACTACGGCGTCAACGTTTAATTAACAGGTTCGCGGTCTCTCCCTGAACGGAGGGCCGCATTTCAAAGGAAGCCAAATGCCAACTTTTACCGTGACCGGGGATGTCGATCCCTTCCTGCATGTGTCGATGCGTCAGGGCGAAACCATCTATTGCGAGTCCGACGCGATGGTGATGATGGAATCGACCCTCGACCTGAAAGGCAAGATGCGGGGCGGGCTCGGCAGCGCGCTGATGCGCACCTTCGCCAACGGCGAGTCCTTCTTCCAGCAGCACATCGAAGCCACGCGCGGCGCCGGCGACTGCCTGCTCTCGCCGACGCTGCCGGGTGCGATGCAGATCGTCGACGTCGGCCCGAACAATTACATCATCAGCGACGGCGCCTTTGTCGCGGCTTCGTCCGGCGTCGGCCTGAACGTGCGCACCCAGAGCATCGGCAATGCGCTCTTCGCCAACAGCGGTGGCTTCTTCGTCACCGAGACGAGCGGCCAGGGGCAGGTCGTGGTGTCGGGTTTCGGGTCGATGTCGATGCTGGACGTCGAGCCGGGCAAGGACGCGATCATCGACAATTCGCACGTCGTGTGCTGGGACAGCACGCTACGCTACGAGATCTCGATCACGACCGGCACCAGCGGTGGCTTCCTGGGTAACCTGATCAACAGCCAAACCAGCGGCGAGGGCATGGTCCTGCGCTTTTCGGGCAAGGGCAAGGTCTACGTGTGTTCGCGTAACCGTGCCGCCTTTAAAGCCTGGATGCAAACGCCCGCCAAATAAGTCTGCTCACAAGGAGTAATGCAATGACAGTCAATCTGCAAAAAGGCCAGAAAATCTCGCTCTCGAAAGAGGGCGGCGGCGCACTCACCCGCGTCACGATGGGCCTCGGCTGGGACGCCATCAAGACCAAGGGCTTCCTCGGCTTCGGCGCGAAGACCGAAAGCGTCGACCTCGACGCCTCGGTGGTGATGTTCGACGAATCGAACCGTCCGGTGGACACCGTCTGGTTCCGCCAGCTCAAAAGCAAGGACGGCAGCATCGTCCACACCGGCGACAACCGCACCGGCGCGGGCGACGGCGACGACGAGCAGATCAACGTCGACCTGTCCAGCGTGCCGCCGAACGTGAAGTCCCTGGTCTTCACCGTGAACAGCTTCACGGGCCAGAACTTCTCGCAGGTGCAAAACGCCTACTGCCGCCTGCTCGACGCATCCGGCAACAAGGAAGTGGCGCGCTACGACCTGTCGGTGCAGGGCGCCCACACGGCCCAGGTGATGGCCAAGCTCTACCGTCACAATGGCGAATGGAAGATGCATGCGATCGGCGAAAATGCCAGCGGCCGCACCTTCGATGACCTGATGCCGGCCATTACGCCGCATCTGTAATCGGTCGTTTGTCGTAGTCGAGGAAACCGGGGATACGTCCCCGGTTTTTTTTCGCACCTCAGTGTTGTTGCTCGCTATCCCGCAGCAGATGCTGGTGCATTTCCGCCGTCAGCTTTTCGATGCGTTCCGCCATCGTCCTGGTGATTTCCGTCAGTTCCGTATTCCGGCGCAGCAATTCCAACATCTGCTCGGATTGCCTGGTCGAGGCGGCGGCGATGGCTTCGCGGTGCTTGGCATCCGCGTCGGAGTGCGCCTTGTCGCGCGCCGCCTGGCGCGTTTGCGCGAGCAGGATAAGCGGGGCCGCGTAGGCTGCCTGCAGGCTGAACGCCAGATTGAGCAGGATGAAGGGGTACAGGTCGAAATGCATGAACCCGAGTGCGTTGGCGGCGATCCAGACAGCAACAATCAAGGTTTGCGCACCGAGGAAAACAGGCGTTCCGAAGAAACGGGCGAAGGCTTCCGCTTTCAATCCGAACACGTCGCTGCCGAAGGTCTTGAACAAATGCTCGTGCTGACGATGAAAGCGCAAGTGGTCGACATCGGGTTCGCCTTCCGAAGGCAAAGCGGAGATTTGAGACGAGTTCATGACACCCCCTGGGACGAACGGACGACCCACTATAGCCCGAATCGTCGTGAGAAAACTGCATGTACGGGCGTGCCGGCCCCGACTTTGTTTGACATTTCTTGTTGACATCATCCGAGAATGAGCTTAGTGTATTAATTAACTAATACACTAAGCGCCATGACCACCCACTCCGCCCAGCTGTTCTCGATCACCACCGGCTCCTCCGAGCCGATCTACCGCCAGCTCGTCGAGCAGGTGCGGCGCCTGATTGCCGCCGGCCAGATGGTCCCCGGCGACGGCATGCCTTCGGTGCGCGAGGTCGCCCAGGCGCTGACGCTCAATCCGATGACCGTCTCCAAGGCCTACGGCCTGCTCGAGATGGAAGGGCTGTTGACGCGCAAGCGCGGCATGGGCATGAGCATCGCCGACCGCGCCGGCACCCGGCACAGCGCCCTCGAGCGCGCCGAACTGCTGCGTCCAGTCCTGGAACGCGCGGCCATGGAGGCGCGCCAGCTCGAACTCGATCCCGACACCGTCCTCTCCCTGTTCACCCACATCCTGAAGGAACAAGCATGAACACCCCGATCGTCCGGCTGTCCTCGGTCCGCAAGCAGTTCGGCAGTACTCCCGTCCTGAATGGCCTCGACTGGCAGGTGATGCCGGGCCAGGTGATCGGCCTGCTGGGGCGCAACGGCGCCGGCAAGTCGACCCTGCTCGAATGCCTGCTCGGCCTGCGCGAAGCGGATGGGGGAGCGGTCACCATCTACGGCGAGGATGTGAACGCGCTGTCGGACGCCACCCGTGCCCGGATTGCTTACGTGCCGCAGAAATCGGACCTGTTCGAGTGGCTCACGCCGCGCCAGATGCTGGACTACTTCAAGGCCCTGTATCCGCGCTGGAACGATGCCAAGGTCGATGCGCTGCTCGAACGCTGGGGTTTCGACCTGGTCAAGCAGGGCAGGGCGATCAGCAAGCTGTCCGGCGGCGAGCAGCAGCGCCTGGCCATCATCCGCGCGCTCGGACCCGATCCGGAACTGCTGGTCCTCGACGAGCCGGTCTCCGCGCTCGACCCGGTCGGCCGCCGCGAGTTCCTGCGCGAGCTGATCGACGGCGTCATCGAGCGCGGCACCACGGTCGTGTTCTCGACGCATATCCTGTCCGACCTGGAACGCGTTGCGCTCGATGTCGCTTTCCTGAAGGACGGCAGGATCGCGCTCCAGGGCCAGCTCGACGAACTGCTCGAAGGCGCGCACCGCGTCGCCGGCGCGCCGGGCCTGCGCGCCGAGCCGCTCAGCCTGGAAGACCTGTTCATCGAGGTGACGCAATGAGCCCGGCGCTGCGCGCGCATGCCGTGCTTGCACGGATGGCGCTCAGTTCGCGCCAGCCGCACGCCTGGATGATCGTGCTGTCCTTCGCGGCGGTAGCTGGGGTCACCATCGGTTTCCTGGTCCAGCTGAAAATGGACGACCCGATGCTGAGCATCGGCGTGGCGGCGCGTATCGGGCTGGCCGGCCTGCTCGCCGGCTGGGCGGGTTACTTCCTGCCGGGCGCCATCAAACTCAACACGCCGGCCAATGCGCGCCTGGTGCCGGCCCTGCGCCGCCGGCTGATGCAGCTGACGGCGGGCGCCTGGGCCGCTGCCACGCTCCTGGCGGCGCTGCTGGCGGTCGGCACCGGACTGGCCCCAAGCCTGGTCCTGCTGGGTGCCGGCGGCGGGCTCGCCACCTTCGCCCTGGCACGCACCGGCCACTGGGCGGGCGTCGCTGCGCAGTTCGGCCTGTTCCCCCTGGTTGCCCTATCGAGGGTGATTCCGGCCAGCGCGCTGGACCGGCTGGCGCATGGGGCCGGCCTGGCGGCGGCCAGCCTGCTGATGCTCGCCTACGGCGCCTTCACCCTCAGGACCATGTTCATGAACGGCGGCGAGCGCCATTACGCCCTGCGCGAACGGCAGAAGCTGCAGACCGAACGGCTGACGCCGAAAGGGCAATTCAGGGAAGGCAAGCCGAACCGGGTCTTCACGGCGGTCTACCTGGCCGCGCTGCGCCGCGACTGTGCCGGCCGCGATGCCGGCAAGCTGCTCGGCCACCTGCTGGGCGCGCGCGAGCACTGGAGCGGCCAGCTGCTGGCGCTGGCCGTGGTCACGCCGGTCCTCGGAGGTGCGCTGCTGGCCTTGCGGTTCTACGACGGCGATGCGGTGCGCCTCATGGTGGCCAATGGCGGCTGGGCAGTCGCGGCGAGCCTGATGCTGGTGCCCCTGTTCGACCACGAACGCCGCAACATCCGCCTGATGGAGACCCGCGGCGAACAAACCCTGCTGCGCCTGGCGCCCGCCATGCCCGCCGGCGCCGCCGCGTTCAACCGCACGCTGGCCGGCGTGCAGCTGCGCAGCGCCGTACTCGGATGGTGCCTGCAGGCCGGGGCAGTCGGATTGCTGACGCTCGCCGCCGGCGCGCCGGCCTCCTTCTACGTCCTGCAACTGTGCCTGTGCTGCCTGACGCTGCCGCTGATCGGCACCAACCTGCGCCAGCATGCCCGGCATGCCGGCCTGCTCGGACTCGGCCCGGCGTTCGCGCTGCTCGTGACGGCGGCGATCAGCTTCGCCGCCGGCGCCGCGATCCATGCCGTCTCGGGCCTGCCCATCACGGCAGGCGCTGCACTGGCCAGTGTCCTGATCGCGCTGGTGGTCGTGCCCTGGCGCTGGAAACGCAGCGTCGCTGCCCCGATCGCTTTTCCGGTCGGGCGCCTGGCCTGACTAGTGCGCGCTCTTCTGGACGAGTGCGCTGCCCACCCCGTGACGCCGGCCTTCGCTGACCGCCGTCACGGTGCCGTCCGGATTGAACACGATCGCATTCGCCGCGCCGATCTCCTCGGCCGGGTCTTCCCACTTGTGACCGAAGGCCGACAAGGCCTGCGCCTGGGCCGAGCCGCCGAAGCCCGGTTCGACCGAGGTGGCTGCGCCATTCCGTTCCGACAGGCGCGGCGCATTGACCGCCGCGTCCATCGGCATGCCGAAGTCGACGTAGTTGACGATCGTCTGCAGCACCGTGGTGATGATGGTCGCGCCGCCCGGGCTGCCGATGGTGAAGGCGGGCTTGCCGTCCTTCAGGGCGATGGTCGGCGCCATGCTGCTGCGCGGACGTTTACCGGCTTCCGGCACGTTCGGGCGCGGACCGGAAAAATCGAAATCGGTCATCTCGTTATTCAGCAGGAAGCCGTAGCCCGGCACCACGATACCGCTGCCGCCCCAGGACTCGATGGTGAAGGTATAGGAGACGACGTTGCCTTCCTTGTCGGAGACCGTGAAGTGGGTGGTGTGGGCGCTCTCGCGCTGTAGCGGCCGCGTTTGCGGGCGCAGCGGAATGCTCTGGTCGTCCTGGAAGGCGTAGGGATCGCCCGCACCGACATTCGCGCTGGCGCGCTTGAGGTCGATCTGGGCGCGGCGCTGCGCGGCGAACTCTTTCGACAGCAGGCCGCTTACTGGCGCATCGACGTATTCCGGATCGGCGATATAGGCGTTGCGGTCGGCAAAGGCAAGGCGGCTCGCTTCCAGGTACAGGTGCTCGGCGTTCGCACGCGGCAGCGATTTCAGGTCGTAGCCTTCGAGGATGTTCAGCGCTTCGGCGACAGTAATGCCGCCGCTGCTCGGCAGCGGCATGCCGTAGAGTTCATAGCCGCGGTAGGTGCTGAGCACCGGCTGGCGGATGCGCGCTTCGTAGTTGGCGAGATCGGCCAGCGTCATGCGGCCGGCGCGTACCTGAGCGCCGTTCGCCACCGGCGGCCTGTTGACGGCGTCGACGATGGCGCGCGCCATCGGGCCCTCATAAAAGGCGCGCTGACCTCTGGCGGCGATTTCGCGGTAGGCCTTGGCCATGTCGGGATTGCGCAGCGTGGTCCCGGCCGTCACGGCTTTCCCGTCGCGCAGGTACAGCGCCGACGTGGTGCCGAACTGCCGGAATTTGCCCTCATTTTCACGCGTCAGGTGCGAGAAAGTGTCGCTGACCGTAAAACCTTTGGTGGCGACGTCGATGGCCGGCGCCAGCACCTGCTTGAACTTCATGCTGCCGTAGCGCTCGAGCGCTTCGTGCCAGCCGCGCACCGTGCCCGGCACGCCGACCGATGCCCCGCTGGCGACCGCCTTCTCGAAATCGATCTCTTTACCGCCCTCCAAAAACACTGCTGGCGTGAAGGAGGCGGGCGCCGTTTCGCGGTGGTCGATCGTGATCACGCGCTTGTCCTTGGCGAGATAGATCACCATGAAGCCGCCGCCGCCGATGCCGCAGCTGAACGGATCGGTCACGCCCAGCGTCGCCGCGGCGGCGACTGCCGCGTCGATCGCGTTGCCGCCTTTGTTCAGGATGGCGAGCGCCGATTGCGAGGCCTTCTCGCTGATGGTGGCGACGGCGCCGCCGCTGCCGGTGGCGACCGGCGTCTTGGCAAGCGCCAGCGGCGCGTTGAGGATGATGGAAAGGGTCAGTGTGCAGGTGAGGGCG
This sequence comes from Massilia sp. LXY-5, assembly GCF_059801075.1. Classification (NCBI taxonomy): domain Bacteria; kingdom Pseudomonadati; phylum Pseudomonadota; class Betaproteobacteria; order Burkholderiales; family Oxalobacteraceae; genus Massilia; species Massilia sp. LXY-5. The sequence continues at coordinate 263,011 of NZ_JBNNEH010000003.1, forward strand.
GTCGCGGATCGGGTCATGGAATGGTCGGCAAGGTTGAAGGATCAGGCGGGGACAAGCGTGATGGTGGCGCGATGAGGAGTCGGCATGGCCGGGGCGGGTGGGGCCGGGATCGCTGCCGGGTCGAGCAGGATGCGGCGCCCATGCAAGGCTGGCGGCGCCGCCTCGCGCTGCGCGGGCGAGAGCTCGACGGTGTCGAGCGCCACGCCGGCGCGCCGGATGCTGAAGCGGTAGCTCAGCCTGCCGGCCCAGATGCAGTGCACGTTCGGCGGGCAGCGGCTGTCGTCGACGGCATCGAAATGCAGGGTGGTGTCCGGCGCGACCACCAGCTCCTGGCCGGGTTCGAGGGTAAAAGTGCCGAGCACGGGCGGCGCCGGGGTGGCGCAGCCAAGCAGCGCGGCGCAGAGGACGGGAAGAGCGAACAGGTGGCGCATCGGAGCAATGGTCGTGTCGACAAGTGCAGCATAGCAAAAACGCCACAGTATCGGCGCATTTCGACCCGTCATACAGCGGTCATATTCGCGGACTAGACTGCGCTCGTCACTCAACCAACTGAGCCACACCCTGGGCCAAAGACAAAATGAAAATCAAGCACATGTTCAAAACGATGATCGTAGGTAGCGCTGCTGCGATGGTGATGTCCTCTTCCTTCGCCGCCGACGTGACGGGCGCAGGTGCGACCTTCCCATACCCGATCTACGCAAAGTGGGCGGAAATGTACAAGGCGGCCACCGGCACCGGCATGAACTACCAGTCGGTCGGCTCGGGCGCGGGCATCAAGCAGATCAAGGCAAAAACCGTCGATTTCGGCGCCTCGGACATGCCATTGAAAGCGGCTGAACTGGACGAAGCGGGCCTGATGCAGTTCCCGGCCATCATGGGCGGCGTGGTTGCCGTGGTGAATGTGGAAGGCGTGGCGCCGGGCCAGCTGAAACTGACCGGTCCGGTGCTGGCCGACATCTACCTGGGCAAGATCACCAAGTGGAATGCCCAGGAAATCGCCGCGCTGAACCCGGGCGTCAAGCTGCCTGCCGACGACATCACCGTCGTCCACCGCGCCGACAGCTCGGGCACCTCCTTCCTGTTCACCGACTACCTGTCGAAGGTGAACCCGGAATTCCAGTCGAAAATCGGCGCCGGCACGGCCGTGAAATGGGCCACCGGCGTCGGCGGCAAGGGCAACGAAGGCGTCGCCGCCAACGTGCAGCGCATCAAGGGTGCGATCGGCTATGTCGAGTGGGCCTACGCCAAGAAGAACAAGCTGTCGCACACCCAGCTCAAGAACAAGGACGGCCAGTTCCTGCAGCCGGACGACGAGCACTTCAAGGCCGCCGCCGCCAGCGCCGAGTGGACCAAGACCCCGGGCTTCGCCGTGGTCCTGACCGACACTGCCGGCAAGAGCAGCTGGCCGATCACCGGCGTGTCCTACATCCTGATGCACCGTGCACAGGCGGACGCGGCCAAGGGTAAAGAGGTCGTCAAGTTCTTCGACTACGCCTACAAGAACGGCAGCGCCGCCGCAGCCGAGCTGGACTACGTGCCGATGCCGGCATCGGTCGTCAAGCTGGTGCAGGGCGCCTGGAAGGCGCAGCTGAAGGATGCGTCGGGCGCGGCGATTTATTGATGCAAGCGGGCGCAGGCCCGCGTAGCGTTACCGGTAGGTTGGCGGCGGTCTTCACAGGGACCGCCGTTTTTTTTATGGCGCTGTTCGCGTTGAGTGTGGAATCTTCTTGAACGGCTGAGGTCCAAATGAGACTTCACCTGAGAGGAGGTTCGCATGCAAGCACGCAAGTTCGAGCACTTCCTGAAGAACCTGGCCGCGCTGACCCGGCGCCAGCGCGAACGTTTGCTCGGCCTGCTGCTGCCAACGGTCAAGCGCGATCGGACGGTGGACGTCATCGAGCAGGCGAGCGCGCCGCAACTTGCCTGTCCCGGTTGCGGCTTGAATCGCTTCCACAAGCACGGCCGCGCCAACGGGCTGCAGCGCTTTCGTTGCCGCGCTTGCGGCCGCACCTGCAATGCGCTCACCGGCACGCCGCTGGCGCGCCTGCGCCACAAAGGGCGCTGGCTCGATTACCTGGGCGGCATGCTCGACTCGCACAGCATCCGGCGCAGCGCCGCCCAGCTCGGCGTTGCCCGCGCCACCAGCTTTCGCTGGCGCCACCGTTTTCTCGCGCTCACTCAAAACGACCGACCCCAGCGCCTGGCCGGGATCGCCGAGGCCGACGAGATGTATGTGCTCGAATCACACAAAGGGTCCCGCTCGCTCGATCGGCCTCCACGCAAGCGCGGCGGAAAGGCGACAAAACGCGGCATTTCGAACGAGCAGATGTGCATCCTGGTCGCACGCGACCGGACCGGCCAGACGCTCGACTGGGTCCCGGGCAAGGGGCCTGTTACGCGGGCGCAATTGCACGAACATTTGAAAGTGCGCCTGGAGCCGGACGTGTTGCTGGTGACGGACGCCCATTCGGCCTACCGGCATTTCGCACGCGAAGCCGGTATCACCCATGAAGCGGTGAACTTGCAGGCGGGAATCCGGGTGCGCGGCGCGATCCACGTCCAGAATGTGAATGCCTATCACAGCCGCCTGCGCGGCTGGCTGCAGCCGTTTCGCGGGGTTGCCAGCCGTTACCTCGGCAACTATCTCGGCTGGCGCTGGGCGCTCGACGGCGCCCGTGTCAAGACGCCGGAGGCCTTGCTGCGAGCGGCAATCGGCATATTCCACGCTTAACGCGAACAGCGCCTTTTTTATTCGTGCCGGGCGAGCTGGCGCCAGGCCTAACGCGCGCCCCCTGCGTGGACGCTCGATATAATCGAGCAAACACGACAATATTGCCCATGCGTGAAGACGAGGTCGCGGCGGAGGAAGCCTGGTCCGTTTTCCGATTGGTGGAGGAGGCGACAATGAGTGCAAATGCGTTGAAGTTACGCCTGGCCTTGCAAGCTGTTCTTGCGCTTGCCGTGACTGGATGCGGAGGCGACGCCACGGCGCCGCAAGCATCTTCGGGGCCGACAACACTGGCCGTGTCCACGAGCGTCGCAGCGGACCCCGCAGCGGTCACGACTGCCGTCGTGAAACTCCCGCGCTACCAGATTGACCCAGCGAAAATCTTCGTCGCCGGGATTTCGTCGGGCGGTTTCGCGGCAGTGCAGATGCACGTTGCCCACTCGTCGACCTTCAAGGGCGCAGCCATCTACGCGGGCGGCGTGTACTGGTGCGCGGGGCTCGAGGGCGCTGCGGGCGCGTTGGCAAATTGTGGCGGCCAGACGCTCCCGACCAATCAGGCATCGTACAACAGCACGCTTGCGGCCTCAATAGCCTACCTGGATGCGCAGTCGAGCCTCGGCACCATCGACCCCTCTTCCAATCTCAAAGGCCAGCCTGTCTACCTCTGGTCCGGCACGCAGGACACTGTCGTCAACCCGCGCGAGATGGCCGACCTCAATTCCGAATACCAGCATTACGGTGCGAATGTCCGCTTCGATAATGCCTTCCCCGCCGCTCACGGCTGGGAATCTCCAAACGGCGAGCTCCCCTGCGGCACGCTCGGGAGCCCCTACATGGTGAACTGCACCGTCAATGGCGCCGTGTACGATTCGGTGAAAACCTGGCTGACGATGTTCCTCGGTCCTTTGAGCCCACGTAATAACGGAAAGCTGACGGGGACCTTGTCGACATTCGACCAAACCGAGTTCGGGGCGTCGCCGAACGTCTCGATGAGCTCGACCGGGAAGATTTTTGTCCCTAAAACCTGCACGCAAGGGAAAACCTGCGGATTCGTCCTTGCCATGCATGGCTGCCTGCAAGCGGAGTCGCTTATCGGAAACCGCTGGGTCACCGAGGCCGGCATTAACGAGTGGGCCGATACGAACCGACTCGTGGTCCTGTATCCCGACACCATTGCGTCGAGTGCGCCCGGCCCCACGAATCCGAAGGCATGCTTTGACTGGTGGGGCTACGCCAACCAATACGATCCGAACTATGCGCTCACGAGCGGCTTGCAGATGTCCGTGCTCTACGCGATGGTGCAGCGTGTGACCGGCCGGCCCTAGGGTCCTGGATACGCCCGCTGCCGCTATCGCAAGGGGCATAAAAAAACCCGCGATCTTCGCGGGTGTTTTTCATGTGTCCAAAACGATTACTTGGTCTTGGCGGTTTCGGAAACATGCGCGCCGTGGGTATCGGCGTCCGCCTTGACGGCGCCCTTGCCCTCGGCTTTCGCTGCCGCCTTGGCGTCCTTGTCGGCTTTTGCCGCCGCCTTGGCATCGGCCTTGCTGACCTTCTTGACCAGCTTGCCGTTGGTTTGCGTGCTGGCCTTCAGATCCTTGTTATCCACGAACGCTGCTTTCGGCGTGGTGGTGTCCGTGCTCGCTTGCGCGGCTGGGGTTGCCGAGGTTGCAGGCGTCGCTGGCGTCTGTGCGACGGCAACGGTGGCAAACAGGCTCGCGATCAGGGTAGCGGTAATTTTTTTCATGGTGCAGCTCCTCGGTTGGTTGTTTGGTAGTGCATGGTCACATCCTACCGACCATTAACGACGCAGCTGACCAGCTTGTTGACAGACTTAACAATTGCTTACATTAGTGGCTTTGGCTCGAACGCTCGTGCCCGCGGAGCCGACGCAGGACTGCTTCCTAACACGCCGCAGCGCGCCGCATGGAACACGATGGGCTTTACGGCCTTCCTGCGTTATAGTCATTACATCGCTCCAGGGAAGAACAGGGCGCCAAGTTCGGCAATGAAACGTGCATCCTTCATGGATAAAGGTTGATTTGATGAAAAACCGTCTACAGGGCAGCCGCTGCTCTTCCTGGGTCTTCAGCCTGGCGATATTGGCCTGGTCGGCGTCTCCGTTACCAGCGCCGGCACAAGAGGCGAATGCCGCCTGGGCCTCGCTGCAACAGTCTCTCTTCCCCGGGAAGAAACTGGAAGCGGCGCCTTTCATCCGTCTGACTGCGCCGGCGCGCGCGGCCAGCGGCGACCAGGTCCCGTTCGCCTTCAGCATCGATCATCCGATGACGGCACAGCAGTACATCAAGTCGGTCACGGTGCTGGTCGACGAAAACCCGGTGCCCCTGACGGCGGTTTTCCACTTTCTTCCGCAGAGTGGAAAAGCAGAAATCGCGACCAGGATCCGCTTCGAATCCGATTCCCCGGTGCACGTCGTGGCGGAGTCGAGCGATGGCCGTTACTATGTGAATGCAGTGACCGTGAAAGCCTCGGGCGGTTGCGCCGGTCCGGCGCCCAGCGGCGATGCGGCAGCGGTCGCCGCGGCGGGGCAAATGAAGATGGCGCTGGACGGGCCTTTCAAGGGAGGCGAGGTCAACCAGGCAAGGCTGCTGATCAGGCACCCGATGTACACCGGTTTGCAGCGCGACCTGGTCACGCATGGATTCCGGCCCGCCTTTTTCATCAACAAGGTCGACGTCACGTACAACGGCAAGCCGGTGCTGATGGCCGACACCAATATCGGCATCAGCGAGAATCCTTCGATCCAGTTTGGCTTCTTCGCCGACAAGCCCGGCACCTTGCAAGTCGTCCTGCAGGACAATCGGGGCGCCACCTTCCGCCAGTCGCTGGACGTCGGAGGCTAGGTGCGGCGCCTGGTCCGCGCGCTGGTCGTGCTGGCAGCCGCGCATACTGCGCATGCCGACGCCGCGCCGCTGCGTCTCGAGCAGGTTGCGCCGGGCATGTACGTGCACATCGGGCAGCACAAGGACGTCGACGACGGTTACGACGGCGATATCGCCAACATCGGCTTCGTGGTCGGCACGGACGCAGTCGCGGTCATCGATACCGGCGGCTCGTATGCGGTCGGCATGGCCCTGAAGGAAGCGCTGCGCGCGATTACCCGGCTGCCCATTCGCTATGTGATCAACACGCATGTGCACCCTGACCACGTATTCGGCAACGCCGCTTTCATCGACGACAAGCCTGGTGCGCAACCCCGATTCATCGGCCATGCCATGCTGCCCCAGGCGATGGCCCTGCGCAGCGATATGTACGTGCGCAACCTGAAAAAACAGTTGGGCGGCGCGGCCGACAACAGCAGGCTGGTCGCCCCGGACGAGACGGTGCAGGACCGCCTGAGCCTCGACCTGGGCCGGCGCAAGCTCGAACTCCGGGCTTGGCCGGGTGCGCATACCAACAACGACCTGACCGTGTTCGATGCCGCGAGCGGCACCCTGTGGACGGGCGATCTGCTGTTCATCGAGCGCACGCCCGCCGTCGATGGCGACATCAAGGGCTGGCTCTCTGCGATGGATGCACTGGAAAGGCTGCCGGCCGTCGCGACCATTCCGGGACATGGCCCCGTCACACGCGACAAGCACCAGGCCCTGGACAGGCAGCGCGCCTACCTGACGACTTTGCTGCGCGACGTACGTACCAGTATCAAAAACGGCACCGGCATGACCGAGACGATGGGGACGGCGGCGGCCTCCGAGCGCGGGCGCTGGCAGCTTTTTGACGTCGTCAACCGGCGTAATGTCAACCTGATCTATCCTTCCCTGGAATGGGAGTGAGGCGATGCGCAGACGCCAGCTTCTCGAATGGGCATTGGCAGGGTCGGCATGGACAGCCATGGCGCAGGCATCCGGCAAGCGCAGGAGCGCTTCACCAGGCCGTGTCGTGGTGGTCGGCGCCGGCTATGGCGGCGCGACCGCGGCCAAGTACGTCAGGCTATTGAGCGGCGGACGCATCGAGGTCATCCTCGTGGACCAGAACGCGCAGTTCGTCTCTTGCCCGGTCAGCAACCGCGTGCTGGCCGGCCAACGAACGCTGGAGCAACTCACCTTCGCCTACGATGCGCTGCAGCAGCACCATGGCGTCAAATTCATGCGCGGCGGCGTCACGGCGATCGACCCGGACAAGTCGCGCATCGTCATGGCAGATAAAAAACTGTCGTATGACCGGCTGATCCTCGCCCCCGGGATCGATTTCATCTACGACGCCTTTCCCGCGCTCGCCGGCGCCCAGGAGCAGATTCCCCATGCCTGGAAAGCGGGACCGCAGACGCGCAATCTGCAGCGCCAGCTGATCGCCATGCCGAACGGCGGCGTCTTCACGATCGTGGTGCCGCCACAGCCTTATCGTTGTCCGCCCGCGCCCTATGAGCGCGCCTGCCAGGTCGCCTTTTACCTCAAGACGCACAAACCCCGGTCCAAGGTCGTGGTGCTCGACGCCAATCCCGTCATCACCTCGAAACGGGCCCTGTTCGAGCGGGCATGGCGTGACCTGTATCCCGGCCTGATCGACTACCTGCCGGGCAGCGAGCTGCAGGGAGTGGATGTGGCGACGAAGACCGTCAGGACGGCGTTCGATACGGTCAAGTCCACCGTGCTGAACATCATTCCACCCCAGCGCGCGGGCAAACTTGCCCAGGAGGCCGGCCTGGCGGACAGCGAGGGGCGCTGGTGCGAGGTCGATTTTCTCAGTTATGCCTCGACGGTACTGCCCCGGGTCCACGTCATTGGCGATGCGATCGAATCGGGCTTGCCCAAGTCGGCGCATATGGCCAATGCCCAGGCGAAGATCTGTGCGCGTGCCGTCGTCGACCTGATGCTGGGCCAGGCGCCAGACGCGGCACCGGCCTTTGCCAATACCTGCTACAGCTATATCGACGACAGGCAGGCAATGCACATCTCGACCTTGTACCGGTACGACGCGGCGAAGAAGAGCATGCAGGCGGAGGGGGCCGGCGTGCTGTCCGAGCATGCATCTGCGCAGGAGGGGGGAGATGCCGATGCCTGGGCGCGGCAGATCTGGGCGGATGTGCTGAGTTAGGGCGCAGTTGATCGAACGCCGTAACGCGTGGGCAATGCCCACCCTACGGTGCACCACCGTCCGCAGCAAGTTCAATCAACTGTGGCGTAACGTAGGGTGGGCATTGCCCACGCGTTCACCGTTTGAAACCATGCGGCCCGTTACATTGACCAACAAATTTGCCAAAAAAAAAGCGGCCCGCGCGGGGCCGCCGTGTCCTTCAATGTCTGGCTGCTTACACAAACGCCGCCAGCGCACCTTTCATCTTCTTCAATGCCGCCGACTCGATCTGGCGAATCCGCTCGGCCGACACGCCAAACTCTTCGGCCAGCGTGTGCAGGGTCGCACCCGAGCCGTCGTCGTTCGCCAGCCAGCGCGCTTCGACGATGCGGCGCGAACGCGGGTCGAGCTTGCCCAGCGCCGTTTCCAGGCCTTCGGACTGCAGGCGCGTGACCTGCTCGGCTTCCAGCACCTTGGTCGGTTCCTGCTGGTCCGAGGACAGGTAGGCGATCGGCGAGAACTTGTCGTCTTCGTCGTCGGTCGGCGCTTCCAGGGCGATGTCGCGGCCCGAGAGGCGGGTTTCCATCTCGATCACTTCCTCACGCTTGACGTCGAGCATCTTCGCCAGGTCGTCGACCTGGGTCGGGGTCATCGCGTCCAGGCCCACCTTGTTGCTGCGCAGGTTGAAGAACAGCTTGCGCTGGGCCTTGGTCGTGGCGACCTTCACCAGGCGCCAGTTTTTGAGGATGTATTCGTGCATCTCGGCCTTGATCCAGTGCATCGCGTACGACACCAGGCGTACGCCCTGGTTCGGGTCGAAACGCTTCACGGCCTTCATCAGGCCGATATTGCCTTCCTGGATCAGGTCGGCGTGCGGCAGGCCATAGCCCAGGTAGCCGCGCGCGATCGACACCACCAGGCGCAGGTGCGACAGCACCAGCTTTTGCGCGGCGTCGAGATCATTCGCATCCCGCAGCCGCTTTGCCAGCGAAACCTCTTCCTCGTGGGTCAGCATCGGCAGGCGGTTGACGGCGGAAATATACGCGTCGATATTGCCGAGATTGCCGGTGAAACCGAGGTTCAAGGCACGACTGCTGGTCGGAACCAGTGCGGATTGTGCGGACATCATCATTTTCCTCGTAGAGTAATCTTTGCTGCATCGATCAGGTTCCCGGGACATCCCGGAAACTGATGGCACGCTTATCTTCAAGCCTGTGCCGGATGCGTTTCAGATCTTGTTTACCTTCACTTGAGAACATATATTAGCACTCCCCATGGGAGAGTGCCAGCAACGCCCCCGGATCGGAAGAGCGTTTAAGTTTCATCAAAGTATTTCTTTGCGGAAACGAAAATAGAACGATTTACTGTAGAACAAAGCCTTGCATTATTGTTGAGATAGCTCAAACGTACCGGACATGCGGCTGCGGTCAGGACTCAGGTTACGGGTCCGCGACACGTGGTTTCTGTTAGTTGGCGCACCGAGGAAGAAGTTCAGCGCTCAGAAGGGAAGATGTCTGGCGCGCTGGCGGCGTCAATACCTACAAATGGGGGCGTGAAAATTTGCAGGGCGGCACAACATGGGCAGGCGATATGGCCCGGGCAGAATCGCCCGGCCATACCGCTTCCGTCTCCCTGCGCGGCCTCAGCGCATGCGCGCCAGGTGGCGCTGCACCGACAGCAGGGCCCCGACCAGGCCGAGTCCGGCACTGATGGCCAGCAAGCCCGCCACTTCCAGCGCGCCGAGCGGCGCCAGCTGGAATTCCGACGCATACAGCCGCGCGAACTCGGCGATGGCATTGTTGAGCGGATGCAGGCCCAGCGCGACCGCGCCCAGCGCCACGGCGCCGGCGCACAGCCCGAGCAGGGCGCCCGTGTAATAGAAAGGCCGATGGATGAAATTGTCGGTCGCGCCCAGCAGCTTCGAGACGGCAATTTCCTCACGCTGGGTCAGGACCTGCAGGCGGATCGTGTTGAACACGACCGCAATCACCACCACGCCCAGCGTGACCGCCAGCAACAGCAGCGCCAGGCGCAGGATGCCGAGCAGGGCAGCCAGGCGTTTCACCCAGGCCGAATCGACTTGCACGGTATCGACCTGCGGCAGCGCGCCCATCTGCTCGACGATGCCGTCGATGCGCGCGGCCTCGACGGTGCTATTGAAACCTTCGAGTTTCATCACATAGCTGTCGGGCAGCGGATTCTCGCCCAGCGTGTCGAGGGCGGCGGACAGGCCGCTGCGGTCTTTCAAATCGTCGAGCGCCTGTTCGCGCGGCACGAACACGATCCTGGCCTTGCTGCCTTGCAGGATCTGGCGCAGCCGGGGTGCGAGCGCCTGCGCCTCCTCGCGCGTCGCGCCCGGTTTCACGAACAGGCTTACTTCCGGATCGACCGATAACTGCTCCGACATCGGACGCACGTTGTCGAGCAGGGTGATGCCGGCGAAGGGCAGCGCCAGCGCCACCGCGACGACGAGCACGTTGAACAGGAAGCTGCCGGGCGCCTTGCGCAGGGTGGACAGTGCCGCGCCGAGCGCGAACTGGTGCTGGCGGATCCAGGGGCTCATGCCGCACCTCCAACACGGTCAGTCGGGACGAGTTGGCCATGTTCCAGGCGAATCACGCGCGCCGCGCCGTCGAGCACCTGCTCGTCGTGGGTCGAAATCAGGCAGGTCACGCCGACGGAATGAAACGCGCGCAGGGCGTCGAGCACCTTGTCGGCGGCCACGCGGTCGAGGTTGGCCGTCGGTTCGTCGGCCAGGATGATCTGCGGCCGGTTGACGATCGCACGGGCAATCGCCACGCGCTGCTGTTCGCCGCCGGACAGTTCCAGCGGATGGGCTTTCGCACGGTCGAGCAGGCCGACCTTGTCGAGCGCGGCCCGGGCCCGTTGCTCGGCCCCGGCCTTGGGGGCACCGGTGACCAGCAGCGGCAGCATCGTATTGGCGAGGATGTTGCGGTCGTTCAGCAGGCGCTGGTGCTGGAAGATCAGGCCGAGTTTACGGCGCAGGAAGGGGATGCCGGGTTTGCCCAGCTTGCCGATGTCCTGGCCGAACACGATCACGCGGCCGCTGCTCGGACGCTCGATGGCGGCGATCATCTTCATCAGGGTCGACTTGCCGGCGCCGGACGGGCCGGCCAGGTAGACCAGTTCGCCCTTGTCGATGTTCAGGGATACCTCGCGCAGGGCGGTGGCATCGGCGGAATATTGCTTCGAAACGGAGTGGAATTCGATCATCTGCATTTATCCGAGCAGCGCTTCGACGAACTCTTCTGCATTGAAAGGCTGCAGGTCGTCCAGCTTCTCGCCGACGCCGATGAAGTACACCGGCACCGGACGCGTGCGCGCGATCGCGGCCAGCACGCCGCCCTTGGCCGTGCCGTCGAGCTTGGTGATCACGAGGCCGGTCAGCTGCAGCGCGTCATCAAAAGCCTTCACCTGCGCCAGCGCGTTCTGGCCGGTATTGCCGTCGATGACGAGCACGGTTTCGTGGGGGGCGCCATCCATGCCCTTGCCGATCACGCGCTTGATCTTTTTCAGTTCTTCCATCAGGTGCAGCTGGGTCGGCAGGCGGCCGGCTGTATCGACCATCACGACGTCAACGCCGCGTGCCTTGCCAGACTGCACCGCGTCGAAGGCGACCGCGGCCGGATCGCCCGAGGCTTGCGAGATCACGGTGACGTTGTTGCGCTGGCCCCAGACCATCAACTGCTCGCGCGCAGCGGCGCGGAAGGTGTCGCCGGCGGCCAGCAGCACGGACTGATCCGAGCGCTGCATGTGCTTGGCGAGTTTGCCGATGGTGGTGGTTTTACCCGCACCATTGACGCCGGAAATCATCATCACGAGCGGCTCATGGCGGCCCAGTTCCAGCGGCTTTTGCAGGGGCGCGAGCATCTCGATCATCAGCGTTTTCAGCGCGGCCTTCACGGCGGCGGCGTCGAGCAGCTTGTCCTCCTTCACCTTGCGGCGCAGGCTATCGAGAAGAAACTGGGTCGCGTCCATGCCGGCATCCGACATCAGCAGCGCGGACTCGAGTTCCTCGTACAGGTCTTCGTCGATGCGCGCGCCGACGAACAGCAGCGACAAATTGCTCGAGGTCTTGGACAGGCCCGCCTTCAGGCGCGTCATCCAGGACCGTTTCTTTTCCGCTTCGCTGGTCGGGCGTTCGGCCGTTTCTTCGATGAAGAGGTCGGCTTCAGGGACGGCTTGCGTTACCGGGGCAGGTGCCAGGGCAGGTGCAGCAGGCGCCGGGGCGGGCGCAGGGGCGGGCACAACCGGCGCCGGCACAACCTCGACCGGCGCCGGTGTGTCGGCGGCTTTTTTTCTTTTAAAGAAACTAAACATGGATTGAATGGTGGAGGGTAGTGCATGCACATGCCGGACAAAACCGCCGGCACGACGAAAAGGGTCGCGCGTATTTTACCAGAGGGAGGTACTGACGAATCGGCAACGAATTGCCATCGAATTGGACAATGCAAAACGCTGCCGATATGCGCAAACGCGACAGTTCTGAAATGCGGCCCCAGGCCTGCCGACGACCTGGAGCGATCGAATCGTGCGCCCGGGTGTGTCCGTGCGCGCTGGTCTACAGTATGGGTTCGACCAGCACCGAACAGGAGGAAAAGCCCAGGAAACGGTCCACGCTGCGCAACTCGCTCGCCTGGCTGTTCATTGCCCTCGTCGCGCTGTTCCTGACGCATCCGACAGCGGAGCAGCAAAGCGTATTCGACGGCCCCTTGCCGCTGCCGGCCGATCTCGAGCCCCTGCTGCCGGGCTAGCGAACGGCCGCCAGTCGACTTATTGCCGGTTGCGGACCCACCAGTTGCCCTTCTTTTCCGGGGCGACCGGGCTCAGGCGCCAGGCGCCGTAGGGATTATTGAACAGCGAGCCTTCGCCGTAATCGACCGCCGCCACCTTTTCGACCCGGTACACGGGTTTGCCCTCGCTGACCGAAAAGGTGTGGCCATCGGCCAGTTGTGGAGAACGTTCGAGCAGGTAGCGGGTGAAGAAGCGCAGCATGTCGGCCGCCTGCGTCTTGTCGCCCCCGCTGGTGATCGCTTCCGGCAAGCCGAAGTTGTGCATGCCGCAGGAATAGACCTCGGCGCCGGCCACGTAGACCACCAGCGCCCGGTGCGCCGTCAGCTGGTCGAGCTGTTCGCACATGTCGATCCAGTATGCCGGGGCGTGGGCGATCCCGGTGCTGTCGACCTTCACGCCAAGGCCGCCGCTATCGATCAGGGCGGCGCCGGCGCGCATCATCGCCTCGGCCGCTTCGCGCGAACCGCCCGGTCCTGCCAGGTAGGCGACCGACGCGTGGTCGTCGATGTCGGCCATCGCCTCGGTGGAGGCCCAGTGCGGACCGGCCCTGGCGAAGTCCGCCGCCAGGTTCGGATCGGGCCCTTGCAGCACGAGTTCCCAGGCGAAGCCGGTCTCGGCGTCGCGCAGCACGGTGCCCGTCAGGGAATAACCGATGGCGCTGACGGCGATCTCGTCGGCCAGGATGCTGCTGTTGTCCCATGGACCGGGAATGCACAAGACCAGTTCTGGGGTGGTGCTCACGGTGTTTCGTCTCCTTATCGTTTTGCCTGGCGCGCAGGCCCGTTGTGCATGCTGCCGTCGAGCAGCATAGCGCGTTCGGCGCAATGCTGCGTTTGGCAATCGAACCAGGGTCGAGGACCGTGCTGGAGCGTTCGTGCGAGGTGATAAAAGGTGAGAATTGGACCATCTTAATTCGGTAAACTATTCGCGAAACGGGATCTGCTCGCGTGGCGGCGTGATTCGCGTTTTAACCAAAAAAGGACGGCCCCTGATGCACCTTAGAATAATTACGGGCTTTGCCGCGCTTCTCGCGCTGGCCGCGTGCGGCGGAGGCAGTTCGCAGCCCGAACCGGCACCAGTCAATACGCAGGGACTCTGGTATCAAATCAATCCATACGCATTTTCCGAATTCCTGCTGCCTTATGTCCTGGTCCAGAATGGGGCCGACATCGTCGTCAAGCATTGCGACCGCTCCACCTCGGGCTGGAAGCTGCAGGGGAGCACACTGCTCGAAACGAATGGGGCACCTGCGAATTGGCACATCGCGGGCGACAACGCGATCATCGGTAAGCTTGGCGCGAGCGGCGGCGCCGAGTGGCGGCGGTTTTCAAATTCCCCCGTCTTCGACTCGGGGCGGGTGTCATTCCAGGGAGCATCCCTGACGCCCTTGCAGGCGAGCCAGGATGTCTGCGCTGCCAGGGCGAGCGCGACGTACAAGGACGTGAACGGGACCGATATCAGTTCGGCCGGCATCATGATAACCGCCCCCTACCAGGGCAGCCATGTGCGGATCGACCTCAACTTCGCACCCCCGCGCAAGAGTGGCGTCAGCCTTCCCGCAGCTTATGTGCCCTTGAGCGATTACCTGCGCACGGGTGAGTTCGTGGTCGGCGACAGCACGTACTTCGTTCAACATCTGGACAGCGCCGCCCACGTGCAAGTGCGCTCGGCCGCATTCACGGCGTCGAAAGGCCGCGACAGCCTGACGATCACAGGGGGCAAGATCACGGTCGGTGTTCTCGCCAATGGCGCATACACCTTCAACGGCAGCCTGACCACCGACAGCGACGGGCCGCTGGCGTTCAGCGCCGAGCTGACGCTGGAACGGCGCTTGTAGTACCTGCCGTCGCCGTTTGCGGTGCAAGCGGGCCTTAGCCCCCCTGTCCCGCCTGCGCCGCCTTGCGCATCGCCTCCAGCGTGAGGTTTGGCGTAATCAGGTTACCGTCGTAACGCAGCTCGATCAGCGCCGGCAACCCCTTGCCGTTCGCATGTTCCAGTGCGCGCGCCAGGGCCGGCGCGAAGTCGGCCGTCTTCTCGACGATTTCCCCATGCCCGCCGTAGGCCCGCGCCAGCGCCGCGAAGTCCGGGTTGTGCAGGGTCGTACCCGAGACGCGGCCCGGATAGGTTTTTTCCTGGTGCATGCGGATGGTGCCGAACATGCTGTTGTTGAAGACGATGATGATCACGCCGGCCCCGTACTGCACGGCGGTCGCCAGTTCCTGGCCCGTCATCATGAATTCGCCGTCTCCCGCAAAGGTGACGACGGTGCGCTGCGGGTCGACGATTTTTGCCGCGACACCCGAGGGCACCGCATAGCCCATCGCGCCGTTGGTCGGCGCCAGCTGCGTGCGCATGCCGCCATAGCGCCAGAAGCGGTGCGCCCAGGAGGCGTAGTTGCCGGCGCCGTTGGTGATGATGGTGTCGCGTGGGAGCGTCGCCATCAGGTCCTGCACCACTTGCCACAGGTCCAGCGGCGCTTCGCCGTTCCTGAAGATTGGCGGCTGCTCCTGGTAAGCGGCGAGATCGGCCTTCGCCTCGGCGACGGTATGGCGCCAGGCGCTGGCATCGACCGGTTCCATCGCGGCCAGCATGGCGGTGACTTGCGGCGCGCCGCTGGCGATCATCAATTCGGCCTGATAGACGCTGCCCAGTTCCTCGGGGTCGGCGTGGATGTGGACCAGGCGCTGGGCCGGCACCGGCGAGGCGAGCAGGGTGTAGCCGCCGGTCGTCATCTCGCCCAGGCGCGGGCCGATCGCAATGACGAGATCCGCGTCCTTGACGCGCGCGGCCAGTTTCGGGTTGATGCCGATGCCGACGTCGCCGATGTAATTCGGGTGGGCGTTATCGAGCAGGTCCTGGAAGCGGAAGGTGCAGGCGACGGGAAGTGCGTTCGCTTCGGCGAAGCGTTGCAGGTCGGCGCAGGCCTGCGCATTCCAGGTGCCGCCGCCGAGCAGCACGATCGGGCGCTGCGCTTCGGCCAACATCGAACGCAGGGTATCGATTTGCGCAGCGCTTGGCGCCGCCTGCACCGGCTGGTAGCGGCGGGTGTCGGCCACTTCTGCCGTATCGATCAGCATGTCCTCGGGCAGGGCCAGTACCACCGGGCCCGGACGGCCGCTGGTCGCAATCTGGAACGCGCGCGCGATGTATTCGGGGATGCGGTCGGCGCGGTCGATCTGCGCCACCCATTTCGCCATTTCGCCGTACATGCGGCGGTAGTCGATTTCCTGGAAGGCTTCGCGGTCGACGAAATCGTTGCCGACCTGGCCGATGAACAGGATCATGGGCGTGGAATCCTGGTAGGCCGTGTGCACGCCGATCGAGGCGTTCGTCGCGCCGGGGCCGCGGGTGACGAAACAGATGCCGGGCTTGCCGGTCAGCTTGCCGTAGGCCTCGGCCATGAAGGCCGCGCCCCCTTCCTGGCGGTTGATGACGAAGCGGATCTCGGAGTCATGCAGGGCGTCGAGCACGTCGAGATAGCTTTCGCCGGGCACGCCGAAGGCGGTGTCGACGCCGTGGACGTGCAGTGCATCGACCAGGATCTGGCCGCCGGTGCGGGAAGGGTGCGTCATGTGTCGGTCATCCTTGAAAGGTAGGCATCGTGGCATTCTATGCAATCGCCTGGCGGCGGGCTTTTCAAATGGCGACACCGATTTTCAAAAATGGCGGCGCTTACCCCCATCGGTTACAATGCACCCCGTGAAGCAGGCCAGACAGCCGCTGGCTGGCACTCTCAAGGTGCCGGCGGGAGGAAGGTCCGGACTCCACAGAGCGGGGTGACGGTTAACGGCCGTCCGCCGAAAGCCGCTGGCGCAAGCCAGGGGTATAAGGCGAGGAATAGGGCCACAGAGACGAGCGTATTTAGTTACGGTGAAACGCGGTAACCTCCACTCGGAGCAATTCCAAATAGGCACGCGTTGATGTTGCTCGCGGAGCGTGCGGGTAGGAAGCTTGAGCGCCGGAGTAATTCGGCGCCTAGAGGAATGGCTGTCATAGGGGCGTCCCGCAAGGGAGACCACTACACAGAATCCGGCCTATCGGCCTGCTTTACACTTAATTCACAGCGCAGGGGGACTCGTGCCTCAACATCTGCCTCAGTACGTGCCGCAGTACGTCCTGGCCCTGGACCAGGGAACGACCAGTTCCCGCGCCATCCTGTTCGATCGCCAGGGACAGGTCTTCGCCTGCGCCCAGCAGGAGTTTCCCCAGCATTTCCCGCAGCCCGGCTGGGTCGAGCACGACGCGCTCGACATCTGGAACAGCCAGCTCGCCTGCGCGCGCAAGGTGATGTCCGATAGCCGCGTGCCGGCTTCCCAGATCGCCGCCATCGGCATCGCCAATCAACGCGAGACCACCGTCGTCTGGGACCGCGCCAGCGGCGAGCCGATCGCGCCCGCCATCGTCTGGCAGGACCGGAGAACGGCCGGTGCCTGCGACCGCCTGCGCGAGGCGGGCTACGCGCGCCAGATCAGCCGCAGCACCGGACTCGAACTGGACGCCTATTTTTCCGCCACCAAACTGCAATGGCTGCTCGAGAACGTGCCCGGCGCGCGCGAACGGGCCCTGGCCGGCGAACTCTGTTTCGGCACGATCGACAGCTGGCTCGCCTATCAATTATGCGGGCGCCATGTCACCGACGTCAGCAACGCTTCGCGCACGATGCTCTACAACATCCATACGATGCGTTGGGATCCGTTTCTGCTCGACCTGTTCGGCGTGCCGGAATCGATGTTGCCGGAAGTGGTGCGCAGCTCGGGCCAGGTCGGCCTCGCGCGCGAGGAATGGTTCGGCAGGCCGATCCCCCTGTCGGGCATCGCCGGCGACCAGCAGGCCGCCACCTTCGGCCAGGCCTGCTACGACAAGGGCATGGTGAAAAATACCTATGGCACCGGTTGTTTCATGCTGATGCACTCGGGCTATGTGCCGCCGGTCTCGCGCAACCGCCTGCTGGCGACCATCGGCTGGAAGATCGACGGCCGCACCGACTACATGTTGGAGGGCAGCGTCTTCATGGGCGGCGCCACCGTCCAGTGGCTGCGCGATGGCCTCGGCATCATCAAGGAGTCGAACGAGGTCGAAGCGCTGGCGACCTCGGTGCCGGATTCCGGCGGCGTGATGCTGGTGCCGGCCTTTGTCGGCCTCGGCGCGCCGCACTGGGACCCATACGCGCGCGGCACCATCGTCGGCATGACGCGCGGCACGACAAAGGCGCACATTGCACGCGCGGCGATCGAGGCAATCGCCTACCAGAGCGCGGAATTGCTGGCGGCGATGCAGAAGGATGCCGCCTGCCCGGTGATGGAAGTACGCGCCGACGGCGGCGCCGCCCGCAACGATTTACTCATGCAATTCCAGGCCGACCTGCTCGGCGTGCCGGTGGTGCGCCCGGCGGTGACGGAAACCACGGCGCTGGGCGCGGCCTACCTGGCCGGCCTGGCCGAGGGCTTCTGGAGCTCGCGCGAGGAAATCCAGGCCCTGTGGCGCGCCGAGCGCCGCTTCGAGCCGGACATGCCGGCCGAGCGTCGTGCCGAATTGCGGGCGCGCTGGGCGCGTGCGGTCGAGCATGCCAAGGGCTGGGTCGAGCATTGACGGCGTTCGCGATTCCGGCGCCGGACGCCTGGGTGTATGCGGCCTTGTTCGCCATCGCGCTGCTGGCCTGCGGCGCGCCCTTGCTGGTGCTGCGCCGCGACGGGCCGGCGCGTACCCTGCGCAACGTGGGACTGGCGGCGATCCTGATCGTGCCGTTGATGTCGGCCCTCGGTTTTACCATGTCGGACAACGAGTTGCTTCTTGAAAACGGCAAGCTCGTGCTGCACGCGGCCCACTTCTACCAGCACGAGCGTCCGCTGGGCGAGTTCGACCTGGCGCGGGCGCGGGCCGGTAGTCTCGACGCCATCCCGGAGGCCCGGCTCGGCGTGCGCAGCAATGGCATCAGCCTGCCGGGTTATGCGGCGGGGCGTTTTACGGGGCAGGGCGGACAGGTGTTTGCGTTGCTGACCGACCGCGGCCGGGTGGTCTACCTGCCGGCCAGAACTGGACCTTCGTTATTGATCAGCGTGGAGCAGCCGGAGCGCTTCCTGGCTGCGCTGCGCGCAACGCCGGCCAGGTGAGGACGCGCGGCCACTACCCGCTTACGATTTCTCGACGATCTCGAGATCGAACTCGTCGACGCCCGCCACTTCGCCGTGCACCCGGTCACCCGGCTGCAGCGCACCGACGCCGCCCGGCGTACCGGTGAAGATCAGGTCTCCCGGCGCCAGCGTCACCAGGCGCGACAGGTGGCTGATGATGTCGGCGATCGGCCAGATCATCTCGTTCAAGGCGCCGTCCTGGCGCACCTCGCCGTTCACGGAAAAGCGGATGCAGGCATCGTCTGCCGGATGGCCGAAGGCGCTCACCGGACGCAGCGGGCTGCACGGGGCGGAGGCATCGAAACCCTTGGCCATGTCCCACGGACGGCCGGTGTCCTTCGCCACCGCCTGCATGTCGCGCCGCGTCAGGTCGAGGCCGACGCCGTAACCCCACACCTTGGCCAGTGCCTCGTCCGCCGGAATGTCGGCGCCGCCCGAACGCAGGGCGACGACCAGTTCGATCTCGTGGTGCAGGTCCTTTGTCGCCGGCGGATAGGGAATGGCGCCTTCGGCGGGCACTACGGCGTCGGCCGGCTTGGTGAAGAAGAAGGGCGGTTCACGGTCCGGATCGCTGCCCATTTCGCGCGCGTGGGTCGCATAATTGCGGCCGACGCAGAAGACGCGGCGGATCGGGAAGCGGGCGCTGCTGCCGAAGATGGCGAGCGAAGGCGTGGCAGGTGGCGTGATGGCGAACTCGGTCATGGGGCTCTCTGGTTGACGATATGACCTTATTCTAGCGCCGCCGGAGGATCAGCGGAACGCCAAGTTAAAACCCGATCCGCGCCCGTCCCGGCACGCCGCGCAGGCGCACGTCGGCCACGGTCACATGGGCACGCCCGTCGGCCACCGCATAACCCAGGCTGTCGAGCAGGGTCTTGCGCAGGTCGCGCGGGGCGACCGGGGCCAGCTTGTCGAGCACCGCATCGGGCAGGCGCGCGTCGAACCCGGGCAAGTTCAGTTCCACCAGCAGCGCCGCGACCATGCGCTGGGCGATCCCGGCCGCCTGGCTCGCCGTCGGCGCCGGCACCTCGTACACGGCCATCCGGTTCAACAGGGGCGCCGGGATGCCTTCGGTGGAATTGGCGGTGAGTACCCAGAAGATCTGGCTGGCGTCGATCTCGACGTCGATGAATTCGTCGCGGAAGGCGCGCGAGGTTTCCGGCTCCAGCAGTTGGTACAAGGCGGCCAGCGGGTCGGACTGCGAGGAACCGCTCGCCTTTTCCACTTCATCGAGCACCACGACCGGATTCGCGTACTGGCCGCGCACGAGGCGCTCGGCGACCTTGCCGCATTTCGCGCCGCGCCAGCTGGCCGAGCTGCCGGTGATGACGAAGCCGGCTGAGAGGGCGTTCATGCTGATCAGTTCGCAGTCGGTGCCCATGGCGCGCGCCAGGCGCTTGGCGAAATGGGTCTTGCCGACGCCCGGCCCGCCCAGCAGCAGGATCGGCATCACATTGAACCCCTTGTTGCCGGCGTGGGCCAGGCGCAGGTAGCGCGCCAGGTCGTCCAGCACGGCGTCGAAGTTCGGGCATTCTTCAAAGAGCGGGGACAGGGCGTCGAGGGAAGAGGGCGTGGTCACGAAGCGCTCGGGGCCGGTATCGAGCATGCGTTCATAGAACGCTTCGAGCTCGGGCGAGCGGCCCCGGCTGCGATCCAGGGCATCCTGTACGTCGAGCAGGTCGTACACGGCGCGGGTGCGCGCAATGGTCAGGCTCACGGCAATCTCCTTGCTGTTACGGCAACTCGCCCCCGGCCTGGGCCGAACTGTTGGGCGATGGAGAAATCCTAATCCTTCCAGCATGAATCCGCAATTTCCCGGATGTCGCGTGCGAGCCGGCCACAGCTACGATCTCGTCACGGAAAATGAATATTTTTTCTACAAGGAAAAAATGTCGCGTAATTATCCAGATGAGGTAAGACATTCACACTTGAGCCTAAGTGCTTAATTTTCCGAGAGATTTTGTCGTGAGACTGCTTGAGCGATGCGTGCTAAGTCCTTCATTTCATTAGCAAAATCCAGATTTTTCCTACCGGAATTCGCTTGACCAGTAACAACGCTTCCTCTAAAGTGGGAAACAGTGTGAAAAAGTGCAGTTTTGTGGGAGAAGTTCAGGTCTCCCGGCGCGCAAAACAACTAAACTGATAACTCTCCAAAGCTAGGTACCTACGTGTTTCAAGGCGCGTCAGCGATCAATCTCGATGCGAAAGGCCGGATGTCGATTCCGGCAAAGCATCGTGACGCCCTCGCGCTGCAATGCGAAGGCCGCCTCACGCTGACCCGCCACCCGCACGGCTGCCTGTTGCTGTTCCCGCGTCCCGTCTGGGAAACCCACCGCGACCAGATCGCCGCCTGGCCCATGTCGGCACGCGCGTGGCAGCGCATTTTCCTCGGTAACGCCTGCGATGTCGAGATGGACAGCGCCGGCCGCGCCCTGATTTCCCCCGAACTGCGTGCCGCCGTCGGCCTGGAAAAAGAAGTGATGATGCTCGGCATGGGCAGCCACTTCGAGATCTGGGACGCCGCCAAGCTGGCCGCCGATGAAGCATCCGCCGTTGCCGGCGGCATGCCCGATGTTCTTTCCAATTTCTCTTTCTGAGGCACGGATGACGATTGCCACTCCGGTGCCCGAATTGCAGCATCGCACGGTGCTGCTTGATGAAGCGGTCGATGCGCTCGACCTGACGGGCGCTCGTGCCTCGGGTCTCTATATAGATGGCACCTTCGGCCGCGGCGGCCACAGCCGCCTGATCCTGTCACGCCTGGCACCGGACGGTCGCCTGGTTGCCTTCGACAAGGACCTGCAGGCGATCGCCACCGCGCAGCAGATCACCGACCCACGCTTTTCGATTGTCCACGACAGCTTCGCGACCATGGGCACGGCACTCGCCGCCCAGGGCGTGACGCAAGTGGACGGCATCCTGCTCGACCTGGGCATCTCCTCGCCCCAGGTCGACGACGCCACGCGGGGCTTCAGCTTCCGCAACGACGGCCCGCTCGACATGCGGATGGACACGACACGCGGACTCTCGGCCGCCGAATGGATAGCCACGGCGACCGAACAACAACTGGAAAAGGTTATACGTGATTATGGGGAAGAACGGTTTGCTTTTCAGATTGCAAAGGCGGTTGTTGCTCGCCGGGCAATCGAGCCAATTTCAGGCACACGCCAGCTTGCCGCAATCGTGGCAGACGCGGTCAAGACTCGGGAAAAAGGCAAGGATCCGGCCACCCGTACCTTTCAGGCTATCCGGATTTTCATCAATAAAGAGCTTGAGGACCTCGAGGCAGGGCTGACGGCTGCCTACGCCATGCTCGCGCCCGGCGCCCGCATGTCCGTGATCAGCTTCCACTCGCTCGAAGACCGCATGGTCAAGCAATTCCTGGCCAGCAAGGCCAAGGTGCCGCAGCCGGACCGGCGCCTGCCGATCCGCGCCGTCGACCTGCCGCAGCCGCAGATGAAGCTGATTGCCAAGATCAAGCCATCCGGCGAAGAAGTCTCCGCCAACCCGCGCGCCCGTTCGGCGGTGCTGCGCGTGGCCGAGCGGCTGGAGGATGCGGCACGATGAGCAACAAGCTCAACATCCTGCTGGCGGCCGGCCTGATCGCCTGCGGCCTGACCCTGGTTAACGCGCGCTACCAGGCGCGCCACCTGTTTATCGAACTCGAGCGCCTGCAGCAGCAGTCGCGCCAGCTCGACATCGACTGGGCCCAGCTGCAGCTGGACCAGTCCACGCTCGGCAAGAACGAGCGCATCGAGCAGATCGCCCGCACCAACCTGAACATGACCCCGCTGACCCCGGCGCGCACCCAGTACCTGACGGAGGGCGCGCGATGAAGCGCGACAAGCCCTTCACCACCGGCCGCGTCGCCGCGGCCAAAGGCATGGCCTTCTCGAAGAGCCCGGTGCTGGCCGTGCGCCTGCCCGACTGGCGCTCGCGCGTGATGCTGTTCGTGCTGTTCGCGGCCTTTGCCGCGCTCGGCCTGCGCGCGCTCTGGCTGCAGGGCATGTCGACCCAGTTCCTGCAAAAGCAGGGCAAGAGCCGCTACGAGCGCACGCTCGAGCTGCCCGCCACGCGCGGCAAGATCATGGACCGCAACGGCGAGGTGCTGGCCTCGTCCCTGCCGGTGAAGGCCGTCTGGGCGATCCCGGAAGACGTGCTGGCCTCGCCGCCGGAAAAACTGAGGGAACTGGCGCGCCTGCTCGAGATGCCGGAATCGGAACTGCGCAAGAAGCTCGACTCCGACCGCACCTTCGTCTACCTGAAGCGCCAGGTCGAGATGGACGTCATCGCGAAAATCGAAAAACTTAAAATCTCGGGCCTCGATACGCGCAAGGAATACAAGCGTTTTTATCCGCAGGGCGAAGTCATGACCCACATGGTCGGCTTCACCAACGTCGAAGACGTGGGCCAGGAAGGCATGGAGCTGGCGCAGCAAAAATCGCTGGTCGGCGCGGTGGGCAGCCGCCGCGTGATCAAGGACCGCCTGGGCCGCATCGTCGAAGACCTGGGCTTCTCGCGCGAGCCGCACGACGGCAAGGACCTGACCCTGTCGGTCGACAGTAAACTCCAGTACATCGCCTTCACCAGCGTCAAGAATGCGGTCGAGAAGTTCAACGCCCAGGCCGGCGGCGCCGTCGTGCTCGACGTGCAGACGGGCGAAGTGCTGGCCATGGCCAACTACCCGAGCTACAACCCGAACGACCGCTCCAAGCTCACCGGCGAGCAGCTGCGCAACCGCGTCATCACCGACACCTTCGAGCCCGGCTCGACGATCAAGCCGGTGACCGTGGCGCTCGGCCTGGAAACCAAGCGCATCACGCCGAACACCGTGTTCGACACCTCGCCCGGCCGCATCACGATCACGGGGAAGACCATCCGCGATACCCACAACTACGGCGTGCGTACCGTGGGCGGCATCATCCAGAAGTCGTCGAACATCGGCGTGGTGAAAATCTCGCAGCTGATCCCGCCGCAGGAAATGTGGGAGATGTACACCAAGCTCGGTTACGGCCAGGCCCCGCGCTTCGGCTTCCCCGGCCCGACCGCCGGCCGCGTGCGTCCATGGAAGTCCTGGAAGCCGATCGAATACGCGAACATGGCCTTCGGCCACGGCCTGTCGGTGTCGCTGCTGCAGATGGCGCGCTCCTACATGATCTTCGCGCGCAACGGCGACATCATCCCGCTGTCGTTCGTCAAGATGGACGAACGGCCGGTCGGCCAGCAGGTCATTTCGCCGAAGACCGCGGCCCAGGTGCGCACCATGCTCGAATCGGTCGTCAGCCCGGAAGGCACGGCCTCGAAGGCGCAGGTGCCGGGCTACCGGGTGGGCGGCAAGACCGGTACCGCCGAAAAGATCGTCAACGGCCATTACTCGCGCACCGACAACATCGGCTATTTCGTCGGCATCGCGCCGATGTCGAAGCCGCGTTTCATCATCGCCGTCATGGTCGACAACCCGCGCGGCGCGCTGCGCACCGGCGGTAGCGTCGCAGCGCCGACCTTCGCCGACCTGGCAGCGAACGCCCTGCGGGCCCATAACATTCCTCCGGATTCGTCGGTCACCGACATCATCATTCCGGAAGAGCCACTCGAGGAGAGTTGGTGATGACGCGTAGCCTGCACGATATCTGCAAGTGGATCACTGCCGCCGCACCGGGCGGCAAACTCGTTTCCGACTCGCGCCAGGTTGTACCGGGCGACGTCTTCTTCGCCTATCCGGGCGAAACCGCCGACGGGCGCCGCTTCATCGCTTCGGCAGTCGCGAACGGCGCCGCCGCCGTCGTCTTCGAAGCGCGCGACTTCGCCTGGGACGAGGCAATCGTGGTGCCGCACCTGGCCGTGCCGGACCTGAAACCGCAGGCCGGCCTGATCGCGCACGCCGTCCTCGGCCAGCCCGACGCCGACATGTTCACCGTCGGCGTGACCGGCACCAATGGAAAAACCTCGTGCGCCGTCTGGCTCGGCCAGGCCTTCGCAAGGCTCGGCGAGACGGCCGCCGTCATCGGCACCCTCGGCGTGGCCATGTACAAAGGGCGCGGCGAACCCGAGTTCGACGTGACCGGCTACACCACGCCGGACGCCGTGCTGCTCGCGAGCCGCCTGGCTGCCGTGCGCGAAGCGAAGGCACGCTCGCTGGCGATCGAAGTCTCGTCCATCGGCCTGGTCGAAGGACGCCTGGCCGGCCTGCATTTCGACGTCGCGATCTTCACCAACCTGACGCGCGACCACCTCGACTACCACGGCGACATGGAGACCTACGAGGCGGCCAAGCTCAAGCTGTTCGAATGGCCCGGCCTGCAGACCGCCGTCGTCAACCTCGACGATCCGGCCGGCCAGCGCCTGGTGGCACACCTGCGTGCGACCAATCCCGCGCTGGCGATCACCGGCTACACGCTGCACGACGCGGCCACCCAGCCGGCGATCGAGGGCGTGACCATCCTGCGCGCGTCCAATAAACGCAGCCGTCCGACGGGAGCCGAATTCCAGCTCGAGGCGCCCCAGGGTAGCCAGCTGGTGAAAACCCAGCTGGTCGGCCGCTTCAACATCAGCAATGCGCTGGCCGTGCTGGGCGCGCTGCTGGCCAAGGGCGTCGAGCTGCCGCGCGCGGTCGAGGCGATCGAAGCCTTGCAGCCGGCCCCGGGCCGCATGCAGCAGGTCGGCGGCCAGGACGCGCCGCTGGTCGTGATCGATTACGCCCACACACCGGACGCGCTGGAAAAAACCCTGCACGCGCTGCGCCAGGTTGCGGACGAGCGTGGCGGCCAGCTGTGGTGCGTGTTCGGCTGCGGCGGCGACCGCGACCCGGGCAAGCGTCCGCAGATGGGCGCCGTCGCGCAAGCTGCCGACCAGGTCATCGTCACCAGCGACAACCCGCGCAGCGAAGAACCGGGCGCGATCATCGCCCAGATCGTCGCGGGTATGGATAAAGAACATCAGGCGATCGAGGACCGCGCCACCGCGATCCTGGCCGCCGTCAAGCAGGCGAATAAACAGGACGTGATCCTGCTGGCCGGGAAGGGCCACGAGCCCTACCAGGAAATCAAGGGCAAGAAGCTGCCGTTTTCCGACGCCGACCACGCCGCGCTGGCGCTCAGTGCGCGGCTCACCATGATGAGGAATAACTAGCATGCGCGGTTCGCTCGCACATCTGATCGCATCGATGCCTGGTTCTCAGCTGATTGCTGACGCCAGCTTCGACAGCGTCTCGACCGACAGCCGCACGGCGAATGCCGGCGCGCTGTTCGTCGCATTGCGCGGCGAAACCTTCGATGCCCACGACTTCCTGCCGCAGGTCGCCGCCAACGGCGCCGCCGCGGTCGTCGCCGAACGCCTGCCGGAAGGCTGGACCCTGCCGGCCATCCTCGTGCCGAACACCCTGACGGCGCTCGGCCAGATCGCGAATCAATGGCGCCGCCAGTACGCCATTCCCCTGATCGGCGTCACCGGCAGCAACGGCAAGACGACGGTCAAGGAAATGATCGCCGCGATCCTCGCCGCCGCGTTCGGCGAAGCCGCACGCCTGGCCACGCAGGGAAACCTGAACAACGAGATCGGCGTGCCGCTGACCCTGATGCGCCTGGAAGCCTCGCACCGCGCGGCCGTCGTCGAACTCGGCATGAACCATCCGGGCGAGATCGGCCGCCTCGCCGCCATCGCCCAGCCGACCGTGGGACTGGTGAACAACGCCCAGCGCGAGCACCAGGAATTCATGCACACGGTGGAAGCGGTGGCGCAGGAAAACGGCTCCGTACTGGCCGCCTTGCCGGCGGACGGCGTGGCCGTCTATCCGGGCGACGACGTCTATACGTCCCTCTGGCAGGGCCTGGCGGCGCACTGCCGGAGCATGACTTTCGGCCTTTCCGACGCCTGCGACGTGCGCGCGAGCTACGCCAGCACGGGATTCGGTAACAATTTGAAAGTAACGACGCCGGGCGGCGCGTTTGAACTGAAACTGGCAGCCGCGGGCGAGCACAATGTACGCAACGCGCTGGCGGCGATTGCCTGCGCGCTGGCGGGCGGCATCGAACAAAGCGTCATCGTGCGCGGCCTGGAAGGTTTTACCCCGGTCGGCGGGCGCCTGCAGCAAAAGCGCGCCGCGAACGGCGCGCTGGTGATCGACGACACCTACAACGCCAACCCCGACTCGATGCGCGCCGCGATCGATGTGCTGGCAGCCTATCCGGCACCGCGCATCCTGGTCATCGGCGACATGGGCGAGGTGGGCACGCAGGGCCGCGAATTCACCGAAGAGATCGGCGCGTATGCGCAAAGCCGCGGCATCGAGACGGTGCTGGCGACGGGTGAGCTCTCGCGCCATCTGGCGGCGAGCGGCGCACATTATTTCGAGCAGTTTGAGGATGTTTTGGCAGCACTGGACAAGGAACTGGGCGGCAATTCTGATGCAACTGTGTTGGTGAAGGGCTCGCGTTTCATGAAGATGGAACGCGTGGTCAATCACCTGACTGGATCCACACACACTGGCAAGGACGCCCACTAAATGCTTCTCTGGCTCGCCCAATACCTGCAGGACTACATCGGTCCGATGCGTGTCTTTAACTTCATCACCTTCCGCGCGGTGTTCGCCACGATCACCGCGATCGCGCTCGGCCTGTTTACCGGCCCGGCCGTGATCCGCAAGCTGACCGAGATGAAGGTCGGCCAGGCCGTGCGCACCCAGGGTCCGCAGACCCACCTGAAAAAACACGGCACCCCGACCATGGGCGGCGTGCTGATCCTGATTTCGATCGCCATCTCCACGCTGCTGTGGTGCGACCTGTCGAACCGGCTGATCTGGCCGGTGCTGATCGTCACGCTCGGCTTCGGCGCCGTCGGCTGGGTCGACGACTACCGCAAGGTCGTGTACCAGGACCCGGAAGGGATGCGCTCGCGCGAAAAATATTTCTGGATGTCGCTGGTCGGCCTGACTGCCTCGCTGTATCTCGCGTTCTCGGTGTCGGCCAAGA
Source organism: Massilia sp. LXY-5 (assembly GCF_059801075.1). Lineage (NCBI taxonomy): Bacteria > Pseudomonadati > Pseudomonadota > Betaproteobacteria > Burkholderiales > Oxalobacteraceae > Massilia > Massilia sp. LXY-5. The sequence goes on from NZ_JBNNEH010000003.1 coordinate 290,685, forward strand.
CCCCGTGGGGCGTGGCCCAGCTGTTCGTGGCCTGGGTACAGTCGGGCTTCTCGATGGACCTGCCGCCCAAGGCCGACCTGATCGTCCCCTTCTTCAAGACCATCAGCTATCCGCTGGGCGTCTGGGGTTTCATTGCGCTGACCTATTGCGTGATCGTCGGCTCCTCGAACGCAGTCAACTTCACCGACGGCCTCGATGGCCTGGCCATCATGCCGACCGTGATGGTCGGCGGCGCGCTGGGACTGTTCGCTTATCTCACCGGTAACGTCACCTACTCGAAATACCTGTTCATCCCGCACATCGCCGGCGCCGGCGAACTGCTGATCTTCTGCGGTGCGATGGCGGGGGCAGGGCTGGCCTTCCTCTGGTATAACGCGCACCCGGCGCAGATGTTCATGGGCGACGTCGGCGCGCTGGCGCTGGGCGGCGCGCTCGGCACGATCGCCGTCATCGTGCGCCAGGAAATCGTCCTGTTCATCATGGGCGGCGTGTTCGTGGCCGAAACGCTGTCGGTGATCATCCAGGTCAGCTGGTTCAAGTACACGAAAAAACGTTACGGCACCGGCCGCCGCGTCTTCCTGATGGCGCCGCTGCACCACCATTTCGAACAAAAGGGCTGGAAGGAGACCAAGGTCGTGGTCCGCTTCTGGATCGTGACGATGGTCCTGGTCCTCGTCGGCCTCTCTACCTTGAAACTGCGCTGATCGATGAACTACGAAGGCAAACTCGCACTGGTATTGGGGCTCGGGGAATCCGGGCTCGCGATGGCGCAATGGCTCGCCCGTTGCGGCGCGCGCGTGCGCGTGGCCGACACGCGCGCCGAGCCGCAACGCCTGCCGGCGCTGCGCGAAGCCGTGGCCGATGCCGAATTCGTCCACGGCGAGTTCACGGCCGCGCTGCTCGACGGCGTCGATTTCGTGGCCGTCAGCCCCGGCCTGGCGCCGAACAAGGAACTGGCCGAGATCACGCCTGCCGCGCAAGAGAAGAACATTCCCGTCTGGGGCGAGATCGAGCTGTTCGCGCAAGCGCTGGCCGCCCTGAAGGCGGAGCGTGCGTACGCGCCGAAAGTCATCGCGATCACCGGCACCAACGGCAAGACGACCGTCACGAGCCTGACCGGCCTGCTGTGCCGCCGCGCCGGTTTCGAGACCCGCGTGGCCGGCAATATCAGCCCGGCCGCGCTGGACGTGCTGCGCGAAGCCCTTCATGAGGACAAGCTGCCGCAGGCCTGGGTGCTCGAACTGTCCAGCTTCCAGCTGCACACCACTTACTCCTTGAACGCCGATGCGGCGACGGTGCTGAACATCACCCAGGACCACCTCGACTGGCACGGCGACATGGCCGCCTACGCCGCCGATAAAGCCCGCATCTTCGGCGCCGACACCACCCGCGTGCTGAACCGCGACGATGCCATCGTGATGGGCATGGGCGCACCGAATGTGCCGCAGATTACCTTCGGCACCGGCGAACCGCAGGAAGCGGGCAGCTTCGGCATCGTCAACGAGCGCGGCGTGCTGTGGCTGGCCACCGCGCTGGCCGGCGAGGCGAGTGAGAAAAAATTAAAAAAAGGCGAGGTCGCCGAGCCGGTCGAAACGACGGTGAGCCGCCTGATGCCGGCCGACGCCCTGAAAATCCGCGGCCTGCATAACGCCTCGAACGCGCTCGCCGCCCTGGCCCTGTGCCGCGCCGCCGGCCTGCCGCTGGCGCCCTTGCTGCACGGCCTGCGGGAATACGCGGGCGAGCCGCACCGCGTCGAGCTGGTCGCTTCCATCGACAACGTCGACTACTACGACGACAGCAAGGGCACGAATGTCGGCGCCACCGTCGCCGCCTTGCTCGGCCTCGGCAAGGCCTTTACCGGCGAAGACCAGCAGATCCTGCTGATCGCCGGCGGCGACGGCAAGGGCCAGGATTTCAGTCCGCTGGCCGAGCCCGTCTCGCGCTACGTGCGCGCCGTGCTGCTGATCGGGAAGGACGCGCCTGCCGTGAAGGCCGCGATCGAACCTTCCGGCGTGCCGTGCTTCGACCTCGACGACCTGCCGCAGGCGGTGCGCCGCGCCGCCGGCCTGGCGCGCGCAGGCGACAGCGTGCTGCTGTCCCCGGCCTGCGCCAGCCTCGACATGTTCACGAACTATGCGCACCGCGCACAGGTGTTCGTCGACGCCGTGCGCGAGATCGCGCTCGAGAAGGGGCAGGAGATCTGATGGCTTTCCAGATTCCCTTCAAATTCTCCGGTTCCGCCAGCGACGCGGCCATCGCCGAGCGCTCGCGCCCGTCGAAGATGATGGACTACGACCAGCCGCTGGTCTGGGTCACCGTGATCCTGATGCTGTTCGGGATGGTGATGGTGTATTCGGCCTCGATCGCGCTGCCGGACTCGCCCAAGTTCGCCTACCTGACCGGGCGCCATGAATACTTCCTGTTCCGCCAGATGGCCTTCATCGCGGCGGCGCTCCTGTTCGGCTATATCACCTTCCGCATCCCCATCGCCTCCCTGCAAAAGCTGGCGCCGCTGATGTTCGTCGGCACCCTGGTGCTGTTGATGCTGGTCCTGATTCCGGGCGTCGGCGTGGTGGTGAACGGCGCGCGGCGCTGGCTGTCGCTGAAAGTCTTCAACCTGCAGCCGTCCGAGATGATGAAGATCGTCGCCGTGCTGTACGCCGCCGACTTCACGGTGCGCAAGCAGCAGTACATGCACAAGCTGACCAAGGGTTTCATGCCGATGGCCTTTGCGATCGGCGTGGTCGGCATGCTGCTGCTGCTTGAGCCCGACCTCGGCGCCTTCGGCGTCATCGTCTGCATCGCCATGGGCATCCTGTTCCTGGGCGGCTTCAACATGATCTGGTTCGGCGGCATCGGCGCCATCCTGGTGATCATTTTTACGTCCATCATCGCGCTGTCGCCATTCCGCCGCGCGCGCATGTTCGCCTACCTCGACCCGTGGCAGGAAGACAATGCGCTGGACAAGGCCTATCAATTGACCCACTCGCTGATCGCCTTCGGGCGCGGCGAGATCGGCGGCGTCGGCCTCGGCAACAGCGTCGAGAAGCTGCACTACCTGCCGGAAGCGCACACCGACTTCATCATGGCCGTGATCGGCGAAGAGCTGGGCCTGGTCGGCGTGCTGGTGACGCTGGCGCTGTTCTACTGGATCGTCAAGCGCGCCTTCGACATCGGCCGCCAGGCGATCGCCCTCGACCAGTTCTTCGCGGGCCTGGCTGCGAAAGGCATCGGCATCTGGATCGGCGTGCAGACCTTCATCAACATGGGTGTGAACCTGGGCCTGCTGCCGACGAAAGGCCTGACCTTGCCGCTGATGAGCTATGGCGGTTCGGGCGTCGTCATCAACTGCATCGGTCTCGCGATCCTGCTGCGCATCGACTACGAGAACCGTGTGCTGATGCGGGGAGGGCGCCTGTGATGAATAAGCCTGTGAAGCAGCTCATGATCATGGCAGCCGGCACCGGCGGCCACATCTTCCCCGGCGTAGCGATCGCCCAGACCATGCGCGAGCGCGGCTGGAACGTCAGCTGGCTCGGCACCGCGCACGGCATGGAGCGCGAGTTCGTGCCGAAGCACGGCATCGAGATGGACACCATCGACTTCGCCGGCCTGCGCGGCAAGGGCATCCGGCATACCCTTACTGGCGCCATGAAAATGGCGGCCAGCTTCGGCGCCTGCCTGCGTTACCTCGGCAAGCGCAAGCCGGACGTGGTGCTGGGCATGGGCGGCTATGTCACCGTGCCGGGCGGCCTGATGGCGCGCGCGCGCGGTATTCCGCTGGCCCTGGTGAATGCCGACGCGGCCCTGCTGTTGTCGAACAAGACCCTCAGCCCGATCGCCCAGCGCGTGCTGTTCGGCTTCCCGGCCGATTTCGGCAATGCCGCGGGCAAGGCTGTCGTCACCGGCAATCCGGTGCGCCAGGCGATCCTCGCGCTGCCGCTGCCGGCCACGCGCTTCGACGGCCGCAGCGGTCCCTTGCGCGTGCTGGTGGTCGGCGGCAGCCTGGGCGCGAAGGTGCTGAACGACAGCGTGCCGGCGGCGCTGGCCCGGATCGACGCCAACGTGCGCCCGATCGTGACCCACCAGTCGGGCAAGAAGAATATCGACGCCCTGCGCGCGGCCTATGCGCAGGCGGGCGTGGAAGCGAACGTGGTCGACTTCATCGACGACATGGCGGCCGCCTACGCGCAGGCGGATCTGGTGATCTGCCGCGCCGGCGCGATCACCGTGTCGGAACTGACGGCGGCCGGCGTGGCCAGCGTGCTGGTGCCGTTTGTCGCCAGCACCACCAGCCACCAGCGCGACAACGCGGTCTGGATGGCGAAACAAAAAGCGGCGATCCACCTGGAGCAGGGAGAGCTGTCGGCGACGAGCCTGGCGCAGCTCCTGATGTCGACCACGCGTGCCGACTGCCTGGCGATGGCCCAGGCGGCGCACGGGGTCGGCAAGCGCCATGCAAACGAGGAAATTGCGGACGTGCTCGAACAACTGATAAAGAATAAAAAATAAGAATGAAACACAAGATCAAACACATTCATTTCGTCGGCATCGGCGGTAGCGGCATGAGCGGCATCGCCGAAGTCCTGCTGAACCTCGGCTATAAAGTCTCGGGCTCGGACCTGGGCAGCAACGCGGCCAGCGCCCGCCTGAAGGACCTGGGCGCGCGCGTTTACCTCGGCCACGCGGAAGACAACATCATCGGGGCCGACGCCGTCGTCACCTCGACCGCGGTGAACGAAGCCAACCCGGAAGTGATGGCCGCGCGCGCCGCGCAGATTCCGGTGGTGCCGCGCGCGATCATGCTGGGCGAACTGATGCGCCTGAAGCGCGGCATCGCGATTGCCGGCACCCACGGCAAGACGACGACGACCAGCCTGGTCGCATCGGTACTGGCGCAGGGCGGGCTCGATCCTACTTTCGTCATCGGCGGCAAATTGAACAGTGCAGGTGCGAATGCGAAGCTGGGTACCGGCGACTACATCGTGGCCGAAGCCGACGAGTCGGACGCGTCCTTCCTGAACCTGACGCCGATGATCGAGGTGATCACCAACATCGACGCCGACCACATGGAAACCTACGAACACGACTTCGAGAAGCTGAAGGCCGCGTTCGTGAATTTCACCCATCGCCTGCCGTTCTACGGCCGCGTGATGATGTGCATCGACGACAAGCACGTGCGCTCGATCCTGCCGCAGGTGACGAAGCCCGTCACGACCTACGGCTTCGCCGAAGACGCGCAGGTGCGCGCAATGGATGCCCATGCGGACGGCGTGCACATGCATTTCACGGTGCGCCAGGACGGGTACCCTGACACCAGGTTCGTGCTGAACCAGCCGGGCATGCACAACGTCCTGAACGCCTGCTCGGCGATTGCCATCGCACGCGAGATCGGCATCGACGATACCGCGACCGCGCAGGGCCTGCTGGAATTCCGCGGCGTCGGCCGCCGCTTCACCCGTTACGGCGAAGTGGCGCTCGAAGGCGGCGGCAGTTTTACCCTGGTCGACGACTTCGGCCACCATCCGGTCGAGACCGAGGTGACCCTGGCCGCCGCGCGCGCCGCCTATCCGGGCCGGCGCCTGGTGCTGGCTTTCCAGCCGCACCGCTACAGCCGCACGCGCGACCTGTTCGAGGACTTCGTCAAGGTGCTGAGCGCCCCTGACGTGCTGCTGCTGTCGGAAGTGTATCCGGCAGGGGAAGCCCCGATCGTGGCGGCCGACGGCCGCGCCCTGGCGCGCTCGCTGCGCGCCGGCGGCAAGATCGAACCGATTTTCGTGGAAACCATCGCCGAGATGCCGGCCGCGATCCTCCAGGCAGTCAAGGACGGCGACGTCGTGCTGACCATGGGGGCGGGCTCGATCAGCGGCGTTCCCAACATACTGACTTCTGAACAAAAGGTAGCATCGTGAGCGACATCATTACCAACTTCGGCAAGGTCGGCGTCCTGTACGGCGGCCGTTCGGCCGAGCGCGAAATTTCCATCCTGTCCGGCACCGGCGTGCTGCAGGCCCTGCAAAGCCGCGGCATCGACGCCCACGGCTTCGACCCGGCCGAGCGGACGCTGGCCGAGCTGGCCGCCGAAAAATTCGACTGCGTCTTCATCGCGCTGCACGGCCGCTACGGCGAAGACGGCAGCCTGCAGGGCGCCCTCGAACAGCTCGGCATTCCCTACACCGGCAGCGGCGTCATGGCGTCCTCCGTCGGCATGGACAAGATCACCACCAAGATCATCTGGCTGTCGAAAAACATCCCGACCCCGCGCTACGCCACCGTCGCCCCGGGCGACGACCTGGATAAAGTCGTTGCCGAACTGGGCCTGCCGCTGATCGTCAAGCCGCCGCTCGAGGGCTCGACCATCGGCATCACGAAAGTGGAAAAGGCCGAAGAGTTCGAAGCTGCCGTGGCCCTGGCCGCCGGTTTCGACGAAGTCATCCTCGCCGAGGAATTCGTCACCGGCCGCGAGTTCACGGTCGCCGTGCTCGGCACCGGCAAGCATGCGCGCGCGCTGCCGATCGTCGAGATCGTGGCTCCGCAGGGCAACTACGACTACCAGAACAAGTATTTCACGGACGACGTCCAGTACCACTGCCCGGCGCAGCTGCCGGATGCACTGACTGCCGAGATCCAGAAGCACGCCGTGGACGCCTACCGCGCCCTCGGCTGCGAAGGCTGGGCCCGGGTCGACGTGCTGGTGCGCGAGAGCGACATGCGGCCGTTCCTGTTGGAAGTCAATACTTCGCCGGGCATGACGGGCCACTCGCTGGTGCCGATGGCGGCGCGCGCGGTGGGCATCAGCTATGAAGACCTGTGCGTCGAGATCCTGCGTTCGGCGCGCTGCAAGATGGTAAAGGCACAAGGCTAAAAGAATGTGGCATGACGTACGCGCCCTCAACGCCACCGCCAGCACGCTGCTGGCGGCGACGCTGCTCGCCGGTATCGCGAGCGGCGTGTGGTGGCTGTCGCAGCGGCCGATGTTCACCTTGCGCGAAGTGCGCATCGAGAGCCTGTACAAGATCGACCTGAAGCACGTGAACGAACTGACGGTACGGAACAGCGTCCTTGGCAAGATCCGCGGCAATTTCTTCACGACGGACCTGGAGCAGGTGCGCACGACCTTCGAGGCCGTGCCCTGGGTACGCCGCGCAACGGTGCGCCGCGAGTGGCCGAACGGCCTCATCGTGGAAGTGGAAGAGCACGAAGCGCTCGGCACCTGGGGCGAAGGCCGCCTGCTGTCGGTGAAGGGCGATGTATTTACCGCCAATATCGCCGAGGCCGACGACGACCACGAACTGCCGGCCTTTGTCGGACCCGCCGGCAGCGAGAAGGATGTGCTGGCGCGCTTCTCCGAATTGCGCTCGTGGTTCGCGCCGGTGAAACTGGTGCCGCAGGAACTGGCGCTGTCCTCGCGTTACGCCTGGACCGTCAAGCTGGACAACGGCATGAGCGTGGAGCTCGGCCGCGAGCAGGACAAGAACACCGTCAAGGCGCGCGTGCAGCGCCTGGTCGGGGTCTACCCGCAGCTGGTCGCCCGGCTGCAGGAAGGCCGCATCGATACGATCGACATGCGCTACCCGAACGGGCTGGCGCTGTCCTCCGCGGCCTTGACTGTGCCGACGGATGCCACCAAGCCTGTAAAGGCCGCGGCGAAGAAGAAAACAAAAACTCCGACTAACAAGCCAACAAAGCAAATCTAAGCAGGCGAGCAATGACAAAAGACGCGAAAAACCTGATCGTCGGCCTCGACATCGGCACCTCGAAGGTGGTGGCGGTGGTGGCCGAGGTGATGTCCGACGGACGCCACGAGGTCATCGGCCTCGGTCAGCACGAGTCGAAGGGATTGAAGAAGGGCGTTGTGGTCAACATCGAGGCCACCGTCGAATCGATCCAGCGCGCGCTCGAGGAGGCCGAGCTGATGGCCGACTGCAAGATCCGCAATGTCTACGCAGGCATCGCCGGCAGCCATATTCGCTCCTTCAATTCGAGCGGCATGGTTGCGATCAAGGACAAGGAAGTCACGCAGACCGACGTCGCGCGCGTGATCGAGACGGCGAAAGCGGTCAACATCCCGACCGACCAGCAGCTGCTGCACACGGTGCCGCAGGAATTCATCGTCGACAACCAGGAAGACGTGCGCGAGCCGATCGGCATGAGCGGCATCCGCCTGGAAGTGCGCGTGCACATCGTCACCGGCGCGGTGTCGGCGGTGCAGAACATCGTCAAGTGCGTGCGCCGCTGCGGCCTGGAAGTATCGGACCTGATCCTGCAGCCGATGGCCTCGGCCGACGCGGTGCTGACGAACGACGAGAAGGAACTCGGCGTCGTCATCATCGACATCGGCGGCGGCACCACCGACATCGCGGTCTTTTCCGACGGCGCGATCCGCCACACGGCCGTGATCCCGATCGCCGGCGACCAGATCACCAGCGACATCGCGATGGCGCTGCGCACGCCGACCGGCGAAGCCGAAGAAATCAAGCTGCGCTACGGCGTCGCGAAGCAGGTGCTGGCCGATCCGGGCGAGACCCTGGAAGTGCCGGGCCTGGGCGACCGCGGTCCGCGTTCGCTCTCGCGCCAGGCGCTGGCCGCCGTCATCGAGCCGCGCGTCGAAGAGCTGTTCGCGATGGTGCACCAGGTGGTGCGCGAGTCCGGCTACGAAGGCGTGCTGTCGTCGGGCATCGTGCTCACCGGCGGCACCTCGATGATGCCGGGCATGATCGAGATGGCCGAAGACATGTTCCTGAAACCGACGCGCCTAGGCACGCCGGACTACCGCGGCCAGCTGGCCGACGTGGTCCGCAGCCCGCGCTACGCGACGGTGCTGGGCCTGTTGATGGAAGCGAAAAAACAGTATTTGCGGGGCCACATCGTTACGCGTCAGGATGGCTCGGTAAAGGCGGTGTGGCAACGTATGAAGGAATGGTTCTTGGGGAATTTCTAAGCAGCAATCGGCGCAGTCAGCCAAGCGTATTTGATTCGATACAAAACACATATTTTTTTATAATACTAAGCAGTATCCAAGCGCTAGGCCTGATACCCTTATGAGGTTTGGTGCATGGATAGTGCACTTTGAAAATTAGGAGTGACATCATGGAGTTCGATATGGTCGATAACGCAGCACTGGGAACGGTGATCAAGGTCGTCGGCGTGGGTGGTGCAGGCGGCAACGCGGTGCAGCACATGATCAACAAAGGTGTGTCGGGCGTCGAATTCATCGCCGCCAACACCGATGCCCAGGCGCTGGCTGCGTCGAGCGCGAACAACATCATCCAGATCGGCGAGTCCGGCCTGGGTGCCGGCATGCGCCCCGAAATCGGCCGCCAGCTGGCCGAGCAGACCCGTAGCCGCATCGAAGATTCGCTGCGCGGCGCGCACATGGTCTTCATCGCTGCCGGCATGGGCGGCGGCACCGGTACCGGCGCCGCACCGATCGTGGCCGAAGTGGCGAAAACCATGGGCGCCCTGACGGTGGCCGTGGTCTCGAAGCCGTTCTCGTACGAAGGCCAGAAGTGCATGGACGTCGCCGAGGCGGGCCTCGAAGAACTGTCGAAGCATGTCGACTCGCTGATCATCATCCTCAACGAAAAGCTGGAAGACATCTACGAAGACGAATCGATGCTCGAGTGGATGAAGCATGCCGACGACGTGCTCAACAACGCCGTTGCCGGTATCGCCGAGATCATCAACGTGCCGGGTCACATCAACGTCGACTTCAACGACGTCAAGACCATCATGAGCGAGCAGGGCAAGGCCATGATGGGCACCGCCACCGCTTCCGGCGTGGACCGCGCGCGCATCGCCGCCGAGCAGGCCGTCGCTTCGCCGCTGCTGGACGGTATCGACCTGTCGGGCGCCAAGGGCGTGCTGGTGAACGTCACCGCGTCGCGCGGCCTGAAGGGCAAGGAGATCAAGGAAGTCATGGCTGCCGTACGCGCCTTTGCCGCTCCGGACGCATCGATCGCACAAGGCATCGCCTACGACGACGAGATGGGCGACGAGATCCGCGTGACCGTGGTTGCCACGGGCCTGGGCAAAGCCAAGAAGATGCAGCTGGTGCAGCCGCAGCAGGTGCTGCGCACCGGTACCTACAATGCGCCGATGATGGCCGGTACCGCGTCGGTCACCGCCGGCGTCACCATGGGCCACGCAGCGACCGGCGGCGACGCCGGCATGAAGCAGCCGGCCGTGTGGCGCCGCGAGCAGGCATCGGAGCAGGTGCAGGCGATGCAGCGTAATGGCGTCGAGACCTATGACATTCCGGCTTTCCTGCGCAAGCAGGCCGACTGAGCGTAAATCGTTTAGTTAAATAAAACCGGGGTCGGAGCTCGCGCTCCGGTCCCGGTTTTTTTATGCGTTCATCGATTGCGTCCGGCAATACCGGTAGGGTGGGCGGGAGACCCGCCCACCTACGTCCCAGGATTTATCGATATAGGTCTCGCGCTCGCTCTTGCGGCTGCGCAGGCGGTCGATCGCCAGGCGCGTCGTGACCGTGACCAGCCAGGCTTCGGGCGACTGCACGCGATTTTTCGCATTCGCCCGGGCACTGCCGTGCCAGCGCAGCCAGGCGTCCTGAAGCCAGTGTAGAGCAGGGATGAGGACAAGACGCGGGGGCGCCGGGTTTTGTGACAGCAGGGCAGGCGAGGCCGCGCCGTGCAAGCCTTGTGCGCATCAGGCATACTGGCAAGGTTTTCAAAATAACACCTGAGGATTAATCCATGACCATCAAGATTGGCGAGCGCCTGCCGGAAGGCACCCTGGCTGAATTCATCGAGACCGAAACCGAAGGCTGCTCGCTCGGCCCGAACGTGTTCCAGGTCGCCGACCTGGTAAAAGGCAAGAAGATCGCGATCTTCGGCCTGCCGGGCGCCTTCACGCCGACCTGCTCGGCCAAGCACGTGCCTGGCTATGTCCAGAACGCCGCCGCCCTGAAGGCCAAAGGCGTGGACGAAATCTGGTGCATCTCGGTGAACGACGCCTTCGTCATGGGCGCCTGGGGCCGCGACCAGAAATCGACCGGCATCGTGCGCATGATGGCCGACGGTAACGCTTCCTTCACCAAGGCCCTCGGCCTGGACGCGGACTTCTCGAAGCACAACATGGGCACGCGTTCGCAGCGCTACTCGATGCTGGTGGAAGACGGCGTAGTGAAACAGCTGAACGTGGAGCAGGGCGGCTTCGACGTCTCGAGCGCCGAAACGATGCTGTCGCAACTGGGCTGATTCCGGCTCCCCCGCATCACCCGACGGCGCTGCGGCGCCGTTTTCATTTTATTCCGTAGCCCATGCAAGCCCACGCACAAAGCAAAGTAAGCGGCAACCTGCGCAGCATCTACGCGATGCTGATCGCGGTCGTCATGTTCTCATTGATGGACACGGCGATGAAACTGCTCGCCGCCCACTATCCGGCGATGCAGGTCGCGGCCCTGCGTTCGCTGTCCTCGCTGCCGCTGGTCTGCGCCTATGTCGCCTGGCGCGGCGGCTTCTCGACCATGCTGCAGGTGAAGCCGGGCCTGCACCTGCTGCGCGGCGCGCTCGGCATCGGCATGCTGGCACTGTTCGCGTTCGGGCTGAAAAAACTCAGCCTGGCGGAAGCCTATTCGATCTTCTTCATCGCGCCCGCGCTGATCACGGCGATGTCGGTGTTCTTCCTGAAAGAGACCGTCGACCTGGCACGCTGGATCGCCATTTTCGTGGGCCTCGGCGGCGTGCTGGTCGTGCTGCGACCGGAAGGCGAGGGCATGCTGACCCTGGGCGGTCTCGCCATCCTGGCCTCGGCCGTCTGCTACGCCATTTCCGCAATCGCGGCGCGCGTGCAGGCGCGCACCAATTCCACACGCCAGATGATGTTCTGGCTGATGCTGCTGATGGCGATCGGCGCCAGCACGCTGGCCGCGCCGAACTGGGTGGCGCTCGACCCGGCCCACGTCTGGCTGCTGCTCGGACTGGCGATTTCCGGCTTCTTCGGCCAGCTGGCGATCACGGAGGCCTTCAGCCACGGCGAGGCCTCGGTGGTCGCGCCCTTCGAGTATTCGGCCCTGGCCTGGGGCGTGGCGATCGACTGGCTGCTGTGGCAGACCCTGCCCGACGAGTACACCCTGGTCGGGGCAGCGATCATCATCGGCAGCGGTATCTATCTGATTCGACACGAGAAAACACATGCGGAGAGCGAGCATCCGTAGTGTCGCCCATGCGCATCGGTTAGCTCATCCATTGCCTCGCTGCAAGGGTCGAGTCCGGCAGCGATTTGCCAGCGACGATATAATCGGCTCATGCTCAAACAACGAACCATCAAAGAACTCGTGCGTACGACCGGCGTCGGGCTGCACTCGGGCCGCAAGGTCGAACTGACGCTGCGCCCGGCCGCGGTCGATACCGGCATCGTATTCCGCCGCGTCGACCTCGACCCGGTCGTCGAATTCCCGTCGAGCGCCGAGGTCGTCGGCGATACGCGCATGGCCTCGGTCCTGGTCAAGGGCGACGCGCGCGTCTCGACCGTCGAACACCTGATGTCGGCCTGCGCCGGCCTCGGCATCGACAACCTGTACATCGAAGTGACGGCCGAGGAAATCCCGATCATGGACGGCTCCGCGTCCTCCTTCGTGTTTCTGTTGCAGCAGGCCGGCGTGCAGGACCAGGCCGCGCCGAAGAAATTTATTCGCGTGCTGAAGGAAGTCGAAGTGCGCCACGGCGCGGGCAACAACGAAAAGTGGGCGAAATTGAAACCGCACGACGGTTTCAAACTCGACTTCTTCATCGAATTCAACCACCCGGCGGTGGACGGCACCATGCAGAACGCGACGGTCGATTTTGCGCACGTATCCTATGTGCACGACGTGGCGCGCGCCCGCACCTTCGGCTTCATGCAGGACGTCGAGAGCCTGCGTGGCATGGGCCTGGCACGGGGCGGCTCGCTGGAAAACGCGATCGTGATGGACGAATACCGGATCCTGAATGCGGACGGCCTGCGCTACGACGACGAATTCGTGCGGCACAAGATTCTCGATGCGATCGGCGATTTGTACATGATCGGGCATCCGCTGCTGGCGGCCTACGAGGCCCATAAATCGGGGCATGCGCTGAATAACGACCTGCTGCGTGCTTTGTTGGCGCGGCCGGATGCGTACGAGATCGTGTCTTTCGATGGGGCGGCCGATGCGCCGGCCTCGTATGTCAAGCAGATGCACGAGGAATGGGCGCAGATGTGATTGGTGTGCAAGCGCCGTAACGCGTGGACATGCCCGGTGAACCCGTCATTGATGCCATTGGCATCAATGACCCCGTACGGTGTACCAGCGGCCGCAGTGTAACGTAGGGTGGGCTCCCCGAGCCCACGCGTTCACGGCCTGCACAGCGGCGGCAACGACCTTAACCGCCGCGCCGCTTAGCCGCCAATCTCTTGATCGCCGCCACCAGCGCCGCATTCTGCGGCGTATCCGGCAAACTGTCCCCCAACTCCTCGAAGGCATCGACCGCCGTCGGCGGCAACTCCAGCACCCGGGTTTCCACCTGCGGCGGCATCGCCCGCGTCACCTGCACCTTCAAACGCGTCGACGTCACCTGCCAGCCGCGTGCCAATAAAGTACTCTGCAATTTCGGCAGCTGCTGCTTCAGCCGCGCCGCCACTGCCGAGCTCGGCACGGCGAGGGTCAGCACGCCTTCCTGGAACGAGAGCACGTCGCAGTTGTTCGCAATCGCCGGCAAGGCCTGGCCGACATCGCGCTGCAGGTCGGCCATGCGCAACGCGGCCGGCAGCAGGCTGGCCATGCGGTCGTTCTGACGCAGGAAGCTTGTTGCCTCGAACGAGGTGGGGCGGTTGCGGGTGCCGTAGATGTGCATCAAGGGTAAATATAAGTGGGCTACAGGGCCGCAACATACCATAAGCGACACGAAGCTGCGGCAATCCATGGCGATCAAGGCAAATTGACAACATTCTTTCGTGCACGACACTTGTTATCCTGCCTATCATCCCCAAGTGTGGCCGCATCGCATGATAAAATCACTCGCTTTATGCCTCCGTCGGTCTTAGGTAGGTATCTTTTTTGATATCATCCCTGGCTCTTTTTGCGGCGTCTTTTTAAGAAACTTAGCATGTCATTACTGACCCAGATTTTCGGTAGCCGCAACCAGCGGCTGCTCAAGCAGTATCAAAAAACCGTGCGTCAGATCAACGCGCTCGAGCCGCAGATGGAAGCGCTGTCGGATGCCGACCTCCAGGCCAAGACCCCTGAATTCAAGGCACGGATCGCCAAGGGCGAGACGCTCGACGCCATCCTGCCGGAAGCCTTTGCCGTCTGCCGCGAAGCCGCCAAGCGCGTCCTGAAAATGCGCCACTTCGACGTCCAGATGATCGGCGGCATGGTCCTGCACGAAGGCAAGATCGCCGAGATGGGCACGGGTGAAGGTAAAACCCTGATGGCAACCCTGCCGGTCTACCTGAACGGCTTGTCGGGCAAGGGCGTGCACGTCATTACCGTCAACGATTACCTGGCGCAGCGCGATGCCGACTCGATGGGCCGCCTGTACGGCTGGCTGGGCCTGACCACGGGCGTGAACCTGTCGCAGATGGACCACGACACCAAGCAGACCGCCTACGCGTCCGACATCACCTACGGCACGAATAACGAATTCGGCTTCGACTACCTGCGCGACAACATGGTCTACGAGGCGCGCGAACGCGTGCAGCGCGGCCTGAACTTCGCCGTGGTCGACGAGGTCGACTCGATCCTGATCGACGAAGCACGGACGCCGCTGATCATTTCGGGCCAGGCCGAGAACCATACCGACCTGTACCACCGCATGAACGAAGTGCCGCCGCAGCTGACCCTGCAGATCGGCGAAGAAACTCCGGACGGCCGCGGCGAGATCGAAGTCCCGGGCGACTACACGAAGGACGAGAAGGCGCACACCGTGCTCCTGACCGAAGCCGGCCACGAAAAGGCCGAAGCCATCCTGACCAGGATGGGCCTGCTGCCGGAAGGCGCTTCGCTGTACGACGCAGCCAACATCACGCTGATCCACCACCTGTATGCGGC
Organism: Massilia sp. LXY-5; assembly: GCF_059801075.1. Taxonomy (NCBI): domain Bacteria; kingdom Pseudomonadati; phylum Pseudomonadota; class Betaproteobacteria; order Burkholderiales; family Oxalobacteraceae; genus Massilia; species Massilia sp. LXY-5. The sequence continues at coordinate 305,716 of NZ_JBNNEH010000003.1, forward strand.
GCTGCGCGCGCACGTCCTGTACAGCAAGGACACGCATTATGTGGTGCAGAACAACGAAGTCGTGATCGTCGACGAATTCACCGGCCGCCTGATGACGGGCCGCCGCTGGTCGGACGGCCTGCACCAGGCGGTGGAGGCGAAGGAAGGCGTGCGCATCCAGAACGAGAACCAGACCCTGGCCTCGATCACCTTCCAGAACTACTTCCGCATGTACACCAAGCTGTCCGGCATGACCGGTACGGCCGACACCGAAGCCTACGAATTCCAGGAAATCTACGGCCTGGAAACCGTCGTGATTCCGCCGAACCGTCCGTCGCAGCGCAAGGACCGCCAGGACCAGGTCTATAAATCGGCGCAGGAAAAGTACAACGCGATGCTCATCGACATCAAGGATTGCTACGAGCGCGGCCAGCCGGTCCTCGTCGGCACGACCTCGATCGAGAACTCGGAACTGCTGTCCGGCATCCTGACGGGCGCCAAGCTGCCGCACAACGTCCTGAACGCCAAGCAGCACGCCCGTGAAGCGGAAATCATCGCCCAGGCAGGCCGTCCGAAGATGATCACGATCGCGACCAACATGGCCGGCCGCGGTACCGACATCGTCCTCGGTGGCAACGTCGAGAAGCAGATCCAGATCATCGAAGCGAACAACGAGCTGTCGGAAGCGGAGAAGGCTGCCCAGTCGCAGACCCTGCGCGACGAATGGCAGTCGCTGCACGACCACGTGGTCGCGGCCGGCGGCCTGCACATCGTCGGCACCGAACGCCACGAGTCGCGCCGCGTCGACAACCAGTTGCGCGGCCGTTCGGGCCGCCAGGGCGATCCGGGCTCCTCGCGCTTCTACCTGTGCCTGGACGACACGCTGCTGCGCATCTTCGCGGGAGACCGCGTGCGCGCCATCATGGAACGCCTGAAAATGCCGGAAGGCGAGCCGATCGAGGCGGGCATCGTCAGCCGTTCGATCGAGACCGCCCAGCGCAAGGTCGAGGCCCGCAACTTCGACATCCGCAAGCAGCTGCTGGAATACGACGACGTCGCCAACGACCAGCGCAAGGTGATCTACACCCAGCGTAACGAACTGCTGGAAGCGGCCGACATTTCGGAACTGATCGCTTCGCTGCGCACGGGTACCTTCACCGACGTGGTGCGCACCTATGTGCCGGCCGAATCGGTCGAAGAGCAGTGGGACATCAAGTCGCTGCAGTCGGTGCTGGCGTCGGAGTGGGCGCTCGACGTTCCGCTCGAGCAGATGCTGGTCGACGAGCCTAACCTGAACGACGACGACATCCTGGAAAAGGTGCTGGCCGCGGCCGACGCCTCGTACAACGCCAAGGTCGACATCGTCGGCAAGGAATCCTTCGGCGGCTTCGAGCGCAACGTCATGCTGCAAAGCGTCGACACCCACTGGCGCGAACACCTGTCGGCGCTGGACCACCTGCGCCAGGGCATCCACCTGCGCGGCTATGCGCAGAAGAACCCGAAGCAGGAGTACAAGCGCGAAGCCTTCGAACTGTTCGGCAGCATGCTGGACCAGATCAAGAACGAAGTCATTCGCACCGTGATGACGGTCCGCATCCAGTCGCGCGAAGAAGTCGAGGCAGCGGAAGCGGCCATGGCGGCGCAGGCGGCGCACCTGGAAAACATCAACTACCAGCACGCCGACTTCAATCCGTCGGCCGCGCCGGAAGAGCTGCTGGCGCCGGTCGCCAATCCGGGCACCACGCCGGTGACGGCCGAAGACCACAGCACCTACCTGGGTGTGAAGGTCGGCCGCAACGATCCTTGCCCTTGCGGCAGCGGGAAGAAGTTCAAGCAGTGTCACGGCAAGCTGGCGTAAGCCGGTTGCCGTAACGAGAAAGGCGCCCCGCGGGGCGCCTTTTTTATTGATCGATACGGGTCGACCCTGCAACGGCTTGGCGTTCATGTTGCTGGGTCGTTCGCGATCACCAAGCCATTTTGCTCCAGGTGTTGTCGCCAACGATGCCGTCAACGCCCAGACCTTTCGCCGACTGGAAGCTGCGTACCGCGCTGTCGGTGCCCGAGCCGAAGATGCCGTCCACTACCAGGCCATACCCGCTTTCGTTCAGCTGGCTCTGCACCGCGCGCACCTTGGCGCCCGAGTCGCCCTGCTGGGTGACGATGGTCAGCGCCGGCCACGTCGCGTTGCCGACGATGCCGTCCGCGCCCAGGCCGCGCGAGGACTGGAAGTTCTTCACCGCGGTTTGCGTCGCCGTGTCGAAGCTGCCGTTGACGGTCAGCGTATAGCCCCATTGCTGCAGCAGGTACTGGATGGTGCGCACGCGTTCGCCCGTGTTGCCGTACTGGACCAGCGGCCAGGTGAGCGTCGCATCGCTGCCGCCGCCACCGCTGGTGCCGCCGGCGACGAGCGTCTTGTAGCGCGGCCAGTCCCAGCCCGAGCCGGGGTCGGTGTGGGTCTGGCTGGCGAAGTTGACGTGGCCCTTGACGTTGTAGAGCGAGTCGCTTGGGACCGCGTTCCAGCCGCCGCTGCCGTCGAAGACCTTCTGCGCCAGGCTGCGCGAGGAGAGGATGTCGCGGGTGAGGGCGGCCGAGGCGTTGTACATGGCGCTGGTGTACCAGGTGGCCGGCGCATTCGTGTAGCCCTCGTGCTCGATGCCGATCGTGTAGCCGTTCGAATTGCCGACGTGCCAGGCTTTATCGGCCTCGCGCACCATCTGCGTCACCTGGCCGTCCGACGAGCGCACCACGTAGTGGGCGCTGACGCCGGCGCTGCAGTTCTGGAACCAGGAGATCGAGCCCGCGTACGAGCCTTCGGTGGTGTGGATGGTCACGTGGCTGATCGCCGCCGTGCGCGCGGAATAATTGCAACTGGCCGCCGGGTTCCAGATCGCCGGCGGATAGTCGGTCGAGGCGCGGGCCGGCAATGCCTGCAGGCCGAGGGCGACCAGAATCAAGCCTGCCAGCAGGCCGTTCATGTTCTTCTTCATGGATAGTCTCCGAATCCGTTATTTGTTCTTGGCAGGGGCATCGACGAAATCGGGCGCCGAGATCTTCGGATCCGGCACGCCGGTCTCGATCGTGATGCGGCGCGCGGACAGCTTTTTCAGCTTCTCCTTGCCGTAGACTTTTTCCATCTCCACGTGGCGCTGGCCGACCTTGTAGCCGCTGTCTTCACGGCCCTGGCGGATCGCGGTCAGGATTTCATAGGTGTAGATCTGGGCGATCTCGGGCTGCGGGATGCCGCTGTAGCGCGCCACGGCGCCTTCCCAATCCTCGAGCGGGAAGTTTTTCGTTTTCCGCGCGCCGTACTGGGAAAGCAGGGCGGCGGCGGCGCGGATGTTGCTGCGCACGTCGATCATCACGACCTCGGGCGAGACCCGGATCAGGGCCGCGCCCTGGGTCAGCGAGGTGCCAAAATACGTGTCGTTGCGCAGACCCATGATGCCGTAGCTGGGCGGCATGCCGTGGTGCGGATCGGGATCGATCTCGAGCTGCGGCTCGCCATTCTTTTTCAGCTGGCCTTTCGGCACATGCGAGACCCAGCGCGTTTCGGCGTAGGCGATCGATTCCAGCAGTTCGACCGGTACGTCGAACTCCTTCGAGGCTTCCTGGAAATACTGTTTATACAGCTTGGCGGACGCGGTCAGCTGGCGCGGCTGGCCGTCGGCAAATGCGGCCGGCGTGGCTGCGAGGCCGGCGCACAGCGCGGTGCAGAGCGCAGCGAGCAGCCGCGCCTTGGTGGTGAACTTCATTTTCCGTCTCCTGATTCTGATTATGTAAGCCCGTGGAGGCCACAGGCAGGTACCCGGCAACAGCCCGAACACCAGCGCGCCAGGCCCGATCGAGTATAGGTATGTTGCCCTCGCGCACGATTGCATTGACGTGTTTTGTTAACTGGCTAATCGCACAGTTGACAAACACACATTCTGAACATCAGGAAAATGGGAGATGGAGCGCCGCGCGCACCCGCTGCCCCGCGCGCAGTACAATATCGGATTCGAAATCTTTCCATTGAGACCACCATGGCCGTGAATTCCCCCCTGCCTGTCGCCGCCGACCTGAAGCCGGTTGCCGGCATCGAGATCGGTTTTGCCCAAGCCGGCATCAAGAAGCCCAATCGCAAGGACGTCCTGGTGATGCGCCTGGCCGACGGCGCCACCGTCGCCGGCGTGTTCACCCTGAACCGCTTCTGCGCCGCGCCTGTCCAGGTCAGCAAGGCGAACCTGGCAGCCGTACAGAACGGCGGCAAGCCGATCCGCGCGCTGGTCGTCAACACCGGCAATGCGAATGCCGGTACCGGAGAATCGGGCCTGGCGAATGCACAGACCACCTGCGCCGAACTGGCGAAGCTTCTGGGGTGCGAGGCGCAGCAGGTGCTGCCGTTCTCGACCGGCGTGATCCTGGAGCCGCTGCCGGTCGCGAAGATCGTCGCCGGCCTGCCGGCCGCCGTGGCGAATCTCACGGCCGACAACTGGTTCAATGCCGCTGAAGCGATCATGACCACCGACACCCAGCCGAAAGCGGCCTCGCGCACGGTGACCATCGGCGGCCACACGGTCACCATGACCGGCATCAGCAAGGGGGCCGGCATGATCAAGCCGAACATGGCGACCATGCTCGGCTACCTGGCCTTCGACGCCAAAGTGGCGCAGCCGGTGCTGGACGAACTGGTGAAGTACGCGGCCGACCGCTCCTTCAACAGCATCACGATCGACGGCGACACCTCGACCAACGATTCCTTCATGCTGATCGCCACCGGCGCCGGCAGCCTGGTCGTGAACGAAGCGTCCGGCCCCGATTACGAGGCATTGAAAGAGGCCGTCACCGATATCTCGCGCAACCTGGCACAGCAGATCATCCGCGACGGCGAAGGCGCGACCAAGTTCATCACCATCACGGTGGAGCAGGGCCGTAGTCTGGAAGAGTGCCGCAAGATCGCCTACGCGATCGCGCACTCGCCGCTGGTGAAGACCGCCTTCTTCGCCTCGGACCCGAACCTGGGCCGCATCCTGGCCGCCGTCGGTTATGCCGGCGTGGACGACCTCGACGTCACGAAACTCGACCTCTACCTGGACGACGTCTGGGTCGCGAAGGCGGGCGGACGCAATCCGGATTACCAGGAAGCGGACGGCCAGCGCGTGATGAAGCAGGCCGAAATCCTTGTCCGCGTCACGCTTGCGCGCGGCGAGGCCAGCGCCACCGTCTGGACCTGCGACCTGTCGCACGACTACGTCAGCATCAACGCCGACTACCGTTCGTAAGCGGAACGCGCATGACGCCGCTCGAACAGTTCCTGCACCGCGCCGAAGGTTTGCTGGCGCGGGTCGAGGCGATCCTGCCGCCGCCGGCGGCGCGCGAGCCGGATTTCAAGCGCGCGTTTGCCTTCCGCTGGCGCCGGCGCCCGACCGGCGGCGGCAACTGGCTGCAGCCGGTGACGCACGCCTCGACCATCTCCTTCGACGACTTGCAGCACGTCGACGCCCAGAAGCGTCTGATCGAGCAGAACACGCGCCAGTTCGTGGCGCGCCGGCCGGCGAACAACGTGCTGCTCACCGGCGCACGTGGCACCGGCAAGTCGTCCCTGATCAAGGCCTGCCTGAACGGCTTCGCCGACCAGGGCCTGCGCCTGATCGAAGTGGACAAAGCCGACCTCGCCGATTTGCCCGACATCGTCGACCTGGTGGCGGCGCGGCCGGAGCGCTTCGTCATCTTCTGCGACGATCTCTCGTTCGAGGAAGGGGAGGCCGGCTACAAGGCGCTGAAGGTGGCGCTCGACGGCAGCGTCGCGACCCAGTCGGACAATGTGCTGATCTACGCCACCTCGAACCGGCGCCACCTGATGCCCGAGAAAATGTCGGACAACACGGGTTACAAACATGGCGACGATGGCGAGCTGCATCCGGGCGAAGCGGTCGAGGAGAAGATCTCGCTGTCGGAGCGGTTTGGCGTGTGGCTGTCGTTCTATCCGTTCCGGCAGGAGGATTACCTGGCGATCGTGGCGCACTGGCTATCCAGTTTCGGCTGCACGCCGGAGCAGATCGAGGCGGCGCGTGGCGAGGCGCTGCAGTGGGCCCTGGGACGCGGCTCGCGTTCGGGCCGCGTGGCCTGGCAGTTCGCCAAGGATTACGCAGGCAAGCTCGATCAGCCATAAACCATTGGGTGGGCGGAGCCCACCCAATGGAACTTGCGCCATATTGAACGTTTCGACAGCGCGATCGAACCCCATGCATTGGGGTTATCCCCACCCTCGTTTTTGTATCGCCCACAGCAACACTGCCCATGCCTTGCGCATCAGCCTGGCGTACAATATCGGCTTTTCCGGACGGACCCAGCGATGCAGCAAGCGACAAACCGGCCGATCGATGTGGCGGTCGGCATCCTGATGCGCCCGAACGGCGACGTGCTGCTCGGCCAGCGCCCGGACGGCAAGCCCTACGCCGGCTACTGGGAATTCCCCGGCGGTAAAGTCGAGGCGGGCGAGGACATTTTTCACGCCCTGCAGCGCGAATTCGTCGAGGAACTGGGCGTCGACATCGTCAGCGCCGATGCGTGGTGCTGCGTCGAACACGTCTACGAGCACGCCCATGTGCGGCTCCATTTTTATATCAGCCGCGACTGGCGCGGCGAACCGCAAAGCCTGGAAGGCCAGGCCTTTGCGTGGCAAGGGACAGTCGGCCTCACCCCGCTGCTGCCCGCAACCATCCCCCTGCTCGCGTGGCTCGATCAGCTGCGCTATGCCGGGTAAAAAAGCAGTCAACCAATCTGTTGAAGGATCCCTGTGAAAATCATCGTCTTGGGTAGTGGTGTCATCGGCACCACCACGGCGTACTACCTGGCCCAGGCCGGGCACGACGTCACGGTCATCGACCGCCAGCCGGCCGCCGGCATGGAAACGAGTTATGGCAACGCCGGCGAAATTTCGCCCGGCTACGCGTCGCCCTGGGCCGGTCCCGGCGTGCCGGCGAAAGCGGTCAAGTGGCTGATGATGCAGCACAGCCCCCTGGTCGTGCGCCCGAAACTCGACCCGAACCAGTGGCGCTGGATGCTCTCGATGCTGGCCAACTGCAACCACAAGAGCTACGCCATCAACAAGGGCCGCATGGTACGCCTGGCCGAGTACAGCCGCGACGTGCTGGTCCAGCTGCGCCGCGACACCGGCATTGCCTACGACGAGCGCAGCCAGGGCACCCTGCAGCTGTTCCGCAACCAGAAGCAGCTGGACGGCGCCGCCACCGACATCGCCGTGCTCGAACAATACGGCGTGCCCTATCAAGTGCTCGATCCGGCCGGCTGCGAAGCCTATGAGCCGGCGTTGAAAAACGTGCGCGGGAAATTCGTCGGCGGCCTGCTGCTGCCGAACGACGAGACCGGCGACTGCCTCAAGTTCACCCAGAAGCTGGCCGAGATGGCCAGGGAACTGGGCGTCAAGTTCCGCCACGGCGTCGAGATCAAGCGTCTCTCGGTCGAAGGCGACAAGGTCACCGGCGTGGTCACCTCGCAGGGCGAGCTGAAGGCCGATTCCTTCGTGCTGGCGCTGGGCAGCTATTCGCCCTTCGTCCTGAAACAGATCGGCATCCACATCCCGGTGTATCCGGTGAAAGGCTATTCGATCACGGTGCCGATCACGGACGCCGCCGGCGCGCCGGAATCGACCGTGATGGACGAAACGTTCAAAGTGGCGATCACGCGCCTGGGCGACCGCATCCGCGTCGGCGGCACGGCCGAACTGGCAGGCTACGACCTGAGCCTGCACCAGGCGCGCCGCGACACGCTGGAGCACTCGGTGACCGACCTGTTCCCGCGCGGCGGCGATGTCTCGAAAGCCGAGTTCTGGTGCGGCCTGCGTCCGATGACGCCGGACGGCACGCCGGTCGTCGGTCCGACCCCGTACCGCAACCTGTTCCTGAACACGGGCCACGGCACGCTGGGCTGGACCATGGCCTGCGGCTCGGGCCGCGTACTGGCCGATATGGTGTCGGGACGCCAGCCGGAGATCGGGCTGGAAGGCCTGTTCATGGACCGCTACGGCAGCCGTAACAAGCCGGTGCTGGTGCCGGGCGGGATTACGGTGACGGCATAGGTGTTGTAGCGTCACTCAAGGGAGATCATTGCCGGTCTCTCCAAGTGTCGTTGGCAGCCGGTTAACGTAGGGTGGGCACTCGTGCCCACGCGTTACGTGCGTCTCCGGCTACCGCAGGCCAGAGGACACGTCCGTAACGCGTGGGCTCGGGGAGCCCACCCTACGGTCAGATCAATGTTCTTGGGAACAGGCGCGGATCAGTGCTTGTCTTCGTCCAGCGGATTGTCCTGCAACTCGTTCGGTGCAGCGGCGGGAATCGTATATTTCTCTTCGGCCCAGGCGCCCAGGTCGATCTGTTTGCAGCGCTCGGAGCAGAACGGACGGAACTTGTTCTCGGGCGTCCATTCGACTTTTTTCGCGCAGGTAGGGCAGGCAACAACGGTCATGACAGTACGATAAAACCTTAAAAATTACAGAGCGTCAGCTCGAAGGGCACGTCTTCTTCCAGCGACTTCGGCTTCAAATCCCCACCCTGGGTTGTAAACCGCACCCACAGCATGTATTTGTTGGCCGAGATCTCGGGAATTGCACCCAGCGTCTCGTCCAGGCCGAGGCGCAGCATGTGATAGACCTTTCCCTGCAGCATTTGCTGATAGCTGCCGGCGGTCGCGATCATTTTAGTCGGACGGCCGGAATCGCGCAGGAGGCGCAGCACCAGTGCGAGCGCGTCGAACAGGGGAGCGAGCGGGCCGAACCAGCCCATGATGTCGGCGTAGCGCTGTTCGGTCGGGCGTTTCTGCCAGGCGTAGTAGGAGGGCAGATCGAATTCGCAGGCGCCGCCGGGGATGATGGTGCGGCCGCGGATGCTCATCAGCCACTCGTTGTCGCGCACGTTCTGGCCCGTCTTGCCCTGGGTTGCCACGAGGGCGCTGCTGACCTGGTCGAGTTCGCCCAGGATGGCATCGAGCGCCTCGGGCGCCACGTTCGGATTGCTGCGGTAGGCCAGCAGGCTCTGCTTCTGGCGTTCGAGTTCCTGCAGCAGGTCGGATTTCAGGTCGGCGCGGCCGGCCACTTCCAGCATGTCGAAGATCGTCGAGAGCGCGACGTGGTGCTGCATCGCATGTTCCTGGCGTACGAAGAACTTGAACTTCTCATACAGGTCTTCCAGCCGCAACAAGGTACGAATGCGCTCGTTGAAAGGATATTCGTAGACGATCAAAGTGACATTCCCCTGGATGTGGACTGGCGAGCAACTCCGTGATTCTGAACCATGCGGAGCAAAATTACAAACCCTGCATGGATGAAGCGGCCAAGCGGGCGGCTTCATCCATATAAAACGCGTGCAGGCGTGCGACCTGGGGCGTCAATGCCTCCAGTCCATCGTCGTTGACGACGACGTCGTCGGCAGCCGCCAGGCGCTGCGCGCGCGTGACCTGGGCCGCCATGATGGCGCGCACCTGGGCTTCCGACAGATTATTTCTGGCCATCACGCGCGCGACTTGGGTCTCTTCCTTGCAGTCGATTGCAAGGATGCGCGACACGCGCGCGCGCCAGCTGCCCGACTCGATCAGCAGCGGCACCACGAAGATGACGTAGGGGCCGGTGGCGATCGCAGCCGCGGCGGCCGTCGCCTCCCGGATGCGCGGGTGCAAAATGGCTTCCAGCCGGGCCCGGGCGCCGGGATCCGTAAACACCAGTTCGCGCATCTTCGCGCGGTCGAGTGCGCCGTCCGGCGTCGCAAAGCCCTCTCCGAATTCCGTCAGAATTGCCGGCATGGCCGACCCGTGCGGAGCGGTAAGGGCGTGGGCGATGGCGTCGGTGTCGACCAGCGAGGCGCCGAGCGCGCCGAACATGTCGGCCACCGTGGTCTTGCCGCAGCCGATGCCGCCGGTCAGGCCGACGGAAAATGAGAGTGCCTGGCCGGGTTTCATGATTTACGCAAGGAGGCCCTGGAAGATGCTGCCGATCTGCTCGCCGTAGAGCAGGGCGATCATGCCGGCGGCGGCCAGATACGGTCCGAACGGGATCGGCTTGTCGCGGCCGCGGCGCGCGAACACGATCAGGCTGATGCCGACGATCGCGCCCACCACCGAGGATAGCAGGATTATGGTCGGCAGCATCGCCCAGCCCAGCCAGGCGCCGAGCGCGGCGAGCAGCTTGAAGTCGCCATAGCCCATGCCTTCCTTGCCGGTCACCAGTTTGAACAGCCAGTACACCGCCCACAGCACCAGGTAGCCGGCCGCCGCGCCGATCACGGCGTCGCGCAGCGGCACGAAGGTGCCGTTCAGGTTGACCAGCAGACCCATCCACAGCAACGGGAAGGTCAGGTCGTCCGGCAGCAGCTGGGTGTCGACGTCGATGAAGGTCATCGCGACCAGCAGCCAGGCGAACACCAGGGTCGCCATGCCGGCCACGCCGGACCCGAAAGTCCAGACCAGCAGGGCCGACAGGACGCCGGTCAGCAGTTCGACGGCCGGATAACGTGCCGAGATCGGGGCCTTGCACTTGCGGCACTTGCCGCGCAGCGCCAGCCAGCTGATCACGGGAATGTTTTCCAGCGCCGTGATCTGGTGCCCGCAGTGGGGACAGGCGGAGCGCGGCACCATCAGGTTGTAGCGGTCGGTATGCGGAAGTTCCTTGCCGCTTTCGTGGGCCACGTAATTGTCGGACTCGCGCTGCATCATCTTCGGAATGCGGTGGATTACCACGTTCAGGAAACTGCCGATCAGGAGGCCCAGCAGGCCGGCAACCAGGGTAGGACCGAGCGAGCCCGGGGCGGCGAAGAGAAGAGTTTCCAATGCAGGCTTCCGAAAATGGTAAATGGTTCCGTAGATCAACCTATTTTAGGGTGTTTCCGGTGTTTTGGCGAAGAGACTTGCGTTGGAGTGCAATGGTGCATTCGGCCTGTCGCGCCATTGCAGCACGGCGCGACCGCCAACCGGGGGGCGCACCGGCCGGCGCGTTTCCCGGCACGCCTATAAAATGCGTCACGCACAGTCTCTATCGAAAAGCCACCATGAAAATCTCGCAACGCGCCCAGTCCGTCGATCCTTTCTTCGCCATGGAATTCGGCAAACGCGCCGCCGCCCTGGAAGCGCAAGGGCATGAAGTCATCAAGCTCAGCCTGGGCGAGCCCGATTTCGGCCCGCCGCCGGCCGTGCTGGAGGCGGCGGGCAAGGCCGTGGAGGGCGGTTCGCTGCCCTATACCGCGGCCCTGGGCATCCCGGCCCTGCGCGAGGCGATTGCCGGTTTCTACCTGCACGAGCATGGCGTCACCCTAAACCCGCACCGGATCATTGTCACCGCCGGCGCTTCGGCGGCGCTGCTGCTGGTGTCCGCGGCGCTGGTCGACCCGGGCGACGAAGTGATCGTGGGCGACCCCTCATACCCGTGCAACCGCCAGTTCATGAGCAGCTTCGGTGCGCAAGTAAAGCTCGTCAGCACCGATGCGGACACCCGCTTCCAGCTCGATGCCGCCAGCGTGCGCGCCAACTGGACGCCGCAGACGAAAGGGCTGATGGTCGCCACGCCCTCGAACCCGACCGGCACCTCGGTGCCGCCCGACGAACTGCGCGCGATCTGCGCATGGGCGCGCGAGCACGGCGCCTGGCGCATCGTCGACGAGATCTACCTGAACCTGGGCGACCGCGACGCCGCAGGCCGCCCGCCGCAGACGGTGCTCGCCTTCGACGACGACGCCATCGTCATCAACAGTTTTTCCAAGTATTTCGGCATGACCGGCTGGCGTCTCGGCTGGACCGTCGTGCCCGAAGCGCTGGTGCCGACCATGGAGAGACTCGCCCAGAATTACTATATCTGCGCCTCGAACCTGTCCCAGCAGGCAGCGCTGGCCTGTTTTACGCCCGCATCGCTGGCCGTCTGCGAAGAGCGGCGCGTCGAGTTCGCGCGGCGGCGGGAACTGGTGCTCAAGGGCCTGGCGGGGATCGGCCTGCCGGTACCGGTGCCGCCGGACGGCGCCTTCTATGTCTATTTCGACGTGAGCGGGACGGGTTTGACGTCCTGGCAGTTCTGCGAGCGCGTACTGGAGGAAGTGCACGTGGCGCTCACGCCGGGCAAGGACTTCGGAAATGTAGGCGCGGACCAGTACGTGCGCCTGTCCTACGCCGCCAGCGCCGAACACCTGCAAGAGGCGATCCGGCGCCTTGGCGCCTTCATGGATCGCCTGCGCAGCTAAGGGATTACCGGGCGCCTGGCGCGGATGCAGGTTCGTGGAGCGTGGGGCCTCGTCGTCGATGACTCAAGCCAGGATGTTGACCGCCCGCGCCGCCACCAGGCCGACCGTCAGCAGCGAGGCGCTTGCCTGCACCATGAAGAGGATCTTGACGCGCGCCGTCAGCGGCACCGTGTCCGTCGGCGAAAAGGCCGTCGCATTGGTAAAAGAGACAAACACATAATCGAAAAATCCCGGCGTCCATTCCTGCCCGCCCGGGCAACCGGAGCCCATCTGCGGAAACATGAAATCGGCCACCGGCTCCTTTGCCGCATCGCGGCCCGCCGGGCCGCCGCGGTCGAGGTTCCAGAACCACAGGGCGAACACGACCACGTTGGTGAGCCAGATGTTCAGCGCATCGACCAGCAGGCTTTGCCCGGTGGTTCCTTTCGCACCGTACAGCAGCGCGTGGAGCACGACGAACAGGGCCTGGAAGTTGATGAGGGTGATCAGCGCGGTCAGCACGATGGCGGCGCGCCGGATGATGCGCCGATGGTGGTGGATCCGGATCCAGTGATGCTCGCGGGTGGCCTTGCGCATCTGGCCGTGGTTCCAGGCGGTGGCGACGGACAGCGGCACCAGCAGCGCCACCTCGACCACGGAGGCGAGCCACCACGGGAAGATGGTCAGGTTGTTGATCAGGACGGCGTTCAGGGCCGCCGTGACCAGGATGGCGCCACGTGCGATCCAGAATTCGCGCATGTTCCGTTCGAGGTTCTTTCGCATGCGAAGAGTATGCATGCAATCCGTGCGGGCATGCGCCCGCGGAGGATGACAGTGTCGAAAGGGACCGTTTACACCACCGAACCGAGCTTGAAGATCGGCAGATACATCGCCACCACCAGCCCGCCGATCAGCGTACCCAGGATGACCATGATCATTGGCTCCATCAGCGAGGACAGGGCGGCGACGGCTTCGTCGACTTCGTCCTCGAAGAAGTCCGCGACTTTACCGAGCATGCCGTCCAGCGCACCCGATTCTTCGCCGATGGCGACCATCTGCGTCACCAGGCTCGGGAACACGTTCACGTTCTGCATCGCCATCGTCAGGCTGGTGCCGGTGGAGACTTCGGTCTGGATGCGGCGGGTGGCATCGAGGTAGACCGCGTTGCCCGAGGCGCCGCCGACCGAGTCGAGGGCTTCGACCAGCGGCACGCCGGCCGCGAACATGGTCGCCAGGGTGCGCGTCCAGCGCGCGATGGTCGCCTTGCGGATCACGTCGCCGAAGATCGGGATGCGCAGCAGCAGGCGGTCCATGGCCTGCTGCATTTTCAGCGAGCGGCGCCAGGACTGGAAGAAGAAGTAGATCGAGCCGAAGATCGAGCCGAAGATCAGGTACCACCATTCGACGAAGAATTCGGACATCCCCATCACGATCAGGGTCGGCGCGGGCAGGTCGGCGCCAAAGCTCTGGAACACGGATTTGAAGGCCGGCACCACCCAGATCATGATCACGGCGACCACGATGAAGGCGACCGCGAGAATGGCGATCGGGTAGGTGAGGGCGGACTTGATCTTGGACTTCAGGGCCAGCGTCTTTTCCTTGTAGACGGCCAGGCGGTGCAGCAGGTCTTCCAGGATGCCGGCCTGTTCGCCGGCGCCGACCAGGTTGCAGAACAGCGGGTCGAAATAGCGTGGGTACTTGCGGAAGGCGTTGTTCAGGCTGGTGCCGGTCTCGATGTCGGCGCGGATGTCGAGGATCAGTTTCGCCATCGAGGGATTCGCATGGCCCTTGCCGACGATGTCGAAGGCCTGCAGGAGCGGCACGCCGGCCTTCATCATCGTCGCCAGCTGGCGCGTGAACATGGTCAGGTCCTTGTCGGTGATCTTCTTGCCGCTGCGGTAGACGCGCTTCTTGACCTTGGTGACCATGATGCCCTGGCGGCGCAGCGTCACGTTGACGATCGCCTCGCCGCCGGCGCGCAGCTCGCCGCGCACGGTCTTGCCGGCCTTGTCCTTGCCTTCCCAGGCGTAGACCGCTTCCTTGACTTGCGCGCCGCCGCGGCTTCGGGTGGTGAGGGATTGAGCCATCATGAATCCTATTCGTTGGTACAGCCGAGCACTTCTTCGAGGCTGGTCAGCCCCTGTTTTACTTTCATCAGGCCCGAGCGGCGCAGCGAATTGACGCCGTCCTTCTCGGCCTGGGCGGCGATCTGCATCGAATTCCCGTTCGCCAGGATCAGGGCTTCGATCGCCGGGCTGATCGGCATGAGCTGGTAGATGCCGACCCGGCCCTTGTAGCCGGAACCGAGGCAGCGTTCGCAGCCGACCGGGCCGTAGGGCGTCCAGTCGTCCTGCAGGTCGCCTTCGCGGTAGCCGGCCGCCAGCAGCGCTTCGCGCCCCATTTCGAGCGGCTGCTTGCAGTTACAAAGGCGACGCGCCAGGCGCTGCGCCGTGATCAATATCACCGAGGAGGCGATATTGAACGGCGCCACGCCCATGTTCATCAGGCGCGTCAGCGTCGAGGGCGCGTCGTTGGTGTGCAAAGTCGAAAACACCATGTGGCCGGTCTGGGCCGCCTTGATCGCGATGTCGGCCGTTTCCAGGTCCCGGATCTCGCCGACCATGATGATGTCGGGATCCTGGCGCAGGAAGGATTTCAGGGCCACCGGGAAGGTGAGGCCGGCGCGATCGTTGACGTTGACCTGGTTCACGCCCGGCAAATTGATCTCGGCCGGGTCTTCCGCGGTCGAGATGTTGATGCCGGGTTTATTCAGCACGTTCAGGCAGCTGTACAGCGAGACGGTTTTACCGGATCCGGTCGGCCCGGTCACCAGCACCATGCCGTAGGGGCGGGAAATCGCATCGAGCAGGATCGCCTTCTGGTCGGGGTCGTAGCCGAGGGCGTCGATGCCCATCTGCGCCTGGGTCGCGTCCAGGATACGCATGACGGTCTTTTCGCCGAACAGGGTCGGCAGCGTGCTGACGCGGAAGTCGATGGTGCGCGTGGCTGACAGGATCAGGCGCATGCGGCCATCCTGCGGCACGCGCTTTTCCGAGATGTCGAGTTTGGCCAGGACCTTGATGCGCGAGACCAGTTTGTCGCGGATCGAGAGCGGCGGCATCGCGTGGTCACGCAGCACGCCGTCGACGCGCATGCGGATCCGGTAGTATTTTTCGTAGGGCTCGAAGTGGATGTCCGAGGCGCCCAGCTGCACCGCGTCCATCAGGATCTTGTTCAGGAAGCGCACGATCGGCGCGTCCTCGACCTCATTCTGCGATTCGACCGGCGCGGCCGTCTGCTCTTCCTCGGCGAACTCGATGTCGGCGTCGTCGCCGACCATGTCGTTCAAGTTCTGTTCGGCGCTTTTGGTGAGCGTGGCCAGCAGTGCCAGCAGGGCGTCGTGGGCGACGATCACCGGCTCGACCGCCGCTTCGCTCTGGAACTTGATCTGGTCCAGGGCTTGCGTATTCGTCGGGTCGGAAATGGCGACCGACAGGCGGTTGCCGCGCTTGGCCAGGGCGACCACGCGCTGGGCCGCCATCAGCTTGGCGTCGATCGCAGCTTCCGGCAGCGACTCGATGCTGAAGGTCGACAGGTCGAGCAGCGGATAGCCGAACGTCTCGGCGCAGAAGGCGGCCAGGGAGGAGGCGTCGAGCGCCCGGTCGGCGATGATGGCGTCGATGAAGGCGCTGCGGTCGCCCGCGGCCTTCTTCTGCAGCGCGTCAGCCTGCTGCGCCGTCAGGCGCCCGGCTTGCACCAGCGCGCGCGCGAGCCCGGACATCGGGGTGCCTGAAGTCGCGTGCGGGAGGACTGCTGCCATATGAGCCGGGTCAGTAGAGGAAGGACAAGAGGGCCGCCCAAGCTGTTTCGAGGCGGCATGCTACTCGGATGATGCCTACAGGCATCAACTTTGTAAAGCGTTTCAACAGGTGCCAGATGCGTACGCGCCACGTAGACAAAATGCCATGACGTCGCTGGCACGGGAGTATGTTGGCGTTTCGATCAAGGGTGTTGGCGGTACGTCAACAGAGAGGAGGGCGACTGCTTATCGGATGGCTTAAGGTGGGCACAGCGCCCCGCCAGCTGCCGGGTCAGCTCGTCCATGATCAAAGTCTGTGATCAATTCCACCAGTGCGTGGTTGCGCCCATTTCAGGCAGCCGCGCCTGGACCGCTTCATGGATCAGGCCGGCGCGCACGGCCTGGTCGGCCGTGTAGATGCGTGCATTGCCGAACAGGTGAGGGCGGATGTCGTGCGCTTCCGGCGCGCCCTGGGTCGCTTCGTCGAAGATGCTGGCATAGCGTTCGGCGTCGAAGTCGAGGCATTCGCGCCACTCGGACACGCGCGAATGGTCGGCTGCCACCAGGTTGCCGAAGCCCCAGTGCAGGGGATGGACGAGAAAACGCGCGCCCGGACAGGCGTAGCGCTTGGACCCGGCGAGGAAGATGACGACGCCGACCGATTCCACGCTGCCGATGTTGAAGGTAGTCAGCGGAATCGGCAGCGATTTCAGGAAGAAATAGAGCGCGAAGCCGGCCGTCATGTTGCCGCCCTCGGTCGACATATGGAGCTCGATCTCGGTGGCCCCATTCTGCAAGGCCTGCAGGCACAGGTTGCGCACGCTGCAGGCGGAGTTATGGTGGATCGGCCCGATGAAATGAACGATGTGCAAAGCCATTGGCGCTCCTGTCGTGAATGCTCAGGATAACCATTTCTCGCGTGCGCAGGCGCTCGCTTTCGCCGGGCCTCAGCTGCCGCGGTAGGTCGAGTACGACCAGGGCGTCACGACCAGCGGCACGTGGTAGTTCTGGCTCGGGTCGGCAATGCCGAAGGCGATCGTCACGCGATCGACGAAAGGCGGATCCGGCAATACGACGCCTTGCGCCGCGAAATAGTCGCCCGCTGCAAATTCCAGTTCGTAGCGCCCGGCGCGCATGGCGTCGCCCGCCAGCAGCGGGGCGTCGCAGCGGCCATCGGCATTCGTCCTGGCCTGCGCCAGCAGGGCGCGGCCTGCGTCCGAGACGGCGTACAGCGCAATCGCCACGCCGGCCGCCGGACGGCCGTTCGCGGTGTCGAGCACGTGGGTGCTGAGTTTGCCCATCGCTTTCCCTATATGTTCGTGGTGAAGATATTTATTCTCCGGATCATATACCGATGGCGTTCCGTCAATATATGATCGGCGATATACCGCCCATCCTCGAGACTTTCCGATGCCTGCTGCTGATTTTTCCGGCTATCCGCGCGACCTGATCGGCTACGGCCGCACGCCACCCCATGCCCAGTGGCCCGGCGCGGCGCGCATCGCCCTGCAGTTCGTGCTGAACTACGAGGAGGGCGGCGAGAACTCGGTCCTGCACGGCGACCCGGCCTCGGAAACCTTCTTATCCGAGATCATCGGCGCCCAGGCCTTCCCGATGCGCCACATGAGCATGGAATCGCTCTACGAATACGGTTCCCGGGCCGGCCTGTGGCGCCTGCTGCGCATGTTCGAGGAAAGAAAACTGCCGCTGACCGTGTTCGGCGTGGCGATGGCGCTGCAGCGCAATCCGGAAGCGGTGGCCGCCTTCCGCGAGCTTGGCCATGAGATTGCCTGCCATGGCCTGCGCTGGATTTCGTACCAGAATGTCGACGAAGCCACCGAGCGCGCCCACATGGCCGAGGCAGTGGCCATCCTGCGCGAGCTCACCGGCGAGGCGCCGCTCGGCTGGTACACGGGCCGCGATTCGCCCAACACCCGTCGCCTCGTCGTCGAGCACGGCGGCTTTGCCTACGACGCCGATTACTATGGCGACGACTTGCCGTTCTGGGAGAAAGTGGCGCACACCGGGCCCGATGGCGCGCCGCTTGAAACGCCACACCTGGTGGTGCCGTATACCCTCGACACCAACGACATGCGCTTTTGCGCGATGCAGGGTTTTAACTCGGGCACCCAGTTCTTCGATTATCTGAAAGATGCCTTCGACGTGCTGTATGCGGAAGGCGACCCGAATGGCCTGAACGCGCCTAAAATGCTCTCGATCGGCCTGCATTGCCGCATCGTCGGGCGGCCGGCGCGCGCCGCCGCGCTGGCACGTTTCCTGGATTATGTGTTGCAGCACAAAAACGTATGGATCACGCGTCGCATAGATATCGCCGAGCACTGGAAAACTACCCATCCGTTCGCAGGTGATATATCCATTTGATGATAATCAAAATCTGTTTTTGGACATAGTTGGCCGCAGCTTCTACAAGGTATCCTTCACGCTGGCACCAATCCGAGGCAAGCATGGCCGAACCGATCCGCTTTTATTTCCGCAACGCCGTCCACGAAGTGAGCGGCGTGGCGCCGACGCAAACCATCCTGCAGCACTTGCGGGAGGATCTGCGCTGCACCGGCACCAAGGAAGGCTGCGCCGAGGGCGATTGCGGCGCCTGCACCGTGGTGGTCGGTTCGCTCGAGAACGGCGAGCTGGAACTGAAGGCGGTCAACTCCTGCATCCAGTTCACGCCCACGCTCGACGGCAAGGCGCTGTTCACCGTGGAGGATTTACAACTGCCGGACGGACGGCTGCACCCGGTCCAGCAGGCGCTGGTCGAGTGCCATGGCTCGCAATGCGGCTTCTGCACGCCGGGATTCGCGATGTCGCTGTGGGGCATGTACCTGAAGCAGGAAGGGCAAGCGCAAGGTCAGGCACCTGGGCGCTGCCAGGTCGACGACGCCCTGTCCGGTAATCTGTGCCGCTGCACCGGCTACCGGCCGATCATCGACGCCGCCGGACGCATGATGGAATTGCCGCGCGCCGAGTTCGACCGGGGCGCGGTGGCCGATGCGCTGCTTGCCCTCCAGCGCGGCGCAGGCGCGACCTATTCGCATGCGGGCAGCAGTTTCCACGCGCCGCGTACGCTCGCCGAGCTGGTGGCGCTGCGCGCCGAACACCCGCAGGCGCTGATCCTCGCCGGCTCGACCGATGTCGGCCTCTGGGTCACCAAGCAGATGCGCGAGCTGAACGACATCATTTATATCGGCAACGTGGCCGAGCTGAAATCGGTGACGCAGGCCGACGGTTTCCTCGAGATCGGCGCCGGTGTCACGCTGCAGGACGCCTACGCGGCCGTCTGCCGGCACTACCCCGACGAACTGTCGGAAATGTGGCAGCGCTTCGCTTCGCTGCCGATCCGGAATGCCGGCACGCTGGGCGGGAATGTCGCCAACGGTTCGCCGATCGGCGATTCGATGCCCTGGCTGATCGCGCTTGGCGCGCGCCTCGTGCTGCGCGGCGCTGGCGGCGAGCGCGAGCTGGCGCTGGAAGATTTTTATCTGGGCTACCAGCAGAAGGATTTGAAAGCCGATGAATTCGTCGCGGCGCTGCGCCTGCCTTTGCCGCGTCCAGGGGTCGCTTTCCGCACCTATAAACTGGCCAAGCGCTTCGACCAGGACATCTCGGCCGTGTGCGCCGCCTTCGCCCTCACGCTCGAAGGCGATGTCGTCAAAGAAGCGCGCATCGCCTTCGGCGGCATGGCCGCCACGCCCAGGCGCGCGGCAGGCGCCGAGGCGCTGCTGACCGGCCGCGTGTGGGATGAAACCGTTTTAAAGGAAGCCATGGCCGCGCTGGCGCAGGATTACGCGCCGCTGTCGGACATGCGCGCCTCAAACAGCTACCGCATGAAGGCGGCGCAGAACCTGCTGCGCCGCTTCTGGTTTGAAACCCGCCGCGACAATCCGCTGCCGCGCAGTGCAGTCAACGCGTTCGCCGCCACGGCCTGAGGAGATCACCATGAACGACGCAGGCGCACCAGCATTCAAGGCGGCGGCGTGGAGCGCCGTCGGCCGCGCCCGGCCGCACGAGTCGGCCACGCTGCACGTGCTCGGCCAGGCAACCTACACCGACGACATCGCGGAAACGGCGGGCACGCTGCATGCGGCGCTCGGCTTGTCGGCCAAGCCGCACGCGAACATCCTCGGCATCGACCTGGCGCCCGTGCGCGCGGCGCGCGGCGTGGTCTCGGTGCTGACCGTGAAAGACATCCCGGGAACCAACGACTGCGGCCCGATCATCCACGACGATCCTATCCTCGCCGACGGCAAAGTGGAATATGTCGGCCAGCCGATCTTCATCGTCGTCGCCGACACCCACGACAACGCCCGCCGCGCGGCGCGCCTGGCAAAAGTCGAGTACGAGGAACTGCCGGCCATCCTCACGCCGCAGGAAGCGCACGCCGCCAAATCCTATGTCGTGCCGCCGATGCGCCTGGCGCGCGGCGACGCCGAAACGGCTTTCGCGAACGCCCCGCACAAGGTGGCCGGCAAGCTGTATGTCGGCGGCCAGGAACAGTTTTACCTGGAAGGGCAGATTGCCTACGCCATCCCGGGTGAAGACAATGGCATGCTGGTGCAGTGCTCGACCCAGCACCCGAGCGAGATGCAGCACGTGGTCGCGCACGCGCTCGGCCTGCATTCGCACCATGTCGTGGTCGAGTGCCGCCGCATGGGCGGCGGATTCGGCGGCAAGGAATCGCAGTCGGCCCTGTGGGCCGCCGCCGCGGCGATTGCGGCGAATAAGCTGAAACGTCCGGTGAAACTGCGCGCCGACCGCGACGACGACATGCTCGTCACCGGCAAGCGCCACTGTTTTTACTATGAATATGAAGTCGGCTACGACCAGAGCGGCCGCATCCTGGCCGCGAAAGTCGACATGGTCTCGCGCGCCGGCTATTCCGCCGACCTGTCCGGTCCCGTCGCCACGCGCGCCGTCTGCCACTACGACAACGCCTACTATTTGTCCGACGTCGACATCCGCGCCGCCTGCGGCAAGACGAACACCCAGTCGAACACGGCCTTCCGCGGCTTCGGCGGCCCGCAGGGCGCGATCGCGATGGAATACGTGTTAGATGAGATCGCGCGCAACCTGCAAGTCGACGCGCTCGACATCCGCAAGATTAATTTTTACGGTAAAACCGAGCGCAACGTCACGCCCTACGGCCAGGCGGTGGTCGACAACGTCATCCACGAGCTGGTGGCCGAACTCGAGACCTCGAGCGAATACCGCGCGCGGCGCGCAGCCATTGCCGCCTTCAACGCCGGCAGTCCGGTGCTGAAAAAAGGACTCGCGCTCACGCCCGTCAAATTCGGCATCGCCTTCAACGTCACCCACCTGAACCAGGCGGGCGCGCTGGTGCACGTGTACGTCGACGGTTCCATCATGGTCAACCATGGCGGTACCGAGATGGGGCAGGGCATCAATACCAAGGTGATGCAGGTCGTCGCGCACGAACTGGGCGTGGACATGGATCATGTACGCGCCACCGCCACCAACACCAGCAAGGTGGCGAATACCTCGGCCACGGCGGCATCGACCGGCGCCGACCTGAACGGCAAGGCGGCGCAGGATGCGGCGCGCCAGATCAGGGAACGCCTGGCCGCCTTCGCGGCGAAAGAGTACGGCGGCGAGGTGGCGGACGTCCGTTTTGCGGCCGATACCGTCTTTGTGAACGGCATGGAAGTGCCGTTCCCGGCGCTGGTGCAAAAGGCCTACCTGGCGCGCGTGCAATTGTGGTCCGACGGCTTCTATGCCACGCCCGGCCTGTCCTGGGATGCGAAGACCATGAACGGCCGGCCGTTCTCCTACTTCGCCTATGGCGCGGCCGTCTCGGAGGTCGTGGTCGACACGCTCACCGGCGAATGGAAGCTGCTGCGCGCGGACGCGCTCTACGACGCCGGCAATTCGCTCAACCCCGCGATCGACATCGGCCAGGTCGAAGGCGCCTTCATCCAGGGCATGGGCTGGCTCACCACCGAGGAGCTGTGGTGGAACCCGGGCGGCAAGCTGATGACGCACGCACCCTCGACCTATAAAATTCCGGGCGTCTCCGACTGCCCGCAGGACTTCCGCGTGCGCCTGTTCGAGAACCGCAACGTCGAAGACAGCATCCACCGCTCGAAAGCGGTGGGCGAGCCGCCGTTGCTGCTGCCGTTCTCGGTGTTCTTCGCGATCCGCGACGCGATCTCCAGCGTGGGTGGGCACAGCGTCAATCCGCCCCTGAATGCGCCGGCGACGAGCGAGGAAATCCTCGACGCCATCGCCTTTGTCGAAGCGGCTGCCGCACGACGCGCGTGATGGACGACTGGCTGACAGCCGCGCAGTGCGCGCCGGCCGTGCTGGTCACGGTCGCCATCGTCGAAGGCTCCGTGCCGCGCGAGCCGGGGGCGAGGATGCTCGTCACGGCCCATGGCTTTGCCGGGACAATCGGGGGCGGGCACCTGGAGCACCGGGCGATCGAGATCGCGCGCGCCATGCTCATCGATGGCGGAGCGCCGAAGCTGGAGCGCTTCGCGCTGGGGCCGAGCCTGGGCCAGTGCTGCGGGGGGATTGCGCATCTCGTGTTCGAACCGATCGACCGCGACCAGATGGCCTTGCTCGATGGCCGACGCAATGTCGATACATGGCGCGTCATACCCGTAGGGTGGGCGGGGCAATTTCGGCCAATGGCCGGAATTGCGCCCACGCGTTCAGCCGCTGCTGGCGCTGTGATGCAATCCGATATTCATGCGTGCGCTGAACGCGTGGGCGGCAGAGCCGCCCACGCTACGTGGGCTTTATTCGACGCCGACGGTGTGCAACTCGCGGGCAATCCTGTCCCACCCTTCGATCGTCGCCTCGGCACTCAGGTCTTCACGGATGTGGACGGTAACCGCTGGCTCGCCGACGCCGTCCTCGCCCCGCGCGCCCACTTGATGCTGTTTGGCGCCGGCCACGTCGGCGCGGCCATCGTACGCGCGCTGGCCGACCTGCCTTGCCGCGTCACCTGGGTCGACGAGCGCGAGGACCTGTTCCCCGCCGAGGTCCCCACCAATGTGACGATCGAGGCCACCGACATCCCCGAGGCGCTGGTCGAACAAGCCGCGCCCGGCACCAGCTTTCTGGTCATGACCCACAGTCACGCACTTGACCTGCGCCTGTCAAACGCGATACTGTCCCGTCCCATATCGACGCAACTGAGGGACTGGTTCGGCCTGATCGGCTCCGAGACCAAGCGCCGCCAGTTCGAACACCGCCTGCGCGAGCGCGGCATTGCCGACGAGCGCCTCGCGGCCATGGTCTGCCCGATCGGCCTGCCCGGCATCGAGGGCAAGGCCCCGGCCGTGATCGCCGCCTCCGTGGCGGCGCAACTGCTCACCGTCTGGGAGGCGCTTGACCACGACGCCGCCAGCCACCTGCACCATTCTCCGGAATCCAGCTGATGTCCATCGCACCACATACCGTGCAAGCCTACCGTGCGAGCTTGCTGCATTTTCACGCCGACCCGGCTTTTACGGAGAACGCATATTCCTGGCACCAGGACGGCCTGCTCATCGTCGAAGACGGCCGTATCAAGGCGGCCGGCGACTACGCGGCGCTTGGCCCGACCCTGCCGGACGGCGTCGTTCCACACGACTACCGCGGCCAGATCATCACGCCCGGCTTCATCGACACCCACCTGCACTACCCGCAGACGGACATGATCGCCTCGCCCAGCGAAGGCCTGCTGCCCTGGCTCGAGACCTATACCTTCCCGACCGAGCGCCGGTTTTCCGATCCGGCGCACGCGCGCGCGACCGCAGAATTCTTCCTCGACGAGCTGACCCGCTGCGGCACGACCACAGCCGTCGTCTACTGCACCGTGCACCGCGAATCGGTCGACGCCTTCTTCGAAGCCAGCGAAGCGCGCAACCTGCGCATGGTGGCGGGTAAAGTGCTGATGGACCGGAATTGCCCGGACTTCCTGCGTGACGCAGAGGGGCAGATCGGCGAGAGCGAAGCCCTGATCAACAAGTGGCACAAGCACAATCGCTCGCTGTACGCGATCACGCCGCGCTTCGCGCCCACCTCCAGCACGGCCCAACTGGGTGCGATCGCGGAGCTGGCGAAGGCCTTTCCGGACACCTTCATCCAGACCCACGTCTCGGAAAACAAGGACGAGTGCAGCTGGGTGCGCGAGCTGTTTCCGGATTCGCGCAGCTACCTCGGCGTGTACGACGGCTATGGCCTGATGCGCCCGCGCGCGCTGTTCGGCCACTGCATCTGGCTCGATGACGAGGACTTCGCGCGGATGGCGGCGACCGGTTCGGCCGCATCAGTGTGCCCGACCTCGAACCTCTTCCTCGGCAGCGGCCTGTTCGATTTCGAAAAGGCAGACGGCGCCGGCGTGCAGGTCACGCTCGGCACCGACGTCGGCGCCGGCACCTCGTTCTCGATGCTGCAGACGATGAACGAAGCGTATAAAGTGGCGCGCCTGAAGGGCCGCCACCTGCCGGCGCTGCGCATGTTCTACCTCGCCACCCTGGGCGCGGCGCGCGCGATGGACCTGGAAGGCACGATCGGCAGCTTCGCCATCGGCGCGGAAGCGGACTTCATTGTCCTCGACCCGCAGTCGACGCCGCTGCTGGCGCGCCGCAGCAGCCATTGCAATACGCTGGAAGAGCAGTTGTTCGCGCTGGCGCTGCTGGGCGACGACCGCGCGATCCGCGCGACCTATGCCGCGGGCGCGAAAGTGCACGAACGCAGTGGAGCGCTTGCCTGATCCGTTATCGGTGTTTTAGATCCGCGTGGGCATGCCGACCCTGCTTCAAGCGACGGCCAGGGGCTTGCGTGCACCGTAGGGTGAGCATGCCCACGCGGATCATGTGTATCGATAGCACCGCAGGCGAGCGCCCACGTCTGCCGAGGTATGACATTGCCAACATCGAACGAAGCCGTTAAAGTTGCGCGGCACCGTCAACCCGATACGAAAGTCCCGTCATGCAGAACACATTCAGCCGCAGCCTGCTGATCGCCCTGGCCGTCGCCGCCCCAGGCTTCGCGATCGCAAAGGAGCCGATCGCCGCATCGCGCCAGGCCAACGAAACGGCCACTGCGCGTCACTACGCAAGCCTGATCGCGGGCGCGGAACCCAAGCTGGCCGAGCTGACCATGTTCTTCACGCAGATGCCCAAGGGCGGCGACCTGCACCACCATTACTCGGGTGCGATCTATGTCGAGCAATACCTCGACTTCCTCGACCGCCAGGGCCTGTGCGTGAACAAGCAGACCTACCGCATCGAGCAGGACAAAGCCGTCATCGCGCTTGAACGCGCCAAGCCCGCCAGGGAGCGCAACTGCCTCTCCAGCGCCGAGGTCTATGCCGACGACTACACCTGGCGCGAGCTGGTGCAGCGCTGGTCGAACAAGGACTTCGACAACCACGGCGCCCTGAACCCGGCGCCGGACCGCCTGTTCTTCCAGACCTTCGGCTACTTCGGCCCGGTCTCGAACGCGAATTTCAAGGAAGGACTGCAGGAGCTGAAAAAGCGCGCGATCGCCGAGAACGTCAGCTATATCGAAACCATGTTCAAGATGGCGCCGGCAATTGCCAACGCCGAGTTCGACGCGCGCGCCTGGCAGCTGGCGAGCGACGACGCCGGCCTGACCACCGAGCTGGGCCGCGCCACCGAGGCGCTCGAACGCGACCCGGCCTTCGCGCAGTCGATCGCCGATTTCGTGGCGAAGATCGACGAAGCGGCCGCGGGCATCGACGACGAGCGCTTCACCATGCGCTACCAGACCTATGTGCTGCGCCTGTTAAATCCGTCGCAGGTGTTTTCCTCGATGCTGGCCGCGTTCAAATCGGCGAGCGCAGGGGGGAAGGTGGTCGGCGTGAATATCGTCGGCCAGGAAAGCACGAT
This sequence comes from Massilia sp. LXY-5, assembly GCF_059801075.1. Taxonomy (NCBI): domain Bacteria; kingdom Pseudomonadati; phylum Pseudomonadota; class Betaproteobacteria; order Burkholderiales; family Oxalobacteraceae; genus Massilia; species Massilia sp. LXY-5. The sequence continues at coordinate 331,566 of NZ_JBNNEH010000003.1, forward strand.
GGTGTCGATGCGCGACTACGCGCTGCACATGAAGATGTTCCGCTTCCTGAAGGCGCGCTACCCGGACGTCAAGGTCGCTCTGCACGCGGGCGAGCTGGCCCTGGGCGACGTGCCGCCGGAAGGCCTGAAGTTCCACATCGACCAGGCATTGACGGTGGCCGGCGCCAACCGCATCGGCCACGGCATCGACCTGGCCCACGAAGCAAACGCGCCGGCCATCCTGCGCAAGATGCGCCAGGACGACATCCCGGTCGAGATCAACCTGACCTCGAATGCGTTTATCAGCGGTATCAAGGACGAAAACCACCCAGTCACCCTGTACCGCAAATACGGCGTGCCCTATGTGATCTCGACCGACGACGCCGGCGTCACGCGCCACACGCTGTCGCAGGAATACGTGCTGTTCGCGAGCCGCTACAAACCGGATTATGCGGAACTCAAGAAGACCTCGTACAACAGCATCCGCTACGCCTTCCTGCCTGCCGCCGACAAGGCGCGCCTGACGCGCCAGCTCGACACGCGCTTCGCCGGCTTCGAAGCGGAGGTGGCGAAACTGGCGAGAACTGTTGTGCCGGAGCGACGTACGGCACGCTGATCTCGATGTTCTGTAACGGCAGCGCAACGCTGCCGTTTTTGTGTGCGCACCAGCGCATGCACCGTTGTGGAACAGACAAATATTAGTGTTTCTTTAATGTTTGTGGTCAAGTCGCCACAAATTTCTCGGGGCCACCCGGGGATTGTCGAAAATATTTAGCAAAATATTTCAGTCAAGAATGCCTTCCGTATAATCGCGCCTTGTGATTTTGCTCGTGGGAACCCCGGTTGGTGTGCAAATGCACGTTTTTTGGGCGATTAAGAGGTCGGTAGTCTAAATCGGCAACTAAAAACGTATTTGTGCCTCCAAGGACACTCATGCATATTTGTTGTTGTTAGTAAATATGCTTTAAGTTTTTTCAAGGGTGAGCGTAACAGGGATGACATCTTTCCTGTCTACAATCGCCCGGTCCTGGGGAAGCCGGCAGTACGCCGCTGCGGTGCGTAGCATTCGAAGGTTGCAGTACTTGTAAAGAGGGGCGCTTACCGAGCGCCCACATAACTATTAAGTCTATTTTGGGGTTTTTATAATGATCACTCAACAACAGATCCGGCTGACCAAGCTGGCGCTGGCTTTGTCGATTGCGTTGTCGGCGGTGCCGACGTTCGCACAGAACACCACCTCGGCCATCGGCGGTCGCGTCTCGAGCGCGGACGGTGCGCCTGCGGCCGGTGCCCAGGTGTCGATCGTCCACACGGAGTCGGGCTCTGTCAGCAACGTGGTGACCGACGCCCAAGGGCGTTACGTCGCACGCGGCCTGCGCGTTGGCGGTCCGTACACGATCATTATCACCAAAAACGGCGTCTCGGAAAAACGTGAAAACGTCTATGTCCAGCTGGCCGAAACCGCATCGATCGACGCCACCCTGGGCGCCGCCGCCATGCAGACCGTGACCGTCACCGGCACGGCCAACCGTTCGGAGCGTTTCAACCGCACGTCGATGGGCGCCGTGACCAGCATCGGCGCCACCGAACTGGCCACCCAGGCATCGATCCAGCGTAACCTGCAGGACTACGCCCGTTCCGACCCACGCGTGTCGCAGACCGACAAGGAACGCGGCGAAATGTCCGTCGCCGGCCAGAACTCGCGCTACAACTCGATCACCGTCGACGGCGTCGCCATCAACGACACCTTCGGCCTGGAGTCGAACGGCAGCCCGACCGCGCGCCAGCCACTGTCGATCGAAGCGATCCAGTCGGTGCAGGTCAACGTTGCCAACTACGACGTTACCCAGAAGGGCTACACCGGCGCAAACGTCAACGCCGTGACCAAGTCGGGCACCAACACCTGGAAGGGCGGCGCCTACTACGTCTACCGCGACGACAGCATGTCCGGCAAGCGCTACAACAACGTCGCCGACACCTATAGCGACGTTCCTAAATTCAAGGAAGACACCAAAGGCCTGTGGGCCAGCGGTCCGCTGATCGAAGACAAGCTCTTCATCTACGCCCTGACCGAAAAATCGAAGAGCACCCGTGCGATTCCTGACTTCGGCATCGTCGGCTCGAGCGCCGGCACCATCGTCCCGATCACCGCGTCCGCTGTCGCCAGCGCCCAGCAGATCGCCAAGGACGTCTACGGCATCGACGTCGGCAGCATCGCCACCACCGGCGGCGAGCTGACCTCGGAAGAGCAGCTGCTGAAAGTCGACTGGAACATCAGCGACGACCACCGTGCGAACTTCCGCTACGGCAAGACCAAGCAGACCGAACCAATCTTCCCATCGTTCTCGGCCACCGGCGTGACGCTCGATTCGATGTACTACCGGAATAACAAGAAGATCGAAACCGCGGTTGCCCAGGTCTTCTCGGACTGGACCCCGACCTTCTCGACCGAAGCGCGTATCTCGATGCGCGACTACGACGCGATCCCGGACAACAATTCGCGCCTGCCTTCGATCGGCCTGAGCTTCAGCGGCCCGCTCCCGGCCGGCACCCCGTCGGGTACCCAGACCGGCTCGCGCTTCATCAACTTCGGTACCGAAAACTCGCGCCAGCGTAACATCCTCGGCACGAAGACCATGGACTACTTCGCCGGCGCCAACTGGACGCTGGGCGCGCACGAAGTCAAGTTCGGCCTGGACTACAGCAAGAACGAGGTGTACAACGCCTTCCTGCAGAATATCTACGGTAACTACACCTTCGCTTGCGACAACACGCTCAACGCGAGTGTCTGCAGCAAGTCCGGCGTGACCACCGCGGAAATCGAAGCGGCCGTGCTGAGCAACTTCCGCAACGGCAAGCCGACCTCGTACACCCTGCAAACCGCCGCACCGGGTTCGTCGCTGGACAACGCCGTTGCCGACTTCACGATGAACAACACGGGCCTGTTCGTGCAGGACACCTGGACCATCAACAAGCAGCTGACCGTGAGCGCAGGCGTCCGTGTCGACGAGACCGGTGTCGGCGGTACGCCGCTGCGCAACAGCGCCGCCGCCGCGCCTGTGATCGCAGGCACCGGCCAGTTCGGTCGCCAGACCGGTGGTTTCGGCTACGACAACACCGTCACCGTCGACGGCCAGAAATTGTGGCAGCCACGCGTCGGTTTCAACTACAAGTTCGACCGCGCCCTGCCAACCCAGATCCGCGGTGGCGCCGGCCTGTTCCAGGGTGCCGCGGCAACCGTCTGGATGTCGAACCCGTTCTCGAACCCGGGCGTTGCGACCCGCATCATCAACTGCTCGGGCACCAGCTCGAACCGTTGCCCGACCGACCGCAGCATCTTCAGCTTCAATCCTGATGCACAGCCGACCAACGTCGGTTCGCCACCGGCGGCCAACGTCGACATCCTGGATCCAAGCCTGAAGCAGCCGTCGATCTGGAAAGCCAACCTGGCCTTCGATACCGAACTGCCATGGGGTGGCATCGTCTTCGGTGCCGAGTACCTGTACACCAACAACAAGTCCTCGATCTACTACGAGCACCTGAACCTGGGTGCACCGACCGCAACCGGTAGCGACGGCCGCCAGATGTTCTGGAACGCCGCCGGCCTGGCTGCTGCCAGCTACAGCGCCAACAACGGCACGGTCAGCACCAAGTCGGGCATCACCACGACTTCGCGCGCCCGCAACAACCAGGCGTTTGCCGACGTGCTGCTGGCGAAGAACTCGAGCAAAGGCGACGGCAACCTGATCACGCTGTCGCTGTCGCGTCCGCTGACCAAGGGCCTGGGCTGGTCGGTTGCCTACACCCGCACGGATGCAACCGAAGTCTCGCCGCTGACCTCGTCGGTGTCGAACTCGAACTTCCGCGCCCGCTCGGTATTCAACCCGAACGAAGAAGTGGCAGCGAACTCGGCCTACCTGGTGAAGGACCGCGTCAACGCGCTGGTTAACTTCCAGCAGAAGTTCATCGGCACCTACAACACCCGTATCGGCGTGTTCTACGAAGGCCGTTCGGGCAAGCCGTACAGCTGGACCTACAAGAACGACCTGAACGGTGACGGCGTTGCCGGTAACGACCTGATGTACATCCCGAAGGCACCAGGTTCGGGTGAGGTCGCGTTCTACGGCGCCACCGATGCGGAACGCGCTGCCACCGAGGCACGTTTCTGGGACATCGTCAACAGCCAGTCGGACCTGCGTGACGCAGCCGGCGGCGTGGTTGGCCGCAACAAGAGCTTCTCGAAGTGGACCAACACCGTCGACCTGCGCCTGAGCCAGGAAATCCCGGGCATCTTCAAGCGCAACAAGGCAACGTTCACGCTGGACTTCCTGAACTTCGGCAACCTGCTGAACAAGAAGTGGGGTCATATCGAAGAAGTGCCGTTCGCTTCGGCCGGCGGTAACGTGCGCGGCTTCGTCGACTACGCCGGTCTGGATGCACAAGGCCGCTACGTCTACGCGGTCCGCAACAAGGCCGACGACGTGACGATCAAGCAGCAGAAGAACGAATCGCAGTGGGCAATCCAGGCAACCCTCAAGTACGAGTTCTAAGTACTGAATTCGCAGCTTGAGTGATGAACGGCCGGTGGCGACACCGGCCGTTTTTTCGTTTCAGGATGAAAGGGTGCGGCGGCTGTAAAGATGGCCGCGCGCATCCCTACGTGCAATAATTCGGCTCGCCCTGCAGGGTGTTCCCGACTTCATCAGCAAAGGTAATGTATGACCGTTTCCCCGCGCGCCCGCGCCCGTTTGTCCATTCTGGCGCTGGCCCTGGCTGCCGCCGGCTGCACCACCGCGCCGCGTGGTCCGGTCACATTGAACCTCGTTGCCATCAACGATTTCCACGGCAACCTCGAGCCGAGCAAGTACAGCTATACCAGCGCCGCCACGGGCAAGAGCGAAACCTTGAGCGCGGGCGGCATCGAAGCCTTGAGCGGCGCACTTGCCGCCTGGCGCAAAGAGGATAAAGATCTGCTGTTCATCGGCGCGGGCGACCTGATCGGCGCCAGCCCGGCGCTCTCTTCGATGTGGGCCGACGAGCCGAGCATCGAGGCGATGAATTTGCTCGGCCTGCGCTTGTCGTCGGTGGGAAACCACGAGTTCGACCAGGGCCGCAAGGAGCTGCTGCGCCAGCAGGCCGGCGGCTGCGATTCGCCGCGTCCGGGCAAGGCCTGCCGGATCATGCCGAACTACGGCGGCGCGCGTTTTACGTATCTCGCCGCGAACGTGCTCGATAGCGCCACCGGCAAGCCCTTCATGCCGGCCTGGCGCATCGAGACCGTGAAAGGCGTGAAAGTCGGCGTGGTCGGCGCGGTGCTGCAGGGCACCGCCTCGGTCGCGGTGGCCTCGGCGATTGCCGGCCTGGACTTCATCGGCGAAGCCGAAGCCATCAACCGCGCGCTGCCGCAGATGCGCGCCGAGGGTGCGCAGGTCTTCGTCGCCCTGATCCACGAAGGCGGCCACACGGCCACGCCGCCAGACCAGCCGGCCTGCAACGATCTAAAGGGCGGCATCGTCGACATCGTGAAGCAGCTCGACCCGGCGTTCCGCCTGGTGATTACAGGCCACTCGCACCAGGGCTATTTGTGCAAGGTCGACGGGCGCGTCGTGACCCAGGCCGATGCGGCGGGGCACCTGCTGTCGCGCATCGCCGTGAAGGTCGACCCGGCCAGCGGCCTTGTGTCCGACATCGACGTGCGCAACGTCGTCATGAACCCGGAACTGTTCCCGGCCGATCCGAAAGTCAGCGCCTTCCTCGCCAACGTCAAGGAGCGCAGCCGCGCCGCGCTGGCCCGTCCGCTGGGCAAGCTGGGCACGCCGACGGTGGCGCGCAAGGCAAACGAAGCAGGGGAGTCGCCGCTCGGTAACCTGATCGCCGACGCCGTGCTGGCCGCGACCCGGGCGCAGGGTGCCCAGATCGGCTTCATGAACAATGGCGGTATCCGCAAGGACCTCGAGACGTCGGATGCCGCGCTGACCACCAACTTCGGCCACGCCCAGGCGGTGCTGCCCTTCGGGAATACCCTGGTCGTGCTGGACCTGACCGGCGCCCAATTGCGGCGCCTGCTGGAACAGCAGTGGCAGCGTCCGAGCGCCTCCGGCGCCACCATCCTGCAAGTGTCGCAAGGCCTCACGTACACCTGGGACGAGACGCGTCCGGCCGGCCAGCGCCTGGTGCCGGGCAGTCTGAAGTTCATGGGCGCGCCGGTCGAGGACAGCAAAACCTATCGCGTGGTCGCGAACAACTTCCTGGCCGAAGGCGGCGATAATTTCCCGGAATTTGCCAGGGGCACGAACCGGGTCGACACGCATATCGTCGACCTCGACGCGCTGAGCGACTACATCGCGAAACACCCGGGCGCCGGCGGCGCGAATGCCGGCCTGGCCCCATCGACGCGCATCGACAAAGTGCGCGCGCAACAATAACCGCAGCACCGCACAAACCAAGGAACCACCATGAAAAAACTAGCTTGTGTCCTCGCGCTCGCCAGCGCCTTTACGTCGGTCGACGCCCTGGCCTGGGGCGGCGACGGCCACCGCGCGGTCGGCGCCATCGCCGACAAACTGCTCAAGGGCACGAATGCCGAAAAGCAGATCGCGGCCCTGCTGCTGCCGGGCGAGTCGCTGGAAGCCATCGCCAACTGGCCGGACTGCGTGAAGGGCACCTATTGCGGCCCGCAGTCGCCGGAAATGGTGGCCTACACGGACGCCAATCCGAAGCACAGCGAGTACCACTACACCGACGTGCCCTTCCAGCTGGCGCACTACCATGACGGCGCGGTGGGTACGGCCGAGGTCGACATCGTCCAGACCCTGAAGCAGTGCATCGCGGTCCTGCAGGGCAAAACCGACCCGGCCCTGAACCCGCACAAGTTCACCAAGCGCCAGGCCTTGATTTTGCTGACCCACATGACCGGCGACATCCACCAGCCGCTGCACGTGGGCGCTGCCTTCGTTTCCAGGGACGGCAAGTTCGTGGTGCCGAAGAGCCATGCGGAAGTCGACGAAGCGGCGATCTTCGACTCGCGCGGCGGCAACAACCTGCTGCTGGACGACCAGAAGCTGTCCGAGCTGAGCGCGAACCTGATTCCGCCGGGCGATCCGAAGCCGGTCAAAGAGGGCGTGCCGAAGGCGCTGACGAAACCTTTCCACTCGTACTGGGACAGCACCACGGTCGACTACGCCTTCCGCCGCGTCCGTACCAAGACGCCGGAACAGTTCGCGCAGTTCGCGATCGACAGCAAGCCGGTGATCAAGGCGAACACGGGCGAGCCGGCGACCTGGCCTTACCAGTGGGCGGACGACGCGCTGGTGGTGTCGAAATTCGCCTACGCCGACGTGGTGCCGGGCAAGATCACGCCGCAAATCAGCAAGAAGGGCGAGACCTATTACACCTTCGCCCTGGAAGTGCCGGCCAATTACCCGGTGCCGAGCTCGCAGATCGCCAAGGAACAGCTGATCAAGGGCGGTTACAAACTGGCGGAAGTGCTGAAGGCGATCTACGGCTAAGCAATCCCGCAAGTCCAGTCGTCATGAAGGCCGCGGCGGTGACGCCCCGGCCTTTTTTCTGGGGCCAGCCGTGCGGCTGGGCCGGCCCGGCCGCGGCTAGAATGGCGTTTCCGGCGCGCCGCGCCGCCCTTGACCGGATAACCGCATGAACCGCCGCCTCCTTGCCTGCCTTGGCCTGTGCCTGAGCACGGCCGCCCGCGCCCAATCCGGAGTCGATTCCGACGTGGCGCCCGAGTCCCGTCCCGGCCAGCCGCTGTGGGAACTGGGCCTGGCGGGCGGCGTCGTCAGCACGCCCTCGTATCCCGGCGCGGCCGACCGCGAGACGCGCGGCCTGGCGCTGCCGCTCGTCATCTACCGCGGCAAGGTATTCCGTTCCGACCAGTCCGGTATCGGCGCGCGCCTGTTCAAGACCGACGCCGCCGAACTCGACGTCGGCCTGGCCGCCTCGCTGCCTGCCCGTTCCGACGACGTGGCGGCGCGTGCCGGCATGCCCGACCTGGGCGCGCTGGCCGAATTCGGTCCGCGCCTGAAACTGCGCCTGGCGCGCTTCGATGCGCAAAGCGGCCTGCGCGCCGAGCTGCCCCTGCGCGCCGTGATCGAAGTACGCAGCGGCCTGCGCCACCAGGGTTATACCTTCGAGCCGCGCCTGGTCTACGAGCGGCGCAGTCTTGACGGCAAATGGCTGTTCGACACCCATCTCGCCGCGGTCGTCGGCGACGGCAAGATCAACCGTTATTTCTACGAGGTGCGGCCCGAATTCGCGACCGCCACCCGACCCGCCTACAGCGCGGACGCCGGCCTGATCCTGGTCCGCGCCGGGGTATTCGCCGCGCGCGTGGTCAACCGCGACCTGCGCGTCTACGGCTTCCTGCGCGCCGAGAACTATGGCTCGGGCGCCAACCGCGACAGTCCACTGCACCTGCGCGACAATGGCTTGTCGGCGGGCTTCGGGCTGTCGTGGACCATCACGCGCTCGGCGCGGCTGGCGAGCGACTGAGGCGCAATAGCGACGCTCAGCGGCGCTCGCTGGAGGCTTCTGGCAAGACATTGTTCGTTCGCAATCCAGCAGGGTTCCCGCACGGAAGAATGGGCTGTTTTCACTTCCTTCCAAGGAAAGAACATGCGCATTCGAACCATGTACTTCTGCTATTGCCTGGCCGTGCTCGGCGTGCTGCTTGGGGTGCCGGCCATTGCCGCCCCTGATCCCTGGCTCGACCACAACGGCCGCCTGCCGGCGCGCTCGGACTACGCCGGGCCGCTGTTCAAACTCAGCCATGACTATCCATCCGGCCTGCCGGCCCCGCACATGCCCTGGCGCACCGCGATCGGCAACCTGCCGATCAGCACCGCGAACGCCGCCGCCTACACGCAAGCCCTGAAAGACAGCGTCGCCCGCGACATGGTGGCCTTGCTGCTGGACGACGGCGGCTGGGACCCGGGCCGGCGCGGCTGGTACAACGATCCCTGGCTGGGCGCCCAGCGCGAAGCGATCCACGGCATGCTGGTCGGGATCGAACGGGTCGACGACGCCATGTTTGCGAAGAGCGGCCTGACGAAACCATTTACGACCTATGTCCTCACCTGGTACAACCGCACGGCGGCACAAACGCTGGGCGCGATCTGGCGTGACCCGCAGGCGCCGCAGCTCGGAGGGGGCGCCACCCAATATGCCGAAGGCTCGATCACGGTGAAGCTGGCCTTTACGACGGCCGGTCCCGCCGAATGGCCGGCGATGCGCGGCGCGCTGTCCTGGCCGATGATGATGACGACGAATGCCGCCACCGGGCAGTTCGACCGCCCGACCCTGGGCAAGGGCCACCTGATGCAGGTCGACATCGTGGTGAAGGACACGCAGTCGGCGCCGCAGACCGGCTGGGTGTTCACGACCCTGGTCTACGACCGCAACACGCGTCCGGGCAGCCGTGGCGTATGGGACCAGATGGTGCCGCTGGGCGCGCAATGGGGCAACGATCCGCGGGTCGACAGCGCCGCCACGCCGGGCGCGCCGCTGTTCGAAAGCTGGATCAATCCGAACGCGCCCCTGTACGCCACCGAGACGCTCGGCTGGGGAGGGCGGCTGTCGGGACCGAACGACCATGGCGCCAACGATATCTCGGTGGTGAGGGGCGGGCAGCGCAGCCTGCTGCGGCGGGCCGGCAATTCGTCCTGCCTCAGCTGCCATGGGACCTCGCAGTGGAATCCCGCCAATCCGGCGAAGGGAATGAGCGCCTTCCTGATGCCGCTGGCGCCGCCGGATGCCGACAGCGCGCCGAACGCCGGCGCTCCCTATTTGAATTCGCCCGCGCCGGGATCAAGCGAATGGCTGCGCTGGTTCCAGAACCGTCCGGGCAATGTGCCGATGGACGCGGGCAGCGTGGCCGGGGACTACGACCTGGCGCTGACCTTCCGCGTGCTGCCGGCCTGGCAGGAGGCGCGCAGCGGGAAGAAGCATGCGTCGCAGAAGCTCGATGCGGGTGGGGTGCCACTACAGCGGGAATAATGGGCGGTGGGCACGGGGCGCCCACCCTGCAGTTGCCAGGTGTCCAGGCAAAAAAAAGGCGGCCCGCAGGCCGCCCCTCGTTTGATACGTGTCCGATCAGCGCGACTTGACGAACGGCTTGCCGATCGCCTTCGGCGCCACCGACTTGGCCATCAGTCCGGCCAGCACGACCACCGTCACGACGTACGGGATCATCTGGATCAGCGAACCCGGGATGCGGCCGACCAGCGGCAGGTCGCGGCCTTCGAGCTGGATCTGCACGGCCGTGAAGAAGCCGAACATCAGGCAGCCGAGCACGGTGTGCAGCGGACGCCAGTTGCCGAACACCAGCGCGGTCAACGCCAGGTAGCCGGCGCCGGCCGACATGTCGCGCAGGAAGAAGCCGCTCTGGACGATCGACAGGTAGGCGCCCGAGAACGAGCACAGTACGCCGGCGACGAGCATCGCCAGGTAGCGCGTCTTCTCGACCGAGACGCCGGCCGCGTCCGCCGCATGCGGGTTTTCTCCGCAGGCGCGCAGGCGCAAACCAAAACGGCTGTGATACACCACCCAGTGCACCACCGGCAGCAGCAGGAAGGCCAGGTAGACCAGCGGCGAATGGCCGCCGAGCACACGGCCCCACAGCCAGCCGAGGAAAGGCAGGTTTGCCAGCGCTTCGGTCCCCGGCAGCACGATGTTCGGGAGGCGCGCGTCGCCCAGGTCCGGCGTGCGCCCGCCCTGCTGGAAGATGTACTGGGCGACGACGAAGGTCAGGCCGCTCATGGCGATGTTGATGGCGATGCCGGCCACCAGCTGGTTGCCCTTCTGGGTGATCGACACGAAGGCCTGGACCATGGCGATTGCAACCGAGACCGCCATGCCCGCGACGATGCCGGCCCAGGGATTGTGGGTGCTGTAGGCAACGGCGGCCGACACGAAGGCCGAGGCGAGGATCTTGCCTTCGAGCCCGAGGTCGACCACGCCGCTGCGTTCGGCGAACAGGCCGGCCAGCGCGGCGAACATCAGCACCGGCGCGCTGCGGATCATCGAGACGATGACGGCGGCGGCGAAATCAAAGAATTCCATGGCTTATCCCTTGCGTGTTGCGTTGATCAGTTTCAGGAGCGCCGGCGCGTAGAAGTGTTCCATCGCGCCGCAGAACAGGATGATCAATCCCTGGATGAAGATGAAGGTCTCGACCGGGATGTTCGGTTTTTCCAGCGAGAGGTCGAAGCCGCCCTGGATCAGCGCGCCGAACAGCACCGACGACAGGAAGATGCCGACCGGGTGCTGGCGGCCCATCAGGGCAATCGCGATGCCGACGAAGCCGGCGCCGGCCGGGAAGTTCAGGCTCAGGTAATGGGTCGACCCCATGATCGAGTTCACCGCCGCCAGGCCGGCGAGCGCGCCCGAGATCAGCATCGCGACGATGATCATGCGGCTGATGCGCACGCCGGCGTAGTGGGCCGCGTGCTGGTTCAGGCCCGTCGCGCGCAGCTGGTAGCCCCAGGCCGAACGCGAGACCATCACACCGTAGACTGCCAGCGCGACGATGGCGATCGGGAAGCCGATGTTCAGCGGCGAGTCGCCGAAGAAGGAGAACCAGGTGTTCAGGGTCGGCAGGGCGGCGGCATCGGAAAAGACGCGGCTGGCCGGGTTTTGCTCGCCCTCGGGAAGCAGCGCCTTGACGATGATGAAGTTCATCAGGTTGGCGGCGATGAAGTTGAACATGATGGTCGTGACCACCACGTGGCTGCCGCGCCGGGCCTGCAGGTAGCCCGGCAGGAAGGCCCACAGCGCGCCGAACAGGGCGCTGCCCAGCAGCGCCAGCGGAATCAGCAGCCAGGGCGAGAGCGTGGCGTCGAATGCCAGCATCGCGAGCGTCAGGCCCAGCCCGCCGAAATACATCTGGCCTTCTGCGCCGATGTTGAACAGGCCCGCCTTCATGGCGATCGATACCGCCAGGCCGGTGAAGATGAAGGTGCTGGCGTAGAACAGGGTATAGCCCAGGCCTTCCGGATTGACGACCGCGGAGTTGATCAGGATCTTCATCGATTCGACCGGGCTTTCGCCCAGCAGATGGATGACGAGCGCGGCGACCAGCAGGGCCGACAGCAGGTTCAGGACCGGCAGGGCGAAGCCTGTCGCCCAGCGTGGCAGTTCGGTGGTTTTCATCTGTTTCATGACTTGTGCATGCCGCCCATCAGGAGGCCGATGCGGGTGGTGTCGAATTCGTCGATATTCAGTTCGCCGGTGACGCGGCCGCCCGACATGACCACGATGCGGTCGGCCAGTGCGCGTACTTCTTCCAGTTCCACGGACACCAGCAGGATCGCCACGCCTTCGTCGCGCAGGCGCAGCAGCTGGGTGTGGATCGATTCGATGGTGCCGATGTCGACGCCGCGGGTCGGCTGGCCGACCAGCATCAGTTTTGGTGCCGCCGACACTTCGCGCGCGATCACGACCTTTTGCTGGTTGCCGCCCGAGAGCAGGCCGATACGCAGGTCGGGATTGTTCGGACGCACGTCGAAGGCCTGCAGCAGGTGCGCGCAGCGCTTGGCGATCGCATCGAAGTCGAACAGGCCCCAGCGGTTCTTCACACGGTCCTGGTAGCCGAACACGGTGTTTTGCATCACCGAGAAATCTTTGATCACACCGTCGCGCAGGCGGTCTTCCGGCACGTGGCCGATGCCGAGCTTGCGGAAGGTGGCCGGCAAGCCGTCGGCATTCGTGCGGCGCCCGAAGGGCAGGGGCTTGCCCTCCAGCTCGACCTGGCCCGAGGTCGGCAGGCGCATGCCGGCCAGGATTTCCATCAGTTCGCTCTGGCCGTTGCCGGAGACGCCGGCAATCGCCACGATCTCGCCCGCGCGCACGTTCAGGTCGATGTCGGCCAGCAGCTGAACGCCGTTCGCGTCCTTCAGCTGCAGGTTCGACACTTTCAACACCGGCGCGCCTGGGTTGAAAGGTTTGCGCGGCAGGTTGCCCTCGATCGGGCGGCCCACCATCATGTTGGCCAGCTGCTCTTTCGAGGTCTCGCGGGTCGCCACGGCGCCCGACACGCGGCCGGCGCGCAGCACCGTCACCTGGTCGGTGATGTCCATGATCTCCTGCAGTTTATGGGTGATCAGGATGATGGTCTTGCCCTGCTCCTTGAACAGGCGCAGGATCTCGAACAGGGACGCGGTTTCCTGGGCAGTCAGCACGGCGGTCGGCTCGTCGAGAATCAGGATGTTGGCGCTGCGGTAGATCTGCTTGAGGATCTCGACGCGCTGCTGGGCGCCCACGGATAAATCGTGGATGGTTGCCAGCGGATCCACATCGAGGCGGTAGCGGCTGCAGATCTCGCGTAGCTTTCCTTCGACTTCGGCGCGCTTCGCAGCCAGTTTGAAACCACCCTCGGCGCCGAGCATGACGTTGTCGAGCACGGTCATGTTCTCGACCAGCATGAAGTGCTGGTGCACCATGCCGATGCCGAGATCGATGGCTTCCTGGCTGCTGCGGATGGCGCGCGCCTGGCCGTCGATCAGGAGCTGGCCACTGTCGGCGTGATAATAGCCGTACAGGATGCTCATCAGGGTGGATTTGCCGGCGCCGTTCTCCCCGATGACGCCATGGATGGAACCCTTGGCGATCGTGAAGCTGACGTCAGCGTTCGCTTGCACCGGCCCGAAGGCCTTGCTTATGTTGCGAAATTCTACGGCTGGCTGCATAGCGATCAGTAGTGAAAAAGTGAATGCATTCATTCAAAAGCGCGCCGCGCCGGGGGAACCGGCGCGGCGCGCTTTGGTTTTTTGAAACTTAAAAAATTAAACCGGGCAGCTGCTTGCGGCGCGGTAGTCGATGACCTTGATCTTGCCGTTGATGATGTCGGCCTTCACGCCATTGACGCGCTTTTCCATTTCGGGCGAGACGACCTTGCGGTTGTCCTTGTCCAGCACCCAGTCGACGCCGCCTTCCTTCAGGCCTTTATAGGTGGTGCCGGCCTTCCAGGTGTTGTTCTTGACTTGCATGAACGCGTCGTAGATCGCGACGTCGACGCGCTTGACCATCGAGGTCAGCATCGAGCCCGGATGCAGGTAGTTCTGGTTCGAATCGACGCCGATCGCCAGTTTTCCCTTTTCCTTGGCCATCTGCAGCGCGCCCATGCCCGAACCGCCGGCAACGGCGAACACGACGTCGGCGCCGCGGTCGAATTGCTGGCGTGCCAGCTCGCCGCCCTTGGCCGGGTCGTTCCAGGCCGCGCTGGTGGTGCCGACCATGTTCGACATGATCTCGATCTTCGGCTGCTGGGCCTTCGCGCCCTGGCTGTAGCCGCAGGCGAATGCGCGGATCAGCGGGATGTCCATGCCGCCGACGAAACCGATCTTCTTGGACTTGGAGGCCATCGCGGCGGCGACGCCGACCAGGTACGAGCCTTCCTGTTCCTTGAACATGATCGAGTTCACGTTCGCGCCTGGCGCGATCGAGTCGATCAGGACGAATTTGACTTTCGGGAATTCCTTGGCGACCTTGGCCACGGCCTGGGTCTGCGAGAAGCCGATGGCGGCGATCATGTCGAGCTTCTTGCGCGCGAGGCCGCGCATCACCTGCTCGGCCTGGGTATCGCTGTTGGCCTGGACTTCGATATACGGGATGTTGGTCTCTTTCTTGAAGCGCTCGGCGCCTTCGAAAGCGGACTGGTTGAACGACTTGTCGAACTTGCCGCCGGCATCGTAGACGATGCCCAGCTTCGGCGCCGGCGCTTGCGCCATGGCGCTGCCGGCAATGAACAAAGCCGCAATCGTCGTGCTGAGTTGCTTGAATTTCATGAATGAGCTCCTGGAATTTCGATATTGTACCCGGCGCAACGGCTGCGTTGGGAGGGCTAAGCTAGAGGCAAGGCTCTCGACACACCACCGCAATGCGTTCTGGCGCGTGATGCCGTGCGGATTGTGTCAGCCCCGGACGTTTCATGGGGTTACGATTTGTATCGAAACCTTTCCCCCACACAGCGCGGGCGCGAATGTCGCGCCATCACAACAATGAGAGGGGGAGAGGGCCGGCCATGCGCCGCGTGATCCGATGCCGGAATCCTGCAGCTCAACCTGTCAAATATGCATCAGTCCACTGCTGCAAGGCAAATACGATTTTACTTGGCAATTTATTCGGTGGAAATATAAATGCCGACAAGATTCGGCAATTTTTTTCCATCAAGCCACAGTTTCGATGAGCTGGGGCGCCGCCAGGGGCTGGCTGAAGCGCTGGGTAAGGAAGCCGGCGATGCGCGTTTGCGTCGCTTCCAGGTAGGGGATATTCATGTGGTCCGAGCCGGGGACGATGTCGTCGAGGATCAGGTTGGCCAGCTTTTCGCAGAGCTGGTCGGTATGCGAATGCGGCACGATGTCGTCGCTCTCGGCGCGCAGCACATAGGTCGGCACCTTCAGCGAAGGCGCGTGCTTGATCGACTCGAAGCGGTGGCGCAGCATGTACTCGATCGGCATTGCACGGAATTTTTTCTTGGCGATGGCGAGGATCGAATCGTAGGGCGTGATCAGCACCACCGAGTGCGCCGCGCGTTCCTTGGCGACCTGTACCGCCACGCCGGAACCGAGGCTGCGCCCGACGACGGCAATGCGGCGTGCGTCGACCTGGCCCAGGGCGGCCAGCCAGTCGAACAGGGTACAGCCGTCTTCGACGAGCAGGGTTTCGTCGGGGATGCCGTGGGAATTGCCGTAGCCGCGGTAGTTCAGCGCCAGCACCGTCATGTTCGGAAACAGGTTGCCGGCGTCGCGCACGACCCAGGACACTTCTTCCGAGCGCCCGCCGAAATACAGCACGGCCGGACGCGGGCCCGGGGTGCGCGGCGTCATCAGCCAGCCGCAGAGGCGGGTGCCGTCTTTCGCGCGCAGCACGATCGGACGGGTACGGTGGCCGCTGCTGCGCGGGCTGTTCACTTCGGGGATGACGGTGGGGTTGAACACCAGCCGGCGCTGGTTGGCTGCAACGGCCGCCGTCAGGCCGAGCCACAACACGCTGGCAAAGCCCGCCATTCCCGCCGCCATTTTTTTGCTCGATGTGTTCATGCTGCCAGTCTACCTCGTCGGTAGAGAATGTTCTGTGCGCCATGTCGCAATGCACCGCAGCATAAAGATTTGTCGGCGGGGGAGTGTGTTTTTCGCTACAGAAACACAATCAGGCGCAGGCAGGCATCGCTACCTGATCGATTGGACAGCAGGAGTGCGGATCGGTTCGTTCGCCCGGTACGCCGCGGCGGCTTCGGGTAACATGAAGGACGATTGTTCATCCAACAATGAAGGAAGCGCCGTGCATTATCTCCTCACCTACGACCTCGCCCCCGACTACCTCGAGCGCCGCGCCGAGTTCCGCAACGAACACCTGAAACTGGCCTGGGAATCCCAGGAGCGCGGCGAGATCGTGCTCGCCGGCGCCCTCGGCGAACCGGCCGACCGCGCTCTGCTCGTCTTCAACTGCGACAGCCCCGAGATACCGCAGCTGTTCGCCGCGAAAGACCCGTATGTCACGCATGGCCTGGTGCGCGCTTTCCACGTGCGCCCCTGGAATACGGTGGTCGGCGACATGGCGGCCACGCCGGTACGGCCCGAGTAGTCCACGATCCCACGCTCCATGCGTGGGCCGCGCGGCATGAGGCTTCAGCGCGGCACCAGTTTTAATATCAGGTTGTGCGAGGTCACGGCCAGCACCCCTGCACTGAGTGCCGCAATCCCTCGCGGCGCGTTCAACCCGCCCGGCAATGGGCCGAGCACATTGTTCTGGCTGCCGGGCACCCCGACGACGGTGCTGACCGCGTTCGAGGTGCTGATGCGCCGGATGGTGCCGTTGCCGGTGTCCGCCACGTACATGTCCCCGGTGCCGTCGAGCGTGAGCCCGGCGGCGCGGCACAGGCGTGCATTCGCGCCGGTGCCGTCGGCGCTGCCGCATTGTCCCGCGGCGCCGGCGATGGTGCGCACCTCGCCCGCGGGCGAGATTTCGCGGATCGTCGAGTTGCCGGTATCGGCGACGTACAGGTAGCCGGCGTTGTCGACTTCGATGTCCTGCGGCTCGCAAAAGCGCGCTGCACTACCGCGTCCGTCGCTGCTGCCGCAGGCGCCCGCTGCTCCGGCCACGGTCGTCACCTTATTCGCGCGGTCGATGCGGCGGATGGTGTGGTTCAGGGTGTCGGCCACGTACAGGTTGCCCTGGCGGTCGATCGCGATCCCTTGCGGCGAGCAGAAGCGGGCGTTGCGCGCGTCGCCGTCGACGCTGCCGCACTGGCCCGCCGCGCCGGCCAGCGTGGTGACGGCGCCGGCGGCGCTGATCCGGCGAATCAGCGAATTGCCGGTGTCGGTGACGTACAGGTTGCCGTCGGCATCGGCCTCGAGCCGGGTCGGCGAATTGAAGCGCGCGCTGGTGCCGGCGCCATCGAGGCTGCCGATCGCCCCGACGCTGCCGGCGAAGGTGACCGCCACGCCCTGGGTCGAGACGCGGCGGATCGTGGCGCTGTTCTTCTCGGCGACGTACAGGTTGCCGTCGGGCGCACTGACGACGCCCTCGGGCGCATCGAAGCGGGCACTCGACCCCGAACCGTCGAGCGAGCCGCCGCAGGTCGGGCACAGGCCGCCGGCGATCAGGAAAATGCCGGTCTCGGCGTTCGGACGGCCGTGGTCCGGACGGTCGGGCCGGTCCGGGTAGTCGTCGTGATAGTCCGTATAGCCGAAGCCGATCGCCACGCCCCCGCCACAAGCGGCCAGCGTGGCGCACAGCACGACCGGGCCGAGCCGTCTGGCCCAGCGGCGCAGAGAGTGGAACAGGGCGGGCAGGCGCATGGTGTCTCCTTGTCGGTGGCAGGTGTTCCTGCCGTTTATGCCCCCGAGGTTAATCAAGAGGTGCCTCCCGGGCATGAGCGCGATCAAGCGTGCGCGGGTGGGC
The DNA here is from genome assembly GCF_059801075.1 of Massilia sp. LXY-5. Classification (NCBI taxonomy): domain Bacteria; kingdom Pseudomonadati; phylum Pseudomonadota; class Betaproteobacteria; order Burkholderiales; family Oxalobacteraceae; genus Massilia; species Massilia sp. LXY-5. Next base: position 349,458 of record NZ_JBNNEH010000003.1, read on the forward strand.
CGATCGCTTCGGTGTTTCGTCTACGCAAGCTCGCTTCGGTTACACTCCTCTCGCCAAATTTCAAGCCGGAGAGTGCATGCAAACCGCCGTCAACCTGTGGCCACTGCTGGGCGTGGCCGTCATCGCCGCCGGCTTCCTGCTGCGGGCCAATCCCGTACTGGTCGTGGTGGCCGCCTGCGGCGTCACCGGGGCCGCGGCCGCCATGCCTTTCATGCACGTGCTCGAGTCGCTCGGCACGGCCTTCATCAAGACCCGCAACCTGCCGCTGGTGCTGCTGCTGCCGCTGGCGGCGGTCGGCCTGCTGGAGCGCTTCGGACTGAAGGAGCATGCGATGGCGAGCATCGCGAAAATCCGCTCGGCCACCAGCGGGCGCCTGCTGATCGTGTATCTGTTCCTGCGCGAGATCTCGGCCGCCGCCGGCCTGACCAGCCTGGGTGGGCAGCCGTCGATGGTGCGTCCGCTGGTCGCGCCGCTGGCCGAGGGCGCGGCCGAGGCGCGCATTGGTACGCTGTCCGATGCGCTGCGTTACCGCATCCGTGCGATGGCGGCGGCCACCGACAACGTCGGCCTGTTCTTCGGCGAAGACATCTTCGTCGCCTTCGGCGCCATCGTCCTGATGCAGACCATCCTGCGCGCCGAAGGCATCGAGGTCGACCCGATGCGGATGGCGCTGTGGGGCATCCCGACGGCGGTATGCGCCTTCGTCATCCACAGCTGGAACCTGTGCCGGCTCGACGCCGCGATTCGCCGCGAAGGGGAGGGCAAGTGATCTTTTCGCTCAATGTCCTTTACCTGATGGTCGGCTTGCTGCTGGCTTTCGTGGCACTCCTGACCGCGCTCGACCGCGGCCACCCGCGCCGTTTCACGTCGGCCCTGTTCTGGGGACTGTACGCGGCCGTCTACCTGGTGGGCGATTTTCTGCCGCCGGCCCTGGCCGGGGCGCTGATGATCGCGATGGCGCTGCTGGCCGGCTGCGGTCTTGTCAAGCCGGGCAAGCACGGAACGCTGGAAGCGGACGAACGCCGCGCCAGCGCCGCCCGCCTGGGCAACCGCCTGTTCCTGCCGGCGCTGGTCATTCCAGTCGTGACCGTGCTCGGGGCGACCGTGCTGAAGGACGTCCGCATCGGTGACTGGGCCCTGTTCGACAAGGCCCACCTGACCCTGGCCTGCCTCGGCCTGGCCTCGCTGCTGGCCCTCGGCGCGGCCTGCCGGCTGACCCGCGCCAGTCCGCTGCAGGGCCTGCGCGAGGCGCGCCGCCTGGTCGATGCAATGAGCTGGGCGGTGACCTTGCCCCATATGCTGGCGGTGCTGGGCCTGTTGTTCGCCGAAGCCGGCGTCGGCAAGGCGGTGGCGCAAGTGACGACCTCGTGGATCGCCGCCGACTCGCGCCTGGCGGCCGTCGCCCTGTATTGCGTCGGCATGGCACTCTTCACTATCATCATGGGCAATGGCTTCGCGGCCTTTCCGGTGATTGCCGGCGGCATCGGGGTGCCGGTGCTGGTAGGGCGCTTCGGCGCCGATCCGGCGATCATGGCTGCCATCGGCATGTTCAGCGCGTATTGCGGCACATTAATGACACCGATGGCGGCGAACTTTAATATCGTCCCGGCGGCGCTCCTGGAGTTGCCCGACAAGAACGCGGTGATCAAGGCGCAGATTCCGACCGCGCTGCCGCTGCTGGCGGCGAACATCGTCCTCCTCTACTTCCTGATGAATCGATAGCGATGAAAAAGACTGTCTTGCTGACCGGCTTCGAGCCCTTCAACGGCGCAACCATCAATCCGGCCTGGGAGGCGGTGCGCGCGCTCAAGGGCTGGGTGGATGGCGATTTCATGGTCGAAATCCTGCAGCTGCCCTGCGTCTTCGGCCAGGCCAACCGGGTGCTGTGCGGCGCGGTCGACGAAATCAAGCCCGATGTCGTGATCGCCGTCGGCCAGGCCGGCGGCCGCGCGGATTTGACCGTCGAACGGGTCGCGATCAATGTCGACGACGCGCCGATCCTCGACAACGACGGGCAGCAGCCGGTCGATGCGCCGATCGCGGCCGACGGTCCGGCGGGCTATTTCGCCTCTCTGCCGGTCAAGGCGATCGTGGGCGCGATGCGCGAGCGCGGGCTGCGTGCGTCGGTATCGCAGACGGCGGGTACCTTCGTCTGCAATCACGTGTTTTATGGGCTGATGCACCACCTGCAGGGGCGGGATGTGAGCGGCGGCTTCATTCACGTGCCATATCTGCCGGAGCAGGCGCCGGACGGCGCGCCGTCGATGGCGCTTGCGCAGATTGTCGAGGGTTTGAAGGTGGCGATCGAGGTGGCAGTGCGGGGTGGCGGAGATCAGACCACAGTGGGTGGAGCCACCCACTAGTCTGAAGCGAAGTTCGTAGGGTGGACTCCTGAGTCCACGCGTGCGACGGTGGATATGTGCTTGCGTTGAATTTAATCGGTTCGCACGCATGACGGAATCCACCTGGCGCCGCCGTACATTCACCGGTGGTCCGCGTGGGCACAAGTGCCCACCCTACGGTGCGCCACCGTCTCCGTCCGGCTTGAGGATCTTCAAAAACGCCCTGACCACCGGCGCATCGTCCTGGCTGGTGTACGTGATATACAAATTCGCCGACGGCGTATTCGCCTTGATCGGCACGAACACCACCCCCGGCCAGCCGATCCGGCTGGTCGTCTCCGGCAGCAGTGCCACCCCCAGGCCCGCGCCGACCATCGCCAATAAAGTCTGCGGCTCGGCCGCTTCCTGGAAGATGGTCGGCTGGAAGCCTGCATTCACGCAGCATTGGATCAGGTAACGCGGCTCGGCCGACTGGCTCAGGTGCAGGGTCAGCATCGGCTCGTTGGCGATGTCGACCAGGTCGATCGCCTCGCGCCCGGCCAGTGCGTGGTTCTTGTGCACGGCCACGCAGACGTTCTCGCGGAAGCACAGTTCCTGGTGCAGGTGCGCCGCCTTCAGCTCTTCTTCCTCGAGGCGCGGCTCGCGCCAGAAGCCGACGTCGATCTGCTTCGAGCGCAGCGCCTCGAACTGCTCGTCGGGGCCGAGTTCGTGCAGGGTCCAGGTGACTTTCGGGAATTCGCTCTGGAAGCGCTCCAGCAGGCTCGGGATCGGCCCCCACATCGCCGAGCCGACGATGCCCACGCGCAGGCGCCCGACTTCGCCGCGGTCGATCTGGCGGATGGTGTCGATCGTCATGCGCATGCGGGCCAGCAGGTCGGCCGCTTCCGTCATCAGCGCCTTGCCGGCCACGGTCAGCTCGAAGCTGCGCGTGGTGCGCGCGAACAGGCGCACGCCGAGTTCCGATTCCAGCTTCATGATCTGCTGCGAGAGCGGCGGCTGCGAGATGTGCAGGCGCTCGGCGGCGCGGCTGAAGCTTTTTTCCTCGGCCACGGCGAGGAAGTATTTCAGCTGTTTCAGGTCGATCGACATGGTGTGTGATTTATGCGGCGTGAGCGTTCAAGGCGACGGCCAGGCGTGCACCGACCAGGGCATTATGCTCGACCAGGGCGATATTCGTGGCCAGGCTGCGGCCCCCGGTCAGCTCCTTGATGCGCGCCAGCAGGAAGGGTGTCACCTTCTTGCCCGTCACGCCCTGTTCGCCGGCTTCGCGCAGGGCCTGTTCGGTGATGCGGTCGATCTCTTCCTTCGGCATCGCGAACCCCTGCGGCACCGGGTTGCTGACCACGACACCGCCCTTTAAACCGAGCTGCCACTTGGTGCGGATGAAGCTGGCCTGCTGCTCGGCGCCGTCGATCCGGAAATCTGCATCGAAGCCGCTCTCGCGTGTAAAAAAGGCGGGGAAGCCGGGCTGGCCGACGCTCACCACCGGCACGCCGTGGGTCTCCAGGTACTCGAGGGTGAGCCCGATGTCGAGGATCGACTTGACGCCGGCGCAGACGACGGCGACGCTCGTATGCGCCAGCTCCTGCAGGTCGGCCGAAATATCGAAACTGGTCTCGGCGCCGCGGTGTACGCCGCCGATGCCGCCGGTGACGAAGACTTCGATGCCGGCCAGCTGGGCGCAGATCATGGTCGCGGCAACGGTGGTCGCGCCCAGCAGGCGCTGCGACAGCACATAGGCCAGGTCGCGCCGGCTCACTTTGATTGCATCGGGTGCGGTTCCCAGCGTTTCGAGCTGCGCATCGGACAGCCCGATGCAGATCTTGCCGTCCATGATGGCGATCGTGGCCGGCACGGCGCCGGCGTCGCGGATGATCTGTTCGACCTTGCGCGCGGTTTCCACGTTCTGCGGATAGGGCATGCCGTGCGAGATGATGGTCGACTCGAGCGCGACGATGGGGCGGCCGGCATTGCGCGCGGCGACGACTTCGGGGGAGAACAGCAGGAAGGAGTGCATGGGGATTCCAGTATGTTAGATAAGGGCGCCGAAGGTTTCCGGCGCCAGTTGCGGACAGACCGTCTCGCGGCATTCGATGGTGAGGGTGGCGAGCTGCAGGCCGCGGCGGCAGGCCAGCGCCAGGTCGGTGCCGCCGCCGTGCAGCGAGAGGCAGACGGCGGCGGAGAAGGCGTCGCCGGCGCCGGTGACGTCGACCACCTTTGCCGGCGGCGCGTCCAGCCGTTCGACGCCGTTTGGCGTCGTGAACAGCACGCCGCGCGGCCCCAGCGTGACGACGACGTCCTGCGCGCCCTGCGCCTGCAGTTCGCCGCAGGCCGCTGCGAGGTCGTCGTCCTGTACTACGCGACCGAGGCGGGCACCGAGTTCGCCCCGGTTCAGGATAATCAAACGTACGCCCTGCAGCGATGCCGGCAGCCGGTTCATCTTCGGCTCCGAGACCGCGACGATGACGAGATCGACGCCGTCGCGCGCGGCGTCCAGCTGCAGCGTTTCGATCGCGTCGCGGCCCAGGTTCAGGTCCGCCACGATCAGCGAGGCGCCGGCGCGCTGCTGCCGGCGCAGGTCGAGAAGCGCGGGCGTGATGCGGTCGTAGAGCGCCATGTCGGCCAGGGCTACCACCATCTGGCCATCGTGGTCGAGCACTGCGGTATAGGTGCCGCTGGCGGCGTCGTCCAACCGCAGGCAGCCGCGGGTGTCGATGCCGGCGCCGTCGGCATGGGCGAGCAGGGCGCTGCCGGAGGAGTCGTTGCCGACCGCCGTGATCAGGCCGACCTTTGCTCCCATCCGCGCCAGGTTCTCGGCGATGTTGCGCGCCACGCCGCCGAAGGATTCGACCGCGCTGGCCGGGTTCGAGCTGCCCATCGCCAGCGGGCCCGATGCGCGCAGCTTGCGGTCCAGGTTGGCCGCGCCGATGCACAGGATCGGCCGCTCGCTTGGCAGCACATAGGCGCGCCCGAGCAGGCGCCGTTCGCGTACCAGGCTGGCGATGTAGCCGGCCACCGCCGAACGCGACAGATTGAGTTCGGTAGCGAGCTCGTTCTGCGCGATGAAGGGATTGGCGCGGATCAGCTCATACAACTGTTCTTTTTTCGGAAGCTCGGTCACGGTCGGGGTCGGTTTCAACAAATGTTTATCAATGCTAGACAGATGTTTGGATGGCGTCAACCCATATCGGCGGCACCACAGTATGTAGCGGGATTTAGTCGGCTCTCATATAAATGAGCAAGAGAAATGGTATTTGCCATACATATCCCGGATAATGCATAGTTATAATAATTTCTGGTCTTCGTACGCCCGTTCTGTGGCGCCGGGCCGCTCCCCTGTACAGCCGGCACGACTGCCTCCCTCATCTTGGATTCAACAGAAGGAAACCTCATGTCCAGCAATACCCCATTCGAAGCCGCCGAGATCATTCGCGCCCGCAAACCAGGGTTCGAGCCGCGCGTGGCGATGATCCTCGGCTCCGGCCTCGGCGTGCTTGCCGAGCAGATGCTGGACGCGGTCTCGATCAGCTACTCGGAACTGCCGGGCTTCCCGATCAGCACCGTGCACGGGCATGCGGGCGAACTCGTGCTGGGTACCCTGGCCGGCGTGCCGGTCGTCTGCATGAAGGGCCGCGGCCACTTCTACGAAGGCTATGGCGCCAACGTCATGACCTCGGCCGTGCGCACCTTCAAACTGCTGGGCTGCGAGATGCTGCTGGTGACGAATGCCGCCGGTTCGCTGCGCCCCGAAGTCGATGCCGGCAGCGTCGTCGTCCTGTCGGACCACATCAACCTGCTGCCGGGCAGCCCGATGGCCGGTCCGAACGACGACCGCTTCGGCCCGCGCTTCTTCAGCATGGCCAATGCCTATGACGCCGAGCTGCGCGCCCTGGTCAAGGAAACCGCGGCCGCCAAAAACATCACCATCGCCGAAGGCGTGTATCTCGCCGCGCCGGGTCCGAACTTCGAGACCGCCGCCGAAATCCGCGCGTTCAGGACGATGGGCGCCGACGTCGTCGGCATGTCGGTGGTGCCGGAAGTGATCTCGGCCCGCCACTGCGGCCTGAAAGTGGTCGGCATCTCGGCCATCACGAACCTGGCGGAAGGCCTCTCGCCCTTCCCGCTGTCGCACGAGCAGACCCTGAAGTACGCGGCGATCGCAGCCAAGGACCTGGTCACCCTGATCCATTCGTTCACCGAGCGCCTGGCGGCCATTCCACGCGCAGCCGCTCAATAATCGAGGACTTCCATGTCACGCGCATTCATCCTCCTGCTTGATTCCTTCGGCCTGGGCGCGCTGCCCGACGCCGACAAATACGGCGACACGGGCGCCAATACCTTCGGCCACATCGCCGAGTGGGCCGCGAAAGAGGGCAAGCCGATGTCGCTGCCGAACCTCGAGCGCCTCGGCCTGGCAGCCGCCGCCCACAAGGCCAGCGGCGAATGGGCCGCCGGTTTCAATCAACGCGACGGTTTTACGGGCGCCTGGGGCGTCGCGCGCGAACAGTCGACCGGCAAGGACACGCAGAGCGGCCACTGGGAAATCGCCGGCGTGCCGGTGCTGTTCGACTGGGGTTATTTTCCGAAGACCGTTCCTTCGTTCCCGAAGGAGCTGACGGATAAACTGCAGGAGCTGACCGGCGTTCCCGGCTGGCTGGGCAACTGCCACGCTTCGGGCACCACCATCATCGACGAACTCGGTGACGAACATGTCGCCAGCGGCAAGCCGATTCTGTATACCTCGGCCGACTCGGTGCTGCAGATCGCGGCGCACGAAGAGAGTTTCGGCCTGGAGCGCCTGTACGCGGTCTGCGAGGCGGCCTATGAACTTGTGAAACCCTACAACATCGGCCGCGTGATCGCGCGTCCGTTCCTGGGCGCGAACGGCAAGTACAAGCGCACCAGCAATCGCCACGATTACGCCGTGCCGCCCACAAGCCCGACGCTGCTCGATCACGTCGCCAATGAAGGCGGCGAAGTCATCGCCCTCGGTAAAATCAGCGACATCTTCGCGGCCCAGGGCGTGACCCGCCTCGTCAAAGGCATCGACAACATGGCGCTGTTCGACCGCCTGCTGGAAGTGGCGGACGAGGCGCCTGCCAAATCGCTGTCGTTCGTGAACTTCGTCGACTTCGACATGCACTTCGGCCACCGCCGCGATGTCGCCGGCTACGCGAACGCGCTGCACGAACTGGACGCGCGTCTGCCCGAGTTCATGGCGAAACTGAAAGACGGCGACCTGGTCGTGATCACCGCCGACCACGGCTGCGATCCGACTGCGCCGGGCTCGGACCACACGCGCGAACACATCCCGATGATTTTCTTCGGCCCGAACGTCAAGCCGCAGGAGCTGCCGATCGCGAGCACCTTCTCCGACATCGGCGCCACGCTGGCCAAACACCTCGGCGTCAAACCTCTCTCCAACGGAACCGCACTGCTATGACCCAGAACCTGGACTTCAAACGTAACACCGCCGTCGGCCTCGACCTCGGCTGGGTGAACAGTATCAAGGTCAACCGCAATGCGGCCGACCGCCGCGCCGCCAGCCTGGCGAATCGCCGCACGGTGAAAAAGGAATACCAGGCTGCCTGGCTGATCCGCGCCGTGCAGTGCATGGACCTGACCACCCTCGGCGGCGACGACACCCCGGGCCGCGTCGAGCGCCTGTGCATGAAGGCGATGCGCCCGCTGCGCGCCGACCTGATGCAAGCGCTCGGCCTGGAGTCGCTGACCACCGGCGCCGTCTGCGTCTACCACGAGATGATCACGCCTGCAGTGAAAATCCTGCAGGGCCGCCTGCCGATCGCCGCCGTGTCGACCGCTTTCCCGGCCGGCCTGTCGAGCCTGGAGACCAAGATCCGTGAAATCGAATTGTCGGTCGCCGCCGGCGCCACCGAGATCGACATCGTCATCACGCGCCAGCATGTCCTGACCGGTAACTGGCAGGCCCTGTACGACGAGATGGTCGCCTACCGCCAGGCCTGTGGCGAGGCCCACGTGAAAGCCATTCTCGCCACCGGCGACCTGGTCACGCTGGACAACGTGGCCAAGGCCTCGTGGGTCTGCATGATGGCCGGCGCCGATTTCATCAAGACCTCGACCGGCAAGGAAGGCGTGAACGCCACCATCCCCGTGTCGCTGGTGATGACCCGCGCGATCCGCGAATACTACGAGCAGACCGGTTTCCAGGTCGGCTACAAGCCGGCCGGCGGCGTCTCGACCGCGAAGAGCGCGCTGCAATACCTGACCGTCATGAAGGAAGAGCTGGGCAACGACTGGCTGCAGCCGCACCTGTTCCGCATCGGCGCTTCGAGCCTGATGACCGACATCGAGCGCCAGCTCGAGCACTACGTGACCGGCGCCTACTCGGCCGCACATCGCCACGCGCAACCTTAAATACCGAACGGATTCGTCATGCCAACAATTAAAGAGATTCTGCAAACTATGGATTACGGCCCCGCACCCGAGAGCACCAAAGAAGCGCAAGCGTGGCTGGACCAGCACGGACGCCGTTTTGGACTGTTCATCGATAACGCGTGGACCGAAGGTGCCGAGACCTTCGCCTCGAACAACCCGGCCGACGGCTCGGAACTGGCGCAAGTCACCCAAGCCACCTCGGACGACGTGAACCGCGCCGTCGAAGCCGCGCGCCGTGCGCAGCCGGGCTGGGTCGCCATGGGTGGCCACGGCCGCGCGAAAGTCATGTATTCGATCGCGCGCCTGCTGCAAAAGCATTCGCGCCTGTTCGCGGTGCTGGAAACGCTGGACAACGGCAAGACCATCCGCGAAACGCGCGATGCCGACCTGCCGCTGGCCGCACGCCACTTCTACCACCACGCCGGCTGGGCGCAATTGCAGTCGGAAGAATTCGCCGACTACCGCGCCGTCGGCGTGGTCGGCCAGATCGTTCCCTGGAACTTCCCGGTCCTGATGCTGGCGTGGAAAATCGCGCCTGCGCTCGCCGCCGGCAACACCATCGTGTTCAAGCCGGCCGAGTACACCTCGCTGACGGCGCTGTTATTTGCTGAAATCTGCCAGCAGGCCGGCGTGCCGGCCGGCGTGGTGAACATCGTCACCGGCGACGGCCGCGTGGGCGAAGCCATCGTGAATCACCCTGGCATCGACAAGCTCGCCTTTACCGGTTCGACCGAAGTCGGTCGCATCATCCGCAAGGCCACGGCCGGCAGCGGCAAGAAGCTGTCGCTGGAGCTGGGCGGCAAGTCGCCGTTCATCGTCTTCGACGACGCCGACCTGGACGCGGCCGTCGAAGGCCTGGTCGACTCGATCTGGTTCAACCAGGGACAAGTCTGCTGCGCGGGCTCGCGCCTGCTTGTGCAGGAATCGGTGTACGACCGCTTCATCGCCAAAGTCAAAGTGCGCATGCAGAACCTGCGCGTCGGTTCGCCGCTGGATAAATCGAACGACATCGGCGCCCTGGTCGATCCGGTGCAGCAGCAGCGCATCCACGGCCTGGTGGAAGCCGCCCGCGCCGAAGGTTGCGAAATCTGGCAACCGAGCTGCGAAGCGCCTGTCGCCGGCTCGTGGTACCTGCCGACCCTGATCACCGGCGCCTCGACCTCGGCCGCCGTCGCCCAGACCGAGATCTTCGGACCGGTGCTGGTCGCGATGAGCTTCCGCACCCCGGGCGAAGCAGTGCAACTCGCGAACAACACCGTGTATGGTCTCGCCGCCTGCGTGTGGTCGGAATCGATCTCGCTGGCGCTGGACGTCGCGCCGCAGATCAAGGCCGGCGTCGTGTGGATCAACACCGCCAACCAGTTCGACGCAGCCTGCGGCTTCGGCGGCTACAAGGAATCGGGCTTCGGCCGCGAAGGCGGCAAGGAGGGCATGTACGAGTACCTGACCCCGCTGTCGGAAGATGCGCGCCCAAGCGCACCGATCGTCGCTGAAAAAGGCAAAGTGAAAGCTTCGGACGCCGGCAGCCCGTTCGCCGTCGACCGCACCGCCAAGCTCTACATCGGCGGCAAGCAGGCCCGCCCTGACGGCGCCTACAGCCGCGCGATCAACGGCGCCAACGGCGCCTTCCTGGCCGACGTCGGCGAGGGCAATCGCAAGGACATCCGCAACGCCGTGGAAGCCGCGCACAAGGCTGCCGGCTGGTCGAAAGCGACCGCGCACAACCGCGCGCAGGTGCTGTACTACATCGCCGAGAACCTGGCGATCCGCGCCGAGGAATTCGCTGCCCGTCTCGCCGCCATGACCGGCGTGCGTGACCCGCAGCGCGAAGTCGCGGCTTCGATCGAGCGCCTGTTCTACTGGGCCGCGTGGTGCGACAAGTACGACGGCGCCGCCCACCAGCCGCCGATGCACGGCATCACCGTTGCGCTCAACGAGCCGGTCGGCGTGATCGGCGTGATCTGCCCGAACGAGAACCCGCTGCTGGGCTTCATCTCGCTGGTCGCTCCCGCGCTGGCGCTGGGCAACCGCGTCGTCGCGGTGCCGTCGGAAGCCTACCCGCTGTCGGCCACGGACCTGTACCAGGTGCTGGACACCTCGGACCTGCCGGGCGGCGCGCTCAACATCGTCACTGGCTCGGCCGACGAGCTGGCGCGTACGCTGGCCACCCACGGCGACATCGATGCAGTGTGGCGCCACGACGGTTCGGCGGAAGGCTGCGCCGAAGTCGAGCGCTTATCCAGCGAGACGCTGAAGCGCACCTGGGTCGGCGGCGGCAAGGGCCGTGACTGGTTCGATGCGAAGCAGGCCTGTGGCCGCACGGTGCTGCAGCACGCCAGCCAGGTGAAAAACGTCTGGATTCCTTACGGCGTTTGATTTGATTTTGTAGGGTGGGCACTCCGTGCCCACGCGGTGATACGTAAAGGCTCCGTTGTCGTGTTCGACGATCTCGCCGCCGCGTATCGCCGCGTGGGCACAGAGTGCCCACCCTACGTCGTTTGAATGTTTGAATTGTAGAGAGGCGAACATCCCATGTTCCTCCCCCAGGAAATCATCCGCAAGAAGCGCGATGGCGGCATCCTCAGCGCCGAAGAAATCCAGTTTTTTGTCCGCGGCATCCCTGACAATACGGTCACCGAAGGCCAGATCGCGGCCCTCGCGATGGCCGTCTACTTCAACGACATGACCATGGACGAACGCGTCGCCTTTACGCTGGCGATGCGCGATTCCGGTCAGGTCCTGGAATGGAAATCCCTGAACCTGCCGGGTCCCGTGGTCGACAAGCACTCGACCGGCGGCGTCGGCGACGTCGTCTCGCTGATGCTCGGACCGATGATCGCCGCCTGTGGCGGCTTCGTGCCGATGATCTCGGGCCGCGGCCTGGGCCACACCGGCGGTACGCTGGATAAATTCGATTCGATCCCCGGCTACAGCACTGTCCCCGATCCTGAACTGTTCCGCACCGTGGTGAAGGAAGTCGGCGTCGCCATCATCGGCCAGACCGCCCAGCTGGCGCCGGCCGACAAGCGCTTCTACAGCATCCGCGACACGACGGCGACCGTGGAATCGGTAGCGATGATCACCGGCTCGATCCTCTCCAAGAAGCTGTCGGCCGGCCTCGATGCCCTGGTCATGGACGTCAAAGTAGGTAATGGCGCCTTCATGCCGACCTATGCGAAATCGGTCGAGCTGGCCGAGAGCATCGTCAGCGTCGGCAACGGCGCGGGCACCCGCACCTCGGCCATCCTGACCGGCATGGACGAATCGCTCTGCCACGCCGCCGGCAATGCCGTCGAAGTGCGCGTCGCGATCGACTACCTGACCGGCAAAGCGCGCCCGGCGCGCCTGCACGAAGTGACGATGGCGCTGTGCGCCGAGATGCTGGTCATCTCGGGCCTGGCAGCGAACGACAGCGAGGCCCGCGCCAGGCTGCAGGCGGCCCTCGATTCGGGCGAAGCGGCGGAACGCTTCGCGCGCATGGTCAAGGCCCTGGGCGGCCCGGCCGACCTGATGGACAAGCCCGACGCCTACCTCGAGACCGCACCGGTCATCGTGCCGGTGCCGGCTCTGCAGGCCGGCTTCGCCACCGCCGTCGACACCCGCGGCCTCGGCCTGGCGGTCGTCGCGCTGGGGGGCGGCCGCGTGCGTCCGCAGGATGCGATCGACTTCGCCGTCGGCCTGACGAACCTGGTTGAATTGGGCGACGCGATCGCCGTCGGCCAGCCGCTGGCGATGGTCCACGCGCGCACCCGGCAGGCGGCCGAGCAGGCCGTGCGCCAGGTGCAGGCCGCATACCAGATCGGTGCTGCGAAAGCCGCTGTCGCACCGATGATCCACCGTACCATCCGCCCGGAGTAAGGAAGGCACATGAAATACGAAAAGCTGATCGACGAAGCCCGCGCCGCGCGCGAACTGGCCTACACGCCGTATTCGAAATTCCAGGTCGGCGCCGCCCTCGAATGCAAGGACGGCCGCATCTTCCGCGGCTGTAACGTCGAAAACGCCTCCTACGGCCTGTGCAACTGCGCCGAGCGCACCGCCTTCTTCAGCGCCATCGCCCACGGCTACAAGCCGGGCGACTTCACGGCCCTGGCCGTGATCGGCCAGACCGACGGCCCGATCGCTCCCTGCGGCGCCTGCCGCCAGGTCATCCTGGAACTGGGCGGCAATGCGCTGCCGGTCGTGCTGACCAACCTGAAAGGCGATATCCACGAGACGACCGCGGCCGGGCAACTGCCGAACGCGTTTGGTGGGTGGGACCTGAACAAGTAAGTCCTGCGATCGCCTGCAGTACGGGAAGCGCCGCACACGGGAACGTGGCGGCGCTTTTTTTTGCGTGCCAAGCGGCAAGCCGGCTGATCTTCCTCAACAGCCGGGCTGTGTTCTCGACGTGTAATCGCATGTTGTATGCGCGTATAAACCGGATCACATCGGCCGATGCGCAATGCATTTACAGGGGGATCCATGTCAGAGCAGGCACACGGCGCGGCGCTTCTCGCGTCGTTCAATCGTTTTACGCAGGATACGCGCCTGCTCCGGTTGACGACACCACTCGGCGTCGACCTGCTCGTCGAGTGCGTGCGCGGCGAGGAGGGGATCAGCAAAGGGTATTCTTTTCGAGTCGATGCGCTGTGCACGGATGCGCATCTTTCCCTGAAAAGCCTGATCGGCCAACCGGCGTTGCTGCAACTGCTGACCGCCACCAGCGGCCAGATGCGTTCCTTTCACGGCCACGTCACCGCCTTTGAAATCAGCGGCGCGAACGGCGGCTTTGCCCGTTACACCCTGACGATCGAACCCTGGACGCGCTTCCTTTCGTTCGGCAGGGACAGCCGCATCTTCCAGGACAAGACGGTCATCGAGATCCTCGACAGCGTCTTCAAGGCGTATGCGGGACGCGGCAGGCTGATACCGGACTGGCGTTTCGAGCTGGCCGACAGCCGTGTGTATCCGAAGCACAGTCTCACTACGCAATACCAGGAAAGCGACCTGGCCTTCGCCGAGCGCCTGATGCACGAGGAAGGCCTGTTCACCTTTTTCGAGCACAGCGGCGCCCCGGACAGCCCGGCGCTGGGCAGCCACGTGCTGGTGATCGCGGACCATAACGGCGCCTTTCAGCAGAACGTGCAGGCCTCGGTCGAGTTCACCCGGCCGGGCGCCGTCATGCGTGCCGATAGTGTCGACCGCTGGCGGATCGAGTCGCGGCTCGCAACCGATGCGATCGAGATGGGCAGCTGGGATTACCGCACCGTGCGCCAGCGCCGGGTCGATGCCGCCGGACCCGGTGGCGAGGCAGCGCTGGCCAGCCGCGATGCGCCCGGCGTCTACGCATGGCAGGACCGCGAGCAGGGACAGCGCATCGCCCTCAACCAGATCCAGGCCCTGGAGGCGGCGCGCGAGGTGCACGTGGCCGCCGGCACCGTGCGCAGCTTCGCGCCGGGCACCACTTTTACCCTGCACGGCCACGCCCATTTCGACGCGGCCGGTCACGACGGCGAGCGCAGCTTCCTCATTACGCGCGCCGTCCACCTGATGCACAACAACCTGGGCGCCGACGTACTGGGCTCCGTGCACACACTGCTGGGACAGGGAGTAGTGACGACAAGCGTCGCCGATGAATTCGGCCTCTCTGGCGATGACCGGCCCTTGTACCGCAACCGGATCGACGCGATCCTCGCGCGCGTTCCGTTTCGCTGCAGCGGCATCGACGCGCACGGCCGCCTCCTCCATCCGCGTCCGACCGTGCGCGGCCAGCAGACGGCAATCGTCGTCGGCCCGCCTGGCGCAAGCATCCACACGGATCGCGACCACCGCATCAAAATCCAATTCCACTGGCAGCGTGGCGCAGCCAGCCATAGCCGTGCCCTCCACCCTTATCCTGACGGCCACACCGATGCGCCAGGCGACGATACGGCGGGCACCTGGGTGCGGGTCCTCACGCCGATCGCCGGCGCGAACTGGGGCAGCAACATGGTGCCGCGCATCGGGCAGGAAGTGCTGGTGGACTTCCTGGAGGGCGATATCGACCGCCCGGTCGTCATCGGCAGCCTGTACAACGGACGCGGCCAGCAGGATGCGCAGCACAACGCGGTGGCCCACGGCGCTGCCGCAGCAACCGGGAATGCGCCCGCGTGGTTTCCGGGCGAGGGCGGCGGACATGCGCACCCGGCGGTGCTGTCGGGGCTTAAATCGCAGGCGATGAATGCCAGCCAGGAGGGCGGCGGGGCCTACAGCCAGCTGGTGTTCGACGACAGTCCCGGCCAGTCGCGCCTGGCCCTGCAGCGGCACACGAAAGCACACGACGGCGCGGCCGAGCTGAACCTCGGCCAGCTGCGGCACCAGAGCGACAATGCGCGCCTGCAGCCGGCCGGCTTTGGCGCCGAACTCAAGACCGCCGACGGCGCGGCAGTGCGCGCCGGACAGGGCCTGCTGCTGTCGGCGGATGTGCGCAATGGCGGCAGCGGCAGCCAGCTCGATTCGCGCGAGGCTGCGGGGCAGATCAGGGAAAGCCATGAATTGCAGGTCGCGCTGGCGACGCAGGCGCAGAAGCACAATGCAAAGCTCAAGGATGAGCCCGAGCCTGCCAAGTTTCCTGCGCTCGGGCAGATGGGCCATAGCGCAGAGGTCATCGAGGCCGCCGATCAGAATGCGGTCGCGTACGGCGAACCGCACCTGCAACTGTCGAGCCCTGCCGGCATCGTCGCTGCCACCCCCGCCGATGCTGTTCTTTCGGCCGGCACGACGACCAACATCACTGCCCAGGACATCAACCTTGTCGCGCAGGCTAGCTCATCTACGCTACTAATTGGCGGTATTAGTCTCTTTACCTACGGCAAAGCCAGCAACAAGACCAAGCCGAACCAGGAGACCGGCCTCAAGCTGCATGCGGCCAGCGGCAAGCTGAGCGCACAAAGCCAGTCCGGCACGACCTCTCTGGTTGCGGACAAGACGGTGACGGTGGCCAGCGTCACGAAAACGGTGGCGATCTCGGCGCCGAAGAAACATGTGCTGCTGACGGCGCAGGGGGCGTTCATCAAGCTGGAGGGCGGGAATATCGAGGTGCATGCGCCGGGGAAGGTGGAGTTTAAGGCGAGTGCAAAAGAGTTGGCGGGGCCGCAGAGCGCCAGTTGCAAGAAAACAATGCCGAAGCCTGGCGATCTGAAGCTTTGTGAGTTCCGGGCCGCCGGTGCAGCAGCTGCCGGCGACAGCACCGTCCCTTTGTCCTGATGCGGAAATCCGATGAACGAACCTTTCAATTCCCAGACGGTGCGTCAATACGCATTTGCCGTGGCCGATGCAGGAATGGCCGAATGTCTTCCCGACGGACTGATCGTTGATCGATTAGTGCCTAACCACCTCGGGCCAAGTGCTCACCTGATGCCGATATTGATCGATCTCAACCGATCAGCCAGTTACGCGCTGGACGGCATATCGAATCAAATACGGAATGCTTGCGAGAACGCACAGGCTCCGTGCATAACTCTATTCATCAAGACGAAAGCCTCCGCAAGAGAAATTACCCGCCATTGGAATTCGATGCAGTTAGTGCGGCCTCGGCCGGGACACGGGTTGTGGCTGCGCTTGCACGATTCGCGTGTTCTACATCAGATGCTACGCATATTGAACCCAATGCAGAGCCGAAAGATGTTTGGGCTGTCACTGGCAATTACCTACTGGATAGGCGGGGAGTGGGTGACCGCAGAACGTGAATTGCATTATCCGCCCGGCTCTCAATCCAGCGCTCTTGGTGGCGCTGAACCCTACGCAGGTCAAGAGCGTTGGGACTGGGCCCGAATCGAACGTATCGGCCTCGTTAATCGTGCCCTACATCACGCGAATATTCGGGCGGCCGCGGCGCTGACAAGCGCTGGAGCGTTGGCGGAGGAATTAATGGAACGCGCAGCCAGACGCTACGGCCTTATCGACAATGCCGATCTGGTTGAGTTCGCCGCGCGAGGCCTTCGGACCAATCCCACGTTCGACGAACATCCCACAGTGGCAAGAGTCATCAAGCAGGACGCGATGTCAGCCGAAGAGTCCAGCCTATCCGATCGGTTTGCGCTTGTCGAAGAGCAGGTCTGGCATGCGCTTTGCAAGCCTACGAAAACGCCGCTGGAAAGCCAACTATGACCTCTGCAAAAACATGCGAATTTTGTGACAAACGCGGCTTGCCTCTACTGCTCGTGCGCGATGGCGTCGCACCGGCCGGCGGTGGCGCGCCATTAGCGCCAGCTCTACCGATCGAGCTCAGTGCCAAGGCAGCCCACTACACGAAGCGGGTGCTTCGCAGTGGTTATGTGCATGTCTTCGATGAAGCGCGGCATCGCTGGGAAATATACTTCGTCACCAACGATGGCTATTTCTTCAAACTGTTGGATACCCCTGGCGTCATCGCAGCGACACCCCAGAAGCCGTTTAATTGTCCAGACGCAGGCCATCGCGCTATCGCAAGTTGTATTACGGTGCCAGATCCCAAGAATGCCTCTAAGGTATGGATAGGCTTCAGCGATGTTTGGTGGACTGAAGCCGTACGAAAGGCGAACGAGGACGTTGCTTATCGCAAACGTCACATGATAGAAATCGATATTAAGGCAGCGCTAAGCGGAAACCAAATGCCTCACCGGCCGATTAAGCAGGTTGATGCACTAATAGCAGAGTATGCGGTATCCCCTAGTCAGGCGAAAGCTAATTTTGAGTGGAGCCCATTCGAGTTTATCTCTCGCCACGGTCACGCCGATCGCTTGAAGCGGGAATGTGAGGCTTTGCGTCCAAACGCGGGATTGATTGTTACCTTGAATGATCCAGTAGGCGTGGCGCAGGAATTGGCCTTTCTAATGAAACGGAATGCACTTCTATTTTCGGAAAAAAATGTTGAAAATAAAAGATATTTGGCAGCTAGTAATGCAATTGATCGGATCGAGGAAGCATTACGTAAGCAGGCGGAGGATGCTGAGATCGCCGCGGCAGATCAGATCGCAGATAATCAAATCAAGGCAAACCCGCTCGGCCATTTGTTTTCGGCTTCCACACGGGCTCAAACAGAGAGTATTCGTACTGTTACGCGAGCGGAGTTAACGCGTGCTGCAGATAATGGGTGGGATAAGTATGCCAAGAAATTTGATAACACTGCGCGGGGCCGTTGGAATGATTCTTTTGGAAAAAGACTTCAGGCATTCGATGGGGAATTCATAGCTCCTTTGGCGCTAAGCCACGTTGCCTGGATGAAGAGCACGTCTCTCATCAACCATCTCGAATGTAATTATGATCCTCTTAATGCGGAATCGGGAGTTGTATTCACGAAAACGGTTGCGCAGTGTTTAACTGCTACCCAAGACAAGAAAGCATGCACTGACTTGTACGACGATTGGCTTAAAGGCGATATCGCAGATGCAAAAAATGTTTTGTTGCGTGCGATGATTCTCAATCAAAATGTTACTAAAGATGCAATCAGCGGCGCCACCACAGTAGGTTTCGACGTGCGTCAACTTCCATGGGACAATATCTTTACGGCGTCTGCTCTTGCTGTCGGTAAGATTGATTCTCAAGCAAGGGACGTTACAGCCCATCTTATCGCACAGATAGGCTGTTCGATAGCAAAAATGTTTCACAAGGTAATTGACGGTAGTTCAGGTTTCAGGGCTGCAATAATGGCTACAGGTTTAATATCCGGGCATCCAGTCGTTGTATGCGATATCGTCGGCACAAAGAGACAGTTTGTAACGCTTCTGACCAAACAGCTTATTCAGTTAAGTGGCCAACCCGCGAATGAAGAACAATTAAGACGAGCCGTTGCAATTGAGCTGAAACGCCAGCAGGTTCATGGTAAGCCGATGAGTGGGACGACAAAAAGAAAATGGTTAATGATCGCTGATAAGGAAGTTATTGCGCAGCTGCCGAATGGATTGACTCCACAACAGCGTCATGATTGGTTGGCTAAAAGTATAAAAACTACTGAGGCAATCGAATCTCTCAATTTGGGCCGGTGGCGAAAAGTTATCAGCATCGAAGTTCGTGCCGGTGTGGTAACAGCAATCTTGCAGGCAGTTTGTTTGACCAAATTGATGTCGGACGAAGCGAAAAGTCTAAAAGACGAGACGTTCGATGCGAGCGCCCGACTCTATAGCGCAATGGCAGCTGTTGCGGCGACGACTTCTGAAGCAATTGGCCATGCCTTGTCAGGGCGAGTAAGCCTAGGTATGCGATTTGGGCAAGCATTTTCTTCTAAGTTTGCAGATTTCTTAGCGCATGCAGGAAAGGGTGTCGGGATATGCGCAGGATTAGTTGTGGCTGGATTAGATGTCTACAAAGCTTTCAATGAATATCAAGAGGGATCAAGCGGGTTGATTGTTGTTAGCTATATCGGATCGGCAATTGTCGGGGTGGCGCTTAGCGCAGCAATTCTTCTTTCGGCCTCGATCCCCGTAATTGGACTTCTAATTTTGCTGGCAATCGGTATCGGGTTTCTTATCGATAATATCAAAGATAATCCTATCCAGGATTGGCTGGAACGTTGTCCTTGGGGGAAGTTGACAGGTCAGCGATACGTCGATTTCGATACTGAGCAAGCACAGCTCAAACTGGCTTTATCGTGAAGGTAAATATGGAATTCTCTGGCCTGATCCGAGACTATCAAGTAAACCGACTGCTTACCGACGAGGAGAAACTTCATCATCTGAAGCAGAGCCAGCGTCTTGAACTTGAGCCAAGATACCAGTTAAGCGTGGTTAAATTAAACTCTACATATTTGGAATCAATAGACAAATGGTTCGGTTGGAAGGGGCTTTTGACGGCAGTTGCGATCATAGTCATTGCCATCTTTGCTTCCGGTCTCTTCGGAATGGTGTATGTGACGCTGACTAGCCCGCCAAGTCTTCGTCCCGCAAGCGACGGCTGGTTGATTTGTACAGTTGTCGCGGTAATGATCTTACCAGTGATAGCTGGAGCTATTTGGTTGCTGAAAAAAGAGTCATTTGCATATACCCATTATCCAATGCGTTTTGATCGGAAGAATCGGATGGTACATGTGTTCAGAAAAAATGGAACGGTACTTTCGGTTCGTTGGAGTGATGTATTTTTCACGTTAGGGCATATGCCTCAGTGGAATGAGTGGGAAGTCCGCGGGCATGTCCTCGCGTCTGATAAGGTGACGATTCGCGAGACTTTTGCCCTTAGTTATGTTGGTTCCATCGACGCCGCAATTGCCGCTCCAGGCAGCGTGCGCCACTCGTCTGATGATTTCGTACGCGCACACTGGGAATTCATCCGGCGCTATATGGAAGATGGTCCACAAGATGTAGTGAATCAGATACAATTTTGTATGCCCGTCGACAAGCGAAGGGAAGCATTCCGCGTAGGTGCTGAGCGAGTATTCGCCAATTTTGCGGGCGCGCCGTTTGTAATCTACTGGGCCATGTTCCCTTTGTGCCTGGTCGTGAGCATGTTTCGATGGCTCGCTATGCGCACGAGCAAAGTGCCGCAATGGCCAAGCGACGTCGAGGCTGGCTGTATGGTTGAGCCGGACGACCCGTATGCAATTGAAGGGACTCTAACTGGTGAGCGAACGGCTGTATTCCCAAAGGCAGCCTTGGACGCGGACGTTCATTTCTGCGCACCTTTGCACGGCTAGACTGTTGTAGGTAAGACGCCCAGTCTTCATTGCGGTCGTGGATCTATGCACTTCCTCTTCGAAGAAAAGCTATTTCTCCAGCGTCGCGAATAGTACTGCCAACGGATACCCAGGCGTCACGCCGCGCTCGCATCCATCTGCATCATCCCAAAGATATTCCCATCCGGATCCTTGAAATACGCCAGCCACCCAACCCCAGGAATCGCCATCTTCGGCACACACAGCACGGCCCCGCCCCCTTGCGCCTTCACCATCGACGCATCGAGGTTATCCACGTCAACCGTGATCACAAACGCATTCGGCGACGCCATCGGCCCCGGCGCCGGCCCGGGCCGCGGCAGGAGTCCGCCATTGATCCCGGGTTGACTGTCGGGTCCCGTATTGATCATCCAGTATTCACCAGTTGGAAATTTGCTGAACGACCAGCCGAACAGGTTCGAATAGAAATCGATCAGCGCCTGCGGCTGTGTGGCGTGAATTTCGAAGTGCACTGCGCGCGACATGGCGCCTCCTCTCCACGGTTCATCTTTCGAGTACGGATTCGGCAGGAAGTTTCGACATCAACAGCGACGAGGGTCAATGACTCGAAAATCACATCTGCTGAAACAGGTGTGAATGATTCCGGCTCACCTCCAGCTCCTGCGGATAATTGCGCACCCTCAGCATCTGGCGCCCGCGCAGGTCGCGCGAGACCTCGGCGATGGCGTCGACCCGCACCAGCGTCGACCGGTGGATGCGCCAGAATTCGTCCGGATCGAGTTCGTCCGCCAGTTCCTTGAGCGTCTTGCGGATCAGCAGTTCGGCGGTGGCCGTCTGCACCCGCGTGTATTTTTCGTCGGACTGGAAGAACAGGATTTCGCGCGTGCTCACCATGCGCAAGCTGCCGCCCACTTGCGCCTGGATCCAGCGCAGGTAGCTGCGCTTCGGCGGCGTTCCTTGCTGGAGCAGGCTGCCCAGCTGGGCGAGCTGGGCGCCGATGTCCTGTGGCGCTTGCTGCAAGCGCTTGCGCAGGCGTTCGCAGGTGGTCGCCAGCCTTTCGGCAGTGACGGGTTTCAGCAGGTAGTCGATCGCGCCATGCTCGAAGGCGTCGACGGCGTACTGGTCGTAGGCGGTGGCGAAGACGATGTGGCAGCGGTTATACAGCTGACGCGCGGCCTCGATGCCGCCCATGCCGGGCATGCGGATGTCGAGGAAGGCGATCTGCGGCTGGTGGCGCGCGGCCATCTCGACGGCTTCGATGCCGTTCGAGGCGAGGGCGAGCACCTCGAGTTCGGGCCATACTTCCGCCAGGCGCGCGCGCAGCTGCTCGCGCATCGCGGCTTCGTCGTCGGCGATCAGGGCGGTGACACGCATTATGATTCCTCCATCATCTTGTAGGGAATGCGCACCGAGGCGCAGGCGCCGCCGCCGGGAGGCGCTTCGATGACCAGCTCGGCCTGGGTGCCGTACAGCAGTTGCAGGCGTTCGCGGATGTTGGCCAGGCCCACGCCGTCGTCGGCGTGCAGGTCGATGCCGACGCCGTCGTCGCAGACATCGACGACCAGGGTGGCGACGTCGACCCGGGCCCGCACCGTGATGGTGCCGCCTTCGATCTTCGGTTCGAGGCCGTGCTTGATCGCGTTTTCGATCAGGGTTTGCAGCATCATGGGCGGGAAGGGCGCGCTGCCGAGGAAGTCGGGCACCTCGAAGCGCACCTGCAGCCGTTCCTTCATCCTTGCCTGCATGATCGCGAGGTAGGCGCGCGACAATTCGAGCTGCTTGCCGAGCGTGGCGCCGCCGCCCGAGCGCATCTGCGGCAGGCTGGAGCGCAGGTAGGAAATCAGGTGGGCGTGGACCTTGGCCGCTTCCGGCGGATCGGTCTCGATCAGGCGGCCGATCAGGGCCAGGGTGTTGAACAGGAAGTGGGGTTCGACCTGGGCCTGCAGGGCCGCCATCTGCGCTTCGGTCAGGCGCCGCTCCAGGGTCGCCACCTCGGCCTTCAGCGTGGCGTCCTTCGCCACCAGTTCGGCGCGGCGCTTGCCGCCGGCCAGCACCTTGATGCCGAAGGACAGGAAGATGTACCAGACCGCCGGTTCCGGCGTATTCAGCATGCCGAGGAAAAACAGTGCCAGCAGCCAGGTGATGGCCAGCTTGCGCCAGTCGACCACCGCGACCCAGTCGAAGAAGGCCCACCACAGCTTGCTCACCTCGGCAAAGGCTTCGCGCATGAAGTCGACGGCCCGGTTGATCTGGCTGGCTTGCATGGCTCAGTCCTCGAGCGGGGTGGTCTTGTCGCTATTGATCGCGAGTACGGCGTACTTGATGGCGAGGAAGATCGCAAACAGCATCAGGGCCAGCGGAATGACAGTGATGGCGCAGGCCGTCAGGATGGCCGCCAGCAGCAGGGCCGGCCAGGGCAGGGCCGAGAAGGTGCGCAGGCCGCTGCGCAGATAACGCATGGCCGTTGCCGCGGCGTCTTCCAGTTCGGCGGCAAAGGATCGGAAGGTGGTCGTTTTCATGCTGTGCTCCTCGTGTTGGTGGTGTCGATGGAAGCACTCTACCCTTGGCGCCGGACGGCGGCGAGGGCACTGCGACGAAGCGTGCATTTCATGGGCTAACCGGCAGCGTCGACCGACGAACGGGACGGTGCACGCTCGTCCCAATAGCGCTTGAGCAAGCCATAGAAGACGGTGTCGGCCGTCTCGCCATGGACGATCCAGCGTTCCGGCATGAATCCCTCCTGGCGGAAACCAAGTTTTTCCAGTACGCGTCCCGAGGCAAGGTTCTGCGGATCGATGTCGGCCTCGATCCGGTTCATGCCCAGCGCACCGAAGGCGTGTTCCAGCACCGGCACCAGCGCCTCGCTGACATAGCCATGGCCCCAATGGCGGCTGCCCAGGGCGTAGCCGAGGTCGCAGCGCCGGTTGTCGCGGTTGAAGGCGAACAGGCTGGCGACGCCGATCAGTTCACCGGTGGCGCTGACGACGATGCCGTAGCGCAGGCCGCCGCCGTCGGCATAGTCGCGCAGGGCGGCGGCGAGCATCTCGTCGGCCTGGGCCATGTCGGTCCAGGCGTTGCGCGACCAGTAACGCACGACCTCCGGGTCGGAGAAAATGGCAAACAGGGCGGCTTCGTCGCCGGCGGCGAGCGGACGCAGGGTCAAGCGTCCGGTTGTCAGGACGGGAGGCATCGATTCTGGCATGGCAATCTCCGGTCAGCCCCACGTTTCCTTACCCGCGATGGCTGAGTTTGCGTTAGATCAAGGGCGTTAGCATTCTCACACTGGCGGTATGCCGGGTGATTTAGCATGGCTGTTGGTCGCCGTAGACTTCGGATATATTCGAATTGATATGACGGCATCACGGCGCGCGTTTATATTACCGGATCGGTGGAGTATTTTGCATTTTTGCAACGTACCCTGTTCGGACCGGCCAGCCCGAAAGCCCCGTGGCTTTACATTCGCAGCGCTGGCGTGCACATTGTTAGTATTGCCTCGTCGTTTTGCCACACAGACCAATAATTGGCTGCAAACAAGGGAGAGCCTGCATGAACGAGTCCAGACCCGAATCGATGTCCGCCTTCTGGATGCCTTTCACGAACAATCGCGACTTCAAGGCCAATCCGCGCCTGCTGGTCTCGGCCGAAGGCATGTACTACAAGGACGTGGATGGCAACCAGATCCTCGACGGCACCGCCGGCCTGTGGTGCGTGCCTTGCGGCCACGCCCAGCCGAAGATCGTGAGCGCGGTGCGCGAGATGATCGGCCAGCTCGATTTCGCGCCCACCTTCCAGATGGGCCATCCGGCCGCCTTCGACCTGGCCGAACAGTTGATGGACTACACGGGCCACAAGTTCGGCCACGTTTTTTACACCAACTCCGGATCCGAGGCGGTCGACACCGCTTTGAAAATCGCGCTGGCCTATCACAAGGCGCGCGGCGAGGGGGGACGCACTCGGCTGATCGGACGCGAACGCGGTTATCACGGCGTCGGTTTCGGCGGATTGTCGGTCGGCGGCATCGGCCCCAACCGCAAGAGTTTCGGTCCATTGCTCCCGGGCGTCGACCACCTGCCACACACGCACAACCTGCTGAAGAACGCCTTTTCGCGCGGGGAGCCGGACTTCGGCGTCGAACTGGCGGACGAACTCGAGCGCCTGGTCGCCCTGCACGACGCCTCCACCATTGCGGCCGTGATCATCGAGCCGGTCTCCGGCTCCACCGGCGTGCTGGTGCCCCCGAAAGGCTATCTGAAACGCCTGCGCGAGATCTGCACCAAACACGGCATCCTGCTCATTTTCGACGAAGTCATCACCGGCTTCGGACGCCTGACGACCCCGTTCGCGGCGGACTATTTCGAGGTCGAGCCGGACCTGATGACGACCGCAAAAGGCCTCACCAATGGCGTGATCCCGATGGGCGCGGTGTTCAGCAAAAAATTCATCCACGATGCCTTCATGGAAGCGCCTGCCGGCATCGAGCTGTTCCACGGTTATACCTATTCGGGCCACCCGGTCGCCTGCGCAGCTGCACTTGCCACGCTCGAGACCTTCAAGGAGCAGCAGATCCTGGAGCACGCCAAGGGCATGCAGGCGTATTGGGAAGACGCAGTGCACGCCATGAAAGGCTTGCCGCATGTGATCGACATTCGCACGATCGGCCTGGTCGCCGGCATCGAGCTCGAACCGATCGCCGGCAAGCCGGGCGCGCGCGCCTTCCAGGCGTTCAAGAAAGCGTTTGCCGACGGTATCCTGATCCGTACCACCGGCGACATCATCGCGCTGTCGCCGCCCCTCATCCTCGAGAAACAGCACATCGACGAATTGTTCGGCAAGCTGGCCACCGTACTGAAAAACCTGGACTAGAAGAGACATAACATGAATCAACTTGAAATTATCGGCCACTTCATCGGCGGCCAGGTCGTCGACACGGCGGGCGAGCGCTACGCCGACGTCTTCAACCCGGCGCTGGGCGAACCCTGCGCCCGCGTGACCCTCGCCAGCGTCGACGAAGTCAACGCCGCCGTCTTCGCCGCGCAAGCCGCCTTCCCTGCCTGGGCCGCCACGCCGCCGCTGGCGCGCTCGCGCATCCTGTTCAAGTACCTGCAGCTGTGCCAGCAGCACACCGACGAATTCGCGGCCATGATCACGCGCGAACACGGCAAGACCTTCAGCGACGCGCAGGGCGAAGTCGCGCGCGGCATCGAAGTCGTCGAATTCGCCTGCGGTATCCCGCAATTGTTGAAAGGCGAGTTCACCGACCAGATCGCGCGCGGCATCGACGCCTGGTCGATGCGCCAGCCGCTCGGCGTCGTGGCCGGCATCACGCCCTTCAATTTCCCGGTCATGGTGCCGATGTGGATGTTCCCGGTGGCGATCGCCTGCGGTAACACCTTCGTGCTGAAACCGTCGGAGCGCGATCCCTCGCCATCGCTCCTGCACGCGCGCCTGCTGAAGGAAGCCGGCTTGCCGGACGGCGTCTTCAACGTGGTGCAGGGCGATAAGCTTGCCGTCGACGCGCTGCTGGATAACCGCGACGTGCAGGCGATCAGTTTTGTGGGCTCGACCCCGATCGCCGAATACATCTATGCGCGCGGCAGCGCCAACGGCAAGCGTGTGCAGGCCCTGGGCGGCGCCAAGAACCACATGGTCGTGATGCCCGACGCCGACATGGACATGGCGGTCGACGCCCTGATCGGCGCCGCCTACGGCTCGGCGGGCGAGCGCTGCATGGCGATCTCGGTGGCGGTGGCCATCGGCGACGCCGGCGACAAGCTCGTTGCCACCCTGGCCGAGCGCACGAAGAACCTGAAAATCGGCGAGGGCATGAGCAAAGGGGCAGAAATGGGCCCGGTCGTCACGCATGCGGCGCGCCAGCGCATCGAGCGCCTGATCGGAGAGGGCGTGGAGCAGGGCGCGACCCTCGTCGTCGATGGCCGCGGCCACAAGGTCGAGGGTTATGAAAACGGCTTCTTCGTCGGCGGTACTCTGTTCGACCACGTGAAACCCGAGATGAGCATCTATCAGGAAGAGATCTTCGGGCCGGTGCTGTGCGTGGTGCGCCTGCCGGACGTCGGCAGCGCGGTCGAGCTGATCAACGCCAACGAGTACGGCAACGGCGTCGCCGTCTTCACGCGCGACGGCGGCGTGGCGCGCGAATTCGTGCGCCAGATCCAGGTCGGCATGGTGGGCGTGAACGTCCCGTTGCCGGTGCCGATGGCCTTCAACAGCTTCGGCGGCTGGAAGCGCAGCATGTTCGGCGACCACCACGCCTACGGCCCGGAAGGCGTGCGCTTCTATACGCGCCACAAGGCGGTGATGCAGCGCTGGCCGAATACGGCGAGTTCCGGCGTGGAGTTCGCGTTCCCGCAGATGAAGTGACAAACCTTGGCGACGTTCGCACACTGCGAACGCCGCCGGAGGGCGTAGGGTGGACATTCATGCCCACGCGGTACAACGCGTGCGCCTCGGTGAGCAACGGTCCGGCCGCGTGGGCACAAGTGCCCACCCTACGAAAAGCAAAGCAGCAGTCAGCACCACAGGTACGAAGCAGTCGAACACCAGCACTCCAACAAAAAACAGGGATGCACATGATCGAGACTCTCCAGCACCTGCCGCCGGCAGCCGACTCGCACGGCGCGCTCGCGGCGCAGTTCACGGACCTGGCGCCGCCGTTGACAAGCCGCCAGGCGGCCATCGAAGCAGCGCGCTGCCTCTACTGTTACGACGCCCCCTGCATGCGTGCCTGTCCCACCGGCATCGACGTCGCCAGCTTCATCCGCAACATCCACGACGGGAACATCAACGGCGCCGCCATCGGCATCCTCAAGGCGAACATTTTAGGGGGCAGCTGCGCGCGCGTCTGCCCGACCGAAATCCTCTGTGAAGACGCCTGCGTGCGCAATCACTACGCCGAGCGCGAGCCCGTCAAAATCGGCCTGCTGCAGCGCCACGCGGTCGACAATGCGCGCTTCGAGGGCCATCCATTCGCGCGCGCCCCGTCGACCGGGAAGACGATCGCCGTGGTCGGCGCCGGACCGGCCGGCCTGTCCTGCGCCCACCGCCTGGCCATGCTCGGGCACGACGTCGTCGTGTTCGAAGCGAAGCCGAAAGCCGGCGGCCTGAACGAATACGGCATCGCCAAATACAAGCTGCCCGGCGACTTCGCGCAGCAGGAAGTCGACTTCCTGCTCTCGATCGGCGGCATCGACATCCAGTACGGCCAGGCTTTGGGCGACAACCTCCAGTTGCAGGACCTGCACGCGCGTTTCGACGCCGTCTTCCTCGGCCTGGGCCTGGGCGCCAGCCGCCGCCTGGGCCTGACGGGAGAAGATGCGCCGGGCCTGCTGGCCGCGACCGACTACATTGCGGCGCTACGCCAGGCGGACGACTTGTCTCGTTTGCCGGTACCGCGCCGCGCAATCGTCATCGGCGCGGGCAATACCGCGATCGACATGGCGGTGCAACTGAAACGCCTCGGCGCCGACGAGGTCACCCTGGTCTACCGCCGGGGTTTCGACGCGATGAGCGCAACCGGCCACGAGATCGAGATCGCCAAGACCAATTTCGTGCGCATCCGTACCTGGGCCTCGCCGCTGGAAGTCCTGTTCGACGGCCTGGGGCGCGTGATCGGCATGCGCTTCGAGGAAACCCGCATGGACGAAGGCCGGCTGGCGCGTACCGGCGCCTTTATCGAGATCGCGGCCGATGCCGTGTTCAAGGCCATCGGCCAGGCGATGGCGCCGCCATCGGAATTCGATGCCCTGGCCCAGGAACTATGGCGCGACGGCGAACGCATCGCCGTCGACGGCGCGCTACGCACCAGGGTCCCCGGCATCTACGCCGGCGGCGACTGCGTCGCGCTGGGACAGGACCTGACGGTGCAAGCGGTCCAGCACGGCAAACTGGCCGCGCTGGCGATCCACAACGATATCCTGGCGGGGGCAGCATGGCCGACCTGAGCATCGATTTCTGCGGTATCAAATCGCCCAATCCGTTCTGGCTCGCTTCGGCGCCGCCGACGGATAAAGCCTATAACGTCGTGCGCGCCTTCGAGGCCGGCTGGGGCGGTGTGGTCTGGAAGACGCTCGGCGAAGATCCGCCGGCCGTCAACGTCTCTTCGCGCTATTCGGCCCACTACGGCAAGAACCGCGAGGTCATCGGCTTCAATAACATCGAGCTGATCACCGACCGCAGCCTGGAGATCAACCTGCGCGAGATCACGGCCGTGAAAAAGGCCTGGCCCGACCGCGCGATGATCGTCTCGCTGATGCTGCCCTGCGAGGAAGCGCCGTGGGCGGCGATCCTGCCGCTGGTGGAAGCGACCGGCGCCGACGGCATCGAACTCAATTTCGGCTGCCCGCATGGCATGCCCGAACGCGGCATGGGCGCGGCCGTCGGCCAGGTGCCCGAATACGTGCAGATGGTCACCGCCTGGTGCAAGAAGCACACGCGCCTGCCCGTCATCGTGAAACTGACGCCGAACATCACCGACGTACGCGCCCCAGCGCGTGCGGCGCTGGCCGGCGGCGCCGATGCGGTCTCGCTGATCAACACTGTCAACTCGATCACCCACCTCGACCTCGATCGCATGGTCGCGTTCCCGGCAGTCGGGAATGCCAGCACCCACGGCGGCTATTGCGGCTCGGCCGTGAAACCGATCGCCCTGAACATGGTGGCCGAGATCGCACGCGACCCGGTCACCGCCGGCTTGCCGATCTCCGGCATCGGCGGCATCGGCAACTGGCGAGACGCGGCCGAATTCATCGCGCTCGGTGCCGGCTCGGTGCAGGTGTGCACGGCTGCCATGCTGCACGGCTTCCGCATCGTCGAGGAGATGAAGGATGGCCTGGCGCGCTGGATGGACGAGAAGGGCTATGCCGACATCGCCGCCTTCTCGCGCAAGGCAGTGCCGAACACGACCGACTGGAAATACCTGGACATGAATTTCCAGACCATCGCCCACATCGACCAGGACAAGTGCATCGGCTGCGGCAAGTGTTTTGTCGCCTGCGAAGACACTTCGCACCAGGCGATCGCGCAGCGGATCATGGAGAACGGCGCCCGCCGCTACGAGGTGATCCGCGACGAGTGCGTCGGCTGCAACCTGTGCGAAATCACCTGCCCGGTCGAGGCCTGCATCGCGATGGTGCCGCAGGAAACCGGCAAGCCCTACATGAACTGGACGCAGGATCCCCGCAATCCGCGCGCGGAAAGCCGGGCCGACGCCGCGGTAGGGCAGACAACGGCGGTCATCGAGCCGGCCTGAACCGGTATGGCGGGCGCAAGCGGTTTTCCACTCGCGCCCGCAAAAACGTTTGCGCTACACTGCGTTGCATCAGCAACCTGTTTGGAGAGATCCGTTTGGAAAACCGTACCGTGACGCAACACCCTGTCAGCACCGAACTCTGGAATCACGATCTGGCGCCCACCAGCGCCGCGCAGCGCACCTGGCGCTGGTACCACTTCGCCGCGCTCTGGGTCGGCATGGTGATGTGCATCCCGGCCTATACGCTCTCGGCGAGCCTGATCGAAGCCGGCATGTCCGGCTGGCAAGCGGTGTGGACGGTGTTCCTGGCGAACGCCATCGTGCTGCTGCCGATGCTCCTGATCGGCCATGCCGGCACCAAATACGGCATCCCGTATGCGGTGCTGGCGCGCGCCTCCTTCGGCACCTCGGGCGCCAAGCTGCCGGCCCTGATGCGCGCGATCGTCGCTTGCGGCTGGTACGGCATCCAGACCTGGTTCGGCGGCAGCATGATCTATACGCTGCTGGGCGTGCTGGCCGGACATCCGGTCGGCGGCGAGCCGATCGCGGGCCTGGGCATCAACCTCGGCCAGCTGCTCTGTTTCCTGGCCTTCTGGGCGATCCAGTTCTATTTCATCGTGCACGGCATGGACGCGATCCGCAAACTGGAAACCTGGACCGCGCCGCTGAAGATCGTCATCTGCTTCGTGCTGCTCGGCTGGGTGTACAACAAGGCGGGCGGCTTCGGTCCGCTGCTCGACCAGCCGTCGCAATTCGTCGAAGGCGGCAAGAAGGCCGGCCAGTTCTGGAGCACCTTCTGGCCCTCGCTCACGGCCATGGTCGGTTTCTGGGCGACGCTGGCGCTGAACATCCCCGACTTCACCCGCTTCGCCAAATCCCAGCGCGACCAGGTCATCGGCCAGACCATCGGCCTGCCGGCACCGATGGGCCTGCTCGCGGCCCTGGCCGTGATCGTCACCTCGGCCACCGTGGTCCTGTACGGCAAGGCCTTGTGGGATCCGGTCGACGTCGCCAGCCGCATGACGGGCGTGGCCGTATTGATCGCCCTGATCGTGCTGCTGATCGACACCGTCAGCGTCAACCTCGCCGCCAACCTGGTCGGCCCGGCCTACGACTTTTCCGCGCTGGCGCCAAAGACCATCAGCTACCGTGCAGGCGGCTACCTGACGGCCGGCATCGCGCTGGTGATGATGCCCTGGAAAATCCTGGAGACGACCCAGGGCTATATCTTCACCTGGCTGATCGGCTATTCCGCACTGCTGGGGCCGATCGCCGGCATCCTGATCATCGACTACTATTTCATCCGCAAGACCGCCCTCGACGTCGACCAGCTCTACCGCCATGGCGGCATCTATTCGTACGGCAGCGGCTGGAACGTCGCGGCCATCGTCGCTTTCGTGCTGGGCGTGGCGCCGAACATCCCGGGCTTCCTGAACGCCGCCTTCCCGGCCTCGTTCCCGGAAGTGGGGGCGACCTTCAAGACGATTTATACCTATGCCTGGTTCGTCGGCGTGCTCATTTCCGGGCTTGCCTACGGCCTGATGATGAAAGGACGCGCGCTGCCGGCGCTGCGTCCGGCTGCGAATTCCTAGCAAACCTGGAGAGATGCCCATGACGACGATTATCCGCGGCGGCACCATCGTGAACGCCGACCGCGCCTTCCGCGGCGACGTGCTCTGTTTTGGCGACAAGATCGTGGCCGTCGGCGAGCAGCTGGACGCGCCCGCGAACGCCACCGTCATCGACGCGGGCGGACAGTATGTGATGCCGGGCGGGATCGACACCCACACCCACATGCAGCTGCCGTTCATGGGCACCGTCACCGCCGACGATTTTTTTACGGGGACCGCGGCTGGCCTGGCGGGCGGCACGACGACGATCATGGATTTCGTGATTCCCGATCCGAAGCAGTCGCTGCTGGAGGCCTACCGCACCTGGCGCGGCTGGGCGAGGAAGTCGGCCGGCGACTACACCTTCCACGTGGCCGTGACCTGGTGGGATGAGTCCGTGCACGCCGACATGGGCACGCTGGTGCGCGAGCACGGCGTGAACAGTTTTAAACATTTCATGGCCTACAAAAACGCGATCATGGCGGACGACGAAACGCTCGTGAAAAGTTTCCGGCGCGCGCTGGAACTGGGGGCGATCCCGACGGTCCACGCCGAGAACGGAGAACTCGTCTATCAGTTGCAGCAGGAACTGCTGCAAAAGGGTATCACCGGCGCCAGGGCGCATCCGCTGTCGCGTCCGCCGGAAGTCGAGGCCGAGGCGGCGAACCGCGCCATTGCCATCGCCAAGGTGCTCGGTACGCCCGTCTACATCGTGCACGTGTCCTGCGCCGAGTCGCTCGAGGCCATCACCCGTGCCCGTGCCAAGGGACAGCGCGTGTACGGCGAAGCGCTGGCTGGCCACCTCGTCATCGACGACAGCGTGTACGCCAGCGAAGACGAGGATTTCGCCCGCGGCCACGTGATGAGCCCGCCGTTTCGCGGCAAGCATCACCAGGCGGCGCTGTGGCAGGGCCTGCGTGGGGGCAACCTGCACACGACGGCGACCGACCACTGCACCTTCTGCGCCGAACAGAAGGCGGCCGGTGCCGACAATTTCACGCGGATCCCGAACGGCTGCGGCGGCGTCGAGGAACGCATGGCGATCGTCTGGGACGCCGGCGTCAACTCGGGCACCCTGACGCCCTCCGAATTCGTGCGCGTCACCTCGACCAACGCCGCGCAGATTTTTAATATGTACCCGAGAAAAGGCGTGATCGAGGTCGGGGCCGATGCCGACCTCGTCGTCTGGGACCCGAACGGCACCCGGACCATCTCGGCGAAAACCCAGTTCGCGAAAGGCGGCTTCAACGTCTTCGAAGGCCGCACCGTACGCGGCATTCCCACGCACACGATTGCCGCCGGCAAGCTCGTCTTCGAACGTGGCGACCTGCGCGCGGAAGAGGGCGCCGGCCGCCACATCGACCGGCCGGCATTCACCACGACGCAAGCTTGAACTCCCAACGGAAAACAATCATGCCCGACACCCTGCGCATCAACGGCCAACGCCTGTGGAACTCCCTGATGGAGCTCGCCCGGATCGGCGCCACCCCCAAAGGCGGCGTCAAGCGCCTCACCCTGACCGACCTCGACCGCCAGGGCCGCGACCTCGTCGTCGGCTGGGCGCGCGCAGCCGGCATGAGCGTCACCGTCGACAAGATCGGCAACGTCTTCATGCGCCGCGCAGGCCGCGACAACAGCCTGCCCCCGATCGTCACCGGCAGCCACGTCGACACCCAGCCGACCGGCGGCAAATTCGACGGCAACTACGGCGTGTTGGCCGGCATCGAAGTCGTGCGCACCCTGAACGACCGCAACATCGTGACGGAGGCCCCGATCGAGGTCGCCTTCTGGACCAACGAGGAGGGATCGCGTTTCGTGCCGGTGATGATGGGGTCCGGCGTGTTCTGCGGCGCCTTCAGCCTGGAGACCGCCTATGCAGCGAAGGACGTCGACGGCAAGACCGTGCGCGAGGAGCTCGAGCGCATCGGCTACCTCGGCGACCAGGAACCCGGCCAGCATCCGATCGGCGCCTACTTTGAAGCGCACATCGAACAGGGCCCGGTGCTGGAAGACGCCGACAAGGTGATCGGCGTGGTGCCGGCCGTGATGGGCCTGTCCTGGTACGACTGCACGGTGTCCGGCATGGAAGCCCACGCCGGCCCGACGCCGATGGGCTTGCGCCGCGACGCGCTGCAGGTCGCCACCACGATCATGCAGGAGGTCGTCGCGATTGCGAACCGCTACCCGCCCTACGGACGCGGCACGGTCGGCATGGTGCAGGTGTTCCCGAACAGCCGCAACGTGATTCCCGGCCAGGTGAAATTCAGCATCGACCTGCGCAACGTGAACGACGCGCTCCTCAACACGATGCACGAGGAGATGCTGGCCTTCGTCGCGAAGACGCAACGCGAGACCGGCCTGGGAATCGAGATCGAGCGCGTCTCCTATTACCCGCCTTGCCCCTTCCATCCGGATTGCGTGGACGCCGTCCGTGCGGCCACCGCCAAGCTCGGCTATTCGACGATGGACGTGGTCTCGGGCGCCGGCCACGACGCCATCTACACGGCGCGGGTCGCGCCCTCGGGCATGATCTTCGTGCCCTGCAAGGATGGCATCAGCCACAACGAGATCGAGGATGCGCAGCCCGCCCACCTCGAGGCCGGCTGCAATGTCCTGCTGCATGCGATGCTGGAACGGGCCGGCGTCGCGCAGGACGCAGTCGTCGCAGGCGAAGCAGCGAGCATCTGATGCGGGCCGGGGCGGGCGCGGCGCAGCCGGAGAGTCGCCGCGTCCACACGGTGCCGGCGTGCACTGGCCTTGCGAAAACGCCGCTACAATGCCCGCATGCCGAGCAAAACCCCTACCTTTCCCGGTCCGCTGACCGCGCGTGGCGCCGTGCTGGCGGTGCTGCTGTCCGACGAAGACCAGACCGGCGCCGAGCCGCTGCGCGGCCGCGTCACGCTGGCGGCCATCGTCCGCACCCTGAAACGCAAGTACAACTGGCCGATCGAGACCAGCAGCTTTCCCTCGAACGGGGCAGATGGGCGCGCCACCTGGGCCACCGTGTACAGCCTGCCGCCGGCGGTCGTCACGCGCGCGCTGAATGCGGGCGGACGCGACTGGCTCAAGAGCCGGGCGACGGCCAGGCGCGCGCCGCCGCGCGAGTTCGAGTAGGCGAAACGCGCGCGCTTTGTCGTGGGCGTGCCGGCGCCGGCACGGCCGCATGCGTGCCAGGATGCTGAACCAGCACGGCCCGAGGGTGTCCAACCCAGTTTCGGCGACCACTTCCCCGATGTCGACGGCGCACCCCAGCCGGCTTGAACCTTCCGTCCAGCAGCGGGATCATGTCACGCGCGCAGCGGGCGCGGCCCCGCACGTGTGGAACCGGGCGCCTGCACCGGGGGCCGTCCATGCGTGACCGCGCCGCCGACACGCCGCAGCTCGCAACGCTGGCCTTGACGGCGGCGGCGATGCTCGCCTTTGCCGCCAACTCCCTGCTGTGCCGCCTGGCCCTGGCGCGCGGCGGCATCGATCCGGCCAGCTTCGGTGCGATCCGCCTGGCCTCCGGCGCACTGGCGCTGGCACTGATCGTGCGCTGGCGCGCGGGGCACGAAACGAGCGTGCACGGCGACTGGATGTCGGCGGCGATGCTGTTCGCGTATGTCGCTTTTTTCTCGTTTGCCTATGTCGGCCTGGCGGCAGGAACCGGGGCGCTGGTCCTGTTCGGCGCCGTCCAGCTGACCATGTTCGGCTGGGCGCTGCGGGGCGGCGAGCGCTTCCCGCTGACGGCCTGGTGCGGGCTGGGACTGGCGGCGGCGGGCCTGGTCTACCTGGTGTTGCCGGGGGTGAGTGCGCCGCCGCTTCTCGCTGCCGTGTCGATGGCCCTGGCCGGGGCGGCCTGGGGGGTGTATTCGCTGCGCGGCCGCGGTGCGCCCGATCCCTTGCGCGCCACAGCGGGCAATTTCCTGCGCGCGGCGCCGCTGGGTTTCGTGCTGTGGCTGCCGTTCACCGGCGTCGCCCATGCCGACGCCGCAGGCATCCTGCTTGCGATCGTGTCGGGCGCGGTGACGTCCGGCCTCGGATATGCGCTCTGGTACACCGCCCTGCGCAGGTTGACGGCGATGCAGGCGGCGACGGTGCAGTTGTCGGTGCCCGTGATGACCGCGTTCGGGGCGGTGCTGTTCCTTTCCGAGCCGCTGACACTGCGGCTGGTGCTGGCTTCGGTGGCGATCCTGGGCGGGATTGCGCTGGTGCTGGCGCGGCGGACGAAGCGGTAGCAGCCTTAGAGCAGCTTTTCCATCAGCACGGACGGTATTCCGATCCCCGACCTGTGCGGATACATCTCCTCGCGCACCGCGATAAAACCGGCGCACCCGTAGAAGGGCACCGCGTTCAGCGAAGCCGACAGGAACAGGCGCCCGCAGCCGGCCGCGCGGGCGGCATCCTCGACCGCCTTCAGCAGCAGCGCGCCGATCCCGCGTCCGTGCTGCGCCGGCTCGACGAAGACGGCGTCGACCTCGCCACTGGCCGCATTCAATACCCCATAGCCAAGCAGGCGGGCGTCGTCCTCGGCGACGATGCCGCCACCCTGGGCCACCAATTGATGTAGGGAAGCCGGTGGCGGTGAGCTGAGCCAGGCCGCCAGCACGGCTGCGCTGTAGTGCGCCGCACAGGCGTGGGCGACCGCGCGGGTGCGCAGCGCCCATAGCAGGGGAATTTCTTCAGGGTAAGCAGGACGGAGCACGAACATGGGACTTCCTTGACATCGATGTCGATGGCCCTACATTGACAATGACAGCCCGCATGACCTCGCGCTGCCCGCCAGGTAATCTTTTCTGCGCGCATTAATCGCAGTAGCCGCATCGACCCGCAACCGATGGAGAGCGAACATGGAAATGGTCTTTTGCCCGGGCTGTGCCGGCGACGTGCATGATGGCAGCGGCGCCTGTCCAGTCTGCGGCGCATCGCAGGCCGTGGCGGCCGCCCCCGGCATCCGGCGCAATCCCTTCATGCTGATTGCATGCTGCGTCCTGTGGTCGATCGGTATCTGGTTCGGCGCGCTGTTCCTGGTCGGCGTGGCGGCGGGTGACAGGCTGAGCGAGGCCTTGGGCGGTCCCTTCCTGCTCGCATCGATCGGCCTGTCCATCGGCCTCACCGTGCGCGGCATGCTTCCGGGGACCGCGAAGCCTGTCCCTCAGGCCGGGTAGCTGCGCAGGAAGTCGAGCAGCACCTGTCCGGCCAGTTCCGCGTCGTCCGCCGTCATCGTCTCCAGCGGGTTGTGGCTGATGCCGCCGTTGCCGCAGCGGGTGAACAGCATCGCGACCTCGGTGATCTGCGCCATTTGCATCGCATCGTGGCCGGCCCCCGACAGCAGGTCGAAGCGTGGCACGCCCGCGCGCTCGACCGCCGCGCCCAGCGCGTCCATCAGGCGCGGCGCACACGGAGCAGCGTCGGCCTCGACGATCTTCCACAGCTTTTCCTCGATCCCGCGCCGCGCGCAGATGGCACTGATGCCGGCCAGGATGTCGTCCACGGCTGCCAGGCGCACGGCGTCGATGGCGGCGCGGATGTCGAGCGAGAGCTTGCAGGCGCCCGGGATCACGTTGACGGAACCGCCCGGCACCTCGAGCTGGCCGACGGTGCCGACCAGAGACGGCACACCGCTGCAGCGTTCCTCGACCAGCAGCACGATTTCGGCGGCGGCAGCGGCGGCATCGCGCCGCATGCCCATCGGGGTGGTGCCGGCGTGACTCGCCACGCCCGTCAGTTCGACCAGATAGCGCGAGCTGCCGGCGATCGCGGTGACGACGCCAACCGGCAAGCCGCGTTCGAGCAGCACCGGTCCCTGTTCGATGTGGACTTCGACGAAACCGAGCAGGTCTTCCGGCTTGCGGGCAATCGATGCGATGGCGCCGGGCTCCTGGCCTGCGGCGCGGATCGCGTCGCGCAGCGCGATGCCGTCGGCGTCGAGCGCGTCCAGCAGCGCTGGGTCGAACTGGCCGGTGATCGCGCTGCTGCCGAGGAAGGTGCTGCGAAAGCGCACGCCTTCTTCTTCGGCGAAGCCGACCACGTCGAGGTGGAAGGGCAGGCGCTCGCCGCGCGCGTGCAGGTGGGCCACGATGGCAATCGGCAGCAGGATGCCGAGCCGCCCGTCGTACTTGCCGCCGTTACGCACCGTGTCGTAGTGCGAACCGGTCATCAGCGTCTTCGCATCCGGATCATGCGCGGCGTAGCGCCCGACCACATTGCCGACCGCGTCGATGTGGGCTTCCATGCCGGCGTCGGCCATCCACTGCATGATCTGTGCGGCGGTGCGCCGGTGTGCGGGCGTGAGATAGGCGCAAGTGAGGCCTGTGTCGGCGTCGCTCCAGGCGCCGATCGTTTCGCACCAGTCCATCACCTGCGCGCCCAGTTGCGGCGCCACGTCGAATAAAGCGTTGAGGCGGATTTCGGCGATGCGGTGCACCTGGCGCAGGGCCTCGGCGAATTCATCGGGCCGCGTGTTCTTCAGGCGCCGGGCGAAGGTCTCGATGATGCTGGTCCGCGTCAGCCCGCGCCCGGTCGGGCCCTTCACGGCCAGGATGAAGGGGAAGCCGAACTTGTCGTTGTATTCGGCGTTCAGGGCGTGCAGCCGCGCGTATTCTTCGGCACTGCACAGGTTCAGGCCGGAAGCTGCCTGCTCGCTCGTCGACTCCTGCGTCAGCTCGCCCGCGATGGCCGCCTTGCCCGCCAGCTCAGGGTGCGCGCGCAGCAGGCCGAGGCGCTCAGCCTCGCTCGAGGTATTCACGACGTCCTGCAGCGCCAGCTTGAGCGCGGCGAGCGTGGCAAACGGCCGGCGCGCTGCCGCGCGCTGTGCAATCCAGGGCGAGTGCTCGTAGATGCCGTCCAGCGCCGCGACAAAGGCGGAGTCAGTCAAGGTGTTCAGGCTTGCAAGCGTGGTCATGGTCGGCCTCGGGTGGTCAAGCATTCGATGATAAATCCTGCGCGCGGTTCAATCATAAGCCTGCGCATATACCTTATTTTTGTACCAGCGCCCGCGCAGCCTGGCTCACCTGGTCGCGCAGCCATTTGTGCTCGGACGACTGGTGCACGCGCTGGTGCCACAGCTGGTAGAAGCGCATCGGCGGGAATTTGAGGGGCATCGTAAACGTCTTCAGCGGCAGCGTCTTCTCATAAAAACGCATGAACTGGCGGCCGGTGGTCAGCACCAGGTCGGTCTGGGTCAGCATGTAGGGAATCAGCCCGAAGTAGGGCGACTCGACCGCGATTTTTCTCTGCATCCCCTGGCGCGCGAGGAAGGAATCGATCACGCCGTGGTAGCCGGGCAGCGTCTGCGAGGGTGCCACGTGCGGCAAACTGAGGTAGTCTTCGATGGTCATCGCGTCGGCGTCCGTCCTGCGCGCGTAGGGGCTGTCGGCGCGCATCGTGCAGACGATCGGGTCCTCGAACAGTTTCGAGATGTGCAGGTGCGCGGGCGGCTCGTCCCAGTTGGCGATCACCAGGTCCATTTCGCCGTCGGAGAGCATGCGCAGGTAGTCGGCGCCGGCGCCCATGCCGTGGATCGCGACCCGGCTGTTGGGCGAGCCGCGGCGCACGGCGGCGACCACGTTCGGCAGGAACTGGGTGTCGAGGTAGTCGGGCGCGGCAATATGAAAAGTGCGCGCCGCCTCTTCGGGGACGAAGGCCGACTTTTTGACGAACAGGCTCTCGGTCTCGTCGAGGATGCGCTTGGCGGGTTTGAGCAGGCTTTCGCCGTGCTGGGTCGGCACCATCCCGCGCGCGCCGCGCACGAGCAGCGGGTCGCCCGTCAGTTCGCGCAGTTTGCGCAGCGAGGCCGAGATCGAAGGCTGCGGCTGGTTCAGTTTCAGGGCCACCCGCGAGACGTTCTTCTCGACCAGCAGCAGATAGAGGATACGGATCAGGTGGATATCCAGGTGCTGGGGCAGGGCGGCCATGGGCTTGTTGTATATGAAATCGGGTATGTCGAATATACGTCAACTTTCATGTTGTACAAAATGAAATCGGTTTATCGTCAGTGAAATCACGCTACAAGGACCCTGCATGGACGTGTTCGCCTCCTATGGCCTCGAATGGCTCAACCTGCTGGTGCGCTGGCTGCACATCATCACGGGCATCGCCTGGATCGGCGCCTCCTTCTATTTCGTCTGGCTCGACAACACGATCAAGCCGCCCGCGCCCGGCTCCGACCTTGCGAAGAAGGGCGTCGCCGGCGAGCTGTGGGCCGTGCACGGGGGCGGCTTCTACAATCCGCAGAAATACCTGGTGGCGCCCGCCGAACTGCCGACGGAACTGCACTGGTTCAAGTGGGAAGCCTATTCGACCTGGCTGTCGGGCTTTGCGCTGCTGTTCATCGTCTACTACCTGAACGCGCAGGCGATGATGGTCGACCGCAGCGTGGCCGATCTGAGCAGCTGGCAGGCGGTCGGCATCGGCCTCGGGAGCCTGGTGGCCGGCTGGCTGGTGTACGACCTGCTGTGCAAATCGCCGCTCGGCAAACACGACCTGGCGTTCGGCCTCGTCATCTTCGCCTTCCTGGTCGGCAGCGCATACGTGTTGACGCATTTGCTCAGCGGCCGCGCGGCCTACCTCCATA
The DNA here is from genome assembly GCF_059801075.1 of Massilia sp. LXY-5. Taxonomy (NCBI): domain Bacteria; kingdom Pseudomonadati; phylum Pseudomonadota; class Betaproteobacteria; order Burkholderiales; family Oxalobacteraceae; genus Massilia; species Massilia sp. LXY-5. Next base: position 389,251 of record NZ_JBNNEH010000003.1, read on the forward strand.
TCGGCGCGATGATCGGCACGATCATGGTAGCGAATGTCGCCCACGTGATCATTCCCGGGCAGCGCAAGATGGTCGATGCCATGATGGCCGGCGGGAAGCCCGATCCCGTCCATGGCATCCGCGCCAAGCAGCGCTCGGTGCACAATAATTACTTCACGCTGCCGGTGCTGTTCCTCATGATCAGCAACCACTATGCGATGACCTATCGCCACGAACACGCCTGGGCGGTGCTGGCGGTCATCATGGCGGCGGGCGTGTTGATCCGCCATTTCTTCAACCTGCGCCACAAGGGCCGCATCGAGTTGAAGTATCCGGCGGCCGGCGTCGCGCTGCTGGCCGTGCTGGCGGTGCTGATTGCGCCGAAAGCGCCCACGGCGCAGCAGCCGGGCGTGGACACGGCCGGCCAGTTCACGCAGGTCAAGAGCATCGTCGACCAGCGCTGCGTGGCCTGCCATTCCGCGCATCCAACGCAACCCGGCTTCGCCACCGCGCCGGCCGGCGTGATGCTCGATTCGCCCGAACTGGTCGCCCAGCACGCGGCGCGCATCTACCAGCAGACGGTGCAGCTGAAGGCCATGCCGCTGGCGAATCTCACCCACATGACCGACGCCGAACGGGCGCAGGTCGGCGCCTGGTTCGAAGCCGGCGCAAAGGTAAGTAAATAAGCAGGTAAACAAGCGGGGCAAATAAAAATATGGACACCAAACAGCAGCTGCTCGACTGGATCGACGCCCACTTCGACGAGCAGGTCGCCTTTCTGCAGTCGGTGGTGCGCATCCCGACCGATACCCCGCCCGGCAACAACGCGCCGCATGCGGAAGCGATCGCCGGCATGGTGGAAAGCTTCGGCTGGCAGGCCGAGCGCCACGCGGTGCCGGCGCAGGAGGTGCGCGACTACGGCATGGAGAGCATCACGAACCTGATCGTGCGCCGGCCCTACGGCGCGGGCGGTCCGACGATCGCCCTGAACGCCCACGGCGACGTGGTGCCGCCGGGCGAGGGCTGGACCAGGCCGCCCTACGGCGCCGAGATCGAGGATGGCTACCTGTACGGGCGCGCGGCGGCGGTGTCGAAGAGCGACTTCGCGACCTATATCTTCGCCGTGCGCGCACTCGAAGCATTGAAGGCGCCTTTGCGGGGCGGCGTGGAGCTGCATTTCACGTACGACGAGGAGTTCGGCGGCCTGCTCGGTCCGGGCTGGCTGCTCGAACAGGAGCTGACGCACCCGGACCTGGTGATCGCCGCCGGCTTCAGCTACCAGGTCGTCACCGCCCACAACGCCTGCCTGCAGCTGGAAGTGACGGTGCACGGCAAGGCCGGCCACGGCGCCATGCCTGAGACGGCGCATGATGCACTGCAGGCCGCCACGCGCGTCCTGAACGCGATCTATGGCCAGCTGCCGGAGCTGAAGAAGATCAAGTCGAGCGTGCCGGGGATCGACTCGCCGACCATGCTGGTCGGGCGTATCGATGGCGGGACCAACACGAATGTCGTGCCGGGCAAGGTGGTCCTCAAAATGGACCGGCGCATGATTCCGGAAGAAGACCCGGCCGCCGTGGAAGCGGGGGTGCGTGCGCTGATCGAGGAGGCGGTGCAGGCCCTGCCCGGAATCCGGGTCGAGATCCGGAGATTGCTGCTGTCGCAGGCGCTGCGGCCGCTGCCAGGGGCGGATCAACTGGTGCGCAGCCTGCAGGAGAATGCACGGGCGGTACTCGGCGAAGCCATTCCGGCGGTCGGTACGCCGCTGTACGCGGATGCGCGCCTGTATGGCGAGCGCGGGATTCCGGCCGTGATGTACGGCGCCGGGCCGCGGACGGTGCCGGAATCGAATGCGAAGAAGGCGGACGAGAAGCTGGCGCTGGAGGATCTGAGGAAAGCGACCAAGGTCGTCGCCCTCACCCTCTTCGATTTACTGTCGGCGTAATCCCTACGGCTGGCCGATTCCACCGGCCTTGCCCAGCGCTTCCGTCATCCGCACCAGCTTCACGAACTCGGCCCGATAGCCTTCCGCATCCTCGCCCCGCGCACCGTTCGCCAGGTCGGCGATGTCGGCATAGCTGTAATCGGCCACCTGCTGCTCGCCGCGCAGGCGCTGGCCGAAGGCGGCGACGGCGACGGCGAAGCGCTGGTCGGCCGGCGCCGAGGCCAGTGTCTTGTGCACCGATCCGGCGCGCACCGGCTGTTCGACCAGGCGGCTGCTGGACTCACCCGGCAGCTTGTAGCGCACCCGTACGAAGCACAGCTCGTCGCTCTTCGCGCTCGAAGCCGGCTTCCTGCCCGCGCCGTAGCGCAGCGGATCGACCAGTTTCCCCGCAGCGGAGGCCGGCGTGATCTCGTAAATCGCGGTGACGGTATGGCCCGCGCCCATGTCGCCGGCGTCGACCTTGTCGTCTTTAAAATCCTGGCGGTCCAGCATGCGCGTCTCGTAGCCGATCAGGCGGTAGGCGGCGACCTGGGCCGGGTTGAATTCGACCTGCATCTTGACGTCGTTCGCGATCGGGAACATGGTCGAGCCGAGTTCCTCGCCCAGCGCCTTGCGTGCCTCCAGCAGCGAGTCGATGTAGGCCGCGTTGCCGTTGCCCGACTGCGCCAGGCGCTGCATCAGGGCGTCGTTCAGGTTGCCGCTGCCGACGCCGAGGATCGACAGGTAGACACCGCTCTTGCGCTTGTCGGCGACGAATTTCTCCAGTTCGCGCGGGTCGGTAATGCCGACATTGAAATCGCCGTCGGTCGCGAGGATGATGCGGTTCACGGCGCGCTTGTCGATATGGCGCTCGGCCAGCGCATAGGCGCGCTGCAGGCCGTCGGCGCCGGCCGTGCCGCCGCCGGCACCCAGGGCATCGATGGCGTCGAGAATCTTGCCCTTGTCTTTGCCCGTGGTCGGTTCCAGCGCCACTTTCGTGCCGCTGGCGTAGGTGACGATCGCGACCCGGTCCTGCGGCCGCAGGCGCTCGGCGAACAGGCGGAAGCCCTGTTTCAGCAGCGGCAGCCGGTCCGGCGGCGCCATCGAGCCGGAGACGTCGACCAGCAGCACCACGTTCATCGGCGGCTGCTGCGCCGCCTGGATGTCGTAGCCGCGCACCGCGATGTGCAGCAGCTGGTTCTCCGCTTTCCACGGGCTCGGCATGACCTCGGTCGTCAGCGCGAAGGGCTGGGTGCGACTCGCCGGACGGGCGTAGTTGTAGGGGAAGTAGTTCACCATTTCTTCCACGCGCACGGCCGCGAGCGGCGGCAGCCGGCCGGTGTTCAGCTGGCGCCGCACGAAGGCATAGGATGCCGTATCGACGTCGGTGCTGAAGGTGGAGACGGGCTGCTCCTCGACCAGGATTGCCTTGTTCGCCTGGACATCGGGGAATTTGTCGACGCCGGGCAGGCGCACCACCGGCGCCATGGGGAACATCAGCGGCGATGCGGGCGCATAGGTGAACACCGGGCCCTGTTTGAGGCTCGAGCCGGTGACATCCACGCGCTGCGGCATGTTGGGCGCGGGAGGCGGAGGCGGCGCGACAGCAGTGCCGGCAACGACAGGCTGCGGCGCCTGGTTCTGCGTGCTGCAGGCGGCGAGGAGCAATGCGGCTGCCAGGGCAGGCAGCGCGGCGGACGAGCGTCTCATGTCAGGACCTTGTGGAGTTATTGTTCTCACAAGATGCTACAAGGCCGATGACGATGCAATCGCGGTTACAAGTTGTAATTCTTTGGCGCTTTCCGACGCCAATGCACCTCAGCGCGGCACGATCGCGAACTGCGGCCCCTCGCCATAATCTGGCTTCACGCTGCGTGCCATGAACCTGGCCCAGGCCTTGCGGCCGGCTTCGCCGCCGACGCTGGCGGCGTAGGCCAGTGCCGGCTGCATGTTGGAGGGGAAGCCGGTGGTGGCATCGGCATAGCCGCCCATGTCGCCCGGCTTCTGCTTGAGCGCCGCAGCGATGCGGTCGCCGTCGCAGGGAAGGGAAGCGATGTCGGGGCCGACGGTGGCTGCATAGGCGTCGCCGATGCGCTCGAACAGCGGCGCCGTCGGCGATGGCCGTACCGTGTAGGTGTAGTTGGCGCCGGCCAGCCAGCATACGCCTTCCCCGGTCATGCGGCTGATCGGAAAGCGCACTTTCCACTTGAGCAGGGGCTCGGCTTCCTTGTAGCCGAGTTCCGCCACGTGGCCGACGGCGGCCGTGAAGAAGTCGTCCTGCCAGGGCGCGATCGCGGTCTTGTCCTTGTAGACGATCGCATAGCCGATCACCAGCACACCCAGCCGGTTCGCCTGCGGGTTATTGGTATACGTGGCGTTGTACCAGTCGAGGTTACTGTCGAGGATTTTTTCCAGCGGGCGCTTGAGCGGGTGGCCGTCGGGGGTGATGTAGGCCGCCTCGGCCAGGGTGCGCAGGTTCCAGGCCTGGCTGCGCACCTGGTCCGAGGCCAGCAGCCCCTGGGCATCCTTGCGGTAGCCGGGGTTCGAATAAAACACGTTGTACATGGCCCAGAACTGCAGCTCTTCGAGGTAGTAGTGGTCGCCGGTGACGAGGTAGGGCAGGTAGGCGAAGGCCGGCTGGTGCGAACCGTCCGGCGCATTCGGCGTTTTACACAGCTCCTTGCGGCAGGGCGGGAAGACTTCCTGCTTGCCGGTCTTGGGGTTGCGCGTGTCCGAGGGATGGCCGAGCAGCGTCATGTAGGGGTAGTCGAGCAGGCTGATTGGCAGGCCGGTGCGCTTGTCGCGGTAGTGCATCGGGAAGCTGCCGGCCAGGTCGGCGGTGCCGAGCGTGACCTTCTTCGCGCGCGGGTCCATGCTGAGCAGGTAGGCAGCGCCCCAGCCGGGCAGCAGGCCGATGTCGCTGCGCCCGCCGGTGTTGCCCATCGAGCGCTCGGCCACGCCCACGCCCATCGGTTCGGTCTTCGGGCCTTCCCATTTCGCGGCCAGCGCGGCCAGCATGCTGTCGCGGACCTGGATCGAGCGGTCGTAGTTCGGCAACGCGCGGGTGGCGATCAGATAGGCGCTGTCGTGGCGCAGGTGGATTGCAGGCGCTTCGCCGGTCCAGGCCACGGTGCGCCAGCGCGCATGGTGGTAGTGCAGCAAGTCCTTCTTTTCGTAGAGCGTCTCGCCGCCGGCCGTGATCCTGACGTCGTAACTGAAATTGCGCGGCTCGGGCTCGTAGGCCCAGTCGTTCTCGAGCACCACGTCGACGCGCGCATTGCGCGTGCCGGCGTAGCTGCGGATGGCGAAGCGCGCGGCCAGGTGCGGATGCTCGGCGCCCTTCGCGTTCTTCAGCGGCGCGGCCACCTGCAGTTCGGTCACGGCCGGTCCTTGCAGCCAGGTCTGTACCTTCTGTTCCTTCAGCAGGGCGGCGCTGGAGGCGGTATAGCGCTCGCCGTCGACGACGATGCTGACCACCGTGTCCGGCGGATTCTCCGGCTTGAGCGCGGGGCCGTGAGCCTTTTTCGAGGTCCTCACCAGGGCAAGGCCGAGGTCCTTGCCGGCGGCCAGGCGCGGCAGCACCAGCGAAATGACGGCGTGGCGCACCGAGCCATCCGGATGGCTGGCTTTGACGTCGAGCTGCAGCGGCAGCAGCGTGCCGTCGGCCAGCTTGCCTGACAGGCCCGCGCCGCGAGGCAGGTCGCCGGGCGCGAACACCTGGCCAAAGGTCACCGGCACATTCGACTGGGCTTCGCGTGCCGTGCTCTCGATGACGACGCCCGTGATGCCGCCCGTCGGCACGGTAATGCCTTTCGCGGCCGGGCGCGCGGGCCTTGGCCCAACCTTGCCGTCCTTGCCATCCCTGTCGTCCCTGTCGGCCTTGTCGTCCTTGAGGTCCTTGCCGGCGGCGTCCTTCGGCGCGCCGTGGCGCGCTTCGAGCACGCGGTTTGCATCGAGCTGGCCGGTGGTCGGCAGGCCGACGAAGCCGGTGTCGTCCGGCTTTCCGCGATCCTGGGCATGGAGGGTGCCGCAGGAGAGCGCGACAAGAAGGCAGAGCGGGCGTAGCAGGGCAGGTGTCATGAAGGCAATCGGAGCAGGAACGAATAACAGGCCAACAGTAAAACAAAAAGCGCCCCGGAGGGCGCCCGTTTGTGTGCTGCCGGCTTGCGCTTACTGCTTCAGCGTGCGTTCGAACAGTTTATAAATGCGGCGGTACTGGTCGAACCAGCTCTCCGGCTGGGTGTAGGCATGGCGCTCGAGCGGGTAGCTCGCCAGTTCCCAGTTATCCTTTTTCAGTTCGATCAGGCGCTGGGCCATGCGCACCGAGTCCTGGTAGAACACGTTGTCGTCGACCATTCCGTGACCGATCAGCAGGTTGCCCTGCAGCTTGTCGGCGTACTCGATCGGCGACGACACTTTATAGGCCTGCGGATCGAGGTCGGGCGTGTTCAGGATGTTCGCCGTGTACTCGTGGTTGTAGGTGGTCCAGTCGGTGACCGGACGCAGGGCTGCGCCCGACTTGAACATCTCGGGTGCGCGCATCAGGGCCATGAAGGTCATGAAGCCGCCGTAGCTGCCGCCGTAGATGCCGACGTTGGCCGCGTCGCCCTGGACATTCGCCACCATGTACTTCACGCCGTCCTGGTAGTCGACCAGTTCCGGGTGGCCCATCTGGCGGTAGATGGCGGTGCGCCAGTTGCGGCCATAACCCTTCGAGGCGCGGTAGTCCATGTCGAGCACGACATAGCCCTTCTCGACGAGCAGGTTGTGGAACATCTGCTCGCGGAAGTAGACCGGGAAGCGTTTGGTCGTGTTCTGCAGGTAGCCGGCGCCGTGCACGAACATCACGACCGGGTATTTTTTACCCGGCTCCATTTTGGCGGGACGATACAGCTTGGACCAGACCGGATCGCCGCCGTCGCTCGAGGGCACGGCCACGTATTCGGGCTGGATCCATTCGCGCGCTTTATAGTCCGCCGTGCGCGTGTCGGTCAGCCTGACGGCCGCGCCGCCGCTGACCGGCACCGTTGCCAGCTGGGCCGGCATGTAGCTCATCGAATAGTGCACCAGCAGCTTGCGGCTGTCCGGCGACAGCGCGAAGCGCTCGACCCCCTCCAGGTTCGTGACTTCGCGCGTGCCGCCGTCCTTCGCGTTCACCGCGCAGACTTCGTAAGTGCCAGGATTCTTGCGGTTGCAGAGCAGGTAGGCGGTGCCGCCGTCAGCGCTCCACTGCACCTCGCCGGCTTCCCATTTTCCGCTCGTGAGCGCGCGGGCGCGGCCGTCAAGCCCTTGCGTGTACAGGTGCGGGTAGCCGCTTTCTTCCGACAGGTACCACAGCGTGCGGTTGTCGGGCAGCCAGCCGAATTCGCTGTTGTCGAAGTTGACCCAGGCTTCGTCGGTCAGGCGGTGGCGCGGCTTCAGTGTCGCCGCCTTCAGGTCGATGGTGGCGATCCAGCGGTCCTTGTTGTCGACGGCGCGCAGCATCACGGCAGCCTGGCTGCCATCGCCGCTCCAGCGGATGGCGTCGGCGCGGTCGGCGATGCGCAGTGGACGGTTGCCTTTCAGGGGATCGAGCCTGGCGGCTGCACGCAGCTGGGCCAGCGGATCGACCGCGATGCCGGGAAGGGTGTCGAAGGAGATGTCCTGCACGCGGCTGGACGCCAGTTCGATCAGTTTCAGTTGATGCGGCGCCGGATTGGTGCGTCCGACGCGGGTGCGCTCGTCGTCCGTCTCTTCGTAGCCCGATTCGGTCACGTAGCGCGGCATCTTGCCGACCCGGCCTTTATCGGCGCTCTTGGCGGCGGTGACGACCACCAGCCAGCGGCCGTCGGGAGACAATGCGCTGCCTTCGATCGTGACCTTGTCGCCCAGGTAGACCTGGCCGGGCGCGCGGGTGGGATCGAGACGGCGCTCTTCGTCGAGGCGGGCGCGCGCGGCGTCGCGGTCGTCCTTCGCGCGTTTGAGGGTCGTGATCAGGCGCAGCTGCATGTCGCGCAGTGCGTCGGGGTCCTGCGCCGCCGGATCCTTGGCCGCACGCGGCAGGGCGACCGGGGCCTGCAGGCGGCTGGCGCGATCCCAGCTGAACCAGTCCTGGCCGATACGGAACTGCACCGCGCGCTCGTCGCTGGAGAATTGCGGATCTTCGGCCTTCACGCCGCGCGTGATCTGAACCAGTGCACCGCTTTTCAGGTCGCGCTCGAACAGGTCGCCATTGCGCACCATGATGGTGCGGCTGTGTGCACGGTCGTAGACCACGGCCGGGCTGTCGAGCCTGGATAATTCGGTGTCGGCGACTTTGTGCGCGCCGTTTTGCGCAACGACGAAGGTGTCGCGCAGCTGCGAGCCGGTGCGCTTCTGCTTGAAGTACACGTCCTTGCCGTTCCAGCCCCACCACGCCTGTTCGACGGGATTGCCGATCCAGTCCGGATGGGCCATCGCCTGGTCGAGGGTAATCGGAGTGGGCGCGGCTGTTGCCGGAAGCGCAAGGAGCGCGCAGAACGGCGCGGCAAGGAAAGTCAGTGCAGGAAGTCGCATCGTGGATGTTTGGTGAGTAGGGAAAATAGCTTTCTGGCTAGAAATTGCGAATGCATTCTAGCGCAGCCACTCTGCGACAGGGGAGGCCGCCGGAACATTTATCCGGCATAAAAAAAGCGCGCCTGCGTACGTACAGGCGCGCTTTATCGGGAAGGGGCGATGCTGCGTTGCGGCTTAGCGCGCCTGAGCCGCGGACTTGGGCGCGCGCGGCAGGAACATGGCGACGCGGGCGACAACGGCGAGAACGGCGAGAGCGATGGGGACGAATTCGAGAACGGTCATGGTGGATCTCCTGAAAAACACTGTGATGTTGCGGTGCAGTATATGTGAGACCCAGTCATAAATAAACTTTTCGTTTGTGATGCCGGCGATGCGTTTGATGAATGTCTTCTGCGTAGTTCGCATGGCAGATATTTCCTCCAAGAATACCTTTGCGCTGTGTCCGATCGTGGATGGCGCGGTTCTTGCATTCGAAAAGCGCATGAAACCAGCCGATCCCTCACGCAGCCTGCGCATCGTCGTCGTTACCGGCGGCGACGTGCCGGCCGGCGACGCCGAACTGGCCACCCAGGCCTGCCGCAGCGCAGCATTGCGCGTCGGCCTGCTGGAGTCGGGCTACGATATCGTCGCTTCGCTCCCGCCCGACATCTTCCTGCCCGAACGCATCGCCCAGTTGCAGCCGGACCTGATCATCGTCGACAGCGAGTCCGACGCGCGCGACGTGCTCGAACACATCGTGATCGCCACGCGCGAGGCCCGGCGCCCGATCGTGCTCTTCACCGAGGACGACAGCGCCGACACGATGGAAGCGGCGGTGGCGGCCGGCGTCTCGGCCTATATCGTGGCCGGCCTGCGTGCCGAGCGGGTACGCCCGGTGCTCGACGTGGCGCTGGCGCGCTTCAGGCGCGAACAGAAGCTGCTGGGCGAACTGGCCGACACCCGCCAGAAACTGGCCGAGCGCAAGGTGATCGACCGCGCCAAGGGTGTGCTGATGAAGCGCCACGGCCTGCTTGAAGACGAAGCCTACGGCCGCCTGCGCAGCCTGGCGATGAACAAGAACATGAGACTGGCCGAGATCGCGCAGCGTATCCTGGACGTCGAGGACTTGCTGGGCTAGATCCGGCGAAAGGAAACGCATGACTGACTTGCCAGGCCAGGGCGCTGCATTGAACGTCCACGGGGCCGGGTCGGACCGGCCCGAGAAGGAAGTGCTGCGCATCGGCTTCATGCCGCTTGCCGACTGCGCGCCGCTGGTGATGGCGTCGATCCTCGGCTTCGACGAAAAGTACGGCATCAAGCTGGCGCTCGACAGGCAGCAGTCCTGGTCCGGCATGCGCGACCGCCTGACGAACGGCGAGCTCGATGCCGCCCACGCCTTGTACGGCCTGCTGTATGGCCTGCAGATGGGGATCGGCAGCGCCGCGCGCGAGATGGCGGTGCTGATGAACCTGAACCAGAACGGTCAATCCATCGTGCTCTCGCGGGCGATCGCGGCGGCCGGCGTCCAGGACGGCGCCGGTCTCGCCGCCCTGATGCGCGAGCAGCCGCGCCGCTACACCTTCGGCCACACCTTCCCGACCGGGAACCACGCGATGTGGCTGTGCTACTGGCTGGCGGCGGCCGGCATCGATCCGCTGGCGCAGACCCGGCTGGTCACCGTGCCCCCGAGCCAGATGGCGGTCAACCTGGAAGCCGGCCACATGGACGGCTTCTGCGCGGGCGAACCCTGGAGCCGGCGCGCCGTGATGGAAGCGAGCGGCGCGCTGGTTGCGTCCAGCGGCCAGGTCTGGCCGAACCACCCCGGCAAGGCGCTCGGCGCGCGCGCCGATTTCGTGGCGCGCCATCCGAACGCCTGCCGCGCCCTCGTCGCCGCCTTGCTCGACACGGCGCGCTGGCTCGACGCCTCGACCACCAACCGCGAAGCCGCCGCCGAGGTGCTGGCCAGCCCGGCCTACGTGCATGCCGACGTCGAGCTGCTGCGGGCCTGCCTGGTGCCGCGCCGTTCCGATTTCCCGGGCCTGCGCTTCTTCGGCGAAGGCGAGGCGACCTTCCCGTGGCTGTCGGACGGGATGTGGTTCCTGACCCAGCAGCGGCGCTGGGGCCTGCTGCGCGAGGATCCCGATTACCTGGGCGTGGCGGCCAGGGTGAACCGGGTCGAGCTGTATCGCGACGCGGCGCAGCTGGCAGGCGTGGACCTGCCGTCGGCCGCCATGCGCAGCAGTACGCTGATGGATGGCCGGGTGTGGGACGGGAGCGATCCGCTTGCCTACGCGGCCTCGTTCGATATCCACCAGCGCGATCCGCAGCCCTTGAGCGCATGAGCCGCGCCTGCGGGTCATGCTCATGCGGCGCGATGATGCACCGACCACCGGTAGTGCGCCGTTCCGCATCATTAGCGCGCATTGTGCACTGCAATAGAGCGCTCCCTTCCCGACCGACCGCATCACCCGCCCCGCATCTCCGCTGGCACGCCTCTTGCAAACACTGAACGCAGGATCAACGGCGATCCCTTCATTTACATAGCCGGTCCACTGCTGGACCGGCATTCCGGACAACGGCGTCCGCCTTCCAGGTACCACCCTGGGACGCGGACGCCTTTTTGTTTTCAAAAGAGGGATGACATGGCCAGCAAAGCGAACAGCATCAGATTGACCGACTTCCACACGCCGCAGATGCGTGCCTTCCACCTGACCTGGATGGCGTTCTTCATCTGCTTCTTCGCCTGGTTCGCCTGCGCGCCGCTGATGCCGGTGATCAAAGGCGAATTCGGCCTGTCGGTCGCGCAAATCGCCAACATCAACATCGCCGCGGTCGCCATTACGATCCTGGTGCGCCTGCTCGTCGGTCCGCTGTGCGACCGCTACGGCCCGCGCAAGACCTATACCGGCCTGCTCGCCCTGGGGGCGATTCCCGTACTCGGCGTCGCGTTCGCCCAGAGCTACGAAAGCTTCCTGCTGTTCCGCCTCGGGATCGGCGCCGTCGGCGCCAGCTTCGTGATCACCCAGTACCACACCTCGGTGATGTTCGCCCCCAAGGTGGTCGGCACCGCCAACGCGGCCGCCGCCGGCTGGGGCAACAGCGGCGGCGGGGCGGCGCAGGCGGCGATGCCGCTGCTGCTCGCGGCCCTCGTCATGGCCGGCGTGAGCGAAACCATGGGCTGGCGCATCGCCCTGATCGTGCCGGGCGTCGCGATGCTGGTCATGGCCGTCGTCTACTGGCGCCATACCCAGGACTGCCCGGCGGGTAACTTCAGCGAACTGCGCGCGGCCGGCATCCACTTCGAAGGCGGCGGCAAGGGCGGCTGGGCCAGTTTCAAGGCCGCCTGCCGCAATCACCGCGCCTGGCTGCTGTTCGTCACCTACGGCGCCTGCTTCGGCATCGAGATCTTCATCCACAACATCGCCGCCATTTATTACGTCGACCATTTCGGCCTGTCGCTGAAGGCCGCCGGGCTGGCTGCCGGCAGCTTCGGCCTGCTGGCGCTGTTTGCCCGCGCCCTGGGCGGCTGGCTGTCGGACCGCAGCGCGGCGCGTGGTGACCTGAACAGCCGCGTCACCGTGCTGTTCGTGCTGATGATCGGCGAAGGCCTCGGCCTGCTGCTGTTCGCGAATGCGGACGGCGTCGCGTTTGCCTTCATCGCCATGCTCTGCTTCGGCCTGTTTACCCACATGGCCTGCGGCGCGACCTATGCGCTCGTGCCCTTCGTCGCACCGACGGCGCTCGGCGGCGTGGCGGGCATCGTCGGCGCCGGCGGGAATGTCGGCGCGGTGCTGGCCGGCTTCCTCATGAAAGGGACGGGCGACGTGCGCCAGACCCTGATGATCCTCGGTGGCCTGGTCGTCGTCGCCAGCCTGTGCGCACTCGGCGCCCGTTTCAGCAATACCGTCACTGCTGCCGAGCCTGCAGCGGCGCGTGCTTAGTCGGAAAACAAGGAGAGCAGCATGAACATCATCGTCATCGGCCACGGCATGGTCGGCCACAAATTCGTCGACACCCTGGCCGCAGCGGCACCGCACATCCACATCACGGTGCTCGGCGAAGAGCCGCGCCCGGCCTACGACCGCGTACACCTGTCCGAATTCTTCGCCGGGAAAACGGCGCAAGACCTGTCGCTGGTTGCGCCGGGCTTTTTCGAGCGCACCAACCTCGACCTGAAACTGAACGCCAAAGTCGTCGCCATCGACCGCGGCGCGCGCACGGTGACGCTGGCCGATGGCGCAGTGCTGGCCTACGACAAGCTGGTACTGGCCACCGGTTCCTCTCCCTTCGTGCCGCCGGTGCCGGGCCGCGAACGCGCCGACTGTTTTGTATATCGCACGATCGAAGACCTGGAAGCGATGCGGGAATGCGGCGCACGCGCGCGCACCGGCGTCGTGGTCGGCGGCGGCCTGCTCGGCCTGGAATGCGCGAAGGCGCTGCGCGACCTCGGCCTGGAAGCGCACGTGGTCGAATTCGCGCCGCGCCTGATGGCGGTGCAGGTGGACGACCACGGCGCACGCGTACTGCGTACCCGCATCGAAGAACTGGGCGTCACCGTCCACACCGGCAAGAACACCCTGGAGATCGTCGATGGCGAAGCAGGTACCCACCGCATGCAGTTCGCCGACGGGTCCCACCTCGACACCGACATGATCGTGTTCTCGGCCGGCATTCGCCCGCGCGACGAGCTGGCCCGCGCCTGCGGGCTGACGCTGGGCCCGCGCGGCGGCGTCGCCGTCGACGACGACTGCCTCACTTCCGATCCGGACATCTACGCCGTCGGCGAATGCGCAGCCTGGCGCGGCCAGCTGTTCGGCCTGGTCGCGCCGGGCTACGACATGGCGCGCACCGCCGCGCGCCACGTGCTCGGCGCCCCCGGCGGCTTTGCCGGCGCGGACCTCAGCACCAAGCTGAAACTGATGGGCGTGGACGTGGCCAGCATCGGCGACGCCCATGGCGCAACGAGCGGCAGCCGCAGCGTCCAGTACCTGGATGAGCGGCGCCAGACCTATAAAAAGCTGGTGGTGAGCGAATGCGGCAAGCGCTTGCTGGGCGCGGTGCTGGTCGGCGATGCCGCCGAATACGGCACGCTGTTGCAGATGGCCTTGAACGGCATCGAACTGCCGGAAGCGCCGGAGAGCCTGATCTTGCCGCAGTCGGGCGGCGCGCCGAAGAAGGGACTCGGCGTCGACGCCTTGCCGGAGTCGGCCCAGATCTGCTCCTGCAACGACGTCTCGAAAGGCAGCCTGTGCGCGGCTGTGCGTGATGGCGCGGCGAGCATCGGTGCGCTGAAGAAGTGCACCACCGCCGGCACGGCCTGCGGCGGCTGCGTGCCGCTGGTGACCCAGGTGCTGAACGCCGAACTGGCCAAGCAGGGCGTGACCGTCAGCCGCGCGCTGTGCGAACACTTCGACCACTCGCGCCAGGAACTGCATCACCTGGTGCGCGTCGGCCGCGTCAAGAGCTTCGGCGAGCTGCTCGCCAAACACGGCAAGGGCCTGGGCTGCGACGTCTGCAAGCCGGTAGCGGCGAACATCCTGGCCTCGACCTGGAACGATTTCGTATTGAAACCGGAGCACGCCAGCCTCCAGGATTCGAACGACTACTTCCTCGGGAATATCCAGAAGGACGGCACTTATTCCGTGGTGCCGCGCATGCCGGGCGGCGAGGTCACGGCCGACGGCCTGATCGCGGTCGGCATGATCGCCAAAAAATACGGCCTGTACACCAAGATCACGGGCGGCCAGCGAGTCGACCTGTTCGGCGCGCGCGTGGACCAGCTGCCGCCGATCTGGGAAGAGCTGATCGCCGCCGGCTTCGAATCCGGCCACGCCTACGGCAAGTCGCTGCGCACCGTGAAATCCTGCGTCGGCTCGACCTGGTGCCGCTACGGCGTGGGCGACAGCGCCGGCTTCGCGATCGCGCTGGAGAACCGCTACAAGGGCTTGCGCACGCCGCATAAAGTGAAATTCGGGGTCTCCGGCTGCACCCGCGAATGCGCCGAGGCGCAGGGCAAGGACGTCGGCCTGATCGCCACCGACAAGGGCTGGAACCTGTACGTGTGCGGCAACGGCGGCATGAAGCCGCGCCACGCCGAGCTGATCGCATCGAACCTGGACGAGGCGACGGTCGTGAAACTGGTGGACCGCTTCCTGATGTTCTACGTGCGCACCGCGGACCGCCTGCAGCGCACCAGCACCTGGCGCGAGAACCTCGAAGGCGGGCTCGATTACCTGAAGCAGGTCGTGGTCGAGGACAAGCTGGGCATTGGCGCCGAGCTGGAGGCCGACATGCAGGCGGTGGTCGACACCTATGCCTGCGAGTGGAAGAACGCGGTCGAGGATCCGGAAGTACGCAAGCGCTTCCGCCACTTCGTCAACAGCCCGGCGCAGGACGAGAACGTCGTCTTCATGCCGGAACGCGGCCAGGTTCGCCCGGCCACCATCGAAGAACGCCGCCGCACGATTCCGATCGCGGTCGTCAACTAAGGAGCCTGCCATGCACCGGGATATGCAACTGAGCCAACTTCACAACTGGAACGCCGTCTGCGCCTTCGACGAGATCGTCCCCGACACCGGCGTTTGCGCCTTGCTCAACGGGCGCCAGGTCGCCGTCTTCCGCGTCGGCGAGGAAAGCCTGTTCGCGATCGATAACTACGACCCGAACGCCAACGCGGCCGTGCTCTCGCGCGGCCTGGTGGGCAGCATCGGCGAGCGCATCGTCGTTGCTTCGCCGATCTACAAGCACCATTTCGACTTGCAGACGGGCGAATGCCTGGAAGCGCCGGCGCATTCGGTGAGCAGCTTTCCGGTGCGGGTCGAGAACGGCACCGTGTGGGTAGCCGCATGAATACGGAGCGGAAAAGCGCCCGCTTAGTCCTCATCGGCAACGGCATGGCCGGCATGCGCACGGTCGAGGAACTGCTGAAGCTCGCGCCCGACCTGTACCAGATCACCGTCTTCGGTGCCGAGCCGCACGGGAACTACAACCGCGTGCTGCTTTCCCCGCTGCTGGCGGGCGACAAGAACGTCGACGAGATCATGCTCCATCCGCGCGCCTGGTATGCGGAACACGGCATCACCCTGCATGCGGGCGATCCGGTCGTGCGCATCGACCGCAAGCGCCGCGTCGTGGTCGCGCGTTCCGGCCTGGAAGCGCCGTATGACCGGCTGCTGCTGGCGACCGGCTCGACGCCTTTTGTGTTGCCCATTCCCGGTAATACGCTGCCCGGCGTGGTCGGCTTTCGCGACCTGCACGATGTCGATACCATGCTGGCCGCTGCCCGCCAGGGAGGACGCGCGGTCGTCATCGGCGGCGGCCTGCTCGGGCTGGAAGCGGCGCATGCTTTGATGCGGCGCGGGATGGACGTCACCGTCGTCCATGTGGCCGCCAGCCTGATGAACCAGCAGCTCGACGGCGAAGCGGGCCGCCTGCTCAAGGAAACGCTGGAACGCGACGGCCTGCGCATCGTGCTCGCGGCCCAGACCAGCGCCATCACCGGCGAGGGCAAGGTCGAGGCGGTGCACTTCGCCGACGGCAGCGTACTCTCGGCCGACCTGGTCGTGATGGCCGCCGGCGTGCGGCCGAACGTGGCGCTGGGACGCGAGGCGGGCCTGCATTGCGAACGCGCCATCGTCGTCGACGACACGCTGCAGACCTTTGACCCGCGCATCTACGCCGTCGGCGAATGCGTGCAGCACCGGCGCGCCACCTTCGGCCTGGTCGCCCCGGTCTGGGAGCAGGCGCGGGTCTGCGCCGCCCACCTGGCCGGCGCCGGACACCGCCGCTATGTGCAGGCTGCCACCGCGACCAAGCTGAAGGTCACCGGCATCGACCTGTACTCGGCCGGAGATATTCTTGGGGGCGCCGGCAGCGAAGAGCTGATCCTGCGCGACCGTACCTCGGGCATCTATAAACGCCTCGTGCTCGAAGGCGGGCGCGTGACCGGGGCCGTGCTGGTGGGCGACGTCGGCGACGGCCCCTGGTATTTCGACCTGATCCAGCGCGGTGCCGACGTGTCGAGCTTCCGCGACCGCCTGTTGTTCGGGCAGGCGCTGTGCGCCGCCACCTAGAAAAAGGAAACACCATGGACATGTCACTTCCCGTGCAGACCGTGCGCACCACCTGTCCATATTGCGGCGTCGGCTGCGGCGTGAGCGCCACCGTCAAGCCCGGCACCATTCCGATCATCGCCGGCGACACCGCGCATGCCGCCAACAGGGGGCGCCTGTGCGTGAAAGGCGCGGCGCTCGGCGAAACCCTGGACCTGGACGGGCGCCTGCTGTACCCACAGGTGCGCGAAAACGGGTCCATGCGCCGCGCCGGCTGGGACGAAGCGCTCGAACGCGTGGCCGGCGGCTTCGCCTCCATCATCGCCGAGCATGGGCCGGATGCGGTCGCGCTCTACGTCTCCGGCCAGCTGCTGACCGAGGATTATTACGTCGCAAATAAATTCATGAAGGGCTATGTCGGCAGCGCGAACATCGACACCAATTCGCGCCTGTGCATGTCCTCCAGCGTGGCCGGCCACAAGCGCGCCTTCGGCGAAGACCTGGTTCCGGGTGCCTACGAAGACTTCGAGCTGGCGGACATGATCGTGCTGGTCGGTTCGAACACGGCCTGGTGTCATCCGACCCTGTTCCAGCGCATCCTGAAGGCAAAGGAGGCGCGGCCATCGCTGCAGGTCGTGGCGATCGATCCGCGCCGCACCGCCACCTGCGAACTGGCCGACCTGCACCTGCCGGTCAAACCGGGAACGGACGTCTGGCTGTTCAACGGCCTGCTCAGCTATCTGGCACGCCATGGGATCAAGGATTCGGCCTTCGTGGCGGCGCATACCGAAGGGCTCGACATGGCGCTGGCGACTGCCGACGCCGATTGCGGCGACCCGGCGCAGGTCGCGCGCATCTGCCGCGTCGACCCGGCGAAGCTGCTGGCCTTCTACGAGGGCTTCGCCGCGACCACGAAGGTCGTCAGCGCCTATTCGCAGGGTGTCAATCAGTCCTCGAGCGGCACGGACAAGGTCAATGCAATCATCAACTGCCACCTGCTCACCGGTCGCATCGGCCATCCCGGCATGGGGCCGTTCTCGCTGACCGGTCAGCCGAACGCGATGGGCGGGCGCGAAGTCGGGGGGCTGGCCAACATGCTGGCCGCCCACATGGACCTCGACAATCCGCTGCAGCGCGACGCCCTGCGCGCGTTCTGGGAGGCGCCGCGGATCGCCGATAAACCCGGCCTGAAAGCGGTCGACCTGTTCCGCGCGGTGGAGGAGGGCAGCGTAAAAGCGGTGTGGATCATCGCCACCAATCCGCTGGTCAGCCTGCCCGACGCCGACCAGGTGCGGCGCGCATTGGAAAAATGCGAGCTGGTGGTGGTCAGCGATATCGTGGGCGCCACCGATACCACCACCCATGCCGACGTGCTGCTGCCGGCCCTGGGTTGGGGAGAAAAGGACGGCACGGTGACCAACTCCGAGCGCTGCATCTCGCGCCAGCGCGCCTTTCTTCCGGCCCCGGGCGAAGCGCGTGCCGACTGGTGGGCGCTGTGCGAAGTCGCGCGGCGCATGGGTTTCGGCGGCTTCGATTACGAGGACGCGCACGCGATTTTCGACGAGCACGCGCGCTTGTCGGGCTGGCGCAATGGCGAGGGCGGCGCTGGCCGGCGCGTGTTCGACATCTCGGGCATGAGCGGCATGCGCCGCCAGGATTACGACGCGCTCGAGCCGATCCAGTGGCCGGTGCTGCGCGCTGCGGACGGCACGCTGCAGGCGACGGCGCGCCTGTTCGCCGACGGCCGCTTCGCCCACGCGAGCGGCAAGGCGCGCTTCGTCGCCACCGCCCCGCGGTTCCCGGTGCACGCGCTCGACGACGAATTTCCGCTGGCGCTGAACACCGGACGCATGCGCGACCAGTGGCATACGATGACGCGCACCGGCAAGTCGCCGCGCCTGGCGAACCACGCGCCGGAACCGTCGATCGACCTGCATCCGAACGATGCCTTGCTGTGCGGCGTGCGCGAAGGCGAGCTGGCACGCGTTACCAGCCGCTGGGGCGCGATGGTGGCGCGCGTCACGCACGGCGGCGGCATCGCCCGCGGCAGCGTGTTCGTGCCGATCCACTGGAGCGGCCAGACGGCGTCCGACGCCCGCGTCGGCGCGCTGGTCAATCCGGCGGTCGATCCGGTCTCGGGCGAACCGGAATTCAAGCATACGCCGGTGCGCATCGAACCCTTCGTGGTCGAGTGGCATGCCTTCGTGCTGAGCCGGGAAGCGCTGTCGCTCGACAGCATCGCCAACTGGACCCGTATCCAGGGGGACGGTTTCGTGCGCTACGAGATGGGGGGACGGGGACCGGTCGGCGCCGATTGGGCGCGCGCGCTGCTGGCGGCCGATGGGGATGCCGACTGGATCGACTACGAAGACGGCAGTGCCGGCGCCTACCGCGCGGCGTATCTGGTCGACGGAAGGCTGCAGGCCTGCGTGTTTGTTGCGCGCCGCCCGCAGCTGCCGGCGCGCGACTGGCTGGCCGGCCTGTTCGCGCGTGAATCCTTGGGGGCGCTCGATCGCGCTACCTTGCTGGCAGGACGGGCGCCGCAACAGGGCCCGGACCCCGGTCCGACGGTGTGCTCCTGCTTCGGCGTCGGGCGCAATACGATCTGCGCGGCGATCCGCACGAACCGTCTCGAGACGACGGCGCAGGTGACGGCTTGCGTCAGGGCGGGCGGCAATTGCGGATCCTGCGTGCCGGAGATCGGCAAGCTGCTGGCGCTGGCCAGCTGCGGCGAGGAGGCCGCGCAATAGAGGAAAGAAGTGCGGCCCGGGCGTGGCGGGCGCCGACGGCCCGGGCGGAGGAGGGAGGTTTGCGCCCGGGCTGCCGTTTGCGGCGGCGAAAGCCGGGGCGCGCGCTGTTACCTGCTAATTACTACTCACTACTCACTACCTGCTGCTTGCTACCTGCTACTTACTGCTTGCTACCTGCTGCTTAGCGGTTTGCCATCCAGCGCAGTTCTGCGGCCAGGTTCGGCGAATGCTTTTCGGCATCGGCCGCCATCGCGAACAGTTCGGCGCGGCCTGCACGTTCGGCGACGGCGTACGAAGCGCGTTGTGCGCGTTCCTTGCGGGCGGCAAGCCAGCCGCCGTGCGCAACAAAGAGCTGCTCCGAAAAGCTGCGAATGGTCGCGAACAGGCCGGTGGATTGGTGGCGCAGCCCTTGTTCCTGCGCCTGGGTGATCGTTGCTGCGTTCATGTGTCGCTCCAAGATAAATACTGTGATGTTGCGGTGCAGTATAAATGCCTTGGGGCCATAAATATACTTTCAGTTCGTGATGTCGACGATAAGTAATTCGTATATTTATCTAAACACTAATTCTTAGATGTCACCCGCCAGAATGTCGCGCTCAGCGCGCGGACTCGTTCCTGCCCTTGGCGCTTTGAGGCGCCGTTTCGTCATGCCAGTTGCGCTGTCAGTTGAGAATGCTGCGAGCTTCAATCACCTTTTTTCCCTCGCGTGCGTCCCGCTTCCGCCTAATTCGGTACTCTCCTTACTCTACAGGTCTCATCGGTAGCTCAAACAAGGAGCGCATCCGTGTTACCAAGCCAGCCAATTCAGGCCGCGATTTATGTGCGGATGTCGACCGAGAGCCAAAATTACTCGACCGATCATCAGCGCGCAAAAATCTACGAGTACGCGCTCAGCAAACGCATTCAGGTTGTACGCGAGTACGTGGACGAGGGTAAGAGCGGACTCGATATCCGGCGCCGTACAGGGCTAAGGAGCCTGATCGATGACGTGCAGTCGGGAAATGCCGACTTTCAGCTGATCATCGTTTACGACGTGAGCCGCTGGGGTAGGTTCCAAGACGTTGACGAAGCGGCTTACCACGAGCATACGTGCCGCCGTGCTGGCATCAAGGTGGTCTACAGCGGTGAGCAATTTTCTGACGATGCAACACCACTTGGTGCGTTAATGAAGAGCATCAAGCGAATGATGGCCGCGGAGTATAGCCGGGAGCTCTCGACAAAGACCTTCAACGCGCAATGTCGCTTCACCGAGATCGGATTCAAGCAAGGTGGCCATGCCGGTTATGGCCTCAGACGCTTAGCCCTAACGAAGGATGGGACACCGCGCCGGGTACTCGAATACGGTGAGGCAAAGGGAGCTGTCACTGACCGGGTCATACTCATCCCGGGCCCGGCGCACGAGGCAATAACAATCCGGCGCGTCTATGCCCTCTACCTAGAACAAAAGCTCAGCGAGCCAGCTATTGCCCGGCTACTGAACGCTGAGGGCATCGCCAGCGAGTTTGACAGACCCTGGACCCACTCGATGGTCAATTCACTGCTGACTAACCTGAAGTATTGCGGAACGTTGGCGTTCAACAGGAAGTCATGCAAGCTATCGAGTCGGCGCAAGTCCAATCCTCATGCAGAGTGGGTCGTGAATGAAGGTGCCGTCGAGCCCCTGATTTCTTTATCGTTATTCGCTCAAGCGCGAGATGAGCGAGCCAGGCGCGTGCGTCGCTACACCCTGGACGAGTTGCTCGTCCTCCTGCAGAGGTGTCACGAAACGCACGGCAGGGTGAACGCGAAGATCATCGCGGCGGATCCGTCTATGCCGGACCCTCAGCTTTTCGTGCGCGGCTTCGGCTCTCTTATCGCTGCATATGATGCGGCTGGGCTTATCCCCTGCCCGTCCCACGTTTTCGTCGAAACGAAAAAGCTCATCGCAGCGAAGCTGCGCGACCTTTTTGCAGAGGTAAAAAGACTCGCACTATCCTCTGGCGCTACCGTACATGAGGTCAAAGCGCCGCACACTTTGGTCATCAACCAGTGTGTTCGGGTCCGAATAGAAATTGCGACTCGACGTAGGCCGAAAAGAGGCTTGGTAAATTGGAGAGTCATGCCGTTGCCAGATGCCGACTTCGTCCTTACGGCACGGCTCCACGGTGACACACATGAGCTTATTGATTACTTCCTGATTCCGGCAGCGAAACTCGCGAACGGTCCGCTCTACCTGAAAGAGTCGAACCTTGAGCGCCTCGCCGAATTACGATACCTGTCCCTGGCGTCAATGTTCGGCCCGTAAGCCAGTTCGACGCACAGCCTGAAGCGCAACATACCGACATCAGCATTAGTGAGGAGTTCTGCCATGGCCCGGCTTGTTTCCCGCGGCGCCGCACTGTACGTGCGAGCGTCGACTGAGCATCAGAATTACTCGACAGACCATCAAGAGTCGGCCCTACGAGAATATGCAGTTCAGCACGATTTCGAAGTCATTGCGATTTATCGTGACGAAGGGCGAAGCGGATTGACTCTCAACAGACGCAACGGGCTTCTACAGCTACTTAACGACGTACAGTCCGGTCAAGCCGGCTATGTTGCCGTTCTTGTGTACGACGTAAGCCGCTGGGGACGGTTTCAGGACGTCGATGAAAGTGCCTATTACGAATATGCATGCCGGAAAGCCGGCATCATGATTTCGTATTGCGCTGAGCCGTTCACGAACGACGGGTCACCCTTGGCAACACTGCTCAAGGGACTGAAGCGCGCAATGGCTGCCGAGTACAGTCGGGAGCTATCGGCGAAGGTCTTTCGGGCGCAATGCCGACTTACCGCAGCTGGCTACAAACAAGGTGGTTCGGCTGGGTACGGGCTTAGACGTCAGTGTCACTCGGCAGATGGACTGACGCTCCGAACACTCGAGATTGGCGAACGAAAAAGCCTGCCTACTGATCGGGTGGGTTTCGTTCTTGGGCCTAGTGAAGAGGTCGCTGTTGTCTGCAGGATCTTCGACATGTGCACGAACAGGGAGATGCCTGACACCAAGATTGCAGAGATACTCAATGCTGAGGGCTTAACGAATCAATTCGGCAGGCCTTGGTCTGCCCACAACGTCAAGGGGATACTTACGAACGAGAAGTATGCCGGTACCCTTATCTTTAATCGCAGTACACAGCGCTTCCGAAGCTCCCGCCGCCCGAACGACACCGACAAATGGGTAAGGGTCGAGGATGCTTTTCCAGGCATTGTCAGCAATGAGATGTTCAACAAGACCAAACAGGTGCGACTACGCCGCGGAAAGCACTGGACCGACGACGAGATGCTCGACGGTCTGCGAGAGATCCTTGTTGAGCATGGCAACGTTTCCGCGGATCTCATCGATAACAGTTGTCTCCCGTCAGCAAAGTCGTATGCGCTGCGTTTTCGAGGATTAGTTGCCGCATACGAGGCTGCTGGGGTGTCTGGTCCATCATTGTCCCGCGCGACGATCGCCCGATTCAGAATTCGCTGCGTGACCAAAGACACGGCAATTGAACTGGAGCGTTGTGCACTTCGGGCAAAGGCAAAAGTAGAGAAATTGACGACGCGGACATATCGGATCAACGGTGTCATCGTGCGCTTGTTATGCACCAGGTGCCGGTATGAGCGTAGCCACCCTTGCTGGAAAGTCACCGTGCGACACTCGCCGCCGGCTGACTTCGTCGTTTGGATTCGTATGAACGAGGCCAACGACGAGGTGGCACAGATCTATTTACTGCCTGTCCAAAGCTTCCCCGAGCATCAGTACCTTTGGCCATCAACACGCACACTGCTCAGATACCAGCAGTTTGCGTACGCCTCAATGTCTCGCGTATTTGGACTTGACTAGTAAGAAGCACCTATCAGAAATGATAGCTTCGGAACCCATTACTCGGCGCTAGGATCTGAGCCATGTCTAGCTTGGGAGCGAAACCATGTGTGCATTGTTCAGAACTGTCTGTTCCGAGGTACCTCATCCATGCGAAGTGCTTGCAGAGAGGGCATCGATCGAACCTGTCTTGGAAGGCTGCTCTTACATTGGGTTTATCGTCCAGTTACAGGACTTCGAGTTCGAGAAGTATCTGCAACTACATGAGGCAATTTCTATCTTTGTTAAAGTCGTCGAAAGACGTATCGATGACCGGGAGTTTGCAGGTCCCTACAAACATCCTGCGTCGAGTGGACTAGATTTAACTAGTGCGCCTCGGGTTGTATTTGATCCTCGAGGCCGCGTTCTCTATAACTGGCAGTGATGTAAACCTGCGATCGCGAGCGTCCGCTTCCGACCCGAAGCGGACCTTCGGGAAGCAGACGTTCGCCAAAGCTGAAGGTAAAAAGTAATCAACAGCAAACTTACTTCTTGGTCGTATTCGGGTATTCTTTTCCATTGAACCGAAGAATCCCAAAGTAAGTGTCTATGTCGCGGAACCCATGGTGTTTCGATTTGCGAACTGAATATGTACCACCGTCCATCCCACACCAGTTACCAATTTGTTCCCATTTCCCTTTTCTTCGAGTGAAGATCCAGTGCTGTTCTCCGCACGAACCGCCGGACCAAGCGAAGATAATCTCCTTTTCGCCGTCGGCGTTTAAGTCAACGTCGGAAAACGCGTGGACGTCCGAAACATCACAAGACTTGTCGTCCATTGCGATGCACGCGTCCTTAGGACCAAGTTGATGCGGGTCCGCACTGGCGGGAAAGGCCATGAAGAGCGCTGCTATGGAAGTGATATGGCATTCCCCCACCGCCTCGGACACTTTCGATAGGTATGATGTCCCTATCGGAGGAATTACATGGCACGTGAAAGACGGTTGTTTTCAGAAGAGTTCAAGCGCGAGGCAGTCAAGTTGGTAGGCCAGCCTGGTGCGAGCAAGGCGGCGATTGCGCGGGACCTTGGCATTGGTGCCAATTTACTGGGACGGTGGTGCAGAGATGCCAACGTCGATGCAGAGGTTGCAGTCGGGCGCGAGAAGGTGTCGGCTCAGGAATATGAGCGCATGCGGCGTGAGCTGGCAAAGGTCAAGACGGAGCGCGACATCTTAAAAAAAAAAAGGCGCTCGGCTACTTCGCAGCCGACCTCAAGTGAAGTACGGCTTCATCGCCAAATATCGAACCATCTGGCCAACACGAACGATGTGCCGTCTGCTCGGTGTATCGAGCAGTGGCTTTTACGACTGGCTCGGCCGACCAGTAAGTGCGCATGAACGTGAGAATGCCCAGCTTCTCAAAGCGATCAAGCACAGCCACGAAGCCAGCGATGGCACATACGGTTCGCCGCGCGTAGTGCGAGACCTTATCGACGCTGGTTTTTCCTGCAGCGAGAACCGCGTGGCGCGACTGATGAAAGCGGCCGGCATCAAGGCACGCCACAAACGACGTCGTGCGCCAGGGCAGCTCGATTCGCCAGTCCACGCCATCGCGCCGAATCTGCTGGACCGGCAGTTTGAAGCGACAGGCCCGAACCAGAAATGGGCGGCCGACTTTACCTACGTGTGGACTGGCGAAGGCTGGCTGTTTGTCGCTGTCGTCCTCGACCTGTACTCACGGCGTGTGGTGGGCTGGTCGATGCAACCGACAATGACGGCGCAGTTGGTGATGGATGCCCTGCTGATGGCCATCTTCCGCCGTGGCCGGCCTCAGGCAGTATTGCACCACTCGGACCAGGGCTCGCAATACACCAGCGAACATTTTCAGCGCCTGCTCGAATCTCACGGCATCGTTTGCAGCATGAGCCGTCGCGGCAACTGCTGGGACAACGCTGCAATGGAAAGCTTCTTCTCGACGCTTAAGACCGAGCGCCTGAGCAAGAAGCACTACCGGACCAGGAATGACTTACGCGCTGATGTGTTCGACTATATCGAAAGGTTCTACAATCCACGTCGGCGTCATTCCACTATCGGCTACATCAGCCCGGTACAGTTTGAAAATCTAAAATGCGCCTAACGGAAGTGTCCGTGACGATGGGGGAATGCCAATATGGCCTAGTAGGCTCATGGGTCAAAATTGTTTTAATGTGCTGTATGTCAAAAAGTTAGCAACGACCGCTCCTGGCCGATTGCAGACGGCCGGCACGGCTCAGTGTACCCGGCTGTTGCCTGCACAGCAACTAGAGGGTTTTGTTAGGCGCTCTAAGTAACTAGGTGGCGCGATAACAGATACGTTGTCGACGGAGAGTCCACCCTGTATAGAGGAATCGATAGCCCCGCGGAAGAAAGCGCATCAATCACAAGTCGCTCTTTTTCGGCAGATCGCATGCCTAGAGTTACGCTTTCGATTGCAGAGTTATCGAATGAGTACAGTGAGCTGCCGCGGAGGTCAGCAAGAGTGCGAGCGTTTGGCACCGATGTACGTATGCAGAATTCCCGGAAAAGTTGGTCCCGGTCTTCGAGCGTGCGTTTGTTCTTCGTGATCCGCCACTCATCCTCATACTCCCAGCATTTCGCCTTCGTTAGAAACGTCTTGCGAAACATCTCCGTCTCGTCGTCGCCTGGGCGATCGATGACTGGGAAGGTCTCGCTGTATGCGACCGGATTTGCTGCCTGGAATATACCAACATGGGACCTGAAGCCGATGCAAATCCCGGTATGATCAGCAGCGTAGTGCGACCACATCAACGCGTTGTCCCACCTCGTGGTCAAGCATAAGATCCCCACTCCATCCAGCATCTTCTGTGTCTCTTCTACCACCATCGAGTCTTTGCCCGCGTTTTTGTTCATGATCGCGTTGACCGCCTTGATCCTCTTCGACGGAGAAAGGGTAGTAACTTTGAACTTGTCGTGCAGGTACTTGCGCGCACTCGGTCCGCTTCCAAGTCGGAAACCCGGCCGACAGTCAAACGGGTCGTTAAACTTTACGCGGCTTGAGAACGAAATGGATGCGCCAGTGAATAGACCAGGCAGCCATTCTTCGATCGGATAAAACTTATAGAAAACCGGAGGCGGTCTTCTCACACTGTTGCTCTGCATCGGGCACCTAATCCAGTCGCGCTGTTACGTAGTCGAAAGGCTCTAGCGTAACAGCAAAAACCTGTCCGCCAATCTGCTCGACGGCGGGCAGTGGCGGCGCGAGCTTCCGACGATGGCCGGACCGCAGGGCGCCATCCTCGAAACGCTCCGCGCCAAGCTCAAGGACGAGCCGTGCTTGAAAGAGTTTCCGCGGTTACCGCCTAGAGTCTAGGAAACCGTGCGTACCTGTGCATACCGCTGCCTGCGTACCAACGCCAGCGCGCCGCTCAACATTACGAGACCGTTTTCGCCGGTTGTAGCTCCGGTAGCATTTCCTTTCGACCGAAGCAGACATTAGGAAGGACGCGAACAAGCCGTGCGCGCAACTGACACGCCTATTGTTCGCTCATTTCATTTTGACTGAAGTCTTGTCGCTAGAAGCTACTGATTAGTTAGCAACTGCTTCGCTCCTGCTGCTGCGAGTAGAGTATCAAAAGCAGGTGCGAAGTCATGAATCATATGATGGTGTGACTGACGCACGTTCTCTACATAAGCATGAGAATCACGATTTCGAATCGCATCTTTCAATATTAAGTATGCGGCTTTAGTCCTTCGCGCCTCTTCAGGCGAGGGCTTAAAGCCATTAGGGATTTCCGTGCTAAGGCGCCTTTCTAGTTGTTCCGCGAGGTTCATCGTGCTAAAAACGTCTTGGAGCTCTTCTGCTCCCTTATTGCTGATTACCTTATCCACCCACTTTGGGTCACGCTTAGGGCCAGCCACAGGTAGCGGTATAGCTTTCAGAGTCCTCTTTAGGAAATCCGGGTCTTGCACAATCAAAAATCCTTTGAGCAAGTATTCGGCCCCTGTAGAGAACCATAGCCAATACATCACGCGGCCGAAGTGTTCATCTAGTTCTGTAGCCTTCTCTTCGAAAATGCTCGGCGGCACGCCTCGGAATGTAAAGCTTGTCTGGTCAAATTCCAGTAAACCCGATTTCTCAATAAGACAAATACCGGCACGGAATTGCTTGATCGCAATATCTCGTTGCTCATGGATCGGAGTGGAAATGTACGAAGATAGCATTTTAACCTTTCTCTTTTAAGTGACGCGTGGGCCGAAGATAGTCTGCTCTTGGCCGATAGCGGACGTCAATCCACACTGCTTGCTACCGATGAGAGCTGAGTCGATCGTGGCTCATAACCGGAGTCGACCACGATCCCGTGGTGCGCACCCGATGCTTCTAGCGAATGTCCGCCGTTCGATGACGCGGCCCTCGCAGTCTTCAGGCCGGCGACTGCTCCAGCTAAGCATCGTTTAACCGTTGCTTTTGTGACAATTGAATAGATTTTAACCATCGGTAACGCCATATACTGCTTCGCCGGAATGGGTAACGCCATTTGGCAATAGATTTTACAGAAAAGAAAAGAACAGGATTGTTATGAAAAAGATATTCAACCCGCTCGTATTGAGCGGAATGGTAGCAGTTTTAGCTGCATGTGGAGGCGGTGGCGGCTCGTCTGCTCCCGGTGGTTCGTCAAGCGCCACGTCATCGACAGCGCCGAGCACTGTCACACTCGCAAATGCAGGTGCCGACCAGAACGTGGCTCCCGGCACGGCTGTGGTACTCGACGGGTCGAAGAGCACCACTGCTTCAAACGGTTCCCTCACTTATAGCTGGACGCTTGCTTCCAAGCCACCAGGCAGTAACGCTATTTTGACTAACGCCTCATCGGCAAAGCCAGGCTTTATTGCTGACATTGCAGGCGAGTACGTCGTCAGTCTCGTCGTCAATGATGGTGCCAATACGAGTGCGCCAGCAAAGGTGACCGTGACCGTAATGGCCGGCGCGATCGCACCAATGGCAGTTGCTGGCTTACCGCAGAACGCTATTACACGAACCGTCGTCACATTGGACGGTAGCGGAAGTTCAGACGCTAACGGCGCGGGATTGTCTTACGCCTGGACGCTGTCGAAACTCCCGGCCGGAAGTAAGGCCGCCCTAGTCGCCCAAAACACCGTCAAGCCAAGCTTCACGCCTGACGTCGACGGCCAGTACGAGGCAACCTTAGTCGTAAATAACGGCAAGCTCAGCAGTGCGCTGGCAAGCGTAACCATTACAGCAACGGCAGGCAATGCTCGCCCGGTAGCGAATGCTGGAACGACGCAGGAAGTGTCGAGCGGGGCTGTCGTCGCGCTCGATGGAAGCGCGAGCTCTGATGCCAACGGCGATGCCTTGACCTATAGCTGGGTCCTGACCAGCAAGCCCGTCGGGAGCACCGCCACGCTGTCTTCTGCTACCGCTGCACGCCCATCCTTCAAGGCTGACATTGAAGGAACGTATGTGGTTACGCTTGTGGTGAACGACGGCCGCGCAGAAAGTGCTGCCTCTACGGTGGCGATCACTGCCAAAGCACCCAAGTATCTTGGCGTTAGCTACACGGCGCGTAACGGACTTAACGTCACCTTGAATTCGTTCACTGTCGTTGACCAGGGCAACGGTTATAACGCCTATACGATTAACTACACGCAGACGAATCCGAAAACCGTCGCAATTGACGAAGCAACTTTCAAGCTGTACTTCAGCAACGACGCAGCAATGGCACAATACGGCTTCTTTGACCGGGTCTATCCAGGCATGCCCGTGAGCCGAAGCTATACGTTCACGCAGCTCAAAACGAGCACGCCGAGTGTGCTGGAATACGATGCCGAAAATTTCTTCGCCACTTCCCCGGTTGCTGGATCGCTGCAATGGAATCTGCCACTCAGCCAGGCCCCTGCTGCAGCCGAATCGCTGAAGCTTTACAGTACCGATTCCTTTATGGGAGGCACCCAGGAATTGTCCATGCCGTACTCAGCGACTCTGGCCTTCAACAACACAGTGGCAGGTGCCAGCTCGTCCAAGTTAGGTACTTACCAGTTAACAGCGGTTGGAAAGAATTACACTGTGGTTTCCCTCCGGGCGACGGACAGCACAGGGACGGTCGTTCCCCGGTTTGAAGGTTTAACGGATGGACAGGTAATTAGTGCAGGTAGTACTGTCTCGTTCTCACTCGTTACTCCCTTGACCGGAGGACGGAATGTGAATCTTGATTTCGCTTTCCAAATTCAAGAGACCGGGAAGAGTTTTGTGGTGAATGCCACCGGGAAGACCAATTAAACTCGACAGGGGCCTCGAAAGCGCTGTTGCGCTAGCCCGTTAGCTTATCCATCGCAGTTTGAATGGGAAAGCCCGCATTCGGAAGATTGCGGGCTTTTCATTTCAAGGTTCCTTCCCCCGGTTTCCAAAGGCGGTTTCTGAGTTAATTCCGGCGCGGCTGTGATGCAATGCTGTTCGTTGATGCGACTAGCTTTTGCACAAACATGAAATCGGAAAATCGGGCGCGCCGTCTTCACTTGAGCTCAAAATCTCGAATGTCCGCTTCTGGCCGATAGCAGACCTATTGTTGCGTCCGTCCCCGATTCGAAGCGGATCTTCGCTCAAGGCAAATGACGTACAAGCCCTCTGCGCAAAACAAAACAGCGGCTAAGGCCGCTGTTTTAATCGAGAAAATTCTGGTCGGGGTGAGAGGATTCGAACCTCCGGCCTCTACGTCCCGAACGTAGCGCTCTACCGGGCTAAGCTACACCCCGACTAATTCGAGGCGCTGAAAACATGCCTCAGGAAGCATTAATATAAATTTGCTCAATGGTTCCTGTCAACAGCGAAACGGCACAGTTGCAGCAGGCTCTCTTTATAGATGCTTTCCGGCAGGTCGGCGATCGATTCGGCGGCGCGGCGGGCGGCCGTTTCGGCTTCGCGGCGCGTGTAATCGAGGGCGCCGCTGGAGGTGACGGCGGCCAGTACGGCGTCGAAATGCTGCTCGTCGCCTTGCTCGATGCAGGTACGCACCAGTTCGCGTTGTTCCGGGCTGCCGTGTTCCATCAGGTAGATCAGGGGCAGGGTAGGTTTGCCCTCGCGCAGGTCGTCGCCGACGTTCTTGCCGATCTCGGCGGCGTCGCCGGCGTAATCGAGCACATCGTCGATCAGCTGGAACGCCGTGCCCAGCGAGCGCCCGTATTCGCCGGCCGCGGCCACTTGCGCGCTGCTGGCGCCGGCCACCAGGGCGCCCAGTTCCGCCGCCGCTTCGAACAGCTTGGCGGTCTTGGAACGGATCACCTTCAGGTAGCTCTCGTGGCTGACGTCCGGGTCGTGCATGTTCAGCAGCTGCAGCACTTCGCCTTCCGCGATCACGTTGGTCGCGTCCGACAGGATCTGCATGACGCGCATGTTTTCCAGGCTGACCATCATCTGGAAGGAGCGCGAATACAGGAAGTCGCCGACCAGCACCGAGGCGGCATTTCCAAATAATGCATTCGCCGTCTGGCGCCCGCGCCGCATCGAGGACTCGTCGACGACGTCGTCGTGCAGCAGGGTAGCGGTATGGATGAACTCGACGACCGCCGCCAGTTCGTGGTGCGCGCCACCCTTGTATCCGTAGGCATTGGCCAGCAGCAGTACCAGCACGGGGCGGATGCGCTTGCCGCCGGCGCTGATGATGTATTCGGCGATCTGGTTGACCAGGCTGACTTCCGAATGCAGGCGCTGGCGGATCACCGTGTTGACCGCATCCATGTCGGCGGCGATCGATTGGGTGATGTTGTTCTGTGCGTGAGGGGTAGCGGCGGACAAGGCGAACCTGCTGTGACAGTTGAAATGCGGTTGATGTGCGAGAGTGCGGCGATTATACGACATGCAAGCATGAGCCGTGCCATTTCGACCAGCGCGAGGCGTGCACCGTGTTTCCCCGGCTGCTGCGCAGGCGTTGCCGCAATGCCACGGCAGCCCGACTGCATTGCTGACTGTGTCTCGGCTTTTGACGCAAGAGATCGAACCGTGTATAATTCCCTGTTCCCCGGCACCAGAGAAGCGCAGCGCGGCCAATAACCCGTCGTCGCCGCAGGGATTTTTATTAAACAATTGATGAGGTTTTCAATCATGTACGCGGTCATAAAAACCGGTGGCAAGCAGTATAAAGTTGTCGCTGGCGAAAAACTTAAAGTAGAACAGATACCGGCAGACATTGGTTCCGAACTCACGATCGATCAGGTCCTCGCCGTTGGCGCGGGCGAGAGCATCAAATTTGGTGCTCCCCTGGTTGAAGGTGCTACGGTTCTGGTGAAGGTCGTTTCCCATGGTCGCCACGACAAGGTCCGCATTTTCAAAATGCGCCGTCGTAAGCACTACCAGAAGCGTCAGGGCCACCGCCAGAACTTCACCGAAATCCAAGTGGTTTCGATCAACGGCTAATTGCCCCTCTCTTCAAAGTCATCAAGGAGTACTTAAATGGCACACAAAAAAGGCGGCGGCACTACCCGTAACGGCCGCGACTCAGAAAGCAAGCGCCTCGGCGTGAAGGTGTACGGCGGCCAGGCGATCAACGCCGGCGGCATCATCATCCGTCAACGCGGCACCCCAGTGCGTCCAGGCACCAACGTTGGCCTGGGCAAGGATCACACCCTGTTCGCGCTGGTCGACGGCACTGTGAAGTTCGTCAAGCAAGGCGTCGGTTCGAAGCAGTACGTGACCGTCGTTGCTGCACCAGCTGCTGAAGCAGTCGCAGCGTAAGTGACGTAAAGCGCCGCCCGGAGCGGCGCATCCTTGTAAGGCGCAAGCCTTCCATCGAAAGGCTCTGCCCACGGTAGGGCCTTTTTAGTTTTTTGGCGGTCAAAATGAAGTTTATCGACGAAGCAAGAATTGAAGTCATTGCGGGCGACGGCGGCAACGGTTGCGCCTCGTTCCTGCGCGAGAAGTTCCGCCCCTTCGGCGGTCCCGACGGCGGCGACGGCGGCAAGGGCGGCTCGATCTGGGCGGTTGCGGACCGTAACATCAACACGCTGGTCGACTTTCGCTATTCGAAGACCCACCATGGCCGCCACGGCGAGCCGGGACGCGGTTCGGATTGCTACGGCAAGGGCGCGGACGATGTCTACCTGCGCATGCCGGTCGGCACCCTGATCATCGATAACGTCAACGGCGAAATCATCGCCGACCTGACCGAACACGGCCAGACCGAACTGCTCGCCAAGGGCGGCGAGGGCGGCTGGGGCAACATCCATTTTAAAACCTCGACCAACCGCGCACCGCGCCAGAAGACCGAGGGCAAGGAGGGCGAACGCCGCGAACTGCGCCTGGAACTGAAGGTGCTGGCCGACGTGGGCCTGCTGGGCATGCCGAACGCCGGCAAGTCGACCTTCATTACGGCCGTCTCGAACGCCAAGCCGAAGATCGCCGACTACCCGTTCACGACCCTGCACCCGAACCTCGGTGTGGTGCGCGTATCGCACGAGAAGAGTTTCGTGATCGCCGACATCCCCGGCCTGATCGAAGGCGCGGCCGAAGGCGCGGGCCTCGGCCACCAGTTCCTGCGTCACCTGGCGCGTACCGGCCTGCTGCTCCACATCGTCGACCTGGCGCCCTTCGAGGACACCATCGATCCGGTGAAGGAAGCGAAAGCGCTGATCAAGGAACTCGAGAAGTACGACGAGGACCTGCTCAACAAGCCGCGCTGGCTCGTGCTCAACAAGCTCGACGTGGTGCCGGAAGAAGAGCGCAAGAAGCGCGTCAAGGACTTCATCAAGAAGATGGCCTGGAAGGGGCCTGTCTTCGAGATCTCGGCCCTGAACCGCGAAGGCTGCCAGGAACTGATCAATGCGATCTACCTGCACCTGGAAGAGAAGCGCGCGCAGGATGTGCGCGTCGATGAAACGATGCAGATGACCGAAGAGGCGCGCGGCATCGTCTCGATCGATCCGGACGATCCTCGTTTTAAAATCCTTGAAGACTAAGCGTCTTCCGCTGTCGCCTGCCTGGGCGCGTGGCCAGCTGTTGTCGCTGGTCGCCACCGCCAGCTCGCTGGCGGCGCTCGTTGCGATGCTCGACCCGGACCGGGTCGCCACCTCAATGGGCCTGTTTCTCGTTGGCGTGAACGGCTACAGCCAGTTCTACGCCATCTATGTCGGAGTCCGCCTCGCCACCGCGGGGCTGGCTGTGCTGGCGGCAAGGCGGGGCGACCAGCCCATCCTCGGCGATCTCGTCGCATTATTCCTGCTGGCCCAGCCGGCCGGGCGCCTGGTCGCGGCATTCGCGATCGGCCTGCCGAATGGGTCCCTGTTCGTCGTAAGCGGGATCGAGTTGCTGGCGGGCCTGGCCCTGCTGGCCTTGCGCCCGCGGAAGGACGGATTGACACCCTGAGACTCTCGCCATGAATGCTGCAACTACGTCCGCACACAAGTCCGTCATCCAGCAAGCCGGCCGCATCATCGTCAAGGTCGGCTCCTCGCTCGTCACCAACGAAGGCCGCGGCCTCGACCACACGGCGATCGCCCGTTGGGCCACCCAGATCGCCGCACTGCGCGCCCTCGGCAAGGAAGTCGTGCTGGTCAGCTCCGGCGCAATTGCCGAAGGCATGCTGCGCCTCGGTTTTGGCAGCCGCCCGCACGACATCCACGAGCTGCAGGCCTGCGCCGCCGTCGGCCAGATGGGCCTGGCCCAAATCTACGAAACCAGCTTCAAGGCGCACGGCGTCAAGACCGCGCAAGTCCTGCTTACGCACGCCGACCTGGCCGACCGCGAACGCTACCTGAACGCGCGCGCCACGCTGACGACACTGCTGCGCCTGGGCGTGGTCCCGATCATCAACGAGAACGATACCGTCGTCACCGACGAGATCAAGTTCGGCGACAACGACACCCTCGGCGCCCTGGTGGCGAACCTGATCGAAGCCGATGCGCTCGTCATCCTCACCGACCAGCGCGGCCTGTATTCGGCCGACCCGCGCAAGGACCCGTCAGCCTGCCTGATCGAACGCGCCCAGGCCGGCGACGCCAGCCTGGAAGCCATGGCCGGCGGTGCCGGCAGCAATATCGGCAGCGGCGGCATGCTGACCAAGGTGCTGGCCGCACGCCGCGCCGCGCGCTCGGGTGCCCACACGGTCATCGCCTGGGGCCGCGAGCCCGATGTCCTCACGCGCCTGGCCCATGGCGAGGCGATCGGCACAGAACTCAATGCCGCCACCACGCGCCTGACCGCGCGGCGCCAGTGGATGGTCGATCACCTGCATACGGCCGGCGAGGTCGTGCTCGATGCCGGCGCCGTGCAGAAGCTGACCCAGGAGGGAAAATCCCTGCTGCCGATCGGCGTCATCGCGGTCAAGGGCGAATTCGGGCGCGGACAGGTGATCACCTGCGTCGACGAGGCCGGACGCCCGATCGCACGCGGCCTCACGAGCTACACCAGCAGCGAAGTGCGCCGCATCATGCGCCATTCCTCGAACGAGATCGAAGCCATCCTCGGCTATATCGAAGGACCGGAACTGGTCCACCGCGACAACCTCGTCCTCCTCTGAAAGCCCGCATGACGACTCTTGATCCGGCCGCCGTGGTGCAGGCCCAGCTCGACGCCTACAACGCGAAAGACGTCGACGCCCTGATGCGCACCTATGCGCCCGATGCCCAGCAGTTCGTGCTGCATGGCCCGCTGCTGGCGCAAGGCCACGATGCCATCCGGCCGCGCTATGTGGCGCGCTTTGCCGAACCCGACCTGCACGCGCGGCTGCTCGGCCGCACCGTGCTCGGCAACTTCGTCACCGATCTCGAACTCGTCACCCGCAATTTCCCGGAAGGGCTGGGTACGGTCGAGATGCTCTGCATTTATGAGGTCGTGGACGGCCGCATCCTGCGCGCCTCGTTTGCCACCGGCGCCACGACCCTGGTCGCCGGCGTCTGAGCATCGCCCTCGTCCACCAGGACGTATTGCCTCAACAATAATAACGTGACAAGATGGGCCGCTTTTACAGCCGGTCCCATCTTCGTCGCATCACGCCGGCACCCTTGTTCAACCCGAATGAAGGAATCCCGATATGTCGCGCGCAACACCGTTCGTATTCTCCCTGCTGTGGGCTGCATCTGCGGCCTGCGCCCTTGCCGCCCCGGACGAAGACAAGCTGGGGAAGGCGCAAGGCTACCCGGTCGGCACCGCAAAAAACTGGTTCTATGACGAGTCGGTGCGCGTCGGTTCGTTTACGGCGCAAGGCGAGATTCCGGGTATTTTTGGCGGCAAGGCCAACGTCCTGCCGGCGAGCAGCGCGCCGATGCCCTTGCCCCGGCGCGAGAACGAGCCGCCGATCCGCTGGACGCTCGACGGGCGCAAAAAACTGGGCGTCGACGACTACCTGGCGCGCCAGCGCATCATGGGCCTGTTGATCATCAAGGACGGCGTGGTACAGGTCGAGCGCTACCAGTACGAGCGCACGCCGCAGCAGCGCTTCGTGTCGAATTCGATGGCCAAGTCGCTCGTCTCGCTGGCGATCGGCATCGCCCGGCAGGAAGGCACGATCGCCTCGCTCGACGACCGCGCCGACAAATATGCGCCGAAGCTGGCCGGCACCCTGTACGGCGAAACGACGATCCGCAATCTGCTGCGCATGTCCTCGGGCGCCCACTTCGAGGAGCGCTACGACGGCAAGGACGACCTCGAGCGCTTTGCCCGCGCCGTCATCCAGGGCGGGGTCGAGGAAGCGGCCAGGGTGATCACCGAACGCGACGCGCCGCAGGGCAGCCGTTTTTCCTACGCCAGCGCCGAAACGGAAATCATGGCGGCCGTCTTGCGCGGTGCAACCGGGAGCAATCTGAGCGACTATCTCGGCACCCGCCTGTGGCAGGCGATCGGCGCCGAGACGCCGGCGCTGTGGCGCGCCGACCGGACCGGCCTTGAACGCGCCGCCGGAAATTTCAACGCCACGCTGCGCGACTACGGCCGCCTGGGCATTGTTTTGGCCAACGACGGCGCCCGTCCCGACGATCCCCAGCACCGGCAGGTCATCCCGCGCGACTACCTGCTCGAGGCCACCGACTGGCGCCGTGCGCCGCAAGCCTTCCATCCCCAGGTAGCGACGCCGTATTACGGCTACGGTTACCAGTTCTGGACCTTCCCGGGCGAGAAGAGGCGGTTCGCCATGCTGGGCGTGTACGGGCAGATGATCTTCATCGATCCGGAACTGAAACTGGTGATGGTGCAGACGGCGGCCAACGCGACCGCCAAGGCCGGGCAAACGTCCCTGGGCAAGGAAGCCGACGCCTTCTGGCGCGGCGTGGTGGCGCACTACGACCGCTGGTAGGGCTGCGCCGGCTTTTTTATGCCCGCATCAGGCGGCTGGCAGTACGACCGGTTCGATGGGTTCCGGTGCAATCAGGCCATCCGGCGCGGGCGTCTTGTCGCGGAATTCGCATAAATCGTTGATGATGCAGTTCCAGCACTTCGGCCGGCGCGCGACACAGGTATAGCGCCCGTGCAGGATCAGCCAGTGGTGCGCGTCCTGCAGGAATTCCTTCGGCACGAATTTCAGCAGTTTCATCTCGACCTGGTCGACGTTCTTGCCCGGTGCGATTTTCGTGCGGTTCGAGACGCGGAAGATATGGGTGTCGACCGCCATCGTCGGCTCGCCGAAAGCCGTGTTCAGGACCACGTTTGCCGTCTTGCGGCCCACGCCGGGCAGGGCTTCCAGCGCTTCGCGCGCGCGCGGCACTTCGCCGCCGTACTGGTCCACCAGGATCTGGCAGGTCGCGATCACGTTCCTGGCCTTGGTGTTGTACAGGCCGATGGTCGAGATATAGGTTTTCAGCTCGTCGAGACCGAGATCGAGGATTTTTTGCGGTGTGTTCGCCACCGGCCACAGGCGGCGCGTGGCCTTGTTCACGCCGACGTCGGTCGACTGCGCCGACAGCAGCACGGCGATCAGCAGTTCGAACGGCGTCGTGAATTCCAGTTCGGTGGTCGGATGGGGATTGGCGGCGCGAAAGCGCGAAAAAATCTCGAAGCGTTTGGCTGGATTCATGCGTCAGTCTTTTTGTTCGGGAGCGTTGCCGGCCGCGCGCAGGCGCGCACGCTCCATGGCCGCGGCGATGATCGCGCGTTTGCGCTCTTTCTCGGCCAGTTCTTCAGGCGTGTTCGTTGCCTCGGCGGTGACTTCGCGCATCTTCTCGACGGCTTTGGCCGCCAGGCGCGCATCGTTTTCCTCGCGCTCGCGGGTCAGGCGTTGGGTGCGGAAATCGTGGCGCGCCCGCGCGGCGTCCGCCGCTTCCTGCGACCAGGCGGCCCAGCCGGTGGCGTCACCCGTGACCGGCACCATGCTGATGCAGTCGACCGGGCAGGGCGCCACGCACAGGTCGCAGCCGGTGCACAGGCTCGGCAAAATCGTGTGCATCTGCTTGGCCGCGCCCAGGATCGCGTCGACCGGGCAGGCCTGGATGCACAGCGTGCAGCCGATGCACAAGGCTTCGTCGATAAAGGCGACCGGGCGCGGGCGCTCGACGCCGTTGGCAGGGTTGATCGGGATGACCCGGCGCCCGGTGACGGCCGCGAGCCGGCGCACGCCCTCGAGGCCGCCGGGCGGGCACTGGTTGATCTCGGCTTCGCCCGCGGCAATCGCTTCGGCATAGGGCCGGCATGCCGGATAGCCGCATTTCGTGCATTGCGTCTGCGGCAGCTGGTCTTCGATCAGGTCGGCAAGGGTCTTGGTCACGGCGCGGCTGACAATATAAAGCCGTCATTATCCGACAAAAGGCGGGGGCGTGCGAAGCCTGGTAGCGAGCTCATCGCTTGCGTGGGGAAGCGTACAGAGTGGAAGCATCCCCTGTGGCCTACTGGGAACACCGCCGGTCACCAGCCCGGCTCCAACAACAGGAGAAATCCATGAAGAACAAGATGATTGCCCGGGCGATGATCGCCGTCATGCTGGCCGGCAGCCTGCCGGCGATGGCGCAGGACCGGGGCTACCGCGATGGCTACGATAGCCGCGCCCAGGAGCGCCGCGATGATCGGCATGAAATGCGCAACGACCGGCGCGAGGAACGCCGCGACTACCGCGATGCCCAGCGCGAGGCGCGCCGCGACTACCGGGACGACCGCCGCGAGGCGCGCCGTGAAGCGCGCGGCGCCGGTCCGCGCCACGACCTCTACCGCGGCGGGCGCCTGCCCTCGCACTATCACAACCGCCAGTACGTGGTCGACAACTGGCGTTCGCATCGCCTGAGCGCGCCGCCGCGCGGCTACCACTGGGTGCAGGTGGGCGGCGACTATGTGCTGGCCGCCGTGGCGACCGGCATCATCGCCAGTGTCCTGCTCGGCAACTGAGCTGTGCGAAAAGGGGGCCGGTAAGTGGCATATCGAACAGATGTGATCCTCACGCAATGGCTTAATGGGCCATGGGCCGCATGACGCGGCAATGCCAACAGGAGAACACATGAACGAATGGATTATCGCCCCCTTGCTTGAACCCGACCCGACCGGCATGATCGCGCACCGGGGCACGGCGCCGGAGGAAGCAGGCCAGCCCCCGCATGAGGGTGTGGTCGACGATCGCCGCCATGGCGACCGCCGCGACGGGCACGACGACGAAGCCGATCCCGATTTCGCGCGTGGCGACGACCGGCGTGGCGACCTGGTCTGAAGCTGGCGGCCGGTAGCGGCGGCAGTAAAAAAAATGCCACGACAAAGTCGTGGCATTTTTCATGGGCGGTGTCAGCGGATCAGCCGAATTCGCGGATGAATTCGCCGATCTTCGGGCAGATCGTCTCGCGCCAGCGGCGGCCCGAGAAGATGCCGTAGTGGCCGGCTTTCGGCGCCACGAAGTCGCGCTTCATGGTCTCCGGCAGGTTG
Organism: Massilia sp. LXY-5; assembly: GCF_059801075.1. Lineage (NCBI taxonomy): Bacteria > Pseudomonadati > Pseudomonadota > Betaproteobacteria > Burkholderiales > Oxalobacteraceae > Massilia > Massilia sp. LXY-5. Next base: position 428,104 of record NZ_JBNNEH010000003.1, read on the forward strand.
CTGCACAGCTCGTGCGCAGCCTGTGTCTGGCCGGCGCCCGAGATGTCGTCGAGTTCGCCTTCGATGGTGAACAGGGCGACCGTCTTGATGTCCTGCGGACGCACCAGCTTGCCGCCGACTTCCCAGGTACCCTTCGGCAGGCGGAATTCCTGGAACACGGTCTTGATCGTGTCGAGGTAGTATTCGGCCGGCATGTCGAGCACGGCGTTGTACTCGTCGTAGAACTGGCGGTGGCTCTCGGCCGACTCGTCGTCACCGCGCACCAGGTGCTGGTAGAACTCGCGGTGCGACTGTGCATGGCGGCCCGGGTTCATCGCGATGAAGCCGGCGTGCTGCAGGAAGCCCGGGTACACCTTGCGGCCATAGCCCGGGTAATTGCCCGGCACCGCGTAGATCACGGTGTTCTCGAACCACGAGAACGGCTTCTCGGTGGCGAGGTCGTTGACGGCGGTCGGCGACTTGCGCGGGTCGATCGGGCCGCCCATCATCGTCATCGTCTTCGGCAGCTTCGGATCGTTGGCCGAGGCCATCAGCGAGATCGCGGCCAGCACCGGCACGGTCGGCTGGCAGACGGAAATCACGTGCACGTCCGGGCCGAGGGCGCGGATGAAGTCCTGCACGTAATAAATGTAGTCGTCCAGGTGGAAGGGACCGCTTGATAACGGCACCATGCGCGCGTCGATCCAGTCGGTGATGAAGACGTCGTGATTCGGCAGCAGGGCGCGCACGGTGTCGCGCAGCAGCGTCGAGTGGTGGCCCGACAGCGGTGCGACCAGCAGGACGGTCGGCTGCGCCAGCGCGGCATAGGCCGCGTCCGGCAAGTCTTTCTTGAAATGCAGCAGCTTGCAGAATGGCTTGGTGACAGCCGCTTCCTCGACGATATTCACCGTTTCACCCTTGATGGTGACGGTGTCGATGCCAAAGGCCGGCTTTTCGTAATCCTTGCCCAAACGGTACATCAGTTCGTAGCCGGCGGCGATACGCTGGGAGAACGGGGTGTGGGCAAAGGGGGAAACAGGATTGGAGAACAGCTTCGAGGACGCATCCGCCCATTGCATCAGCGGGGTCAGGAAGGAGCGTTGCATCTCGTGCAGTTGATAAAGCATAAGTAATTCCTTCATGTGGTGCGTGTCGCCGGGGCGCGTTGCCCAGGCCCTTGCGCCTGGCATGGCTGCCGTATGGGCTGGCCGTCCCTTGCGCGAAAATTCATCAGCCAATTATAGGATAAGTTGATTGACGCGTGGAAATAACCATTTCCCTTGCAGGCTGCATGTGGGGCACGCTTAAGGGGTTATACACCCGAATTTGATAGGCCGTCGGTGATACGGCACACATAAAAACAAATGCCCCGGAGGTCCGGGGCATTGTCGTATTTCAGAAACTGAACGGTCGTGCGTTCTTGTTCAGAATCAATCGAACACAGGCGTTTCGACGCCGAGGATCTTGTGCAGCTTCGGCGAGGTCGTCGTGTACTGCATGTGGATCTTCTTGTCCGGGAAGATATACGGCGCCGCGCCGAAGGCAGCCAGGGCCGCTTCGTGGAAGCCCGACAGGATCAGCTTCTTCTTGCCCGGATAGGTGTTGATGTCGCCCACGGCGAAGATGCCCGGCACATTGGTTTCGAACTTTTCGGTGTCCACAACCTTTAACTGACGCCGCTCGATGTCGAGGCCCCATTCGGCGATCGGGCCCAGCTTCGGCGACAGGCCGAAGAAGACCAGCAGCATGTCCAGCGGCACGCGGCGGGTGACGCCGTCGGCGCCGGTGACCTTCACTTCGGTCAGCTTGCCGTCGGTTTCGTCGAAGCCGGTGACCTGGCCGATGATCAGCTGCATCTCGTATTCGTCGCACAGGGCCTTCATCTTGGCCACCGATGCCGGGGCCGCGCGGAAGTCTTCACGGCGGTGCAGCAGCACGACCGACTCGGCCTTGCCGACGAAGTTCAGCGCCCAGTCCAGCGCGGAATCGCCGCCGCCGCAGATGACCAGGTTCTTGCCTTCGAACTGAGACGGATCCTTGACGCGGTAGTGCAGCTGGTTGCCTTCGAACTTGTCGATGCCGTCGACCTTGATCGTGCGCGCCTGGAACGAACCGACGCCGGCCGCGATGAAGATGGTCTTGGTGATGAAGCGGGTACCGGCCGAGGTTTCGACATTGAAGCGGCCGTCTTCGCGGCGCTGCACGGTCGTCACTTCCTGGCCCAGGTGGAAAGTCGGCTCGAACGGCTCGATCTGCTTGAGCAGGTTGTCGGTCAGTTCCTGGCCGGTGCACACAGGCACGGCAGGGATGTCGTAGATCGGCTTGTCCGGATACAGCTCGACGCACTGGCCGCCGACGGCAGCGAGCGAATCGATGACGTGGGCCTTGATCTCGAGCAGGCCGAGTTCGAAGACCTGGAACAGGCCGACCGGGCCCGCACCGATGATGACCGCGTCGGCATCGATGGCGCCGGCGAACGAAGTGTTAGGGGCGATGCTGCCCGCATCGTGGGTGGCACTGATGGTCATGTGCAAATCCTGTTGATTTTTGAAAAGAGGGGCGCTAATGGCATGCCGTCGATGCGTGCCCGATGCTGCGATGGCCGCTAGTGTGCCATGGATGGAACTTGCCTGCAGGCGCCGGGTAAAACCGGCGTCGGCAGGCGGACAATCAGGCGCGCTTAGCGGGCCAGCTGGTCCAGCTTGTCCTTGACGTCTTTCCACTCGTCGGCGTCGGCCAGGGCCGGTTTGGTCTTCGTGATCGAAGGCCAGGCGCGCGACAGGTCGGCGTTGATCTTGATGAATTGCTGCTGGTCGCCCGGCACGTCTTCCTCGGCATAGATCGCATTCACCGGGCACTCGGCCACGCATACTGCGCAGTCGATGCACTCGTCAGGGTCAATCGCGAGGAAATTCGGGCCTTCCCGGAAACAATCGACCGGGCATACATCGACGCAGTCGGTATAGCGACAGCGGATGCACGATTCGGTGACAACGTGGGTCATAACAGTCCTATCTATGGTGGGGTGCCGCGGCGTCAGGGCGCAAATTGGGGCCGCCAACATGGCAAAGCACTGTATTTTAGGGCAATTCGAGTTTTCCCACAAATCAGGCTTAGACACAATATACATATGCAAATGCATCGGGTGACGCGCGATTTGACCCGGGGAGCCCGGGCACCGCCCGGGGTAACGCCCGCATCCTGCCTGCTTAACCGAGCCTGCGCAAATGCGCCAGCAAGGCCGGCCACCCGGCCGCATCGGCAGAACCCTCGTCGATCAGCAGCACCGAGCGGCAGCGCTCGCCATCCTCGACCGTGATTTCCCAGCGCGGCAGGTCGGCCCCGACCGGCTGGGGCGGGGTGGCGCCGAAGAAGTCGGCGCCGTGCACCAGGGTTTCGAGCACGGGCCCGTCCGGCCGGCAGGCCGTGTCGAGCTCGACGCAGCGATCGAGGCCGGCGAAGCCGCCCGCCAGTTTCGCGCGGATCTTCATGGCGCAACCGGGACCGGGGCGGCCCGGGTCTGGTCGCCGGGTTCCGGCAGCGGCTCGACCGGCAGCGCTTCGCCGGCCGGGCCGTTGCGGCCGTGCTCGGCGCACCAGCGCGCCAGCGCCTCGGACTCGGCGTCCAGCACGCGTTCGATGTTGTAGTACTCGGCCAGGTTCATGGTGCCGCAGCAGGCGCGCCGGTCCTGCTGGGCGCCGGGAGCGTCGCAGACGACGGCGCTCAGGCGTTGGAAGGTGCAGGTGGCGGACGCTGTCGCGCTGGCGGGTTCGGTGGGAACAGGCGTGTCTTGCGTGACTTCCGGCTCCCCGACCACTTCGCGGAGCGTGAACTGGTGGCGGATCGCATCGGCATAGGCGGCCGGCTTGCCGTCCTCTATGGCCAGACGCAACATTTCGTTGACGACATCGGCATAGGTGGCCGCGATGTCGGGCGCGGCCACCAGGGCGCGCAATACGAGTCCGCGCAGCCAGGCGGCGACCCGGTGCAGCACGGCGGCGTCGTCCTCGAAGGCCGGGTTGCGCTCGAGGGCGAACAGGTCGGCCAGGATGTCGTAGACGGCGCCCGTAAAGACCTGGGAGATCGCGTGCACCTGCGTCCCGGCCTGGGACAGGGTCAGGTCGTTGTCGGCATTCCTCAGGCCCGTGGTGCCGCCGAGCGCCAGGCCGAACTGCTCGGCGATGTCGGCCAGAAAAGTCTTGTCGTGCAAGCGGGCCTTGGTCTGGGCCACCACGGCCTCGCACTGGTCGAGCTGGGACAGGGCCAGGAAGATCGCGGTGAGGTCGCCGAAGGATTCGTGCAGTCCCCCGGTCTGGGGCGGATTATCGGCCTCGAGCCAATGCGGCTTGAGGCCATCGAGCACGGCGTGGCCGGTTTCGTGGGCGACGATGTCGAAGGAACGGCAGGTGAACACGCGCTCCTTTTCCCCTGGGGGCACGAAATCGCCGAACTTCAGGCAGTTCTGGGTTCGGCTGTAGAAGGCGTTCATCACGTTCGGCAAGCCGTAGGGGAAGATTTGCAGCGGCGCCGTGTCGATGCTGCTGTTCCATTGCCAGGGCAGCGGCATCTCGGCGCCGGCGGAGGACAGGGAGCGCTGGTACATGGTCAGGGTCTGGCGCACCACGGCAAAGGTGTGGACGGCATCGAACTGGGGCGTGTCGGGCATGGTGACGAAGTCGCCGAAGGCATTCGGTTCGACCGGGCTGATGCCGGGGTCGCCGGAGGCAATCCGGGCATCTCTCGGGCCGGCCAGCACCACGCCCGGCAGATAGGCTTTCCTCGTGCCCATCTCGAGTACCGACGGATCCTGTTTCCACATCAGCACGCGCGCGCCGAAGGCATAGGGCAGCGGTACGCTTGAATCAGGTGGCGCGTCGGCAGCGCGCGGGGCGCCGGGCTGGTCGAGCAGCTGGGACGCCTTGCGGTGCTGGCGGTAGGGCGCGCTCGGGGTGGGGAGTTCGAAGCTGGCGATGTCGTCGGGTAGCAGGGCTCTTTGTTCCATGGCGCAATCCTCGCGTGGTCGTGATTGACTTGGCTCAGCAGATACTCGCGCCCCCGGCGGATCAGGTTTTGACCCCCATCAATTGCACTGTGGACTGGCATCACGCCGATGCAACTGGCATGATGGCGGATTGTCTTACGCATTTTGTAGAGAAAGGAAGCACATGGCCGACATCCAGATCGTCCAGGAACACAACCTGAGCCCGGAGCGGGCACGCGCCGCGGCGCAGCAAGTGGCCGACAAGGTGGCCGCCGAATTCGGCATGCAGTGGCGCTGGGAAGGTGATGTGTTGCGTTTCGAACGCAGCGGCGTCGAAGGGGCGCTGACCCTGGGCGCGCAGCGCGCGGCGCTGCAAATCAGGCTGGGAATGCTGATGAGTGCGTTTCGCCCGGCGATCGAGGCGAAGGTGACGGACAAGATGCGCAGGATTTTTGCGGCGGCGTGATGCCGTCGCGATGACCGGGGGCACGCGGCCCCCGACGACAAACCGGGCCGATCAGCCCTTCAGCTCTTCGATCAGATCGACGTACTGCTGCATCGCTTCCTCTTTCGAGGTGCCTTTCAGGCCGTCCCACGCGTCGAACTTGGCGCGGCCGACCATGTCGGTGAAGCCTGGACGCTCGCCGGTCGCGTCGCCGCTCGACGCCTGCTTGAACAGCGCGTAAATCTTCAGCAAGGTCATGTTGTCCGGGCGTTCCGGCAGGTTCTTCGAATCGGCCTGGGCCTGGGTGAACTGTTCCTGCAAGCTCATGGAAATACTCCTGTGGTCTGGTTGCTGAATGGGAGCATTGCTTCGAAGGCAATGCGGCGCGCCATCTTAGCGCAGGGGGCGGGAGAAACCGTGCTTTTGGACGGTATTTTAGAGGGGATGCTCGATGCAGGCCCTGCCGCGGGCGCGGCAGGGCGGGGTATTACTTTAGACGCCCAGCAGCTCGACGTCGAAAATCAGCGTGGCGTTCGGCGGAATCACGCCGCCGGCGCCGCGTGCGCCGTAGCCGATGCTGGCGGGGATGGTGAGACGGCGCTGGCCGCCGACTTTCATGCCCTGCACGCCTTCGTCCCAGCCTTTGATAACGTGGCCGGCGCCCAGCGGGAACTGGAACGGATCGTTACGGTCTTTGCTCGAATCGAACTTGGCGCCGGCGGTGCCGTCGTCGTTGCGCAGCCAGCCGGTGTAGTGGACGGTGACGTAGGCACCGGCTTTGGCTTCTGCGCCTTCGCCGACGACGGTGTCTTCGTATTGCAGGCCCGATGCAGTGGTGGTAGTGGACATGTTGTTCCCTCGATAATCTGGTGAACGGCGATTGTAGTGCATGCCCTGCGAAACTGCCATCCGTTGCCCGTTCCGTCCCATATTGTCCCATCGCGTCTACAATGACCTTTTGACATCGGGAGCCGCGCGACCATGCCCGTATCTTTCCTGACCACACCCTGGAGCCGCACATGAACGGCATCGCCACCGCCTGGGCGCGCGCCCTGCGCGCAGGCTTCTCGCCGCGCATGATGATGCTGTCCCTGGCGCCGCTGTTGCTGTCGCTGCTGCTCTGGGGCGGCCTGCTGTGGGCCTTCGGGCCGGCGTTCTTCGACTGGCTGCAGGGCTTGTTCGCCGAGTACGGCTGGTTCCAGGCGAGCGGCAGCCTGCTGTCCACGCTCGGCCTGGGCATGCTGAAGGTGGTCGTGGTGCCCTTGATGGCGATCCTGCTGCTGCTTCCGCTGATGATCGCCTCTGCCCTGCTGTTCATGGGGGTGTTCGCGATGCCGGCCATCGAACGCCATGTCGGCCGCCGGACCTTCCCCAAGCTCGAGCGGAAGGAGGGCGGCAGCTTTACCGGCAGCATCTGGATGAACCTGACGAGCGTCCTCGTCTTTGCGCTGCTCTGGCTGTGCACGGTGCCGCTGTATGCGATCCCGCCGCTGGCGGTGGTGGTGCAAGCGGCGCTGTGGGGCTGGGTCTCCGCGCGCGTGATGAGCTACGACGCCCTCGCCGCCCACGCCAGCGCCGCCGAGCGCAAGACCCTGATGCAGGCGCGGCGCTGGCCGCTGCTGGCGATCGGCATGGTTTCGGGCGTGCTCGGCGCACTGCCGGGGATTGCCTGGATGGGCGGCGCGGTGCTGGCGGTGGCCCTGTTCCCGGTCCTGGCGATCCTGTCGGCCTGGCTATATATCCTGATCTTTTTATTCACTGGACTATGGTTCCAGTACTACTGCCTGCAGGCGCTGGAAGACTTGCGTACAAGCGCCCCGGTCACCGCCTGAGCAGAACCGAAAATGGCATGTCATCTGCCCGACATCGACGCCATGTAGGATAGCGAGAAGAATGCTTGTAGGCATCAATGCTATCCAGATAACTCTGCCGTTGTTTTTTTGCGAAAAAGATCAGGGCAGGTCAAAATTGTTGAAGAGGGCTACGTGCAAAACCTGTTGATGTGGTGGAATGATGTCTTGGGCGCCGACACAATTGACATTGGAACGGCGCTTGAAAAAAGAACCACAAACGTGAACCAATGACCACCGCGATCACTCGAACAAACCGGCAGCAGGGATGGCGAGCAGGTTGACGGGATTGCAGGAATGTCGATTCAAAACCGGTTGAGCCATCATGGAAAGCACCCGCCGTTTCAAACGGCCTCGTAACGTATTTCGCGCACTGCGCGGTCAAGCGGCCGGCAATGCCGCGCCCGCAATCGATGCGGCCGCGCAGGAAGAATCCTTGTCCGATACCGTTCCCCACCTTTCGCTGGTGACCGAGGCGGGCGCGCCCGCGGACACCTCCCCTGGAGACGGCAACAGCCCTGAACCCGATCGCGAAGGCGAGCCGCCGAAGGGCCGCGGCCGGGGCAAGCTGGTCCTGTTCGGCATCCTGCTCGTGGTCGTGGCGGCCGGCTCGGCCTATGCGGTCTACGAAACGCGTACCTCGACGCTGCAGGCGAAAGTCTTCGCCGGCATGATGAAGGACGTGCACTACCGGATGGAAAAGGGTCCCAGCAACGCGATCCGCTTCCCGGCGGAAAGCCCCTACGATGCGCGCCTCGGCTATTCGCACCTGCCGGGCTTCCTCGCCAAGCTGCAGACGCGCGACTACGTGATCGACGCCCAGGCGCGCATGTCGCCCAAGATGGTGGAACTGGCCGACCGCGGCATCTTCGCCACCTACCGCGAAAAGACCCGCACCGGCCTCGAGATCCTCGACTGCCGCAGCCAGCCGCTGTTCGCTTCCCGCTTCCCCGAGCGTTTCTACGAACGATTCGACGACACGCCGCAGCTGCTGGTGCAAAGCCTGCTGTTCATCGAGAACCGCGAACTGCTCGACCCGGCCTACCCGAAACGCAATCCGGCCGTCGAATGGGACCGCTTCTCGAAAGCCGTGTTCGACAAGTCGCTCTCCGCCATCGGCATCAGCGGCGGCGGCCGCGTGGCAGGCGGCTCGACGCTGGCGACCCAGATCGAAAAATACCGCCACTCGCCGGAAGGGCGTACCGCCTCGCTGCACGATAAATTCGTCCAGATGGCCTCGGCCACCCTGCGCGCCTACCAGGACGGCGAGGATACGACTTCCGCGCGCCGCCAGATCGTGCTCGACTACCTGAACACGGTGCCGCTGTCGGCGAAGCTGGGCTACGGCGAAGTCAACGGCCTCGGCGACGGCATGTGGGTCTGGTACGGGCGCGACTTCAAGAAAGTCGGCGAGATCCTCAAGGGCCGCATGGACACGCCGGAGGCTGTCCTCGTCTACAAGGAAGCGCTGTCGCTGATGATCGCGCAGCGCCGCCCGGCCTATTACCTGGGCGCCGGCGAAGCCGACCTCGAAACGCTGACCAACAGCCACCTGCGCGTGCTGGCGCAGGCCGGCGTGATCACGCCGCAACTGCGCGACGCCGCGCTGGCCGTGAAACTGAAACCGGCGCTCGGCTCCGGCGTCGAAGCCCCCGCGGCGAATGCCTTCGTCTCGCGCAAGGCCTCGAACGCGGTGCGCAACCATCTCGGCTACCTGCTGGGCGAGCCGCGCCTGTACAACCTGGACCGCCTCGACATGTCGGTCGTCTCGACGCTCGACTCGGAGGCCCAGCAGGCCGTTACCGCTGCGCTGCGCCGCCTGACCACGCCGGAAGCGGCGGCGGAGGCCGGCCTGACCGGCAAGGGTATGCTCGGCAACGGCGACCCCTCGCAGGTGGTCTACAGCTTCACGCTGATGGAGCGCGGCGACAACGTCAACTACCTGCGCGTCCAGACCGACAACTACGACCAGCCGCTCGACATCAACGAGCAGGCCAAACTCGACCTCGGCTCCACCGCCAAGCTGCGCACCCTGGTGAGCTATCTCGACATCGTCGACCAGCTGCACAAGCGCTACGAACCGCTCGATCCCAAGGCGCTGCGCGAGGTCCGCATCGATCCGAAAGACCACCTGAGCCGCTGGGCGGTCGACTACTTCCTGGCGCTGCCGGCGAATGCCGACCGCGGCCTCACGCCGATGCTGGCGGCCGCGATGGCGCGCAAGTATTCCGGCAACCCGGGCGAAGGCTTCTTCACCGGCGGCGGCCTGCATTACTTCGGCAACTTCAGCAAGCTCGATAACAGCAAGATCATGACGGTGCAGGAAGCGCTGCAGCAGTCGACGAACCTCGTGTTCGTGCGCCTGATGCGCGACGTGGCGCGCTATTACATGTTCCAGCTGCCGGGGTCCTCGGCCGCGCTGCTGGCCGACGCCGACGATCCGCGCCGCGCCGAATACCTGGCGCGCTTCGCCGACGCCGAAGGTAAAACCTTCCTGGCGAAATTCTGGAACAAGTACAAGGGCAAGACCGGCGACGAAGCGACCGCGCTGCTGATCCAGGGCGTGCGCCCGATGGCCTCGAAGCTGGCCGCCGTGCACCGCACGATCGCCCCGAACGCGAGCCTGCAGCAGTTCGGCGCCTTCATCGACGCCTCGCTGCCGACCAACGAGGTCGACGAGGAACGCATCGCCAAGATGTATGACCAGTACGCCCCGGCCAACATGTCGCTGGCCGACCGCGGCTATGTCGCTTCGGTTCATCCGCTGGAACTGTGGCTGGTCGGCTACCTGCGCACGCATCCAAAAGCCGGCTGGAGCGAAGCGGTCAAGGCCAGCACCAAGGAACGCCAGGAAGTGTATTCCTGGCTGTTCAAGACGAACCGCAAGAACGCCCAGGACAAGCGCATCGCGGGCCTGCTGGAAGTCGAGTCCTTCCTCAAGATCCACGCGCAGTGGAAGAAGATGGGCTATCCGTTCGACTCGCTGGTGCCGTCCTATGCGACGACGCTGGGCGCCTCGGCCGACCGTCCGGCCGCGCTGGCCGAAATGATGGGCATCCTCATCAATGGCGGCGTGCGCAAACCCGTCGAGCGCATCGATTCGCTGCACTTCGCCAAGGGCACGCCTTACGAGACCCTCGTGAAGCGCGCGCCGAAAGTGGAGAACGAAGTCGTGCTAGCGCCGGAAGTGGCGCGCGCGGCGGTCAATGCCATCCGCGGCGTGGTCTCCGAAGGGACGGCCAAGCGCGTCAAGACGGCGTTCACCACCTCGGACGGCAACGTGGTCGCGGTGGGCGGCAAGACCGGTACCGGCGACCAGCGCTTCGACGTCTATGCACGCGGCGGGCGCCTGATCGAGTCGCGCTACGTGAACCGCTCGGCGACTTTTGTCTTCAACATCGGCGAGCGCTTCTTCGGTTCGATGACGGCCTATGTCCACGGTCCGCAGTCGGAAAAATACGACTTCACCAGCGCGCTGCCGACGCAGCTGCTGGTGACCCTGGCGCCAAGCCTGATGCCGATGATCGAACCGCCGCAAGGCAGCGTGGGCGCCACGCGCCAGTGCGTGCGTTGAACCCGGGTGAACGGGCGCGCCGGGCCAGCCGGCGCGCCGTCTCCAAAATCCGCAGTTTCAGCCTCGTCTCCCTGCGCGACCTGCTGGTCGCCGCAGGGCCGACGATCGTCCTCGTCATCGCTGCCTGTGTCGTCGCCTATTGGGTAGTGGACCCGGCCCCGCCGCGCCAGGTGCGCCTGGCCACCGGCCAGGAAAACAGCGCCTACGAAGCGTTCGGCAAGCAGTACGCGAAGGAACTGAAAAAGGACGACATCCGCGTCACCCTCCAGCCGACGCTCGGCTCGCGCGAGAATCTCGAGCGCCTGCGCAGCGGCCAGGCCGACATCGCCTTCGTCCAGAGCGGCTCGACCAGCGAAGAGCAGGCCGATAAAAAAGTAAAGGAGCTCGGCCTCGTGTCGCTCGGCAGCCTGTTCACCGAACCGGTGTGGCTGTTCGTACGCGAGGGCGTCAAGACGAAAAGCCTCACCGGCCTGCGCGGCCTGCGCATCAACCTGGGGCCGGAAGGCACGGGCGTGCCCAACCTGTTCCGGCAGATCCTGGCCGTGAACGGGGTCGAACCGAAAGAGCTCCGCATCAGCGCGCTCGAGAACACGCCGGCCACCGTCGAACTGCTGGCCGGGCGCATCGACGGCCTGGTCTTCAGTTCGGCCCCGGAAGCGCCGCTGATCCAGATGCTGCTGCAAACCCCGGGCATCCGCCTCTTCAATTTCAGCCAGGCCGAAGCCTATACCCGGCGCCTGCCTTTCCTCACGCACGTGACCCTGCCGCGCGGCATCGTCGACCTCGGGCGCGACATCCCTTCGCAGGACTACCATTTGATCGCGCCGACCGCGACCCTGGTCGCGCGCGCGGACCTGCATCCGGCGCTGATCGATTTGTTCGTGAAGGCGGCCGGCGAGATCCACGGCGGGGCAGGGTGGTTCCAGCAGCAGGGCCAGTTCCCGTCACCGAAGTTCACCGAGATTCCGGTAGCAAGCGAGGCGGCGAAATACTACCGGGACGGCCCGCCGCTGCTGCAGCGCTACATGAGCTTCTGGCTGGCGAATTTGTTCGACCGGCTGTGGGTCGTGGTGGTGGCGCTGGCGGCGCTGGTGATTCCCTTGTCGAAGATCGTGCCGCCGCTGTACGTGTGGCGGGTGCGTTCGCGCGTCTACCGCTGGTACGGCGAGTTGCGTGCGGTGGAGCAGGCCTGGGAGGGCGTGGTCGAAGAGCAGCGCGAGATTGTCCGCCACGACTTGCTGCACCGCCTCGACGAGATCGAGGAGCAGGTGAACCACATCTCGATCCCGCTGGCCTATGCCGACGGCCTGTATGGCTTGCGCGGCCATATCAACATCGTGCGCCAGCGGCTGCAGGCGGCACACCATGACGAAAGCGGATTGCCCGAATAACAATTCCTCACTGAATGCGATTACACTGGCGGCCGTCTTTGTTCAGAGGAATTCATGATGCGTCGCCCGCTTTCCCGTCCGCTTTCCCTGCTCGCGCTGTCGATGGCGCTGGCCTTCGGTCCTGGTCCGATGTTGGCCGCCACGCTGGCCTCCAGCGAGAGCGCCGCCGACGCGCCCACCGCCAGGCGCAACCTGCGCGAAACCTATACCAAATACGAATACCGGATCCCGATGCGCGACGGCGTCAAGCTGTTCACGACCGTCTACGTGCCGAAGGACGGTGCACGCAGCTACCCCTTCCTGATGCAGCGCACGCCTTACAGCGCCGGCGTCCAGGCCGAGGGAGAGCTGCGCTATGGCGTCGACTGGATGCCGGGTTCGATCGGTCCCTCGCCCGAGTTCGAGGATGCCGGCTATATCTTCGTGAAGCAGGACGTACGCGGACGCTACATGTCGGAAGGGAAGTGGCAGGAGATGACGCCGCACGCGCAGGCGAAACGGGCCGCGGGCGAGGGCATCGAGAGCCAGGACATGCACGACACCGTGGCCTGGCTGCTGAAGAACGTCCCGAACAACAACGGCAAAGTCGGCATCTACGGCATCAGCTATCCGGGCTTCTATACGGCGGCCAGCATCATCGATTCGCACCCCGCGATCCGGGCCGCCTCGCCGCAGGCGCCGATCGCCGACCTCTACCTGGGCGACGACTCCTACCACGGCGGCGCCTTCATGCTGGCCGCGAACTTCGATTTTTATGCCGCCTTTACCGAGGCACCGAATCCGACGCCGCTGCCGAAGAGCTGGGCCGGATTCGAGTACGGTACGACCAGCGGCTATGACTTCTTCCTGGAGCGCCTGAGCCTGTCGAACATCGCCGCCAGCATGAGCGAACAGCAGCGCGCACTGTTCCTGCCGAACGTCGAGCACGATACCTATGACGCGTACTGGAAGGCGCGGGCGATTGCACCGCACCTGAAGAACGTCAAGGCGGCCGTGCTGACGGTCGGCGGCTGGTTCGACGCCGAAGATCCGCAGGGCCCGTTCACGACCTATGGCGCCATCGAAAAGCAGAACCCGGGCATCGTGAACAGCCTGGTGATGGGGCCATGGGTGCACGGGGGCTGGGCGCGCGGAGAAGGTGCGCGCCTGGGGCACGTGAATTTCGACAGCAAGACCTCGGAATACTTCCGCAAGGAGCTCCAGTTCCCCTTCTTCGAGCAGCACCTGAAGGGCGTCAAACCGGCAGCGGCGATCGCCGAGGTCACCGCCTTCGAGACCGGCAGCAATGTCTGGCGCCGTTATTCGGCCTGGCCGCCGGTACAGGCCAAAGCGCGCACCCTCTACTTCGGCGCCGACGGCAAGCTCGGATGGACCCAGCCGGCGGTCGCCGGCGCTTTCGACGAATACGTGGCCGACCCGCGCAAACCGGTGCCCTATATCGGCTACCCGGCAACCGGTGTACCGCAGGAATACATGGTCTCGGACCAGCGCTTCGCCGCTACGCGTCCGGACGTGCTGGTCTACCAGAGTGCCGTGCTGGAAGACGATGTGACGATCGCCGGCCCCGTCACGCCCAAGCTGTTCGTATCGACCAGCGGGACCGATGCCGACTGGGTCGTGAAACTGATCGACGTGTATCCGGCGGCCTATCCGGAAGCGCCGGGTGAACACAAGGGCGGCGACATCGCAGCCCCGGGCGTCGAAATGGGCGGCTTCCAGCAGCTGGTGCGCGGCAATCCACTGCGCGGCAAGTTCCGCAACAGCTATGAGAAGCCTGAGCCGTTCACGCCGAACAAGGTGGAAGCGCTCAGCTATGAGCTCGGCCAGGTGAACCACACCTTCCGCCGCGGCCACCGCATCATGGTGCAGGTGCAGAGTTCCTGGTTCCCTCTGGTCGACCTGAATCCGCAGACGTTTATCCACATCCCGAAGGCGAAGCCGGAAGATTTCGTCAAGGCGACCCAGCGCGTCTACCGCGCGCCCGCTACCCCGTCCGGTTTGCAAGTGATGGTGCTGCCGTAGGGTGGGCCGGTTCCCCGCGCGTTCGACAGGCCGCAGATCAGTTGCGAACGATCTACGCCCCGATCCAGGGCAGTCCCGCCTTGCACCATCCGCCCACCGTCTTGCGGTGTCCTTCCCCATCCTTGTCGCCCTCGAAGCCCTCGAGGATGTCGAAGGCGTTGGCGTAACCGAGTTCGGTCGCCACGCGCGCGCTGTGGCGCGAGCGCACGCCGGAGCGGCACAGGAACAGCAGGACGTCGTCCTTGCCGGCCACGCGTTCGAGTTGCTGGCCGAACTGCGGATTCGGCTGGCCGCCCGGATAGCTCGCCCATTCGACCGCCAGGTGCTGGCCTTCCGGCACCACGACACGGCCTACCCAGTCGCGCTCGGCATTGGTGCGCACGTCCACCAGCTTCACGTTCGGCGCCGCCTGCAGCAGGGTGAAGGCCTCGTCCGGCGTTACCGCACCGGCATAGGGCTGGCCGGGGGCACGTTCGCGCGCGGCGTCGAGTATCTCTTTGGTCGTTTTCATCTTGTCCTTTATCGTTGATCGCACCGGCCTGGCGCAGGCTTGCCGAAATAGTGCGTCACGCCTCAAAATAGTGCATTTATGTGCAAGTGCACTACCATGGTGCAAACGTTCAATTGTGGTGCACCGTTGGATATTCCCGTGTTGCTGAAGATTTTATGGTTAAACTCTCGGCTTTCCAAAGAACGATTGCGTATTTAGTCATTCGAATCAGGCTGGCATGGTTCCTGCATAAGTTCCTGCGAGCATGTCGGAGGTTGGCTGACTGGTCGGTAACGATCTCGCCTGTTCTACGGCACCCCATTTTACTTAGGAGAAACGCATGGCAAAGACCGCCGCAGATGTGATGCAGTTGGTGAAGGACAATGAAGTCAAATTCGTGGATTTCCGCTTTGCGGATACCCGCGGTAAAGAGCAGCACGTCACCGTTCCTGTGTCGCACTTCGACCTCGACAAATTCGAGTCGGGCCACGCGTTCGACGGCTCGTCGATCGCCGGCTGGAAGGGCATCGAAGCATCGGACATGATCCTGATGCCGGACCCGAACACCGCCAACATCGACCCGTTCATGGAAGAGACCACCCTGTTCATGCAGTGCGACGTGATCGAACCGTCGGACGGCAAGGGTTACGACCGCGACCCGCGCTCGATCGCCAAGCGCGCCGAAGCCTACCTGAAGTCGACCGGCCTGGGCGACACCGCCTATTTCGGTCCGGAGCCTGAATTCTTCATCTTCGATTCGATCCGCTGGAAAGTCGACATGTCGGGTTGCTTCGTGAAGATCGATTCGGACGAAGCCTCGTGGTCGACCGACGCGAAAACCGAAGGCGGCAACAGCGGCCATCGTCCAGCAGTCAAGGGCGGCTACTTCCCTGTGCCTCCGGTCGACAGCTTCCAGGACATGCGCTCGGAAATGTGCCTGATCCTCGAATCGCTCGGCATCCCGGTCGAAGTGCACCACCACGAAGTGGCCGGCGCCGGCCAGAACGAAATCGGCACCCGCTTCTCGACCCTGGTCGAGCGCGCCGACTGGACCCAGAACCTGAAATACGTGGTCTGGAACGTCGCCCACAGCTACGGCAAGACCGCCACCTTCATGCCGAAGCCGATCAACGGCGACAACGGCTCGGGCATGCACGTGCACCAGTCGATCTGGAAAGACGGCAAGAACCTGTTCGCCGGCGACGGCTATGCCGGCCTGTCGGAAACGGCGCTGTTCTACATCGGCGGCATCATCAAGCACGCCAAGGCCCTGAACGCGATCACCAACCCGGGCACCAACTCGTACAAGCGCCTGGTGCCTGGCTATGAAGCGCCGGTGAAACTGGCCTACTCGGCCCGTAACCGTTCGGCCTCGATCCGCATCCCGCACGTCCCGAACCCGAAGGGCCGCCGCATCGAAGTGCGCTTCCCGGACCCGCTGGCCAACGTCTACCTGTGCTTCGCCGCGCTGCTGATGGCGGGCCTGGACGGCATCCAGAACAAGATCCATCCGGGCGAAGCCGCCTCGAAGGACCTGTACCACCTGCCGCCGGAAGAAGACAAGCTGATCCCGACCGTCTGCTCCTCGCTCGAAGAAGCGCTGGAAGCCCTGGACAAGGACCGCGAGTTCCTGACCCGCGGCGGCGTGTTCAGCGACAGCATGATCGATGCCTACCTGGAACTGAAGATGAACGAAGTCCAGCGCCTGCGCATGACCCCGCACCCGGCCGAGTTCGACATGTACTACTCGTCGTAATCTGACTGTTGCGCTACGGCATCATAAGCTGTAAGCGCAGGTAACAAACGCGGGGAGAGCCAGTGGCTTTCCCCGCGTTTTTTTATGGATGCGGTATATTCGGCTCAACTCCACCATGCACGCATTCAAGCGTGCTGCCTCTACTGATGCGAATGACAACCAGTGTGACCGGCCTGGTGTTGGCCGGCGTGATGTTCCATGGCGCCGCCGAAGCCCAGACCACGGTCTACAAATGCGTCGACGCGCAAGGCCGCGTCGAATTTACCGACACCGGCAAGAAAGGCTGCAAGGCGCTCGACCTGCCCGGCTATATCCCCGCGCCGGTCGAACGCCGCGGCCCGGCCCCAGCCGCTGCCCGCGCAAGCAATCCGGCTCCGGCGGCTGCCACGCCGAGCCCTTCGAACTTCCCGCGCGTCGACACCTCGCAGCAGCGTGCCCGCGACGACGACCGGCGCGGCATCCTGACCGAGGAACTGCGCGCGGAAGAACAGAAGCTGGGGGACTTGCGCAAGGTCTTCAACAACGGCGAACCCGAACGCCAGGGCAACGAGCGTAACTACGCCAAATACCAGGAACGCGTGGCGCAAATGCGCGACGACATCAGCCGCACCGAACGCAATATCGAAGCGCTGCGGCGCGAGATCGCCAACATACGATGACCATCCCCGACCGTCCCGCCGCCCAGGCCCGCTTCGCCGGCCTGGAGCTGCTCGCTTCCAGCGTGCTGCTGGTCGACGGCAGCGACCGCGTGCGCTATGCCAACCCGGCGGCCGAGAACATGCTCGACGCTTCATTGAAATCGCTGTCGCGCCAGACCCTCGGCGCCCTGTTCTCGAACGGCGACGAACTGGCCGCCCTGTGCGACCAGACCCGGCTGCACCAGTACGCCGACCTGCGGCAGGACCTGGCCCTGGTGCGCCCGGGGCGCGAGACCCTGCACGTGCACTCGATCGCCAGCGCCCTGGAAAACGGCGAAGTATTGATCGAGCTGCGCGAAAACGTGCAGCAGCTGAAACTCGACCGCGAGGAACGCTTCCTCGACCAGAGCCAGGCCAACAAGGAACTGATCCGCAACCTGGCGCACGAGATCAAGAACCCGCTGGGCGGCATCCGCGGTGCGGCGCAGCTGCTCGAACTCGAACTGCCGCCGCTGCACCTCTCCGCGCTGAAGGAATACACGCAGGTCGTCATCAAGGAAGCCGACCGCCTGCAGACCCTGGTCGACCGCCTGCTGGCGCCGCACAGGAAGCCGCACATCGTCGGCGACGTCAACATCCACGAGGTGTGCGAACGGGTGCGCTCGCTGGTGCTGGCCGAATTCCCGAACGGGCTGACCATCCGGCGCGACTACGACGCTTCGATTCCCGAGTTCAGGGGCGACAAGGAGCAGCTGATCCAGGCCGTGCTGAACATCGTCCACAACGCCGCCCAGGCCCTGGCTGGCCGCATCGCGGCGGGCGACGCCGAGATCGTTTTGCGCACCAGGGTGGCGCGCCAGGTGACCCTGGCCAAGGTCCGCTACGGGCTGGCATTAGACTTGCATATCATCGACAATGGACCGGGCATCGCACCGGAGATCCGCGACCGTATTTTCTACCCGCTGGTGTCGGGCAGGGATGGCGGGAGCGGCCTGGGGCTGACGCTGGCGCAAACTTTCGTGCAGCAGCACCTGGGCATGATCGAGTGCGAAAGCCGGCCTGGACTGACGGATTTCCGGATCCTGCTGCCGCTGCCATAAGCAGCCGAAGCGCTTCCGCCGTGTCCAATGATGAATTCACTGCGGAAAGTACGACCTACATGAAACCAATCTGGATTGTCGACGACGACGCATCGATCCGCTGGGTGCTGGAAAAAGCCCTGGCGCGCGAGAATCTCGAGACCCGCAGCTTCGCCAACGCGCGCGACGCCCTGAGCGCCTTCGAGCTTGATGCGCCGCAGGTGCTGGTATCGGACATCCGCATGCCCGGCGAATCGGGCATCGACCTGCTGCAGGCCGTCAAGGCCAAACATCCCGGCCTGCCGGTCATCATCATCACCGCCTTCTCGGACCTCGATTCGGCCGTCGCCTCCTTCCAGGGCGGCGCCTTCGACTACCTCGCAAAACCTTTCGACATCGACAAGGCCGTCGCCCTGATCCGGCGCGCATTGGAAGAGAGTTTGCGCGAAGCCAGCGTCGAGGCGGCGCCCGCGGAGACGCCCGAGATCCTGGGCCTGGCGCCGGCGATGCAGGAAGTGTTCCGCGCCATCGGCCGCCTGTCGCAGTCGAACGTGACGGTGCTGATCACCGGCGAATCGGGTACCGGCAAGGAGCTGGTGGCGCGCGCCCTGCACAAGCACAGCCCGCGCGCCCAGCAGCCCTTCATCGCGCTGAACACGGCGGCGATCCCGAAGGACCTGCTCGAGTCCGAACTCTTCGGCCACGAGCGCGGCGCGTTCACGGGCGCCCAGGCGATGCGGCGCGGCCGCTTCGAACAGGCCGAGGACGGTACGCTGTTTCTGGATGAGATCGGCGACATGCCCTTCGATCTGCAGACGCGCCTTCTGCGCGTGCTTTCGGACGGCCATTTCTACCGCGTCGGCGGGCACCAGCCCGTGAAAGCCAATGTGCGCGTCATCGCCGCGACCCACCAGAACCTGGAACAGCGCGTGCGCGACGGCCTGTTCCGCGAAGACTTGTATCACCGCCTGAACGTGATCCGCCTGCGCCTGCCGAGCCTGCGCGAGCGCAGCGAAGACATCCCGCTGCTGGCGCGCCACTTTTTGGTGCAGAGCGCACACCAATTGGGCGTCGAGCCGAAGCGCATGAGCGAAAGCGCGATGCGTTTTCTCTCCAGCCTGGAACTGCCGGGCAATGTGCGCCAGCTGGAAAACCTGTGTAACTGGATCACGGTGATGGCGCCGGGCCAGACGGTCGAGGTCAAGGACTTGCCGCGCGACCTGACCCAGGCGCCCCCGGGCGGCGCGGCGCCGTTCACGCCCGCGCTGGCCGAGGGCGGGGCCGTGGCGCCTGCCCTGCCGGCAACGCCGCCAGCCCCGGACGGCTGGATCGGCCTGCTGGAATTGCAGGCGGCCAGCATGCTCAGCGCCGGCCAGTTCGAGGTGATGGACACCCTCGGCAAACAGTTCGAGTCGGCCTTGATCAAGACGGCGCTGAAGCACACGCACGGGCGCAAGAACGATGCGGCGATGCGGCTGGGGATCGGCAGGAATACGATCACGCGCAAGATCGTGGAGCTGGGGATCGACGGGGCACGGGAAGAGTAGGGTGGCGGGTGGGCAATGGTGTAAGCTCTGGTATAAGCTTTAGCCCCGTTGTCCCATCCATTGCACCCATGCTGATCAACTGCGTCGCCTACCAGGAAGGCAAAAAACTGTCCGATATCCCAGTCGAGGATATCAGCGAGTACCTGAAACAACCCGCCTGCTTCGTCTGGGTCGCACTGCGCGATCCGGAGCCCGGCGAACTGGCCAAGATGCAGGAAGAATTCGGCCTGCACGAACTGGCCGTGGAAGACGCCTCGCGCGGCCACCAGCGCCCCAAGCTCGAGGAATACGGCAACTCGGTGTTTACGGTCGTGCATACGGTGAACCTGAACGGCGACGAACTCTGCTCGGGCGAGGTCGCGATCTTCGCCGGCCCGAATTACGTGCTGTCGGTGCGGCGCGATTCGGCCCAGGGCTTCCTCGGCGTGCGCGCCCGCGCCGAGCGCGAACCGAAGCTGCTCAAAATGGGCTCCGGCTTCGTGCTGTACGCGTTGATGGACGCCATCGTCGACCGCTATTTCCCCGTCATCGACAAGCTCGAGTCCGACCTCGAATCGATCGAGGACCGCATCTTCGGCGGCCAGGGCGCCCAGCGCGACAACATCGAGCGTCTCTACGACCTGAAGCGAAATTCCCTGGTGCTGCGCCACGCGGTGATGCCGCTGATGGACGCCGTCGACCACCTGCATGGCGGGCGCGTGCCGGACCTGGCTGCGCATACCCAGGATTATTTTCGTGACGTCCACGACCACTTGCTGCGTATTTCGGGGCGGCTCGACACCATCCGCGACACCATCGCCACCGCCATCCAGGTATCGCTGTCGATGGTCACGATCGAAGAGAACGACATCAACAAAAAGCTTGCCGCCTACGCCGCGATCTTCGCCGTGTTCACGGCCTTTGCAGGCGTCTGGGGCATGAATTTCGAATTCATGCCGGAGCTGAAATGGAAGTACGGGTATCCGACCGCGGTCTGCATCATGTTCGGGGTCTGCGGTTACCTCTACTACCGCTTCAAGAAATCCGGCTGGATTTAGTTTTTCCCGGCAGTGGCCGCGCTGCCGGCAGTGGCCACCACGATCATCCCGATCGCCAGCCACTGGGTCGTGCTCAGGACTTCGCCTAGCACGAAGAAGCCCGCGAGCGCGCCCACCGCCGGGCCGGCGCTGACCAGGATGCCGAACACCCGGCGCGGCAGGCGCGACAGGGCCATCATCTCCAGCGAGTAGGGCAGGATCGACGACAGCAGGGCGACCGCCAGGCCGCCCGCCAGCACCTGCGGGGAGAAGAGCGCGCTGCCGGCCTGGCTGATCCCGACCGGCACCGTGCACAGCGCGGCCACCAGCATGCCCCAGGCGACCACATGGCCGCCCTTGAGCGTCGAGACGCGCTTGCCGAAGACGATGTACATGGCCCAGCAGAAGCCGGCGCCGACGGCTGCGGCGACGCCGAGCGGATCGAGCGCCACCGCGCCCACGCTGGTGGGCGCCAGCAGCCACAATCCACATGCCGCGCAGGCGACCCAGAAGAAGTCGCGCAGGTGGCGCGAGGACAGCACCACCACCGCCAGCGGCCCGATGACTTCGATGGCGATCGCCACCCCGATCGGGATGCGCGCAAACGCGGCGTAGATCAGCAGGTTCATCATGCCCAGCATGACCCCGTAGATGCCGACGTTGATCGCATCGGGCCGTGCCAGCGGCGCGCGCCAGGGCCGCCAGAAGGCCATCAGGAAGATGCTCGCCAGTCCCACCCGCACGGCCGTGATGCCGGCGCTGCCCACCAGCGGGAACAGGCCCTTGGCATAGGCCGCGCCCACGTTCACGGAGATCAGCGAGCCGACGATCGCCAGGAAGGGCGCGAACGCGCGGGCAGGAGGGCTGTCGGGCGTGGCCTGCATCAGTCCTGCAGTGCAGGGACCGGCACGCCCATGGCGATCGCCACCGCCTCGGCCACGCGGATGCCGTCCACGGCCGCCGACATGATGCCGCCGGCGTAGCCCGCGCCTTCGCCGGCCGGGAACAGGCCGCGCGTGTTCAGGCTTTGCAGGTCGTCGTCGCGGCGCTTGATGCGGATCGGCGAGGAGGTGCGGGTCTCGACGCCGGTCAGCACCGCGTCTTCCTTGTAATAGCCCTTGATCTGCTTGTCGAATGCGACGAAGGCTTCGCGCAGCGCGAGAATCGCGTAGTCCGGCAGCGACGGCGCCAGGTCGGTCAGGTGCACCGCCGGCTTGAACGACGGGATGACGGAACCGAATTCCTTCGAGGGCACGCCCCGCACGAAATCGCCCATCAGCTGGCCCGGCGCGTCATACGTGCTGCCGCCGAGGAGGAAGGCGCGCGATTCGAGTTCGCGCTGGAAGGCGATGCCGGCCAGCGGGTGGCCTGGATAATCCTCCGGCGTGATGCCTACCACGATGGCGCTGTTGGCGTTTCTCTCGTTGCGCGAATACTGGCTCATGCCGTTGGTGACGACCCGGCCTTCTTCCGAGGAGGCGGCGACTACGGTGCCGCCCGGGCACATGCAGAAGCTGTAGACCGAGCGCCCGTTCGAGGCGTGGTGCACGATCTTGTAGTCGGCGGCGCCGAGGATCTTGTTGCCGGCGTTCGGACCGAAGCGGCAGACGTCGATCAAGGACTGCGGGTGCTCGACCCGGAAGCCGATCGAGAACGGCTTCGCTTCGACGTAGACGCCGCGCTCGTACAGCATTTCGAAGGTGTCGCGCGCGCTGTGGCCGACCGCCATCACCAGGTGGTTGGTGGCGATTTCTTCGCCGCTGGCCAGCACCACGCCGCGCACCTGGCGCACGCCGTTCGTCTCGCTGATGCGGATGTCGTCGACGCGGGTCTCGAAGCGGATTTCGCCGCCCAGCGACAGGATCTCGGCGCGCATCTGCTCGACCATCTTCACCAGGCGGAAGGTACCGATGTGCGGCTTGCTGACATACATGATCTCTTCCGGCGCGCCGGACTTCACGAATTCGGTCAGCACCTTGCGCCCGTAGTGCTTCGGATCCTTGATCTGGCTGTAGAGCTTGCCGTCCGAGAAGGTACCGGCGCCGCCTTCGCCGAACTGGACGTTCGACTCGGTATTGAGTTTGCGCTTGCGCCAGAAGCCGAAGGTGTCGACGGTGCGCTCGCGCACCACCTTGCCGCGCTCGAGCACCAGCGGGTTCAGGCCCATCTGCGCCAGGATCAGGGCGACGAACAGGCCGCAGGGGCCGGTGCCGACCACGACCGGGCGCGGCGTGCCGGCCGGCGGACGCGCGGCGTCGACGAATTTGTAGCCGGTGTCGGGGGAGGGAAGGATGTACTGGTCGCCCTTCATGCGCGCCAGCACCGCCGCTTCGTTCTTCACTTCGACGTCGATCGCGTAGATCAGGACGATCGCCGCTTTTTTACGCGCATCGTAGCTGCGCTTGAAGACATTGAAGTCGACCAGCTCGCTGGCGTCGATGCCGAGGCGCTTGAGGATGGCATCGCGCAGGGCGTGGTCGGGGTGGTCGAGGGGAAGCTTGAGTTCGTTAATTCGCAGCATGGAGAGTCCAGATGGGGCGGTAGCGCTGTGCCGGGCCGCGGGAAGGCGGTGGGCAAACACGTATTTTAACCCGGCAGCGGCGCTGCGCTGTAGGTCGAGGCCGGCGCACGGCAGCTCCCGCATGCGATTTTTTATTGCGATGCAATATAAATGCGCGAATGTCCGGCTGCTGCCCTTGCACGATCACGTAAATATAACCGTAGTTAAACGACGCACCCGTCTGGTGCACGGGAGGAATTTTACGGTGCATTTTTCGTTGCACCGCATCAGTTTGAGGAGAACGTGTTGGTAACTTTACTCCAGGGAGAGACGACTGTTGTTTATATGCACGTCACAAATAGTTGTTCGTTGACAGTAGTTCTTTTGCTATGGTTTTATGTTGCGATCAGATAACGTTTGAACGTATCCAATCGAAATTTGAGGCTGATTAATCTATTGGCCAAGTAAAAAGAAGAAGTAGTGAGGTAAGGCAGTTTGTAGGGTTAAAGAACTGTTAAACAAGCCGATCAATAGAGACGCTATCAATTTAGGAAATCACACATGTTGAAGAAAACTGTTTTGGTCCGTGCACTGCAGCTTGCGCTCGGCGCAACCGCAGTATCGATGGCAGTGACCAACCCGGTCATGGCCCAGTCGAATGCCGCAGGTACCATCTTCGGTACCGTCGAGGCAGCATCGGGTTCCACCGTCAACCTGATCAACACTGAAACGGGCGTGCGGCGTTCGGTGACGCCGGATGCAAGTGGCCGCTATACGGCTACGGCAATGCCGCCAGGTCATTACCGTGTTGAACAGGTGCGTAACGGCGCCGTGGTCAACACCACCGAAATCGACGTCATCGTCGGCCAGGGTGTCGATGCTTCGTTCGCGCCTGCGGCTGGTGCTGTGACGGGAGGCGCGCAGACGGTTCGCGTGACGGGTCGCCGCAACCGGATCGACGTTTCGAACACCAACAACGGTGCAGTCTTCACCGCCAAGGAACTGGCCAAGCTGCCGACGACCCAGAACGTCGAAGCGATCATCCAGCTGGCACCGAACACCACCCGCGCCGACTCGCGTTACTCGGCTGGTGCTTCGTTCGGCGGCGGCGGTGCTTCTGAAAACTCCTACTACATCAATGGTTTCCCTGTCACCAACCCGGTGACCCAGCTCGGCGCATCGGAATTGCCATTCGGCGCCATCGCCCAGGCACAGATCCTGACCGGCGGCTTCGGCGCGGAATTCGGCCGTTCCGTCGGCGGTGTGGTCAACATCACCACCAAGAACGGCACCAACACCTGGGAAGCAGGCGTGAGCGCCTCGATTACCCCGAATGGCCTGCGCTCGAAACCGAAGGATATCTACTATCCGAACACCGGCGCGGCAATTAACTCGGCCACCGATGGCACCCTGTACGTCCAGCGTAACAACCTCGAGCGCGACGAAAAGCTGTACGGCGCCTACGTCGGCGGCCCACTGATCAAGGACAAGCTGTTCATGTTCGCTGCCGTCGAGCGCCGCACCGACGACCTGGACCGCGTGATCGGTATCCGCACCTCGAGCGCCCTGGCCTCGACCGGCTTCGAACGCACGCAGGACAAGACCGACCGTTACCTGGTCAAGCTCGACGCGAACATTACCGACGCGCATCGCCTGGAAGCCACTTTCATCGGTGACAAAGGCGAGGAAGACCGCCAGTTGTACGGCTATACCTACCCGACCAGCGGCGTCAAAGGCGGTACGATCGGCGCCCAGACCGCCTCGCAGCACTACAAGAACAGCGAAGACTTCGGCCCTGGTGTCGGCGGCAATATCAAGATCCTGCGCTATACCGGTAACCTGACCGACAACCTGACCGTGACCGCGCTGGTCGGCCAGATGAAGACGCCGGCTTCGGCGAAATACGACCCAGTTGGCAACATTCCTGCCGACATTTTCCAGATCACTGCACCGAGCAATGCCCGTGCTCCCGGCCTGAACTACTTCAGCCCGCAGGTGCTGTCGGGTGCCGTCTCCAGCGGCAGCTCGGAAAGCAAGGTCAAGTCGCGTCGTTTCGACGTCGAATACAAGCTGGGTGACCACTTCCTGCGCGCCGGTGTCGACAGCAACAAGCTCGATTCGGAATCCATCGGCCAGGTGTACGGCGGCGGCGGTATCTGGGTCTATGCAAAAACGGCGAATCCGAACACCCCGCTCGCATTCGGTCCGACCCGCGCCTCGACGGCAAGCGGCGGCGGCCTGGGAACTCAGGGCTACTACGTTTCGCGTCGTATCTTCGATTCGCTGACCAGCGCCGGCTCCGAGCAGGAAGCCCAGTACATCGAAGACAAATGGCAGGTCAACAAGGATCTCCTGGTGACCCTCGGCCTGCGTAACGAGAGCTTCAAGAACATCAACGGCGACGGCGAGACCTTCCTCAAAGCCAAGGACCTGATCTCGCCACGCGTCGCGGCAAGCTGGGACGTCTACGGCGACTCGTCGATGAAGGTCTATGGTTCGGCAGGCCGCTACGCGCTGCAGATCCCGACCCACCTGGCAGTGCGCGGCGCCAGCCGTTCGACCCTGACCCGTCAGGCATTCACCTACACCGGCACCGACCAGTACGGTCAGCCGACCGGCCTGAACCCAATTTCGGGCGTGTACTCGGTCAACAACGAACTGGGCCAGCCAAAAGACGCGAACACCGTCAGTGCTCGCGACATCAAGGCGACCTACCAGGACGAGCTGACCCTGGGTATCGAACGCTCCCTGACGCCGGACCTGAACGTGGGTGCACGCCTGACCCATCGTGTCCTGAAGGCCACGATCGACGACCTGTGCGATCCGCGTCCGTTCGAGGCTTACGCCGAGCGTAACAAGATCAACACCGACAACTGGGGTGGTTTCGGCTGCGCTTCGTTCAATCCGGGCGAAGACTCGACCTTCCTGGTCGACTACGCCGGCACCGGCACCGGCTACACCACGGTCAAGCTGAGCAAGGCCGACCTGGGCTTCGACGAACCGAAGCGTACCTACACCGCCGTCGACCTGTTCGCCGAGCACCCGTACCGCAACGGCTGGTATGGCCGCGTGAACTACACCTGGTCGCGCAGCCGTGGCAATACGGAAGGCCAGACCAAGTCGGACAACGCACAGACCGACGTCGCAGCGACGTCGACCTGGGACAATCCAGAGCTGATGGTCAATGCGTACGGCTTGCTGCCGAACCACCGCGAGCACCAGGTCAAGGCATTCGGCTACTACGACCTGACTCCGGAAATCACCCTGGGCGGTAACTTCCTGGCTGCATCCGGCCGTCCGAAGAACTGCTTCGGCTGGGATCCAAACGTTCCGCCTGAGGCTGACTACGGTTCGGTGTTCTTCTACTGCAACGGCGGTCCTGCACCACGCGGTACCAGCGGCAAGCTCCCATGGGATATCCGCCTGGACCTGAGCGTGGCGTATCGTCCGGCGATGCTGAAAGGCCTGGCTGTGAAACTGGACATGTTCAACGTGGCCAACAAGCAGACCGTGCAGACGATCGACGAGACCTACAATGTCGGCAGCACGGAAGATGTCAGCCCGACCTACGGCCGCGTGATCAGCTACACGGCACCACGTAGTGTCCGACTCGGCGTCGAGTACAACTACCGCTTCTGATGAGGGGAACGGCCGCCGCAAGGCGGCTGGTCTAACGCCAAGAGCAGTGAGCAACCGCAGGCTTCGGCCTGCGGTTTTTTTATGGGCGCGCGCTGCCATCCAGAGGCCGGCTCGCGTGCGGACGTTTCCTGCAACGGAAAATGATCACGCTTGCTTGTCGAATGCCGGTCAACCACGAGGACCGGCTTTTTTTATTGCGCTGTTCGCCGCGCGGAAAACAAGCGCAACCGGCCGCCTGTTACGGTGCATATTCAAATCATCGCTTTGATATCCATAAGTTTTCCCCGAGCAGGATAATGTCTGATTCTCGCCCGCCGAATTGGCTGATTATTATGTCCTGATTGAAGAAATTATTTTCGCGCGTTTTCATCATGGTATTGCAGATTATTGCCGAGTTAATTCTTCGCGATTTGCGGCAAGCTTGCGCATGGTTGAATCTGGTCGAGCGATGGAGCAAGCAAAGAGGAAATTTAACATTTCGGGTCAATTGCTGCGCTGCAGCGAAAAAGAGAAGGCTTCCAACAAGCCGTAAATACGTGTACATACACGCTCTCGATCCTAAAAACGTAGTATGTACATCCTTCAAAAATCTATTTAAGTGAAATTTTTCTGTTGCAAATATGCACAACCGCATCTTGCACTGTTGACACAATCTCAGCCCACATGTTTCTATTTGTAAGCTCAGTAACACTGGTTCTCGCGTGAGTGGAACTTGAGTCTCGCGGCCATCATGGCAGGGAGAGTAGCTGCGCTGCTGCAGAGGCTTCCTTTGCGGAGACATGAACGCCAGTAAATCTAAAAACTAAATAGGAATAGAGCATGTTGAGAAATACAGTCTTGGTTCGCGCCTTACAGGTTGCCTTCGCAGCCAGTGCTATTACCGTAGCCGTAATGCCGACCGCAATGGCGCAATCCAACGCCTCGGGTACGGTTTTTGGCAAGGTCGCCGCCGGTTCCGGCGACACCGTGGTCCTCAAGAACAACGGCACTAACGCGACGCGTTCGGTGGCACTGGATGCGAACGGCAACTTCCGCATCACCAGCCTCCCGATCGGCACCTACAGCGCGACCCTGACCAAGGGCGGCGCCACCGTCGGCACCAGCCAGCTGGAAGTCCTTGCCGGCCAGGGCGTCGAAGCGAGCTTCGAGAGCGCTGCCGCCATCGCCGGCGGCGCGCAAACGGTCCGCGTGAGCGGCCGCCGCAGCCGCATCGACGTGTCGAGCTCGGTCAACGGCGCGACCTTCACCGCGCGCGAACTCGAGAAGCTGCCGATCGGCCGCAACGTCGAATCGATCGTCCAGCTGGCGCCGAACACCACCCGTGGCGACCCGACCTATGCAGCAGGCGCGAGCTTCGCCGGCGGCGGCGCATCGGAGAACGCGTACAACATCAACGGTTTCCCTGTCACCAATCCGCTGACCCAGCTGGGCGCGATGGAACTGCCGTTCGGCGCAATCGCCCAGGCGCAGATCCTGACCGGCGGCTACGGCGTCGAATTCGGCCGCTCGACCGGCGGCGTGGTGAACATCACCACCAAATCCGGCACCAACACCTGGGAAGCAGGTGCCCTGGTCTCGATCACCCCATCGTCGACCCGCGCCAGCTACCGCGACTATTACTACCCGAACATCGGCACCTTCCCGGCAACGGACAACACGCTGCGCCTGCGCCGCGAAGACAACAAGGTCGACCAGAAGCAGTACTCGGTGTATGCCGGCGGCCCGCTGATCCCCGACACCCTGTTCGGCTTCTTCGCCCTGGAGCAGACCCAGCTGGAAAGCAATGGCGTCTACCAGTCGCGTACCTCGACCACGCTGGCAAGCAACGGCTGGCGCGACTACGAGACCAAGACCAAGCGCTATTACGGCAAGGTCGACTGGAACATCAACGACGACCACCGCCTGGAGCTGACGCTGATCGGCGACCTGCCGAAGACCGAGACCCAGTACCGCTCGTACAACTACGCGACCCGTGCCGTCGGCGCGACCGTCAATACCTCGACCCGTGAGGAATTCGGTCCGTTCAACGCGAATGGCGGCGAACTGCAGAGCCTGCGTTACGTCGGCAACATCACCGACAACCTGACCGTCAACGCGCTGTACGGCAAGATGCAGGCACGCCACTTCTACACGCCTGCTGGCTACAACCCGGCCTTGCCGCAAGTAACCGCAGCGCCGGAAAACCAGTACCCTGGCCTGGCCTATACGAGCGGCCAGTCGATCACCGGCACGCTGCCGAAGAACGGCTCGTCGGACGACGTGACCTCGAAGCGCCTGGACCTCGAGTACAAGCTGGGCAACCATACCCTGCGCGCTGGTCTGGACAACAACAAGATGGCATCGCTGGGCGCCGGCGAGGCCTATGCGGGCGGTGCGTTGCTGACCTACCTCCATACCGATCCGACCAAGCCGGCCGACGACGTCGGTATCCTGCTGGGCAAGCCAGGCCTGGCGAACCAGGGTTACTACGTCCAGAAGACGATCTACTCGACCGTGTCGAACGCCTTTGCAGGCCAGGACGCGCAGTACATCGAAGACCGCTGGCAGGCAACCAAGGACGTGCTGGTGACCGTCGGCGTGCGTCGCGAAGGTTTCTACAACGCGAACCAGGATGGCACCAAGTACATCGAGATGAAGAACCAGTACGCACCACGCGCGAACGTGTCGTGGGACGTGAACGGTGACGCATCGTTCAAGGTGTTCGGTAGCATCGGCCGCTACACCATCCAGATCCCGACCGTGGTTGCCCTGCGCGGCGCGAACGGCTCGCTGTATACCACCCAGAACTTCTCGTACACGGGTGTGGATGCAAACGGCCAGCCGACCGGTACGACCGAGCTGACCGGCGTGCTGTCGTCGAACAACGAATTCGGCCAGGCCAAGGATCCAAAGACGGTCGCGGCCCAGAACATGAAGCCGGCCTACCAGGACGAAATCACCCTGGGCCTGGAACGTTCGTTCAACCCGAGCCTGAACTTCGGCGCCAAGGTTACCTACCGCAAGCTGCGTTCGACCATCGACGACCTGTGCGATCCACGTCCGTTCGATGCCTACGCCGCGCGTAACGGCATCGACGCCACCAACTACGCGGGCTTCGGTTGCGCCACGTTCAACCCGGGCGAAGACAACGACTTCCTGGTCGACTACGCAGGCAACGGCACCTACACCAAGGTCCACCTGACCAAGGAAGAGCTGGGCTTCGACAAGGCAACGCGTACCTACGCAGCGCTGGATCTGTTCGCCGAGCACCCATACCGCAACGGCTGGTACGCCAAGGTGAACTACACCCTGTCGCGCAACAAGGGCAACACCGAGGGCCAGACGCTGTCGGATACGAGTTCGGCGCAGGGCGACGTGGCAGCTACCCAGACCTGGGACTACCGTGAGCTGATGTCTTACGCCGACGGCCTGCTGCCGAACGATCGCAAGCACCAGATCAAGGCTTTCGGTTTCTACGACATCACGCCTGAATGGGTGATCGGTGGCGCCGCTACCCTGGCATCGGGCCGTCCACGTTCGTGCGTGGGTACCAACCCGAACACGGTTGGCTTCCCTCCTGGCCTGAACTACCAGTCGGCATCGCACTACTGCTTCGGCGCGACCGGTTCGACCAACACGCCGTCGCCGCGCGGCAGCGTTGGCCGTCTGCCTTGGGAAAAGACCTTCGACATGAACGTGGTGTACCGTCCGGCAGCCGTCGCCGGCCTGTCGCTGAAGGTGGACGTGTTCAACGTCTTCAACAGCCAGACCGCACAGAAGGTGTACGAGCGCTACAACACCAACCAGTCGCGCTACAACCTGTACGAAGGCCTGATCAGCGCAACCGCGCCACGTTCGGCCAAGTTCACCGCCGAGTACAACTACAAGTTCAAGTAATCGAACCGTGTAGGGCTTGCGGCCTTCGCGGCCGCAACAAAAAACCGCAGCCTCGGCTGCGGTTTTTTTTATGGGCGGCGCCGGCCGGGCAGGCTCAGAACTGGCCCCACAGCGCGTTCAGGGCGGCGACCGCCGCCAGTCCCGCCGTCTCGGTGCGCAGCACGCGCGGTCCGAGCGAGAGGGCGAGGGCGCCGGCGCCGATCGCCGCCTGTTCTTCTTCATCGCTGAAACCGCCTTCCGGCCCGACCAGCAGCGTCACCGCCTGCGGCCCGGCGGCGCGCGCCCATCCGGCGAGCGACTGTGTGGCGCGTGGCGAGAACAGGATGCGCGGTTGGGCCTCCGGCTGGCCGATGAAACGCTCGAAATCCGCCAGCGGCGCCAGCTGCGCCAGCCGGTTGCGCCCGCACTGCTCGGAAGCCGCCACGATCACGCCCTGCCAGTGCGCCTGGCGCTTGTCGAGCCGCTCGCCCGACAGGCGCACCACGCTGCGCTGGGCCGCCAGCGGCTGGATCGCCGCGATGCCGAGTTCGACCGCCTTTTCGATGATCCAGTCCATCTTCGACCCTTCCGGCAAGCCTTGCGCCAGCGTCAGGGCGTACGGGAGTTCGGCCTCCAGCGCCTGATGTTCCTCGACCAGGGCGCTTGCGCGTTTCTTGCCGATCTCGGCAAGGCTGGCCCGGTACTGGCCGCCGCGGCCGTCGAACAGCGTCAGCGCATCGCCCGGCTGCATCCGCACCACGTGCAAGTGATGGGCGACCGCTTCCGGCAGGTCGACGACGGCGCCCGTGGCGAGCGGCTGGGGACAGTAGAAACGGGGCATGGAGATCCTGCGAAAGTCAAGGGAAGGGCGCATTGTAAATGAACGCCTTTTAGTTAGGCAGCGGCAGCTCTGGTAGAATATCGGGTTACGGCCTTTTCAAGGTCTGCCGCCTCCCATTCCCAGACTTACCGATCATGACATCTATGCAAACCACCTCCCTGATGGCCAACGCAATCCGCGCGCTGGCAATGGACGCTGTCCAGAAAGCCAACTCCGGCCACCCGGGCATGCCGATGGGCATGGCAGAAATCGCCGTCGCCCTGTGGGACAAGCATTACCGCCACAACCCGGCCAATCCGCACTGGAGCAACCGCGACCGCTTCCTGCTGTCGAACGGCCACGGCTCGATGCTGCATTACGCGCTGCTGCACCTGGCCGGCTACGACGTGTCGATGGACGACATCCGCGACTTCCGCCAGCTGCACTCGAAGACCCCGGGCCATCCGGAAGTGGGCATCACCCCGGGCGTGGAAACGACCACCGGTCCGCTGGGCCAGGGTATCGCCAACGCCGTCGGCATGGCGCTGGCCGAGTGGCTGCTGTCGTACGAATTCAACCGTCCGGGCTTCGATGTCGTCGATCACTACACCTATGCCTTCCTGGGCGACGGCTGCCTGATGGAAGGCATTTCGCATGAAGTCGCCTCGCTGGCCGGCACCCTGCGCCTGAACAAGCTGATCTGGCTGTACGACGACAACGGCATCTCGATCGACGGCCGCGTCGAAGGCTGGTTCACGGACGACACCCAGAAGCGTTTTGAAGCCTACGGCTGGAACGTGATCCCGAAGGTCGACGGCCACAACGTGGAAGCCGTCAGCGCCGCCATCGCGGCAGCCAAGACCTCGGACCGTCCGACCCTGATCTGCTGCAAGACCATCATCGGCAAGGGCGCCCCGAACCTGGAAGGCGGCGATAAAGTCCACGGCGCCCCGCTGGGCGACAAGGAAATCGCGGCCGTGCGCCAGCACCTCGTCTGGGACCCGGTCCCGTTCGACATTCCTGGCGAAATCTACCAGGCCTGGGACGCCAAGGCACGCGGCGCCGAGCTGGAAAACGGCTGGAACACGATGTTCGCGGAATACCGCGCCCA
This sequence comes from Massilia sp. LXY-5, assembly GCF_059801075.1. Taxonomy (NCBI): domain Bacteria; kingdom Pseudomonadati; phylum Pseudomonadota; class Betaproteobacteria; order Burkholderiales; family Oxalobacteraceae; genus Massilia; species Massilia sp. LXY-5. Next base: position 460,797 of record NZ_JBNNEH010000003.1, read on the forward strand.
GCACCCTGAGCTGGCCGCCGAATACGAGCGCCGCATGAAAGGCGAGCTGCCGGGTAACTTCAACGAAGTCCTGGAAGCGGCCATCGCCACCTGCATCGACAAGAAGGAAACCATCGCCACCCGCAAGGCTTCGCAGAACGCGATCCAGGCGCTGGCCCCGATCCTGCCTGAATTCCTGGGCGGCTCGGCTGACCTGACGGGCTCGAACCTGACGAACTGGAAAGAGATCGTTGCCGTGCGTTCGGGCATCCCGGGCAACCACATCAACTACGGCGTGCGCGAATTCGGCATGGCCGCGATCCAGAACGGCGTCGCCCTGCACGGCGGCTTCATCCCGTTCGGCGCGACTTTCCTGACCTTCTCCGACTACAGCCGCAATGCCCTGCGCATGGCGTCCTTGATGAAGATCCGCTCGCTGTTCGTGTTCACCCACGACTCGATCGGCCTGGGCGAAGACGGCCCGACCCACCAGTCGGTCGAGCACGTCTCGTCGCTGCGCCTGATCCCGGGCCTGGACAACTGGCGTCCGTGCGACACGGTCGAATCGCAAGTGGCCTGGGGCGCGGCAGTCCAGCGCCGCGACGGCCCATCGACCCTGATCTTCTCGCGCCAGAACCTGCCGTTCATGGAGCGCGACAGCGCCCAGGTCGCCAACGTCGCCAAGGGCGGCTATGTGCTGCGCGACGCGGCGGACGCCAAAGTCATCCTGATCGCCACCGGTTCGGAAGTCGAGCTGGCCGTGAAGGCGGCCGAAGCGCTGGCGGGTGAGGGCATTGCCGCACGCGTGGTCTCGATGCCGTCGACCGACGTGTTCGACCGCCAGGACGCAAGCTATAAAGCAAGTGTCTTGACGCGCGGCGTACCGCGTGTCGCCATCGAAGCCGGCGTGACCGATTTCTGGTACAAGTATGTGGGCCTGGAAGGCGCGGTCGTCGGTATCGACACCTTCGGCGAGTCGGCTCCGGCGCCGGTGCTGTTCAAGCACTTCGGCTTCACGGTCGAGAACGTCGTGGCCAAGGCGAAAGCGGTCATCGCTGCCTAATGTTTTTCACGGGCTGCCTGCGGGTGGCCCGTTTCGTATTCGAGGTCGAAAAAAGTTTTTTTCTAATCAGGAGCTAAGCAATGACGATCAAAGTTGCAATCAACGGCTACGGCCGCATCGGCCGCAACATCCTGCGCGCTTTCTACGAAGGCGGCAAAAAGCAAGACATCCAGATCGTGGCGATCAACGACCTCGGCAATGCCGAGTCGAACGCCCACCTGACCCGCTATGACACCGCGCACGGCAAGTTCCCGGGCACCGTCACGGTCGAAGGCGACAACATGATCGTCAACGGCGATCCGATCCGCGTGTTCGCGCAGCGTAACCCGGCCGAAATCCCATGGGGCGAGCTGGGCGTGGACGTGGTGCTGGAATGCACGGGCTTCTTCACCACCAAGGAAAAGGCATCGGCCCACCTGAAGGGCGGCGCCAAGAAGGTCATCATCTCGGCACCGGGCGGCAAGGATGTGGACGCCACCATCGTCTTCGGCGTCAACCAGGACGTGCTGAAGTCGACCGACACCGTCATTTCGAACGCTTCCTGCACCACCAACTGCCTGGCCCCGCTGGTCAAGCCGCTGAACGACGCCATCGGCCTGGAAACCGGCCTGATGACCACCGTGCACGCCTACACCAACGACCAGGTGCTGTCGGACGTGATGCACGAAGACCTGCGCCGCGCCCGTTCGGCCACCATGAGCATGATCCCGACCAAGACCGGCGCCGCCGCCGCGGTCGGCCTGGTGCTGCCTGAACTGAACGGCAAGCTGGACGGCTTCGCGATCCGCGTGCCGACCATCAACGTCTCGCTGGTCGACCTGTCCTTCATCGCCAAGCGCGACACCACGGTGGACGAGGTCAATTCGATCCTGAAGAGCGCCTCGGAAGGCGCCCTGAAAGGCATCCTGACCTACCAGACCGAGCCGCTGGTCTCGATCGACTTCAACCACAACCCGGCCTCGTCGAACTTCGATTCGACCCTGACCAAGGTCTCGGGCCGCCTGGTGAAAGTCTCGTCGTGGTACGACAACGAGTGGGGCTTCTCGAACCGCATGCTCGACACCACCGTCGCGCTGATGAACGCCAAATAATTCTCGCAAGCAGCAATGAAAAACCCGCCGACCGGCGGGTTTTTTTTCGTCCATCGCCTGCGCTCAGGCCTTCGGCCAGGGCGTCAGGATCTCGAAGCCGTTCGCGGTGACCGCGATCATGTGTTCCCACTGGGCCGAGAGCGAGCCGTCGCGCGTCACCACGGTCCAGCCGTCGTCGAGCTGGGCCACTTCGTCGTCGCCGGCATTGATCATCGGCTCGACCGTAAACGTCATGCCTTCCTTCAGCAGCAGGCCCGTGTTCGGGCGGCCATAGTGCAGCACCTGCGGGTCTTCGTGGTAGACGCGGCCGATGCCGTGGCCGCAGTAGTCGCGCACCACCGAATAACCGGCGGCCTCGGCGATTTTCTGGATCGCGTGGCCGACGTCGCCCAGGCGCGAACCGGGACGCACCGTGCGGATGCCCGCCATCATGCATTCATAGGTGGTGTCGACCAGGCGCTTCGCCTCGAGGCTGGGCGTGCCGGCGTAGTACATGCGGCTGGTGTCGCCGTGCCAGCCGTCCTTGATCACGGTGACGTCGATGTTGACGATGTCGCCGTCCTTCAAAATTTCCTTTTCGCTCGGGATGCCGTGGCAGACCACGCCATTCACCGAGGTGCACAGGGTCTTCGGGAAGCCGTGGTAGCCGACGTTGGCGGGCGTTGCCTTCTGTACCTTGCGGATGTACTCGTTGCAGCGGCGGTCGAGTTCTTCGGTGGAGACGCCGGGAACGACGTATTCTTTGATCATTTCCAGGACTTCGGCGGCCATGCGGCCGGCGACGCGCATCTTCGCGATGTCCTTGTCGTTCTTGAGTTTGATTGCCATGTTTGCCTTGAAAGCCAGGTGTGCCGGCCCTGCGGGCGCGGTGCGGTCAATCCGCTATGATACCTCAGGGTGTTGCAGGGCTGCACCGGGCGTGCGCGGACAAAAAAAATCCGCCGGGCAGGCCGGCGGATGTGGGTGCGACGGGTGAGGCGTCAGAACCGGTAGGACGCGTTGATGTACGCGGTACGGCCGCGTGCATCGTAGTAGCGGTCGTCGTAGCCGAACTGCTGGCCGCGGTTCGCGCCCGAGGTCGAGGGAACGAAAGGCGGTTCCTTGTCGGCCAGGTTCAGGACGCCGGCGGTGACCGACCAGGTCGCGTTCGGGGTCCAGACGGTCTGCAGGTCGAAGGTGGCGAAGGACTTGACCTTGTAGCGCACTTCTTCCTGGCCGGTGACGTTGCCGCCGGCGTCAAGTACATCGACCAGGGTTTCCTGGTCGCGGTAGCCCGACTTGAAGTTCGCGCTCAGGGTGGTCGAGAAGTTGCCGGTTTTCAGGGTATTGCGCCAGGTGCCGCGGTTGCGGAAGGTCACGTTGCCCAACTCGGCGAAGTTGGCGATCGCCGAGAAGTACTCTCCGTTTTGTTCCAGCTGGCTCTTCTCGCGCAGCATCTGCGAGATGTTCAGCTGCGAGGTCAGCGCGCCCCAAGGGGTACGGTAGCGGCCGGTGATGTCCCAGTCGATACCCGTGGCGTAGTACTTGCCCAGGTTCTGGTTATCCGCCTTGAAGGCCAGGTAGTTGCGGCCGGTGGCGATGTCCACCTGCGAGCCCCACGAGTTCGGGAACTGCAGCGGGTTCGCAAAGACCACCTGCTCGCTCAGCTGGCCGAAGGTATCACGGATCGCAACCGTCCAGATGTCGGCGCCGAGGCTGAGCGCGCGGAACGGCTCGTAGCGGAAGCCCAGGGTGGCCTGGCGCGATTTTTCAGGCTTCAGGGTCTGGTTGCCGCCGGCCAGCTGGTCGTACTGGGCGCTGCCTGGACGGCAGAGCGCGCCGTTAGCCGCTGCCACCTGCTGCAGTTCCGGCGAGCAGGTGTAGTTCTCGCTGGTCACGCCAAAGCTCTGGAGCGCGGCATTGACCTGCGGGACCGTCGGTGCGTGGAAGCCGTTGCCGACCGAACCGCGCACCAGGAAGTTCGTCGTTGGCGACCACTTGAAGCTGGCCTTGCCGGTGAGGGCGCTGCCGAAGTCCGAGTAGTGGTCGTAGCGTGCCGCGGCACCCAGTTCCAGGTTCTTGATGACAGGCATCACCAATTCGGCGAACACGCCTTTCGAATTGCGCTTCGCGGTGTACGGCAGGGAGCTGGCGGCATCGCCGAAACGCTGGTCGCACTCGAGGCCTGCGGCGCCGCCGCACAGGGTGCCGGCCACCGGATCGGCCAGTGCGCCCTGGGCGAACAGGCTCGGCTTCGAGGAGAACTCCTCGCGGTTGAAGTTGACGCCGACGCCCAGCATCATGGCGCCGCCCGCCAGTTGCATCAGCGAGCGCGAGCCGGTCAGCGCGACCGAATTCAGCTCGGACACACCGCCATCCCAATAGCCGTTATAGGCAGTCGCGCTGATCGCCTGTTGCGCGGCGGCGCTTTGCTGGCCCGGTCCGACGAAGGGATCGAGCAGGCCGCTGCTGGTCAGGTTGCTGACGGCAAGGGCGCCCGGATAACCGGAGATGTCGCCGCGCACCTTGCTCTTGGAGAAGTTGTACGACGCATCGTAATCCCAGCCGGCGAAGCTGCCGCGCGAGCCGAACACGGCGCTGGCGAACTGGGCGATGTCGTTCGATGTACGCTGGCCCAGGTCGAACAGGCGGTAGAAGGCGACGGTGTCGCCGGTGATGCCGAGCGGCACCAGGTACTGGTTGTGCAGGGCCGTACCGGCATCGATCGAGACCTGCCCCGGCACCGGCGCGATGCGCGAGCTTTGTTTGGTTTGCGAGAGCAGCACGTCGGCATACAGTTCCTGGCCGAAGGCCTTGGTCGTTCCCGACAGCATCAGGCTGTCGCGCTTGCGTTCCGGGAAGATCTCCAGATCCTTGACGAAGTCGTAGCCGCAGTAGTCGTCGACGAAGTTCTCGCCGTCGATGGTGTAGGGCTGGGTAACGCGGAAGGTCTTGGTCGGGCAGCTGCCGCTGGTGCGCAGTGCCGGGCTGATCAGCTCGCCGCGGTCGTTCAGGACGTTGGCCGGGATCGGGCTGGCCGAGAATTGCTGGATGCGATACTGCTTGCCGTTGGCCGAGAAGGTACGCTCGCCGGTGTTGGCGAACGAACGGCTGCCCGAAGTGAGCTTGGTGCGCTCGTCGTGGCCGAAGGTCAGCATCACGTTCCAGCCGTCCTCGTCGAGCGAACCGAAGCCCTTGGTCAGACTGAAGCGGCGTTCACGGGCGCCGTCCTTGGGATGCGAGTAGCCGACCGTGATGTCGGCATCGGTACGGTCGCGCTTGGTGATGAAGTTGACGACGCCGGCGATGGCGTCGGCGCCGTACAGCGCGGAAGCGCCGTCGGTCAGCAGTTCGACACGGTCGATGGCCGACAGCGGGATCGAGTTCAGGTCGAAGCCGGCGGCGAAGCCGGTGAGGGTCTGGCCGCCGAACTGCGCGAGGCGTTTGCCGTTGAGCAGGACGAGGGTACGGGTTTCACCGACATTGTGGATCGAGATGCCCGAGAAGCCGAAGGTCTGGCCGCCGACCGAAGCCGATTCGCCGGTCGAGCCCTGCACCGTCGACATGCGCTGCACCAGGTCGGCCATCGAGGTAACGCCAGATGCGCGGATGGCTTCGGCGGTGACGGTCGTGACCGGCAACGCTCCTTCGGCGGCGATGCGCTTGATCGAGGAACCCGTCACCTCGACGCGCTGCATGGCTGGTTGTTCCGGTTGCTCTTGCGCCATTGCCGGCAGGGCGGCGACGCCCAGGCCGAGCGCGACACCGCTGGAAAACATCAGGCGCAGCGATTGCGCCATAACTTTTTCTTTAAACATGATGTCCTATTTGATAGATTGGGCCCCGGAAATCCGAGCGGAAGTCCGGTACATCCTGATGGGTTCTCTGTGAAAAGAAGTTCCTTCTTTCCACCTTTGCCATAACATCATTTGGCAACTTCGGTGTCAACGAGCGCGCGTTATAAGAAAACAACTATTGTGAATATGTGTCGTTACGGAGTCACAATGTTGTAAGGAAACACATTGGCTTGGAGGGCCGCGGCAGGCGGCGCGGGGACGCGGGAAAAGCGGAAATACAATAAAAAATGCCCGCCGAAGCGGGCACCGTATGCCGGCATGGCCGGCATCTGCGATCAGGCGTGCATCAGAACGACTGGTTGTAACGGACGTAGAAGAAGCGGTCGATTGGCTGGTCCGCATCCACCGAGGCAGCCGAGGCCTGGGTGTTGTACGTGATGCGCGGCTCTTTGCCGAAGACGTTGTTCACGCCCACCAGAATGCGGCCGTTCCACGAGGTCTTGTAGCCGACGCTCAGGTCGTGGTACACCAGCGAACCGAGCTTGTTGGCACCGGTACCCCAGGTGGTTTGGGCGTTCGGCAGGTTGCACTCGACGTCCACGTCCCAGCACTGGTCCTTGACCGGGCTGTAGTAACGCATGCCCCAGGTCGCGCTCCAGTTGCCCAGGTTCCAGTCCAGGGTGGTGTTCGACTTCACGCGGTTGTACAGGTACTCGCCGGCGTAGTTGTTCCACTGGCTGTCGGCACCGGTACGGGTACGGAAGGTGTCGACGTACGAGGTCTCGTTACGGACCGAGAACTGGCCGTACTGGGTACGCGGCAGGCGGTACGACAGGGCGATGTCGAAGCCTTCGGTTTCCATTTCGCCCAGGTTGGCGTTGCCGTGCGACAGGGCATTGACCTGGCCGGTGGCCGGGTCACGCTTGATCACGCTGCAGAAGTCAGCCGAACCGTTGATATAGCACTCGTTGGCCACGTATTCGGCGGAAATGCCGGTGATACGGTTCTTGACCTTGATGTTGTACCAGTCGAGCGAGCCGGAGAAACCTGGCAGGAACGACGGGCTGTAGACGAAGCCAAGGGTCTTGGTAACCGCGGTTTCAGGCTGCAGGAAAGTGTTGCCTGCGCCCGAGTTGAAGGCGGTCAGGCCTTGGGTGCCACCGGTGCTGCTGATCGGGGTACCCGACTGGTCGAGCTGGCGATAGGTCGCGTTGGTGCCCATGGCAACGCAGCGCGCCTGGACGGCCGGATCGCGCGCGGCTTCGCCGAAGCGGGTGTCGCACGGATCGAGGAAGGTGTCGAACGACTGCTGGCCGCCACCGAAGGTGTCGCCCAGGGCAGGTGCACGGAAGCCTTCAGCCCAGGTACCACGGGTCAGCAGGTCCTTGACCGGCTTGTACATGAAGCTGATCTTGCTGTTGGTGGTGTTGCCGAAGTTGCTGTAGTCCGAGTAGCGCGACGCCAGGTTGAAGCTCAGCAGTTCTGCGAACGGCTGGCCCTTCAGGACCGGCACGTTCAGTTCGGCGTAGGCTTCCTTGACGGTGTAGCGGCCGACGGTCGGGTTGCCCGCCAGGTCGGTCGAGTAGCCCGATTGCTCGAACTGGCCCGGACGGTCGTAGCCCTTCACTTCACGGCGCTCGACGCCGGCCGCGAAGCCGATTGCGCCGGCCGGCAGCTTGAAGACTTCGCCGCCGATGTCGGCGGTGAAGCTGGTGACCGAGCTGCCATAGGTCGCCTGGCCGGTCGACATGACGTAGGCCAGCGCTTCCGGGGTCGAGGCCGATGGGCCGCCCAGGATGTCGAACGGGGTGCACTCGGTCAGGCCGATCGGCGCGCCCGGGGTGCCGCACTGGACGACGCCGGAGGCATTCAAGAACGATGGGCCGAGGGCGCGCTTCAGGTTCGGCAGGTTCAGGTTGCCGGTGCCCAGGGTCGAACCGGTGACCTTGCTGTGGTTCCAGCCGGCGCTCCAGTTCCATGCCATGTCGCGCACGTTGAAGTTGCCTTCGAGGGTGCCGTCGACGTGCAGGGTGCGGTTTTCGTTTTCGGTCACGCGTGGCACTTCGATCGTGCGGCGGGCGAAGAACAGGTCCTGGCCATTACCGGCGCCGGCCACCTGGTTGCCGTACGGGTTGAAGTAGCTGTCCTGGTCGATGTAGACCGGGAAGGTCGACTGGGTGGTCGACTGCAGCGGGTAACCGGCAATCTGCGCGGTCGATTTGCGCTGCGAGTACATCGCGGTGCTGCTGAACTTCATGTCCAGCGGCAGGTTGACTTCGCCCTTGACGAACAGCGTATCGAGCTTGTTCGGCATGACGAACATCATGTCTTGCGTCGAATTGTACTTGTCCGCGCTGGCGCCCACGTAGTTGTGGTAGCTGTTCGGGTCGCGCGAATTGGCGCCGGTGCCCACGCCGTCGTAGGTGCCGGTGTGGTTCAGGGTCTTGTTGAAGCCGCCCTTGGCCGGATCGGTGAGGGAGCCGCCGAACGCGTCGACGGCGGTGATACGGCCCCATGGGCCGCCACCCAGGCCTGCGGTCGGGTGTGCCGGACCGTAGGAGGTGGAGGTGATTTCACGCGACGATGGCCAGACCACGCCCTGCTCGGTGTGCGACAGGCCGAACATGAGCGAGGCTTTGTCGTTGCCGGCGCCGTAAGAGAGCGAGAAGTCCTTGTTCTTGCCGTCGCCATGATGCTGGTTGGCGCCGGTGTACAGGCTCAGCTGGCCGCCTTCCATCGACTTCTTCAGGATGATGTTGACCACGCCGGCGATCGCGTCCGAGCCGTAGATCGACGAGGCGCCGTCCTTCAGCACTTCGATGCGTTCGATCATCGAGGCAGGAACGGTCGACATGTCGGTGAAGCCGTCGACGGTCTGGGTCCAGCGCTTGCCGTTGACCAGCACCAGCAGGCGGTTCGAGCCCAGGTTGCGCAGGTTGATGTACTGGCCGCCGTTTTCACGGTTCGAGGTCAGCGAGCCGCCCTTGCTGAAGTCCGGCGAGCCGGCCGACGACAGGTTGTTCAGGATGTCGCCGACGGTGACCAGGCCGGTTGCCTGGATCTGCTGCTGGGTCATCACCTGGACCGGCTGGGCCGTTTCCAGGTCGACCTGGCGAATACGCGAACCGGTGACTTCGACGCGTTGCATCGATGCCGACGCCGGCGCTGCGTCCTGGGCAAACGCGGACTGCATGCCAACGGCCAGGCCGCTCAGGCAGATCACGCGGATCGACCGGGACAAGATTGTTTCGATCATGAAACGACACTCCTCAGTAAAAAATCACTCACTCTGATCCAGATTTAGTATTTTTTTATGTAAATACGTCATTCAGGCGTTCAGGCATTCTTCGACGCAACTGGAGTTGCATCAAGCGGGCATCATGGAACCATCTCACGCATGAGCTTGTCAATGGAGTGAACTTTTTACTTTTGAAATGTTGCAAAATTGTGTAAATACGTGAGAATTTCTTTTGTGCACCCTTGACGCCGCGTAGGCAAAGCGTTAACGAAAAATGCCCGCCGAAGCGGGCATTCGATGACAGCCCGCCGGAGCGGGCCGTTCAGGCGTGGCTTAGAACGACTGGTTGTAACGGACCCAGAAGAAGCGGTCCAGCGGGACGTCCGCGTCGACTTTCGCTGCCGACGAGCCGGCATCGTAGTTCGAACGTGGCTTGCGGCCCAGGATGTTGTTGATACCAACCATGATCTTGCCGTTCCATGCGGTCTTGTAACCGACGCTCAGGTCGGTATAGACCTGCGAACCGAGCTTGTTGTAGCCGTCGAAGCCAGCGGACTGGCCAGTCGGGTTGTTGCACTCGATCGGCGCGGCAGGATCGCAATCCCAGCCGGTGGTCTTGACCGGGCTGAAGTAACGGGCGCCCAGGGTGGCCGACCAGTTGCCCAGCGACCAGTCCAGGTTGACGTTCGACTTCACGCGGTAGTACGGGTACTCGCCGGCGTAGTTCAGCACTTCCGACTCGTTCGTGCTCTGCAGGTTGAACTCGTCCACATAGGTGGTCTGGCTGCGGATCGCGAACTGGCCGTACGCATTGCGCGCCAGGCGGTAGTTCAGCTCCAGGTCGATACCCTTGGTCGACATCGAACCCATGTTCTTGTTGCCACGGTTCAGCTGGGTGATCTGGCCGGTTGCGTCACGCGAGAAGTTGTTGCAGAACTCTTGCACACCGCTCACGTAGCACTGGTTCAGGGTGTAAGCGACGCCGATGGCCGACACACGGTTCTTGACTTCGATGTCGAAGTAGTCCACAGCGATCGACAGGCCGTTCACGTACGATGGGTTGTACACGAAGCCTGCGGTCTTGGTGGTTGCCGTTTCCGGGGTCAGGCTGTTGTTGCCGACGCCGGTGTTGAACGCCACCGGGGTCTGTGCACCAGCTGCACCGACGTTGCCGCCAGCCTGGTTCTTCTGGCGGAAGTTGGCTGGGGCGCCGCTGGCGATGCAGCGTGCTGCGACGGCTGCGTCGCGCGAGGCACGGCCGAAGGCGGTATCGCAGATGTCCAGGTAGGTGTCGAACGACTGCGAGCCGCCGCCGAAGGTATCGCCCAGTGCCGGAGCACGGAAGCCTTCAGCCCAGGTGCCGCGGACCAGCAGGTCGTTGATTGGCTTCCAGGTCAGGCTGACCTTGCTGTTGGTGGTGTCGCCGAAGTTGCTGTAGTCCGAATAGCGGGTTGCCAGGTTCAGGCCCAGGCTCTGTGCCAGGAAGACATTCTTCAGGATAGGAACGTTCAATTCGGCATACGCTTCCTTGACCGTGTACTTGCCGACCGTGCTGAAACCAGCCAGGTTGGTCGTCAGTGCCAGCTGCTCGAGCGAGTCAGGATTGTCCGAACCGCGTACTTCGCGGCGTTCGATACCGGCTGCGAAGCCCAGGCCGCCTGCTGGCAGCTTGAAGATTTCGCCGCTGATGTCGGCCGTTGCGCTGTTGACGGTGCTGTTGTAGGTACCGCCGCCTTTGTGGTTGATGTAAGCCAGCGCTTCCGGGGTCGACGCCGATGGGCCGCCCAGGACGTTGAACGGTACGCAACCGGTGACGATGTTGGTCATGCTGGTGCCGCAGTGCACGACACCGTCGGTACCCAGGAAGGATGGGCCGACGGCCTTCTTCAGGTTGACCAGGTCGATGTTGCCGCTGCTGGTGGTGTTGCCGCTGACCGCGCTGTGGTTGTAACCCAGGCTCCAGTCCCAGGTGCTTGGACCCAGGTTCAGGTTGCCTTGCAGGGCTGCGTCGACGTGCAGGGTGCGGTTCTTGTTCTGGGTGATGCGCGGCAGTTCGATGACGCGGCGGGCAAAGAACACGTCCTGGCCGAGGCCGGCACCGGCTACCTGGTTGCCGTACGGATTGTAGTAGCTGTCCTTGTCCAGGAAGACCTTGTTCGCGACCTGGGAGGTGCTGGTCAGCGGGTAGCCGGCGACCTGGGTCGTCGAGCCGCGCTCGGCGTACATGGCGGTAGTGGTGAAGCGCATGTCCATCGGCAGGTTCAGCGTGCCTTTGGTGAAGATCGAGGTCAGGCGGCTCGGCGCCTGGAACATCATGTCCTGGGTCGAGTTGTACAGGTCCGCTTCCTTGGCGCTGGAGAAAGCGTGGTAGTTGGCCGGATTGCGCGAATCCGAGCTGGTGCCCACGCCGTCGTAGGTGCCGGTGTGGTTGATCATGCGGTTGAAACCGCCGGCTGCGGCCGAGGTGTTCGAGGTGCCGGCTGCCGTGATCGGGGTAACGCGGCCCCATGGGCTGGTGCCCAGGCCGTCGAAGTAGTGGTTCGGGCCGTAGGTGAAGCTGGTCAGCGCGCGGTCGCGTGCCCACACAACGCCTTGCTCCGCGTGCGACAGGCCGAACATCAACGAACCCTTGTCGCCGGCGACGCCGTACGACAGGCTCCAGTCCTTGGTCTTGCCGTCGCCTTCCTTGTTCTGGCCCATGTAGCCGCTGAACTGGCCACCTTCCATGTTTTTCTTCAGGATGATGTTGACCACGCCGGCGATCGCGTCCGAGCCGTAAATGGCCGAGGCGCCGTCCTTCAGGATTTCCATGCGGTCGATCATCGACGACGGGATGGTCGACATGTCGGTGAAGCCGTCAACCGACTGGCTCCAGCGTTTGCCGTCCACCAGCACCAGCAGACGCTCGGAACCCAGGTTACGCATGTTCAGGAACTGGCCGCCCATTTCGCGGTTGGAGGTCAGCACCGCGCCGCGCGAGAAGTCCGGGCTACCCGACGAGGACAGGGTGTTCAGGATGTCGCCGACGGTGACGAGGCCGCTCTTCTGGATCTGCTCCTGGCTCATGACCTGGATTGGTTGTGCCGTCGCCAGGTCAACAGCGCGAATACGGGAACCGGTCACTTCGACGCGCTGCAGTGAGGTTTCGGTAGTCGCCGTTTGGGCAAAGGCGGACATCGCGCTTACAGCCAGGGTAACGGCCACCGCGATTTTTGTACGTTGATGCATGGACACTCCAAGAAAATGGGTTTTCAGTTATTTCGTCTGCTCTGTTCGAGACTGCAATTTCAACAATCCGGCCCGCCACGTCACGGATGACGTGCCGTGCGCAGGCTGTATGTATTGTCTGCAAGACTTGTATATAGGACACTTTCCTTTGATCAATGTCAATACTCTGAAGAGCCGATTAGTCTTAAACGCAACACAACAGTTGCTCCTGAAAACTTTGTTTTCTTTTATAAGAAAATGTGCATAAATACGGCCGCCCACGGCGCAGCTCGCGCCCTGCATCGAAGCAGGTCGCGAGCGCTTGGTGACAGTGCGTAAATGCTGGTGCGGCGCACCATCGCGGTGCGGGCGACAGGAGGGGGGAACTGTTTCAGCCCAGCAGGCTGATCCAGAGCTTTTTGACGTTGGCGCTGTGCGTGAGAACCTGCGCATGGGGCACGCGCGCCTCGTCGCCCTGCAGCCGCAACTGGTGCTGCAGCTTGCGCATCGCCCGGTAGGCGTCGGCGGCGCCGGCGGCCAGCGCCGGATCGATCAGGCCCAGTTCTCCGCTGCGGTGCAGCAAGGCGATGTTGCCGGCATTCGCGGTGAGTTGCGGATGCGCCGAGGCATAGCGCAGCACCAGGTACTGGACGATGAATTCGATGTCGATCATGCCGCCCGCATCCTGCTTCAGGTCGAACAGGGAAGTGCGGTTCGGCATCGCGTCGTGCATGCGCTGGCGCATCTTGAGCACTTCGGCCTTCAGCTCGGCTTCCTGGGCACTGCGGTCGCGCCGCAGCACGGCCTCCCGGATCTCCTCGAAGCGCGCGCCGATGGCCGCATCGCCGGCGCAAAAGCGTGCGCGCGTCAATGCCTGGTGCTCCCAGACCCAGGCCGCATTGTGCTGGTAGCGCTCGAAGGCGGCCAGCGAACTGACCAGCATGCCGCTGGCCCCGTCCGGACGCAGCGCGGTGTCGATGTCGAACAGGATGCCGGCCGGGGTGTGGGCCGTCATCCAGGTGATGAAGCGCTGCCCCAGCTTGGCGTAATTCGAGGGCGCCATGTCGTCTTCGTCGTCGAACAGGAAGATGACGTCCAGGTCCGAGACATAGCCCAGTTCCTTGCCGCCGAGCTTGCCGTAGGCGATGACGGCGAAGCGCGGATCCTCGCGGTGGCGGGTGGCCACCGTCTTCCAGGCCCAGCGCACGGTGGCGGCGACGACCACGTCGGCCAGCGCCGACAGGTGGTCGGCCAGGCGCTCGACCGACAATTCTCCGGCCAGGTCCAGGGCCAGCAGCCGGAACAGCTGGGCGTGGTGGGCATCGCGCAGGATGTCGAGCTGGCGTTCGGTGTCGCCTTCTGCTTCGCCGAGTTTCGCGTCGAGGCTGGCCGACAGCTGGGCCGGCTCGTCGATGCCGCCGCGGTCGTCCAGCAGTTCGTCGAGCAGGATCGGGTGCAGGGTCAGGAAGGTCGCGGCCCAGCCGCTCGCATGCATCATGCGGATCACGCGCTCGAGGGTGTGCGGGTATTCGGTCAGCAGCGACAGGTAGGCCGAGCGCCGGGCAATGGCCTCGAGAAAATCGAGCAGGCGCCCGAGGGTCGCGCCATGGCTGCCGACGCCGGCTTCCACGACGACGGTCGCCACCAGCGGCAGCGCCAGGTTGACCAGGGCCAGCAGGCGCGCACGGCTCGCGTCGGGCAGGCTCTGCAGACGGGGCGCGCCCCAGGTCGCGGCCAGGCGCCGCGCGGCCCCTGCGGGATCGTCATAGCCGAGCGCGCCGAGGTGGGCTTCGATCGCGGCGATCGCTTCCGGGTCGGCCGCGATCGCTTCCAGTTCCGCGCGCTCCTCGCCGGCGGGGGCGCTCTTGTCGGCGAACATGTCGTCGAACTGGGCGGCGACGAAGGCGCGCCGTTGTTCCAGCTGGGCGAGCAGGGTCGGCACGTCGGGCAGGCCCATCATGCGGGCGACGATCTCGCGGTCGCCCTCGTTCGCGGGCAGGGTATGGGTTTGGGCGTCGTCCAGGTATTGCAGCCGGTGTTCGAGGTTGCGCAGGAAGGTATACGCTTCCAGCAGGCGCTCGACGGTTTCCTGCGTCATCAGCTCGCGCTCGGCCAGCAGGCGCAGGGTCAGGCGGGTCGAGCGCTCGCGCAGGGCCGGGTCGCGCCCGCCGCGGATCAGCTGGAACACTTGCGCCAGGAATTCGATCTCGCGGATGCCGCCGCGCCCCAGTTTGACGTTGTTGCTGCGGTCCGGGTGCAGGCGCTCCTGGCGTTTGACCTCGGCGCGGATCTGGGCGTGCATGTTGCGGATCGCGTCGATCACGCCGAAGTCGAGGTAGCGCCGGAACACGAAGGGCCGCACGATCGCCTCGAGTGCGGCAATGTCCTCCGCCGTCCCGGTCACGGCGCGCGCCTTGACCCAGGCATAGCGTTCCCATTCGCGCCCCTGCACGATCAGGTATTCCTCGACCATGTTCAGGCTGGCGGCCAGCGGCCCGGAATTGCCGTTCGGGCGCAGCGCCATGTCGACGCGGAAGGTAAAGCCGTCCTCGATGACTTCCGACAGCGCGCCGATCAGGCGCCGCCCCAGGCGCACGAAGAATTCATGGTTCGACAGCTCGCGCTGGCCGGGGCCGGCGGCCGTTTCGCCATCCTCGGGATAGACGAAGATCAGGTCGATGTCGGAGGAGACGTTTAGTTCGCCGCCGCCGCCCTTGCCCATGGAGAGCACGATCATCTCCTGCGGGCGGCCCGATTCGGCGCCGATCGGCATGCCGTGGGCGGCCACCAGTTCGGCCATCAGGTCGGCCAGGTGGGTGCGGATCGCGAAGTCGGCGAGATGGGTCATGGCGCTGACGACTTCGTCCATGTTCGATGCGCCTTCCAGCTCGCGCCGGATCAGGGCCGCCAGCAGCAGGTTGCGCAGGCGCCGCATGGCGCGCGGCAAGGGAATGCCGGCTGCCAGCTCGTGCTCCAATAACGCGCCGAAATCCGGGCAAGCCAGCGATAATTGAGCCAGCTGTGCGACGCGCTCTTCACGCCCGGGGGCGGCGGCGATCCAGCGTTGGTAGAAGCGCGAGGCGCAGGCGGGGGAAGGATGGGGCATGGAGGGTGTCCGGCACGAGAGTAAAAGCGTTCCGACAGGCAGCTTGCGGTAGAATTGCCCGCCGTGCTGCCCCGGTCAGCACGATGGTAAGGTAGACGCCGCAATTCAAGCAAGCGCTCTCTTATTAAAGAACTAATTTTCGGCGAGCCTTATTATTAGCACCCTGATGCACAATCCGGAACCGCAGGCCCCTCCCGCGCCCGTGCCGCTGGCCGAACGCTGGCGGCGGTTGCGTGCCGCCTACCGCTATGCCAACCTGGCGTCGCATCATGTGCTTGGATTCGCCGTCAAGCTGGCGCTGCTCGTCTATTTCGGCCTGGGCATCCTGTTCCTGGTCCTGCGCTACGCGATCCTCCCCAACATCGACCTGTACAAGGGCGACATCGAGCGCGCCGCCAGCCACGCGCTCGGCAACAAGGTCGCGATCGCCCGCATCTACGCCACTTGGAGCGGGGTGCATCCCTCGCTGTTCCTGGGCGACGTCACGCTGACGGACGCCGCCGGCCGCCAGGTGCTCGCGCTGCCTTCGGTTGCGGCCACCTTTTCCTGGTGGAGCGTGTTCGCGGCCGAGCCGCGCTTCGAGACGCTCGAGCTGATCCGGCCCCAGCTGGACGTGCGGCGCGGGCCTGACGGCGTGATCCAGGTCGCCGGCATCCGCATCGATCCGAAAGAGGACAAGGGCGGACCCGGCGGCGACTGGGTGTTTCGCCAGCGCGAGATCCTGATCCGCGAAGGCCGCATCGACTGGACCGACGGCCAGCGTGGGGCGCCGCCCCTGAGCCTGCGCGAGGTCGGCGTCGTGTTGCAGAACCATTGGACCACGCACAAGTTTGCCCTGAAGGCGACGCCGCCGACCGAACTGGCCCAGCCGCTCGATGTGCGCGCACGCTTCACCCATCCGCGCTTCAGCGGGCGGGCGTCGGACGTCGCGCGCTGGCGCGGCGAGCTCTACGCCGACCTGCGCGAAGCTGACCTGGCCGCCTGGCGCCGTTACCTCGACTATCCGTTTTCGCTGACCCAGGGCCGCGGCTCGCTGCGCGCCTGGATCACGCTCGACAATGCGCGCCTGGCCGGCTTCACTGCCGACCTTGCCCTGTCCGGCGTGGCCGCGCGCGTCAAACCCGAGCTGCCGCCGCTGCAGCTGGCACGGGTCTCGGGACGCCTGTCGGCGCAGGAAACCCTGCTGCCCGGCAAGGAAGACGGCAAGCCGACGTTCGGCGCCAACGGCCACACGGTCAGCCTGGACAATTTCATGGTGGTCACGCACGACGGTCGCAGCCTGCCGCCGGCCACCCTGACCGAAACCTTCGTTCCGGCAGCGGCCGGCAAGCCGCAGCGCGTCACGGTCGAGGCGCGCCAGGTCGACCTGGCGGCGCTGGCCGAGATGGCAGCGCAGCTGCCGCTGTCGAACCTGCAGCGGCGCGCGCTGGCCGACTTCGCGCCGCGTGGACGCCTGCTCGATTTCTCGGCCTCCTGGGACGGCCAGTATCCCCATCTGGCCGGCTATCGGATCAAGGGACAGGTGGCTGGTCTCAGCCTGCGGCCGCAGGCGGCGCGCGCCGCCGTGCCGGCCGCCCCGGGTGCAGCCGCCGATACCGCGCAGCCGGCGCTGCCGGCCTTGCCCGGCTTCGACAACCTGTCGGGTTCGATCGACGCGACCGACAAGGGTGGCAGCATCGTCCTCGATTCCAGGGAGCTGGTGCTGCACATGCCGGCCTGGTTCGCCGATCCGGCCATGCCTTTCGATAAGCTGGCGCTGGGCGCGCGCTGGACCTACCAGCCGCAGGAGCAGCTGCTGGTCGAGGTCGACAAGCTCGAGTTCGCGCAAGGCAGCCTGCGCGGCAACCTGTCGGGGCGCCACCTGCTGCCGCTGGGTCCGGGGCACGGTCCGGGCGTGGCCGATGTCGAAGGCACGCTGGACGGCTTCCAGATCGCCCAGGTCGGGCGTTTCCTGCCGCTGGCCACGCCCGAACACCTGCGCGACTGGCTGAGCACGGCGCTGCAGGGCGGCATGCTCAACGACGTGCGCCTGCGCCTGCGCGGCGACCTGGCCGAGTTCCCCTTCCGCGCCGAGAACGCGGCGGCGCGCGCGCGCGGCGAGTTCCGCGTCGCCGGACGCATCGCCGGGGGCGTGCTCGAATACGCGCCCTTCCACCGCACGCCTGAGAACAAGCCGACGTGGCCGGTTGCCGAGGCCATCAACGGCAGCATCGTCTTCGACCGCGCGCGCATGGAAATCATCGGCGACACGCTGCGCACCCAGGACCTGAACCTCTCCAACGTCAAGGCAGTGATCCCGAACCTCGGCTCGCACGAGATGCAGCTCGACATCGACGGCAATGCCGCCGGCGCCTTGCAGGACTTCCTGCGTTATGTCGCGGCCAGCCCGGTGCTGGGCTGGATCGGCCATTTCACTGAAGACACCCGCGGCAGTGGCAATGCCCGCCTCGGACTGAAGCTGCAGATGCCGCTGGCGAACCTGCACGACACCAGGGTGCAGGGCGCCCTGCAGCTGCAGGAGAACGACGTGCAGCTCTTCCCGGACCTGCCGCCCATGCAGGCGGCCGTCGGCAAGGTCGAGTTCAGCGAACACGGCGTCAACCTGAACGGGGTCGGCGCCAACTTCCTCGGCGGGCCGCTGGCGCTCACCGGCGGCACCCAGCGCGACGGTGCGATCGCGATCCGCCTGGCCGGCACCCTGTCGGCCGAGGGCATGCGCCGTACCGCGCCGGCGCCGGCGATGGCGCGCCTGGCGCAGCGCCTGTCGGGCAGTACGCGCTACGGCGGCCTGGTCGCCTTCCGCGACCACCAGCTCAGCGTCACGCTCGATTCGACCCTGGCCGGACTCGGCATGGATCTGCCGGCGCCACTGAACAAGTCCGAGGCCGACGCGCTGCCGCTACGCTTCGCCCTCACGGGCGCGCCGACGGCGGCGGACGGCAGCGGACGCGACGAACTGCGCCTGTCCCTGGGTGAAGCGGTCGCCGCGCGCTATGTGCGTAGCCGCGCGCCGCACGGCGCCTGGACGGTCGAGCGCGGCGGTATCGGCGTCAACCTGCCGGCCCCGGAACCGGACGACGGCATGATGATCAACGTCGACATGAAGTCCCTGAATGTCGACAACTGGCTGGCCACGGCGCGCGAGATTGCGGGCGAGGGCGAGGCTGTCGCGGGTGCCGCCGCCGGCCCGAATTTTTCCCAATATGTAATACCGACCACGATCGCGGCGCGCGCCTCGGAGCTGTTCGTCGGCGAGCGCCGCATGGCCGACGTCGTGGTCGGCGCCACGCACCGGGGCAATGCCTGGCAGGCGAACATCCATTCGCGCCAGGCGACCGGGTATCTCACCTGGAGCGAAGGGCAGGGGCAGGGCGTGGGCAAGGTCACGGCGCGCCTGGCCTCGCTCGTGATCCCGGAATCGCAGGCGGCCGAAGTCAAGGCGCTGCTCGAATCGAACCGCGGCGCCAGCGCCACGATCCCCGCGCTCGACATCGTGGCCGAACACTTCGAGCTCTTCAATAAACAGTTCGGGCGCCTGGATCTGCAGGCGAGCAACGTGCAGGCGCTGGCCGGCAAGGAATGGCGCATCGATCGCCTGTCGCTGACCAATCCCGACGGCCAGCTGAAAGCGACCGGGCGCTGGCTGACGAAAGACGGCAAGAGCAATACCGGCATGAATTTCACCCTCGACATCCTCGATGCCGGGCGTCTGCTGGATCGGCTCGGCTTCCCCGAAACCCTGCGCCGCGGCAAGGGCAAGCTGTCCGGCGACCTGTCCTGGAGCGGCCTGCCGTATGCGCTCGACATCCCGACGCTGTCGGGCCAGATCGAGATGAACGTCGGCGGCGGCCAGTTCCTGAAACAGGACCCGGGCGCGGCCAAGCTGCTCGGCGTGCTCAGCCTGCAAATGCTGCCGCGGCTGCTGAAACTCGACTTCCACGACGTGTTCTCGGAAGGCCTGGCCTTTGACGGCATCAGCGCCAACGCCATGATCACGCGCGGCGTCGTGAAAACCGACAACCTGAAAATGCACGGCGTCGCCGCCACGGTGATGATGGAAGGCACGGCGGACATCGCCAACGAATCGACCGACCTGCGCGTGGTCGTGATCCCCGAATTCAACCTCGGTACCGGGCCGCTGGTGTACGGCCTCGCCGTCAATCCGGTGATCGGCCTCGGCTCCTACCTGGCACAGCTCTTCCTGCGTGCGCCGGTGATGAAGGCGCTGACTTATCAGATGCGGGTCACGGGACCGTGGAAATCGCCTACCATTATCAAACTCGACAACCCGCCGCCCGCCGCGGCCGCCAAAGCGAAGGAATAACGAGATGACCCGCGTTGCCGCAGTCCAGATGGTGTCCAGCCCCGACGTCGCCCACAACCTCGCCACCGCGCGCCGCCTCGTCGGCGAAGCGGCCGCCGCGGGTGCGACCCTGGTGACCCTGCCCGAGTACTGGCCCATCATGGGCATGACCGATACCGATAAAGTGCGCCATGCCGAGCCGGAAGGCGCCGGCCCGATCCAGGACTGCATGGCGGCGCTGGCGCGCGAGCACGGCATCTGGCTGATCGGCGGCACCCTGCCGCTGCGCTCGCAGGAAGACGGCAAGGTGCTCAACACGACGCTGGTCTACGACCCGCAGGGTGCATCGATCGGCCGCTACGACAAGATCCACCTGTTCGGCTTCAACAAGGGCAGCGAATCCTATGACGAAGCGCGCACCATCGTGCCGGGCGAAGCGGTCGGCAGCTTCGAGGCGCCGTTCGGCCGGGTCGGCCTGTCGGTCTGCTACGACCTGCGTTTCCCCGAGCTCTACCGCGCCATGGGCGAATGCGCGCTGATCGTGGTCCCGGCCGCTTTTACCCACACCACCGGCAGCGCCCACTGGGAAGTCCTGCTGCGCGCCCGCGCCATCGAAAACCAGTGCTATGTGCTCGCTTCGGCCCAGGGCGGCACCCACGCCAACGGACGCCGCACCTTCGGCCACAGCATGCTGGTCGATCCCTGGGGCGAAGTGAAGGACGTGCTGCGCGAAGGGGAGGGTGTGGTGTCGGGCGAACTCGATCCGGCGTTCCTGGCATCGGTGCGCGAGAGCCTGCCGGCGCTACGGCACCGAAAAATGTGATCTCGCCTGGAACGCCGAGGTAACGTAGGGTGGGCACTTGTGCCCACGCGTACGTGCAGTTGAATGCCGCAACGTATCCAACATGGCGATTGCTGGCGTTTACGATGTTTTGTCGCGATACCACGGCGCACAAGTGCGCCCGCGTGGGCACGAGTGCCCACCCTACGTTACGCTGCTTGCTTGGCCAGACACCCGCGTCCGCACCGGTACGATCCAGGCGGATATGGCACAATGCCCCAATCCTCACGAGACCGAGACAAGACGCAAAATGACCCCATTCGAACCGAATCTTTCCTCCCTGGCTGTCGCACGCGATGTGCTCTTGAGCCCGTTTGGCCTCGACGAAGGCAAGTTGCTGCGCACGCTGGGCACGATGTTCACCCACAAGGTCGATTACGCCGACCTGTATTTCCAGTTCACCAAGAGCGAAGGCTGGAGCCTGGAAGAGGGCATCGTCAAGACCGGCAGCTTCTCGATCGACCAGGGCGTGGGCGTGCGCGCCATCTCGGGCGAGAAGACGGCCTTTGCCTATTCCGACGAGATCTCCGAATCCGCGCTGCTCGACGCGGCGGCCGCGACGCGCACCATCGCGCGCGCCGGCGCCGGCCGCGTGAAGGTTGCGGCCAGCACGACGCCGACCGGCGGCCGTTCGCTCTACCTGCCGCGCGATCCGCTCGCCTCGCTCGACGCCACCGCCAAGGTGCGCCTGCTCGAGCGCGTCGAGAAAATGGCACGCGCCAAGGATCCGCGCGTGGTGCAGGTGATGGCAGGCCTGGCCGGCGAATACGACGTAGTGCTGGTGGTGCGCAGCGACGGCGTGCTGGCCGCCGACATCCGGCCGCTGGTGCGCGTGTCCGTCACCGTGATCGCCGAGCAGAACGGCCGGCGCGAGACCGGTTCCTCGGGCGGCGGCGGCCGTTTCGACTACGGCTATTTCGACGACGAGATCCTCGACCGCTATGCGACCGAGGCGGTGAAATCGGCGCTGGTCAACCTCGATGCGCGCCCGGCCCCGGCCGGCCCGATGACGATCGTGCTCGGACCGGGCTGGCCCGGCGTGCTGCTGCACGAAGCCGTCGGCCACGGCCTGGAAGGCGATTTTAATCGCAAGGGTTCGTCCTCGTATGCCGGCATGATCGGCCAGCGCGTGGCTGCCAAGGGCGTGACCGTGGTCGACGACGGTACCCTGAAGGACCGCCGCGGTTCGCTCAACATGGACGACGAAGGCAATCCGACCCAGTGCACGACGCTGATCGAGGACGGCATCCTGAAGGGCTATATCCAGGACACCATGAACGCGCGCCTGATGAAGATGCCGATCACCGGCAACGCCCGCCGCGAGTCCTTCGCCCACCTGCCGATGCCGCGCATGACCAACACCTACATGCTGGCGGGCGACAAGGACCCGGCCGAGATCCTGGCCTCGGTCAAGAACGGCCTGTACGCGGTCAACTTCGGCGGCGGCCAGGTCGACATCACGAACGGCAAGTTCGTGTTCTCGGCCAGCGAAGCCTACATGATCGAAGACGGCAAGATCACCTATCCGGTCAAGGGCGCAACCCTGATCGGCAACGGCCCGGAAGTCATGAACCGCATCTCGATGATCGGCAACGACATGGCGCTCGACTCGGGCGTCGGCGTGTGCGGCAAGGAAGGCCAGAGCGTGCCGGTCGGGGTGGGGCAGCCGACGCTGCGGATCGATGGCGTGACCGTTGGCGGTACGGCATAAAATTCGCTGCTGTTGCGATGCACGAATGCCCGGCTTGCCGGGCATTTTTTTTGGCGATGAATTGGATTTAAGCTGTAGGGTGGGCGGGTCCCCCGCCCACGCGTTCAACGAACGCTGGCTTCTTCCCGAAATATCATCAGCCGGTTGAACGCGTGGGCGGCAAACCGCGGGGCCGCCGAGGCCCACCCTGCGTCCCTCCGTTTGAAGTTGCAGGATTACCCGCCACCCCTCAGAACTTGTACGTCAACCGCGCATACACCGTCCTCCCGATCGGATCCGTATAGCGCGGATCGTAGCCCAGCTGGAAGTTGGTGACCTGGTTCGTAAACGGCGGCTCCTTGTCGAACAGGTTCTTGATGCCGGCGGTCAGTTCGAACATCTTGTTGCCGGTGAAGGTGGTCGACAGCGACCAGGTCGAGTAATGCCGGACCTTGTTGGCGAACTCGGGCGCAACGGCCGTGTTCTGGTCTTCGTAGTGCGACAGGTAGCGGTTCGTCAGGTTGAAGCTGTAGTCGCCGCGTACCAAGGTCAGCAGCAGGTTGTGGCGCCACCGGAACACCGGGCTGGCGTCGGCATAGCGTCCGGCGTTCTGCGTGAACGGGCCGCCGCGCTCGTTCTGGTACTCGTATTTGTTGACATAGGTGCCATCGATCGAAAGGCTGATGTTGCCGAAATCGTTGCGCGGCAGCCGGTACAGCACGGACAGGTCGAGGCCGCGGGTACGCACTTCGCCGAGGTTGTCGGTGAGGTCGAGCACGTAGTTGAGCCGGGTGCCGCTCGGGTCGTAGACGAACAGGTTCTGGTATTTCACCGGGTCGCCGAAGATCGTTTGCTCGGCCAGCGAATTGATCTGGTCCTTGAGCTTGATTTGCCAGTAGTCGGCCGACAGCGTCAGCGAGGGGATCGGCTCGACCACGATGCCAGCGCTGAAGGTGCGCGAACGTTCCGGAGACAGGTCGGGGTTGCCGCCGCCGCGTATGTTCTGCTGCTGGCCGCAGACGATGTTCGGGTTGGCGCCGGGAATGGCCACGCCGCCCGGACACAGGCGCGGATCGTCATAGGTGTCGGAGCTGTTGGTGGTCGATTGCGGACCGAACAGGTCGAACAGCGTCGGCGCCCGGAAGCCCTTGTTGAACGAGCCGCGCACCAGCACCTGGGGTACCGGCTGGTAGCGCACGGAGACTTTCGGATTGAAGCTGCCGCCGACGTCGCTGTAATGGTCGTAGCGGCCGGCGAAGTTCAGCTCGAGGTCCTTGATCACTGGCACGTTGAGCTCAGTGAAGACGGCGTAGATGCGGCGCTGGCCCCTCTGGTCCTGGGCGTCGGCGTAGCCCGAGCTCGAGGCCTGGCTGGCCAGTGGCCGGTTGACGAAATACTTGGCACTGTCGCGCCGGAATTCGGCGCCGACGGCAAAGCCCAGGGGCCCAGCGGGCAGGGTCATCAGTTCGCGGCTGGCGCGTGCGTCGACGGCGCTGCTGAGGATGCGCGCATGCAGGTATTCACCCAGCAGCAGCGAGTTCTGCAGGTAGGCGGCGCCCTCCGGGCTTTGCGGACCGAAGGGATTCAGGATGCCGGCCCCGACCCCGTTGATGATGGCCTGGTCGATCACGTAGCCGCCGCGGAAGGCGCTGCGCGCCCGGCCCATCGAATGCGATAGTCCGGCATTGTAATCCCAGCCGGCCAGGGTGCCCTCGAGGCTGGCCAGCAGGCGCACCGTGCTGCTGCTGTCGTAGTTCAGGCGTCCGCCGGTCTCGACCGGGCGCCAGCTGATGTCGAGGTCCTCGCCGGTCAGGCCAGGGAAGGCCGGCGTGATGCCGGCGCCGGGATAGTAGGGGCTCGCCGCCGTCATGGTGACGCCGATGTTCGACAGCGGCGGCGGCGCCACGCGCGACTCGTTGGTGCTGCGGCCCCACAGCACTTCCAGGCTGCCGATGTGGTCGGCGCCGAGCTTGCGGTTGAACTTGCCCATCGCGCTGTACTGGCGCGTCTTGGGGACGTTGTCGACGAACTGGGTGTAGTCGAATTCGCAGACCGGGTCGTCGGTGGCGGGCAGGGTGTCCGGCGGCCGGCAGCCGGTGGCGAAAGACGGGTTGCCGGCGATGCCGAGGCTTGAAAAGAAATTGGCCGGGAAAGGCGTACGGCTGATTTCGTTCATGCCGCGCTCGGGCCGCACGCCGGTGCGCGAGAAGCTGCGGTCGGTGGAGCGCAGCGCGCTCTGCTGGTGGTAGTCGAGCACGCCGAACATGCTGTAGCCGTCGCGCTCGAGGTCGCCCCAGCCGCCCGAGGCGTTGACGCGCTGTTCGTCGCCGCCCCCGCGGCGCAGCGGCTCGTAGCCTTCGAGCGTGACCGCGCCGCCCTCGACCGAGCGCTTGGTGATGAAGTTGATGACGCCGCCGATCGCATCGGTGCCGTAGATCGCGGAAGCGCCGTCGCGCAGCACCTCGACCCGTTCGAGCGCCGAGAGCGGGATGATGTTCAGGTCGACGGTGTCGGCGAAATACGGGTGGTTCGCCAGGCGCCGGCCATTGAGCAGCACCAGCGTCTTGTCGCCGCCGAGGCCGCGCAGGTCGGCCACGGCGCGCCCGCCGGTGCCGGCGCCGACCGCCGACGAACTCACCGTCGAGGTCTGGTTCATCGGGATCGTGTTGAGCACGTCCTGGGCCGTCGTCAGGCCCTGCTTGACGAAGTCGGCGGCGCGGATGGTCGTGATCGGCAACGAGCTTTCGGTCGCCAGCCGCTTGATCGACGAGCCCGTCACTTCGACGCGCTGCATCGGCTGGGCGCTTGTGTCCTGCGCGCCGGCTGGCAGGCAGGCCAGCAGGCCAAGGCCCGCCACGGCACTGCCAAACAGGCGGCGCAGCTGGCGGGACAAGATGGTTTCGTTCATTTCCGGCTCCTGGAAGATTGTCGGCCCCTCATTGCGCCACCTCAATGCTTATCTGTAGATAAATTGACCGCAAGCATGGACAACTGTGGTCAGGCGGGGGTGATTGGGACTGAGTCTTGCACCGCGCCTGTCGATTTGAGTGATCGCGCTCAAATGGCGTGGGAGTTCGTGTGCTCTTGGCGCCCAAAGCGTTGCTTGCCGGGGAAAGCCGTTGGATGTGCGCCACATCCGGCGCCGCGCTTGCATGCGACACGGCAAGGACCCTGCGCAAGTCAGCGCCGGCCAGTGCGTGCGCACCGGCCGGCGCCGGGTCTGCCTCTGCCTCCCTGCCTCCACTTCCTCGGATCAGAACGTGTAGCGCGCCCCCAGCGTGAAGGTACGCCCCACCGCGCCCTGGAAGTCGAGCGGGTTGTAGGCCTGGGCGCCATAGGTCAGCGGATCGAGTGGAGCGATCTTGTCGAACAGGTTCTCGATGCTGCCGAACACTTCGAGGCCGGGGAGCGGTTTCCAGCGCGCGACCAGGTCGAAGGTCGTGAACGAGGCCAGCCTGCAGTCGCTCGGCGCATCCTCGCCGTTGGCGAAGTGGCTGGCGCAGCCGCGCGGATCGTTCTTGAACTGCGTATTCTCGATCGTGCCGCGGAAGTTGGCGTTCAGCGACACGCGCCAGTCGCCGCGGTCCCAGGCAGCGCGCAGGTTCACGCGGTGGTCCGGCGTGCCGACGCAGTTCGAGACGTCGCAGTTGCCATGGGTGCCGGCGAAGTCGCGCGAGCTGCCGTCGAGTTCAGTGCGCAGCCATTTGTCGATATACGTCCATTTACCGTCGAGCAGGATATTGCCCCAGTCGCCGGGCAGGCGCACCATGTGGCGGGCGTCGACGTCGACGCCGCGCACCTCGGTCTGGGCCGAGTTGACGTAGTTCGCCAGCACGGCCGTGATCGCCCCCGGGTCGCCCGGTTGTTGTGCAGTGCTGGGGTCGCGCGCAACGTGGCCGGCGGCGATCGCCGCGGTGGTCAGTTCCTGGTTGATCTCGTTCTTGCGCTTGATCTTCCAGAAGTCGACCGAGACGCTGGTGCGCGGCAAGGGGTCCCAGATGACGCCGAGGTTGTAGCTCTTCGAGCGTTCCGGCGAGAGGTTCGGATTGGGCGAGGTGATGATCGCGATCGACGCCGGGTTGCAGGCCGCCGCCACGCCGAGGCCGCAGCGCAGGGGATCGGCCGCGGTCGAGAAGGCGGCCAGTCCGCCGACCCCGTTTTCGGCCGCGCTCGGGGCCCGGAAGCCGCGCGCAAACGTGCCGCGCAGGGCCAGCTGGGGTGCGGGCTGCCACTTGACGCCGGCCTTCGGCGTGTAGGAGTTGCCGACGTCGGTGAAATGGTCCCAGCGCAGCGCGCCCGTGACCTCCAGGCCCGGCAGGACAGGCGCCAGCGCCTCGGCATACAGCGCAAACACATTGCGCGCGCCGCGGTAGGCGGAGTAGCCGAGGCCGATGATGTTGCCGCGTTCGGTACCGGCGGTCGGCTGCAGCTCGGTTTCTTCGCGCCGCCACTCGGCGCCGGCCGCAACGCCGATGGCGCCGCCGGCCAGCTGCCCGACTTCGCGCGTGGCCTTGAAGTCGCCCTGGATGATTTTCGTGCGGGCGTCGTTCGCGATCCTTGGCGACAGCGCGCCGTACACCTCGGGAGTGTTCAGCCCCGCGTTTTCGCCGATGCGCCACAGGGTACCGGCCGGCAGCGCGGCATAGGCCGGGCTGCCGGCTTGCGCCAGGGCGACATTCGCCGCAGTCGGGTTGAGCAGCGCATAGGCGACGTCGCGCTGCAGGTAGCCGCTGCGCTCGTTGCTGACCCTGTTGCGCGAGAACAGCAGGGCGGTATCGTATTCCCAGCCGGCAAAGCTGCCCTTGATGCCGGCGAGCGCGCGCACGAAGATGGAGTCGATGTTCGAGACCCGCGGTCCGACGTCGGCAGCCAGGTAGCGCAAGCGGGCGGCGGTGCCGAAATATGGGTTGTCCGGATGGCCGGCGCCGAGCGCGATATCGGCATTGCTGACTGGTCCGCCCGGGAAACCGACGTTGGCGCTGACGGTCGAGGGGGTGGTCGACGCTGCAGTCAGGCTCTTGTACAGGTTCAGCTCGGTATAGCCCTCGATCTCCGGCGTCAGGCGGAAGGTGCCGCGCCCGAACACGCTGTAGTTTTCCTGCTGCGGCACGATCTGGTTGTACAGCAGGGTCGAATCGATCAGGCAGCCACCGCCGGGGTCACCCTGCGGTTGATTGGTGAAGTTCGAGCAGGCGGCGCCCGGTTGGGGGCGCGTGAATCCGGCTGCCGGGTCGAGGCTGCCACGGTTGTAGTAGTTGTTGGTGAGCGGATTGCGCACATTGCCGTTGATCGCGCTGCCGGCGGCGTTCGGTCCCGTGATGGCGCCGGTGCCGCCCAGCGCCTGCTGCGCCGAATAGCCCCAGCGCCGCAGGTCGATGCGGCCGATGTGGCGGCGGTCGTCGCGCTCGCGCAGCCAGATGTTGTTGTTGCGCTTGTACTCGAAATTGAGCAGCACGTTGTAGCGGTCGGCCTGGAGGTCGCCGAAGCCGTGGGTAATCGCGTAGTTCTCCTTCTCGCCGTCCCAGTCCCCGGTCATGCCGAGGGACCCGCGCACCGTGGTGCCCTTGAAGTCGCGGCGCAGGATGATGTTGACGACGCCGGCGATCGCGTCCGAGCCGTAGATGGCGGAGGCGCCGTCCTTCAGGATCTCGATGCGGTCGACGGCGTCGGTCGGGATCACGTTCAGGTCTGAGAATACCTTCTGGCCGTCGTCGGCCAGGCCGTAGGGCGCCATGCGCCGGCCGTTGAGCAGCACCAGGGTCGAGGCCGTGCCGAGGCCGCGCAGCGAAATGCCCGAGGCGCCGGCCGCGAAGCCGTTGCCGAAGCTGCTCGGCACCGAGCCCTGGTTGTCCACCGCCAGGGTCTGCAGCAGTTCGGACACGGTGCTTTTGCCGGAGCGCTCGATGTCGGCCCGGTTGACGGTCAGCACCGACGAAGCGGTTTCGGCTTCCGCACGGCGGATGTTACTGCCGGTGACGACGACGCGCGCGACCGGCCGCTCGGCCGCTTCCTGCGCATGGGCTTGCGGCTGGACCAGCAGCTGGACCAGCAAAATCGGGCCGATGGCGCCGCCACCTGCGAACAGGCGGCGCACGGATCTGGATAACAAGGTCTCGGTCATGTCTCGACTCCAAGGGATCGTATGGAAATCCCTGTCCTGACTGTAGCCGCACCTTACGTCGCCTCATGGTTTGGATTCAAAGAAACTGATCCGAAGCAAAGGTGTGTGCAGGCCGGACGGGGGCTTGGTCCGACTTTTGCATTGAAGACAACACACCATCTGATATCTCTCAAACGTTTCTGGAGCGTTCAAAAACCTGTCCGTTCTGCGCAACCGCTTGCTCATCACTGATGATTTATGCAGCAAATGACGCACTGCGACAAAACCCTTGCCAAGCTTCCCAGCCAAGGGTTATAGTCGTTTCAAGCTTTTCGGATCCCTCATGCGCAACCCTGTCTTCTTTACCTGCTATTTTTGGTTTAGCTTTTCCGGCCCTCAGGCGGTGGAATAGCGGCAGGTTCACGCGACAGCAGAACAGACCGAACAACCAGAAACCGCCAGAGATGGCGGTTTTTTTATTTGCAGCCCAGACCAACGAAACGGAGTACCGCATGCCTCGTACCGACGATTTACGCATCCGCGAAATGAAGGAACTGACGCCACCTTCGCACCTGATCCGCGAGTTTCCGGTGACACCAATGGCCGAGGAAACGGCATCCGCGGCGCGGGTGGCGCTGCACCGCATCCTGCATGGCCAGGACGACCGCCTGATGGTGGTGATCGGACCCTGCTCGATCCACGATCCGAAGGCCGCGCTCGAATACGCACGGCGCCTGGTCGAACAGCGCCACCGCTTTATCGGCGAGCTCGAGATCGTGATGCGGGTGTATTTCGAAAAGCCGCGCACGACGGTAGGCTGGAAGGGCATGATCAACGACCCCTACATGGACAACAGCTTCCGCATCAATGACGGCTTGCGCATGGCGCGTGAGCTGCTGCGCGACGTCAACGAGATGGGACTGCCTGCCGGTACCGAATTCCTCGACGTGATCAGCCCGCAGTACATCGCCGATCTGATCAGCTGGGGCGCCATCGGCGCGCGAACTACCGAGTCGCAGGTGCACCGCGAGCTCGCTTCCGGGCTGTCCTGCCCGGTCGGTTTCAAGAACGGTACCGACGGCAACATCAAGATCGCCGTGGAGGCGATCAGGGCCGCCTCGACGCCGCACCACTTCCTTTCCGTGACCAAGGGCGGGCACTCGGCGATCGTCTCGACGGCCGGCAACGAGGATTGCCACATCATCCTGCGCGGCGGCAAGACGCCGAACTACGACGCCGCCAGCGTCGACGACGCCTGCAAGCAGATCGCCGCCCTCGGCCTGGCCTCGCGCCTGATGATCGACGCCTCGCACGCGAACAGCTCGAAGAAGCCGGAGAACCAGGTGCCGGTGTGCGCCGACATCGGGCGCCAGATCGCGGCGGGCGACGAGCGCATCGTCGGCGTGATGATCGAATCGCACCTGCTGGCCGGCCGCCAGGACCTGGTGCCGGGCAAGGAGCTGGCGTATGGCCAGTCGGTCACCGACGGCTGCATCGACTGGGAAACGAGTGTGGGCGTGCTGGAGGGCCTGGCGGAGTCGGTGCGCCAGCGCCGTTTGCGCGGGGAATGAAAAAACCCGGCCTAGGCCGGGCGTCGGGTGGGCGGTCTCCCGCCCACGCGGTGATGGTTGGCAGCGAGATCATCCTGCACGGTAGCGGAGCCGCTATCGATCGCCGCGTGGGCGGCAAAGCCGCCCACCCTACCATTTAGAACTGATAACGCGCGCCCAGCTTGAAGTAGCGGCCGATGGCGCCGCTGGCGTCCATCGGGTTGTAGCTCAGGCCGCCGTAGGTCAGCGGATCGAGCGGTGCCACCTTGTCGAGCACGTTGTTGATCGACGCGAACAGCTGCAGGTTGCGGTTCAGGTTATAGCGCGCCGACAGGTCGAGCGTGGTGAACGAGGCCAGTTTGCAGCCATACGGCGCATCGCTGCCGTTGGCAAACTTCGAAGCGCACAGGTCGCCCGCGAAGGCCACGTTCTGCATGCTGCTGCGGTAGTTGGCCGTTGCCGTCAGGTTGAGCGCGTCACGGTCCCAGGAGGCGACCATGCTGACCTTGTTCTTCGGCGTACCCGCGCAGTTCGAGGTGTCGCAGTTGCCGTGGGTACCGGCGTACTGGTAATGCTTGGTAGCCGACTCGGCGCGTTCCCACGAAGCGATGTGGGTCCAGGTCAGGCCAAGCGTGGCACGGCCGTAATCGCCCATGCGGAAGCGCTGCTTGAGGTCCAGGTCGACACCCTTGACTTCGGTGAAGCTCGAGTTGCGGTACGGAGCGCGCGAGAGCAGCAGGCTGCCGGTGTTCGGCTGCACGACGCCGTTCACCACCAGGTTGTTGTCGCTGCGGATCGCGTCCGGCAGGGCGGCCGCTTCGTTGTACGGCAACGGGTTGATCTCGTCACTGCGCTTGATCTTCCAGGCGTCGAGCGCGAAGCTGGTGTTGGCCAGCGGATCCCAGACCATGCCCAGGGTCACGCCTTTCGAGGTTTCAGGCTTCAGGTTCGGGTTGCCGATCTTGACCGCGCCGACTGCAACCGAGCAATCGGCCAGGGTCGCGCCGCCGGCGGCCGGGACGCCGCCCGGGCAACGGATCGGATCGCGTGCGGTGGCGGTGCCGGTGCTCTGGCTTTCGACGCCCGATTCCGCAGGTCCCGGCGCGCGGAAGCCTTCCGAATAGGTGCCGCGCAGGGCGAAGGTCTGGATCGGGGTCCACTTCACGCCGACTTTCGGCGTGGTCGACGAGAAGTTCTCGTAGCGGTCATAGCGCACCGCGCCGTTCACTTCGACGCCCTTGATGACCGGCGCCACCACCTCGACGAAGACCGCCTTGATGTCCTGGTCGCCGCGCGCGGCCACGTAGGAGGCGTTGATCGAACCGTTTTCGGTGCCCGACAGGGAAGGGTTGTCGAGCTTCTCGCGGCGGTATTCGGCGCCGAAAGCCAGGCCCATGGCGCCACCCGGCAGCTGCATCAGTTCGCGCGAAGCCTTGAAGTCGAGGATGTCGAGGCGCGTGGTCGAGTGCGAGGTCGCATTGCGCGCGATCGCCTGGTACAGCGAGGCCGGGTTGCGGCCGGCCTGGGCGCCGATGTAGTAGGGGAACAGGTTGCTTGCCGGGTTGCCGAGCGCGGCGGCCAGCGCCGGCATGTTCAGCATGTTGCTGTAGTTGAGGTCGAGCTCCGAGCGCGAGTGGACATAGGCGGTGTCGTAGTCCCAGCCCGCCACTTCGCCCTTGACGCCGATGACGGCGCGCATGAAGGCGTTGTCGGCCGAACGGGTCGACGGGCCGACGTCGAAGGCCGAGTAGCGCAGGCGTACCGGCACGCCATACGGGTTCTGCGGGTGGTTCGCCGCCAGCACGATGGCGTTGGCGCCGGTGCCGTAGTTGATGACGCCGGTCGGGAACTGGGCGTTCGGCGGGAAGGCGACCGTCGGCGACACCGATGGCGGAATCAGCGTGAATTCGGTATCGCGGCGCGAATAGCCGGCTTCGGCATACAGTTCGTGGCCGCCCGAGAGGCGCTTGGCGGCGCGGGTGTAGAGGTTGAAGCCGTCGATCTTCGGCTGCATCGAACGGAACTGGTCGTGGTACCAGAGGCAGCCGCCGGCCGGATCCTGGGCGGTCGTCGTCGACAGGGCCGCGCAGCCCGGCAGCGACACGAAGTTGCCGGTCACCGGATCGCGCAGCGCGCCGGTCGGGGTTGGGCTCGACGCGCCAGGGGTGATGAAGCCGCCCGCGAACTGCGTGTTCTGCGGATAGCCCCAGCGGCGCAGGTCGCCGGCGCCGATCCACTTGCGGTCGGCGCGGTCCTTGTTCATGAGCTCCTTGTTGGCATAGCCCTCGATATTGACCAGGACGTTGTAGCCTTCCTGGTCGAGCTTGCCCATGCCCCAGGTCAGCGAGGCCTTGGCCATCTCGCCGTCGTGGTAGCGCGACTGGCCGACTTCGCCCTTGAGCACCATGCCGGTGAAGTCCTTGCGCAGGATGATGTTGACGACGCCGGCGATGGCGTCGGCGCCGTAGGTCGAGGAGGCGCCGTCCTTCAGGATCTCGATGCGCTCGACGGCTTCCATGGGTACGGTGGAGAGGTCGGTGAAGCTTTTCTGGCCGTCGTCGGCGCGCGCGAACGGCGCCATGCGGCGGCCGTTGAGCAGCACCAGGGTCGAGGTCGCGCCCAGGCCGCGCAGCGAGATCGCGGTCGAACCGGCCGCAAAGCCGTTGCCGAAACCGGTCGGCAGGGAGCCCGCGCCGTCAGCGGTCAGGGTCTGCAGGTATTCCGCAACCGTGCCCTTGCCGGACTTGGCCAGGTCATCGCGGGTGACGACCTGCACCGGGGATGCGGTTTCTGCGCTGGCGCGCTTGATGCTCGAGCCGGTCACTTCCACACGGGCGACCGGTACTTCCGGTGTGCCGGAGGTCTGCGCAAAGGCAGGCAGGGCGAACGCGGCGGCGAGGGCCATGGAAACGGCTTGCGACATCATTGTTCTTTTCAACATCTCTACTCCAAAATAGCTACAGAAAATTTCGCAGGATATATGCAGTTTGCATTAAGAAATTGACAAGCATGTCAATCCTACTGAACGCTCATACATATGCCATGCGTATCGTTATAAGGCCGAAAACTAGTCCATTCATTCCCGACCACTTGCATAAAAACATGTAAATACAGCACGGTCAAGGACGCGCACGGTATGCACGACACGGAAACAACAGTCGAGTTCGTCAATCGTGCGGGGCTTGACAGGCGTGCTCCCGAGATATTTGGTGAGGTTTGTGCGGCGCAGCATGACGGACCCGCCCGGCGCATCCGATTTACGCTATCGTTACGCCTTTTGGATATGGCCGAGCGAGTGCAGGGCGCCGGCGGCCGCTGAGGGATTTCCATGCTGGCTTATATTGTGCGGCGGCTGTGGCAGATGCTGCCGACGATGGCGGGCGTCATCGTGCTCGTGTTCCTGCTGTTTAACTGGGTGGGCGGGGATCCGTCCTATCTTCTCGCCGGCAAGATGGCCGATGAGGCGGCGATCGCCAACATCCGCGCCCAGCTCGGCATCGACCAGCCGTATTACGTGCAGCTCGGGATCTTCCTGAAGCAGATCGCGACCTTCGATTTCGGGAATGCCTGGAGCACGGGCGAACCGGTTGCCCACATCATCGCCAGCCGCCTCGGCCCCTCGCTGACGGTGCTGGTGCCGCTGACCATCCTGGAAACCTTTTTCGGCATCGCGCTGGCGCTCGCCATTGCTTTCGTACGCGGCTCGCTCACCGATCGCGCGGTGATGGTCGCCTGCACGGTCGGCATGTCGATCTCGATCCTGGTCTACATCATCGTGTTCCAGTACTTCTTCGCTTACAAGCTGGGCCTGTTCCCGGTGCAGGGCTGGGGCGAGAGCCTGGGCGAGAACCTGCTGCGCTATGCGCTGCTGCCGATCATCATCGGCCTCGCCGTCTCGATCGCGCCGACCCTGCGCCTGTACCGCAGCTTCGTACTCGACGAGGTGCACCAGGATTACGTGCGCACCGCGCGTGCAAAAGGTTTGTCCGAGCGCCGCATCGTCTGGGTCCACGTGCTGCGCAATGCGGCGATCCCGATCATCACCCACGTCATGGCGAACCTGCCGGCGCTGCTGATCGGCGCTTTTCTCCTCGAGCGCTTCTTCGGCATTCCCGGCATCGGGCGCGAAGTCATCCTGGCCGTGGAGCGCAGCGATTTTCCGGTCATCAAGGCCATCACCGTCTATGTGGCGGCCGCGACCATGGTGTTCAACCTGCTGGCCGACCTGCTGTATGGCGCGGTCGACCCGCGCGTGCAATTGAAATGAACGCAATGATGCATCACGAAATTTCTCCCGGCCTGTGGACGCTTGCCTGGCGGCGCCTGCGCGCCGACCGCCTGGCGATGGCGGCACTGGGCGTGGTCGGCGCTTTCATCCTGCTGTTGCTGCTGTCCTCGAGCGGACTGGTCGCCGGCGATTGGGAAGACGAGGTGGCGGTCAATTACGCGCCGCCATCGTTTGTCGGGCCCGACGCCGCCGGCGCCGCATTGGCACGCCCGCAGGCGCCGACGCCGCCGAATGCCTTCGATCCGCTGGCGGCTGAACTCGAGGTCCTCAAGGCCGAGGTGCACGCCGGCCACCCGCCGCGCACGAAAGCGCTGACCCTGCCGTTCGGGGCCGACAAGTGGGGCCATGACATCGTCAAGAAGACCATCAAGGGCGGCGAAACCTCGATCGTGGTGGGGCTCGTCGCCGCCTTTGTCGCGGTCGCGCTGGGGACGCTGTTCGGCGCCCTGTCCGGATTTTTCGGCGGCGTGGTCGACGACGTCTTTAACTGGTTCTACAGTATCTTTACGTCGATTCCGTCGATCCTGATGATCCTGACGGTGGCCGCGGTGCTGCAGCAGAAGGGCGTGCTGACGATCGTGCTGATCCTCGGCCTGACCGGCTGGACCGGACCGTATCGCCTGATCCGCGCCGAATACATCAAGCACAAGGCGCGCGAATACGTGATGGCGGCCGACGCCATCGGCGCCTCGAGCTGGCGCAAGATGTTCTCGCACATTTTCCCGAACGTCTCGCACGTGGCGCTGGTGCAGCTGTCCATCCTGGTCGTCGGCTTCATCAAGGCCGAGGTCATCCTGTCCTTCCTGGGTTTTGGCGTGCCGGTCGGCACCGTGTCCTGGGGCAGCATGCTGAACGAAGCGCAGAACGAACTGATCCTCGGTAAATGGTGGCAGCTGGCCGCCGCGGCCGGGGCCATGGCACTGCTGGTGACGGCGTTTTCCCTGTTCACCGATGCGCTGCGCGATGCGCTCGATCCGAAAATCAAATGAGTCCGAATCCGAATTTGAATAACAGCATGCTTCTCCAGGTGCGCGACCTGCGCATTTCCTTTCGCGTCGACAAGAAGAACACGACCGAGGCGATCAAGGGCATCTCGTTCGACGTGCCGCAGAATGCCACCGTCGCCCTGGTCGGCGAATCGGGCAGCGGCAAGTCGGTCAGCTCGCTGGCCGTGATGGGTTTGCTGCCGCCGGAGACGACGCTCATCGAACCCGGTTCCAGCGTGCTGTTCAATGGGCGCGAGCTCTTGCACCTGCCCATCGCCGAGCGCCGCAAGCTCTGCGGCAAGGACATCGCGATGATCTTCCAGGAGCCGATGTCCTCGCTCAATCCGGTGTTCACGGTGGGCTTCCAGATCGGCGAAGTGCTGCGCCGGCACATGGGCATGAGCAAGAAGGAAGCGCGCGCCCGCACCCTGGAACTGCTGGAAGAAGTCGGCATTCCCGACCCGGCCAACAAGATCGACGCCTATCCGAGCCAGATGTCGGGCGGGCAGCAGCAGCGCGTGATGATCGCGATGGCCATTGCCTGCGAACCGAAGCTGCTGATCGCCGACGAGCCGACGACGGCGCTCGACGTGACGATCCAGAAGCAGATCATGGAACTGATCGCGGCCCTGCAGAAGAAGCACCGCATGTCGGTTCTGTTTATCACCCACGACCTCGGACTGGTCGGAGAAATTGCCGACCGCGTGATCGTGATGCGCCATGGCGAAGTGCGGGAAGAGGGCAGTGCGACGCAAGTATTCGGCGCCCCGCGCGATGCCTATACGCGCGCCCTGCTGCATTGCCGGCCGACGCTCGACAGCCGTCCGGTGCGCCTGCCCGTGATCGACGATTATTTAAGCGGACGCAGCGATCCCCTGGCCGAGCTGCCGCAGCGTGCGCGCGGCTATGCGGCGGACGACGAGAACCTGCTGGTGGTGAACAATCTCGCCAAAAGCTTTACGCTGCGCGAAGGCTTGTTCGGCAAGCGGGTCTTCCACGCCGTGAAAGACGTGTCGTTCACGCTCCCGCGCGGTAAAACCCTGGGCGTGGTCGGCGAATCCGGTTCCGGCAAGACCACGGTCGGCTTGACCCTGCTGCGCCTGCACCGCGCCACCGGCGGCAGTGCCCGGTTCGACGGGCGCGACCTGTTCGCGCTGTCGGAGCGCGAGTATGCGGCCTATAAACGGCGTATCCAGATCATCTTCCAGAATCCATACGCGTCCCTGAATCCCCGCTTTACGGTCGGCCAGATCCTGCTGGAACCGATGCGCATCCACGGCATCGGCGAGGACGACCGCGAGCGCACCAACACCGTGCATGCCTTGCTGGAGCGGGTCGGCTTGCCGGCGCAAGCCTTCCACCGCTATCCGCACGAGTTTTCCGGCGGCCAGCGCCAGCGCATCGCCATTGCCCGCTGCCTGACGATGAAGCCGGAAATCCTCGTCTGCGACGAATCGGTATCGGCCCTCGACGTCTCGGTCCAGGCGCAAGTGCTGAATTTGCTGCAGGACCTGCAGGACGAGTACAAGCTGAGCTATATCTTCATCTCGCACGATTTATCGGTGGTGCGCTATATCGCCGACCGGGTGATGGTGATGCACCATGGCAGCGTGGTCGAGATGGCGGATTCGGACGAGCTGTACCGCAACCCGCAGCATCCGTACACGCGCTCGCTGCTGGGGGCGATTCCCCGTCTGACCTGAGGGCCAAAAGCGTTGCGAAAAAGCCGGTGTCGCCGATGCGAAAAGGCGATTTGGGCTACCATGACCGGATGTCCCAGCTCTCGCTCCTGATCCAGCACTACGGCGTCTTCCTCGTCTTCGGCACGGTGCTGCTGGAGCAGTTCGGCCTGCCGATCCCCGCTTTCCCGGTGCTGGTGCTGGCCGGTGCGATGGCGGTCGACGGCGGCGCCAGCTGGCAGTTGTGCCTGGCCGCTGTGTTGCTCGCCTGCCTGATCTGCGATTATTTCTGGTTCCGCGCCGGACGTTATTACGGCAAGCGCGTGCTGCGCTTGCTGTGCCGGATTTCCCTCTCTCCCGATTCCTGCGTCAACCAGACCGAAGACCGCTTCCGGCGCTACGGCCCGAAATCCCTGCTCGTTTCGAAATTCGTGCCCGGCTTCAATACGATCGCCGCGCCGATGTCGGGTGCGCTGGGCACCGGCACCCGCGCCTTCCTCGGCTTTTCCGCGAGCGGCGCGCTGCTCTGGGGCGGGACCGGCATCGCCCTTGGGGCGGTCTTCCACGACAGCGTCGACGGCGTGCTGGCGGCGCTGGAAACCATGGGCAGCGCGGCGCTGATGGTGCTGGGCGGCCTGCTGGCGCTGTTCATCGTCTATAAATATGTGGAGCGGCGCCGGTACCGCGCCTCGCTCGCCATCCCGCGCATCGCCATCGCTGAACTGCAGGCGCTGATGGAAGGCGGGCACGATCCGCTCATCATCGATGCGCGCAGCAGCACCGCCCAGGAACTCGAAGCGGCGATCCCGGGCGCGCTGCTGTACAACAGTTGCGAGCCCGGCCAGTTGATGGCCAGCCTCGACAAGGACCGGCATATCGTCGTCTATTGCAGCTGCCCGAACGACGTAACGGCGGCCCAGGTGGCCAAGGAATTCCTGGCCAACGGCTTTCACCGGGCGCGTCCGCTGCATGGCGGGCTCGATGCCTGGCATGCGCATCAGGCACAGGCGCCAGAGTCGCGCCCGGCCGCGGCTTGAGGAACTAACGTAGTCGTACTACTTATGCTGGTGCGGTAATCCGGTCACTCCCTGCTCAATCCTGTACCTAAACTACAAAATCTTCTTGTAAGTCAGCAAAGAAATCCAGTAAGCTTGGACATCCCCAGCCTTATGTCCCGCAATGACTGCTTCTCTGCCTGCCGACCTTGCTTCCCCCGCCGCTCCCTTCGATAGCGCACGCCTGCTGGCCGACGTCGGCGGCACCAATGCACGCTTCGCGCTCGAGCGTGCGCCGGGGCAGTTCGAGGCGGTGCAGGTACTTGCCTGCGGCGACCATGCGAGCTTTGCCGACGCCATGCGCGCCTACCTCGCTTCGCCCGCGGTGGCGGCCTGCGGCAAGGTAGCCCATGCGGCGGTGGCGATCGCCAATCCGGTCGATGGCGACCAGATCCGCATGACCAACCACCACTGGCAATTCTCGATCGAGGCCGTGCGCCGCGAAGTCGGGCTCGACACGCTGCTGGTGGTCAACGATTTCTATGCGCTGGCGCGCTCGCTGCCACATCTGCAGGAGAGCGACAAGGTGCAAGTCGGCGGCGGCCTGCCGCGTGCGGGGGCGCCACTGGGCCTGCTCGGCGCCGGCACCGGCCTCGGCGTGTCCGGCCTGATCCCGTTTGGCGACAGCTGGACGGCCTTGTCGAGCGAAGGCGGGCATGTGACGTTTTCGCCGGCCAACGAACTCGAAGTGGCAGTGCTGCAATACGCATGGCGCGAGTTCGAGCATGTCTCGGCGGAACGCTTCCTGTCGGGCGCCGGCGTCGAGCTGATCCATCGCGCGCTGGCGCATGTGCAGGACCGCCCGGCCGAGGAATTGTCGGCACCGGAAATTTCGCGCCGCGCGCTGGCGGGGGAATGCGCGCTCTCGATCCAGGTACTCGACGTCTTCTGCGGCATGCTCGGCACCGTCGCCGGCAATCTTGCCGTTACGCTCGGTGCCCAAGGCGGCGTCTACATCGGCGGCGGCATCGTGCCGCGCCTGGGCGAACGCTTTGCCAGCTCGCCTTTCCGCAGCCGCTTCGAACAGAAGGGCCGCTTCGCTTCCTACCTGGCCCAGGTACCCACCTACGTGATCACTGCCGAATATCCGGCTTTCCTTGGCGTGTCCGCCGTTTTGGCCGAAAAACTGTCAGCTTGAAGCCAAAGCGGGCGCGCACCCCTTGCGCAAGTGGCCCTTCCTGTGTTTTATCGGTTACAATGGCCCGCAGTTGGAAGAAACGACGTCGATTGTCGTCATGACGTGCCCACCGAGCCGAGCCTCGAAGCCGCATGCAAAATCCGCGTTTCGCTAGATAATCACCTGTAGGTTGACCGCCTGGCACGCGGACAGCCGGTGGTGGGTCCTGTCCCGCCACCGTACTATCGCCCGCCGCGTCCAAGCGCGGGCCTTGATTCCTGTAGAGAAGCACGACTGCGCGAGCAGTACCTCGAACCGCGTCGGCGATAGGGCCTGCGCTGCGCCGTATCCGGCCAGCCGGTGCCCGTCGGACGCGTATTTGTTTGAACCTTTGGCGCGAGCCTGACGACATCGAGAATGAAGACTGATGAGGCCAAGCGGGTCCTCGAGACCGCCTTGCTGTGCGCGCGCGAGCCGATGTCGCTGCACGGCATGAAGAAGCTGTTTGCCGATGTCGACGCCAACGGGCGCGTCCTCGGCATCGGCGTCGGGGCCGACACCATCAAGCTTCTGCTCGAGGAACTCCGCCACGACTGGCAGGACCGCGGCATCGAGATTGTCAGCCTGGCCTCGGGCTGGCGCTTCCAGAGCCGTCCGGAGATGAAGGTGTATCTCGACCGCATCACGCCGGAAAAGCCGCCGAAGTATTCGCGCGCCACGCTCGAGACGCTGGCGATCATTGCCTACCGCCAGCCGGTCACGCGCGGCGACATCGAGGAAATCCGCGGCGTCGCGGTGAACTCGCAGACGATCAAGATGCTGGAAGACCGCGGCTGGATCGACGTCGTCGGCCACCGCGAAGTGGTTGGACGGCCAGCCCTGCTGGGGACGACGAAGCAATTCCTCGACGACCTCGGCCTGGCATCGCTGGGGCAATTGCCTCCGCTTGACAGCATTGCCGACGCCCAGGACGGGCGCAGCCTGGAGGCGCTGGAAGCGGCGCTGCAGCAGAATTTTGACAAGGCGGACGCACAGGCGGACGCCGAAGAAGAACAAGTTACTTCACCCGTTGAAGTCCCGATACACGACCCGCAACCGGCCTACGGCGTGGACAGGGTCAACAACAACGAAACGAACGATGAATCCAACTGACACCGACATCACACCTGCCGAACCGGGCAAGGACGAAGCGGCCAAGCCGAAGCGCCGCACCAAAGCTGCTGCTCCAGCTGCCGCAGCCGCGCCTGCCGCCGACGCTGCGCCTGCGGCCGAGAAGCCGAAGCGCCGCACCAAGGCGGCTATTGCGGCCGAGGCCGCAGCGCCCGTGAGCGCGCAAGCGCCTGCGCCAGGCGCCGCAGCGGCCGCCGCGCCGGCGACTGCACCGACCGCCGATCCTGCGCCGGCGCGCGTCTCCGTACGCAAGCCACGTGCCGCCAAGGCCAAGCCGGCCGAGGCGCCGGCCCCGGCGATGGAAACCTGGCCGCAGCCGGCCGCCGCGTCGGCCCCTGCGGCCGACAACATGGCTGCTGCCGACGCGCCGCGCCAGGAACAAGCTAAAGGCGACGGCCAGCGCAAGCCGCGCGGTCCGCGCCAGATGCGCGAACAGCGCGCCAGCCGCGAAGCACGCCAGCCGGCCGCCGCAGCGGCCGCCGCGCCTGAGGCACCGGCAGCCGACGCGCCGCAAGCGCAGGGCGAGCAGGGCGCCGCCGCCGAGCAGCCGCGCCGCGAGCAGCAGCGCCAGGCCAAGGGCAAAGGCAAGAACGGCAAAGGCGGTGGTGCACAGGCCGGCCAGCGCAATGCGCAGCAGGGGCAGCAAGGCCAGCAGAATCCGCGCGGCCAGGGCGGCAAGCCGAACGGCAAGGGCAAGCCGGGCGCCAAGCCGAACGACGCCGACGCCGTCTTCTCGTTTGTCACCTCGGACGCCTTCGACGCCAACGAAGGCGGCCGTGGCCAGCCTGCGAAGCAGGTGCGCCGCGACCTGACCGCCGACGACGATGCGCCGAAGCTGCACAAGGTGCTGGCCGAAGCCGGTCTCGGTTCGCGCCGCGACATGGAAGACCTGATCGTCGCCGGCCGCGTGTCGGTGAACGGCGAGCCGGCCCACATCGGCCAGCGCATCCTGCCGACCGACGCCGTGCGCATCAACGGCAAGCTGATCCAGCGCCGCGTCACCAGCAGCAAGCCGCCGCGCGTGCTGGTGTACCACAAGCCGGCCGGAGAAATTGTCAGCCATGACGATCCGGAAGGCCGTCCATCGGTGTTCGACCGCCTGCCGACCATGAAGACCGGCAAGTGGCTGGCCGTGGGCCGCCTCGACTTCAACACCGAAGGCCTGCTGCTGTTTACGACCTCGGGCGACCTGGCGAACCGCCTGATGCACCCGCGTTACAACATCGACCGCGAATACGCCGTGCGGACGCTGGGCGTGCTGGAAGAGGGCATGCGCCAGAAGCTGCTGGCCGGCGTCGAACTCGACGACGGCCTGGCGAACTTCACCAAGATCGCCGACGGCGGCGGCGAAGGCATCAACAAGTGGTACCGCGTTGTCATCGGCGAAGGCCGCAACCGCGAAGTGCGCCGCATGTTCGAGGCGGTCGGCCTGACTGTCTCGCGCCTGATCCGTACCCGCTACGGCGCGATGACGCTGCCGTCGGGCCTGAAGCGCGGCCGCTGGGAAGAGCTGGAAGAAAACGACGTGCGCAGCTTCATGTCGGCCTTCGGGATCGAGAAGAAGGGCGGCGCCGGCGCCGACAGC
Source organism: Massilia sp. LXY-5 (assembly GCF_059801075.1). Classification (NCBI taxonomy): domain Bacteria; kingdom Pseudomonadati; phylum Pseudomonadota; class Betaproteobacteria; order Burkholderiales; family Oxalobacteraceae; genus Massilia; species Massilia sp. LXY-5. Next base: position 502,621 of record NZ_JBNNEH010000003.1, read on the forward strand.
AAGGGCAAGGGCGGCCAGCCGGCCGATCCACGCCGCTCCGACGGTAACCGCATCGACCGTGCCGACGCGAATCGCAACGTCGACCCGTTCGGTCCGCCGGTGGCGCGCGTCGGCGTCCCGCCGCGCGGCGGCCAGGCACCCGTGGGCCGTCCTGCGGGCGGCAAGGGCCGGGGCGGCAACGCCGGCGGCTTTGGCGGCAATGCGTCGGGCCGTCCGAACAGTGGCGGCAGCAGCCGTCCGAAGCAGCCCGATCCGTTGCAGACCACCTTCGGCTTTGCCGGCACCGGTGGCGGCCGTCGCGGCGGCCAGGGTCCGCGCGGGTCCGAGCACGGTCTGCCGCGCCGCGGACGCCGGGGTTAAGCTGTACGCCGCCGCCCGATGAAGAACGCGGCGGTGGCGTAACGTAGGGGTCATTGAAGCCAAAGCTTCAATGACGGCTTCATCGGGCTCTCGAGCCCACGCGTTTCAGCGCTTGAACCGCGGCGCTGTGTCCTCATATAGGGTATCCGGTAATAATGCTGCGTCTGCTCAACCGGTCCGAACGCGTGGGCACGAGTGCCCACCCTACGTCAGGCACCCTGTCGTGGTGAAAGCGGACCCGCGTGGGTTCTTGTGTTCCCGATATCAGCTGTTTTCGCTTTAATATCGTGCGCGGCCGTTGTTTGCTTGCTCATAAAATGGTATGTCGATTGCAGCGTGCCCTCGAATACGTTATAATTTGCAGCCTAATCGAAGTCCTTCCCCAGTATTAATTTGGTGCAAGTGCTTTCATCTGGTTGGGTTGTAAATACAAAAGATGGGCAGATGCCCATTTTTTTTTTGGTAAAACGTTTTAACGCCCTTGGAGAAGTGTCGTGCAGCAGTTTGATTTGATCGCCAAGACAGTCGGTGGCCTCGGCTACGACCTCGTTGATGTCGAGCGGGGCGAGCGCGGGGTCCTGCGCGTGTTTATCGATTTCCCGGCTGCAGTCGCGGAAGAGAAGGGCTTGATTACCGTCGAGGATTGCGCAACGGTGAGTCACCAGTTGTCGCACGTGCTGACGGTGGAGAACGTCGATTACGAACGTCTCGAGATTTCGTCGCCCGGGCTGGACCGCCCGGTGCGCACCCTGGCCGATTTCGAGCGCTTCGCCGGCCATGAATGCACGGTGAAGCTGCGCGTCGCCATGCCGGGCACCGCGAACCGGAAGACCTATACGGGCATCCTGGTCGCGCCGGAAGGCGACAAGATCGGTCTGGAATTTGAAGGCAAAGATGGGCCGGCGTTGTTGGAATTTACGCTGGCCGAATTGGACAAGGCACGTTTGGTGCCGCAGGTGGATTTTAGGAGTCGCAAAGCATGAGTCGCGAAATTTTGTTATTGGTTGATGCGCTTGCGCGCGAAAAAAACGTCGATAAGGAAGTGGTGTTCGGGGCGCTCGAGTTCGCCCTGGCCCAGGCCACCAAAAAACGCTATGAAGGCGAGGTCGACATTCGCGTGAGCATCGATCGCGACACGGGCGAGTTCGAAACTTTCCGCCGCTGGCACGTCGTGCCCGACGAGGCCGGCCTGCAACTGCCGGACCAGGAAATCCTGCACTTCGAAGCAAAAGAACAGATTCCGGACATCGAAGTCGACGAATACATCGAAGAGCCGGTGGAATCGGTCGACTTCGGCCGCCGCTTCGCCCAGGACACCAAGCAAGTCGTCCTGCAGCGCGTGCGTGATGCCGAGCGCGAGCAGATCCTGCAAGACTTCCTCGAGCGCGGCGATTCGCTGGTGACCGGCACCATCAAGCGCATGGAACGCGGCGATGCGATCGTCGAGTCGGGCAAGATCGAAGCGCGCCTGCCGCGCGACCAGATGATCCCGAAGGAAAACCTGCGTATCGGCGACCGCGTCCGTGCCTACATTCTTCGCGTGGACCGCAACATGCGCGGCCCGCAGGTGATCCTGTCGCGCACCGCGCCGGAATTCATCATGAAGCTGTTCGAACTGGAAGTGCCGGAAATCGAGCAGGGCCTGCTGGAAATTAAATCGGCTGCCCGCGACGCCGGCGTGCGCGCCAAGATCGCCGTCTTCACCAGCGACAAGCGCATCGACCCGATCGGTACCTGCGTCGGCATGCGCGGTTCGCGCGTCCAGGCAGTGACCGGCGAACTCGGCGGCGAGCGCGTCGACATCGTGCTGTGGTCGGACGATCCGGCCCAGTTCGTCATCGGCGCCCTGGCGCCGGCGAACGTGTCGTCGATCATGGTCGACGAAGAAAAGCACGCGATGGACGTCGTGGTCGACGAAGAGAACCTGGCGATCGCGATCGGCCGCTCGGGCCAGAACGTGCGCCTGGCCTCGGAACTGACCGGCTGGAAGATCAACATCATGACGGCCGAGGAATCGGCCAACAAGGTGGCCCAGGAAACGGCAACGATTCGTACGCTGTTCATGGAAAAGCTGGACGTCGACCAGGAAGTGGCCGACATCCTCGTCGAAGAAGGTTTCTCGAGCCTGGAAGAAATCGCCTACGTGCCGATTTCGGAAATGCTGGAAATCGAATCCTTCGACGAAGAGACCGTCAACGAACTGCGTACCCGTGCCCGCGACGCCCTGGTGACCGAGGCGATTGCCTCGGAAGAAGGTCTCGAGGGTATGGAAGAGGAACTGGTCAACCTCGAAGGCATGGACCGTACGACTGCCGGCAAGCTCGGTCTCGCAGGTATCAAGACGGTGGAAGCATTTGCCGGCCTGGCCTACGACGAATTCGGCGCGATCCTGGCCCTGTCGTCGGACCGCGCACGTGAACTGATCAAGAATGAATTTAATGATGTGACCGACGATGAGATGAAGCTGGTCGACAGTAAATATGATGACCGCGTCAAGGCGCTGCAGGCGAAAGCCTGGAGCCTGGCAGAAACGGCCAAGGCATAATTTGCAAATCTTTATCATCTCCGCGACACATAGAAAAGAGGACTGAATGGCGAGTAACAACGTAGCCCAATTTGCCACCGAACTGAAGATGCCTGCAGATTTGCTGCTGACGCAGCTGCGTTCTGCCGGCGTCGATAAAAGTTCGACGTCAGATCCCTTGTCAAAGGATGATAAGGACAAGCTGCTGAACCACCTGCGCCGTACCCACGGTGCAGCCGATGCGACCGAGAAGAAGAAGATCACGGTCACCCGCAAGGAAACGAGCGAGATCAAGCAGGCGGATGCTTCCGGCAAGTCGCGCACGATCCAGGTCGAAGTGCGCAAGAAGCGCACCTTCGTCCAGCGCGACGACGTCGTCGCCACGCCGGCGCCGGCAACGGAAGCGGCGGCCCCTGTGGTCGACGCCGCCGAAATCGCGCGCCGCGAGGAAGAGTCGCGCCGTCACGCCGAGCTCGTCGCTCGCCAGGAAGCGGACCTGCGTGAAAAGCAGGAACGCCTGGCCAAGCTCGAAGCCGAGCGCGCCGAACAGGCCAAGGCCGATGAGGAGCAGGCCAAGCGCGACGCTGCGGAAGCCGCCAAGCGCAATGCCGCCGCCACCGCCGCCGCCAATTCGGCTGCCAGCGAGCAGGCCAAGCAGGCCGCCGCCGACGACGCCAAGCGCAAGGCGGAAGAAGCCGCCAAGGAAGCCGCCGAACGCGCTGCCGCCACCGAGCGTGCACGCAAGGCCGTGGCCGACGAAGTAGCCCAGATCAAGCTGATGATGGCGCAGCCGCGCCGCGTCATCAAGGCGCCGGAACCCGTTCCAGCACCGGTCGTGGCCAAGCCGGCCGCACCTGCCGGCACGCTGCACAAGCCTGCCGACAAGAAGCCGGCCGACGGTGCCGCCGCCAAGCCGGGCGACAAGAAGCCGGGCGACAAGAAGTCGATCAAGTCGGCGAATGTCTCCTCGACCTGGTCGGACGATGCCAAGAAACGTGGCGCACCGAGCGGTGCGAAGGGCCGTGGCGCCCCAAGCGCGCCGAGCGGCCGCGATGGCTGGCGTTCGGGTGGCCGTAGTGGTGGCCGCCGCAATTCGCACGACGACCGCGAAACCAACTTCCAGGCGCCGACCGAGGCGATCGTCAAGGACGTCCACGTCCCTGAAACGATCACCGTGGCCGAGCTCGCCCACAAGATGTCGGTGAAGGCCTCCGAGGTCATCAAGCAGCTGATGAAGCTGGGCCAGATGTGCACCATCAACCAGGTGCTGGACCAGGAAACCGCGATGATCGTGGTGGAAGAGATGGGCCACAAAGCCTTCGCTGCCGCCGAGGACGATCCGGAAGCGCTGCTGGCCGACCAGGGCGAGCACGCCGAGTTCGAGGCGACCCCACGTGCACCGGTCGTGACCGTCATGGGCCACGTCGACCACGGTAAAACCTCGCTGCTGGACTATATCCGCCGCGCCAAGGTTGCCGCGGGCGAAGCCGGCGGTATTACCCAGCACATCGGTGCATACCACGTGGACACCCCGCGCGGCATGATCACCTTCCTGGATACCCCGGGTCACGAGGCGTTCACCGCGATGCGTGCCCGTGGCGCCAAGGCGACCGACATCGTCATCCTGGTGGTGGCGGCGGACGACGGCGTGATGCCGCAAACGAAGGAAGCAATTGCTCACGCAAAAGCTGCCGGCGTGCCGCTGGTTGTCGCGATCAACAAGATCGACAAGCCGGGTGCGAACACCGACCGTGTCACGCAGGAGCTGGTGGCCGAAGGCGTCGTGCCGGAAGAATACGGCGGCGATTCGCCGTTCGTGCCGGTGTCCGCGAAAGTCGGTACCGGTATCGACGACCTGCTCGAGCAAGTGCTGCTGCAGGCCGAAGTGCTGGAACTGAAGGCACCGGTCGGTGCGCCGGCCCGTGGCCTGGTGGTCGAATCCCGTCTGGACAAGGGCCGTGGCCCGGTCGCGACGATCCTGGTGCAGTCGGGTACCCTGCGCCGCGGCGACGTGGTGCTGGCCGGTTCCGCTTATGGCCGTGTCCGTGCAATGCTGGACGAAAACGGCAAGGCGATCGCCGAAGCCGGCCCATCGATCCCGGTCGAGATCCAGGGCCTGACCGAAGTGCCGGCAGCCGGCGAAGAAGTCATGGTCATGGCCGACGAGCGCAAGGCGCGTGAAATCGGTCTGTTCCGTCAAGGTAAGTTCCGCGACGTGAAGCTGGCCAAGCAGCAGGCAGCGAAGCTGGAAAACATGTTCGACCAGATGGGCGAGGGCGAGGTCAAGAACCTGCCGCTGATCATCAAGACGGACGTGCAGGGTTCGCAGGAAGCGCTGGTCGGTTCGCTGCAGAAGCTGTCGACTTCGGAAGTGCGCGTGCAGATCGTCCATGCGGCGGTCGGCGGTATCACGGAATCCGACGTCAACCTGGCAACCGCCTCGAAGGCAGTCATCATCGGCTTCAACGCCCGTGCCGACGCCCAGGCGCGCAAGGTGGCCGAAGCCAATGGCGTCGACATCCGTTACTACAGCATCATTTACGATGCGATCGACGAGATTCGTACGGCACTGTCGGGCATGCTGGCGCCGGAGAAGCGCGAGACCATCACCGGCCAGGTCGAGATTCGCCAGGTCATCCTGGTCTCGAAGGTCGGCGCGATTGCCGGCTGTCTGGTGACCGATGGCGTCGTCAAACGTACCTCCTCGGTCCGCCTGCTGCGCAACAACATCGTCATCTGGACCGGCGAGATCGACTCGCTCAAGCGTTTCAAGGACGATGTGAAAGAAGTGCGCGCCGGCCTCGAGTGCGGCCTCTCGCTGAAGGGCAACAACGAAATTCAGGTTGGCGACGTCCTGGAAGTGTTCGAAGTGACGGAAGTGGCTCGTACGCTCTAATCCATCAGCGCGATCGAAAAGCGCCATCCGCCGGGTTCACGCCCAGCCGGTGGCGTTTTTTTTACACCCCACGCGCGCACGCGCGCGTACGCCCCTGCGCCCCCAATCGATGTACCATCGTCGGAAAAACCTCAAATAAACACCATGGCAAAACACAGCAAAACCATTCCCCAGCGCGGCCTGCGCGTCGCCGACCAGATCCAGAAAGACCTGTCGGAACTGATCGCCTTCGAGCTGAAGGACCCGCGCGTCGGCATGATCACGCTGACCGAAGTCCAGCTGACGCCTGACTACGCCCACGCCAAGATCTATTTCACCCTGCTCAAAGACAGCAAGGAAGAAGTCAAGCAGACGCTCGAGGGCTTGAACAAGGCCGCCGGCTTCCTGCGCAACATGCTCGGCAAGCGCCTGCACATCCACACGCTGCCCGCCTTGCACTTCATGCACGACACCTCGACCTCGCGCGGCCTGCAGATGTCGGCCCTGATCGACCAGGCCAACGCCGTGCGCGCCGCCGACTTCGACGACGGCCAGGCAGCATCCGAAGCGGACGACCAGCCGAAGTGAACGCCCGCCCGCAAAAAAAGCCGCGTGACCTCGTCGACGGCGTGCTGCTGCTGGATAAGCCGGTCGGACTGTCCTCGAACGACGCATTGATCAAGGCCAAACGCGTGATGAACGCGAAAAAGGCCGGCCACACCGGCACCCTCGACCCCTTCGCCACCGGCTTGCTGCCGCTGTGCTTCGGCGAAGCCACCAAGTTCTCGCAGGACTTGCTGGAAGCGGACAAGACCTATGACGCCACGGTCCACCTGGGCATCATGACGAATACCGGCGACACCGAGGGCGAGCCCATCGAGACGCTTCCCGTTGACGTGACGATCGCGCAGATCGAGGCGGCGCTGGCGCGTTTCCGCGGCCCGATCCTGCAGGTGCCGCCGATGTACTCGGCCTTGAAACGCGACGGCAAGGCCTATTACGAATACGCGCGCGAAGGCATTACGCTGGAACGCGAAGCGCGGCCGGTGACGATCCACGGCCTGGAACTGATCGGCTACGAAGCGCCGATGCTGAAGATCCGCGTCACCTGCAGCAAGGGGACCTATGTGCGCGTGCTCGGCGAAGACATCGGTGCGGCCCTGGGTTGCGGCGCGCACCTGAACGCGCTGCGCAGGATCCAGGTGGGCGCGCTGACGGCGGAGGCGATGATCACGCTGGAAGACCTGCAGGCGCACAGTGACCCGCTGTCGCTGCTGGCGCCGGTCGATGCGCTGCTGTCGAGTTTTCCGTCGGTCGAGCTGACGCCGGAACTGGCGAAGCGTTTCCTGAACGGGCAGCGGCTGGCGCTGGGCAAGGAAGCGGTCGTCGTGCCGACGGAACTTGGCCGCGTGCGGGTCTACGCCGAGGGCAAGCTGCTGGGTACCGCGAACCTGCAGGAGTATGCGATCCTGGCACCGGAACGCCTGATCGTGGCGCAGCAATAAACCGTGCGGGGCGTTTCATACCCCCGCAATAAAACAGGGCCACACTGTCGGCCAGAGCGCACCGAACCGCGCCGGTTCGGTGCAAACACAGCAACTCGTTGAAAATGCTCGCCTTTTCCAAGGTGAGCCGACGGCAACGTGCTATACTACGCGGTTTCCGAAATCGGCAGCATCGGACACATCCGCGAGTTCATCCGCAAATCACGCAAATCACGCTGAAAATACATGTCAAATACCAAACGCGCAATTCGTAATATTGCAATCATCGCCCACGTTGACCACGGCAAGACCACCCTGGTCGACCAGCTGCTCCGTCAGTCCGGCACCTTCCGTGAAAACCAGGCGGTGGACACCCGCGTGATGGACTCGAACGACCTCGAAAAAGAACGCGGCATCACGATTCTGTCGAAGAATTGCGCGGTCGAGTACGAAGGCACCCACATCAACATCGTCGACACCCCGGGCCACGCCGACTTCGGCGGTGAGGTCGAGCGCGTGCTGTCGATGGTCGACTCCGTGCTGCTGCTGGTCGATGCGCAGGAAGGCCCGATGCCGCAGACGCGCTTCGTGACCCGCAAGGCGCTGGCCCTGGGCCTGAAGCCGATCGTCGTCGTCAACAAGGTCGACCGTCCGGGCGCGCGCGCCGAGTGGGCGATCAACCAGACCTTCGAACTGTTCGACAAGCTGGGCGCGAGCGATGACCAGCTGGACTTCCCGATCGTCTACGCCTCGGGCCTGAACGGCTACGCCGGCCTGACCGAAGACGTCCGCAGCGGCGACATGAAGCCGCTGTTCGACGCCATCCTGCAACACGTGCCGGTCCGTGACGACAATCCGGAAGGCCCGCTGCAGATGCAGATCACCTCGCTCGACTACTCGTCGTACGTCGGCAAGATCGGCATCGGCCGCGTGAACCGCGGCACCGTCAAGACCGGCCAGGACGTGGTCGTCATGAACGGTCCTGACGGCACCCCGATCAAGGGCCGCATCAACCAGGTGCTGAACTTCAAGGGCCTGGAGCGCGTGCTGGTCGACGAAGCCGTCGCCGGCGACATCTGCCTGATCAACGGTATCGACGAAATCGGCATCGGCTCGACCATCTGCGCACCGGACACCCCGGAAGCGCTGCCGATGCTGACCGTCGACGAGCCGACCCTGACCATGAACTTCATGGTCAACAACTCGCCGCTGGCCGGCCGCGAAGGCAAGTTCGTCACCAGCCGCCAGCTGCGTGACCGCCTCGACCGCGAACTGAAAGCCAACGTCGCGCTGCGCGTGGCGCCGACCGACGACGACACGATTTTCGAAGTGTCGGGCCGCGGCGAGCTGCACCTGACGATCCTGATCGAAAACATGCGCCGCGAAGGTTTCGAGCTGGCCGTGTCGCGTCCGCGCGTGGTCTTCAAGATGGTCGATGGCGTGCGCCACGAGCCGTTCGAGAACCTGTCGGTCGACGTCGAAGAAGCCAACCAGGGCGGCGTGATGGAAGAACTGGGCCGCCGTCGTGGCGACCTGCAGAACATGGAATCGGATGGCAAGGGCCGCGTGCGTCTCGAGTACCTGATCCCGGCGCGTGGCCTGATCGGCTTCCAGGGCGAATTCATGACCCTGACCCGCGGCACCGGCCTGATGAGCCACGTGTTCCACGAATACGCACCAGTCGACAACACCCGCGGTGAAATGGCCGGCCGCCGTAACGGCGTGCTGATCTCGCAGGATGACGGCGCCGCTGTCGCCTACGCGATCTGGAAGCTGCAGGACCGCGGCCGCATGTTCGTGTCGCACAACGATCCGGTGTACGAAGGCATGATCATCGGCATCCACTCGCGCGACAACGACCTGGTCGTCAACCCGATCAAGGGCAAGCAGCTGACCAACGTGCGTTCGTCGGGTACCGACGAAGCCGTGCGCCTGGTGCCGCCGATCCAGATGTCGCTCGAGTACGCCGTCGAGTTCATCGAGGACGACGAGCTGGTCGAGATCACGCCGAAGTCGATCCGCCTGCGCAAGCGTTACCTGAAAGAGCACGAGCGCAAGAAGGCTTCGCGCGAAGCGTAAGACAACGCGGAGTTCGTCTCCGCGTTTCGAAAAACCGCTGTCACCGCATGCAAATGCGGGGCAGCGGTTTTTTTCGTTCCGGCGGTCCGGCGCCCGGCTCATCCGTGTGCGGAAGTTCCTGCCGGATTGCTAAGATGCCGCATGCGCATCCTCTGGATTTACCTGAAACCCCATTGGCGCCTGGCCTTGCTGGCCTTGCTGTTCGCCGGCATCGCCCAGGTGCTGGCCCTGGTCGATCCGATCATTTTCGGCCGCATCATCGACCACGTCACGCAGCGCCATCCCGGCGACGCCGATCCGATGCCCTACGTGATGCGCCTGCTCGGCCTGGCCGTGCTGGTGGCCGTGCTGTCGCGCCTGGCCAAAGCCCTGCAGGAATACGTGACGCGCCTGGTCGTGCAGAAGCTGGGTGTGGCGATTTTCAATGACGGCCTGCGGCACTTGTTGCGGCTGAAATTCCAGGAATTCGAGGACCTGCGCAGCGGCGAGATGCTGTCCCTGTTGCAGAAGGTGAGGGCCGACAGCGAGCGCCTGATCAACACCTTCATCAACACGGCCTTTGCGGCCCTGGTCGGCGTCAGTTTTCTCGCGTGGTATGCGGTCACCAGGCACTGGTTGCTGGTGCCGGTGTTCCTGGTCGGGGTGCTGGTGCTGGGCGGGCTGACGGGACTACTCTCCCGCGAGATCAAGACCCAGCAGCGCTCGATTACGCGCGAGACCAACCGCAATTCCGGCTTCATCACCGAGTCGCTCCGCAACATCGAGCTCATCAAAAGCCTGGGGCTGACCTTTCCCGAGATCCGGCGCCTGCGCAGCCAGACCGATGCGATCTTTGCCCTCGAGATGGAAAAGGTCAAACGCATCCGCATGCTCTCCTTTTTGCAGGGTTCGACGCTCAGCCTTCTGAAACTGGCGATCCTGTTTGCGCTGCTGTGGCTGATCTTTCGGGACGTGCTCTCGACCGGTGAGCTGATCGCGATGCAGTTCATCTCGGTGTCGATCTTCGCGCCGCTGCAGGAGCTGGGCAACATCATCCTGGCGCACCGCGAAGCCGAGGCCTCGCTGCTGAATTTTAAAACGCTGATGGACAAGCCGGTCGAGCGGCGCCCGCCCGATCCGGTCGAGATCGGGCCGCTGACCGAACTGCGTTTCGATGAGGTCCGTTTCCGGCACAAAGGCGCGCCCGAGGATGCGCTGGCCGGGATCTCGTTTGCGGCCACGCTGGGGCAGACGGTGGCCTTTGTCGGACCCTCGGGCTCGGGCAAGTCGACCCTGGTGAAACTGCTGGTGGGGCTGTACACGCCGAACGCGGGAGAGGTCTCGTACAACGGCGTGCGCACGACCGACCTGCGCTACAACCGGGTGCGCCGCCAGATCGGTTTCGTGACTCAGGAGACCTATCTGTTTGCGGGTACGATCCGCGACAACATCCGCTTCGTGAAGACCGATGCGACCGACGACGAGATCGTGGCGGCGATGCGCCAGGCCTCCTGTGCCTATCTGCTGGAGCGTTCGCCCGAGGGGCTGGACACCGTGATCGGCGAGCGCGGGATGAAGCTGTCGGGCGGCGAGAAGCAGAGACTGTCGATCGCGCGGGCGCTGGTGCGCCAGCCGGCGCTGCTGATTTTCGACGAGGCGACGTCGGCGCTCGATTCGATTACCGAGGAGCAGATCACGAATACGGTGCGCGAGATTTCACGGCGCGCGGCGCAGATGACGATTTTGATCGCGCACCGGCTCTCGACCGTGATGCATGCGGACACGATTTTCGTGCTGGAGAAGGGGAGGATCGTCGAGCGCGGGACGCATGACGAACTGGTCGAGGCGCGCGGATTGTATTACGCGATGTGGCGGCAGCAGATCGGGGAGCGGCCGGGGCCGCTCCCGGCCCCTTAACGCAAGCCCAGCAAAGCGACGACCCGCTCGCGGCTCACGCCCACGAGGGCCGAGGTGATCGCCAGCAGCGACTCGTAATCGTGGCTGACCGCGGTCGAGGCGAAATCCTGGGCCGTGAGGACGAGGTCGTCGGCGCTCAGTTCCGACTGTGCCGCGCGCTGGGTGGCGGCGCTGAGGGCCGCGCTGGCGGCGTCCTGCGAGCGGCGCACGCGCTCCAGGGCCTGCACCACTTCGCGCAGGCTCTGGCGCAGCGCTTCCGCGTTGCCGGTGCCGAGGTCCTGCAGTTTGGCGTCAGGTGCGACGGTCTCGGTCGTCACCCGGCCGCGGCCGGAGATGGCGATGCTGTCGCGCACGCCCGACCAGTTGGATTCAGGAGTCGTGAATTCGATGCGGCCGCCCTTGTCCAGTCGCGCGCGCACGTTCACCGGCGCCAGGGTGCGGTCGAGGCGGCCGGCAATCTGCTCGGGCGTCATGTCGGGTTCGAACGCGGCGGCCAGCTGCGGACCGCCGGCGCCGCCGACCGAGAAGGCCAGCGACAGCGGGGCGGCCGCCTGCAGCATGCTCACGTCCAGGCCGGTGATGCGGAAACGCTGCTGGGCCGGTTCGCCGTCCGAGAATTCGAGCTGGGCATCGACCGAGCCGCCGGCCTGGGCGCTGCGGGCGGCGATGGTGGCGCCGAGCTGGCGGGCGCGCGCTTCGAGGTCGCGCGCGCCGCTCTTCATGCCGGCGATTTTCGCGGACAGCGCCGCTTTCACCGATTCGAGCTGGGCCGCCACGCGCTCGAGGTAATCGCGGGCTTGCTGGGCGCTGGCAACATTGCTCTGCAGGCGGGTATCGTAGTTCGCCTTGTTGCGGGACGCGAGCGCCTGCGCGGCCGGGCGCTTGGCCGAGCGCGCTTCTGGCGTGTTGTCTTGCGGCGGCTGGGGACGGACCAGCGCCGGCGCGCCCTGGGCGGCGCCGGCGTTGACCGTCGTGTTGACGGGAAGCGTGGTGGAAGCGGTTCGCAGGGTGGTGTCCATCGGTTACAGGGCAGAGAAGAGGGACAGCGTGCCGATGCGGCCATACGCCTTGTAGGTGGCCTGCAGGGCCGTCGAATACCCGTTCAGCTCGGTCGCGGCCAGGCCCATGTCGAGCTGGCCGATGTCGGTGATGGCCATCTGGTTCGACAGGCTGATATTGCCATGGTTGGCGTCGAGCGTGTCGAGGATGTTCTGCTTGCCGCCGAGGACGGCGATCTTGCTCGAGACCATGTCGAGCCCGGCGTCGAAGGCATCGAGGTTGGCCACCAGCACGTTGCGCGTGGCCGGGGCATTCACGTTGATGGCGGGACCGGCGAGCGTGGCGATGGTGGCGTCGATGCTGTTGAGCAGCGCTTCCATGCCCTTCATGTTGTCATTCGCAACCTGGGTCAGGCCGTTGCCGACCACCACGCGCTGCTCGTTGGTGTTGCCGGCATAGCTGTAGCGCGAGCCCGGGGCGGCATTCGGGTTGTAGGCCATCGGCGGGGTCGCGGTCTTGGTGCCCGAAAAGACGTAGCGGCCTTCCTGGTCGACCGAATTGGCATTGAAGAACAGGCTGTCGCGCAGCGCCTCGAGCGGCGTGCTCATCGCGCGCAGGTCGGCCGGCGTGTTGCTGCCGTCGAGCGCCCAGACCATCAGGTCGCGGCCCGAGTTGATGTCGTTGACCATGCTGCCGAGGTAGCCTTCGGTCTTGGTCAGGCGGATCTTGATCGAGGCGATGTTGTCGCGGTATTGGCCGATCGCCGCTTCCTCGCGCTGCAGGCGCGACAGGCGCACGCTGTCGACCGGATCGTCCGAGGGCAGCTGGATGCGCTTGCCGGTGGCCATTTGCTGGGTCAGGTTGCTCATGCGCTCCTGGTTCAGCTGGAGCGACTGGTTCATGTTCGATTGGTACTGGGCGGTAGCGATGCGCATGATTCTTCCTTAACCCATCATCGCCAGCGTGGCGTCGAACAGGGAGTTGGCGACCGACATGACTTTCATGTTGGCCTGGTACATGTTCTGGTACTCGACGAGGTTGACGGCTTCCTCGTCCTGGTTGACGCCGCTGGTGGACTGCCAGTCGTCGACCGCATGGGTGCGCATCGTCTGGGCCGTGGCCAGGCCCGCCTGGTTCTGCTGGCTCAGCAGGCCGAGCTTGCCGACCAGCTGGGTGTCGGCGTCGCTCAGCAGGACCGAGCCGAGGCCCGTGACGTTGATCGCCTGGCTGTTGATGTTCACCAGTTGCAGCAGGTTGCCGCTGTCGCCCTGGCTGCCGTCGCTGGAGAAGGCAAGGCCGGTCGGATCGAGGCTGGCCGAGACACCCATCATGTTGGTCGTTCCCGGCGTGTAGACGAACAGCGGCTTGCCCGCGGTGCCGTCCATGGCATAGCCGCTTGCCAGCTGGGTGTTCACTTTGGTCGCCAGTTGGCTGGCGATGTCGGCGACGCCCTGCTGCATCGGCTTCAGCACGTCCTGTTCATAGGTCGTCAGGCCGCCCAGCTGTCCGCCGAGTTTGGCCGCGTCCAGGCCGAAGGTAGTCGAAGCGAACTTCAGGACGAAGGTCTGGGCGCCGACGCCGCCAACGGCCTCGAGCTTGCCGGGGACGTTGCCGATCACGAGGGCCTGTCCGGTCTTGAGCGAGACGTCGCGCACGCCGCCCGGCTGGTCCGACACTTCAAGGCCCATCTGGCTGGCCAGTTCGTCGATGGCCAGGTCGCGCGCATCGATCAGGCTTGACGCCGGCGTCCCGACGGCATTCGCCTGGGTGATGCGGGCGTTCAGGGCGGCGATCTTGGCGATGTTCGAATTGGCCGAGTCGACGATCGCGCTGCGCTGCTGGCTGACCGATTGCTGCTGGGCGTTGTAGACGTTGTTCAGGCTGTTGAAGCGCTGGGACAGCACGCCGGCGGCGGTCAGCACCTGCTGGCGCAGCGGCGTCGAGGTGGCGTTGTCCCCGCCGACGGCGTTCAGCGCCGCGAAAAACTGGTCGACCGCGACCGACAGGCTGGCCGTGTCGTCGCCCATCACGCGCTCGAGCTGGGTGATGTAGGGCTGGGTCTGGGAATACTGGCCCGTCTCGCCGGCCGCACGCCACATCTGCTGGCTCTTGTAGCTGTCGGCAAAGCGCAGCAGCGAGCTGACCTGTACGCCGTTGCCGACGGCCTTGCCGCTGGCATCGGCGCCCACTGCCGACAGTAAGGCCGCTTGGCGCGTATAGCCCTTGGTCTGCAGGTTGGCGATGTTCTGGCTGGTTGCCGACAGCGCCATCTGCGAAGCGAGCGCGCCCGACAGGGCGTTGGTCATGATGGTCATGGAGGTCTTTCTCGAGAAACATGGGGCCTATCAGAGACAGGCGACCAGTTGCATGGAAATATTAAGTGTTGCCTGGAGTAATTTTTGCAGGGACGAGCTGGCGCAGGATCGCGTCCGCCACGCCGAAGGCGCGTTGGCCGGCCATCTGCTTTGACAGGATGCCGTCGGCCATGTCCTGCATGTCCTGGTTGACCTTGTCCTTGAAGACGCTGTCCTCGTCGGCCATCTCGCGCGTGGTGGCGCGCATGTCCTTGAGCATCTGCGAGATGAAGAAGCTCTCGAACTCGACCGCGGCGCGGGTAGCCTTGGCGACGTGGGCGGCATCTTCGGCCGCCGGCGTCACCGCATCCGGCTTGTCGACACCGGCGCGGGGCAGGAGGGGATTCAGGGGGAGGGTGCGGTCCATCAGATCACCACCAGTTCGCCTTCGATGGCGCCTGCCTGGTCGAGCGCCTGCAGGATCGCCATGATGTCGTCCGGCGAGGCGCCCAGGCTGTTGACCACGTCGATGATGGTCTGCAGCTTGGCGCCGCCCGGCCATTTGAACATCTGGCGGCCACCGCCCTGGTCGACCGACAGCTGGGACTGCGGCGTGACCGCGGTCTGGCCGCGCGAGAGCGGGCCGGGCTGGCTCACGTTCGAACTTTCGGAAATCACGACCTTCAGCGAGCCGTGGGTGACGGCGGCCGATTTCACGCGCAGGCCCTCGGCGATGACGACGGTACCGGTGCGCGAATTGAAGACGACCTTCGGCACTTCGACGCCGGATTCGACGGTGAGGTTGGACAGCTTGGCGACGAAGGCGACGCGCGCGGTCGGATCGGATGGGGCCACGACTTCGACGCTGGTGCCGTCGGCGGTGGTGGCCACCGGGCCAAAGCGGCGGTTGATCGCTTCCACGACATTGGTCGCGGTCTCGAAATGCGGGTGGCGCAAGCGCAGCAGCACTTGCGGACGGGTGGCGAAATCGGTGGCGATCTCGCGCTCGATCATGGCGCCGTTCGGGATGCGGCCGGTGGTCGGGGTGTTGACCGTCACCGAGGAGCCGCTCTTGCCGGTGGCGTTCAGGCCGCCGACCACCAGGTTGCCCTGGGCCAGCGCATAGGTTTCGTTGTCGGCCGCGCGCATTTGCGTCAGCAGCAGGGTGCCGCCGCGCAGGCTTTTCGCGTCGCCCAGCGAGGACACCGTAACGTCGATCGCCTGGCCGCGCCGATAACCCGGCGGGAACACGGCCGAGACCATGACGGCGGCGACGTTCTTGTTCTTGGCGTCCTGGCCCTCGGGGAGCTTGACGCCGAACTGCTTGAGCATGTTCACGACCGACTGGCTGGCGAACTTCACCTGGGTCGAATCGCCGGAGCCGTTCAGGCCGACCACGAGACCGTAGCCGACCAGCGGGTTTTCGCGCACGCCCTCGATACTGACCAGGTTGCGCAGGGCCTGGGCGGCCTGCGCGGGCACCACGGCGCTCAATGCGAG
The DNA here is from genome assembly GCF_059801075.1 of Massilia sp. LXY-5. NCBI lineage: Bacteria > Pseudomonadati > Pseudomonadota > Betaproteobacteria > Burkholderiales > Oxalobacteraceae > Massilia > Massilia sp. LXY-5. Next base: position 518,632 of record NZ_JBNNEH010000003.1, read on the forward strand.
CGCAGCGGCGAGAAGGAGTCGGGCAGTGCGGCGAATCTGGATCATGTCGGTCCTAATTTAAAAGGGCATCAGCGGTCCGGTGAAAAAACGCGTCAACCAGCCTGCCGAGTTGGCGTCGGCCAGCACGCCTTTCGCCGAATAGGCGATCCGGGCATTGGCCACGCGCAGCGAGGACACCTGGTTGTCGGCATCGACGTCGGCGGCGCGGATATAGCCCTTCAGGCGCAGGAATTCTTCGCCCTGGTTCAGGGTCATGTTCTTCTCGCCCGACACGCGCAGCAGTCCGTTCGGCAGCACTTCCTGCACGATCACGGTCAGCGCGCCGGACAGGGCGTTCTGCTGGGTGCTGGTCGAGTCGCCCTTGAAACTGCGGTCGGCCGACATGTCGAGCTGGGTCTTGCCGAAGGTCTTGCCGAGCGCGCCCAGCGGAGCAACGCCCACCGACGAACCCTTGCTGAAACTGGTGCCGGCGCGCTTGCTCGCCTGCGTGGTCTCCTGCAGGATCACGGTGACCACGTCGCCCACGCGGTAAGCGCGGGCGTCGGAGGTCAGCGACAGCGCGTCGCTGCTGAACACGCCGCCGGAAACGCCGTGCTGGGCAGTGCGCGCGACCGGTACCGCATCCTGGTCGGGGGCGGCATCAATCGGTGCGCGGGAAGCACAACCCACCAGCAACACCGTCATGATAGTTGCCGCAAGGCTAGAACGGAGCATTATCGGGCCGCCTGCGCCAGGTATTGCAGCATATTGTCAGCCGCCGACAACACTTTGGTATTCATCTCATAAGTACGTTGTGCAGCGATCATGTCGACCATTTCTTCGACGACCTGCACGTTCGAACCTTCGAGCGCGCCTTGCTTGAGCTTGCCCAGGGCGCCGTCGCCAGGACGGCCTTCGTTCGGCGCGCCGCTGGCGGCGGTTTCCGAGAACAGGTTTTCGCCGAGGGCCAGCAGGCCGGCCGGATTGACGAAGCCGGTCAGGGTCAGGGCGCCGATTTCGGTCGGGGCGGCCTGGCCGGGAACGGTGGCCGAGACGGTGCCGTTTTCGGCGATGGTGATCGCGGTGGCGTTGTTCGGCACGGTGATCTGCGGCACCAGCGGCAGGCCCTGGGCATTGACCAGGGTACCGTTGGCGTCGACCTGCAGCTGGCCGGCACGGGTGAAGGCGGCGTCGCCGTTCGGGCGGCGCACCTGCAGGAAGCCGTTGCCGGAGATGGCGACGTCGAGCTGCTGGCTGGTGGTCTGGATCGAACCGTTGGTGAACACCTTCTGGGTGCCGACCAGGCGCGTACCGTTACCGAGCTGGACGCCGTTCGACACCGTGTTGTCGGCGCTCTGCGCGCCCGGCTGGGCGTCGACCTGGTAGTGCAGGTCTTCGAAGACGACGCGGTCGCGCTTGAAGCCGACGGTGTTGACGTTGGCCAGGTTGTTGGCGATCGCCTGCAGCTTGGCGTCTTGCGCCTGAACACCGGTCTTGCTGATCCACATTGCTGGATTCATTAAATTCTCCTTTGATTGTCAGCGTGCTTAGGCGCCGAGCAGGCGGTTACCCGCCTCATTCATCTTGTCACCGGCCTGGAACAGTTTCATTTGCAGCTCGAAACTGCGGTTCAGGGCCATGGTCGCGACCATCTCTTCGACGGCCGACACGTTGCTGCCTTCCAGGGAACGGGCGCGCACGGAGACGTTCGCATCCGCCTGCAGCTGGTCGCCATTGCGGGCGACGAGCAGGCCGGCTTCGTTCTTGGTCAGCTCGGGGCCTTCCGCATTCACCAGGCGCAGCTTGTCGATCACCTGCATCGTGGTCGCGCCTTCGGCCATCACCGAAATCGTGCCGTCGGTACCGACTTCCACCGCCGAATGCGGCGGCAGCACGATCGGCCCGCCTTCACCCAGCAGCGGACGGCCGGCCACCGACAAGGCGCCGTTGGCGTCGATGTCGATCGCGCCAGCGCGGGTATAGGCCTCGGCGCCGCCGAATTCGACCGCGAAATAACCGTTGCCGTTGATGGCGACGTCCAGGGGACGCCCGGTCTCGCGCACGGTGCCCGGCTTGGTCGAGACGGCGTCGGCCTGGGTGCGGGCCATGTGCACGTCGTCGTAACCGTAGCCGCCGAGCTTCTGGGTGGTCACCAGTTCCAGGTTGGCGCGAAAGCCCGGCGTGTCCATGTTGGCCAGGTTGTTCGCGTGGACCTGCTGGGCACGCAGCGTGTGCTCGGCGCCGGAGACGGCGGTGAAGATCAGTTTATCCATCGCGCGTCAGTCCTTAGCCCAGCGCCTGCATCAGGGTTTGCATCATCTGGTTCTCGGTCGTGATGACCTTCGAGTTCGCCTGGTAGTTACGCTGCGAGGTCATCAGGCCGACGAGTTCGGAGGTGATGTCGACGTTCGAGCCTTCGAGCGCACCGGTATTGAGTTTGCCGGCCAGGCCCGAGCCCGGGGTGCCGTACAGGGCAAGGCCCGAGGCGGCGTTGGCTTGCCAGCTGGTGTCGCTGGTCGCGGTCAGCGCGCCTTCGTTGCCGAAGGTGGCCAGCGCGATGGTGCCGACCGTCTGCTTCTGCTCGTTGCTGTAGCGCGCCACGACCGAACCGTCGGCCGCCAGCTCGACGCCGACGTAGTTGCCCGAGGCGTAGCCGTCGGTGCGGTTGGTGGTGCTGGTCGCTTCTCCGGCAAACTTTGTGGTGCCGGTGTAGTCGACCGTGAAGGCGATCGGGTTCGAACCGTTCGTCGTGGTCAGGGTGAGCGTGCCCGACGTCGGGGTGCTGGTCAGCTGGCCCTTGCCGTCGAAGGTGAGGGTATTCGGCGTCGCGGTCGCGGCGGTCGGGAGGGCGCCGTCGAAACCGTAATACACATTGACGTTATTGCCCGACTTGACGAAGTACTGCGACACGGTGTGCTGGCTGCCGAGCGAATCGTAGAGGACCGACTGCTTCACCATGTTGTAGCTGTCGGACTTGCTGGCGTCGAAGGTCGGATTGACCGGCGGTTTCCAGTCGGCCGACAGGTTGCCCACAAACGTGACGCTGGTCGAGGCCTTGGCCGCGATCTGGCCGGTCGGGATCTTGATGTCGCCCATGGTGCCGAGCGCGCCATTGACGGCCGGGCCATAGCCCTGCACCTTGCGGCCGGCGGCGTCGACCAGGTTGCCGGCGTTATCGGCGGCGAAGATGCCGACGCGGCTGTACGACATCGTGCCCTGGCTGTCGCGGGTCACGAAGAAGCCGCGGCCTTCGATGGCGGCGTCGAGCGAACGGCCGGTCGATTCGACCGAGCCGTTGGTGCCGATGTTCTGGGTCAGCGACCCGACCGAGACGCCGTTCGCCTGCTCGCCTGCGTACATGGCGGAGAAGTTGGCGCGGCTGCTCTTGAAACCGTAGGTGCTCGAGTTGGCGATGTTGTTCGAGACGGCTTCCAGCTGCTCGTTGATGGCCTGGATACCGGAGAGGGCGATGTTAAAGCTCATGGCTGTTTGATCCTTGAATATCAGTTAGCGGCGAAGGCGGGAGCCTTGCCGTTGAAACCAGTAATGGCGGACGGGTCGATGTCGCCGACACCAGCCACCTGCAATACGACGGAACCGGTACCCGACAGACGCACGCTGCTCACGGTGCCGGCGATTTCGACGGGCACGGCGGCGCCGTCTGCGGTCCGGGCCGCGATCGAATAGCTGCCCGGCGCCAGGCCCAGGGCGCTCGGGTCGATCGTGAATGCTTGCGAACCTGCCGCGTGGTAGGGCAGGGCCAGGTTGTGCGCCTGGCCGTCGGCACCGGTCAGCACCAGGTTGGTCGCGCCGGACGCCGACGGCAGCTGGATGCTGCCGCTGACAGGCGCGCCGTCCAGGCGCAGGCGGTCGGTGGCGACCGTCACTTGCGAGCCCACTTGGCCGCCCATCGCCAGCACCTGCAGGCTTTGCAGCACGCTGGCGCTGGCGCTGGTGGTTTTGGAGAGGTTCTGCAGCGCTTCGGTCTGCGACAACTGCGACAGCTGGTTGACGAACTGGCTCGGGTCGGACGGCGCCAGCGGATCCTGGTTGCGGATCTGGGCCACGAGCAGCTTGGTGAACATGTCCTTGTTGGCGGAGACCTCGGCGCTGGGCGCGACCGAGTCGGTGCCGGCGGTGTTGTTCGAGGCGGCGAGGGAGTTATTGGTCAGCATGGTCTTAGCCTTCGCCCAGTTTCAGCAGGGAGGCCTGCATCGATTTGATCCGGCCCAGCACCTCGACATTGGTCTCGAAGGCGCGCGAGGCGGACATCATGTCGGCCATCTCGGCCACCGAGTTGACGTTCGAGTAGACGACCATGCCTTCGGCGTCGGCCAGCGGATTGCCCGGCTCGTAGACCTTGCGCACCGGGTCGGCGCTCTGCACGACGTCGAGTACCTGCACGCGGCCGCCGGCGTCGTTTTCCATGACGGCGGCGAAGACCGGTTTGCGCGCGCGATAGGCTTCGGCCTCCGATCGCGCGGCGGTATCGGCATTGGCCAGGTTCGAGGCGATGGTGTTCAGGCGTACCGACTGCGCCGTCATCGCGGAACCTGCGATAGTGGAGATGTCCTTGAAGCTCATGGTTATTGACCCGCCTTATTGACCATTGATGGCTTTGGCCAGACCGCGCAGCTTCATGTTGATGAAGGTGAGGCTGGTCTGGAAGTCCGAGGCATTTTGCGAGAACGCCGCCTGCTCGACGCCGATTTCGACCGTGTTGCCGTCGGCGCTGGGGTGGAAAGGCACGCGGTACAGCGCTTCGCTGCTTCCGTCGAGCGAGAGTTCGCCGTTTTCTTCGGCGGTCCGATCCTGCATCACTGCGGCGAAGTCGAGGTCGCGCGCCGTGTAGCCGGGCGTGCTTTCGTTGGCGATGTTCGCGGCCAACACCTTGGTCCGCTCGGCGCGTACCTGCAGCGCGTCGGCATGGACTCCCAGTGCGTCCTTAAAATTAATCGTCATGCTCGATCCTCCATCGGTGAACTGCAGTGTGTTTCGTTAGAATGGGTAAATCTTTGATTGCCAGGGTTGCTGCAATGATTCTTCGTGCTGTTCTTGTTCTCGTCCTGCCCCTTGCGCTGGCCTCGGCGCCGGTGTTCGCCGCGCTCTCCGTCGCCACCCAGGTCGAGGAGGCTGCCCGCGCCCAGCTGGAAAAACAGGCCAGCGCCTCCGGCTTGCGCGCTCCCCGCTTCGAGCTGACCGTGGTGCCGCCGCGGGCACCAATCGCGTGCCCGGGGCCGGTCGAGGTCGAAACGCTCGATACCCGGCAACCGAACCGTATGCGCTTCGCAGTGCGCTGCCCTCAAACCGGCAATTCCCGCCTCGAATACATCGTCCGGGCCCGCATTTCGGCGGAGGTCGTCGTCATGGCTGCCCCGGTCGCGGCAAACGAAGCACTCACGGAGTCACATGTTACCGTAGAGCAACGGGACATTACCAGCATTACGGACCCTGTGATTGATCCAAATGACGCTGTCGGCCAAACGAGCCGCAGAATGTTGCGCGCGGGCGACGTTCTCCGTAACAGTTCGCTATCGGCACCCGTCCTGGTCAAACGCGGCGACGCCGTCGTCATGATTGCGCGCATCGAAGGCATCGAGGTCAGCACGGCCGGCGAAGCGCTCGATGCCGGTACCAAAGGTGCAACGATCCGCGTGCGCAACAGCGCCAGCGGCCAGACCCTGCGCATGCGGGTCGTCGCGCCCGGCACGGTGGAACCGAGCGAGATGTCTCGCCTGACCCGCTGATTCATCAGCCGTTGATGCCTTGCAGTTTGCCGGCCAGGCGCGCCAGCTTGGACGCGTAGGCCGGGTCGGTGGCGTAGCCGCCTTTCGCCAGGCCCTGGGCGAAGGCATGCGCGTCGTTGCCGGCGCCGATCGCGCCTTTATAGCGCGGGTTATCGAGCAGCATCCGGGCGTAGTCGCGGAAGGCGCTGGCCGCGTCGGGATAGGCGCGGAAGCGTTCCTTCGTCTTCAGTGCGGCGCCGCCCACGTATTCGGTGGTGGCCGATTCGGCCACGGCGCCATCCCATTTGCCGCCGGCCTTGATGCCGAACAGGTTGTGGCTGCTCGCACCGTCGCCGGCGCCGGTGCGCATGATGGGGCGCTGGCCCCAGCCCGATTCGAGCGCGGCGTGAGCCTGCACCAGTTCCGGCGCAACGCCCAGTTTATCGGCCGCTTCCTTCGCCCACGGCGCGATGCTTTCCAGGAAGGCCTGCTGGTCTTCGCTGGTCGACTTGTCGTCGGAATTTCCATCCACCTCGGGCGCGGCCAGCACCGAGGCGGCGCTGCGCGCGCGCCACAGGCTGCCCTCGGGCGTCAGGTCGGGCGCCGAGGCACCGCCGCCGTTCTGGATGAAATCGGCGACTTCGCCCTGCACCCTGGCGAAGGTTTGGCCGAAGCCGCTGCCGCCACCGATCGCGGCGGTCGGGCGGGTCGATTCCGTCGGCAGCGTGGCCGCGATCGAGGACGTCGAGAACTCAGCGTGGCGCATAGGTACCGTCCGCGTTGTGCAGCACGCGCTGCATGGTCGAGAACTGTTCGGCCAGCAGGTTGCTGTTGCGCGTGGTCGCGCTCTTGCACAGCACGACCAGGCGTTCCAGCTCGCCCCACGACGCCGCCAGCCTGGCGCGGCCGGGTTCCGGCTGGGCCGCGATGAAGCCGGCCATCGTGCCTTCGGGGCCCTGCAGCGCGCGCACCAGCGCCACGCGCTGGCGGCGGCGCGCATCCATGGCGTCCAGCGCCGGCGTCAGCTCCTCGGCGAGGGCGCCCAGTTCCGCGCCCTGGTGCCGCAGGGCAGCCTGGAACTGGCGCTCGAGCAGCGCATGGATCGCGCTCGCGGCGCCCAGGTCCTGCTCGACGCCTTCAACCAGAGAGGCCGCCGCCTGCTGGCGTGTCATGCGAGGGGAAACTGCGGGCGAATAAGCGGACATTAGCGGCTCCCGTGGAAGCGCTGGATCAGGCCCGCGAGGCGCCCCGCATCGAAAGGCAGTTCGCCCTTGGCCAGCGCGTCGCGCAGTTCGGCCACGCGCGCGGCGTCGAAGTCGGGCAGGGCGGCCAGCGCCCTGGCGGCGGGCTGCAGCACTTCCGATTGCAGGGCAGGGCTGCTGTCCGCCACCGGGGCCGCGGCAGGAGCGGCATCGGAAGGAGCGGCAACTGCGCCAATCGCAGGCGTCATGGTCGGGGCGCCGGTTCCAGTGATTTTCATGCGGGTACCTCGGGTCTTGGATTGAATCGTCATGGTTACTTCGCCAGTTGGCCGCGCAGCGGCCTGGTCTCTCCGCCAGGAGCGCTGACCGACACGCCGTCAGTCAGCAGCTCGGTCGCGCCGGGTGCGCCGAACATCGCGGCCACCGAGCGCGATTGGGCGCGGGTCAAAATCATCAGCTCGATGCGGCGGTTGACGTCGGCATCGGTCCGCTTGTCGTCGAGCGGGGCGCGGTCGGCCATGCCGACCACCTGCAGCACGCTGTCGCTGCGCATGCCGCCCGTGAGCAGCTGGGCGCGCGCGGCCATCGCACGGTTCGAGGACAGCGACCAGTTCGACATGCCGGTCTTCTCTGCAAACGTGTACTGCACCGAGTCGGTGTGGCCGACGATCAGCATCTGGTTTTCCATCTGCGCGAACAGCGGGCCCATTTTCTGCAGCAGGCGCGCGAAGCGTCCGGTCGGCAGCGCGCTGCCGCGCATGAACATGCCCTGGCGGTCGGTATCGTGCAGCATCACGCGCAGGCCGTAGGGCGTCACCTCGGCGTGCAGGTTGGCAGCCAGTCCGGCTTCTTCGCTCATCTGTTCCAGCTTTTTCGACAGCGACTTCAGGTCGGCCGGCGAGTCGTAGGAGACGCGGGTGTCGGCCGTGGCGCCGGTGCCCTGGGCAGGGCCCATGCCGTCATGCATGGTCGGGAAGCGTTCGATCAGGCTGCCGCTCGGCGATGTGGCGATTTCCGGACGCTTGCCGGGACCTTCCAGCTGGCCGGCCGCGGCGTCCTTCGTCATGGCCTGGATCGCTTCCTTCTCGCGCGCGGCCATCAGCCACAGCACCAGGAACAGCGACAGCAGGGCCAGGCAAAAGTCGGCGAACGCGACTTTCCAGGCGCCGCCGTGCTCGTCGTGGTCGTGCTTGCCGCCACCACGCTTGATGATGGTCTGTTCGTGATGCTTGTCGTTCAGCTTGGACACAGCTTACCCCGTCATGCGATCGCTGTTACGGCGCCGCTTGTTCTGCGATTCGTCGTCGCCGCCCATCGCGTTGATCCACTGTTCCAGCTGGGCGAAGCTCGGCTTCGTGTTCAGCTGGATCAGGCGCCGGCCGGCGTCGATCGCCAGCAGGGCAGGCTTGCCGGCCACGTGGGTGCACAGCACGACCTTCACGGTTTCCATGGTCGACGCTTCGCCGTTGACGAGCTGCTTCATCATGTTCGACAGCGGGTCGAGCAGGCCGTAGCAGAAGAAGATGCCGATGAAGGTACCGACCATCGCCGCGCCGACCTTCTCCGCGATCGCGCCCGAATCCGCGCCTTCCGCCACCGAATACATCGCCATCACGATGCCGAGAACGGCGGCCAGGATGCCGAAGCCCGGCATGCCTTCGGCGATCTTGTGCAGCGATTTCGACGGTTGGGTCAGTTCTTCGTGGATCGCGTCCAGTTCCTGTTCGAGCACGCCTTCCAGTTCGTGGGCGTTGATTTTGCCCATCGCCATCAGGCGGAAATTGTCGACGATGAAGGCCAGCAGCTTCGGCTCGTCCAGGATGCGCGGGTAGCGCTGGAAGATCGCGCTTTCGCGCGGGGCCTCGACGTGGGCGTCGAGCGCCTTCAGGCCGCCGGCGGCCAGTTGCAGCAGTTCGTACATCAGCAGCAGGAGCTGGCGCTGGAATTCCGAGTCGTGCTTTTTGCGCGACGCGATTTTCTTGAGCTGGTGCGCCATCTCGGCCAGCACGTGCTTCTCGTTGCCGATCACGAGGGCGCCGAAGGCCGCGCCGACGATGATCAGGATCTCGACCGGGTGCCAGATGGCCGTGGCCGTGCCGCCCATCAGCGCGAAGCCGCCGAACACGCAGCCGAGCACGATGAAGATACCTAGGAATTGCTGCATGACAGGCCTTTCTGGATGAGGATCATGGTTGTTTCTCTTGTTGTGGTCAGCGCGCCCCGATGGCGGCCTTCATCTTGGCCAGCGCGCTCTTGTTGAGCTGGCAGACGCGGGCGTCGGACAGGTCGAGCACGGCGGCGATTTCTTTGTAGCTGAGCTCGAACTCATAGATCATCTGGATCACGCGCTGTTCGCGCTCGGACAGCGCGCCCAATGCCTGTTCCAGGCTGCGGCGCACCATGAAGGAATCTTCCGGGCCGGGCGTGCTGTGGGCATTCTCGGTCGCTTCCTGCAGGACTTCGTCGAAGCTCAGCATCTCTTCGGCGCCGTCGTCCAGCAGGTGCTGGTAATACGCTTCCTGGGTGATGCCGAGCGAATCGGCGGCTTCCTGCGGGGTCGGCTCGCGGCCCAGGTTGCGGGTGAGGGCGCGCAGGCCGTCGCGCACGCGGTGCGCGTCCTGGCGCACGGCGCGCGGGCGCCAGTCCTGGCGGCGCAGCTCATCGAGGATGGCGCCGCGGATGCGCAGCGAGGCGAAGCTGCCGAAGCCGGTGTCGGGCGCGCCGTAGCGGCGCAGCGCCTCCAACAGGCCCATCAGGCCGATCTGCTCCATGTCCTCGCGCGACATCACGCCGGACACTTGCGAATTCAACTGGCGCACGATGCGCTTGACCAGCGGCGCATAGGCGACCAGGTGCTGCTGCTCCTCGCGCGCGCTCATGCCGGCGGCAGCGGATGCCTCCTGGTAGTCGCTGGCGCAGGAGGCGTCAAGGTAGTCGGCTGAATAGGCCATTCGATCCCCGGGCCTTATTCGACGATCAGCTTGCCGATCATGACTTCGCCGAACGGTTTTTCCCGTTCTTCGCTGGCATAACTGGCATTGAAGGTTTTGTTCAGCTGCGCGGCATACTGCTCGACCGACATCGTCGAGGCTTCCGCCAGCGTGTAGGCCGACAGCGAGCGCACCGCGACCGCGCGCAGCAGCGGCAGGTGTTCCTTGGTCGGCTTCTCGCCTTCCTCGTCGGTCGCCAGCACCAGGTCGGTCGACAGGTAGTGCGTGGTCGTTTCGTTCGGACCGCGCTTGAGCATCACGATCACCTTGTCGAGGGTGACGTATTTGGCCGGCTTGTCCGACTTCTTTTCCTTTTTCGGCTCGGCGTGCGCGACTTTTTCCGCACCGGGCGCGGCTTCCTGCGACTTCATCCACCACATGGCGCCACCGGCCGCACCGGCTGCCACGAGCACGACGGCGAACACGCCGACAATCATTTTCATCTTGCTGTTCATTGTTCGTTCAGTTAGTTAGCTACGGCCGAATGTCCGGATCAACCGCGCCCGTTCAAGGAGAACGGGGAATTGCCGGTATTCGCTTCTGCGAGGGCTTCGCCCGGGGTTTGCTCCTGCTGGCGGCCGTCCTGCTGGCGCCCGCGGCCTTCGCCGCCGGCGAACATCGGCGCCGAACTCGCACCACGCGGCGCCTGGGCGATGTTGACCGCGACGTCGGTGAACTGGCGCTGGGCCAGGTCGTTGCGCAAGCCTTCGCTGACGCTTTGCAGCTGGCGCAGCACTTCGCCGTTGGTCGCCGAAATATGCACTTCCAGCGAACCGGCGCTGTGACGGATCGCGATCTCGACGCGGCCCAGCATCGGCGGCTCGAGGCGGATCACGGCCTGCTCGGCGTTCTTGCCGACCTGCAGGTGCAGGCGCTCGCCGAGCGCTTCCTGCAGGGTCTGGCGCCAGGCGGTCGGTGGACCCGACAGCGTGACCGTATCGGACGTGCGCTGCGCGGCGCCAGGCGCCGGTGCGGCCACGCCGAAGCTGTTCGCTGCGCCCCGCTCGACGGCCGGTGCGGCCTGGTCCCGCGATGCGTCGCCGTTCGCTGCCCGCGTGTCGGCGGCCAGCGTGACCGGTGCCGCTTTCGGTGCGCTGGCCGGTGCCGCCTCGACGGCGGCCTGGGTCAGCGGCAGCGCAGGCGCGGCGGCGATGGTGGACTGCGCGGCCGGTTCGGCGCGCCCCGTCCTGGCCGATGCGCCCGGGAGCGAAATGTCGGTATCGGCGGCTGGTTCGGATTCTTTAGCAGCCGGTACGCCCGGCAGCGCGGCGACGACCGCCGCCAGCGTGGCTTGCGCGACCGGCAGCAGCGGCATCGCCATCGCCATCGCGCCCAGCAGGAGCGTGTCGGCGGCTTGCTGTTCGTCGGCCGCGGGCTCGGCGTCGGCTTCGGCGACCGCGCCGTCCGGTGTGGCGGGGGCCGCGTCGGCGGCCGGCGCGGCCAGCTGGTCGAGCCCAAGCCATTGGGCAAAGCCGAGCGCCGGCTGGGCCGGGATCGGCTGGCCGACGTCGAGTGCCGCGGCTTGAGCAGGCGCCGCGCCTGCAGTATCGGACGCGACGGGCGCGGCGGGCGACGCGGCATCGTTCGCCGCCGCGGGAGCTGCGCCTTTTGCCAATGAGGCGGATGCGGCCGGCTGGTTCAGGTTGGTCAGGGTCACATTCATTCTTGGTGTCCGGCTAATTCGGTTTCGCTGGTGAGCGCATACGCGATCCAGCCATCCTTGTTGTTACGCATGTCGGCAAGGCGCGCGCCGAGGGTGTCGAGCGCCACGCCGCAGGCAGCGGCGGCGCCGTCGTGGGCCGCGCGCAGCTGCGCCAGCGCGGCCAGTTCGGCCGGGCTCCACGAAGCGCGCGCGCCGAGGCTGGACAACTGCGCCGGAAGGGCGCGGGCGAGGGCGTCCAGGCGTTCCCAGTCGCGCGCGGCGCCGGCGTCGTGGAAGGCGGCGGCCAGCTTGCCGATCGCAGCACTTTTAGGCATTGCGTTCCTGCACGCCTTGCCAGCCCTGGCGGATCGTGGTCAGCACGCCGACCACTTCGTCGACCATCGCCGGATCCATCTTGATGCCCGCGCCCTGCAGGCGCGAGGAACAGAAGTCGTACAGGTTGGCGAGGTTGGCGACGACTTCGCCGCCCTGCTCGAAGTCGAGCGAGCTGGCCAGGCCGTTGATGATTTCGCAGCATTTGTCGATGCCGGCCGCTTTCTGCTCGTAACGCTTGCCGACGATGTGGCCGCGCACGCGCGCCAGTTCGTCGAGCAGGCCGTCGGTCAGCAGTAAAACAAGCTCGACCGGAGTCGCGCGCGAGGTCTGCGCATCGAGATTGACCGCATGATAATTACCGTAAGCTTCTTGATAGGACATGGCTATGAGTTTACTCTTTGGCGCTGCTGAACAAAGCGTCGAACAGCGAGGTGTTATAGGACATGCTGCTTTGAACGGACTGCAGCTGCGTGAACTGCGCCAGGTAGCGCTTGTAGGCGCTGTCGTACTGGCGGTCGAGCGAGGTTTGACGATCCGTCAAGCTCGCCTGCAGCTTGGTGACGGCCTCCTTGCGGCTGCTGATCTGGCCGTTGCTGCTGGTCCAGGTCTTCAGGTAGGTGTCGAGCTTGCCGGCGATGCCGGTCGACGTGGCGCCGCTGCTGCCGATCAGGGTATCGAGTCCGGTGGGGTTGGCCGCCAGCGCCTTGGTCAGCTTGGCGTTGTCGACGGAAAGCGTGCCTTCGCGGGTGGCGATGATGCCGAACACGGCCAGGCTGGTCCCACCGCTGCCGCGCACCAGGCTGACGAGCCGGTCGCGCAGGGCGCGTACGCCGCTGTCGCCGGCAAAGGCCCCGGCCGCGCCGCCGCTGACGGTGTCGCCCGGGCTCACCATGCCGTCGATCGCCGTCTTCAGCTTGTTGTAGGCGTCGACGAAGGCCTGGACGTTGGAGGTCGTTTTCGACGCGTCGGCGGCGACGGTGAGCATGACCGGCGTGCTGCCGGGGGCCTGCGCTTTCGTCAGCGTCATGCTGACGCCGTCGATCACGTTGAAGGTGTTGCCGGGCTGGGTAATGGCAGTGCCGCTGCTCGAGCCGATGTGCACGATCGCGTCCTGTGCCGCCGACAGCAGGGTCGGCGCGGCGCCCACTTTCGTCTTCAGTGCGGTGTCGGCGGTGGCGCTGGTGCTGACGCTGATGGTATTCGCCGCGCCGGTGGCGGTGGAGCTCAGCACGAGTTCGGAGGTGGCGCCGGTGGTGACGACCGAGGCTGACAGGCTGGTGTTGCCGGTGGCGCCATTGATCGCCGCCGCCAGGTCGCGCGTGGTCCAGGTCGCCTTGGTGCTGAGGTCGATCGTGAACGAGCCGCTGCCGACGCCCAGCGTGATCGAGCCCGTGCCGGCAAAGTCGGTCATGCCGCTGTACGACAGCTTGTGCGCGGTGGCGACCTGCTCGACGAAGAACGAATAGGTGCCGGCCGCGGCCGTCGGCGTCGCGGTGGCGCTGGCAACGCTCGTGTCGCTGAAGAGGGCGCTGTTGGCCGACAGGCTCTTGCCCACGCCGGTCAGGGCCGAGAGGCTGGTCTGGAAACCGGACAGCGCCGAGCTCAGCGACGTCAATGCCTTCTGGACGGCGGTGGCGGTTCCGGTCTGGCGCGTCAGGATCTGCTGGGTGCCGGCGGTAAAGCTTTGCGCCAGTGCCTGGGCCGTCGTTGTCGGGTCATAGGTGCCGATAGTTGCCATGAGTTTTCCTTGTGAGGGGCGTTACGCCCGGCCTGCCAGCCACGACTGGGTGGCGATATCGTCTTCGCGCTTGCGGGCGGCACGATCCTGCTCGCGCGCCAGCGCGTCCTGCTGTTGCTCGAGCACCTTGCCGAGCAGTTCGCGGCGCGTCCAGGCTTGCGCCAGGTTGCGCTGCGAGACCGCCATGTTCGCCTCATGCAGCTGGAGGTCGGTGCGGTGGGTGTCGGCCATGGCGAACACGGCTTGCTTGTACTGTCCGCAGTTCAGGGCCAGCGCCGGCGCCAGGCGGCCCGCGGGGGGATTGCCTGACGCGCCGCTGCCTTCGGCCAGCGCCTGCAGCCGTTCCAGGTTGGCCTGGTAGCGCGCGCGCGTCGCCTGCTGTCGCGCGAGTTCCGTCTGCAGCTTGTCGACCTCGAGGCTGCGCAGGTCGACCAGCGTGCCCAGGCTCTGAATCTGGTCGCGCCGGGTCATGCCATCATCCCTTGCAGCTGGGTGACGCAAGTGTCGAGCGGCGCGCCTTCGCGCGTGCCCTGGCACAGGAAGGCGTCGATGTGCGGCTGCAGGCGCACGGCGCGGTCGGTTTCCGGATCGGCGCCCGGCGTGTAGGCGCCCAGCGGAATCAGGTCGCGCACGCGCGCATGCTTTGCCATCGCGGCCTTGAGTTTGCGCGCCGCGTTCGAATGCTCGGGCGTCACCACTTGCGCCATGCAGCGGCTGATCGACTGGGCGACGTCGATCGCCGGATAGTGTCCGCGCTCGGCCAGTTCGCGCGTGAGCACGATGTGGCCATCCAGGATCGCGCGCGCGGTGTCGACCACCGGGTCCTGCTGGTCGTCGCCTTCGGCCAGCACGGTATAGATGGCGCTCATGCTGCCGTTCGGGTTTTCGCCGTTGCCGGCCGATTCGACCAATTGCGGCAGGTTCGAGAACACCGACGGCGGATAGCCGCGCGTGGCCGGCGGTTCGCCCAGCGACAGCGCCACTTCGCGCAGCGCCATCGCATAGCGGGTCAGGGAGTCGACCAGCAACAGCACGTTCTGGCCGCGGTCGCGGAAATGGGCCGCGACCGAATGGCACAATTCGGTGGCCATGACGCGCATCATCGGCGATTCGTCGGCCGGCGCCACGACCAGCACGGCACGTTTCAGGCCTTCGGGGCCAAGCGATTTCTCGACGAATTCGCGCACCTCGCGGTTACGCTCGCCGATCAGGCCGACCACGATCACGTCGGCCACGGTCTGGCGCGTGATCAGGCCAAGCAGCACCGATTTGCCGACGCCGGAACCGGCCATCAGGCCGACACGCTGGCCTTTACCGAGGGTCAGCATCGAATTGATCGCACGCACACCGACGTCGAGCGGTTCGTCCACCGGCGTCTTGCGCAGCGGGTTGACCTTCGGCGGGGTGAAATTCAGGGGCTGGTCGCCGCCGAGGCGGCCCAGGCCATCGATCTCTTCGCCGAGGCCATTGACCATGCGGCCAAGCCAGGACGGGCCGATCATCAGGCTCGCTGCGGACTTCTCCGGTAGCACGCGCGCGCCCGTTGCCAGGCCGTTCGACTTCTTGAACGGCATCAGGTAGGAGACCTTGTCGCGGAAACCCACGACTTGGGCATCGAGCCAGCCGCCGTCATTGAGTTCGACGCGGCAACGCTGGCCCGTGTGCAGCTTGCAGCCGACGGACTCCAGCAGCAGGCCTTGCGCGCCGACCAGGCGGCCGGTCGGCGTCGCGACTGGAACCGCGCCGATGTCGAGCGAACGCAGGGAGGCGAGGAGATCGCTCATGCCTGTTCTTCTTCCGTGCCGGCGACAGCGTCGCGCACCTGGTCCATGCAGGCGGCGAGGCGGCCCTGGCAGCCGGCATCGACTTCGTGGTCGCCCGCCTTGACGCGGATCTCGCCCGGCGCCAGGGAAGGGTCGGCCAGCAGGCTCCACTTCTTCACGCGCTTCGGATCGAGTTCGCTGACGCGCTTGAGTTCTTCCGGATTCATCAGCACTTCGACGGTGTCGCGCGCCGGCGGCATCGCGGCCAGGGCCTCGTCGACCAGGGCCAGCAGCTGGGTCGGCTGCAGGGCCAGCTCGGCGCGGATGACCTGGCGCGCGATCTTGCCGACCAGGTCGACGACTTCCTTGCGCTGGGCGGCCTTGAAATCGCTTTTCAGTTTTTTCAGGGCTTTCAGGGCATTGTCGACCGGCTTGCCGATCTGCTCCAGGTGGGCCAGCGCCTGGGCGCGGCCTTCTTCCAGGCCGCGCTCGAGTCCTTCTTCCTGGCCGCGGGCAAAGCCTTCGGCGCGCGCGGCTTCGTAGCCGGCGTCGAAGCCGTCCTGCTGGCCCTGGCGGTAGCCGGCGGCCAGCGCGCTGTCCCAGTCCTCCTGCGAGGGCGCACCCTCACCGGCGGCAGGCAGGGTACCGTTCGCGGCGCGCACCTGGTGCAGGGGCGGGAAGTGATAAGGCCGGAACTGCTTCATTCCGCAGTAGCCTCGGCGAACAGCTGCACGTCGATTTCGCCGGCGTCGGCCAGCGCCTTCACGGCAACCATGATGTCCTTGCGCGTCTGCTCGATGCGCGACATCGGCACCGGACCCGAACGGCGCATCAGGTCCTCGAAACTCTGCGCCTGGCGCTTCGGCATCGCGGAGAGGATGGCGTCGCGCAGGGCCGGCTCGGCGCCCTTCAGTGCGATCGCCCACTGCTCGAGCGGGATGTCGTCGAGCAGGCGCGTGATGACCTGTTCGGTCTGGCGCGACAGGATGAAGAAGTCGTACATCGACATCTCGATCTGCGACACGACGTCCGGATCGTGGGCGCGCAGCAGTTCGACCATGCCGGCGCGGTTGTTCGGCAAGCGGTTCAGGATCTCGGCCACCTGGCGCACGCCTTCGACGCTCGCACTTTGCGTGTCGAGCGCGGACAGGCAGCGCGTGACCAGGTCTTCGAGTTCCTTCAGCAGGTCGCGGTCGATCTCGTCCAGGCGCGCCAGGTTCAGCAGCACCAGGTCGCGGCTGGCTTCCGGCAGGCCTTCGATGATCTGGCCGGCCAGCGCCGGGGACAGGAAGGCGAGGAACACGGCCTGCATCTGCACGTGCTCGTGCGAGATGAATTCGGCCAGCCACTTCGGCGAGGCGTACTGCAATCGCGCCATCATCGGGCGGATCGCATCGCCGTAGATCGTGTTCAGGACACTGTTGGCGATGTCGCTGCCCAAAGCCAGGTCGAGCGAGCGCTTCAGATAGGTACGCGAGGCGCCGTGCAGGCCGCTCTGTTCGCGGTAGTCGTCGAAGAAATTCTGGACCGCGTACTTGACCGAGTCGACCTTGATGCCGCTCATGCGCGACATCACCTGGGTCAGTTCGATCAGTTCGTCGCGCTCGAGGCAGCGCAGCACGGCGGCGGCCGGCTCCTCACCGATCGACAGCAGGACGATCGCAGCTTGCTCGACCGGGGTCAGGACGACGCCCTCGTCGTTATTGTTCAGTTCGGCCATGTTTTTTCTGCACCCATTGTTTGACGACTTCGGCAACGCGCTCCGGCTCTTTACCGGCCAGCACCTTGAGGTGATCGACCATCACATCCACGGCGGAACCCGCAGGCGGCAGATCATAGTTTTCCAGCAGCGGCACGACCGCGGCCGCGCCGCTCGGCGATGCGCCCACGGCCGCGGCGTTGGCCAGGGCAGGGGCCGCAGCGGCCGTCGCATTCGGCAGCGCGGCGGCCGGGCCGGCACCGGCCGCACCCGGGGCC
Source organism: Massilia sp. LXY-5 (assembly GCF_059801075.1). Classification (NCBI taxonomy): domain Bacteria; kingdom Pseudomonadati; phylum Pseudomonadota; class Betaproteobacteria; order Burkholderiales; family Oxalobacteraceae; genus Massilia; species Massilia sp. LXY-5. Next base: position 535,985 of record NZ_JBNNEH010000003.1, read on the forward strand.
GGCAGGGCCGGCGCCATGCGCGCCGTCACCGTGCGCAGCATCGGACGCGCCAGCAGCAGATAGCCGAGCAGGGCACCGACGATCCAGAGGCCGTAGCCGGTGGCGTCGACGATGGTGTCGCGCTCCTGCCACCACGGCTCGACCGGAGCGGCTTTCGGGAAGCTCAGGGCCGACACGGCGAGAACGTCGCCGCGCGCCGTGTCGATACCGAGGCCGCCGCGCAGCATCTTCTCGATGTTCGCCAGTTCGGCCGGGGTGTAGCCGGTCTTCGCGTTGGCCGCGCTGGCGTTGTTCAGCACCACCGCCACCGACAGCTTGCGCAGGCGGCCGCGCGAACGCTTGATCTGGGTGATCGCGCGGTCGTAGGCGTACTGGCGGGTGGTCGCGTTCTTGCGCGAGTTGGCGTTGTCGTTGCCCTTGTCGGCGGCAGGTGCGCCATCCGCGCCCGGTGCGGCAGGGGTGGCCGGATCGGCAGCGACCGGAGGACGGTTCGACAGGGTGCCCGGCACGCCCATCGCGAGGCGGCTCTTTTCCAGCTCTTCGCGCATCGCTTCGCTGGTGACCTTTGGGGCTTCGCCGTATTTTTCCTGGGTCTCTTCGATCTTGTCGTTGTCGATGTCGGCGGTGACGCTGACCTTGTAGTTGTTCGCGCCCAGTACGGGACCGAGCAGCTCGTTCACGTTGGCGCGCACTTCGTTCGACACGCGCAGCGCGGCGGCGTCGCCCTGGGAGGCGCCATCGAAGCCTTCGGCCAGGTCGACGCGCGAGGACAGGAAGTTACCGGCCTGGTCGACCAGCGACACGCGCGCCGGGGACAGGCTGGCGACGCTGCCCGAGACCATGTTGACGATGGCGGCAATCTGCTCGTTGCCGAGGGTGCGGCCAGGCTTGGTCGCGATCACGACCGAGGCCGAGCTCTGGTCCGAGGCGCCGGCGACAAACGAATTGGTCTTGGCGATCGCCAGGTGCACGCGCGCCGACGCGATCGCGTCCAGCGTCAGGATGCTTTGCGCCAGTTCGCCTTCCAGGCCGCGCCGGAAGCGCACGTCCTGCACGAACTGCGACACGCCCAGCGGATCGTTCTTGTCCATCAGTTCCAGGCCCGCCGGCAGCTGGGCGGTGACGCCCTTCGCCGCGAGCAGCATGCGGACCTTGCCCAGATCGCCGGACGGCACCATTACCTGGCCGCTGTCCGGATGGATGCGGTAGGGGATGTGCTCGGCTTCGAGCACGGTCATCATGTCGCTGGCCGCGACCTTTTCGCGGGCGCCGAAGACCGGCTTGTAGTTGGCCTGGTCCTGCCACATGAACATCATGACGGCGGCGGTAATGACCACCGCCAGCACGAGCAGCGGCGTCAGGTTGTTGCGCAGCGCCGGCGGCAGGCCGGGCAGGGCGCCGAACCTGGCGCCGCCAAAGGCATTCTTGAGTTTCGAAATCACGTTAAGGTTTTCCGTTTATTCCAACTAAGTCAGACCGGCAGCTTGATCAGTTCGTCGACCGCGCCCATGACCTTGTTACGTACCTGCATCAGCATCGAGAAGGAGAGGCTGGCTTCCTGGCTGGCCAGCATGGCGCCGACCAGGTCGTCGCTCTTGCCGCTGTCGACGTCCGCCATCTTGACGGCCGCTGCCTGGTCCTGGGCATCGACGCCCTGGATCGCATTCTTCATCGTCTGGGCAAAAGAGAAGTCGGTTTGACCACTGGGCGTTGCCAGTTCGACAGATGGTGCAATCGCCAGGCGTTGCGCTTCGTTTGTCAGTGCGGCAAGGTCGGCTTTGATCTGACCGGCTATTTCAATTCCCATTTGTTAAATCCTATGCGTTCAATGTTGCGTGTGGGTGACAGGCTGAGTAGCTTTTCTGCGACATTCGACGATTAAAATCTGCGACCTTTACGCCAAATGTTAAATATTGCGCATGTTAAACTTACATAGAAACATGATCCAAACCGCTGTAAAGTTCACGTTTTCCCTCGTAAGGCCGCTCTGTGCCGCAGGAAGGCGCGCAATTGAAGATACGATCTTACCGTAGGGCAACGGGGAATTCAAAGAGGAATATCAAGTGATCCGAAACATCTAAGCAGGTATAATTGTTGCCTTAGGGAATGAAATAAAAACACTTCCTGCCAATTATTCTAAATACGACATTTATGCCGTTTAACAATTCAACTGTTCAAGAGCGTCCCCATCAAGTGCTCGATCCGACCCTGCTGGGCCGGCCCGTGCATTTGCTGCCGTCGTTTGCGGGCGCCTTCGCCGAGGATATGACGGCGATGCTGTCCGCACCCGGCTGGCGCCGCTACTGGAGCAGCTTCGAACTGGCGCAGGTCGCCTTCGAACGCGCACCGGAGGGCGGCGCCCTGCGCTGGCTGTCGATGAGCGGACCGCATGGCGTGGCCGCCGTCGCTTTCGAGCGCGCCCTGCTGGTGGGCCTGCTGGAAGCGCGCTACAGCGCCAAGGGCCCGGCCAGGCCGCTGAGCGATCCGGCCGGCGAGCGCGTCACCGCCACCGAAGAGCGCCTTGCCGTCACGCTGACGCAGCAATTGTTCGAAGTGCTGGCGATGCGCGTACGGGTGGCCGCCAGCGCCGCCGGCGTCGAGGTCGAACGGCGCGCGGCGGCATCGACTCCCACCGCTGCAACGCCGGCTGCGGCACCCGGCAAGAACGCCTGGGTATTGGCCGTCACCCTGCGCGAACCGCAGGGCGGCAGTACCGCGCGCTGCTTCATGGCGCCGGATGCGCGCATGATGGGCCTGATCCTGCAGGCCCTGCAGCCGGAGCGCCCGCAACGCGCGCAGCGCACCGGTGAATCGATCGGCACCAGCCTGAAGGTCAAGCTGGACGGACGCCTGATCAGCCATGAAATCACGCTGGAGGCGCTGTTCGGCCTGAAGGTAGGCGACGTGATTCCGGTTTCCGTCGGCCGCGCCGACGTCCTGCTCGACGAAGCGCGCCTGTTCACGGCGGCTGTCGCCGAGCACAAGGGCAAGCTGTGTTTAACCTCTTTTGAAGACGCTGAATAAATGGACATGAACCTCAACGATCAACTGGATGTCGACGTGCTGCTGGACGAAAACGTGGAAGTCGGCGCACCCGCGCGCAATCCTCGCCTGCCGCAGATGATGCGCCGCATCCCGGTCACGCTGACGCTGGAAGTGGGCTCGGCCCGCATCTCGCTGCAGGACCTGATGGACCTCGGTCCGTCGAGCGTGCTGCCGCTCGACGCGGTGGCCGGCGAACCGCTGGTCATCAAGGTCAACGGCGCTCCGATCGGGCGCGCTGAAGTCGTGGTGTCGGGTGAACAGTACGGCCTGAAGGTGATCGATCTCGACGGCCTGAACCTGGACCTGATCACGGCATGATGAGGGTAAGTAGCACCGCTACGCGCCGTGTCGGGGACACCGCGCTACGCGCTGCGACAGCGTTGACGCTGGCGGGCGCCGCTCTTCTGTTGTTTGCTTCCGCTGCCAACGCCCAGGACCTGATGGCGGGCGTCATCCCTGGCGCCAAGACCGGGATGAGCGTCAAGTCGCAGATCCTGGTGCTGATGACGCTGCTCGGGCTGCTGCCCGTGCTGGTCATGATGACGACCAGCTTCACCCGCTTCGTGATCGTGCTCTCGCTGCTGCGCCAGGCCCTCGGCCTGCAGCAAGGCTTGCCGAGCCGGGTCGTGACCGGCATCGCGCTGATCCTCACGCTGCTGGTGATGCGCCCGATCGGCGTGCAGGTCTGGAACGAAGCCTTCCTGCCCTATGACCAGAACAAGATTGGCCTGGAGCAGGCCCTGAAAACGGCCGAAGTCCCGCTGTCGCGCTTCATGCTGGCCCAGACCAGCAAGAGCGCGCTGGCCCAGGTTGCGCACCTGGCCGGCGAAGCGCCTGCGATGAAGCCCGAGGAGCGTGCCTTCACCGTCAAGCTGGCCGCCTTCGTGCTGTCCGAACTGAAGACCGCGTTCCAGATCGGCGCCATGCTCTTCATTCCCTTCCTGATCATCGACCTGGTGGTGTCCTCGGTGCTGATGGCGATGGGCATGATGATGCTGTCGCCGCTCGTCATTTCGCTGCCGTTCAAGCTGCTGCTGTTCGTGCTGGTCGACGGCTGGACCCTGACCGTCAACACGCTCGTGGGCAGTATCCACGGTTATTAGCCCGGAGCCTTCAAATGAATCCTGATGTTGCGGTCGACCTGGTCGCCGAAGCGCTGCGCGTGGTGATGCTGCTGGTGCTGGTTCTGGTGGTGCCGGGCCTGCTCATGGGCCTGGTCGTCGCCCTGGTGCAGGCGGCCACCCAGATCAACGAACAAACCCTCAGCTTCCTGCCGCGCCTCCTGGTGACGCTGGCGGCGCTGATCCTGGCCGGTCACTGGATGACCGGCTACCTGATGGACTATTGCGTGTCGGTGTTCCAGCGCGCGGCCACATTAGCAAGCTAGATGGATTTCGTCAGCTACCTGCTGCCGTTGATCGGCGCCCTGTGGTGGCCGTTCTGCCGCATCATGGCGCTGTTATCGAGCGCGCCGGCGATCGGCGACGGCATGGTGCCGATTCCCGTGCGCGCGCTGCTGTCGCTGGTGATCGCCTTCCTGATGCTGCCGCTGACGAAAAACATGGCCATGCCCGATCCGTTTTCGCTGGCCGGCGTGGTCGCCATGTTCGAACAGGCGGTGATCGGCGGCGTGATGGGTTTCGCGCTGCAGTTCGCCACCTCGGCCATCTCGATGCTCGGCTTTCTCGCCTCGAGCCAGATCGGCTTTTCGATGGCGCAGATGAACGACCCGGTCAACGGCCAGCAGTCGGATGTGATCTCGAGCCTGCTGGCGCTGGTCGCGATCTTCGTCTTCTTCGCGATCGACGGGCACCTCGTGCTGACGACGGTGCTGGGCCAGAGCTTCCACGCCTGGCCGGTGGGGCAGGGGCTCGGGTCGATCGTGCTGCAGACGGTGGCGCTGAACGTGGGCTGGGTGTTCGCCGCGGCCATGCTGCTGGCGCTCCCGATCGTGTTTTCGACGATGGTGGTGCAGATCGGCTTCGGCTTCCTGAACCGCGTGGCGCCCTCTCTGAATCTGTTTTCGCTGGGCTTTTCGCTGGTGACCATCTTCGGCCTGATGATGCTGGTGCAGCTGGTGCGCTTCATTCCCGAACACTATATCCAGGTGACGAATGCGGTGCTCGAAATGCTGCAGCAACAGATGAGGGCCGCCCGTGGCTGATACCGGCGACAAGACCGAAAAGGCCTCAGCGCAAAAGCTGAGGAAAGCGCGCCAGGAAGGGCAGGTGGTCCGCTCGCGCGATCTGGCCACCGCAATCGGTATCCTGGTGAGCCTGAAGGTGTTCTCGATGATGCTGCCGACCTACCTGGAATCGTTCAGGTCGATCTTCAGGCTCGTCTTCGTTCCGCTCGGAGAGACGGGGGCGATGGAAAACGCGATGTCGGTGGTCTTCATGGCCGCCGCCACGCTGTTCGTCAAGATGGTGCTGCCGCTGGCGGTGGTGCCGGCGGCGATCGTCGTCGGCGGCCTGGTGCCGGGCGGGTGGGTGATGTCGGGGCAGAACCTGATGCCGAAGGCCGAGCGCCTCAGTCCGATGAAAAACCTGGGCAACCTGCTCAGCCAGAAGCACCTGGTCGGCTTTGCGGTCGCGGTGGGCAAGGCGGTCGTGCTGGGCTTCGTGCTGGTGCACGTGACGCGCTCCGGCATCTCGGGCTATATCGACCTGCAACGCCTGCCCCTGGGCGACGCCATCGTGCACGGCGGGACGATGATGTTCGACGCCCTGTTCGCGCTGGTCGCCGTATTCGTGATCTTCGCCGTGCTCGATGTGCCGATCCAGGCCTTCCAGTTTGCGAAGAACCAGCGGATGAGCAAGCAGGACCAGAAGGAAGAACACAAGACCAGCGAGGGCCGCCCTGAAGTGAAGCAGCGCGTGCGCCAGTTGCAGCGCCAGCTGGCCCAGCGCAGCGTGAACAAGACCGTGCCGACAGCCGACGTCGTGATCGTCAATCCCGAGCACTATGCGGTGGCCCTGAAATACGATACGAACCGCGCCGAGGCGCCGTTCGTGGTGGCCAAGGGTGTCGACGAGATGGCGCTCTACATCAAGGGCGTCGCCGCGAAACACAAGATCGAGACCGTGTCGCTGCCGCCGCTGGCGCGCGCGATCTACAACACCAGCCAGGTGCAGCAACAGATTCCGGCCCAGCTTTACCAGGCCGTGTCGCAGGTGCTGAACTATGTGCTGCAATTGAATGCTTTCCGTGATGGCCGGCGCCAGGCGCCCCCACGGTTCCCCAATGACGTGGCCGTGCCACACCATTTGAGCGAGGTATCCGCTTCATGAATTCCCTGAACGCCTTTATCGCCGAACTGCGGCGCCAGAAGTTTGCCGCCCCGGTCTTCCTCCTGATGCTGCTGGGGATGATCATGCTGCCGCTGCCGCCGGTGCTGCTCGACGTCCTGTTCACCTTCAACATCGTGCTGGCCCTGATCGTGATCCTGGTCGCGGTCTCTGCCCGCCGGCCGCTCGACTTCTCGGTCTTCCCGACGGTCATTCTCGGCACCACGCTGATGCGCCTGGCCCTGAACGTGGCCTCCACGCGCGTGGTCCTGCTGCATGGCCACGAAGGCACGCACGCGGCCGGTAACGTCATCGAATCCTTCGGCAACGTCGTCATCGGCGGCAATTTCGTGGTCGGCCTGGTGGTGTTCATCATCCTGATGATCATTAACTTCGTGGTCGTGACCAAGGGTTCGGAACGTATCTCCGAAGTGTCGGCGCGCTTCACCCTCGACGCGCTGCCCGGCAAACAGATGGCGATCGACGCCGACCTGAACGCGGGACTGATCAATCAGGAAAAAGCGCAGCTGCGCCGCAAGGAAGTCGCCGCCGAAGCCGACTTCTACGGCGCGATGGACGGCGCTTCCAAATTCGTGCGCGGCGATGCCGTCGCCTCGATCCTGATCCTGATCATCAACCTGATCGGCGGTATCGCAATCGGTTCGCTGATGTACGACCTGCCGCTCGGCGAAGCCTTCCGCGTGTATGCGCTGCTCACCATCGGCGACGGCCTGGTCGCGCAGATCCCCGCGCTGCTGCTGTCGGCCGCCGCGGCCATCCTGGTGACGCGCATCGGCGAAGCAGGGGACCTCGATAAACAGGTCGGCAGCCAGCTGCTGGCCCAGCCGACGACCCTGTTCGCCGCCTCCGGCGTGATGGTGATCCTGGCCCTGGTGCCGGGCATGCCGAAGCTGGTCTTCTTCGTCTTCGCCGCCGCCCTGGGCTACGCCGGCTGGCGCCTGCATACCCGCGTGCAGCCGGCGGACAATGTCGGCGTGGCCGCGATCGAAGCGGCCCTGCGCGACGACCGCGCGCCGGAACTCGACTGGGAACAGCTGCCGGTGGTGCAGCCGATTTCGGTGGCGGTCGGTTATAAACTCGTGAACATGGTCGACAAGGCGCAGGGCGAGCAGCTCACCAAGCGCATCAAGGGCATCCGCCAGAGCCTGTCCGAGTCGATGGGCGTGCTGTTGCCCGCCATCGGCGTGCGCGACGATCTCGCATTGCGGCCCTCGCAGTATTCGGTCAGCCTGTCGGGCGTGGTCGTGGCCGAGGGCGAGGTCCATCCCGAACACCTGATGGCGATCCCGTCGCCCAACGTCTACGGCGAACTCGATGGCATCCCGGGCCTGGAACCGGCCTTCGGAATGGCCGTCACCTGGATCACGCCCGACCAGAAGGGCCATGCGCTGGGCCTCGGTTACCAGGTGGTCGAGGTGCCGAGCGTGATCGCGACCCACTGCTCGAAAGTGATCCGCGACCACCTGCACGAACTGTTCCGCCACGACGACGTGCCGGCGCTGATGGAACGCCTGACTGCGCTCTCGCCGAAGCTCTCGAGCGCATTGGAAAAGGCGCTGAACCACACCCAGCTGCTGCGCGTGTTCCGCGTGTTATTGGCGGAAGGCGTGTCGCTGAAGGACATCGTCGTCATCGGCACCACGCTGCTGGACTCTTCGGAGACCACCAAGGATCCGATCCTGCTGGCGGCCGAAGTGCGCTGCGCGCTGCGGCGCCAGATCGTCTCCGGCCTGTTTGGCAAGAAGAAGGACATGCCGGCCTTTAACCTGTCGGCCGAGTTGGAAAACATGCTGCTCGGTTCCCTGAACCAGGCGCGCCAGAGCGGGGGCGGGAAGGTCGCGCTGGACAACTACCCGATCGATCCGCAACTGCTGTCGCAACTGCAGATCAACATGCCGGTCGCGCGCGAGCAGATGAAGGGGCAGCACACGCCGCCGCTACTGCTGGTGCTGCCGCAGGTGCGGCCGCTGCTGGCGCGTTATGCCAAGCTGTTTGCGCCGGGGCTGAATGTGCTGTCGTATAACGAGATTCCCGAGAACCGGGAAGTGTCGATCGTGGGGACGGTGGGGTAATTCGCGGCCGTGCACACGGTGTAAAACGCGTGGGCACAGGTGCCCACCCTACGATGCACGACGGTAGCAGGTGTTTTTCACCATTGGCGCTTGTGTAACGTAGGGTGGGCACCCGTGCCCACGCGTTCGTACCCATGCAAACCACTACGGCCAGCCAATCACCCCTGCGCCGGCAACATCAAGGCCAACTCCGCCACCGCCCGGAACACCGGCAAGGTCAACACCTCCGCCGCATCCTCCGCCGCCAGCAGCGCGTGCGCCGCCCCGGCCGGCACGATGCCGGTCCTGAAATGCCACCTCACCACGACCAGTCCCGCGCGTTCCACCGCCGCGTCGAGGGCCGGCTGCAGGGCGCGCAGGCGCGCCAGCGCCGCGGCATCGGGCGCCGCCATCTCGATGGCGACGCCGCCCGGCACCGGCTCGACCTGCACCGCGACATGGGTGCCATCGGCCAGCTCGAGTTCGAGTCGCAGCGCCGCGCGCGGCTGGCGCCGGCGTCCGCCGCTGCCGTCGGCTCCCTTGCGCAAGACCTGCAAATGCTGGGCCTGGGCGCTGCCCGCGTGCACCGTGAAGCGCCAGGCATCGGCCGGCAGCAGCTGGCCGTCGAGTGCGCGCCCCGGCGTACGTCCTTCCTGGCCCGCGAGCAGCGAGGCAGGCGCCAGCGCGCCGCCGCGGGTGCGCAGGTCGCGTTCGAGCAGCGTCGCCCCGTAATTGCCGACCATCGTGCGCCAGTTGCCGGCCAGCGTGCGGCCATCGCTGGGCCCGAAGCTCATCTGGCGCGACATGAACACCTGGTCCGGACGCATCGCGGCGCCGTCTCCCGGCCCGGTGTCCGCAGCGGCAGGGGCGAGGGGAAGCGGCTGCGATTGGGGCAGCGGCAGTTCGGCCTCTGCGGCGGCAAAGGCGACCGCCGCGACCGGGGAGACCGCACCGACCTGCAACTGCGGCATGGTCGGGGGGAGAAGGGGAGCCGAGAGCGAAAGAGGATTCATGGCGCGATCCAAAAAAAAGCCAGCCGGAGTGCGGCTGGCCCATGTTACGCCCGGCTGGGTTCAGCCGGAGCTAGCCGTGATTACTGCAGGAGCGACATGACCATCGACGACATCTGGTTGGTCTGCTTCAGCATGGCGGTGCCGGCTTGCATCAGCATCTGCTTGGCGGTCATGTTCGACGATTCGGTGGCGAAGTCGGTGTCCATGATGCGGCCGGTTGCGGCCTTGCTGTTGGTGCTGACGTTGGCCAGGTTGTTGTACACGTGTTCCAGGCGGTTGGCGGCAGCGCCCAGGCCCGAACGCACCTTGCCGACCGACGCCAGTGCGGTGTCGAGGTTGCCGATGGCGGTGGTGGCGCCAGCCGAGGTCTTGATCTCGGCGCCGGCTGCACCCGCAGCGTACGAAGCCGTCGCGGCGCCGACGTCGGTGGCGATCTGGCCCACGTCGGTGCCCAGGTTGACGGTCATGGTCTCGGTCGAGCTCGCGCCGATCTGGAATTTCATGGCGCCGGCGATGGTGCCGCCGATCAGCAGCTTGGCGCCGCCGAAGGTGGTGTTCTTCAGCACGTTGCCCAGTTCGGTGCCCAGTGCATCGTATTCCAGCTGCATCGCATCCTTGTCGGCCTGGGTCGACGACTGGTCGGCGGCCTGGGTTGCCAGGTCCTTCATGCGGACCAGCATGTTGCTCACTTCGTCCAGCGCGCCTTCGGCGGTCTGCAGCATCGAAGTCGAATTCTGGGTGTTGCGCATTGCAACGGCCATGCCGCTGGTCTGTGCTTTCAGGCGGGTAGCGATCTGCAGGCCGGCAGCGTCGTCCATTGCCGAGTTGATGCGGTAGCCGGTCGACAGGCGGGTCATCGAGGTCGACAGGCTGGTCTGGGTGCGCGAGATCGAGTTCTGGGCGGAAAGGCCGGCGGCGTTGGTGTGAAGGCTCAGCATGGTGTTATTCCTGGTTGGGTTAGACGTTTGGCGCTAGGTTTTCCGCGCTCTCAAAGATACAAGACGACTACGCGCCGGGTTTCATTAAGTGCTGTGTGGAAATTATTTTCAGCTGGTTTCGAAGGGCCAAAAAAAAGCCAACCGTACGGCGGTTGGCTTCGGATAGTCCCGCAGCCCCGGAAGGCCGCAGTGACAAATTCGATTACTGCAGGAGCGACATGACCATCGACGACATCTGGTTGGTCTGCTTCAGCATGGCGGTGCCGGCTTGCATCAGCATCTGTTTGGCGGTCATGTTCGACGATTCGGTGGCGAAGTCGGTGTCCATGATGCGGCCGGTCGCGGCCTTGCTGTTGGTGCTGACGTTGGCCAGGTTGTTGTACACGTGTTCCAGGCGGTTGGCTGCAGCGCCCAGGCCCGAACGGACCTTGCCGACCGATGCCAGTGCGGTGTCGAGGCTGCCGATGGCGGTAGTGGCGCCGGCGGAGGTCGAGATTTCGGTACCGGCTGCACCCGCAGCGTACGAAGCCGTCGCGGCGCCGACGTCGGTGGCGATCTGGCCCACGTCGGTGCCCAGGTTGACGGTCATGGTTTCGGTCGAGCTCGCGCCGATCTGGAATTTCATGGCGCCGGCGATGGTGCCGCCGATCAGCAGCTTGGCGCCGCCGAAGGTGGTGTTCTTCAGCACGTTGCCCAGTTCGGTGCCCAGTGCATCGTATTCCAGCTGCATGGCGTCCTTGTCGGCCTGGGTCGACGACTGGTCGGCGGCCTGGGTTGCCAGGTCCTTCATGCGGACCAGCATGTTGCTCACTTCGTCCAGCGCGCCTTCGGCGGTCTGCAGCATCGAAGTCGAATTCTGGGTGTTACGCATTGCAACGGCCATGCCGCTGGTCTGTGCTTTCAGGCGGGTGGCGATCTGCAGGCCGGCAGCGTCGTCCATTGCCGAGTTGATGCGGTAACCGGTCGACAGGCGGGTCATCGAGGTCGACAGGCTGGTCTGGGTGCGCGAGATCGAGTTCTGGGCGGAAAGGCCGGCGGCGTTGGTGTGAAGGCTCAGCATGGTGTTATTCCTCGTTGGTTGGGTCGTTTGGAGCAAGGTTCTGCGCGCTCTCAACGATACAAGACGACCGCCCGCGTCGATTCATTAAATGCCGTACGGAAATTATTTTCAGGTTTATTCGAAGGGAAAAAAAAAGCCAACCGCGCGGCGGTTGGCTTCGGGTAGTCCTGCAGCCCCGAAAGGCCGCGGTGACAAATTCGATTACTGCAGGAGCGACATGACCATCGACGACATCTGGTTGGTCTGCTTCAGCATGGCGGTGCCGGCTTGCATCAGCATCTGCTTGGCGGTCATGTTCGACGATTCGGTGGCGAAGTCGGTGTCCATGATGCGGCCGGTTGCGGCCTTGCTGTTGGTGCTGACGTTGGCCAGGTTGTTGTACACGTGTTCCAGGCGGTTGGCGGCAGCGCCCAGGCCCGAACGCACCTTGCCGACCGATGCCAGCGCGGTGTCGAGCTTGGCGATCGAGGCGGTGGCGGCAGCGCCGCTGGCGATTTCGGTGCCGGTGGCGGCGCCGCCGTAGTTGGCGGTGGCCAGTCCGACGTTGGTGTCGGCCGCAGTCACGTCACCCGACAGGTCGACCGCCATCGTTTCGGTCGAGCTCGCGCCGATCTGGAATTTCATGGCGCTGGCAACGGTACCGCCGACCAGCAGCTTGGCGCCGCCGAAGGTGGTGTTCTTCATCACGTTGCCCAGTTCCAGGCCGAGTGCGTCGAATTCCAGCTGCATGGCGTCCTTGTCGGCCTGGGTCGACGACTGGTCGGCGGCCTGGGTTGCCAGGTCTTTCATGCGGACCAGCATGTTGCTCACTTCGTCGAGCGCGCCTTCGGCGGTCTGCAGCATCGAAGTCGAATTCTGGGTGTTACGCATTGCAACGGCCATGCCGCTGGTCTGTGCTTTCAGGCGGGTGGCGATCTGCAGGCCGGCAGCGTCGTCCATTGCCGAGTTGATGCGGTAACCGGTCGACAGGCGGGTCATCGAGGTCGACAGGCTGGTCTGGGTGCGCGAGATCGAGTTTTGGGCGGAAAGGCCGGCGGCGTTGGTGTGAAGGCTCAGCATGGTGAACTCCTGGTATTGGGTGAATCGGTTGAATGGTGCGCCTCTTCGCGCTCTCACAAGTACAAGACGACCGCTTTCAGCAGTTCATTAAGTGCCGTGTGGAAATATTTTAGGTGGGAGCGCTCGGCGCGCCTCATGCTGCCCGAGCGTATAATCTTGCTATCACACATGAGGGTCACGAGGAAGACAGATGGAACAGGCAGCAGCCCATGCCAGCCCGGTTTGCGGCGTTACCGCAGGTCTTGACGATGTCGTTGGTTGCCGAACCTGTTCGTCCAGAGCACCAACGTGAACGAAGCGCCAGCTCGCCGCGCCCTGGTCACCGGGGCCAGCGGCTACGTCGGGTCCCATCTCGCGCGCAGGCTCCTGGCCGCGGGCTGGAAGGTGCACGTCCTGCTGCGCGCCGGTTCCAGCTTTCCGACACCGGCGCCGGCCCTGACCGTGCACCGTTTCGACGGCGGTACCGAGGACCTGGTCCGGATCGTGCAGCAGGCCGCGCCGGATGTCGTCTTTCACCTGGCGGCCGTTTTCGTCGCCGAGCACCGGCCCCAAGACGTCGCGCCGCTGGTGCAGGCGAACCTGCTGTTCGCCACCCAGCTGGCCGAGGCGATGCGGGTCGCCGGCGTGCGCAAGCTGGTCAATACCGGCACCGCCTGGCAGCACTACGGCGACCGCGACTACGATCCGGTCAATCTGTACGCCGCCACCAAGCAGGCCTTCGAAGCGATCCTGGCGTATTACGTCAACGCCCACGCATTCCGGGTCGCGACGCTGGTGCTGTTCGACACCTACGGTCCGGGCGACCTCCGCCCCAAGCTGATGACCGCGCTGTGGCGCGCGGCGCGCAGCGGCGAACGGCTGGCCATGTCCAGCGGCCGCCAGCTGCTCGACCTGGTGTATGTCGACGACGTCGTCGATGCCTATATCGCGGCGGCGGATGCCTTGCGCACGGCCGCGCCGGGACAGCTGCACTACCGGGTATCGTCCGGCGCGCCGCTGCGCCTGACGGAGCTGGTGGCCGCCTTTCAGGCCGCGACCGGCCTGCCGATCGCCGCCGACTGGGGTGCGCGCCCCGACCGACCGCGCGAGATGCTGCTTCCCTGGACGGGAGGCGCGCCGCCGCCGGGCTGGCAGCCACGGATCGCCCTGGCCGACGGCATCCGCCGCAGCGCACCGCCGGCTGACGCATAAACAGGCCCCGCTTGAGGGGGAGGGCGATTCTTCTGTAAAATGCCCGGCTTGCCTGCGCCTTCCCCGATCGCGCGAGGCGCCAGCAAAGGATTGTTCCGCATGACCTACCGCCCCCGCACCCTCAGCGTTGCCCCCATGATGGACTGGACCGACCGCCATTGCCGCGTCTTCCACCGCCAGATCACGCGCCATACCTGGCTGTATACAGAGATGGTGACCACCGGCGCCCTGGTCTACGGCGACGTCGAGCGCCACCTGCGTTTTGACGAGATCGAGCATCCGGTCGCGCTGCAGCTGGGCGGCAGTGAGCCGCTTGACCTCGCGAAGAGCGCGAAGCTGGGCCAGGAGTGGGGCTATGACGAGATCAACCTCAATTGCGGCTGCCCATCCGAGCGCGTGCAGCGCGGCGCCTTCGGTGCCTGCCTGATGAACGAGCCCCAGCTGGTGGCAGACTGCGTCAAGGCGATGCGCGATGCGGTGTCGATCGACGTCACGGTGAAGCACCGGATCGGCATCGACAAGGACGAGGAATACGGTTTCGTGCGTGATTTCGTCGGTACGATCGCCGATGCCGGCTGCCGCACCTTCATCGTCCACGCGAGAAATGCCATCCTGAAGGGCCTGTCGCCGAAGGAGAACCGCGAGATTCCGCCGCTGCGCTACGAAGTGGCATATGAACTCAAGCGCGAGTTTCCGGAGTTGGAAATCATCATCAACGGCGGCATCAAGACGGATGACGAAATCGCGCTGCACTTGCAGCACGTGGACGGCGTCATGCTCGGCCGCGAGGCCTACCACAACCCGTATTCGATGGCGAACTGGGACGCCCGCTTCTACGGCGACGCCGCCGCGCCGAAGACGCGCGCCGAGGTGCTGGCGGCAATGGTGCCGTATATCGCCGCCCAGCTCGCGCAATATGGCGGGCACGGCCTCAAGCTCAACAGCATCACGCGCCACATGCTCGGTTTGACGGCCGGCCTGCCGGGCGCACGTGCTTTCCGCCAGATGTTGTCGGACCCGAAGAAGCTGGCCACGGCCAACCCCGGCCTGCTGCTGGAAGCGGCAGCCCAGATCCGCAGCCTGTAAGGCCATCGCCTTACCGGCAGGGGGCTGCCAGACGGCCGCCTGCTTCGCCTTCCTGTTTGCTCCCAGCGCTCGCAGGCGCTTCGTTCTCCCAATCCCACCTCTTGTAGTTCAGTTATTGTCGAGGCAATCATGTCGATTACCCTATGTCACCAGCTATGGTGCGTACGACAAGAATATGCGTGCTGTTTTGCTTGCATGTAGGAAATTTACTACACGGAAATATGAATTTGTGTAGACAGGTGAAGGCCGCGCTTGCTCTAGGGCAAGGTCCGCTCCATAATTTCGAACACGGAATTGAGGATTTGCAACAAAACGTTCTGCGCCCGGCCCTGCGTTTTTTGATAACTGCACTGTTTTCGAGCCTTGGCGGTAAGTTTTTGATTTATCCTACGGGAAAGACTTGCCGTTAGGGAACGCAGCCTCCGACGACGGCACCACCGAAGCAAATCTGATCAACAGCTAGGAAGCGAAATGAATTTATCGAAGATGAAAGTCGGCATGCGCCTGGGACTGGGCTTCGCCCTGGTGCTGGTGCTGCTCGTCGCGGTCACCGTGGTCGGCGTCCTGCGCATGGCGCAGATCCAGGACCGCCTCGACCACGTGGTCAGCGTCAACAACGTGTCGAGCCGCGCCGTCATCGAGATGCGCAACAACGTCAGTGACCGCCTGGCCTCGCTGCGCGTGCTGACCCTGATGACCGACGCGACCGAAATGGAACCGGAGCTCAAGAAGTTCAAGGAGCAGACCGCCAAGTACGACGCGGCCCAGAGCAAGGTCAGCAAGATCTTCGGCGCCGAAGGCACCGACGCCGAAAAGGCGCTGCTGGCCGAGATCAAGGGCCATGAAGCCACCGCGATGCCTGCCATCGCCAAGGCGTCCGAGCTGTACCTGAAGAACGACGCCATGAGCGCCACCCGCGTCATGATCAAGGAAGTGCGTCCGGTCCAGAAGAAGTGGACCGAAGCGCTCGACAAGCTGGTGGAGCTGGAAGACAAGCAGAGCCTGCAGAGCCAGGAAGACGCGGCCAGTGCATTCGTCAACGCCCGTAACTTCATGCTGGTGCTGCTGGCCGTCGCCGTCGTGATGGGCGTCGCTGCGGCCTGGGTCATCACCCGCGGCCTGATCAAACAACTGGGCGGCGAGCCGGACTACACCACGAAGATCGCGGGCAGCATTGCCCACGGCAACCTGGCGATCGCCATCGACACCCGTACCGCTGAACAAGGCAGCCTGCTGGCCGAAATGAACGGCATGCGCAACAGCCTGGTCGACATCGTCAGCCAGGTGCGCCGCGGTACCGAGACCATCGGCACCGCTTCGCGTGAAATCGCCGCCGGCAACATCGACCTGTCCTCGCGTACCGAACTGCAGGCCAGCTCGCTGGAAAAGACGGCCTCGGCCATGGAAACCCTCACCACCACCGTCCGCCAGAACGCCGAGCACGCTCGTGAAGCGAACCAGCTGGCGGCCAGCGCCTCGGACGTGGCCCGCAAGGGCGGCGACGTGGTGTCGCAAGTGGTCGGCACGATGGGCGAGATCAACAGCTCGGCCAGCAAGATCGCCGACATCATCGGCGTCATCGACGGCATCGCCTTCCAGACCAACATCCTGGCGCTGAACGCGGCAGTCGAAGCGGCACGTGCCGGCGAGCAGGGCCGTGGTTTCGCGGTCGTGGCCTCCGAAGTGCGCAACCTGGCCCAGCGTTCGGCTGCGGCCGCCAAAGAGATCAAGACCCTGATCGGCGACTCGGTCGAGAAGGTCGAGCGCGGCAGCAAGCTGGTCGGCCAGGCCGGCGTGACGATGGATGAAGTCGTGGCCAGCGTCAAGCGCGTGACCGACATCATGGGCGAGATCGCCAACGCCAGCGCCGAGCAGAGCGCCGGTATCGAGCAGGTGAACATGTCGATCATCGAGATGGACAGCATGACCCAGCAGAATGCAGCCCTGGTCGAAGAGGCAGCCGCCGCCGCCCAGAGCCTGCAGGACCAGGCCGGCGAACTGGGCCGCGTGGTCAGCATCTTCAAGCTGGTCGAAGGCGAAGAGCAGAGCGTCGAGCCGACTTTGGCAGCCCCGGCACCAGCGGCACCGGTAGCGACCTTGCCGGCAGTGCGTACGCCGGCAGCGCGTCCGGCACGTACGCCGCGCGCGGCACTGAAGAAGCCCGCCGCTGCGGCAGCTCCGGCCAAGCCGAAGAAGGCACCGGTTGCAGCGGGCAGCGACGAATGGGAAGAATTTTAATTTACGGCGAATCCAGCCGGACTCACTGAAAGACCGCAGGCAGTCAGCGGCAGACCAACTACCTTTTTGGGAAATAAAAATCATGAAAAAGCCTTACCTGAGCGCCATCGCCACCCTCGTTTTCGCCACCATCGCCGGCTCGGCATTCGCCGGTGAAGTCCCGGCCTCGTTCGACCCGTCGAAGTGCAAGGTCGAATACCCGAAAGCCTCGCTGATGAACGAAGAGCAGGGCACGACCTCGATGTCCTTCCTGGTCAACACCGACGGCAGCGTCGCCGACTCGAAGCTGGAAAAGTCGAGCGGCTTCAAAGGCCTCGACAAGGCAGCCCAAAAAGGCCTGTCGGCTTGCAAGTTCAAGCCGGGCACCAAGGATGGCGCACCAGCGCAAACCTGGGCCAAGGTCGACTACGCATGGAAGCTCGACTGATCATCCGTCGATCCCTGCATGAAGAACAGCCGGCCTTTGCGCCGGCTGTTTTGTTGTGGATTCCCGATTCGATGGCAAGCTCGACCGTGCGCTGGCAAAACGCCTGCCGAGGTAGCATAAGGTTTCCAGTCTGTTAATGGAATCTGGCCAAATGTATCGATTGTAAGCACTTGCATCAGTTCTACTGTGCACTGGAACGTTTGGCTATAGTGGTCTCACACCGAACCGAAAGGAGCACTACCATGAAACGAATCCTCATCACCCTTGCAGCAGCCGTGATCAGCACCGCCGCTTTCGCCCCGGTGGCACAAGCCCAGCACACCCGCACCGAAGTGATCGTCGTGCAGAAGGCGCCGCCTGCGCCGCGCCACGAATCGACTCCGCGCGCACGCCGCGGCTACGAATGGGCGCCTGGCTACTGGAACTGGAACGGCCATCGCTACACCTGGGTGAAGGGCCACTACGAAAAAGTCCGCCATGGTTATGTGTATTCCCGCCCGGAATGGCGCCAGGGCGATAACGGCTGGACCCTGGAGCGCGGCGGCTGGCGCCGCGGCCCGAACGGCGACCGCGATGGCGACGGCATCCGCAACCGCGACGATGCGCGTCCGAACAACCCGAACCGTAGCTGATCGGGAAGGGCTGGCGGAAGCCGGCGCCTGAAATGAAAAAGGCCACCTGCGGGTGGCCTTTTTCGTCGTCGACGCGAAAGCCGAAAAATATTTTTACCGACATGGAATAATCCCGTTGCCGTTTGCGTATACGACAGGTATCCCAACCACAACAACAGGAGATCGCCATGCCCTTTATCCGTACCGCACTCGGCACCGCAAGCATCATGCTGGCCCTTTCGGCCTGTGCCTCGATGTCCAGTCCCCCGCTGCGCACCGCCGACGGCGTGCTCGTCAACGATGCGGGCATGACGGTCTATACCTTCGACAAGGACGTCGCCGGCAGCGGTCAAAGCGCCTGCGCCGGGCCATGTATCGGCCTCTGGCCGGCGGTGCCTGCCACGGCAGCGAGCTATGCGGCCCCCTATTCGGTGATCACGCGCGACGACGGCAGCAGGCAACTGGCCCGCAACGGCAAACCCCTGTACCTCTATGCCCAGGATACGAAGCCGGGCGAGCGGAAGGGCGACAAGGTCAAGGATGTCTGGCACGTCGTGTCCGATTGAGCGTATCGGCTGCGCACCCGCTTTCGCCATGCTTGACCCCGACGTAGAGCTGCTTGCCTGCATCCCGCGCCTGCGCCGTTACGCGCGGGCGCTGGTGGGCGAGCGCAACGGCGCGGACGACCTGGTCCAGGACACCGTCGAACGTGGCTGGAGCCGGATCGGCGAATGGCGCCGCGATGGCGACATGCGGGCCTGGCTGTTCGGGATCATGCATAACCTGCACGTGGACCAGATGCGTGCGCGGCGCCTGCAGACGACGGCGCTGGACGACGAAGCGCCGTATCCATCCCCGGCTGCCAACCCGGCCGCGCGGCTGGAGGTGCGCGACATGCAGACCGCGCTCGACCTGCTGCCGGCGGAGCAGCGCGAAATCGTGCTGCTGGTCGCGCTGGAGGGACTGAGCTACGACCAGGTGGCCCAGGCACTCGGCTTGCCGGCCGGGACCGTGATGTCGCGCCTGTCGCGCGGACGCGCGAGCCTGCGCGCCTTGATGGAGGGGAGGGCGGCGCCTGCCGCCTCCTTGCAGGTAATCAAATGAATGGCTTACCAGTGACCGAAGCAGACCTGCATGCCTATGTCGATGGCCTGTTGCCGCCGGCGCGCCAGGCCGAGGTGGAGGCCTGGCTGCTGACCCGGCCCGACGAAGCGGAAAGGCTTGCCGCCTACCGCGAGCAAAACCGCGAACTGCACCGCCTCTTCGATCCGGTGCTCGATGAACCCATCCCCACGGCGCTGCGCGCTCCGGCGCCGCGCCGCGCCTGGTGGAGCGGTCCCGCCGGGCGTTGTGCGGCGGCGCTGGCGATCGCCTTCGCCGGTGGCCTTGCCGGCTGGACGCTGCGCGCCGCGGCCGATGCGCACGGCGCGGTTTCTCTCAGTGCGGACGCGGGGCCGGCCGCGAACAGCCTGCCGCGCCAGGCCGCCATCGCGCACGTGGTCTACAGTCCCGAACTGCGGCATCCGGTCGAAGTCGGCGCCGACCAGGAGCAGCACCTCGTTGCCTGGCTCTCCAAACGGCTCGGCGCGCCCGTCCGGCCGCCGCACTTGGGCAAGCTCGGCTACGAGCTGATTGGAGGCCGGCTCTTGCCCGGCGAGAGCGGACCGGTTGCACAGTTCATGTATCACAACCTCGCGGGACAACGCCTGACCTTGTATGTGTCGACCGGGCAGACGCACAACCGCGATACCGGTTTCCGCTTTGCCCAGGAAGGACCGGTCGGCGTGTTCTACTGGATCGATGGCAAGTTCGGCTATGCCTTGTCGGCGGGGGTGACGAAGAATGAACTCGGGACGATTGCGATGGCCGTTCACGAGCAGTTGGACGTTGCGCAGTAGACGGCTTTGGCCGGCAGTCGCCGATTGGAGGCTTGTAGGCTTACTTGCCTGATACTGTCTTCGTCACAGTCAAGGTCACGCCGCCGTTGGCGTGCGCTCCGATAAAATAGGCGGCGCCGAAGAGATAAAGGGCAACAAGAGTCCCGAAGAGAATCTTCGTAAAATGGGTCTTGATCGTTTCCCACTCCGTGTCGCCACCGGCAAGCAAGGCCGTGTAGACAAGGACCGGCAAAGGAGCGGCAAGTGCCCAGGCCGGGTCTTCCTTGGGGAAAGCCAGGCGTACAAGGAGGAAGATCAGCGGAACGGCCAGGAGCCCGCATGCAACGCGATCTCCCAGGGGATCGAGCGCACCGTCGCCACCGCCGTGCAAGCGTCGAAAGATGGTGCCCACAAGCAGAAGCACGATGAACGTGGAAAGCCCAGCCAGAATATCCTTGTCCACGACGGCCACGCTGATCACCTCAACGAAGTTGAAATGCACTGAAGGCAAAAACACACGCTTGCCCCGCCAAAAGGCTTTTCGAATTTACGCGTGATGGCTGCGCGGGTGTTGAGCGGAATCAGACTGCAACCACGCACCGCCTAGGTACTCATAAAGAGAATCATCGGAAAACAAAAAAGCTTACACGCCGAAGCATGTAAGCCTTTCTTTTTACTGCGAATTCTTGGGGTGGCTGATGGGACTCGAACCCACGACAACAGGAATCACAATCCTGGACTCTACCAACTGAGCTACAGCCACCATTGTCTTGCTTTTCTATCTCAGCACTGCCGAGACAGAACGAGATTATACAAACTTCACGGCCAACTGGCAAATCTAATTGTTCTGCCCGATCAACATGCCGCCCGCGCTGTCCGCGACGACCTCGTGGGTCGGCGGGTCGAGGCCGAGCAGGCCGGAAAAGGCGCTCGCGAGCGCGGTGCTGCTGGCGCTCGTGTAGCCATCGAGGCGGGCAGGCGCATCCGTCGCCGCGCGCGAAATGCCGCCGGCCGCCAGCAGCCGCGCCAGCTGGCGGGCCACGGCTTCGCCGGTGTCGATCAGCGTGACCGGACGATCCGTGCTGCCTGCGATCACGCGCTCGATCGATGCCTGCACCAGCGGGTAGTGGGTGCAGCCGAGCACCAGCGTGTCGGCGCCTTCTTCCAGAAGCGGCAGGATGAAGCGGCGCAGCAGGGCATCGGTCTCTGCCGACTCGAGGGTGCCGAACTCGATCTGGTCGGCCAGCCCAATGCAGGGCTGCAGCAGGAAGCGGGCGCCGGTCGTTTCCGCGATCTGGTCGCGCAGCAGCAGGAACTTGGTGCCGCTCAGCGTGCGTTCGGTGGCGAGCACGCCAACCAGGCCGTTGCGGCTGGCGGCGGCGGCCGGTTTCAGGCCCGGTTCGACGCCGACGATCGGCATGCCGGGATAGCGTTCGCGCAGGGCGGCAATCGCGGCGACCGTGGCCGTGTTGCAGGCGACGACGATGGCTTTCGCGCCCTGTTCGACCAGGAAGGCGCCGATGGCCAGCACGCGTTCGATGAGGACGTGTTCGGGCTTGCCGCCGTAGGGGGCGAAGCCGGAGTCGGCGAAATAAATCAGGTGTTCGTGCGGGAGCTGCGCGCGGATGTGGCGCAGGACGGACAAGCCGCCGACGCCGGAATCGAAGATGCCGATGGGGGCGTCGGGGAGGGTAGATGGCATGGGCGGGTATGCGAAACGTGAACGGGTGGACGGCAAGCCGTCCACCCCACGTATTCAGGCCACGTTGACCGGAATGCCCTTCAGCGATTCGATCTTCGCCGCCCATTCCTTCGGCCCGGTGTTGTGCACCGAGGTGCCGCTCGAATCGACGGCGACGGTGACCGGCATGTCCTGCACGTCGAACTCGTAGATCGCTTCCATGCCCAGGTCTTCGAAGCCGACCACCTTGGCCGACTTGATCGCCTTCGACACCAGGTAGGCCGAGCCGCCGACCGCCATCAGGTAGGCCGACTTGTGCTTCTGGATCGATTCGATCGCCATCGGGCCGCGCTCGGCCTTGCCGATCATCGAGATCAGGCCGGTCTTCTCCAGCATCATGTCGGTGAACTTGTCCATGCGGGTCGCGGTGGTCGGGCCGGCAGGGCCCACGACTTCGTCGCGCACCGGATCGACCGGGCCGACGTAATAGATGACGCGGTTGGTGAAGTCGACCGGCAGCTGCTCGCCCTTGGCCAGCATGTCCTGGATGCGCTTGTGGGCAGCATCGCGGCCGGTCAGCATCTTGCCGTTCAGGAGCAGGGTCTGGCCCGGCTTCCAGGATGCGACTTCTTCCTTCGTCAGCGTATTCAGGTCGACGCGCTTCGATTTCTGCGTGTCCGGGGTCCACTGCACGTCAGGCCAGGTCGACAGCGCCGGCGGTTCGATGTACGAAGGACCCGAGCCGTCGAGCACGAAGTGGGCGTGGCGGGTGGCCGCGCAGTTCGGGATCATGGCGACCGGCTTCGATGCGGCGTGGGTCGGGTACATGTTGATCTTCACGTCCAGCACGGTGGTCAGGCCGCCCAGGCCCTGGGCGCCGATGCCGAGCGCGTTGATCTTGTCGCACAGTTCGATACGCAGTTCCTCAA
Organism: Massilia sp. LXY-5; assembly: GCF_059801075.1. NCBI lineage: Bacteria > Pseudomonadati > Pseudomonadota > Betaproteobacteria > Burkholderiales > Oxalobacteraceae > Massilia > Massilia sp. LXY-5. The sequence continues at coordinate 558,499 of NZ_JBNNEH010000003.1, forward strand.
GCTTGTTCTGCGGGCCGCGCTGTTTCAGCTCGTACATGTCGATGTCTTCCATCAGCGACTCTTTCGCCATCAGCATCGCCTTTTCGGCGCTGCCGCCGATGCCGATACCGAGCATGCCCGGCGGGCACCAGCCGGCGCCCATCAGCGGCACGGTCTTCATGACCCAGTCGACCAGCGAGTCGGAAGGATTCAACATCACGAACTTGGTCTTGTTTTCCGAGCCGCCGCCCTTGGCTGCGACCTTCACGTCGACGGTATTGCCTTCGACCAGTTCCATGTGGACCACGGCCGGGGTGTTGTCTTTCGTGTTCTTGCGCTCGAAATGCGGGTCGGCGACGATCGAGGCGCGCAGCTTGTTGTCGGCGAAGTTGTACGCGCGGCGCACGCCTTCGTTGACGGCGTCGGTGACGCTGCCGCTGAAGCCTTCGAAGCGCACGCCCATGCCGATTTTCAGGAAGACGTTGACGATGCCGGTGTCCTGGCAGATCGGGCGCTTGCCTTCGGCGCACATGCGCGAATTGGTCAGGATCTGCGCGATCGCGTCCTTTGCCGCCGGGCTTTGCTCGGCCTCGTAGGCGCGCGCCAGGTGCTGGATGTAGTCAGCCGGGTGGTAATAGCTGATGTATTGCAGCGCCGCGGCGACGGATTCGATCAGGTCTTCCTGTTTGATGACGGTCATGACGATTCTCAGAAGTGGAGGTGTTAATGAGGCTTGGACTGGTTGTACGTGGAGGTGACGATGCGGTCGGTATAGGCGATCGCCAGCGCCGACAGCAGGAACACGGTGTGGATGATGGTTTGCGCGATCAGCACCTTGGGATCGTAGGCGCCGGCGTTGATGAAGGTTTTCAGCAGGTGGATCGACGAAATGCCGACGATCGCCATCGCCAGCTTGGTCTTCAGCACGGAGGCGTTCACGTGCGAGAGCCACTCGGGCTGGTCGGGATGGCCTTCCAGGTTCATGCGCGAAACAAAAGTCTCGAAGCCGCCGACGATCACCATGATCAAGAGGTTCGAGATCATGACCACGTCGATCAGGCCCAGCACGACCAGCATGATGGTCGTTTCGGTCAGCTTGGTCGGGCGGATCGAACCGGGGACGGTGACGACGTCGAGGATGTGGTTGAGCGAATCGATGTTGCCCATCGCGGCGCCGATCAGGTCCTTCAGTTCGACCCAGAAATGAAACACATAGACGCACTGCGCAAGGATCAGGCCGAGGTAAAGCGGCAATTGCAGCCAGCGGCTGGAGAAAATCAGCTGATTGAGCGGGGTGAGCTTGGGTGTGTGGTTCGGGGGAAGCTGTTGGGACATCGAGTACGACTCCAGAGTGCCGGGCAAAATACAGCCCATCATTTTACACCTCTCGCGCGCGCTTGCAGATGACCGCATCGGTTTGCCCGCAGGTTGGTAGAATCGCATCTGAATAGGGAAGGGCTGCCTCGCAACGACGTAAGGCTTCAGTAAGCGGGCACGCCTAAGGTATGGCAAAACTATTACTATTATGGAGACTAGCATGGCCGAGACCGAGACCAATCAAGACCACGGCGCACTACACGAACACCGTGTATTCCCGCCGCCTGCCGAGTTCGCAGCGAACGCGGCCATCTCCGGCATGGACGCGTACAACAAATTGTGCGACGAAGCCGCCGCCGACTACGAAGGCTTCTGGGGCCGCCTGGCCCGCGAACACCTCGACTGGCACAAGCCTTTCACCAGCACCCTCGACGAGTCCAGCGCGCCCTTCTATAAATGGTTCGCCGACGGCCAGTTGAACGCCTCGTACAATTGCCTCGACCGCAATTTGCAGAACGGCAACGCCGACAAGACCGCGATCATCTTCGAGTCCGACGACGGCACGGTTACCCGCGCCACCTATCGTGAATTGCATGAGCGCGTCTGCAAGTTCGCCAACGGCCTGAAATCGCGCGGAATCAAAAAGGGCGACCGCGTCATCATCTACATGTCGATGTCGATCGAAGGCGTGGCCGCAATGCAGGCCTGCGCCCGCATCGGCGCGACCCACTCGGTCGTGTTCGGCGGCTTCTCGGCGAAATCGCTGCAGGAACGCATCATCGATGCCGGCGCCGTGGCCGTCATTACGGCCGACGAGCAACAGCGTGGCGGCAAATCGCTGCCCCTGAAAGCCATCGTCGACGAAGCGCTTGCCATGGGCGGCTGCGACACCATCCGCGACGTCATCGTCTACAAGCGCACGGGCGGCAACATTGCCTGGACCGAAGGGCGCGACATCTGGCTGCACGAACTGGTCGAGAACCAGAGCGCAGAGTGCGAGCCGGAATGGGTCGATGCCGAGCACCCGCTGTTCATCCTCTACACGTCAGGCTCGACCGGCACGCCGAAGGGCGTCCAGCATTCCACGGGCGGCTTCCTGCTGTGGGCCGCGCTGACGATGAAATGGACCTTCGACATCAAGCCGGACGACGTGTTCTGGTGCACGGCCGACATCGGCTGGGTCACCGGCCACAGCTACATCGCCTACGGTCCGCTGGCCGTCGGCGCCACCGAGATCGTGTTCGAGGGTATTCCGACTTTCCCGAACGCCGGCCGCTTCTGGGACACCATCGCCAAGCACAAGGTCAGTATCTTCTACACTGCGCCGACCGCGATCCGTTCGCTGATCAAGGCGTCCGACGTCGACGAAAAAGTGCATCCGAAGAACTACGACCTGTCCTCGCTGCGCCTGCTCGGTTCGGTCGGCGAGCCGATCAATCCGGAAGCCTGGATGTGGTACTACAAGAACGTCGGCCAGGAACGCTGCCCGATCGTCGACACTTTCTGGCAGACGGAAACGGGCGGCCACATGATCACCCCGCTGCCGGGCGCGACGCCGATGGTGCCGGGTTCCTGCACGCTGCCGCTGCCGGGCATCATGACGGCCATCGTCGACGAAGCCGGGGCCGACGTGCCGAACGGGCAGGGCGGCATCCTGGTGGTGAAACGTCCATGGCCGTCGATGATCCGCACCATCTGGAACAATCCGGAGCGTTTCAAAACGAGCTATTTCCCGGAAGAACTGGGCGGCAAGTACTACCTGGCCGGCGACGGCGCGATCCGCAACAAGGACACGGGTTACTTCACGATCACCGGCCGCATCGACGACGTGCTGAACGTTTCCGGCCACCGCATGGGCACGATGGAAATCGAGTCAGCCCTGGTGGCGAACCCGATCGTGGCCGAAGCGGCCGTGGTCGGCAAGCCGGACGAGACGACGGGCGAATCGATCTGCGCCTTCGTCGTCCTGAAGCAGGCCCGTCCGACCGGCGAAGAAGCGAAGAAACTCGCCGCCGAGCTGCGCAACTGGGTCGGCAAGGAAATCGGCCCGATCGCGAAACCGAAGGAAATCCGCTTCGGCGACAACCTGCCGAAAACGCGTTCCGGCAAGATCATGCGCCGCCTGTTGCGCGTGCTGGCCAAGGGAGAAGCGATCACCCAGGACGTGTCGACGCTGGAAAATCCGGCGATCCTCGATCAGCTCAAGGAATCGGCGTAATCCTTGCAGAGGAGACGGCCCGCGCACCGTGCGCGGGCCGCTTTCGTTATACTTTGCGCATGACCCGGATTCTTCGACGTGCGCTGACTGCCTGGATCGCCGTACTGGCGATCGTGTTCGGTGCGCTCGCGCCGGCGCTGTCGCATGCGTTTGCGCCAGCGGCGGCGCAGTCGCTCGAGTTTCCGATTTGCAGCGCCGTGGGCCACACGGCCGGCGTCAAGCTGCCCGGTCTTCCCGAGCCGGCTGCCGATCCATCCAAACACTGTCCGTATTGCGTCGACCAGCACCACGCGCCGGGCCTGTTGCCGCAGGCGCCTGCCGCCTTCGTTGCCATTGGCGGACACATTCTTCCTCCCCTGTTCTATACGGCGCCGACGCCGCTGTTCCACTGGGCCGCGCCCCAGTCGCGGGCGCCACCGCGCCTTTCCTGATCTTCCGCTGACCGGGTGCACATGCCTCTTGGTATGTTGCATCTGAATGGAATGCACCGGCTCGCGCAGCCTGCGCAGGCGACCGCGTTTTTCGACCGTCGCCGGCACGCGCGCCCGCGTCACAGCATCTAAGGTTCACGCACCTTCCTTGCGTGACTGTACTGAACAGGAAAAAAATGAAACCAAGCAAATCGATCCTCGCGCTCGCCATCGCGGGCGCTTTCGCCACCGGTGTGCAGGCCCAGGAAGCCCCCGAGAAAGAGATGGGCACCGTGATCGTCACCGGCAACCGCCCGACCTCGCTGCCGACCCAGATCCCGACCACGATCGAAGGCATCACGGCGGAGGAAATCGCGCGCACCGTCAACGCCCTTGACGCGGAAGATGCGCTCAAATACCTGCCCAGCCTGCTGGTGCGCAAGCGCTATATCGGCGACTACAACCACGCCGTGCTGTCGACGCGCGCCTCGGGCACCGGCAACAGCGCGCGCTCGGCCGTGTACGCCGACGGCATCCTGCTCTCGAACTACCTCGGCAACGGCGCGACCTTCGCGCCGCGCTGGGGCATGGTCACCCCCAGCGAAATCGAGCGCGTCGACGTGCTGTACGGGCCTTTCTCGGCGGCCTATGGCGGCAATTCCGTCGGCGCCGTCGTCGATTACGTCACGCGCATGCCGCGCCGCTTCGAAGCCCACGCCAGGCTGTCGCTGTCGCATCAGCCGTTCCGGCTCTACAACACGCGCGATGATTTCAACGGGCACCAGGGGAGTGTCTCGCTCGGCAACCGGCAGGGTGCGTGGTCCTGGTTTGTCGACCTGAGCCGCAACGACAGCGATGGCCAGCCCCAGACTTTCGTCACCCGCCTGCCGTCGGCCGGCGTCGCAACAAACGCCCCCGACAGCGTGAGCGGCGCCGTGCCCGGCCAGGACCGCAGCTACCGCGACTGGCTCGTACTCGGGACGGCCACCCAATACCACACGGTGCAGGATCATGTAAAAGCCAAGCTCGCCTACGACTTTTCGCCGACTCTGCGCGCGACCTATGTGCTGGGCTTGTGGCGCAACGAATCCGAAGGCCGCCCCGACAGCTACCTGCGGGGCGGCAGCGGCCAGCCCGTCTATAGCGGGCCGGTGACGGTTGGCGGACGGAGGTACACGCTCGGCCAGACCGACTTCAATGTGTCGAACGAAGCCTTGCGCCATGTGATGCATGGCCTCTCGGTGAAGACCAACACGAAAGGCATGTTCGACTGGGAACTGGCGGCCAGCCTCTACGATTACGACCAGGACCTGCTGCGTGCCGCCACGGTGGCGGTGCCGGGCGCGCTAGGTGGCGGGGCAGGGCGCATCGTCGACGGCAGCGGTACCGGCTGGAACACCTTTGCCGCAAAAGGCGTGTGGCGGCCCGGAGGCAGGCATGTCGTCGAGTTCGGCTACCAGCGCGAAGCATATAAACTGGCCAGCATCGAGAACGCCACGCCGGACTGGATCGACGGCGCCCCGGTAGCGCGTAACGCGGCTTTCGGCGGACGCACCCGGACCCAGGCCCTGTATGCCCAGGACACCTGGCGCTTCGCACCCGACTGGAAAGCCGTACTCGGCTTGCGCATGGAACGCTGGGACGCGAGCGAAGGCCGCACGGCGAACGCGACCGCTACCGTGACGCACCCCGAGCGCAGCGGAAACTACGCGTCGCCGAAAGCGGCGCTGGCCTGGCAGGCGACGCCCGACTGGACCCTCAAAGCCTCGCTCGGGCGCGCGGTGCGCATGCCGACCGTGTCCGAGCTCTACCAGGGCGGCGTGAACGGCGCGGGCGTGCTGATCAATAACGACCCGGACCTGGCGCCGGAACGCTCCTGGACCGGAGAATTGACGGCCGAGCGCAAACTCGAGACCGGCTCGCTGCGCCTGACCGCCTTCGGCGAGCGCACGCGCGACGCGCTGTATTCGCAGACCAACGTGCTGGTGACGCCGAACGTGACGAATGTGCAGAACGTCGGACGCATCGACACGCAAGGTGTCGAATTGGCCTATGGCGCGACCGATGTGCTGCGGCCGGGATTCGATCTGAATGCGAGTCTCACCTGGACCGATTCGACGATCGAGCGCAACGACAAGTTTCCGGCCAGCGTGGGCAAGCGCCAGCCGCGTATTCCGAAGTGGCGCGCCACCGGCGTGGCCAGCTATCGCTTCAACGACAAGCTTGCCGTGACCCTGGCCGCGCGCTATAGCGGCAACCAGTTTTCGACCCTGGACAATTCGGACCCGAACGGGTTTGCGTACCAAGGCGCGAGCAAGTATTTCACGGCCGACTTGCGCGCGACGTACCGGCTCAATGCGCAGTGGAGCGTCGCCCTGGGGATCGATAACCTGAACAATTACAAGTACTGGAATTTCCATCCCTACCCGCAGCGCACCTTCCTGGCGGAGCTGAAGTACGACTTGTGAGGGTGTCGTGAATGAAACAGGCGGCCTTCCCTGGCCATGACCGGTGTCGTTGGCCGTCGAGTACCGTAGGGTGGGCACTTGTGCCCACGCGTGATACGTACCATCAGGATCGTCGATTACGGCACCAGAGCCGGTACGTATCACCGCGTGGGCTCGGGAGCCCACCCTACGTTACGCGACAGTCAACGTAACAGTTCCAGTTTAACTGACCGGCATCAGCCTTCTCGAGAGGCTCAGGATCCGGCGAACGGGCTGCCGACGATGCCAACAGCCAGCTCCGCCCAAACAAACAGGAAGCCAAGCGCGATCGCGCCGATGGTGATCAAGCGCGCCTTATGGGTCCGGATCTTGCGCACTGCCAGGTCGACCAGCAAGCCGGTCCCGATCAGCAGTACGCCGGCGACCACGAAGTCGCCCAAGGTCCAGTTCACCTCGCGCGTAAACTGCATGGCGGCCAGCGGCACCAGCAGGATCACGGCCGTGACGAGCGCGATGCGCAGCAGGCTTTTGCCGGAGAGTTTAGCTGCTGGTAACTTACCGCCCGTCATGGTGGCCATAGAAAATCTCCTGAGTGGGTGAGTGTTCAGACCCCCAGTTTGCCATCGATGACGGGCGTGTTCAACAGCCTGGTGTTGATCGAATCAGGCAGCCTTCGGCACAGGCTGCGCCGCCAGCGCCTGGTCGATCACTTCGATCCAGTGACGCACCGGCAAGTCGGTGCCGCCCTGCAGGTGGCTCTGGCAGCCGATGTTGGCCGAGACGATCTCCTGCGCACCGGTTGCCTCCAGGTTGGCGATCTTGCGGTCGCGCAGCTGGGTCGACAAGGCCGGCTGCAGCACCGAATAGGTACCGGCCGAGCCGCAGCACAGGTGGCTGTCCTGGCACAGCTTAACGTCGACGCCCGCCAGCCCCAGCAAGCGTTCCACGGTACCGCGGATCTTCTGCCCGTGCTGCAGCGTGCAGGGCGGATGGTAGGCCACGCGCGGGCCCTGGCGTCCGGCCAGGCGCGCCCGCAGTTCCGGCTCGAAGCGCGCCAGCGTCTCGGACAGGTCGAGGGTCAGCGCCGAGATGCGCGCCGCCTTGTCCGCATACGCCGGATCCTGCGCGAGCAGGTGGCCGTAGTCCTTGACCATCACGCCGCAACCGGAGGCCGTCATCAGGATCCCCTCGACCGCCGCGCCGCCGCCGTCAACGCCCTCGACATATGGCCACCAGGCGTCGATGTTGCGGCGGATATCGGCGAGCGCCGCTTCCTGTTCGTCGAGGTGGTGGCGCAGCGCGCCGCAGCAGCCTGCCTTCGGCGCCACGACCAGCTGCACACCCAGGCTGTCCAGCACGCGCGCGGCGGCGGCGTTGATGTTCGGCGCCATCGACGGCTGCACGCAGCCGTCGAGCACCAGCATGCGGTGCGCGTGGGCGCGTCCGGGCCAGGCCGTGGGCGCGGTGCGTTTGCCCACCTTCTGTTTCAGGGCGGCCGGCAGCAGCGGGCGCAGGGCTTGGCCGGCCTTCATCGCCGGCGAAAAGATCCAGCGCCGCGGCAGCAGTTCGGCCAGTGCGGCGCGGGCGGCGCGCTGGCGCAGCGGGCGCTGCACCTGGCGGTCGACCACCTTGCGTCCGATGTCGAGCAGGCGCCCGTACTGCACGCCCGACGGGCAGGTGCTTTCGCAATTGCGGCAGGTGAGGCAGCGGTCCAGGTGCTGCTGGGTCTTGGCGGTCGCGGGCACGCCTTCGAGCACCTGCTTGATCAGGTAGATGCGCCCACGCGGGCCATCGAGCTCGTCGCCCAGCAGCTGGTAAGTCGGGCAGGTTGCCGTACAAAAGCCGCAGTGCACGCAGCTGCGCAGGATGGACTCGGCCTGGTCGCCGTCGGCCGTGCCCTTGATGAAATCAGCCAGATTGGTTTGCATAATAAAAGACAGTCAAAGTTCGTTGTACATGCGCGCGCGATTGAAGATGCCGGCCGGGTCGAAGCTTTCCTTCAGCCGCTGGTGGACGCGCGCGAGCGCGGGTTGCAGGGGCGCGAATACGCCGAGCCGTTTATCTCCGCCGCGGAACAGGGTCGCGTGGCCGCCGTGTGCCGCCGCCGCGGCGCGGATGGCGCCGGCGTCCAGGCCATCCTCGCTGCGCAGCCAGCGCTGGCCACCGCCCCATTCGATCAGCTGGCGCCCCGGCAGGGCCAGCGGCGGGCAAGTCGTGGGCAGGGCGAGGCGCCACAGGCCAGTGCCTTCGCCGGCGCCGGCGAAGAACGCGCTGCGCTGCTCGCGCAGGTCGTGCCAAAAACGGTCGGGCTCAGGCATTGTTTCGCCACCCAGCTCACGCGTGGCGGCACTGACGGCCGCGTTCGCGCCCGACAGGCGCAGCGCCAGGCGCCCGTCCTGCCAGGCGCTGGACGACAGCGGCAGCGCACGGCCGCCCCAGGCATTGAGCTTGTCGAGCGCCTCCTGCTGGCCGAGCTCGAACACCAGCGTCGTCTCGCGCACGGGTCGCGGCAGGACCTTGAGCGACACCCTGGTCAACAGGCCCAGTGTGCCGAGCGCGCCGGCCATCAGGCGCGACACGTCGTAGCCGGCGACGTTCTTCATCACCTGGCCGCCGAAGTGCAGCAGCTCGCCGCGTCCGTCGACCAGGTCGACACCGAGCACGAAGTCGCGCAGCGCACCGGCGCCCTGGCGGCGTGGTCCGGACAGGCCGGCAGCGACCATGCCGCCGACGGTGGCCCCTGGCCCGAAATGGGGCGGCTCGAAGGCCAGCATCTGGTTCTGCGCGGCGAGTGCCGCCTCGAGTTCGGCCAGTGGCGTGCCGCAGCGCGCGGTCACCACCAGTTCGGACGGTTCATAGTCGACGATGCCGTGGTAGGCGCGGGTATCGAACACCTCGCCCTCGCTCGCCTGTCCGTACCAGTCCTTGCTGCCGCCGCCGCGCAGGAGCAGCGGGGTGCGCGCGGCATGGGCGGCCGCAATGCGGTCGCGGAATTGCTGAAGTACCTGTTCCATTCTTTAAAACCTTGAAGTAGAGCTTGAGAGGCGTGCTTTCAGAAGCGCGGCAGGTGCGCGTGCGGAAGGTGCCCGGCGTGGACGTGCATCTGGCCGAACTCGGCGCAGCGGTTCAGCGTCGGAATCGCCTTGTCCGGGTTGAGCAGGCGGTGCGGGTCGAAGGCGCGCTTGACGGCGTGGAAGGCTTCCAGTTCGGCGCTCGAGAACTGCACGCACATCGAATTGATCTTCTCGATGCCGACCCCGTGCTCGCCGGTGATGGTGCCGCCCACTTCCACGCACAGGGCCAGGATCGCGGCCCCGAATTCCTCGGCGCGTTCGAATTCGCCCGGCTGGTTCGCATCGAACAGGATCAGCGGATGCATGTTGCCGTCGCCCGCGTGGAACACGTTCGCGCAACGCAGGCCGTAGACGGATTCCATCTGCTCGATGCTGGTCAGCACATGGCCCAGCTGCTTGCGCGGAATGGTGCCGTCCATGCAGTAGTAGTCGGGCGAAATGCGGCCGGCGGCCGGGAAGGCGTTCTTGCGCCCCGACCAGAAGCGCAGGCGCTCGGCCTCGTTCTGCGAGACCGCGATCGCGGTCGCCCCGGCCCCCTGCAGCACCTCGGACATGCGCTCGATTTCCTCGGCCACTTCGAGCGCGGTGCCGTCGGCCTCGCACAGCAGGATGGCGGCGGCATCGGTGTCGTAGCCGGCTTTGACGAAGGGTTCGACCATGCGCGAGGAGGTGCGGTCCATCATCTCCAGGCCGGCCGGGATGATGCCGGCCGCGATCACGCTGGCCACTGCATTGCCGCCGGTGACGACGTCGTCGAACGAGGCCATGATCACCTGGGCGGCGGCCGGCTTCGGCACCAGTTTCACCGTCACTTCGGTGACGATGCCCAGCATGCCTTCCGAGCCGATGAACACGGCCAGCAGGTCGAGGCCCGGTGCATCCGGGGCCTCGCTGCCCAGTTCGACGACGTCGCCGTCGATCGTGACGACGCGTACGCGCAGCACGTTGTGCACGGTCAGGCCATATTTCAGGCAGTGCACGCCGCCCGAGTTCTCGGCCACGTTGCCGCCGATGCTGCAGGCGATCTGCGAGGAGGGATCGGGCGCGTAATACAGGCCGTGGGGCGCGGCCGCCTCGGAAATGGCCAGGTTGCGCACGCCCGGCTGGACGATGGCCGTGCGGCTGACCGGATCCATGCGCACGATGCGGTTCAGCTTTGCGGTCGACAGCACCAGGCCGTCCACGATCGGCATCGCACCGCCGGACAGGCCGGTACCGGCGCCGCGCGGCACGACCGGCACCTGCAAGCGGCGGCAGACTTCCAGCACGTCGATGACCTGCTGCTCGTTTTCCGGCAAGGCCACCACCATCGGCAGCTGGCGGTAGGCCGACAGGCCATCGCATTCGTAGGGACGGGTGTCCTCCACGTCGGCCAGCAGCGAGCCGGCCGGCAGCACCGGCCGCAGGGCCTCGACCACCTGTTGACGGCGCGCGGCCAGGTTGTCCGGATCGGGTGACATCTTCATGCTGTTTCCTTCTTGGTAGTGCTGCGCTTGATCGGCTACTTAATGGACCAGCGCGGTGAACGGATAAACGTAAGCCTGCAGCGTCACCAGGATGCCGACCAGGCAGGCGAGGGCGATCGAATGGAAGAACACGTAGCGCAGGATGTCGCCCTCGTGGCCATACCATTTGGTCGCGGTCGAGGCCACCACGATCGACTGGGCGTCGATCATCTTGCCCATCACGCCGCCCGAGGAGTTGGCCGCCGCCATCAGCACCGGATCGAGGCCGAGCTGGGTGGCCGAGGTTTTCTGCAGGCCGCCGAACAAGACGTTGGACGCAGTGTCGGAGCCGGTCAGGGCCACGCCGAGCCAGCCGAGCAGGGTGCCGAAGAACGGGTACAGCACGCCGGTGTGCGAGAAGGCCAGGCCGAGCGTCGTGTCGAGGCCCGAGTAGCGGGTGGTGTAGCCGAGGGCCAGCATGGCGGCGATCGTCAGCAGCGAGAAGCGCAGCAGCTTGATCGTGTCCCAGTACACCGCGAACAGCTCGCGCACCTTGTAGCCCATGACCAGGCCCGAGATGAGGGCCGAGATGAGGATGCCCGAGCCGGTGGCCGACAGCCAGTTCAGGGTGTACACCGCAGCTTCCGCAGTCGGCTTGGTCACGACCGGCGGCATCTTCTGCACCATCTTGTGCAGGGCAGGCCATTCGAACTTGAAGACCGACAGGCTGTCGAGCAGCTTCTTCCACTCTGGCACGCCCCACAGGAACACCAGCACCGACAGGATCAGCCAGGGCGTCCAGGCCTTGAGCACGGCGGAACGCGAGTGGTCGTAGGCGATCGACTCGGGTGCGACGGCGTGTTCACTGCCGGTGAACTTGCCGGCGGCGTTGGTCCAGATCGTGGCCGGCTTCCACATTTTCAGGAACATCGTCAGGAAGAACATCGACGAGATCGATGCGCCGACGTCGACCAGCCACGGGCCGTGGAAGTTCGAGATCAGGTATTGCGGGATGGCGAAGGCGGCGCCCGCGACCAGGATGGCCGGCCAGATCGCGGCCATGCCGGCAAAGCCGCAGAAGGCCCAGATCAGCCAGAACGGCACGATGATCGAGAAGAAGGGCAGCTGGCGCCCGACCATGCCCGACAGCTGGAGCAGGTCGAGGCCGGTGACGCCGGCCAGCGCGATCAGCGGCGAGCCCAGCGCGCCGAAGGCGACCGGCGCGGTATTGGCGATCAGCGACAGGCCGGACGCGGCCAGCGGCGCGAAGCCCAGGCCGATCAGCATCGCGCCGGTGACGGCGACGGGCGTGCCGAAACCGCCCGCGCCCTCGAAGAAGGCGCCGAACGAAAACGCCACCAGCAGCAGCTGCAGGCGGCGGTCGGTGGTCACGGTGGTGATCGACTCCTGCAGGACCTTGAAATAGCCCTTCCGTTCGGTCAGCTGGTACAGGAAGATCACGTTCAGGATGATCCACCCGATCGGCAGCAGGCCGTTCGCGGCCCCGTACAGGGCGGCTGCGACCGCGGTATTGGCAGGCATCGCGTAGGCGAAGATCGCCACCAGCAGCGCGGCGGCAAGGCCGAGCAGGGCGGCGATGTGCGCCTTGATATGAAAGAAGGCGAGCGCCGCCAGCATCACGGCGACGGGAATCGCCGCCGCCAGGGTCGATAGCACGGCATTGTTGAACGGGTTATAAATTTGGCTCCACATACTGCTGGGTCTCCTCAGAAAGTCATTCGGCCAGCCCTGTGGTTGTTGTAAGGGGCTGGTGATCGCGGCGTCGTGGCTGGATCGTGCTTTTTATCGTGTTTCCGCTTGTATGACGATAACTTGTCATACAAGTTTGAAACCACAGTGTAGGCAACAGCATTTATAATTGTCAATCGTGTTGTCGCACTGTGAAACGATGTTGTAGGAGAGTCACGTATGGAAAATGAAGATCCACCGAACGAATCGATCGGCCTGCCCGCCACGCTGGCCGACCGCGTGACGGACGTACTCCTGGGGAAGATCCGCAGCGGCGAATTCGCCGCCGGCGACCGCCTGCCGTCCGAGGCGGCGCTGGCGCTGCGTTTCAGCGTCAGCCGCACCGTGATCCGCGAGGCGGTGTCGCGGCTGAAGGCCGAAGGGGTGGTGGCCACCCGCCAGGGCAAGGGCACGCTGATCATCGGCCCCAGCCAGTCGGCGCGTTTCCAGATCGATGTCGACGCCGGCGGTTCGGTGCCGGCGGTGCTGCGCGTGATGGAATTGCGCAGCGGGCTCGAAGCCGAGGTGGCGGCCCTGGCGGCGCAGCGCCGCACCGCGGCCCAGAATGCCGCGATCCAGCGCGCCCTGCACGCAATCGACGCCGCGGTGGCGGCCGGACACAACGGCGTCGACGAGGACCTGGCGTTTCACAACGCGATCGCGGATGCGACGGGCAATCCTTTGTATACCTCGCTGCTGGGCTTCCTGCGCCAGTTCCTGCGCGAGGCGGTCACGCTGGGGCGCATGAGCGAGCCGCGCTTCGGGGATATCGAGGCGCAGCTGCATGATGAGCACCATGCGGTGGCCGCGGCCATCGACCGGCAGGATGTGGAGGGGGCGCGCGAGGCGGCGCGGCATCATATTGCGAATGTGGCGGCGCGGATTCGCGGGGCGGATGTGGAGTCGTGGAGCGAGGCGAGCAGGGAGGTGGCGCGGAGGCTGGCGGAGTCGGAGGAGACGGTGTTGAGTCGGGCGGGACGGTGAGGATGACCGGGGGCTGAGCGTCACGTAGGGTGGGCACTTGTGCCCACGCGTTTGCTTCGTGTGGGTAACGGCGCTTGTTGAGTGAGGACTGAGAGTCAGAGGTAGGGCGCGCGCCCTCGGCGCGCGGGGCCGTCGCCCAAGGGCGACGGCAGTCAGACGATTCGAAGAGTGCTGGGCAAGTATGCCCAGCCCTTCGAATCCCCCACGCAGAGCCCGCAGGGGCTCTGCTTCTCTCCGACAGGAAACAATGCAAAAAGGCCACCCGAAGGTGGCCTTTTTGCATTGTTGTCCTGGCGGAGAGAGGGGGATTCGAACCCCCGGTAGGCTATGAACCTACACACGCTTTCCAGGCGTGCGACTTAAACCACTCATCCATCTCTCCTGCATGCTTCGCCGTAACGAAGCCGCCTATTATAGCAACAATTCTCGGCAGTTCAAGCACATTCCCACCGCCAGCCGCACGGCCACGCCTCAGATACCGAAGAGCAAATATTTAAGCTTGTCATTTTGCTGTCATCGAACGGACATTTTTGTTTGTTGTAATGAATGCATCCGCGCCAAGCCAGGCGCGGCGGGGCCGGAGTCACCGGTCGCCCTCCATCGCCGGAAGACCCGGCTCGATTCGACCACTCGGAGAATGCTCAGCATGACTAACAAGGACCTCTCGCCCTCGCGGCGCAATCTGCTCAAGGGCGCGTCGGCGCTGCCTTTCGTCGGGGCTTTCATGGCGATGCAGTCGCAACAGTCCCGCGCCGCCAACGGCGCTACCGAACTGATCGCCAGCCCCTACGGCCCGATCCGCCCGGTTGCCGACATGACGACCGGCCTGCCGCTGCTGCAGCTGCCGCCGGGCTTTACCTATAAAAGCTTCGGCTGGCGCGGCGATACGATGGCCAATGGGCTGCCTTGTCCGGCCGGGCACGACGGCATGGGCGTCGTCGTCGCGCGCAAGGTCGGCCGCAGCAGCGAACTGGTGCTGGTGCGGAACCACGAAGTCGGCGCCACCTCGGCCGGCAATTTCATCAACGCACCCGGCGTCTATGACAGCGGCAACAGCACGGCCAGCTCGAGCAACAAGTTCGGCGGCGGCACGACCAACCTGGTCTTCCGCGACGGGAACTGGGTCAGCATGACGCCGAGCCTGGGCGGCACGCAGACCAACTGCGCCGGCGGCATTACCCCCTGGGGTACCTGGCTCAGCTGCGAGGAAGTCAGCTCGGACGCCGTCAGCGCATCGGGCCGCAAGCACGGCTATGTGTTCGAAGTCCATCCTGATCCGGCCCTCACCACCGGCCTGCCGATCGTCGGCATGGGCCGCTTCGGCCACGAAGCGGCAGCCGTCGACCCGGTGACCGGCAACGTCTACCAGACCGAAGACAGCTCGGGCAAGTCGGGTTTCTATCGCTATGTGCCGGACGTCAAAACCGGTGCGCCAGGTTCGCTGGCGCTGGGTGGGGTGCTGCAGATGGCCAAGGTCAAGGGCATGCCCAACGCAAACCTGGCCACCGCGCAGCTGAACGCGCGTTACGAGCTGGAATGGGTAACCATTGCCGACCCGGACGCGAATCGCGGCAATGCCGTCGGCCAGACCGGCATCGCGATCACGAATGCCGCCGGTCCGTTTGTCCAGGGCTGGCAGTTGGGCGCGCTGCGCATGAACCGCGGCGAAGGCATCTGGTTCGCGCAGGGCAAGATGTTCATTATGGATACCGCGGGCGGCGCCGTCCAACGCGGTGCGATCTGGGAACTGGACCTGGCAACCCAGGTGCTGACCTGCATCTATTCGAGCCCGAGCCCGCTGGTCGGCAACATGGGCGACAACCTGACGGTGAGCCCGCGCAACGCGATCCTGATCTGCGAAGACGCCTCGACCGCCGCCACCGATTCGTTCGGCTTCGGCCAGCGCCTGATGGGCATCACGGGGCAGGGCGACGCCTATATCTTCGCCAAGAACAATGTCGTGCTGACCGCGTCCCAGCTGCAGGGCGCGGGCAAGCAGGCGGGCCTGGCAGGCGACCACCGCGCCAACGAATTCGCCGGCGCCTGCTTCGATCCGACCGGCCGCTACCTGTTCGTGAACATCCAGACGCCCGGCATCACCTTCGCGATCGCCGGCCCATGGGCCAAGGGCCCGCTGTAATCATCATCATCGAAAAATAGAGGAACTCCATGCATTTCGCCAAATATGCCGCCGCGCTGGTGGCCGCGCTGTCCTTCTCGGCCTCGGCCGACGCCGCGCTCCTGCTCGGTTCGACCGGCTCGGCCGCGAATACGGTCACCGATTACAGCGCACCGGGCACCGTATCCTTCGACCTCGACCTGGAACACCTGAGCCCGACCACGCTGCGCTTCGTGATCGAGGCGGACGACCTGCTCGGACCGCTGAGCCTGAACGCCATCGTGCGCAACCTGAGCGGGGCGGCGCTGAACGGTTTTTACTTCAACCTGCAGGGGATTTCTTACCTGGCGGCCGGCAGCGTGACGCCAACCTTCGGCACGCTGGGCGGCGTCACCCATGGCGCGGACGCCGCCGGCATCGCCTTCGCTTCACCCGAGTGGGCGGAGTTCCACTTCGGTAATCCGCTGGCGCTGGCGAACCAGACCGACTGGTTCCTCGATACGCGCGGCCTGGCTGCCGGCGACACCTTCGCCATCAGCGCCGAGGTCCCCGAGCCGTCCACTGTTGCGCTGCTGCTGCCGGCCCTGTGCATGGCGAGCGTGATGGCCGCGCGCCGCCGCAGGAAGGGCTGAGCCGGCCCACCGAAGGCACCGGCTGCGGCCGCTGCCTTCGGCTGGATAGAGTGTTTCGCAGAGCAGAAGATGAGCGACGATGCTGTCGAAAGAGAAAAATTGCACTCAAAATTGGAAGTCCTGGACGACAAGCCAATGGGGTCTAGTCCTACCGGGCGACGGGACGCGCTAAGTGGTCACTACGCTTCGCGATGACTAGGATGTACCTGTCTCAGCCGATTCCGAGGCTGGCACTTCACTCATAACAGGAGGCAATGATGGCATCGAACAACCAAGGTGGTAACAAGGGCGGCAACCAGGGCAACCAGGGCGGCAACCAGGGCAACCAGGGCAGCAAGCAGAGCGGCGATACCAGCAACCGCGGCTTCGCATCGATGGATCCGGATCGCCAGCGCGAGATCGCCAGCGAAGGCGGTCGTGCAGCACACGCATCCGGTAACGCGCACGAGTTCAACTCGGAAGAAGCACGCCGTGCCGGCTCGATGAGCCACAAGAACGACGGTAACAACCAGTCGGGTGGCGGCGGCAGCCAGCAGAGCGGCGGCCAGGGCGGTAACCAGGCCGGCCGCGGGGGCAACCAGGGCGGCAACCAGGGCGGCCAGGGTGGCAACACCCGCGGCGGCTCGCCCGAGCAGCACGCCGAAGCCGGCCGTCAAAGCCACAAAAACGACAACAAGCGCTAAGTAGTTGTCATCCTACCCTGCCTGAGCGGCCTCGGCCGCAGGGCAGGCTGATGCAGGTAGCGGCGGGGACTCCCACTCCGACCGTGCAAACGCGCCGTCACTCCGGTCGTTCGGCCGCGCGTGCGGCGTTTCGTCGTTTCTGAATCCTGCGCGCCATGCATTAATGCGCGGCAGGCACGCCAACGCCCGCCGGCCGACTCTGGCACAATCGTGTTTTCGCGGCATGCCTCGGGCGCCGCAGCAGGTCGCTGGAGCGCATGTGTTGACTGGAGTATTGTGTGGCGTGCTGGCCGGCGCCTTGTGGGGCATGGTGTTCATCGTGCCGGAATTGTTGCCGGGCTTTACCCCGGTCGAACTGGCGGTCGGGCGTTACCTGGCCTATGGCGCGATCTCGTTAGGGCTGATGCTGCCGGGTTTGCGCCGCCTGCTGCGCCGTCTCGCCCCGCCCGATTATCTTGCCCTGCTGCGCCAGGCGCTGAGCGGCAACCTCGTCTACTACATGCTGCTGGCGCTGGGCGTGAAACTGGCCGGGGTGGCGCCGACCTCGCTCATCATCGGACTGATCCCGGTGGCCGTTACCTTGCTCGGCCGGCGCGACCAGGGCGCGGTGCCGCTGCGGCGCCTGGCTGCGCCGCTTGCCATCGTCGGCATCGCGATCGCCTGCATCAATGTCGACGCCTTCCAGCATGCCAAAGCGGGCGGGGCGCCGCTGTCCTCGACCGTGATGGGCCTGGCCTGCGCCGTCGGCGCGCTCGCCTGCTGGACCTGGTATGCCGTCGACAATGCGCGCTACCTGAAGCGCAATCCCCAGTTCAGCGGCGGCCAGTGGTCCTCGCTCTACGGCCTGGCCAGCGGCCTGGTCGCCTTGCCGATCGGCGCCGCCAGCCTGTTGTTCTCCCACGCCGGCGTCCTCGAGGCGGCTGCGCCCGCGCGCGACTGGTTCCTGTTCTGGGCTTATAACGGTTTGCTGGCGCTGGGCGCCTCGGTGATCGGCAACCAGTTGTGGAACATCGCCAGCCGGCGCCTGCCGGTCACGCTGACAGGCCAGCTGATCCTGTTCGAGACGGTGTCCGCCATGCTCTACGGTTTCGTCTGGCGTGCGCAGGCGCCGCGCCTGCTCGAACTCGCCGCCATCGCGCTGCTGGTACTCGGCGTCACCTGGTCGGTGCGTCTGCATGCGGCACCCGGCCCCAGCGCCGTGGCGGCCTGACGACAGAACAGCACAATTTAGCTGGCGAACATCACGAATCGCCAGCCCCGGGCGCACAGGGAGATATTGCTGAGTACAATGGCTTATTTCATCACGGCAATAATTCAGCCATGGACCGATTCCCCCATACAGCCGCCACCATCCAGCCAACGGACCTGAAACTGTCCGAGCTGATCGGCTCGCTGAGCTATGCGCTCGACATCACCGAAGGCCAACCGGCCGGCCACTGCGTGCGCGTCTGCTGGATCGGCATGCACATCGGGCGCGACGCCGGGATGAATTCGGAGCAGCTGTGGGAGCTGTATTACACCCTGCTGCTGAAGGACCTCGGCTGCAGCAGCAACGCCGCGCGCATCTGCGAGCTCTACCTGACGGACGACCTCGACTTCAAGCGGGAATTCAAGACGGTCGGCGACAGCCTGCCGCAGGTGCTCGGCTTCGTGCTCAAGCATACCGGCCTGAAGGCGGGCCTGGCCGAGCGCTTCCGCAGCGTGATGACGATCCTGCGCGACGGTCCCGCGATCGCCCAGGAGATGATCGCCACCCGCTGTTCGCGCGGCGCCGAGATCGCCCGCCTGCTGCGCTTTCCCGAGCGCGTCGCGAACGGCATCTACAGCCTCGACGAACATTTCAACGGCAAGGGCAAGCCGGCCCAGCTGGCGGGGGAGGCCATTCCGGTTTACGCCCGCATCGCCCTGCTGGCGCAGGTGGTCGACGTCTTCCATGCCGACGGCGGACGCGCCGCCGCCCTGAAGGAAGCGCGTATGCGTGCCGGCAGCTGGTTCGACCCGCGCCTGGTCGACGCCTTCGAGCGCGTCGCGAAGAATGAGGCCTTCTGGGACATGCTCGCCTCAAAAGACCTCGACAAGACCGTGTTCGCCATGGAGCCGGCCGAGCACACGATCCCGCTCGACGACGACTACCTGGACGACATCGCCGCCGCCTTCGGCCAGGTGGTCGACTCGAAGAGTCCCTATACCAGCGGCCATAGCGGACGCGTGGCGCTCTACACCGACATGATCGCCGAAGCCCTCGGCTTGTCCGCCGAACGCCGCCGCTGGCTCAAGCGCGGCGCGCTGCTGCATGACGTCGGCAAGCTCGGCGTCAGCAACAGTGTGCTGGACAAGGCCGGCGCCCTCGACCGCGAGGAATGGGCCGCCGTGCGCCAGCACGCCGAATTCACCGAAACCATCCTGGGCCGCATCAGCGCCTTCGCGGAACTGGGCCGCATCGCCGGCGCCCACCACGAGCGCCTCGACGGCGGCGGCTATCCGCGCGGCCTGTCGGGCGACCAGATCGACATCGAGACGCGCATCATCACCACCGCCGACATCTTCGATGCCATCACCGCCGAGCGCCCCTACCGCGGCGCGATTCCGGTGCCGCAGGCGCTCGAGATGATGGAGAAGACGGTCGGCACGGCCCTCGATGCGCGCTGCTTCGATGCCCTCAAGCGCGCGCTGGAACGCGTCCCGCTGTAATCGGTCATGCCGCCGCGCGCGTTCGCGCTGCGGTAACATGTTGCGCATCCTTTCACTCCCGACGGAACCAATCGATGCGTCTTCGCCCCCTGGCCGCCCGCGCCGCTTTCTCTGCCTTCTCCGCCTTGTCCCTGTCCTGCAGCGCCCTTGCGCAAGAGGCGCCCGCCATCTCCGAAGCGGCGCTGCGTGCCCACCTGTCCTTCCTCGCCGACGACCTGCTCGAGGGCCGCGGTACCGGCCAGCGCGGCGGCGCGCTGGCGGTGCGCTACCTCGAAACCCAGGCCGCGGCGATCGGTTTGAAACCCATGCCATCGGGCGGCTACCGCCAGAAGGTCGCCATCGAAGGCACCCGCCTGCTGCCGGGCAGCGCGGTGAGTTTCGACGCCGGCGGCAAGCGCCTGAATCCGAAGCTGGGCGAGGGCATCGTGTTCGGCACCGGCAGCGGGCAAACGGGCCTGTCCTTCGACGCGCCGCTGGTCTTCGTCGGCTACGGCGTCAGTGCGCCGGAAGAGAAATGGGACGACTACAAGGGCGTCGACGTGAAGGGCAAGATCCTCGTCATGATGGTCAACGACCCGCAGCCCACCGCTGATGAACCGAACCGCTTCGCCGGCAAGGCCTATACCTGGTACGGCCGCTGGCTGTACAAATTCGAAGAGGCCGTGCGCCGCGGCGCCGCCGGCGCGCTGCTGATCCACACCACGCCATCGGCATCCTATGCCTGGAGCGTGCCGGCCAACAGCTTCTCGCACGAGCGCTTCCACCTGGCCGGCGCCGGCAACCGCATCGAGGGCTGGCTGCAGGAAGACACCGCGCGCGAACTGTTCGCGGCCGCCGGTTTCGATCTGGACAAGCTGCGCGCCCAGGCCGAGCGGCGCGACTTCACGCCGGTCGACCTGAAGACCGCCGCCCACGTCGAGCTGAAATCGGCGATCCGCCAGGTCGAGGATTTCAACGTGGTCGGCATCGTGCCGGGTACGGATCCGAAGCTGAAGGAGCAGGCGGTCGTGTATTCGGCGCATTGGGACCACCTCGGCATCGACCAGAACATCCCGGAAGGGCGCGACCGCATCTTCAACGGCGCGGTCGACAACGCCACCGGCAGCGCCGCGCTGCTGGCGATGGCGGCCGAGGCGGTGCGCAAACCCGCGCGCCGCACCCAGGTCTTCCTGTGGCCGGCCGCCGAAGAGCAGGGTTTGTTGGGCAGCGCCGCCTATGTCGCCAACCCGGTGATCCCGCTGGCCAGGACCGCCGCCGACCTGAACCTTGACAGCCTGAACTTCGTCGGCCGCACGAAGGACATCGGCGTGCCCGGCGCCGAGCGCAGCAGCCTGTATGGCACGGCGGCGGCGGTGGCGAAAAAGATGGGCTTGACCCTGGCGCCGACCATTCCCGACCTGTCCGGCGCCTACTTCCGCGCCGACCACTTCAATTTCGCCAAGGCGGGCGTGCCGGCCTTTAATGTCGGCTCGGCCGTGTTCTCGGGCGACGGCCATTTCGAGTTCGAGCACGACCATGCGCGCGCGAGCGCCACCATGGTCGGCTTCAAGGGCGACTACCACCAGGTGACGGACGAGTACCACGCGAACTGGGATTTGTCGGGCATGACGCAGCAGGCCCAGTTCACGCTGAACCTGGGCTATGCGGTGGCGAACGCGCCGGCCATGCCGACGTGGAAGCAGGGGGATGCGTTCGGGCGGGTCAAGCGCTGAAGCGAGCCGGGGTTTCGCAGCGCCTGGCCCTTGCCGGCGCGCCTGGCCGCATACATCCGGCGCTCGGCTTGCGTGGCGGGATGCCGGGCGCGCAAGGCGGCGCGGCGCGATGCGGCGCCCATGCTAGGATCGCGGCATCACGACAGCCAACCCAGAAAGGACGCAATCCAGTGCAACCCGGCATCCAGCAAGCCCCTTTCGCCCAGCTGCCCGACGGCGCGCAAGTGCAGGTCTTCACGCTCGCCAACGCGGCCGGCATGACGGTCAGGATCCTGGACTTCGGCGGCATCATCACCGAGATCCACGTACCCGACCGCGACGGCGTGTTCGCCGACGTGGCGCTCGGCTTCGACACGCTCGAACCCTACCGCGGCGACAGCCCGTATTTCGGCGCGCTGATCGGCCGCTACGGCAACCGCATCGCCGCCGGCCGCTTCACGCTCGACGGCCAGGACTTCGCGCTGCCGGTCAACAACGGCAAGAACCACCTGCACGGCGGCGTACCCGGCTTCGACCGCGTGCTGTGGCGCTCGCGCATCGAGGGTGACGAACTGGTGCTGGACTACCGCAGCCCCGACGGCGAGCAGGGCTATCCCGGCACGCTGGATGCCAGCGTCCGTTACCAGCTCACCGCCGACAACGAAATCGTGGTGCGTTTTTCGGCCGTCACCGACCGCGCCACGCCGGTCAACCTGACCCAGCACAGCTATTTCAATCTCGCCGGCGGCGGTAACATCCTGGGCCACGAGCTGACGATCGATGCGGACACATTTGTCCCGATCGATGCCGGTTCGATCCCGCTCGGGAATCTGGCGCCCGTGGCCGGCACGCCCTTCGATTTTCGCGTCCCCCGGCCGATCGGCGCGCGCATCGACGAGGCCGACGAACAGCTGCGCAACGGCGGCGGTTACGACCACTGCTTCGTCCTGAACAAACCGGCGCCGGGCGCGATGAGCCGGGCGGCGCGCGTGCGTGATCCCGGTTCCGGCCGCGTGCTCGAGCTGTTTACGCAGGAGCCGGGCGTCCAGTTCTACAGCGGGAACTTCCTCGACGGTTCGCTCGCCGGCAAGGGCCGGGTCTATGCGTACCGCAGCGGCTTTTGCCTCGAGCCGCAGCATTTCCCCGATTCGCCGAACCAACCGGCCTTTCCGGACACGATCCTGCGGCCGGGCGAGGTCTACGCGACCGAATCGCGGTTCCGCTTTTCGATCGAGCCCTGATCGCAAGGCAGCGGCACGCCGATTGTGCCGAATCGGCCCGTTTTTCATGCGCGCCGCATGGCTTCTACCCGGTGCGCATGACATCGTCACGGCAGTGTGACATTCGCTGTTTCGGCGCGCGTTCGGCCGCTATAATCGACTGATTCCCTTGTCGATATGGCACCATTTCCGCATGAGCCGAGCGATGCGCGCATCCCACCACGACGCCGACGCCATCAGCGTGCGCGCGCTGCTGCGCGCCTTGCCGGCCCCCGTCGGCGCGCCGTGGCCGGACGGTCTGCGCGCGGCGATCGACCTGATGCTCGGTTCGCGCTTCCCGATGTTCGCGGCCTGGGGCCGTGACCTGCGCCTGGTCTACAACGACGCCTTCGTCGAGCTGCTGGGCGAGCGCCATCCCGCCTGGCTCGGACAGCCCCTGGCGCAGGCCTTCACCGGTTCCTGGGCCGACGTGATGCCTGTCCTCGATGCCGCCCTGGCCGGCGAGGCGGCGCTGGCCGAGGACCTGCCGCTGGAGGCGGCGCGGCATGACCGGTTGGCGCGCCGCTACGTCACGCTGTCGGCCTCGCCCCTGCGCGAACGCGGCGAGCCCGCCGGCGTTCTGTGCGTGCTGACCGATACCACCACGCGCGTGCTGGCGGCGCAGCAGGACCGCTTCCAGCGCGAGCTCGGCGCGACCCTGCGCGAACTGCTCGACCCGGTCGCCATCATGGAAGCGGCCAGTGCGCTCGTCGGGCGCTACCTGGCGGTGGGACGCGTCGGCTACGGCGAGATCGACGCGGGCGGACAGACCGTCAGCGTCGAGCGCGACTGGACCGACGGCACGATTGCCAGCCTGGCCGGCGAGACGCGTGCGCTCGACGGCTTCGGCCCGGCCCTGATCGCCGAACTGCGCGCCGGGCGCACGCTGCAGCTCGACGATGTCGCGGCCGATCCGCTGGCCGCGCCGTATGCGGCCGGCTATGCGAGCATCGGCGCGCGCGCCATGATCGTGGTGCCGATCATCGAGGCCGGACGGCTGGCCGCCATCTTTTATCTGCACGAGCCGGCGCCGCGCGAGTGGAGCGCGCGCGAGGCGGCGCTGGCCGAGGACGTGGCGCGCCAGACGCGCGAGGCCGTGCGCCGCGCCCGCGTCGAAGAGACGCTGCGCGACGAAACGCGCATTCTCGAAGTCCTGAACCGCACCGGCCAGGCGCTCGCCTCGACCCTCGACGCCGACGTGCTGCTGCAGGCGATCACGGACGCCGGCACCCAGCTGAGCGGGGCCCAGTTCGGCGCCTTCTTCTACAAGGTGCCGGGCGATCCTGGCGAGGACCTGCTGCTCTACACCCTGTCCGGCGCACCGCGCGCGGCCTTCGAAGGCTTCGGCAATCCGCGTCCGACGGCGATCTTCCATCCGACTTTTTACAACGAAGGCATCGTGCGCAGCGACGACATCACGCGCGACCCGCGCTACGGCCTGTCGAGCCCGCACTACGGCATGCCGCACGGGCACCTGCCGGTGCGCAGCTACCTGGCCGTGCCGGTGGTTGCGCGCTCGGGCACGGTGCTCGGCGGCCTGTTCTTCGGCCATCCGCAAGCAGGGGTGTTCAGCGAACGCACCGAACGCATCGTCGCCGGCGTGGCGGCCCAGGCGGCGGTCGCGCTGGACAATGCGCGCCTGTACGAAGCGGCGCGCAAGGCGGCTATCGAGCGCGACGCGCTGCTCCAAAGCGAACGTGCGGCGCGTGTCGAGGCCGAGCGCCTGTCGCGGATGAAGGACGAGTTCCTGGCGATGCTGGCGCACGAGCTGCGCAATCCGCTGGCGCCGATCAGCAGCTCGGCGGCTTTGCTCAACATCCAGTTCCGCGACGAGCCGCGCATCGGCCAGGCCAGCGCCATCATCGGGCGCCAGGTCAAGCACATGAGCCGCCTGATCGACGACCTGCTCGACGTCTCGCGCGTGACGCGCGGCCTGGTGACGCTGCAGGTGGACGAGCTCGACCTGTGCGAAGTGGTGAGGAGCGCACTCGACCAGGCGCGCCCGCTGATCGACGAACAAGCGCACCGCGTCGAACTCGACCTGCCGCAGTGCCCGGTGCAGGTGCGCGGCGATGCGACGCGCCTGGTGCAGGCGGTGGCGAATATCCTCAACAACGCCGCCAAGTACACGCCGCCGGCCGGCACCATCCGCATTACGCTCGCGCGCGAAGATGGCCGCGCGCGCCTGCAGGTACGCGACAACGGTTCCGGCATGCCGCCCGATCTGCTGCCGGGCGTGTTCGAGCTGTTCACACAGGGAGCGCGCACGCTGGCGCGCTCGCAGGGCGGCCTTGGACTCGGCCTGGCGCTGGTGAAGAAGCTGGTCGAGATGCATGGCGGCGCGGTCGCTGCCCACAGCGACGGGGTGGGGCTGGGCAGCGTGTTCACGATCGAGCTGCCGTGCGCGCAAGCGGAGTCGGATGCCGCTGCGGACGGCGCGGCGGTCCGGATGGATGCCGCGGCCTACCGCCCCTTGCGCGTGATCGTGGTCGACGACAACGAGGACGCCGCCGACGGCCTGGCCACGCTGCTGCGCGCCCAGGGCCATACGGTGGCGGTCGACTATACGGCAAGCGCCGCGCTGCGGCGAGCCATGCGCGAAGCGCCCGACGCGATGGTGGTCGACATCGGCCTGCCCGACATGGACGGCTACCAGCTGGGCGCGCTGCTGCGCGCGGAACCGGCCACGCGCAATGCGGTATTGATCGCGGCGACCGGCTATGGGGGCGAGCAGGACCGCGCCCGGGCGCGCGCCGCCGGGTTCAGCCACCACCTGGTGAAGCCGGTCGATATGGGGGCCCTGGTGCGCATCCTGCAAGAGGCGGCTTCGCGCTCCTAGCTTTCGCTGAGCGCGGCCATCTGCGCCAGCAAGGTCGCGCGCGCGGCATCGATCTGGCGCGCGTTGGTGCGCGAGGAGAGGGCCGCGCGCTCCTTGCGGCCGAGGAAATAGGCGACCCGTTCGGCATTCGCGCCGGACGGGTGGGGCAAGCCGTGCAGGATGCGCTCGCGCCGGATCACGCCTTCGCGCGCCAGCCAGTCGAGCCCTTCGGCGACGCTTCCGCCCATCGGGATGTAGAGCGCATCGGGCAGTTGCGCCGCCTCGTGCGCGAAATAGCGCAGCACCTGTTCGCGCAGGAAGGGGAGTTTGGCCATGCCGGGCGTGCCGCTGTAGTTGCGGCCGTCGACGAACACCGGGTGGCGCAGGATGGCGCTGATCTGTACCAGGTGGGCATCGTGGTCGAACAGCGAAGCGCAGCTGGCGATGCCGAGCCAGCGCTGCACGCCGATGGCGTCCAGCAGGGCGACGAAGTTCGGGCGGATGGCGCCGCTGAAGGCCCCGGCCAGGCGCGCCGCGCGCAGCACCTCGTCCTGCGCGGCGCCGGCGGCCATGCGGCGCTGGGTTTCCGCCATCGCATTCTTCCACTGCACGAAGCCCGGCGCGATGCCGACGACGACGATGCGCGCCGCCGGGTTCACATACTCGAAAGGGATGTAGTGCACGCTGAAGCGGCCTTCGTGCGCCAGCAGGAAGCGCTCGGGCAGGGCGGCCGGTGAACCGATCGCCGCCAGGTCGAGTGCGCGGATGGCATCGGCGTATTCGGGAAACAGCAGCGGGTTCACAATAGTGTGTACATACAATTGAGCAAATGCAGTTATGTTTAAGAAAATTATAGTTCCTATAACAAATGCAGCAAAGGGCAAGCGTGCGCGCCCGGATTCCGGACGCGTGCGGCCATCCATTGCGCCTCGGCTGGTGGTAAGCTGGAGTTAGGAATCGGCTTCAGTCATGAGGACGTTTCTGACAAAAGGCTCTTGGTCCGGAAGGAGGTCACCATGCCCCAGGTCGCATTGATCACGGTTCACGGAATGGGCGAAACGCCGCGCGACTACGCGGCCGGCGTATTCGGCGAGATGCGCAACCGCCTCGGCCCGGCGCTGCGCGAACGCGTGGCCTTGTATTCGGTGTATTACCAGGACATCCTTCAAAAGAACGAGCAGCTCGTCTGGGACCGCGTCGACGGCGGCAGCAAGGTCCATTACGACCAGCTGCGCAAGTTCATGCTGTTCGGCTTCGCCGACGCCGCCGGGCTGGAGAACCGCAAGGAAGACCCGGCCTCGGTCTACGAACTGGCGCAAGGCCAGATCGCACGTGCCCTGCTGGCTGCCTGCGCCGCCAACCCCGGCATGCCGGTCGTGTTCCTCGCGCATTCGCTCGGCTGCCAGGTGCTGTCGAGCTATATCTACGACGGGCAGAAGGCGCTTGGCGGCGGGCGGGTCGGCGCCGGCATCTGGCGCGACATCGATGCCTGGTCGCGTCCGGCGCTGGGGCGCCTGCTCAGCGAGCGCGAGAAGCACTACCTGGCGGGCGGCACCTGCACCGGCCTGGTGACGACCGGTTGCAACATTCCGATTTTCGTCGCCGCGCACAAGGAAATGCAGATCAAGCCGATCGCGCCGCCGACCCCGCTGTTTCGCTGGCTGAACCTGTACGATCCGGACGACGTGCTCGGCTGGCCGCTGCAGCCGCTGTCGGAGGGCTATCGGACGCTGGTCGAAGACCGTGTCATCAATGCCGGGCAAGGGGCGGTGGGGTGGATGCTCAAGAGCTGGAATCCGCTGTCGCACAACAGCTATTGGCAAGACAAGGAAGTGCTCGAGCCGCTGGCGGGGATGTTGAGGCGAATGGTTTCGTAGGGTGGGCATTCATGCCCACGCGGTGATACGCGACGGCGAGATCGTCGAGCACGAAATCGGAGGGAGTACGTATCACCGCGTGGGCACGAGTGCCCACCCTACGTTACGCGTGCTGCAGCGTGAACAGCGTGCGGATATCGCCGGCCACCGTTCCGCGCGCATTGCGAATCAGGGGCTGGCGGAAGCGTTCCAGCACGGCGCGTTTTCCCTCGTCCAGCAAGCCCAATTGATCGAGCACGTTGTAGGTAATCGTGTGCAGCCCGCGGTTATTCCCGTCCGCGACCTTGATCGCGATGCCGATCCCTTTCGAGCGGATGCCGATCGCCTGCACGGCGTCGGCGCCGATCTTGGCGACCCAGTCGCCGCCGCCCGCCGTCATCAGGACCAGGTCGCTGCGCTCGGTACCCGAGACCATGTCCGGCCGATGCGTCATGGCGTCGAACAGGGGCCCGAGCGCGTTCCCGAGCAGCGGGTCGGCCGCGCCCTGCGCCAGGCGCGCGTACAGGTGGGCCAGGCTGGCCAGCGGCAGCGCATAGTTCGGCGCCGAACAGCCGTCGATCCCGCTCGGCAGCTTCGACTCCGGCAAGTGCACGGCATCGGCCAGGGCGCTGCGGATGGCGCGCTGCAGCGGATGGTCCGGTTCGACGTAGCCGCGCGTCGGCGCGCCGTGCTGGCGGCACCAGGCCAGGAAGCCGCCATGCTTGCCCGAGCAGTTGTGGTGGAGCGGGGTCCAGGCGCGGTCCTGCGGCACCGGCAGGTTGTTCGCCTCGTAGTACAGCGGCGCGCCGCAGCCGCATTCGAGGTGGCCGGCGTCCAGGCCGATCCTGGCGAGGATCGAGCGCACGCCGTTCAGGTGTTTTTCTTCGCCCGAGTGGCTGGCGCACAGCAGCGCCAGTTCTTCTTCCGCCAGGCCGAATCTGGCCGGGCCTTCGGCGAGCAGGAAGGGCAGGGCCTGGAAGGGCTTCAGGGCCGAGCGGGTGAAGGTTTGATAGTGCGGATCGCCGGCCCAGGCGAGCAGGTGGCCCGCGGTGTCGACGACGGCGATCGAGCCGGCGTGGACGTTTTCGATCGTGTAGCCGGAATCTGGATAGCCGCGCGTGGTGGCGGCAAGGGGAACTGCGCTCATGCTCGGATCTCGTGTAGTTGGGTATCCGTTTACTCTAATCGAGCCGGCAAAAACGCAGCGCACCCCCTTACATCGGCACCCCGAATCGTCCGGCCTGGTAATCGCGAATGGCCTGCTCGATCTCGGCACGCGAATTCATGACGAAGGGACCGTGCGACACCACCGGCGCGCCGATCGGCTCGACATGGCCGAACAGGACCACGGCATCTTCCAGCGCCGTCATCTCCAGTTCGTCGCCTTCATGCCCGAGTTCGACGAGATGGAAGGCGCTGACGCGGTCTTCCGCCACGCCGACCTGCAGCGCCCCGCGCACGACGTAGAGAAACACGTTGCGCTCGGCCAGGGCGCGCACGCGCAGGCGCCCGCCCGGCTGGAAGGCGATCGTGCTCATGAAGACGCCGGTCAGCGACTGCACCGGGCCGCGCGTCCCTTCGTATTCGCCGGCAGTCAGGTGCATCGTGACCCGGCCGCCGTCGAGCGCGAGCGCCGGGATCTCGTCCTGCTGCAGGCCGGTGTAGGCGGGCTTCGTCATTTTCAGGTGCGGCGGCAGGTTGACCCACAGTTGCAGGATCTCGAGCGGTCCGCCGGCCTGCAGGAATTCGGGCGGCGAGATCTCCGCGTGAATCAGGCCGCTGCCGGCCGTCATCCACTGCACGCCGCCGGCGCGGATGATGCTCTCATAGCCGGCGCTGTCCTTGTGCATCAGCATGCCCTCCAGGATGAAGGTGACGGTTTCGAAGCCGCGGTGCGGATGCGGCCCGAAGGGCAGGCCGCGGTTGTGCGGCGGGTAGGTTTGCGGGCCGTGGTGGTTCAGGAACAGGAAGGGATCGACCTGGTCCAGGTGGCGTGTGGGGACCGGGCGCTGGGTAATCAGGTCGCCGATATCGTCGCGCAGCGCCGGGTGAATCCGGCGTACCAGTTTATCGCTCATGTGCTTTCTCGTTGGTCTTGTCGATTGATGTAGTCAATGAGTGCCACGATACCGTAATGTCTGTCGCCCTGGCGCGCCTGCCTGCCGCGGACCCCTGTGCTAGACTCGTTGCGCCTATGCAATGGAGACCATCCGCGACATGAAAAAAACGATACTCGCCAGCCTGCTGCTGGCCTGCGCGCTGCATGCACACGCCGCGCCGAACACCGCCGCGCCGAGTCCGGCCGCCGTCAAGGCCGCCAAGTATGCCGTCACCACCTACCGTACCGACGTCGTCAGGACGCTCGCCAGCCTGGTCAGCTTCAACACGGTGGCCGATCCGAAGATCCCGTCCGACCAGGACCCGCAGCACATCGCCTTCAAGAACTATCTGAAAACCGAGGCAAACCGTCTCGGTTTCGATTTCGCCGACCATGGCTGGGTCGTCGTCGTCGGCATGGGCAAAGGCGATGAACGCGTCGGTGTCGTCACCCACGGCGACGTCCAGCCGGTCGATCCGTCGAAGTGGAAGAAGTCGCCCTTCGTGCTGGACCAGACCAGCGAGCCCGGCAAGCTGCTGGCGCGCGGCGCGGAGGACGACAAGGGGCCGATCGCCACCGCCCTGTACGCGATGAAGGCCCTGAAGGACCAACAGCTGCCGCTGTCGAAGCGCATCGAGCTGTATGTCTACATGGGCGAGGAATCGAACTGGCAGCCCTTGATCGATTTCCTGAAAACGAACGAGCCGCCGCAGATGAACATCACGCTCGACGCCGAGTATCCGGCGGTCGTCGCCGAAAAGGCCTCGGGCACGATCGCCGTCACCTTCCCGAAAGCGAAGGCGGTGGTGCCGGCGGCGGGCGAACCCTACCTCGCGGCCTTCGGCGGCGGCTTCTTCGGCAGCCAGATTCCGGAAGACGCGAACGCGACGATCGCGAATGCGACGCCGGCCCTGGAAGCGCAGGTGCGCGAGCGCGGCGCGAAGCAGGAGGGCATGCGCTACGAATTCACGCGCAAGGGCAGCGAGCTCGAGGTGCGCGCGCGCGGCGTGTCGGCGCACTCCTCGAAGCCCGAGGATGGCGTGAACGCGGTGGCGATGCTGGCTGATGCGCTGGCCGTGCGGCCCTGGCCGAATACGACGGCCGGCGCCGCCGTCAACTATCTCAACGAGCTGGTCGGCACCGGCCTGTACGGGGAAAAATTCGGCGCCATCGCCTACCGCGACAGCTTCATGGGCCCGATGACGGTGGCCCCGACCGTGATCCGCCAGAAGGACGAGGGCATCGAGGTCTCGATCAACCTGCGCCGTCCGCAGGGCAAGAGTGCGGAGCAGCTGACGGGCGAGGTCAATGCAGCCCTCGAAGGCTGGCAGAGCCGCAACCTGGCGCTGGCGAACGTCACGGTGAAAACGAGCGAACCTTGGCTGCGCAAGGATGCGCCGCAACTGCCGGTGCTGATGAACGTGTTTTCCTACTTCACCGGCATGAAGGATCCGAAGCCGGTGGCGATCGGCGGCGGCACCAATTCGCGCCTGTTCCCGAATGCGGTCAGCTTCGGGCCAGGCATGCCGGGCCAGGTCTACACAGGCCATTCCGAGCATGAATTCATCACGCTCAAGCAGCTGCTGCTCAACTTGCAGATGTACACGGCGGTGCTGGCCGAACTGGCGAAGTAGGCGCTCGTTACGCCGGCGCTCCCCGCGCCGGCGTTTTCCTGGCTGCCACAACAGTCTGCAAGAGGCCGTTTCGATCTTCTCCGCTCCAGTTGGGCTTGTCAGTGTATGTCTTGCCGAACCCCGTAAATACTTCCATTAGTTTTGTAGGTATGGGACTACAAATAGCGCTGGAAGAAGCTGCCGTACTGCTCGAAGGAATGCGTTTTCATAGGAGAGACAGACCGCCTGACCCGCTATCTGGTAGAACTGCTCAGTTAAGTCATTAACTGTTGGAAAAAACATACATTCCGTGAAGAAAATGTGGCGTAAACGCCATGTTAGGATCACTCCCTAGCCGCGTACGCAGGGATTGAATTGCCTGCGCGCGTATGTGATCTCCCGAGATAAAGCGATGCCATGCATAGTAAAGAACTGACAAAGCCCGACGGACGACACCTGACTCTCTACAGCAACCGGCCGATTCCGGAGGGGATGGTTGCGCCCAGTCCTTTCCCCGACCCGATGAATGCCAACCCGCATCTGCGCTGGCATCCCTTGCGCGGCGAGTGGGTGACCTACGCCGGGTTCCGCCAGAACCGTACCTTCCTGCCGCCGCCCGAGTACAACCCGCTGGCGGTGACGAAAGACCCCGCGAACCCGACCGAGCTGCCCCAGGGCGATTACGAGATCGCCGTGTTCGACAACCGCTTTCCTTCGCTGGCGCTCGAGTCGCACGACCCGCCGCACCTGACGGTGCCCACCGCGCCCGCCAACGGCCACTGCGAAGTGGTGGTGTTCACCCAGGACCCGACCACGGCGCTGGTGCACCTGCCGCTGTCGCGTATCGAGCTGCTGCTGCAAGTCTGGGGCGACCGCACGCGGCGCATCGGGGCGAACGCGCAGATCGAGTACGTGCTGCCGTTCGAGAACCGCGGCGCCGAGGTCGGCGTGACGCTGCACCATCCGCACGGCCAGATCTATGCCTACCCCTTCGTGCCGCAGGTGCCGGCGCGCATGCTGGCCCAGGAGCGCGAGTACTTCCTCCAGCACGGAACCAACCTGCTGTGCGACATGGCGAAGAACGAAGCGGCCGACGGGCGCCGCGTGCTGTTCCAGGATGAGCATGCGATTGCCTTCGTGCCGGCCTGCGCGCGCTATCCGTACGAGGTCTGGGTCATGCCGACCGAGCCGTGCCAGGATTTCGCCTCGCTCTCCGATGTGCAGCGCGCCAGCCTCGCGCGCTGCCTGAAGACCGTGCTGCTCAAGTACGAGACGATGTGGAACCGGCCATTCCCTTACCTGATGGCCTGGTACCAGGCGCCGACCGATGGCGCAGCACACCCGGAAACGCAATTGCACGCCCAGTTCTATCCGCCCTACCGCTCGCGCGACCGCCTGAAATACCTGGCCGGCACCGAGCTGGGCGCCGGCATGTTCGCGATGGACGTGCTGCCCGAGAACACGGCGGCCGAGCTGCAGGCGGTGCAGGTGACGCTGGAGGAGGGCGCATGAGCGGTTTCGAGCGCGCCGCCGAGGTGGCGGCCAAGCTGGCCTTGCTGCGCGACTGCCTGGAGCGCACCGGCGCGGCCGCGATCCACCTGCGCGGCATCGACTGGTTCGCCTGGGCCACGGCGGGCGGATCGAGCGCCGTGCTGCATACGTCCGAACTGGGCGTGGCCGAAGTGCTGGTCACGCGCGAGGACGCGGTGATTCTCACCGACGAGATCGAGGCGGCCCGCCTGCGCGAGGAAGAGGTCCCGGAAGGCTTTACCTTCCACGTCACGCCCTGGGCCCAGGTCGAGCTGCGCGAACGCTATGTGCTGGGCCTGGCCGGCGATCGGCCGGTGCTGTCGGACCGTCCGCGCAACGGCGAGCAGCCCTTGCCGACGGCCCTGCAGAAGCGCAGGCTCGTGTTGAGTGCATCGGAGCAGGCGCGCTACCGCGTGCTGGGGCGCGAAGCGGCCGAGGCAATGACGGAAACCATGCGCGCCGTGCGCCCCGAATGGACCGAATACGAGCTGGCCGCGGCCGGCGCGGCGTCCCTGTGGCGGCGCGGGATCCACCCGGCGCTGGTGCTGGCGGCCGGCGAAGGGCGCCTGCCGCTCTACCGCCATCCGACGCCGTCGCATGCACCGCTCGGCGCGCGCGCCATGCTGGTGTTCTGCGCGCGCCGGCACGGCCTGTATGCGAATCTGACGCGCTTCGTCAGCTTTGGACAGGCGCCGCAGGACCAGGCCGCGCTGATGGAGGTCGAGGCCACGGGTCTGGCCACTGTCACGCCCGGCAAATCGCTGTCCGCCGTCTATCACGCGTTCGCCGCGGCCTACAACCATGCCGACCGCCTGGACGCGATCAACGAGCACCACCAGGGCGGCATCACCGGCTACCTGGCGCGCGAGATCGTCGCCACGCCCAGTACGGCGACCGAACTGGAAGAGGGCATGGCCTTTGCGTTCAACCCCAGCTTTGCGGGCCTGAAAATCGAGGATACCTTCCTCCTCGGCCCGCAGGGACTGGACAACCTGACCCTGGATCCGCAGTGGCCCGCCGTGACCGTGCATGGCCGCCAGCGGCCCCTTTGGCTGGAGACAAACTGATGGTGACAAGCGATTCCTTCTTCGGCGGCGCGCCCGAGGTCAACGCCTCCGCACCCGGACGCGTGAACCTGCTGGGCGAACATACGGATTACAACGACGGCTTCATGCTGCCGGTGGCGACGCCCCAGCGCACGACGGTGGCGCTCTCCCGCAGCAACGATGGCCACTTCGTCTTCTATTCAAGTACGCTCGATGCGAACGTCACCTTCGCGCCGGACGGCAGCGCGCCGGCCGGCTTCGGCAGCTATATCGAAGGCTGCATCCGCCTGGTCGAAGCCGAGGGCGTCACCGTGCCGCCGCTGCGGGTCTGGGTGTCGACGGACGTGCCGGTCGGTTCCGGCCTGTCCTCGAGCGCGGCCTTGGAGGTGGCGACCCTGCGCGCACTGCGCCAGATGCTCGGCTTCGAACTCGACGACGTGAAACTGGCGCGCATCGCCCAGCGCGCCGAGATCGAATATGCGCGCGTGAACTGCGGCATCATGGACCAGATGGCGTCCAGCCTGGCCGACGAGTCGCACATGCTGTTCATCGACGCGCGCACGCTCGAACACCGTCTGGCGCCGCTGCCCCAGGGCGCCGAAATCATCGTCATCGACTCGGGCATCGCCCGTAAGCTGGCCGGCAGCAAGTACAACGAACGGCGCGCCGAGTGCGAGGAAGCCTCGCGCAAGCTTGGCGTGACGGCCTTGCGCGACGTGACGGACCCGGAGTCGGTGGAAAGCCTGCCCGAGCCATTGAAACGCCGTGCCCGCCACGTGGTGCAGGAAAACCTGCGCGTGCTGGAAGCGGCCGGCGGCGTCTCCCTGGAGCGCTTCGGCGAGCTGATGAACGCCTCGCACTTCAGCCTGCGCGACGATTACGAAGTATCGATCCCCGAACTCGACGAACTGTGCGCGCTGCTGCGTGCTCAGGAAGGCGTGGTCGGCGCACGCCTGACCGGCGCCGGTTTCGGCGGCGCCTGCGTGGCGCTGTGCAAGACCGGTCACGCCCAAGCGGCGGCCGAGGCCGCACTTAACGAATACAACAGGAACGGGCGCCAGGGTCGTCTGCTGATCCCGGTTCCGACTGAAGGAAAGGAAAACAATGAGTCAGTTTGAATACCCACGTCCCCAACTGGTACGCGACAACTGGATCAGCCTGAACGGCAAGTGGCGCTTCTGTTTCGACGACGAGATGCGCTTCAAGCTGCCGGGCGAGGTCCCGGAATGGACCCACGAGATCGAGGTGCCGTTCGCGCCGGAAACGAAAATGTCCGGCATCGGCGACACCGGTTTCCACCGTGTCTGCTGGTACGAGCGCGAATTCACCGTGCTGCCCAACGAGGGCCGCACCATCCTGCACTTCGGCGCGGTCGATTATTCGGCGCGTGTCTGGGTCAACGGCTATCTCGTGGCCGAGCACGAGGGCGGCCACACGCCGTTCTCGGCCGACATCACCTCGGCCATGAAGGCCGACGGCAAGCAGGTCGTCACCGTATATGTCGAGGATGATCCGGCCGACCTTGCCAAGCCGCGCGGCAAGCAGGACTGGCTGCTCGAGCCGCACTCGATCTGGTATCCGCGCACGACCGGCATCTGGCAGACGGTCTGGGTCGAGCAGGTCGAAAAGACCTTCATCCAGAAGCTGAAGTGGACCCCGATTTTCGAGACCTTCGAGATCGGCTGCGAGGTGTTCGCCGGCGGCGAGATCCGCGACGACATGTTCATCGAAGTCAAGATCTGGCACGGCGAACATTTATTGGCCGACGACCACTACAAGCTGCTGGCCGGCGAAGCGAACCGCAAGATCGCGCTGTCCGACCCCGGTATCGACGATTCGCGCAACGAATTGCTGTGGAGCCCGGAGCGTCCGACCCTGCTCGACGCCGAAGTGACGCTGCGCTGCGGCGACCGCGTGGTCGACCGCATCAAGTCCTACACTGCGCTGCGCTCGTTCGCGATCAACCGCGACCGATTGATGTTGAATGGAAGGCCATACCAGCTGCGCCTTGTGCTCGACCAGGGCTACTGGCCGGAATCCTTCCTCACCGGTCCGTCCGACGACCACCTGAAACGCGACGTCGAACTGGCGAAATTGATGGGCTTCAACGGCGTGCGCAAGCACCAGAAGATCGAAGACCCGCGCTACCTGTACTGGGCCGACAAGCTCGGCCTGCTGGTGTGGGAAGAAATGCCATCGGCCTACCGCTTCAGCCCGAAGGCGATCACGCGCATGGTGCGCGAGTGGACCGAAGCGATCGATCGCGACTACAGCCACCCCTGCATCATCGTCTGGGTGGCCTTCAACGAATCCTGGGGCGTGCCGAACCTGACGCTGACCCAGGCGCACCGCAATGCCGTCGAGGCGCTGTACCACCTGACGCGCACGCTGGACGCGACGCGGCCCGTGATCGGCAACGATGGCTGGGAGGCCTCGGCCACCGACATCCTCGGCATCCACGACTACGACTGCGATCCGGAAAAGGTCAAGGCGCGCTACGAGGTCAGCGACCCGGTGCGCACCCTGTTCGACCAACGGCGTCCGGGCGGACGCATCCTGACCCTGGACGGCTTCCCGCACCGCGGCCAGCCGATCGTGCTGACCGAATTCGGCGGCATCGCCTACGACACCACGGGCACGCCGGAAGAGGGCACCTGGGGCTATTCGCGCTCGACCACGGCCGATGGCTTCCACAACCTGTACCGCGGCCTGCTGAAGGTGGTCAACGAAACCTTCATGTTCAGCGGCTTCTGCTATACCCAGTTCGCCGATACCTTCCAGGAGGCCAACGGCCTGCTGAACGCCGATCGCACGCCGAAATTACCGTTCGAAATGATCTCGGCGGCGACGCGCAATGCGCAGGTGAAGCCGGTCAAGGCCGAGGACGAGAACGGGGCCGATCCGGCCTGATTCTCCCACTGTGGCGCAGGAAATGGGCGGCTGGACCGGCCGCCCATCTCCTGCCCATCACCGCCCAACATTGCCCATCACTGACCATCACTGCTCGTCACTGCCTTGACGCGGCCATGCCGCGCACGCACGCATATCCCTGCGCAGATTCCACGCAGTTTTCACGCATTTTGCAGACATCGATTGCGCCCTTGCAGCCGCAGGAGCGGCAGGCGGGCCCGCCCGCGCCTGCCGGGTAGAAATACGCCGGGAGCAACTTAGTGCTTGATCATGCCGCCGCTGTGGTTGACGCGGTCGCCGCTGCGGAAGCTGGGCGTGGTGTCCTGCGTGACGACCTGGGTGCTGCCGTCGTCCATGCGCAGGGTGACCCGGTAGACGCGGTCGGAAGTCATCGAGCTGCCAGTGGTGCCGGTGCTGCTGCTGCCGCTGGCACCGCTGCCGCCCATGCCGCCGGACGGACGCGGCACCAGTTCGATCGAGACCACCGTGCTGTTCGGGCTGCCGCCGGCGGCCGCGGAGCTGCCGGTGGCGGCGCCGCCCTGGGAGCTGCCGCTGGCGGTGTCGGACATCGTGCCGGTCGAACTGCCCTGGGTCGTGCTGCCCGACGTTGCGCTGCCGGCGCCGCCGGACTGGTCGTAGCCGCTGGTGCCCGAAGTGCCCGAGCTGCCCGCGCTGCCGGAGGTGCCCGAGCTGGTGCCGCCGCCCCAGCCGGCCGAACCGCTGGTGCTGGTGCCGGCGCCCGTACCCGACATGCCGCCGGCGTCGCTGCCGGTCGCACCGGTCGTCGAGCTGCCGGTCGTGGCACTGGGCGAGCTGCTGCTGCCGCTGGCGCCGCTGCCCGAGGTGTCGCCGCCCGTGTCACTGCCGCCGCGCATGCCGGAGCAGCCCGACAGGCCGAGCGCCGTGGCCAGCAGGCCCGCCAGGACCAGGCTCTGATGTTGTTG
This sequence comes from Massilia sp. LXY-5, assembly GCF_059801075.1. NCBI lineage: Bacteria > Pseudomonadati > Pseudomonadota > Betaproteobacteria > Burkholderiales > Oxalobacteraceae > Massilia > Massilia sp. LXY-5. Next base: position 596,012 of record NZ_JBNNEH010000003.1, read on the forward strand.
TTTCATGATCGATCCTCCGTTGATTTTGTCAGTGGGTATGCGTGACGATGGAGTCTGCCACTGCTGTTAGAGAGGAAATCGAGGCACAACGTTCCAGCTCGCTCAGGTCTTGCATGAGCCAGATCAAGCGAAGCTGATCATGGAGAAACAAAAACGCGCCACAGCGCAGGGCTCAGCTACGCTGCAGCGCCGCTTTCGGCAGGATCATCCACAGGATCGCGCAGGTGGCCAGGGCCGAACTGCAGTCGACCATCCAGTCGCGCACGTCGGCGCCGCGATAGGGGAAGAAGCTCTGCACCGATTCGTCGATCGCGCCCATGACGGCGATCGCGAGGACCGTCGCGACCGTCCTGCTGGCCGCATTGCCGCGGCTGGCGGTAAACCAGAGCAGGGCAAGGACCGAGTAGGCCGACGAGTGCAGCACCACGCCGGGCGCGTATTCGCCGATCCCGGCACGCGCGCCCGGGATCGATCCGGCAATCACGATCGCAAGGAACATGAGGATTGCCGCGGCATAGCGGAGTTTGTTCAGGCGCGGGTCAAGCAGGAGAAAATAGAGGAAAGACGGCATGGCTGACGAGCTGGCAAAAAACGGCAACCATACCACGCCATGCGACCGCGCGCCTGCACGGCCGGGTGTAACTGGAATTAGATGGTCAGCGCCGGGGCGCCGTCGGCATACCGTGCGTCGAAACAGCTCTCGCAATCGGCGCAGAACAGATGGGCCATGCGCACCGAAGTCTGGCGCAACACGAGCTTGAGGTTCCCTTGCTGGCATTTCGGGCAGATTTCACGCACGTTGCCGAAGGTGAGGAGGGTGAGCGTGGCCTGTTCGCCATCGAGATGGTCGACCACGACAAGTGGGTTGAGCTCGCTGAGCACCAGGCAATCGACGTCCTGGTGCTGGCGGCGGCTGGCGGAACTGAGGTGGGTATGCTTTTCTGAGGCTTGCAAATTCATCGGTCTGGCTCCCTTGTCTGGTGGTTGGCAGCGCCCGCCTTGGGATCTTGCCGGCAATCCCGCTTGCGGTAGCACGAACTTCATCATAGTCAAAAGTCGACAGGCTGCAAGGCCAGTCTTCACATTTATACAATGCGGGTAGTCTGATGTGGGCAGGCAATCTTGAACAAAAAAATGCCCACCGGAGAGAGGGTGGGCACAACCCAAGATCGGGCCAAGAGACATTGTTCGGTGGGTGTGCAAGGCGTTTGCGCTGCACACCTGTCTGCAATCAGGCATATCGGTTGCGTGTACTGCAGATGAATTCAGTATAGGGAGCGATTGTGACCCGAGTATGACCTACCGCAAGCATTCGAGCTCTACCGCGAACGATTTCGCCGGATGAGAATCTATAAGTGCTGGGCAAAAAAAAGCCCGCTTCATGAGCGGGCTTAAAACTATTTTCTTGGAGGAGAATAGTGGAGACAGGTTCATTATGTTGCGTTGCGATATATTTGTCTAATTGCGTATTCGGATACCAGATATGCGAACTGTGAATATGGACGAGTTCGGCTGTTTCGATGAACCTGCCGGTTCCCTTATTCGCGTACAGCGACCGTGTAGTTGAGCGGCATCCGCCCGCCGTCGGCATACAGCGTCTGGCCGGTGATGTAGGAGGCGTCTTCGCTGGCGAGGAAGGCGGCAATCGATGCCACTTCCTCGGGTTCGCCGCAGCGGCCGAGAGGCGTGCGCGACAGGATCGTATGGCGCGCTTCCGGGCTGGCCAGCACGGCCTGCTTCGCCAGTTCGGTCAGGATCGTGCCCGGGCCGATGGCGTTGACGCGAATGCCGTGCTGGGCGAGGCCGATCGCCGCCACGCGCGTCAGCTGGTTGACGCCGCCCTTCGAGACGACATAGGGCACCTGGTTTGGAATCACCAGTTCGGCGTTCACGCTCGACATATTGATAATGCAGCCGCTCTGGCGCTTGACCATGTCGCGCGCCGCAGCCTGGCTGCACAGGAACATCGATTTCAGGTTCACCCGCAGGACGCGGTCGAAATCCTCTTCCTGCAGGTCGAGAAAGTCGGCCGCATGCGTGACGCCGGCATTGTTGATCAGGATGTCGACGCGGCCGAACGCGTCGAGGGTAGCCTGGAGGAGTGCGTCGACGTCGGACTTCTGGCTGACGTCGGCGACAAAGTAGCGGGCGGCTTCGCCCAGCGCGGCGGCGGCCTCGGCCACTTCCGGCCGCACGTCGGCCAGCATCACGCGGGCGCCTTCGCGCACCAGGCGCTGGGCGCAGGCCAGGCCGATGCCCTGGCTGGCACCGGTGACGAGGGCGATCTTGTTTTCGAGTTTCATGGCGGGGCTTTCACGAAGGGCAGTGACCCTTATTGTAAGGGCAGGGCTGTCCATCGCGATAGCCGCCGGGCGTCAGCGTTCGACGGCCTACAGCATGATCGGGCTGTCGGGCAACTCGTTCGGCCGCGCACCACTGGCCGGGAAGTGCTGGCGCAGCAGCGCATTCACCTGTTCGATTGCCGCCAGCGTGGCGTCGTGGAACTTGCCTTGCCTGAAGCCTTCGGTCATCGTGCGGCAGACCGCCTGCCAGGTAGCTTCATCGATCTTGCGGTCGATACCACGGTCGGCCACGATGTCGACCTTGTGTTCGGCCAGGTTCACGTAGATGAGTACGCCGCAATTGTCCTCGGTGTCCCAGACGCCGTAGTCGGCGAACAGGGCCAGCGCGCGCTGGCGGTTGGTCACGCCGTCCCAGACCTCGTCGGTCGGCAGCGATTTTTCGACGATGAAACGGACCTCGCCGCGGTGAGTTTGTTCGCCCGCCGTGATCGCCTGCGCTGCCGCGGCCAGCGTGCTTTCCGGGAAGGCGCGCTGGGCGTCCGCCTTGGTGCTGCGCCAGTGACGCAGCACGCGGCCGACGCGCTGGCCGAACGACTCATGTGTCATGTGCTCTGCCATTACCAGTCTCCCGAGGCGCCGCCGCCGTCAAAGCTGCCGCCGCCGCCGGAAAAACCGCCACCGCCGCCGAAGCCGCCGCCGCCGCCGGAAAAGCCGCCGAAGCCGCCGCCGCCACGACCGGCGTTACTGAGAATGCTGCCGAGGATGAAGCCGGTCGCGCCGTTGCCCCAGCCGCCGCGCGACAGGCGCGAGCGGCGTGGCCGGAAGATCGAGCGCAACAGCATGAAACCGAAAACCAACATCAAGATGCCAAACATACCGATCCCGCCTCCTTGTCCTGCGTCACTTGCATTTGCCGGTGCTGCCGGGGCTACCTGGGGCGCCGGCTCGGGAAATCGTTCCCGGTTCAGCACCGTGGCAATCGCGCCCACGCCTGCGACCAGGCCCTCGTAGTAATGGTTTTGTTTGAAATGCGGCGCTATCACGTCCTGCAGGATGCGTTTCGATTGGGCATCCGTCAGCACGCCCTGCACCCCGCGCCCGGCCTCGATGCGCAAGCGGCGCAGCGAACCCGGGTTGTCGCGCGCGACGATCAGCAGCACGCCGTCGTCGACGCCCTTGCGTCCCAGCTTCCATGCATCGGCCACGCGGATGCCGTATTGCTCGATCGCTTCCGGCTCGGTCGACTTCACCAGCAACACCGCGATCTGGTTGCCGCTCTTGGCCTCATGCTCGGCCAGCACGGCTTCCAGGCGCTGCTTTTGCGTCGCGTCGAGCATGCCGGCCTGGTCGGTCACGCGGCTGGTCAAGACCGGCACTTCCTTCAGCTGGGCCTGGGCCGGCCCACTGAGCGCGAAGGAGAGCACCAGCAGCCACAGGGTGCGAAACAAGTTCATCGTTATTTGCCGAAGTTGACCGTCGGCGCGGTCGAGATCGCTTTTTCGTTCTCGACCGTGAACGAAGGTTTGGCCTTGTAGCCGAACATCATCGCGGTGAGGTTGTTCGGGAACTGGCGCACGGAGACGTTATAGTCCTGCACCGAGGCGATATAGCGCTGGCGCGCCACCGTGATGCGGTTCTCGGTGCCCTCGAGCTGCGACTGCAGGTCGCGGAAGCTGGTGTCCGCCTTCAGGTCCGGATATTTCTCGGACACGACCATCAGGCGCGACAGCGCGCTCGACAGCTCGCCCTGCACCTGCTGGAACTTCTGGAATGCTTCGGGATTGTTCAGCACTTCCGGCGTGATCTGGAAACTGGTCGCGGCGGCGCGCGCACGGGTGACCGCCTCCAGGGTTTCGCGTTCGTGCGTGGCATAGCCCTTGACCGTGTTCACCAGGTTCGGAATCAGGTCGGCGCGGCGCTGGTACTGGTTGACCACTTCGCTCCAGGCGGCCTTGGTGGCTTCGTCCTTGGTCTGGAATTCGTTGTAGCCGCAGCCCGAGAGCAGCGAGCCGGCGAGGGTGGCGAGCGCCAGCAGGCGGGTCCAGCGCGAGAATAAAGTAGAAGCCGATGCGGAAGACGTCATGATGTCCCTGTCCATTGCGAGTTGTCGAATGATTAAAAATATACAGGAGTCCATCAAGTCCGGTCGCACGGTCGTGCCCGCGATGGGGCAGGGAGCCCGTGACGGGTACAATACCGGGTTTGCAATGACACCGTTACAAGGGGCCCAACGTGAATTTCATCGATAAACTCTCCGCGGCCTGGACCCGCAACGACTCGCTCCTGTGCGTCGGACTCGACCCTGATCTGGCGCGCTTCCCTGCTCATTTGAAGGATCAACCGGACGCGATCGTCCGGTTCTGCAAGGCCATCATCGACGCCACGGCGGACCTCGCCTGCGCCTTCAAGCCGCAGATCGCCTATTTCGCCGCCCTCGGCGCCGAAGACCAGCTCGAGGAAATCTGCTCCTACCTGCGCGACACTTATCCGCACATCCCCCTGATCCTCGACGCCAAGCGCGGCGACATCGGGGCGACCGCCCACCAGTACGCGCGCGAAGCCTTCGACCGCTACGGCGCGGACGCGGTCACGGTCAATCCCTACATGGGTTTCGATTCGGTCGAGCCCTACATGGCGTGGAAAGACCGCGGCGTGATCGTGCTGTGCCGCACTTCGAATGCAGGCGGTTCGGACCTGCAGTTCCTGGATGTGGGCGGCCTGCCGCTGTACCAGCATGTGGCGAAACTCGTGGCCGAGAAATGGAACCGCAACGGCCAGTGCGCGCTGGTGGTGGGGGCGACCTTCCCGGAAGAACTGGCGCAGGTGCGCAAGATCATCGGCGACATGCCTTTATTGGTGCCGGGTGTCGGTGCGCAGGGTGGCGATGTCGAGGCGACCGTGCGTGCCGGGCGGACCGCCGGTGGGACCGGGATGATGATCAATTCGTCGCGGGCGATTTTGTATGCGGTGCCGCAGGAAGGCGAGGATTTTGCGGCGGCGGCACGGCGTGTCGCACGCGAGACGCGGGATGAGATCAATCGGTATCGGGGGTAATGATAAACCCCCGCGTTGGGCGTAGCGGGGAATTCGGGCAGCACGCTGCCCGCCCGCGAAGCGCCCTGCGCGACAGGGCAGGGCATGCCCAAGTTTAATACCTGCTCGGCGCAATCGCCTCGACGTATTCGTACAAGGCACCCAGTATCTCCTCGGCGCGCTCGTCCGCGGTCTCCGACAGCGCATCGATCTCCCCAAACAACTGGTCCACCGTGCGCGCTCCGCCCGCTCCATCGAACAGCCGCGCCGCGCGGTGTTCTTCCCAGCTCTCCATCTCCTGCTCGCTTAGCGTCTGCGGGAAATTGCGCGCCCGGTAGCGCCACAGCAGTTCGGCCAGCCGCTCGTCCTCGAACGAAGGCCGGCTTGTGGCCAGCTGTGCAGGCGTCTGCATGCGCAGGGATTCGAGCTTGCGGCGGTCGTTGTTGCTGACGAACCCGCCATACAGGTCTTCATCGACATCGGTCTCGTTGCCGGAGGCCGGCTTCTGGTACACCTGCGCCCAGATCGCCGCCATGTCCGGCCCGTTCGCCGCCAGCTGCGCATGGGCTTTGGCCTGGTCGAGGTCGAGTCCCCAGCGCGTCGCCATCGCCGGGCTCAGGGTCTTCAGGTTCCCGACCAGCATCGGCGACTTGTTCAGGTGGACGCTCTTGATCGGCAGCCGCCTGACACCTTCCGGCAGGTCGGCGCTGCGCGTGAACATGCGCAGCCGGATCGTCTCGACATCCAGACTAAACAGTTCCGACGGATCGTGACGGCAATCCCATACCAGGATTTCGTTCTTGTTGCTCGGATGCTGGGCCAGTGGCCAGACCAGGGCCAGACAGCCGTTCTCGACCGGGAACATGCCCGATACGTGCAGGAAGGGCTGGCGCGCTGCGCGCTCCAGGTGCAGGCCCATTTCGCTGGCGACCTTGTCCTTGCGCCGCAGTTCGAGGCAGAAGTCGAACAGGCGCGGCTGTTTATTCCGGATCAGGCGCGCCAATGCGATCGTGGCGCGCACGTCGGACAGCGCGTCGTGCGCCGCCTCGTGCGACAGGCCGTTGGCGCGGGTCAGGTCCTCGAGGCGGAAGCTCGGACGGCCGTCCGGATGCGTCGGCCATTCGATGCCTTCCGGACGCAGCGCATAGGTCATGCGCACGACGTCGAGCAGATCCCAGCGGCCGCAATTGTTCTGCCATTCGCGCGCATACGGGTCGAGCAGGTTACGCCAGAACAGGAAGCGCGTGACTTCGTCGTCGAAGCGGATCGTGTTGTAGCCGACGCCGATCGTCCCCGGCTCGGCGAACGCCGCCTCGATCTGGCGCGCGAATTCGTGCTCGGGCACCCCCAGTTCGAGGCATTGCTGCGGCGTGATGCCCGTGATCAGGCAGGACTGCGGATCTGGCAGGTAATCGTTGGCCGGCTGGCAGAACAGCATCAGCGGTTCGCCGATCTCGTTGAGCTCGGCATCGGTGCGGATCGCGGCAAACTGCGCCGGACGATCGCGGCGCGGCTGGGCGCCGAAGGTTTCGTAGTCGTGCCAGAGGAAAGTGTGTGTGCTCATCGTTTTATTGTATGTGGCCATCCTGATGGAGCATCAAGAATGGCAGGGATTGTCGGGCCGCAGCCGCGATCCGTCAATCAAACGCTCACACAGTTGCGGCCTGCTTCCTTGGCGCGGTAGAGGGCGGCATCGGCCGCCTCGATCAGGCTGGTTTCGTCGCCGTTCGGATCGAGCACGGCCACGCCGAAGCAGGCCGTCAGGTGCGGCATCGGCACCCGCATGTCGGGGAACAGCACGGCTTCGCGCATCTGATGGCACAGGCGGTCGGCCACCATGTGGGCCAGCTCGACGGTCGTTTCAGGCAGCACGGCCATCAATTCCTCGCCGCCATAGCGCACCGCAAAATCCGATGGCCGCAAGCCGTCGCGGATGACGTTTGCCGCCGCGCACAGGGCGGCGTCGCCAACCAGGTGGCCGTGGGTGTCGTTGAACTTTTTAAAGTTGTCGAGGTCGACCATGAGCAGGGACAGCGGGCTGCCTTGGGCACGGGCGCGGCCCACCAGTTTCGGCAGCATGTCCGCCAGCCAGGCCCGGTTGTAGAGGCCGGTCAGGGTGTCGTTCAGCGAGAGCTGGCGGTAGAACTCGCCGAGCTTCTGGCGCCGGCGCAGCAGGGCATTGGCGGCGCGGATGCGGAAAGACATCAGGCGCAGCAGGTTGCGCGCCACGGCGTTCGACTGGTCGATCAGTTCCCAGGCGAGCTGCGATTCGATCACCAGCAAGCACGTTTCTTCGACGGCGTGGACGGCGTCGAGATTGGCGGCGTCGTCCAGCACCGACTGCTCGCCCACGCTTTCGCCCGGCAGGATGCGGTTGACGTTGCCGTCCGAGGTGCCGGCATGGCCGTCGGTTTCGACTTCGAGCATGCCCGACAGCACGATATACAGGCGCGCCCGCACGGCATCCTCGATAGCTTCACCCGCGGCAAGTTGCACCACCTCGCAATCGGCCAGCGCGACCGCGGCGGCGGCTGTGTCGGCGCCGCGAAACAGCTCCAGCTTGTCGACCGTGTAGCCCGAATCCCGAAATGGTCCGATAAGTTTCAAAACGATTCTCCGCGTTGGTCGCTGGATGGCGACGATGAAGACTTCATGATAAACCATTCGCCACCGCGTTCCTGCTGGTGTTTCGGAAACAGGAATGTTTCAATAGCGCCCATGAATGCCTCTCCCGAACACCTCATTGACGCCCTTGGCGTAAGCCACCAGCCGGCGCCTGATGCACGCATCGTGTCGCTCGTTCCCTCGATCACCGAACTGCTGTGCGACCTGGGCCTTGCACACCTGCTGGTCGGACGTACCGGCTTCTGCATCCATCCTGAAAAGATCGTCAGCCAGATCCCGAAAGTGGGCGGCACCAAGGACGTGAATCTCGACAAGATCCGCAAGCTGGCGCCGACCCATGTGATCGTCAACATCGACGAAAACGAAAAGCCGACCGCCGAGGCGCTGGCCGCCTTCGTGCCGCACCTGGTCGTCACGCATCCGCTGGCGCCGCGCGACAACCTGGCGCTGGCGCGGCTGATGGGCGGCATTTTCGGCGCCAGCGAGGCGGCCGAGCGCTGGTGCACGGACTTCGAGACCGAATACGCGGCTTTGAAGGCCGCACCTGCCGGCCCGGCGTGCACGGTGCTCTACTGCATCTGGCAGGATCCGTGGATGAGCGTTTCAGGCGACACGTATATCGCGCGCATGCTCGGCGAGCTCGGCTGGAAGGTGCCGGCGCTGCCGGACACCAGCCGCTACCCGCGCTTCGCCTGGTCGGAACAACTCGTGGCCGGGCTCGCGGGTGGTCTCGACGCCGTGCTGCTGTCGACCGAGCCCTACCGGTTCACCGAGGCGCACGCGGACGCGCTCGAAAAGCAGCTCGGCATTCCGGTGTTCCTGGTCGACGGCGAAATGATGTCGTGGTATGGCAGCCGGGCGCTGGCGGGGCTGCGTTACCTGCGGCAGTTGCGCGCGATGCTGGAGGGGACGTAAAAAAGCGCGGCCTGGGCCGCGCTCGGTTCTGCAGAATGCTGAATTACATGCCGCTGGTCAGGTTTTTGTTCTGTTCAGGTGCGAGATCGCCGTCGATGTCGCCCAGCGGTACCGGCTCGCGGCGCGCCTTGTCGGTCAGGCGGCCAAGGGCGCTGTCGAGCGCGCGCTTGAGCTTGTTGCCGGCACTGGTGATGGCCTGGTGCAGGTTGGCCGCGTGTTCGTTGACGACCACCGGCGCATAGCCGGTGACGTGCGCTTCCATCATGCAGCGGTTGCCGCCGTCGGCGCCTTTCTGGCTGTTCTCGTCGCTCAGGTGAACCTCGACGCGGTGGACCTGGTCCTCGAAGCGGCCGATCGCGCCTTCGACGACGGATTGCACGTGCTCATCCAGGCCTTGATGTTTATCGATGGTACGGTCGGTGTTGACATTGATTTGCATATAGATGGCTCCGTTATCAAAGATCTTGAAGCCGATCTTACACTTTTTGCCATTTTTACCGCGTTCCGCACACTAGGCGGATTTCCCATCATCCTTGTGGTGCGGGAAACGATCCATCTTCGACAGCACCGGGAACAGCACCGTCCAGAGCCCAGTCACCACCAGCGTCGCCGCGCCGCCGAGCAAAATTGCGCGCGTCAGGCCGAACCAGCCGGCAGTGACGCCGGATTCGAATTCGCCCAGCTCGTTCGAGGCGCCGATGAAAACGGCGTTCACGGCGCTGACGCGGCCGCGGATCTCGTCCGGCGTTTCGTACTGCACCAGCAAATGGCGCACATAAACGCTGACCATGTCGCCGGCGCCGAGCAGGAAGAGGGCGCCCAGGGCCACCGCGAAATGGGTCGTCCAGCCGAGGGCCAGCGTGGCCATGCCGAACAGGGCGACGCCGCCGAACATCCAGGCGCCGACATGGCGCCGGATCGGCATGAAGGCCAGTGCGATCGAGCACAGCGCGGCGCCGGCGCCGGGGGCCGTGCGCAGCCAGCCGAGCGCGGTCGGGCCGGCATGCAGCACGTCGTGCGCGTAGGCGGGCAGCAGGGCGGTGGCGCCGCCGAACAGCACCGCGAACAGGTCGAGGGAAATCGCACCCAGCACGATCGGACGCGAGCGCACGAAGCGCAGGCCCTCCAGCAGGGTATGCCAGCTCGCCGGCTTGGTACTGCGGACCTGCGGCGCGCTGGTGGTCGAGGCCATCAGCAGGGTGGCGACCAGCAGCAGCGCCGCCGCGACCAGGTAGACGACCGTCGGACCGAAGGCATACAGCAGGCCGCCGAGCACGGGGCCGGCGATGACGGCCACGTGAAAGGTCGAGGAGCCGAGCGCCACGGCCTGGCCGAAATCCTTGTCCGGCACCAGGTTGCGCAGCACGGCCTGCGAGGCCGGCATCATGAAGGCGCGCGCGCTGCCGAACAGCACCAGCACCGCGAACACGGGCCAGACCACGCGGCTGCCGCTGGCGGTAAAGGCCAGCAGCAGCGCGCTCACCAGCAGCTGGGTCAGCATGCACAAGACGATGATCTTGCGGCGGTCATGGCGGTCGGCGACGTGGCCGGCCCACAGGATCAACACGAGGAAGGGCGCGAACTGCGCCAGCCCGATCAGGCCGAGGTCGAACAGGCTGCCGGTGATCTGGTACACCTGCCAGCCGACGGCCACGCTTTGCATCTGGACGGCAAGGGTGCCGAGGAAGCGTGCGGAAAGGTAGAACGAGAGATTACGGTTGCGCAGGACACTGAGGCCGCTGGACGAGGAAAGCAGGGACATTGAAGAGGCACATTGACTGGCGGGAAGTTGTCGATTGTGCCTGATTTCATTGTTTGCTGCGTAGGGTGGGCGGGGTAATTTCGGCCAATGGCCGGAATTACGCCCACCCTACAGTTTATTCCGCGGCGAGATCCGCTTCCGTCGTGAACGCATCCGCATAAAACTCGTCCGCCGGCAGCCCGCATTGCGCCGTGTACTGGCTGCGCGCGGCATCGACCATCACCGGCGCGCCGCAGGCATACACCTGCCAGCCCGACAGATCGGGAATGTCCTGCATCACCGCCGCGTGGACATAACCGGTGCGGCCGCTCCAGTTGTCTTCCGGGAGCGCATCCGAGATCACCGGTACGTATTCGAAATCGGGCATGGTCGTGGTCCAGGCCCGGCACAGCTCGTCCATGTACAGGTCTTGCGGACGGCGCCCGCCCCAGTACAGGCGCACGGGACGGGTCGATTTCAGGTGCATCAGGTGCTCGACCAGGGCTTTCACCGGCGCGAAGCCGGTACCGGAGGCCAGCAGCACGATCGGTTTATCCGATTCCTCGCGCAGGAAGAAGGTGCCGAGCGGCCCTTCGAAGCGCAGGATGTCGCGTTCCTTCATGGCGCCGAACACGTGGTCGGTGAACAGGCCGCCCGGCAGGTGGCGGATGTGCAGTTCCAGCGGACGCTCGAGCGTCGGCGCGCAGGCCAGGCTGTAGGCGCGGCGCTTGCCGTCCTTCAGCAGGAACTCGACATACTGGCCGGCGCGGTAGGCCAGCGCCTCGTTGGCCGGCAATTGCAGGGTGACGATCGCCACGTCCGGTGCCGCGCGCGTGATCGAGGCGACCCGGGTCGGCATCTTGCGGATCGGGTAATCGCTGCTGCCGCCCACTTCGCGCGCCTCGATCACGACGTCGCCTTCGGGCAGGGCGCAGCAGAACAGCGACATGCCTTGCAGTTTTTCCTGCTCGGTCAGGGCGCGCGCCTGGTGGGGCTTGTGCGTCACCGTCCCGCCGACGACCTTGCCCTTGCACGAACCGCAGGCGCCGTTCTTGCAGCCGTACGGTAGCCCCACACCGGCGCGGATGGCGGCCGACAGCACGGTTTCGTCGGCTTCGCAGGCGAATTGGGTGCCGCTGGGCTGGACAGTGATCTGGAACGTCATACAATCCTCAACATGAATTTCAATAATAAATTTCGTCTGGGCCGCCCGCGCCTGCTGCTGGTCGGCTGCGGCGATGTCGGCATGCGCCTGCTGCCGCTGCTGGTCCCGCGCTTCCGGGTCTTTGCCGTCACACGCGATGCGGAGCGCGCCGCCGGACTGCGCGCACTCGGCGCCATACCGGTCGTGGCCGACCTCGACCAGCCGGCCAGCCTGGCGCGCCTGCGCGGGCTCGCGCCGTACGTGGTGCACCTGGCGCCGCCCCGGCCGGAAGGCGCGCGCGACGTGCGCACACGCAACCTGACCGCCATTCTACCCGAGGGGACACGCCTCGTTTATGTCAGCACGAGCGGGGTCTACGGCGATTGCGGTGGGGCGCTGGTCGACGAAACCCGCAGCGTGGCGCCGAAAAACGCGCGCGCCGCCCGCCGCGTCGATGCCGAGCGCGTGCTGCGCGGCTGGGCGCGGCGCCTCGGAGGCAGTGTCGCGATCCTGCGCGTGCCCGGCATCTATGCGCGCGAGCGCCTGCCGCTCAAGCGCCTGCGCGAAGGCACACCGGCCTTGCGGCCCGAGGACGATGTCTACACCAATCACATCCAGGCCGACGACCTGGCGCGGATTATCGCGCTGGCTTTGTTCCGTGCGCTGCCGGGACGGGTTTATCATGCGACCGACGACACCCGCCTGAAAATGGGAGAGTACTTCGACGCCGTTGCCGACGCCTTCGGCCTGGCGCGTCCGCCGCGCCTGGAACGCGAAGCCCTGCGCGCGGCCGTGTCGCCAATGCTGCTTTCCTTCATGTCGGAATCGCGCCGCCTGGACAACACGCGCATGCGCCGCGAGCTCGGCGTGCGGCTGCGCTATCCCGACGTCCATCGCGCCCTGGAGCAATGGGCGCTGGTACAATAACGTCCCTCACGAAAAAGCCGACATCATGACGACCCTGACCTACGAAGCCTTCCTGGACGAAATAACGACCCTGCTCACCGAGCTCTATGAGCTCGACGACGAGGCTGCCATCAAGCTGGTCGTGGATGCGCAAGCCGACGATTATTTCGTGGCGCATGACGATCACGAAGAGATGCGGACACTCGAGCAGGCGAAAAAGGAAGCGGTCGCTCTCTACGAGAACAAGCAGAACCGGGCGCAGACCCAGGGCAGGCAGCAACTGCGCGCACGGCAGAAGAAAACCTGAGGCCTTTCCCGCCTCGTCGTATCCGCGTCGGGGACACTCCGCGCAGCCCCGCCACAGCACCCTGCCGATCGGCGGCGCGGGCCGCCGGCTGGCATGCTGCTTGAACAGCGTTAGCGTTGGATAGTGCGGTGCTGATCGCGGGCGGGCCGAGGCCTGGAAGCCGGCGCACCGGATACAGGCTCCGGCGGACTGCGCATGCTGCGCCCCAGTCACCGGACCATGTGCGGTATCAGGCTGCTTGCGGGACGCCTGGGCCGAGGCAATAGGCGGTCTGGACTTCAGCTGCCTTGACAATGCCTGGGCCGAGGCAATAAGCGGTCTTGACAGCAGTTGCCTTGATGCCTGGGCCGAGGCAATAAGCAGTCTGGACGTCGGCTGCCTTGATGCCTGGGCCGAGGCAATAAGCGGTCTGGACGGCGGCTGCCCTGATGCCTGGGCCGAGGCAATAAGCAGTCCGGACGGCAGCTGCCTTGGCGATGCCAGGGCCGAGGCAATAAGCCGAGTTTGCAGCTTCGCCCATTGCGGCGAAAGACGCCGTTTGCACGTCCGCAGCTTCCAGCGCACCGTCGGCCCTCGATGGACGCACATACGACAGGCCGAAAGTGGACTCATACAAGGCGCGCGTGCGCTCGCCCGCCTGCTGCTGCATTTCCATGTCGTCCTCGCCCTCCAGGCCGAGGTAAGGGTAGTGGTGCAGGAAGCGCCCGAAGGTCAGCTCGCAATCGAGGGCGTACTTCATCGTATCGAGGATGTGGTAATGCCAGAAAGTGTCGACATCCACGGTCGGCGCCACCTGCTCCTCCGGGAAGGCGTCCATCAGGTAAAGGAAACGACGGTACTCGGTTTCGATGGCGTTCGCGCGTTCCAGGGACCAACCCTCGCCGGATTCCTTGTGCATCAGTTTTATTTTGATCGGGTTCAAATCCAGAGCGGCAATGAGGGCGAAGTCGTTATTCGAAATCATGATCTATCCTTTTGTTTTGGCTACTGCATCGTTATTTTGGCTTGCGTGCGGGCAATCGATGAAGTGATGCTGGCAAATGGGTAGGCCTCCTCGGTTTTTGCTGCTTACGTCGTTATTGACGCGAAGCATTGATATGAATTCTCTACCTCAAGCATCCAAAAAACGTTGATTTTGCGCAAGTTGAGGCATGTTGTCGTAAATTGGACTACATCTGCACGGGCAGTAGGCCTACACGATCGCGATGGATACGCCTACAGACCATCGAAGGCTGGATGGGGAGCGGAAGCAGGTGCCGGTGCGGGGGACACGGCAAGCAGGTTGTCCGCAGCGGGGAGCGATACGTGCACCGTCGTACCGGCATTTGCCGAGCTGGTGATGATGCATCTGCCGCCGAGGATCCTGACCCGTTCCTCGATGCCGACGAGCCCGAACGAGCCCGGTTTCTGCCCGCCGGCTTTGCTCAGGCCGATGCCATTGTCGCTGACGGTCATCGAGATCGATTCGGGATCGACGGCGAGCTCGACCCGTACCTTGGTGGCGCGGGCATGGCGCGACACGTTGGTCAGCGATTCCTGGAGGATGCGGAACAGGGTTGTCGCGCAGCGGTCGCTTACGTGCAGGTCGTGGTTGTGCGAAATCAGTTCGCAGGCCAGGCCGGTGCGCCGTTGGAATTCGGCGATCTGCCAGTCCACTGCCGCCGTCAGGCCCAGGTCGAGTACGTGGGGCCGCAGGTCGTTGATGATCTGGCGTACGCTCTTGATGGTCGCATCGATCTGCTCGAGCATCCAGTGCGCGCGGGTATGCAGGCGGGGATGGCGCTTGTTGGTGCGCGACGCGAGCAGGTCGACCTCGATGCGCAGGGCCAGCAGGTTCTGGCCGAGGTCGTCATGGATCTCCCGCGCAATGCGCTTGCGTTCGCTTTCCTTGATGCTTTCCGCGTGGGCCGCCAGGCGCCGCAGGTTGTCGTTGGTTTTCTGCAGCTTCGCTTCGCTCGCCCGCAATTCCCCGGTCATTTCCTCGGCCAGGACGATGGCCCGCCGGCGCGACAAACTGAGCGTCTGGAACAGCGCATACAGCAGGGCGGTGCCGGTCGTCCCGGCCAGCATCGCCACCCAGGGCAGGATGCTGTCGAGCTCGGAATACAGGCCGCGCTTCGACACGGCGAAATCGAGGTCCCATCCACGTCCGTCTACACCCACAGGCATTCGTGCACGAAACTCGGCCTGCTCGTCATGGGCCACGCCGGGGCGGTTGTCGAAGAACACAGTGCGGCGGTAGCCCGACGGCCTGTCGCGGCTGTCGACCGGGGTCATTCCGGAGATCACGAGTCGGGTCGCGTTTTTCGGCATGTTGTCGAGCATGCTGTGGGCCAGGCCGTCGACACGAAAGCCGATGCCGACCGTACCCAGATAGGCGGCGCGGCGCTGGGCTATATCCTGCGGGGGCATGACGGCGCGGTACACCGGCAAGCGCATCGTCAGGCCCAATAGCAGCGATCCGGACTTTAAACGGGCGCCGGACGTCAACACCTCGCCTGTGTCGCGCGCGTGCGCCAGGAGCGCCGGACCGTTTGGGTTGGTGTGCATGTCCACACCGATCCGCTCGATCCAGGCCGTGCCTGGTTCGACGAAGGTGAGCACCGTGTACTCGGCGCGCCGGCCCTCGGGCACGATCTTCGCGTTGCGCCCACGTCCATCGATGTTTTGCAACATTTCCGCTTCGAACCGCTCGCGTTCGGCGTCGGTCACGTAGCGGGCGAAGTTGATCGACTCGACACCCGGGAAATGATTTGGCAAGTCGAGGCCGGCCACGTAGCGGCGGAACTCATCGCGCGTGATACCGTCGGCCGCAAGAAACAGGCTGGCCGTCCCGCGCAGCACGTCGGCATAGGTCTTGAGGCGCCCGTCCAGGATCGTCTGGACGTTGCGCGCCATGTGGTTAAAGCGCGCCAGCGCGTCGTTTTCGACCGCCTGGCTGGTGCTGACATACAAGCCTGCGCCCACGCTCAGCGACAGCAGCGCGCCCAGCCAGGAACCAGGCTTGATCGCCTTAATCTTCGTGATCGGGTCGGCCGTTCTCATTTCCAATCCAATCGAATGGGACCTATTTGATTTGGATCAGAATCCCTCAGATAGCGCGAGCCCGAAACCTATCAACATTGCTAGTTGCGTGCAGCGGCCCGACAGGACGAAAGAAAACCCGCCGCGGGTAGGCCCCGGGCGGGTTCGATCATGGCGCTGCAGGCAGGGAAAGGCGTTAGCGCCCCTGTGCGTTCGTTTACTTGCCCCAGCTATCCTTGAGCGTCGTCACGCGGTTGAATACCGGCTTGCCCGGCTTCGAATCGACCTGGTCGGCCACGAAATAACCGTGGCGCTCGAACTGGAAGCGCTGCTCGGGCTGTGCATTGGCCATGCCCGGCTCGAGGTAGGCGGTGACGGTTTCCAGCGCATTCGGGTTCAGCAGGGCCTTGAAATCCTTGCCGCCGGCGTCCGGGTGCGCATCGAGGAACAGGCGGTCGTACAGGCGCACTTCCGCAGCCAGTGCCGATGCCGCGCTGACCCAGGTGATGTTGCCCTTGACCTTGTAGTTGTCAGCCCCGGGCGTGCCCGACTTCGAATCTTCGAAGTATTTCACGTGCACGGCCGTGACCTTGCCGTCGGCATCCTTCTCGAAACCGGTGCACTCGACCACATAGCCGTACTTCAGGCGCACGCGGCTGCCCGGCTGGTCGCCAACGGGCGGCGTGAAGCGGAAATAGCCTTTGGTTGGCGTTTCCATGAAGTCTTCCTGCTCGATCCACAGCTCGCGCGTGAACGGGAAGGTGCGCACACCCATGTCCGGGTGGTGCGGGTGGACCGGCGACGTGCACGCGTGCGACTCTCCCTCCGGGAAATTATCGACGATCAGTTTCAACGGACGGAGGACAGCGATCGCGCGCGGCGCCTTCGGGTCCAGGTCGTCGCGCAGCGAGCCTTCCAGCGTGCTCATGTCGATCCAGCCGTCGGCCTTCGAGACGCCGATGCGCTCGCAGAACAGCTGGATCGATTCAGGCGTATAACCGCGGCGGCGCAGGCCGACGATGGTCGGCATGCGCGGGTCGTCCCAGCCGGACACGATCTTCTCGTCCACCAGTTGCCGCAGCTTGCGCTTCGACATGACGACGTAGGTCAGGTTCAGCCGCGACATCTCGTACTGGCGCGGTACCGGAGGCTGGAAGAAGCCGCCCGCGGTCGCGGTGGCGATCAGCCAGTCGTAGAACGGGCGGTGGTCCTGGAACTCGAGCGTGCAGATCGAATGGGTGATCGACTCCATCGCGTCCGACAGCGGGTGCGTGTAGTCGTACATCGGATAGATGCACCAGTCGTCGCCCGTGCGGTGATGGTGTGCATGGCGGATGCGGTACAGGGCCGGGTCGCGGTTGGTCATGTTCGGCGAGGACATCGCGTCCTCGCTCATCTTCGCGCGCAGGATGTGCTCGCCGTCCTTGTACTTGCCGGCCTTCATCTCGCGGAACAGCTGCAAGGACTCTTCGACCGGGCGGTTGCGGAAGGGCGAATTCGTGCCCGGCGTACCGAAGTTGCCGCGGTTCTTCGCCATGTCTTCGGCGCTCTGGCTGTCGACATAGGCAAAACCATGCTGGATCAGGTATTCCGCGATCTCGTAGAGCTTGTCGAAATAGTCGCTGGCGTAGTGCAGGTATTCCTCGCCGCCTTGCTCCCACGAAAAGCCGAGCCACTTGACGCTGTCCATGATGGTGTCGACGTATTCCTGGTCTTCCTTCTCCGGATTGGTGTCGTCGAAGCGCAGGTGGCAGCGGCCGGCGTAGTCGCGCGCCAGCCCGAAATTCAGGCAGATCGATTTCGCGTGGCCGATGTGCAGGTAGCCGTTCGGCTCGGGCGGAAAACGTGTGATGACCGGAGGCATGCCTGGACGGTCGTGGGTGCCCGCCGCCAGGTCGTGGTCGATGATGGCACGAAGGAAATTCGACGACGGCGCGTTCGCCGTCGCCGCCTTGTTCTTGTCGTTACTCATTGGTGGTGTTTTGTATAGGTAAAGTTGCTGGCATTTTACCGTAGACGGCCTGGCTGCGGTCCCCCTATGTGGTGGAGCGCACGGTCCGCTTCGTATGCAGGGATCATACTTGGGGCGTATCGGCCGGCCTGCAAGGGAAGCTCAAGTGAAGGCCAGCGCCGGTGTGGTCCGTCAACGCACCACACCGGCGCTGCTGTCACGTTGGCGTTTTCTATAGGATAATCTCGTTTTGCCGTTTGCTCGGCACCAGCCGGAGAGTTCCAAAGTGGAAAATTTATACGCGATCCTCGGCGTCGCGCCGAACGCCAGTGACGAAGAGATCAAGAAGGTCTACCGCTCGCTGGCGATGCGCTATCACCCCGACCGCAACGACGCGCCGGGCGCCGAAGCGCGCTTCAAGGCCGTCACGAAGGCCTACGAGATCCTGTCGGACCGGAGCAAGCGCGAAGAATACAACCAGAGCGTGAACCACCGCATCGTGCTCGACGCCGAAGCAGAAGCCTTCGAGTTGTGGCGCTCGCTGTTCGCGCTCAACGGCGTGACGCTGCAGGCCTGAGGCCTGCGGCCGCCTCCACCGCCGCATCTACTGCATTCACAGGACAAATAATGAAAAGAGTACATCCCGAATTCGCCTACCAGTCGCGCGAGCTGGAGGGCCAGATCGAAGGCACGCTGGGCGACCCGCCGAACAAGAAGAACTACCAGATGATGGTCGACGCCCTGGTCTCGGAATACGCCGGCGGTTCAGGCATCGACGACGTCAACCTGATGGCCTTCGCCCTCGTTGACAAGATCAGGTTCACCGACCCGAAAGGCCTGCTGCGCGAAGCGGCCGACTACGAAGGCGACGACCCGGCCAAAGTGTTCGCCATGGCCGAGTGCACGGGCGAAGACGGCGCCGCGATGTATGCATCGATGACGGAAAACCATCCGGAACTGGCGCGCCAGGCGATCATCACGGCCTTCCTCTTCAAGCACCAGCAGCGCTGGGAAGACGACGACCAGTCGCTCGAGCAGCTCGGCAAGAACGACGAGGGCGACGACGAGGAAGACGAAGAAGGCATGGTCTCGGACGACTTCACCGGGATCTTCGATGGCGAAGGAGAACGCGAATGAGCGACAATGCAAGCAATGCTGCCAACCTGCCGGCGCTTACCAAACAGGTGAGCGAACTGGTACTGGCCGGCTCGCTGGGGCACGCCGAAGAGGCGTTCTCCAAGGCGGCCGACGAACACGGCGACTACGCCGTGGCCGAAGTGCTCTCTACCCTGCCGCCGCAAGTGACGGCCCTGCACCTGGCCGGCTTCGACGGCGCCAAGACGTCGCTGGCGACCATGCTGGTGCCGCCCAAGGCCTGGGCCGATAGCCTGGCCTACATGGCCGCCACCTGGCCCGACAACATGATCGAGGACGACCCCGAGCGCATCGCCGAGGGCCTGTTCAACCACGTCCACGGCGTGGTCTACGCGACCGAGGACGAGGACCGCCGCCACGAGCTGCTGCAGGAAGCCTCCGCCACCGACCACGGCGCCACCGTGTTCGCCATCCTGTGGTCGCTGGCCCCGAAAGAGATCATGGAAGTAGCCGGTGAAATCAACCTGAAAGGGCGTTACGTGACGGGCCAGACCTCGTCCGACAGCGACATCATTCCGCTCGCGATCGACCTGGCGAAAGCCAGCGAAGACGGCTGGGAGCGTTCGCTGATCGAGCTCTTCCCCGAATTCAGGCATAGCAACGAAATGGCCGAGGCCGAATTCCCGGACGACCCGGACGAAGACCCGGACTTCCAGCAGAGAAGCACGCGCGACCTGCTGTACCGCCTGCGCAAGCAGGTGCCGTCGGTGCGCACCATGCCAAGGCGCAGCGTGCGCAAGAGCATCGGTACGGACATCTTCTCGTGACCGGATCGCCATCGATGCTGCCCTCAATCGTCATTGAAAAGCTGCCGCGCCTGGTGCGTGCGATCAGGCTGCTGCCGACCATGGCCGACGCCGACGAGGCGATCGGCCTGGCCGACGAGCTCTCGTCCATCACCGCGATGGTGGCCGAGAAGTTCACCAACGACCGCACCGCCGAAGGCATCCAGCGCGCGCTGATGCTGACCGTGGGCGGCATGTCGCTCGGCCTCGAACACCTGGTCGACGACGACAGCGACGAGACGGCGCTCGACATCCTGATCGCGGACGGCGCCGAATACGTGTTCCAGGCGGGCTTTCGCATGATCCGCGAACTGGCCGCGCTGCCCGAGGACAGCCTGGTCGGCGAATACGACAACGACCCGGTGTACGCCGGCCGGCGCCTGAAGGAACTGTTCGTCGACATCTGCACCGCCGACCCGGGAGAGACCTGGACCGGCTACGACCGTTACCTGGGCCAGGTGCGCCAGCGGGAAGGCGTGCAGGCGATCGTCAACGCCGCCAAGTGGCTGCGCAAGAACCACTACGAAGGCCCGGTCACCGACCCCGACCTGAACGCCGAAGGCGTGATCGCGCTGGCGGTCATCTTCGCCGTCGACGGCGGCACCATCGTCGCACGGGCGGGGCAGAAGGACTTCGAGCGCTTCGTGAAGTCGGTCCGCAAGAATAACCCCGACTACGAGACCGGCTGGGCGGCGCTGCTGGAAAAGGTGCCGCCGCCGCACCGCGAGATCATCGCCGAGCGCGTCGCGTCCTACCGCGAGCATTGCACGGTCCTGCAAAGCATCCGCACCAAGGCGCCGATGACCCAGCTGCTGGCGGAGATGGAGAACTATGCGGGGTCGGAGCTCGATACCGAGTATCCATAAAGCGTTGCCGGCCAAGGTTTAGCGCTTGTAGGGTGGGCGGGTCTTCCCGCCCACGCGTTCAACCAACGCCCGCATCATCGTAAACACAGCTTCGCAATCCAGCCCCCCGCCGACGAGCCCTTCCGTTTTTCGCTATCATGAGCAGTCCAGTTTCAGGATTCGCCCATGTCTTCTCCCGCCATCGCCGCCGGCAGCGCCGACTTCAAACGCATCAACCGCGCCATGGCCTTCGGTGGCTTTTCCACCTTCGCCTTGCTCTACAGCGTACAGCCCCTGATGCCGCTGCTCGCGCGCGACTTCGCCCTGACGCCCGCGCAAAGCAGCCTGGCGCTGTCGATCTCCACCGCCGCACTGGCCGTTTCTCTGCTCGTATCGAGCGTGCTGTCCGAACGCTTCGGCCGCAAGCCGCTGATGGCCGCCTCCATGCTCAGCGGCGGCCTGCTCACGCTGCTGGCCGCCTTCACCAGCGACTACACCCAGCTGCTGGTCCTGCGCGCGCTGCTCGGCTTCATGCTGGGCGGGATGCCGGCCGTGGCGATGGCCTACCTGAGCGAAGAAATCGAGGGATCGTCGCTCGGCCTGTCGATGGGCATGTACATCAGCGGCAGCGCCTTCGGCGGCATGTTCGGGCGCGTGCTCGCTTCGGTGATCAGCGATTTCTGGTCCTGGCGCGCGGCGCTCGGCCTGATGGGTGCAGCGGGCCTGTACGCGGCCTGGGAATTCTGGCGCAGCCTGCCCGTCTCGAAACGCTTCCGGCCGGGGCAGGGCGGCTTCGCCGGGCTGAGGGAAGGCGTCGGCAGGCACGCAAGGGATGCGGGCCTGCCCTGGCTGTTCGGCCTGTCCTTCCTGCTGATGGGTTCCTTCGTCAGCCTGTATAACTACATCGGCTACCGCCTGCTCGGCCCCGAGTTCGGCCTGCGCCAGAGCGCGGTCGGCGCCTTGTCTGTGCTCTACCTGCTGGGCATTTTCAGTTCGGTCTGGGCCGGTCGCCTGGCCGACCGGCTCGGACGGCGCAACGTGCTGTACCTGGTGATGTCGGTGATGTTCGCAGGCCTGTTGCTGACGCTGTTCGGCAACCTGGTCGCCGTCGTCGCCGGCGTCGGCCTCTACACCTTCGGCTTCTTCGCCACGCACTCGGTCGCCAGCAGCTGGGTTGGCCGGCGCGCGCGTGCGCCGCAGGCGCTGGCCTCGGCCTTGTACCTCTTCTTCTACTACCTCGGCTCGAGCGTGGTCGGCTGGCTCTGCGGCTTCGTCTGGGAATACGGCGGCTGGACGGGCGTCGTCAGCCTGCTGGGTGCGATCCTGGCCGGCGCCATGCTCATCGCATTGCGCCTGCGCGGCCTGGCGCCGCTGGAAGCCGGCGCCCCGGCCGCCGCCGGCGCGCCACCCGGCTGAATCCGCCGCAGTCTTGATGCGGGTCATGCCCGCGAGCATCATCGCCCTCTTTACGTCCGGTAACATCGGCGGTTGGCAAGCGTCCAGGCTTGCCGTCGATTCCTCCAGACGAAGGAGTGCGCATGAACGCCCCCGGCTTCCCCACCCTCGGCCTGTTCGGCACAGGCCTGAGCCAGCATGCACGGCTCATCACCCTCACCAGCAGCCAGGACAGCGCGCTGCCTGAAGCGCTGGCGGCCGAAGGCTTCACTGGCCGCGAGGCCGTCAACGAACTGTTCTGCTTGGACGTCGATGCGCTCAGCACCTCGACCCACCTCGATCTCGACGATTTCCTCGGCGAAGAACTGACGCTCGGCCTGCTCCAGCCTGACGGCAGCCGCCGTTCGTGGCACGGACTGTGTACCGAAGCTGCCTGGCTGGGCGCCGACGGCGGCGTCGCGCGTTACCGCCTGCGCCTCGAACCGGCGCTGGCGCTGCTGGCCCGGCGCCGCGACTGCTACATCTTCCAGGACAAGAACGCGCGCGACATCGTCACCGAACTGCTGGCCGATTATCCGCAGGTGCGCTTCGACTTCGATATCACGCAGGAGCTACCCAAGCGCGCGATCTGCACCCAGTACCGCGAGAGCGACCTGGAGTTCTTTATCCGCCTGCTCGCTTCCGAAGGCCTCAACTGGCGCTTCGAGCACCGGGAGTCCGGGCACCGCCTGATCATCTTCGACAGCCGGGCCATCGCGCCGGGCACGCCGGGCGGCGACGTCATCCGCTTCCACGGCGTGCGCGCCACCGAACGCGACGACGCCATCGACGCCTTCAGCGCCCAGCGCCGGGTCGCCGCCAACGGCGTTGCGATCAGCAGCTGGGATCCGGGCCAGTTGCTGGCGCCGGGATGTGAACAGCGCTCCAACCTCGATGCGGGCGAGCTGCCGCCCCTGTGGCTGTACGACGGCAGCGGCGAGCGCATCGTGAGCGAACGGAGCGCCGCGGACACGCACAGCGAACTGATGCTGCAGGCGCTCGAGCGGGAGAACAAGGTCTTCGAAGGCATGGGCGCCGCCCGCCGGCTGGCGGCAGGCCACGCTTTTCAACTCACCCAGCACGAGCGCTATCCGGAGGGCGAGAACGCTTTTACGGTGCTCTGGGTGCAGCACGAGGCACGCAACAACTTCGACACCGGCATCGCACAGGCCGCGCGCGGCGGCATCGAGAACGGCACCTACCGCAACAGCTTTGGCTGCGTACGCGATGCGGTTGCGATCGTACCCGCGCTCACGGCCGCGCCAATGAAAGTTACCGCACCGGGTGCGCAATGCGCGCTGGTGGTCGGGCTCGCCGACTCGGTATCGACCACGACACGTGACCATCAGGTCCGTGTCCAGTTCGCCTGGCAGCGCGGCGGTCGCCCCAACGCCGGAGGCCTGTCCCACGACACCGATAGCGAGGGCTGCGCGCCGGGCGACGACCGTTCCGGCACCTGGGTGCGCGTCGCCGAAGCGCTGGCCGGTCCCAACTGGGGCACGCTGTTCACTCCGCGCGTCGGCACCGAGGTGCTGGTCGATTTCATCGAGGGCGACATCGACCGCCCCGTGATCGTGTCCCAGCTGTTCACCGGAGCGGACCTGCCGCCATTTGCCGCCGGCGTCGATTCCGGCATCGATCATGCGGGCACGCTGTCGGGCATCCACAGCCACAACTTCGACGGCGGCGGTTTCAATCAATGGCAGCTCGACGACACGCCGGGCCAGGTGCGCACGCGGCTTGCCACCAGCACTGCAGCAACGCAATTGAACCTCGGTTACCTGATCCAGCAATCGCCTGGTTCCGCCCACCGCGGTGCTTACCGTGGCAGCGGTTTCGAATTGCGCACCGACGCCTGGGCCGTCGTGCGCGGCGGGGAGGGCGTCCTGCTATCCACGAGCGCCCGTGCACGCCAGGGCTGCGGCGTGAGCTCGACACAGATGGATACCTTGGAAGCGGTGTCGCTGCTGAAAGGTGCGGAGGCGCTCGGCAAGACGCTGGGCGACGCGGCGGCGCAGCAGCAGGCGTTGTTCAGCAAGGACGCCTCAAAGGCGCAGTCGGAATTCATTGAGCAGGTCGATCCCAAAGCGAAGGGGAAATATGCCGGGGCCGTCAACGGCCAGACGGCGCAGAAGGCAAAGAGCGGGGCGCGCGAGCTCGATCCGCAGCAGCCGGTCGAGAAATTCGCTTCCGCGGTTGTCCTGCTGGACTCGGCCGCAAGTATGAACTGGGCCACGCCGGCCTCGACCATCCTTTACGCCGGCAAGCAGTTGAATTGGACGACGCAATCGGACCTGCATATGACGGCGGCGCACACCGTGTCCTCGGTTGCCGCCAACACCGCGAGTCTGTTCACGCACGGCGGCGGTATCCAGGCGATAGCCGGCAATGGGCCGGTCTCGCTGCAGGCGCATACCGATCAGCTGGAGATTGTGGCAGACAAGGAGGTCACGGTGATCTCCGTGAACGACTGCATCGAGATCAAGGCCAAGGAAAAGATCGTGCTGCAGGCGGGGCAGTCGGCGATCACGCTCGAGGGCGGGAATATCACTTTTGCTTGTCCGGGGAAGTTTTCGGTGAAGGGCGGGAAGCATTTCTTTGATAGCGGAGCAAACAAAGCCGCCAATTCGTTGAATCTGCCAGGCGAGCTAAGTGAGGAGACAAAGCACTGGATCTCCTTGCACTATCTGGATCCCGAGTTAGCCGAAGGGATACCCGAGGTCGACTATCAAATCCACTTCGAAAAAGGGCCAATGCTCACCGGCACACTCGATAATGAAGGCAAAGCGCTGCATGAGAACGTGCTGAACAGACCTGTCAAAAAGGTCGTCTATTTGCCCCGCACGCCAAAAAAGGAGCAACCACATGACCCCTTAGAAAAGTTAACTGGCTGATACGCACTTTTTCCCAAATCATTACCTTATTTTGCGGGGAACTCCATGGCTGAGGTAAATGCGACCCAAATGCGGGATGCGTTGGCGTGGGCTACAGATGAAAAAGACCAAGTCGAACCGAGCAAAAACCCTTTTGTATGGTTTTGGGAAGCTATCGAAGGGGACTTTAACGAAAACAGAACGACGTCCCAAATTTTGGTAGATGCCGGAATTTCGATGATCCCGCTCGTCGATCAGGTGTGCGACTTACGCGACCTTATCGCCAATTGTCGTAAGCTTTCGCGGGATCATAACGACATATGGAATTGGGTAGCACTCGCCTTGACGCTTATTGGGTTATTCCCGGCGCTCGGTTCGTTGGTAAAGGGTATCCTGAAAATATTCTTCGGTTTCGTCCGACGCGCTGGTGCAGACAAAATTCCGGACGCGGTCGATGCTGCAATGAGTTGGATTATTTCGTTTTTGCGTCGGCGCAAGGTGCAGGAATACTTAAAGACACATAAAGTCGACGACGTATTGAAATGGCTGGCAACTGAAATCAAAGCAGTCCGTGCGAAGATCAGCGTAGACGAGCTGACCTCGGCGTTTGATAGAGCAGTCCAGGTCGTCGAAGTAATGGTTCGCAAGGTTGAGTTTGTGCCGTTAATTGGCGGACGAGCAAAGGATGCCTTAGTTGAGGTAAAAAAGATTCGGATATTAGCTAACAGGTATCTTGCTCAAGCATTAAAGCCTATACAGGATGTCGTCGACACAGCGATTCTCCGGCTGGAGCGAGAGGCGCTACAGAGGCAAAAGGGGATTGTCGACGTACGAAACATTCATTACAGAGGCGCGTTACCTGAAGCAACGGCCATTTCGTTGATGCGAAATCCGCGTACACGGCCGAGTTGGCTCAACGATGGCTCAGCATTACGCTGGACGCAGGCAGACGCCGATGCATGGGCACCAGTTGTTGCAGCAAAAGTAAAAGACGGCTGGCCTCCACTGCAACCACATAACATCGAGTCATTTCATTCTCTAACCCATGCTGAGATCAAAGGCCCGGCGCGTCTTATTCGGATTCTTTCACCAAACAGTAGGGCGATGAGCGATTGCTGGATTAGCGAAAAAGTTTTTAACGACATACAAAACTCCCCTGACCCCCGGGCTGCATGGCGCAAATTCCTTGCCGTATGGCCCGATTGGAACGTTAATGGACAATTTGTACTCTATGATATAAAGCCGGGCGATTCTCTAAAGGTGTGGCGGGGGCCGGCTTCCGGGCAGACGAAGGCTGGTCTCCCGGATAGTCATTTGGAAGGCGGTTGGGAACAAATAGTTTTTAATGTTGCACGAACCGATGCAAGAAACGACGTAATGCGTTATTACAAACTAAAAGGTGGCCAAAAAAACAGATTGCAAGACTCACTAACCCAAGCCGAGTACGGTAAGCTTAGTGATGAGCAAAAAAAGGCTTACGTTGCCATAAGGGATTCGATAACCCATCCAAATATTAGCGGTCCTTTCGACACGGGGTGGGGTTACACAGACTTCGAGGGCGCAGGGTTTTCAGGAAGGGTCGGCTTGCCGTCTTTGCCAGGACAGACTACGGCACCGCAGAAATGAGGCTGCCTGTTCGTCCTATAACGCTTATCATATTCTCAAATCAAAAATCATGACGACCAATTTTAGTCTTACTGCTTGGCAGAAGAAACAAGCAGCCTTGCTTTACTACTTTTCGTCTTTAGAATATCTCGTAGGGTTGAGGGATCGCTTGCGCGCTTTACGATCTTTCGCTGATGGGATACTTGACGTCAGTCGGCACGAAGGCCGCGATAGCAAGCTGCGAAGCGGTCAATGGGGCAACCGTAATACAAGCGAAAACTGGGAAAATAATGCTTGGCCATTCCTCGCAGATTTTCAGAGATCTGTTGCTGAAAATATCTCGAATCGTGTATCAAATATCTTTGGAAAGACCGCAGCACATCAATGTGCACGAGGTATTGCAGAGTTTTCGATGCATTGGAGTACGCCGGGCGAACAACAACATTTCGATAAAATGTTTGCAGAGTTATATCAATATGCCCGCTACATTGATCAAACAATGGATCGTACGAGCAGCGCAACGCGATGGACGGATTTTGGACTGTCGCTAGCTTGGCAAAATCACGCCACTCGTCTTTCCACGATTCCAAAGTTCGTTGCCAGACCTGATCTAACAGCTCACAGCGGCCAATTACCTCCAAGAACTGGCGTTTATGTTTCAATAGACGACTCCGAGGCAACCCTTCAGTTCGCGTGGACTGGTTCTCCGGACGGTAAGTTATTAGACGGCACCACGTTCAACAGAACGGGAAGAGCAGCAGCTGCTACAGTCGGCAGGGCCAAACTGTGGACCGATGGGGAAGCCATGCTCCGCTTCGTTCTGGACGACTTGTCAAACCCCGACTTATCGAAAGATCCGTTTTTCGAGGACTCACGGACACCTGAACTCGCACCAAGCTTGGTTGCACGAAATGCTTTCACCTCATGTTCATCACGCTGGTGTTACGTTGAGATCGTAAAAGATGAGTTCGAGCCAGCATCACTTGACGTAGAAGAAATGTCGCAGCAAACGGGGCGTTTCGAGGTTGGTCAGCACTGTACAAGAGAAGGGTTTTATTTTTCTCCCGCAGATGCGCATTCGCGGCGTCACTTTCAGCACGGCGAACAATTTCCATTGCTGCGATCCGAATATGGAAAGACGATATGGCAGTGGGATCAGGATCAAAATAAGTAAGGCCTTCCATCGCTAACCGGCTGAGCAGGAGCAAACCAACGCACTACTGCGCTCATCTACATGATCCGCTCTCAAGGAAACAATGGACGTCAACGATCATTTCCTTGTCTTAGGCCGCCCCGTTCCGTTGCGTTGCCAACTGCCAGCTATTTGCGGATGCTATGCGCTCGCAAATAGCTGGATGGGGAGATTCGGAAAATTAATAGTCTTGTCGGGGTGTCAGTCCAGCGTAAACAAGTCCGTTAAGGGAATCATTTATGCAACAGAATCTAAATCCGCAGGAAATCTACCTTCTCGAACGCTACACATCCGTCGAGTACTTTTGCGAGCTTCGCGATACTTGGGAAGAAATGGTTAAGCACTTGGAGTCATGCCTCGGACGGTTCATGCAGAGGCTCCCGAAAAATTACCGTGCCAAACCCTTGCCAGAGCAGCCAGATGCGGTTTGGGGTAATCGAGTATTGCCAAATTTTCGGAACACGCTACAGGGACTGTACACTGGCTATATCCTATTGACGCATGGGGACCTTCGGGGGCTCAGCTATGCATGGGGACCCAAATCTGATTTCAAGGGCCAAATGGATTTCTGGGCGGGATGGATGGAGCGTGCGGATGAGAACGTGTATGGGGAATTTCTGCATAAAGCGGTCACACTTGCCAGCAATATTTGTCGAACCGAACGGGCTGGTTGGGGGCCATTCGACCTTGTAACTTACGACGAGCAGTGGGGACCTTTGAATCCGCCGGCACAGTGGCCGAGTTATCGAATACAAAGGGGGATATTTGTTGCAACCGGACAAAAGCTTGAGCGCAACGGAATTTATGTGCCCGACGTAGTATCAAGCTGTGCGGAATTTCTGTACATCGGATATGAAACGGCCCCCGCCGCAAAGGTGCATGTTGGCATGCGACCGCTCCTGGACCCGACAACGGGTGAGCAATATGCCGAGGAACCGATATTCGAGAATCGAGACTGTACCTGGTACCTGGTTGAACGCGTTTCGGATGAGGAGGGGGGGCGCGGGATAATCCTACGCCAGCTACGCAGCATGCTCAGGTCCCGGCCGGTGAGGCCTGTCCCGAGACCGGTTTTTACTTCACGCCTGCCAAAACGGAATCTCGACGCCTATTCCACAAGGGCGAGATAATGCCGAGCTTAGACACCGACTACGGCCGTACGATTTGGCAATGGGATAACAATCAGGTCTCGTAGCCGTGCGGCAGCTGCGACTTCGTCTATCTGCAAGCCAGCGTACACCGCGCGCACGCCTTTTTGATCCAGCGCTAAAATGATCTGCTCACTTTATGTTGAGGAGGTCATCATGCTGCAAGCCAACGAAATCCAGCAACGCTACAGCCACCTGCAGCAGACCATCGGCGAAGCCGAGCAGGCCTGCAAGTCGTCGCAGGATACGCCGCCTGAGATGCGCGCCTGTATCGAGCGCATTTCGAGGGAGGTGAAGCAGGCGCGCGATGTGATGCAGTCGAACGATGAGGCACGCATCGTGCAATGCGTCGATAGTCTGGAAGACATGGGCGACGAAGCCAAGCGCATCAGCCGGTCGTCACCGCAGATGCCGGCGCACCTGGAAGCGGTCGTCACCCGCGTGCACGCCGAGCTGTCGGACTTCAAGCACAAGCTGCACTAAGCACGAACACCCGCAAGGCCGGCCGAGGCACGCGGCCGGCGGCGCGGGAGCAATCCATCACGCGGCGCCAAGGCCGCGTACCAAGCGGCAGTACTGCTTACACCACTCCGCGCGCGCGCAGCGCCGCAATCTCGTCGCCGCTCCGTTTCAGCACATCGCGCAGCACTTCGTCGGTGTGCTGGCCCAGCAGCGGCGGCGCCTTGTCGCTCGTCGCCGGCGTCGAGGACATCTTCATCGGGCTGCGCACCAGCGTCACCTTGCCGGCGCTCGGGTGCGCCAGCTCGACCGCCATGCCGCGCGCCCGTACCTGCTCGTTGGCGAACACTTCACCCACATCGTTGATCGGCCCGCAGGGCACGCCGACCGCTTCGAGCATTGCAATCCACTCGTTGCGGCCGCGCGTCGCCACCATCTCCGCCAGCAGCGGCACCAGCACGTCGCGATTGGCCACCCGCTGCGGATTGGTCGCGAAGCGCGGGTCGGCCGCCAGCTCGGGACGGCCGCCGGCTTCGACGAACTTCTGGTACTGGCCGTCGTTCCCGGCCGCGACGATGATGTGCCCATCGGAACAGGCAAAGGTTTGATAAGGCACGATATTGGCGTGCGCATTGCCCCAGCGCTTGGGCGCCTTGCCGCTGGTGAGGTAGTTGCTGCCGACATTGGCCAGCATCGCCACTTGCGTATCGAGCAGGGCCATGTCGATGTACTGACCCTCTCCCGTGCGGTCGCGGTGGGTCAGCGCAGCCAGCACCGCGATCGTGGCGTACATCCCGGTCATCAGGTCGGTCAGCGCCACGCCGGCCTTTTGCGGACCGCCGCCCGGCAGCTCGTCGCGCTCTCCGGTCACCGACATCAGGCCGCCCATGCCCTGGATCAGGAAGTCGTAGCCGGCGCGGTGCGCATAGGGTCCGTCCTGGCCGAATCCGGTGATCGAGCAGTAGACGAGGTCCGGCTTGACGGCCTTCAGCGACGCGTAGTCCAGCCCATAGCGCTTCAGTTGCCCGACCTTGTAGTTTTCGAGGACCACGTCGGCCTCGCGCGCCAGTTCGCGGATCAGGGCCTGGCCTTCGCTGCTGGCGATATCGACCGTCACCGAGCGCTTGCCGCGGTTGGCCGACAGGTAATAGGCCGCCTCTCCCGTGTCCTTGCCGTCCGCATCCTTCGCGTAGGGCGGGCCCCAGGCGCGCGTGTCGTCGCCGCAGCCGGGGCGCTCGATCTTGATCACATCGGCGCCGAGGTCGGCCAGGTTTTGCGAACACCAGGGGCCGGCCAGCACGCGCGACAAATCGAGCACGCGGATATGGCCCAGCGCCCTGGGCGCGCCCTTGAGATTGCCGGAATCGATCATGATGGTCTGAACAAGTTTGTCGAGCCGCGATTATAGCTGCCCCGCTCGACAGCCCGCGGGTGGGATGGCGTCACCCGCGGTGCCCCGGCTCCCGTAAACCCGCATCGTTGAGCTGCTCGGCAAACAGGTCGCGCTCGCGGTCGACGATGTCGTCCACCGTACGCTCGTCCAGCCCCATCGCTTCGAGCACGAAGGCCGACAGCTGCAGGCTCGCTTCCAGCGTTTCCGGCACCACGACCGTCGCGCCTGCGCGCTTGAGCGAACGTGCATGCCGCTCGTCGCGCGAGCGCACGAACAGCGGCACCTCGGCGAATTCGCGGCGGATCCCGCGCACCGCCTGCAGGGCCGAAGACGGATTGTCCATCGTCAGCACGATCGCCGGCGCCTGGTCGGCCTTCACGAGGCGCAGCAGTTCCGGGCGCGCCGCGTTGCCGAAGAAGACCGGGACGCCCTGCGCATGCAGCTTCGAGACCATGGTGGCGTTGTTTTCGAAAGCGACATACGGGATGTGCTGGGCGTCGAGCAGCTTGGCCAGCTGCTGCCCGACCCGGCCGAAGCCGGCGATGACGATCTTGCCGCGCGCCTCGGCCAGCGCCGTTTCGTCGTGCTGGGCCGCGCTCTCGCGGGCGGCACGTTCGCCGCGCTCGCCGATCATCCGTCCCAGGCGCGCCAGCAGCGGCGTGATGAACATCGACAGGCCGACGGCCAGCATCACGCGCGCGCCGAGGCCGGGGTCGAGCAGTTTGGCCGCCACCGCGTCGCCCAGTACGATGAAGGCAAACTCGCCGCCCTGGGCCAGCAGCAGGCCGCCCTCGGCCGCGCGCGTCCACGAAAAGCGTCCGGCGCGCAGCAGCAGCGTGACCACGAAAGCCTTGATCAGCACCAGCCCGCAGACGGCGCCGGCCAGCCACAGCGGCGCGTCGACCAGCTGGCGCAGGTCCATGCCCATCCCGACCGTCATGAAGAACAGGCCCATGAGCAGGCCCTTGAAGGGCTCGACCATCAGCTCGACCTCGTGCCGGAACTCGGTCTCGGCCAGCAGCAGGCCGGCGATCAGGGCGCCGAGCGCCATCGACAGGCCGGCGGCGTTCGACAGGCCGGCGATGCCGAAGGTGCTCAGCAGGATCAGCGCCATGAACACGTCCGGCTGGCGGTGACGCGCAAAGGCTTTGAACAGGGGATGGATGACGCGCCCGCCGACGAGATAGATCAGGGCGATCGCGCCGGCCGCTTTCGCCATCGTCAGCATCGCCAGTGTCGCGGCGCCGTCGCCGCCGCCGCGTGCCAGCACGCCGATCAGGACCAGGATCGGCACCACGGCCAGGTCCTGCAGCATCAGCACCGAAAACGCGGCCTGGCCGAGGCGGCTACCGGTGCTGTCTTGTGCGCTCATCAGCTGCATCACGACGGCGGTCGAGGAAAGCGAGAGTACGAGACCGAGGATGGCGGCCGTGGCGAAGGGCTGGCCGAGGAAATGAAGCGCGCCGCCGATCAGCGCCGCGCTGGCCAGCACCTGCACCGTGCCGCCGCCGAAGACCCAGGCGCGCATCGCCCACAGGCGCGCGGCCGAGAGTTCGAGGCCGATCATGAACATCAGGAACAGCACGCCGATTTCGGCCAGCATCGAGATGCCCTGGCCGCTGGGGAAGGTCAGCCAGGCGAGCCAGGGGAATTCGGCCGCATGCAGGCCGAGCCCGAACGGACCGACCAGGGCGCCGACCGCCAGGAAGCCCAGCACCTGGTTGATGCGCAGGCGCTGCAGGGTGGGGATGAGGATGCCGGCGAGGATCAGGAAAAGGATGATTTCCCGGAAAAACGGGAAAGCGTGTTGCTCTTGCACGGGTAACTGCCTTTGCGGTTGTCGGGTGACCTTGCCATTTTATAACGCGGCGCGTATCAGCCCCGTTATACCCAGAGCCGGTACATCCAGAAGGATTCGTCCTCGGCGAAGCGCTGGGCGAATTCGGTCGGCGCAAAACCGGTGATGCGCTTCGCGCTGCGGATCATGTGCGCCTGGTCGGTGAAGCCCTGGTCCTGCGCCAGCCCTGCCCAGTCGAAAGGCAGGCCGGCCTCGTAGCGCTCGCGCGCCGCGAAGAACAGGCCTTCGGTGCGCACGATCGATTGCCATTCGCGCAGCGACCTGCCGCTGAAGGATTTCACCCGGCGCTCGACGTGGCGCGGGCTGTGCACGCGCGCCCACTGGCTCGCCTGCCAGCCCAGGCGTTCGACCCAGTGCCGTCCCAGCTGCCGCAGCGACGGACGTTCCGAATCGCGGCCTTGCACGGCCTGCCAGCGGCGTGCCAGGTGGCGCTCCAGTACCCCCGGAACTTCCGCGTCCTCACTCGCC
Organism: Massilia sp. LXY-5; assembly: GCF_059801075.1. Lineage (NCBI taxonomy): Bacteria > Pseudomonadati > Pseudomonadota > Betaproteobacteria > Burkholderiales > Oxalobacteraceae > Massilia > Massilia sp. LXY-5. Next base: position 629,176 of record NZ_JBNNEH010000003.1, read on the forward strand.
AGCAGCGCGTCCCACAGCGCGGCGAATTCCGGGCCGATCACCTCGCCGACAGGCGCGAAACGGTCCTGGATCGCCGCCAGGTCGAGGCCGAACAGCGCTTGCGCGGCGTCGGCCGTGAAGCAGGCGACATGGCCGCGTCCCGTCGTCGGCGACCAGCTCACCGTCGGATGCGCCTGGGTGCCGGAGACGACGACCGATGCGCCGAAGGGCGCCCAGGCCGGACCGTGCGGACCGGGCGTCACCAGGCCCACCTCCGCATCCCGGAACCAGGAAATGGTGACGAAGGGCGAGGCCGGGAAATGGGTCAGGCGCTGGGCATCGTCCAGGAGCAGAGCGCTGGTGTCGCGCGCGACCAGTGCGAGCAGTGCGCCCTGCAGGGACGCGGGCGCCAGGCGCAGCGATTCGCAAGGGACGCCACCCGCGCGCGCGGCGCGGGGAGCGCGCTCGAGCGGGGAGGGGCAGATTGGTGAGGTGAGGGGGCGGGCAGCCATGGAAACCAAGTATAACAACAAAATGCTGTCAAATTGTCATGCCGCTGATGTCGCTTTCGTACAAGACCCGTGTCAGGGGAAGGCCGAGAATCGATGGCATGAAACCTTCCACACCCTTCGAGTGCCCCCATCACGCCGCCCTGCGCGCGGCGTCTTCCGAACCTGCGCCGCAGCCGGCGGGCAGCTGGCCGCCGGGTCCGGCGTCCGGCCTCACCGGCTGGGGCCTGCTGCGCGCGATGTCGCGCGACCTGCTCGGCACGCTCGAAGGGTGGCGGCGCGCCCACGGCGACGTCGTGCACCTGCGGATCCGGCCCGAGCACCAGGTCGTGCTCACCGATCCCGCCCTGGTGCGCGAACTGCTGGTCGCCCAGCACGAGGGGCTGGTGCGCTGGGAGCGCGGCGTCCAGGTCATGGCGCAGCTGCATGGGCACAGCGTGCTGACGGCCGAAGGCCAGCCCTGGCGCGCCAGGCGCCAGGCCCTGCAGCCCAGCTTCACGCCGAAGGCGGTGCAGTCCTTCGTGCCCGACATCGCGGCAGCAAGCGGCAAGGCGCTGGCAGGATGGCGCGCGGACGGCGCGGCCTGGCCGATCGAACAGGCCTTTACGTCGCTCGGCATGGACATCATCCTGCGCACGATGTTTTCCAGCGAAATCGATGCCGACGCGCGCCTGGCCGAGCGTGCCGTGCACGAAGTCTCGGTCGCGGGCAACGCCGAAATGTACTGGCCGGCGAGCTGGCCCGACTGGATGCCGTGGAAGGCGTCCAAACGGCGCGCCATGAAGATGCTGCGCGGCCTGATCGAACGCCATGTGACCACGCGGCTGGCGCTGGCGCGCGATCTGTGGCCCGGCGATTTGCTGACGCGGCTTCTAATCCTGCACCTGGACGATCCTGACGCCTGGTCCTTGCAGGCGGTGCGCGACGAATGCATGACGGCCTTCCTTGCGGGCCACGAGACCGCGGCCGCCACGCTGACCTGGTGGTCCTGGTGCATGGCCGCCAACCCGGCGGCGCAGGCGGCCGCGCGCGCCGAGGTCGACGCCGTCCTCCGAGGACGGGACCCGGCCGCCGAAGACCTGCCCGCACTCGCCTGCCTGAAGCGCACCTTGCAGGAAACCCTGCGCCTGTATCCGGCCGCGCCGGTGCTCCTCAGCCGCCGTTCGACGGGAGCGATCGCGCTCGGCGGCTGGCGCTTTCCGGCGCGGACCATGTTCACGGTGCCGGTCGGCCTGATGCAGCGCGACGCGTGCTGGTTTCCTGAGCCGGACGCGTTCCGGCCCGAGCGCTTCGCCGACGACGCCGGGAAACAAGTCCGCGGCGCCTATCTGCCCTTTGGTGCGGGGCCGCGCGTGTGCATCGGCCAGCACCTGGCGCTGGCCGAGATGACGGTGGTCGCGGCGATGTTCCTGCAGCGCTTCGAAGTGGCGGCGCCGGAAGGGATGGCGCCGCCCGAACCCGAGTTCCACATCACGCTGCGCCCGCGCGAGTCGCTCAAGCTGCTGCTGGCGAGGCGGGCGCCATGAAGACCGAACGCACATTCCACCGCTTCGGCGCCGTCCTCGTTTCGATCTTCGTGCTGGCGCACCTGGCCAACCACCTGGCGGCGCTGGGCGGCATCGCCGCGCACCTGCGCTTCATGGAAACGGCGCGGCTGGTCTATCGCCAGCCGGTCGTCGAAAGTTTGCTGTTGTCTGGTGTCGTGCTGCAGGCGGGCAGCGGCCTGCGCCTGGCGGCGTCGGGCTGGAAGAGGCGGCGGGGATGGCTCGCCTGGTTGCAGGCCGGGTCGGGCGCTTATCTGGCGCTGTTCCTGCTGATTCACGTGTCGGCGGTGCTGGCCGGGCGTACGGTGCTCGGGCTGGACACGAATGTCCACTTTGCCGCGGCGGGACTGCAGGCCTGGCCCTACAGCCTGTTTTTCGTCCCCTATTATTTCCTGGCCGTGCTGGCGGTGTTCGTTCACCTCGGCTGTGCGCTTGCGCGCCGCGCGGGTCCGTCGCCGCGCAAGCGCGCGGCCGCCGTCGGCGTGCCCCTGTGCGTGGGAGCGGTCGTGTCGGTCCTGGTGGTGGCGGCCTTGATGAGCCGGCTCATTCCCTACACGGTCCCGCAGGAATACCGGAACACCTTCGGGGCGCAGGCGGACCTGCGCCCGTGAGCGTTCACCTGACGCTCAGAACCCGCCGCGCACCGCTTCGGCCGGCGTCTCTTCCTGCTGGCGATGGCCGCTGGCCACAGGCACCCGCGTTTCCGCGGTCTTGACCAGTTCCTCGTACTCCGGATCGTGGACATTGCGCAGCTCGAGATAGCGGTCGAGCGCGTTCTCCAGCTTCGGCAGCAGGACGCCGCGCTCGCTGTGCATGACGCTGTAGTTCGGACGCGCCGCGGTCAGGCCCATCGTGCCTGAAGATTGCGCGACCAGCGTGCCGGCATCGATGCCGGCCTTTTGCGCCGCCAGCTTCGCCAGCTCGAACCAGGTGACCGAGCCGCCGTTGTTCAGGTGCCAGACGCCGGATTCGCGGTCGATGGCGAGATCGAGGCAGGTATGCACCAGGTCCGGCACGTAGGTCGGCGAGACGGTCATGTCGTCGGCCGCAACAAAAGTCTCGCCGCGCTCCAGCGCGTTCAGCGCCAGCGTGACGAAATTGTGCTTGTCCCAGGGACCGAAGAAGGCGCTGGTACGCACCACCAGGGCGCCCGGGTGTTGATCGAGCACGGCGGCTTCCGATTCGGCCTTGCTGCGGCCATAGACGTTCAGCGGCGTAACCGGATCGCTCTCGACGTATGGGGCTTCCTTGCGGCCATCGAACACCAGGTCGCTCGAGAAGGTAGTCAGGTGCACGCCGTGGCGGGCGCAGGCCTCGGCCAGGATCGCGGCGCCGTGTGTGTTGTCGCGCATGCAGCGCTCGACATCGCTCTCGGCATCGTCGACGCGCACATAGCCGCTGGTATTGATCAGGGCCCAGGGCTTGTGGTGGGCCAGCGCGCGCTCGACCGAGGCCGGGTCGGCGATGTCCATGTCGTGGCGCGACAGCAGTTTGTAGGCGAGGTTGCGCTTCTGGCAGATGCGGGCGAAGGCGCGGCCCAGGGTGCCGGTAGCGCCCGTGATCAGGATCGGCGCGGCGCGGATGCCGGCCAGGCGCTGGGCGGGGGCAGGGATCGAGGTCAGGGCCGCCGGGGTAGCGACCGGGGTGCACAGGAAGCGGTCCGGACGGCGCCACCAGCCCTGGCCGCGCAGGACCGGGTTCGACAGCGGCTGGCCATGTGCCAGTTCGCGCATCATGGCAGCCAGCGCGGTCGGGCGCGGCAGCGGCGAACGGACGTCGAAGGGGCCCGGCTCGTAATAGCCGCGGTTCTGCGTGACCAGGCTGTTCCAGTCGAAGGAACCGAGCAGCGACCAGACGGTGACGGCGCGCAGGTCGACGCCGTTGGTGCGCGCCGTTTGCGCCGCCTGCCAGATCTCCAGCAGCCAGCGCAGCTGATCTTCGCGGTTGGCGTCGATATGGGCTTCGGTGATCGCCAGCGGCAGGCGATAGCGCTCCCAGATTTCGGTGAGCAGAGGGCCGATGCCGGCCGTCGGCGTGGCCAGCGCGCGCGAAGCTTCGATGTCGGCGCAGGGGATGCCGTCGGCCATGCCGCGGTGGTGCTGCGGATAGCGCTCCGGACGGTGGTCGAGCCAGCGCTCGCTGGTCACGTAATAGTTCACGCCGATGATATCCGGCGGGCAGGTGTTGTCGCGGAACCAGAGCAGGTCGGCGACATCGACGCCGGTGCCCGTCAGGTATTTCCATAGTGGGTGTTCCGGGCCGACGGTGCCGCATAGCAGGTCCCAGGCCAGCCAGCGGCGCTCATTGTAGAACTCGGCGACATGGCTCAGCTCGGGCGTGCTGTAGGTCTTGCCGAGGTCGTCGGTCTGGACCAGCCTGGCGTTCGGATTTACCTTGCGGATGGCGCGCATGCAGAGCACGACGGCGCGGCACTGGATCAGCAGGGCCTGGATGAAACTTTTGTCGTCGCGCGCATGCGGGTACCAGACGCCGTACAGGCCGGCGAAGCGCGCGGTGGTGCAGGGTTCGTTGACGGGTGTGTAGTACTCGAGCCAGGGATAACGGGCGGCCACCGCGCCCGCGTACTCGGCCAGGCGTTCCGGGAAGGCGGGGTCGAGCAGGCTGGTATCGCGCGGGCCGCTGCCGTGGTGGATCAGGCCTGCGATCGGGGTCACGCCGGCTTCGCGCAGGAGCGGGAGGCGCTCGTCGGGCCAGCTCCAGTCGGCCTTGTCGATGCCGTCCGGGGCGGTGCGTTCCCACAGGATCGGATAGCGGATGGCGCGGATGCCGGTCGATGCGAAGCGCCCGATGTCGCAGTTGCGCAGGGCGTGGCCGTTACGGTCCAATTGGCTGAAGTACTCGTCTTGCACGCGATTTACCGTGCATTCAAGGCCGCCCCAGAGTTCGAGCGCGTGAAAAAATTCTCCATGGCTGCGTTGCATCGTCTCGCCGTACGACTGTACTGTCTTCGACGATGCGCCTTGCCCTGGAGTTTTTTTCACACGCTCTTCGAGTGGGCGGGATTGGCTGTTCGGGCTCGTGTTATTCATGATTTCACCACTTATTAGAATTTTAACAACAAAAAACTTTTAGACGGTCGCCGAAAAGATAAAGTTCGGAATAATCGACTGTCTGATTTCGCCGCCGCTCATGAAAAAAGATAAGCGCGTCCGGCACCTTCATGGTTGGCCGATGACGCTTCCCCCTCGTCGCGTCCGGCTCGACTTCCGGTTGACATTGCGCCGTCAACCTGCAAACATGCCATCCATGAAATTTCTCAACCCACATTCCTCGTTTGTCACCTGGTGGCGCCGCTGACGACGCGCGGCCCAGACGAGAAGATGTGACTCAAATGAACGCCGCCTCGATTCAGGTGGCGTTTTTTTTGGCGCGGCGGGATCGGGGCACACACAAGGAAAACCGATGAATTCCCCAGAGACCAAGACCCCCGCACCTGTCATCCTGACCGGCGACCGTCCGACCGGCCCGCTGCACCTCGGCCACTTCGTGGGCAGCCTGCGCAACCGTGTTGCCTACCAGAACGAGTACCGCCAGTTCATCATGCTGGCCGACGCCCAGGCGCTCACCGACAACATGGATGACACCGGCAAGGTACACCGGAATGTAGTCGAAGTGGCGCTCGATTACCTCGCCGTCGGGATCGACCCGAGCCAGTCGACGATCTTCATCCAGTCCCAGGTTCCGGAACTGGCCGAGTTGACATTCTATTATCTTAATCTCGTCACCGTCGCCCGTTTGGAGCGCAACCCGACTGTCAAGACGGAAATCGCGCTGCGCAATTTCGAGCGCGACATCCCGGCCGGCTTCCTGACTTACCCGGTCAGCCAGGCCTCCGACATCAGCGCCTTCAAGGCGACCCTGGTGCCGGTGGGCGAGGACCAGATCCCGATGATCGAGCAGTGCAACGAGATCGTGCGCCGCTTCAACCGCCTGGTCAATAAAGACATCCTGGTCGAGTGCAAGGCCCTGGTGCCGGAAATCGGCCGCCTGCCCGGCATCGACGGCAAGGCCAAGATGAGCAAGTCGCTGGGCAATACCATCAACCTGGGCGACAGCGAAGACCAGATCCGCGCCGCGGTGAAACAGGTCTACACGGATCCGCTGCACCTGAAGGTTTCGGACCCGGGCCACGTCGAGGGCAACGTCGCCTTCCTCTACCTGGACGCTTTCGATACCGACAAGGCGGCGCTGGAAGAGATGAAGGCGCACTACACGCGCGGCGGCCTGGGCGACAGCATCGTCAAGAAACGCCTGGACCTGGTGTTGCAGGAGATGCTGGCCCCGATCCGCGCCCGCCGCGAAGAGTTCGCGCAGGACAAGGGGCAGGTGCTGCAGATGCTCAAGGAAGGCACAATGAAGGCGCGTGAAGTGGCGGCCGGTACGGTCGACGAAGTACGCCGCGCGCTGGGACTGTCCTACTTCTGATTGTTTTGACACTGCGCGTCCTTGCGGTAAGGGACGCGCAGGACTTCGGGGCGTGCCGTTCAACGCCCCCTCCGGTATCGCCCCACGCTCCCTCCACGTTTCGCGCTGGCTTCCTGTTTTGAGCCATGACAAGCTGCGTCCCGCGGCTTTGCCTGAGATCGCCGCTCATCGCGCGTTTATCGTAACGGGAGGAAAATATGAGCAAAGGATTGCGGCTGACCGAGAAATGGCTGCAGCGCGCCCTGTGGCTGGTGGCGTTTGCGTTCGCCAGCTTTCTCATCGGCCTGGGCGGCAAAATCGTCGACAACCTGGCCGATGTGGAACGGTCGCCCACCCTGGAACAGTTCATGGAACCGGCCCAGCTTGCCGCCGTGCGCCGGGACGAGGAAGAGGCGGACCGGCGGCAGACACTCGCCAGCGAACGTTATGCGCAAGCCGTCGAAAAACACGGCGTGGCGCAGGCGAACACGAAGTCGGCCCGTGCCGGCTTCGACAACTGGGTCGCCACGCGCAGCGTGACCGCGCGACCCGACCAGGATGCCGAACTGATTGCCCGGACCAAGGCGCTCGAAACGCTGGAAGCCGACGAGCGGCGCGCCCTGGCTGCGGTGGAAGCGCAGCGCCAGGCCCTGCTCGACGCGACCCAGCAAGGCGAGCGCGCCACAAGGCGCCGGCACGAGCTCGAGCTGCCGGCCGAGTTCAGGCGCGACAAGGCGCTGCAGTCGCTGACCCTGCGCATCTTCGGCTACCGCCTGGCGCTGACCCTGCCGCTGCTGGTTGCCGCCGGCTGGCTGTTCAAGCACAAGAGAAAGAGTCCTTCCTGGCCTTTCGCCTGGGGTTTTATTTTTTTCGCCCTGTTTGCCTTCTTCTTCGAGCTGGTGCCCTACCTGCCGAGTTACGGCGGCTATGTGCGCTATATCGTGGGAATCATCGTCACTGTGGTGGCGGGGCGCTATGCGATCGCCGCCCTGCAGCGCTACCTGGCGCGCCAGAAGGAAAGCGAAGCCTTGCCGGATGTGCAGCGGCGCCGGACGCTGCGCTACGACACGGCGCTGGCCAGGCTCGGGAAGAGCGTGTGCCCGGGCTGCGAGCGGCCGGTCGACCTGAAAGACGGGAAAACGGATTACTGCCCGCACTGCGGCATCGGCCTGTTCGACCGGTGCGGCGGCTGCGCGGCGCGCAAGAATGCCTTCGGACGGTTCTGCTTTGCGTGCGGAACCGCCGCGAACACGTCCCTGGCTGACTGATTGCCGGCCCGTCGGGCCGGCGCGTCATCGATCAGTCTTTCAGGTCGGCCGGCACCTTGCCGCCGTTGGCGGCCAGCTTGTTCATCACCTGCTTGTGCAGCCAGATATTCATCGAGGCCGAATCGGAAGTGTCGCCGGTGTAGTGCAGTTCGGCGGCGAGTTCCTTGCGCGATTGTAGGCTGCTGTCGAGGTCGAGCAATTTGAGCAGGTCGACGATCGAGGTGCGCCAGTTCAGCTGCTGGCCCGACGCCTGCTGCTTCTGGGTCAGGATGGCTTCGACGTCGACCTGGTCCATTGCCGCGGGGGCGGGCGCTGCCTGCGGTGCAGCTTGAGGCTGGGCCTGCGGGGCCTGTGCCTGGGGCTGGGCTTGCGGTTGCGCCTGTGGCTGCTTGTTGGCCGCGTGCGAGGACGGGAAGATCTTGCTGAAGATATTGCTCAGAATGCCCATGTGATGCTCCTTTTGTTGTTGAGGGTGGTGTTGGAACCGTAATTAGCGACGCTGGATGCCTTGCGCCATGTGGCCGAGCGCGATGGCGAGCGCGGCCGCACCGAGGCCTTTGACGACGTTCGGATGCTGGGCGTAGAAATCGCCCATGCGCTCGACCACGCCAGGGTTCTCCTGTTCCGCCTTTTGGGCGATCTCTTGCACCTGTTCCGGCGAGAGCTGCGAAGCCTGTTCCGGCGTGATCTGCGGCTGGCCGCCAGTGGCGCCGCCGAGCAGGTTGCCCAGCATGCCGCCGATGCCGCCGAGGCCGCCGCCCATGCCGCCGCCCGCACCGCCGCGCCCGGCAAGCATGCCGAGCAGGGAAGGGCCGGCGGCCGCGATCAGCTGGTTCAGCATGCCGGCCTGCTGGTTCGGATTACTCTGGCCGAACATCTGGCCGACCATCTGCGGGAAGGGCGGGGTCTGGTCCGAGCGCAGCGCCTGGGTCACCCCCTGGGCCACCGTTTCGCGCGGAGCGGCCTGGGCAACACGGTCGAAGTCCTCTTCGGTACGGGCGCTGTCGGCACCGGCGGCGCCGCCCATGTATTGGTTCAACAGGTTTCCTAAATCAAAAGCCATGACAACCTCCTGCTTGGTTTTAACTACTGAGAGACAAGATGAAGGTCGAGGGTAGGGCGCATGCTTGCGCGATTCGGTACGGTATCGAACCGAGTGGCCATAAAACAGCCACATCGGTGCCGACTAGCAATTGCACGAGCGCCGCGCCAAGGCTAAGCTGACGAGATGCCTTATTTGCCCCTCTTTTTTGTTGCCCTGACGTATGCAGCGGCCCTGCTGTCCCGGCAGCTGTCCGCCGTGCCCGGGTATGGCCTGACATGACGACGCTGCCCGGCTCCTGGCGCTACCCGCACGTGCTGGCCCACCGCGGCGGCGGCGTGCTGGCGCCGGAAAACACGCTGGCCGGGCTGGTTGAAGGCATGCGCCGCGGCTACCGCGCCATCGAATACGACATCATGCTCGCGCGCGACGGCGTGCCGGTGGTGATGCACGACCCTTATCTTGGACGCACCGTGCTGGGCACCGGGAATGTCTTCGACTACGACGCGTTTGAACTGGCGACGATGGATGCCGGCAGCTGGTTCGCCCGTGAACACGAAGGCGAGCCGGTGCCGCTGTTCGTCGAGTTCGCGCAGTTCTGCAAGGCGCATGGGATCTGGATGAACATGGAGATCAAGCCGGCACCCGGGTACGACATCGAGACCGGCGGCACGGTGGCGCGCATCGCCGCTGCCCTGTTCGCCGACGAGATCGCGGCCGGCGACCTGGCGGCGGTGCCGCTGCTGTCGTCGTTCAGCCACCTGGCTTTGGCGTCAGCGCGCGAGGTGGCGCCCGAGGTGCCGCGCGCCTGCCTGATGAGCGAATTGGCGCCGGACTGGGAGCGCCGCGCGCAATCGGTGGAGGCGATCGCCATCCACACCAACCACAAGCACCTGACGCCGGAGCTGGCGCGCGAGGTGAGGGCGGCCGGCTACGGGCTGTTTTGCTATACGGTCAACGATCCTGTGCGCGCGCGCGAATTGCTGTCCTGGGGAGTCGAGGCGTTTTGCACCGACCGCATCGACCTGATCAAGCCGGATTTCGCCTGAAATCCCCCTCGGTGGGACGTTCCGCGAGCGTGTAAATAAAGTCAGCGCTGACTGATATAATCGTTGCTTTATCTACCGTACTGCGCTCTTTCCGCACCCACCAACATGAAATCTTCCGAAATTCGCGAAAAGTTCCTCAAGTTTTTTGAGTCCAAGGGCCATACGATCGTACGGTCCAGCCCCCTCGTGCCGGGCAACGATCCGACCATGTTGTTGACCAACAGCGGAATGGTGCAGTTCAAGGACGTCTTCCTCGGTCTCGATTCGCGTCCGTACTCGCGCGCGACCAGCGTGCAGCGCTGCGTGCGCGCCGGCGGCAAGCACAATGACCTGGAAAACGTCGGCTACACCGCGCGCCACCACACTTTCTTCGAGATGCTGGGTAACTTCAGCTTCGGCGATTACTTCAAGCGCGACGCCATCAACTACTGCTGGGAGCTGCTGACCAAGGTCTACATGCTGCCGGCCGAGAAGCTGACTGTCACCGTCTATTTCGAAGACGACGAAGCCTACGACATCTGGGCCAACGAAATCGGCGTGCCGAAAGAGCGCATCATCCGCATCGGCGACAACAAGGGCGCGCGCTACGCGTCGGACAACTTCTGGCAGATGGCCGACACCGGCCCTTGCGGTCCATGCACCGAAGTGTTCTACGACCACGGCGCCGACATCTGGGGCGGTCCTCCGGGCTCGCCCGAGGAAGACGGCGACCGCTTCATCGAGATCTGGAACCTGGTGTTCATGCAGTTCAACCGCGACGAAGCGGGCGTGCTGACCCCGCTGCCGAAGCCGTCGATCGACACCGGCATGGGCCTGGAGCGCCTGGCCGCCGTGCTGCAGCACGTGCACAGCAACTACGAGATCGACCTGTTCCAGGCGCTGATCAAGGCATCGGCGCGCGAAACCGGCGCGACCGACCTGGAAAACAATTCGCTGAAGGTGATCGCTGACCACATCCGCGCGGCCTCCTTCATGATCGTCGACGGCATCATCCCGAGCAGCGAAGGCCATGGCTATGTCCTGCGCCGCATCATCCGCCGCGCCCTGCGCCACGGCCACAAGCTGGGCCAGACCCGTCCGTTCTTCCACAAGCTGGTCGCCGACCTCGACGCCGAGATGGGCGGCGCCTATCCGGAACTGACGGACGCAAAAGAGCGCGTCGCCCAGGTGCTGAAGGCCGAGGAAGAGCGCTTCGGCGAGACGCTCGAAAACGGCATGAAGATCCTGGAAGCGCAGCTGGCGAAAGATGCGAAGAACCTGGACGGCGCCACCGCCTTTACCCTGTACGACACCTACGGCTTCCCGCTCGACCTGACGGCCGACATCTGCCGCGAACGCGGCGTGACGCTCGACGAAGCCGGCTTCACCGCCGCCATGGAGCAGCAGAAGAAGACCGCGCGCGCCGCCGGCAAGTTCAAGATGGCCGCCAAGGTCGAATACGCAGGCGAGAAGACGAAGTTCGTCGGCTACGAATCGCTGGTGCACAACACCCACGTGCTGGCGCTGTATTCGGAGGGCGTCTCGGTGCAGGAACTGAAGGCCGGCCAGGAAGGCATCGTCGTGCTCGACACGACGCCGTTCTACGCCGAATCGGGCGGCCAGGTGGGCGACCACGGTTTGATCCGCGCAACTGGCGGTGAGTTCGAAGTCGAAGACACCCTGAAAATCCAGGCCGACGTCTTCGGCCACCACGGCGTGCTGCGCAGTGGTTCGCTGAAGATCGGCGACACCGTGGACGCCCAGGTCGACCAGGCCAAGCGTGCGCGCACCATCCGCAATCACTCGGCGACCCACCTGATGCACAAGGCGCTGCGCGAAGTCCTCGGTTCGCACGTCCAGCAAAAGGGTTCGCTGGTCGATCCGGATAAAACCCGTTTCGACTTCAGCCACAATGCACCGGTGACACCCGAGCAGATCGCCCAGGTCGAGCAGATCGTGAACCGCGAGATCCTCGAAAACCATCCGACCCAGGCGCACCTGATGTCCTTCGACGACGCGGTGAAGCACGGCGCGATGGCGCTGTTCGGCGAGAAGTACGGCGACGAAGTGCGCGTGCTCGACATCGGCTCTTCGAAAGAGCTGTGCGGCGGCGTGCACGTGACCCGCACCGGCGACATCGGCCTGTTCAAGATCGTCTCCGAGAGCGGCGTCGCCGCCGGCATCCGCCGTATCGAGGCGGTGACGGGCGAGGGCGCGCTGGCGTGGGTACAACAAACCAACGCCAGGCTGCTGGCCGCCGCCTCGGCCCTGAAGACCGGCCCGGACGAACTGCCTTCGCGCATCGCCCAGGTGCAGGATCAGGTCAAACTGCTGGAGAAGGAAGTCGCAGCGCTGAAGTCGAAGCTGGCGTCGGGCCAGGGCGACGAGCTGGTGAACCAGGCGGTCGACGTCAACGGCATCAAGGTGCTGGCGGCGACGATGGACGGCGCCGACGTCACGGGCCTGCGCGAGACCATGGACAAGCTCAAGGACAAGCTGGGCACGGCCGCTATCGTGCTGGCCAGCGTGCTTGATGGCAAGGTCAGCCTGATCGCCGGCGTGACCAAGGATGCGACCGGCAAAGTCAAAGCCGGCGAGCTGGTCAACTTCGTCGCCCAGCAGGTGGGCGGCAAGGGTGGCGGGCGTCCGGACATGGCGCAGGCCGGTGGTACCGATCCGTCGGGGCTGCCAAACGCGCTGGCCGCAGTCGCGGGCTGGGTCGGCGAACGCGCTTAAGCAACGCCTGGGTGGACGGTTTTTCCGTCCACCCAGGTTTGATCGGCATCGTTCCGGTGCGTCACTGTGCTGGAACGGTGCAAAAACGATCGCTCGATCGCACCTGAATTAACATTCCAGAAGTGCCGGAAAACCTTGGCGCCGTTGCCACATTCCGCATCGCACCGTGTGTGTACCCGGGGCATCCATCCTGCAGAATCCCCTCCGCCTCGTCAATTATTCCTCAGTCAAGCTTTCCTCAGCACATCTATTACGGTTGTGGCAATGCAACAATTCGTGACTATTTTGGTGCGGCGCGTCATAATCCGGGAATTGGAGTAGACTCCGAACCTAGTATCACCACCTAAGCAGGCATGCGATGAGCGACACGATTCTCGACACCGATACGATTCAATTCCAGAAGGACCTGGACGCGCGCGGCCTGAACTGCCCGCTTCCTATCCTGAAAGCCAAGAAGGCGCTGGCCGAAATGGCCACCGGCGAGGTGCTGCGCATCACGGCCACCGACACCGGTTCCGTGCGTGACTTCCAGGCTTTTGCCAAGCAGACCGGCAACGCGCTGCTGTCCCACTCGCACAGCAATGGCGAGTTCGTCTTCCTGATGCGCCGCAAGTAAGCGCCGTCCCGGCGGGGTGCTTGCTGTGCCCCCCGCCAGCTTCCCCTTTTGTTATACGAACGCACGTTTTGGAAGCATCCCTCTAGCCAAAAATCGCACGATCGTGCTTTAATTCAGCCTTGATTCTGTTTATCTCTTATAATCTAGGCCACTTTAGCCCCGTCTACCTTTTCATTTTTTCAAAGGCACACCTATGAAAGTCCTGGTACCCGTCAAACGCGTGGTCGACTATAACGTCAAGGTCCGCGTCAAGTCCGACGGCAGCGGCGTGGATATCGCCAACGTCAAGATGTCGATGAACCCGTTCGACGAAATCGCGCTCGAGGAAGCGACCCGTTTGAAGGAAGCCGGCAAGGTCACCGAAGTCGTGGCCGTCTCCGTCGGTGTGCCGCAGTGCCAGGAAACCCTGCGCACCGGCATGGCGATCGGCGCCGACCGCGGCATCCTGGTCGAAACCAACGGCGAAACCGAGCCGCTGGCCGTGGCCAAGATCATGAAGGCGCTGGCAGATAAAGAGCAGCCGCAGCTGATCATCCTGGGCAAGCAGGCGATCGACGACGATTCGAACCAGACCGGCCAGATGCTGGCGGCCCTGCTGGGCTGGCCGCAAGCGACCTTCGCCTCCAAGGTCGTGCTGGAAGACGGCAAGGTCACCGTGACGCGCGAAGTCGACGGCGGCCTGGAAACCGTTTCCTTGACCCTGCCGGCCATCGTCACCACCGACCTGCGTCTGAACGAGCCGCGCTACGTCACGCTGCCGAACATCATGAAGGCCAAGAAAAAGCCGCTGGAAACGATCAAGCCGGAAGACCTGGGCGTCGACGTCGCGAACCGCCTGAAGACCCTGAAGGTCGTCGAGCCGGCCAAGCGCTCGGCGGGCATCAAGGTGCCGGACGTCGCCACGCTGGTGCAGAAGCTGCGCACCGAAGCCAAAGTCATCTAATAAGGAAACATCATGGTCGCACTCGTTATTGCTGAACACGACAATGGCTCCCTCAAGGGCAGCACCCACCACACCGTGACCGCGGCCGCCCAGTGCGGCGGCGACGTCCACGTGCTGGTCGCCGGTTCCAACTGCGGCGCCGCCGCCGAAGCCGCCGCGCAGATCGCCGGCGTCTCGAAAGTGCTGGTCGCCGACGCGCCGTATTTCGCCGACGGCCTGGCCGAAAACGTGGCCGAGCAGATCCTGGCCATCGCCGGTTCGTACTCGCACATCCTGGCGCCGGCCACCGCCTACGGCAAGAACATCCTGCCGCGCGTCGCCGCCAAGCTGGACGTGGCCCAGATCTCGGAAATTACCAAGGTCGACTCCCCTGACACCTTCGAGCGTCCGATCTACGCCGGCAACGCCATCGCCACCGTGCAGTCGAGCGACGCGGTAAAAGTCATCACCGTGCGCGGCACCGGCTTCGATGCTGCCGCCGCTACCGGTGGTTCGGCTGCCGTCGAATCGATCGCTGCAGCAGCCGATTTCGGCAAGTCGGCTTTCGTCGGCCGCGAGCTGGCCAAGTCGGACCGTCCGGAACTGACCGCCGCGAAGATCATCGTCTCGGGCGGGCGCGGCATGGGCTCGGGCGACAACTTCAAGCTGCTCGAACCCCTGGCCGACAAGCTGGGCGCGGCAATGGGCGCCTCGCGCGCGGCCGTCGACGCCGGCTACGTGCCGAACGACTGGCAGGTCGGCCAGACCGGCAAGATCGTCGCACCGTCGCTGTACATCGCCGTCGGCATTTCGGGCGCGATCCAGCACCTGGCCGGCATGAAGGACTCGAAGACCATCGTCGCCATCAACAAGGATCCGGAAGCGCCGATCTTCTCGGTGGCAGACTATGGCCTGGTGGGCGACCTGTTCGAAGTCATCCCTGAGCTGGTCAAGGAATTGGGCTGAATTTGATTGTTGGCCGCTGCGTATCACCGCGTGGGCACAAGTGCCCACCCTACGGTGCGCATCGGCTGTCAACGACGGTCGTGTAAGGAAGGGTGGGCTCTCGAGCCCACGCGTTTCACCGTATGCGATTCGATCCGTTTGGCCGGAGCCAATCAAGAAGAACACACAGGCCACGCTGGTCCGGCATCACGCCAGGCTGCCGTGGCCTGTTTTACATCCAAATCTGAGGAGATATCGTGAGCTACCAAGCCCCGATCAAAGACATGCTGTTCGTCCTGAACGAACTGGCGAACCTGCAGCAGGTCAGCCAGCTGCCAGGCTGCGAAGACGCGACCGTCGACACCGTCGAAGCGGTGCTGGAAGAGAATGCGAAGTTCTGCGGCGAAGTCGTCGCCCCGCTGAATCATCCGAGCGACAAGGAGCCGAGCTTCTGGCACGACGGCCAGGTCACGACCTCCGCCGGCTTCAAGGTCGCCTTCCAGGCCTTCGGCGAATCCGGCTGGCAGGGCGTGCAGCACCCGCAGGAATTCGGCGGCCAGGGCTTGCCGAAGCTCGTCGCCACCCCGTGCACCGAGATGCTGAACGCCGCCTCGATTTCGTTCGCACTGGTCGCGCTGCTGACCGACGGCGCCATCGAAGCGCTGCTGACGGCAGGCTCCGACGAACAGAAAGCCCTGTACCTCGAGCCGCTCATCACCGGCAAATGGACCGGCACCATGAACCTGACCGAGCCGCAAGCCGGTTCGGACCTGGCCGCCGTGCGCACGCGCGCCGTGCCGCAGGGCGACGGCACCTATAAAATCTTCGGCACCAAGATCTTCATCACCTATGGTGAGCACGACATGGCCGAGAACATCATCCACCTGGTGCTGGCGCGTACGCCGGACGCGCCGCCGGGCGTGAAGGGGATCTCGCTGTTCATCGTGCCGAAGTTCCTGATCAACGAAGACGGCACTCCGGGCGCGCGCAACGACGCGCACTGCGTTTCGATCGAACATAAACTCGGCATCAAGGCCAGCCCGACCGCCGTGCTGCAGTTCGGCGACAACGGCGGCGCCATCGGCACCCTGGTCGGCGAAGAAAACCGCGGCCTGGAATACATGTTCATCATGATGAACGCGGCCCGTTTCGGCGTCGGCATGCAGGGCATCGGCCTGGCCGAGCGCGCCTACCAGCAGGCCGTCGCCTTCGCCAAGGACCGCATCCAGTCGCGCGACCTGGCCGGTTCGGCCGGTCCCGTCGCCATCATCCACCACCCGGACGTGCGCCGCATGCTGATGTCGATGCGCGCCCAGACCGAGGCTGCACGTGCGCTGGCCTATGTCGGCGCCGGCATCTCGGACATCGCCCACTACCACGCCGATGAAGCGACCCGCAAAGCCAATCTCGCGGTGTACGAATACCTGGTCCCGGTCATCAAGGGCTGGTCGACCGAGATGAGCGAGAACGTCGCGCGCGACGGCGTGCAGGTGCATGGCGGCATGGGCTTCATCGAAGAGACCGGCGCCGCCCAGCACTACCGCGACGCCAAGATCCTGACCATCTACGAAGGCACGACCGCGATCCAGGCGAACGACCTGGTCGGCCGCAAGACCGTGCGCGACGGCGGCGCGGTGGCGAAATCGATCATCGCCCAGGTGCGCGCGACCGAGGCGGCGCTGGCGGAAGTGCAGGGCGCCGATTTTGCTGCCATACGCGCGCAGCTGGCGCTTGGCTCGGCGGCGCTGGAAGAAGTCGTCGACTTCGTCGTGGCGAACGTGAAGTCTGACATCAAGGGCGTGTTCGCGGGTTCCGTGCTGTACCTGAAGCTGGCCGGCATCGTTCTCGGCGGCTGGCAAATGGCGCGCGCGGCCCTGGTCGCGCAGCAGAAACTCGATGCAGGGCAGGGCGATGCATCCTTCCTGCGCGCAAAAATCGCCACCGCGCGCTTCTTCGCCGATCACATCCTGTCCGGTGCAGGCGGCCTGCGCTCGGCCATCGTCGACGGCAGCGCCGGCGTGCTGGCGCTGGACATCGAGCAGTTCTGAGCCTGACGGTTTCCGTTCGACGAAGCGGCCTGCGGGCCGCTTTTTTCATGGCGGCCCGTTCAGCCGTAGGCGCCGCCGGTGTACATCAGGTCGAACAGGCGCGAAATCGTGGCGATCAGCACCGTCACGCCGATGAACAGGGTGGCTACCAGCAGCACGGCGAGGATCCAGTTCGAGTTCGAACGGGTGTTTGCTGCGGCATTGAAGTGCGCGTCCCACTTCTCGTCGGGCGTGAGGCCGATGACGAGCGCTTCGATACAGGCGGCGATGGCGGAGATCAGGAGCGGCAGCAGCGCGTAGAAGGGATTGCTCCCGTTCGCCTGGCTGAAGATGAGCCCTGCAATCGGCAGGCTGCTGATGTGCAGCAGGCCGAGGCGATCGACGCCGCCATGCAGGTAGAAGCGATGCGCCCCCAGCGTGCCGAGGGAAAGCGCCAGCGCGGTGGCGAGCGTCTTGTTCTTGTGTGCCATGCGAAGCCGGTTGAATGAACGGATGTGTTACACGAATGGCAGAGTATCGTTGATAAACGTGACAAAAGCATCATAATTTATGTAAATGCCATGTATCAACTTGTTGCTGGCGTTGACCGAGCCGGGCAGGCAGGTGGCGGCCGGGCGAAAAATAGCGGATAATGCCCGATTCGGCCGGGATTGCGCGCTCGTTGTCCGCTCTTGCCATTATCGCTTGCTGCTCTTTGGCATTGCGCGCTATAATCGTCGGCTTTCTCCGTCCAGTACAACTTTTTGGAATTATTATGGTCGTTATCCGTTTGGCACGTGGCGGCGCAAAAAAGCGCCCGTTCTTCAACATCGTTGCAACCGATTCGCGTAACCGTCGCGATGGCCGTTTCATCGAGCGCATCGGTTTCTACAACCCGATGGCCTCGGGCGCCGAAGTGGGCCTGCGTATCACCGCTGACCGTCTGGCCTACTGGCAAGGCGTTGGCGCACAACTGTCGCCAACCGTCGCTCGCCTGGTCGCTCAGCAGACCCCAGTCGCAGCTGCCTAAAGCAAGGTTCCAGGTTTGACCGATTCAGCTGCAAGCGGGGTGCAAGCCCCTGACGACCTGACCCAGGTCGGGTATGTGGCCGGTGCCTATGGCATCGCCGGCGCCATCCGCGTCACGCCGTTCTCGACGGATGCCGATGCGCTGATGAATGTGAAAACCTGGTGGCTCGACAAACCGGGCCTGCGTTCCGTGACCGTGCGGACCGCGAAGATGCATGGCGGCGACGTCGTCGCCACCCTCGTCGGGATGGCGGGCCGCGATGCGGCGGAGGCGCTGAAGGGCGCCGCCGTGCAGGTATCGCGGGCTGAATTTCCCGCGCTTGAGGAAGACGAGTATTACTGGTCCGACCTGATCGGCATGGATGTCGTGAACCTGCAGGGCGAAGCCCTCGGCAAGGTCATCGACATGATGAGCAACGGTCCGCAGTCGATTCTGCGTATCGAGCCCGTGCCGGAGCAGGACAGCAAGGAAAAGGCGCCCGAGCGCCTCGTTCCGTTTGTGGACCAGTTCGTCAAGCATGTCGAACTCAAGGCAAACAAGATTACTTTGGACTGGGGTCTGGATTATTAACCCGGTCTTGTCGAGACGAGGTCCCGATGCAATTTGACGTCGTGAGCTTGTTTCCCGAGATGTTTACCGCGTTGACGCAGTCGGGCGTGACCCGCCGCGCCTTCGAGCAGGAACGCTGGGGCCTGACCTTGTGGAATCCACGCGATTTCACGACGGACCGCCACCGCACCGTGGATGACCGCCCGTATGGCGGCGGCCCCGGAATGGTGATGCTGGCCAGGCCGCTCGAGGCGACGATCAATGCGGCCAAGGCGCGCCAGGTCGAACAAGGCTTGCCGCCGCCGCGCGTGGTGTTCATGTCGCCGCAGGGCAAACCGCTGACGCACGAACGCGTCATGGCGCTGAAGGACGAGCCGGGCCTGGTCGTCCTCTGCGGCCGCTACGAAGCGGTCGACCAGCGCCTGCTGGACCGCATGGTCGACGAGGAAATTTCGCTCGGCGACTTCGTGCTCTCCGGCGGCGAATTGCCGGCGATGGCCCTGATGGATGCAGTGGTGCGGCTCTTGCCCGGTGTACTGGGCGATGATGCCTCGGCGGTCGAAGACAGTTTCGTCAACGGCCTGCTCGATTCGCCGCACTATACCCGCCCCGATGTCTATGAGGGCGTACCGGTACCGCCGGTCCTGATGGGCGGGAACCACGCAGAGATTACGAAATGGCGCCGCCAGCGCATGCTGGAAGCGACCATGAAGAAACGGCCGGAACTGTTGGACAAGGCGCGCGCAGCGGGCCAGCTGACAAATGCCGACGAAAAGTTTTTGACCTCGCTCCGTCCTGCGGAGTAAGGTCGGAAAATGCACCAGTTGGTGCGAGACATGCGGGCATGTTGCTCGTATGTTCAACCCCATCCTCTACTGGGCGAGACAAGCAGTCTCAATGCGCGCCAGCAAGATGGTTTATGGAGTCATAAGAAATGAATCTGATTCAGCAACTCGAGCAGGAAGAAATCGCGCGCCTCGGCCGCGCCATTCCTGATTTCGCACCTGGCGACACCGTGATCGTCAACGTCAACGTCGTCGAAGGCACCCGCAAGCGCGCCCAGGCATACGAAGGCGTCGTCATCTCGCGTCGTAACCGCGGCCTGAACTCGAACTTCATCGTTCGCAAGATCTCGTCGGGTGAAGGTGTCGAGCGTACGTTCCAGCTGTACTCGCCGCTGATCGCTTCGATCGAAGTGAAACGCCGCGGTGATGTCCGTCGCGCCAAGCTGTACTATCTGCGTGAGCGTTCGGGCAAGTCGGCACGTATCAAAGAAAAGCTGCCACAGCGCAAAGTCGCAACCGCCCCAGCCGCTCAGTAATCGCGTCTGTGGAATGGAAAAAGGCATCCCCCGGGATGCCTTTTTCTTTATCCGCTCATTGTAGTGACCAGGAGAAATGCTTTTGGCTAAGATTCATCTGGATCCAACCCAACTGCCGGTCGACGCCATTGCCGGCGAGCCCGCCATCGACCCCGCATTGCTGACGGTAGAAAACCTGCGCGCCCGCTTCGCCCGCTCGCGCCTGGCCTGGGAGCCGGAAACGCCGGACGAGTCCTGGATGTCGCCGGGCTTCAAGCTGCGCCGCGCCGCCGTGCTGGTGCCGCTGGTGATGCGTCCCGAGGGCCTGACGGTGCTGCTCACCCTGCGCACCGACCACCTGAGCAGCCATGCCGGCCAGATCGCCTTTCCCGGCGGCCGCGCCGAGGAACTCGATTCCTCGCCGATCGAAACCGCGCTGCGCGAGTCGGAAGAGGAAATCGGACTGCACCGCCGTCATATCTCCATCGTCGGCGTCCTGCCCGACTACGTCACCGGCAGCGCCTACCGCGTCGCGCCCGTGGTCGCCCTCGTGAAACCGCCGTTCGAGCTGAGGGCCGATCCGAACGAGGTGGCCGAAATCTTCGAGGTGCCGCTCGCCTTCCTGATGAACGGCATGCACCACCAGCGCCTCTCCTTCGAGCTGCCGGGCGGGGAGGGCAAGCGCCATTTCTATGCCATGCCGTATGAACGTTTCTTCATCTGGGGGGCAACGGCCGGCATGCTGCGCAATCTGTTCCATTACTTGCGAGCTTAATAATACTTACAAGTCCCGATTTGATTATGGCCGGCACCTGCGCTATCGTAGCGGGCAGCGTGGTATTGCCATAACAAAAGAAGGACTTGCATGACATTTTTTTCCATTCTGTGCGCACTGATCATCGAGCAACTGAAGCCGCTGCGCGCAGATAACCAGGTCTATGGCGGCATCAAGGGCCTGGCGATGCGTATCGAAGGCTGGTTCAATGCCGGCGAACCGAAGAACGGCCGCATGGGCTGGTTCCTGATGATGGCAGTGCTGGTCGTGCCGGTCGCGCTCGTCTACTGGGTGCTGCAATACTTCGGCCTTGTCTTCCTGGCCTTTGCCTGGAATGTCGCCATCGTCTACCTGACGCTCGGTTTCCGCCACTACAGCCATTATTTCACCTCGATCCAGCTGGCCCTGAACAGCGGCGACGAAACCACGGCGCGCGTGCTGCTGGCCGAATGGGCGCGCATCGACACGGTGGGCATGGACGCCACCGAGATCGCGCGCATCGCCGTCGAAAAATCGCTCATCACCACCCACCGCAGCGTGTTCGGGGTGTTCTTCTGGTTCCTCATGCCGGCCGGGCCCGCGTGCGCCGTGCTGTACCGTGTTTCCGAATACCTGGCGCGCGCCTGGAACGAACCCGAGCACATGCGCAACGAAGCCTTCGGCCAGTTCGCGGCACGCGCCTTTTACTGGATCGACTGGATTCCGGTGCGCCTGACGGCGATCGCCTTTGCCGTGGTCGGCAATTTCGAGGATGCGATCTACGCCTGGCGCAATTTCGCCAATCGCTGGGCCGACGAGTCGCGCGGCATCATCCTGGCCGCCGGCGGCGGCGCGATGGGCGTGCGCCTGGGTACCCCGAACGAGAACGCACCGCAACTGCTGCCGGTCGACGCCGCCCTGGTCGACCTGAGCGAGGCCGACACCGAAGTGCTGCCCGGCGAAGAACCGAGCCTGCGCGCACTGCAAAGCACGGTAGGACTTGTGTGGCGCGCCCTGATACTATGGATGATTCTCCTGCTCCTGCTCTCCAGTATGGTGTGGCTCGGCTGATGTGAGGGGGCCTCGATAAACCTACTGCGCGTCGGATTGTCGGTCTGCGGTGCTCGCTGTACGCTTGTACAGCTCCGCTCCTCGACCAACACTCCTTCCGCTCGCTACGGTTTCTCGAGGCCCCGTTGAGCAGCGTAAACGCAACTGAGAGCGCAAATCAAGGTGGTGGTTTTGGTGCTGCCCGAAAGTTGTCGAGACAAGCTTCGTCCTCAAGTCTTCTATAAGATATAATACTGGCTCTCCTCCACGCAGCATTCTTGTATCAGCAAGCAGCACTATGGCCGAGTTACCGCATACCGGGACCGAAGGCGCCGTCGGCGAATTCTTCATCCTGGGCCTCACAAGCAATGGCAAGCAGTTCCGCCCCAGCGACTGGGCGGAGCGCCTGTGCGGGGTCATGTCCTGTTTTCGTCCCGAAGGCAGCGGCGGGCGCCACGCCCACCTCCAGTTTTCGCCCTACGTCCATCCGACCGTGGTCAACGGCGTGAAGGCCGTGGTCGTCAACAACGCGCTCAAGAAAGCCGAACCACTGGCCTTCCACTTTGTTGTCAACTTTGCTAAAGACAACGACCTGCAAGTTGTGGATGCCTGCTTCGTCGAGCTGCCGGGCGACAAGAAGCTTTAAGTTCCCCAAAGCGTTTGAGCTAAATCAAGCGCCTTTCAAATTTCCGCATTAGTTTGAGGTTCGTAGGGTGGGCACTCCGTGCCCACGCGGAACGCTGCATCGTGCTGGCGCAAGCCTGAGGATCAGCAGGGAGAATTACCATGAACATCAGCGACATCTGCACCGTCCAGACCATCAGCTGCACGCGCGACGAAACCGTGCAGGGGGCCGCGCTCCTGATGCGCAAGCACCACGTGGGCGACCTGATCGTCGTCGACGGCGCCAACGGTGAAGCCATTCCCGCCGGCATCGTCACCGACCGCGACATCGTCGTTTCCATCGTCGCGCTCGGGCTCGATCCGGAAAGCCTGCTGGTCGGCGACATCATGAGCGACGACCTGCTGACCTGCCGCGAAGACGACGACGTCTACCAGACCATCGAGCACATGCGCGTACGGGGCATCCGCCGGGTGCCGGTGGTGAACCGCAAGGGCGGCCTCGCCGGCATCGTCAGCGCCGACGACCTGCTCGAATTCCTGGCAGAGGAAATGGGAGACCTGTCGCGCATCAGCGGCAGTCAGCAAGCCCATGAGAAACGCGCCCGGCATTAATAGCCCACGCTTTCCGTTGTAGACACCCGCGCACCGAACTAGTGCGCGGCGGCATCATCGAAACCGACCATCTGTTACCATCGCCGTTGGCGCGCCGCGGTAGCCGGCGCACGAACCTGACGGGATGACATGAATTCGACGCTGTACCGCCGCGGCTTGCCCGCGCACCTGATCGCGGGCGCCTTTGCCTTCCTCGCCGCCGGCTCGGCGCTCAGCGCGCCGAAAGCGCCCCTTCCAACCGGCGTCACGCTCGGCCCCTCCGTGGAGGGCATTACCGAATACCGCCTCCCCAACGGCCTGAAAGTGCTGCTGTTCCCGGACACCTCGCGTCCCACCGTCACCGTCAACGTGACCTATCTGGTCGGCTCGCGCCACGAGAACTACGGCGAGACCGGCATGGCCCACCTGCTCGAGCACCTGCTGTTCAAGGGCGCGAAGAAGAATCCCGACATCACGCGCCAGTTCGCCGACCGCGGCATGGACTTCAACGGCACCACCTCGCTCGACCGCACGAATTACTACGAGGTGTTCCAGGCCTCGCAGGCCAACCTGGACTGGGCGCTGCAGATGGAAGCGGACCGCATGACCGGTTCCTTCATCGCGCAGAAGGACCTCGATTCGGAGATGACGGTGGTGCGCAACGAGTTCGAGAGCGGCGAGAATTCGCCCTCCGGCGTCCTCATGAAGCGCATGCAGAGCATCGCCTACGACTGGCACAGCTACGGCCGCTCGACGATCGGCAACCGCAGCGATATCGAGAATGTCAGGATCGGCAACCTGCAGGCCTTCTATCGCATGTACTACCAGCCCGACAACGCCGTGCTGCTGGTGGCCGGCAAGTTCGACACGAATGCCACGCTGGCGAAGATCGCGCGCCTGTTCGGCACGATCCCGAAACCGAAGCGCACGCTCCCCGCGTTCTGGACGGTCGAGCCGACCCAGGACGGCGAGCGCAGTTTCGCCGTGCGGCGCCAGGGCGATGTCCAGATCGTCATGCTGGGCTACAAGGTGCCGTCCAGCCTGCATGACGACAGCGACGTGATGGCCTTCGCCTCGGCCATCCTGGGCGACGTGCCGACCGGACGGCTGCACAAACAGCTGGTCGAAACGGGCAAGGCGAGCCAGGTGTTCAGCTTCGGCGAGACGGGCTATGCGCCGGGCCTGCAGTATGTCGGCGCGGTCGTCAAGAAGGGCGAACCGGTCGAGCCCGTGCGCGCGGCCCTGACCGAGGCGGTGGAGAGCTTCGGCGACAAGCCGCCGACGAACGACGAGATGGCGCGTATCCGCCGCATGTACGAAAACGAGATGGAGCGCAGCCTGAACGATCCGCAGCGGGTCGGCGTGGCGCTGTCGGAGACCATCGCGCTCGGCGACTGGCGCCTGTTCTTCACCGGCCGCGAGCGCATCAAGACCATCACGGCGGCCGAGGTGGCGGCCGTGGCGAAGCGCTATTTCAAGCGCGACAACCGCGTGACCGGCACCTTCCTCCCCGAGGATGCGCCGCAGCGCGCCGTGATCCCGCCGGCGCCGAGCGTCGAGAGCATCCTGAAGGAGTTCAAGCCGCAGGCCTCGACGCGGGTGTCGGAAGACTTCGAGCCGACCCAGGACAACATCCTGAAACGCACCCAGTTGGTAACGAAAGGCGGCGTCAAGCTGGCGCTGCTGCCGAAGAAGAACCGCGGCGAGGCCGTCACGGTCGACCTGCGCCAGCACATCGGCGACGAGAAGAACCTGTTCGGCAAGGGCGCCGTGCCCGAGCTGACCGGCGCCATGCTGATGCGCGGCACCAGCCGCTACACGCGCGAGCAGCTGGCCGACGAATTCGACCGCCTCAGGATTGCCGGCAGCCCGACCCATTTCCAGACCACGCGCGAACACCTGGCCGACGCACTGCGCCTGGTCGCGCACGTGATGAAGGAACCGGCCTTCCCGCAGGCCGAATTCGAGCAGTTGCGGCGCCAGTCGCTGGTCGCCCTCGAGGGCAGCCGCGCCGAACCGCAAGCCGTGGCGGCGCGCGCGCTGTCGCACCATTTCGACCAGTATCCGAAGGGCGACGTGCGCCACGCGAACAGCTTCGACGAAGACCTGGCCGAACTGAACGGTGCGCGCCTGGAAGACCTGCGCGCCTTCCACCGCGAGTTCTACGGCACGGTGCCGGCCGAGATGGCGATCGTCGGCGACTTCGACGCCGCGGCCATCGCGCCGCTGGTGGACGAGCTGTTCGGCGCATGGAAGCCGCAAGCGAACGTGGCGCCGATCCTGCGCCGTCATGCCGACGTCGCGCCTTTGAAAACCACGCTCGACACCCCGGACAAGGAAAACGGGTTTTATACGGCGCGCCTGAACCTCGACCTGAACATCGACGACCCCGACTATCCGGCCCTCACGCTCGCCAATTACATCTTCGGCGAGGGCGGCCTGCGTTCGCGCCTGATGGACCGCATCCGCCAGAAGGACGGCCTGTCGTATGGCGGCGGCTCGCAGCTCGAGGCCGGTGACCTCGACCGGGCAGGCGCCTTCGGCATCAGCGCCATCGCCGCGCCGCAGAACCTGCAACGCCTGGACGCGGCGATCCGCGCCGAACTGGCGCGCGCGGTGAAGGACGGCTTCACCGCCGCCGAGCTGGCCGGCGCCAAATCCGGCCTGATGCAGCAGCGCCAGCAGACCCGCTCCGACGACGGCGCCCTGGCCGCCGGCTGGACCTCCTACCTGTACCGCGACCGCACCTACGAGTGGTCGCGCCAGTTCGAGGCGAAGCTGATGGCCGTCACGCTGCCCCAGCTGAACGCCGCCTTCCGCAAGGCGATCGACCCGTCGAAACTGTCGGTCGTGATGGCCGGCGACCAGGACAAAGCCAAGGCCGGCGCAAAGGCTAACCCCGCTCCCTGAGCCTGCGCCGCTGCACCCATTTGGTGAATCCGCGCCGGGAAGGTAGAATGTTGCCTTTCGGCATCATTGAGCGGTGGGAGTAGTGTCATGAAGGGCAAGAAAGAGCAGGGGCAAGTGCAGGCGGGGATCTCGTTTGCCGGCAAGGTCGTGCTGGTGACGGGCGCCGCCAGCGGCATCGGCCGGGCGGTGGCCCTGGCCTTCGGGCGTGCCGGCGCATCGGTGGTCGTGGCCGATATCGCCATTGACGGCGGCCATTCGACGGCGGCGATGATCGTCGAGAATGGCGGCAAGGCGCTGTTCGTTGCGGCCAACGTGACGCGCGCGCAGGAGGTCGCGGCCCTGGTCGAAAAGACCGTGCACCACTACGGGCGCCTCGACTGCGCGGTCAACAGCGCGGGCCTGTCCGAAGAAGGGACGATCCTGGCCGAGCTTGATGAAGAGGTCTACGACCGCATCATGGACGTCAACGTCAAGGGCGTCTGGCTGTCGATGAAATACCAGCTGCGCCAGATGACGAGCCAGGGCAGCGGCGCGATCGTCAACCTGTCCTCGGCTTTGGGACTGGTCGGGGCGCCGGCCCAGGGCGTCTACGCCGCCAGCAAGCACGCGCTGGCCGGACTCACCAAGAGCGCCGCGCTCGAGCACGCGAAAGAGGGCATCCGCATCAACGCGCTGTGCCCCGGCGCCGTGCGCACGCCGATGCTGGCGCGCGCCATCGGGCGCGAACCGGCCATGGAAAAGAAGCTGCGCGCCGCGCATCCGATGGGACGCTTTGCCGAGCCGGCGGAGATCGCGAACGCGGTGCTGTGGCTGTGTTCCGAGCAGGCCTCGTTCGTGACCGGGCACGAGTTGTCGGTGGATGGCGGGTTCACGGCAATCTGATGTGCAGGCGCCCGTCTTACTTGGGACGCGGTGCCTTCAATTTCGCCGACTGCGGCACCACGCGTCCCGAACGTAAATCCTGCACCGTCAGCGCCACCGCGCGCGCCACGTTGCGCACTTCTTCCTGCACGTCCGTGTCGCGGTCGAGCACCTCATGGCTCTCGGCATACGATTCGTAATAGCCGATGAAGCGGTCGAGCGTGCCGAAGCTGCCCGCGTCGACCAAACCCATCCAGTTCAGCCAGTCCGTCAGCGAACGGCGCGTGCCTTCGATGCCGGCGACGTCGCCGTGCACGACGACGCCGAAGGCACGGCCGGCCAGGTGCTTCGGATAGTCCCAGCCGGCCAGCTCCATTTCCTTGGCTTTCATCGCATCCTTGCCGTGGGTGGAACTCGGGTCCGGGTTGCCGCCGTCGGCGCACACCAGGCGGTCGATCATGAGTTTCAGCGTGGAAGGCGTCTGGTACCAGTAGACCGGCGTCAGGATGATGACGCCGTGGGCGGCGACCCAGCGTTCGTAGATCTCGTTCATCCAGTCGCCGGTCTGGCGCTCGGCGTGGTTCGGGTAGCAGCTGCAGGGCCAGTGGCAGAGCGGCATGGCGGTCGAGGCGCAGCCCTTGCAGGGATGGATGTGGCGGTCGTAGTCGGAGGTCAGGCGCGACAGGTCGAGCAGGTCGGCTTCCATCCCGCATGCGGACAGCGCGTCGCGCGCGATTTTCGTGAGGCGCCAGGACTTCGACATCTCGCCGGGACAGCTGCCGTCGTTGCGCGCCGAGGCGTTGATCAGGAGGATGCGGCTCGGGGTGTCGGGCTTCTTCTGGTGGATCTCGGCGGCCAGCAGGCGGTCGCGCGCGGCCTTCCATTCGATCGACAGGTCGTAATCGGGATCGGCGAAGCCGGCGCCGGCCTTGAGCGTACGCGGCGCCTTGCGCTTGTCCTGGTAGGCCTGCCAGGCCACTTCCTCGACCTTCGCCAGTTCGTGCGCGACCGTCTCGTAGGCCGGATCGAAAAAGCCGTCGAAGAATTTGCGGCGGAATTCGTCGCGCTCGAGCCGAGCGGGCGCCTGTCCCTTGCGAACCGTCGTCATGGCACGCTCCGTGAAGAAAACCCGATTATGCGCAAAGGATGGGGGCGGCGATGTTCGCTGGCGAACTGTGGCGGCAATAAAAAAGCGGGCGGCGCCAGTGGCGTCCGCCCGCTTTTCAATGCAGCCTTGCTGCTTATTTGCCTGCGGCAGGTGCCGTCGACGCAGTCGCCGCACCGGCCGGCTGCTTGAGCGTCATGACCCAGATGCGGGCCACGTCCGACAGGCCGCCGCCCGCCTTGACGCTTTCGAAGGTCTTGATGGCGTCGTCCTTGCGGCCGGCCTTGGCCTGGGCCGCACCCAGGCGCAGCTTGGCTTCGTCGGGCTGCTTCAGGCCACCCTTGGCGATACCTTGCTGGATGAAGCCGATGCCTTTGTCGTACTGGCCCATCGTCGCGTAGGCCCAGCCGAGGTTGACCAGGCCGGCGCCGGTCTTCGACTTCGTTGCCGAGGCTTCGCCGGCGGCGATGTTCTTCGCGTCGTCGGCGGCGCCCTTGTCGGCGCGCGCGCGCAGCGCGTTGTGCGCCTTGGCGTTGGCACCCTTGCCCAGCACGCCCGCGGCGTAGCCGGCGTCCAGCGCGTTCTTCGCTTCGGTCGGGAAGCCGTCCCGCAGGGCGGTTTCGGCCAGGTCGACATAGTCTTCCTCGCGCAGCGTCTTCATGGTGCCGAAGTACAGGCGCAGCACCGGCATGAAGTTGTTCTGGTCGAAGCCAGGCTTCTTGATCACGCCCACGCGGATGATTTCGCCCCACATTTCATCGCTCGGGTAGTAGGTCACCAGCTTCTGGACGGTGCTCTCGTAGACGGCGGTGTCCTTGGTCTCGTTCGCGGCGCTCAGCAGGAGCTTGAGGTCTTCCTGCGACGGCGCCTTGCCCGCCTTTTCGGCCTCGCTGATGATCTGCACCAGCTGCGGCTTGGCGCTGGCGTAGTCCTTGCTCAGGTACTGCGCACGCACCAGCAGCGGACGGGCCGTGGTCATGTCGCCGCCCATCGCTTCATAGCGCTTGAGCTGTTCGACGGTGGCAGGGTAGTTCTTGGCCTTGTACTGGATGTCGGCGATGGCCAGCACCAGCTTCGGCTGCGAATCCTTCGGCTCGAAGCCCGATTTCAGGACTTCCTCGGCCGCGGCCGCCACACCCGCATCGTTGCCGGCGAGGGAGGCCTGCACCATCTTGGCACGGTTCACAACATAGGCTTCGTACGGCGTCTTGTTCGGGATCGCTTCGGCCTGGGTGACGCGGTTCTGCAGTTCGGCAGCGTTCTTGGATGCGATCAGCGGTTGCAGTTGGGCCGGATCGAGCAGCTTGTACAGTTCCGGGCGCACGTTGTTGGCCGGCGCGGCCGCAGGGGCGTCGCCCTTCTGGGCGTGGGCGCTCGTCATCAGGGCGGGCGCGGTGTTCAGGCCGACGGCAGCCAGCAGCAGGCAGAGGCGAGCGAGGCGGAAATGGGACATGAATGATCCTTCTAAAAAGATGAGCGGTGCAATCCCGCGGCAAGATGGCATTTTTGCCAAGCTTGAGCAAAACGCGCATTGTCCCATAAACAGGTCCGACAATGCGCCGCAATTGTGCCGCACGTGTGAAGGGGATGGGGATGTCGTTACATTGCGTTACCGTGTTTGGCGCACAGTAACGCTTACGGTCTCAGAAGCCCGGCACCGGGCACTGGCCCGTGGCCTCGATCTCGCCCGCCAGCCAGGCGTTGACCGCCGCCAGTGCGGGCGCGGCGAAGCCATAGGTCATCAGGGCCGGGGCCTCGACGTCGAGCGCCTGGTAGGGGTTCCAGAGCGCCAGGTGCAGGTCGGGACGCCAGGTCGCGCGCACATGCGGACCGTAGCGGCGGCGCGAGGTCGAGGCCAGGATCGTGAAGCGGCCGTCCTGGGGCAGGGCGCTCCAGTCGAAGGTATCGGCGTCCGCAAAGGTCACCAGCTCGACCTCGAACAGCTGCGCCAGCGAAGCGGCGATGGCGGCGGCCGGCACGCCCGCTTCCGAGACGCCGTCGCTGACCACGTCCTGGCGCGCGACCAGGCGCACGCGCGCGCCCACGGACGGCCGCACCACGGCGCCACGGCTGCTCAGGCCGCGCTGCCAGGCGCGCGCCATCAGGGCGCGGTCCTCGATATCGGTCGTGTAGATCGGCGCTTCGTCGGCGCCCGGCGCTTCGCTGCCCATGACTTCGGGCGCGTTTGCTGCCGTGACGGCCGCCGCCGGACGCGCAATGCCGCCGGCCGGATGCGCGGCCGCCAGCTTCGCCAGGCGCGCCAGGCGGGCCTCGACTTCCGCCATCGGCAGCTCGCCCGAGGCGATGGCCGCGGCAATCGCTTCGATCGTCTCTTCCTGCGTCTCGCGCGAGCCGATCGCCATCACCATGTCGGCCCCGGCCACCAGCGCGCGCACGGCGGCCTGGCCGACACCGTAGCGGTGCGCGATCGCGTGCATGTCCATGCCGTCGGTGATGATCACGCCCCCGTAGTTCCAGCCTTCGCGCAGGATGCCGGTCAGGATGGGGCGCGACATCGTGGCCGGATAGTCCGGGTCGAGCGCGGGGTAGACGATGTGGGCCGTCATCATCGCGGGGGCGAACGGAGCCGCCATCCTGAACGGCGCGAACTCGAAGCGCTCCAGTTCCGCCAGCGGCTTGTCGACGGTCGGCAGCGCGCGGTGCGAGTCGACGTGGGTGTCGCCGTGGCCGGGGAAGTGCTTGACGCAGCAGGCCACGCCCTCCGCTTCGCTGCCTTCCATCCAGGCCAGGGCAATCCGGGTGGCGGTCTCGGGATCGGCGCCGAAGGAGCGTTCCGCGATCACCGGGTTGTGCGGATTGTTGTTCAGGTCGAGGACGGGCGCGAAGTTCCAGTTGAAGCCGAGCGAACGCACGGCGCGCGCCACGGCTGCACCGACCTCGCGCGCGAGAATCGGATCGTTGGCCGCACCGATGGCCATCGCCGAGGGCGGCGCCGGCACCCAGGTCGAACGCACCACGGCGCCGCCTTCCTGGTCGAGTGCGATCAGCGCTTCCGGCCCCATCACCGCGCGCAGGGCGCCGGTCAGGCGCGTCAGCTGCGCCGCGTCCGTCATGTTCTGGCGGAACAGGCAGGCGCCGCGCACGCGATTCGCCGCCAGGAAGCGGGCCGTGTCTTCATCCAGCTCGGTGCCGAACAGGCGCACCATGATCAGCTGGCCGGCGATTTTTTTCAGGTCGTCCATGGCTTGTGGCTCAGTTTGTTCTGGTGACTTTGCTCAGGTGGCGCGGCCGGTCCGGATCGAGCCCGCGCGCCTTCGAGAGCTGGGCGGCCATTACATAGAAGGCCTGGATCGCGACGATCGGGTCGAGGTCGGGCGTGGCCGCCACCGGCAGCGTCAGGTCGCGCTCGGCGATGTCTTCCGGCGCCGCCAGCAGCACGCGCGCGCCGCGCCCGCGCATCTCGGTCGCCAGCGCAACCAGGCCGGCCTGGGCCGGGCCGCGCGTGGCGAAGATCAGCAGCGGATAGCCGTCCTCGATCAGGGCCATCGGGCCGTGCTTGATCTCGGCGCCCGAGAAGGCCTCCGCCTGCAGGGCCGAGGTTTCCTTGAATTTCAGGGCCGCCTCCAGGGCGATCGGGAAGCTGATGCCGCGTCCGACCACCATGATGTTGCGGGCCGGCGCCAGCACCTCGATGGCGGCCGACCAGTCGACCCGGGACGCTGCGCGCAGGTCGTCCGGCAGTGCGGCGAGGCCCGCTTTCAGTTCGGCGTCGTCCTGCCATTCGGCGACCAGGCGCGCGCCCGCCACCAGGCTCGTAATAAAACTCTTGGTTGCGGCCACGCTCTGCTCCTTGCCGGCGTGCAGAGGCATGGTCCAGGCGGCGGCCTTTGCCAGCGGCGATTCGGCGTCGTTCACCAGTGCCACGGTAGTGGCGCCGCCGTCGCGGAAGTACTGGATCGGCTCGACCACGTCCGGGCTCTGGCCCGATTGCGAGATCGAGATCGCCAGCGTGCCCTGCGTGACGAGCGGCGATTTATACAGCGTGACGAGCGACATCGGCAGCGAGGTGACGAGGCGCCCCATGCGCGACATGATCAGGTAGGCGACATAGCTCGACGCGTGGTCCGAGCTGCCGCGCGCCACGGTGACGGCGCTGTGGAAATTGGTCGACCTCAGCGTACGTCCGAGTTCGGCGTAGCGTTCGGTGTCCTGGGACAGTTGCAGGGCGACGCAGTCGCCGGCCGACATGGCCTCCTGCAGCATCAGCGAGGTTGCAGGGACGGTCATACGGCTTCTCCTTCGATATAGACAGCTTTGATGTTCAGGTCGCGGTCGAGCACGACGAAGTCGGCATGGCATCCGGGTTGGATGCGGCCGCGCTGGGTTTCGCCGAGATAGTCGGCGGCGTTGGTCGAGACGCGGCGCGAGGCTTCCGCCAGCGACAGTCCGATTTTCACCAGATTGCGCAGCGCACCAATCATCGTCAGCGTCGAGCCGGCGAGGGTGCCGTCGGCCAGGCGCACGCCGCCCATGCATTTGTGGACCACCTGGCGGCCCAGCATGTATTCGCCGTCGGGCATGCCGGCGGCGGCGGTCGAATCGGTCACGCAGAACAGCTGCGGAATCGATCGCAATGCCACCTTGATCGCACCCGGATGCACGTGCAGCAGGTCGGGGATGATCTCGGCGTACTGCGCATGGGCCAGCGCTGCGCCGACCATGCCCGGCTCGCGGTGGTGCAGGCCCGGCATCGCATTGAACAGGTGGGTAAAACCGGCGGCGCCGTGCTCCAGTGCGGCGACGCCGTCTTCGTAGGAACCGCTGGTGTGGCCGATCTGGACACGCACGCCCTGGTCCGCCAGCAGCCGCACCAGTTCGAGGTGGCCGTGGATTTCGGGCGCCACCGTGATCACGCGCATCGGCGCCAGGGCTTCATAGGCTTCGATCTCGGCGAGCGTGGCTTCCTTGGCGAACGGCGGCTGGGCGCCCAGCCTGGCGGCATTGATGTAGGGGCCTTCCAGGTGCACGCCGAGGATGCGCGCCTCCTTGCTGCCGCGCTCCTTGCAGGCCGCGCCGATGGCCTTCAATGCGCGCTCGATGTCTTCCGGCGGGGCGGTCATCGTGGTGGCGAGCAGGCTGGTGGTGCCGTGCTTTGCGTGCAGGGCCGCGATCACGTGCGGCGCGTCGCCGCCTTCCATCATGTCGCGGCCGGCGCCACCGTGCACGTGGACGTCGATGAAGCCGGGCAGGATGAGGTCGTCGCCATTGCTCTCGATGTCGACCGGATTGCCCTCGATGGCGTCGATGCGGGCACCGAAGCGCAATTCGCCATGGACCCAGCCGTCGGGAGTGAGGATATTGCCTTTCATGGGCGTTCTTTCAGATAGCGTTCGATCATCAACAGGGCGCCGCGCGCGGAGTCGCCCTGGGCCGGCAGGCAGCGGGCGCGCGTTTCCGGCGGCAGCCAGGCCAGCAGCACGTCGCCCAGGCCGCCGCACAAGGCCAGCGGCAGCGTGTGGGACGGGTCGAGGGCGTCGGCGATGCTTGCTACTTCGCGCCCCGCGTGTTCGAGGATGGCGCGCGCCACCGGATCGGTCTCGCCATGGATCACGACGAAGCGTGCCAGGCTGGCGTAGGCCGTCTGGTTGGCGCGCCCGAGCCAGATCTGCACCGCGTCGCGGTTGCCGCCGCAGGCTGCGATCACCTCGCGCGCAAAGTCGCCGCCGCGCACGCGGCCGTCGAGCACCTGTTCGATATGGTTCAGCGCGCGCAGGCCCATCCAGGCGCCGCTCGCTTCGTCGCCGGCCGGGAAGCCCCAGCCGCCGACTTCGACCTTGGTGCCGTCGACCAGCATCGCTTCGCCGACGCTGCCCGTGCCGATCGCCACGATCGCGCCCGGCGCGCCGCCGTGGGCGCCCATCAGGGTAGTGAAGCCGTCGGTGTCGAGCACGAGGGCGCCAAAGCCGGGATCGGCGGCCACGAATTGCGCCGCCCAGTCCTTGTTGTGCACGCCGGCGAGGCCGAGGCCGATCGCCATCGAGGACAGGGGAGGGGAGCCGATATCGGCCACCGCGCAGGCTTCGCCGATGGCGGCCAGGATGGTGATCCAGGCATTGTCGATGCCGTGGGACAGGCCGGAGGGGCCGGCGCTGGTTTGCGCCAGTTCTTCGCCGCTGGAGGCGGAGCTGGCCAGGCGCACGCGGGTGCCGGTGCCGCCGCCATCGACGCCGATGAGGTATTCGATCATGGGGAAATGAGTGCCGGGGAGGTCAGGGCACTATAGGGAGGCGGGTTGAGCTTGTCAACAGGTATTTAATTGGTATTGAATGCCGGCCCGGCCGGCGTGCTCCGGAGGGGATGCCACCCTATGAAAAGCGGGAGCAGGTGCTGGTATGCAAACTGGTATGGTTGAGCGCCATATCCTGGGCGCCGCGCAGGAGGCGGAAGCCGGACAAGCCGCAATGCCATTATTTCCAAAATGGAAAAAATGGGTGATACTCGGCGCCAGCCCATCGAAATTATCATCTACACCATGACCCAGACGCACTTGATCATGTTCGCCGCCACGCCCCTCATCATGTGGCGCGTCTACAAGCGCGTGCAGCGCCTGACCGTCCGCCAGAAATCGCGCATGTGGCGCCACTGGTTCGGCGTGACCTTCCTGCCGACCTTTTTGCTGGCCATGATCGTCATGCTGTTCGCCAAGCCTGCCGTGCTTGGCGCGCTGCTCGGCGGCGCCGCGGTCGGTACCGCGCTCGGCTTCGCCGCCTGGCGCCGCATGGGTTTCGAGCGCGTCGGCAGCGATTATTTCTATATTCCGTACGCCCCGATCGGCATGGTCGTCGCCATGCTCTTCATTGCGCGCGTGCTGTATCGCATGTTCGAAATGTTTACCCTGGGGCCGCAGCAGGTGCCGGCGTTCGGCAGCAGTCCGCTGACGATGGGGATCATGGGCGTGGTTGCCGGTTATTACCTGGTGGGTGCGTCGGGCTTGCTGCGCTGGCGCTTGGCGGACAGGAAGCGAATGGCTTAGGGGCGCTATCGGCTGCGCGTTCAACCGGTCAACGCATCATGGAGCAAACCTTATGCACATTGGGGGAAGTACGCGATGCTGATGAACTGCGAAGATGCGCCTTCAGAGCTGCAGCATCGTTGATTCGCCGCTTATCCCAACAGCACAGGTCCGCTATAAGGCCGAATGCGGAGATGCGGAACCGCCAGCAAGCTGCCGAAAACTTACTCCACCTGACGCCTTCCACCCCGCTCGACCTGCACCAACTGCTCGCGCCCCGCCGCCCTCGACTACCTGGTTGACCGCGGCGCTGCCCGGCCCGCGCACGATTGCCGAACTCATTCAAAGAAGCGCATGCCTGAGTAAGGCTGGATGCGGCATTGGGCGAGCCGGCTGCGCACGTCGCCAACGTGCGCTTCAAGCTTATGTCCGTCAGGGTCGAGAAAGTAAACGGAGTCCCCTTCGCTGCGGTTCTGTCGCCACTCGGTGACGCCGTGATCGCGCAGGTGCCGACGCAAGGTGTCGAGATTGTCCTGCGTGATGCTGAACGCGTAGTGCGTGTACTCGGGCGTGGGTCCTTCCGGCCTCAGGGGATCCAGCGACAGACACAGCCACAAGTCCCCAAGCGATAAGTAAGCGCCTGCATTCCAGCTCGCGAGCAGGCGGAAGCCGAGCAGTTGTCGATAGAAATCCACGCTTCGTTCGATATTGCGCACCGCAAGGGTCAGGTGATTTAGTCCGGTTAACATGGTTTCGGGTCGATTCGTGGCTTGCTTCGGGCAGTGTGCATTCAGGCCCGTTTTTTCACGACGGCCACCCGTACTGCCGTTCGGTAGGTAAATCCCAGTTGTTCGTACAGCGCGATTGCCGCAGTGTTGGACGCCCAAGCGTGAAGGAATGGCTGCTCGCCGCGTTGTTGGATGGCATGCGCGACGACGGAAGAAAGTCTTCTGCCCAGGCCACGCCCGCGAAAGTCAGGATGGGTACATACGCCGCTGACTTCCGTGAAACCCGGAAAACGCATGCGCTCCCCCGCCATGGCGACCAGACGCCCGTCGACGCGGATGCCGACGAAGCGGCCCATCGTATGTGTGTGTGACAAAAAGGGTCCCGGCTCGGTCAGTGTCGCCAAAGCGAGCATTTCCTCCGCATCCGCATCGCCAAGGACAAGGATCGGATCCTTGCCTGTCCCGGGCGCGATGGGCCGGGCCGCCAGCAACTGCACTCCCTGGGCCTCGCGCACCGCGACAAGGCCGTCGGGCAGGCGGATGGTCGGGACCTGGAGCAAAAAGATGGATTCGTCATCGCAGACGAGCCCGGCAAGTGCCGCAAGACTCGCGGGGCTATCGTCGGACGCGGCAGCGAAAACGTTGACGTCGCGCCGGAAACGCTTGGCAAGATCACCACCTTCCGCGAGCTGCGGTGCAGAGACAAGTGAGGCCCACACGGGCCGGTCGAGGCTAGTCATTTGGATTGTCCTTCGAATCGGGATGCCGGGAACCTGGCAAGGCTTCGGCGCGTCGCTTCAAGGACAAGCATAACGCTTGTTCGGCGCCTGATGTTACTTTTCAGGAATCATTCCGATAGTCGTCCAGACGCATGCCTGCCCTGGGCGAACCAGGCATCTCAAGCGCTACGCCCAGGTTCAGTCCACCTGACGCCGTCCACCGCGCTCGACCTGCACCAGCTGCTCGCGCCCGTCGCCTTCGCGCACCTGGTTCACCGAAGCGGTGCCCGGCCCACGCACGTTGATGTCCGTCTGGCGCACCGTCAGACGGCGCGCCTGCAGGCTGCCGGAGCCGCTCAGTTCGGCGGTGATGCGCTCGGCGTGGCCTTGCAGCTGGGCGTTGCCGGGGCCGCGCAGCTTCAGCATGACGCGCTTGCCTTCGATCGAGGCGCTCAGGTCGCCCGAGCCGTGCAGCGAAGCGTCGAGGGTATCGGTGACGCGCGCCAGTTTGATGTCGCCGGGGCCGCCGCTGTCGATCATCGCGCTGCGCACGGTGAGTTTTTCAGCGTCGAGTTCGCCCGAGCCGCTCAGGTCCGCGCGCAGTTCGTCGGCGCTGCCGGAGAGCCTTGCGCTGCCGGGGCCGGTCATGCGCAGGACCGCGCGTCCGGCCTGCAGGCCGCGCGCTTCGAGGTCGCCCGATCCGTTGACTTCGGCCTCGAACTGGCGGATGGTGCCGGCGACGCAGGCATTGCCCGGTCCGCGCTGGACGCTGTTGAGCTTTTCGACCTGCAGGCCGCAGGCATCGAGGTCGCCCGAGCCGTTGACTTCAACCCGCAACTCGCGCGCCGTGCCGCGTAACCTGGCGCCGCCCGGACCCGATACCAGCGCCACGGCGCGCGCCAGGCGCAGCTCGTCCGCATCAAGGTCGCCCGAGCCGCTGACGCGCGCCGTCAGTTCGTTGCCGACGCTGCCCAGCTGCACGTCGCCGGGACCGGACATCGACAGCGCGACGTTGCCCGCTTTCACCTGGCGCAGGTCGAGGTCGCCGCTGCCGCTGCTGCTTACTTCAAACGTGCGCGCGGCGCCCCGTGCGCGGATATCGCCCGGCCCGCTCGAGGACAAGGTGAAACGCTCGCCGCCGACCGTGTCGAGCTCGACGTCGCCGCTTCCGCTGCTGGCGAGCGACTTCAGGCTTGATGCGCCGATGCGCACGACGACTTCCTCATGCTCGCGCTTGCCCCAGTGGAAGCCGAAGCTCGAGCGCGAGGAACGCTGGCGCACGATCAGGGTGCCATTGCGCACTTCCGTCTCGATCTCGGCCAGCTGCTTCGCTTCGCCCGATAATTCAAGGCGCGGCGCGCCCTCGGTCACGATGACGCGGAAGGGGCCGGCCAGTTCGATGGCGGTAAATGCGCCGACGGCGCGCTTGTCGACGGTCACGGGCGCGCGCCTGTCGTCGGCGGAAACGCCCTGCATGCTGGCCAGGCCGCTGCAGAGGACGAGGGCGGCGAGGGCGGTGTGCTTGATGTTCATTCGGTGTCCTTGTTGTTTTTGTGGGGGCAGAGCATGCACGATAGGGCAAACGGCAGCGGTGCATGCAGCCGAACCGATGGACGTGCAAAATCACGGTATCAACGGTCGAAGTCGGGCGCCGAACTGCGTCCTGTTCACCATCGGCAGACGAAAGGAAACCCATGTCTACCCTGACAGTCCGGAAAATCGAGGTCGACCTCGCGCAAGGTTTCGGGCGCCGCTGGAATGGCGGCGACGCCTACCGCACCCAGCTGTTCAACGCGTTGTCGATGAGTTTTCCCCTCGGCGAGCAATTGTTCATCGATGCCGTGCGCGCCGTGCCGCCGGAATGCCTGGCCGACCCGCAGCTGCGCGAAGAAGTCAGGGATTTCATCGGCCAGGAGGCGACCCACCGGCATGTGCACGTGCAGTACAACAAGGAGCTCGAGCGCCAGGGCCTGCCCTATACGCGCGAGGCCGCAATCCGCAAGCGGATCCGGCGCATCGACCGCATGAGTGTGCTGAGCCGGCTGGCGATCACCTGCGCGCTCGAGCATTACACGGCGATGCTGGCCGACGGCGTGCTGCGCCATCCCGGATGGCTGGAAGGCGCCGAGCCGCGGATGCGGACCGTCTGGTCCTGGCACGCGGTCGAGGAAACCGAGCACAAGGGCGTGGCCTTCGATGCCTACCGCGCCGCCGGAGGAGGATACTGGCGGCGCGTGCTCTGGTATGTGCACGTCAGTTTCATGTTTGCCTTCGAGACTTTTCTCCAGACTTGTTTCAACCTGCGCCGCGACGGCGAGCTGTTCAAGCCGCGCACCTGGGGCAGTGCGATTAACATCTGGTTCGGGCGCAATGGACTGGCGGGGCACCTGCTGAGGCCGGGGCTGCAGTATTTTTCGCGCTCCTTTCATCCGTGGCAGCACGACAATCGGCAGCTGATCGAATCGTGGCTCGATCACAACAGTTCAGCCTGGCGGCCGGTGCGCCCAAAAGCGGCCTGACGCATTCCAGCACAGCCGCCCGCGGCGGCAGGTGTCATAATGGGCGGGTCGAGTAAGGAGAAACAAGTGATTCGTTACATGGGCACGCGCAAGAACAGCGAGGGCGCCACCGTTTATGTGTTTATCGTGAATGGCCTCGAGAAAGAGGTGCGCGAGGGGGCCCTGAAGCAGCATCCCGGCTGCTATGAGGCCTTGCCGGCATCGGCCAAGGCGAAAATCGCCGCCAATCGCGCCTGGCTGTCGAAGCTGTGACGCGCACGCGCCGCACTTACGCTCACACTGCAGGCGTGCTGCTGGCGCTCGCCTGCAGTGTGAGTATGAGTGCGGCCCAGGCGCTGCCCTCGACCTTCGGCCCCGTGATCGGGAATGCGCTGCTGTGCCGCAGCCAGCTCGACAACAAGTATTTCCATTCCTGGCTGAGCACCGCCCTCGGTCCTTCCTACAAGCACGAGGGCGGCGCCTTCTGGTTCAAGGGCGAGGCCAGCTTATGGGGCAAGCAGGTGCAGGACATCATGGTCAGCGACGACAGCAATCCGATGGCCTTCATCGCGGCCGTGGTCGACAGCAAGCCGGAAGAGCTGGAAGAGGCCATCCACGCGGCCGTCGGCATACGCCATAAAACGGCCGATATGTCGCAATATCCATTGCGGGTATCGAACCCGGGCAGCGTCATCGCTTATCACAAAGGCAAATCCAAAATATACTGCGCGAGATATAAACCTCTCCCGCCAGGCCGCCAGTTCTGATGTACACCAATTTCTTCAACCTGAAGCAGGCGCCGTTCTCGATCGCCCCCGACCCGCGCTACCTGTTCATGAGCGAGCGCCACCGCGAAGCGCTGGCCCACCTGCTGTACGGCATCAACAGCGGCGGCGGCTTCGTGCTGCTGACCGGCGAGATCGGCGCCGGCAAGACCACGGTCTGCCGCTGCTTCATCGAGCAGATCCCGGAGAACTGCCGGCTCGCCTATATCTTCAACCCGAAACTGACCGTGGGCGAACTGCTGCAATCGGTCTGCGAAGAGTTCCGCATCGCTGCGCCGGGCAGCGGACAGGGCGTGAAGGGCTATGTCGACGCGATCAACGCCTATCTGCTGGCCTCGCACGCGCAGGGCATGAACAACGTGCTCGTCATCGACGAAGCCCAGAACCTGGCGCCCGAGGTTCTCGAACAATTGCGCCTGCTGACGAACCTGGAGACGAGCGAGCGCAAGCTGCTGCAAATCATCCTGATCGGCCAGCCGGAGCTGCGCACGATGCTGGCGCGTCCCGAGCTGGAACAACTGGCGCAGCGCGTGATCGCGCGCTACCACCTGGGGCCGCTGTCCGAGCCCGAGACGGGTGCCTATATCGCGCACCGGATGGCGGTCGCGGGCGCGCAGGGCGGGCCGGTGTTCCCCGCATCGATCGTGCCGGCGATCCACCGCATCACGCAGGGCGTGCCGCGCCGCATCAACCTGCTGTGCGACCGCGCGCTGCTGGGTGCCTATGTCGAAAACAGCCGCGAGGTGACGCGCACCATCCTGCGCAAGGCGGCCGAGGAAGTGTTTACGGGCGAAACCACGGCCCCGGCGCGCAAGGCGCGCTGGCCGCTGGTGGCGGGCGGGCTGCTGGCGGGCGCGGCGCTCAGTGCGGCCGCGTGGCAGGTATTGCCGCATACGACGGCGCCAGTCGCGGCGCCGACTGCCGGCAAGAAGGGAAGGATTGCGCAGGCCTTGCCTGCACCTGCGCCTGCATCTGCGCCTGCGCCTGCGCCCGCAGCCGCCTTGCCCCAGGGGCACGCCGACGAAGCCCCGGCCCTGCGCAGCCTGGCGAGCCTGTGGGGCGCAACGCTTCCAGCGGGCGAACCCTGCCAGGTCGCGTTCCGCCTCGACCTGCGCTGCCATACGGGCCGCGGCGGCATCTACGAATTGCGCCAGCTCGACCGTCCGGCCGTCATTACCCTGCGCGACGGACGTAGCACCAGCTATGCCGTGCTGGCCGGGATGGACGAGCGCAGCGTGACCCTGCTCGCCGACGGCAAGCGCGAAAAAGTCGAGCTCGCCGCCCTGGTGGCGCGCTTCACCGGCGAGTACACGACCTTCTGGAAAATGCCGCGCGCCTTCCGCGACAACCTGGCGCCCGGGGACCAGGGGACGGACGTGGACTGGCTCGCTGCGCGCCTGGCCCAGCTCGGCGGCGTCACGGCGCCGGCCGCGCAGCAGCCCTTCGATGCACGCATCGGGCAGTTATTGCGTGCATTCCAGTCGAAGCAGAACCTGAAGGCGGACGGCGTGGCCGGCCCCCGCACCTACATGCGCCTCAACCAGCTGACCGGGGTCGCCGAGCCACGCCTGCTCGCCGCCGGGACGGGACACTAAATGTCGTACATTCTCGAAGCACTCAAAAAGGCGCAAGCCGAACGCCAGCTGGGCAATGCGCCCGACATCCATACGCCGGCGCCGGTTCCGGTTCCGGCCGCGTCCGCCGCGGTGAACCGCAAGCCGCTGCTGATCGGCCTGGGCGTGGGCGTGCTGGTCGCGGGTATCGCGGCCGGGCTCGTGTGGCGGGCGAAGACGCCGGCGGGACAGCCTGCCGTGCTGGCGCGTAACGAGGCGGGGCCGGCGGCGCCTGCGCCAGCCGCCGCGCCGGCGGCCTCGAAGGAGCCGGCCGCGGCACCGGTTGCCGCGCCTGCGCCTGTGCCGGAAGCACTGCCTGCGAGTGCGGTTCCGGTCCCGGCGCCGGCCGTGCAGCCTGCCAGGCGGAGGAGCGAGCCGGTTGCCGCTGCCACGCCGGCGGCGCCACCGCCGGCAGACACCAAACCACGCCGGGCGCCGGCTCCGGCTCCGGCCGCCGCGCGTGATCCGGCGCCCGAGGCGGTCTACCTGCCGGCACCGACGCCGCCTGCACCGCCGCCCACCCGTGCGCCCGATCCGATTCAGGAAGAAAACCTGCGTACGCTGCAGCAGCTGCCCGAGGCCATCCAGCGCGAAGTGCCGAAGGTGGCGGTGGGCGGCTACATCTACTCGCCCAACCCGGCCGATCGCCTGCTGCTGGTCGATAAAATGCTGCGCCGCGAAGGAGAAGAGCTGGCCCCCGGCCTGGTCCTCGAGCGCCTGATGCCGAAATATGCCGTCATGAATTACCGGGGCACCCGCTACCGTGTCGCTTATTGATTCCGGCGCGGCGCCCGTCGTGCTGGCCGTGGTCGGCTGGTCGGGCAGCGGCAAGACCACGCTGCTCGAATTCCTCGTTGCCCAGCTGGCCGCGCGCGGCTTGCGCGTGAACGTGGTCAAGCACAGCCACCACGACATCGAACTCGAGCCGCCGCACAAGGACAGCGCGCGCCTGCGCATGGCGGGCGCGGCCGAGGTGATGATCGCCTCTCCCTACCGCTATGCCATCCTGCGCGAACTGCGCGGGGAGGCCGAACCGCCGCTGGCCGAACAGTTGGCGCGCCTGGCGCCAGCCGACCTGACCCTGGTCGAAGGTTATAAATGGGAGCCGCTGCCGAAGCTCGAGGTCTGGCGTCCCGCGCTCGGGCGCGCGCCGCTGTATCCGGACGATGCGCTGGTGGTGGCCGTGGCCTCCGACGGTCCGGCGCCCGCCGACGCGGGCCGGGCCTGGCTGGACCTGAATGCGCCCGGGGATGTCTTGTGCTGGCTCACCGGATGGATGGCGGCCAGGGCTAAAGTTTCCATAGAACAAGCCGTTAAGGAAGGATAACCCTCAACAGGAGACCGATATGGACGTCCTCGCCATCGCCAGGCTATCTACCACCATCGCCGAGACCGGCACCAAGGAGGACGTCGGCATGACCATGCTCAAGAAGCAGCAGGACATGCAGAAGTCGACCATGACCCAGATCCTCGACGGCATCCAGCCGCCGCAGAACCTGCCGGCTCACCTCGGCAACAAGATCAATACCACTGCCTGATGGGTTTGTAGGGTGGGCCGGGCCACGAACGGCTCTCGCGCCCACGCGGTGCAACCGTAGAGATCTCGCACCGCATGTCGGCAGCGGCGCCAGCCTGGCGCCGCCGTGCATTCAATGGAAAGCGCGCAGGATCCGCTCTTCGCCGCTCAGGCTGCCGCAGCGCTCGGTGGCCTGGCGCGTCGCTTCCATCATGCGATTGAGCTGCGCGTCTTCGAAGCGCTCGAGTTCTTCGTTGGCCGCGTTCAGGGCCATGGCCAGCTTGGCGCGCGCGTTCTGATAGAGGACGCTCGTGTATTGATCCGTGTTCTTCAGCAGTTCTTCCGCATTCTCGATGACGAGGCGCAGATCGCCGATCAGCCGTTCCTGCGTTTGCGGATTTTTTTCCGGGGTTTCCATGGCATTCACCTCAAGCCGATTGATCACGTTTCAGTGCGCCTTGCCCCGTAGGGAAGTCAGGCGCACTTAAAATATAAACAAGGACTACCGGTCGCGTTTGTCTGCGCGCAAACGTGTGCCGTAGAGGCCGGCAGTCCCGCCTACCGAACCGCGATCCGCACGTCGCCCACGGTCACGGTCTGGCCGGTGCGGATCTTTGCGGTCTTGCGCAGTTCTTTCTTGCCGTCGACCGACACCACGCCACTGGCCACGATGTTCTTGCCGGCGCCGCCGCTATCGCACAGGCCGACCAGTTTCAGCAGCTGGTTGAGTTCGACGAACTCGGATGTCAGTTCGAAAGTTGTGTTTTGCATAATATACTTGGGTTAAATTGTGGGGCGCACGCTTGGGCTTGCCTCGACAGGGTCGCAGCAAGCCCAGCTTCAGCCGCAGGGAGTGCTTATTCCGGATCAGGACGCGTCATGTCGATCGGAACGATCCACTGGTCGAACTGTTCCTCGCTGACATGACCCGATTGCCGGGCCGCCTCGCGCAGCGTGATGCCCTC
This sequence comes from Massilia sp. LXY-5, assembly GCF_059801075.1. Classification (NCBI taxonomy): domain Bacteria; kingdom Pseudomonadati; phylum Pseudomonadota; class Betaproteobacteria; order Burkholderiales; family Oxalobacteraceae; genus Massilia; species Massilia sp. LXY-5. Next base: position 672,788 of record NZ_JBNNEH010000003.1, read on the forward strand.
GTGCTGCGCGTGCTTGGCGATCTGCGCGGCGGCATCATACCCGATGTGGGGCGCCAGCGCGGTCACCAGCATCAGCGAGCGTTCCATCAGTTCGCCGATCCGGGCGCGGTTCGGTTCGATGCCCTTGGCACAGTGCTCCTCGAACGAGCGCATGCCGTCCGCCAGCAGCCGCGCGCTCTGCAGGAAATTGTGGGCGATCATCGGCTTGAACACGTTCAGCTCGAAATTGCCCTGCGAGGCGCCGATCGTCAGCGCAACGTCGTTGCCGAACACCTGGCAGCACAACATCGTCAGCGCTTCGCACTGGGTCGGATTGACCTTGCCCGGCATGATCGAGCTGCCCGGCTCGTTTTCCGGAATCGTGATTTCCCCCAGGCCCGAGCGCGGACCGGAGGCCATCCAGCGCACGTCGTTGGCGATCTTCATGAGGGCGGTGGCCAGGGTTTTGAAGGCGCCGTGGCTTGACACCAGTGCGTCGTGCCCGGCCAGGGCCATGAACTTGTTGGGCGCCGTCTTGAATGCCAGGCCGGTGCGCGAACCGAGTTCGGCGGCGATGCGCGGGGCGAACTCGGGATGAGCGTTGAGGCCGGTGCCGACCGCCGTCCCCCCGGCCGCCAGCAACAGCAGGCCGGGCAGGGAAGCGCGGATGGCCTGCTCGGCGAACTCGAGCTGGGCGACATAGCCGGAAAATTCCTGGCCGAGGGTCAGGGGCGTGGCGTCCTGCAAGTGGGTGCGGCCGATCTTGACGATGTCGGCGAAGTCGCGCGACTTGACCGTCAGCGTGCCGCGCAGGCGCGCCAGCGCAGGCAGCACCTCTTTCGAGACCGCCAGCGCGGCCGCCACGTGCATCGCGGTCGGGAAGATGTCGTTCGAGGACTGGCCCATGTTGACGTGGTCGTTCGGGTGCAGCAGGCGCGCTTCGCCGCGTTCGCCGCCCATGATCTCGGAGGCGCGGTTGGCCAGCACCTCGTTCATGTTCATGTTGCTCTGGGTGCCGGAACCGGTCTGCCAGACGGCCAGCGGAAACTCGTCCGGATAGCGCCCCGCGAGCACTTCGTCGGCGGCGGCGATGATGGCGTCGGCCTTGTCGCGCGGCAGCTTGCCGAGCGAGCGGTTCACCGCTGCGGCGGCGCGCTTGACCTGGGCCAGCGCAGCCACCAGTTCCGGCGCCATGCGTTCGGTCGAAATGTGGAAGTGGTGCAGGGAACGCTGGGTCTGCGCGCCCCAGAGATGGCCGGCCGGAACCTCGATCGGGCCGAAACTGTCTTTTTCTATCCGGTTTTCCATAGGGTTTCCTGTTATTTGCGGGCTGGAGCTAAAGAGTGTATCCGAACACCCGTTAATTACGCTTAGGCTACAAATTCTTCCTGCCATGGCGCTGCGCACACACACCATCCTGTCGACATTCCTGCTTGCCGCCGCTGTGACGGCGGGCGCCGGCCATGCGGCCGAACTGGGCGAGGCCCAGGTGCGTTCGCATCTCGGGCAGGCGCTCGTCGCCGACGTCGAGCTGACCCTGCTCGACGACCCGGGCAGGCAGGTAGCGGTACGAGTGGCCAACCCGGACGTCTACCGGGGCGCGAACATCGCCATGCCGGCTGTGCTCTCCAGCCTCAACATGACTGTGATGCGCCGCGACGGCCGCCAGTTCCTGCATCTGACCTCGCTCAAGCCGGTAGAGAGCCGCCACCTGCACATCTACCTGGAACTGCTCGATGGCGGCCAGCGCAACGTGCGCCTGGTGACCCTGTGGCTGACGCCGGACCCGAGTCCGGCGCCGCCGCCCGTGCCTGAGGCACCGAAAGCGCAGGCCGAGCCGGCGCCACTTCCTGTTCCGGCACGCACGCCGGCTGCCGTTGCGCGTCCGGCCGCGGCCCTGCAGACGGGCGAGGAATACGTGGAAGCGGCGCCGGTCCGGCGCAAGGCAGCTGCGAAGCTGGTGGCAAAGGTGGCGCCCACCAAAAAACCGGTCGCTGCGCCGAAGCCGGTTCCTGAGGCGGCTGCGCAGGCGCCGAGCTGCGCGCCGCAGCCGTCGACCGAACACCTGGATGCCTGCGTGGCGCTTGGCGAAAAAAACGCCGCGCTGCGCCATGACCTGGCCAGGCTCGAGGACAAAGTCAAAACACTGCAGGGCGCGCCCGCCAAGGCGCACAGCGCCGGGACGCCTGCCGCGGTCCACCAGCCTGTTCCCGCCCCGGCGGCGAAGGAGGCCGAGAAGGACGCACCGAAGGGCGCGCCCCGCATCCAGCGCAAGCCGAAGAAGGTCGAACCGCCGGAGCCCGAGACCCCGTGGCTGCTGATCGGCGGCGCGGTCGCGGGCATTGCCGCGCTTGCCGGGCTGGTGCTGGCCCTGCTGGCGCGCCGCAAGCGTGCCGGCTTCGGCAAGATCCCGGCCGCGCACAAGCCGGCCAGGTTGCCGAAAGCGGGCAAGGAGAGCGCAGTTGCGGGCGAACCGAAGCCGCATTTCATGGCGGCCGTGAAGGCGCGCCTGATGCCGAATCGCGGGAAGGACGCGGCCCCCGATGCCGCCGCAGCGGGCGACGAACCCGTCCTGACCGAGGTAGTTTCCCGGCCAGAATAAGCCGCGCACAATTGGTCTACACAAGCGGCATATTTGCGCTATACTGGGCTCGTTGGTTATCAAAACCACAAAACGAAACGGAGTCCGCGCAGCCACCACCGATAGCGTGGCGCGAGACACGGAAGTACGCCGCAAGGCGCCTGTTTCGGAAGCGGTCAGCCTGCCAACAGCGGCAGCGGACGCCGGATGCAACCGGCAAAAGAGGCAGCACCGGGTTTCCTGGTGTTGCTCTCCGAATTCATACGGACCCCGTCCGTAGCAAAAGGCGCCTTCGGGCGCCTTTTTGTTTGTGCGTGTTGTTATGCCGGGCATGAAAAAAGCGCCCGCAGGCGCTTTTTTGAAGACGGGGGAGGGCGGCTCAGTGCGCGCGCATCGCGCGGTCCAGCTGGCCCATCCAGGGTTCGGTCACGTCGCGCACGGCGCGGTCGTTGGCCATGATCTGCTTCAGCAGGTCGATCTTGCGCAGGCGCTTGGCGCCATCCAGGGCCGGCACACCGCTTGCCGTCGCGCTCGCCTGTACGGCGCATTGCACCTGCAGGCTGTCGAAACCCGTCCAGTCACCCGATTGCGCCGCCGCGGCCATCTTGCCCGTCAGGCCAGCAATATTTTCGTACATAGCGAGGACTTCGTTGGAGGTCATGTGGACACCGCGACAATTTTTTTCGGCCGGATTACCGGTTGTCCTCCTTTTACGGCAGAGCAGGCCGGAACTTTAGGGCTGTTTGCAAAAAGAATTGAATTTTTTTTCACCGCTTCGACAAGGGCGCGCCGTATTGCCGGGTTTTTGCATTCCAGCGCCTGTTTTCGCCGTCTGTCGCATTCCGCAGTCTCCGTTTTTCCGCTTCCCTTAGAGTGCGTGCTGGGTTGCTGCGCCAGGCGCGCCACCAACATAATAAGAGAGCAAGAGAGGAAATGATGAGACATCACCGAGCATTTGGCGCCGTTGCGCTGGCGCTGGCCGTCACCGCGGCCCGCGCCGAAGCCCCGTTTGCGTTCGCGGACACCCCCGGCAAGCTGCCGAAGGACGTGATCCCGCTGCTGTACGACGCCCATCTGGTGCCCGACATCGCAGCCGACACCTTCAAGGGCGAGCAGCGCGTCGAAATCGAGGTCCTGCGACCGACGAAACGCATCGTCCTGAATGCCGCGAATTTGCAAATCGAGGGCGCCACGCTGACTGGCCGCGGCCTGCCCGAACGCATCCTTGCGCCCATCCTCGACGAGAAACAGGAAACCCTGGCCTTCGAACTCGACGCGCCGCTGGCACCGGGACGCTACCTGCTCGGCCTGCGCTTTTCCGGGCAGATCAATCGCGAAGGACGCGGCCTGTTCCAGGTCGGCTACAAGGCCGGCGGGCTCGATAAAAAACTGATCGCCACCACGATGGAACCGTCCGACGCCCGGCGCATGCTGCCGACCTGGGACGAACCTGCATTCCGCGCGCGCTTCAAGCTGACGGTCGACGTCCCGGCCAGCTTCAAGGCGTATTCGAATACCGCGGTCGAGAAGCAGGAAAAGTTGGGCAACGGCCTGCAGCGCATCGCGTTTGCGCCGACGCCGAAAATGCCGAGCTACCTGGTGGTGCTGGTGGCGGGCGAAATGGAACGCGTGGCGGCGCGCCAGGACGGCGTCGAGATCGGCGTGGTGACCACCGCCGGCAAGCTCGGCTCGACAGCTTTCCCCCTGCAGGCCACGCAGGATCTGCTGCGCTACTACAACAATTACTTCGGCGTGCCGTATCCGCTCGCCAAGCTCGACCAGATCGCGATTCCAGGCGGCTTCAATGGTGCAATGGAAAACTGGGGTGGCATCGTCTACAACGAAGCCACGCTCCTCTACGATCCGAAAAAGAGCACGGAAGACACGAAGAAGCTGACTTTCGGGGTGAACGCCCACGAAGTGGCGCACCAGTGGTTCGGCAACCTCGTCACCATGGCCTGGTGGGACAACCTGTGGCTGAACGAAGGCTTCGCCTCCTGGATGGCTGCCAAGGCCACCGAACACTTCCACCCGGAATGGCGTCCTTACCTCGACGGCATCGCCGAGCGCGAGGGCGTGCTCAACCTGGATGCGCGCAAGACCACGCACCCGATCCAGACCCGCATCGACAACGAAGAGCAGGCCGCGAGCGCCTTCGATTCCATTACCTATGTCAAAGGCCAGGGCTTCCTGCGCATGCTGGAAGCCTATGTCGGCGAAGACCAGTTCCGCAAGGGCATCCGTGCTTACATGGCCAGGCACGCCTATTCGAATACCACGAGCGCCGACCTGTGGGCGGCGATCGAAAAGGCCTCCGGCAAGCCGGTGAGCAAGCTCGCGGCCGACTGGACCGCTCAGCCGGGCTACCCCCTGGTCTCGGTGAGCCAGGCCTGCGTCGACGGCAAGCGCCAGGTGACCTTGTCGCAGGAACAGTTCCGCCTGGATGAGCCTGCGCCGGAAGGGCGGCTGTGGAGCGTGCCGCTGCAAGTCGGCACCGTCAACGGCAAGGCCTGGTACACGCTGCTGGCGAACCGCAGCACCACCTTCACGCAGGGCGGCTGCGAGGGTACGCTGGTGGTCGATCCCTACAGCGTCGGCTTCTTCCGCATCCAGTACGACCGCGCCAGCTTCGATGCATTGGCGAACAATGCCGCGCGCCTGCCCGATCCGACGCGTTTGAAGCTGCTGCTCGATGCCTGGAGTCTGGTGTCGGCCGGACGCATGCCGCTCGACAACTATACGCGCCTGGCGGCGCAATACCGCGACGAGCCGCGCCTGGCCGTCTGGGAATCGATCCTGTCGAACCTTGGCTCGCTGGACAGGCTCGCCCGCGGTGCGCCCGAGCAGGCGCTGATTCGCGGCTTCATTCGCAGCCTGGTGCAGCCGAAGTTCGACAAACTGGGCTGGGAACCAAAACCCGGCGAATCGAGTGAAGACCGGCAATTGCGCGTGCTGCTGGCAACGACCCTGGCGCGCGCCGGCGACGAGCGCGCGATCCGGGAGGCGCGCCAGCGCTTCGCCCGGTTCCAGGCGGACCCGGCCTCGATCAGCCCCGACATGCTCGATTTCGTCGTCGTCACCGTGGGCCGCTACGCCGATCCCGCCACCTATGCTGCGCTGGCCAGGCTCGCGGCCACCGCCGGTACCGACGAGGAACGCAACCGCTTCGGCCGTGCGCTGACCCTGGTGCAGGATCCGGCCCTGGCCGCGAACGCGCTGAACATGGCGGTGTCGCCGCAGGTGCCGGCCAACCTGTCCACCCTCATCGTGGCCGGCGTCGGACGCGAGCATCCGGACCAGGCCTGGGAGTTCGCCCTGGCCCACCGCGACGCCTTGCTCAAGAGTGCCGACGCCGTCGGCCGCAACCGCGCGCTCGCTTCGGTGGTCGCCGGATCGTCCGACCCGCGTCATGCGGATATGATGGAGCAGTATATCGGCCAGAACTTCGGCCCGGACGCGCTGGTCGAAGCCCGTCGGGTGGGCAATGGCATCCGCGTGCGCGCCGCGCAAAAGGCGCGCCTGCTGCCGCAAGTGGGGGTTGCGCTCCAGGCAGCCCAATAATGATTGTTGCAGATATCGTTGATAAGCAAAGGAAAAGCATGAAGACTCGTTGGACCCTCACCAAGACCGCCGTCGTCCTCGCCCTCTGTGGCGGCAGCTTCGCACACGGCCTTGCCGCCGCCCAGGAAGCGCAAGTCAAGGCGCCGATCGAAAAACCCGCGCCCGCCAAGAGCGCGAACATGACCGTGCTGCCCGGCGACGATTTCTTTACCTGGGCCAATGGCGACTGGCTGGCGAAGACCGAGATCCCGGCCGACCGCGGTTCCTGGAGCGCAATGGGCGCCCTGGCCGAGGATACGAATACCCGCATCGCGAAGTTGATCGAGGAATTGGGCGCCGACAAGAAGACGAGCGGCGAAGCGCGCAAGGTGGCCGACTTCTACGCCGCCTACATGGACGAGGCCGGCATCGAGAAGCGCGGCCTGGCGCCGATCAAGCCGATGCTGGGTGCGATCGCCGGCATCAAGGACAAGGCGGCCCTGGTGCGCGCCCTCGGCGGCTCGATCCGCGCCGACGTCGACCCGCTAAACGCCACCAATTTCTTCACCGAAAACCTGTTCGGCCTGTGGATCGCGCAGGGCCTGACCGATTCCTCGCGCAACCTGCCGTATGTGCTGCAGGGCGGCCTCGGCCTGCCGGACCGTGCCTACTACCTGGAAAACAATGCGCGCATGGCCGAGCTGCGTACCAAGTACCAGCAGCACATCGCCGCCATGCTGAAACTGGCCGGAATGGACAGGACCGACGAGCGCGCCGCGCGCGTGTTCGAACTCGAGCTGGCGCTGGCGCAGACCCATGCCACGCGCGAGGATTCGGCGAACATCCAGAAGTCGAACAATGTCTGGACCCTGAAGGACTTCGCGGCCAAGGCCCCGGGCATCGACTGGAGCGCCTTCTTCAAGGCGGCCGGCATGTCCGGCCAGGACCGCTTCCAGGTCTACCACCCGACTGCGATCACGGGCGCGGCCAAGCTGCTGGCCGATGCCGACGTCGCCACCTGGCGCGACTATCTCGCTTTCCACAAGCTGAACCAGTACGCCAGCCTGCTGCCGAAGGCCTTCGCCGACCAGCGTTTCGAATTCAACGGCAAGACCTTGTCCGGCACACCGCAGCAGTCGGCACGCTGGAAACGCGCACTGGGCGCCACCAATGCCGCGATGGACGAAGCCGTGGGCAAGGTGTATGTCGCCCGTTATTTCCCGGCCGAAAACAAGGCACGCGTGCAGCAAATGGTGGGGAACATCATCGACGCCTTCAGCCGCCGCATCGACAAGCTCGACTGGATGGCGCCGGCCACCCGCGCCCAGGCCCAGGCAAAAGTGAAGTCCCTGTATGTCGGCATCGGCTATCCGGAGAAGTGGAAATCGTATGACGGCCTGCGCATCGTCGCCGGCGACGCCTTCGGCAATGCGATCCGCGCCGAGGAATACCACTACCGGCAGGAACTGGCGAAACTCAAGCGCAAGCCGGACCGCACCGAATGGGCGATGCCGCCGCAACTGGTGAATGCCGTGAACTTGCCGCTGCAGAATGCACTGAACTTCCCGGCCGCCATCCTGCAGCCGCCGTTCTTCGACCCGAAGGCGTCCGACGCCGCCAACTACGGCGCGATCGGCTCGATCATCGGCCACGAGATCAGCCACAGCTTCGACGACCAGGGCGCCCAGTTCGACGCCCAGGGCCGCCTGCGCGACTGGTGGACGAAAGAGGACCTGGAGCATTTCAAGACTGCGTCGGCCAAGCTGGTCGCGCAATATAACGCCTATAAACCCTTCCCGGACCTGGCCGTCAACGGCCAGCTGACGCTGAGCGAAAACCTGGCCGACCTGGCCGGGCTGGAGGCGGCCTACGACGCCTTCAAGACCACGGCCTCGGGCAAGAGTTCTGAGGCGGACAAGGACTTCTTCCGCGGCTTTGCCCAGGGCTGGCGCAGCAAGGCGCGCGAAGCCTCGCTGCGCCGCGGCGTGCTGACCGACGGCCATGCACCGGCCCAGTACCGTACCTATATCGTGCGCAACCTGGACGCCTGGTACAAGGCCTTCGACGTCAAGCCGGGGCAGGAGCTCTACCTGGCGCCGCAGGAGCGTGTGAAGATCTGGTAAGCCATGACCGATAGCCTCGACGACATCTCCCGACGCACCCTCGCGCATTACGAACGCAATGCGCGCGGGTTCTTTGCCGGCACCATCGGCCACGACGTCAGCCAGAACATCGGCGCGCTGCTGGACGCGATCGAGGCGCCGGCGCCCTATACGCTGCTCGACCTGGGCTGCGGCCCGGGGCGCGATTTAAAAACCTTCAGGGAGCGCGGGCACCGCGCGATAGGGCTCGACGGCTCGGCCGAATTCGTCGCCATGGCGGCCGGGTACAGCGGGTGCGAGGTCTGGCGCCAGGATTTCCTGCACCTGGACTTGCCGCCTGCCTTCTTCGACGGCATCTTCGCCAACGCCTCGCTCTTCCACGTGCCGAGCGCGGCATTGCCCGAGGTGCTGGCGGCGCTGTACGTCGGCCTGAAACCGGGCGGCGTGCTGTTCAGCTCGAACCCGCGCGGGCACAACGAGGAGGGGTGGAACGGGGCGCGCTACGGCAGCTATTACGATTACCCGACCTGGGAAGGCTTCCTGGTGGCGGCGGGATTTACTCCACTGCATCATTACTACCGTCCGCCGGGCCTGCCGCGCGAACAGCAGTCCTGGCTGGCGAGTTTGTGGCGTAAGCCAAATGTTAACCAGCGAACAGAGATGCGTGACAATCAGGCATAAGGTGGGGCTTCGCTTTCAACCGAAGAGGATTACCATGAACCAGGACCAGATCAAAGGCAAGGCCAAGGACATCGGCGGCAAGATTCAGGAAAAGGTCGGTGAAGCTGTCGGCAGCCGCCAGCAGCAGTCCGAGGGATTGTCTAACCAGGCCGAAGGCAAGGTGCAGGAAAAAGTGGGCGACGTGAAGGATATCGTCAAGGGTAACCGCTGATTTCCCGGTCTTTGGAAAACAAGCCGCGATTCGTCGCGGCTTTTATTTTGGCGCTGTTCGCGTTAAGTGTGGAATTTTCTTGAACGGCTGAGGTCCAAATGAGACTTCACCTGAGAGGAGGTTCGGATGCAGGCACGCAAGTTCGAGCATTTCCTGAAGAACCTGGCCGCGCTGACCCGGCGCCAGCGCGAACGTTTGCTCGGCCTGCTGCTGCCAACGGTCAAGCGCGATCGGACGGTGGACGTCATCGAGCAGGCGAGCGCGCCCCGACTTGCCTGTCCCGGTTGCGGCGCGCAGCAGTTTCACAAGCACGGCCGCGCCAACGGCCTTCAACGCTTTCGTTGCCGCGCTTGCGGGAGGACCTGCAACGCGCTCACGGGCACGCCGCTGGCGCGCCTGCGCCACAAAGGGCGCTGGCTCGATTACCTGGGCGGCATGCTCGACTCGCACAGCATCCGGCGCAGCGCCGCCCAGCTCGGCGTTGCCAGCGCCACCAGCTTTCGCTGGCGCCACCGCTTTCTCGCGCTCACTCAAAACGACCGGCCCCAGCGCCTGGCCGGGATCGCCGAGGCCGACGAGATGTATGTGCTCGAATCACACAAAGGTTCCCGCTCGCTCGATCGACCTCCACGCAAGCGCGGCGGCAAAGCGACAAAACGCGGCATTTCGAACGAGCAGATGTGCATCCTGGTCGCACGCGACCGGACCGGCCAGACGCTCGACTGGGTCCCCGGCAAGGGGCCGGTGACGCGGGCGCAATTGCACGATCATTTGAAAGTGCGACTGGAGCCGGACGTGTTGCTGGTGACGGACGCCCATGCGGCCTACCGGCATTTCGCACGCGAAGCCGGTATCACCCACCAAACGGTGAACTTGCAGGCGGGAATCCGGGTGCGCGGCGCGATCCACGTCCAGAACGTGAACGCCTATCACAGCCGCCTGCGCGGCTGGCTGCAGCCATTTCGCGGGATTGCCAGCCGTTACCTCGGCAACTATCTCGGCTGGCGCTGGGCGCTCGACGGCGCTCGCGTCAAGACGCCGGAGGCTTTGCTGCGAGCGGCAATCGGCATATTCCACACTTAACGCGAACAGCGCCTTTATTTTTTGAAGGGCAGGGCGTGCGCCCTCAGCGGCACAAGATATTGCCGAGCTATGTGAAGGCACGCACGGAAGGCAGCCGTACGGGAGCGTAATCTGAACCCATCGCGCCGTCATCCGACCGCGCCTTAACTCACCAGCAAGGAGATCATCATGAACAAGGACCAAGTCGAAGGCAAACTGCAAGACATCGGTGGCAAGATTCAGGAAGAAGCCGGCAAGCTGGTCGGCAATCCCGAGCAGCAGGTCAAGGGCCTGAAGAACCAGGTCGAAGGCAAGACGCAAGAGAAGTATGGTGACGTCAAGGAAAACCTGAAAGACGCCACCAACTGATGCCGTGGCCGCCTTCGCGCGGCAGGCAGCGAACGAAAAAAGGCCCCGGCGTTTTCACGCCGGGGCCTTTTTTATAGCGATACCGAATGGTGCTTACTGAACTTCGTAGGCGCCGATGTCGTTCTTCGTACCGAGCATGGTACGGTTGATGCCCGACGCGCTGTGCTTGTAGCTGGCGGCGGCGTTGAGCGACGAGCCGTTTGTCGAGTTGCCAGGCGCCACACCGGCGTTGACGATCAGCGAGTTCGCCAGCGGACGCAGGTCGTAGGCGGCCTTGTTGACGAAGCCCACCGACAGTGCCTGGTAGTTCGCCGTCTTGATCGAGGATGCCTGCGTGCTCATCGGGCCATAGCCGCTGAACAGGTTATTGATCAGTTTAGCCGGGGTGGTCACGCCGCCGCCCACCATCACGAAATAGCCGCGCGAACTTTCGTCGTTGATGAAGGTATTGTTCACAACGTAGAGGTCGGTTGCATAACCGCTCACGCCTTCTTCGCCGTAAGCAACGATGTTCGGATTGTTGCCGCCGACTGGCTGCATGATCACGTTGCCGATGATGAAGGTCGTTCCGCCGTTTGGCACGTCGATCTCGTAGCTCGGCTTGCCGGCGGCAGTGCTGCCGGTTTCGCCGCTACGCAGGCTCGAGAAGCGGTTGTAGGCGATGGTGTTGTACAGCGCGCGCGTCTTCAGGTTGTGGCCGACGTTGGCGTCGTGCGAGTAGTTGTAGCGGAAGGTCAGCTTGCCGGCCTTGCCGATGTACACGTTGTGGCTGTAGCCGTCGCCGTAGCCGTTGTGGCCGAACTCGTTGTTCTCGAGGACGATGGTGCTGGCGGTGTTCACGCCGCTCAGGATGCCGTTCTCGTTGTCGTGCAGGAACGAGTTACGCATCGTGAAGTTGGTGCCTTCCAGGCGCAGCGCGGCGCCGTTCTTGTCCACCACTTTGGCGCCATACATTTCGACGTTGTCGATCGTGATGTTGTTGCCGCTGACGACCCAGATCGCCTTGCCGCCGGCGCTCTTGCCGCCAGCCGCGATCTTTGGACGGCCATTGACGCCGCGGATGGTCAGGTTGCTTGGCGCGATATAGCAGACGTCGCCAGTGTAGGTGCCGGCCTGGATTTCGATAACGTCGCCTGCGGCGGCGGCGGCAAAGGCCTTGCACGGCGTCGCGTAGGTCTTGCCATAGCCGACGCTGCGGGTAGCGGCCGAGGCCGGGGCCGCGATGGCGGCACCCAGGACGACGGCGGTGAGGGCGAGGGAGAGACGGGTGGAGCTGTTACGGTTGGCTTGCATTAGTGTGTCCTCAGGTGGAGCGGTGTCGCTTCAAAGCGTGTCGCTAGATCAGGAACACGGAGAATACCTTGAGGAATTAATTCCGGGGGGACATAAATTGTTACAAGATCCTGTACTGTCGAGTACAGAATTCACAATTCTCCTAGGAAAACAATGCATTTGAGGGCAAATGTATCGCCAAAAATATTTTTTTAAATGTCTCTTATCTGCAACAATTTAGTTGACTTTTTGTTGAGTTGTCAGAAATTGTGTGGATTCAGAAGCAACTGTTGAGCTAACAAGACGCAAAAAAGGCCGGGCACCACTGCGGTGTCCGGCCTGTTTCGGTTGATGTCGGCTTACTTCGCCGCGGTACCGCCCAGGTTTTTCTTGAAGAAGGATTCGATCAGGCCATACACGTGGCGCTGGCTGCTGCGGCCCGAGATCCCGTGCTTGGCGCCCGGATAGGTCATCAGCTCGAACTGCACGTTGCGCTTGACCAGTTCGTCGATCAGGCGCGTCGTATTGCTGAACAGGACGTTGTCGTCGGCCATGCCGTGCACCAGCAGCAGCGGCGACTTCAGGCCGTCCAGGTGCGCGAACACGCCGCTGCGGGCGTAGGCGTCCGGGTCCGACTTCGGCGTGCCGCCGACGAACTGCTCGGTGTAGTGGGTGTCGTACAGCGCCCAGTCGGTGACCGGCGCCACCGACACGCCCATTGCGATCTTGTCCGAGGCTGCCGCCAGCAGGCGCAGGGTCATGAAGCCGCCATAGCTCCAGCCGAACACGCCCACGCGCTTCGGATCGACGAAGCTTTGCTGGCCCAGCCAGTCGATGCCGGTGACCTGGTCTTCGACTTCGTTCTTGCCCAGGTTGTTATAGATGACGTCGGTGAACGCGCGTTCGCGGCGGCTCGAACCGCGGTTATCGAGGCGGAACACCACGAAGCCCTGCTGCGCCATGTACTGGTCAAAATAATTGCCCCAGGTACGGGTCACACGCTGCGAGTGCGGGCCGCCGTAGGTGAACAGGAAGACCGGATATTTCTTCGTCGCATCGAAACCGGCCGGCTTGATCATCGAGTAGTACAGGGTCTGGCCATCCTTGGCCTTGATGGTGCCGAATTCGGTCGGCAGCAGGTCGGGCATGTACTTTGCGAACGGGTGGCTGGCGTTCAGTTCATTGTGCTCGAGCCATTGCACCATCGCGCCGTCGGCCTTGCGGATCGACACTTGCGGCGGGGTCGTCGGGCTCGAATACGTGTCGACGAAAATCTTGCCGTTGTTGGCGAACTTCGCCTCGTGCCAGCCGTCGCCGGCGGTGATGCGTGCAGGCTTGCCGGCCGTGCTGCCGTTCAGCGCCAGTGCATAGGTTTGCTTGTCGATGACGGCATCCTTGTTCGACGACACATACACCTTGCCGGCGGCCTCGTCCACGGCCAGCACGTCGTCGATGCCCCATTCGCCGCTCGAGATCGGGTTCAGCAGCTTGCCGTTCAGGTCGTAGAGATACAGGTGGTTGCGGCCGCTGCGCTCGGACGCCCAGATGAAGGCCTGGCGGTTCTTCAGGAAGTGCAGGTCGTTGTGGATGCTGACCCAGGTTTTCGAGGTCTCGGTAAGCAGCGGACGCTGGGCCAGGGTGGCGGCGTTCACGGCGACCAGGTCGAGGCGCTTCTGGTCGCGCGTCTGGCGCTGGTAGACCAGGGTCTTGCTGTCCGCGCTCCAGTCGGCGCGCACCAGGTAAATATCTTTCTCTGCGCCGATGTCGACCTTGCGCGAGACGCCCGTTTCCGGAGACACGATGAACAGGTCCACCAGCACGTTCGGGTCGCCCGCGGCAGGGTAGTGCTGGTCGATCACTTCGGTGCGGTCGGCAAAGATCTCGAAGCGGCGCGCCACCGGCACCGGCGCTTCGTCGTAGCGTTTATAAGCAATGCTCGAATCGTCCGGCGCCCAGTAGTAACCGGTCGTCTGGTCCATTTCTTCCTGCGCCACGAACTCGGCTTCGCCGTTGTGCACGGTACCCTTGCCGTCCTGGGTCAGCTGGCGCTCGGCGCCGGTTTTCAGGTCGATCACGACCAGGTTCTGGTCGCGCACGAAGGAGACGTAACGGCCCTTCGGCGAAATCTTCGGATCGAGCACGTTACCCGATGCCACCTTGCGCGCCGCATCCGGCTTCGCCACGTCGACCAGGTAGAGATCGCCGGCGATCGGCACCAGCAGCTGCTTGCCGTCGGGCGACCAGCTGTAAGTCAGGATGCCGGACAGGCTGGCGGTCCGGGCCCGCTCGCGGCGCGCCTTTTCCTCGAGCGACAGGTTCTCGCTCGGCACCAGCTTTTTGGAGTCGACCAGGCGGTGCGTGGTCTTGTCCTTCATGTTGTATTCCCACAGGTCCTGCTGGAACTGGTTGTCCTCGCGGCCGCGCAGGAAGGTCACACGCTCGCCGTCAGGCGACACGCGCAGGTTTTTCACGCCGGGACCGGCAAGCGACGGGTCCGCGTGAATGCGGTCGAGCGTCAGGCGTTCCGCGGAAGCGGGCGCGGCCGCAAACGCGGCCAGGAGGCAGAGGAGAAGGCGCATTGTTTGTCTCGTTGAAAGTTAGCTTTATGCAACGGACGAGACGATACCAGAGTCCCAGGGTAAAAGCTGTACATACCACTGACTTCGCCCTGGGAAAACCACAGTATCAGCGGGATGCCGCCAATACTCTCTGGCGCGACAGGCGCTCCATCGACCAGCTCAGCAGGACGGCGGCAATCGTCAGTCCCAGCACGAGGCCGATCCAGAAGCCTGTCGTCTCCATCGGCGCGGCGGGCGACCAGGCGAACCAGCTTGGCGCGATCCCGAGGATATAGCCCAGCGGCAGGCTGAAGCCCCAGAAAGCGACCAGCTGGATGATCATCGGCGGACGCGTCACCTGGTAGCCGCGAATCGCCGAGGCGGTGGCGACCTGGGTCGCATCCGACAGCTGGAACAGGGCCGCGAACAGCAACAGGTGCACGCAGGCTTGCTGCACCGCCGGGTCCGAAGTGTAGGCGCGCGCGATTTCCCAGCGGAAGAGGGCGATGCAGGCCGCCGACAGCACGCCGAAGGCGACCGACATGCCGACCCCGACGCGCGCGACGAACTGCGCCCGTACCGGATTGCCTTCGCCCATCGCCTGGCCGACGCGGGTCAGCAAACCTATGCCGAAGCTCAATGGCACCATAAACACGAGCGAGGCGAAGTTCAGCGCGATCTGGTGTGCCGAGACCTGGATCACGCCGAAACGCGCGACGAGCAGGCTGATCAAACCGAAAGCGCTGACCTCGGCAAAATACGTGACGCCGATCGGGATGCCCAGGCGCAGCATCGTGCGGATCTCCTTCCAGTCCGGGCCTTCCCAGCCCGTGAACGGATAGGTCATGCGGTAGACGGGAGACACTTTCACCCACACCAGCATGGCGATCAGCATCAGCCACATGCCGACGGAGGTCGACACCGCACAGCCGACCGCGCCCAGCTGGGGAAAGCCCCCCTTGCCGAACACCAGCAGCCAGTTGCTGGCGACATTGAACAGCAGGCCCAGGATCGCGATCACCATGATCGGCTTCGTTTCGTTGATGCTGGTCGTGTAGCCGTACAGCGCGCGGTAGCAGGCAAAGGCCGGCATGCCGAGGCTGATGACATGCAGGAACATCGACGCCCGGTCGGCGACAAGCTGGTCCATGCCGATATGGTCGAACAGCAGCGTGCACAGGTTGGTCGCCAGGCAGGCGACCAGGCCGACGCCCGCGCCTTTCCACAGTGCCTGGCGCACCGAATGCGGAATCCTGTCGTAGCGCCCGCCGCCGATTTCGTGTGCCACGACGGTATTTATCGACATCATGATGCCCATCACCGTCACCAGCACGATCGACCACACCGAGGCACCCAGCGACACGGCCGCCAGCTCGGCCGCGCTGACGTGCCCGGTCATCGCCACGTCTGCCACGCCCATGCCGACGGTCGCCAGCTGGCCGACCAGCATCGGCCACGAGAGCCTCCAGAGGGTGGCGATTTCGGTGCGGACGGGCGAGGGCGCGGGCTGATGGGTGGCGACAGTCATGGGCAGGGTAAGGGGCGAAACCCATGATTTTACTGTTGAATTGCCAATGTTGTGGCTTGTTTGGCCTGAGTGTCAACGCGGCCGCGAACAATTGCGTTAAGGCAGGGAGCACTTGCTCGCCCCTTTAAAAACTATTCGGAGATAAATCATGAAATCGATGTTCAAGATTGCAAGCGCCACGCTGTTGCTCATCTCCGGCGCCGCTTTCGCCGCCGGCCAGACGGCCACGACTGCGACCCCTGCCACCCCTGCAACCGCCAAGACGACGACCGTCCAGAGCACCACGACGATGCCGGCGACCGCGACCGCGACCACGACGACGACCACGGAGAAAATGACGCGTGCGCAGTACAAGGCCGCGAAAAAGCAGATCGAGGCCGACGAGAAAACGGCGAAGGCAGCCTGCAAGAAAATGAAGGGCGCTGAAGAATCGGCTTGCAAGAAGGATGCTGAGGCGAAAGAAAAAACGGCAATGGCGGACTTGAAGGCCCACTATAAGTAAGCAAACGAGCTTGCCGCTGTCAACAGCCCTGCGATGCGCACATC
Organism: Massilia sp. LXY-5; assembly: GCF_059801075.1. Taxonomy (NCBI): domain Bacteria; kingdom Pseudomonadati; phylum Pseudomonadota; class Betaproteobacteria; order Burkholderiales; family Oxalobacteraceae; genus Massilia; species Massilia sp. LXY-5. The sequence goes on from NZ_JBNNEH010000003.1 coordinate 689,217, forward strand.
GCAGGGCTTTTATTTTTTCCCCTGCCGGGTTTGTCAGTGCTGACCAGCCGGCCTTGGTGGAAGCGTGACCAGGTAGGCGTGCAGCGCGCGCGCGTCGACGTCGTTCATCTGGCTGAACGAGTCGAAGGGCATGACCGGGCTGATGGGGCTGCCATCCGGCCGCTTGCCGCTACGCAACATGGTGACGAAGCTGTCGGCCGAGGGATAACGCGCCATCGCACTGCCAGGACCGGGTGTCAGGTTGGCCGCGTGCGGCCATGAGGGTGGCGCGCCGGGAATGGCGCCGCCACTGAATTGCGCACCATGGCAGCCGACACAGGCTTGCGCCACATAAGCGCCGTACTCTGCCGTCATCGCGGCGCGCTGCGCGCGCGGCGGCGCAAGCGTGTGATCGATTTTCTCGGCCGCGTCCTTGATCGCCCCTACGGCGTAGAGCAACTTGACTGGAAGCGGGAGTTCGATACGCCTGCGCTCGCCCTGTTGTGGGGGCAGTTGCTGGAGGTAGGCAACCAGCGCCCCCGTGTCCTCATCGGTGAGGCGGGCATAATCCTCGCTGGGCATGATGAGGACCGGCTGGCCGTTCGGCTTGACCCCATGGCGGATCGTCCGCACCCAGTCCGTGACGGTGTAGCGGCTCGTCGCACTGTTGGCTCCCCGCGTGATGTTCGGGGCAACCACCAGCATGCCGTCGCTGTCCACCACGGTCTTGCCGGCTCCGTTCGTGCCGTGGCACTCGGTGCAGCCGCGGGTGTTGAACAGGTAGCGGCCACGCGCGATCCGGGCCGGGTCGTTGGGCAGCGCGATTGGCGCGACCTGGACCTGAATTGTCCGCTGCAATTTGCGGGCGCTGAGCAGGTGCGCCGCCGCGCCGATGAGCAGGGCAAGCAATACAAGGCCCCCCAGGATAGAGACCGTCCATCTCATCCGCTTTCCCATCGACGCCTCCGCAGTGACGATTGGTTATCCTGTTCAATTTATCATCATTCACTGCGATGTAAAGAGGGTAGGCGCGGAACTTTTAATTATGTTGTGGATCCCCATCTGGGAGAGATAGCAGCCATTGCGCGCATGGCATGGCTGCCATCTCAACCTTCCGGGAGTGCACTGTGGAATACAAGGACTACTACCAGACCCTTGGCCTCGACAGGGGCGCGAGCGCGGGCGACATCAAGAAGGCGTACCGTAAAATGGTGCGCAAATACCACCCCGATGTCAGCAAGCACGCGGACGCGGACGCGAAAACCAAAGAAATCAACGAGGCCTATGATGTGCTGGGCGACGCCGAAAAACGCGCCGCCTACGACGCGCTCGGGCGCGGCCATCATGCCGGCGAGCAGTTCCAGCCGCCGCCGGACTGGAGCGAGCATTTCGATTTCGGCGGCGCCGGCGCCGACGATTTCTTCGCCGACCTGTTCGCCCAGGCCGGACGCGGGCGCCGCGGCGGCGGTTTCCAGATGCGCGGCGACGACATCCATGCCACCATCACGATCGACCTGGTCGACGCCTACCGCGGCGCGACGCGTACCGTCAGCCTGCGCGTGCCGAAGGCCGAGGGGCCGGGCCGCGCCACGATGCAGGAAAAGACGCTCAGCGTGAACATCCCGCGCGGCGTGACGCCCGGCCAGCAACTGCGCCTGGCAGGGCAGGGCCACGAGGGCCATGGCGGCGCCGGGCCGGGCGACCTGTATCTCGAAATTCAGTTCGCGCCCGATCCGCGCTACCGCGTCGAGGGTGCGCACGTGTACGAGAACGTGCCGGTCACGCCCTGGGAAGCGGCGCTGGGCGGCAGCGTGGCGGTGCCGACGCCTTCGGGTACGGTCGAGGTGACGATCCCGGCCGGCTCGCAAAGCGGGCGCAAGCTGCGCCTGAAAGGCAAGGGCATCCCGGCAAGTACGCCGGGTGACCTGTATCTGATCCTGGACGTCGTGCTTCCTCCAGCCAACAACGACAAGGCACGCGCCCTGTACCAGGCGATGGCGCGCGACCTGGCTTTCAATCCACGGACTGCTTGAGAAGGAGAGGGCGATGTTTGGAAATCAGACCGTGACCGGGGTCCTCATCGACGAGGTCGCCCTGGACCTGGACGAGCTGGCGCGTGCCGTCCAGGTCGAACCCGAGTGGGTGGTGCGCCATGTGCAGGCGGGCGTGCTCGGCGGGGAGATGCTGCAGGTGACCGAGCTGCGCTTTCGCAGCAGCGACCTGGCGCGGGCGCGGCGCCTGCTCGAACTGGAGCGGCATTTCGATGCCGACGAGGAGCTGGCGGCGCTCGTGATCGACCTGGCCGATGAGGTGCGCCGCTTGCGTGCCCGCCTGCGCGCGCTCGGCCTCAAGGAGTCCTGAAGCGCGCGCCGTGGTCGCTGGGGTCCTCCTAGAATCGATGTCAAAGGAATCACCAACAATCACATCGATATCGAGGAGGTTATATGGATCAGGTACAAGTGCAGCAGACCGAGCCGGAGAACGCGGCGCGCGGGCCGCTCGACGGCAAGCGGGTGGCGGTCCTGATGACGGATGGCGTGGAACAGGTCGAGTACACGGGGCCGCGCGGTTTCCTCGAGCAGCAGGGGGCGCAGGTAATCCTGATTTCGCCGAAGGGCGTCGGGCAGGGCGTGCAGGGAATGAACCATGACGAGAAAGGGGACACCTTCCCTGTCGAGATGAACGTCAGCGATGCGAAGCCGGCAGATTTCGACGCCCTGGTGCTGCCGGGCGGTGAAAAGAATCCGCTGGAATTGCGCAAGAGCCCCGAGTCGATCGCCTTCATCCGCGATTTCTACGAGACCGACAAGCCGATCGCAGCAATCTGCCATGCGCCGTGGGTCCTGATCGACGCCGGGATCGCGGAATCGAAGAATCTCACCAGCTGGCCGGACATCCAGGACGACATGAAAAAGGCCGGCGCCGAGTGGATCGACCAGGAAGTGGTCATCGACGAGAAGCTGATCACGAGCCGCAAGCCGGACGATATTCCGGCGTTTAACGATGCCTTGTTGAAGGCGATGCTGATTTCGCCGGATATGGCAGATATGGGGGCGTCGTCGTAAGCAGCGCCGTATTCCCGTAGGGTGGGCACGCCGTGCCCACGCGGATTCAAGCCGCAGCTAACGGCATGGGCGACGGCGCTGACTCCTCACGCACGCCGCCGCCTGTGCTACGCCCCGCTAATCTCCCGCTGCAACTTCTTCGTCAACTTCCCGAACACCAGCTCATACGACCTGCGCAGCAACTGCGCCGCCTCCTCGTCGCCCAGCGCGTCCGCGTCCTCCACATGCACCCACTTTGCCCGCGCCAGGTAGGGCGCCGGAATAATGCCTTTTCTATCCGTCAGCTCGAGGAAACGCTCGTCCTCGACCTTGAAGCTGATGCCGGTCGCCTCGCCGAGGTTGGTGACCGCGAACATCTTGGCGCCGACGGAGAAGACCAGGTCGTTGTCCCATTTGGTGTCTTCGGTGACGCCGGGGAAGGTGCGGCAGAGGGATTTTGCGGATTCGAAGTTCATCGTGAATGTTCTCGCGGGTGGACGTTAGCTAATGGGATTCTATTACGTTTGCATCGGAAAAATGCCTTTCAGAAAGAGGAAAAGAATCTATCGGCCCAGGCTTGAGTGCCGTCGCCGTGAACGTGCCTGTGGATTCGCCTTCCGTGCGTGATCGTCTTGCCTGCACTTTTGTCCGGGTGTCGGATGGGAAGCATTCGGAAACTCCCGGCACCGGTTAGGGATCAAAACAGTTGGAGTTTGTTTCCCCGCGGGCCCGCAGATGGAATCTTCTGCGGATTCGATTGCCGACGGCGAACACCACGCACAAAAAAACACACCCCTGAGGGCGAGCCCTCAGGGATGTGTTTTTTTGTGCGTTGGTGGAGGCGGCGTCTACCGAACGAAGGCGCCGCTATAGAATGAAATTTCACCTGAAATTCATGCCTATGGTGATCCAATACCCCCATTAATACCCCTTGGATGATCTCGACGACACTGCGTGTTCTCAACGGCTAGTTTTCGTCTGACAGGCCGAAGAAGACAGCGGACCGTGTTACGTGTATTGTTTAGATTGCACGTAGAAAACAGTATCCAGCAGCACCTATTTATACGAAGGGTGACGACAAATGCATTTTTTGCCTCTTCCACGCGCGATCGCGGATCTGTTCTGGACCTTCTTTCCGGTGTTAATTGTTGTGTTCGTCTTGGCGCTCGTGGGACGCTTGGACACCCTTTTCCACCGCACCGATCTCATTTTAAGCGCTTCAGTGATTTTCGCTGAGGGTTGGTCGCGCACCCGGGGCTTCGCCTTTTTGATCCGACGCTCTTCGCTTCCCTTTTTCGGATTTATCGGTGCCTTGGTCACGGTGGTGCTTGCGTCCATCATGTTACTGGTCGAAGTGGGCAACATAAACCAGTTAGCCCTTGTCGTCGAAACTGATCGTTTTGCTGCTGTTCATTACTCTTTGCTCGCCCTTGCTGTGGTTTACGGGCTCGCCGTGCGTGTCCGGGCTTATGCAGCGGAGCGCGAAGCTAGAGCTTCAAAGACGGTTCTTTGACGTCAAAAGCATCTGGCGCAAAGGGTCTTTCAAGCGTAAAGCCAAGCCGCTCTTCATCGGCGTTGCACTGATCGATTAGAAACAAAGAGCCAAAGGCGTTTCGGCAGATCTTGTCAGCCATGCTACGATGAAGGCGCTGTTGATCAGCTCGGTCCTTATTGACTTCTATGTGTCGACTCACCAGATTCCGGGAAGGAAACAGTATGAGCACATGTATCTCGGACGAACTTTTTCACTTCGTTGGACACGCTCATCCCGATGACCATGATTCCAACTTCGACATCTTGTGCCGTGTGCTCGATGGAGGTACCGTTTCCCATCCCCCGCATGATGGTACCTGGGGCCAAACGTCCTATAAGGTTGATTTGTCCGAGATGATGCGCTCTGAAGGTCTGATCGTACCAACCGTGACTTGTTATTGCGACATTCCGAAAGCAGCTCTTCACATCCACACACGAAAATACGGCGAGTTTGGCTTCTCGTTGTCCCGTCACCACCTCATCCAGCACGGTGCTCGTCCGGTCACCTATATACCCATGCGTACCGACGACTGGCGAAATGGACCACACGCCGGGACAAGCGTCCTTACTGCCTTAGAGGCCACCTATCGTGGGCTTGTCAACCACCTCGTTCCCGACGCGGGAGACCGAAGCGGCGGCTTAAAGCCGAGCAAGGTTCCTGAATCCTCCGATGAAGCTATTCGTCATTTGCAAAGAACGCTTGAGCAGGTTGTGTTGGCTTTTATTAAGCCCTATAACTCCATGCTCAATGATGACCATGAGGACTATTTCTACGCCGAGCGGGAATGGAGGAAATTCGGGAACATGAAGTTCGAGCCGGAAGACGTGGTTGGGGTGGTCGTCCATGATGAGTTTCTCGAACGGGCACGCGAGGCATTGCCAGCCTTTGCAGGAAAGATTTGGTCGAGAGCAGACTAGGACGGGCCCTAACTTAATTCACAGACAGGTCAGCCTGCACCGCACACAGCGGGGATGTGCATAGCTGCTCCGAGTCGAAAACGGTACTAGAAGTGGTTTATAACTTTTCGATTTGTTGATTGATTGCCTTGATAGATCGCTCATTCCGTTCACTGTAGCGGTCGGTCAGGTAATCGATGCGTCCGCGCATGAGCAAAGTGAATTTGAACAATTCTTCCATCACGTCAACCACACGGTCGTAGTAGGTCGAGGGCCGCATGCGGCCGGCCTCGTCGAACTCCTTGTAGGCCATCGGCACCGAGGACTGGTTGGGGATCGTGAACATGCGCATCCACCGGCCCAGCAGGCGCAGGGTGTTGACGACGTTGAAGGACTGTGAGCCACCGCAGACCTGCATCACCGCAAGCGTGCGGCCCTGGCTCGGCCGAATAGCGCCCATTTCCAGCGGAATCCAGTCGATCTGGTTCTTCATCACCGCAGTCACCGCGCCATGGCGCTCTGGACTACACCACACCTGGCCTTCCGACCACAGGCACAGCTCGCGCAGCTCGACCACCTTCGGGTGTGTCTCGGCAATGCTGCCGGCCATTGGCAGTTCCATCGGGTCGAAGATCTTCACCTCGGCGCCGAAGTGTTCGAGGATACGTGCCGCTTCCTCGGTCAGGAAGCGGCTGAAGGAACGTTCGCGCAGCGAGCCGTAGAGCATCAGGATACGCGGCGGATGGCTCATGTCGCCGGCCGGTGCAAGCTTCTCGACCGTCGGCAGGTCCAGCAGCTCCGTCTTGATGTTGGGGAGGTCGGGCAGCCGCTCAGCCATGTTTGGCCTCCCGCGGCTGCTCCGCGCCGGCGAAGTCGCTGTGCGCCACCGTGCCGGCCACCGAGGCCTCGCGGTGCGCCGCCGGGTACAGCCAGCAGAACAGCGGCGTCGCGGTAGCTGCACCCAGCAGCTGCGCTACGATGAACCCGAACGCATCGGCGGGCCGAATGCCGGCGAAGGTATCGGTAGCGCTGCGCGCCAAGGTCACCGCTGGGTTGGCGAAAGAGGTCGACGAGGTGAACCAGTAGGCGGCCGTGATGTAGGCCGCGACCGCGAACGGCGTCACGCTGGGCCGGCTGCGCGAGCAGCCGATGATGACGGCGATCAGGCCGAAGGTGGCGACGAACTCGCTCCACCATTGCGCGACGCCGGTGCGCACATGTTCCGACGCGACGAACACGGGGACGTCGAACATTAGGTGCGCGGCAGCCACCCCGGCGAAGGCGCCGACGACCTGGACGGCGATGTAGGGGATGACTTCAGAGGTTGGCAGGTTCTTCTGCCACGCTTCCGACAGCGTGACGACCGGGTTGAAGTGCGCACCCGAGATCGTCCCGAACATCAGGATCAGGGCCACCAGGCCAGCGCCGGTGGCAATTGCGTTGGCCAGCAGGGCAATGGCCACGTTGCCGTCGGCCAGCCGCTCCGCCATGATGCCCGAGCCCACCACCACGGCCAGCAGGAGCGCGGTGCCGAGACCCTCGGCGACGATTCGTCTGACAAATGTCATCGTTTGCATCCTCCGGTCGTCTTCAAGCCGCTGCCGGCTGCCGGGTCCCGATGCGGTCCAGCTCCGCCTTCAGACGCGCTTTGTCGTTCACCAGTTTATCAAGTGGCAGGGCCAGGAAGGCCTCGATCCGCGCGCGCAGGATCGCGTAGGCGGTCTCGAAAGCAGCATCGATCTCTTCCTCGGTGCCGACCACATGGCTCGGGTCGTCCACGCCCCAATGCGTGCGCAGGACCGGGCCGAGATAGGCCGGGCAGGTTTCGCCGGCGGCGCTGGCGCAGACGGTGACCACGATGTCCGGCGTCACCGGAAGGTCGTCCCAAGACTTGCTGTAGTAGCCCGCGGTCGGGATGCCTTTGCTGGTCAGCAGGGTCAGAGCGCGTTCGTTCAGCTTGCCGGTGGGCTGGCTGCCGGCGCTGATGGCGTGCCAGCCGGCCGGCGCTAAGTGATTGAAGACAGCCTCGCTGATGAGCGAGCGGCACGAGTTGCCGGTGCAGAGGAAGAGTATGTTCACGTCAGGTTCCGGTTGAGGTTCTAATCGATCGGCGGCAGCTCAGACCGCGCAGCTGCTTGTGCCGGGTTCGCAGGCTTCGCTGCCGAGCGGAGAGCAAGGATTGCCGCCGCAGCAGTTCTCGGTGAGGAAGCCGAGCAAGGCGTTCATCGTGTCGAACTTCGCGGCGTAGATGATGAACCGGCCTTCCTGGCGCGGCACGATGAGGTTCGCGTTGGTCAGTTCCTTCAGGTGGAAGGACAGCGACGACGAAGGCAAGCCGAGTGCTTCCGCGATTTTGCTGGCGGCGAGTCCCGCGGGGCCGGCCTGCACCAGGAGCCGGAAGGTCGCCAGCCGGGATTCCTGAGCAAGGGCGCCCAAGGCTGCTACTGCATCTTTATTTTCCATGAGCACTCCATCGAGTTATTCCATATTTCCAGTATAGTCGAAATGTCGTGTCATCCACAAGCACGGTCTTGATCATCTGCGGGGTCCGGTTCTGACACTTCGATATTTATCGAAACGTCTTGACAGGCCTGCTCAAGTGGCAATATTCTGTGTTCGTCGAATTACGAATTACAGGTCTGATGCGACTTTGCAAACACTCGCCACGTTGTGATGTTCGGCATTCGACGAATAGGGAATGACTGCGTATCGCGGTCGATGATCAATGACCGGCAGACGCCGGGTTAGACCAGGAGAACAACAATGAGCACGAGTGATAAACAAACGCTGCCGGTCATGGTACTTGGCGCCGGGCCGATAGGACTTGCCGCAGCAGCGCATTTGATCGAACGTGGACTGACGCCACTGATTCTCGAGGCCGGGGCAACCGTGGGCGCCAACCTGGCGACTTATCGTCATGTCCGACTCTTTTCGCCATGGCAGTACAACATCGACAAGGCGGCCCGACACCTGCTAGAGGGTCATGGATGGAGCGCGCCAGCCGACGACGGGCTGCCGACCGCTGGCGAACTGCTCGACGACTACCTTGTCCCGCTGGCCGGGACACCGGAGATCGCGTCCAACTTGCTGCTCGGTCACCGTGTCGCTGCCATCACGCGCGTCGGCTTCGACAAAGTGAAGACCAAGGGCCGGGAGGGCGCACCCTTCCTCATCCGGGCTGAAACCGCTGACGGCCCCCGCCAGTACCTTACCAGTGCAGTGATCGACGCCACCGGCACCTGGTCGCATCCGAACCCACTGGGCGCGGATGGGATTCCAGCCCTTGGCGAAGCGACCTTGGCCTGGCGGATCGACTATGGCATGCCCGACGTGCTGGGCACCGCTCGTCAGCGCTTTGCGGGACGGCGGGTGCTGGTCGTGGGTGCAGGGCACTCGGCAGCTGGCACCTTGTTGGCGCTGGCCCAGCTGGCCCAGGAGAACCCGGAAACCAGCATCGTATGGGCGACCCGTGGCAGCCAGCTGGCACGGGTGTTCGGCGGCGGCGAAGCGGACGGTCTCCAGGCGCGTGGGCATTTGGGCATGCGCCTCAAAGCCTTACGTGATTCGGGCGGCCTGGAACTGCGCCAGGACTTCCGCATCGAGGCGCTGACCGAGGTCGGTGGGCGGGTTCGTGTGAGCGGCGAGCCGGTCGACGGCGTGGTGCCGGTCATCGACGGGATCGACCGGATCGTCTGCGCGGCAGGTGCACGGCCAGACCTCACGCTGACGCGGGAGCTGCGCGTGCGCCATGACCCGTGGCTGGAAAGTACCGACGCGCTGGCGCCCCTGATCGACCCGAACGAGCATAGCTGCGGCACGGTTCGTCCACACGGGCACCGCGAACTGGCGCACCCGGAAGCGGGCTACTACGCCGTTGGCGCCAAGAGCTACGGCCGCGCGCCGAACTTCCTGATGGCGACCGGATACGAGCAAGTGCGCTCCGTGGTCGCCGTGCTCGCCGGCGACATGCGTGCAGCCGACGATGTACAGCTCGAACTGCCAGAAACGGGCGTGTGCAACACGCGCTTCGCCTGTGACGATTCCGTGGCCGGCCAGTCCTCCGGGTGCTGCGACGGTGGCGAGTCGGACGATCACCCGAGGACGGAACCTTCCTCAGAGAGTTGCGGCAGCACCAGTTCCGACTGCGGCAAGGGGGAGAGCAAGTCTTCCGGTTGCTGCGGCAGTGCTGCACCGCTCGGCGAGGCGGAGGCGGCTCGTTCCGCGGGTTGCTGCGGCAGCACCAAGCCGGCAGCTGCTGCGAGCGCATCGACTTTGGGCTTCCACTCGGTGTCGCCTAACGGAGCTTCTGCCCTGCGGTTCTTCTCTCTTGTGTTCTCTCGCCGCGAGTGCAAGCCTTCAGGTTGCGCGACGTCGAGTGACGCGCCATGGAAAAATCGCCTGATGCGGTGGTTGCACACCCTGTCCCGGTCGGGCGCGAACTGCTGCGCCTGACGTGGATGATCTGCCGCCGGCTTGAGCCGGCGGTCACTGTTTCGGAGCTTCCTGTGCGCCAGTCGTCGAAAACCATCGGCATTCTCGCCATCACCCAGATCGTCTCGTGGGGATCGCTCTACTACGCCTTCACCATCCTCGCACCCGACATCCAGCGCGACCTCGCACTCGCGCCTGAAGCCGTGTTCGGCGCCTTTTCCTGGGCGCTGCTTGTCGCCGGACTTGCAGCAACCCCGGTCGGCGTCCTGCTGGACCGCTATGGCGGCCGCTATGTCATGGCCACCGGCTCGCTCCTGTGCTTCCTTGGGCTGGCCTGGGTCAGCCGCTCCAATGGCGCCGCGCCCTATTACCTTGCCTGGACCCTGATCGGCCTGGGCATGGCCTTGACCTTGTACGAGGCTGCCTTCGCCACGATCAACCGCAAGTTCGAGGTCGGTTCCAGGCAGGCGATTTCCACCCTGACCCTGTTCGGCGGCTTCGCCAGCACCTTGTTCTGGCCGCTGACGGCGAAGCTCCATGCGACCCTCGGCTGGCGCGATACCTACCTGCTGTACGGGGTCGTGCAGGTGGTGCTGTGCATGCCGCTGCACCTCTGGCTGGGCGCCGACCCCGTCCGCGACAGCCGAAGCGTTTCCGCCGGGGCCAGCCGCGACCATACCCTGGCCGAAGCCCTGCGGCATCCCGCCTTTTGGGCGCTGGCACTGGCGTTCTCCGCCAACACGTTCATCTTCTCGGCGATGGCGGTCCACCTGATTCCCTTGCTCGAACGCCTGGGCCAGTCCGCAGCAACGGCGGTCCTGCTGGCCGCGCTGATCGGCCCGATGCAGGTGCTGGGGCGGGTAGGGGAGAGGACGCTCGCACGGGACACGCCACCGCAAACGGTCGGCAAGCTGACCTTCGCCATGCTCCCGGTGGCCCTGCTGGTCCTTGTATTCTTTGGTTCGCGGTCTTGGGCGGCCGCCCTGTTCTGCGTGCTGTACGGGCTGAGCAACGGCATCCTGACGATCGTGCGCGGCTCGATCCCGCAGGCGCTGTTCGGCCGCCAGAACTATGGCGCCATCGCCGGCGCCATGGCGGGACCCTCGCTGCTCTCGAAGGCGGCCGGTCCGCTGGCCGCGGCAGCCATCTTGCGTATGTCCGGTGGTCCAGAGGTACTCTTGTTCGTCCTGCTGGCCATGTCCATCGCCTCGTTCGGGTTCTACCTGAGGGCGGTGACTGGCAGACATCGGACACCAGGTGTCGAAGACTTTGACAAGACCGCCGCGTAGTGTCTATTCTCTGTTCGTCAAACAACGAATGAACTTCATGTCCAAGTCCTGCTGCCCCCCGCCTAACCCTTGCACTCGCACCACGGAGATTGATGTCGAAGACCTTGCGAAGATGTGCAAGGCCATCTCGCATCCTGCCCGCCTGCAGCTGCTGCGGCACCTGATCGACTACGGCGATTGCTACTTCGGGAGCTTGGCCGACGTGCTCCCCTTGGCGCCGTCGACGATCTCCAATCACGTCTCGATTCTGAAGGAAGCCGGCCTGATCGAAGGATCGTCGGACGTGCAGCGGGTCTGCTACTGCGTCAACCAGGAGCGCTTGCAGCAGCTGAAGCTGGCGATTGGGACGCTGTAGTGCCGGCGGCCCGTCGCCGACCTTTTGTTCACTTTCTGAGACGTAGCTTTCATTGGTAAAGGCGCGATATGCCCAGGGGGAAGAAAAAGTCGAAACTCCGGCGTCCCGGACAGAGATTTAAGAGTGCCGCACAGGTCTTCGACATGCTCGAATTATCCGACTCGGCAATGCGGAAGCTGACATTAGGCGAAGAACTTACCGATGCCGAGGTCGCGGCACTGTTCGAGTCCGACTACGTTCAGGAGAGTGTGCAATATCCGCAGTTCTTGCAAAGTAATACGCCGCTGTATAGCGCTCCGGGGAATTTGTCGGCGATACACCTGGTCGACATCGAGCGCGAGATGTTCGCTTATTTCGCTCGTCACCCAGACCAGATGCGGCTCATACCACCCCGGAAATTTGAGGAGCTTGTGGCCGCAATATTCAGGAACAACGGGTTCGAAGTCACTCTGACACCAGAGACACGGGATGGCGGCATCGATATCTTTGCTGTTCAAAAGAATGTTTTTGGCGGCGACCTGCTGCACCTTGTGGAGTGCAAACGCTACGCCCCTGCCAATAAGGTAGGAATCGGAGTCGTTCAACGGTTGGCTGGGGTCGTTGACCAACATCGCGCTAATCGAGGCATCATTGTGACGACCTCCAGCTTTACGGAGGATGCGGAGGAGGTACGCCGTATGATGCCTCATAAGCTGGCATTTGGTCCGTTTACAGACTTGTCACAATGGATCGCACAAATCTATGAAAGGAACCAAGGTACATGTAGGTGAGGCAGCGTCCGTTGGTGCAGCCCCATGCTGTGGCGGCACGGGGCTAGCGCCAATTCACGGTTTTCTGCTTCGATGCGCCCAAGTATAGAGAGCAGGCAAGATCAGCAGCGTCAGTGCCGTCGACGACAGGATGCCGCCAATGACCACCGTCGCCAACGGCCGCTGCACCTCAGCACCAGTACTCGTCGCCAGGGCCATCGGCAGGAATCCCAAGGGAGGGGACTTGGTTGGCCGCCTCAGCGGCGCATAGGATCAGTTTGTTGAAGTGCCAAGGCCACGTATTTCCGCACGGGCGCGGCCGATGATGTCGCGCGCCGCAGAGAGGCCAAGAAGCGCCATGATACTTGCGACGGCAATGTCGGGCCAGCCTGCCTTCGTGCCAAACACGCCAATGGCGGCCAGCAGCACCGCCAGGTTGGCGATCATGTCGTTGCGTGTGCACAGCCACACCGAGCGCATGTTGGCGTCGCCATTGCGGAAGGCGTACAGCAGTAACGCGACCAAGCCATTGGCAGCGAAAGCGACGATGCTGATGACTCCCATCGTTTCCGCTTCCGGCACATGGCTTCCCAGGCCGGTCCACAGTGCCCGGCAAAGCACGAGCACCCCGAATACTCCCATGACGACGCCTTTGGCGTAGGCGGCGCGCGACCGCCAGATCGCGGCCATCCCCAGCACGAACAAGGACACGGCGTAGTTGCCGGCGTCGCTCAGAAAGTCGACTGAATCCGCCATCAGGGAAACCGACCCGGATCTGAGACTGCTCACCAGCTCGACGCCAAACATCAACGTGTTGACCAGCAGGGCCACCCAAAGAACCTTTCGGTAGCGATTGTCGGGCGGCGGGTTTTGGGAACTACACGATCCTGAGCAGCAAGTAGACATAGGAACCTCAAAAGCCATGCACGTATTAAAATCCTTCTAGCTGCTACAAGGTCAAGCGGAGATACGAATGAATATGCGAATTGGCGAGCTGGCGAAGCTGACGGGGTGCCTGCCGGAGACGATCCGGTTCTATGAGCAGAAGGGATTGTTGCCGCCCCCAGTCCGATCGGATGCGAACTACAGGCTCTACGATGTCGCCCATGCCGACCGACTACACTTCATCCGGCGCTGCCGGGCATTGGGTATCTCGCTGGACGAAGTGCAAATCTTGCTCGATTTCCACGACCATCCAGATCGTCCTTGCGGCGGCGTGAACGAACTGGTCGATCAGCATATCGACCAGATCGAACGACAAATCGTCGAACTAGGCACGCTGCGTGCCGAGCTTTCGCAACTACGAGCGAAATGCGATTCGACGCGCCCTGCGGCCGCCTGCGAGATCCTGAAACAGCTCAGCCATACGGAACAGCGTTGACAACAGGTTCTGATTGACGTACTTTGCGACGAATCATGAAACTGACCCGCTTCTCCCGTTGGTGCGCCGCGGTGATCGCGTTGATCAGCTTGCTGTCTATGCAGCTTGCTGTGGCCGCCTACGTGTGCCCGCAACTGGCGCCTGAAGCTTCAATGGGGCCGGGCCAGACCATGGTGATGGCTCAAGGTCACGAGATGTCGTGCTGCGATACGCCGGACCCGGAACAACCGGCCCTGTGTCATGCACATGGACAGACCGGCAAGCAATCGCTCGACAAGCCTGAGCCTCCGCCAGTCCAGCCCTTCACCGCGGTCGGCCTGGTCATCTCCTTGCGTTTTGCCGACGTGGTGGCCGCTGATGCCGGCGCGCCCGCCCACAACGTATCGCTGGCGCGAACGACCGCGCCGCCCCTCGCTATCCGCAACTGCTGCTTCCGTATTTGACACCAGATTGCCTTGTTCGCCGTCGTGACGCCTCGCGCGCACGCGGTTCGGTTCAATGCTTTCTGGAGGTATCGTGTTCTCATTTTTTCATGTGCCCGACGCTGGGCATACTCAATCCTGTCTGGCAGCTGGGCGAGGGCGACGTCTGCCCATAGCTGCCGTTACTCTCATCCTGACGGTCTGGACACAGGGCGCATTCGCTGTTGATGCACCGTTGTCACTGGCCGAGGCACAGCGCCTTGCAATTGCGCGTTCGCGCCACCTCGTCGCCCAGGATGCTGGCGCCGCCGCCTCGCAAGATCTCGCCGTAGCGGCCCGGCAGTTACCCGACCCGGTCCTGAGTGCCGGCGTGGACAACCTGCCGGTGACGGGCACGGACCGCTACAGTCTCTCCAGCGATTTCATGACCATGCGCCGGATCGGCCTGATGCAGGAACTGACGCGCTCCGACAAGCGCCGCCTGCGCGCGGAACGCTTCGAGCGGGAAGCGGACAAAGCCTTGGCCGAAAAGGACAGGCTGAGCGCCGCGATCGAGCGCGACACCGCCCTCGCATGGCTTGACCGTTATTACACCGAGGCGATGATGGCCGTGCTCGCCGGGCAGCGCGCCCAGGCGAAGCTTGCGATCGAGGCGGCCGAAGGTACATACCGCGGAGGGCGCGGCTCACAGGCCGACGTGCTGGCCGCGCGCGTGGCGCTCGGCGTGATCGACGACCGCGTGAGCGAACTCGATCGCAAGTTGCAGAACGCGACCGTGCGCCTCGAACGCTGGGTCGGGCCGGCAGCGCGGCAGCCGCTGTTCGGCCGGCCGGACATCGACAAGCTCCGGTTCGACCTCGCTGCGCTCGACACCACCAGTCTCGGCGCCCATCTCGCGCATCATCCAGAGATCGCAGTGCTGGGTAGGCAGGAGCAGATCGCGCAGGCCGAAGCCGACCTCGCTAAGGCCAACGAAAAGTCCGACTGGACGGTCGAGGTGAACTACCTGCACCGGGGAGCGGCGTTCTCCGACATGGTCTCCGTCGGCGTGTCGGTGCCGCTGCAATGGGACCGCAGGAACCGACAGGACCGCGAGCTGTCCGCGAAGCTGGTCGCGGTGGAGCAGGCGAAGGACGAACGCGAGGAGATGCTGCGCCAGCATCTTGGCGAAACACGCACGCTAATCAATGAGTGGCAGAACGATCGGGAGCGCCGTCAGCGTTACGAGCGCGAGCTGATCCCGCTTGCCGTGCAGCGCGGCTCCGCGGCGCTGGCCGCCTACCGGGGCGGCAAGGCCGGCATCGGCGATGTGCTGTCCGCGCGCCGCGACGAGATTGACCTGCGCCTGCAGGCGCTGCAGCTGGAGGCATCAGCCGCGCAGCGCTGGGCCTACCTCAACTTTCTCTACCCATCGACCAAATCGATGCCCGCGACGGCGTCCACGGAGCGCAAATGAACAGCACGAGAATGATTGTTGCGCTCTTCGTCGCTGGCGTCGTGGGAGCGGGCGGCTATGGCCTGTATCAGGCCGGGTTGAACAAGGGGCAGTCGATGGCCACGACAGGGCCCGCCGGAACCGCCGCAAAGCCCGATCCTGGCGCCGGCCGCAAGGTGCTGTACTGGCATGATCCGATGGTCCCTGGCCATCGCTTCGACAAACCGGGCAAATCGCCGTTCATGGACATGCAGCTGGTCCCCGTCTACGCCGACGCCGCCGCCGACAGTGGCGGCGTCAGCATCAGCCCAGGCATGCGCCAGAACCTGGGCATCCGCACGGCCGAGGTACGGAAAGGGAGACTGGGCACGACCGTCGAAGCGGTCGGGAATATCGCCTACAACGAACGCGATGTCGTGCTGGTGCAGGCCCGAGGCAATGGCTTTGTCGAGAAACTGTATGTGCGCGCTCCGCTCGACCCCGTGAAGAAGGGGCAGCGGCTGGCCGAACTGTACGTGCCGGACTGGGTCGCCGCGCAGGAGGAGTACCTGTCGGTGAAGCGCATGAAGCAGGAGGTGGGCGCAGCCGATCTGCTCGACGCGGCGCGCCAGCGCATGCGCCTGGCGGGAATGAGCGAAGACCAGATCCGCCTGGTCGAAACCACCGGCAGGACCCATCCGCGGCTGACCGTGACGGCGCCGATCGACGGCTTCGTCAGCGAACTCGGCGCGCGCGAGGGCATGACCGTGGCGAATGGCGCGCAGCTGTTCCGCATTAACGGACTGCGCACTGTCTGGGTCAACGCGGAACTGCCCGAGAACGTTGCGGCGCAAGTACGGCCGGGCACCGCGGTGCAGGCCAGCACGCCGGCCCTGCCAGGCATGGTCTTCAGCGGGAAGGTCGGGGCGCTCCTGCCTGAGATCAACGCCGACACCCGGACGATCAAGGCGCGCATCGAGCTGTCGAATCCGTCTGGTGCCTTGGTGCCGGGCATGTTTGCCACCGTCAGCCTGCGGCCGGCGGCGAGCGGTGAGGTGCTGCTGGTGCCCAGCGAAGCCGTGATCCAGACCGGAAAGCGCAGCCTTGTCATCGTCGAGCAGGGCGATGGGCACTTCAAGCCGGTCGAGGTCGAACCCGGTGTGGAAGGCAAAGGGCAAACTGAGATTCGCAAGGGCCTGGAGGCCGGGCAGAAAGTCGTCGCGTCCGGGCAGTTCCTGCTCGACTCGGAAGCCAGCCTGAAGGGTCTGGAAGCCCGTATGTCAGGCGCAGAGCAAGCGGGGGGCGCTGGGCCTGCCCCAGGCGCTGCAGCGGTCCAGACGCACCATGGCGTCGGCAAGGTCGAGGCCATCACCAAGGACGAAGTGACCATCTCGCATGGACCGATTCGGTCGCTGCAGTGGCCGTCAATGACGATGGGCTTCAAGCCTCCGCCAGCAGGGTTGCCGGGCGTCGTCAGGGTCGGCTCCAGCGTGTCCTTCGACATCCGGCCGACCGAGGGCGGCAGCTATCAGATCGTGCGCATTGTCCCGGATGCAGGAGCGGCGAAATGATCGCGCGCCTGATCCGCTGGTCGATCACGAACCGCTTCCTAGTGCTGCTGGCGACAGCCATGCTGACAGGCTGGGGCGTCTGGGCGCTGGCGCGGACACCCGTTGACGCCTTGCCGGACTTGTCCGACGTGCAGGTCATCATCCGTACCAGCTATCCCGGCCAGGCGCCCCAGATCGTCGAGAACCAGGTCACCTATGCGCTGACCACGACCATGCTTTCGGTGCCCGGCGCCCGAACCGTGCGCGGCTACTCGTTCTTCGGCGACTCCTTCGTCTACGTGCTGTTCGAGGACGGCACGGACCCCTACTGGGCACGCTCGCGCGTGCTCGAATACCTGAACCAGGTGGCCTCGCGCCTGCCGGCCCAGGCGAAGACCTCGCTCGGGCCGGATGCGACCGGCGTCGGCTGGATCTACGAATATGCGTTGGTGGACCGCAGCGGACGGCACGACCTGTCGCAGCTGCGCGCCCTGCAGGACTGGTTCCTCAAGTATGAGCTGAAGACCGTGCCGAACGTTTCCGAAGTGGCCAGCATCGGCGGCATGGTGAAGCAGTACCAGATCGTGCTCGACCCCGACAAGCTGCGCGCCTACAGCATCCCGCACGCCAGGGTCATCGAGGCCGTACAGAAGGCTAACCAGGAAGCCGGCGGGTCGGTGCTTGAGATGGGGGAAGCCGAGTACATGGTGCGCGCCTCCGGCTACCTGCAGTCGCTGGACGATTTTCGCAAGATCCCGTTGAAGACGGCCACTGGTGGCGTCCCTGTGCTGCTGGGCGACGTCGCCCGCGTCCAGCTCGGGCCGGAAACACGCCGCGGGATCGCGGACCTGAACGGGGAGGGGGAAGTGGCAGGCGGTGTGATCGTCATGCGATCCGGTAAGAATGCGCTGCAGACGATCGACGCCGTGAAGGCCAAGCTCGCGCAGTTGAAGGCAAGCCTGCCGGCCGGAGTCGAGATCGTGCCTACCTACGACCGTTCCGCGCTGATCAAGCGTGCGGTGGCCAACCTGGAGCACAAGCTGATCGAGGAGTTCATCGTCGTCGCCGTGGTTTGCGCACTATTCCTGTTCCATGCCCGGTCCGCGCTGGTGGCGATCGTGTCGCTCCCGCTGGGCGTGCTGGCGGCGTACATCGTGATGTATTACCAGGGCGTGAACGCGAACATCATGTCGCTCGGCGGCATTGCGATAGCGATCGGGGCGATGGTCGATGCGGCAGTGGTCATGATCGAGAACGCGCACAAGCATATCGAGGCATGGGACCATGCCCACCCGGACCGGGAACTGGCCGGCGCCGAGCGCTGGCGGGTGGTGAGCGATGCGGCTGCGGAGGTCGGCCCGGCGCTGTTCCTGTCGCTCCTGATCATCGTGCTGTCCTTCGTCCCGGTGTTCACGCTCGAAGCCCAGGAAGGGCGCCTGTTCGCGCCGCTGGCATTCACCAAGTCCTACGCGATGGCAGCGGCGGCGGTGCTGGCCGTGACGCTGGTGCCGGTGCTGATGGGCTACCTGATCCGCGGCCGGATCCCGGCCGAGCAAAGCAACCCGCTCAACCGCTGGCTGATCGCGGCCTACCGCCCTCTGCTCGAACGGGTGCTGCGCCGACCGAAGACGACCCTCCTGGCGGCCGTCGTGATCGCCATCGTGACGGTCTGGCCCTTGTACCGCCTGGGCGGTGAATTCCTGCCGCCGATGAACGAAGGGGACCTACTCTACATGCCTTCGGCCCTGCCGGGCCTGTCCGCCGGCAAGGCCGCCCAGCTGCTGCAGCAGACCAACGCGCTGATCAAGACCGTACCCGAAGTGCAGACCGTGTTCGGAAAAGCCGGACGCGCAGAGTCGGCCACCGATCCGGCACCCCTGGAGATGTTCGAGACTACGATCCAGTTCAAGCCACGCGAACAGTGGCGGGCCGACATGACGCCAGAGAAGCTAGAGGCGGAACTGGACCGGGTGGTGAAGGTGCCGGGATTGTCGAACGTTTGGGTGCAGCCGATCCGCAACCGGATCGACATGCTGGCGACCGGCATCAAGAGTCCGGTCGGCGTCAAGGTGGCGGGCGCCAGTCTCGACGTGATCGACCGTATCACGACGGCCATTGAGCACGCCGTGAAGAAGGTGCCGGGGGTGTCGTCCGCACTGGCCGAGAGGCTCACTGGCGGGCGTTATGTCGATGTCCAGATCGACCGGGCAGCGGCGGCGCGCTACGGCATGAACATCGCGGACGTGCAAAGCGTGGTGTCGGCGGCAATCGGCGGCGACAACATCGGCGAAGCTGTCGAGGGCCTGCAGCGCTTCCCGATCAACCTGCGCTATCCGCGTGAGGTCCGCGATTCGCTCGAACAACTGAGGCAGCTGCCCGTGCTGACCGAGCGCGGCGCCAACATTCGCCTCGGTGATGTGGCGGCGGTACGCATCGCCGGCGGCCCGCCAATGCTCAAGTCCGAGAATGCGCGCCTGTCCGGCTGGGTCTACGTCGACATCCGGGGGCGCGACCTGG
This sequence comes from Massilia sp. LXY-5, assembly GCF_059801075.1. Lineage (NCBI taxonomy): Bacteria > Pseudomonadati > Pseudomonadota > Betaproteobacteria > Burkholderiales > Oxalobacteraceae > Massilia > Massilia sp. LXY-5. Next base: position 708,778 of record NZ_JBNNEH010000003.1, read on the forward strand.
GTTCGGCCGTGCGCGACATGCAGCAGGTGGTGGCAAAGGAGGTGAAGCTGCCGCCGGGTTATTCGATCTCGTGGTCGGGCCAGTTCGAGTACCTGGAGCGCGCAGCCGCCAAGCTGAAGATTGTCGTGCCCGCGACCTTGATGATCATCTTCGTCCTGTTGTACCTGACCTTCCGCCGCGTGGCTGAAGCCGCGCTGATCATGGCGACGCTGCCGTTCGCCATCGCCGGCGGCATCTGGCTGCTGTGGGTGCTCGGCTACCACCTGTCGGTCGCCAGTGGTGTCGGCTTCATTGCGCTGGCAGGCCTGTCCGCCGAGTTCGGGGTGATCATGCTGCTGTACCTGAAGACGGCGTGGGAGTCGCGTCTGAACGCGGGGCGCACCAGCCAGGCCGACCTGCTCGACGCGATCCGGGAAGGGGCCGTCATGCGGGTGCGCCCGAAGGCCATGACGGTGGCGGTGATCATTGCCGGCCTGGCGCCAATCATGTTCGGGGCTGGCACGGGGTCCGAGGTGATGCAGCGTATCGCCGCGCCCATGGTCGGCGGCATGATCACCGCGCCACTGTTGTCGATGTTCGTGGTGCCGGCGGCCTACCTGCTCCTGCACACACGGAGACGGGGTGCCGGCCCCCGCGCCATCGAGGCTAGGCGAGAAGAAGAGCGGCACATCGGCTAACTGCCCGCAGCACAACTATTTCAACCACAAGAACTACACGGAAACCATCATGAAAACTCTGAACATTGCGATCATCACTCTCTCGCTGGTCGTCCCGACTGCCGCCTTCGCACAGGCGACCCAGATGGAAGGAATGGCGATGGGGCAGCCTGCCAAGGGAACGAAGGCGGTGGTGCACCAGGCTACCGGCATCGTTAAAAACGTCGACGCGGGCAACGGCAAGGTGACGCTGGAACATGGGCCGGTCAAGACCCTGAACTGGCCGGCAATGACGATGACCTTCGGCGTCAAGGACAAGGCCTTGTTGAACAAACTTCGCGTCGGCCAGTATGTTCAAGTCGAGTTCGAAGAGCAGGGCGGTAGCTACGTCATCACCTTGGTGAAATAGAAAGCTGCCGTGCTACCGAACGCCGCTCACTAGAAGGCCCGAAGAACTGCAACTGAGGGACGCGGTTCCGGTCATGTGGTGCTATACCTGGCCGAGGTCATATTAGCTCAAGAGGCCCCTCAACGCCTTCAGGATTGCCCTCGCTTCGCGCTTTTGCGCCAAGGCCTCGCCGGTATAGTTCCCTGCCTTGAGCGCGTTTTGATTGCCGCGAGGCGCACCTGGACTGGTCCCGCCGTGCATGCGGCAGCGCTTCTTGCCGCGGACAGGCGCAGACTGGCATGGCAGACCAGATCGCGTTTTGGCGCCACAGCAGGGGGCTTGGTTCGGCTGCATAGGGTTGATTTCAGTTTTCATCGTTGCCCCCCGTCGATGCAGGACGGCCCGCCGGTTTGCACCGAGCCGGTCACGACGGCCTGATCTGCGTTCACATTGATGTGTTGCACCGTCACCGTCTGCTGGCCACCATTCTGCAGCCGGTGCAGTGTCACCAACGCTTGCTGGAAAACGCTCATCATGCGACCCGCGGAGTTCACCAGTCGCGCGGTCTCGACCGGATTGTCCTGCTCCATGGCGCGGTCCATCAGTTTGAATGCAGCCGCGTGCGCAAGGCCAGCTTGGTGCGCGAGCATCTTCGTCAGCGGATCGCTGGACGTTGTTGCGGCGGCGGCGTCGATTCCGAGTGCCAGGACGTCAAGGGAGCTTTGCACAAGCAGTTCAGTACGTGCAAGCGAGGCAGCCAAAGCAGGCGTGTCTGGCGTCGCAAGCGTGTCACGTACCGACCAGCCACCGCGGTTCGAGGGGAGCTGTGCCTCGTCCGGCACGGCTTCGCCCGCGACAATCGGCGGCAGCGCGGCAGCTTGTAGCTGTGCCAAGCCAGCAGCGGCGTGATACGTTGCCTCGATCTGAAACGTTGACGCTTGTTCCGGGTATCCGTCAGCATCGGCGGCAGTAGCAGCCTTCTGGGCCATGAGAGCTTCCTGTTGCTGCAAGACCGCGCGCCTCATTTTGTCTTTCACTTTGCCTCCCAAAGAACCGCCCGCACACTGGCGAAACGCAACTCGTCCCGTGTCTTAGCTGAGAACAACCGCTGCTTGTTCTACGTCGTTGGCGGGCGGACAGGGTTTGAATGTCTCGACCTTGGTCAGCTCGTCGAATTTCTCGACCTGTTCGGCTAGTTAGCCATCGGTGGGTGGCGTGTGGTGGTCTTGGGTGCGCTGTGCCTCATAGGAGCATTGTGCCGCGTCCGCCATGCGGTTCGGCAGCCCTTGGGTTAGCTCTAAGGCCTGCTGCAACTGACGTGGCGCCTCGGTCAGCGGCACGGCGGCATTGAGGATTACGTTCATTTCGTCGTAATAGTCCAACGCGGTTTGGAATCGCAAGGCCAAGTCCGTCATACGGCCGGTCAACGAGTTTCTCGCGTCGGCTTCGTCCTGCAATTGCGCGAGCATAATGCCCTTTTCGACGCACAGTTGCGCGTTCTCCGCGAGCAATGCACTCGTGTCGCAGGTGACCTTAGCCTTAGCGAGCTGCGCTTCGGCCTTCTCGGCGCGGCGCCTCCAGTATTCGACGAGGCGGGCGCGTTCGTTGTACTCCTGCGCGCGGCCGGCCAGGGTGCGCTTGGCCTGCTCGGCGACTGCGCGGTAGCGCTCCACCTCGGCCATCGACGCCTTTACCTGGTCGTTGGCGTCGAACACGCGCGTCATCATTTCGTTGTCGGCCAGCGTCTCGGCCATGTCGTTCTTGATGTCGTCGAGTTCTTCGCGGACCTCGGCCAGCTCGGCCTTGAGGGCGACGTTCTCGACGACCAGGGCCTCCACGTCGACCACGGCGACGGCGCCCTGCTCCGGGGGCAGGCGCGGGGGGGCCACTTCCGGTGCCGGCTTGGCATCCCCGTCGGCGGCCTTCGTGGGCGTGGCCGGCTTGGCCTTAGCCTTCTGCTCGTAGGTCTTGCCGTTGCGGGTAACGGTGCGGGCAGCCGGGGCCGGGCTATCTGTCATCGACTGACTGATAACTTTGCGCACCTCGCCGACGAAGGTGTTCGACACGCCGACCTGGCGCGCGATTTCGCGGTCGCTCCACTGCACGCACTTGGGCACCGCCAGAACCATCGTCACCGCGTTGCGCTTATCGGCGTTGGTGCGGCGCAGGCCGTGGCCGCGGTTTGCACCGGCCGCGTACAGTACGCCGTCGTCGCGCAGGCCGGTATAGACCTCGGCACGCACCTGTGCCAGGCCGGCCTTCAGGCTGGCGTGGTAGCGGTGGAAACCGTCAGCCAGCCAGAAGTCGGCGCCGTCGAAGAACAGGACCACCGGCGGCATGATTGCGCCCTCGCCGATCGCCTCGGCGTACTCGGCGACGACGGCCTCGTCGATCTCGGTGCGCGCTTGGGTGCCGCCGTCGATGCGGATAGCGTCCAAGCGGATCTGGGCGACAGGCACAGCCTGTTCGGCGGTGTTTGCGCCAAGAACAGTGCGATCCTCCGTCGAGTGTTGCGGGGCCGATTGTTGGCGTCCTTGCTCACCATTCGCGGGCGGTCCATCACCGCGTGCCGGCCCTGCGACATCCATGAGACCGTTGCGCTCCGCTGCTGTCGCGGTTTTGATTGCCGAGTTTGCGGCTGCTGCGTCCATGGTTTCCATGTACCGCTGGTCGGCATACGCCTCGTCCATGGCTGCAGGAAACTTGGATCCCGCACGGGTCGGGTCCAAGGACACGTCGAGGCAGGGGCTCTTGATGATCTCAGTCATGGTTGCTCTCTTTTTTCGAGGTGAAGTTGCGAACACGTCCCAAGGACGCGAGGGCTTGGCTTACCACCGCATCGGCTTCAGCCTTGTGCGATTTCATGCGACGGGGAGGGCGGACGAACTCGCCCGTTTCGCAATCCAGGTTCGAGGCCAGCTGGTCGCCGTCGCGCTCCCGCACAACGTTGGTCAACTTGGCTCCGGGCATGGACTCGACATGGCTGTAGGCGAAGTTGGCGAGTACTGCCTCGCCGTCGTTGGCGATGTAGATCGGCTGGCCCGAAGTGCCGTGCAGTGGCGTTACGTGTTCTTCTTCGAGTGCTGCTGCTCGGCCGACGTCATAACACAGGGATGATGTCGAAGTGGCCTGGGTCTCGACATTGCTCATCATGGAACGCAGGTCCGAGGTGCGCGCACTGATGCCCGCCGCCGTCAACTCATCGGCTACGGGGCTGCTGCGAGCGTGTTGGGCCACGGGGACGCCCAGGGCACGGCCCAGCGCGTATGGATCTGGCGCGACCAGTTTCAGCAGCTCCTCACGGACCAATTTCATCGTTTGCACGGGCGAATCTGCAAGAAGACGGTCGACCACCGCGTTCGCATGGGTTTCGCGGTCGATCTTGCTGACGGCGAGCTTTGCGACCGGCTCAGCAAGGCCAAACGGCTTTCCGACGCGCAAGTAGAAATCGCGCTGGCGTTGCTTGAACTTGCTTTGGAAGCCCAGCAGCGCACCGCCTTGCATGGAGGAACCGATCAGCGGCAGTACGATCACATGCAAGTGGGGGTGTCGTTCGTCGAGGTGAACGACCGCGCTGATGATAGGTGCGGGCGCGAACTCCTCGCGCGCCCACTCCAGGCTCGCGTTGAAGAACGCGTGCTGGTCGATCGAAGCCGTTGCGTGGACGGAAAAAATCAACTCGATACCCATGATGCAGTCGCGGCGCACCGGGAAGCGCACGCAAGCCTCGACCATACGCTGCTCGGCCTCGGCAGCGATTTCGTCAGCGCCGGAGCGACCAGCCAGAACGTAGTTGTTGGGCGACAGGTGCGACATGATGCGTCCGCCAGCTACGTCCTTCTCAGCAGGGATCTCGCGCATCAGGTGGCGTGCAACCGCCAGAAGGACGCGTTGGGAGTTGTTGTACGCCGCCGCGACGCTGTTGATGTTCAGCGACTTGACACCGATGCGAAAGGTGCCAGGGCTCGCCTCGAAGTCTTCGACGCGCTGGCCGTCGTTGTGTGGGTTCATGGGCGCCTCGCTCAGTTGTGGACGAAGCGGGCCTGTTCCAGGTCCTTGACCAGGGCCTGGATTTGGGCGTCGGACTTTCCGGCGAGGCGGGCCTTGGTCACTGCGGCAGCGTCGTCCACATGCAAGGTGGCCGTAATACGTGCGTCGACCAATCTCTGGACCAGCACTTTGATCTCGGTGTCGGGCTTGCCGGCGATGCGCGCATTGATGATCGACGCCACTTCGTCTGCGGGCCAGCCTACCGATTGCCCCCCGAGGGACACTGGTGGCGTGAAGAGGCCGTCGGCGATACGGGCGTAGAGGGTGCTGCGCGATTCGCCGATGTGGGCGGTTACGTCTGCGCAGCGCAGGAGCGTTCTGAGTGGCGGCATCGAGTTGTCTCCAAAAATTGCTAAGTGGAAAAGCGAATAAGAAAAAAAAAAGCTCCTTATTCGCCGCACCTCAGCACTTCAAGGCATTACTCGATGTTCCAGAGAAGGGACGAAATCTGATGAAGCGGCAGTTTTGCAACCACCGTCCATCGGCTATTGTGACGATCCTATACCGTCCAGATTAAAAGATACAAGGACAACTTTTTGATTTGTGCCCGAGAGGCAATTTCGGTCAGGTCAGGGCGACCATTCTCGTTAAATTGCTTTCGCTTGCAGCGACGCGGGGCACCACGCCCTCGGCCGCCAGCAGCCGCTGCTCCCACCAGGTGAACAGCGCGATGCGTTGATCGAAGCGCTCGCCCCGATCGTAGGCGAGGGCGACCTCGGAATCGTGATTGCGGTCGCAGGCGAGGTGCACGACGTCGCGGTTGAAGCCGTTGTCGAGCGCCTGGGTGGCGAGGGAAGTGCGCCAGCCATGTGGGGAATGGCGACCGGCGAGCTTCAGCGTCTCTCGGTAGGCTTTCTCGACCGACTCCCGTGAGATCGGGCCGGATGTGTTGTTGGGCGACGGGAAAACGAAGCGGCTCTTGGGCGCGATTTTGCGCCAGTCGCGCAGTTCGGCCGCAATTTCCGGCGCCAGTGGTACCCGGTGCGCGGGGAAGCGGCCGTCCGTCTTTTTCATCTGCTCCCGAGGGATCACCCAGACGGGTGTCGCGCTGTCGAGGTCGAACTCCGACCATTGTGCGTTAGCGACATTTTTGATGCGCATCGCAGTGAAGGCGACCAGACGGTGGGCCATGTAGACGGAGCGCGTCAGGCGGGACGCGCGGGCGCGTCTGAGGATATCGCCGAGGTCTTGCCAGGCAATCAACCCCTTCATGCGGCCCGGCGTGCTCTTGCGGGGCAGGACAGCAGCGGCCTCGGGCGCGGGATTCACGCTGCACCAGCCCTTGGCCATTGCAAAACGAAACACGCCGTTGACCTGCGTCAGCACACGCTTGGCGGTCTCGACGGCATCGCGTGCAGCGATCTTCTCGATCACGGCCGCGACCATCGCGGTGCTGATGTCGGCGACGGGTAGGTGGCCGAGATGGGGCATAACGTCGCGCTCGAAAGCACGAGCCGACTTGACGTAGTGTTGGGCGCCCCATTCCTTCTTCTTCCTGCCCAGCCATTCGCCGGCCACGACCCCGAACGTCTGGGCCACGGCGGCCGCGCCTTCGGCTCGGCGCAGGCGGCGCTCGCTCACGGGATCCTTGTGCTGGCGGAGCTGCGCCTTGACCTGTTCCAGCTCAGCGCGAGCGGCTGCCAACGAGATCTCGGGGTAGGGCCCTGGGGAGTAGGTTTTTTCCGCGCCGCCGAAGCGATACTTGATGCGCCATGTCGGATTGCCTGCGCGCGTGATGAACAGGTGCAAACCCCCACCATCCGTCAGCTTGGTGTTGGGCACGGCCTTGGCCATGCACGCCTTGATTGCTTTGTCCGTCAACTTCCCGATACCCCCAGCCATGATATGTCTCCCGGTTGTGATCTGCGCAATACCACAAATGATACCCCCGAAGTACTCGGCTGCATATGGATGACTTTGGACTGGTATGGATGAGCAGGCTTGACACCGGCGGGGTATCGTGCAGAGGGAGGGGCAAAGAAAAAGCCGTCACGTGGACGGCTTTGGATGACTTCGGACAAACAGGTAAAAAAAGCGTTGGTGGAGGCGGCGGGAATCGAACCCGCGTCCGCAAGCACTCTACAGACAGTTCTACATACTTAGCACTATCATTTAATTTAACCAGTACAACGAGGATGTGCACCCTGTGTACCAGCGAGTTACCTTAAATTTCGGAAGCAACCAAGTAACCCGGTTGAGTCCTAGCCTCTGTAAATGACTCTACTTGCCTTGCGGCCCACCCCAGAGGCGAGGTAGTGTAGAGCTAGCAGCAATTAAGCTGCGAGTGCGTACGAGTTATCGTTTGCAGTTATTGATTTCTGGATGTATTTACGAGGTAACCAGTCCTCGGTATGCCCTGCACTGCTTTGCAACCCACGTCGAAACCAGGTCGCCCCCAACGAAACTCCATTGTACTCCAATCGCGGACCGTGTGCAGTACGTCGGGACGCTTGCCGGGTGGCGTTACGATCTGCTTCAAAGTGAGGTGTCGTTGATGCGAAAATGAGAACGGTCGGGTGTGCGATGGCACGTAACGCGTGGGCTCGAGAGCCCACCCTACGTTACGCGACCGTCTGTAGCCAAGTTGTTACTGGCCGTTGCGCTTGGCGACTTCGTTGCCGATGTAGCCGCCGCCGATGATGCCGGCCAGCGTGGCCAGTTTCTTGCCGTTGCCGCCGCCGACCTGGTTGCCGATCAGGCCGCCGATGACGGCGCCGGTACCGATGCCGACATAGCTCGGCTGGGCCGGTGCCGGGGCGGGTGCCTGGCGGTAGGTCGGCTGCTCGTAACGCTCGACGTGGCGGACCGGACGGTGCTCGACGACGCGGCGCTCGACGACACGCTCGACCACACGCGGCTTCGCCGCTGGCGCCGCTTCCTGCTTGACGATCACGGTCGGTGCGTTCGGGCTTTGCACGTAAGTCGTCGTGCCCGGAGCGGCGCTCACGACCGTCGGTGCGGCCTGTGGGTACTGGTTCAAGGCGCCTGCCTGCACCTGGCCGGCGGCCTGCGGAGCGGCGTACTGCGCCTGGGTTTGCAGTGCGGCTTGATACTGGTTTGGCGCGCCTGGTGCGGCCAGCGGCACGGCGGCGGTCGGTGCCAGCACGGCCGCTTGCGGCTCCGGTGCGCTGCGCGAGCTCGGCAGCATGCCGGAGATGGCGGCGGCGCCGGTCAGGCTGACGATGATCACCGAAGCGGCTGCTGCGGCCATCAGGGGATGAATACGGGTGGCGGTTGCGGTGGTGTTCATGGTCTGCTCCATCTGTTGTTGCGTTGTCGATGGATGCAGATTACGGATTAAGACAGTTACACGGTAGACAGAAACCGGTATCAATCGTAATCAGATGTAAGTATTCACGCCCTTGCCGCAACAGGCATGCGGACGTAGCTGCGCAGCAGGTCCAGCAGGTCGAGCGGCGTCGCGCACAGGAAATCGGCGCCCCAGGTCTGCGGCTCGATCGCGCCACAGTATCCCCAGGCGCAGGCCACCGTCAGCATCCCGGCCGCGCGGCCGGCCTCGACGTCGCGCAGGTCGTCGCCGACATACCAGCAATGCTCCGGTGCGATAGCGAGCCGGCGCGCGCCTTCCAGCAAGGGTGCCGGATGCGGTTTGGCGTGCGGCATGGTGTCGCCGGAGACGATGCAGCCGGCGTGCGCCAGGCCGATCTGCGGGATCAGCGGGTCGGTGAAGCGCGCCGGCTTGTTGGTGACGACGCCCCAGGCCATGCCGGCTTCCTCGATGCCCTGCAGGAGTGCATCGATGCCCTCGAACAGGCCGCTCTCATTGGCCATGTTCGACTGGTAGCGGTCGAACCATTGCAGGCGCAATTCTTCGTAGCCTTCGTCCCCCGGCGCCAGGCCGAAGGCGGCGCCGATCATGCCGCGCGCCCCCGCCGAGGCGGTTGGACGCAGCACGCTGTAGGGCGTGGGCGCGAGGCCGCGCTCGGTGCGCAGCCAGTTGACGGCGGCGGCGAGATCGGGCGCGGTGTCGGCCAGGGTGCCGTCGAGGTCGAACAGGACGGCACGCGGTGCCGGGGTCAGGGCAGGGGAAGTCATCAGGGCAGGGAAATGAAAGAGGCTTGATCAAACAGGCTTGGTTACACAGGCTTGGTGCAAGCCACCATGTAGTTCACATCGGTGTCGTTGTTGAGCGAGTAGATCTTGGTCAGCGGATTGTAGGTCAGGCCCTTCATGCCTTCGACCTGCAGGCCGGCAGCGCGCATGAATTGCGACAGTTCAGCCGGGGTCAGGAATTTGCCGTAGTCATGGGTGCCGCGCGGCAGCATGCGCAGCACGTATTCGGCGCCGATCACGGCCAGCAGATAGGCTTTCGGGTTGCGGTTGATGGTCGAGAAGAACAGGTGGCCGCCCGGTTTTACGAGCGCAGCCGCGGCGCGCACGATCGAGGCGGGGTCCGGCACGTGTTCCAGCATTTCCATGCAGGTCACGACGTCGTACTGGCCCGGCTCTTCCGCCGCCATGTCTTCGGCGGCGATGAGTTTGTAGCGCACCTCGATGCCGGCTTCCAGGCTGTGCAGGTCGGCGACCTTCAGTGCCTTTTTCGACAGGTCGATGCCGGTGACTTTCGCGCCCTTGCGCGCCATCGATTCGGACAGCACGCCGCCGCCGCAACCGATGTCGATCACCTTCTTGCCGGCCAGGGGTGCGCGCGCGTTGATCCACTCCAGGCGCAGCGGGTTGATTTCGTGCAGCGGGCGGAACTCGGAAGTAGGGTCCCACCAGCGGTGGGCCAGCTCGCTGAATTTGTTGATTTCTAAAGGATCGGCGTTCGTAGTCATAGGTCGGAATAATAGCGGGAAATATTGGCCTGCGACGGACGCATGGCGACAAAAATATAGGGGCGAAAAAAAACCCCGCCAGGGCGGGGTTCTTCGTACCACCAGGCAAATTACTGCTGGCGGGTACGGGTACCGACGACTTCGATCTCGACGCGGCGGTTCTTCGCGCGGCCAGCCGAGCTCTTGTTGTCAGCGACAGGCTGCTTCTCGCCCTTGCCTTCGGTGTAGACGCGGTTGGCGTCGATGCCCTTGCTCTGCAGGTAAGCCTTGACCGATTCGGCGCGGCGGATCGACAGCTTCTGGTTGTAGGCATCGGTGCCGATCGAGTCGGTGTGGCCGACGGCGATGATGACTTCCAGGTTCATGTCGCCCAGCTTCGAGGTCAGCTCGTCGAGCGACTTCTTGCCTTCAGGCTTCAGGACGGCCTTGTCGAAATCGAAGAAGGCGTCAGCCGAGTAGCTCACCTTTTCCGAGGTCGGCACTGGTGCCGGTGCTGGTGCAGGTGCCGGGGCAGGCGCCGGTGCGGCTTCGACCGGTGGTGGCGGTGGGGCCACGCACTTGCCGTTTTCGAGCTTTTCAGGCGGGACGCACAGCGGCGCATCGCAGCCTGGGACCGCGTCGGCCGGGGTCCAGTAGCCGGTACGCCAGCACAGGCCGAAAGGATCGCGCGCGATCACGCCGCGGCTGTCCTGGACGTACGCGCTGTACGGCTTGTTCGCCTGGATGTCGGTGGTCAGCGGCGCGTACGGCGGAGCGCTCTGAGCGAACGCACTGCCAGCCATCGCTGCCGTAGCCGCGAGCATGAGGGTTGCAATCTTCTTCATATTTTTCGTTCCTTTCGGTTTTAAATCTTTTCGCTGCGAAATTTCATTATTTGCGACAACGTAGGCAGAATATTAACATCATTTCCGGATATGTTCGTTTCGCATTATGAAACAAGCAATTAACTTCTCGGCCATTTTGCCACATTCGCCATATCCGTACGACCGGCGCCTGCGCAATCACGGTGCATGGCGTGGTGCGCGTTGTTTCTGCGCAACAACGTCCCTGTAGTGTACGACAGCTTGACGAATGTTTATGACGTGCATGTGTCAGCTCAACAATTGTGCATGAAACAAGGGTGGATTGTCTCTTCGGCAAATGTCGCTCACTGTATAGGTGCATGGTAGAATCATCCGTTGGAACTCATAACCATTAGCCTGAAAGCAGTCGACCCGCACAATGGATCAATTCGCAAAAGAAACAGTCCCTATTTCCCTCGAAGAAGAGATGCGCAAGAGCTACCTCGATTACGCCATGAGCGTGATCGTGGGCCGTGCGTTGCCGGATGTGCGTGATGGCCTGAAGCCGGTGCACCGGCGCGTGCTCTTCTCCATGCACGAGAGTAATTACAACTTCAATCGTCCTTACGTGAAGTGCGCGCGCGTGGTCGGCGACACCATGGGTAAATACCACCCGCACGGCGACTCGTCGATCTACGACACGCTGGTGCGGATGGCCCAGGACTTCTCGCTGCGCTACACGCTGGTCGACGGGCAGGGCAATTTTGGCTCGATCGACGGCGACAGCGCCGCGGCAATGCGTTATACCGAGTGCCGCCTCGACAAGATCGCCGCCGAGCTGCTGGCCGACATCGACAAGGACACGGTCGACTTCCAGCCGAACTATGACGGCAAGGAGAAGGAACCGACCGTCCTGCCGACCAAGATCCCGAACCTGCTGATCAACGGCTCCTCGGGCATCGCGGTCGGCATGGCGACGAACATCCCGCCGCACAACCTGTCGGAAGTCATCAACGGCGCCCAGCACCTGCTGCGCAACCCGGACTGCACGATCGACGAGCTGATCGAGCTGATCCCGGCGCCGGACTTCCCGACCGCCGGCATCATCTACGGCGTCTCGGGCGTGCGCGACGGTTATCGCACCGGCCGCGGCCGCGTGGTGATGCGCGCCAAGACCCACTTCGAAGAGTATGGCAAGGATGGCGGCCGCATTGCGATCATCATCGACGAACTGCCCTACCAGGTAAATAAAAAATCGCTGCTCGAGCGTATCGCCGAGAACGTGCGCGACAAAAAGCTCGAGGGCATCAGCGACATCCGCGACGAGTCCGACAAGTCGGGCATGCGCGTCGTCATCGAGCTCAAGCGTGGCGAAGTGCCGGAAGTGGTGCTGAACAACCTGTACAAGCAGACCCAGCTGCAGGACACCTTCGGCATGAACATGGTGGCGCTGGTCAACGGCCAGCCGAAGCTGCTGAACCTCAAGCAGATGCTCGAGTGCTTCCTGTCGCACCGCCGCGAAGTCGTCACGCGCCGTACCGTGTTCGAACTGCGCAAGGCGCGCGAGCGCGGGCACATGCTCGAAGGTCTCGCCGTCGCGCTGGCCAACATCGACGATTTTATTGCCATCATCAAGGCCGCGCCGACGCCGCCGGTGGCGAAGATGGAACTGATGCAGCGCGCCTGGGATTCGTCCCTGGTGCGCGAGATGCTGCTGCGTACCGCCGAGGGCAGCACGATCGGCGGCATCGAGGCCTTCCGTCCGGAGCACCTGCCGAAGCACTACGGCATGCAGGCCGACGGCCTGTATAAACTGTCGGACGAGCAGGCCCAGGAAATCCTGCAGATGCGCCTGCAGCGCCTGACGGGCCTGGAGCAGGACAAGATCGTCAACGAGTACAAAGAGGTGATGGCCCACATCGCCGACCTGCTCGACATCCTGTCGCGTCCGGAACGCGTGACGACCATCATCAGCGACGAGATGGTCCAGATCAAGAACGACTACACCGAAAACGGCAAGGATGCGCGCCGTTCGGCCATCGAGCACAACGCCAGCGACCTCGATACCGAAGACCTGATCACGCCGCAGGACATGGTCGTGACCCTGTCGCACACCGGCTACATGAAGTCGCAGCCGATCGCCGAATACCGTGCGCAGAAGCGCGGCGGCCGCGGCAAGCAGGCGATGGCAACGAAGGACGAGGACTGGATCGACCAGCTGTTCATCGCGAATACGCACGACTACATGCTGTGCTTCTCGAACCGCGGCCGGATGTACTGGCTGAAGGTCTGGGAAGTGCCGCAGGGTTCGCGCAATTCGCGCGGCAAGCCGATCGTCAACATGTTCCCGCTGCAGGACAACGAGAAGATCACGGTCATCCTGCCGCTGTCGGGCATCAACCGCACCTTCCCGGAAGACCATTACGTCTTCATGTCGACCTCGCTCGGCACCGTGAAGAAGACGCCGCTGAAGGACTTCAGCAATCCACGCAAGGCCGGCATCATCGCGGTCGACCTGGACGAAGGCGACTTCCTGATCGGCGCGGCGCTGACCGACGGCCAGCACGACGTGATGCTGTTCTCGGATGGCGGCAAGGCCGTGCGTTTCGACGAGAACGACGTGCGCCCGATGGGCCGTACCGCGCGCGGCGTGCGCGGCATGAACCTGGAAGAGGGCCAGCAGGTCATCGCGCTGCTGGTGGCCGAGAACGAGCAGCAGTCGGTGCTCACCGCCACCGAGAACGGCTTCGGCAAGCGTACCCCGATCACGGAGTACACCCGCCACGGCCGCGGCACCAAGGGCATGATCGCGATCCAGACCTCCGAACGTAACGGCAAGGTCGTGGCCGCGACCCTGGTCGACACCACGGACGAGATCATGCTGATCACGACCGGCGGCGTGCTGATCCGCACCCGCGTGTCCGAGATCCGCGAGATGGGCCGTGCGACCCAGGGCGTCACGCTCATCGCGGTCGAGGACGGCACCAAGCTGTCGGGCCTGCAACGTATCGTCGAGACGGACCTGGAAGAGGTCGAGCTCGAAGCGGCGCCGGAATAAGCCAGCGAACGCCACCCTGCGCGGGTGGCGTTTTTTTTAGAACCAATCAAACCAGGGCGAAAGGACCGCATGACCCACGTATTCAATTTTTCGGCAGGACCTGCCGTCCTCCCCAAGGAAGTATTGCAACAAGCCGCCAGCGAAATGCTCGACTGGCACGGCAGCGGCATGTCGGTGATGGAGATGAGCCATCGCGGCCCTGAATTCATCTCGATTTATAAGCAGGCGGAAGCCGACCTGCGTGAGCTGCTGGCCGTCCCTGCGAACTACAAGATCCTGTTCATGCAGGGCGGGGGACTGGGCCAGAATGCGGTGATCCCGCTGAACCTGCTGGGACGCGTAGCCCAGCCGGGCACCATCGATTTCGTGCACACGGGTTCGTGGTCCGGCAAATCGATCAAGGAAGCGGCGCGCTATGCGCAGGTGAACGTCGCCGCCTCGAGCCAGGCCGAGGGTTTTACGCGCGTACCAGATCCAGCTACCTGGAAACTCACCGACGGCGCGGCCTACCTGCACGTCTGCACCAACGAAACGATCGATGGCGTCGAGTACAACTTCGTGCCGCAGCCCCTGGACGGCGTGCCGCTGGTGGCGGACATGTCCTCGCACATCCTGTCGCGTGTCATCGACGTGTCGAAATATGGCGTGATTTTCGCCGGCGCCCAGAAGAACATCGGCCCGGCGGGCCTGACGCTGGTGATCGTGCGCGAGGATTTGCTGGAGTACGCGCTGCCGGCCTGTCCGTCCGCCTTCCACTGGAAGAACGTGGCCGAGCACGAGTCGATGTTCAATACGCCGCCGACCTATGCGATCTATATCGCCGGCCTGGTATTCGCCCATCTCAAGCGCCAGGGTGGCGTGGCGGCGATGGAAGCGCGTAATATCGAGAAAGCGCGCCTGCTGTACGAGGCGCTGGATCGCGACGATTTCTACAGCAACCGCGTGGAGGAGTCGTGCCGCTCGCGCATGAATATTCCGTTCTATCTGCGCGACGAATCACTGAACGACCAATTCCTGGCCGGCGCGAAGGCGCGCGGGCTACTGCAGCTGAAGGGCCACAAGTCCGTCGGGGGCATGCGGGCATCCATTTACAATGCGATGCCGATCGAAGGGGTGCAGGCCCTGGTCGATTATTTGAACGAGTTTGCGGGGCGGTAAAACCCGGCGGTGGATTTCCAATCCGCGGCGGTTGTGCGCCATAGGGTGGGCTCTCGAGCCCACGCGTACGTGCCGGTGCTTACCACCTGCACCCGGTAACGGGCCACGGACGAGCCGCAACAGTTCAGCCGGTGACCGCGTGGGCACGAGTGCCCACCCTACGTTACGCAACGGCCAACAAATAAAACAGCAGCCATTTATCAGCACACCATGACAGACAAACTCACCCCACTGCGCCAGCAGATCGACGCGATCGACGCGCAAATCCTGGACCTGCTCAGCCAGCGCGGCCGCATCGCCCAGGAAGTCGGCCACGTGAAAGCCGAAACCGACGCCCCCGTATTCCGCCCCGAGCGCGAAGCGCAGGTGCTGCGCGGCGTCGCCGACCGCAATCCGGGCCCGCTGAAAAACCAGGACGTACAGACCATCTTCCGCGAGGTGATGTCGGCCTGCCGCGCGCTGGAAAAGCGCGTCACCGTCGCCTACCTGGGACCGGCCGGCACCTTCAGCGAGCAGGCCGTCTACCAACATTTCGGCCACGCCGTCGAAGGCCTGCCTTGCGCCTCGATCGACGAGGTGTTCCGCGCAACGGAAGCCGGCACCGCCGACTTCGGCGTGGTCCCTGTCGAGAACTCGTCCGAGGGCGCCATCAACCGCACGCTCGACCTGATGCTGGCGACGACCACCGCGATTTCGGGCGAAGTCTCGATCCCCGTGCACCACAGCCTGATGACGAAGACCGGCAGCATGGACGGCGTCACCGTCGTCTGCGCGCATTCCCAGGCCCTGGCGCAGTGCCAGGTCTGGCTGAACCTGCACCACCCGAACATCGAACGCCGCGCCGTGGCCTCCAACGCGGAAGCGGCGGTCCTGGCGAGCCGCGACCCGACCGTGGCGGCGATCGCCAGCGAGATGGCGGGCGAGCAGTACCAGCTGGGCGTGGTCCAGGCCCACATCCAGGACGATCCGCACAACCGCACCCGCTTTTCCGTGATCGGCTCGCTGCAGACCAGCCCGTCGGGACGCGACCGCACCTCGCTGGTGCTGGCCGTGCCGAACAAGGCGGGCGCCGTGTATAAACTGCTGGCGCCGCTGGCGACGCATGGCGTGTCGATGACGCGCTTCGAATCGCGTCCGGCACGCATCGGCACCTGGGAGTATTACTTCTATGTCGACGTCGAGGGTCACCGCCAGGACGAAGCCGTCGCGCGCGCCCTCGAGGAACTGCACGACAACGCCGCCTTTTTCAAGCTGCTGGGTTCCTACCCGGTCGGCCTCTAATATCTACTTTTTGAGTCTAGCCCATGTCGAAATTCGGTCCAGAATACGTCCGCGCCATCGCCCCTTACCAGGCCGGCAAACCCATCGCTGAAGTCGCCCGCGAATTCGGTTTAGATGAGGCCAGCATCGTCAAGCTCGCCTCCAACGAGAATCCGTTCGGCGTGCCCGAGTCGAGCAAGGCCGCGATGGCGCAGGCCGCCGCCGACCTCGGCCGCTACCCGGATGCCAACGGCTTCGAACTGAAAGCCGCCCTCAGCGCGCGCTACGACGTGCCGGCCGACTGGATCACGCTCGGCAACGGCAGCAACGACATCCTCGAAATCGCCGCCCATGCCTTCGTCCAGAAGGGCGAGTCGGTCGTGTTCGCGCAGTACTCGTTCGCGGTGTATGCACTGGCCACGCAGGGCGTGGGCGGGCGCGCGATCGTCGTCCCGGCCGTGAACTACGGCCACGACCTGCAAGGCATGGCAGCCGCGATCGAAGCGGACACGCGCCTGGTGTATGTCGCCAACCCGAACAACCCGACCGGCACGTTTATCGGCGCGCAAGAGATCGAAGCCTTCCTGAAGCAGGTGCCGGCGAACGTGGTCGTCGTGCTGGACGAAGCCTATAACGAATACCTGGCCGCCGAACACCAGTTCGAATCCGCCGACTGGGTGCGCAAGTACCCGAACCTGATCGTCTCGCGCACCTTCTCCAAGGCCTATGGCCTGGCCGGCCTGCGCGTGGGCTTTGCGATCGCCCAGCCGGAAGTCACCGACCTGATGAACCGCATCCGCCAGCCTTTCAACGTCAATTCGCTGGCCCAGGCGGCGGCGATCGCGGCGCTGAACGACAAGGAGTTCCTCAAGAAGGGCGCCGAGAACAACGCCGCGGGCTATAGGCAGATGACTGCCGCCTTCGAGGAACTCGGCCTGGAATACGTTCCTTCCTTCGGCAATTTCGTGCTGGTGCGCGTCGGCGACGACGACGGGGCCGGTGCGCGCGTCAACCTGGCGCTCCTGAAACAGGGCGTGATCGTGCGTCCGGTCGGCGCCTACGGCTTGCCGCAGTGGCTGCGCATCTCGATCGGCCTGCCGCAGGAGAACGCGACCTTCATCGAAGCACTCAAGAAGGCGCTGAGCTAATGCTGGGCAAGGTCGTTGTCGTCGGCGTCGGGCTGATCGGTGGCTCGTTCGCGCTGGCTTTGAGGCAGGCCGGCGCCGCGCGGGAAATCGTGGGCATGGGGCGCTCGCAGGAAGCCCTGGCGCGCGCGCTGGAACTGGGCATCGTCGACAGCATCACGGATTCGCCGGAAGTGGCGATGGCCGGCGCGGATCTCGTACTGCTGGCCGCTCCGGTCGCCCAGACCGGGCCGATCCTGAAACAGTTGCTGCCCTACCTGGACATCGGCACCGTGATCACCGACGCCGGCAGCACCAAGTCGGACGTCGTCGCTTCTGCCCGCGAAGCGCTGGGCGACAAGGCAAAGCAGTTCGTGCCTGCGCATCCGATCGCCGGACGCGAGTCGAACGGTCCGGACGCGGCACTGGCCGGGCTCTACCAGGGCAAGAAGACAATCATCACGCCGCTGCCGGAAAACGCGGCCGGCGACGTCGGCCTGGTGGCGGCCGCCTGGCGCCTGTGCGGCGCGATCATCCACACCCTCACGCCCGAAGAGCACGACCGCGTGTTCGCCGCCGTCAGCCACCTGCCGCATTTGCTGGCGTTCGGGCTGGTGGACGACATCGCGAAAAAACCGCATGCGGACCAGCTGTTCCAGTACGCGGCCAGCGGCTTTCGCGACTTCACCCGGATCGCCGGCTCTTCTCCCGAAATGTGGCGCGACATCAGCCTCGCCAACCGCGATGCGCTCCTCACCGAGCTCGATGCATATCTGGCACAATTGACAGTATTGCGCGGGCACCTGGCCGCCAGGGATGGGGCAGGGCTGGAGCTCATCTACACGAATGCGCAGCGCGCCCGCCGCGCCTGGAGCGAGGCCATCGAAACGGCCGAGCCCGCGCCACTCAAGAATCAGGAACCCGAATGACGCAGCAAAAACACTACCCGCAGCACATCGACCTCGAGCCCGTCATGCACGTCGAGGGCACGGTGCGCCTGCCGGGTTCGAAAAGCATCTCGAATCGCACGCTGCTGCTCGCGGCGCTCAGCGAAGGCACGACCACGATCCACGACCTGCTCGCTTCCGACGACACCATGGTGATGCTGGGCGCGCTGCGCTCGCTCGGCATCCAGTGGGACGAAGTCGACGAGCGCACCGTCGTCGTGCATGGCAACGGCGGCGTGCTGCCCATTGGCGAGGCCGACCTCTTCATGGGCAACGCAGGCACCGCGATCCGCCCGCTGACCGCGGCCCTGGCCGTGATCGGCGGCGACTACACCCTGCACGGCGTCTCGCGCATGCACGAGCGTCCGATCGGCGACCTGGTCGACGCCCTCAACGAGATCGGCGCGCAAATCGAGTACACCGGGGAGCAGGGCTTTCCGCCGCTGCGCATTCGCCGTGGCCACATCCATGCAAACCGCATGTCGGTGCGCGGCAATGTGTCGAGCCAGTTCCTGACCGCGCTGTTGATGGCCGCGCCGCTGATGGCGCGCGGGCATGCGGTGACGATCGACGTCGTCGGCGAGCTGATCTCCAAGCCTTACATCGAGATCACGCTGAACCTGATGCGCCGCTTCGGCGTGACGGTCGAGCAGAACGGCTGGGCCTCGTTCACGGTGCAGCCGGGCCAGAAATACGTCTCGCCGGGCAGTATCCACGTCGAAGGCGACGCTTCCTCGGCCTCCTACTTCCTGGCGGCCGGCGCGATCGGCGGCGGACCGGTGCGGGTCGAAGGGGTGGGGCAGGACAGCATCCAGGGCGACGTGCGCTTTGCCGACGCATTGGAACGCATGGGCGCAATCGTCACCCGCGGCGAGAACTGGATCGAAGCGCGCGGGAACGGCGTACTGAAAGCCATCGACGCCGACTTCAACCATATCCCGGATGCCGCGATGACGATCGCCGTCGCCGCGCTGTATGCGGACGGCACCAGTACCCTGCGCAACATCGCCAGCTGGCGCGTGAAGGAAACCGACCGCCTGGCGGCGATGGCGACCGAACTGCGCAAGGTCGGCGCCATCGTGGAAGAGGGCGCGGACTACATCACGATCACCCCGCCCGAGGAACTGCTGCCGGCGACCATCGACACCTATGACGACCACCGGATGGCGATGTGCTTCTCGCTGGCCGCCCTGGACGGCAAGGCGCGCCGCGGCAACGCGATGCGCATCAACGATCCGAAATGCGTCGCCAAGACCTTCCCCGACTATTTCGAAGCGTTCGCGAGCATTGCGCGCAGTGAACTGTTCTGATCAAGTGTTTTAAACTGCGCCCCGTCGCCAACAACAAGAAGTCATCAACACAATGCCCAACTCCCATATTCCCGTGATCACGATCGACGGCCCGACGGCCTCCGGCAAAGGCACCGTCGCCGCCCGCGTCGCCGACCGGCTCGGTTACCACCTGCTCGATTCGGGCGCCCTCTACCGCTTGACGGCACTGTCCGCCATGCGGGCCGGCGTCGCCCTCGACGACGAGCAGGGTGTGGCCCAGCTGGCACAGGTGCTGCCGGCAAGCTTCTCCAATGGCGATATTTTCCTCGCCGGCGAAGAGGTGGGAGCGCTGATCCGGGCCGAGGAAGTGGGCAACAACGCCTCGAAAATCGCGGCCTTCCCAAGCGTGCGCCAGGCCCTCTACGCCCTGCAACTGGGCTTTCGCAAGGCGCCGGGCCTGGTGGCCGACGGGCGCGACATGGGCACCGTCATTTTCCCGAATGCACGCCTGAAGGTGTTTCTGACGGCCAGCGTCGAAGCCCGTGCCGAACGCCGATATAAGCAATTGATTGGCAAAGGGTTTTCTGCTAATATGGACGATCTGCTGGCGGATTTGCAGGCGCGCGACGACCGCGATACCCATCGCACCGTCGCCCCGCTGGTCCCTGCGGAAGGCGCGTACATCCTCGATACGTCGGATATGTCGGTGGATGAAGCGGTGGAGCAAGTGCTCCACTGGCACACGCTGCTGTAGTTTGCTCAGTTGTTTGTTTGGTGCCTGCGACGGCCTTTTGCCCCGCAGGTGTTGTTTTAACCTGACCCAGTTCAGAACCGCACCATCGCCGGTCCTGCTGGCTAACATGTAAATCACCTATGTCTACTGCAACCACCCAAGATTCCGGTATGGAAAGCTTCGCAGCCCTCTTCGAGGAATCGCTGTCGCGTCAAGATATGCGCTCGGGCGAAGTCATCTCCGCTGAAGTCGTGCGTCTGGATCACAACTTCGTGATCGTCAACGCAGGCCTGAAGTCGGAAGCTTTCATTCCGGTCGAAGAATTCAAGAATGACCAGGGCGAACTGGAAGTCCAGATTGGCGACTTCGTTTCCGTGGCCATCGAATCGCTGGAAAACGGTTTTGGCGATACCATCCTGTCGCGCGACAAGGCCAAGCGCCTGGCATCGTGGCTGGCCCTGGAAAAAGCAATGGAATCGGGCGAGATCGTCACCGGTACCGTCAACGGTAAAGTCAAGGGCGGCCTGACCGTCCTGACCAACGGCATCCGCGCATTCCTGCCGGGTTCGCTGGTCGACACCCGTCCGGTCAAGGACACCACCCCATTCGAAGGCAAGACCCTCGAGTTCAAGGTCATCAAGCTGGACCGCAAGCGTAACAACGTCGTCCTGTCGCGCCGCGCCGTCATCGAAGCATCGATGGGCGAAGAGCGCCAGAAACTGATGGAAACGCTGAAAGAAGGCACGGTCGTGACCGGCGTCGTCAAGAACATCACCGACTACGGCGCGTTCGTGGACCTGGGTGGCATCGACGGCCTGCTGCACATCACCGACCTGGCATGGCGTCGCGTGCGTCACCCGTCGGAAGTGCTGTCGGTTGGCCAGGAAATCACCGCCAAGGTCCTCAAGTACGATCAGGAAAAGAACCGCGTCTCGCTGGGCGTCAAGCAGCTGGGCGACGATCCCTGGACCGGCCTGTCGCGTCGTTACCCGCAAGGCACCCGCCTGTTCGGTAAAGTCACGAACCTCACCGACTACGGCGCGTTCGTCGAAGTCGAGCAGGGCATCGAAGGCCTGGTGCACGTGTCGGAGATGGACTGGACCAACAAGAACGTGGCTCCGAACAAAGTCGTGCAGCTGGGCGACGAAGTCGAAGTCATGGTCCTGGAAATCGACGAAGAGCGTCGCCGTATCTCGCTGGGCATGAAGCAGTGCAAGGCGAACCCATGGGACGACTTCGGCATGACCCACAAGAAGGGCGACAAGGTCAAGGGTTCGATCAAGTCGATCACCGACTTCGGCGTCTTCATCGGCCTGCCAGGCAACATCGATGGTCTGGTGCACCTGTCGGACCTGTCGTGGACCGAAGCCGGCGAAGAGGCAGTGCGCCGCTTCAAGAAGGGCGACGAGCTGGAAGCCGTCGTTCTGGCCATCGACGTCGAGCGCGAGCGTGTTTCGCTGGGCGTCAAGCAGCTGGAAGGCGACCCGTTCAACAACTTCGCTGCACTGAACGACAAGGGTTCCCTGGTCACCGGTACGGTCAAGTCGGTTGAGCCGAAAGGCGCCGTCATCGGCCTGAACGAAGAAGTCGAAGGCTACCTGCGCGCTTCGGAAATCTCGCGTGACCGCGTTGAAGATGCCGGTACCCACCTGAAGGTCGGCGACAAGGTCGAAGCCCTGGTCATCAACATCGATCGCAAAGCGCGCAGCATCCAGCTGTCGATCAAGGCGAAAGACAATGTCGAGACCCAGGAAGCGATGAGCAAGCTGTCGAACTCGAGCGACAGCAATGCCGCATCGGGCACGACCAGCCTGGGCGCGCTGCTGAAGGCCAAGTTCGATAACAAGGGTTAATTGACCCTGCTTGAGGCGACCAGATGACCAAGTCCGAGTTGATTGCACGACTGGCTGAGCGTTATTCTCAGCTGGTCGCCAAGGATGCCGAGTACGCAGTCAAGACCATCCTCGATGCGATGACCAACGCCCTGGCGACCGGGCAGCGCATCGAAATCCGTGGTTTCGGCAGCTTTGCACTCAACAGCCGTCCACCCCGCATCGGCCGCAATCCGAAGTCGGGCGACAAGGTGATGGTGCCCGAAAAACGGGTGCCCCATTTCAAGCCCGGCAAGCAGTTGCGCGAGCGGGTCGACGCGATGGTCGGGCAACCGATCATCGAAGACTGAAGTCGTCTGCTACGTGCAGGCAACAAGAACGGCGCCCTCGGGCGCCGTTTTTTTTGCCTGCGTCGAATGGTGGGCACGGGGCGCCCACCCTACGAAAGCTTATGTCCGCGTGGGCACCCCCGTGCCCACCGATTCCGGCACCCGCCAAACGGACCTCAACTTTGAAATAAATGTGCAGATATGCGACACTGCGCCTTTGCATCCCCCACCGCCAGGCCCACCCGATGAAATTCGTCTCCACCCTCGCAGGATTTGTCCTGTTCGTCCTGTTTTTCGGCTTCGCGCTGAAGAACACGCAGGAAGTCGACCTGAACTTTTTCCTCGGCTATGAACTGCGCGGCCCGCTGGTGCTGATGCTGCTCGCCTTTTTCATCGCCGGCGCCGCACTCGGCATCCTGGCCATGTCGCCGACCGTGTTCCGCCACCGCCGCGAATCCTCGCAGCACAAGAACACCGTGCAGGCCCTGCAAAGCGCTGCCGGCACCGGTAGCGCCCAGCCCGCCGCGGATGCGGTCGCACCTCGGTAATTGCTCCGATCATCAATCAAGAATAACAATCCATGGAATTTGAAACCTGGTGGCTGCTCGCCGTCCCCGTCTTCTTTGGCCTCGGCTGGATCGCCGCCCGGGTCGACATCAAACAGATCCTGTCCGAATCGCGCACCTTGCCGCGGGCCTATTTCAAGGGCTTGAACCTGCTGCTGAACGACCAGCCGGATAAAGCGATCGACGCCTTCATCGAGATCGTCACGCTCGACCCGGAAACGGCCGACATGCACTTCGCGCTCGGCAACCTGTTCCGCCGGCGCGGCGAGATCGAACGCGCGATCCGCGTCCACCAGAACCTGCTGGCGCGGCCCGACCTGCCGCCCGAACAGCGCATGCAAGCCCAGTACGAACTCGGCATGGACTACCTGAAGGCCGGCCTGCTCGACCGCGCCGAAGAGACCTTCAACGGCCTGGTCGACGGCGGGTACAGCGTCCAGGCCAGCAAGGCGCTGCTGGAAATCTACCAGCGCGAAAAGGAATGGAGCCGCGCCATCGATGCCGCGACCGGCCTGCAGCTGTCGGGTGCCGGTGCGCGCCAGAAGGAAATCGCCCAGTTCTATTGCGAGCTGGCCCAGGATGCGCTGGTGCGCAGCGACCTGCCCGACGCGATGTCGCTGCTGGATAAAGCCCTGCATGCCGACCGCAACAGCGTGCGCGCGACCATGCTGCTGGGAGACGTGCTGCTGGCCCAGGGCGACGTCGAGGCGGCCATCGCCACCTGGAAGCGCGTCGAGCAGCAAAGCGTGCCGCACGTGGCCCTGGTGGCCGGACGCCTGATGGACGGCTACCGCCGCGTCGGCCGCCCGCAGGAAGGCGTCAACCTGCTGCGTTCCTACCTGGCCGAAGCGTCCTCGATCGACCTGATCGAGGTCGTCTTCAAGGCCGTGATTGAACTCGACGGCGTCGAGGCTGCCAAACAGCTGGTGCTCGACGAATTGCGCCGCAATCCGACCCTGCTCGGCCTGGATAAACTGC
This sequence comes from Massilia sp. LXY-5, assembly GCF_059801075.1. NCBI lineage: Bacteria > Pseudomonadati > Pseudomonadota > Betaproteobacteria > Burkholderiales > Oxalobacteraceae > Massilia > Massilia sp. LXY-5. The sequence goes on from NZ_JBNNEH010000003.1 coordinate 732,709, forward strand.
TGGAGGCGCGCCTGATGGACGCCCCGGCCCATATCTGGGAAGAGCTGTCGATGGTGAAGAACCTGATCCACGGCTACACGGCCAAGCTGGCGCGCTACCAGTGCGGCCACTGCGGCTTCAAGGCGCGCCAGTATTACTGGCAATGCCCGGGTTGCAGCCGCTGGGAAACCTACCCGCCGCGCCGCACCGAAGAACTCAACGTGATGAATTGAAGCAGGAAGCATGACGACCGATACCGCACGCCGCGTACTCGACGGCGCAGACTACCTCCACACCGCCGCCCCGCGGCTGGACAACGTGCGCATGCTCGTCGTCGGCGACGTCATGCTCGACCGCTACTGGTTCGGCGACGTCTCGCGCATCTCTCCGGAAGCGCCGGTGCCGGTGGTGCGCATCGAGCGCCGCGAGGAGCGCCTCGGCGGCGCCGCCAACGTCGCCCGCAACGCGGCCGCATTGGGCGCCCACAGCGGCCTGCTGGGCGTGGTCGGGGCCGACGAAGCCGGCACCCAGGTCGAGACCCTGCTGCGCGAATCAAGCATCCACAGCTACCTGAAACGCGACGAAGCGATCTCCACCATCATCAAGCTGCGCGTCATCGGCCGCCAGCAGCAGATGGTGCGCATCGACTTCGAGGATGCGCCGACCGAAAACGTGCTGCGCGACAAGCTGACCCAGTTCAAGGCGCTGCTGCCGGACTACGATGTACTGATCTTCTCGGACTACAACAAGGGTAGCCTGGTCAACGTCGCCGAAATGATCCGCGCCGCGCGTGAAGCCGGCAAGATCGTGATGGTCGACCCGAAGGGCGACGATTTCTCGCCGTATGCGGGCGCCAGCATGCTGACGCCCAACAAATCCGAACTCAGGCGCATCGTCGGCAACTGGAAGACCGAGGAGCAGCTGACCGCCAAGGCCCAGGCGCTGCGCGCCGAGCTGGGGATCGAATCCCTGCTGCTGACGCGATCGGAGGAGGGGATGAGCCTGTACACGGAGAAGGAAGTGCTGCACGTGCACGCGGATGCGCGCGAGGTGTTCGACGTATCGGGTGCCGGCGACACGGTGATTGCGACCATGGCGGCGATGCTGGGGGCCGGTGCGCCGCTGGATGTGGCGCTGGCGACGGCGAACCGGGCGGGTGGCATTGTCGTCGGCAAGCTGGGCACCGCAACGGTCACGCGGGCCGAGCTCTTCCCCGGTTGAATCATAGGGTGGGTATCCAGGCCCACCCTGGGCGCGACGTTTCTGATCCGGATTAACCAAACACGTCAACAGTTTCCGCGCATGCGCGTTAACACGGGACGGACGGCACCCGCCGGCCACATTCCTGAATGGAGACACCCGATGATCAAGAAACTGATGCTTGCCGTTGCCATGCTGGTCGCCTCGACCGGCTTCGCGTTTGCCCAGGTCGACGTCAACAAGGCCGACGCCGCCGCCCTCGACTCCGTCAAGGGCGTGGGACCGAGCATGTCGAAAACCATCCTGACCGAGCGCAGCAAGGGCGAATTCAAGGACTGGGCCGACTTCCAGAAGCGCGTCAAGGGTGTGGGCGACAAGACGGCGATCAAGCTGTCCGAAGCGGGCCTGCAGGTGAACGGCAAGGCCAAGGAAGGCGCACCGATGGCCGCCAAAACCGACGCCAAGGCTGCCAAAACCGATGCCAAGGCTGCCAAGGCGGACGCGAAGATGGATGCCAAGACTGCCAAGACGGATACGAAGATGGACGCCAAGGCGGCCAAGACCGACACCAAGTCTGAAGCCAAGATGGATGCTAAGTCCGCCAAGGACAGCAAGACCAAGCCTGCCGAGTCCAAGAGCATGTAATTGCGGCGCGGCCGGGGCGCTGCCCTGGCCACGCCTTCGGTTTCGCACCGGTATTTCTGCATGTAAATACTGCAAGAAGTAAAGGAGGCATGAGAAGATACGAAATCGAAAGCAACGATTTCAAGGATCCTCATGCCTCGCCTCCGCATCGCCGCCGGCCTCATCGCCGGACTGTTCGCCATCAGCGCCCACGCCGCATCCTCCGCTCCCGATGTCTCCCGCCACCAGGCCCAGATCGACAAGATCGTCGCCGAGATCTCGCCCAAGCGCATCGAGAACTACGTGCGCAAACTGGTCAGCTTTGAAACCCGCCACACGATGTCGGACACGACTTCGGACACGACCGGCATCGGCGCCGCACGCCGCTGGATCAGGGCCGAACTCGAGCGCTGCGGTGCCGGCACCGGCTTGAGCGTCGACTTCGACAGCCACATCGCACCGGTGTCGGCACGCATCTCGCGTCCGACCGAGATCGTCAACGTCGTCGCCACGCTGCCGGGCACCCAGGAGGCCTCGAAGGACCGCGTGTACGTGGTCAGCGGCCACTACGACTCGCGCAACACCGACGTGATGGATGCGACCGGCAAGGCGCCGGGCGCGAACGACGACGCCTCGGGTACGGCCGCCGTGATGGAGATGGCCTGCGTGATGGCCAGGTACAAGTTCGACGCGACCCTGGTGTTCATGGCGGTCGCCGCCGAAGAGCAGGGCCTGCTCGGCGCCGGCCACTGGGCGAAGACGGCACGCGAGAAAAACCTGAACGTGGCCGGCATGTTCACCAACGACATCATCGGCAGCTCGCGCGCCGACGACGGCCGCATCGACAACAAGCAGGTGCGCCTGTTCGCGCAGAGCATTCCGGCAACGAAAGAGATGAGCGAAGCCGTGCGCCAGCTGGTTGCCACCGGCGGCGAGAACGACTCGCCTTCGCGCCAGCTCGCGCGCCATGTGAAAGAGCAGGGCGAGCGCTACGTGAAGGGCTTCAAGGTCAACGTCATCCAGCGCCACGACCGCTACCTGCGCGGCGGCGACCACATGCCTTTCCTCGAGCAGGGCTATGCCGCGCTGCGCTTCACCGAGCCGAACGAGGACTTCTCGCACCAGCACCAGAACCTGCGCACCGAGAACGGCAAGGTCTATGGCGACCTGACCGACTTCGTCGACTACGACTACACGGCCAAGGTGGCCAGGGTGAACGCCGCCGCACTGGCTTCGCTGGCCCTGGCCCCGGCCGCGCCCCAGGGCGTCAAGGTGCGCACCGACAAGCTGGTGAACGATTCGACGCTGGTCTGGCAGGCGAATCCGGAACCGGATGTCGCAGGCTACCGCATCGTCTGGCGCGAAACGACTGCCGCCGGCTGGCAGGGCTCGAAGTTCGTCGGCAATGTGACCGAGGCGACCGTGAATCTGTCGAAGGACAATTACTTCTTCGGCGTGCAGGCGGTCGACAAGGACGGCAACGTCAGCCCGGCGACGTATCCGGCCCCGCTGCGCTGATTCCTGCCTGCCAAGGCTGTGTAACGTAGGGTGGGCACTCGTGCCCACGCGTCATGGCACGGCTGCGTGTCGAAACATTTGATCGACCCGCATGGGCCGCACCGCGTGGGCTCGAGAGCCCACCCTACGGTACGTCGGCGTCTCGACCAGGCCATCGCCATACGCACTCTTGCGTCCCGGTTTAGAATGGTGTTTTGAGGAACAGCAAGAGAGCAAGCATGCCCTATAAAACCATCGAAGATACGATCGGCAATACCCCGCTGGTGCAGCTGATGCGTCTGCCGGGCGCGGATGCCGCCGCGCGCAATAACATCATCCTGGGCAAGCTCGAAGGCAACAACCCGGCCGGATCGGTGAAAGACCGCGCGGCGATGTCGATGCTGAAGAACGCCGAGGCGCGCGGCCAGATCAAGCCGGGCGACACCATCATCGAGGCAACCTCAGGCAATACCGGCATCGCGCTGGCCATGGCGGCCTCGATCCGCGGCTACAAGATGATCCTGCTGATGCCGGACAACCTGTCGATCGAACGGCGCCAGAGCATGGCCGCCTACGGCGCCGAGATCGTGCTGACCCCGAAGACGGGCGGCATGGAATACGCCCGCGACATGGCCGACCAGATGCAAAAGGACGGCAAGGGCATCATCCTCGACCAGTTCGCCAACCAGGACAATCCGCTCGCCCACTACGAGACGACCGGTCCGGAAATCTGGCGCGATACCGACGGCCGCATCACGCATTTCGTCAGCGCGATGGGCACCACCGGCACCATCATGGGCGTGTCGCGCTACCTGAAGGAACAGAACGAGGCGGTGCGCATCGTCGGCGCCCAGCCGGAAGAGGGCTCCTCGATTCCGGGCATCCGCAAGTGGCCGCAAGCCTACCTGCCGAAAATCTTCGACAAGTCGCGTGTCGACCAGGTGGAAAACGTCAGCCAGGCGGCAGCCGAGCAGATGGCGCGCCGGCTGGCGGCGGAAGAGGGGATTTTCTGCGGCATCTCGGCCGCCGGCGCCTGCGAAGTGGCGCTGCGCATTTCGCAGACCGTGGAGAACGCGACGATCGTGTTCATCGTCTGCGATCGCGGCGACCGCTATCTGTCCACGGGCGTGTTCCCTGCTTGAAGAGCGCGGCAGGCATGACAAAAGGGGCGATCGCATCGCCCCTTTTTTTCGTCCGTCGTTCCCGTCACGGCCGCCTGGATCAGCCGGCCGCGCGAGAATGCGTGAGGATTACTCGCCGCTGGAGGCCGATGGTGCCGCGCCTTCTTTTGGCTTGAACTGCTTGTCGCTGATGCGGAACTTGTTGCGGCGATCGCCCATCAGGTAACGCAGGTCGCGGATCGACAGGTCGCTGACTTCGTGCATGCGGATCAGGAGCGATGCGCCGACCGGCAGGCGGTGGTGGCGAATCTTCGAGATCACCGGCGGCGCTACTTCCAGGGCGCGCGACAGGGCTGCGTCGTTCTTCAGGCGCAGGTTCTCGATCAGGGTGTCCAGCAGACGGTTCGGGTTGTATTGCAACAGTTCGTCCGACTCCGCATCGCTGCTCATATCAATGCCGACTTGGTTTGTCATGATTCAAAAATTCCTATTGTGGGTTACGGAAAGTCTTGCGGCGTTTCGGTTCCGGAAGTTCTTTCGAAAAAATCTACTCAATTGTACAACTAATTTAGGCTCTAGTACTTATGAGCAATAGAATTCGGTGCGAAGCCTCGGCTTTGTTGTCTAGTCGCAACAATAGCCGCAATGCAATTCTCTCACAAACTCACGAAAAAAATAATTGTTTTTTGATCAAATTTAAGTTTAGAGGAAACAGAAGTTGCGCGCCGCACGTTTCAAAATGATATGCATGATTAACAACATCGGAGGGGGTATGCCGCGCCCATGAATGTTTCCATAGAGTACAGAAAATGGGCGGGTGAGGATACACCGGGGGAGTACCCCGGCTTGGGAAGCGCTACGCGGAGGGAAAAACGGCCGTCGCGCTGTTACAACCTGTTACAAACTTGCCACACAGCCTACAGGACTCACATTGCCTGGCTCATCCGTGCCTCGCGCACCGCACGGCCGAGGTCGATGACCGACATGGCGTAGAAATAACTGCGGTTGTACTTGGTGATGGCAAAGAAGTTATCGGTCGCCAGCCAGTACTCGGTCGCCTCGGCGCCGTTTTGCAGGTCGATCAGGCCATACAGCCGGCCCGGCACCAGCGCTGCGGGAGGGATGACACCGGCCGCTTCCAGTTCGTCCGGGCGCAGGGTCGCAGCCAGGCCGCGGCTGAGGAGCGGCTCCCAGGCGCGGTGCGCGGCGACGTCCACCGGCATCACGGCCGGCGCAGGGTCGCTCGGCTTCCAGCCGTGTTCGATCAAGAAGTTGGCGACGCTGCCGATCGCATCCGACGTCGAGTTGCGCAGGTCGATGTGGCCGTCGCCGTCGAAATCGACGCCGTATTTCAGGATATTCCCCGGCATGAATTGCGGCAGGCCGACGGCGCCCGCAAAGGAACCGAGCAGGGTGAAAGGATCGATCTTCTCGTGGCGCGCGAGCAGCAGGGCGTTCTCGAGTTCGCTGCGGAAGAAGTCGGCACGCGCGGCCTTGTTCGGCGCGTCGGGGTAGGCAAAGGCGAGCGTGGTCAGGGTGTCGAGCACGCGGAAGCGTCCGGTGTCGCGCCCATACACGGTTTCCACGCCGATGATGCCGACCAGGATTTCGGCCGGCACGCCGTAGACCGCTTCGGCGCGCGCCAGCGCCTGGGCGTTCTCGTTCCAGAAGCGCAGGCCGGCATTGATGCGGATCGGCTCGATGAAGCGCGCGCTGTAGGCTTGCCAGTTCTTCGGCTTGCCCGGCGGCGCCGGTTTCACCAGCTGGACCGCCGAGTCGACGAAACGCACCTGGCGCATCTGCGCCTCCAGTTCCGTGCGGTCGAAGCCGTGCTTGGCGACCATCTCGTCGACGAAGGCGCTCACTGCCTGCCATTCGCCGAAATTGATCGGTTCGCCGCTGTAATCGATCGTGGAGACCGCTGCCACGGCGGCGGCCACGGCCAGCGCCTTGCGGGCCATGGGGGCCCTGGAGGAGGTCTTCGAGGAGGCGGCCTTGGCCTTGCCGGCCTTGGCCGCCTTGGCCTTCACGATCCCGGTCTTCGAGGGCGGATGCTTCGCGGCGGCGTTGGCATCGATGGTCGGGGCTGCTGCGAGAATGAGTGCAGCGACTGCTGCGATTGCTGATACGAAGGATTTCATCTAACTTGCGAAAGTAAGCGCTTCAGGGTCGCGGCCAGATGGGCGTCGTTGCGGCGCGGCGCATAGCGCCAGTCGCTGTAACGGCCGAGGAACTCGGCGGCCGCGGCTTGCGCGGGCGGCGCCAGTGTCGCCGCGGCGCTGATCCGCGCGCAATAGGCGCGCGGGCCTTCATCTGCCGAACGCGCCAGACCCAGGCGAGCCAGGCGCGAACACAGGGCGGAGTATAGCGCATCGATCGGATCGCTTGACCTGCGCCGAAGCAAGAATCTCCACAGCAACAACACACTTGTCAGGGAGGCTAGCAAGACTGGCATGCGCCAGTCGAGCAGCGACGACTGCACGCGCTCGACCACGCCGCGCTGGCGCTGCGGCGTGTAGTTCAGCACCCACTGGTTCCAGCCGTTGTTGACCGCGCCGGCGGCGTAGCGCAGCTGCGCGATCCACGGATTGCTCGCGCCGTCCAGTTGCATGAAGCGCCCCAGGCCCTCGATGCCGAAGGGCGCGCGCGGCGGGATCGCGCCGTCCAGGCCGCGCCGCACCCGTTCCGGCGCGACGGCGGCGGTCGGATCGACGCGCACCCAACCACGCCCTGGAAGCCAGACTTCGGCCCAGGCGTGGGCGTCGGACTGGCGCACCGTGACGTAGCCGTCCAGCGGATTCAATTCTCCTCCCTGGTAGCCGGTGACGACCCGCGCCGGCACGCCGGCGGCGCGCATCAGGAAGACGAAGGCGCCGGAATAATGTTCGCAAAAGCCGGCGCGGCTGCCGTACAGGAAGTCGTCGACGGCATCGCGCCCGAGCAGCGGGGGATTGAGCGTATAGACGTAGTTCTCGCGCCGGAAGCGCCCCAGCACCGCGTCCACGCGTCGGCGCGGGTCGGGCTCGGCGCGCAGCGCGAGGCCGGCAAGCAAGGCGCGCGGGTTGCTGTCGGCGGGCAGCTGCAGCCACTGGTCGGCGTCCTCGGGCAGGCCGCCCGGTTGCAACCGGTAGTCCAGGTAAGAGCTCATCCGGTAGCGCAGGCGCGACTCCACCGGGGCGCTCGCCGTCAGCTCGAATTCGCCGGAGACGTTGGCGCTGTTCCCGTCCAGTTCCGGCAGGCGCCGCGGCATCTCGAGCGCGAACAGCCAGCGGGTCGACGAGGGCTCGAGCGTGATGTCGTAGGTGACCGGCTTGCCGCCGACGCTGAGCGAGAGCGGCTGCTGCGCCGAGCGCCGGCGCAGGCGCTGGTCGATCCGGGTCCAGGTGCGGCCGTCGTAGGCGCCCAGCACCGGGCCACGCCAGTACAGCTGTTCCTGCGGCGGCGGGCGGCCCTCGAAACGCACGCGGAAGGCCGGCTCGCCCGACTGCGCCAGGTTGGCCATGGTCCCCGGCGCCATCGTCTCGGACATGCCGGAGCGCGCGCCGATGGCGTCGCCAGGCAGGCCCCACAGCGGTCCCTCGATGCGCGGGAACAGGAAGAACAGCAGCAGCGCCAGCGGCGCGGCCAGGCCCAGCAGCTTCGCGCTCATCAGGAAGCGCCGGCGCAGCGGCGGCACCGCGCCCGTGAACTGGAAGCTCAGCTGGGCAGTGAGCAGGGCCAGCACCGAGAGCGCCATCAGCAGCGCGGTACCGATGCCCTGCTCGTAGAAGAAATTCGTCAGCACCAGGAACAGGCACAGGAACACGACCACAAAGAGGTCGCGCCGCGCATGCATCTCCAGCATTTTGAAGGTGACCAGCAGTACCAGCATCGCGACCCCGGCATCGCGCCCGAGCAGGGTCTGGTAGCTCTGGGCGACGCCGAACATGGCAGCCGCCGCCAGAGGCAGCAGCAGCAGGCTGGGCGGCATGCGCTTGCCCAGCAGCGTGATCGCGCCGCGCCACAACAAGGTCAGCGCGCACAGCGCCGAGACCCAGGCCGGCAGGTGCGCCACGTGCGGTGCCAGCACCAGCAGGGCGCTGGCCAGCAACAGCAGGGTGTCGGCCTTGTCGCGCGGCAGGGCCTGCAGGCGTGCAAGGTGGGTTGCCAAAGGGCTTGCCGGGAGCGCCTTCACCGCGCGCCTCCCAGGCCATACAGCGCCAGCGCGCGCAGGCAGAGCGCCGCATGGGGCGCACCGCTGGCGGCCTCGAAGGAGGTGGCGTCCAGGCGGAAGGCGTAGGGCAGGGCGCGGCTCTCGGCCTCGAGCACCCAGCGGGCCATGCGCGACAGGCGCAGTTCGAGATCGAGCGCGGGCGGCAGGCTGGCCAGGTCGAACACGAGTTCGTCGCGCGCGCCGCCCTCGAAATGCTTGGTGGCGAGCTGGCCGCCGTCCTCCGGATCGAGGCGCGCGATCTGGCGCCAGGCCAGCCGGCGCAGCGGGTCGCCCGGCTGGTAAGGGCGCACGCCGGCGAAATCGTCTTCACCGCCGCCGCCGGTCCCGGTCGCGGCCGTGCCCGTGCCGCGCGGCAGCGGCGGCGCATCTTCTTCCGGGAACGGATAGACCAGGGCATTCAGGTCCGGCTGCCAGTAGCTCCAGGCGCGGAACAGGCCGAGCGGAAAGCGCGTGCTCAGCACCAGGCGCGGCGCGGCCAGCCAGCCGCGGCGTTCGGTCGGAACCGCCAGGCGCACCGTGGCCTGGCCGCCGGCCGGCACATCGGCCGCGTGGCGCGGCTCGCCGGCGCCGGCGCTATCGATCCAGATGGCGTAGCGCGGACGCCGGCTCGCATTCACCAGCTGGAGTTCGAAGCTGGCCTCCTGGCCGGCGAACACGGCCGGCGTGCGTCCGGCCTTCAGGCGCAGGTGGGCCAGGTTGCGCCAGGTGAGCAGCATGTCGACCAGGGCGCAGGACAGGGCCAGAAAGGTCAGGGCGTAGCCCAGGCCGAGGTTATAGTTGATCGATCCGATCAGCAGCACCAGCAGCAGCGCGCCGAAACCCAGGCCCGGTCCGCTGGGCAGGATATAGATGCGGCGCTGGCCGAGAAACAGCTCGCTCGTCGCGCGCGCTTCACGGCGCGTGCGCCATGCGCCTTCCTGCACGCCGGTCTGGCCGCTACTCTCCATCGCTTACACCGGCACCGACTTCTGCAGCTGCAGCACCAGGTCGCGGCTGGCTTGCGCCATGCCCTGCGCCGATTTGACGGGCCGCAGGCGGTGCGCGCAGACCGGCACCAGCACCGCCTGGATGTCTTCCGGCAGCACGTGGTCGCGTCCCTCCAATGCAGCCCAGGCACGGCCGGCCTGCAGCAGGGCGATCGCGGCGCGCGGCGACAGGCCCTCGGCGAACAGGGTACCGGCGCGCGAAGCCTGGGCCAGCGCCTGCACGTAGTCGATCAACGCACTGGATGCGTGAATCGCGCGCAGCGCGCGCCGGGCCTCGATCAGTTCTTCCGGATTCATCGCGGCTTCGATCGTGCGCAGCAGCTCGCGCCGGTCTTCGCCCATCAGCAAGGCCCGTTCGGCGGCGGCGTCCGGGTAGCCCAGCGACAGGCACATCAGGAAGCGGTCGAGCTGCGATTCCGGCAGCGGGAAAGTGCCCACCTGGTGCGCCGGGTTTTGCGTGGCGATCACGAAGAAGGGCTCGGGCAGGGGGCGGGTCATGCCGTCGATGCTGACCTGGTGCTCTTCCATCGCCTCCAGCAGGCCGGATTGGGTTTTCGGCGTGGCGCGGTTGATTTCGTCGGCCAGCAGCACCTGGGTAAAAATCGGCCCGGGGTGGAAGGCGAAGCCGTTCTTTTCGCGCTCGTAGACGGAAATGCCCGCCACGTCGGCCGGCAGCAGGTCGCTGGTGAACTGGACGCGGTTGAATTTCAGGCCCAGCGACAGGGCCAGCGCATGGGCAAGGGTGGTCTTGCCGACGCCCGGCACGTCCTCGATCAGCAAGTGGCCGCCCGCCAGCAGGCAGGTAAAGGCGAGACGCACCTGCTGGTCCTTGCCGACCACGATCTGGCCGACCTGGCGTGCGGCCGCGTGCAATTTATCGAACATGCGTGGCTTCCAATAAGTCAAATAGGCGAGGCAGCAGGCGGCATGGTAGATTAACGCTATCAGCAACACGTCTTTCCATGCAGCGGCACACCTCCGGACGATTCTATGCGAGAACGGACGTTTCCGGTGTATGGCTGAGCAGCAAGAGGCGAATGGTCAACCTGGTACCAACATGAGCACAGCAATCTTCAGCCATCCCGACTGTTTAAAGCACGACATGGGCGCCTGGCACCCGGAATCCCCGGACCGCCTGCAAGCCATCGAAGACCAGCTGATCCTGGCCCGGCTCGACGGCCTGATCGAGCGCCGCCTGGCGCCGCTGGCCGAGATCCCGGCCATCCTGCGCAACCATACCGAGGGCGCGCTGGCGCTGGTGCGCGACCACATTCCGAGCACGCCCGGCGACACCTATCCACTCGATGCCGACACCCTGCTGTGCCACGCCAGCTATGACGCCGCCCTGCGCGCGGCCGGCGCAGCCCTGGCCGCGACCGACGCCGTCATCGCCGGCGACATCGCCAACGCCTTCTGCTCGATCCGCCCGCCCGGCCACCACGCGACGCCGTCGGAACCGATGGGCTTCTGCCTGTTCAACAATGTCGCGATCGCGGCGCGCCACGCGCTCGAGGCGCACGGGCTGGAGCGGGTCGCCATCGTCGACTTCGACGTCCACCATGGCAACGGCACCGCCGAATCCTTCCGCGACGACCCGCGGGTGCTGATGGCGAGCTTCTTCCAGCACCCCTTCTATCCTTTTTCGGAACCGGAACCGGTCACCGGGACGAACGTCAACATTCCGCTGCCGGCGCGCTCCGGTGGCGACGCCGTGCGCCAGATCGTGCAGGAATACTGGCTGCCGGCGCTGCACGCATTCAAGCCGCAGATGATTTTCGTTTCCGCCGGCTTCGACGCCCACCGCGACGACGACATGGGCGGCATGGCCCTGGTCGAGGCGGATTACGCCTGGCTCACGCGCCAGATCATGACGGTCGCGCGCGAGCACGCGGGCGGACGCATCGTCAGCTGCCTGGAGGGCGGCTACGCCTTGTCGGCACTTGGCCGCAGCGTGGTCGCACACCTGAAAGTTCTGGCGGAACTTGATTAAAGGCAAACATCCTTTACTTTAGCAGCAAAACAACGCGATCTCCTTCTTACGCATGTTCAATTGACTCTCTTCTAGCTCGGGCATACATTCGGCTGAGCCGCAGGAAGCGGCAGCGCCTGGCTCAGCCGGCAGCGATGGCACCGATACAGGCGTCCACACTAAAAAGGAGGAGATTGTGAAGAAAGCATTACAACTCGTAATGGCGGTCTGTCTCATGGCCGCGTCAAGCTTCGCTGCCGCAACAAATTACACGCTCTGGATCAACGGCCGCACCGGCGGCGGGGTAATCGGCAACTACGACAGCTGGACCTACTGGGGCCCCGGCACCACGGCCGCCGGCGTCAACAAGAAATCGGTCAACTGGGATGGCCGCAGCAGCATCGCCTCGCAGAGCGGCTATATCCGCAACGCCCTCGACTGCTTCTGCACCGGCAACAACTGGTGCTATGTCGTCACCCACAGCGCCGGCGACCTGATGATGGGCTATACGATGGCCAACTACGGCGGCTCGGCGCGCACCAAGAAGAACGCCGTGGCCAACAGCTCCGGCGTGTGCGGCAACAGCGACGGCAGCGCGCAGACCGGCTGGAACATCAAGTGGGTACGCGCCGCCTCCGGCGCCGGCGGCGGCTCCGAACTGTCGGACGCCGGCTCCTGGACCACTTCCGAACCGCTGGTGCAGGACCTGAAAACCACCACCGCGCGCGCCATGTACAACCACAACACGACGCGCAACGTCTGGTTCTACATGTATGCCGGCGCCAAGGGCACGGCCTATTCCGGCATCCTGCCGGGCCAGGACGACGAAGCCGTCGCCTACCACAGCACCGGCGGCGTCTCGGGCAGCGGGGGAGGCTCCTACTGCAATCCGAGCGACTGGTTCTGCAACGACCTGACCCTGGGCACCGCGGCCAACGAGGGAGGAACGCTGAAGTGGAGCTACCACTCGGTGAGCTTCCGCGACGACGCCGAAGCCTATAACCACTATGCGAACGGCAACTGGCAAGGCATCGTCGGTGTCGTGCGCAGCGCCGTGGTGAACAGTGCCCTCTGAGCGTAAAGTGAAGCGCTGGCTGCCCCTGGCGCTGGTCCTTGCACTGCTGGCGGCCATCGCCTGGCTGGCGCTGCGCGGCGACGCGCCGCCGGCCGCCGGCACGGCCGTCGCGGCGGCCGGCGGCGGTTCCCCCCGGGGCCCGCAGTTCTTCGGCCAGGTCGCCAGCCAGGGGGCCGCGCCGCTGCCCGGCGAACGCGCCCGCCAGCGCCAGCTGCTGGTCGACAACTTCACGCTGACCGACACCACCTATTGCAGCTACCGCGAGGGCAGCATGTACCCGGCCAGCTCGCAGCCGATGTCGCGTAATCCCGACCAGGTCTATCCGAACCAGCCGGTCGTCGAGACCAAGCCGATGCGCGGCGACGACCGCAGCGCCAACCCGAACATCCTGCTCCAGACCTCGCAGTCGCGCGTCTTTCTCGCGGCCGGCGAATCGGTCGCGTTCTCGCTGCGCGCGGTCGAACCGAACGGCGCCACCGTGCCGCTGGTCGTCACGCGCGCGCTCGCCGCCGGCATCGTCACCGTCGGCGGGCGCGCCACCACCCAGGTGCCGCTCGCCTTTGCCGACGACGGCAGCGGCGCCGATGCGGCGGCCGGCGACGGCGCCTTTGCCGGCGTGCTGACCCCGGCGCAGACGGGCCTGGCGAGCTTCCACGGCACCATCCGCACCGAGGTGCGCTACACGGCGGGCGGCAAGAACGGCGTGGTCATCTTCGACGTCATCTATTCTCCCAGGGTGCCGGCGGTCTGGGCCGGGCCGCCGCGCGAGGCGATGGAGAACGGTTCGCTGACCTTCATCCTGCGCGCCGACGTGCGCCAGCCGGGCCGCTATATCGTCACCGGCCGCATCGACGACGCCAGGGGCCGGCCCTACGCGCTGGCAACCTTCAACGAGGTGCTGGGACCAGGGCCGAACGACATCAAATTGAGCGTGTTCGGCAAACTCATGATCGATGGCGGGGCGGTGCTGCCGCTGACCCTGCGCGACGTCGACGGCTATCTGCTCAAGGAAAACACCGACCCGGACCGCGAGCTGATGCCGCGCCTGGAAGGACCGGTGCTGACCAGCCGCAAGCGCACGCTCGAGGGCGTCTCGGATGCCGAATGGGACAGCGAGGAGCGCCGGCGCCACCTGACGGAATTCGCCCGGGACCGCAAGAGCGCGGCCGAGGAACTGGCGAAATTCGATCCCTCGCAGCCGTTGCCGGCCAGCGCCTGCGGGCCTGTGAAGTAGTGGCCGGGCCTTCCCACTGTTCAGTATTGTTCTAACAACGTTTTCGTCGCCGTGATTGACGCGCCGTTCTTCCTGTCGCAAGAATGGTCGCTCGCGGTTGGCCGTCGCCACGTCCCACCGCAACCAGAACGATGGAGGATGACATGGGACGATCCGCGCGCTTTGCCCGCTTTCCTTATCTGCTGTGCCTGCCCGGCCTGCTCGCCGCCGGGGTGGCCGGCGCCACCAACTACAGCCTCTGGGTCAACGGCCGCACCGGCGGCGGGGCGATCGGGAACTACAACGACTTCCGCTATTTCGGTCCGAACGACACGCCGGCGGGCGTGAACAAGAAGTCGGTCAACTGGGACGGCCGCAGCGAGGTCGGTTCGCAAAGCGGCATCATCCGCAATGCGCTCGACTGCTTCTGCACCGGCCAGAACTGGTGCTATGTCGCCGTCCACAGCGCCGGCGAGCTGCTGGTCGGCTATACGCTGGCCAACTACAGCGTCACCCCGCGTCCCGTGACGAACGCCCAGCCGAATGCGGCGGGGGCGTGCACAGCCGGCAGCGGCGCCACCCAGACCGGCTGGAATATCCGCTGGGTGCGCACCGCGGCGGGCTCCTCCGGCGGCAGCGAACTGGCCGACATCGGCGCCTGGACCACGAGTGAGCCGCTGGCCAACCAGCAGCGGGTGTCGACCTCGCGCGCCCTCTACAACCATAACGAGACGGGCAATGTCTGGTTCTACCGCTATGCCGGGGCGGCCGGCACCCTGTACTCGTGGGCCCTGCCGGGCCAGGACGACGAGGTGGTGGCCTACCACAGTTCCGGTGGCGCTTCGGGCAGCGGCGGCACGACGCTGTGCAATCCGGGCGACTGGTTCTGCAACGACCTGACCTACGGCTCGGGACCGAACCAGGGCGGGCGCGCCAAGTGGAATTTCCACTCGGTCGTGTTCCGCGACGATGGGGAGGACTACGGGCACTACACGAGAGGTAACTGGGGCGGGATCACGTCGCTGGTGCGGCGCGACATGGAGATGCTGGCGCGGTAGGGTGGGCACTCCGTGCCCACGCGGAACTGCAAACTATATTGGCTAACACTGTGCATCGTTTCGCGTGGGCACAGCGTGCCCACCCTACATCCCCGCGGCAGCTATCCCGCACCCTCGCGCCGCGTGCGCTTCGCGGCGGCGCTCGGCCGCTTGCCAACCACGTACACCACATACGCCGGCTCGCCCGCATACATCGGTGCTGCCGGCTGGGCCAGTTCCACTTCCTGCACCGCACTCACCTGGCTCGCCGGCGCCGCCCGGTCGGACGGATTGTCGAGGCAGGCCGCCAGAACCAGCCCACCGAAAGCGCCGAAGATCCACACCTCGACGTTGCGTGCCATACCCTTGATATTCTTCATGACGTTCTCCGTGACGTTTTACCTGCACGGCCAGGAGCGGCCGTCCTGTCATCGTGCCCGTCCGCGATGACTCGATATTGCAACGAATCAAGCCAAAATCATTCCTAGTGGAAACAGAACGACAAGCTGCACGGACGCCGTGCCCGGCGCCAGCGTAAAATACCGCCTCGTTCGCAGAATTTGAAAGCACAGCATGTCGATACAATGGTTCCCGGGCCACATGAACTCCGCCAAGAAGCAGGCGGAGGAGCAGATGGAATTCATCGATCTCGTGATCGAGGTACTCGACGCGCGCCTGCCCGAGGCGAGCTGCAATCCGCTGGTCGACCGCATGCGCCAGTTCCGCCAGCGCCCGGTTCTGAAAATCCTGAACAAGATCGACCTGGCCGACCCGGCGGCCACCGCCGCCTGGAAGGCCTATTACGACGCCAGGCCCGGCGTCACGGCCTACCCGATGACGACCAAGAAGCCGGCCGACGTCGCGCGCATCCCGGCGCTGGCGCTGTCGCTCGCCCCGCACCGCGGCGTGCCGACCAAGCCGCTGCGCATCATGATCATGGGCATCCCGAACGTCGGCAAATCGACGCTGATGAACGCGCTGCTGAAGAAGCGGGTGGCCAAGGTCGGCGACGAGCCGGCGGTCACCAAGACCCAGCAAAAGCTGTATCTCGACAAGCACACGGTGCTGGTCGACACGCCGGGCCTGATGTGGCCGAAGATCGAGATGCCGAGCGACGGCCTGATGCTGGCCGCCAGCCATGCGATCGGCACCAATGCCCTGATCGAGGAGGAGGTCGCCTTCTTCCTGGGCGACATTCTGCTGGAGCGCTACCCGCAGCTGCTCACCGCCCGCTACGGCTTCAAGACCGAGGGCCTGGACGGCATCGGCGTGGTCGAGCAGGTGGCGGCGCGCCGCGGCTTCCGCGTGCGCGGCGGCGAGTTCGACGTCGAAAAGGCGGCCCACGTGCTGCTGCACGACTACCGCAGCGGCGCCATCGGGCGCATCAGCCTGGAGACGCCCGAGTCGCGTGCCGCGCGTCTCGAAGCGCACCGGATCGAGAAGGAAGAGAAGGAGCGCATCGCGGCCGAGAAGGCGGCGGCGAAAGCCGAAGAGGCGGCGCGCGGCAAGCGCGGGACGTAAGCAGGTTTCGATTGCTCGCCGGTTCGATAACGCGTGGGCTCTCGAGCCCACGCGTATCACCGTTTGAACACCGACACCGCAACAATAGTCTTGTCACGATATAATCACGCTCGTTCTGGTGCCCGCGCACGCAATCTGCATGCGCAGTTAAACGGGAAACACGAAGCCAAGACGCCTCCGGCGTCCGGCCAACGTGTGCTGCCCCCGCAACGGTAAAACAAGCGTCGCTTCGGCGACTGGCCGCCTCGTACACCACCGTGCTCCGGCATGGGAAGGTGAGGCGGTCCGACTTGCTAGCCCGGATACCGGCCAGGACAGGTGGACGCATCGTCGCGATGACGTCCGTTGAATCCGAACTGCGGGGACGCAGGCCGGATGCACTTTATCGAAGAACCACAACATGACTTTTGCTGCTGTTTCGAACAGCGCGCCGGCTTTGAAGCCGCTCGCGCTGGCCTGCGCCGTTTCCTTTTCCCTGTTCGCCTCCGCCGTCCACGCTGACGAAGTTGCCGACGATAAGGCCATCGCCACCGTCCACGTAACGGGCGCCCGCTTCCCAAGCGATGCCGCCTTGCCGCCGGTGGGCGCAACGGTGATTACCGCCGACGAGATCAGGACTGCCGGCGTCAACGACGTCAACGCCGCCATCCGCAAGATCGGCGGCGTCTACGGCCGCCAGAGCCTGGACGGCTCGCCCGACTTCGGTCTCGACCTGCGCGGCTTCGGCACCAACAGCAGCCAGAACATGGTGATCCTGGTCGACGGCGTGCGCCTCAACGAAAACGAACTGGCCGGCGCCGTGCTGTCGACCATCCCGGTCGATACCGTCGAGCGCATCGAGATCACGCGCGGCGGCAGCAGCGTGCTGTATGGCGAAGGCGCGACCGGCGGCGTGATCAACATCATCACCAGGCGCGGCACCGAACAGGGCTACCACGGCTCGCTGGCGCTGGAAGGCGGCCAGTTCGACCAGCACGACGCGCGCGCCACGCTGCGCCATGGCGAAGGTCCGCTCTCCTTCGACCTGGCGGCCAACCACCAGGCGACCGACAACGACCGCGCCAACAGCAGCTTCCGCCAGAAGACCATCAGCGGCGGCGTACAGTGGGCGCAGGACGCGACCCGCCTCGGCCTGCGCGTCGAGAGCGCGCGCCAGAAATCGCGCTTCCCGGGTGCGCTGACCCTGGCCGAATTCGAGCAGGATCCGCACCAGTCGAACAAGCCGAACGACCATGGCACCCTGGCCAGCGACCGCGTCGTCGCCTTTGCCGAGCACCGCATCGGCAGCGTCGAGCTGGCGGCCGAGCTGTCGCACCGCGAACGCGAGGTGCTGTCCGTGTACGATTTCGGCGGCTTCCTCTCGGAAGGCCTGTACCGCAGCCGCCAGACCCAGTTCTCGCCGCGCCTGCGCCAGCTGTCGACCTGGAATGGCCTGCTCAACGAATTCGTCGCCGGTGTCGACCTGATCGACTGGGAGCGCAGCACCAGCTTCGGCTCGGACACGAGCCAGGATTCCAAAGCCCTGTACCTGCGTGACGAGATGCGTTTCGGCGGCGTCCGCAATGCACGCCTGGCGCTGGGCGCGCGCCATGAACGCTTCGACAAGAAAGAAGCGAACGCCGCGCTGTTCGTGCCGAACGGCGAGCAGTCGCAAAACGGCTGGAGCGTGGAGGGCAGCATCGACCCGGTTCCCGGCGTCACCGTGCACGCCAAGGCAGGGCAGAGCTACCGCATCCCGAACGCCGACGAAAACGGTTACCGCTCCTCGCTCGGCCTGCTCGCACCGCAAACCTCGCGCGACCTCGAGCTGGGCGTGACCGTCGGCGGCAGCGCGCGCCAGGTCTCGGCACGGGTCTTCCGCCATCGCCTGGAAAACGAGATCTTCTTCGATCCGACCCTGGGCGGCGGCTTCGGTGCCAACACCAACCTCGATCCGACCCGCCGCCAGGGCATCGAGCTCGACGCCCACGCCGACCTGCCGGCCAAGCTGCGCCTCTCCGGCCACCTGCAGCACGTGCAGGCCGAGTTCACGGACGGCCCGAACGCCGGCCGCGAGATGGTGCTGGTGCCGAAGAACGTGCTCACCGCACGCCTGGCCTGGATCCCAGGCAACGGCCAGAGCTTCGACGTGGGTGCCCAGTACGCGTCGAGCCAGCGCTACGGCAGCGACTTCGGCAACGATTGCGGCGCGCGCATTCCTTCGTACACGACGATTGACGCACGCTACGCGATCAAGGCCGGCGCCTGGGAGTTCGCCGTGCATGGCCTGAACCTGGCGGACCGCCAGTACTTCAGCCAGGCCTATGGCTGCCGCAGCGGCATCTATCCGAGCGACGGACGCCAGATCAAGCTGTCGGCCCGTTACGACTTCTGACGCCTGACCTGATGTCATGACGACCCTGGCCGCCACCTCTCCCACACGCCGGCGCGCCACGCTCGGCCTGCTGGCCGCGTGCGCGCTGCTGGCGCTCGTCGGGGCAGGGGTGGCGGGTTCGGTGGCAGTTCCCGTTTCGGAACTGCCGCATGCGCTCGCGAGCCTGCTTGCCGGAACTCCCGACGGCATGGCCGCGACCCTGCTCGACCTGCGCCTCGGCCGCGCGAGCAGCGCCTTCGTCACCGGCGCCGCGCTGGCGCTGGCCGGCGTCATGATGCAGGCGCTGGTGAGGAATCCCCTGGCCGACCCTTACGTGCTGGGCGTGTCGGCCGGCGCCGCAGTCGGCGCGCTGGCCGCCTTGCTGTTCGGGGCGGCCTTGTGGCTGGTGGACATCGGCGCGCTGGCCGGGGCGGTGCTCATCTCGCTGCTACTGTATCTGCTGGCGCGGCGCGACCTTGGTGGCGGCCGTGGCGGCGCGCCCGGCGGCGCGCTTGGGGGTGAACCTGGCGTGCTGCTGCTGACCGGCGTCGTGCTGGCCTCGGCCTGCATGGCGCTGGTGACCCTGATGCTGTCGGTGGCGCCCGAGTCGCGCCTGCGCGGCATGGTGTTCTGGATGATCGGCGACCTGGCGGGCACCTCCTGGCGCCTGCTGCCCTGGATCGTGCTGCTGGCTGCCTTGCTGCTGGCCATGCGCCGCGCGCGTGCCCTGAACGTGATGGCCCTGCATGCCGACGCCGCCGTCACCCTGGGCGTGAACGTGGCCGGCCTGCGCCGTTTTCTCTTCATCTGCTCCGGGCTGCTGACGGCCTGCGCGGTCACGACCGGCGGCAGCATCGGCTTCGTCGGCCTGGTGGTGCCGCACGCCTGCCGCCATGCCTTCGGCCCCGATCACCGGACCCTGTTGCCCGCTGCCGCCCTGGCCGGCGGCGGCTTCCTCGTGCTGGCAGACACGCTGGCGCGCACCGTGCTCGCGCCCCAGCAGCTGCCGGTGGGTGTGCTGACCTCGCTGATCGGCGTGCCCGTGTTCCTGTTCCAGCTGCACCAACTTCACCTGCGCGCGCGATGATCGAAACGACCGACCTCACGTTGCGCATGAACGCGCGCCTGCTGGTCAAGCGCCTGGACTGGCGCGTGGCCGCGGGCGAAAACTGGTGCGTGATCGGCCCCAACGGCGCCGGCAAGAGCACGCTGCTGCGCACGCTGGCCGGCCTGCGCGCGCCGGACTGGGGCAGCATTCTTCTCGCCGGCAAGCCGCTCGCGGGGTGGCCGCTGCCGGCGCTGGCACGCGAGCGCGCCTACCTGGCGCAGTCGCGCGGCGACGCCTTTGCCTACCGCGTCATCGAGACCGTGCTGATGGCGCGCCACCCCTATCACGACGACCGCTACTGGGAAGGCAGCGATGATCACGCCGCCGCCGAACAGGCCCTGCGCACGCTCGACGTGCTGCACCTGGCCCAGCGCGACGTGCGCACGCTCTCGGGCGGCGAGCGTCAGCGCGTCGCGATTGCCGCGCTGCTGGCCCAGGACACGCCGCTGCTGCTGCTCGACGAGCCGGCCAATGCGCTCGACCTCGCCCACCAGGTGGCGATGACCGACCTGCTGGCGCGCCTGTGCCGCGAGCAGGGCAGGGCGGTGGTCAGCGTCGGCCATGACCTGAACCAGGCCTGGAGCGGCGCGACCCACGCGCTGCTGCTGCACGGCGACGGCCAGTGGCGCGCGGGACCGGTTGCCGAGGTCATGCGCGCCGACCTGCTCGGCGCCTGCCTCGGCCATCCGATCGCCGTCATCGAACATGGCGGACGCACCATCTTCCTGCCCGACGCGCCGGCGGCGAGCAACACCATTCCGGTACGGAGAGCCCAATGAAAACCATCCTGTTTGCGCTGCTGGCGCTGTGCAGCACGCTCGCGCAGGCGGCGCTCAGCGTGGTCGACGACAGCGGCAAACAGGTCGTGCTGGCGCGGCCGGCGCAGCGCGTGATCTCGATGGCGCCGCACGTGACCGAACTGCTGTTCGCGGCCGGCGGCGGGGCGCGCATCATCGGCGCCATGAACTACAGCGATTACCCGGCTGAAGCACGCAAGATTCCGCTGATCGGCTCGGACAGCCAGATCGACCTCGAGCGCGTGATCGCGCTGAAACCGGACCTGCTCATCGTCTGGCAGAGCGGGAACACGGCGCGCCAGATCGCCCAGTTGGCGAGCCTCGGCATTCCGGTCTTTTACAGCGAGCCGCACAGTTTCGAGACGGTCGAGAGCAGCCTGCTGCGCTTCGGCCGCCTGCTCGGCACCGAACCGACGGCCGCCGCCGCCGCCGCCCAGTTCCGCGCCAAAGTGAACGGCCTGCGCACGCGCTATGCGAGCCGCCCGCCAGTCACCGTGTTCTACCAGGCCTGGGACAACCCCCTGTTCACGCTCAACGGCGAGCAGATCGCCAGCGACGCGATCCGCCTCTGCGGCGGCCGGAATATTTTCGGGGACCTGAAAACGATCGCCCCCCAGGTCAGCCTCGAGGCGGTCGTGCAGGCGGACCCGGAAGCCATCGTCGGCGGCAAACTCTACACGCCGCAGGACCGCGGGCTGTCGATCTGGCAGCCCTACCGCGGCATGACGGCCGTGCGCCGCAACAACCTGTTCACGCTGGACGAGGAAATGATCACGCGGCCCGGACCGCGGGTGGTCGATGGCGCGGCGGTGCTCTGCACGCGCCTGGAAGAGGCGCGCGCACGCAGGTAAGCGCGCGTTACAGCGGTAAGCAAATGCAAAAAACGGCGCGCTCCTTCTAGGCGGGGGCTAAAAAGTGGTAATCTCGCGTCGTTTTCTTCAATTCCAAACAAGAAGGATCTTCACTATGCGCCGTTCCCTGCGTTTCGCCCTCGTTGCCGCCAGCCTGGTCGCCAGCACCGCTTTCGCTTCGCCCACCAATCCGCAGAACGGGGTCGAATACACGACGCTGTCGTCGCCGCAGCCGGTCCAGGCTGTCGGCAAGAAGGTCGAAGTCATCGAGTTCTTCGCCTACCACTGCCCGGCCTGCTACGCGCTGGAAGCGAGCATGGTCGACTGGGCGAAGAAGAACGCCGACAAGGTCAACTTCCGCCGCATCCACCTGCCGTTCCAGGGCGTGGCCGATCCGGAAGCGCACCTGTTCCTGACGCTCGAAGCGATGGGCAAGGAAGCCGAATTGCATCCGAAGATCCTGAACGCGGTCCACGTCCAGCGTATCCGCCTGATGAAGGACGACCAGATCATCGACTGGGTGACCAAGAACGGCGTCGACAAGGCCAAGTTCATGGAAACCTGGAATTCCTTCGGCGTCATGACCAAGCTGCGCCGCCTGGGGCAGACCGCCACCAGCTACCAGGTCAGCGGCACCCCGACCCTGATCGTCGACGGCAAGTACCAGACCTCGCCGGGCCAAGTGGCCGAGAAGCTCAAGATCAATGACCGTAACCAGATGCTGCAGGCAAGCTTCCAGGTCCTCGATGCGCTGGTCGCGAAAGCAGCTGCCACGAAATGAGCGACGGTGAACGCAAAGTCCTGGAAATGTACGAGGGCGCCCGCCCTCGCGAAGAGGACTTGTTCGAGATCAGCCACGTGAACCACGTGGCCTGGTCGCTGGCCGTCATCCTGTTCGGCCTCGTCATCTGGCTCTGCATTGCCCTCGTCAATGCGGAGAACCAGCGCTACGCCCTGATGACGAACAAGTGCCAGGACCCGGTCTTCAAGAGCGGCGTCGACAAAGCCTGCCTCTACACCGTCCGCTCGCGCGCGCACTGGTGGGAGCACCTGTGGTACGGCTTTACGCACGTCAAGCCGGAGAGCAAATAGTTACTTGCGTTTCGATATGCGGGCTCTGTACCGCGTGGGCTCGGGAGCCCACCCTACGTATCGTTAGCCGTCGCGTAACGTAGGGTGGGCTCCCGAGCCCACGCGTTCGAACGCCGGCACATCGAAACGCATCAACCCTGCGGCAACACCACCACAAACCTTGCTCCCCCGAGCTCCGACGCTTCCACCGTCAAGCTCCCCCCATGCCGCACTACCGCCTTGCGCGCAATCGACAACCCCAGCCCGAATCCCCCGGTCGCCCGGTCCCTGCTGCGATCGAGCCGATAAAACGGCTCGAAGATCCGCTCGCGCTCCTCGACCGGAATCCCGGGCCCGTCATCCTCCACCGCAAGCACCACGCGCCCGGCTTCGCGCCGCGCCGTCATCCGGATCGTCGAGGCCGCATATTTCTGCGCATTCCTGAGCAGGTTCGACAGCGCCCGCTCGAGCAGCCGCGCATCGGCCTCGACCGTGCCCGCATCCGGAGTGGCGTCGACGCCGACAACAGGCTGCCCGGGCGGCAGCGCCGCCTCCGCCGACCGTAACAGCGCGGCCACGTCCACGGTGTCGAGGTAGAGCGCCTGCTCGCTGTCGAGCCGCGCCATGCCCAGCAATTCGTTGACCAGGCTGTTCAGTTCCAGCACGTCGCCCTCCATCGCGGCGATGCGTTTCTTGAGGGCGGGGTCGAGGGCCCTGGCGTCGAGCAGTTCGAGCGCGAATTCGAGGCGTGCGATCGGCGTGCGCAGTTCGTGCGAGACCGAGTGCAGCAGGTTTTTTTGCGACACCAGCAGCGCCTCGATGCGGTCGGCCATGTGGTCGATCCGTTCGGCCAGCGGATAGATACTGGCCGAGGCTTGCATGTGCGCCCGCGCCGACAGCTTGCCGGCGCCGAATTCGTCGGCCACGCGCGACAGCGACTGCAGGCCCTGCCAGTGCGAGCGCGACCACAGGGCGATCGGCACCAGCAGGGCCAGGGCCACGATCACATAGCGCACGGCTTCCATCTGCAAGGCCAGGCTGACGTCGATCGGCAAGTCCTGCACGTGGATGACATCGTCTTCGCTGCCGATATAGCGCTCGCCCTTGAGGTCGACGCGGCGGTAGAAGGACTTGCCCTCGACATCGAGCACGACCTCGCCGCGGTCGAGGGCGCCGAGATCGACGGCAGGGAGGAAGGAGCGCGCCTTCGGCAGGGGGATCAGGTCGAAGCGGGTGCCGGACACCTCGCGTACCCGGTTCAGGCGCGCCAGCCATTCGTCGGCGGGCGCGGCGTCGACATATTGTTCGATCAGGAAAATCTGGGCCGAGGACTGGCGCCGCGCGATGTCTTCCAGCGGGTCGCCGAACAGCCGGCTCATGGCGAAATAGATGACGAAGGTCGCCGCCGTGATCGACAGCATGACCAGCATGAAGAAACGGAAAAAGATCCGGTTCACCCGGGCACTCCCGCTGTCTGCCGGTTGCCTTCTCGTTTCAGAAACATTGGTTTTCTCCCATCGGCATTGTAACGGAGCACACATGACCTTGCCAGCTTACAAATTCGCGACAATTGATCGACAGTTCATGAGACTTCGGAAAGTTTTTACCCGTTAAGATGTTTCGTATCAGGTTTTCCGTTTGCCCACTCGACATGCGAGTGTCGGTGGGCTTTTTTATTCAGGCCGCCGCCGGTCCGGCGCGTGGCCGACAGGGCGATGCCGGCGCCGCGCCGCGCCGATCGCCGCCGCTCCGGTCCACCGGCGCGGCCGCTTGTAACGATTTTGCACACAGGCAAAACACGACACTTGGGAGCTGGGCTTGCCTCAACGTAAAATACCGGCACCTGAGCTTCCGATCTCCCGACCATGACCAAGTTTTTCGCCCTGGCGCTTGCCGCTGTCACGAGCACAGCCTGTGCGCAGACGCCGGCGACCAACCCGATGCCCGACGGCAGCCGCGACATGTATGTCGGGCTGGGCGTGATATCGGGCGCGCGCTACCAGGGTTCACACGAGACCGAACGCAAGGCGCTGCCGGTGCTGCAGGTCCAGCTGAGCAACGGCTTGTTCGTGTCCGGCATGCGCGCCGGCGTCCACCTGGCGCGCAGTCCGCAGCTTGAATTCGGCCCTTTGCTGGAATGGCAGCCGCGGCGCGATGCGGGAGGCGAGGGCGCGCAGCTCGGCGGCATCGGCAACGCTCGCTTCAGCCTGGTCGCCATGCCGCTGGCCGCCTCCAGCGGCAACCGGCTGTCCGGCATGCCCGTCATCCACGGCCGCATGCAGGGCGGGGGCTTCCTGAACTATTACCTGACGCCCGCCTGGCGCCTGACGAGCAGCCTGCTGTACGGCGCCGGCAACGCGCGCGACGGCATGAAGCTCGAACTCGGCGTGCAGCGGCTGGCGCTGGCACTCGGCTCCCACCACCGGATCGCCCTCGACGCCGGCGTGAGCTTTGCCAACCGGCGCTACAACATGGCGTTCTTCGGCGTGAGCGAGGACGATTCGTATGCCAGCGGCCTGCCCATGTTCGATGCGGCCGGCGGCCTCAAGGATGCGCGCCTGGGTGCGCGCTGGAACTGGGCCTGGTCGCCGTCCTGGATGCTGACTTCCAGCCTGCAGGCCACCCGCCTGCTGGGCAGTGCCCGCCTGAGCCCGCTCGTCGAGCGGCCCACCAACCTGACGGTTTCCACCGCCATCGCCTACCGCTTCTGACGATGCCCCTGGCCCGCCATCTCACTGCCTGTTGTACCCTGTCGCTGGTCGCGCTGTCGGCAGCGCCCGCGTGCGCCGGCGACTGGGTCAGCTACCGCGACGCCTACCGCGCCATGGTGGTGTTCGAGAAATATGGCGGGCCGAAGAACTTCCTGCAAAGCCACTTACAGGTCGCGCCCCAGGACCGCAGCGCCTCGATCGATGGCTTGCAGCTGACGCTGGCCGGCAAGACCAACCAGGTCAACCTGCCGCTCGATCCGCTTGGCCGCACACCCTTCCCCCTGCTGAAGGGCGCCTACGACGAAAACGTTGCCCTGCTGCTGAGCCGCAAGATCGGCAGCTTCGCGGTGCGTCCGCGGGTCTCGATCGCGCCCCAGTCCGACGGCGTCTACGAGGATGGCGAGCTGCGCGCCGCCTGCGAACAGGCGCTCGGTTTTGCCCGCTACGGCGATGGTTCGCTGCGCACGCGCCAGTGCGGGGGCGTGCGCTTCGTGTTCGCCAAGCGGGCAGCCGAGGCCGGCGTGCGCGTACACCGTCCCGACGGCTCCGATGCGAGCCTGCCGATCGCCCCGGCGGTCGCGTTTCCGGGCGATGCCGACGACAGTTTCCCGACCGTGCTGTACCGCTTTGCCGGCAACGAGCGGGTGCAGGTGGTGACGGCCTATCCACCGCTGGCGATCGTGCCGCTCTTCGAATAAGGATTCACTATGCGTCGCCTTCTCGCCCTGGTCCTCCTGCCCGCCTGCCTGATCGGCCAGGCTGCCGAATGGAAGGAAAGTCCCGAACTGGCCCGGCTGTTCAGGCAGGAAAACGTATCCGGCACCTTCATCGTGCACGACCTTGCCCAGGACAGCTACACGGTGCACGACCGCCGGCGCGCGGAAACGCGCTATATCCCGGCCTCGACCTACAAGATCCCGAACAGTTTGATTGGCCTGGCGACCGGCGTGGTGGCGAACGTCGACCAGGTGCTGCCCTACGGCGGCGGGCCTACGCGCCGTCCCGAATGGGCGCACGACATGTCGCTGCGCGATGCAATCCGCATCTCGAACGTGCCGGTCTACCAGGGCCTGGCGCGCCGAATCGGCCTCGAGCGCATGCGATCGAGCCTGCGCCAATTCGACTACGGCAACATGGACCCGGGCACCGTGGTCGATACCTTCTGGCTCGAGGGACCCTTGAAAATCAGCGCCGTCGAGCAGACCGTCTTCCTCGACAAGCTGGTGCAGGACAAGTTGCCGGTGCCGAAAGCGGCGATGGCCGCGGTGCGCGAGATCCTGCGCCAGGAGGGCAGTGCCGAGCTGTACGCGAAGACCGGCTGGGGCGTGCCGCCCGACGGCAAGGAAATCGGCTGGTGGGTGGGCTGGGTCAAAAAGGACGGCAAGCTCTATACCTTCGCGCTCAATCTCGACATCCCGGACGAGGCGACCGGCGCCAGGCGCGTACCGCTGGGCAAGGCCAGCCTGCAGGCGCTGGGCCTGCTGTAGGCAATCGCATGAATACGCCGGGCAACTTGTGTCTGGCGATCCGCAGGGGCCGGTGGCCCCGTGCCAGTCAATCAAGCCGTAATAGCCGCGTACCGTAGGGTGGGCTCGGAGAGCCCACGCGGTGATCCGCGCCCTCAAGATCGTCGAGCACGACATCGGAGCCGGTCCGTATCACGCGTGGGCTCGGAGAGCCCACCCTACCAGGCCCGTTCCTCTTAGCCCCAGGCCGAAGGGGAGAATAGATATCCTTCGCCCCATACCGTCTTGATCTTTTCCGACTTGGCGTCGTCGAACTTGCGGCGCAGTTTCGAGATGCAGTTGTCGATGCTGCGGTCCAGTCCGTCGAACTCGATGCCGCGCATCTTTTTGAGCAGTTCGTCGCGCGACAGCACGCGCCCGGCGGCCTCGGCCAGCACAAGCAGCAGCTTGTATTCGGTATTGCTGAGCACACAAAGTTCGTCGCGCCAGTACACGGTGCGGTCGGCGCCGACGATGCGCAAGGCCCCGAACAGCAGTTCGCCGCTCTCTGGCGCCGCCTTCGGCTGCGTGCGGCGCAGCAGGGCGCGCAGGCGCGCCAGCAGCACGCGCGGCTGCACCGGCTTGTTCACGAAATCGTCTGCGCCTTGCTCCAGGCCCGACACTTCGTCGTAGGAATCTTCGCGCGCGGTGAGGATCAGGATCGGCACCTCGGAGATCTCGCGGATCTGGCGGCAAACGACCATGCCGTCCAGTCCCGGCAGCATCAGGTCAAGCACGACCACATCGGGCGCGAAGGCCTGGAAGCGTGCCAGCGCCTCGTCGCCGCGCGCCACCTGCTCGACCGCGAATTCATAGCCGGACAAATATTCAGTAACGAGCTCGGCCAGGCGCGCATCGTCTTCCACCAGTAATACTCGGTACATGCTGTTCTCCTCCTCCGATATTGTATAGAAGCAATCGCTCGGAAGCACAGACAGGGACACTCTGGCGACAGTTGAATACATTTTCGGGACAAATAGAAGCAGGAAGATTTGGCCGGACGCAAAAAAAGCCGCACGCGGCGGCTCTTTGGGAGAATGAGAAAACTTAACCCATCTTTTTACTGAGGTCGAACATGGCGGCCACCAGCTTGTCGATATCGTCCACGCTGCTCCACAGGTGGGTCGAAATCCGCACCACGTAATGGTCGCTCGGCGCGCCGACCACCGGCACGTTGACGTTGCGGATCACGAAGCCCGGGCTGTAGTCGCTCAGCAGGCGCGCGACGAATTCGTTCGACTTGGCGCTGTTGACGACGTCGCCCGCCTTGACGAATGGATTGAACGAGGTCAGCGCCGAGACCAGCTTCGGATCGTCCTTCGGCGAATACAGGCGGTCGGTGCCCCACACTTCGCAGATGCGCTCCTTCAGGTAGGCCGACAGGGTCAGGTCGTAGGTCTCGATCTTCTTGCGGCCGACCTGGTCCCACAACTTGCAGGCGGACACCAGCGAGTGGAACATCGGGGTGTGCAGGCTGCCGCAGGAGGTGATGACCGAGCCGATGTCGTAGGTGGCCGTGCCGTTCGTGGTGCGCGCCTGCGGCGTCCAGCTGCTGGTGTGGATCGGGTACCAGTTCGGCAGCGGCAGCGGATTCGAGGCCCGGATCTTGTTGCGTACCACCAGGATGCCGGTCGAGCCGGGTCCGCACTGCCATTTGTGGCCGGCGCCGGACATGAAGTCCATGCCGAGATCGGCGTAGTGGTAGGCCATCATGCCCGGCAGGTGGGCGCCGTCGACGATGCTGATCAGCTCGTGGCGCTTGGCCACTTCCATCAGGTCCGCGATCGGCAGCATGGTACCCGTCTTGTAGGTCGGCGCCGAGAACATCATCGCGCGCACGCGCTTGCCCTGGGTGCGCAATGCACGGATGCGGTCGTCGAACAGCGTGACATAGGTCTGCGCGGTCTGGTTGTTGCCGACCGGGAGCGCAACGCGCTCGATCTGGATGCCGTAGCGCGCCTCGGCGATCGCCAGCGGGACATTGCCGCCGGGGTGCTCGTGGTTGGTGGTGACGACGACGTCGCCCGGGTTCCACCCGATGCCCAGAATCGCGTGGCACATGCCGGAGGAGGTATTCGCCGAGAAGGCCAGCTCGTCGGGATCGATGCCTAAGCCCGGTGCGACCTCGGTCCGTTCGGTCAGCAGGTTGGTATAGCCGCTCAGGGAATCGAAGGTCTTGGCCCGGTTTTCGCTGTCGAACAGGTCGAGCGCGATCTTCGGCATCGCGCCGGCGGTGCCGATGTTCATGAAGCGCCTGGCCGGATTCAGGGGGAACATCGCGTTGACGTCGGCCCAGAACCGTTCGTCGGCCAGCAGCAGCGCGCGCAGTTCCTCGGCGCGGCTCGCGGCATGGCTGCTGCTGCAGCCGGCCAGCGGCCCCAGCGTGGCCGCCAGTGCGCCCGAGCTGAGGATGCGCAGGAAATCGCGCCGATTCTGGGTCCAATGCGGGCTCCCGTGCTGTGGCGCCGTAACGATGTCGGCCGCAGCCGATTGACTCTGTCCTTCGGTGGGATTGCGCATCCTGGTCTCCTCTTGTGTGCTGCGGTCAGCGGCGCGCCGCGATGATGGTGATTTCGATTTTTGCGTCGCGCGGCAGCCGCGCTACCTGGAGCGTCGCGCGGGCCGGCGGATCTTTCTTGAAATACTCGCCATACACGCGGTTCATGGCGGCGAACTCGTTCAGGTCCTGCATGTAGACCGTGCTCGACAACGCATCCTCGAAGCCCAGCCCCTGCGAAGCCAGCTCGGCGCCGATGTAGCCGAGCACCTTGTGCGTCTGCTCCTCGATCGTCGTCCCCTCGATCGCGGTGCCGGCCTGGTTCAGGGCAATCACGCCCGAGAAATAGATCAGCTTGCCGTGCCCGATCATTTGCGAGTACGGCCCGATGGCGGGATAGATCTTGTCGGTCGACAGCACGACCTTGCCGCCGCCGTCGGGCGTGGCGCAGCCGCTGGTCAGGCAGGCGCCGGCCACGACCCATGCGGCAGCGATCAGTTTGTTGATGTTCACGCGTTCTCCTCGTCAGTTGTTTCGGAAACGTTTGCTGAATGTCAGGAAATGTTCCGGGACCCATTAAACGCGCGAATACGCACCGGAATGGCGCATTGGCGTCACGGCTTGCTTTGGGTCAACTTTGACTGGCAGAAAGCGTTGTCGGATTGCAGCGCCGTACGGCAGCAGCATGCGGGGCGCATGACACAGCGCTGGAGAGGGGAATGGATATAAAAACAAACGGCCCGCTTGAAGCGGGCCGCTGGAGTGCGTCGTTCCCGGCGCGTGCCGGAAAGAGCAGGGTATTACGCCAGGTTTTTGTTGACGAATTCCCAGTTGACCAGGTTCCAGAACGCTTCCACGAACTTGGCGCGGGCGTTGCGGTAGTCGATGTAGTAGGCGTGCTCCCAGACGTCGCAGGTCAGCAGGGCCTTGTCGTCCGATGCCAGCGGGGTGTGGGCGTTCGAGGTGTTGACGATGTCGACGCCGCCGTCGGCCTTTTGCACCAGCCAGGTCCAGCCCGAACCGAAGTTGCCGATGGCCGACTTCGAGAACTCTTCCTTGAACTTGTCGAACGAACCCCACTTGGCGTTGATCGCGTCAGCGACCTTGCCGGTTGGCGCGCCGCCGGCGTTCGGCGCCATGCAGTTCCAGAAGAAGGTGTGGTTCCAGACCTGGGCCGAATTGTTGAAGACGCCGCCCGAGGACTTCTTGACGATTTCTTCCAGCGACATGTTTTCGAACTCGGTGCCCTTGATCAGGTTGTTCAGGTTCGTCACATAGGTGGCGTGGTGCTTGCCGTAGTGGTATTCCAGCGTCTCAGCGGAGATGTGCGGCTGGAGAGCGTCTTTCGCGTACGGCAGCGGTGGCAGAGTATGTTCCATGTCTTATTCCTTGATTGGTTGGAAACGAATTAATTCTTCGGAAACGGCGCATATTTTAAACCGGATGGGCCGACGCTGCATGTTTGCTGCAGAAAGGACAAGCCCGCAGTCAGTCCGACCTTCATTCCAGCCGGTTTTGCACGCTCGACACCTTCACTTCCGCGCTGCCTTCGGCCAGGCGCACGGTCAGCACCTGGCGCGCCTTGATCTGGCCGGGCGAGCGCAGTGCCTGGCCCTCGGCATTGCTGACGATCGCATAGCCGCGCTCGAGCGTGCGCTGCGGATTGAGCAGTTCCAGCTGGGCGGACAGGGCCTCGAGGGCGTCGCGCCGCTGTTTGACCGCGCTGCACAGGCTTGCGTTCAGATGGCGGCCCTCGGAAATGAGCTGGGCACGCAGCGAGCGCACATCCGGACGGTGGCGGGCCCAGCGCTGCTGGAGCTGCGCCAGCAGCACGCCGCCGCGGTTCAGCGGCGCGCGTACCACGTGGGTCAGGCTGGACGCCATGGCGCGCAGTTTCAGGCGCTGGTGGGCAATCTGGGCGGTCGGGCTGAGCAGGCGGCGGCTGAGGTTGTCGAGGCCCTGGTTCGCTTCCGACAGCTGGCGCCGCATCGCGCGGCGCAGGTCGGTGGCGTCCGCCGCCAGCGAGCCCATCCAGTCGTCGCGTGGCGTGGCCGCCAGTTCCGCGGCGGCGGTCGGGGTGGCCGCGCGCATGTCGGCGGCGAAGTCGGCAATGGTGACGTCGGTCTCGTGGCCGACGCCGGCAATGACGGGCATGCTGCAGGACGCGATCGCGCGCGCCACGACTTCCTCGTTGAAACTCCACAGGTCCTCGATCGAGCCGCCGCCGCGGCAGACCAGCAGCACGTCGACTTCCGCCCGCTCCGATGCAGTCATGATCGCCTCGGCAATTTTGCCGGCCGCGCCCTGGCCTTGCACCGGCGCCGGGTAGAGCACGATGTTCACATGCGGCGCCCGGCGTTTCAGGGCGGTCAGGATATCGCGCAGGGCCGCTGCCTGCGGGCTGGTGACGATACCGATGCTGCGCGTAAACAAGGGCAGGGCGCGCTTGCGGTCCTGGTCGAACAGGCCCTGGCTGCCGAGCTTTTCCTTCAGGCGCAGGAAGGCTTCATACAACTGGCCCACGCCGGCGCGG
Source organism: Massilia sp. LXY-5 (assembly GCF_059801075.1). Lineage (NCBI taxonomy): Bacteria > Pseudomonadati > Pseudomonadota > Betaproteobacteria > Burkholderiales > Oxalobacteraceae > Massilia > Massilia sp. LXY-5. The sequence goes on from NZ_JBNNEH010000003.1 coordinate 764,570, forward strand.
CGGATCGCCTCGACATTGATCTGGTAGTCGCCGCGCGCGCCGTACAGGGTGACCAGGGCGCGCACCTCGACCTTGTCGCCTTCGCGCGGCACGAAGCCGGCGTACTGGGCGCGGCCGCGGAACATCACCGCGCGCACCTGGGCCGCGTCGTCCTTCAGCGTGAAATACCAGTGGCCGGAACTGGCACGCGTGAAGTTCGAGATTTCGCCGCCGATCCAGGTCAGGGGAAAGGAACGCTCGAGCAGGCGCGCCACCTGCGCATTCAGGGCGCTGACGGTGAGGACAGGTGGGGCGGCGTAGGTGGTGTCGGAATCTGGATTGTTCAGCATGGCATGGTGACGGAGAGTGGAGCGGAAAGCTTATGGCATAAGCGCAGCAGGACGACAAGGGCTTTTTGTAGGGAATTGCAGAGAGTTGTGCACCGCCTTTTTTGCTGGCATAGAGCATTAAATTGTTTTAAATCAAAAGCTTATGGATTGCGTGATGCACTTGGACACAATGTTATCCACAAAAAATGTGGGGAAGTCATGCATAAGACCGCGGCCCTGCCGTAAAAGCGGGCAGGCAGGGTTTTCCTGTTTTGAATCAAACGCTTAGGTGTTGGATGCTGAGCTTGCGCACATTGTTTTCCACAGTTTATGTGCACAGGAGGTCGAATGCGCCTGTGCGCGAGGCCGATGGACGCCTCCAACGAGCCGGCCGGACCTGCCTTGCAGCATTTCCCTGGTCGCCGCGCGCGCGTGCGATGTTTTTGTGCACCATGATTTTTCTCTTTAGAATCAAGGAGCTTGTGCTAACTCAAGACGCTTCCTCACAATTTTGTCCACAGAAAGTGTGCAGAACCTGAGAAGGGCCCGGCAAGCATTACAGCGCCGGGGCTGCTACAAAAATATGCACCCATCTTAATCTGAATCGAATCAAGCACTTAAGGCAGCACAAGCGGGCTTGCGCACATTCTTTTCCACAGAAAGTGTGCAAAGACGAGGCGGCCGACAAGATGTGCCCGTCAAAGTCTGCTATACAGCCCAGCCGGTGTGCATAAGTCCGGGTGCTCAATTTAGCACCAGCAACTCTTTGCGCTTTCAAATCAAGGACTTGGGCGAAAGCGGAGGCCATTGCTCACAATTTTGTCCACAAAAAATGTGGGAAACATCGCGGGCGAATCGCAAGCCTCATCAACAAAGTTAACGTGCTGCATTTTTCATCGGCAGAACAATATTGATTTGAATCAATGACTTAACGCGTGCGGATGCCTATTGCGCACAATTTTATCCACAGAAAATGTTTACAAGTAGCACCACGGGTGTGTCCATGTTGGCTGGACCTGACGGGTGAAACAGCGGAGTTTCCCCGCTGCCACATAATTGCGCAGAGGAAAAATTCCCTTAAGAATCAAGGTTCTTTGATCTGGAACAAAGCCTTGCGCACAATTTTATCCACAGAACTTGTGCAGAACTGCACTTGCCGCATCGCTGGCAACTTGCTACATTGCCGCATTCGCTTCTCATCAATTTCTTCATTCATCCTTTCGCCCCAGGAGTTCACTTGTTCGCCATTCTTCAAGCCGCAGGCTGGCCCATCTGGCCATTGCTGATTGCATCGATCGTCGCCCTGGCCTTGATCATCGAACGCCTGATTTACCTGCGTCGTGAAAAAATCTTGCCGAAGCAATTGCTCGGCGAAGTCATCCAGGTCTATCGCAACAAGAAGGCGACCCCCGACATCATCAACACGCTCGAGCAGAATTCGCCGCTCGGCACCGTGCTGGCGGCCGCGCTGCGCAATGTCGACGCCCCGCGCGACGTGATGAAGGAATCGATCGAGGAAGCCGGCCGCGGCGTCGCCCACGTGCTGGAACGCTTCCTCACCACCCTCGGCACCATTGCCTCGCTCGCCCCGCTGATGGGCCTGTTCGGCACGGTGGTCGGCATGATCGAGATCTTCGGCTCGCAGAACGCCAGCGGCGCCAATCCGGCCCAGCTCGCCCACGGTATTTCGGTGGCGCTGTACAACACCGGCTTCGGCCTGGCCATCGCCATGCCGGCCCTGGTCGCCTACCGCCATTTCCGCGCCCTGGTCGACAGCTTCATCATCGACATGGAACTGCAGGCCGTGAAATTCGTCGATGTCGTCCACGGGGCGCGCAAATGATGGATTTCCGCCGCGGCCGCAAGCGCGAGGATCCGGAGATCAACCTGATCCCCTTCATCGACGTGCTGCTGGTCGTGCTCATCTTCCTGATGGTCTCGACCACCTACAGTAAATTCACCGAGCTGCAGATCACGCTGCCGACCGCCGACGCCGACAAGGTCGCCGAGAAACCCTTCGAGATCAATGTCACGGTCGATGCCAAGGGCAATTACACGGTGAACGGCACGCCGGTGTCCTTCCACGGCGTCGCCGGCCTCGCCGACGATTTGCGGGCAGCCGCGCGCTCCGGGCCGAACGGCCAGCCGGTGAAGGATCCGGTCATCATCGTCAACGCCGACCAGTTCGCGATGCACCAGATGGTGATCAACGTGCTGGAAGCGGCGCGCATGGCCGGCTACGACAAGCTGACCTTCGCCGCCCAGACCGGCGGCAAGAAATAATCCTCGGCATCAGGCGGGCGCAGTGCCGGCCTGGTGCTGCGTCCATTCCCTATGCCGAAAAACAATTCCCTCGAATCGACCCTGACGCGCGCCTGGCTGCGCCGCGGCCCGCTCGCCTGCGCGCTGTGGCCGCTCTCGCAGCTGTTTCGCGCGGTTTCAAGCCTGCGTGCCGGCCTCTACCGTGCAGGTATCCTGAAGGCGGGACGGCTGCCGGTGCCGGTCGTCGTCGTCGGTAATATCTTTATTGGCGGCACCGGCAAGACGCCGCTGACGATCTGGCTGGCGCAGGCCCTGCGCGAGGCCGGCTTTCGTCCCGGCGTGATTTCGCGCGGCCACGGCGCCGACGGCGAGGCGCCGCGCGCGGTGACGCCGGATTCGAGCACGCTTGACGTCGGCGACGAGCCGGTGCTGATCGCGCGCCGCGCCGGGGTGCCCGTGTTTGTCGGCAGGAAGCGAGTCGAAGCGGGCAGGGCGCTGCTGGCGGCGCATCCCGAGGTCGACCTCGTCCTCACCGACGACGGCCTGCAGCATTACGCCCTGGCGCGCGACGTCGAGGTGCTGCTGTTCGACGGCCGCGGCGCCGGCAACGGCTGGCTGCTGCCGGCCGGGCCCTTGCGCGAAGCGCCTTCGCGCCGGCGCGACGTCACCGTCGTGAACGCACCCGAGATCAGCCCGCGACTGGCGGCCAGCGTCGGCGGCACGCCATTCCGGATGCAGCTGGTGGGCGATAGCGCCGAGCGCCTGGCCGACCCACGCCAGAGCCGTCCGCTGGCCTCGTTTGCCGGACAGCGCCTGCTGGCCGCCGCCGGAATCGGCAACCCGGGCCGCTTCTTCAGCCTGCTGCGCGGCGCCGGGCTCGACTTTGCCGAGCTGCCCTTGCCCGACCACTACGATTTCCGCGAGAACCCATTTGCCGGCGTCGACGCCGATGTCATCCTGATCACCGAGAAGGATGCAGTAAAATGTGGGCAACTTGAAAACCTGAAGGACGATCCACGGCTGTGGGTGGTCCCGGTCACGGCGCGCATCGACGCCGCCCTGGCCGAACTCATTGTGGAGAAATGTCGTGGACGCTCGCCTGTTTGATATCCTGGTCTGCCCGTTGTGCAAGGGACCGCTCGAATACGATAAGAAGGCCCAGGAACTGACTTGCCGCCCGGACCGCCTGGCATATCCGATCCGCGACGGCATCCCGATCATGTGGGCCGACCAGGCGCGCAAGATCGAGCCGGTATGACGCGTTGAAGATGAACTTTACCGTTATTATTCCTGCCCGCCTCGCTTCGACCCGCCTGCCGAATAAGCCGCTGGCCGACCTCGGCGGCAAACCGATGGTCGTGCGCGTCGCCGAGCGCGCCCGCGCGTCCGGGGCGTCCCGCATCGTCGTCGCCACCGACCACGCCGACATCCTGGCCGCCTGCGCGGCGCACGGCGTCGAGGCGCGCATGACCCGCAGCGACCACCCGTCCGGCACCGACCGCATCGCCGAAGTGGCGCTGGCGCTGGGACTGGCCGATGATGAAGTCGTCGTCAACCTGCAGGGCGACGAGCCCCTGATCGACCCTGCGCTGCTGGCAGCCTGCGCCGGCCGCATCAGTGCCGGGGTGCCAATGGCGACCTGCGCCCATCCATTGAGCGACGTGGCCGAGGTTTTCAATCCGAACGTCGTCAAGGTCGTGCTCGACAAGGCGGGCAGGGCCCTGTATTTCTCGCGCGCCACCATTCCCTGGCACCGCGACGCTTTTGCCGCCACCCGCGACGTTTTGCCGGCCGGCTATGCACCGCTACGCCACATCGGCCTGTATGCCTACAGCAACGCTTTCCTGCAGGCCTATCCGGGGCTGGAACCGGCGCCCCTGGAACAGATCGAGGCGCTCGAACAATTGCGCGTGCTCTGGCACGGTTATCCGATCGCGGTCCACGTCACCGACAGCGCCCCGCCAGCCGGCGTCGACACGCCGGAAGACCTGGCACGGGTACGCCTGCAGTATGCGTCTTGATCGGTGTGGAAATTGATTCTCGGGCTAACTGCGCTACCTCAATAAAACCGCGGTCTCAACCGCCGGGATTGGCGCTGGGGCTTACTTTTGTGGTAAGTTTCGTACCAAGGTAGTCAGATATGCATCAATCGCGATTCATTGCCAACACGATAACAGCTTTCAACATTTCAACATCCGTTTTAGGAATTTTTCATGCGTCTCATTCTGTTAGGAGCCCCTGGCGCCGGTAAGGGTACCCAGGCTAACTTCATCAAGGAAAAATACAATATCCCGCAGATCTCCACCGGCGACATGCTGCGCGCGGCGATCAAGGCTGGTACCGAGCTGGGCCTGGCGGCGAAAAAGGTGATGGACGCAGGCGGACTGGTCTCGGACGACATCATGATCGGGCTGGTCAAGGACCGCCTGCAGGAAGCCGATTGCGCCAACGGCTACCTGTTCGACGGCTTCCCGCGCACGATCGCCCAGGCCGACGCCATGAAGGACAACGGCATCAACGTCGACTACGTGCTGGAAATCGACGTGCCGGACGAACTGATCGTCGAACGCATGAGCGGTCGCCGCTCGCACCCGGCCTCTGGCCGCGTGTACCACACCAAGTTCAACCCGCCGAAAGTGGACGACCTCGACGACGTCACCGGCGAGCCGCTGGTCCAGCGCGACGACGACAAGGAAGAAACCGTCAAGAAGCGCCTCGCGGTCTACCATAACCAGACCGAAGTGCTGCTCGGCTATTACAACAACTGGGCCCAGTCGGGCCTGCCGGGCGCCCCGAAGTACCGCAAGATCGCGGGTGTGGGACCAGTCGAACAAGTACGGGACGCGGCCTTCGCCGCACTTTCCGAGTAAGACACGAAGCGGACGGCAACGTCCGTTTTTTTTTGCCCCGGGTGACCCCGCCGCCATCCGTCGCACCATAATTTTTTATCAAAGTTGTGCAGTACGCAGTGAGTCAGACTGCTTCGCCGGAAGGCTGGGCATTCTTCAATGTGTGGTTGTGACTTGATCGAAAACCAAAGGGGACGATATGGCTGCAAACTATCTCGCGTTTGCCGTGGCATGCGGCGTCATCGCGGTTGTCTACGGGCTCTGGGCCCGTACCTGGATCCTCCGGCAGGACGCCGGCAACGAACGCATGGGCCTCATCGCCCAGGCCATCCAGGAGGGCGCCTCGGCCTACCTCGGGCGCCAGTACCGCACCATCGGCATCGTCGGGCTGGTCTTGCTGGTCGCCATCTACGCGCTGCTCGGTCCCTGGACCGCGCTCGGCTTCTTCTCGGGCGCCGTGCTCTCCGGCGCCTGCGGCTTCATCGGCATGAACGTCTCGGTGCGCGCCAACGTGCGCACCGCGCAGGCCGCCGCAACCGGCATGAAGGAAGCGCTCGCCGTCGCCTTCAAGGGCGGCGCCATCACCGGCATGCTGGTCGTCGGGCTGGGCTTGCTGGGCGTCACGCTGTTCTACTGGTTCCTCACCAGCATGGGCGAAGGCAGCGGCCGCACCCGCCATGACATCATCGCGCCGCTGATCGGCCTGGCCTTCGGCGCTTCGCTGATCTCGATCTTCGCGCGCCTGGGCGGCGGCATCTTCACCAAGGGCGCCGACGTCGGCGCCGACCTGGTCGGCAAGGTCGAAGCCGGCATTCCGGAAGACGACCCGCGCAACCCGGCGGTGATTGCCGACAACGTGGGCGACAACGTCGGCGACTGCGCCGGCATGGCGGCCGACCTGTTCGAAACCTATGTCGTCACCCTGATCGCGACCATGCTGCTCGGCGCGCTGCTGGTCGGCGGCGAGAACGGCGCCGCCGTCATCTACCCGCTGCTGCTGGGCGCGGTGTCCATCCTCGGTTCCATCGTCGGCTGCTCGATGGTGCGCGCCCGTCCAGGACACAAGATCATGTCGGCCCTCTACACCGGCCTGTGGTGGGCCGCCGGGCTGTCGCTGCTCGGCTTCATCGTCGTCACCTGGATGGTCTGGGAAGACCCGGCCATGCGCGCCAGCATGCTGGGCTGCGCCATCGTCGGCATCGTGCTGACCGGCCTGATGGTCTACATCACCGAGTACTACACCGGCACCGATTTCAAGCCGGTACGCCACATCGCGGAAGCCTCCACCACCGGCCACGGCACCAACATCATCGCCGGCCTCGGCGTGTCGATGAAGTCGACCGCCTACCCGGTGCTGGTGGTCTGCGTCGCGATCCTGGTGGCCTACCAGCTGGGCCAGCTGTACGGGATCGCGATCGCGGCGACCTCGATGCTGTCGATGGCCGGCATCATCGTCGCCCTCGACGCCTACGGCCCGATCACCGACAACGCCGGCGGCATCGCCGAAATGAGCGGCATGCCGGAGTCCGTGCGCGCGATTACCGACCCGCTCGACGCCGTGGGCAACACGACCAAGGCCGTGACCAAGGGCTATGCGATCGGCTCGGCCGGTCTCGCGGCATTGGTCCTGTTTGCCGACTACAGCCACGCGCTCGACACGGCCGGGATGTCGATGGCCTTCGAACTGTCGAATCCGATGGTGATCGTCGGCCTGTTCATCGGCGGCCTGATTCCCTACCTGTTCGGGGCGATGGCGATGGAAGCAGTGGGGCGGGCTGCGGGCGCGGTCGTGGTCGAGGTGCGGCGCCAGTTCCGCGACATCCCGGGCATCATGGCCGGCACCGGCAAACCCGAATACCACAAGGCGGTCGACATGCTGACCGCTTCCGCGATCCGCGAGATGATCATTCCCTCGTTGCTGCCGGTGGTGGTGCCGGTCGCGGTCGGCATGCTGCTGGGACCCGCCGCGCTCGGCGGCCTGCTGATGGGCACCATCATCACCGGCCTGTTCGTCGCCATTTCGATGACGACCGGCGGCGGCGCCTGGGACAATGCCAAGAAATACATCGAGGACGGCAATTACGGCGGCAAGGGCTCGGACACGCACAAGGCGGCGGTGACGGGCGACACCGTCGGCGACCCGTACAAGGACACCGCCGGCCCGGCCGTCAATCCCCTCATCAAGATCATCAACATCGTCGCGCTGCTGATGGTGCCGCTATTGCCGGCCGCGGGCTGGGTCGCCGTCTCCGCGCCGGAGATCGCGCAACTGAAGTGGTCGGCCAAGCCGGTCGAACGGAGTGGCGTCCAGCCGGCGAGCAAGGCAACACCAACCACGGTGGCGCAGGAGCCCCGCGCGCAGCACTGAGGTGGCTCGTAGCGTGGGCACTTGTGCCCACGCGGCATCACCGCTTGAACAACAGCGCTGTATCTTTGGACGGCTATCCAGGATTATTTGCAACACTGTCCGGATGCAGCGACCGCGTGGGCTCGAGAGCCCACCCTGCGTTACTGTTGCGATAGCCCGCTCCCGCCGTTGCCGTTCAAGCCTCGTCCAGCGCCTTCTTCAGCGCCGACGCCAGCGACGCGTGATCCGAATCCCCGTGATAGCGCTCGCCGTTGATGAAGAAGGTCGGCGTCCCGCGCGCGCCGAGCGACTGGGCCTGTTCGGCGTCGGCCTCGACCCGGGCACGGTGCTTGCCGTCGTCCAGTTCGCGCGCGAAGCGCTGGGCATCGATGGCCAGGTTCGAGGCCAGCGCGGGCAGGGCATCCTCATCGAGCATGTCCTGGTTTTCGAACAGGGCGTCGTGCATCTCCCAGAATTTGCCCTGGGCGCCGGCCGCCTCGGCCGCTTCGGCCGCCGGCGCGGCGAAGGGGTGCAGGTCGACCAGGGGCAGGTGGCGGTAGACCAGGCGCACGTGCTCGCCGTGCTCTTGCATCAGTTCGGTCAGCGCCGTATGGGCGCGGGCGCAGTAGGGGCACTGGAAGTCGCCGTATTCGACCAGGGTAACCCGGGCCTCGGGCCCGCCGCGCACATGGTCATGTTCTTCGATCCTGATGCTGTCGCTCATCGTTGCTCCAATAGTCGAGTTTGCTTGAATCGGGGCCGGCCGCGCTTACACTGAAGGAGCGGACACCCCGCTGAGGAGGTCATCATGGCACGCAAATACATCGATTGCCGCGAGTTTCCGAGCGAAAAGAACTGTTCTGTCACCATCGCCGCCGACAGCGAGCAGGAGTTGATGGAGGTCGCGGTCCAGCATGCGGTCAGCGTGCATGGGCACCAGGACACGCCGGCCTTCCGCGACCAACTGCGCGCAACCATGCACGAGGGCCGCCCGCCGGAATGATGCGCGGGCAGGCCGCGCCGCAGGAGGGGGCGCCTCAGAACACGCACATCCGGTTCGCCTCCTCGCGCAGCCAGCCACGAAAATCCGGGTGTGCGATCGCAATCAGCGCCTGCGCCCGCTGCTTGGCCGACTTGCCGCGCAGCTGGGCCACACCGAATTCGGTGACGACATAGTTGACGTCGTTCTTGCTGGTGGTCGCATGGGTGCCCGGCGTCAGCATCGGCACGATGCGCGAGATGGTACCGTCCTTCGCGGTGGCGGGCAGCACGATGAAGGATTTGCCGCCGCGCGAACGGTTCGCCGCGCGCACGAAGTCGACCTGCCCGCCGGTGCCGGAATAGGGCAGGTGGGCGATGCTTTCGCTGCCGCACTGGCCGAGCAGGTCGACCTGCAGGCTGGCATTGATCGAGATGAGCTTGTCGTTCTGCCCGGCGATATACGGATCGTTGGTGAAATTCGAGGGATGCATCTCCAGCATCGGATTGTGGTGCATGAACTCGTACAGGCGGCGCGAGCCGAGGGCGAAGGTAGCGACCATCTTCCCTGGCAGCAGGGTCTTCTTCCGGTTGGTCACCGCGCCGCATTCGACCAGCTTCAGGATGCCGTCCCCGATCATCTCGGTGTGCACGCCGAGATCGTGCTTGTGGGTCAGTTGCATCACGACGGCGTCCGGAATCCCGCCGTAGCCGATCTGCAGGGTCGAGCCGTCCTCGATCATGTCGGCCACGTACTTGCCGATTGCTTCCTGCACCGGCCCGATCGCTGGCAGGCCGACCTCCAGGATGGGGTCGCTACTTTCGACCAGGCTCGTGACCTGGGAAATGTGGACGTGGCAGTGTCCGTGCGCGAAGGGCACGTTGGGATTCACCTCGAGCACGACGACGCGCGCCTTGGCGACGGCCGCCATCGTGTAGTCGGCACCCAGGCTCAGCGCAAAATAGCCCTGGGCGTTCATGCTGGAGGCCATTGCGAAGACGACGTCGGCCGGCATCAGCTCGCGTTCGATCAGGGTCGGGATTTCCGAAAAATAGTTCGGGATGAAATCGCACCAGCCGCCCTGGCCGCTGGCGCGCGAGGCGCCGCCGAAGAACAGGGCGGCGTGGCGCACGTGCTGGGCCGTGTCCTGGTCAAAATAGCCGTATTTGCGCATCGCCAGGATCTGCGCCACCCGCACGCCGTGCCAGCGGGTGCGCTGATCCGACAGCGCTGTCAGCAGTGTGGGCGGTTCGCCGACGCCGGTCGGCACGATGATCATGTCGTCGTCGCGCAAGTGCGCCAGGGCATCCAGGGCGCTGCCGCGTCTGGCTTGGTAGAGTTCCTGTACCGTCTCCATTGCCGTCTCCATGTTTGATGTCGTCGCCTCGCTGGGCGGATCAATCTCCAGCGTAACCTGCGAAACTGACGCGGACATGACAGCCCGCCAGGGCAGCACGCGCGCGCCATGCGGCGTCATGGCGGCAGATAATTCTCCCATCGATCCCATGGAGGCGAACATGAAGCACGCGAAACATTCGAAGCCGCTACGCGCCGCCCGGATTGCGCTCGTCATTCTCGCCATACTCGCGGCAGGCACGGCGGCCGGGCAGACGACTGGGCAATCCGCTGCAGGACAGCCGCGCACCCCGCCATCCGGTGCCGCACAGGTGACGCCGGCCGCGCCCGGTCCCAGCTACGGCCCGGTCCTGCACCCGCAGCCGCTGAAATCCGAGCCGGGCGCCCAGCCCGAGCAAACCCCGCAGGCGCAGGAAGAAAAGGCCGGCGCCGTGCCGCCCGGCCACACGACCGAGGTCGATCCGTCGGCCCGGCCCGGCCCGCAAGCAAAAGACCCGGCGAAAACCGATACCCGCAAGGAGCAGAAGAAGGGCGTCAAGCGCAGCGCGCGCCTGTCGCCCGCGCAACGGGTCGACATCGTGCCGCCGGCCGCGCCCGGTCCCTTCCAGCCGCTGGCCGCGCCGCCGCCTGTGCAACCAGTGGCGGTGGTGCCAGGTCCTGCCCAGATCAACAGTTGCACCGGCGGCATCTGCCGTGATACCGGCGGCGCCACCTACAACACCGGTGTCGGCAACGCTGCCGTGAACGGCCAGGGCCGCCTGTGCACCCGCAACGGCGACACGATGCAATGCTTCTGAGCAGGACGGCAGCGCGGCGCAGGCTTTTAACGCGAACGTGGTTTTTTCCCCCAAAAATTCGCTACAATCTTGTGGGTTGACGTTAACGTAAACGTCAAAAAGAACGCAAAAAGGGAAAACCATGCAAATTCAGAACAATGTGTTCATCATCACCGGCGGCGCGTCGGGCCTGGGAGCAGCTACTGCGCGCATGATCACGGAAGCGGGCGGCAAGGTCGTGATCGCCGACGTGCAGGCGGAAGCGGGCGCGGCGCTCGCCGCTGAACTCGGCGGCCAGTTCGTCAAGTGCGACGTCACCTCGGAAGAAGACGGCAAGGCGGTCGTGGCCGCAGCGGTGGCCCTGGGCACGCTGCGCGGCCTGGTCAACTGCGCCGGCGTGGCGCCGGCCGTGAAGACCGTCGGCAAGGACGGTCCGCATCCGCTGGACGTGTTCCAGCGCGCGGTGAACATCAACCTGGTCGGCACCTTCAACATGGCGCGCCTGGCGGCCGAAGCGATGGGCAATACCGAAGGCGCCGAATACGGCGAGCGCGGCATCATCATCAACACCGCCTCGGTCGCGGCCTTCGACGGCCAGATCGGGCAAGCCGCCTACGGTTCCTCGAAAGCGGCCGTGGCCGGCATGACGCTGCCGATGGCACGCGACCTGGCGCGCAGCGGCATCCGCGTGATGACGATCGCCCCGGGCATCTTCGAGACGCCGATGCTGATGGGCATGCCGCAGGAAGTGCGCGACTCGCTCGGCAAGATGGTGCCGTTCCCGCCGCGCCTGGGCATGCCGAAGGAATACGCGCACCTGGCCAAGGCCATCATCGAAAACGTGATGCTCAATGGCGAGACGATCCGCCTGGACGGTGCCATCCGCATGCAACCGAAGTAAGCGGCGAATGTTGCATCTGACAATTTGAGGTAGGATGCCAGGAATGTTGGGCGTGCGCGGCGGCTGGCCGGGCACGCCCTTGTTACTTTCAAGGACTCCATGACCATCAAATTCAAGATGCTCGCCTGCGCGGCGGCCCTGCTGGCGCTGTCCGCGCCCCCTACGATTGCACTGGCACAGGACACCGCCCAGCGCGCCCCCGAAATCGCGACCGGCTATGCCGACAAGGCCGGCTGGGCCGCACGCAAATACATGGTGGCCGCCGCCAATCCGCTCGCAGTCGAGGCCGGCTACGAGATGCTGAAAAAGGGCGGCACGGCCATCGATGCCGCGATCGCCACCCAGCTGGTGCTGACCCTGGTCGAGCCGCAAAGTTCGGGCATCGGCGGCGGCGCCTTCCTGGTGCATTACGACGGCAAGAAGGTGCAGGCCTTCGACGGCCGCGAAACCGCGCCGATGGCGGCCAACGAGCACCTGTTCCAGAATCCCGACGGCACGCCGCTCTCGCGCACGGCCGGCGTGGTCGGCGGCCGCTCGGTCGGCGCGCCGGGCGTGCTGCGCATGCTGGAACTGGCCCACAAGCAGCATGGCAAACTGCCCTGGAAAACCCTGTTTGCGCCCGCCATCCGCCTGTCCGAACGCGGCTTCGCCGTCAGCCCGCGCCTGAACGGCCTGCTGACCTGGGACGCCCACATCCGCAAGGATCCGACCGCGGCCGCCTATTTCTACGACCCGGACGGCAATGCCTGGCCGGTCGGGCACATCCTGAAAAACCCGGCGCTGGCGAAATCCCTGCGTGAGATCGCGCAGGGCGGGGCCGACGCTTTTTATAAAGGCCATATCGCACGCGACATCGCGGCCAAGGTCCATGCGCACCCGACCAATCCGGGCTTGCTGACCGCGAAAGATATCGCCGATTACCGGCCGCGGGTGCGCGAACCGGTTTGCAGCGATTACCGCGTCTACACCGTCTGCGGCATGCCGCCGCCATCCTCGGGCGGCATCGCCGTCGCGCAAATGCTCGGCATCTTCGAGACGCGTGACCTGGCGAAGCTGGCCCCGATCGATGGCGTGCCGGGGCCGGACGCCGTGCACCTGTTTTCCGAAGTCGGACGCCTGGCCTATGCCGACCGCAACCGCTACGCGGCCGACACCGATTTCGTGCCGCTGCCGGGCCGCGGCCTGCCGAGCCTGATCGACAAGGCCTATCTCGCCAGGCGCGCTTCCCTGATCGGCGAACGCTCGATGGGCGAAGCGCCGGCCGGCAATCCGCCCGGCATGGAGGTGGCCTGGGGCAAGGACAACGCCATCGAAACGCCGTCCACCTCGCACCTGGTGGTGGTCGACAGCCACGGCGCCGGCCTGTCGATGACGACGACGGTCGAGGACGCGTTCGGTTCGCGCCAGATGGTCGACGGCTTTATTCTGAACAACCAGCTGACCGATTTTTCTTTCGATTCGGTTGACGCCGACGGCCCGATCGCGAACCGGGTGCAGGCCGGCAAGCGTCCGCGCAGCGCCATGTCGCCGACCGTCGTGTTCGACAAGCAAACCGGGAAGCTGGTGCTGGCGGTCGGTTCACCCGGCGGTCCGGCGATCATCAATTATGTGGCGAAAGTACTGGTCGGCACCCTCGACTGGGGCCTGAACGTGCAGCAGGCGATTGCGCTGCCGAATTTCGGCAGCCGCAACGGTCCGACCGAGCTGGAAGCAGGGCGTTTCCCGCAAGCGACGGTCGATGCGCTGACGGCGCGCGGCCACACGGTGCGCCAGACTGAACAGAATTCCGGCCTGCACGGCATCATGCGCTTGCAGATCCATGGCGAGCCCTGGTGGTTCGGTGGTGCGGATCCGCGACGCGAAGGGGTTGCAAAAGGCGATTAATGGGCGATGAATGGGCAACTAAGAGTAGCTTATGGGCAATAATTCCACTCATGTCCGGAATTGTTTGCTAACCTTGCGGAGTGGACCGCCAACCTGATCATTTCCTCTTCGCCGCCGGCGCCGGACAGCATGCATTCCGGCCGTGCGCGGCAGTCCGTTCCTGCTGCTGCCTCGTAGCCGCGGGCAGGACATTTCCTGTTTGTTTTTTCACCGCATGAGGGCGCTGCTGTCCGGATGGCTGCTGGCGCTGGCCGGCTGTCTCGGCATGCTCGGCCCGGCCCTGGCCGGGCCGGCGCCGACCCTGCGCTTCGAGCACCTGAGCGTCGAGGATGGCCTGGCCCAGGAATCGGTGCTGGCCATGGCGCAGGACCGCGACGGCTTCATGTGGTTCGGCACCCAGAACGGCCTGTCGCGTTTCGACGGTTACCGCTTCGTCAATTTCCGTAACGCCGTCGGCGACCCCACTACGCTGGCCAGCAACTGGGTCAGGGTGCTGCACGCGGACCGCAAGGGACGCTTGTGGGTCGGCACCGACGGCGGCCTGGCGCTGTACGACCCGACGGCCCAGACATTCCGCCCGTACCTGCCTACCGGTGGTTCGGGACGGCGCGGCAATGGCGACATCCACGTGCGCGCCATCGTCGACGACGGCAAGGACGGTTTGTGGCTCGGTACCGCCGACGGCCTGCAGCACGTCGACATCGCCAGCGGACGTTTTACGACCTGGCACCACGTCGACGGCGACCCCGACAGCCTGGCCGACGACGGCATCAACGCGCTGGCCCTCGACAAGCGCGGCCGCCTCTGGATCGCCACTGGCGCCGGCCTCGACAGCCTGGACGGCGCGGGGCTGCGCTTCGAACATCACCGGCCTGCTTCGGGCCCCCAGGAGAAGGTGCAGTCGCTGCTGCTCGACGCCGGGGATAACCTCTGGATCGGCCTGCTGACCGGGCTGGAACGCAGGCCGCTGGGGAGCGGCGCGGCTGCCCCGCGCCGCTACGGCCCCGAGGACGGCATCCCGCGCACCTGGATCTCCACCCTGTACGACGATGGCCAGGGCCAGGTCTGGGTGGGCAGCCACGACGATGGTGTGTTTCGCTGGGACAAGGCGCACGACCGCTTCGAGGCGCACCGCCGGGTCGTCACCGACAAGCACAGCCTGGCCGACAACTATATTTCCGCCTTGTTCCGCGACCGCGTCGGTACCTTCTGGGTCGGCACCTGGTATGGCGGCGTCTCGCGGGTCGACCTGAGCAGTGGCGGCTTCGCGCGCATCGTGCGCGAGAATGACGGCCTCGGCATTTCCGCCGACAACCGGGTACGTGCCATCGAGGACGATGGCGCCGGCAAGCTCTGGGTGGCCAGCGCCGCCACGCTGCAGCACTATGATCCGGCCAAGAGCGGACCCGGCGCCTACCGTATCTGGCGCCACGACCCCGGCAATCCGAACAGCCTGATCGACACCGCGGTCAATGCCCTGGTGCGCGACCACGACGGCATCGTCTGGATCGGCGGCCGCACCGGCATCACCCGCTTCGACCCGGCACGCGGCCGCTTCACGCGCCGGGTACTGGTGCCGGAAGACGCCGACGCCAACAACGTCCGCAAGATGACGCTCGGGCGCGACGGTGCGGTCTGGATCGCCACCCGCGGCGGCCTGCACCGGCTCGACCCGCGTAGCGGCGCGCTCGAGTCCTACCGGCACGACCCCAACCGCCAGGCCAGCCTGGCCGACGACATGGTGCGCCCGGTGCTGGAAGACCGGCGCGGCCGGCTCTGGGTCGGCTCGTTCAACGGCCTCGACCTGCTCGACCGCGTCAATAAACGCTTCCGCCATTTCCGCCACGATCCCTACCAGGCGAGTAGCCTGAGCCACAACGAGGTGCACGCGCTGCTCGAAGACCACGCCGGCAACGTCTGGGTCGGCACCGCCGGCGGCCTGAACAAGATGGTCACGGCCGCCGACGGTTCCGTCAGCTTCGTGCGCTACACGACGCGCGACGGCCTGGTCGACGATTCGGTGGCGGCGATGCTGGAAGACGCCGCCGGCGTGATCTGGGTCAGCACCAACAACGGCCTGTCGCGCTTCGATCCGGCCAACAACAGCTGGCGCAGCTACACGGCGGCCGACGGCACCATCGACGGCGCCTATTTCGACGGCGCGGCCCTGCGTGCGTCGGACGGCACCCTGTATTTCGGTGGCTTCAACGGCATGACCGCGTTTGACCCGCGCGCTCTGCGCTACAACGGCATCGCGCCGCCTGCCGTCATCACCGGCATCCAGATCTTCAACCGGCCGGTACAGCAAGCCTATCCGTGGCTGCTCACGGGCCCGGTCGAGAACACGCGCGCGATCACGCTCTCGTTCCAGCACTCGGTGTTCTCGCTCGAATTCTCGGCATTGCACTACGCGGCGCCCAAGCGCAACCGCTTCGCTTATAAACTCGAGGGCTTCGACCAGGGATGGGTGTACACGGACGCCGGCAAACGCTTCGCAACCTATACGAATCTCGAGCCGGGCCACTACGTGTTCCGGGTGCGCGCCGCCAACAAGGACGGGGTATGGAGCGAGACCCCGGCGACCCTCGACATCACGGTCGAGCCGCCGGTCTGGGGCACCTGGTGGTTCCGCGGCGCGGTCGCCTTCCTCCTGCTCGGCGGCTCGTATGCCGGCTACGCCCTGCGCGTGCGCGGCCTGCGCCGCCAGAAGGAGCGCCTCGAGGGCCTGGTCAGCACCCGTACCCGCGAAATCGCGCAGCAGAACAGCCTCCTCGAGCGCCAGACCGAGGAATTGCGCGAGCGCGAGCGCGAAGTGAGCCGCAACACCAGCGAACTAGCGGAAGCCAACCGCGCCCTGTACGAGAACGAGCAGCGCCTGCAGCTGGCCAAGCAGCGCGCCGAGGACGCGGCGCGCCAGAAATCGGAATTCCTGGCCAACATGAGCCACGAGATGCGCACGCCGCTGGCCGGCGTGATCGGCATGCTCGGGTTCGCGCTGCGCGACAACGCCGTGCGCCCGAGCACGCGCGAACAGATCGAGCGCGGCCAGGCGAATGCCCAGTCGCTGCTGGCGATCATCAACGACCTGCTCGATTTTTCGAAGATCGAAGCGGGCAAGCTGACCATCGAAAACATCGACTTCGCGCTTGACGCCGCGATCCAGAACGTGGTCGGCCTGTTCGCCGAGCAGGCCGCCGCGCACAGCGTCGGCTTCTCAATCGAGCTCGCCGACAACCTGCCGCGCTTTGTGGTGGGCGACCCGACGCGCCTGCGCCAGGTGCTGATCAACCTGGTCGGAAATGCCTTCAAGTTCACGCCGAGCGGACAAGTCACCCTGCGCGTGGAACGGCGACCCGTCGACCAGGCGCCGGGAACGGACGATTCAACGGGACACATGATCCGGTTTTCGGTGCAGGACACCGGCATCGGCATCGCGCCCGGCGCGCTGCCGCGCCTGTTCCAGAAATTCGAGCAGGCCGACACGACCACCACGCGCCGCTACGGCGGCACCGGACTTGGCCTGGCGATCTGCCGCCAGCTGGTCGAATTGATGGGTGGCACGATCGGCGTGACGAGCGTGCAGGGAAGGGGCAGTACCTTCAGCTTCGTGCTGCCCCTTAGCGACGGCGTCGAGCCGCCAACGGTCGAGCACGTACCGCGCATGCCGCACACCCACCGCCTGCGCGTGCTGTGCGCCGAGGACTTTGCCACCAACCAGATCATCGCCCGCATGATGGTCGAGGAAATGGGGCACCAGATCGAAGTGGTCGAGAACGGGGCGCTGGCGGTGGCAGCTTGCGCCCACACGCGCTTCGACATCGTCCTGATGGACGGACGCATGCCGGAAATCGACGGCGCCACCGCCACGCGCCTGATCCGTGCCGGCGGTACGCTCGACGCACCGGTGCTCGACCAGCACGTGATGATCGTCGCGCTCACGGCGAATGCCAGCGACGAGGACCGCGACCGGTATCTTGCCTGCGGCATGGACGGGTTCCTGGCCAAGCCGATCGACGAGGCGGCACTGCACTATCAATTGAGCCGGGCCATCGAGCGCCAGCTGCAGCGCGGCATCGAGCTGGCGCCGATGCCGCCCGCCGGACCGAGCGTGGCCGAACTGGACGCAATGTTCGGCATCGCCGACGTGCCGCCCGCAGCGCCGCCGGCGCAGTCACCCGAAATGCGGGCGGCAGCCCTGCATGCGCGCATGCGCGCCGCCTTCGCCGCCGACTTGCCGCGCCGCCGCGCCGAACTGCGCGCGGCCTTGGAAGGCGGGGACCTGGAGGCCTGTGCGCGCGTGCTGCACGGGCTGCGCGGCAGTGCCGCCCACCTCGGGGCGGGCGAGCTCGTGGCGCTGTGCACAGGGCTGGAAGAGGCGGCCGACCGCGGGCTGCAGGCCGAGATCCGGGACGCGCTGCCGGCGCTCGAGGCGATGCTCGGCACGTTTGAACGGCTCTCGGCCTGATCCGGGGGCAGATCGTATAATGTTCTTCAAAGCAACAAATTTGGCGGGGGCGGGATGAAGGTGCTGGTGGTGGACGACGACGTGGTATCGCGCATGATGCTGATGCATCTGGTCGACAGCTGCGGCAAATACGAGATTCTCGAAGCCGAGGATGGCGCCGATGCCTGGCGCCAGCTGGAAGCCGGGCTGCGTCCGGGCATCGTGTTCTGCGACCTGCGCATGCCCAGGCTGTCGGGCACCGAGTTGCTGACGCGGGTAAGGGCGCAGCCGGAACTGGCTGGGCTGCCCTTCGTGCTGGTCTCGGCCGCCAACGACGGCGCCACGATCGGCGAGGCCGATGCCCTCGGCGCGACCGGCTATGTCGTCAAGCCGTTCCGGGTCGAGAGCCTGCGCCCGCACCTGATGGCGCTCGCGCCCGACGAGACGCCGGCGGCCAGCCTGGGACGTCTGGGGATCGACGCGGCGCGCCTCGCGCTCTACCTGGGCGGCCTGGAGCGGCAACTGGCCGAAGCCGCCGGCATGATCGAGACCGCGCTGGCGCAGGGCGACACGGCTGCGGCAATGGAGCGTTTGCGGCGCCTGCGCGAAGGCTGCGTCATGCTCGGCCTGCACGGCGCGGCCACGGCGCTGGCGCGGGCGGAGGCGGCGCCCCAGGCGGCCACGGCTGCGCAGGCGCTGGTGGCCGCGTCGGCCGCAGTCGCGCGCCAGGCGACATCCCTGCGCGCGGGCGGCAGCCCCGCCTGAGCCGCCGCCACGGCGGCATCAGCCCGGTTCGTGTTCCTTCTTGCGGCTGTCGGCCCGGGCCGGCGCGCGGTAGGTGATCACCCGGTACAGATACCAGGCCAGCAGCACGCCCAGCACCACCTTCGACACCGGGTCGACATACGTCGACACTTGCTGGTATTTGCTTTCGAGCAGAAATCCGGCCGCCGTCAGCAGCCCGGTCCAGGCCAGCGAGCCGATGCCCGAATACAGCAGGAACTGCCCGAGCGACATGTTGCCGAGGCCTGCAGGGACGGAAATCAGGGTGCGCACGGCGGGAATCAGGCGCCCGAACAGCACCGCCTTGCGGCCGTGCTTGCGAAACGCCGCGAGCGCGGTATCGATATCGTCGGCGGCCACCGTCAGCCAGCGTCCATGGCGCGCGGCGAGGCGCTTGAGGCGCTCGCAGCCATATATTCTCGCCGCGTAGTACCAGGGCAGGGCGCCCGCCACCGAGCCGGCCGTGCCTGCCAACAGCACGCCCACCAGGTTCAGCTCGCCACGCGCGACGACGAAGCCGGCAAAGGGCATGATCATTTCGGAGGGGATCGGCGGGAAGATGTTCTCCAGCGCCATCAGGGCGAACACGCCCAGGTAGCCGCTGTGTTCCAGGAAATTGGTGATGAACTCGAACATCGGACACTCCAGGCGGGCTCGGGAGTGGGGATGATAGCGCGGATGAGGAAAAGGCCACGCACGGCCGGGGCCGGTCGGCCAGGCGGGAAAACATGGGGCACTGGCGCTGTTATCGATGCAAGGACGAAACAGTCTGCGGAGCGGGGCGCAGGCGACCGGGGGGGAACGTCAGGAAAGGCGCGATGTTGCTT
This sequence comes from Massilia sp. LXY-5, assembly GCF_059801075.1. Taxonomy (NCBI): domain Bacteria; kingdom Pseudomonadati; phylum Pseudomonadota; class Betaproteobacteria; order Burkholderiales; family Oxalobacteraceae; genus Massilia; species Massilia sp. LXY-5. The sequence continues at coordinate 784,286 of NZ_JBNNEH010000003.1, forward strand.
GGGTACGCAACCGTATGCGCACCTACTCGAGCTGCCTGCATTCCACGATAGTTGCCATCCCTGTATAATTCGAGGCTGTGTGTCGCCATCGTACAATGGATAGTACAAGGTCCTCCTAAGACTTAGATGTGGGTTCGATTCCCGCTGGCGATACCACTGTTCCGTCCTGCCTCAAAAAATCCTTGTAGGTTTTCCCCACTTGCTCGCCCGGCAACCCATCTATTAAATTCGGTACAAACGTTCAGACAATCTTTGACAGGTGAATGAGTCTGGCGGCATTAAGACGGCGCGAGTGTCCGGCCTACAGACTTTTTCCGTCGAGTGGGACTTTCGCGCTGGAGAGTTGAACGCTGCCGGATGACTAGTATCTAAACGTGTGCAATCCTGGACGGGATGTACCGGTGGATGCTTTGTCTCACACTTCGCAACGCACAAGCAGGACAGCTCCCATGTTGTTGGCCCATAGCATTCGCCTCAACGCTACCTCCGCACAGTGCGATTACTTCGCACGTGCGGCAGGGACCGCGCGCCGGGTCTGGAACTGGGCCCTCGCCGAGTGGCAGCGGCAGGCGGAGCTGGGTCGGCGCCCGAGCGCGATGGCGCTGAAAAAGCAGTTCAACGCGATCAAGTACGCCCACCCCGACTGGCTTGACGCCCAAGGCCGGCCCTGGTTGCGCACCATCCACCGCGACGCCCATGCCCAGCCATTCGCGCATCTGGCGAAGGCGTGGGCGCGCTACGTTGACGCTCGACGCGCCGGCCAGCCGGCGCTGCCGCCGCATTTCAAACGGAAGGGCCGCTGCCGCGACAGTTTTTATGTTGCCAACGACAAGTTTCGCCTCGAGGGCAGGAGCGCCGTCCTGCCGAAGGTCGGGCGGGTGGCGCTGGCCGAGGCGCTGCGTTTCCCGGGCAAGATCATGGGTGCCAGTGTCACGCGCGAGGCCGATTGCTGGTTCCTCGCCGTCCAGGTCGAGGTGCCCGCCGGGGCCGCGCTGCGGCGCCGTACTGGCGACAGCGTGGTCGGTGTCGACCTGGGTATCTCGGCAGCTGCTACGCTTGGTACGGGCGAAAAGATCGCGGCGCCGCGCCCGCTACGTTCCGCGCTGCGTCGCTTGCGCATCCGTTCGCGTCGCCTGTCGAGGAAGACGCGAGCGGCCAAGGCCGCAGCCGGGATCTCTGGCAGTATCCCGAAAGGCGTGCGGCTGCCGCGGTCAGTCAACCAGATCAAGTGTGCGCGTCGCCTGGCGCGCCTGCATGCGCGCATCGCCCGGGTGCGGGCGGATTTTACCCACAAGCTCACGACGCGCCTGTGCCGCGAAAATCAAGCGGTGGCGATCGAGGATCTGCACGTTAAAGGAATGCTGGCCAATGCGCGCCTGGCGCGCAGCATTGCCGATGTTGGCTTTCATGAGATTCGGCGCCAACTGCAGTACAAAGCGCGCCGCTACCGCACGGTCATCGTGCTGGCCGACCGCTGGTATCCCTCCAGCAGGCTGTGCTCCGCGTGCGGACAGAAAAACGGTACGCTGGCGCTGGCCGAACGCGCGTGGACCTGTCGTTGCGGCGTCCGTCACGACCGCGATATCAACGCGGCCATCAATTTGCAGCGGCTCGCAACCGGCGCCCTTGCGGCGCGCACTGCGCTACCCGTGGCGAGTCCGGCGGCAAGGCCGGGCACTGTTGTCGGAATGGTTCCGGCAGCAGGCGGGGAAGTCACGCCTGTCAGGCACGAACATGGTCGACACGACGGTTCGGGGCAGGAAGAGAACGCTGCGCACTTTTGCGCAGGTTTTTGATAGCAGGCATGTGCACTATCCATTCCAGATTCTTGAACCGAGTGCAATGACAGCCGACGAAAGCAGCTTATTTGGAAGACTATTGGAAGTGTCGCCGCCGCAATCGGTACAATGGCGGCTTCTTTCACCTTCCTCCGCCGTACCGCGCCATCTCAACGAGCTTCGTGAGACCACCGCGGGTGGCCTGCTCACAAGATTATGGCTGTCATTTCTCTCTCGTCCGCGCAACTCGCGTTCGGTCACGTCGCGCTGCTCGACCACGCGGATTTTTCCCTTGAAACCGGCGAGCGCGTCGGTCTGATCGGGCGTAACGGCACGGGTAAATCCTCGCTGCTGAAAACCATTGCCGGGCGTTTCAAACTCGACGACGGCCTGCTCGTCATGCAGCAGGGTATCAAGATCGCCTATGTCGAGCAGGAGCCGACCTTCGATCCGGAGTCGACCGTGTTCGACGCCGTCGCCGCCGGTATGGGCGAGCTGCAGGGCATGCTGGCCGAATACGAAGCCCTGACCGGCCAGTTCGGCCAGGGGGACGACGAGGCGCTGATGGAACGCATGCACGTCATCCAGGTAAAACTCGACGCGACCGACGGCTGGAACCTGAACAACAAGGTCGACACCACGCTCGACCGCCTCGGCCTGGCTGCCGAAGCAAAAATGAATACGTTGTCCGGCGGTATGCAGAAGCGCGTCGCCCTGGCAGTGGCCCTGGTGTCGGCGCCGGACGTGCTGCTGCTCGACGAACCGACCAACCACCTCGACTTCAAGTCGATCATGTGGCTCGAGGGCCTGCTGCGCGAATTCCGCGGCTCGGTCCTGTTCATCACCCACGACCGCAGTTTCCTCGACAACGTCGCCACCCGCATCATCGAACTCGACCGCGGCAAGCTCTTGTCCTTCCCCGGCAATTTCACGACCTACCAGGAACGCAAGCGCGAACTGCTCGCCAACGAAGAAGTCGAGAACGCCAAGTTCGACAAATTCCTGGCCCAGGAAGAAATCTGGATCCGCAAGGGCGTGCAGGCCCGCCGCACGCGCGACGAAGGCCGCGTGCGCCGTCTCGAGGCGCTGCGCCTGCAACGCGTGGCGCGCCGCGACACCCAAGGCCAGATCAAGCTCGACGTCGGCATGGGCGAGCGTTCCGGCAAGATCGTCGCCGAACTCGAGAATGTCTCGAAGTCCTACGGCGACAAGGTGATCGTGTCGAACTTCAGCGGCACCATCCTGCGTGGCGATAAAGTCGGCCTGATCGGCCCGAACGGCGCCGGCAAGACCACGCTGTTGAAGATGATCCTCGGCGAGGAAACCGCGGACAGCGGCACCACCCGCCTGGGCACCAAGCTCAACGTCGCCTATTTCGACCAGATGCGCACCCAGCTCAACGAAGAGGCGAGCCTGGCCGACACCATCGCCCCGGGCAGCGACTGGGTGGAAGTCAACGGCCAGCGCAAGCACGTCATGACCTACCTGAACGACTTCCTGTTCGCACCCGAGCGCGCCCGGTCGCCGGTCAAGTCGCTCTCGGGCGGCGAGCGCAACCGCCTGCTGCTGGCGCGCCTGTTCGCCAAGCCGGCCAACTGCCTGGTGCTCGACGAGCCGACCAACGACCTCGACATCGACACCCTGGAGCTGCTCGAAGAGCTGCTCGAGGAATACACGGGTACCGTCTTCCTCGTCAGCCACGACCGCACCTTCCTCGACAACGTCGTGACCCAGGTCATCGTCGCCGAAGGCCAGGGCCTGTGGCGCGAATATGTCGGCGGCTACACCGACTGGGAGCGCGTCAAGGCAACCGCACCCCAGCCCGCCGCCGCGGCCGCCAAGCCGGCGCCGGCCAAGGCAGCCGAGGCCGCCGCGCCCGACACCGCCGCGAAGAAGGTCAAGCTCAGCTACAAGGAACAGCGCGAACTGGACGAACTGCCGAAGCTCATCGCCTCGCTCGAGGACGAGCAGTCGGCCATCACCGCCCAGCTCAACGCGCCCGACTTCTACAAGACCAACCCGGCCGATGCGCGCCGCATCAACGCCCGCTACGCCGAGATCGACGACCTGTTGCTCGATGCCCTCGAGCGCTGGGAAAAGATCGAAGCGCGTTCGCGCGGCGACGCCTGAGGCTCCTGCCACACTTGCGCCACGGGCTGCCTGCCTGTGGCGCCTCCCGACGGCGGACGCGCCCTGCGTCCCGCCACCGCACTGTGCCTCAGTGCACGACCAGCCTCACTCCAATCCCTGATATCGTCCGGCCCGTCGAACATTAGCATCGGCATCGGTGCGTTTGTCCTTTTGCGTCAAACGCGCCGCCGGAACTCATGCGCATCGGCGAGGCTCGACGATAACGGCCGGGATCTGCAGGCCACGACGAGATGTTTTTCCAGACGCTGGTAATGGCTTCTCCCTTCGCGCACCGGGCCCTGGCGTCCAGCTACCGCTACGTGCAATGGCCTGCGGGCAGTTCGCGCAACGCGCAGGTGCTGGCCGAGGCCGATGTCGAGCGCATCCGCGCCTCGGGCGCCCATTTTTGCCGCAAGCTCGAAGGCGTGCGCAGCGCGGCGCTGCGCGCGCGGCTGGACGCCTGCGCCACGGCCAGGGACGGCCTCGACCGGGCAGACCAAGAGCGCCTGACAAAACAGCCATGGCCGCGTTGCAGCGCCTCGCCGTACCCTCGTACTGTCTTCGCGGTCCGCCGATGCGGCGCCGCGCCTTGCCCTGACTGTTTTGTTCGGCGCTCCAAGGCGCCCACACGCGGCCATGGCACCTTGATTGCCCTCAATCGGGCGCCCCGGCGCGCTTGGGCCGCCGCGGGTCTCCTGCCGCATTGGCTGCGCTAGTATCGACAGCGACACCTCGACCAGACTCCCATGCGTACCCGGCCCTTTTCGATTGCTTTCATCGTTCGCGACCCGCTGCCGCCGCAGCGCGCCGACGTCGCGACCCTGTTCGGCGTCGAGATGCCCGCTTACGGCGTGCATACCGAGCTGGTGGGGCAGGGCGGCGGCACCGGCGCCGGGCCCTGGCGCGCCGGCGGCATGCATGTCGTGGGCAGCCTGCGCAGCCGCTTCGCCAGCCTGCTCGCGCCTCTCTGGGATGCGTTCGGGCTGCTGTGCGCCTGGCGCAGTGCACGGCCGGACTGCATCCAGGTGCGCGACAAGGTCGCCAGCGCGCTGCTGGCCCTGCTGGCGGCACGCCTGTTGCGGATTCCCTTTGTCTACTGGATGTCCTTCCCGATCGTGGAAGGCTTCGAGGCGCGGCGCGATGCGCTGGCGCGCCAGGGCCGCTGGCCGGCCTGGCTGGCGCATGCGCTGCGTGCCTTCCTCTCGCGCCGTGTCGTCTACCGGCTGGTGCTGCCGCGCGCCGACCATGTCTTCGTACAGAGCGAGGCCATGCGCGATTGGCTGGCAGGCCTCGGCATCGCGCCCGAACGCATGACGCCGGTGCCGATGGGCGTCGACGCCACCCTCTTCGATCGCCGCACCATCGCGCCCAGCCATGATCCGCGCCTGGCGGGGCGCCGGGTCGTGCTGTACCTGGGCCGCGTGGCCCGCTCGCGCCGTTCCGACTTCCTGCTCGACGTCGTCCTGCGCCTGCGCGAACAGATCCCCGAGGTGCTGCTGGTGATCGCCGGCGAAGCGCCCTCGGTCGACGAGATGGTGTGGATGCGTAATGCAATTGCGGCGCGCGGCCTCGGGCACCACGTGCTGCTCACCGGCTGGCTGGAGCAGGCGGCGGCGCTGGGTTATGCGGTGCGGGCCGAGGTCGGCCTGTCGCCGATTCCACGCGGCAGGCTGCACGACGTCTCGTCGCCGACCAGGCTGGTCGAATACCTGGCGCTCGGCATCCCGGGCGTGGCCAACGACATTCCCGACCAGCAGCGGATCATCGAAGAGAGTGGCGCCGGCATGTGCGTGCCGATGGAGGCGGGCGCCTTCGCCGACGCTACGCTGCGCCTGCTGCGCGATCCGGGCCTTGCCGCGCACTGCGCCGAACGGGGGCCGCCCTGGGTCCGGAAAAACCGCACCTACGACATCCTGGCGCGCGAGGTCGCGCTGTCCTACCACCGTATGCTGGCACCATGGGGACGTAGGCGCTGAAGACCCACGCCGCACTCCCTGCTCCTGCTGCCATAGCCGCATCCGGTGTTGTATTCGAGCGACGGCAGTTGCCGATAGCGGGTCGTCGTGTCCCGCGCTCCCCCGGCAGGCGATTGAGGAGGCCGCACAGGGTCAGGCCATCCTGCTGGGCGTACCGGGCGTAGAAGTCGCAGTGGAGCGGGTGCCGGGATTGGCGCGCTAACTGCAAGTTCGAATTTATCGCGCGCGAAGGCTGAACCGTGCGCGGAAGCAGCAACAGTTGATGTATGATCGAAATATTGTGCCTTTATCAAGAATAGTGAAACCCTTCCTCTCCAACAGATTGGCTGTGCTCCCGAGCGCCGGAGTGCGTGCATGACAGCGCGCGCGCCGCGCGTCACGATGCATGGTATCGCCGTGGAAGGGTACGACGGGGTGGCGGCGCTGGTGGCGATCCTGCGGGCCGGCGAGCTGTCCGAACAGAAGCGTGTGCGTCATGTCGGCGTCCACTGCCAAGGGAAGGTCCTTGCCAGCCTGGGAGGGGCGGCGCGCGGATTCCGGCAGGTCATTGCCCGCATCCTCGAGCGCAGTTCGCTCCTGGTCGCCCTTACCGACGGCTGGGCCGCTTTCGTGCGCGGCTGCGCGGCCGGCGTGCGCGCGGTGGTGCCGAATGTGGCGCCGCTGCCGCAAGTCATCATCGACCATGCCAGCCCGGACGTGGCGTGCTCCCCGGCCCCTTGGCACAAGCAACAGACATGGCCGAGCCGCTCGACGCGCCAGCGGCCGGCAAGGCGGGATTCGCCAGCCGTGTCGGCCGGATTCCCGAGGCGCCAGGAGACGACGCGCGCGGCGTGGCGGCGCTGCCGCGCCCTACGCCGGCGCCGGCGCGGATGCTGGACGATGCGAACTTGCGTGTGGCTCGGGACGCGGGCACGCGACACGGTGGTGCAACACTATTCAACAGAAGCGATCTGCGGCCGCCTGGCCGCGATCTATAACGATTTGGCGGGGGCTTGATGAACGCAACAGTACGCATGGTGTGGTGGGTGAATCGTCTGCGCTGCATGTCGGTGGCCGAAATCGGCTACCGCGTGCGCCGGGCGGCACGCGCGAAAATGGCGCGCGGGGCCACCTTGCGCGCGGTATCCGCACCGACCTCGGCGCCTTTGCCGCGGGCACGCACCTTCAACGTCCAGGGCGCCCCCACCATGCATCCGGGCGAGGTCGATGCCCTGCTGGCCGAAGCCGACCGCATCTGCGCCGGCCACGTAGTCCTGTTCGCCGACCGCAGTTTCGACGTCGGCGTGCCGACCGTCTGGAACCGCGATCCGTACAGCGGCGTGACCGGCCCTTCCATATTCTCCGACAACATCGCCATCGACAATCCCGAGCTGGTCGGCGACATCAAGCACGTCTGGGAACTGAACCGCCACCTGCACCTCGTGCGCCTGGCCCAGGCCTGGAGCGTGAGCGGCGACGTGCGCTGGCTGCACGCGCTCGAGCAGCAGCTGCGCAGCTGGCTCGACCAGTGCCCGCCGCTGCTGGGTCCCAACTGGACCAGCCCGATGGAGCTGGGTATCCGCCTGGTCAACTGGGCCTTGCTGTGGCAACTGGTGGGCGGCGAGGCGAGCCTGCTCTTCGCCGGCGAATCGGGCCAGCGCCTGCGCGCCGACTGGTTGGATAGCATCCACGCCCACTGCCGCACGATTTCGCGCAACCTGTCGCGCCACTCCTCGGCCAACAACCACCTGATCGGCGAACTGACCGGCCTGTTCGTGGCCAGCTCGGTCTGGCCCTGCTGGAAAGCATCGAGCGCCTGGATGGAGCAGGCCAGGCGCGAACTCGAGCAGCAGGCGCGCCTGCAGTATTCGCTCGACGGCGTGAACCGCGAGCAGGCCTTCGGCTACCATGTGTTTTCGGCCGAGTTCCTGTTTGTCGCAGGACTGGTAGGCCAGGCCTGCGACGTGGGTTTTTCGCGCACCTACTGGAGCGTGCTGCAGCGCGCCTTGCGTTTCCTGCGTTCCGTGCGCGACATCAACGGCCATGTGCCGAACGTGGGCGACAGCGACGACGGCAGCGTGTTCCGCCTGGACGCGGCCGGCAGTGACCGCGCGGCGCAATTGCTGGCGCTGGGCGAGAGCGTGTTCGGCGCCCAGCCGGCCAGCCACCCGGGCGTGCGCTGGCTGCTGCATGCGCTGCCCGGCAGACGGCCCGACGCCGATCCCCACGAGTCCGACACCGGCTGGGCCTTCCCGGACGGAGGCTACCTGCTGTTCGGTTCCCAGTTCGGCGAGGAAAACGAGATCAAGGGCATGCTCGACTGCGGCCCGCTCGGCTACCTCGGCATCGCCGCCCACGGCCATGCCGACGCCCTGTCCCTGACGCTGTCGGTGGCGGGCGAACAGGTGCTGGTCGATTCCGGCACCTATTCCTATTGGCAGGGGCAGAAGTGGCGCGATTACTTCCGCGGCACCTCGGCCCACAACACGGTGCGCGTGGACGGGCGCGACCAGTCGGTCTCGGGCGGACGTTTCATGTGGCTGCGCAAGGCCCGCGCCAGCATCGAACGCATGCCTGCTTCTCCCCATGAATTCGATTTCCGCGGCTCGCACGACGGCTACAGCCGCCTGTCGGACCCGGTGCGCCACCTGCGCAGCGTACGTTACGACGCCGCCACCAGTACCCTGGTCGTGCGCGACGAAGTTGCTGCGAAGAAGTCCCATGCGATCGAGCTGTTCTGGCATTTCGCTCCAGAACTGAACGTCCGGCTCACCAGCACCGGCCTGCACGTACGCGGCAAGCGCTTCGCGCTGCAGATGCACACGACCGGGCCCGACCTCAAGCTCGAACTCGTGCGCGGCGCCGAAAACCCGCCCCTGGGCTGGTATTCGCGCTGCTACCAGTCGAAGGAGCCGAGCGACGTGCTTCGTATCTCGACCGTATCGTCCGCCGTTCCGGTCGAATGTAAGTTTACAATAACGTTTTTTTAACAAGTAGCCATAATTACTATAGCTGTTTAGGGAAGTCTGAAAATGCTCATTTATCTGGTCGCGGGCGCAAGGCCCAATTTCATGAAGATCGCCCCCATCGTGCGTGCACTGCAGGCACAACAGGCGCTGTCGTTCAAGATCATCCACACCGGTCAGCACTACGACCGCGAAATGAACGACGTATTCTTCGAGGAACTCGGCATTCCGCAACCGGACGTCTTCATGGCCGCCGGCGGCGGCAGCCATGCCCAGCAGACCGCCAAGATCATGGTCGGTTTCGAGGAACTGTGCATGGCCGAGCGTCCGGCGGCCGTGCTGGTCGTGGGCGACGTGAACTCCACGCTGGCCTGCTCGATCGTCGCGAAAAAGCTGAACATCCCGGTCGCCCACGTCGAGGCCGGCCTGCGCAGCGGCGACATGTCGATGCCCGAGGAAATCAACCGCCTCGTCACCGACAGCATTTCGGACTGGTTCTTCGCCACCGAACCGGCGGCCGTCGAACACCTGAAGCGCGAAGGCAAGCCGGACTCGGCCGTGCACTATGTCGGCCACGTGATGGTCGACAACGTCCTGTTCCAGGCCGACAAGCTGACCCGCGCCGATACCTCCGATTTCGAGACCGCCGCTTTCAAAGCCGCGGCGCAGAAGAATGGCGGTCAATACGGCGTCGTCACCATGCACCGTCCAAGCAATGTCGACGACCCGGTCATGTTCGCCCGCATCGCCGGCGCGCTGAAGGAAATCGCGAATGAGCTGCCGCTGATCTTCCCGGTGCACCCGCGCACCCGCGCCAATATTGAAAAATTCGGCATCGACCTCGGTCCGAACGTGACCCTGGCCGGTCCGCAAGCCTACATGGCCTTCCTCAACCTGTGGAAGGACGCGGCCGTGGTGCTGACCGACAGCGGCGGCCTGCAGGAAGAAACGACGGCGCTCGGCGTGCCTTGCGTCACGATCCGCGAAAACACCGAGCGTCCGGTCACGGTCGAAGAGGGTTCGAACGTGTTGGCCGGCACTGACCCGGAAAAAATCATGCTGGAAGCGCGCAAGGTCCTGCGCGGCGAGGGCAAGCAGGGCCGCCGCCCGCACCTGTGGGATGGCAAGGCCGCCGAACGCATCGTGGAAGTACTGGCACGCGAGTTGGCCAGGGCCTAGGAAATGAGCCCTTCCATCACGATGATGGGCTGCAGGATCGACAACCTGTCGATGGAGGAAACCCTTGGACGTATCGGGGAATTCATCCGTTCCGGCAAGCCCCATCAGCACGTGGTGGTGAACGTGGACAAGCTGGTCAAGGCCAGCCGTGACGAAGGACTGCGGCGCATCATCAACGACCGCGCCCTGGTCAATGTCGACGGCATGCCGGTGGTATGGGCTTCGCGTTTATCAGGCAAGCCGCTCAGGGAGCGCGTCGCCGGGGTCGACCTGTTCGAGGCGCCGATGCGCCGCTCGAGCGAGCGCGGCTGGCGCGACGGCTACTGGCAGGGCGAGGCGGAGGCAGGAAACGATGCGTATCCGTTTGCGATGGGCGTGGGCGGCACCTTCGACGTGGCGGTTGGCCGCGTCAAGCGTGCCCCCCGCTGGATGCAGCGGGCCGGCCTGGAATGGTTTTATCGCTTCCTGCAGGAGCCGCGCCGCATGTTCCGGCGCTACTTCATCGAGGACATGGCGTTTATCTGGGTGCTGATCAAGGAAGCGGCGCAGATGCGCCGGCAGTAAAGAATTGCGGAGCGTCTTGCGGGACGCGCCGAATTAGGGAAGACGCGGTCATAGAACCGCTGCCAAAGGACAAGAGGGGGACGGCGATGAACGCCGTTCTGGAGCGCCGAAACAGGTGCGCATCAACTGTTTAAGAGAGTGACGACAATGAAGATTCTGGTTACGGGCGGCGTGGGCTACATTGGTTCCCACACCGTCGTCGAGTTGCAAAATGCCGGGTACGACGTGGTCGTGGTCGACAATCTCTCCAACGCCCAGCGCTCGGTCCAGGACCAGGTGCAAAAGATCACGGGCAAGGCCTTCGACTTCGTCGAAGCCGACATCCGCGACCGCGCGGCCATGGAAGCGGCCTTTGCCGCCCACAAGGTCGACGCCGTGATCCACTTCGCCGGCCTGAAAGCCGTCGGCGAATCGGTGGCGCAGCCGCTGCGCTATTACGACAACAACGTTTCCGGCAGCGTGGTGCTGTTCGAGACGATGGCGAAATTCGGCGTCAAGACGCTCGTGTTCAGCTCCTCGGCCACGGTCTATGGCGACCCGGCCTCGGTGCCGATCACCGAGGACTTCCCGCTGTCGGCCACCAATCCCTACGGCCGCAGCAAGCTGATGATCGAAGACATCCTGCGTGACCTGATCAAGGCCGCGCCGGACTGGCGCATCGCGCTGCTGCGCTATTTCAACCCGGTGGGCGCCCATGAAAGCGGCCTGATCGGAGAATCGCCGTCCGGCATCCCGAACAACCTGGTGCCCTACATCGCCCAGGTCGCCACTGGCCAGCGCGAGAAACTGTCGGTCTATGGCGGCGACTATCCGACCCCGGACGGCACCGGCATGCGCGACTACATCCACGTCGTCGACCTGTCGATCGGCCACGTGAAGACCCTTGACAAGCTGGCGCAAGGCCCTGGCCTGGTCACCTACAATCTCGGCACCGGCCATGGCAACAGCGTGCTGGAAATGGTGCGCGCCTTCGAGAAGGCCAGCGGCCGCCCGGTCCCGTACCAGATCGTCGACCGCCGTCCGGGCGACATCGCCAAGTGCTATGCCGATCCGGCGCGTGCGCGCGACGAACTGGGCTGGGTTGCCACGCGCGACGTGGCGCAGATGTGCGCCGACACCTGGCGCTACCAGACTTCCAATCACTAACGTAACAGGGCCTTGAGAAACCGACGCGCAGTAGGTTTTATCAAGGCCCCACCAAAGGATGGGTTAAATGAAAGCTATGATTCTCGCGGCAGGCAAGGGCACGCGCGTTCGCCCGCTCACGTACGACCTCCCGAAACCGATGATTCCCCTGCTGGGTAAACCGGTGATGGCTTACCTGGTCGAACATCTGAAGAAACACGGCGTGACCGAAATCATGGTCAACGTCAGCTGGCTGCACGAAAAGATCGAAGAGTATTTCGGCGAGGGCGAGCAGTTCGGCGTCCAGATCGGCTATTCCTTCGAAGGCTATACGACCGATGACGGCACCATCGTGCCCGAGCCGATCGGCTCGGCCGGCGGCATGAAGAAGATCCAGGAATTCGGCCAGTTCTTCGACGACACCACGATCGTGATGTGCGGCGACGCGCTGATCGACCTCGACCTGAAGGCCGCCCTGCTCGAACACCGCCGCAAGGGTGCAATGGCCTCGGTCATCACCAAGGAAGTGCCGTGGGACAAAGTGTCCTCGTATGGCGTGGTGGTCACCGACGAAGAAGGGCGCATCACAGAATTCCAGGAAAAGCCGAGCCAGGAAGAAGCGAAGTCGAACTTCATCAGTACCGGCATCTATATCTTCGAACCCGAAGTGATCGACCTGATCCCGTCCGGCGTGTCCTTCGACATCGGCTCCGAGTTGTTCCCGCTGCTGGCCGAGCGCGGCCTGCCGTTCTACGCCCAGGGCCGTCCGTTCAACTGGCTCGATATCGGCACCATGTCCGACTACTGGGAAGTGCTGCAGACCGTGCTGACCGGCGAAGTCAGCCACATGGACGTGCCCGGCACCCAGATCGAGCCGGGCCTGTGGGTCGGCCTGAACACGAGCATCGACTGGAACGGCACCACGATCGAAGGTCCGGTCTATATCGGCTCGGGCGTACGAATCGAAGCGGGCGTGCACATCGTCGGACCGACGTGGATCGGCCACGGCAGCCACATCTGCGAAGGCGCCGAGGTTGTCCGCAGCGTGTTGTTTGAATATACTCGTGTGTTGCACGATGTAACACTTAACGAAATGATCGTGTTCAAAGAATATAGTGTGGACCGCGCAGGGGAAATGAAGCACGCCTCCGAATACAGTTCCGAGGAGTGGTTGAACGCACGCGATCGCCGCCGCAGCAGCCGCAGAGAAAACGCAGGCCAGAAAAGTAATAGTCGATAGAAGAAAGCGAACGCATGAAAATTTATCCAGTGATCCTCTCTGGCGGTGCCGGCACCCGTCTGTGGCCATTGTCGCGCGCCGTGCTGCCGAAGCAGCTGCTGCCGATCGTGGCCGACAAGACCATGCTCCAGGACACTGCGCTGCGCGTCGCCGGCCTGCCGGGTCTGCAGGCGCCGCTGGTCGTGTGCGGCAACGACCACCGCTTCATGGTGGCCGAGCAGCTGCGCGAGGCCGGCATCACGCCGCTGGGGATCCTGCTCGAGCCGGCCGGCCGGAATACCGCTCCGGCGGTGGCCGCGGCCGCGCACTTCCTGAAGTCGATCGATCCGGAGGCGGTCATGCTGGTGCTGCCGGCCGACCACGTGATCGAAAACACGGAAGCATTCAAGGATGCCGTGATCCGCGCCGCGAGCCTGGTGAAAGACGGCGGTCTGGCCACCTTTGGCATCGTGCCGCAGTCGCCGGAAACCGGCTACGGCTACATCCGCCGCGGCGCCGCCCTGGCTGCCTGCGAAGGCTGCTACCAGGTCGAGCGCTTCGTCGAGAAGCCGGACCTGGCGACCGCCCAGGCCTTCGTCGCCGATGGCGGCTATTACTGGAACAGCGGCATGTTCATGTTCGCGGCTGAGCAATACCTGGCCGAACTGGGCAGGTTTGCGCCGGAAATCGCCGCTGCGGCCGAGAAGGCCATGACCACCGGCTACCGCGACCTCGATTTCTGCCGCCTCGACGAGGAAGCCTTTGCCAGCTGCCCGTCGGACTCGATCGACTATGCCGTCATGGAACACACGGCCAACGCCGTGGTCGTGCCGGCCGATATCGGCTGGAGCGATGTCGGTTCTTGGTCGGCCTTGTGGGAAGTGCAGCCGAAGGACGAGAACGGCAATGCCCAGCGCGGCGACGTCTACCTGGACGGCGTGAAGAATTCGCTGGTGCGCGCCGAGAGCCGCATCGTGGCCGTGGTCGGCCTGGACGACATCGTTGTCGTCGAGACCAACGACGCCGTGCTGGTGGCGCACAAGAGCGCGGTGCAGCGCGTCAAGCAGGTGGTCGACCACCTGAAGTCGAAGGAGCGCACCGAGCACCTGCACCACACCAAGGTCTATCGTCCCTGGGGCCACTACGAGGGCATCGATGCCGGCGACCGCTTCCAGGTCAAGCGCATCACCGTCAAGCCGGGCGAAAAGCTGTCGCTGCAGATGCACCACCACCGCGCCGAGCACTGGGTCGTGGTGTCGGGCACGGCACGCGTCACCTGCGGCGAGAAGGTCAGCCTGCTATCGGAAAACGAATCGACCTATATCCCGATCGGCATGAACCACCGCCTCGAGAACCCGGGCAAACTGCCGCTGCACATCATTGAAGTGCAGTCGGGCAGCTATCTCGGCGAGGACGACATCGTGCGCTTCGAGGACATCTACAAGCGTTCCTGAGACGCGTTGGCAACAAAGAAAAACGAGCGGCGACGCTCGTTTTTTTTTGCCTGTCGTCTCGCGCGGTTTGGTCAGATTTGAACAAGCTGGTGAACCGTTTGCCACGTCACAATGAGAACGCCCTGGATTGATATTGCCGAGTGGAATCAATATGTTGTCGCCTTACCTCATCTGTTGCCCGTCGCGCAACACGGCGCGTCATCAGCGTGTCAAATTTCCACAATAAAATTATTTCTAATAATAAAATGCCTATCCGCATCGACAACACAATATGCCCTCCCATCTCTCTAGGAAGCCCATGAACATGCACGTTGCAATGAACACACCGGCAGGCCGCCTCGCGGTCCTGGCCGCCTTATTGGCCGGACTGTCGGGAAGCGCGCTCGCCGCGCCAGCCGATCTCGTCATCAGTCATGTCTATGGGGGCGGCGCCAGCGCAGGCGCAACCTACAACCGCGACTTCATCGAACTGTTCAACCGCGGCAGCGAGGACATCAGCCTGAAGGGCAAGAGCCTGCAGTATGCGTCGGCAACGGGCACGACCTGGTCCTCGTTCGGCGTCTTGCCGGAGACCGTGACCCTGAAACCGGGCCAGTATTTCCTGGTGGCCGGCAATGTCCAGTCCGCGGGCGCCGACATCGGCGCCATCGACCACAACTGGGCGATGTCGCTGGCGGCGACGGCCGGCAGGGTCGCCCTGGCCAACACCACGAGCAAGCTGACCGACGCGACCGAAAACACGATCATCGACCTGGTCGGCTATGGCGCCGCCAACCGCAGCGAAACCGCCCCGGCCCCTGCACCCTCGACGACGACCTCGGTCCAGCGCCTGGCGGCCGGCTGCACCGATACCGACAACAACGCGGCGGACTTCACGGCCGCCGCGGTGTTCCTGCCGCGCCGCTCGGACACGCCGCTGAACGCCTGCAAGCCGAGCGGCCCGGTCGTCCAGGAAATCGTCGCCACGTGTCCGACCAGCCTGCAGGCCGAGCAGGGCGTGGGCACCACGGCGCTGCTGTCGGCGCGTGACGGCGACAGCAGCGTCAACAGCATCGTCATCGAGTCCGGCGGCGTGGCGGGCATCGGCCTGGAAAACGTCGTCGCCGCCAGCGGCGCCGGCGCGGACGCCAGCGCCACCCTGCGCGTGGGCGCGAGCGTCGCCGCCGGCAGCTATGCCCTCAGGATCGGTTTCGGCAACAACGACGGCCAGAGCGCCAGCTGCAGCATCGCCGTGCGCGTCGCCGGCCAGCTGACGATTCCGCAGATCCAGGGTTCGGAGCCGAAGTCGACCTACAACAACACGGTCCAGACCACCCAGGGCGTGGTCACGGCCCTGGTCGGCAGCGGCTTCTTCATCCAGGACCAGAACGGCGACGGCAACCCGGCCACCTCGGACGGCATCTTCGTGTTCGGCTCGAGCGCCGGCGTCGCCGTCGGCGACCTGGTGCGCGTCACCGGCACCGTCACCGAATACACGCCGAGCGGCGCGACCCGTTCCTACACCGAGTTCAAGGACATCGGCGCGCTCACGAAACTGGGCAGCGGCATCAGCATCGCCCCGACCAATGTCGAGATGCCGACCGACCTGGCCCGTTTCGAGGGCATGCTGGTGCGCTTCACGACGCCGCTGACCGTCAACGGCAACGCCTACCTGGGCGAACGCGGCGAGCTGACCCTGTCCGCCGGCCGCCGCGAGATCCCGACCAACCGCTACGTGCCGGGTTCCGCCGAGGCGCGCGCCCAGGCGGCGGCAAATGCGGCCAACATCGTCGTCCTCGACGACGGCATCTTCACCACGCCAACCACGATTCCTTACCTGTTCGCCGACGGCACCGTGCGTAGCGGCGACACCGTCGACGACCTGACCGGCGTGCTCGATTTCGGCGCCATCGGCGGTGGCGGCGCGGCCTTCAAGCTGCAGCCGACGGCAACGCCGCGCTTCTCGCGCACCAACGAGCGCCTGCCGGCACCGCAAGTGGCAGCGGGTAACGTGCGGGTCGCCAGCGCCAACGTGCTGAATTTCTTCACCACCTTCACCGACGGCAGCGATGCCTGGGGCCGCACCGGCCAGGGCTGCAAGATCGGCAGCACGACCAGCAAATCGAACTGCCGCGGCGCCGACAACATGGCGGAATTCGTGCGCCAGCGCGACAAGATCGTCAACTCGCTGGCCGCGATCAACGCCGACGTCGTCGGCCTGATGGAAATCCAGAACAACGACGACATCGCCGTCGGCTACCTGGTCGATCAGCTCAACGGCAAGATGGGCGCCGGTACCTATGCCGTCGTGCCGAAGCCGGCCGCAACCGGCACCGACGCGATCCGCGTGGCGATGATCTACAAGCCGAACGCGGTCAGCCTGGTCGGCAGCGCGCTGTCGGATGGCAACGCCATCAACAACCGCGCCCCTATCGCCCAGACCTTCAAGGCGGGCAACGGCGGCAAGTTCTCGCTGGTGGTCAACCACCTGAAGTCGAAGGGCGGCTGCGGCGGCTCGAGCGGCGGCGACGCCGACAGCGGCGACGGCCAGGGCTGCTGGAACGCGACGCGCGTGACACAGGTCGAGCGCCTGCGCGACACCTTCCTGCCGCAGGTGAAGGCGGCTGCCAACGATGCCGACGTGCTGATCGTGGGCGACATGAACGCCTACGGCATGGAAGACCCGATCCGTGTGCTGAACGCCGCCGGGTACGAGAACCAGATCGAGCGCTTCGTGCGTCCGAACGGCACCCCGTATTCGTATGTCTTCGGCGGCGAGAGCGGCTACCTCGACCATGCACTGGCGAGCACCAGCCTGGCTGCCCAGGTTGCCGGCGTGACCGAGTGGCACAACAATGCGGACGAGCCGGAAGCGATTGACTACAACATCGAGGCGACCGGCCAGGATCCGTACGTGGCCAACCCTTACCGCGCATCGGACCACGATCCGGTGGTCGTCAGCCTGAACCTGGCAGCGACCTATGCCGACGTGACCGCCTCGACCACGATCGCTCGTTCGGGCATTACCCTGAACCGTGTCAGCGGCAAGTACACCGGCACCGTGACCATCACCAACAAGAGCGCCGCGGCACTGAACGGTCCGCTGCAACTGGTGCTGCAAGGCTTGACGGCCGGCGTCACGCTCGACGGCAAGAGCGGCGACCAGGGCGGCGCCCCTTACCTGACCCTGCCGAACGCCTCGCTGGCAGCCGGCGCCTCGGTGACCGTCACGACCACCTTCACCAACCCATCGAAAACGAGCATCGGCTACACCCCGACGCTGTTCAGCGGCACTTTCTAAGGAATAAAAACATGATCAACCTGAAAAACCTGTTCTCCCGCGCACTGCTGGCGCTGATGCTCGTTAGCGGGATGGGCTCGGCCCTTGCCGGACCGATGTACCACGTCACCGTCGATACCTCGCCGCTGGCAGGCAAGGGCTTGCTCGACTTCAGCTTCCTCGGGCTCGATTCGTCGGCGGCCGCCAGCGCGATGCTGAGTAATTTTGTCGGCGATTTCGCTGCCGGCAGCATGTTCGAGGGCGATGCCGCCGGCGATCTCGCCTCGGGTGTCGTGCTGGGCAACGGCACCGGCTTGAATGCGTTCACGCAGGAAGTCAATCTCGGGGGCAGCTTCGGCTTCGACGTACGCTTTGGCGACCTCGGCCCGGCCGGCGACGGGACCACGCTCGGAGTAGCCCTGTACAGCCCGGGCTTCGGCGAATACCTGCTCGCGTCGGGCAACCTGGCCACCTTCGACCTGATGCCGGACACGCCAGTTGCCGTCTCCTTCGATGCGGCAGCCGTGAACGTCGCCGAAGTGCCGGAGCCGGCGGCCCTGGCCCTGCTGGTGTTCGGCCTGGCGATCATGACCGGGATGGCACGCCAACGCCGCATGCGCTAAGTCCGCAGGCAGCAAACAGGCACACCGGCGGCGGCCAGGTGTGCCTTTTTTTTTGCGCTGTTCGCGTTAAGTGTGGAATCTTCTTGAACGGCTGAGGTGCAACCCGGACTCCACCCGCGCATGGTGCTCGCCACAGCTGCACAACGGTCGGATCGGTAGCCGCCTTTCCCGCATGTCGGCGCTCCAGGCAGCGCACGCTTGACCCGCGGGAGCGCACGGGTATGATGAGCTCATGCGACAACTTGCCATTCTCTTATTGCTGGCCTGTACGGCCTGCGCCACCCGGGCCGACGGCCCGCCTTCCACGCCAGCTGCGCCGGCGGCTGCCGTCCAGGCGCCCGCACCCGGCCTTGGGTCCGCGGCATCCGGCACACTGGAGCGGATTCACGCGCTCGTCGGCAAAGCCGGGTGCACGAGCGACAGCCAGTGCCAGGTGCTGCCGATCGGCGCCAAGCCCTGCGGCGGCCCCGCCAGCCATCTCGCCTACTCGACGGCCAGTACGGACGCCGCCGAACTCAAAGCACTGGCCGAGCGTTACCATGGCGAGCAGCAGGCGAGCAACCAGCGCTCCGGCATGATCTCGAATTGCCAGGTGATGCCGACACCGGTTGCGGCCTGCCGGGCGAATACCTGCCAACTGACGGAGGCTGCGGCGACCCGTTAGTCTCTGGCCGGCCGCGCCGCGCCATGCAGAGACGGGCAGGGCCGTCCCGCCCTGATCTTGGTTGCCTGAAGTATATTGCCGTGATACGCTTCACGGGTTTGATCAAACGGTCAACTCTGGAGTGTCTGGATGAATGTCGTAACCCGCAATGCCCGGTCGTCGCGTACGCGCGCGGGTGGTTTTACGCTGCTTGAACTGCTGGTCGTTATCGTTATCATCGGCCTGCTCGCGGCCTATGTCGGTCCCAAGTATTTTTCCCAGCTCGGCAAGTCGGAAGTGACGATCGCCAAGGCGCAAATCGAGGCCTTCGAAAAGTCGCTCGACACCTATCGGCTCGACGTCGGACGCTACCCGAGCGGCGAAGAGGGCCTGGCCGCCCTGATGACGGCGCCCGCGAGCGCCGGCGCCAAGTGGAATGGTCCCTACCTGAAAAAAGGCGTACCGCCCGACCCATGGGGACACCCATATCAATACCGTTCGCCCGCCGCCAAGGGAGAATACGAGATCGTGTCGTTCGGCCGTGACGGCCAGCCCGGCGGCGCCGGCGACAACGCCGACATTTCCTCGCTCTGATTTCACTCTTCACCTAACACACCCGGGCACGTCTTCATGCAGTTTGCAGTTCGCACCCTCGCGCCCGACCTGTCGATCTCGCACATCCTGGTCGACGCGTTCGACGAAGCCGACGCGCGCCGCCAGGCAGAGGCGCGCGGCCTGTTCGTCAGCGCGGTCGAGCCCAGCGGCGGCGTGCGCCTGGCGCGCGCGCGCGGACCGAAACTCTCGCTCGTCCTGTTCAGCCAGGAATTGCTGGCCTTGCTGAGCGCGGGACTCGGCATCGTCGAAGGCCTGGAGGCCCTGCTGGAAAAGGAAGCCAATCCGGCCGCGCGCGGCGTGCTCGAACGCCTGCTGGCCGGCCTGCGCGAGGGCCAGCGCTTCTCCAGCGTGCTGGCCGCCCAGCCGGCCCTGTTCCCGCCGCTGTATGTCGGCATCGTGCGCGCCGCCGAAGGCACCAGCGACCTGCCGCGCGCGCTCTCGCGCTACATCGACTACCAGCAGCGCATTGATACCGTGCGCTCGAAAATCGTCAGCGCCTCGATCTATCCGGTGATCCTGCTGTGCGTGGGCGGCGGCGTCTCCAGCTTCCTGATCGGCTACGTGGTGCCGCGTTTCGCCGAGGTCTACCAGGGAGCAGGGCGCAACCTGCCGTGGATGAGCCAACTCCTGCTCGAATGGGGGCAATTCGCGTCGAATCACGGCAGCGCGATCCTGCTGTGCGCGGTCGCGCTGCTGGCGCTGGCCATCGGTGGGGTGCGGCGCCTGCTGCGCAGCGGTGGCATTGCGCGCCTGGTGGGGCGCCTGCCCGGCATCGGCGAACGCGCCCGCATCTACGAACTGTCGCGCCTCTATCTCACGCTCGGCATGCTGACCGAAGGCGGGATCACGATCGTGAGCGCGATCGAGACGGTGCAGCCGATGGTGTCGAATACCTTGCGGACCGCGCTCGCGAATGCGCGCGCCGCCATCGAATCGGGGCGGCCGCTGTCGGATGCATTCGAAACGAACGGCCTCACCACGCCGATCTCGCTGCGCATGCTGCGGGTCGGCGAGCGCACCGGCGACATGGGCCCGATGCTGACGCAATCGGCCGCCTTCTATGACGGCGAAATCAGCCGCTGGATCGACCGCTTCACGCGCACCTTCGAGCCGCTGCTGATGGCGGCCATCGGCCTCGTGGTCGGGGCGATCGTGGTGCTGCTGTACATGCCGATCTTCGACCTGGCCGGAGATATGTCTTGAAAGGCGATGTCCTGATGACGAAGATCGACGCCGAATTGCTGGCGCGCGCCCGCATCCAGAGCCGCGCGTCGCAGCGCACCCTGGTGGCCGAACTCGAAGCGCTCACGGGCCTCGAGCCGCGCCAGCTGGTTGCGGCGCTGGCCGAACCCTTCGGCCTCACCGTGATGGAGACCAGCGAGATGCTGAGCCAGCAGCCGGCCTTCGACCTGCTGCCGCTGGCCCAGGCCATGGCGCGCCACTGCCTGCTGTTGCGCGGCGCCGGCGGCCAGCTGACCGGCGTGATTGCCGACCCCTTCGACCTCGACCAGCAGACCTGGCTCGCGGCGCAGGCCGGCAGTTCGCCGCGCGCGCCGCTGCACCTGCGCCTGGCGCTGGCCTCCGACATCCAGGCCTATCTGTCGCGCCAGGAAGCCTCGGCGCGCGCGGTCGACACGCTTGCGCCGAGTAACGACAACGCCCGGCGCGACGGCAAGATGGCCGCCGTGCTCTCGTTTGCCTCGGTCTCGGAAGCGGGAAGCCCGGCGGTCAAACTGGTCAACTCGACCCTGTACGACGCCCTGAAGGCGGGCGCGTCCGACATCCACCTCGAGAGCACGGCAACGGGGCTGGCGGTGAAATACCGGGTCGACGGCGTGCTCGATCACGCCACCAGCGTCGGCGGCATCGAGCTGGCCGAGCACATCATCTCGCGCCTGAAAGTGCTGGCCGAACTCGATATCGCCGAACGCCGCGTCCCGCAGGACGGCAGCTTCCGGGTCGAGTCGGGCGGGCGCGAGATCGACCTGCGGGTGTCGATCATGCCGAGCATCCACGGCGAGGACGCGGTCATCCGTATCCTGGACAAGCGCGCCATGGTGGAGGCCTATGGCGCGCTGACGCTCGAAGCCCTTGGTTTCGACGCGCCTTCGCTGGCGACCCTGCGCCAGCTGGCCCAGGAAGCCTACGGCATGCTGCTGGTGACCGGGCCCACCGGCTCGGGCAAGACCACGACCCTGTACGCCGCGCTTACCGAAATCCACAACGGGCGCGAAAAAATCATCACCATCGAAGACCCGGTCGAATACCAGCTGCCCGGCATCCTGCAGATCCCGGTCAACGAGAAGAAGGGGCTGACCTTCGCAAAAGGCCTGCGCTCGATCCTGCGCCACGACCCCGACAAGATCATGGTCGGCGAGATCCGTGACCGCGAGACTGCCGAAATCGCGGTGCAGTCGGCGCTGACCGGCCACCTGGTGCTGACCACCGTCCACGCGAACAACGTGTTCGACGTATTCGGCCGTTTTACGCACATGGGGATCGACCCGTATGCGTTCGTCTCGGCCCTGAACGGCATCTGGGCCCAGCGCCTGGTGCGCATGAACTGTCCGCACTGCGCGGTGCAGTACGATCCGGATGACGCCGAGCTGGCGGCGGCGCGGCTCGAACGGCAAGAGGTGGGCGATTATGTCTTCATGCGCGGCAAGGGCTGCGGCGACTGCCGCGGCACCGGCTACAAGGGGCGGCGCTCGATCGCCGAGATCCTGACCCTGAACGACGAGATCCGCGAACTGATCGTCGACAAGCAGCCGATCCGGCGCATCAAGGCCGCCGCGCAGGCCAACGGCACCCGCAGCCTGCGCCTGGCCGCGCTCGACCTGGTGCGGCGCGGCGCCACCACCCTCGACGAAATCCGGAGGGTGACCCAGCATGCCTGAATTGAAGGCACGCTTGCCAGGGCAGGCATTGCGCCTGGGCGTCGGTGACGACAGCCTGGCCCTGGTGCGCACCAGCCGCCTGTTCGGCGCGCGGCGCGAGCTCGTGGCCGAGGCGCGCGTCGACGTCCACCAGCCGGCCGCGCTGGCGCACGGCCTGCGCACGCTGCTGGGCGGCGCCGGATGCGCGGGCTGGCCCCTGAGCGTGGTGCTGGCCGACGAACTGGCCCGCATGTGGCAGGTGACACCGCCGCCGCAGGCCGCCAGTCCCGCCGATCTCGAGGCCGCGGCCGCGATGCGTTTTACGAGCCTGTTCGGGGTCGCGCCGGCCGGATGGACGCTGGCCGCCGACTGGCAGGCCAGCCAGCCCTTCCTGGCCGCAGCCCTGCCGGCGCCGCTGCTGGAGAGCCTGGCGCTGGCCGCACGCGAGGCGCGCTGCCCGCTGGTCGAAGTGGTGCCGCAATTCGTCGCCGCGATGAACGGCTGGCGCCGGCTGCGCCGGCCGGGCGCCTGGTTCGGCCTGGTGCACGGCCAGGTCCTGACCCTGGCCGCCTACGACGGGCGCGTGCTGGTCGCGCTGCGCACGGCCGTGGTGCCGCCGGGAGCCGACCGCGCCTGGCTGGACGGCCACGTCGGGCGCGATGCCTTGCGCCTCGGGCTGGCCGCACCAAAGCTGCTGCAGCTGTGCGGCGCCGCACCGCGCGTCTGGGCAGGCGCGGGAAAACAGTTCGCCTGCATTCTGCTCGACGATGGCACGGCGGGCGAAGCCGGTGCGGTGCGCCTGGCCTGCACCGGGAGCGCCGCATGAAGCGCGTGCGCCTGGATTTCGCGCCGTCCGGCCTGCGCCGCACGCTGCTGCGCGCCCCCCTGGCTGCCCGCGTCGCGGCGATCGCCGCGCTGGCGCTGTGCGCGTTCGCGCTGGTGCAGGTGCTGGACTACCGCGAAGCGCGCGAAGAGGTGGACGCCCAGCTGGCGGCGCTGCGCGCGCGCGCCGCGATGCCGGCGCCGTCCGCCGCGCCCGCACCGGCGGCCCTGCGTGCGCCCGTCGGCGAGCAGGAAGCGGTGGCCGTGAACGCCGCGATCGCGAAATTGAACCTTCCGTGGCGCGCGCTGCACGACGCCGTGCGCGCGGCCACGCCGCCGACCGTCGCGCTGCTGGCGCTCGAGCCGGACGCGCGCAAACGCGTGCTGCGCATTACCGCCGAAGCGAAGAACAGCAACGACATGCTGGCCTATGTGAACCTGCTCGAGCGCGAGGAGTGGTTCGGCTCGGTCACGCTGGTGCGCCACGAAGTCGTCGAGCAGGATCCGAACCGCCCGCTGCGCTTCCAGCTCGACGCCGCATGGGAGGCGCCATGAGGTTCACGACTGTGTGGCTCCGTGTGCGCCTGGCGCTGCGCGCGACGAACCCGGTGACGATCGCCGCGCTCCTGCTGTGCGGCGCCGGCCTGGCCGCCCTGGCCTGGGTGCTGCCGGCGCGCGAGGCGCTGGAACAGGAAAGGGCGCGCGCCCGGCGCGCGGCCGCGCTGCCGCCGCCGGTGGTGGTGGTGCCGCTCGCGCCGGAAAGCGGCGCGCTCGAGAACCTGGCGCTGTTCCGCAGTGCGCTCGGGCGCCAGCGCGACGTCGAGCCGGGCTTGAAGACCCTGTTTGCGCTGGCGGCGAAGAGCGGCCTGGTGCTGCGCCAGGGCGAGTACAAGCGCGGCGTCGACCGCAACGCCAATCTGCACACTTACCAGATCGACCTGCCGGTGAAGGGCAGCTATGCCCAAGTCTGGCGATTCGCGCTGCTGGCCCTGCGCGCGCTGCCCTATGCCTCGCTCGACGACGTCAGCTTCAAGCGCGACAGCATCGGCGCGACCGCGATCGAAGCGCGCCTGCGCCTGACCCTCTACCTGCTCGATGCGCCGGGAGCGCCGCGATGAAGCCGCGTCACATCGCGATGGGCGCCGCGCTGCTGGTGGCCGCCGGGCTGCTGGTCTTCGGCGACCGCAGTCCGCAAGGGGAGGTGGCCGAGGCGGTCGAGCGTCCGCTGTCGGCGCGCGCCGTGGCTGCCAGGACGGCGAATTCGGCGACTTCGGCCGCGTCGAAGCCGGTGCCGCCGATCGCGCGCCTGGTGCCGCGCGCGACCCTGATCGGCGACGGCAAGGACAGTTTCAATGCGGCCGAGGGTGCCGAGGGTGCGCTGTTCGGCCGCCAGGACTGGACCCCGCCGCCTCCGCCGCCGCCGAAACCCGCGCCACCCCCGCCGCCGAGCGCGCCGCCCCTGCCTTTTACCGTCATCGGCAAGTCGCTCGAAGACGGCAAGTGGGAGGTGTATCTCGCCAGCGGCGAGCGCACGCATATCGCGCACGAGGGCGCCGTGCTCGATGGCGCCTGGCGCATCGAGCGCATCGCGCCGCCCCTGATGACCCTGACCTACCTGCCGCTGAACCAGGTCCAGCAGCTCAACATTGGAGTATTCGAGTAATGGTTCTTTCCCGGATTCGCGCCCTCGGCAGCGCACTGTGTGTTACCGCTCTGCTGCTGGGCTGCACGGCGCAGCGCGCCTACCAGGAAGGCAATGCGCTCGTCGCGCAGCAGCAGGTGGGGGCCGGTCTCGTCAAGTACCGCGAGGCGGTGGCCGCCGACCCGGGCAATGCCGTCTACCGCGCGGCCCTGCTGCGCGCCCGCGATGCCAGCACGACGCGGCTGGTGGAACAGGCCGAGCGCGAGCTGGCCGCCGGCCGGGCCGACGCGGCGCGCGCGGCTTATCTGGAGGCGCTCGAGATCGACCCGGCCAACGAGCGTGGCCGCGCCGGCCTGCGCCAGATCGAGGCGGACCGCCGCCACAGCGCCCTGTTCGACGGCGCGCGCGCCGACCTTGAGAAGAAGGACGTCGAGGCGGCGCGCCTGAAGCTGGCCGCCATCCTCACCGAGCGCCCCGGCCACGAGGGCGCGCGCCTGATGCTGGCGGAGCTCGACGAAAAGGCGGCCGCACCGGCCGCGGAGGCGACTTTGGCGGCGAGCTTCCGCAAGCCGATCAGCCTCGAATTCCGCGACGCGCCCTTGCGCCAGGTCTTCGAGATCATCGCGCGCCACTCCGGCCTGAATTTCGTCTTCGACAAGGACGTGCGCTCGGACATGCGCACCTCGATCTTCCTGAAGAACAGCACGGTGGAGGCGGCCGTGCACTTCCTGCTGGTGACCAACCAGCTCGAACGCCAGGTCATGGACGGCAACACGATCCTGATCTATCCGAACAGCGCCGCCAAGCTCAAGGAATACCAGGAGCTGACGGTCAAGACCTTCTACCTGGCGAACGCGGATGCGAAGAGCATCGCGAATACCTTCAAGACCATCCTGAAATCGCGCGATGTCGTGGTCGACGAAAAGCTGAACCTGGTGATCCTGCGCGACAGTCCGGAGGCGGTCAAGCTGGCAACCCAGCTGGTGGCATTGCAGGACGTGCCCGAGCCGGAAGTCATGCTCGACGTCGAGGTGCTCGAGATCAAGCGCTCGCGCATCATGGACCTGGGCGTGGCCTGGCCGCAGAGCCTCGAGTTCTCGCCCTTGATCGCGGCCAGCGGCGCCCGGGTGTCGATCGACGAACTGCGCGGCTTGAACAGCAGCGTGATCGGTGTCGCCGGGGTGCGCGCCACCGTCAACGCCAACAAGACCGACGCCGATTCGAACACGCTGGCCAATCCGCGCATCCGCGTGCGCAACAAGGAAAAGGCCAAGGTCGTCATCGGCGAGAAGGTACCGAACATCACCAGCACGGTCTCGCCCGGCACGACCGGCAACTTCCTGTCGCAGGCGATCAATTATGTCGACGTCGGCCTGACCCTCAACGTCGAGCCGACCATCTACCTGAACAACGAAGTCGGCATCCGCATCTCGCTCGAAGTGAGCAATCTGATCAGCGAGGTCAAGACCGACACCGGCTCGATCGCCTACCGCATCGGTACCCGCTCGGCCACGACCATGCTGCAACTGAAGGATGGCGAGAACCAGGTGCTGGCGGGCCTGCTCAACAGCGAGGAGCGCAGCAGCGGCAACAAGGTGCCGGGCGTCGGCAGCCTGCCGATCCTGGGGCGCCTGTTCGGCAGCACGCACGATGCCAACGACAAGACCGAGATCGTGTTGTCGATCACGCCGCACCTGGTGCGCACGATCCAGAGGCCGCCGGCCACGGCGTCGGAATTCGGCGCCGGCACCGAAGCGAGCTTCCGCCGCCGTCCGGATGCCGCAGTGCGCCTGCCGGTGCCGCAGCCGGTCCCGCAGCCGGCGGTACGGCCTGCCGTCGCGGCGCCGGCCAGCCAGCCGCCCGTTCCCGCCGCGCCGGCGCCGGTGACCGGCGTGCCGCTCTCGCAGCCCGTCGGCACCGCAGCGGCGCCGTACACGGTGCCCCCGGGTGTCCAGGTCACGCCGGTTCCGGCGCCGCCGCCCGCCAAATGAATCTCGCCGCACAGGTGTTCAACGCACGCCCGCGTCCACGCGCCGGGCTGCGCGGCTTCACCCTGATCGAACTCCTCGTCACCCTCGCCATCCTGGCCCTGCTGGCCACCCTGGTCATCCCGGTCGGCCAGACGGTCGTCCAGCGCCGCAACGAACAGGTCCTGCGCCAGTCCCTGCGCGAGATCCGCGGCGCGCTCGACGCCTATAAACGCGCCGCCGATGAAGGCCGCATCGCGAAAGCGGCCGGTGCCAGCGGCTATCCGGAAAAGCTCGAGCTGCTGGTCGACGGCGTGCGCGACCTGCGCAGTCCCAAGGGCGCGAAGATCTACTTCCTGCGCCGCCTGCCGCGCGACCCGTTCAATCCCGATCCCGGACTGGGCGACGCCCAGACCTGGGGCAAGCGCAGCTACGCCAGCGAAGCGGAAGAACCGAAGGAGGGCGATGACGTCTACGACGTGTATTCGACGTCGACCCGCGTCGGCCTGAGCGGCATACCTTACCGGCGGTGGTGACGATGCGAACCCCACGCTCCAGAAACGGCTTCACCCTGATCGAACTGCTGGTCGTGCTGGCCATCGTCGCGCTGCTGCTGACGCTGGCCGTGCCGCGCTTTTTCCCGAGCGTGGACAGTGCAAAGGAAACCATCCTGATGGATAACCTGCGCAGCACGCGCGCGGTGATCGATCAGTTTCATTCCGATACCGGACGCTATCCGGATTCGCTCGAGCAGCTGGTCGAGAAAAAATACCTGGCGCGCCTGCCGATGGATCCGATCCTGGAAAGCGACAGCGGCTGGATCGTCACGCCGCCGGAAGAAGAGGGCACGCCGGGCGCCGTCTACAACATCCGCAGCGGCGCGCCGGGGAACGGCCGCGACGGCCGCCCCTACGCCGAATGGTAGCGAAACCGGTCCATCGCGAGGCCGGCTTCACCTATGTCGGGCTGGTGGTGTTCGTCGCGATCCTGGGGATGGTCGGCGCGGCGACGCTGAAGGTCGACGGCCTGTTGCGGCGCGCGGCCGCCGAGCAGGAGCTGCTCGAGATCGGCGCCGCCTTCAGCGCGGCCCTGCGCAGTTATGCCGCCGCCACGCCCCAGGGGGCCAATCCGGTGCCGCCGGCCCTGCACGACTTATTGAAGGATCCGCGCTTTCCCGGCACCCGGCGCCACCTGCGCAAGATCTTCGTGGACCCGGTGACGGGCGGCACCGAGTGGGGCATCCAGTACCAGGGCGACAAGGTCGGGGTGCTGGCGATTTACAGCCTGTCGCAGGCGCAGCCGCTGAAAATGGCGAACTTCGACGCGCGTTTCCAGGGTTTCGAGAACAAGGAGCATCTGTCGGAGTGGAAGTTTACGGCGGGGCAGGGCGTCCCCGTACCTCCGCCGCCGCCGGCACCGGTGAAACCGCCGCCGGCGCCGGTGCCGCCGTTGACCCCGGTGCCGCCGCCGTCGCCGGCCGACCCGCCGCCCGCGTCACCGGCTGAGCCACCTCCGGCTGAACCGCCGCCGACCGAGCCGCCGCCCGCGGAACCGGCACAGGAGCCGGCCGAACCGGACGAACCGCCGCCACCTCCGCCCGCTACCGCTTCGGGCGCCTGATTACTTGGCGCGGCGCTTGAAGTCGCGCGGACGGAAACCCAGGCCGGCCAGCACGCCGAAATAGGTGATGCCGGAGAGGGCGATGATGCCGAACAGCGCCGCCATACGCAGCAGCGGCCGGGCGCGCAGTGCGGCCCAGTCGAACTGCGCCTGGCTGAACCAGGCGACCGCGCCCATCACGCTGACCGCGACGGCCAGCTTCAGGAAGAAGACCGCCCAGCCCGCTTGCGGCGTGTAGATGCCGCGCCGGCGCAGGCCCGAATACAAAAAGGCCGCATTGATGCAGGCGCCCAGGCCGATCGACAGGGCCAGGCCGGCCACGCCGAACAGCGGCACGAAGACCAGGTTCATCAGCTGGGTGGCGACCAGCACGCCGACGGCGATGCGCACCGGGGTGCGGATGTCCTGGCGCGCATAAAAGGCGGGCGCCAGGGTTTTGACCAGGATGATGCCGACCAGGCCCGCGCTGTAGGCCATCAAGGGCATGGCCGAGGAGGTGATGGCCGCGGCGGTGAATTTACCGTAGTGGAAGAGGGTGGCGATCAGCGGCTCGGCCATCGCCGCCATCCCGACCGCGGAAGGCAGGGCCAGCAGGAAGGTCAGGCGCAGTCCCCAGTTCAGCAGCGAGGAATACTCGTGGGTGTCTTTCTCGGCGCTGGCTTTCGACAGGCTTGGCAGCAGGATCGTGCCCAGCGCCACGCCCAGCATCGCGGTCGGGAATTCCATCAGGCGGTCGGCGTACTGCAGGGCCGAGACGGCGCCTTCGGCCAGGCTGGCGGCGATGCTGGTGTTGATCAGGAGGCTGATCTGGGCGGCCGAGACGGCGAACACGGCCGGTCCCATCTTTTTCAGCATGCGCCGCACGCCGGCGTCGCGCAGGCCCGACAACGGATTGAAGGAGATGCGCGGCAGCATGCCGATTTTGATGAGCGCCGGAATCTGGATCCCGACCTGCAGCAGGCCGCCGACGCAGACGGCAATCGCCATCGCATAGATCGGCTGATCCAGGTAATGCACCAGCACCAGCGAGGCGAAGATGAAGGACAGGTTCAGCAACACCGGCGTAAAGGCCGGGATCTTGAACTGGCGCCAGGTATTCAATACGCCCCCGGCCAGGGCGACGAAGGACATGCAGGCGATGTAGGGGAACATCAGGCGCGTCATCAGGACCGAGGCGTCGAAGGCTTCCGGATTACGTTCGAGGCCGCCGGCGATCATCAGCAGCAGCACCGGCGCGCCAATGATGCCGACCACGCTGGTGAGCACCGTGGCCCAGACCAGCGAGGTGGCGACATGATCGACCAGGCCCTTGGTCGCGTCCTGGCCGTACTGGGTTTTGTATTCCGACAGGATCGGCACGAAGGCCTGCGAGAAAGCTCCTTCCGCGAACAGGCGGCGCAGCAGGTTGGGGATGCGGAAGGCGATGATGAAGGCGTCGGTATAGGCGGAGGCGCCGAAGGCACGGGCAAACAGGCTTTCGCGCAGCAGGCCGGTAACGCGCGACAGCATCGTCATGCTGGAAATGGCAGCGAGGGTCTTGAGCAGATTCATGGGGCGAGATTATAGCTGGGCAACACCTCGCTCGCGGTTTCTCTCGTGGTAAAAATGAAGAATGGTTTGCCAGGAGTGGGTTGTTTCGCTATAA
Source organism: Massilia sp. LXY-5 (assembly GCF_059801075.1). Lineage (NCBI taxonomy): Bacteria > Pseudomonadati > Pseudomonadota > Betaproteobacteria > Burkholderiales > Oxalobacteraceae > Massilia > Massilia sp. LXY-5. Next base: position 814,368 of record NZ_JBNNEH010000003.1, read on the forward strand.
TCGTGGGCTGTACTGAATTCTGTTAGCAGACACAATGTTTTGGCAGGCACTGGAATGGGCCAGTTTGACTCGCTAATGTTTGCAAACGCAACTTGACCCCGATTTAGGAAATTCCATGGCAAATACCGCACAAGCGCGCAAACGCGCTCGTCAAGCAGTTAAGCAAAACGCACACAACAGCGCTCAGCGTTCGACCCTGCGCACCGCCATCAAGGCCGTCCGTAAAGCCATCCAGGCTGGCGACAAAGCTGCTGCAACCAGCATCTTCCAGTCGTCCGTGTCGACCATCGACAGCATCGCTGACAAGAAAATCATCCACAAGAACAAGGCCGCTCGCCACAAGAGCCGCCTGGCTGCTGCCCTGAAAGCCCTGTCGGCCTGATAGACCGGTTGGCGCGCGGCCCAAGCCGCGCTGGCAGTACAGTGGAAGAAAGACCCGCCTGGCGCAAGCCCCGGCGGGTTTTTCCGCTTTTTCGGTCGATTATTCGCGCTGACGAACATCGTTATCGGTTGTGCACCGTAGGGTGGGCACTCGTGCCCACGCGTGATACGCGACGGCGAGATCGTCGAGCACGAAATCGGAGCCGGTACGTATCACCGCGTGGGCAGAGCCCACCCTACGGTCAACTGCGTGCCGAGGTCCAGGCCAGGCACCCGACCGCGAGCGCCGAATTGCTGACCATCCAGGCCCCATGGCGGTAGAGCAGGGCCGTTTTTTCCTTGTCCTTGACATCCAGCGCCCACACGTCGCCCGCCGGCGAGGACCACAGGATGCGCCCGTCGACCGCCTCGATCCCGGCGAACACGGTCGCCGGCCTGGCGCCCGGCTTGTAGAACACCATCACCGTATCCACCCCCGGCGGCGGCAGCGCCGCGACCGGGCCGCCTACCAGCACCGCCAGCACCAGCGCCGCCACGCCGCCGCGGCCTCCAAAGCTGGCGTTCGATCGCCGCAGCCACCAGCCGAGCACGACAAACGCCACGCCGAACACGACGAACCACAGCAAGTCCCAGAACAGCAGCTTGTCGGAATCGAGCCGGACGCGATGGATGCCGAGCAGCCAGTGCGACAGCACCCCATCGAGGATGTGCCAGGCGCCGAAGCCGGTCGCCGCGTTGGCCAGCAGCAGGCGGTCGCCGCCCACGGCGCCGAACTGGTGGCGCGCCTTCCACAGCTTCCACAGCCCGATGAAGGCGATCACGTACATCAGCAGGTGAAACAGGCCATCGGCCAGGATCTGGATGCGGATGTCCTGGAAGGGCGGGCGCGTGACGAGCGAGAGCAGGTGGTGCCACTGCAGGATCTGGTGCAGCAGGATGCCATCAAAAAAGCCGCCCAGGCCGAAGCCCAGCAGATAGCCGGCCCAGCCGAGGGAGCGCAGTTCGGGAATCATCCGTGCATCGGACTGGCGGACGGTCATGGCAACTCCTTCGTAATCATCACGGCTTTGGACACTATCCTAGCGCGTTCGCAGGCGCCCGCGCGCCGGGCAGCCGCCTGTGGCTTGCTAAAGCTGTGGCGCACAGTAAAATACTGGTGCATAATGTGAAACGCTCGTCTTATGTCTTATAGAAGACTCGAGGCGCGGCAGAGGTCTCCCGGCAGCGCCTTCGCGATCCATTCCCCTTCGCGTGAAGGAGGAGTAGCATGAACGGCGGACCGCCTGGGACGTCGCGTTCAGCGCGAACGAAGACACGCCTTACTTATTAGTTTGAACCATCGCGACCGTTCGCGAGAACCGAGGAAAAAGCGCATGAGCAGTAATCCGACCATCATCTACACCCTGACCGACGAGGCGCCGCTGCTGGCGACCCACGCCTTCCTGCCTGTCGTCAGCACCTTCACCAAGGCCGCCGGCATCGATGTCGTGTCGAGCGACATTTCGGTCGCGGCCCGCATCCTGGCCGCCTTCCCGGAAGCCCTGACGCCGGAGCAGCGCGTGCCTGACGCGCTGGCCGAGCTGGGCAAGAAGACGCTCGAGCCGGACGCGAACATCATCAAGCTGCCGAACATCAGCGCCTCGGTCGGCCAGCTGACCGCCGCGATCAAGGAACTGCAGGAAAAGGGCTATAAGCTGCCCGACTACCCGGCCGACCCGAAGACCGACGAAGAAAAAGCCATCAAGGCACGCTACGGCAAGTGCATCGGCTCCGCCGTGAACCCGGTACTGCGCGAAGGTAACTCGGACCGCCGCGCACCGCGCGCCGTGAAAGAATACGCACGCAAGAACCCGCACTCGATGCAGCCATGGTCGCCGGCCTCGCGCACCCACGTCTCGCACATGACCCACGGCGACTTCTACCATGGCGAAAAGTCGATGACCCTCGACCGCGCACGCGACGTCAAGATGGAACTGATCACCAAGAGCGGCCAGACCATCGTCCTGAAACCAAAGGTGTCGCTGCAGGATGGCGAGATCATCGATTCGATGTTCATGAGCCGCAAGGCCCTGCTCGAGTTCTACCAGCAGCAGATCGACGACGCGAAAGAAACCGGCGTCCTGTTCTCGCTGCACGTCAAGGCGACGATGATGAAGGTCTCGCACCCGATCGTCTTCGGCCACTGCGTGCGCATGTTCTACAAGGAAGCCTTCGAGAAGCACGGCGCCCTGTTCGACAGCCTCGGCATCAACGTCAACAACGGCATGGCCGATCTGTACAACAAGATCGCCAACCTGCCTGCTTCGCAGCGCGAAGAAATCGAGCGCGACCTGCACGCCTGCCAGGAACACCGCCCGGCGCTGGCCATGGTCGACTCGGCCAAGGGTATCACCAACTTCCACTCGCCGAACGACGTCATCGTCGACGCGTCGATGCCTGCGATGATCCGCGCCGGCGGCAAGATGTACGATGCGAACGGCAAGCTGAAGGAAGTCAAGGCAGTCATTCCGGAATCGACCTTCGCCCGTATCTACCAGGAGATCATCAACTTCTGCAAATGGCACGGCGCCTTCGATCCGAAGACCATGGGCACCGTCCCGAACGTGGGCCTGATGGCGCAGCAGGCCGAGGAATACGGTTCGCACGACAAGACCTTCGAAGTGCCGGAAGACGGCGTCGCCAACATCACCGATATCGCCACCGGCGAAGTCCTGCTGTCGCAGAACGTCGAGCAGGGCGACATCTGGCGCATGTGCCAGGTCAAGGATGCACCGATCCGCGACTGGGTCAAGCTGGCCGTGACGCGCGCGCGCAACTCGGGCATGCCGGCCGTGTTCTGGCTGGATCCGTACCGTCCGCACGAAAATGAGCTGATCAAGAAGGTCAAGACCTACCTGAAGGATCACGACACGACCGGCCTGGACATCCAGATCATGTCGCAGGTGCGTGCGATGCGCTACACGCTGGAACGCGTCAAGCGCGGCCTGGACACCATCTCGGTGACCGGCAACATCCTGCGCGACTACCTGACCGACCTGTTCCCGATCATGGAACTGGGCACCAGCGCCAAGATGCTGTCGATCGTCCCGCTGATGGCCGGTGGCGGCATGTACGAAACCGGCGCCGGCGGTTCGGCACCAAAACACGTGCAGCAGCTGGTCGAAGAGAACCACCTGCGCTGGGATTCGCTGGGCGAGTTCCTGGCCCTGGCCGTGTCGCTGGAAGACCTGGGCATCAAGACCGGCAGCAACAAGGCCAAGGTCCTGGCGAAAACGCTCGACGCCGCAACCGGCAAGCTGCTGGACAACCGCAAGTCGCCTTCGCCGAAGACCGGCGAGCTCGACAATCGCGGCAGCCAGTTCTACCTGTCGCTGTACTGGGCCCAGGAACTGGCCGCGCAGAAGGAAGATGCCGAACTGGCCGCTTACTTCGCGCCGCTGGCGAAGAACCTGGCCGAGAACGAAGCCAGGATCGTTGCCGAGCTGCTGGAAGTGCAGGGCAAGCCGGTCGATATCGGTGGCTACTACAAGGCCGACGAGGCGAAGGTGAAGGCGATCATGCGTCCGAGCAAGACGTTCAACGCTGCACTGGAGTCGCTGGGCGCGTAAGCAGTCTCAGCCGGTAAAGAAAAACCCGCCGCCCCGAAAGGGCCGGCGGGTTTTTTATTTGTATTCGAACCGCGTGAACTCGGGCGTCCGGTGGGCACGGGGCGCCCGATGAAACCGTGGGCGAGGCCATTGGCCTCGCCCACCCCTACGAATCATCGCCTTATCGCGGTCACCGGCACCTCGACGAACTCGCCCGGCATCAGCGGATGCGTCGCCAGACTGAACGGCCCGATACTGCTGCGCACCAGCCGCAGCGTCGGCAAGCCGACCGCCGCCGTCATCCTCCGCACCTGCCGGTTCTTTCCCTCTTCCAGCGTGATCGCAATCCACCCCGTCGGCTTGTCGGCGCGGGTACGGATCGGCGGATTGCGCGGCCACAGCCATTCGGGCTCGGCGATGCGTACCGCGCGGCAGGGTTTCGTCACGAAATCGCCCAGGTCGAGCGGCGCCTGCAGGCGGGCGAGGGCGGCGGCATCCGGCACGCCGTCCACCTGCACCAGGTAGGTCTTGGCTTCCTTGTGGTCCGGGTGCGCGATCTTGTGCTGCAGGGCGCCGTCGTCGGTCAGCAGCATCAGGCCCTCGCTGTCGGCGTCCAGCCGGCCGGCGGGGTAGATGCCGGGAATCGAGAGGTAATCCGCAAGCGATTCGCGGCCTTCCTGCGGCGAAAACTGGCACAGGACCTGGAAGGGTTTATTGAAGAGAATAAGCGGCATGAATAAAAGGTGGTGCTGAAGCGGGGATGCCAACGAAAACGTCGGACGCCGGGTCGTGGCATCTGTCAAAATACTGGTGCATAATGCAAGTCGCCATCTTATGTCTTATAGAGGACTGGCAGGTTTCGCCGCTATTGTAATGGAATTGGCATGGCGCGCCTGCCGCCCGCCTGCGACCACCTGGGAGAAACACGATGTACCAACATATCACTGTACCTGCCGACGGCCAGAAAATCACGGTCAATGCCGATTTCTCGCTCACCGTGCCGGACAACCCAATCATCCCCTATATCGAAGGCGACGGCACCGGCATCGACATCACGCCGGTGATGCTCAAGGTGGTCGACGCGGCAGTGGCCAAGGCCTATGGCGGCCGGCGCAAGATCAGCTGGATGGAAATTTTTGCCGGCGAGAAGTCGACCGGCATCTACGGCCCCGACGTCTGGCTGCCGCCCGAGACCCTGGAGGTCGTGAAGGACTACGTGGTCTCGATCAAGGGCCCGCTGACGACGCCGGTCGGCGGCGGCATCCGTTCGCTCAACGTGGCGCTGCGCCAGGAGCTCGACCTCTACGTCTGCCTGCGTCCGGTGCGCTATTTCGCCGGCGTGCCGTCGCCGCTGAAGCAGCCGGAAAAGACCGACATGGTCATCTTCCGCGAGAATTCGGAAGACATCTATGCCGGCATCGAGTGGGCGGCGGAGTCGGAAGGCGCGAAGAAGATGATCGACTTCCTCGTTAACGAAATGGGTGTCAGGAAAATCCGCTTCCCGGAAACCTCGGGCATCGGCATCAAGCCCGTCTCGCGCGAAGGCACCGAGCGCCTGGTGCGCAAGGCCATCCAGTACGCGGTCGACCACGACAAGCCATCGGTCACGATTGTCCACAAGGGCAACATCATGAAGTATACCGAAGGCGGTTTCCGCGACTGGGCCTATGCGCTGGCCCAGAAGGAATTCGGCGCCGAGCTGATCGACGGCGGCCCGTGGGTTCGCTTCAAGAACCCGAAGACGGGACGCGACATCATCATCAAGGATTCGATCGCCGACGCCTTCCTCCAGCAGATCCTGCTGCGCCCTGCCGAGTACAGCGTGATCGCCACCCTGAACCTGAACGGCGACTATGTCTCGGATGCGCTGGCGGCCCAGGTCGGCGGCATCGGCATCGCGCCGGGCGCCAACATGTCGGACTCGGTGGCCATGTTCGAGGCGACCCACGGCACCGCGCCCAAGTATGCGGGCAAGGATTACGTGAACCCGGGTTCGCTGATCCTGTCGGCTGAGATGATGCTGCGCCACATGGGCTGGACCGAAGCGGCCGACCTGATCATCTCGTCGATGGAAAAGGCGATCACCTCGAAGCGCGTGACCTACGACTTCGCGCGTTTGATGGAAGGCGCGACGCAAGTGTCGTGCTCGGGCTTTGGCGAGGTCATGATCGAGCAGATGCAATAAGCCGGGCCTGGCCTATAAAGCCCGTCTCGTCGAGGCGGGCTTTTTTATTCGGCGAAAAAAAACCCCGCATGCTGCGGGGTTTCTCGCTTCCGAGGACGGTATTACATGCCCTGGATGTTGGAAGCTTGCTTGCCTTTAGGGCCTTGCGTGACTTCGAATTGGACTTTCTGACCTTCTTTGAGGGTCTTAAAACCGTTCATGTTGATTGCGGAGAAATGCGCGAACAGATCCTCGCCGCCGTCATCTGGAGTGATGAAGCCAAAGCCTTTGGAATCATTGAACCACTTAACAGTACCAGTTGCCATAAAAGAACTTTCAAATATAAACAAATCACACGAGCCATAAAAGCAAGAAGCTTCTTGCCCCCTCCTCAGCCTGCTCACTTCTTATCAACAAGTACATAAGTACATGTCAATGTTTGCATTGTTGATGCACTGGATTTTGAAGTCAAGCCCTTTGATGCGACTGTTGTTAATTTTTTCATACGTCATGCATGCAGGGTGCAAACCCAGCTCTTGATTTCCGCAATCGGATCGCCATCTGCGCTTTCAACGGAAAACAAGTAAGATGAAAGCGAATCGAAGTGAGCTGAGTGACGCGATCTGAACTCGTGATCTGATATTTCCGCTTTGCATCATCCTGGAACGCTTTAGAATACGCCCATGGCAACCAAGCACGATACCGAACAGCTGCTGGAGCGGCAAGTCGTAAAACCACCGCCCCTGTACCAGGTGGCGTTGCTGAATGATGACTACACACCGATGGAGTTTGTGGTGGCCATCATTCAGGAGTACTTCAACAAGGATCGCGAGACGGCGACGCAGATCATGCTTTCCGTGCACCGTCATGGTAAAGGAGTGTGCGGCGTGTTTTCCAAAGATATAGCGTGTACCAAAGTGGAGTTTGTCTTAACGCATGCGCGCAAGGCGGGGCATCCCCTGCAGTGCGTGATGGAGGAAGTATGATTGCGCAGGAACTTGAAGTATCCCTACACATGGCCTTTGTCGAAGCTCGACAGGCACGGCACGAGTTCATTACCGTGGAGCACCTGCTGCTTGCGCTCCTCGACAATCCCTCGGCCGCTGAAGTCCTGCGTGCATGCGCGGTCAATATCGACGACCTGCGCAAGACCCTGACCAATTTCATCGGTGACAACACCCCGACCGTGCCCGGCACGGGCGAGGTCGACACCCAACCGACGCTCGGCTTTCAGCGCGTGATCCAGCGCGCGATCATGCACGTGCAGTCGGCCTCGAACGGCAAGAAGGAAGTCACGGGCGCCAACGTGCTCGTCGCGATCTTCGGCGAGAAGGACTCGCACGCCGTTTACTACCTGCACCAGCAGGGCGTGACCCGCCTCGACGTGGTCAACTTCATCTCGCACGGCGTGCGCAAGGACCAGCAGATCGACAGCCAGAAGGCGTCGGAAGGCGTGGAAGAGGCGCAAGTCGAAGGCGCGACGAAAGAGAGCCCGCTCGACCAGTTCACCCAGAACCTGAACAAGGCTGCCGCCGACGGCAAGATCGATCCGCTGATCGGTCGCGAAGAGGAAGTGGACCGCGTGATCCAGATCCTGTGCCGCCGCCGCAAGAACAATCCGCTGCTCGTCGGTGAGGCCGGTGTCGGCAAGACCGCGATCGCGGAAGGGCTGGCATGGCGCATCGTCCAGGAAGAGGTGCCCGAGATCCTGCAGAACGCCGTCGTGTTCTCGCTCGACATGGGTGCGCTGCTGGCCGGCACCAAGTACCGCGGCGATTTCGAGCAGCGCCTGAAAGCCGTCCTCAAGCAATTGAAGGACACGCCGAACGGCATCCTGTTCATCGACGAGATCCACACGATCATCGGCGCCGGCTCGGCTTCGGGCGGCACGCTCGACGCCTCGAACCTGCTGAAACCGGCCCTGGCCAACGGTCAGCTGAAGTGCATCGGCGCGACCACATTCACGGAATTCCGCGGCGTGTTCGAGAAGGACCATGCCCTCAGCCGCCGCTTCCAGAAGGTGGACGTGAACGAGCCGTCGGTCGAGCAGACCGTGCAGATCCTGCGTGGCCTGAAGTCGCGCTTCGAAGAGCACCACGGCGTGAAGTATTCGTCGTCGGCGCTGTCGACCGCGGCGGAACTGGCGGCACGCTTCATCAACGACCGTCACCTGCCCGATAAAGCGATCGACGTCATCGACGAAGCGGGTGCAGCCCAGCGCATCCTGCCGAAGTCGAAGCAGAAGAAAACCATCGGCAAGACCGAGATCGAGGAAATCATCGCCAAGATCGCCCGTATCCCACCGCAAACGGTCAACCAGGACGACCGCAGCAAGCTGCAGACGATCGACCGCGACCTGCGCAACGTCGTCTTCGGCCAGGATCCTGCGATCGACGCGCTGGCGTCCGCCATCAAGATGGCGCGCGCGGGTCTCGGAAAACAGGACAAGCCGATCGGCTCCTTCCTGTTCTCCGGTCCGACCGGTGTCGGCAAGACCGAGGTGGCCAAGCAGCTGGCCTTTATCCTCGGCATCGAGCTGATTCGCTTCGACATGTCGGAGTACATGGAGCGCCACGCCGTGTCGCGCCTGATCGGTGCGCCGCCGGGCTATGTCGGCTTCGACCAGGGTGGTCTGCTGACGGAAGCCATCACCAAGAAGCCGCACGCGGTGCTGCTGCTGGACGAGATCGAAAAGGCCCACCCGGACATTTTCAACATCCTGCTGCAGGTGATGGACCACGGCACGCTGACCGACAACAACGGACGCAAGGCCGACTTCCGCAACGTGATCATCATCATGACCACGAACGCGGGCGCCGAAAGCCTGACCAAGCGTTCGGTGGGCTTCGTGGATTCGAAGGCGGCAGGCGACGAGATGGCCGACATCAAGCGCATGTTCACGCCGGAGTTCCGCAACCGCCTGGACGCGACCATCAGCTTCCGCGCGCTGGACGAGGAAATCATCCTGCGCGTCGTGGACAAGTTCCTGATGCAGCTGGAAGAGCAGCTGCACGAGAAGAAGGTGGAAGCCATCTTCACCGAGAAGCTGCGCAAGTTCCTCGCCTCGAAGGGCTTCGATCCGCAGATGGGTGCACGCCCGATGTCGCGCCTGATCCAGGACATGATCAGGAAAGCCCTGGCCGACGAGCTGCTGTTTGGCCGCCTGGTCAACGGTGGACGCGTCACGGTCGACCTGAACGAGAAGGACGACGTCACGCTCGAGTTCCCGGAAGGCGACGCACTGCCGCCGCCGGCCCCGGCCGAGACGGTCGAGATCGAGTAAGCCTCGATCCGCTCACACAAACCGCGCCCCGTGCGCGGTTTTTTTTTGCTTGTAAGCACATCAACTCGTATGTGCACTGTGGCAAACTCATGCTCTTTTGCAACCTTTGCCTGCGCCACCATGAACGTGCCCAGAACCATCCTCGCGCTGTCCCTGGCCCTGATCGGCAATCAGGCCGTGGCCGCCGATCCTTATTTCCGCTTCCCGGCCGTGCGCGGCGATACCGTGGTCTTCACCGCCGAGGGCGACCTCTGGCGCACGACCACGAGCGGCGGCAAGGCGATGCGCCTGACGACCCATCCGGCCGCTGAAACCCATGCCGCGATCTCGCACGACGGCAAGTTCGTCGCCTTTGCCGCCTCCTACGAAGGCGCACAGGAAGCCTATGTGATGCCGCTGGAAGGCGGCTTGCCGAAGCGGATCACCTTCGAGAACGGCGGCGTGGCGGTGCTGGGCTGGACCGCCCGGGGCGAGGTGCTGGTCAGCACCGAGAATACGACCGGTCCGGCCAAGCACCGCGTGGTCGCCGCGCTCGACCCAGGCAGCCTCAAGCGCCGCGTGCTGCCCCTGGCCGACGCCAACGACGCCGCGCTCGACGACACCGGGCGCATCGTCTATTTCACGCGCATGGGCCTGTCCATGACCAACGATAACGTCAAGTCCTACCGCGGCGGGGCCCATGCCCAGCTGTGGCGCTTCGACTTGCAAGGCAAAGGCGAGGCCGAGCCGCTGTTCAAGGGCGACTCTGCCAGTTACCTCGCCAACAACCGGCGCGCCATGTGGTGGCAGGGACGGCTGTACTTCATCAGCGATGCTGGCGGCGCCGACAATCTCTGGACGGCCAATCCGGACGGCAGCGACCGGCGCGTCCTCACCAGTCACAAGGAATGGGATGTGCGCACCGCCTCGCTCGGCGACGGCCGCATCGTCTACCAGCTTGGCGCCGACCTGCGCGTGTTCGACATCGGCAGTGGCAGCGACACGCCCTTGAAAGCGAGCCTGGTGTCGGACTTCGACCAGCAGCGCATGCGCCGGGTAAAATCGCCGCTCGAGGCCCTGACCAGTATCGACGTGGCGAACAAGGCCGGGCGCATCGTGCTGACCGCGCGCGGGCGCGTCACCATCGCCGGCACCGGCAGCCATCGCCGCGTCGAGATCGCGGTGCCCGAGGGCGCGCGTGCGCGCGGCGCCGTCTTCAGCCACGACGACAAATCGGTCTACGCCATCGTCGACACCAGCGGCGAGAACGAGATCTGGCGCTATGCCGCCGACGGCTCGGGCCATGGCGAGCGGCTCACCAGCGACGGCGCCAGCCACCGCCTGAACCTGTATCCGTCCCCCGACGGCAAATGGCTGGCCCATACCGACAAGAAGGGCCGCACCTGGCTGCTCGACCTGGCGAGTAAAACCAATGTCATCGTCGACGACGCCGGCCAGGTCGGCCTCGACCCGTCGAACCAGGTGGTCTGGTCGCCCGACAGCCGCAACCTCGCTTTCGTCCGCGTCGGCAGCAAGGAGCGCCGCGAGCAGATCGGCCTGTTCAATCTCGCGACCAGGGCCATGAGCTTTGTCACGACCGACCGCTACGAGGCGGACTCGCCGGCCTTCTCGCCGGACGGGAAGTGGCTGTACTTCCTCTCGGCGCGCAATTTCAACGTGAGCAATAGCGGCCCCTGGGGCGACCGCAACATGGGGCCCGTGTTCGACAAACGGGTCGGCGTGTATGCGTTGGCGCTGCAGCCGGATGTCCGCTTCCCCTTCAAGCCCGAGGACGAGCTGACCAAACCGGAAGAGAAGTCGCCGGAAGCCGCGGCCAGGGCGGCGGTGAAGGCGCCGGGCGCCGAAGATGGGGACAAGGGTGCCGCCGTGGCAGCTGCCACGGCGGCAGCGGCAGCCAGCAATGCAGGCCCCGACAAGACCAAGCAGCCGACGCCGGCCATCGCCTGGGCCGGCCTGCGCGAGCGCCTGTACGAAGTGCCTGTCGATTCGGGCAACTACCGCGCGCTCGCGGTCGACGACAAGCGCCTGTATCTGCTCGAAGCCGGCGAGGAGCCCGGCAAAGGCACGCTCAAGACCCTGGCGATCGCGCGCAGCGCGCCGCAGCCCGAAACCTTTGTCGCCAACGTGCGCGAATTCGGCTTGTCGAACGACCGCAAGCACATCTTCTACCGTACCTGGGCCAAGGGTGCGCCAGGCGACATGCTGATCGTCGACGCCGGGGCCAAGGCGCCCGCTGACCTGACCAAGTCCAGGGTCAGGATCGACGACTGGGCGGTGAGCTCGAATCCGCGCCTGGAGTGGAAGCAGATGTTCAACGACGCCTGGCGCATGCATCGCGACTTCCTGTACGACGCGAAGATGCGCGGCATCGACTGGAACGGCGTGCGCGCGCGCTACGCGCCCCTGGTCGAGCGCGTGACCGACCGCGCGGAACTGGACGACGTGCTGGGCATGATGGTGGGCGAAGTCGGGGCGCTGCATTCGCAGATCCGTCCGGGCGACGTGCGCCGCGCCGCCAGCGAAGGCGTGCCGGCCAGCCTGGGCGCCGTGCTGACCCGCGTGCCTGAGGGCTACCGGGTCGACCGGGTCTACCGCAGCGAGCCGGAGCTGCCGTCGGAGGCAGGACCGCTGGCGGCCCCCGACGTCGACGTCCGGGAAGGCGACATCATCACGGCGGTGAACGGCAAATCGCTGGTCGAAGCCCGCGACATCGCCGACCTGCTGCTCGACACGGCCGGCAAGCAGGTGCTGCTGCACGTGAAGCGCGCCGGCGCCAGGCCGCGCGCGGTGATCGTCACCCCGGCCACGATGGCGCGCCACGCCAGCCTGCGCTACGCCGACTGGGAACAGGGCAGGGCGCAGCAGGTCGAGGCCATGTCGAAAGGCAGGATCGGCTACCTGCACCTGCGCGCGATGGTGGCGCGCGACATCAACGCCTTTGCGCGCGACTTCTACGCCAACATCAATAAGGAGGGCCTGATCATCGACGTGCGCCGCAACAACGGCGGCAACATCGACAGCTGGATCATCGAAAAGCTGCTGCGCCGCTCCTGGGCCTTCTGGGCCTCGAACGGCAAGCAGCCGTACTCGAACATGCAGAACACCTTCCGCGGCCACCTGGTGGTCCTGATGGACGAGCTGACCTATTCCGACGGCGAGACCTTCGCGGCCGGCGTCAAGGCGCTCAAGCTCGGGCCCCTGGTCGGCAAGCGCAGCGCCGGCGCCGGCGTCTGGCTCAGCGACGGCAACGGCCTGCTCGACAACGGCATGGCGCGCGTCGCCGAGAACGGCCAGTTCTCGAGCGACGGCGACTGGCTGATCGAAGGCGTCGGCGTCACGCCCGACGTCGAAGTCGACAACCTGCCGCACGAGACCTTCGCGGGACGCGACCGCCAGCTCGAGGTAGCGCTCGAACTGCTCGAGAAGAAGATGCAGGAACAGCCGGTCAAGCCGTGGAAGCCGGCGGCGATCCCGGCGATCAAGCGGTAAGCGTCACGTGGGAGCGGCACGCCATGGATTCGTGGCGTGCCGGTGGGGGGCGTCACCCGTTCATGATGTTGTCACAATCCCTACCTACACTGCGGCCACCTCCACCCACCGTGACCCGCATGCTCCTCGCCAAACTCCGGACCGGCGCCAAGATCCTCGGCTCCTTCTGCATCGTCTCCCTCCTGATCGTGCTGATTACCGCTGTCTCGCTCTGGCGCATGCACGCGGCCGATGCGATCACACGTGACCTCGTCGACGACAAGCTGGCCAGGCAGCAGCTGGCCGCCGACCTGCTCGGCGTCGAGCGCCTGAACGGCCTGCGCATCATGTCGGTCGCCCGCAGCGACAGCCTTGAACTGGCGGACCTCTACAAGGCGCAGCTGATCGAGGGGGAACAGCGCGCGGCCGGCATCGAAAAAGACATGCGCGCACTGCCGGCATCGAAAGCGGAACAGGCGCTGCTGCGCGCCACGAACGAACACAAGACGGCCTTCGCGAACGCCACGAAAGCCGTTTTCGCCGCCAAGGACATCGGCCGCACGCAGGAAGCCGAAGAGCTGCTGGCACGCTCGCTCGAACCCGCATTTGCGCGCTACACGGCCAGCCTGGAGGCGCTGCTGACGCACCAGGCGCGCCAGGCGCACGCGCTGGCCGCCGACTCGGCAGCAAGCTCGCGCTTCAGCCGCCTGTTGCTGCTCGCGCTGGGCGCCGCCGCGCTGGCTGCCGGTGCGGTACTCGGATGGATCCTCACGAAGAGCATCGTCGGCCCGCTGCAGCAGGCCGCGACGCTGGCCGAAGCCGTGGCGCGCGGCGACCTGCGCCCAAGCATCCGCCACAAACGCGCCGACGAAATCGGCCGCCTGTTCGATGCCCTGAACGGGATGACAAGCGGCGTCTCGGCCACCGTGACCGAGGTGCTGCAGGGCGCGCACGGCATCGACGCCGCGTCGAGCGAGATCGCCGCAGGCAACCAGGACCTGTCCGAGCGCACCGAGCGCCAGGCCGGCGCCCTGCGCCAGACCGTGGTGGCGATGGAAGACCTGACCGCCGCGATCGCCAGCAACAACAACAGCGCGCGCGACGCCAACCGCTTGGCGCAGTCGGCCTCCGAGGTGGCGGGCGAGGGTGCGGCGGCGGTCGCCCAGCTGGTCGACCGGATGGGCGCGATCAAAGCCTCGGCGGACAAGATCGTCCACATCACCGGCATGATCGACAGCATCGCCTTCCAGACGAATATCCTTGCCCTGAACGCGGCAGTCGAAGCGGCGCGCGCGGGCGCCGAGGGCCGCGGCTTTGCCGTGGTCGCGGCCGAAGTGCGCAGCCTGGCCCAGCACTCGGCCGGGGCGGCGAAGGAAATCAAGAAGCTCATTGGCGAGTCGGCCGGCGAGATCGAGGCCGGGACGGGCATCGCCCACGGCGCCGGCGCCACCATGCGCGCCGTGCTGGGCAAGGTGCACGAGGTGGCCAGCATCCTCGGCGCGATCCATGGCGCCAGCGAACAGCAGGCCCAGGGCGTGGCCAGGGTCGGACAGGCGATCGCCGAGATCGACCTGTCGACCCAGCAGAACGCGGCGATGGTGGAAGAGGCCGCCGCGGCGGCTGCCTCGATGCGCGAACAGGCGGCGGCGCTGTCGCAGCTGGTGGCCACGTTCAAGTTGAGGAGCGAGGTGCCGGCGTTGGCCTGATGCGGTGATGGCGCGATTGCTCGGCTGCCGCATACGCGTGGGCTCGAGAGCCCACCCTACGGTGCACCACCATCTCGAATGCTTCACGCGACAGTGGCGTAACGTAGGGTGGGCACTTGTGCCCACGCGTCTCACCGCCCGATCAAACCGCGGCCAATGCCCGTGCCAGATCCGCCCGCTGGTCCTCGACATGCTCGATCCCGACCGACAGCCGGATCAGGGTGTCGCTGATCCCCAGCTCCGCACGCTGCGCCGGCGGGATGGTCGCATGCGTCATCAGCGCAGGATGCTCGATCAGGCTCTCCACACCGCCCAGGCTTTCGGCCAGCGTGAACACGCGGCAGCTCTCCAGGAAGCGCCGTGCGCCCGGCAGGTCGGACGCCAGCTCGATCGAGACGATGCCGCCGAAACCCGCCATCTGGCGCCGCGCCAGCGCGTGTTGGGGATGCGTCTCCAGGCCCGGATAAAACACCTTGCGCACCTTCGGCTCGCGCTCCAGCCATTGCGCCAGCGCCAGCGCATTGGCGTTGCTGCGCTCGATGCGCAGGGCCAGGGTCTTGATCCCGCGTAGCACCAGGAAGCTGTCGAAGGGCCCCTGGATCGCCCCCACCGCATTCTGGATGAAGCCGAGCTGCTCGCGCAGTTCGGCATGGTGCGGCGCATTGCCGACCACCGCCACGCCGCCGATCACGTCCGAGTGGCCGTTCATGTATTTGGTGGTCGAGTGCACGACGATGTCGATGCCCAGTTCCAGCGGACGCTGGTTGATCGGGCTGGCAAAGGTGTTGTCGCAGACAGTGAGGATGCCGCGCGCGCGGCACAGCTGCGCGATCGCCGCCAGGTCGGCCAGTTTCAGCATCGGGTTGGTCGGCGTCTCGACCCAGACCAGGCGCGTCTCCGGCGTGAGCGCGGCGGCCAATGCGTCGGGATCGGCCAGGTTCACATAGGTAAAGGTATGCCCGGCGCTCTTGCGGCGCACGCGCTCGAACAGGCGATAGGTGCCGCCATACATGTCGTCGCCGGCGACCACGTGGGAGCCGGCGGGCAGCAGTTCCAGCACCGCCGAGATGGCCGCCAGGCCCGAGGCGAAGGCAAAGGCGCCGCTGCCGCTCTCGATGTCGGCCACGCAGCGCTCGAGCGCCCAGCGCGTCGGATTGTGCGAGCGGCCGTAGTCGAGCCCCTTGTGCACCCCCGGGCTCTGCTGGGCGAAGGTCGAGGTGAGGAAGACCGGCGGCATCACGGCGCCGGTGGCCGGTTCGGGCGACTGGCCGCCATGGATGACGCGGGTGGACAGGTGATAGGTCGGGTCGCTCACGATAGGGTCCTGCGCAGATGGTTGAGAAGGTCGAAGCGGGTGATCAGGCCGTAGAAATGGTCGCCGTCCTGGATCACGGCGGTCAGGCCGCGATCGAGGATGTCGCGCAGCTGGGCCATGCTGGCGGAGGGCGCCAGCGTCTGCAGCGTCCTGGTCATGGTGCGCGCAACGGGTGTTTTGAAACGCGTGGGTTCCAGGGTCACGTGCTGCAGCAAATCGGATTCGTCGACGATGCCGACCAGGCGCCCGTTCTCGATCACCGGCAGCTGGGCCAGATCGCTCGAGCGCATGCGGTTGAAGGCCGTCAGCAGGGTGTCGGTCGGCGCCACCGTGACGACTTCGCCGGCGTCGAAACGGCGTCCGACCAGGTCGCGCAGGTCGCCCAGCCGCGGGCGCTGCAGCAAGCCCTGGTCGAGCATCCAGCCGTCGCTGTACACCTTCGTCAAATAGCGCGTGCCGGTGTCGCAGACGAAGGTGGCGACCCGCTTCGGGCGGGTCTGGGCGCGGCAGTATTTGAGGGCCGCGGCGAGCAGGGTGCCGGTCGAGGAACCGGCCAGGATGCCTTCGTGCTGGAGCAGGGCGCGTGCGGTGCCGAAGCTTTCCTCGTCGGTGATGATGTAGGCCTGCTTCACCCGCGACAGGTCGGCAATCCCCGGAATGAAATCTTCGCCGATGCCTTCCACCGCCCACGAGCCGGCCTCTTTCGCCAGGTGCCCGGTGTTGATGTAGTCGGCCAGGATCGAGCCCTTCGGGTCGGCCAGTACGAATTCGAGCTCGGGCTGGACGCGCGCAAAATAATGCGACAGGCCGGTGAGCGTGCCGCCGGAGCCGACGCCGAGCACGACCGCATCGAGTTCGTGGCTGGTCTGTTCCCACAGCTCGGGGGCGGTCGTGGTTTCGTGTGCGCGCGGGTTGGCGGGGTTGTTGAACTGGTCGGCGAACCAGGCGCCGGGGATCTCGCTCGCCAGACGCGCCGCGACGTCCTGGTAGTACTCGGGATGGCCCTTGCCGACGTCCGAGCGGGTCAGGTGGATCTCGGCGCCCAGGGCTTTCAGGTGCAGGATCTTTTCGGCCGCCATTTTATCAGGCACGACCAGCACCACCCGGTAGCCCTTGATGCGCGCCACCAGCGCCAGGCCGAGGCCGGTGTTGCCGGCGGTGGCCTCGACCACGGTGCCGCCGGGTTGCAGGCTGCCGTCGAGTTCGGCCTGCTCGATCATGGCGCGGCCGATGCGGTCCTTGATCGAGCCGCCGGGGTTCTGCGATTCCAGCTTTAAAAACAGCTGGCACGGACCGGTATCCATCCGGGTGACCTGCACCAGCGGGGTATTGCCGATCAGGGAGAAGATGGCAGCCTGAGTTGCCGCTTGAGACGCGTGTTGCAAATGCCGTTGCATGTTGCCTCCAGAGAAGCGCCTTATGGGCGCCGCGAACGCGAATAACGGGTACAGATGGGCACCCGGCCTTGGTGAAAAAGACATGGTACGGCGGTTTCAGGCGCGATGGTTTGCACGCGCGCGTATCGTGATCGCGCCTCGCCCTCGGGCCACCTTAGCACGGGAAGCCCTTGCTTAAAAAATAAGATAACCGCATATGAATATGCGCTTTGTCATGCGTGCGGATGAGCAGGGCGCTAGCATGGCACGCGTCCCCGATGCGCTAAAACTTGTCAAATTTTCCAGATGTAAATGTTATACTGAAGCACTATTTCCCTACTCCCAATCCGATGATGACCAAACGCCTGTTTGCCCTTGCCGCTGCCTGTACCCTGACCCTGCTGGCCGCGTGCGGCGGCGGCGATGGCGTTCCGCTCGGCGAATTTCCGGCCATGACCAAGACCGAAGGCGATGCGCCTTTCGAACTCAAGGCGCCGACCTCGAAAAGCCCGGCCGCATTTTCTTTCGAGAGCAGCGACACGAAAGTGGCGACCATCAACGGCAACATCGTGACCGTCCTCGCGGCCGGCTTCACGACCATCACGGCGCGCCAGGGCAGCCTGGGCAGCTACAACCCGACCTCGACCAGTGCGCTGCTGACCGTCAAGGAGCGCACCTGCGTCGCGGGCGCGGTCCGCAACAAGAGTGGCCTGTGCGTTCCGCCCGACAGCACTGCCCACGACCTCACGCGTAATGGCCTGAGCTGGCTGCCGCCCCGCTCGACTGTCAAGCTCAGCTGGTCCGAGGCGGATGCCTACTGCAAGGCCGTCAGCTACCAGGGCAAGACCGGCTGGGCGCTGCCCGGCCGCTCGGAACTGACGGAGCTTGCCACCTCGGGTGCGCTGGCAGGCCAGGAATGGCCCCTGGGCGATACCTGGAGCGCAACGGCCGACACGGCCACGAGCCACTCGGCGGTCGACACGACGACGGGTACGATCGCTTCGCTCATGAGCGACAACAAGCTCTACGTCACCTGCACCCTGGGCCTGTAAGAACGCCTCAGGTTTCGGCCTTCAGCCGCCGCCACAAGGTCGTGCGGCTGATGCCGAGGTGGCGCGCCGCCGCATCGCGCTGTCCGCCGAAGCGGGCCAGCACCTCGGCGATACTTTCCGCGCTTGGCGGCGCGTCCGGCGCCGCATCCGCCACGGCAGCGCCGGGCGTTGCCAGTTCCGGCGCAATCCCCAATAAAAAATTCGGCGTCAGCGCCTGCAGCGGCTCGGCCGCCAGGAACAGGGCCAGCCGCTCCATCAGGTTGCGCAGTTCGCGCACATTGCCGGGCCAGGGGTAGGCCGTCAGCAGCGGCGCGCAGGCCGCGATCTCCGCGTGCAGGTTCGGATGCGGCCTGGCGCCGAGCGCCGCCAGCGACTGTTTCAGCGACCATTCGGCCAGCGGCACGATATCGGGCAGGCGTGCACGCAGCGGCGGCAGCGCCAGGCGCAGCACCGCCAGCCGGTAGAACAGGTCGGCCCGAAAACGGCCTTCGCGCACCCGCGTGGCGAGGTCGCAATGGGTGGCGCTGATTACCCGCACGTCGATCGGCACCGGCCGCGTGCCGCCGACCCGCATCACTTCGCGTTCCTCCAGCACCCGCAGCAAGCGTGTCTGCAGCGCCAGCGGCATTTCCCCGATCTCGTCCAGGAACAGCGTGCCGCGGTTGGCCGCCTCGAACAGGCCTGCGTGGCCGCCGCGGCGCGCGCCCGTGAACGCGCCTTCCTCGTGGCCGAAGAGTTCCGATTCGAGCAGGGACTCCGCGATCGCCCCGCAATTGACGGCGACAAAAGGCCGGTTCGCGCCCAGGCTGCGCGGTCCCTCGCGGTGGATCGCCTGCGCCACGAGTTCCTTGCCGCTGCCGGTCTCGCCTTCGATCAGGACCGTGGCGGGCGAGCGCGCATACAGCACCACCGTCTGGCGCAGGCGCTCCATGGCCTCCGACTCGCCGCGCAGATCGTTCAGGCCGCGCCGCGTGCGCCGCGTTTCGTTCACCGGGCCGCGCCGGATGCGGTTCGCTTCCAGGTTCGTCAGGCGCGCCAGTTCCAGCGCATCGTCGAAGGCTTGCCGGATCGAGCCGGCCGAGTACAGCAGGATGCCGGTCAGTCCCGTTTCCTCGGCCAGGTCGGTGATCATCCCCGCGCCGACGATGACCTCGATGCCGGCCGCCTTCATCTCGTCCATCGTCGCGCGCGCGTCTTCGCGCGTCGCATAGGTGCGCTGCGCAACCGTCAGGCCGAAGGTGGCGCTGAAGCCGGCCAGTTCCGGCAAGGGCTGCTGGTAGCTGATCACGCCGATGCGGGTCGACACCTTGCGCGCCCGCGCCAGCGCGCCCATGACATCGTAGCCGCTTGCTTTCGCCACGATCACCGGCGCCGATACCCGCCCTTTCAGGTAGGCGCCGTTCGAACCGGCCGCGATCACGACGTCGCAGCGCTCGCTTGCCATCCGTTCGCGGATGTGGCGCGCCGCTTCGTCGAAGCCGAGGTCGATCGGCTCGATCGTGGCGAGGTGGTCGTACTCGAGCGTGATGTCGCGGAACAGGGCGGACAGGCGCGACACGGAGACGGTCCAGATGACTGGTTTATCGGGGTCTTGCGGGGCAGTAGGAAGAGGGCGCATGTTGCAATTTTAATGCAACAGGTGTTTCATGTGTTTCACTTGGAACGAATAATGGAACAGGCCTTGTTCCACGGCTGAGCTCAACAGTTGGCTAAGTAGTTGAAACGATGTCGTTTTTACGAGGTCGAACACGGACAGGAGAGCTGGCACGTTCTTTGCGAAAGACAGTGTATTCATCACCACGATTTACCAGGAGACCCCATGATCCAATCCGCAGGCGCGCTGTTCCGTCGTGCCGTACAAGAAGAATCCCCGCTGCAAGTCGTCGGCGCCATCAATGCGAACCACGCGCTGCTGGCCAAGCGCGCCGGCTTCAAGGCCATCTATTTGTCGGGCGGCGGCGTCGCGGCCGGCTCGCTCGGCCTGCCGGACCTGGGCATCTCGAACCTGGACGACGTGCTGACCGACGTGCGCCGCATCACCGACGTGTGCGACCTGCCGCTGCTGGTCGACGTCGACACCGGCTTCGGCTCGTCCGCCTTCAATGTCGCGCGCACCGTGAAATCGATGATCAAGTTCGGCGCCGCCGCCATGCACATCGAAGACCAGGTCGGCGCCAAGCGCTGCGGCCACCGTCCGGGCAAGGAGATCGTCTCGAAACAGGAAATGGTCGACCGCATCAAGGCCGCCGTCGACGCCCGCACCGACGAGAACTTCGTGATCATGGCGCGCACCGATGCGCTGGCCGTGGAAGGCATCGACGCCGCCATCGAGCGCGCGGTCGCCTGCGTCGAAGCCGGCGCCGACATGGTGTTCCCGGAAGCGATGACCGATCTCGCCATGTATTCGCGTTTCGCGAAAGCGGTCGGCGTGCCGATCCTCGCCAACATCACCGAGTTCGGCTCGACCCCGCTGTTCACGGTCGAGGAACTCAAGACCGCGGACGTCGGCATCGTGCTGTACCCGCTGTCGGCCTTCCGCGCCATGAACAAGGCCGCCGAAAACGTCTACACTGCGATTCGCCGCGACGGCAGCCAGCAGGCAGTGGTCGACACCATGCAGACCCGCGC
Source organism: Massilia sp. LXY-5 (assembly GCF_059801075.1). Classification (NCBI taxonomy): domain Bacteria; kingdom Pseudomonadati; phylum Pseudomonadota; class Betaproteobacteria; order Burkholderiales; family Oxalobacteraceae; genus Massilia; species Massilia sp. LXY-5. The sequence goes on from NZ_JBNNEH010000003.1 coordinate 835,328, forward strand.
CGAACTGTACGAGCGCATCGGCTACCACGACTTCGAGCAGAAGCTCGACGCCCTGTTCGCTGCCCAGAAAAAATAATCGACACCGAAATTGGAGATCACGATGACTGAACAAGCCCCAGCCTTCAAGCCAAAAAAATCCGTCGCCCTGTCGGGTGTCGCCGCCGGTAACACGGCCCTCTGCTCGGTCGGCAAGTCGGGCAACGACCTGCACTACCGCGGCTACGACATCCTCGATGTCGCCACTACCTGCGAATTCGAAGAAATCGCCTACCTGCTGGTGCACGGCAAACTGCCGACCGCCGCCGAACTGAAGGGTTATAAAGCCAAGCTCAAGATGCTGCGCGGCCTGCCGCAGGCGGTGAAGCTGGCGCTGGAAGCGCTGCCGGCCGGCAGCCATCCGATGGACGTGATGCGTACCGGCGTCTCGGCGCTGGGCTGCGCGCTGCCGGAAAAGGACGACCACAATATCGCCGGTGCGCGCGACATCGCGGACCGCCTGATGGCCTCCTTCGGCTCGATGCTGCTGTACTGGTACCACTACAGCCATAACGGCAAGCGCATCGAGACCGAGACCGACGACGATTCGATCGGCGGCCACTTCCTGCACCTGCTGCACGGCACGGTACCCTCGGAAGAGTGGGTGCGTGCGATGCACACTTCGCTGATCCTGTACGCCGAGCATGAGTTCAACGCTTCGACGTTTACGGCGCGCGTGATCGCCGGCACCGGTTCCGACCTGCACTCGGCGATCACCGGCGCCATCGGCGCGCTGCGCGGCCCGAAGCACGGCGGCGCCAACGAAGCGGCCTTCGAGGTCCAGAAGCGCTACGAGAACGCCGACGAAGCCGAAGCGGACATCCGCAACCGCGTCGCGAACAAGGAAGTCGTCATCGGCTTCGGCCACCCGGTCTACACGATCAGCGACCCGCGCAACGTGGTCATCAAGGAAGTGGCGCGTTCGCTGTCGCAGAGCGCCGGCTCGATGAAGATGTTCGAGATCGCCGAGCGCCTCGAATCGGTGATGTGGGAAGTCAAGAAGATGTTCCCGAACCTCGACTGGTTCTCGGCCGTGTCCTACCACATGATGGGTGTGCCGACGGCGATGTTCACGCCGCTGTTCGTCATCTCGCGCACTTCCGGCTGGGCTGCCCACATCATCGAGCAGCGCATCGACAACAAGATCATCCGCCCGAGCGCGAACTATGTCGGTCCGGAAGACCTGCAGTTCGTGCCGATCGCCGATCGCAAGTAAATGACTGACTCGCCAGCCCCCGCGCTCATGCTGCGCCGGCTCGGTCCAGCCGACGCCGAACGCTATCGTGCGCTGCGGCTGGCGGGCTTGCGCGCCTTTCCGCATGCCTTCCGGCCCGCTGTCGAGGAAGCGCTGGCGCAGCCGCTGTCCTGGGCCGAACAGCGCTTGTCGACAGCGGGCGAGTACTGGTTCGGCGCCTTCGATGGCGCGCTTGAAGGCAAGCCCCTGGTGGGCGCGATCTGCCTGCGCACGCAGGAAGGCGTGAAAATCCGCCACTCGGCCAGCCTGAACGCGCTGGTCGTCGATCCCGAACGGCAGCGCGAAGGCATCGGCGCGGCGCTGGTCGCCTACCTGGTCGACTTCGCCCGCTCGCTCGGCGGGATTCGCCAGATCACGCTCACCGTCCATGACGGCAATACGGCGGCCGAGCGCCTGTACGAACGCTTCGGCTTCAGGCAGTTCGGCTCGGAGCCCGACGCTTTCCTGCACGACGGCACCTATTACGCCAAGCAGCACCGACAACTATCACTGGATAATGAATCTTTAACTTCGTCATGAACAACGCATACCGCAAACCCCTGCACGGCACGAACCTGCACTACTTCGACACGCGCGAAGCGGTCGACAGTATTCAAGCCGGCGCGTACGACAAGCTGCCCTACACCTCGCGCGTGCTGGCCGAGAATCTCGTGCGCCGCTGCGAGCCGATGGCCCTGGTACCGTCCCTGAAACAGCTCATCGAGCGCAAGCGCGACCTCGACTTCCCCTGGTTCCCGGCGCGCGTGGTCTGCCACGACATCCTGGGCCAGACGGCCCTGGTCGACCTCGCCGGTCTGCGCGACGCCATCGCGCAAGAGGGCGGCAATCCTGCCCTGGTCAACCCGGTGGTGCCGACCCAGCTGGTCGTCGATCACTCCCTCGCAGTGGAATGCGGCGGCTTCGATCCCGACGCATTCGAGAAGAACCGCGCGATCGAGGACCGCCGCAACGAAGACCGTTTCCACTTCATCGACTGGACCAAGAAGGCTTTTCAAAATGTCGACGTGATCCCGCCGGGGAACGGCATCCTGCACCAGATTAACCTCGAGCGCATGTCGCCCGTCGTGCAGGTGAAGGACGGCATCGCCTTCCCGGACACCCTGGTCGGCACCGACTCGCATACCCCGATGGTCGACGCGCTCGGCGTGATCGCGATCGGCGTGGGCGGCCTGGAGGCGGAAAGCGTCATGCTGGGCCGTGCTTCCTGGATGCGCCTGCCGGACATCGTCGGCGTCGAGCTGACGGGCAAACCGCAGCCGGGCATCACCGCGACCGACGTCGTGCTGGCGCTGACCGAATTCCTGCGCAATGCCAAGGTCGTCTCGACCTGGCTGGAATTCTATGGCGAGGGCGCCTCGAACCTGACCCTGGGCGACCGCGCGACGATCTCCAACATGGCGCCCGAATTCGGCGCAACCGCCGCGATGTTCTACATCGACGAGCAGACCATCAAGTACTTGCGGCTTACCGGCCGCGAAGACGAGCAGGTAAAACTGGTCGAGGACTATGCGAAGGAAACCGGCCTGTGGGCTGACTCCCTGGCGAACGCCGAGTACGAGCGCGTGCTGCACTTCGACCTGTCGACGGTCGTGCGCAACATCGCCGGTCCGTCGAACCCGCACAAGCGCGTGCCGACCTCGGAACTCGCCGCGCGCGGCATTTCCGGTGTGGTCGAAAACGAGCCGGGCAAGATGCCGGACGGCGCCGTCATCATCGCCGCCATCACCAGCTGCACCAACACGAACAACCCGCGCAACATGATCGCGGCCGGCCTGATCGCGCGCAATGCCAACAAGCTCGGCCTGCTGCGCAAGCCCTGGGTCAAGTCCTCGCTGGCGCCGGGATCGAAGGCGGTCTCGCTCTACCTGGAAGAAGCGGGCCTGATGCCGGAACTGGAAAAGCTGGGCTTCGGCGTCGTCGCCTTTGCCTGCACGACGTGCAACGGCATGAGCGGCGCGCTCGATCCCGTGATCCAGCAGGAGATCATCGAACGCGACCTGTACGCGACCGCCGTCCTGTCGGGCAACCGCAATTTCGACGGCCGCATCCACCCGTATGCGAAGCAGGCCTTCCTGGCTTCGCCGCCGCTGGTGATCGCGTATGCGATCGCCGGGACGATCCGTTTCGATATCGAGAAGGACGTGCTGGGCACCGACAGGGCGGGCAAGGAGATCAGGCTGGCCGACATCTGGCCGAGCGACGCCGAGATCGACGCCGTCATCGAACAGAGCGTCAAGCCCGAGCAGTTCCGCAAGGTCTACACGCCGATGTTCGCGCGCGTGGCCGACGACGGTGAAGCGGTGTCGCCGCTCTACGACTGGCGCGAGATGAGCACCTATATCCGCCGTCCGCCGTACTGGGAAGGCGCGCTGGCGGGCGAGCGCAGCCTCTCCGGCATGCGCGCGCTGGCGGTCCTGGGCGACAACATCACGACCGACCACCTGTCGCCGTCGAACGCGATCATGATGGACAGCGCGGCGGGCGAATACCTGTTCAAGATGGGCCTGCCGGAAGAAGACTTCAACTCCTACGCGACCCACCGCGGCGACCACCTGACGGCGCAGCGCGCGACGTTCGCGAATCCGACCCTGAAGAACGAGATGGTGCGCAATCCGGACGGTTCGGTCCGTGCTGGCTCGCTGGCGCGCATCGAGCCGGAAGGGCAAGTCACGCGCATGTGGGAAGCGATCGAGACCTACATGGAGCGCAAGCAGCCGCTGATCGTGATCGCCGGCGCCGACTACGGCCAGGGCTCGTCGCGCGACTGGGCAGCCAAGGGCGTACGCCTGGCGGGCGTGGAGGCGATCGTGGCCGAAGGCTTCGAGCGCATCCACCGTACCAACCTGGTCGGCATGGGCGTGCTGCCGCTGGAATTCCAGCCGGGCGTGAACCGCCTGACGCTGGGGCTGGACGGCACCGAGACCTATGACGTGCTGGGTGAGCGCACGCCGCGTGCGACGCTGACGCTGGTGATCAACCGCCGCTCGGGCGAGCGTGTCGAGGTGCCGGTGATCTGCCGTCTCGATACGGCGGAAGAGGTGTCGATTTACGAGGCCGGCGGCGTGCTGCAGCGCTTTGCGCAGGACTTCCTGGCGTCGTCGAAGGTCGCGGCTTAAGCGGACGCATCGTACCGCGTGGGCACAGGGTGCCCACCCTACGGCCCGCGCTACCAACTGGAACTGAAATATGGCACACACTCCCCAAATCAAAATCCCCGCCACCTACATGCGCGGCGGCACTTCGAAAGGCGTCTTCTTCCGCCTCGACGACCTGCCCGAAGCCGCACGCGTCCCCGGCCCGGCGCGCGACAAGCTCCTGCTGCGCGTCATCGGCAGCCCCGACCCCTACGGCAAGCAGATCGACGGCATGGGCGGCGCCACCTCCAGCACCAGCAAGACGGTGATCGTCTCGAAGAGCACCCGCGACAACCACGACGTCGACTACCTGTTCGGCCAGGTCTCGATCGACAAGCCTTTCGTGGACTGGAGCGGCAACTGCGGCAACCTGTCCTCGGCGGTCGGCTCGTTCGCGATCACTGCAGGCCTGGTCGATCCTGAACGCCTGCCGCGCGACGGCATGGCCACGGTCCGCATCTGGCAGGCCAACATCAATAAAACCATCATCGCCCACGTCCCGGTGACGAATGGCGAGGTCCAGGAAACCGGCGACTTCGAACTCGACGGCGTGACCTTCCCGGCGGCCGAGGTGCAGCTCGAATTCATGGACCCGGCGGCCGAGGAAGAGGGCGGCGGTGGTTCGATGTTCCCGACCGGGAACCTGGTCGACGAGCTCGAGGTGCCGGGCCTGGGCACCCTGAAGGCGACGATGATCAACGCCGGCATCCCGACCATTTTCCTGAACGCGGAAGACGTCGGCTACACCGGCACCGAACTGCAGGACGCGATCAACGGCGACCCACGTGCGCTTGCCATGTTCGAGACCATCCGCGCCCACGGCGCCGTGCGCATGGGCCTGATCAAGGACACAGGCGAGGCGGCCGCGCGCCAGCACACGCCGAAGGTGGCCTTCGTCGCGCGTCCGGCGGCCTATACCTCCTCGAGCGGCAAGCAGGTGGCCGCCGCCGACGTCGACCTGCTGGTGCGTGCGCTCTCGATGGGCAAGCTGCACCACGCGATGATGGGCACGGCGGCGGTCGCCATCGGCACTGCGGCCGCCGTTCCCGGCACCCTGGTGAACATCGCGGCCGGCGGCGGCAAGCCTGACGCGGTGCGCTTCGGCCATCCGTCGGGCACCCTGCGCGTCGGCGCCGAAGCGGTGCAGCTTGAGGGCGAATGGAGCGTCACCAAGGCCGTGATGAGCCGCAGCGCGCGTGTGCTGATGGAAGGCTGGGTACGGGTGCCGGGCGATAGCTTCTAAGCCACCTGCCGGCCCGGGCCCGTCCGCTGCATCCGTAGCGGACGGGCTTTTTTTTTGTCAGTACATGGTAGAGATTCCATGCACCCTGGTTTATCATTCAGCAACAAAGAGTGGTCCGTACCGAGGCCGCGTGGGAGAGGATCGGCCTGAATGGACAGAATAACGAGCACACCTGGAGTCGTCGCCGCCGCGCTGGACCTGGTCGCCGCGCCGGCCTGCGCCTGCAACGTGTCGGGGCTGGTCGTGGCCGCCAATGCCGCGATGGCCGAACTGGCGGGCGAATCGCCCGTCGGGCGGCCCCTGCTCGACCTGTTCGAGGGACGCGCGGCGCGCCAGGCCGCGGTCGAACTGCGCAAATCCGTGCGCGCCGACCGCCACTGGCGCGGCACGCTGACGGTGGCCGGCGCGCCGCTCGCCGTCGAGGTGCGCTCGAAGCCCTTTCCGCGCGATGGCGGCGCGCCGGGCGCTACCTTCGTCTTCACCAACGTCAGCGCCTACGAGCGCGGCCAGGAGGCGCTGCGTATCACGATGGTCGAGCAGCAGGCGATCCTCGCGCACGCGCCGATCGGCATCGTCTTCACCAAGCCGGGGCTGCTCAAGGAATGCAATCCGCGCCTGGCGGAGATGATCGGCTACAGCGTCGACGAACTGGCTGACCGCGATGCCGGCGAGATGTTCGCCTCCATCGAGGAATACCACGCATTCCGCGACGAGGCCTTCGCGGCGCTCGCGCAGGGCACGATCTACGAAAAAAGCGGCTGCCAGTTCCGCCGCCGCGACGGCTCGCTGTTCTGGGCCCGCGTGCGTGCCAGCGCCGTGCAGCCCGGACGCCGCGAAGCGGGCACCATCTGGATCATCGAGGACGTGAGCGAAACCTGGCAGGCGCGGCGCGAACTGCGGGCGCTCCTGAACAATGCCTCGCTGGCGATCATGTTTACGCGCGAGCAGGCCATCCGGCGCGGCAACGCGGGCTTCTTCGAGATGTTCGGCTACGCGCCGGGGGAATGCGAGGGCTTGCCGGTGGCCTGCCTGCATCCGAGTCCCGCCGCGTTCGACCGCCTTGTCGCCGAAGCCCACCCGCTGTTCGCACAGGGACGCACCTACCAGGCCGAGCTCGAGCTGGTGAAGAAGGACGGCACCCCGATCTGGAGCAAGGTGATCGGCTACCCGGTCAATCCGGACGACCTGTCGCACGGCTATGTCTGGATCGCCGAGGACCGCACCCGCCAGCGCCGCGACGAACAGGCGCTGCGCCTGGCGCTGCTGGAGAACCAGGCCATCTTCGATACCGCGGTGCTCGGCATCGCGGTCGTCGAGAACGGCCACACACTGCACGCCAACCGCAAGATGGAAGAGCTGTTCGGCCACGCGCCGGGCTCGATGACGGGCCTGTCGGTGCGCGCGCTGTATCCGGAAGCCGAGGGCTGGCAGGCGGCGCGCCTGGACACGGCGCGCGACTTCGCGGCCGGACGCGTGAGCGTCAGCGAGCGTCTGCTGCGCCGGCGCGACGGCGTGACCTTCTGGGGCCGTTTGTCGGGACGCCCCTTCGACCTGGACGACCCCGGCGGGCGCAGCCTGTGGCTGGTCGACGACGTGACGGCGCAGCGCGAGGCGACCGACGCCGTGCGCCGCGCGCGCGACGAGCTCGAACTGCGCGTCGCGACGCGCACCGCCGAACTGGCCGGCGCCAACGCGCTCCTGCAGGACGAGATCGTCGAGCGGCGCCAGGCCGAGGCGCGCGTGCACCACATGGCCTACCACGACAGCCTGACCGGCCTGCCGAACCGCGCGCTGCTGGCCGACCGCCTGGAGCGGGCGATCGCCGCCGCCCAGCGCGCGGGTTCGCGCCTGGCCGTGATGTTCCTCGACCTCGACCGCTTCAAGACGATCAACGATTCGCTCGGCCATGCGACCGGCGATTTTTTGCTGAAGGAAGTCGCGAGCCGCCTGTGCCATGCGGTGCGCGCCAGCGACACCGTCGCGCGCCTGGGCGGCGACGAGTTCGTGGTGCTGGTGCCCGGCGCGGGCACGCTGGAGGAATGCAGCCAGGTCGGCGACAAGATCATCGAGGTGCTGGGCGCGCCGGTGCGCTTCGAAGGTCACAGCCTGCACATCTCGCCCTCGATCGGGATCTGCGTCTATCCGGACGACGGCGCCGACGTCGACCTCCTGATGCGCCATGCCGACGCCGCGATGTACAGCGCCAAGGCGGCGGGACGCAACAACTACCAGTTCTTCAACGAGCGCATGGATGGCGCGGTGGCGCGCGCATTTGCCATTCGCGAACTCGAATCGAAGCTGCGCCAGGCGCTCGCCAATGGCGAGTTCGAGCCGTTCTATCAGCCGATCATGGACATGGCGACGCAGCGCGTGGCCGCGCTCGAAGTGCTGCTGCGCTGGCGCCATCCGCAGCAAGGCCTGGTGCTGCCGGACGATTTCATTCCGACGCTCGAAGAGAACGGCATGATCGTGCCGGTCGGCGAATGGGTGATCCGGCGCGCCTGCGAGCAGAGCATGGCCTGGCAGCGCGCGGGCCTGGCGCCGGTGCCGCTGGCCATCAACCTGTCGGCGCGCCAGTTCATGCACCGCGCGCTGGTGGCCTCGATCAGGCGCATCGTCGACGAGACCGGGATCGACCCGTCACTGGTCGAATTCGAGATCACCGAAACCGCCTTGATGCAGCACGGCGAGCAGACGCTCGAGATCCTCGACCAGATCAACCGCATGGGCATGCGCCTGTCGATCGACGATTTCGGCACCGGTTATTCCAGCCTGGCTTACCTGAAGCGCTTCCCGGTCAGGAAGATCAAGATCGACCGTGCCTTCATCCGCGAGCTGGAGGCGAGCAGCGAGGACCGCGCCATCGTCGCAGCCGTGATGGCGCTGGCGAACAGCCTGCAACTGCAGGTGGTGGCCGAGGGCGTCGAGACCGAAGCGCAGCTGGCGCTGCTGCGCGACTACGGCTGCCAGTATGTGCAGGGCTGGCTGTTTGCGCGTGCGCTCGATGCGGAGGCGACCCGGGACCTGTTGGCAGGCGCTGCCCTTACTCGATAGTCGCAATCACCGGGGTGTGATCGGACGGCTGCTCCCACCGGCGAGGCTCGCGGTCGATGGTGCAGGCCGTGCAGCGCTGCGCCAGCGCCGGCGACAGCAGGATGTGGTCGATGCGCAGCCCGCGGTTGCGGCGGAAGCCCATCATGCGGTAATCCCACCAGCTGTATTGCTTCTCCGGCTGCTCGAACATGCGGAAGCAATCGACCAGGCCCAGGTCGACCAGCGCGACCATGGCCGCGCGTTCGCGCTCGGAGCAGTGAATCTTGCCTTCCCATTCGACTGGATCGTGCACGTCGCGGTCCTCGGGCGCGATGTTGTAGTCGCCCAGCAGGGCCAGTTGCGGATGCGCGCGCAGCTCGTCGCCCAGCCATTCGTGCAGCGCCTTCAGCCAGGCCATTTTATAAACGTATTTGTCGGAATCGACCGCCTGGCCGTTCGGGACATACGCGCAGACGAAACGCACGCCTTCGATGGTGGCGGCGATGATGCGCTGCTGTGCGTCTTCGAAACGCGGGTTATTCCTGACCACGTCCTGGATCGGGAAACGCGACAGGATGGCGACGCCGTTATAGGTTTTCTGGCCGGTATAGGCGACTTGATAACCCGCCGCATTAATTTCGGAAACCGGGAACTTATCGTCGGTGAGTTTGGTCTCTTGAATGCAGAGCACGTCGATCGGGTTCGTCTCCAGCCAGCGCAGCAGGTGAGGGAGGCGGACTTTCAGCGAATTGACGTTCCAGGTTGCTATTTTCATGTCGGCGCGTAGTGATAAGCGCAGCGGACCGTCCGCCGCGACTGCGCGCAGTATCGACGCTCAGGGCATTTCCTGCAACTTTCCCATCCCGCGCGGCTAAAAACCGTCGCGTTGTATTTGTTTGCTTAAATCGTCAATACAGTGCTTCCGCGACAAGTTTGTGGTTTAAAATATATTGTCGTTGCGCACAGATGGCAGTTAGTTCTAGCAATATGTAACAATTACCGGATAAAATGTGACAGACCTATTGTTACTAATAGGTAATATCCAGTTGTTTTTGTATAACTCGCGCTGTAATATCTTGGCTGGGCGGCAATTCGCGGCCCGCATCGCCCGCAGCGCACGATTGCGTGCAGTCGTGCAAGCCTTCGCGTGGTGGAATGGTACTATGGCGAAATATTGCTGTTTCGATAGCGATAATTTGTACCCATATGAAAAGGACAGAGATGCGCAGTGCATTTGAAGCATGGGCCCAGCGTGATGGCCACATCGTTCGCCGTCGTGAAGACAAGCCCGAGGAATACCTCGTCTACGAAACGCAGCGCCGCTGGGTGATCTGGCAGGCAGCTTTGGCGCACGGCGCCAAGACCGCCGACGCCGCCCCGTCGAAGTTCGCCGGTGCCGAGCAGGCGGCCAAGGCCGTCCAGCCGGACGAAGCAGCGGTACGCAACCGCGTGCTCAATGAAGTGCTCGACGCCTTCAGCGACCTCGACGAAGACACCGGCATCGAAGGCGTGCTGAAGGTCATCCAGAGCCTGAAGAAGAAGCAGAAGGCCACGGCCGAGCAGGCCTGAGCGAGCAGGCTTGAAGGATCAGCTGTGATTCAGTACCGCCACTACAAGGGCGGCCTCTACGAGCTGGTCTGCGAGGCCACGCTCGAGGCCGATCTCTCGCCGATGATCATCTACCGCGCCCATGACGGGTCGATCTGGGCGCGGCCGAAATCGGTGTTCTTCGAACTCGTCGAGGTCGACGGGCAGAAGGTGCCGCGCTTTGCGCCGGTGGCGTAGGCGCGCCGACATCAATTTCAACGGTACACGACCGTTTCAGGCAAAAAAATGGGCCGCATCTGCGGCCCATTTTTCATTCCCGCTCAGCGCATTACACGCGGTTCATCAGGAAGGTCGTCAGCAGCGGCACCGGACGCCCGGTCGCGCCCTTTGCTGCGCCGCTCTTCCATGCCGTGCCCGCGATATCGAGGTGCGCCCAGGTGTAGTTGCGAGTGAAGTTCTCGAGGAAGCAGGCCGCCGTGATCGAGGCGCCGCCCGGCGTGCCGATGTTGGCCAGGTCGGCGAAGTTCGACTTCAGCTGCTCGTTGTACTGCTCGCCGATCGGCAGGCGCCAGGCACCGTCGCCTGTTTCCTTGCCGGCGTCCAGCAGTTCGTCGGCCAGGGCATCGTGGGCGGCGTCGTGGCGGGTGAACAGGCCGCTGTTGTGGTGGCCCAGCGAGACGATGCAGGCGCCGGTCAGCGTTGCGATGTCGACCACGGCGGCCGGCTTGAAGCGCTCGGCGTAGGTGAGGGCGTCGCACAGGATCAGGCGGCCTTCGGCGTCCGTATTCAGGATCTCGATGGTCAGGCCGTTCATCGCGGTGACGATGTCGCCCGGCTTCGTTGCGCGGCCCGACGGCATGTTCTCGCAGGCGGCGACGATGCCGATCACGTTCAACTTGAGGCCCATCTCGCCGATCGCGCGGAAGGTGCCGAGCACCGAGCCGGCGCCGCACATGTCGTACTTCATTTCGTCCATGCCGGGACCCGGCTTGATCGAGATGCCGCCCGTGTCGAAGGTAATGCCCTTGCCGACCAGGACCACCGGCGCGTCCTTCTTGTTGCCGCCCATGTGCTTCAGGACGATGAACTTCGGCGCTTCGTCGCTGCCCTTGGCCACCGACAGGAAGGAGCCCATCTTGAGGGCTTCGAGCTGCTTGCGCTCGAGGACTTCGACGTCGAAGCCGTGGTCGTCGGCGAGCTTGCGGGCGATGGTGGCGAGGTAGGTCGGGGTGCAGATGTTCGGCGACAGGTTGCCCAATTCCTTGGTCAGGTTCATGCCGTTGGCGATCGCGACCGATCGCGCCAGCGCGGCCTTGGCTTCGCTGCTGGCCAGCGGGACGGACAGGGTGACCTTGCGCACGCCGGCCGGCACCGGATCCTTCTTGCTCTTTTGCGCGTCGGTGCGGAATTCGCTCTCGGTGGCGGCCACGACGATGGCGCGGATGGCCCATTCAGGCGTGCGCTCTTTCACTTCCGTCATTGGAAATGCGATAATGGCGTCCGCCGCGCCCAGCGACGCGAAGGCTTTGAGCATCGCGCCGACCGCGGTCATGAAATTCTTTTCGCTCACCGCCTCGTCGGCGCCCATCCCGACCAGCAGCACGCGCTGTGCGGCCACACCGGCCACGCCGCGCAGCAGCAGGGTCGAACCGGCCTTGCCGGTGATGTCGCCCGACTTCAGCGCCGCCGTGATTTCACCCGTTTGATCGAGGGTCTTCGCAGCCTGCGACAGTTTTTTGTTTTCGAACACCGCCACTGCCACACAGCCGGTCCTGGCCGCGGTCAGGGTGTTCTTGGTGTCGAATGCTTTTATGCTAAAGTCCATTTGATTCTCCGTTTCGTTTTGTGCGCTTAGTGTGCAACCGCTGTGCGACGACCGCTCAACCTGCAATTATAACTATCGAATGATTTTCCAACGCGCCCTGCATCGTGAACTGGCCAGCGCAGCCGGGGCTAGCTTCACGGTATTGTTCACGGTGTGCGTCACCTGGACCCTGATTGCCATCCTCGGCCGGGCTGCGGGCGGGCGCGTCGCATCGGGCGACGTCGTCGCATTGATTGCGTTTCAGTCACTGAATTATCTGCCAACTGTCCTGATCCTCACCAGCTTTATTTCGGTGCTGGTCGCGGTCACGCGCAGCTACCGCGATTCCGAAATGGTCGTCTGGTTCGCCTCGGGCCAGTCGCTGCTTGCCTGGATTCGTCCGGTGCTGGTCTTCGGCGTGCCGCTGGTGCTGCTGGTGGGCGCGCTGTCGATGGTGGTCGCGCCCTGGGCCAAGATGAAGAGCACGGAATTCATCCAGCGCTTCGAGAAGCGCGAAGACCTCAAGCGCGTGGCGCCCGGCCAGTTCCGCGAGTCCTCGTCGAGCGACCGCGTGTTCTTCGTCGAAGGCAGCACCAACGGCTCCACCGTGGTCAAGAACGTGTTCGTGAGTACCAACCAGAAGGACGGCAGCTCCATCGTCGTCGCACGTGAAGGCGTGGTCGAAGCGGACGGCAAGGGCGGCCAGTACCTGGTGCTGAAGAACGGGCGGCGCTACCAGGGCGTGCCGGGCAAGGCCGATTTCCAGTCGATGGAGTTCGAGCGCTACAGCATGCGCGTGGCGACCAAGGTCCCGGTATTGGGCGCCGACGTGCCGCTCGATGCGCTCCCCATGACGGCACTGCTGGCCGTGGAAAACCAGTGGACGCGTTCCGAACTGCTGTCGCGCATCTCGGCGCCGATCATCTGCCTGGTGCTGATCCTGCTCGCGATCCCGCTCGGCTTCGTCAATCCGCGTGCCGGCAGTTCGGCCAACCTGATCCTCGCGCTGCTGATCTTCTTCACCTATAACAACCTGGTCAAGATGGCCGAGGCCAGCGTCAAGCAGGCCAAGATCGATTTCGCGATGGCCTGGTGGCCGCTGCATCTGCTCGCCGCGCTGATCGTCTTCGGCCTGTTCGCCTGGCGCCTGAACGTGAACCATCATTACCACCCGCTGGTCCTGATCAATGCCTGGAAGCGCCGCCGCCTGCACCGCGCGCATGCCCAGGTCGAGGCCCGATGAAAGTCCAGCCATGAAAGTATTACAGCGCTATTTCGCGATCAACATCACGCAGGCAGTCGTCTTCGTGCTGTTCGCCTTCCTCGGCCTGATCGCCTTCATGGACCTGACCACCGAACTGCCTTCGGTCGGCAAGGGCAACTACATGTTCCAGCACGCGCTGCTGTACGTGCTGCTGATGCTGCCGGGGCACGTGTACGAGGTGATGCCCGTGGCCGCCCTGATCGGCACCATCTACGCGATGGCGCAGTTCGCGCAAAGCTCGGAATTCACGATCATGCGGGCGTCCTCGATGTCGACCCGCATGGCAGGCTGGATGCTGTTCAAGATCGGCATCGTGTTCGTCATCGTCACCTTCATCTTCGGCGAACTGATCACGCCGCGCACCGCGCCGCTGGCGGAAAAGGTGCGCCTGTCGGCGAAGGGCTCGACCCTCGCTTCGGAATTCCGCTCGGGGATGTGGACCAAGGATAACGTGCACGCGCCGGGACCGAACGGCGTGCGCGGACCGATCGTCGGCTCGCGCTTCTTCAATGCGCGCCAGATCCGTCCGGACGGCCAGCTGCTCGACGTGCGCCTCTACGAATTCGACAACGCGATGCGCATGCGCGCCCTGATCACGGCCGCCAGCGCCAGCTTCAGCGGCAACGGCACCTGGCGCCTTACCGACGTCACCGAAACGCAGTTCTCCAACAGCCGCACGCTGCCCGATCCGGGCGCGCCCGTACCCAAGGGCCAGACCATCCAGAGCACCTACGGACAGGAGACCAGCGCGGTCGCCACCCGTAAACTCGCCAGCCTGGACCTGGTCTCGGAAATCACGCCGAAGATCCTGCAGGTCTCGCGCCGCGATCCGGAGCGCATGTCGGCCAACGAACTGGCCGTGTATTCGCGCCACCTGGTGGAGAACCGCCAGGAGAGCGAGCGTTTCCGGATCGCCTTCTGGAAGAAGATCATCGATCCGCTGGCGATCTTCGTCCTGATGGCGCTCGCCTTGCCCTTCGCCTACCTGCATACGAGGAGCGGCGGCGTGAGCCTCAAGATCTTCATCGGCATCATGATCGGCGTCGGCTTCATCCTGATCAATTCGCTGTTCTCGCACATCGGGCTGCTCTCGACCTGGCCGGCCTTCCTCACCGCCGTGGCACCGAGTTTGCTCATGCTGCTGATGGCAATCGGCGCGCTGCGCTGGGTAGAAAGACACTGATGGCACACACGAAAAAAGCGCTCGTCCTCTTTGCCCACGGCGCGCGCGCCGCGTCCTGGGCCGCGCCCTTCGAGAGATTGCGCGACCTGACGGCGGCACGGCTGCCGGATTGCGCGGTGCGGCTGGCCTTCCTGGAGTTGATGGAGCCGCGCTTGCCGGAGACGGTCGCTGCGCTGGTGGCCGAGGGCGTGGACGAGGTGACGATCGTGCCGGTGTTTTTGGGACAGGGCGGGCATTTGCTGCGGGATCTGCCGCTGTTGGCGGAGGGATTGCGGACCGCGCATCCGGGGCTGCGCTTGAGCGTGGCCGGTGCCGTCGGCGAGGACCCGGGGGTACTCGCCGCTATGACGGACTATTGTGTCCGGTCGACCGGGTAAACCGCATCGGTTCAATCTAATCGAGACCGTCGCGTAACGTAGGGTGGGCACTTGTGCCCACGCGTTCGGACGCTGTTTAATTCTCGACTATCGACCGTGCGTAACGCGTGGGCTCGGGAGCCCGGTGAACCCGCCTTCGTGGCCATTGGCCACGAAGGCCCCTACGTTACGCACCGTCTCAGTCCAGATCAGAAGCATCGTGCCTTTCCGGCACCTGCTCCTCCGGATTGCCGCGCACCTTGTTGACCCTGCGCCCGCGCTTCACGGCCGGACGCGCACCCACTTCCTCGGCCCAGCGCCGCACGTGCTTGTACTCGTGCACCGACAGGAACTCGCCCGCCTCGTACAGTTCGCCCAGCACCAGGTTGCCGTACCAGGGCCAGATCGCCATGTCGGCAATCGTGTACTCGTCGCCGGCGACGAAGCGGTGCTCCGCCAGCTGGCGGTCCAGCACGTCGAGCTGGCGCTTGACTTCCATCGCATAGCGGTCGATCGGGTATTCCAGCTTCTCCGGCGCGTAGGCGTAGAAGTGGCCGAAGCCGCCGCCCAGCAGGGGACCGGAACCCATTTGCCAGAACAGCCAGTTCAAGGCCTCGGTGCGCGCCGCCACCGCCTTCGGCAGGAAGGCGCCGAACTTGTCGGCCAGGTAGAGCAGGATCGAGCCCGATTCGAAGACGCGCACCGGCTGGTCGCCGCTGCGGTCCAGCAGCGCCGGGATCTTCGAGTTCGGGTTCACCTCGACGAAGCCGCTCGAGAACTGCGCCCCTTCGTTAATCTTGATCAGCCAGGCGTCGTACTCCGCCTCTCGATAACCGGCGGCGAGCAGCTCCTCGAGCATGATCGTGACCTTCTGGCCGTTCGGCGTGGCCAGCGAATACAGTTGCAGCGGATGCTTGCCGACCGGTAGTTCGGCCTCGTGCGTCGGTCCCGCGACCGGGCGGTTGATGTTGGCGAACATGCCGCCGTTCGATTGCGGCGGGGTCCATACCTTGGGCGGTACATAGCTCGGTTTGTCGGTCATTCGATTCTCCTCGATGGATGGGTGAGGGACGCCATGCGCCCGTGTCGAAAATGCATGTGGGAAGAGCTTACCCGAGTCGCCGCGATCATGCAGGGCAGGTGGCCATTTGCCGCGGAGGGCGATTTCCTTGACGCGGTGCCAACAATCGGGGCGAATGCACGAATGCTTGTTTCACATCAGCTCGCAGTGCCGCCGGCCGGTTTGACAGCCCCTGCGAAGCCGCCCACACTGCTCGGGCATTTCAAGCCGCGTTCACTCATCCACTCCACGCCGCTCCATGCTCCCATCCTTCGTCAGACAGGCCCTCATAACGCTCCTGCGCCCGCGCGCAGGCCGGGCGGCGTCCGGCTTGCGCCTGCCGGGCGGCCTGTTCGCGCAGACCCGCTGCGCGCGCCACATCGACGCCACCGCGCGCCGGATCGCCGCCATCGGCGCCAGGATCGCGACCCTGTCGGGCCGCCTGCACGCCGGCAGCATTCCCGGCATGGTCGACGCCGACCGCAGCCTGCGGCGCATGTTGGGAGAATTGAAGGAAGACCTGACGGCCATGCGCCGCGACCTGGCGCGCTGGCACAGCCGCGAATGTGCGGGGCGCGCCGGAGCGCGACTGGAAACGGCGATCGCGCGCCTGAACCAGGTGAATGCGGATACCCATGCGGCAGCCGACCGGCTGCTGGGGCAAATCGAGGAATACGACCGGGCCTGAAGGGCCTCAGGCGTCCTGTGCCAGGGAAGTCGAAGCCAGCGCCGGCTGGTGCACGCGCAGGCGCAGCGCCTCGCCGATCATCACCAGCACCGGACCGTGGGCCGCTTCCAGCCCGCGCGCGAGGTCGGTCAGTGTCAGGCGTTCGATGCGCTCGTCGACCCGGCTGCAGTTTTCCACCACCACCACCGGCGTGTCGGCGCGCCGCCCCTGCGCCAGCAGGCGTTCGGCGGTGGCCGCGGCTTCGCGTCCGCCCATGTACTGGACCATCGTGTCGGTGTGGGGCAGGGCGGTATGTTCCGGCTGGTCCGGACCGGTGCTGGAGGTGAAGAAGGCGACGCTGCGGGCGACGCCGCGCTTGGTCAGCGGTTGTTTGGTGGCGGCGGCCGCGGCCACCGCGGTGGTGATGCCGGGGATGACCTCGACCTCGATTCCCTCGGCCTCGAGGGCACGCAATTCCTCGTCGGCGCGCCCGAACAGCATCGGGTCGCCCCCTTTCAGGCGCACGACGGTGGCGAATTTGAAGGCGCAGTCGACCAGCAGGGCGTTGATCGCCTCCTGGGCGACCGAGCGCTGGCCCGAGCGTTTGCCGACCGAAATCAGCTCGGCTTGCCCGCAGAGCGCGAGCATCTCGGGCGTCACCAGCGCGTCGTAGAGCACGACGTCGGCCTGCCCCAGCAGGCGTGCGCCGCGCACGGTGATCAAGTCGGCGGCGCCGGGCCCGGCGCCAATCAGATAGACCTTGCCCTTTACCGCCATCGAAATCCTCCCTTATTCGCCCAAGCGGATCATACCCGCCGCAACGGTCTGGTGCGTGACTTCGTCGATCAGGATGAAAGCGCCGGTAGCGCGGATGTCGTCGTAGGCGTCGGCCGCCAGCGGCTGCTGGACGGACAAAGCGATGCGCGCGATGTCGTTCAGCTTCAGGCCCTCGGCCGCATGGCGTTGCTGGGTGTTGATGTCGAGGATGGAGTCGACCTTGGTCACCTTGGCGGCCGTCTGGCGCGTGCCGTGCTTGATCCAGTACTTGCGGCGCAGGTCGAGCGGCTCGTCCGACATCCAGCACACGTCGGCCACCACCTGCTTGAGCAGGGTCGCAGGCGCCTCGGCGCCGGCGAGGGTATCGCCGCGCGAGATGTCCAGGTACTCTTCCAATAGCAGCGTCACCGACTGGCCGACATTCGCGCTCGTGAGCGAACCGTCGAAAGTCAGGATTTCCTTGACCGTCGCGCTCTGGCCCGATGGCTGTACGACCAGCTTGTCGCCGACCGAGACCTTGCCCGACTCGATGCGGCCCATGTAGCCGCGGAAGTCGTTCGCTTCGTGGCCGTTGTGGCGGGCCACCAGCTGCACCGGGAAGCGGAAGGGCGCGTCGTGTGCTTCGTCATAGACCGAGAGCGACTCGAGCAGCTCGATCAGGGTCGGGCCGGTGTACCAGTCCATGTTGCTTGATGCTTCGACCACGTTGTCGCCGGCCAGCGCCGACAGCGGGATCGCGGTGACGTCCTTCAGGCCCAGCGAATCGGCAAACTCCTGGTACGCGGCGACGATGCGGTCATAGACAACCTGGTCGTACTTGACCAGGTCCATCTTGTTGACGGCGACGATCACGTGCTCGATCTGCAGCAGCTTGGCGATGGTCGAGTGGCGCTTGGTCTGGATCAGCAGGTCGACCTTGCCGTCCTCATGCAGCTTCACCTTCGAGACGTCGACCAGGATGATGACGGCGTCGGCGGTCGAGGCGCCGGTCACCATGTTGCGGGTGTACTGCTCGTGGCCCGGGGTGTCGGCGATGATGAACTTGCGCTTCGGCGTCGCAAAGTATCGGTAGGCGACGTCGATCGTGATGCCTTGCTCGCGCTCGGCTTCGAGGCCGTCGGTCAGCAGCGACAGGTCGATCGTGTCGCCCACGGTGCGCTTGTGCTTCGAGCGCGAGACGGCGGCCAACTGGTCCGCGAAGATGCCCTTGCTGTCGAACAGCAGGCGGCCGATCAGGGTGCTCTTGCCGTCGTCGACGGAACCGGCGGTGATGAAGCGCAGCAGGCTGTGTTGAGTAAGATTCTCGGTCATGGCATTCATCAGAAATATCCTTGCTTCTTGCGTTTTTCCATCGAGGCTTCGGAGGTCTGGTCGTCCATCCGGGTGGCGCCGCGTTCGGTCACTTGCGTGACGGCCGTTTCGGCGATGATCGCCTCGACCGTGCCGGCATCGGAGGAGACCGGGCAGGTGCAGCTGATGTCGCCGACGGTACGGAAGCGCACCGTTTGCGTTTCCACCGTTTCGCCTTCTTTTGCCGGCGTGAGCGGGGTCAGCGGCACAAGCAGGCCGTTACGTGGAATCACCTCGCGCTGGTGCGCGAAATAGATCGACGGCAGGGCCAGCTTTTCGCGGGCGATGTACTGCCACACGTCGAGTTCGGTCCAGTTCGAGATCGGGAACACGCGCATGTTTTCGCCCGGGTGGACGCGGGTGTTATACAGGTCCCACAGTTCCGGGCGCTGGGCCTTCGGGTCCCATTGGCCGAATTCGTCGCGGAAGGAGAAGATGCGCTCTTTCGCACGCGCCTTTTCCTCGTCGCGGCGGGCGCCGCCGATGCAGGCGTCGAAACCGTGTTCGGCGATCGTTTCCAGCAGGGTCACGGCCTGGGCCGCATTGCGCGAATCGGTCTGCGGATTGCGCAGGCGCACCGTGCCTTTACGAATCGATTCCTCGACCGAGCCGACGATCAGGCGCTCGCCCAGTTCGGCGACGCGCGCATCGCGGAAGGAGATGACTTCGTCGAAGTTATGGCCGGTGTCGATATGCACCAGCGGGAAGGGGAATTTGCCGGGGCGGAAAGCCTTTTCGGCCAGGCGCAGCAGCACGACCGAGTCCTTGCCGCCCGAGAACAGCAGGGCGGGATTCGTGCATTCGGCCGCCACTTCGCGCAGGATGTGGATCGCTTCCGATTCGAGCGCGTCGAGGTGGCGCGCATTGACGGTGGCGAGGATGCCGGCGTTGTCCAGGAGGTTGCTCATGTTTGCCTTGTGTTCGTGTGTGGCTCAAGCTGCCACGGATTTAATTCGGATCAGTTTGCCGTCGACCACGTGCAGGCCGCATTCCTTCGAGTCGGCGTTTTCCCACCACCAGCGTCCGGCGCGCACGTCCTCGCCCGGCTGGATGGCACGGGTGCAGGGTTCGCAGCCGATCGACGGATAACCGCGGTCGTGCAGGGCGTTGTACGGCACATTGTTGGCGCGGATGTACTCCCAGACCTCGGCCTCGCTCCAGTCCGCCAGCGGATTGAATTTGGCCATGCCGTGCGCCGGATCGTCTTCCTGCACCGCCAGCTCGGCACGCGTGCTCGACTGTGCACGGCGCTGGCCCGTGATCCAGGCCTTCTTGCCGGCCAGCGCATGGCCGAGCGGCTCGACCTTGCGGATGCGGCAGCACTCCTTGCGCATCTCGACGCTGTCGTAGAAGGCGTTCAGGCCGTTTTGCGTGACATACCGGTCGACTGCCGCCGGGTCCGGGCGGAACAGGGCGATGTCGACACCATAGGTCTCCTTGACGGCGTCCAGCACGGCCAGGGTTTCCTTCGGCAGGCGGCCCGTTTCCAGTGAGAAGATGCCGATCG
This sequence comes from Massilia sp. LXY-5, assembly GCF_059801075.1. Classification (NCBI taxonomy): domain Bacteria; kingdom Pseudomonadati; phylum Pseudomonadota; class Betaproteobacteria; order Burkholderiales; family Oxalobacteraceae; genus Massilia; species Massilia sp. LXY-5. The sequence goes on from NZ_JBNNEH010000003.1 coordinate 855,545, forward strand.
GCAGCTTCGCACGCAGGATCAGGTCGGTCAGCACCATGTCTTCGGCTGCCAGGCTGGAGGCGAACACGGCCGGCGTGAACTCGGCCGCGATGCGCGCCAGGATGGCCTGCGTATCCGATACGCGGGTAGCGAGGTCGCTCATGGTCTGTGTCCTCAGATGCCGGCGCCGACGTCGCTGTGTTCGAGCGGCACGTCGCGTTCCTTGCGGCGGAACAGCGGCAGCGGCTGGTCGACCGAGGCTTGGTAGGTTTCGGAAAACACGGTCAGGCCCTTCAGCGCGTCATGGATCGACCGGTCCTTGCGCGTCGCATAGGCATTGAAGCCGACGCGCGACATCGAGAACAGCTGGTCGCGCAGGACGTCGCCGATGGCGCGCAGTTCGCCGGTGTAGCCGAGGCGCTTGCGCACATTGAAGGCGATCGAATAGCCGCGGCCGTCGCTGAACTTCGGGAAGTCGACGGCGATCACGGCAAAGCGGTCCGCATCGCCCTTGAGGGCTTCGAAGCGCTCGTCGGCGGCGATCCAGACACCGAGTTCGGCGCGCTGCGACAGCGTCTCTTTTTGCGCCAGCCAGACGGACAGCGGCACGATGACCTTGCCTTCAGGGACGACCACGCCTTCCGGCGTCTCGTTTTCTTCGAGGCGCAGCACGCGCCAGTCGTCGGCGACGACTTCGCGGCCGCGGATGATTTGTTCGTGAACTACTTCAAGCATGGTCTTCCCCAACCAGTTCGCCCTTGGAAATCGGCGTGGCGTATACGTGTTCCTTGAATGGTGCGATGCCCAGGCGCTGCGCCGTTTCGACGAAACGCTCGCCTTCGAAGCGGTTCTGCACATACACCTGCAGCAGGCGGTCGATCACTTCCGGCATCTGGCCGCCGGAGAACGACGGGCCGATGATCTTGCCGATCGCCGCATCCTTGCCCTGGGCGCCGCCGATCGAGACCTGGTACCACTCGCTGCCGTCCTTGTCGACACCCAGCACGCCGATCGAACCGACGTGGTGGTGGCCGCAGGCATTGATGCAGCCCGAGATGTTCAGTTCGATGTCGCCGATGTCGTGCTGGAAGTCGAGGTTGTCGAAACGCTCGGCGATGGCCGCCGCGATCGGGATCGATTTCGCATTCGCCAGCGAGCAGAAGTCGCCGCCCGGGCAGGAAATGATGTCGGTCAGCAGGCCGATGTTTGGCGTCGCCAGGCCTTTCGATTTCGCCAGTGTCCAGACTTCGAACAGGTCCGATTGCTTCACATCCGCCAGCACCAGGTTCTGCTCGTGCGTCACGCGCAGTTCGCCGAAGCTGAATTTATCGGCCAGGTCGGCGACGAAGTCGATCTGCTCGGCGGTCGCGTCGCCCGGCGGCACGCCGGTCTTCTTCAGCGACAGCACGACCGAGGCATAGCCCGGCACCTTGTGCGGCTTGACGTTGCGGTTGAGCCAGTTACCGAAAGCCTTGTTGTCTGGGTGCGCCAGCAAGGGATTGCTGTCGTCCAGGGTAGCGTAGGCGGGCGCCTCGAAATAGGCGGCGACGCGGTCGTATTCCTCGCGGCTCAGCGTTTCCGGACCATCCTTCAGGTCTTGCCACTCTTCCTCGACCAGGCGCGAGAATTCCTCGACGCCCAGGGCCTTCAGCAGGATCTTGATGCGGGCCTTGTACTTGTTGTCGCGGCGGCCGTACGAGTTGTACACGCGCATCACGGCTTCGGTATAGGTCAGCAGGTGCTGCCAGGGCAGGAATTCGCGGATCACGCTGCCGATGATCGGCGTACGGCCCATGCCGCCGCCGGCCATGAAGCGGAAGCCGACTTCGCCGTCCTCGTTCTTCACCAGGGTCAGGCCGATGTCGTGGATCGCGATCGCGGCGCGGTCTTCCACGGCGCCGTTGATCGCGACCTTGAACTTGCGGGGCAGGGCGATGAACTCGGGGTGGAAGGTGCTCCACTGGCGCAGGATCTCGGCGAACGGACGCGGATCCATGATCTCGTCGGCCGCCACGCCGGCGAATTCGTCGGTCGTAATGTTGCGGATGCAATTGCCCGAGGTCTGGATCGCGTGCATTTCCACCGAAGCCAGGTCGGTCAGGATGTCCGGGGTCTGCTCCAGCTCGATCCAGTTGAACTGGATGTTCTGGCGCGTCGTGAAGTGGCCGTAGCCGCGGTCGTACTTGCGCGCGATGTGCGCGAACATGCGCATCTGGGCGGTCGACAGCAGGCCGTAGGGAACCGCGATGCGCAACATGTAAGCATGGCGCTGCATGTACAGGCCGTTTTGCAGGCGCAGCGGCAGGAATTCTTCTTCGGTCAACTCGTCGTTCAGGCGGCGGGCAACCTGGTCGCGGTATTGCGCAATGCGCTCGCGGACGATGAGATGGTCGTATTGATCGTAACGGTACATAATTGTCCTGGAGGAAATCGGGGTATGGGCCCGGTAAGCTAGCTCGCATGGTAAACCCCAGCAGCTTTATTCCAAACGACTGACAATTTATTTGCTTATATACGGTAGTGGCATAAGCAATCGCATAAAATACGGATTGGCATTTACACCATCACATAACAACAGGAATGAACCTTCACCAACTGCGTTTCGTGCGCGAAGCCGTGCGCCAGAACTACAACCTCACCGACGCCGCCAAGGCCTTGTTCACGTCGCAGCCGGGGGTGTCGAAAGCCATCATCGAGCTCGAGGAAGAGCTGGGCGTCGACATCTTCACCCGCCACGGCAAGCGCATCCGCGGCCTGACCGAGCCGGGCCGGCTGGTGCTGGAGTCGGTCGAGCTGATCATGCAGGAAATCGAAAGCCTGAAACGCATCGGCAAGGAATACGCGGCCCACGACAGCGGCAGCTTCACCATTGCCACCACGCACACCCAGGCGCGCTACATGCTGCCGAAAGTGGTGCAGGCCTTCATGGCGAAGTACCCGAAGGTGCGCCTGTCCCTGTTGCAAGGCAATCCGAAGCAGATCGCCGACATGGTGAAAACGGGCCAGGCCGACCTGGCGATCGCCACCGAAGCGATCGCGGCGATCGACGGCCTGGTGACCTTGCCCTGCTACCAGTGGGAACACGTGATCGTGGTGCCGCCGGAACACGAGCTGCTGCGCTCGAAGGCGATTTCGCTGGAAGAGATCGCCGGTTACCCCCTGATCACTTATGATGCCGCCTTCGCCGGCCGCAGCAAGATCGACCACGCCTTCAACCTGCGCGAACTGAAGCCGGATGTGCTGCTGGAAGCGATCGACGCCGACGTCATCAAGACCTATGTCGAGCTTGGCATGGGCGTGGGCATCATCGCCGGCATGGCCTTCGATGCCGAGCGCGACCGCAACCTGCGCACGATTCCCGTCGGCCACCTGTTCGGCATGAACGTGTCGCGGGTGGCGGTGAAGCAGGGCGCTTACCTGCGCAGTTATATTTATACCTTCATCGAGCTGCTGGCCCCGAGCCTGAACCGCAAGATGGTCGAAGCCGCAATGCGCGGCGGAGAAAACTACGAGCTGTAAGAGTCAGAGAAAAACATGAGCAATCAACAAGTAGCAAAGTATTACGCCCTGCTGGGCGAGGCCGTCGAGGACAAATACCTCGAGCCGGACATGGATGAAGACATCGACGACATGAGCATCCACCTCGGCAACGTGCTTGCCGGGCATACGGTGCTGGAACTGGGCTGCGGCACCGGTTTCTGGACCGAAGTGGCGGCCGAGTCGGCGCAATCGGTGCTGGCGGTGGACATCAACGCGAACCTGGTCGACATCGCCCGCGAGCGCGGCATGCCCGAAGGCAAAGTAACCTTCCGCGTTGCCGACGCCCTCGACCTGCCGGAAGACATCGGCAAATTCACGGCGGTACTGGTCAGCTTCCTGTGGTCGCACCTGAACAAAAAAGAGCAGGAACAGCTGCTGGCGACGCTCAAGAAGCGCCTGGGCAAGGATGTGCTGCTGGTGATCCTGGACGATTCCTTCGTCGAAGGTTTCAGCGAAACCATTGCGCGCACGGATGCGGACGGGACGACCTACGAGATCCTGACGGCGCCGGAAGGCGAGCGTTTCGAGCTGCCGAAGAGTTACCAGTCGGACAGCGCGTTACGTAAGCGCCTGGGCAATGTCGGCAAGGAGATCAAGATCGAGCGGATCGAGTTTTTCTGGATATTGACCTGCCGCCTGAAGTAAGCCGGAGCGTGGTGTAACGTATGGGGTCATGGAGGCCATTGGCCTCCATGACCCCATACGTTGCGCAACTGACGGTGGCATAAAAAACGCGCGTGAATCACGCGCGTTTTTCATTTCAGGTTACGCCAATCAGAACGCGTGACGCACACCCACCGTGAACGCGGTCGGGTCCGCACCCAGCGCGGTCGCCACCGGCGTCACGTTGTTCGACGACGAGTTCAGGCCGAACACGCCGCGATCGTTGTTGCGCATCGAGCCGTAGGCGGTGTACAGGTTGGTGCGCTTGCTCAGCGCGTAGCTGTAGGCCAGGGACCAGGCGTTGCCGCGGGCGCCATTATCGATTTCGTTGCGCTGCAGGTTCGCGTAGAACTTGTTCGAACCCATGGTGTAGACACCGCCCAGGTTGATCTGCTCGAACTTGTTGTTGGCGCCGGCCTGGTCGGCCGCCAGGTAATTGGCCTTGATGTCGAAGTCGCCCAGCTTGACGCCGGCGCCGAGCGCGAGTTCGCGGTCGTCACTGATCGCAACACGCTCCAGCCGGTGGTAGCCGGCGCCGACGTAGAACGGGCCGTTCGCATATTCCAGCGCCACGCCCAGCAGGTTGCCGTTCGGACCGTCGGTCGTGCGCTCCCCGGCCGAGTACGCAGCCAGCACGCTGAAGCCTGCCATCGGGGCGCTCTTGAAGTTCACGGAATTGCTCAAGCGGCGCGTCAGGCGGTTGGTGGTGAAGGCCGACAGGTTGCTGCCGTAGAAGCCCTGGCCGAGCGCGTCGGTGGCGGCGGCGATCGACGCGATCGGGCTGTATTCCCGGCCCACGGTCAGCTGGCCGAAGTTGCCTTGCAGGCCGACCACCGAGCGGCGGCCGAACAGGGCCGAGTCCGCGGCGCCGGTGTCGAGCGACACGCCGGCTTCGATGTTGAAGATTGCCTTCAGGCCATTGCCCAGGTCTTCGGTGCCGCGGAAGCCCAGGCGGCTGCTCGACTGGTTGCCCGAGTTGATGACGGTGCGGCGCTTTTCGCCCGGTGCGTCGGTGTCCTCGACGGCGACGGCCGCGTCCATGATGCCGTAGACGGTGACGTTGGTCTGCGCATGCGCGAACAGCGGAAGGGTCGTGATCAGCGCGGCGGCCAGGGCTTTGTATTGCATGAAGATCTCCAATAAGGTGACGAAGGACTGAGTTGGCAAACTCAGGGTCCAGCGCATCTTATCGGGGCAATATTTCTACTTCATGACAGGTTGATATTCGAAAACAACAAGTCCTAAACGGTATGGTCCGCCACCGGCAGCACGATGTCGATCCGGGTGCCGGGCGGCTCGTCGGCGCTGATGGTGATCTCGCCCTTGAGTCCCCACACCCGTTCGCGCATGCCGACCAGGCCCAGCGATTCGGCCTTTTCCATGTCTTCCTCGCTGATGCCGCGGCCGTCGTCGCGGATCGTGACCAGCAGTTCGCTGTTGATGCGGTACAGGTTCATCGTTACCAGGCTGGCGCCGGCGTGGCGGGCGATGTTGGTGAGCGCCTCCTGGATGATGCGGAAGATCGCCGTGCTGGCCTGGTCGTCGAGGCGCAGCTCGGCTTCGTCGGCCAGCAGTTCGCAGGCGATGCCGTGGCGCAGCGTGAAATCCTCGCGCAAGCCCTGCAGGGCGAAATACAGCCCGCCCTCGTCCAGGGCGCGCGGACGCAGGTTGGTGGCGATGCGGCGCAGCGAGGTAATCGCCGTGAGCAGGTTGCCGTCCATGCCGTCGATCAGGCGCCCGAGGTTCGGCGAAGCGCCGCACTCGGTGCGCAGCAAGGTGAGGTCCATGCGCAGCGAGGCCAGCAATTGGCCGAGGTCGTCGTGCAGCTCGCGCGCGATGTGGGTGCGCTCTTCCTCGCGAATGGTCTGCAGCGCGGCGGACAGCTGGCGCAACTGGTCGTGCGAGCGCGCGAGCTTGCGCTGCACCCGCTGGCGCTCGGACACGTCGCGCAGGATGATGGTGTAGACGGTGTGGCCGTCCTGCAGGGTATCGGCGAGCGAACCTTCGATGGCGAAGGGCTCGCCATTGGCGCGCAGGCCGATGCCGGCGTAATCGGTACCGCGGCGCCCGGCGCGGCCGTCGGCCTGGAAATACTCGAGCGGCGATTCGACGTCGGCGGCCGGTGCCCGGATGAAGCGCGACAGCGGGCTGCCCTGCATCTGCTGGGTGGTGACCCCGAACATGGCCGCCGCCGCCGGATTGGCGAGCACGATGCGGCTCGTCTCGTCGGCCGCGATGATCGCTTCGCCGGCGTTGTGGACGACGCGCCGGCTGTGGCGCGCCGGCGCATCGACGGCGCTGTCGGCGTCGACACGGGCCAGCCAGCGGCCGCCGAACCAGCCGAGCGCGAACATCGCCAGGCCGCGCACGAACGGGCGCGCACTGCGCTGTTGTTTCATGTGGGTATGCCTGCCGGGTATGCCTGCGTTATCGTCCGCGCATGCGGACCAAACGCTACGATACGGCGGGCGCTCGCCAGTCTGCTTGAGCCGGCACAAGCGCTGCTGGTACCGGAGCTACTGGGGCCGCTGCAGGATCAATGGATCGCTCAGCAGGGCAAGAGACTGTTTCGCGGCCAATAATTATTTCGCCTCGAAAATTCACATTGCGATGTCGGCAATATTTACAGTGTCGCCGCCACGAAATTATCGATTCCTCTAAGCATTTGATTGGAAAGAGGAAATTTAATTGGCACGCGACTTGCTAAAACGGCAAGGCACCAATTCCAACAATTATTGAAGGGATACAAGAGAAATGCTGAAAAAGAATCTTGTTGCGGCGCTAATTTGTTTGTTTGCTTCTGCAGCGCACGCGGATATTGTCGTCGACCCAAGTACCGGCGCTAAGGACCTGATGTTCACGTTCACGGGAGTTCCCGATGCCAGCCAATATACCCCGGTCATCATTATTGATAACACTCCGGGAAACAATATCTTTATTACGGTTGGCAATGACTCCACCGTTAATTTTTCCGTGAGGGACGCTTTTGTTCCCGGAGATGCTTTCGCTGTCGAGCTCGACAGCGTGCGTTTGACCCCGAGCTCCGGTAACCTCGGCAGCGATACCCGTGGGTCGGAGGCGACGAGCTACTACACTGCCTTTTTCGACAATCTTTTCCTGTCTGCCGGCACCCATACCTTCAGTCTGTTCGTGACTGACGCCTGCTGTACCACCGGCTCGGCGTTTGCATCGATTTCGGCCGCGACGCCAGTGCCTTCGGCGGACGTCCCGGAGCCAGGCTCGTTTGCCTTGATGGCTCTCGGACTTGCCGGATGCGGGGCAATTCGCCGCATCGTCCGCCGCGACCGATTGTCCTGAACGGAGCGCCGGCCCGGAACGGGGGCGGCCTTACATTTGCTTGAACAGATGTAAAAAGCTACGGCTCACTTCCAGCTTTTCCGGGCGCCCCTTGACCAGCACAAGGTGGCGCCCGCGGATGTCGCGCGTCACGCCTTCGATGGCGTTGACGTTGACCAGCGTGGCGCGGTGGATCTGCCAGAACAGGGCTGGATCGAGTTCGTCGGCCAGGTCACGCACCGGCTTGCGAATGAGCGCCTCGAATGTGGCCGTCTGCACGCAGGTGTATTTTTCGTCGGAGCGAAAGAACAGGATGTCCTCGACCGGGATCATGCGCAAATCCTGGCCGATGCTGGCCTGGATCCACTGCAGGTGCTTCGGCTTGGGTGCGGCGATCTTTTCCGCCAGTTGCGACAGCATCGCGGTGACGCTGTCGTTCACCACCGCGCCCGGCTTGTCCAGGCGCGCTTTGAGGCGTTCGACCGTGACCTTCAGGCGCTCCGGTTCGGAAGGTTTCAGCACGTAATCGACGGCGCCGCGCTCGAAGGCTTCGACCGCGTACTGGTCGTAGGCGGTGACGAACACGATCTGGCTGCGGTCGCCGATTTCGCGTGCCGCTTCCATGCCGGTCTTGCCCGGCATGCGGATGTCGAGGAAGGTCAGATCGGGCTTGTGCTGTCCGACCAGTTCGACCGCTTCTTCGCCATTTTTCGCCTCGCCCACGATCTCCAGTTCCGGCCACACCTGCTCCAGGCGCATGCGCAGCTGGTCGCGCATCAGTCTTTCATCATCGGCAATAATCGCGGTCGGCATGGTCGTGGTCCTGGCGGAAAGAGGAAGTGACAATTATTCAACGAAACGGGGCGGCAGGCAAGGACATCGATGCCCCAGCGGGAAACCTGCTCAGCGCGAAACCTGGTACGGCACCTCGACCATCGCGATCACGCCGCTCGGGCTGTTGGCGGCGATGTGCAGCTGGCCGGACTCGCCATGCAGCAAGCGCAGGCGCTCGCGGATGGTCGGCAGGCCGAGGCCCGTACCGGTGCTCGGCACGACCCCGAAACCGACGCCGTCGTCGGTGACGGTGACGCGCAATTTGTTGTCGGCGACGTCGGCCACGATTTTCAGGGTGCCGCCCTCGGGCTTGCATTCCAGGCCGTGCTTGATCGCATTTTCGACCATCGACTGCAGCATCATCGGCGGGAAGGCGGCGCTGCGCAGGCCGTCGGGGATGCGCATGTCGACCGTCAGGCGTTCTTCCATCCGCATCTTGAGCAGGTTCAGGTAGGCAGTGACCATGTCGACTTCGCGCCCGAGGTTGGTCACCAGGGTGTTGTCGCGCATCTGCGGCAGCACCGCGCGCAGGTACTGGATCAGGCTGCGCTGCATGGCCGAGGCGCGCGGCGGGTTGGTCTCGATCAGGTGTTCGACCGAGGCGAGCGTGTTGAACAGGAAGTGCGGCTCGACCTGGGCCTGCATCATCTGCATGCGCGCCTCGGACAGCTGGCGCTGCATCGACTCGCGCTCGGCGGCGGCATTCGCGGACTGGGTTTGCAATTCAGCGCGCTTCTTGCCACCCATCAGCGCCTTGACCCCGAACAGGGCCATGACCAGCAGCAGCACGAAGCTGTTGAACCAGGTCGAGGCCTGTTTGTGATAACGCGACACTTTCGCCTCTGCCGCATCGTCGACGGCGCCTTCGATCGCCACCGACAACTCTTCGGCGATCTGCGGCGGCAGTTCGATGTGGACCGAGTCGCTGCCCGGATGGGCGCCTTTCGGCAGGGCCAGGTCGGGCGCCGGGGCAGGGTCGGGCGCTCCCGGCGCTCCCGGCGCAGCCGGAGCGCCGGGCGCCTCGGGCGCGGGCGGCGCGGGCGGCACGGACGGGTGCGCGGCCGCAGGGCCCTCCGGACTGCCGGCTTTCGGCTTGTTGCGCGGGTTGAAATGGATGCCGCTGTCGTCGATCAGGATGCTGGGCTGGTCCTTGCGCGCGGCGCGCTCGGCCGCGGCGATCTCGACCTCTCCGCCGGAAAACAGTTCTTCCTGGAGGATGGCGCCGGCGATCAGGGTCAGCGCGGCGAACAGGAAGAATTTCCACCACGACAGCTGGGTAACCCAGGTGGCGACGGCATCGAAGGCGCGGTAGAGCGACGACAGGATGCCGGAAAAATAATGGTGGGAGGAGCTGCGCGCTTGCATGTCGGGTCTTGTCTTCGATTCGTGGGCGGGAGCGAGTGTACCGCGTCCCTGCCGCCCGGTGCCGTTTTGCCATGTGCAAATGGCAGGGTCCGGCTTTCGGATTGTTGGAATGTTGCAACTTTACCCCGCAGCCGGCGACACCGCGCGTGCTTTGCGACAGCCTGCAGGATGCGGGGCGTGGAATGCAGAAGGCGGTGCCGGTGCCGCCTTGTCGCCCCCCAAACCCTTCAATAAAAAATAAAAATCGGAAACTTTGCACGGTATGATTTGAAAACGATTGCCGTATTGAAAGTCAACCATTCGACGAAAGGGTACGCCGATGTCCGCCGTTCTTGCACAGTTTCGCCTCGTCACCCGCAGCGACTTCGATGGACTGGTCTGCGCAGTCCTGCTCAAGCACCTGAACCTGATCGACGACATCCTGTTTGTCCATCCGAAGGACATGCAGGACGGCAAAATTGCGATCACCAAGCGCGACATCACGACCAACCTGCCCTATGTCGCCGGGGCCCACCTGGCCTTCGACCATCACCTGTCCGAGACCATCCGCAACCGCGGCACGCGCCCGAATCACGTGATCCAGCCCGAGGCGCCGTCGGCGGCGCGCGTGGTCTGGGATTACTACGGCGGCGAGAAAGTGTTCCCCGTGGCCTGGCGCGACATGATGGCGGCGGTCGACAAGGGCGACAGCGCCCGCTTTTCGCGCGAGGAAGTGCTGGAACCGGCCGGCTGGAACCTGCTCAACTTCCTGATGGACGCCCGTACCGGCCTCGGCCGCTTCCGCGATTTCCGCATCTCGAACTACCAGCTCATGATGGAACTGATCGAGGCCTGCCGGCAGCATTCGATCGACGAGATCATGGCGCTGCCCGACGTGCAGGAGCGCACCAGGCTGTATTTCGAGCACAGCAACCTGTGCAAGGAACAGATCCGGCGCTGCGCCCGCGTGCACGGCAACCTGGTGGTGCTCGACCTGCGCGAGGAGCAGACGATTTACGCCGGCAACCGTTTCATCATCTATGCGCTGTTCCCGGAGACGAATATCTCGATCCACGTGCTGTGGGGGCTGAAAAACCAGAACACGGTGTTTGCGACAGGTAAATCGATTCTGAACCGGACCTCCAGGACGAATATCGGTGCGCTGATGCTGGAGTACGGCGGGGGCGGGCATGAGAATGCGGGGACCTGCCAGGTGGATAACGCGATGGCGGAGGATGTGCTGGGGGCCTTGGTCCAGCGGATCACGAGCGAAGGGTAAGGTGTGCGGGCGGGGTGGGGCTGTTGCCTGTTCCGTTATCGGTGCGTTGAATCCGCGTGGGCATGAATGCCCACCCTACGGCCGGCAGTGGAGACCGTAGGGTGGGCTCTTGAGCCCACGCGGATTCGGAACACCGATAGCCGAACAGGCAACAGCCCCATAACCGTCGCATAACCGTCACGCCGGCATCCGATCGCGCACCAGGTTGCGCGCCGCCTCCGGCAGCACCGGCTCGCTCAGCAATAAACCCTGCAGCACCTCGCATCCATGCGCGGTCAGGAAGTCCAGCTGCGCCCGCGTCTCGACCGCCTCGCCGATCACCGGCATGCGCAGATTGTGCCCGATGTCGATGAGCGTGCGCGCCATCGTCCCGCCTTCGCCTTCGGGCCCGTCGGCAATCGCGCGCACCGCTTCCTTTGCCAGTTTCAGCTGGCCCACGGACAGTTCGCGCAGGAAGCCGAGGTCGGTCATGCCCTGGCCGAATTCGTCGATCGACAGCGTCAGGCCGAGCTGGCGCAGCTGGGCGGCCAGGTCGCGTACCTGGCCCGGATTGCGGATCACGGTTTCCTCGCGCAGTTCGATCTGAAGGAGGTCCGGCGCCAGCTCCCAGGCTTTCAGGCGCGAGGCGATGCCCGATACGAAATCCTGCTGCCCGTACTCGCGCGCCGTGACGTTCACCGTCACCGGCACGTCGGTGATGCCCAGCTGTTTCAGGTCGTGCAGGAAGGCGCAGGCCTGGTCGAGCACCCAGGCCCCGAACTCGACGATGCGGCCGTTTTCCTCGGCTTCCGAGAGAAAAGAGGAGGGCAGCAGGACCCCGTGCTCGGGGTGGCGCCAGCGCAGCAGCGCCTCGAAGCAGGAGACCCGGCCGCTCTTCGCGTCGATGCAGGGCTGGTACAGCATGAACAGCTCGCTCCGTTCGATCGCGTGCGACATGCCGGAATCGAGCCGCGCCCGCGCCTCGCTGCTCGACTTCATATCGTTCGAAAAGAAATAGATTTCGTTGCGGCCGGTGGCCTTGGCGTGGTACATGGCGACATCCGCGGAGCGCACCAGATCGGGCGCGGTGATGCCGTCGTGCGGGTAGACCGCGACCCCGAGGCTGGCGCCGACGGCGATTTCCTTGTGCATGAACGAGACGGGCTGGGTCAGGCTCTGGCGCAGGCGCTCGATCATGCGCAGCGTGAAGCGCAGCGTGGGCTGGTTCACCAGCACCAGCACGAATTCGTCGCCGGACAATCGCGCCACCGTGTCGATCTCGCGCACCGAGGCCTGCAGGCGGCGCGCGACCACCTTCAGCACCACGTCGCCGGCCTCGTGGCCGAAGCTGTCGTTGATGTTCTTGAAGTTGTTCAGGTCGATCAGGACGATGCCGACCATCGACTTCTGGCGCTGCGACAGGTGCAGCGCCTGCTCCAGCCGGTCCCACATCAGGTTGCGGTTGGCCAGGCCGGTGAGCGGGTCGTGGTTGACCTCGTGCTCGAGGTGGGCGGTGCGCTGCTTGGTGGCCGTGACGTCCATGATGACGCCGATGAAATGTGTCGTTTCGCCATGTTCGCCCTGTACCGGCGTGATGGACAGGTCGTTCCAGAACAGCTCGCCGTCCTTGCGCATGTTGCGAAACACGACGTTCACCGGCCGCCGCGCGGCGATTGCCTCGCGCACCTGCTGGCGCTCATTGTTGTCCATCCCGGGCGCCGCCATGAAGCGCGAATCGCGCCCGACGACTTCGATCGCGCTGTAGCCGGTGATGCGCTCGAAGGCCGGATTGACGTATTCGATCGGGCAGTTGCCGCCGTCGATGCCGGTGATGACGATGCCGTTGCTGGCCGCGTGCAGGGCGCGCTCGCGCAGGCGCAGTGCGCGTTCCTGCTCGCGCCTGGCCGTGATGTCCATGCCCATGCCGAACAGGTAACGGCCGCCGTCGCAATCCACGCGCGCGCCGCACAGCAGCATCGGCGTTTCGCGTCCGCTGCGCGCGACGACATCGGCTTCGATCGTGACTTCCTCGCCTTCCTCGAACACGCGGCGGATACTCTCGGCGATCAGGGGACGGGTGGGCAGATCGAACAGTTCGAGCGCATTGGTCGCGCCCATTTCTTCCGAGCTGTACTCGGTCATCCGCTCATGGTTACGGTTCCAGAGCAGGAAGCGGCCTTCGCGGTTGAGTGCATAGAAGGTGCCCGGCAAGACGTCGATGATCGTCGCCAGCGGCATGCGCCCGACCAGCACCGCGTCGGGCATGGCATCGTTGTGGACGTTGTCGATGGCGGCCACCCAGGCCCGGTCGACGCCATCGAGGCCGGCCTGCGGCAGGATGGCGAGGTCCGCCTTGACCGTCGTACCGTCGGCATGGCGCAGGACGACCCGGTTGGTGTGGCCGTGGTCTTCGGCCAGGCCGCGCCAGCGCGCGGTCATATCCCCGGGATCGATGCCGACGAGCAGGGAGCCGAAGGATTGGCCGATGGCCTCGCGCGCGGGAAAGCCGAGCAGCTGCTCGCACGCCTTGTTCCATGCCGTGATGATGCCCGCTTCGTCGATCAGGAAGGCGGCGTTGGCAGTCGGTATGGGCATGGTCATGCTGAGCGCCTTTCGTTGTGGGCAACCTCAGTTGGACTACCCGAGCGTACTCCTGTTCCCCACCTTTTGTCGCCCTTGTTCAAAAACAAAAAGCCACGGCTGAGCGTGGCTTTTTGCGAAGGGGACAGGAGGCGTGCTCAGGCGGCCGCGCTCTCCTGTTTTTCCGGCAGCGCGATCTCGTTGTTCACGCTGAACTGATAGTCCTTGAACACGTGCTCGGCGCTCAGGATCTGGTAATCGCCGTTGGCCAGTTTGTGGGTCGTGTCCTTCAGGCGGTAGGTGTAATGGCCGCAAGTCCAGCAGTTATAGTTGCGCATGTGCGTGCACAGGCAGGTCTTGTCCATCACCGGCGGGTTTTTCACGTCTGGATTGGCCAGCACTTCGCGGTTGTACGAATTGATGTAGGCGCAGTTGCCGGTGGCGTCCAGCAGGTAGCCGTAGGATTCGCAGCCCGGGCGGATGCCGGAACCGATGGCCGGCGTGCTTTTCAGCATGCGCATCGGATAGCCGGTCGGCGAGATGCCGTTGACGATGATGTCTTCCTCGCTGGCGCGGAAGTATTCCTGCTTGACGCTGTCGGGCATGCCGCATTCCTGGGTGACGGTGAAGCGGGTCGCCACCTGCACGCCGCCCACGCCTTTTTCCAGGAACGAGACCGCATCCGAACCGGTGAACACGCCGCCGGCCGCGATCAGCGGGATGTCGATGTTTTCCGCGCGCATGTAGGCGAGGATTTCGTCGATGATCAGGTGCAGGTCGTAATTCTTCCAGTCGAAACCGAAGCCCAGGTGGCCGCCGGCCAGCGGTCCCTCGACGATGATGAAATCGGGCGGGCGGTTGAGTTTGGCGACCTTGCGCAGGAACAGCTGCAGCGCGCGCACCGAGGACACGATGATGCCGAGCTTGGCTTCACGGAAGCGCGGGTGGTCCTTGATCAGTTCGAAGGAACCGAGGTGCAGGCCGGCCGACATGGTGATGCCGTCGATGCCGGCGTCGAGTGCCGAGGCCAGGCGCGTGCGCAGGGTTTCCTTGGGCGCGTTCATGGTCAGCTTTTCCATGCAGTTCACGAAGATCAGGCCATCGCCCTTCTTCGCCGCCATGGTCGCGCCCACGTGCAGGCGCGTCGCTTCGGCCAGGCGTTCGAGGTCGAACTGCACCACCGCCTTGTCCATGTTGTTGATGTTGAACTTGTAGAGCTTGGTCTTGTCCTTGACGAAGGTCGTATCGAACTTGCGGTCCGAGACGTCCTGCACCATCGCGTCCGAGATGTGGCCGATGCCGCCCAGGCGCGCCGCTTCCAGCGCGAGCTCGGAGGTCGAAATGTCCACGCCCATTCCGCCAATCATGATGGGCACATATTCCTTGTTGCCCAGACGCAGGCGGAAATCATCAACACGTTTCATTGCTATCCTTAGACTACCGAAGTTGCTACCAGTGTGCTCTTGCTCGAAAAGCGAGGCGGGGCGAGCGAGTTTGTGCAGCCTCAATTCTACCCCAAGCAAAAAGGGGGTAGCGCGAGGCATGCGGCGAGGGAAGGCCGGGGCATGCCCTGGCGGCGTCCATTAATCGCGGAAGTTGTTGAACGCGAGCGGCAGGTCCTGGATGTCCTTGCGCAGCAGGGCCATCGCGGCCTGCAGGTCGTCGCGCTTGGCGCCGGTGACGCGCACGGTTTCGCCCTGGATGCTGGCCTGCACCTTCATCTTGCTTTCCTTGATCGCCTTGGTGATTTTCTTGGCGTCCTCGGTCTCGATGCCGTTGCGCACCTTGATCAGCTGCTTGACCTTGTCGCCGCCGATCTTTTCCACTTTTTCCTCGTCGAGGAAGCGGACGTCGACCTTACGCTTGGTCATTTTGTTGACGAGCACGTCCTTCACCTGGCTCAGCTGGAAATCGGAATCGGCGAACAGCGTCAATTCCTTTTCCTTCTGCTCGACCTTGGCGGAGCTGCCCTTGAAGTCGAAGCGGGTGGTGATTTCCTTGTTCGATTGCTCGACGGCGTTCTTTACTTCAACCATGTCTGCTTCGCAGACCACGTCAAACGATGGCATCGCAGTTTTCCTTTTATGATGTTGCTGCTGAATTTATAAGTGGCAGTATTTTAACGGACAAGCACGAATAGAACGACCGTTTTAACCCGACAAGGCTGGGGTCGCTACGATATTTGCCTCTATAATCGACCGGTTTTCGCCCTCGACCGTCCTGACCCATGCTCAATACCCTCCCGATCGAACACGACGTTTCGCTGCAAGCCTTCAATACCTTCGGCCTCCCGGCGCGTGCCCGCCGCTACCTGCGCGTCACGCATGCGGACCAGCTCGACGGCCTGCGCGGCGACAGCGCCGGCACGGGCCTGCCTTGTTTCGTCCTCGGCGGCGGCAGCAACGTGCTGCTCACGCGCGACGTCGAGGCCTTGGTGCTGCACATGGCCATCGAAGGCCGCGAGGTCATCGGCGAAGAGGACGGCAAGACCCTGGTGCGCGCCGGCGCCGGCGAAAACTGGCATGCCTTCGTGCAGTACACGCTGGACCAGGGCCTGGGCGGCCTCGAAAACCTGTCCCTCATTCCCGGCACCGTGGGCGCGGCACCGATCCAGAATATCGGGGCGTATGGCCTCGAGATCAAGGATGTGTTTCACTCGCTGACCGTCTTCGACCTGGCGACGGGGGAGCGGCGTACCCTCACCGGGCAGGACTGCCGTTTCGGCTACCGCGACAGTGTGTTCAAGCACGCCGGCGGCGCCAACCTGGTGGTGCTGGACGTCACCTTCGCCCTGCCGCGGGACTGGCGGCCGAACCTGCGCTACGCCGAACTGGCCCAGGCAGTGGCAGCGGCGGGCATCGATGCCCCGACGCCGCGCCAGGTGAGCGACACCGTCGTCGCGATCCGGCGCCGCAAGCTGCCCGACCCGGCCGAGATCGGCAACGCCGGCAGCTTCTTCAAGAATCCGGTGGTGCCCGGCGCCCGGTGCCGCGCGCTGCTGGAGAGTTTCCCCCAACTGGTGCACCACGCGCAGCCGGACGGCAGCGAAAAGCTGGCGGCGGGCTGGCTCATCGACCAGTGCGGCTGGAAGGGGAAAAACATGGGCGCGGCCGGCGTCTACCCGAAGCAGGCGCTGGTGCTGGTGAACAATGGCGGGGCAACCGGGGCCGACGTCATGGCGCTGGCGCGCGCGATCCAGCAGGATGTGCTGGAACGGTTCGGCGTCGAGCTGGAGCCGGAACCGGTCTTTATCTAGGCCCGGAAAGCCGCGACCCGGTTGCGGCCACGGGACTTGGCCGCCTGCACGGCTTCGCCGGCCCGCACCAGGACATCGTCGAACATGCCTTCTTCGGACGGCACGGTCGAGGCCACACCGACCGACATCGTCACGATGCGCCGCTCCGGCAAGGGATGCGACAGCGCCAGGCGCTCGAGCGCCGCGCGGCAGGATTCGGCCACCTGCACCGCGCCATCGAGGCTGGTGTCGGGCAGCAGGATCGCGAACTGCTTGCCGTCGTAGCGCGCGGCGAGGTCCGACGGACGCTTCAGCTGACCGGTGAGCACGCCCGCCATCTTGCGCAGGCAGAGGTCGCCCGCTTCGCGCCCGAGGCGGTGATTGAAATAACCAAAACTGTCGACATCGCATACGAGCAGGGAAAGCGGCTGGCCGTTGCGGCGCGCGCGCTGCCATTCGCCTTGCGCGACCTGCTCGAAGCGGCGCCGGTTCGGGATGCCGGTCAGGCCGTCGACGCCGTCGATGCGGTCGAGTTCGCCCTGCGCGCGGGCCAGCAGCGCCTGGGTCTCGACGAGGCGGCGCAGGGCATCGTCGCGTTCGAGCAGGGCCTGGCTGGCCGAGGCGTGGTAGCGCAGGCGCGCCAGCAGTTCGGTCCGGGTCGGCAATTCGGCCAGGTAATCGCTGGCGCCGGCGGCGAAGGCGGCGTCGCGCCCGGCGTTATCGGCGTTGGGGGCAAGGACGACCAGGGGCAGCGCGTTCAGGGCCGCATGCGCCCGGCAGGCACGGATGAAGTCGCCGCTGTCGTCGCGTCCGCCCAGCGCGCGCACCAGCACGGCCGGGCGCAGCGTCGCCGCCTGCTCCAGCGCCTGGGCGGCATCGGTCAGCATCAGTTCGATGTCGTCGGCGCCCGCCAGCATTTCGCGCAGCGCGCCGGCAAAGGGCGGTGCGCCGACCAGCAGGACGCGGCAAGGGCTGTTCAGTGGCGCAATGGCAGGTGCGGTGGGCATCGGTTTGGCTGAGGTGGCGAAGCGGGGTGGACAGGGCGGTCTCATTCTACCCCGAGCCCTTCACGAATTGTTGCATTTAGTCTATTTCGAGTGTCCGCTTACAACGGTCTGGGCGCGTGTCACGCCTTCGAGTATGCTTGGGCTCCCATTCTGGAGGAGATCCGCATGAAAGCCATCGTCACCGGCCACACCAAGGGTCTCGGCGCCGCCATCGCCGCCGAGCTGATCGAACGCGGGATTCCGGTGCTCGGCCTGGCGCGCAGCCGGGCCGCCGCGGCGGCGTCGCCGCTGCTCACCGAAATCGAAGTCGACCTGTCCGATGGCGCGGCGCTGGCCAGCTTCGTGGCGGGCACGATGCTGCGCGACTGGCTGGCGGACGCCGAGACCACGCTGCTGGTGAACAATGCCGGCGTCGTCGCCCCGGTCGGCCCGCTGGCCGAACAGGATCCGCTGGCTGCGCTGCGCGCGGTGACGCTGAACGTGGCCGCGCCGCTGGCGCTGGCCGCAAGCGTGGTGCAGGCAAGTACCGGCGAGCGGCGCATTCTCCACGTGTCGAGCGGGGCGGGCAGGAATGCCTATCCCGGCTGGAGCGTCTACTGCGCCACCAAGGCCGCCCTCGACCGCCATGCCGAAGCCGTGCTGCAGGACGGCGACCCGTCCGTGCGCTGCACCAGCCTGGCGCCGGGCGTGATCGATACCGGCATGCAGGCCGAAATCCGGGCCACGCCGGAGTCGCGTTTTCCGATGAAGGAGCGTTTCGTGCAGCTCAAGCAGGAGGGGGCGCTGGCCAGGCCGGACGAGTGTGCGCGCAAGCTGGTGGATTATTTGTTGGCCGATCAATTCGGAAAGCAGCCGCTCGCGGATTTACGCGACGTGTGAAAGCGTCGTTGGCGGCAGCGTAACGTAGGGTAGGCTCTCGAGCCCACGCGGTACGCCGAATGATGGTCGAAGCGCCCCCGATGTTACAGACGGATGATCACCATGTGTGCAAGATCGTCCGGAACGAGATTCTGGCGTGTTACCGCGTGGGCACGAGTGCCCACCCTACGTTACGCGCCGGTTAACGAAAAAAGCCGCCCGCAGGCGGCTTTTCATCGAGCGCGATGGCTTACTGCCCGCGCTTGGCCCGTGCCTTGGCCGCGATGCGCATGCGCAGCGCATTGAGCTTGATGAAGCCGCCCGCATCCGCCTGGTTGTAGGCGCCGCCGTCTTCATCAAAAGTAGCGATGTTCATGTCGAACAGCGAATCGGTCTTCGAATCGCGCGCGACGACGATCACATTGCCTTTATAGAGCTTCACGCGGACCCAGCCGTTGACGGTGGCCTGGGTGTGGTCGATCAGCGTCTGCAGCGCGACGCGTTCCGGCGCCCACCAGTAGCCGTTATAAATCAGGCTGGCGTAGCGCGGCATCAGGTCGTCCTTCAGGTGCGCCACTTCGCGGTCCAGCGTGATCGATTCGATCGCGCGGTGGGCGCGCAGCATGATGGTGCCGCCTGGGGTTTCGTAGCAGCCGCGCGACTTCATGCCGACGTAACGGTTTTCCACCAGGTCCAGCCGGCCGATGCCGTGCTTGCCGCCCAGGCGGTTCAGCTCGGTCAGCACTGCGGCCGGCGTCATGCGCTTGCCGTTCAGGGCGACGATGTCGCCGCGCTCGTATTCGATGTCGAGGTATTCGGCTTCGTTCGGCGCCTGCTCCGGGCTCACCGTCCAGCGCCACATCGATTCCTCGGCTTCGGCACTCGGGTTTTCCAGATGGCGGCCTTCGAAGGAGATGTGCAGCAGGTTGGCGTCCATCGAGTAGGGCGCGCCGCCGTTCTTGTGCTTCATGTCGACCGCGATGCCGGCGTCTTCCGCGTATTTCAGCAGCTTTTCGCGCGACAGCAGGTCCCATTCGCGCCATGGGGCGATGATCTTGACGTCCGGCTTGAGCGCATAGGCGCCCAGCTCGAAGCGCACCTGGTCGTTGCCCTTGCCGGTCGCGCCGTGCGAGACGGCGTCGGCGCCGGTTTCGTTGGCGATCTCGATCAGGCGTTTCGCGATCAGCGGACGCGCGATCGAGGTGCCCAGCAGGTATTCGCCTTCGTAGACGGTGTTCGCGCGGAACATCGGGAACACGAAGTCGCGCGTGAATTCCTCGCGCACGTCGTCGATGTAGATGTTTTCAGGCTTGATGCCGAACTTGATGGCCTTGGCGCGCGCCGGCTCGAGTTCTTCGCCCTGGCCGAGGTCGGCGGTGAAGGTGACGATCTCGCAGCCGTAATTGTCTTGCAGCCATTTCAGGATGACGGAGGTGTCGAGGCCGCCGGAGTAGGCCAGCACTACTTTTTTGATGTCGCTCATGGAAGTTCCAGTGTGGAGGAGAGGTGGGATTGAAGTGGTCAGCCGGTCCTTGCGGACCGACGATCAAACAAAGGGTGGTGCTTAAAAATGTTCAGTTGTCCTGGATTTTGCCAAGCAGCAGGTATTCGATCAGGGCCTTCTGCACGTGCAGGCGGTTTTCCGCTTCGTCCCAGACCACCGACTGTGGACCGTCGATGACTTCGGCCGCGACTTCCTCGCCGCGGTGGGCCGGCAGGCAGTGCATGAAGACCGCGTCCGGGGACGCGCGCCCCATCTTGGCGGCGTCGACGATGAAGCCGTCAAACGCTTTCAGTCTTTCTGCGTTTTCCTTTTCGTAGCCCATGCTGGTCCAGACGTCGGTGTTGACCAGGTGCGCGCCTTCGCAGGCGTCCGACGGATTGTCGAAGAAGGTGTAGCGCTGCGTCGAGACCAGGCTCGGGTCGATGTCGTAGCCCTTCGGGGTCGAGACGTTCAGGTGGAAGCCGAACACTTCGGCCGCCTGTAGCCAGGAGTACAGCATGTTGTTGGCGTCGCCGATCCAGGCCACGGTCTTGCCGGCGATCGGGCCGCGGTGCTCGTAGAAGGTGAAGATGTCGGCCAGCACCTGGCAGGGGTGGTGTTCGTTGGTCAGGCCGTTGATCACCGGCACCCGCGAATTGGCGGCGAAGCGCTCGATGATCTCCTGGCCGAAGGTGCGCACCATGATGATGTCGCACATGCGGCTCATCACCTGGCCCGCGTCCTCGACCGGCTCGCCGCGTCCCAGCTGGCTGTCGCGCGTGTTCAGGTAGATCGCGGCGCCGCCCAGCTGGTGCATGCCGGCTTCGAACGACAGGCGCGTGCGGGTGGAACTCTTCTCGAACACCATCACCAGGGTGCGGTCGACCAGCGGGTGGTACACCTCGTAGGCCTTGAACTTGCGCTTGATGACCTTCGCACGCTCGATCACGTATTCGAATTCGTCGAGCGAGAAATCGGAGAACTGCAGGAAGTGCTTGATCGCTTTGGAGCCTGGCATATCGTGTTCTGGGAAGAGAGTATCCCCTTGATTATAAGGGTTTTGCTTGATTTTTGGGAAAGCAGGCCCGCCGCCGATCAATACAGCGTCTGCGCCGACTCGTGCAACAGCTGGGCATACAGCTCGTGGCGGTGTTTCGCGATCTTGCCTTCGGCGACGGCCGTCAGCACGGCGCACTGCGGCTCGGCCAGGTGGCGGCAGTTGTAGTACTTGCAGCCGCCCAGGTAGGGCTTGAACTCGACGAAGGCCCGCTCCAGCATGCCCTCGGAGAGGTGGTACAGGCCGAATTCCTGGAAGCCGGGCGAATCGATGATCGCCGCGCCGTCCGGCAACCAGTAGAGCCGCGTGAAGGTCGTGGTGTGCTTGCCGGTGTCGAGGGCGGCCGAGATTTCGCGCACGGCGATGTCGGCGTCCGGTACCAGCAAATTGATCAGCGAGGACTTGCCCATGCCCGACTGGCCGATGAAGATCGAGGATTGCCCGGCCAGCAAGGGCCGCAGCACGGCCAGCGCATGCTCGGGATTGGTGCGCGCCGATACCTCGTGCACCGGATAGCCGAGCGCCGCATACACGCCGGCGCGTTCGCGCGCGCGCGGCAGCAGGTCTGCGACGTCGGTTTTATTCAGGATCAGGTGGGCCTCGATGCCGGCCGCCTCGGCCGCCACCAGCGAACGCGATACCAGGTCGTCCGCGAAACCTGGTTCGGTCGCGATCACGATGAACAGGCGCGAGATGTTCGCCGCCAGCAGCTTCGATTTGTACTGGTCCGAGCGGTAGAGCAGGGTCGTGCGCTCGGCGATCTTTTCGATGACGGCCTGGTCGTTCGAGGTCTGCACCAGGTGCACGACGTCGCCGACGGCCACATTCGTCTTCTTGCCGCGCGTGACGCACTGGAATTTTTCGCCGTTCACGTCGGCCAGGTAATGGCGCCCGTGCGCCGCGATGATGGTGCCGCTCAGCGTAGTGTCTATTTTCTTGTCTTTGCTCACGCGCCTGTCCGTTCTTCGTAGATTGCGTCGGCTTTCGCAGCGCAGATGATGTCGTTCAGCGATACCGCATTGCCCGCCGAATGGGTGGTCCAGGCGACGATGCAGTGGCGGTAGCGCACCGTCAGGTCCGGATGGTGGTTTTCGGCGTGGATCATCCAGGCCAGCGCGTTCACGAATTCGATGGTCTCGTGGTAGTCCGTGAAGGCGAAGCTGCGCACGAGGCGCTTGTCCTCGACTTGCCAGTCGGGTACCTGCGCCAGCAGGGCGGGCAGCTCGCTGGCCTCGAGGGCCGGCGCGCCGTGGGTGCAATGGCGTTCGCGCAGCGTCATGCGGCCGCTCCGTTCAAATGGGCGATCCGTACCGATGCCGGCGGGTGCGAGTCATAAAACGCCGAGTGCAGCGGGTCGGGCGTCAGCGTCGAGGCATTGTCTTCATACATCTTGACCAGGGCCGAGACCAGGTGCGTCGCATCGCTGTGCTTCGCCGCAAAGGCATCCGCCTCGAACTCGTGCTTGCGCGAGGTGATCGCATTCAGCGGGCCGAAGACGAAGGTAAAGATCGGCAGCACCAGCACGAACAGCAGCAGGGCCATGGCGTCGTTCGGCGCCTGCAGCATCGGCGTCACGCCCAGTCCCGTGTAGAACCAGGCTTGCTCTTTCAGGTAGCCGAGCAGGGCCAGGAAGGCCAGCGACAGCGCGAACATGACGACGATGCGCTTGACGATGTGGCGCAGTTTGAAATGGCCCAGTTCATGCGCCAGCACCGCTTCGATCTCGTGCGGGGCCAGGCGCTCGATCAGGGTGTCGAAGAAGACGATGCGCTTGGCCGCGCCGAAGCCGGAGAAATAGGCGTTGCCGTGGGCGCTGCGGCGGCTGCCGTCCATCACGAACAGCCCCTTCGAGGCGAAGCCGACGCGCGCCATCAGGCCCTCGATGCGCGATTTGAGGCCTTCGTCGGCGAGCGGCGTGAATTTATTGAACAGCGGCGCGATCACGCTCGGGTACAGCACCATCATCAGCAGTTGGAAGCCGCTCCAGACCAGCCAGGTCCAGAACCACCAGAGCGAACCGGCCGATTCCATCAGTTTCAGTACAACCCACACCAGCGGCAGGCCGATCACCATGCCCACCAGCGCGCCTTTCACCATGTCGGCGAGCCACAGCCTGACGCTCATCTTGTTGAAGCCGAAACGCTGTTCCAGCACGAACTGGCGGTACCAGTCGAAGGGCAGGTCGAGCAGGCCCGTGAGGATCGCGAACGCGGCCACCAGCAGGAGTTGATGTAGCATTCCCGGACCGGCGACGTGCAGCAGCGCAGTCGACAGGGCCTGCAGGCCGCCGAGCAGGGTGAAGCCGACCAGGGTCAGGCCGCCCCAGAGCAGGGCGGCAATGCCGAAGCGGGTTTTCGCGACCGTGTAGTCGGCCGCCTTCTGGTGGGTCTCGAGCGAGACCTTGGGGGCGAACTCCGCGGGCACGCTGGCGCGGTGGCGCAGCACGTGGCGGATCTGGCGGTTGGCCAGCCAGAAGCGCAGCCCGAGCGTGAGCACGAAGAAAACGACGAACAAAACCGAAAACGCGAGTGAAGACATTCAGTGCCTGTGAGAAAATGCAGGATTGATTAGGCAAAGAGAGAATTATGTCACACCCAACCGATTCCGCAGTCTCCTCCACCGCCCAGCGTCCCAACGACATGAACCTGGTCTGGGTCGATATGGAAATGACCGGGCTCGACCCGGACACCGACCGCATCATCGAGGTCGCCGTCGTCGTCACCGACATGCACCTGAACGTGCTGGCCGAAGGGCCTGTCTTCGCGATCCACCAGTCGGACGAAACGCTCGACAAGATGGACAACTGGAACAAGGGCACCCACGGCAAGTCCGGCCTGATCGACCGCGTGCGCGCCTCGACCGTGACCGAAGCCGACGCCGAAGTGGCGCTGATCGCCTTCCTGAAGAATTTCGTCCCGGCGAACAAATCGCCGATGTGCGGCAACACCATCTGCCAGGACCGCCGCTTCATGGCGCGCGGCATGCCGAAGCTGGAAGCCTTTTTCCACTACCGCAACCTGGACGTGTCGACGCTGAAGGAACTGTGCCGCCGCTGGAAGCCGGAACTGGCGTCCGGTTTCAAGAAGCACCAGAAACACACGGCGCTGGCCGACATCATCGAGTCGGTCGAAGAGCTGAAGTACTACCGCGAGCATTTCATTAAGCTGTAATGCGCAAGCTGTAATGCGCAGGCTGTAATCGGCGCCACGAGCCGGAGCTAGTTATGCTCCGGCAATTGTCTGACTGTGGGACAATCGGGGTATGCCCGGCTTCCTCCCCAACGACCCAAGCACCCCACTGACGGGCGTGCGCGCGCTGTATGCCGCGCACGACTGGCGCAGCTGTCCGCTCGGACACCCCGACACCTGGCCGCCGGAACTGGTGACCGCCGTCGGCATGTCGCTCAATTCCGCCTTTCCGATGTTCGTGGCCTGGGGGCCGGACCTGCGCTTCTTCTACAACGATGCCTATGCGGTCATCCTCGGCGCCAAGCATCCGGCCGCGCTGGCCCAGCCCTTCCGGCAGATCTGGGCCGAGATCTGGACCGACCTGGTGCCGATCATCGACCGCGCACTGTCGAACAAATCCGCCTTCCACGAAGACCTGCCGCTGGTGATCCACCGCCAGGGCTTTCCGGAACAGGGCTATTTCACCTTCTCGTATTCGCCGCTGCACGACGGCGCGGGGCGCGTGGCCGGCATGTATTGCACGGTCATGGAAACGACCAGCCGGGTCCAGTCCGAACGGCGCGCCGCGCTCGAGCTGAAGCTCTCGGATGCCCTGCACCCGCTGGGCACGCCCGACGAGGTGCTGGCCACGGCCAGTGCCCTGCTGGGCGAGGAGCTGGGACTGAGCCGTGCCACCTATGCCGAGGTGGACGACGCGGGCCGCGCATTTACCGTGCGCCACCAGTGGAACGCCGGCGGCGCCCACGAACTGTCGCGCGCGGTGTACCCGCTCGACGGCTTCGGCCCGACGATCGCCGCGCTCACGCGTGCCGGCGAAACCTTCGTCGTCGACGATGTCGAGACCGATCCGCGCTGCAGCGATTGCCGCGCGCTCTTCCGCGCGGAAGGGGCGGCGGCCGTGCTGACCGTGCCGCTGATGCGCGGCGGCCGCCTGGCCGGCTTCCTCAGCCTGAACCGCGCCCAGCCCGGTCACTGGCGCGACGCCGAGGTGCGCTTCACGCGCGCGACGGCCGAACGCACCTGGGCCGCATTGGAAACGGCGCGCGCCCAGGCCGAGCTGCGGGCCGAGCGCGACCGCAGCCGCTACATCTTCGATACCATTGCCGAGGGCTTCGGACTGATGGCTGCCGACTGGACCATCGCCACCATGAATGCCGAAGGCCTGCGCATCTGCCGGATGGCGGCGGAGCAGGTCATCGGCCGCAACTACTGGGCCCTGTTCCCCGAAGTGGCCGGTACCGAGGTCGCCGCCATGCTGCACCGGACGATGGAAACGCGCGCGGCCGGCGCGGTCGACCACCGGCTGTCCGACACCGATGGGCGCGGGGGCTGGAACGAGGTCCGCGCCTTTCCGACCCAGGACGGCGGCATCGCCGTGTTCTTCCGCGACATCACCGACCGCAAGCTGGCCGAGGAAGGCCTGAAGATGGCCGACCAGCGCAAGGACGAGTTCCTGGCCATGCTGGCGCACGAACTGCGCAATCCGCTGGCGCCGATCAGCGCAGCCGCCATGCTGCTCGACATGGGCGCGCTCAACGAAACCCGGGTGCGCCAGAGCAGCGCCATCATCGGGCGCCAGGTGCGCCACATGACGCGCCTGGTCGACGACCTGCTGGACGTCTCGCGCGTCACGCGCGGCCTGATCGAACTCGATCGGACCCTGCTGGACGTGCGCGCCATCGTCGACGAAGCCGTGGAACAGGTGCGCCCGCAGCTGGCGGCGCGGCGCCAGCGCCTGGCCCTGCATGTGCCGGCGCAGCCGCTGGTGGCCGAGGGCGACCGCGCGCGCCTGGTGCAGGTGCTGTCGAATTTGCTGGGCAACGCAGTCAAGTACACGCCCGAGGACGGCGCGATCGAGGTGGATGCCGGGGCGGACGGGGGCAAACTGGTGCTGGCCGTGCGCGACGACGGCATCGGCATGGAACGCGAACTGACCGAACGCGCCTTCGACCTGTTTGCCCAGGCCAAGCGCAGCTCCGACCGCTCCCAGGGCGGCCTCGGCCTGGGCCTGGCGCTGGTGCGCAACCTGGTCGAGCTGCACGGCGGCAGCGTCACCTGCGCCAGTCCGGGCCTGGGGCAGGGCAGTACCTTCACCGTGACGCTGCCGCTGGCGGCGAAGGCGGCGGCCAGCCAGCCGGCGCCGGGAACGGGCGCCGCCGGCGCGACGGGACTGACCCTGCTGGTGGTGGACGACAATGTCGATGCCGCCACGACGCTGGCGATGCTGCTCGAAGCAGCCGGCCACGCGGTCTACATCGAACACGAATCGCTGCGCGCGCTGGAACTGGCACGCAGCGCCCGGCCCGACGCCTGCCTGCTCGACATCGGCCTGCCCGACATCGACGGCAACGAACTGGCGCGCCGCCTGCGGGCGCAGCCGGAGACGGCACACAGCGTGCTGATCGCGGTGTCGGGTTATGGGCAGGAGAGCGACCGCAGGGCGGCGCTGGAGGCGGGTTTCAGCCATCACCTGGTCAAGCCGGTGGATCTGGACGCGTTAAACGCGGTGCTGGCCACGGTGCGCCGGGCCACGCACCTGAAGAGCGCCTGATTTTGTAGGGTGGGCTCCGCCCACGCGGTACGGCCTGTGCAAACCGCAATGGCTTCTGGAAGCGTCGTGGTATGCAAAGGTACGACCGCGTGGGCGGAGCCCACCCTACAGTTTATGGCATGCGGGTGTAGTTGACCGGGATATAGCGGTACCCCTTGCCCTCGGTGCGCAGATAGCCCACGCCCGGGAACTGCAGGTGCGCGCCACCGATCAGCGCCCCATCCCTGGCCGCCGCATCGAACAGCTTTTTGCGCGCCGCCGCTGCCGCCTTCTGGTCGCCGTCGAAGCCGATCGTCACCGCCGGGTCCTCGAACTGCACCGCGCCCACGTGGATCAGGTCGCCGATCATGACCATCTTCCGGCCGCCGCTCGTGACGACATAGGTCGTGTGGCCCGGCGTATGGCCATGCCCGCCCTGGGCGCGGATGCCGGGCGCGAGCTCGACGTCGCCCTCGAAGGTCTTGAACTTGCCGGCCTTGACGTAGGGGTCGAGCGCGGCCATCGCATTATGGTAGGAACCCTTGTCGTCTTCCTTTGCCTTGTCCATCTTCGCCTGGCTCAGCCATTCGTCGGCTTCCGCCTTGGCTGCGCGCACGACCGCGTTCGGGAAAGCCGGCGTGCCCTTCGTGACCAGGAGGCCGCCCAGGTGGTCGCTGTGCATATGCGTCAGGTAGATTTCGTCGACCTGTTCCGGCGTGTAGCCGGCCGCCTTCAGGCTTGCCTGGAGCTTGCCGAGGGTCGGCCCGAAGAGGATGCCGGCGCCCGTGTCGACCAGGATCAGCTTGCTGCCGGTATTGATCAGGTAAGCGTTGTCCGAGGTCTCGAGCGGGGCCTTCAGGTGGGCTTTCGCCAGCGCCGCATTGGTCTTGTCGGCCTTTTGCGTCAGCAGCTTGTCGACCGGCAGGTCGACCGTGCCGTCGGACAGCGGCGTGATTTCGAAGTCGCCCAGCATCATGCGGTAATAGCCGGGCGCCTGGGTTTTCGCCATCGGCGCGGCGGCGAAGGCGGGGGTAGCGACCAGGGCGGCCATGAGCAGGGACAGGGCGGTGTGTTTCATTCGTTCTCCGTAGGTGAAGTGATGGTCGAAATGACAGGCTTACATATCGTACATCAAGGCAGGGGAGGGCATGCAAGAGCCGGCAGCGCGCGGGCGCCGGGACGCCGCGCGCTGCGCCATTCACGCCGGGGCGATCACTTCTTCGCGGCAAACGCCTTCTTCAACGCGTCCGCCGCAAACTGCTCCGCTTCCTTCGCCTTCGGCACCACCGCCCCCATGCCGAAGAACTCGTGCGTCACGCCCGTGTATTCCTTGTAGCTCACCGCGACGCCATCCTTCTTCAGCTTGTCCGCATACGCCTTGCCTTCGGACAGCAGCGGGTCGATCTCGGCCGCGATGATGGTCGCCGGTGGCAGGCCTTTCAGCGAGTCCGCCTTCATCGGCAGCGCATACGGGCTCTTCGGGTCACCCTGGTAGTGCTTGAAGAACCAGCCCATCATCGCCTTGTTGAGCGGCCTGGCGTTCGCGTTCTTCTGGTAGGAGGGCGTGTTCATGTCGTCGTTCACGACCGGATACACCAGCAGCTGGTGCACGGGCAGGGCGACCTTCTTGTCGCGCGCCATCATCGAGACCACGGTCGCCAGGTTGCCGCCGGCGCTCTCGCCGCCGACCGCCACACGCGTCGGGTCGCCGTTGAATTCCTTCGCGTGTTCGAGCGTCCACTGGTAAGCCGCGAAGGCATCGTCCGGCGCGGCCGGGAAGGGGTGTTCGGGCGCCTGGCGGTAGTCGACCGCAACCATGATTGCGTTCGCCATCTTCGCCAGGGCGCGCGGGCTGGCGTCGTAGACCTTGGTGTCGGCGATCACGAAGCCGCCGCCGTGGTAATACATCATGACCGGGAACGGGCCCTTGCCCTCCGGGGTGTAGATATGGACCGGGAAGCCGGCGGCGCCACTGCCGACCGTCATCGTCTTGACCGTCACGCCCGGTTCCGGCGCGGTCGGTTTCTTCATGTCGGTCAGGACTTTTTTCACCGCATCGGCCGGGGTCGGCTGCTTGCGCGCTTCTTCCGGCGTGAGCGTCTCGATCGGTTTCGGGTTCAGCGCCGCGTGGGCGTCGAGCACCTTCTGCATGTGCGGTTCGGCTTTCGGCGGCTTGGCCGCGTCTTTGGCCCAGGCGCTGGTGGCGAGCAGGGCAGCGCCGGCGAGCAGCGTCAATGGCAGGGCTTTTTTCATGAAAGACTCCTTTTCGTCAATTTTTAATCATGCAGCGCGGCGCGCCGCCCGTGATTACTGACGATCAGGGTCGCAGATGAAAATATTCCCGTCCGTGCGTTGACGCGCATTGACGAAATTGACGACGCGGCAGTCCGTGCCGAGGGGCCGGAAGTACGGCCGCGCCTGCAGGGCAGGAGTCCTTGTGGTGTAATTGCAGTCTTTGCCTGTTTCAACGCGGTTTCATCTTTATGCGCGCCACCTTCACCCAATGGCTGCACGGCTTCCTGCCGCAGCCTCTCCCTGCCGGCAACACCGAGCGCGTGCGTGCCGGCATCGGCGCCTGCATCGGCCTGTTCGTGACCGCGCTGGCCTCCCACATGCTGGCCCCGGACCTTGCGGCTTACCTGATCGCCCCGATGGGCGCCTCGGCCGTGCTGCTGTTCTGCGTGCCCTCCAGTCCGCTGGCCCAGCCCTGGTCTGTGGTCGGCGGCAATACCGTGTCGGCCCTGATCGGGGTCGCCTGCGTCCAGCTCGTTCCCGACTGGCTGCTGGCCGCGCCGCTGGCCGGCGCGCTGGCGATCGGCACCATGTTCGCGCTGCGCTGCCTGCATCCGCCCGGCGGTGCGGTGGCCCTGACGACGGTCCTCGGCGGGCAGGCCGTGCACGAGGCGGGCTTCCTGTTCGCCCTCAGCCCGGTGGCGCTGAATTCGATCATCATCGTCATCGCGGCGCTGCTCTACAACAACCTCACCGGACGACGCTATCCGCACGCCCAGCATGCGGCCGACCGGAATGTCCACGCCACCGGCGACCCGGCGCCGGGTGCGCGCCTCGGCATTACCGAGACCGACCTGGAAGCGGCGCTGGCGCGCTATGGCGAGGTGCTCGACGTCAGCCGCGACGACCTGCTGGCGATCGTCGACGACGCGCGCCAGCTCGCGCTGCACCGTCATTTCAACGAACGCACCTGCGCCGAACTGATGTCGACCCACATCGTCTTCGCCGCGCCGAACGACACCCTCGAGCACGCGCGCGAACTGCTGCTGCGCTACCGCCTGCAGTCGCTGCCGGTGCTCGACGAAACGCGCCACCTGCGCGGCGTCATCGCCCAGGAAGACCTGCTGCGCCACACCGGCTGGGGCGCGCGCCTGCGCCAACTGGTGCCGGGCGCCGCGCTGCGCGTGGCCGACGCCATGCGCCAGCGCGTGGTCGCGCTCGACGCCGGCGCGCCGCTGGCGCAACTGGTGCCGCTGCTGCGCGACGGCGGCTATCACCAGGTGGCCATCATCGATCGGGACGGGGCGATGGTGGGGCTCGTCAGCCAGTCCGACCTGCTGGCCGCGCTGTGCGAGGAGCGGCTGGAAGCGGCTGCCTAGACCGGCCCTGTTCAGGAACCTCAGCCGCTCATCAGCGCGGCCTGTGCTGCGCGACCCGGGTCAGCAGGGCGTTCAGGGCGCCGAGGTCGACCGGCTTGGCGAACAGGTCGTCGAAGCCAGCGCCGCGCGCTTCCTGGCGATCCTTTTCCTGGGCATAGCCGGTGATCGCGACCAGCACCGCGCTGCGCAGGGACGGCTGTGAGCGCAGGGCGCGCGCCAGCTCGAAGCCGCTCATCTCCGGCAGGCCGATGTCGAGCAGGCAGACATCGGGCGCAAAGGCGGGCAGCAGCTCCAGGGCGTGTTCTGCGCAGTGCGCGATCGAGACCTCGTGGCCGTAGGCTTGCAGGAACATCGACAGCGTCGCCGCCGCATCCTCGTTGTCGTCGACGATGCCGATGCGCAGCAGCCCCGGCGCCGCGCCGGCCGGCAGTGCCGGCGTCCCCGCAGCCGCTTCCGCACTGCGCGCCACGGCGGGCAGGCGCACCACGAAACTGCTGCCGCGGTCCGGCCCTTCGCTATGCACGCTCACCGTGCCGCCGTGCAGTTGCAGCAGGCTTTTGACGAGTGCCAGTCCGATCCCGAGGCCGCCCTGGCTGCGGTCCAGCCCGCGTTTCCCCTGCGAGAAGAGTTCAAACGCGTCGGCGATCAGTTCCGGCGTCATGCCGATGCCGTTGTCGCGCACCGTGACCGCGAGTTCACCGCATCCCGACTCCAGCAGCACGTCGATCGCTCCGCCATGCGGCGTGTATTTCGCGGCATTGCTGAGGAGATTCGTCATCACCTGCACCAGGCGCTTGCGGTCGCCCAGCACGATGGCAGGGGCGGGCGCCAGCTGCAGCAGCAGCCGGTGCTGGTGCTTCTCGACGAGCGGACGCACCTGCTCGATGGCGTCGGCGATGATGTCCTTGATGTCCAGTTCCGCGGTCGTCAGGTCGACCCGGCCGCGCGTCACCCGCGACACGTCGAGCAGGTCGTCGATCAGGCCGGTCATGTGCTTCGCCTGGCGCGCGATGATGGCGCTGGTACGGCGCACCGTCGCCACATCGACCGCGTGGTTCGAGAGGATCGCCGCGGCCGAGGTGATCGGCGCCAGCGGGTTGCGCAGCTCGTGCGCCAGCATGGCCAGGAATTCGTCCTTCTTCTGGTCGGCCTGGCGCAGCGCTTCCTCGGCCTTCACGCGTTCGGTGACGTCCATCTGCGCCACCACCGCGCCGACGATCTCGCCGGTCTCGTTACGGATCGGCGCGCCGGAATTGAGCATGATGCGGCGCACGCCGGGCCTGTCGAAGGACTCGATCTCGATCACGTGGCGCGGCGCGTCCTCGCCGGCCAGCGCACGGCTCATTGCCCATTCGTCCTCGCGCAGGCGCTGTCCGTGCCGCGCCGAGCCGTCGGCCCACCAGCCTTTCCATTCGGCGTAGGCGGCGATGTCGCGCGACATCGGATGCGCACCCCAGATGCGGCGGTTTTCCGCATTCACGTGCACCACGGCGCCGCCCGCT
Organism: Massilia sp. LXY-5; assembly: GCF_059801075.1. Lineage (NCBI taxonomy): Bacteria > Pseudomonadati > Pseudomonadota > Betaproteobacteria > Burkholderiales > Oxalobacteraceae > Massilia > Massilia sp. LXY-5. The sequence continues at coordinate 887,511 of NZ_JBNNEH010000003.1, forward strand.
TCGGCGACGATGATGCCGACCGGCGCCGCCTGCAGCAGGGCGTCCAGGCGCCGGCGTTCGCGCTCGGCCTGGCCGGCCACCGCCAGCGCCTGCGCCTGGCTGTCGCGCAATGCTTCGCGCTCGCGCTGCAGTTCTTCCTGAATCGCCTGCTGCTGCTCCAGCAGCCGTTGCTGGTCGCTCAAGGCCTTGTGCAGTTCGATCAGGCGCATCACCTGGTGCGCCATCGTTTCCAGCACGGCTTCCTGCTGCGCCGTCAAGCCCTGAGGGCGCGGTTCCAGGTCGAGTACGCACAGGGTGCCGAGCGCCACGCCCTCGGGAGTGGTGAGCAATTCGCCGGCATAGAAACGCAGTCCCGGCGCGCCCGTCACCAGCGGGTTGCAATTGAAGCGGGCATCGAGGCGGGTATCGGGCACCACCATCCGGCCCTGCTGGAGCAGCGCGAACTTGCAGATCGAGTCGTCCAGCGGCATCTCGCGCGTGCCGAGCCCGATCTCCGACTTGAACCACTGGCGGCCCTCGGCCAGCAGGTTGACGGCGACGATCGGCGCCTCGAGCAGCTGGCCCACGAGGCGGACGATGTCGTCGAACGCGCGTTCCGGGGGCGTATCGAGGATGCCGTAGGCGTTCAGCACCGCAAGGCGATCAAGGTCGGTACGGGCAGGCAAGGGCGCGTTCATCGGATGGGAGTCTGGTCGAAAAAGAAAGAAACGATCATACGCGCCCGGCGGCCGCGCACGCGATGTTGCGGCGCAAAACGGGCGTGCCTGCGTGTAAACCCGGACGATTCGCGAAAAAAAACCGGGTTGCCCCGGTTTATGTCGTCACGTCGTCTCCGCGCCGCAGCACTTCTTGAACTTCTTGCCGCTGCCGCAAGGGCAGTCGTCATTGCGGCCGACCTTCGGTGTCTCGTGGCGCACCGTTTCCACCGCAGCCTTGCGCAGCGGCAACCAATATTTGTAGATCGCCGGCAGGTTCGCCTCGATCTCGAGCGCGAGATGATGTGCCTTGACCGGGTCTTCGACCAGCGGCAGTTCGGCTTCCTCGATCTCGTCGGCGCCGAGCAGATAGAGCGGGCGCATCAGTTCGGCGACTTCGGATTTCCAGATCGGCTCCCAGGAGCCCGGACGCAATTCCATGCCTTCCCAGAAGCCCCAGCACCAGGCTTCGGCATCGATCAAGGTCTGGCCCTTGTGCTCGTGCTCGCAGTAGAGCGGCTCGAATTCCTTGGGTGCGACTTCGAAGGTGATCAGGACTTCGTTCATGAAGCGCATGATCAGGTTGATGATGCGTTCTTCTTCCTTCGCGTTCTTCCACTTCGGCGCGGCGCCTTCTTCCTGGCCCCAGACGCGCGGCAGCCATTCGGCCGGCATGATGGTTTCCGGGCCGATCGCGATCGCGGTCAGGTAGCCGTGCAGGGTGTCCATCGTCATCGCGTCTTCCGGGCTGCGCTCGGAGAGGAGGAACTGGTCGAGTTCGTCGAATTCTTTTTCGGTGAGGGGCTGTTCGAGTTGCATGGGGTGCTCTTTTCTGTGAAGTCCGGCAGTTTAACGCCTCTCGGGCGCCAGGCATACGAAATAACGCGCCGCGCCGTACAATGACGATATGCACAACGAGTCTATTTCTTCCGACACAAATGCGGCGCACCCGTTCTCCCGCCTCGATCCGGCACGCGTGCTCGACGCCGTCGACAGCGTCGGCCTGCACGGCGACGGCCGCCTGCTGGCCCTGAACAGCTATGAAAACCGCGTCTACCAGGTAGGGCGCGACGAGGGCGAGCCGGTGGTGGTCAAATTTTATCGCCCCGGGCGCTGGAGCGATGCGGCCATCCTGGAAGAGCACGCGTTCGTGGCCGAACTCGTCGAGCACGAAATCCCGGTGGTGCCGGCCATGACCATCGATGGGCGCACCCTGCATGAGTTCGACGGCTTCCGCTTCGCCGTCTTCCCGCGCCGCGGCGGACGGGCGCCGGAGCTGGGCGATCCGGACACCCTGGAATGGATGGGGCGCTTCATCGGCCGCATCCACGCCGTGGGCGCAGTGAAACCGTATGCGCTGCGGCCCGAGCTCAATCCACGCACCTTCGGGCGCGAGCCCTTCGAGTATCTCGTCAGGCACGACTTCATTCCGCCCGAGCTGCGCGCCACTTATGCCAGCGTGGTCGAACAGGCGCTGGCCGGCGTGGCGCGCTGCTACGAGCGGGCCGGCAGCCTGCCCCTGCTGCGCCTGCACGGCGACTGCCATGGCGGCAACGTGCTCTGGACCGGCGACGGCCCCCATTTCGTCGACTTCGACGACAGCCGCATGGGGCCGGCGATCCAGGATTTGTGGATGCTGCTCTCGGGCGAGCGCATCGACATGGTGCGCCAGATGAGCGACGTGTTGGCCGGCTACGAGGACTTCTGCGATTTCGACCCGCGCCAGTTGTACCTGGTCGAAGCCCTGCGCACCCTGCGCCTGATCCATTACGCCGGCTGGCTGGCGATGCGCTGGGACGACCCCGCTTTCCCGGCGGCTTTCCCCTGGTTTAACACGCAACGCTACTGGCAGGACCGGATCCTCGAGCTGCGCGAGCAGGTCGCGTTAATGGATGAGCCGCCGCTCTGGCCGGTCTAAGCGGGGAATTGCGCCCATTTGATCGCGCAGTTCGGCGTGCCGTGATTGTCGGGTTTGCCTGATAATGCAGATGCGCGCTTCGCAATGCCTGTAGATCAGAGAACCACCATGGAACCAGTACCACACGACGATACCGACTTCACGATCGACCTGCCTGCAGGGAAGGCCACCCCGGTCATCCCGGCGGTGCCGGCGGCCGACCGCGGCGCCGTCGAGAAGATGGCGATCAAGGAAGGCATCGCCCGTGTGGAAGCCGAGGCAAAGGCGAATGTGGCCGCCGAGACGCGCGCCCATGCCGAAGCGCGCGCCCGCTCGCTGGCCGAGGAGCGCGCCGCGCTCGACGCCGCCGCCGCGGCCGCTGCGCTGGCCAATGCCCAGGCCTCGGAAGAAGTCATCGAACTCAACCGCGATCGCCTGGAAACCCTGAAGGCCGCCGCCCAGGCCTCGAACGAACGGCTGGAGGCGATGCGCCTCGAGACGGCCGAGCTGCGCGCGCGGGTGCAGGCCGACACCGAAGGGCGCCTCGCGGTCGAGGCGCGCTCGCGCGCGGCCGAGGAAGCGCGCCGCCGCGCCGCCGAACAGATCGAAGCCGAGGCCACGATGGCGCAGGAAGCCGCGCAGGCGGCCGAAGCGCTGCTGGTGCAGACCGAGGAAGCGCGGCGCCAGGCGGCCGAGCGCGTCGCCGCCGTCCAGGCCGCGCGCGTAGAAGTGCTGCATAGCGCCAGCGCCGACGCCCGGGTCGCCGTGCTGGCGCGCGAGCGCGAGCGGGCCGAAAAGGCCGCGCGCCAGACCGCCGAAAAACTGGCCCAGGTCGAAGCCGAGGCGCTGGAACTGGCCCTGCAGCGCGAGCGCGCCGACCAGGTCGCCCTCAGCTCGGCCTTTGCCCGCGCCACCGCCGAGGCACGCGCGCTGGAAGAAGCGCGCGCCCTGGCCCACGTCGAACACGAACGCGCATCGATCGCCCAGTCCCAGGCCGACTCGGCCCGGATCGCCGCCGACACCCTGCGTGCCAGATTGCAGCTGGAGAAGGAACTGCGCGACGCCGCGATCCACCGCGAACGCCTGGAGCAAAGCGCCGCCGCCACCGCCGAAGCGCGGCGCGAGGCCGAGGCCCGCATCGCCGCCGCGACCGAAGCGCGGATCGAGGCCGACCGCAAGCTGCGCGAAGTCGCGCTGGCCCGCGCCGAAGCCGAACACGAAGCGGGCATGCAGGTCGAAGCCCGCCTGCAGGCCGAATCGGAGGCCGCCGAACACGCCCGGGCGCGCGCCGAGGCCGACCGCCTGGCGGCAGCGGCGGCCGAGCAGGATGCGCGCGAGCAGGAGCGCGAACGTGCGCTGGCCGCCGAACGCGCGATGCTGGCGCAAGCCGCGGCCGATGCCCGGGCCAGGACCAACGCGGCGCAGGAAGCCGAGGTGGCGCAGGCGAGCGCCGCCCTCGAACACGAACAGGCCGCAGCCGAGCTGGCCGAACGCCGCGCCGCGGAAGCCCTCGAACTGGCTGCCGCCGAGCGTGCCCGCCTCGACGCCGAAAGCGCAGCGCTGGCGCAGGCGCAGGAAACCTTGCAGGCCGAACGTGCCCTGAGCGAGGCCGCCAACGCCCGTGCCGAGGCCGAAGCGGGGCAGATGGCGTCCTTGCACGAGGGCGTGGAGGCCGAGCGGCGCGCTGCCGGGGCCGCGCAGGCGGCACTGGAAGCGCAACGGGCCGAGACTGCGCGCCTGCTTGAAGCGGCAGCGAGCGAAGAAGCCGCCGCTGCCGCCGCCCAGGCCGAGGCGCTTGCAGCAAGCGAACTGGCGCGCATGCAGGCCGAGCGGGCCGCCACCGAACAGGCGCGCCTGGCGGCAACCGAAGCGGCGCTCGAGGCCGAACGCGAGGCGGCCGCGGCCGCGGCCGAAGCGCTGGCGCTGGCCGAACAGAAACTGGCGGCGCAGCGCCAGCAGCTCGATTTCGACACGCGCGCCAACGCGGCGGCGGCGGCGCGCCTCGCATCCGAAGAAGAAACCGCGCTGGCCGCACGCGTGCGCTGCGAGGCCGAGGAAGAAGCGGCGCGCCTGGCGCGCGAGCAGGAGCAGGCCGAGTCCGCAGCGGCGCAGGCCGCACTGGAAAAGCGCGACGCCCAGCGCGCCCTGCTGGAACACGCCCAGGCCCACGCCGAAATGCAGCGCCGCACGGCCGCCACTACCCAGCAGATGGCCGACGCCCGGCGCGAGCTCCTGGCCCTGGAAACGAAACGGCTGGAAGAGCAGGCGGCCGAGCTGTCGGCCACCGAGGACGCCGTCAACGAGCGCAAGGCCGAAGCGCGTCAGCGTACGGCCTCGGAAAACATTACGCGCGAAGTGCTGGGGCGGCTCAAGAACATGCCATCGGCACAGCAGGCCGCTGCACGGCTGGCCGAGGTGATCATGAACCAGAGGAAGTCCAGCGAGTAGGGGGGGAGCGAGGCCAATGGCCTCGCCCACGGTTTCATCGGGCGGGTCCCCCGCCCACCCTACGATTGACGCATCAGCGCGCCACGTTCGGCGCGTCGCTCGGCGCTACCGGCGAAGCCGGTCCGGTGTTGACCTCATTCACGAAATACTCGGTCTCGCCGAAGCAGCTGGTCGGCACGCCCTTGTGCTGCTTGTAGCCGATCTCGACGCGCTGGCCCATGGTCGATTGCAGTTTCCGCACCAGCGCATCGTCGCGCACGGTGAAGGCGAAACGCTCGGGAATCGCACCTGGCATGCTCGAAAGCAGGATTTCGCCTTCCCAGGTCTTGCACAGCCAGCCCTTTTTCGAGAATTTCTGCAGGTAGCCGGCGCGCGTGCCCTCAGAGTACGACCAGGTCAGCGTGAACCAGGTGTACAGCCCGCCGATCACGACCAGGGCGGCGACGAGGGACAGCAGGATGGCGATGGCGCGTTGCGGCAGGGCTTTCGGCATGATTTCCGGTTCGGTCAGGTAAAAGGGGCGCTCAGCGGCGCGGTCGGCCCCATTCTGCCACGCACGCCTCGATTGTCAAAATGGCAGGGCACACCGGCCCCGCCTTTTAAGTACCGCTTAAGGGGGAGGGGCGCCGATCAGGCGATCTCGGCCCTGTCGTGCGCTTCTTCCAGCGCGACGCGCCTGCGGTGCCGGATCGAGGACCACAGCGAGACCAGGATGAAGGCCACCCCGGACAGTCCCGTGAACCATTCCGGAATCTCGTAATGCACGCTGGCGAACATGATCAGCGCCAGGATGCCGATCGCGTAGTGGGCGCCGTGCTCGAGGTAGACGAATTCCTGCAGCGTGCCCTTGTAGACCAGGAACACGGTCAGCGAGCGCACGAACATCGCGCCGATCGCCAGGCCCAGCATGATGATGACGACGTCATTGGTGATCGCGAAGGCCCCGATCACGCCATCGAAGGAGAACGAGGCGTCCAGTACTTCCAGGTACAGGAAACCGCCGATGCTGCCCTGGGAAATCATCTTGCCGATGGTCGGATCTTCTTCCTCTTCCTCGAGCAGGCCGCTGATCCAGTCGACGCCGACATACACCAGTACCCCGACCACGCCGGAAACGAGCACCGCCAGCTTGCGCTGTTCGGGCATCAGGCTCATGGCGCCGAACACGGCGAGCAGGGTCAGCAGGATGGCCAGGCCTTCGGAACCGTACTGGCCCACCTTTTGCTCGATCCAGCCGAGCCAGTGCAGCTCCTTTTCTTCGTCGAACAGGAAGTTCAGGAAGACCAGCAGCAGGAAGGCGCCGCCGAAGGCCGACACTTCCGCATGGTGCTCGGTCAGGTGGCGCGAATATTCCTGCGGAGTCTGGATCGCCATGTCCCAGACGTCGAGCAGGCCGAGGCCGGTCGCCACCGAGACGATCACGAGCGGGAACAGCAGGCGCATGCCGAACACGGCGACGACGATACCGACGGTGAGGAAGAGCTTGCGCCAGAATTCGTTCCAGTGGCGCAGTACCGACGCGTTGACGACTGCGTTGTCGAAGGACAGGGAGACCTCGAGCACCCCGAGTACCGCCGTGATCCACAAGGCGTTGACCAGCCCGGCCGTGCCGCCGTGCTGGTAACCCCACCAGCCCGACAGGCACATCAGCACCACGGTAACGGCAAACGACAGCCTGAAATGACGCATATTGGTTTCCCCGAAATTCTAATATTGGTTGAAATGCCACAGTTTTCAGTATCTTAACCGCAGCCGGGGTGCTGTGGCGCAGCGCAGTTCGCCGTAGAGCATTGCTTCTGCGATAATTCCGGCCGGCATATGCACTTATCTAGCGACAAGGATTCCATGGACTACGCTTACCTCATCACCCCCTTCCTGACCTGGCTGATCGTCGGCCCCATCAAATTCCTGATCAACAGCGCGCGCCAGCGGCGCTGGGCCTTCAACCTCGTCGGGAATGGCGGTTTTCCGAGCAACCATAGCTCGGTCGTCACCAGCATGGCGACCCTGATCGCACTGCGCGAGGGGATCGGCCACCCGGCCTTCGGCGTCGCCGTGACGCTCTGCTTCATCGTGATGATCGACGCCAACAGCCTGCGCCAGCACGTGGGCCGCCAGGCTGCCGCCATCAACCGCCTCGCCGCCGGTGCCGCGGATCACACCACCCTGCGCGAACGCATGGGACATACCCTGGTCGAGATCTGCGGCGGCATCGCCACCGGCATCGGCATGGGTTTCCTCGTGTTCAATTTGTTCGGCGGGTAATCAGCGTTCCAGTCCGGGGCGGTGCCCTGGGTCGTCCCCACGGGGACGACGGATGTCAACCAGGGCGCCATATCGCTGCCGGTCGGGCGTTTAATCGTGAGCGTCTGCAGTTCGTCGCAGCATTTCGCAGTTCATCCATCCAAAATAGCAACGGACGGGATCCTCAATTGACGGGTGGGGCCGCCTCCGGGATACTGCGCGCTGACAGGTTTCATCTAAATTTTATAAATACGTCGTCGGTCCAATTCGGGAGATTCCTCAATGCTGCGTAACACTCTACTTGTCCTTGCCATCGCGTCCGCCCTGGCCGCTTGCAGCAAGGAGGCCAAGGATCCGGCCAAGCCCGACGACAAGGCGGTCGCCGGCGCCAACCAGAAGGACACCCGGCCGAGCCAGCTGCTGGTCGCCCCGCAGGACCTGCTGACGGTCTCGAGCGATGCGCTGGCCTCCGGTCCTGTGATCACGGGCTCGATCCAGCCGGAACGGCGCGCCGACCTGCGCGCCGAGGTGTCGGCCGTGGTATTGCAGGTACTCAAGGAAAATGGCGAGCCGGTGAAGCGCGGCGACCTGCTGGTGAAACTCGACGAGACGGCGATCCGCGACACCCTGGTCTCCGCCGACGCCGCCGTGCGCGCGGCCGGCCAGGCCCTTGACCAGGCGAATCGCCAGCTCGAGCGCCTGAAAACCCTGCGTGCCTCGGGCATGACCTCGGCCGCGGCCCAGGACGAAGCCGAAGTGCGCCGCAATACCGCGCTGAGCGAAGTGTCGGCCGCGAAAAGCCGTGCGGCGCTGGCGCGCCAGCAGATCGCGCGCACGATGGTGCGTGCGCCGTTCGACGGCATCGTCAGCGACCGCAAGGTCTCGAGCGGCGACACCGCCACGGTCGGCAAGGAACTCGTGAAAGTCATCGATCCGACCAGCATGCGCTTCGAAGGGCGCGTCTCGACCGACAAGATCAGTACGATCAAGGTCGGCCAGAAGGTCTCGTACCACATCAACGGCTACGGCACCCAGCAGTTCACCGGCGTGGTGCGCCGCATCGATGCCTCGGCCAACGACATCACGCGCCAGGTCGAAGTGCTGGTCGGCCTGACCGGCGAACAGCCGCGCGTGGCCGGCCTGTATGCGGAAGGCCGCATCGACGCCGAGAGCTCGAACGTGCTGATGCTGCCCGAGAGTGCGCTGGTGAAGGCCGGCGACAAGACCTACACCTGGCGCGTCAAGGCCAACCAGCTGTCGAAAGTCGACCTGCAGACCGGCGTGCGCGACCAGCGTACCGGTAACATCGAGATCAAGGCGGGCCTGGCCGCCGGCGACACCGTGCTGCGCAACCCGAGCTCGAACCTGAAGGACGGCCAGAAGGTCGTCTTCGCGGCCAGCGCGCCTGTTGCCGGCAAGACCGTCGCCAGCGCCACCAATGCGCCGGCTAAAAGTAACTGAGGGAAACTAAGCCATGTTCCTCTCCAATTTCTCCGTCAAAAAGCCGATCGCGACGGTCGTGCTGATCCTGGGCATGATGGCCATGGGCCTGCTGGCCCTGTCGAAACTGCGCGTCAACCAGAACCCGGACGTCGAGATCCCGGTCATCGTCGTCAACATCCCGTATCCGGGCGCCTCGCCCGAGACGAGCGAGCGCGAGATCATCAACCGCCTGGAAAAGCAGATGCTCAGCGTACCGGGCGTCACCGAAGTCGAGTCGTATGCTAACGAGGGTAGCGCCACGCTGGTGCTGCAGTTCGACTTCAAGCGCAACCTGATCGAAGCCTCGGACGACGTGCGCAACGCCATCTCGGCGGTGCGCTACAAGCTGCCGACGGAAATGCGCGAACCGATCCTGCGCCGCGTCGATCCGGCCTCGCAGCCGATCATGCAGCTGGCGCTGTCCTCGACCGGCCAGTCGCATGCCGAACTGTCGCGCCTGGCCGAGGACGTGCTGGCCGACCGCTTCCGTGCGATCAACGGCGTCTCGACCGTCAACGTCAACGGTTCGCTGCGGCGCGAGCTGTCGGTCCTGCTGCGCGCGGATAAACTGCGCGAATACAACGTCTCGGTGGGCGAAGTGGCCAACGCCCTGCGCAACCAGAACACGAATGCGCCGGTGGGCAAGGTGCGCGGCACCCTCGACGAGAAGGGCATCCGCCTGATCGGCCGCATCGAGCGTCCGGAAGACTTCTCGCAGGTCGTCGTCAAGCGCAGCGGCGAGACCATCGTGCGCCTGAACCAGGTGGCCGAGATCCGCGACGGCTTCGCCGACATCGACAGCGCCTCGATCCACAGCGGCGCGCCGAACGTCGGTATTTCGATCGTCCGTACCCGCGACGCCTCGACCGTGTCGATCGCCAAGGACGTGCGCAAGCTGGTCGAGGAGATCAACAAGGAACTGCCGAAGGGCAGCACCCTGAGCATCACCCGCGACGGCGGCAACGAAGCGCAGAGCAGCCTGAACAACGTGATCGAGTCGCTGGTGTTCGGCGCCGTGCTGACCGTGTTCGTGGTGTACGCCTTCCTGAACTCGTGGCGCTCGACCCTGATCACGGCGCTCTCGCTGCCGACCTCGGTGCTGGCGGCCTTCATCGCGGTCTGGCTGTGCGGCTTCACGCTCAACTTCATGACCCTGCTCGGGCTGTCGCTGGCGATCGGCGTGCTGATCGACGACGCCATCGTGGTGCGGGAAAACATCGTGCGCCACATGGAAAACGGCGCCGACCGCCGCACGGCGGCACTGGTCGGTACCTCGGAGATCGGCATGGCGGTCGCCTCGACCACCTTCTCGATCATGGCCGTGTTCATCCCGGTGGCCTTCATGCCGGGCATCGCTGGCGAATGGTTCCGTCCGTTCGCGCTCACGGTCACCTGCTCGGTGCTGGTCTCGCTCGGCATCTCGTTCACGCTCGATCCGATGCTGTCGGCCTACTGGGGCGACCCTCCGGGCCACCACCATGCGCCGAAGAAGGGCATCTCGAAGGTGCTGGGACGCTTCAACGACTGGTTCGACCGCCAGGCTGCACGCTACGGCAACGTCATCGCCTGGGCGCTGCACCACCGCCGCTGGATGGGCGCGATTGCCGTGCTCAGCTTCGCTGCCGCGATCGGGCTGCAGGTCAAGGCCGGCGGCACCAGCTTCCTGCCCAAGGGCGACGGCAACAAGATCATGATCGACGTGCGCACCCCGGCCTCGTCGAGCCTGCAGTACGCCAAGCTCAAGATGGAACAGGCCGCGGCACTGGCGCGTACCATCCCGGAAACCCGCGCCACCGACAGCGTCATCCGTCCGAACGGCGGTTCGATCTATATCGAGATCGGCAAGCGCAACACCCGCCAGCGTACGGCGGCCGCGATCGGCGCCGAACTGCGCACCAAGGTGGCCCAGCTGGTGGGCGCCGAGTACACCGTGCTCGACGACCTGAACGGCGGCGGCAAGCCGGTGCAGATCGAGTTCACGGGTTCCGACTCGCGCAAGCTCATGGAGCTGACCACGGCCTATATGGACAAGCTGCGCCAGGTGCCCGGTGCGGTCGACGTCACGCTGTCGCAGCAGGATCCGAAGAACGAGCTGCAGATCGAACTCGACCGCGGCCTGGCCAATTCGATGGGCGTGTCGGTCGGCGACGCCGCCACCGCGCTGCGCGTGGCCTTCGCCGGCATCGAAGTGGGCGACTGGGTCGACCCGACCGGCGAGACGCGCGACGTCGCGGTGCGCCTGCATCCGGAAGACCGCGTCAACATCGAGAACATCGAGCGTCTGCCGATCGCGATTGCCGGCACCAACATGATGGTGCCGCTGGAGCAGATCGCCCGCATCAACATGGGTAAAGGTCCGTCGGAAATCGTGCACAAGGACGGCAAGCGCGTGATCACGGTCTCGGCCAACGCGCAGGGGCGCTCCTCCGGCGAAGTCACGGCCGACGCCATGAAACTGGCCAAGACCTTCGACTTCCCGCCGGGCTATGGCCTGGCGCTGGGCGGCGCGGGCAAGGACCAGCAGGAACTGTTCGGCGCGATGTTCACCGCGCTGCTCGGCGGCATCGGCCTGATGTACCTGATCCTGGTGATGCAGTTCGGCTCGTTCACGGCCCCGCTGGGCGTGATGCTGTCGCTGCCGCTGTCCCTGATCGGCGTCGTGCTGGCCCTCCTGATCACCGGCGGCACGCTGAACCTGATGAGCTTTATCGGCATCATCATGCTGATGGGCCTGGTGGCGAAGAACGCGATCCTGCTGCTCGATGCGGCGCGCGGCCTGGAAGCGGAAGGCTACGACCGCGAGGACGCGCTGATGAAGGCCGGCCGCATGCGTCTGCGTCCGATCCTGATGACGACCTTTGCGCTGATCGCCGGCATGCTGCCGGTCGCGCTGGCCCTCGGCCCGGACGGCAAGTTCTACCAGCCGCTGGCCGTCGCCATCATCGGCGGCACGATCACCTCGACCTTCCTGACCTTGCTGGTCGTGCCGACCTTCTACGACAGCATCGAGATCGCGCGCGACCGCATGGTGGCCAAGTTCCATCGCCGGGCCGAGCGCTGGCACGCGCTGCCGGCCTTCCTGGCAACCCTGGTGGAAGCGGTGCTGACCCTGGTCTTCGTGCGCCTGATTTTCCGCGTCATCATGCGCGGCGTGCACAAGGCCACCGGCCGCGGCCGCCCGGCCACGGTGCCGCTGGCGAAGGCGCCGGTTGCCAAGGTGACCGAAGGGGTCTGAAGGCCGATCCGGTTCCCGCTCCGGGACTCGCCCTGACGGAAAAAGAAAAGCCTGCGCAAGCAGGCTTTTCTTTTATGGCATCGTGTGCTTGCCGCTCACTGGCCCGCGCCCGGCTTGGTGGACGCCGGCCCGGTGCCGGTGGTATTGCCGGTGTGGCCGGAGGTATGCGTTCCCGCGGCCGGTGCCGCCTGCATCGGCGAGCCGCCCGGATTGGCGCCGCCGGTCGTGTTGCCGCTGCCGTCGATCGGCTTGACGCCGTCGACCCCGCTGGCGCCGCCGCTGGCGCCGAGGCTGGTTTCCTTCGTGCTCTCGCCGTTGCCGACGGTGCGCGGCGTGTTGTTGGTGTTGTACTCGGTGGACGACAGGCCGGCGTTGCCGGAATTGCCGGTGGCGCCGCTCACGCCGGCGGCCGCGCCGGTGCCCGAGCCTTCGGTCCGGCTCGTCACGTGGGCGGCGTCGCCGTTGCCGCCGAGGCCGGAGTCCTTCTTGGTGCAGGCGCCGAGCGCGGCGGCGAGGAAGGCGGCGGTCAGTACGATCTTCGGCAGGGTATTCATGGTGTGCATGGTGGGACTCCTTGTTCGATGGCTTGCCGCCGCCGCATGCGTCAAGGCAGGCGGCGCGGGGACTGGGTTTGATTGTGTCATGGGCCGTGTGCGATTCACTGTGCGCTGTTTGACAGAGCGACACAGCAAAGGCGGCGCAGGCGGCAGGAAGGGAAGGAAAGGGTGGCGGCGCAACGACAGGGTGCGCGGCCGTGGCGCGAACGGCCACCACAAGAGCGAAGGCGCAACGTGGGGAAATCGAAAGGCGAAACGGAAGGGCGAAGCAGGACCGGCCCGAAAGCTGGCGTTGTTGCGGAACGCCGGCAGCGAAACGCCGGCTGAAATCCGCCGGCCAGGCGCAAACGCGGAGCCCGCGTTGTGGGGCTCCGGTTTGTGGGCGGACAAGCCGATTAGCGGCCGGTACCCGTGGTGCCGGTGCCGGTGGTGCCGGTGCCCGACGAGTCGGTGTTGCCGGTGGTGCCGCCCGAGGTGGTGGTGCCCGTGGTGCCCGACGTGCCGCTGGTGCCCGAGGTGCCGGTCGTGCCGGTTGCGCCCGTGCCCGTGGTGCCGGTTGCGCCGGCGCCAGACTGGTCGGTCATGGTGCCGGTACCCGTGGTCGTCGTCGTCGTGGTGGTGCCTGCTGCGCCGGTGCCGGTGGCGCCAGTGCCGGTTGCGCCGGTACCGGTATCACCCGTGGTGCCGGTGCTGCCGGTGGTGCCGGTGGTGCCGCTCGTGCCCGACGTCGAGCTCGGCGAGGTTGCCGAGGTGTCGCCACTGCCGGCGGTGCCAGCGGTGTCGTGCTTCTTGCAGGCACCGAGCATCGATGCCAGCAGGGCTGCGGTCAACAGGATTTTTGGTGCTTTGGTCATTGCGTTCATTGTGTACACTCCTCGTTCACGTCTATCTTGTGCCGAAGTCTCCAGGTGAGGCGGTGGAGATCAACGACGCTAGTTCGGCTCGACCATGAACCTCTGTCGGAAACATCGCCATCGATGCACCCTTGTGTTCATTGGCCGAGCCACCAGGGAACCGACGCAACACGCGGCCCCAATTCAGTGCACGAATTCGACTGAAAAATTTAGACTGTCGTGACTACCGACAGTTCGTCGAAACGTGACCTTCTTGCTTTGTCCCGCGATACTGCTTGCGGAGTTTGATACCGGTCAAACGGTTTCCCGTCCATCCGGTCCCCCGACGTTCAGCCGGATGGCCTTTGCAGAAGCCCTCTTTGTTCAGGGCTCCTTTGACTTGCCCGCCTCGCGGCCGGCAATAGATTCGAGTAGCGCCGGGATCTCGTTCGGGATCTCCCGCGCCAGGTAGCCGAGCACGCCCATGCGCTCGGCCAGGCGTTCGCCGGCGCGCGCATGCAGGGCCACGCCCCAGCAGGCGGCCTGTTCCAGCGTTGCGCCGCGCGCGGCCAGGCCGGCGATGATGCCGGCCAGCGTGTCGCCCGAGCCGGAAATGGCTAGGCCCACATTGCCGCCTTCGTGTTCCCACATTTCTCCCTGCGGCGAGGCGATCACGGTGCGCGCTCCCTTGAGTGCCACGACCGCGTTCCAGGCCGCGCTTGATGCCAGCGCCCGCGCATCGGGGCCGGAGACGATGTCGTCCTTTTCGATGCCGGTCAGGTGGGCCATCTCGCCGCAGTGCGGCGTGACGATCACCGGCTGCCGGAAGCGGAAGGCTTCGCCCGGCGCCCAGCCGGCCGGCGCATGCAGCAGCGTGCCCATGGCGCAGGCGTCGAGCACCACGGCCGTATCACTCCCTTGCATCCGTTCCAGCAGGCCGTGCACCAGTTCGGCGGCGGCTGCTTCGTCCTGCATGCCCGGTCCGATCAGGATGGCGTTGACGCGGTCGGCCAGCGGGTCGAGTCTGGCGATTGCCTCCGGCAGGAAGCCGCCGGCCTCGGTTTCGGCCAGGCCGATCACGCGCGCTTCCGGCATGGCCAGCGCGACCAGCTGGGCGACGCTGGCACCGGTGGCCACCGTCAGCTTGCCGGCCCCGGCGCGCAGCGCGGCGGTGGCGGCCAGGATCACGGCACCCGGCATTTCGCGCGAGCCGCCAAGCACCAGCACATGGCCGCGCTCTTCCTTGTCCCCCTCGGCACCGGGCATCGGCAGCGGCCAGTCGCGCAGCAGCTGCGTGGTGACCTCGTGCACGGCGGGAGCGTCGTGAATGGCATTCATGGTGGGAGCCTCAGGCCTTCGGTGCGGTCGGCACGTCTTTGCCGACCGTGACCGGGGTGCCGGTGTTTTCGAGCGGGGCCACGAAATTCACGAGCCGCACGACCAGCCGGCCGTGCTTGCCCTGGATCGGATCGAAGGAATACGAGGTGACCGAGCAGTTCGGGACGTCGCCGGCCCGGTCGAAAGCGAGGATGCTCGCTTCGTCGAGGCGCTCGATCAGGTAGCGGAAGCAGTTGACGATCACCTGGTGGGCAACGATCACGACGCGCTCGTGGCACCAGTCGCGGCTGAGCGTGTCGAGCACGCTGCGCAGGCGCAGGATGACGTCGCACCAGCTTTCGCCGCCGGGCGGGCGGAAATAGAATTTGCCGACGTGCTGGCGCTGGGCGTACAGGTCGGGATATTTGTGGGCGATGCCGTGCGTGGTGAGGCGGTCGAGGATGCCGAATTCCTTTTCGCGCAGACGCTCGTCGGCGTTAATCGCCAGCAGCGACTCGCGCTCCAGGCGGCGGATCAGGATCTTGGCGGTCTCGGCCGCACGCACATAGGGCGAATGCAGGACGACGTTCGGGCGCTCATGTTGCGGCAGGCTTGCGAACCAGGAGGCGAGGGCCTCGGACTGGCGGATGCCCAGTTCGGACAGGGGGACGTCTACGTCGCGTTCGGCGATGTCGATTTCGTGCCCGGCAGCGGCTTCGGCGACATCACGTGCAACGTTGCCCGCGCTTTGCCCATGCCTGATCAGCCAGATTTCCTGTGGCCACTTCTGTTCCATTACCTGCCCGCCGTTGATGTTGACATGTCATCATCATAGACAGATTCGGCAAGTGGGCCGCGCACGATTCCGTGCGCAAACTATTAACTTTTTTTGTCCCTTAGGCGGCTTGTTCTTCGCTATCCAGATTGGTTTCCACGTCGCTATTAAATACCGCGATATTGGTTTCGCCGAGTACCCGCGCGGTCAGGGTGCCGGCCGTGATGGAGCCGCTGACGTTGAGTGCGGTGCGCCCCATGTCGATCAGCGGTTCGATCGAAATGAGCAGGCCGGCCAGGGCCACCGGCAGGTCGAGCGCCGACAGCACGATCAGGGCCGCGAAGGTGGCGCCGCCGCCGACCCCGGCCACGCCGATGGAGCCGAACACGACGATGGCCAGCAGGGGCAGGATGAAGCTTGCGGCCCACGGGTCGATGCCGACCGTCGGCGCGATCATCACCGCCAGCATGGCCGGATAGATGCCGGCGCAGCCGTTCTGGCCGATGGTGGCGCCGAAGGAGGCGGCGAAGTTGGCGATGCCTTCGGGCGTGCCCAGGCGCGTGGTCTGGGTCGCCACGCTCATCGGAATCGAACCGGCGCTGGTACGCGAGGTGAAGGCGAAGGCCAGCACCGGGAAAATCTTCTTCAGGTAGCGCGCCGGATTCAGGCCCGACAGGGCAACCAGCAGCAGGTGCACGCAGAACATCAGGATCAGGGCGCTGTAGGAAGCAAGCACGAAACCGAGCAGGTTGAGGATGTCCTGCAGGCTGGAGCCGGCCACGACTTTCGTCATCAGCGCGAACACGCCGTAGGGCGTCAGGCGCAGCACCAGGGTGACCATGCGCATCACGATGGTGTGGGCGACGTGCACGAAGTGGCTGAAGGAAGCGAATTCGTTCGGCTTCTTCTGCGCGATGCCGGTCGCGGCGATACCGACGAAAACGGAGAAGAACACGACCGCGATGGTCGAGGTCTTGCGCGCGCCCGTCATGTCGAGGAAGGGATTGTCCGGAATGAAGGACAGCAGCATCTTCGGCAGCGAGATGTCCTGGGCGGTAGACAGCGAGCCCTGCAGGTATTCGCCGCGCGCCACCTCCGCCGCCGAGGCGGTCAGGCCCACGGCGGTCAGGCCGAACAGCTTGGCCATCAGGATGCCGATCATGGCCGCGACCGCCGTGGTGGCGATCAGGATGCCGATCGTCAGCGCGCTGATCTTGCCGAGCGAGGCCGCGTCGCGCAATTTCAGGATGGCGCCGATGATCGAGACCATGATCAGGGGAATCACGATCATCTGCAACAGCTTCACGTAGCCGCTGCCGACCACGTCGAGCCAGGCGTTGGTGGCGTTGATGACGGGTGAGCCGGCGCCATACACCGCCTGCAGCGCCGCGCCCAGCAGCACGCCCAGGCCCAGGCCCGTGAACACGCGTCTGGTAAACGAGGCGTGGCTCGCCTGCAGGCGGTAGAGCAGGGCGCAGACCAGCAGGGCGACGACGAGGTTCAGGATCAGGGGCAAAGTCATGGACGGCCTTTATGCGCGGGGCGCGATAGAAATTTATTCACAGCATTTTATAGGCAAACGCACGACGCCGCAGGCGGACAGGCTTGCCGTTTTGTTCAGGGCGCATGCCGGCTTGTTATCGTTTCGTTGTCCTCAGACGACGAATACGGGGAATCACGTACGGAAAGTTGATACTCTTTCCTGAGAGATTCGGAAGTTTCTATAATTCAATTACCAGGGCCGCGTGCCCTCCTACGACAACTTACTGCAAGCGAATCATGTTCAAGAACCTCACCATCAGGACCCGCCTGATCTTCGTGATCGGCTTCCTCGCGATCGAACTCATTGCCGGTTTTGCCGTCGGCATCCTGAACCTGGAAAAGTCGAACGACGCCATGAAGAGCATGTACGACGACCGCCTGGTCGCGCTGTCGCAGCTCGAAGACGTGGAGCGCTCGATCATGCTGAACCAGATCCTGGTCGCCAAGGCGATCTCGACCGGGGCGCCGGCGGCACCGATCCTGGAGCAGGTCGAGGCGAACACGGCCGCGGCGGACAAGTCCTGGCAAGCCTACGCCCTCACCAAAATGGACGACGACGAGAAGAAGCTGAGCGAACAATTTGCGGAATCGCGCGCGCGCTTCCTCGAGCAGGCCATGAAGCCGATCGTTGCCGCCCTGAAGGAAGGCGACGTCGACCGCGCCACCGCCCGCATGAATGGACCGATGCACAGCCTGGCCATCCCGATGGGCAAGCATCTGGCCGGCCTGGTCAAGATCCAGACCGACGTCGCCGCCGCGGATTTCAAGCGCTCGCAGGAAGTCGTGGAGCTGGTGCGCCTGGTCTGCTTCGCCGGCCTCGTGTTCGGCCTGGCGATGGCCGCCTGGCTGGGCTGGCTGCTGGTGCGCGCCATCGTGCGTCCGCTGGAAGAGGCAGTGAAGATTGCCGGCGCCGTGGCCCAGGGCGACCTGACCCAGCGCATCGAAGTGCGCGCTAATGACGAAACCGGCCGCCTGATGGCCGCCCTGCGCGACATGAACGGGTCGCTGGTCGACATCGTCACCCGGGTCCGCGCCGGCACCGACACGATTTCCACCGCATCGAGCGAGATCGCCGACGGCAACCTGGACCTGTCTTCGCGTACCGAGCAGCAGGCCGGTTCACTCGAAGAAACCGCGTCCTCGATGGAAGAGCTGACCTCGACGGTCAAGCAGAACGCCGACAATGCGCGCCAGGCGAACGCGCTGGCCGGCTCGGCATCGGCGATCGCCGGCAAGGGCGGTGAAGTCGTGGCGCAGGTGGTCGAGACCATGGGCGGCATCAACGCCTCGGCCGGCAAGATCGTCGACATCATCGCCGTCATCGACGGCATCGCCTTCCAGACGAATATCCTGGCGCTGAACGCCGCCGTCGAAGCCGCACGTGCCGGCGAACAGGGCCGCGGCTTCGCGGTCGTGGCGGGCGAAGTGCGCAACCTGGCCCAGCGCAGCGCGGCGGCGGCGAAAGAGATCAAGAGCCTGATCGACGATTCGGTCGGCAAGGTGCAGCATGGCTCGGCGCTGGTCGACCAGGCCGGCGCGACGATGAAGGAAATCGTCGCCAGCGTCAGCCGCGTCACCGACATCATGGCCGAGATCAGCGCCGCCAGCCAGGAACAGACGGCCGGCATCACCCAGGTCAACGAAGCGATCGTCCAGATGGACCAGACCACCCAGCAGAATGCGGCCCTGGTCGAGCAGGCCTCGGCGGCGGCGCAGTCGCTGCAGCACGAAGCGGCTGCGCTGGCGCGCACGGTGGGCGCGTTCCGGATCGGAGGCAGCATGACCGCGCCCGCAGCGGCACCGGCAGCGGCGCCGGCGCGTGCGGCGGCCCCGAAGGCGCCGGCCCGCGCCCAGCTCGCGAAACCGGCCGCGCCCACCGTTCGCGCGCAGCCGCGTCCGCTGCAAAAGGAAGCGGCCGCAACGACCGCGGCCGACGGCTGGGAAGAGTTCTAAGCAAGCAGGGCGTGCTCGCCGGAGCTCAGGCGAGCACCGCGCGGTTCGCTTCGATCAGCGCCGGCACCACGTCGGCCTCGACCGGGCGGCTGAACAGGAAGCCCTGGTAATCGTCGCAGGCGAGGCTGCGCAGGATCGCCAGCTGCTCCTCGGTCTCGACGCCTTCGGCCACCACTGCCAGTTTCAGGTTGCGCGCCAGGTTGACGATCGAGCGCACGATGGCGGCGCTGTCCTCGTCGCGGCCGAGGTCGCGGATGAAGGCGCGGTCGATCTTCAGGCGCTGCACCGGGAAGCGCTTCAAGGCCGCCAGGCTCGAGTAGCCGGTCCCGAAATCGTCGATCGACAGCTCGACGCCGAGCGCGCGGATCGCGTGCAGCAGGGCGTCGACTTCCACCTCCCGGCTCATCAGGGCCGTTTCCGTAATTTCAAATTCCAGGCAGCCGGCATCGACGCCGGTCTCCTCGATGCAGCGCTGCATCATCGGCACCAGGTCCTTCTGGTCGAACTGGCGCGGCGACAAATTGAGTGCCACCTTCAGCCGCGCCCCGCCCGCGTTCCAGCGCGCCAGCTGGCGGCAGGTCTCGTGCATGACCCAGGCGCCGATCGGCACGATCAGTCCCGTGCGTTCCGCCAGCGGAATGAAGCGCACCGGCGACATCTCGCCCAGTTCCGCGTTCCGCCAGCGCAGCAGCGCCTCGAAGCCGACGATGCGCCCCGACGCCAGCGCCACCTTCGGCTGGTACACCATGCGCAATTCGCCGCGCTCGAGGGCGCGCCGCAGCTGGGCCTCGACGGTCAGGCGCTCGTCGAGGTCGATCTGTGCGCTCTCGGAGAAGAAATGGATGGCGTCGCCCTCGAGGTCGATGCGGTTGCGTGCGCTCTCGGCGCGCCGGAACAATTCGTCCGCCGTCTGCCCGTCTTCGGGGAAGACCGAGACGCCGAAGCGCGGGCCGAGGAAAAACTCGCGGCCGTTGACGGTAAGCGCGCTCGAGAGCCGGCGGTGCAGCGCTTGCGCGAATTCCTCCAGTTCGCCGCGTCCGTGGTGAGCATGCACGACCACGGCGAACTCGTTGCCCTTGATGCGCGCCACGCCGGCCGCGCGCGGCAGCTGGGACTGGAACAGGGCGCCGACCTCGCGCAGGGCGGCCTCGCCCGCTTCGTGGCCGAGCAGGTCGCTGATCTCGTGCAGGCGCGCCAGCGATACCACCAGGGTGCCGAGCAGGGTGCCCTTGGCGGCGGCATCGGCCAGTTCGCCCCCGAGCAGGTGGCGGAAATGGTTCTGGTTCGGCAGCCCGGTCAGTGCGTCGAAGTTCGCCAGGTAGGCCAGGTGGGCCTCGGCCCGTTCGCGTTCGGTGATGTCGGTCAGCAAGTTGACGAGCTGCACCTGTCCGGACGCGTCCAGCAGCTGCGCGGTCTGCTGGATCACGCTGCGCGCGTCGCCGCTGCCGTCCCTGACCGTGGCGAGCGCCTCGTCGGTACGGCCGCTACCCATCACCAGCGCGTAGCGCCGCTCGCGCTCGGCCGCGCCGCCCGGGTCGAGCACCTGCCCTTCGAGATGCCCGGCCATCTCCGCCGGCGCGCGCCCGACGAAGCGGGTGAAGGCATCGTTCCACATCACCAGCCGGCGCGCGCTGTCGAGCACCCAGATCGGCGTGCGCACGGCATTCAAGATCGCCGCCAGGTAACCGGCGCTGCGGCCGGCGCGCGCCTCGCTCGCCTCCAGCCGGGCGATCAGCGCATGCTGTTGCCGCGTATCGCGCGCCACGCGCCAGGCCAGGAACACGAGGGTCAGGCAGATCAGCGCCACCAGCGACACGGCCGTCCACAGCCGGCCGTACCAGGACGCCAGCGCGACCGACTTGTTCATGCCGGTGATGATCACGAGCGGATGATTCCTGACGGCGTCGTAACCGTAGATGCGGTGCAGGCCGTCGACCGGGCTCGCCGCCTCGAACGCGCCGCGCGGGCTGGCCGGCAGCTGCTGCTGGAACAGGGGGGTATCGATGAACGAGCGCCCGATGTTGGACGGCAGGGTCGGACCGCGCACCAGCATCGTCCCATCCCGGTGCAACAGGGTCACCGAGCCGCCTTTGCCCAGTTCCACCAGGCTGTAGATGTCCTCGAAGCGCTCCGAATCGACCTGCGCCAGCACCGAACCGGCGGGCCGCCCGGCCGCGTCGCGGAGCGGCCCGGCGACGTTGATCACGCCGCGGCCGGTCGCTTTGTCGACCGAGGTGATGGCGACGTGCATCGCATCGTCGCGCAGGACCGCGGCGACAGGAGCGGCCGGCGCGGGTGCGCGCACAGCGGCACCGGCCGGCGTGGCGCTTGCCAGCGGCCGTCCGTTCAGGTCGAAGACGTACAGTCCCAGCAGGTATTCGCGCGCGACGCCCTGGCCGTCGAAATAGTCGAGCCGCACCGGCGCCTGGCCCGATGCCGACGCATAGCTGCGCTGGACCTGGCGAATGGTCTCGTCGACGGCCTGGGCGACGACTTCGGTCTGCGCGGCAAACGCGATCGCCAGGTTGCGCAGCGTGGTTTTCTGCTGGCGCATCGTGTCCTCGTAGCTGACCTTGAGCATGGCCGCGGTGCCGAGGACCAGGGTCAGGATCAGCAACACCACGAGGGCGCTGAGGCTGGCCGGCGGATACGGACCGGGCTTCGGAGGCGGCGCTGCGGAGGGCGCGGAAGGGTGGCGATCGGTCATCTCGGACGCATCGTTTGGCCTCGTAGGCGTGGGAACCGGGTCATGTGGCTTCGTCAGTGCGTTGGAAAGCGAGGGCACGGCGGAGCCGCGCACGTATCCGAATTATGCAATAAGGCGCGTAAGGGCGGCACGCGAAAACAGAACAGTTCCGCTCAAGAACTGCGCCCGCAGCCGCATGGCCCTCCATGAGGACGCCTGAGCGCCCGCCGTGGCTGCCGGCGGATGCCCGCCGCAGGGCTAGCGTCCGGCGGTGCGAAGCATACCGAGCCGTTGCCCGGCGGGGAAACGTTCGTGCCGGATCCGGATGCGCTCGACCGAACCCGCCGGCAGGTATTCCACCGTCAGGGACCCGTCGCGCGAGGCGAGCAGGTTCGGCGCAACCGGATGCAGTGCCTTGCGCCCGGCATTGTCAAGGTCGATATACAGTGTCCCATCGAGAACCGACAGGCGCACGCTGCGTCCCGTCTCGAGCCGGTACTCGCCGGCGATATCGTGTTTCAGGTCTTCGGCCTCTCCTTGGTCGATCGGTGCGGCGGCGACAGCGGCAGCCTGGGTGCAGGCGAAGACGAGGCAGAGCAGGGTACGCATGGCAGTCTCCTTCGGTGAAGGTGGAGCGCTACGGGTGCATGCGGTTTGACCCGGGCAGTCGCGGAAAGCTCCCGTCCAAAATGATGCGCTGTGCAATCCTGGTGCGGCGTCGGCGCAAGCGCGCGGTGCGCCGGCCCGGTGGCCGCATGCCGCTCTCCTGTATGAAGCGCAGTGGCACGAACATTGCATGTTGAACACGAGCGCAATGAAGCGCACGTGTGTCCTGCCAATGGCGGCGGGTCCACAGGACAACGACGTCTACCGAAACATGAATCCGTTCGTGTTGGGGTGGACGTTTTTTTTTGCCGTGACTACATGTGGGATTTGCGATGGAAAATCAGAAGCTTCAAGAGAAGAACACCGTGCCAGCGGGCGCCGACGAGGTGAATCCCACGCGCAGGAACCTCATGCATGGCGCAGGCCTGCTGGCGGGAGGCAGCCTGTTGGGCCTGGCAAGCGGCGGCGTGTGGGCAGCGGGCTCGGACAAGCCGGAGAAAGAGGAAATCAGGATCGGCTTCATCCCGCTGACCGACTGCGCGTCGGTCGTGATGGCCTCGGTCCTGGGCCTCGATAAAAAATACGGCGTCAAGTTCGTGCTCAGCAAGGAAGCCTCCTGGGCCGGCGTGCGCGACAAGCTGTCCAACGGCGATCTGGATGCCGCCCACGTGCTGTACGGCCTGCTGTACGGCGTCCAGATGGGGATCGGCGGCCAGGCGAAGGCCATGGCGGTGCTGATGGGCCTGAACAACAACGGCCAGGCCATCACGCTGTCGAAGCACTTGGCCGACAAAGGCGCGACCGACGGCGCCTCGCTGGCGAAGCTGATGCGGACGGACAAACGCGACTACACCTTCGCCCAGACCTTCCCGACCGGCACCCATGCGATGTGGCTGTACTACTGGCTGGCGGCCAACGGCATCGATCCGATGAAGGACGCCAAGGTCATTACGGTGCCGCCGCCGCAGATGGTCGCCAATATGCGGGTCGGGAACATGGACGGCTTCTGCGTGGGCGAGCCCTGGGGGCACCGCGCCATCATGGACGGCATCGGCATCACGGCCGCCACCACCCAGGACATCTGGCGCGACCACCCCGAAAAGGTGCTGGGCTGCACGCTGGACTTCGCCAGAAAAAATCCGAATACCTGCCGCGCCATGATGGCCGCCATCCTCGAAGCCGGCAAATGGATCGACGCTTCGCTGGCCAACAAGAACAAGATGGCCGAGGTCATCGCCGCCAAGTCCTATGTCAATACCAGCAAGGATGCGATCGACCAGCGCATCATGGGCCGCTACCAGAACGGCCTGGGCAGGACCTGGGACGACCAGAACCACATGAAGTTCTACAACGAGGGCGCCGTCAACTTCCCCTGGCTGTCGGACGGCATGTGGTTCATGACCCAGCACCGCCGCTGGGGCCTGCTGAAGGAAGATCCGGACTACCTGGCCGTGGCCACGGCGGTCAACCAGGTCGAGCTGTACAAGGAAGCCGCCACCATGACGCGCACGCCGGTGCCGAAAAGTCCCTTGCGCAGCTCGAAACTGATGGACGGCTCCGTCTGGGACGGCAGGAACCCGAAATCCTACGCCGCCTCGTTCAAGATCAAGGTCTGACCATGATCCCGCCAGAGAAGGAAACACCATGAGCGCCATGCTGAAATCCGAAGCGCAGGAACTGCCGCCTGCGGTCACCGCAGCCGATATCCTCGCCATGAACGCCGGGCAGCCGGCCCGGCCCCTTCCAGCGTCCACTGCGGCGCCGCCGGCAGCGCGCCGCCCGCTGGCGGGGCGGTCGTTCTCCGCGGCGGTGAAACTGGTCCTGCCGCCGCTGGCCGGCATCGCGCTGGTGGTGCTAGCCTGGCAAATCATCGCCGCCCGCAACAGCGCCTTCCCGTCGCCGCTGGCGACCTTCAGGGAAGCGCTGGTGCTGTTCGCCGATCCGTTCTACCGCAATACCCCGAATGACCAGGGTATCGGCTGGAACGTGCTGGCCTCGCTGAAACGGGTGGCGCTCGGTTTCGGCCTGGCCGCATTGATCGGCATTCCGCTGGGCTTCGTCATCGGCCGGGTGCGTTTTGCGGCCAGCATGTTCGGTCCCATCATCAGCCTGCTCAAGCCGGTGTCGCCGCTGGCCTGGCTGCCGATCGGCCTGCTGGTCTTCAAGTCGGCCGACCCGGCGGCGATCTGGTCGATCTTCATCTGCTCGATCTGGCCGATGGTGATCAATACCGCGGTGGGCGTCCAGCGCGTGCCGCAGGACTACATGAACGTCGCGCGCGTGCTGAACCTGTCCGAATGGAAGGTCGTGACGAAGATCGTGCTGCCGTCCGCATTGCCCTACATATTGACCGGCGTGCGCCTGGCGATCGGCACCGCCTGGCTGGTGATCGTCGCCGCAGAAATGCTGACCGGCGGCGTGGGCATCGGCTTCTGGGTCTGGGACGAGTGGAACAACCTGAACGTCGCGCACATCATCATTGCCATCGTCATCATCGGGGTGGTCGGCCTGCTGCTGGAACAGGCGCTGATGGCGCTGGCCCGTGCGCTCACCCACGAACAAACAGCCAACTGAAAGAGGCCGACCATGGACCATCCAAAATTCATCGACATCACCAACGTGGAAATGGCGTTCGCCACGAAGAAGGGCGTGTTCCAGGCACTGCGCGGCATCGACCTGACGGTGCGCAAGGGCGAGTTCATCACCCTGATCGGCCATTCCGGCTGCGGCAAGTCGACCCTGCTCAACCTGATCGCCGGCCTGCTGAAGCCGACGGCGGGCGTGCTGCTGTGCGCGAATCGCGAAATCGCCGGACCCTCGCCGGAGCGGGCGGTGGTGTTCCAGAACCACTCGCTGCTGCCCTGGCTGACCTGCTACGAGAACATCCACCTCGGCGTCGAGCGCGTCTTCGGCCGTACCGAAACGCGGGCCCGGCTGCGCGAGCGTACCCTGGACGCGCTGGCGCTGGTCGGCCTGACGAGCGCCGAAGGCAAGCGGCCGCATGAGATCTCGGGCGGGATGAAGCAGCGCGTCGGCATTGCCCGCGCGCTGGCGATGCAGCCGAAGGTGCTCCTGATGGACGAACCCTTCGGCGCCCTCGACGCGCTGACGCGCGCCCACCTGCAGGACGAGCTGCTCAAGATCGTCGCCGCGACGAAGTCCACCGTGGTCATGGTCACGCACGACGTCGACGAAGCGGTGCTGCTGTCGGACCGGATCGTCATGCTGACCAACGGGCCGGCCGCCACCATCGGCGAGATCGAGGAGGTAGGGCTGGAACGTCCGCGCGACCGCGTCGCGCTGGCGCAGGATCCACGCTATACGGCGCACCGCAGCGCCGTGCTGGAGTTCCTGTACCGGAAGCAGGCGCACCCGGCGGCGCAGGCGGCATGAGGGGCTGAAAACGAAAATGAAAACGCCAACCCGGTGGTTGGCGTTTTTGCTTCGAGGCGGCGCGGGCGCAGCTTACAGGGAAGTCAGCAGCAGTTGGGGTGCGTCCGCCGGGCGCAACGCGAGCAGGGGCTCGGCATTGCCCGGTTGCGCCAGGCGGACGGTAACGCGGCCGTTGCGCGAAGCCAGCGTGTCCTGTCCGGCAACGAATAACTCGAATCGCTCGTTTTTGTTCAGCTCGGCATACAGCCGGTCGTCCCCCTGGACGATATGCACCCGCTTGCCGTTGGCAAGGCTGTACACGCCTTCCAGTTGGCTCATCTGTTCCAGGGTGGGCCGGAGCGGCGCCTGTGCCGGCGCGGGGGAAGCTGCATTGGCGACGCCAGAGGCGAGCAGGGCAGCGGCGAGCAGAAATCGGATCGAGTGGGGCATGCGGGTCTCCAGTGAGTGGTGGGGGAGGTGGTGCCGATGACTTCGCAGATCTGCTTGTCTCGGCGCCCTGGTTCCCAGTGTAGAGAAATTCCATGGGGCAATATTGTGCATGAGCAATTAACCGATGATGGGAAACGAGATCGACACGCCAACCCGCGGTTGGCGTTTTTCTTGTTTTTAGGAAATTGAAACCGAACTGAAAGGCTGGGGCCCCAATAATCGAAGTCAGCACTTACATAACAAAAGCCTCATCAACAAGATCGGAGACATCGATGCGCTGGTTCCAGCACCTCAAGATTGCCAGCAAGCTGCTGGTCGCGTTTACCCTCGTCATTGGCATGACTTGCCTGTTGGGCGTATTTTCAATCGTTCAATTGGTAAAAGTCGGCAATTCATCCAGCGATATTGCCAAAAACTGGATGCCGGCCATCCGCCACATCGGCGAGGTGCAGACCTCGCTGGCGCGCTTCAGGATTTCGGAAGCAACGCACATCCTGCAGGACGACGAGGCCGACATGAAGACGGTCGACAAGTCGCTCGCGACCCGGCGCGACACCATGGGCAGGCAACAGGAAGCGCTGGCTGCGCTCGTGTCCGACCCCGAGGAAAAGCGCATCTATGCAGAGTTACAGGAAAACCTGGCTGCCTACATGGCGGAAAGCGCCAGGTTGACCGCGCTCTCGCACGCCGGCAGCAAGGACGAAGCGCGGGCGTTGTTCAAGGGCGCGTCGAACAAGGTCTATCGCAAGATCAACGAGGGATTCGAAGCGCTCGCCAAATACAACGACGAGGGCAGCGGTGCATCCGAACAGGTGGCCGGGCAGGTGTTCGACATGTCGCGCAAGCTGATCATCGGTGCATTGCTGCTGCTGGTCGGCGTCGGCGTGGCGCTGGCCGTGTGGATGGCGCGCATGGTGGCCAGGCCGCTGAGGGAAGCGGTCAGCGTGGCGAAGCGGGTTGCGGGCGGCGACCTGACGGCGCAGATCGAGGTGGACAGCCGCGATGAAACCGGCATGGTCATGAGCTCGCTGCGCGACATGAACCGGAGCCTGGCGCTGGTGGTAGGCCAGGTACGCGGCTCGACCGATGCGATCGCCACGGCATCGGCGCAAATCGCCAGCGGCAACATGGACCTGTCGGCCCGCACCGAAGGCCAGGCCAGCTCGCTCGAGGAAACCGCGTCGGCCATGGAAGAGCTGACGGCCACCGTGCGCCAGAATGCCGACAATGCGCGCCTGGCCAACCAGCTGGCGCAGTCGGCATCGAACGTGGCCGCCGACGGCGGCAAGGTCGTGGGCGAGGTCATCACGACCATGGGCGCCATCAGCGCCGCCTCGCGCAGGATCGTCGACATCATCGGCGTCATCGACGGCATCGCCTTCCAGACCAATATCCTGGCGCTGAACGCGGCGGTCGAGGCTGCGCGCGCGGGTGAACAGGGACGCGGATTCGCGGTCGTCGCATCGGAAGTACGCAGCCTGGCGCAGCGCAGCGCGCTGGCGGCCAAGGAGATCAAGGGCCTGATCGACGATTCGGTGCAGCAGATGGATTCAGGCACGGTGCTGGTGCAGCGGGCCGGCACGACCATGGAGCAGGTCGTGGCCAGCGTGCGGCGTGTGCGCGACGTGGTGGGCGAGATCTCGGCGTCCAGTGTCGAGCAGCATTCCGGTATCGAAGAAATCAACAAGGCCATCGTCCAGATCGACGAGACCACGCAGCGCAACGCCGCCCTGGTCGAGGAAGCTGCCGCTGCCGCCGCCTCCTTGCAGGAACAGGCCGCGCAGCTGACGGCGGTGGTGTCGCGCTTCCAGCTGGCCGGCATGCCTCGGCAGTCGCTGCCAGCGCTCGCCTGACGGACCTCTGAAAAGCAAAAAGCCCATGAACGCAAATTCGTGGGCTTTCTGTGTATTCGTGGCAGGCCGTGCGGGATGCGAACCTGCGACCAACGGAGTAAACTTGCCAGTAACGCTCACGATGATACGGTTTTTGTTCCAACTTTTTGCTCGCATGCGCGCCGGTTGAACCGCCGGGCCCAGCGAACTGTCAAACATCGTCCACGCAAACCGGCGGCCGGGCGACACGGCGGCGATCTAGGGCCGCTGGCAGGTGCATGAAGTGAATCTTTCCGTCGGGAACATCATTCTGGAAGGACCTCACATGGCCAGGTATCTGATTGAAGCGAGCTATCTCAGCGAGGGAATCAACGGGCTGCTGAAGGAAGGCGGCACGCGGCGGCGCGAGGCTGTCGATCAATTATTCCACTCGCTGGGCGGGAAGGTCGAAGCCTTTTATTTCGTCTTCGGCGACAGGGATGTCGTTATCATCGGCGAGCTTCCCGACAACGCCACTGCCGCGGCGCTGGCGCTCAGGGTCGATGCCTCCGGCGTCACCACGTGCAAGACGACGGTGCTGCTGACGCCCCAGGAAATCGATGCAGCCGTCACCAAGACCGTGACCTATCGTCCACCGGGCCAAAACATGGCCGCTGAGGTCGCCAACTGGGAAGGCGAGGGTGGGCATCTTGCGTCAGGTGCGCAAGGTGGAAATGAATGAACGGGAAGACTGCAGAAACAAAAACGCCAACCCGAAGGTTGGCGTTTTGTTGAAACTTGGTAGGCCGTGCGGGATTCGAACCTGCGACCAACGGATTAAAAGTCCGCTGCTCTACCAGCTGAGCTAACGACCCGAAAGAAGCAAGATTATAGGGCGTCGTCGCCGTGCTGTCAAACGTGCAGCGTCCAGATGTTGCCGAAGAACCTTATTTCAGGGTGGCCAGGCGGTCCTTGGCGGACTGCGCGGCTTGCGAATCGGGGAACTTCGAGACCAGGGTCTGCAAGGTCTTCTTCGCCTTGACTTTGTCCTTGAGCTCGGCGTAGCTGGTGGCGATATTGAGCATCGCGTCCGGTGCCTTGGCGCTGCTGGCGTAGGTCGTGGTCACGACTTCCTGGGCGGCGATCGCGTTCTTGTAGTCGCGCTGGGCGTAATACGCGTTGCCGAGCCAGTACTGGGCGTTGGCGGCGTAGGCCGAGTCCGGGAAGCGCTTGACGAAGTCCTGCAGGGCGCCCGCGGCGCGCTTGTAGTCGCCGGTTTTGAAGACTTCCATCGCGCTGTCGTAGGCCTGCTTTTCCGAAGGCAGCACCTGCGCCGTCTGGCCGTCGATGGTTTCCGCGCGCGGTTCGAGCTTCTTGATGCGGGCGTCGAGGTCGGAGTAGAGCGTGCGCTGGTTGTTCTGGGCCTTGCTCACTTCATTGGCCAGCACCTCGATCTGCCCGCGCAGCTTGGCGACTTCGGCCAGCATCTGCTCGTTCTGGTTCAGCAGGTCGAGCGTGGCGTTCTTGTCCGCCTTGGCGTCGAGGCGGGTGGTGAGATCGCGCGTGATGGCGTCGACTTTCGCGCGCAGGTCGAGGATCGCGCGGCGCGCTTCATCGTCGTCCAGGATGCCGGCGGAGGCCTGCAGCGGCAGCCAGGCGGCCAGCATCAGGCAGGCGAGGCGGGATGGGGACAACAATTTAGGCATGTCGTGGCTCTTTCTTTACAAATGATGCAATGAAAAACGGGGCGGTAGCAGTCTGCACTGCACCCGCCCCGCTGTCAATTCACTGACGCTTAAGGATTACTGATAGACGATGTCGGCGCGACGGTTTTCAGCCCAGGCGGCTTCGCCCGAACCGGTTGCCTTCGGCTTTTCTTCGCCCAGCGAGACGGCTTCCATCTGGCTCTCGGCCACGCCCTGGCTTGCCATCGCACGGCGCACGGCTTCGGCGCGCTTCTGGCCCAGGGCCAGGTTGTATTCGCTGCCGCCGCGATCGTCGGTGTTACCCTGGATCAGGATCTTGCGGCCCTTGTTCTGGTTCAGGTATTGCGAGTGGTTGGCAACCACTGGCTTGCCGTCTTCACGCACGACGTAGCTGTCGAAGTCGAAGTAGACGCTGCGGTTTGCCAGGACGCCTTTTGGATCGTTCAGCGGATCGACGGTCGCGGTTTCGACTGGACGCACGTCGCGCGGGTCGGTGGTCGGCGCTGCGGTCGGGGCACGCTCGACAACGGTCGGCTCGGCGACTGGCGTTGGCGATTTGCAGGCTGCGAGCAGGGCAGCGGTGGCGATGATGAAGGACACACTCTTAACGTTGCGCATGGTTTTTCTCCTGGTTTTGGGTTGGTGATGGGGGTGCTAACTTGGTTCTTTTACTTCATGAAGGGACCCCAGCTGGGCTCCCTGATGTTTCCCGCTTTGGTGGACAAGCGCTGCTTGACCCGACCATCCGTCGATACGACCGCCAGCGCGACACGCCCGCCAGACTTGTTCGCATACATGATGTATTTGCCGTTCGGCGAAAAACTCGGTTCGGAGGCCCCATCGGCCAGGCGCAGTTCCTGGCCGCTCGCCAGGTCCTTTGCGTAAAGGGAATAGCCGCCGTCGCGCTGGGAAATCCAGGCCAGGGTCTTGCCGTCCGGAGACACGCGCGGGCTGATGTTGTAATTACCGTTGAAGGTGACGCGGGTGGCGTTGCCGCCCGCGACGCTCATCTTGTAGATCTGCGGGCCGCCGCTGCGGTCGCTCGTGAAATAGATGCTCTGGCCGTCGGCCGAGAAATGCGGTTCGGTGTCGATGCCGCTGCTGTTCGACAGGCGGCGCAGGCCAGAACCGTCGGCGTTGACGATGTACACCTGATAGTTGCCCGACTTCGACAGGGCGATCGCCAGCTTGCTGCCGTCCGGCGACCAGGTCGGCGCCGAATTGCTGCCCTTTTCGTTGGCGATCACGCGGCGCTTGCCGGTGACCAGGTCCTGCATGTAGATGACCGGCTTGCGGTCCTCGAAGGACACGTAGGCGACCTTGCCGCCGTCGGGCGACCAGGACGGCGAGATGATCGGTTCGCGGCCATGGGCGGCGATGATTTCGTTCTCGCCGTCGGCGTCGGCCACGGCCAGCACGAAGTCGCGGCCGGCACGGTTTTCCTTCACGTAGGCGATGCGGGTCGAGAAGATGCCGCGGGTGCCGGTCAGCTTTTCGTAGACGTCGTCGGCGATGCGGTGCGCCTGCAGGCGGGTGAAGCGCGGCTGCACTTCATTGCCCAGCTGCGAGAGCTGGCCGCCCTTGACCGTGTCGTAGAGTTTATAGCGCACGGCGAAGCGGCCGTCCGGCTGCTTCTGGACGCTGCCCACGACCAGTGCATCGGCGCCGCGCGCCTTCCAGCTGCTGGCGTCGATGCTGGCGCTGTCGCTGATGGCCTGGCCGGCGTTGATGACCTTGAAGACGCCGCTGCGCTCGAGGTCGGCACGGACGATGGCCGAGATCTGTTCCGGCGCCATCGATTCGTCGGCAAAGGCGGCGACCGCCACCGGGATCTGGTTGCTGCCGACGCCGGCGATTTCCACTTGCAGCTGTGCATTGGCTGCCGACCCGATCAGGAGGGTGGCGGAAAATAACAAATAATGAAGTTTTTTCATGCGTTCTTTTCTCGGCAAAGATTGTTCAGATGCGATCAGTCCAGGTCTTTCATGGAGAAATTGACCACGATTGTGCGTTCCACCGTACCATCTTTCTTTTTAGGAAGTGGTGACGATTTGTTAATGCCGCGCTCCACCGCATCGTCGAACTGCGGCACGCCGCTGCTCTTGCTCAGACGCACCGACAGGATTTCGCCGGTCGGCAGCAGCTCGACCTTGAACACGGCTTTCGGATTGCCGGGCACATCGGTACTGCCGGCAAAGGTCGTATTGCTCTTGATGAGGGCGGTCAGCTTGCCGATGTAGCCGGCGTCGATCTTCGGCGCACTCGATTTCTGCGCCTCGCCGCCGCTGCCGGCGGCCCCGGTAATGCGCTTGAGTTCGGCATCGCGCAGCTTGTCGAGCTTGGCCTGCTCGGCGGCCTCGGCTTTCGCCTTGGCGGCTTTCTCGGCGGCGACTTTCTTCTTGTCGGCGTCCGCCTTCTCGGCAGCCAGCTTCTTCTCGGCTTCCTTCTTTTCGAGCTCTTTCTTCTCGAGTTCTTTTTTCTCGGCGAGCTTTTTATCGAGCAGCTTTTTCTCGGCCGCTTTCTTGTCGGCCAGTTCCTTGGCCTTCAGTTCCTCACGTTCCTTCTTCTCGGCCAGTTCGCGCTCGCGTTCTTTCTTCTCCAGCAGCTCGCGCTCGCGCTGCTTCTTCTGCTCGGCCAGCTTCTTCTCGCGTTCGAGATTGATGTCCGGCGCCGCCGGTTTTACCAGTTCAGGCTCCACGACTTTCGGCGCCGGCGGTGGCGGGGTGGGCGTCGGTTCCGGCTGCGGCTCGGGTTCGCGCACTTCCGGTTCGGGAGGCGGCGGCAGTGCGGGCGCGGCGGCCGATTGCACCTTCATGTCCCACACCTCGGCCTCGACCGCGGGCGGTTCGGTGTTCTGCCAGCTGATGCCGATCCACAGGAAGGCCAGCAGCAGGGCGTGCGCCGCCACCGCCAGCACGATGGCTGGCACGCGGTTCGGTTCTGGCGGTACTGTGTACGGACTGCCGTGGGTGGCTGGCTTCATTGCAGACATTGCTTGTTTTTATTACCTACTTCGTTGCGAGACCGACGCGGTTAATCCCGAGCTTCTTCGATTCCGAAATCAGTTCGATCACATCGGCGTATTTGCTGTCGCGGTCGCCGGAAATCATCACTGGATAATCCGGATTGCTCTCGTGCAGTGTGCGCAGGCGGGCGACCAGGGCGGCGCGGTCCGGCAGCGATTCGGCGGCGACCGTTTCCTTGCCGCTGACGCCGATCGACAGCGTGGCGTCGGGTTTCACCGTGATGTGGATATAGGTGTCCGGCGGCAGCGCCGATTTCTCGGCGTTCGGCAGGTTGACCACGTTCGGGGTCTGGTTGGCCGGCACCGCCATGAAAATGATGAGCAGCACCAGCATCACGTCGATATACGGCACGACGTTGATTTCGGATTTCAGTTTGCTGCGGCGTCCGCCGCGCATGCTGCTGGAAAAGGCCATGGTCGACTCCCCGGATCAGCGCGACTGGCGCTGCAGGATGTTCGAGAATTCCTCGACGAAGCTCTCGAAGCGGGTCGCGAGGCGGTCGATGTCGTGCGTGAAGCGGTTGTAGGCGACGACGGCCGGGATCGCGGCGAACAGGCCGATCGCGGTGGCGATCAGCGCCTCGGCGATGCCGGGCGCGACCACGGCGAGCGTCGCCTGCTGGACGCTGGCCAGGCCGCGGAAGGCATTCATGATGCCCCATACGGTGCCGAGCAGGCCGATGTACGGGGACACGGAACCGACCGAGGCCAGGAAGTTCAGGTGCAGGTCGAGACCGTCGAGTTCACGCTGGAAGGCGGCGCGCATGGCGCGGCGCGAGCCGTCGAGCACGGCGCCCATGTCGAGGGCGTCGCGCGAGGCTTGTTTGCCCTTGATGAATTCGCCCATGCCGGCTTCGAAGATACGGGCCAGCGGGCCGCTCTGGTCGCGTTGTGCGGAAGCGGACTGGTGCAGGGTATGCAGGTTGCCGCCAGCCCAGAAGCTGCGCTCGAACTGCTCGGTCTGGCGGCGGGCGGCGCGGATGGCAAACAGTTTGCGGAAGATGTACGACCAGCTGACCACGGACAGCACCAGCAGGAGCAGCATGATGAGCTGCACGATCGCGTGCGCATTGCTGATGAGGGCAAGGAAGGAAAGGTCGTGGGTTGGTGTCATCTGATATGCAATATTGTTGAATGGGTCAAGCGGCACGCATTTTATCAGCCACGTCGCCAGGTAGCGAGCGCGGCCGTACGGTGGCGAGGTCGACGCAGCCGACCTTGACCTGCGCTTCGACCAGCAAGGAGTCGCCTTTCCAGGCCTGCTGGACGAACTGGACCGAGGCGCGGCCGAGCTTTTCAATGGTGAGCGTCAGGGTCAATTCGTCGTCGAGGCGGGCAGGCGCGTGGTAATCGATGCTGGCATGCTTGACGACGAAGCCGACGCCGTCACGCTCGATGAGGGCTTGCTGGTCGACGCCGGCGGCGCGCAGCCATTCGGTGCGCGCACGTTCGAAAAATTTCAGGTAATTCGCATAGAACACGATACCGCCCGCGTCCGTATCTTCGTAATAAACCCGTACCGTCCAGGTGAAAAGCGCCGGCATCATCTCTGCCATAAGTGATAAAAAGAAACATTTTACGCTATCGTCACAAATGTGCGCTAGCAGACACACCGCCGGGGACAGCGCGGCGGTGCGTTCGATCGGAAATCCGTGGAGCGCGGCGTAGTAGACGAGAGACAACGCTGTCAGGACAATAACTGTAACACTTTCTCACAATTATCGTATCCGGAGCGCACATGCGGATAAGCGTGTGTGGGTGGAGCTGTACTGGCGCAGGGCGGCGGGGCAGCACCTAACCACGGGAAATTGATCGGCAAAACAGTGTTTGCATAAGGCGACACTCTCGCGAGTTCATTCGCGCTCTGCCTGAGAACGACGATGGCGGTGGCGTCCGGAATTGACGTCGGGCCGCGCGCAGCGCCACTATGTACAGGTAGTCTCGACTGGCGGAGGCACCATGAAAGTTCGACAAATGCTGCCGGGCAGTGTGGAAGAAAGTGTCTGGTATGTCATGGTTGCATGCTCGGCGCCCTGTTCCTCGGAGGTCTGTTCCTCGTTTTCTCGATCGAAGTCGTCGTGCCGGCCACCGTTGCCGGGACGCCGGCGGGCGCAGGTGTGGCGGCGCCCGCGACGAAGTCCGCGGCGGAATCAAAGCCGGCCCCGGCGGCAACGCCGGCCGGCGGAACGGCCGGCACTGCGGGAAGGGTGCCGGATCCGAAGGCAATGGCGGCGCAGGCCGAATCGGTCCGTGCACGGCTTGTTACAGAGGGAAAAACCAGGAACGCGGCGCGCTGGGCCGGATTGCTGTGGGCCTTTGCCTGTTGCGCCGTCGGCGCCTTCCTGGGCTTCATTTTCGGCATTCCGCGTTCCCTCTCGTCCGACACGGCGCGCACGACGGTTGCGGCCTCAACCCGTTGGAACGAGAGTCCATCGGCCAGAGGGACAGTCGCTCTTGCTGTGAGCGAAAAGGAGGCGGCGGCGCGGGAAGTGGACGGAATCGGAAAACAGGTGACCGATGCCGAGGCCGCCCTGGCGCGCCTGCGCACCGCAGCTGGAGCAGGAGCGGACGGAGACCCGCAGGTCCTGGCCTCGAGCAAGGCGCTTGCCGGACTTCGCGAAAACAAACGCAATGCCGAGGCTGTTTTGCTGGACAAGACGAACGCACTGCAAAACGCCGAGGCAATTGCCGGGAAAGACCAGAGAGCGCTGCCATCCGTCAACCCGGCAGGCGGCGCGCGTCCGGAACCGGTGCATACCCAGGCGCCTTCAACCGCGGTCAACACGAACCTGGAGCAAATTTCCGACTGGTTGACCAAGATTATCGTCGGCGTATCGCTGGTTAACAGCGACCGGGTTGGCCAGGCGATGCTCGGCGTCGGCAACGAGATGGCCGCTTCCTTCGGTGGTCCCGGCAGCCGTTCGCTTGCCCTGGCGACCCTGACCTATTTTGGCGTGATCGGATTGCTGGGCGGGTATTTGTTGACACGCTTGTTCCTGCAGCGCGCATTCGAAGCCCTCGGCTCCAGGAACCTGGTCGAGCAGCATCCCGGCTGACCGGGTTGCGGCCATCCGGTGCGACGAATCAGGCGCGCTTGATGTTGAACGGCGAGAAGCCCTGGCAGGTCGGCATCATCTCGATGCTGTTGACGTTGATATGCGGCGGCAGGGTCGCGATCCAGTACGCCGTCTCGGCAATGTCCTTGGCGGTCAGCGGCGTCGTGCCTTCATACACTTTCGCTGCGGCCTCGTCATTGCCCTTGAAGCGCACGTTCGAGAATTCGGTCCCGCCGCACAGGCCCGGCGCCAGGTTGGTCGCGCGCACGCCGGTGCCGACCAGGTCGGCGCGCAGGTTCAGCGTAAACTGTTCGACAAAGGCTTTCGTGGCGCCGTACACATTGCCACCAGGGTAGGGATAGTGGCCGGCCACCGAGCCCAGGTTGATCACCAGGCCGCTGCCGCGCTCGACCATGGCCGGCAGCAGGGCGCGCGTCATCGTCACCAGGCCCTGGCAATTGGTGGCGATCATGGTGTCCCAGTCGTCCAGCGGGGCTTCGTGCGCTGGCGCCGTGCCCAGCGCGAGGCCGGCATTGTTGATCAGGACGTCGATCTGGCGCCAGGATTGCGGCAGCATGGCCAGCGCTTCGTCGATCGATTTCTTGCTGGTCACGTCCATCTCGACCGGCAGCGCCGATTCGCCCAGCTCGGCCGCGAGCGCATCGAGGCGTTCCATGCGGCGCGCCGCCATCACGACCTGGTGGCCGTTGCGAACGAAGGTGCGCGCCATTTCGGCGCCGAATCCGGCGGAAGCGCCGGTGATGAAAACGATCATGGTAAGTGTCCTCTGGTGGCTGGTGCTTCGAGATTGTAGCTGAAAAGACTATCTTTCCAGATCGGTCGAGGTAGTTGCCAGCCTGGCAGGGCTTTTCTTGCCCTCAGCGGGCACTTCACATACAATCCCCAGTCCATTTATGTCTCACGTAACTGGCGAAAACCGCAGCGATGCGGGAAAGGTGGGCACCCACCGGGGAACGTGAGATTTCATCCGCCGTTCGCCTGGGCAGCCGACAATGGTTCGCGTGCATTGCAGCGCGGCTGGCTGCAGCTGTTTGTTTCCTGGGCCGCGCGCCGATCCGACACAGCCGTTGTCCGGTTCTCTTATCGATTGGAGTTTTGTTCATGTTTGCAAAAGATCACACGCTGGCCAAGGTTGACCCGGAACTGTGGGCTGCCATCCAGAAGGAAAACACCCGTCAGCAGGATCACATCGAGCTGATCGCGTCCGAGAACTACACCTCGCCGGCCGTCATGGAAGCGCAGGGTTCCCAGCTCACGAACAAGTATGCCGAAGGCTATCCGGGCAAGCGCTACTACGGCGGCTGCGAATACGTCGACGTCGCCGAGCAGCTGGCGATCGACCGTGTCAAGCAACTGTTCGGCGCGGAAGCGGCCAACGTCCAGCCGAACTCGGGCTCGCAGGCCAACCAGGGCGTGTTCTTCGCCATGCTCAAACCGGGCGACACGATCATGGGCATGTCGCTGGCCGAAGGCGGCCACCTGACCCACGGCATGGCGCTGAACATGTCCGGTAAATGGTTCAACGTCATTTCCTACGGTCTGACCGAGCAGGAAGACATCGACTACGAGCAAATGGAACGCCTGGCGCGCGAGCACAAGCCGAAGCTGATCATCGCCGGCGCTTCGGCGTTTGCGCTGCGCATCGACTTCGAGCGCTTCGCCAAAATCGCCAAGGAAGTCGGTGCCTGGTTCATGGTCGACATGGCCCACTACGCCGGCCTGATCGCCGCCGGCGAATACCCGAACCCGGTGCCGTTCGCCGACTTCGTCACCTCGACCACCCACAAATCGCTGCGCGGCCCGCGCGGCGGCATCATCCTGATGAAGGCCGAGTTCGAAAAGCAGATCAATTCCGCGATCTTCCCCGGCATCCAGGGCGGCCCGCTGATGCACGTGATCGCAGGCAAGGCCGTCGCCTTCCAGGAAGCGCTGCAGCCCGAATTCAAGGCTTACCAGCAGCAAGTCGTGAAGAACGCCAAGGCGCTTGCCGACGCACTGATCGCGCGCGGCCTGCGCATCGTCTCGGGCCGTACCGAATCGCACGTGATGCTGGTCGACCTGCGTTCGAAAGGCCTCACCGGCAAGGAAGCGGAAGCCATCCTCGGCCAGGCCCACATGACCTGCAACAAGAACGGCATCCCGAACGACCCGCAGAAGCCGTTCGTGACCTCGGGCATCCGCCTCGGCAGCCCGGCCTTCACGACGCGCGGCTTCAAGGAAGAAGACGCGACGAAAGTCGGCCACCTGATCGCCGACGTGCTGGACAATCCGCACGACGCCGCGACCATCGAGCGCGTCAAGGCGGAAGTGAAAGTGCTGACCGACAAGTACCCGGTGTACGCCAAGTAAGCAGAATCACCATGCAGTTGCAAACGTAGTAGAGTTCAGGAACGGCAATCCGTTTGACGGGTGCCGTTCCTTTGCATTACCCAAGCATTACCCAAGCATCATCCAAGTACCACCGGCGCCCATGAAATGTCCGTTCTGCCAGCATGAAGACACCCAGGTCCTCGATACGCGCGTATCCGAGGAGGGCGACGCCATCCGCCGCCGGCGCCGCTGCGTGCAATGCGACAAGCGCTTCACCACCTACGAACGCATCGAACTGTCGATGCCGATCATCGTCAAGAAAAACGGCAGCCGCACCGAATTCGCCAGCAGCAAGCTGCGCGGCAGCCTGATGCTGGCGCTGCGCAAGCGCCCGGTCCCGGCCGCGGCCATCGACGCCGCCGTCGCCTCGATCGAGGAAAAGCTGCTCACCAGCGGCCGGCGCGAAGTCGATACCGGCTATGTCGGCGAACTCGTGATGCAGGAGCTCAAGCGCCTCGACGAAATCGCCTACATCCGCTTCGCCTCCGTCTATAAAGACTTCAAGGACCTGGCAGAGTTCCAGCAGGCCCTGGCTGAAGTCGGGCACTCCCGCAAATAAATCAAACACCGTTGGACGGCTTGCGCACGCTTGAGCGAGCGCAGGGGCGGGCTCCGCCTCGCTGATAACTTCTCAGCTCGCGCGAATTCACGCGCCTGAACTGTGGAGGTGATCCTTGCAAGGCTGCCGCATCGAAGGCTTCACGCTCGTCGAAGTCCTGGTCGCCATGTGCGTGCTGGCGCTCGGCGTGGCTGGCGCCGCGAGCACGCAGGTAGCGGCGGCGCGCCTGCGCCAGCAGGCCGCGCTCGAGTCGGAAGCCGTGCAACTGGCCGCCTCGCTCGGCGCGCGCATGCGCGTCAACACGGCGCAGATGGCGCTGCCGGATGCATCCAATCCCTATCTCCAGTTCGACTACGACGCGGCCGGCGGCGATCCGGCCGCGCCGCCCGTCCAGTGCTTCGGCGGCGCCGATTGCGATCCCGCCCAACTGGCCGCCTTCGACCTCTACGACACGGCACGCATCGTGCAGGGCGCCTTTCCCGGCGGGCGAATTGCCATCTGCCGCGACGGCGGCGGCTGGAATGCGGCGCTGCAGGCTGTTGAGTGGAGCTGCACCGGCGGCGCGAATGCGCCGGTGGTCGTCAAGCTGGGCTGGCGCGCGCCCGGCAGCTCCGCGGCGGCGCCCTTCGTGACGATGGTGGTTGCGGGATGAGTATGCGCCGCCCCACGCCGCGCCAGGCCGGCATGACCCTGGCCGAACTGCTGGTCGCGCTGGCGCTCGGTCTCGGCGTGCTGCTGGCCGGCGCCGTCCTGATGACGGGCGCGAACAAGGCCTATGTCGCCCATGAAGACGCGGCCGGCGTCGACGATGGGGGCCGCTATGCGCTGGCCCTGATCGGGCGCGCGGTGCGCCAGGGCGCCTTTGTCGATTGGGAGAGCCATGGCAGCGCGGGACTGGACAAGGACGCGCCAGCGCCGCTGGCGGGCCTCGACAGCCGTTCGCTGGTCAAAACGAGTGCCGCCATCGACGGTCCGCTGGCGAATGCGGTCAACGGCAGCGACGTGCTGGCGGTGCGCTACCCGGGCGCCGGCCCTGCGCCCGACGGCGACGGCAGCGTGATCGATTGCGCGGGCTTTCCCGTGCATGGCGCGAAGGAGGGCTGGAGCATCTTCTATGTCGCCCGCAACGCCGACGGCCTGGCCGAGCTGCGCTGCAAATACCGGGGTGCGGCCAACTGGAGCGCGGACGCGGTCGTCGCCGGCGTCGACGGCTTCCAGGTGCTGTATGGGCTCGACAGCGATACGCCGCCGGACGGCATCCCGAACCGCTATGTGAGCGCCGGCGCGATCGCCGCGCTCGATGCCGCGCTGCTGCCCGCCGAGCGCAAGGAAAAGACCTGGTGGAAGCGTGTCGCCAGCGTGCAGGTGGCCTTGCTGCTGCATGGCGAGCACCCGTCGGCGGCGCCGCAGCCGGACGGCTATGCATTGTTCGGTCTGGCCTACAGTGCCGCGCACGGGGCGAGCGACCAGGGCGTGCAGCTGGCGCAGGCCGAGCTGCGCGGCCAAGGTCCGGCACGGGCGCGCAGGCTGTTCACGGCCGTATTCGCGATTGCGGTAGCCCAGCCATGAGGCCATTCCGACGCGAGCGCGGCGCGGCGCTCATCACCATGCTGTTCCTGATGCTGGCGCTCCTGATGATGTCGCTCTCGAGCACGCGCGCCGCGCTGGCCGGCGCCCGGTCGGCACGCTACGAACGCGACCGCCAGGTGGCGCACGCGGCGGCCGAAGCGGCGCTGCTCGATGCCGAACGCGATATCGAAGGCGCTGCAGGGGCCGCATCGCCGCGTACCGCGATGTTCAGCGCGCCCGACGGAAGCGCCTTTGTCGAGCGCTGCGCCGGCCGGGCCGAGAAGACGGGTCTGTGCAAGGCGGCGAGCGGCGCCGCACCGCCCGCCTGGCAGGCGGCCGACCTGGCAGGCGGCGCCGGCGTCGCATACGGCCGCTTCAGCGGGCGCGCGCTGCCGACGGGTGCCGGCACACTGCCGGCCGCCGCGCCACGCTACCTGGTCGAACTGCTGCCGGGGACTCATCCGGTGTTTCGCGTCACCGCGCTGGGCGTCGGCGCCGACCCGGCGACGATCGTCGTCCTGCAGAGCTACTACCGGCGTGCCGCCGGGGGCGCCGCCGGCAAACGCCTGGGCTGGCGCGAGATCGCCAACTGGCCCGAGCTGCACCAGGCCGCATCGCATTGACCCTACCGAGGAGAGCGCCATGGGACGCGGTTTCACCCTGATCGAAGCGATGGTCGTGCTCCTCATCGTCTCCGTGCTGGCCAGCCTGGCCTGGCCGAGCTATGCCGGCTACCTGACGCGCACGCGCCGCATGGAGGGGAAAGTCGCACTGGTCGCGGCCATGCTTCAGCAGGAGCAGTACCACGCCACCCACCATACCTATGCCGCCTTCTCGAAGGCGGAGCCGGTGGACGGACTCCCGTGGTGGTCGGGGAGTGCCGCCGCCGCCAGCTATTACGAACTGGACGCCGAGGCCTGTCCGGGCAGCGAACTGCGCGACTGCGTGCGGCTGCGGGCGCGGCCCGGCACGTCGAATGTCGATGCCCGCTTCCGCGATCCCGAATGCGGCACGCTGACCCTGAGCAGCAGGGGCGAGCAGGGCGCGAGCGGGCAGTCGACGCGTTGCTGGCCATGAAGCGAACGTCCGCCCGGCAGGGGTTTTCGCTGCCCGAACTGCTGACCGTCCTTGCCATCGCTGCCGTCCTGCTGGGTCTTGCTTTGCCCGACCTCGCCGGATTGCTGCGCGCCCGGCAGCTGCGCGCGGCGACGGACGACTTGTTCGGCGCGATCAGCCTGGCGCGGGCGCAGGCGATCGCCCGCAACCAGCGCATCCTGCTGCTGCCGCGCGACGCCGGCGGCATCGACTGGACCCAAGGCTGGACCGTGTTCGCGGACCGCGACGGCGACGGGGCGCCAGGCGCCGGGGACGACATCCTGTCCGTGCACGAGGCGCTGCCCGCCGGGGTGAGGGCGGCCTTTGCCTTCACGAGTCCTGCAGCCCCGTATTACATCGCCTACAATGGCGCCGGGCGCAGCTGCGGCGCAACCGGTAGTGCCACCGCACGCTGGGGCACGCTGTCGCTGTTTCAGGGCGGGGCGATCCGCCGTATAAAAATTAACATGCTGGGCCGGGCGCGCACCTGTGATCCGGAACGCGACGCCAATTGCGACGGCACGGCGGCACCCGGCTAGAACCAATCAAGAACACTGTGCAGATCACGAACGATACCGACGCGATGGCGCTGGCCCTCGAATGGGCCGCAAAAGGCATGTACATCACTGCGCCCAACCCGCGCGTGGGCTGCGTGATCGTGCGCGATGGCGAAGTCATCGGCGCCGGCCACACCCAGCCCGCCGGCCAGGCGCATGCCGAGATCCAGGCCCTGCGCGATGCCGCCGCCCGCGGCAACGACGTACGCGGCGCCACGGCCTACGTCACGCTGGAACCGTGCAGCCACTACGGCCGCACGCCCCCCTGCTCGAAGGCGCTGGTCGAGGCGGGCCTGGGCCGCGTGGTGGCCGCGATGGGCGATCCCAACCCGCTGGTCGCCGGGCGCGGCATGGCGCAGCTGGAAGCGGCCGGTATCGCGACCGCATCCGGCCTGCTGGCCGACGCGGCATATGAACTGAACATCGGCTTCTTCTCGCGCATGCGCCATGGCCGTCCGTGGGTACGCCTGAAAACGGCGGCCAGCCTGGACGGCATGACGGCGCTGGAGAACGGCGAGAGCCAGTGGATCACCGGCCCCGAAGCCCGTCAGGACGGCCATGCCTGGCGCGCGCGCGCCAATGTCATCCTGACCGGCATCGGTACCGTCAAGGCGGACGATCCGCAGCTGACGGTGCGCGGCGTGGAAGGCGCGCGCCAGCCGCGCCGCGTGATCGTCGACAGCCGCCTCGAGATCGGCATGGACGCGCGCATCCTGCAGGGCGATCCCTGCTGGATCGTGGCGGCCGTACCGGATCCGGAGAAGGCAGCGCAGCTGCGGGCGGCTGGCCACGAGGTCATCCTGCTGCCGAACGCGCATGGCAAGGTAGACCTGCCGGCGCTGATGCTGGAGCTGGGCCGGCG
The DNA here is from genome assembly GCF_059801075.1 of Massilia sp. LXY-5. Classification (NCBI taxonomy): domain Bacteria; kingdom Pseudomonadati; phylum Pseudomonadota; class Betaproteobacteria; order Burkholderiales; family Oxalobacteraceae; genus Massilia; species Massilia sp. LXY-5. The sequence goes on from NZ_JBNNEH010000003.1 coordinate 930,234, forward strand.
CGAGATCAACGAAGTACACGTCGAGGCGGGCTCGAAACTGAACGCCTCGCTGGTGCGCGAGGGCTGCGTCGACGAGCTGCTGGTGTATCTCGCGCCAAGCCTGATCGGCAGCGGGCAGGGCATGTTCGCGCTGCCGCCTTTGAAACGCCTGGCGGACAAGGTCGCATTGCGCTTCCACGCCGTCACGCAGGTCGGCGCCGACCTGCGCATCCTGGCAAGACTGAACAAGAACCATACTGAGGACTAAGCATGTTTACTGGAATCGTCGCCGCTGTCGGCAAAATCAATTCGGTCGCGCCGCTGGCGGGTGGCCTGGACGCGGGCGTGCGCCTGCAGATCGAGTCCGGCGGCCTGCCGCTGGCGGACGTCGCGCTGGGCGACTCGATCGCCATCAACGGCGCCTGCATGACGGTGGTCGAGAAGACCGGGTCGAGCTTCTCGGTCGATGTGTCGCGCGAGAGCCTGAGCAAGACCGTCGGCCTGGACGCGCCGGGCGAAGTCAACCTGGAAAAGGCGCTGACCCTGGCCGAGCGCCTTGGCGGCCACCTGGTATCGGGCCACGTCGACGGCCTGGGCCGCGTGCACAGCTTCGAGCCGGTCGGCGAATCGCGTGAACTGGTGATCGACGCGCCCCAGGAGCTGGGCAAGTTCCTCGCCTATAAAGGCTCGATCGTGGTGAACGGCGTGTCGCTGACCGTCAACCGCGTGGAAGACCTGAGCGTGGACGGCGCCGGTGTGTGCCGCTTCTCGATCAACCTGATTCCGCACACGATCGAAGTCACGACCTTGAAACACCTGCGCGCCGGTTCGCAGGTGAACCTCGAGATCGACCTGATCGCGCGTTACGTCGAGCGCATGCTGTCGGCGTCCGCCGGCGCCAGATAACAAGCGGCCGGGCGCTCCCGCTTTCCGCCTGCGGAGCACGCGCCCGGACGCCCCCGCCCCGCGTCCGGGGTTGACGTCCTCACGCTTGCGTTCGTGCCGGCGCTTTCGCAGCGCCGGGCGGCTCGCATCGTCCGTTCCGCTGGGAAAGTTTCATTAAATTATCAATACAACTGCTACAATGGCAAGTTGTATTGACTCACCCTCATACCTGCTCGCCGGCTATCCGTCCTGTCCGGCGAACCCTGCTCGCGGTTACCTCCTGCCGTAACTGCCTTTGCATTGCCACTGTCGTAAAGAATCGATTCGAGCCGTTATGGAAAATTTTTGCCGAGCAGTCGTCGTCGCAGCCACTGTGCTCGCCTTGCCTTGCCACGCCAGGGAAACCGACCCCGACGATATCGCCCGTCTGAGTCTCGAGGCCTTGTCGAATGTCCGCGTGACCTCGGTCTCGCGCCGGTCCGAGCCGGTAGCCGATGCGGCCGCCTCGATTTTCGTGATCTCCGGGGAAAGCATCCGGCGCGCAGGCGCATCGAGCTTGCCCGAGGCCTTGCGGCTCGCTCCCAACCTGCAGGTTGCGCGTGTCGATGCACGTAACTACGCCGTCACCGCACGCGGCTTCAACAGCGCCTTCGAGAACAAGTTATTGGTGCTGATCGATGGCCGTAGCGTCTACACCCCGCTGTTTTCGGGCGTATTCTGGGACGCGCAGGATGTGGTGCTGGAAGATGTGGAGCGCATCGAGGTCATCAGCGGTCCGGGTGCAACCATGTGGGGCGCCAACGCCGTGAACGGCGTCATCAATATCATTACCAAAGGCGCGGGCGCAACCCAGGGCACGCAGGTCAGCGCCAGCTACGACCGCGACCTGGTAACGGGCTCGGTGCGGTATGGCGGTGCGCTTGCCGGCGGCCTTCGCTACCGGACCTACCTCAAGTCGTCCGGGCACGATGACATCGGACGCGAAAACGGCTCGGCCAGCCCGACCGGATGGAAACGCTCGCAGGCCGGGTTCCGCGCCGACTGGGGGCAGGGGACGGACACGGCGACTGTCCAGGGCGATGCGTACACCGGCGCCTTGCACCAGCAGGGCACACGCGACATCCGCATTGCGGGTGCGAACCTGCTCGGCCGCAAGTCGATTCGCTTGTCCGGGGGCTCGGAGCTCACTGCCCAGGCGTATTGGGATTTTACCGAGCGCAACCAGCCCGGCGCTTTCATCGAGCATCTGAATACGATCGACGTCCAACTGCAAAGTTCGGTCATGCTGGCCGAGCGCCACCGCGTCGTATGGGGCGCGGGTTACCGCCAGGCCTTCGATCGCATCGACAATGGCGCCGCGTTCGCCTTCCTGCCGGGCGACCTGAACCTGCACTGGGGGAATGTCTTCGTGCAGGACGAAATCGACGTGACCGATACCGTGCGCCTGATCGCCGGCGCCAAGCTGGAACACAATAACTACACCGGCCTCGAATTCCTGCCGACCTTGCGGCTCGCGTGGAAGCCTACCGGAAGCAGTCTCACCTGGGCGTCGGCATCGCGCACGGTACGGGCGCCGTCGCGCATCGACCGCGATTTCTACAGCCCGTCCAATCCCCCGGTCGTGGGCGGCGTGCCGCGTTACGCGCTGGCCGGCGGGCCCGACTTCCGCTCGGAAGTGGCCGCTGTGCTCGAACTGGGCTACCGCATCCAGGCCACGCCGGCACTGTCGTATTCAGTCACCGCCTTTGCCAGCGACTATGACCGCCTGCGCACGCTCGAACCGAATACGCGCGGCCCCGGATCGGTGTTCAGCAATCTCGCCAACGGCCGTACCAGGGGCATCGAGATGTGGTCGACCTGGGAGGCGGCCGAGGCGCTGCGGCTGTCGGCCGGCTTCGTGGCGCAACACGTCCGTACCACGACCGAACCGGAGAGCAGGGACGCCAGTGCGGCAACGGGCCTGGCGACCAGCGACCCGAGCAACTACTGGAACCTGCGCGCTTCCTGGGATGTCGCCCGGGGCCAGACCCTCGACGTGCTGCTTCGCCATCACGGCAAGTTGAGCCGTCCGGAGGTGCCCGCCTACGAAGCCCTCGATATCAACTACACCTGGCGCGTCAGTCCCGGCCTCGATCTCTCGGTCAACGGACGCAACCTGCTCGACTCCGCGCACCCGGAATTCGGCGGTGGGGCGAACCGCAGCGTGTATGAACGCGCAGTCGGGGTGAACCTGGTGTGGCGCCTGTAATCATGCTCCGTTCATGCACCGGGCTGCTCGCTGGCCCGGTTCGCCGTTTCCTGGTGGCGCCCCTCGCGCTCGTGTTCGCGTTTGTGCTCGCGGGCTTGCCGGCGCACGACGCCTGCGCGCAACTCGGCCCGCCGTCGGAAAGCGTCGTCAAGGCCGCTTACCTGTCGAAGCTGGGCAACTATGTCGAGTGGCCGGTTCGTGCCGCGCCGCCGCCCAACGGCCGTATCGTCATCGGTATCGTGGGTGCCGACGACGTGGCCAACAGCCTGTCCCAGATGTCGGCCGTGCGCGATCCGGTCAAGGGTACGATCGCCGTGCGGCGCCTGCGCAACGGCGATGCGCTCGACAATATTCATATCCTGTACCTGGGCGATGGCTACGCCGTCCGGGCCGGCGCCATGATCGACCAGGCGGCGTCACGCTCGATCCTGGTCGTCACCGAATCGGACGATGCGCTCTCGCGCGGCAGCGTCATCAATTTCCGTCTGCTGGACGAACGGATCCGCTTCGATATTTCACTCGAGTCTGCCGAAAAAGCCGGCCTGCGACTGAGTTCACAACTGCTGGCGCTTGCCGCGACCGTCATCAGGGAAAAACGCAAATAATGTTCAGTTCGATACGGCGCTCGATTTCGCGCAAATTCATGGTTGCCGTCATGGCGACGACGTTTACCGCGGTGTTCGTTTCCGGACTGGCGAACCTGGCCTATGACATCGAGGACTTCCGCACCGGCGTACTCGAGGAACTGACGTCCCAGGCGGACATCCTGGCACAGGTCAGCATCGCCGCCCTGGAGTTCGAAGACAAGCCAAGTGCGGAGGCGACGCTCGGGCGCCTGCAGGCAAGGCCGAGCGTGCAGTCGGCCGCGATCTACCGCGCCGATGGCAGCCTGTTCGTGACCTACACAGGGCGCGAGCAGTCGCAATTGCTGGCGCCGCCGGGCCGGCCGAGCGCACAGGCGCATATCATCGACGGCAACGTGATGCATATTTTTCGTCCGATAAAGCGCGGTTCGGAAAAACTCGGCACGATCTACCTGCGCTCGGCCTATCCGCTCGATGCCCGCATCGAACGTGGCCTCAAGATGTTTGGCGCGGCACTGGCGCTCAGCCTGCTCGTTGCCGGACTGGTCGCGGCGTGGCTGCAGTCCGCCGTCACCAGGCCGGTGAAGGCAATGACCGGCGCGGTACGCGAATTGATTGCGCAGCGCGACTTCTCGAAACGCGTGAACAAGACCACCGACGACGAAACCGGCATGCTGGTCGATGCGTTCAACACCATGCTGTCGGAGATCGGGCAGCACGCCGCCAAACTGGAGCAGAGCAATGCATCGCTCACCCATGAGGTCGAGGAGCGTACCCGGGTCGAACGCGCCATGAGCGATTTGAACCTGTCGCTCGAGGAGCGCATTGCGGCGCGCTCGCTGGAACTGCAGCGAGCGAACGAGCAGCTGCACCACGCGCAGAAAATGGAGGCCATCGGCCAATTGACCGGTGGCGTCGCCCACGACTTCAACAACGTGTTGCAGGTCATCGCCGGCAACCTGCAACTGCTTGCGATGACCTTGCCGGACAATGCCGAGGCACAGCGTCGCCTTTCGACTGCCAAATTTGCGACCGAACGTGGTGCAAAATTGTCGTCGCAATTGCTGGCGTTTGCACGACGTCAACCGCTGCAACCGGCGCCGACGAATCTCGGGCGGGTCCTGCGCGACATGGACGACATGCTGCGCCGCGCCCTGGGCGAAAGCGTCGAAGTGGAGACTGCGGTGACCGGAGGCCTGTGGAACACCCTGGTCGACCCGAATCAACTTGAAAACGTCGTACTGAACCTGGCAATCAACGCACGCGACGCGATGAAGGGGCACGGCAAGCTGACCCTGGAACTCGGCAACGCGATGCTTGACGACCACTATGCCGCCGTCGAACCGGAGGTCGTGGCCGGCCAATACGTGTTGCTGGCGATCTCGGACACCGGCTGCGGCATGGCGCCCGAGGTGCTGGCCCGCGCTTTCGAGCCCTTCTTCACCACCAAGCGCGAGGGTGAAGGCACGGGCCTCGGCCTGAGCATGGCATTCGGCTTCGTCAAGCAGAGCAGTGGCCACATCAAGATCTACAGCGAAGTCGGTTCGGGCACCACCATCAAGATTTATCTGCCGCGCTCGCACAGTGCCGAAGAGCAGGCATTCGACATGACGGCGGGCGAGGTCGTGGGCGGCTCGGAAACGGTGCTCGTCGTCGAAGACGACCTCGCGGTCCAGGCCACGGCGGTCGACATGCTGTCCCAGCTGGGGTATCGTGTGCTGAAGGCGGACAACGGCGACGCGGCGGCCATCATCCTGAACGAGCACAAGGACATCGATATGCTGTTCACGGATGTCGTCATGCCCGGCAGCGTGCGCAGTCCCGAACTGGCGCGCCTTGCGAAGTCGCTGCATCCCGGCATTTCGGTGCTGTTTACGTCGGGTTACACGCGCAACGCCATCGTCCACGGCGGCAGGCTCGATCCTGGCGTCGAACTCATCAGCAAACCCTACCGCGGAGAAGATCTGGCACGCAAGATCCGTCATGTGTTCGCCAATACCCGCCAGGTCGAGCGCATGCGCCAGGACAGCGCCGACGTCGCCGGCCGGGTGGCCGTCGACGCGCAATCGCTGCGCCTGCTGGTGGTGGAAGACGACCCGGACAACCGCTCGCTGCTGCAGGAAATCCTGACCATGCTCGGCCACCGCGTAACGGCCGTCGGCAGCGGCGAGGACGGCTTGCAGGCCTTCCACCCCGGGCTGTTCGACGCACTGGTGACGGACCTGAATCTGCCGGGGATATCCGGTCTGGCGCTGGCCGATGCATTGTGCAAGGCGCAGCCTGGATTGCGGGTCGTCATTGCATCCGGCGTCGGGCGAGCCGAGGGTGGCCCGGGCGCCCATGGATACGCGAGCCTGACCAAGCCGTATCGGGTCGATGAGCTCGAGGAAATACTGCGTGGCGTCGCCGCCTAGCGGCAGCGGCCGCACACGCGCGGGCGTCCGTCTGGCGTGTTTATTCCGTGCTGCCGACGGCCGCGTTGTGCGCTAGCGGGACGCTCGGCGCTGGCTGCGGCGGGAACGCGCGCTGCAGGCCGAAGCGGGCCAGGGTGTCCGCCGTCGACGGCCGGTGCAGCGCAACGAGCTTGAGCGCGATGTCGCCGATCGAAGCGGACATCCTTGTCCGGTGCAGGTTGCCCAGCGTCGCCAGGGCCGGCGCATTGTCCATCCCGTTGTTCAGCCTTTCCATGAACTGGTCCGCCTTTATCACGCGCGCGCTGTCGAAGCGGCGCGGGCGCTCGATGCGCGCGTTCGGGGCCAGCAGCACCAGCGTGTCGACCGGGGCGTCGTCGAGGCCGAACGGCTCGAGCGCATCGCGCAGCACCGAGACCTGGCGCGCCTGCGTCGCCAGAGGCGAGGGCATCGGTACATAGCATTTGTTCGGTTCGTCCCAGCGCAGGAAGTCGCCGTCCTCGGTGATTTTCAAGCCCTGCGAGAAATACCTGGTGTCGAGCAGGTAGAAGCGGCGCGAACGGTGGATCAGCAGGTGGTCGATCTGCGCCGCGCGGCCGTCGTTCGACACCAGCCGCAGGTCGTGCACGACGGCGGTCCGGGTGGAATCCTTCAGGTAGATGTCGATCAGGCCGACCGCCTCGCGTTCGGCCAGCATCCCCGCGCGCATCATGCGCAGTTCGCGCTCGAGCAGCGGCTTCTTGTCCGGGCTGGCGAGCGCCAGCATGCGCTGCAGTATCGCGACGACGGGCATTTTGTTGTCGCTGTCCTTGTAGATCATTGTCAACTCCTGCTGAGGTCGAACTTTCACTCTAGCTTTGGGTCAACTGTCCGACCCCGTATTTATTAAGTGAGAGCAAGATTATTCATCCCGCATACAAACTGTTGCGCTCCCGACTCACAAGAATCGGCGTAGACTGCTCCCCCACAATAAACATGAGCCAGCCCTGCATCGACTCAGCTGCACAAGGCGGCCGTCACGAGGAGAAGAAATGAGAGTCAAGGAAGGTTTGCGGCCACTGCTGGGGGCAGCCCGATTCACAGTCTTATTGACTGCCATGGCCGCCGCGGCCGCGCAGGGCGCGCAGATGCGCGAATACCGCTCGGTCGCGATCAGCGGCGGCGGCGAATCGGTCGCCGCGATCGAATCGAGCGACCCCGGCATTCCGGGGCGGCGCGCACACGGGCACATCGTCGTGCGCGACGCCGCCAGCGGCAGGATCACTGCCGAATACGACCCCTGCGCCACCTGTTCCTATGATTTCCCGGCCTGGTCGCCGGACCGCAAGGGCCTCGCCTTCATCGGCGCCAACCGCGATGCCGGGGAAGCGACCCTGTGGGTGGCCCAGGGCGGCAAGCTGACGGCGGCCGCCACCGTCAAGGGGGTGGCGAATACCGCGCGCTGGTCGCCGGACGGCGCCAGCATCGCCTTGCTCGCCACCGTCGGCGCGAAGAAGCAGACCGGCGCGGTCGAAGCCGGTGCGCGCCAGGTCGGAGAAATAGGCGTCGACGAGGATGCGCAGCGCATCGCGCTGGCGCCCGCCGCCGGCGGGGTGCTGCGCCTGGTGTCGCCGCCCGATTCCTTCGTCTACGAATACGACTGGACGCCGGACGGCCGCGGTTTCGTCGCCACCAGCGCGAAGGGAAACGGCGATAACAACTGGTGGGTCGCCACCCTCGGGCACGTGGACCTCGCCAGCGGCGCGCTGCGGACGATCGCGGCGCCGAAGATGCAAATCAGCCTGCCGCACGTGTCGCCCGACGGACGCAGCGTCGCTTTCGTCGGCGGCCTGATGAGCGACTTCGGCTCGGTCGGCGGCGACGTGTTCACGGTGCCCTTCGAAGGCGGCGAACCGGTCGACGTGACGCCGAACCATGCCGGTTCGTTCAACGGCCTGGCCTGGAAGGGGCCGCAGTTGCTGGCCTCAAGCCTGCAGGGTAGCGAGATGGCCGTGCTTGCGATCGACCCCCAGGCGCGCACCGCGCGCACGCTGTGGAGCGGAGCGGTGTCGGCTAACGGTTCGGCCGACGGCCGCTTCGTATTCAGTCCCGATGGCAGCTCGGCCGTCTCGGTGCACGAGACCTATGAACAGGCGCCGCACATCGTCGCCGGCCGCCTGCCCGCACTCGGGCCGATCACCCGCGACAACGTCGATTTCGCCCCCCAGGTGACGGCGCGCAGCATCAGCTGGACCAACGAGGGCATGCGCAGCCAGGGCTGGCTGGTCGGTCCACGCAAGCCGCAGGCCGGCCTCAGGCACCCGATGGTGGTGATCGTCCACGGCGGGCCGGCAGCGGCCGCCACGCCGCGCTTCGTCGCGGCGGGCGAATTCGGCAACCCGCTGGTGCGCGAGCTGGTCGAGCGCGGCTTCTACGTGTTCCAGCCGAATCCGCGCGGCAGCTATGGCCAGGGGATGGCCTTCGGCATGGCGAACCGGCGCGACTTCGGCGGCGGCGACTGGCGCGACATCCTGGCCGGGGTCGATGCCGTGCTCAGGGAAGCGCCGGTCGACGGCGCGCGCCTCGGCCTGATGGGCCATTCCTACGGCGGCTTCATGACGATGTGGGGCGTTACCCACAGCAAGCGCTTCAAGGCGGCGGTGGCGGGCGCCGGCATCGCCAACTGGATCAGCTATTACGGCCAGAACGGCATCGACCAGTGGATGGTGCCCTTCTTCGGCGCGACCATGTACGAGGACCCGGCCATCTACCGCGCGGCCTCGCCGATCGAATCGATCCGGAACGCGACCACGCCGACCCTGCTGTACGTGGGCGAGCGCGACGTCGAGACCCCGGCGGTGCAGTCGATGGAGTTCTGGCACGGCCTGCGTGCGATGGGTACACCGACGGCGCTGGTGATCTACGATGGGGAAGGGCATGCGATTCGCAAGCCGGAGCATCAGCTGGATCAGCGGCGCAGGACGGTGGAATGGTTCGAGAGGTATCTGAAGTAGATGTAGGGTGGGCGGGTCTCCCGCCCACGCGGTGATTGTTACCGGCTCCGCTATCGTGCGCGTTGATCTTGCTGCCAACGATCACCGCGTGGGCGGCGAACCCGCCCACCCTACGTGTCAATTCGCGGCCTGCACCGCCTCCGCCTTCTTCTCCGGATACAGCACCACCTGCACGTAATTCTCCGTGTTCAGGTAACGCCGCGCTGCATCCTGCACCTCGGCCGCGGTCAAGGCATTGACGCGCTCCTCGTGCGTCAGGATCGCCTTCGGATCGGTCCCGTCGAGCAGCGCCGACTGGATGCGGCCCAGCCAGTAGCCGTTTTCGCGCAGGGCCTTGCGGTGGTTCTGGATCCAGTTCTGCTTGACCTTGGCGAGATCGCCAGCAAGCGGGCCTTCGCGCTTGAGGCGTTCGAATTCGTCGAAGGTCGCCTTCAATACCGTGTCGACGTTCTCGGGTCCGGTCGGCAGCGTCACCGACAGGCTGTAGTGGCCGTAGGGGATGCGGCCCAGCTGCCCGCCGGCGTTGCCGCCGTAGATCAGGGACAGCTGCTCGCGCAGCACCTCGATGATGCGGATGTTGAGCACCTCCACCAGCGCCTGCAGGCGCATCTGTTCCAGCTCCGAGAACGCCGCCTCACCGGTGAAGGTCAGCGAGATCGTGCTCTTCGGTTCGGTACCGCTGTAGACCGCGCGCTTGACCACGCCCTTCACCGGACGCAGGCCGACGTCGCGCCATTCGGTCGGGATGGCGGGCGTGGGCAGGCTGCCGAGCCAGGTGGCCAGCAGCGGCTTGACCCTGTTGACGTCGAAACTGCCGACCATCACGAAGGTCAGGTCCTTGGCGCTGGAGAAGCGCTCGCGGTAGATGGCGATGCTGCGGTCCAGGCTGATCTGGCCGAATTCCTCGGGAAGCAGCGGGCGCGGTGCGCGCGGGTGGTTGTTGTAGAGCGTGGCGACCACGGTGTCCCCGAAGCGCGCGCTGGGCTGGCCAAGGCGGTTGCGCGCGGCTTCGACCTGCTTGCCGATGAAGGACTTGAACAGGTCTTCGTCGCGGCGCACGGCGTCGAAGCGCAACCACAGGAGCTGCAACATGGTCTCGATGTCGGTCGCGCCCGACGAGGCGCCGAGCACTTCGTTATAGCCGGCCAGGCCCATGGTCACCGCGGCCGCCTTGCCCGCCAGGACTTTCGACAGGTCGAGCGGCGAATAGTCCTGCAGGCCCATGCTGGCGACGATGGCATTGGCGTAGCGCGCGTTGAGGATGTCGGCGTCGCCGTACAGGCTCTGGCCGCCGAAGCGGGCCGCGCTCATCATGACCTGGTCGTTGCGGAAATCGGTCGGCTTCAGGATCGCCTTGACGCCGTTCGAGAAGGTCAGATAGGTCAGGCCGAGCGCCTTGTCTTCACGCTCTTCCACGATGCTGCCGGCCTTCGGCGGCTGCGCCATCAGCTGGCTGCCCAACACCTTTTCCTCGTGCGGCGCGACTTCGGCCCGCTCGGCCGCGGCGAGCGCGGCCAGCAGCGCCGCGCCCTGCGGCGGCGGACTGTCGGCACGCTCGATGCCGGTATAGATCACCAGCTTGCCGGAATTGGCCGGGATCGTGCGCCGCGCGTAGGCGTTCATTTCGTCGAGCGTCACGGCGGGCAGCATTTCGGTGGCGTAGCGGTATTCGGCGGCGATGCCGGGGATCGGTTCCTGCTGCAGGAAGTTGCGCAGGTACTCGGCCACGTAGGCGCCGGAGTCGGTTTTCTCGCGTTCGTTGTACAGCTGCTCGAAGCTGCGCAGCATGTTCTTGCGCGCGCGATCGAGTTCGGCCTGGCCGAAGCCGTAGCGGCGCGCCCGCTCGTTCTCGCGCACCAGGGCGTCGATCGCCTTCGGCGCCCCGCCCGGGCCGATGACGGCGCTGGTATTGAATGATTTATAGAAGGGCGTGAGCTTGCCCAGGGCGCTGCCGCCGCGCAGGAAAGGCGGTTCGGCCAGCTGCGAGAGTTCCTGCAGGCGCGCGCCGAGCATGCCGGTGAACAGGCCCTCGACCAGTTGCTCGCGGTAGCCGCGCACGGTGTCGGGCTCGCGTACCGGCTGCACCGGGTAGCGCACCAGGATGCTGTTTCCGCCGGCTTCCTTGTCCGTGACGACCACTGCTTCGGTCTCCTCGCGGCGCGGGATCTGCGCATACACGCGGGGGCGCGCCGGCTTCGGATTGGCCAGCTTCGAGAAGTGCGCCTTGATCAGTTTTTCGATGGCCTTGGGGTCGATGTCGCCGACCGCCACCACCGCCATCAGGTCGGGCCGGTACCAGTCGCGGTAGAAGCGTTTCAGGGTCTCGGGCTTGAAGTTGCGCAGCACCTCTTCCTTCCCGATCGGCAGGCGTTCGGCGTAGCGCGAGCCGTTGTAGATATTCGGCCAGATCTGCTTGCCGATGCGGTCGCCCGCGCCTTTGCCGAGCCGCAGTTCCTCGAGCACGATGCCGCGCTCCTTGTCGATGACGTCCTCGTCGAAAGAGAGGCCGTGCGCCCAGTCTTCCAGCACCTGGAACGCCTTGCCGATGTTTTCCGGGCGGTCCAGCGGGATTGGCAGGATGTAGACGGTTTCGTCGAAGGAGGTGTAGGCGTTCAGGTCGGCGCCGAACTTGACGCCGATCGATTGCAGGTAGTCGACCAGCTCGTGTTTTTTAAAGTTGGTCGAACCGTTGAAGGCCATGTGCTCCACGAAGTGCGCCAGGCCCTGCTGGTCCTCGTCCTCGAGGATCGAGCCGGCCTTCACGACCAGGCGCAGGTCGAGCTTGCGTTCGGGGCGGGCGTTTTTCTGGATGTAGTAAGTCAGGCCATTCGGGAGCTTGCCGACCTTGACCTGCGGGCCGACCGGAATCGGCGCATCGAGTTTCAGGGCGGCGCCGGCGCCGAAGGGAAGGAGGAGGAGGGTGCAGGCGAGACAGGCGTGGCGAAGGAATTGGCTGAACATCGGGGCTTCCGTTGTAAGGCGTCGAGCCGCCATTGTACTGGCCGCTCGCGTCTTTGTTCACACCGTCACGCGCCCCTTCTGCAGCAGCAGCGCCATCTCGCGCGCCGGCACCGGCCGGCTGTACAGGTAGCCCTGCAGGACCTCGCAGCCGATCTTGCCGAGATAATCGCGCTGGGCCAGGGTCTCGACGCCCTCGGCCACCACCCGCAAGGACAAGCCTTCGGCCAGCGCGATCGTGGCCTGGGCGATCGCCGCGCTGCGCGGATCGGTGGTGATGTTGCGCACGAACGCCTGGTCGATCTTGAGCTTGTCGAGCGAGAAGCGCGACAGGTAGCCGAGCGAGGAGTAGCCGGTGCCGAAGTCGTCGAGCGAGAGCGACACGCCCATCGCGCGCAGCTCGGCCAGCTGGGCTTCGGCGGCCGTGGTATCGCCCATCATGACGCTTTCGGTCAGCTCGATCTCGAGATAGCGCGCTTCCAGACCGGATTCGGACAGCGCCGCGCGCACCACCTGCGGCACTGTGCCCGCCTTGAACTGGTGCGCCGAGACGTTCACCGCCACCGGCACCCGCGGCAACCCCGCATCCTGCCAGGCCTTGTTCTGCTGGCAGGCCTGGCGGATCACCCAGTCGCCGATCGGCAGGATCAGGCCGGTGTCCTCGGCCAGCGGGATGAAATCGGCCGGCGAGACGCGGCCCAGTTCCGAGCTGTGCCAGCGCAGCAGCGCTTCCATGCCGAGCACGCGGCCATCCTCGCGCGCCACCTGCGGCTGGAAGTGCAGCGCCAGTTCGGCCTGGCCGATGGCGCGCCGCAGGCGCGTTTCCAGCGCCAGCCAGCGCATCGCCTGGTCGTTCATCTCGCCCTTGAAGAAGCGGAAGCCGTTGCGCCCGGCGTCCTTCTGGTGCGCCAGGGCGGCGTCGGCGGCCTTCAGCAGGTCGCCCGCCGCATTGCCGTCGCGCGGGAAGACGCTGATGCCGACGCTGCCGGTGACGACCACGTCGTGCCCGCCGACGGAGAACGGCTGGGCGATGGCTTCGATCAGGCGCTGGGCGGCGAAGATGATGTCCTCAGTGTCCTCGCAGCCGGTGAGCAGCACGAACTCGTCGCCCGACAGGCGCGCCACCGTGTCGGCGGGGCCGGCGATCGCGCTGGCGCGGCGCGCGACTTCGCGCAGCAGGGCGTCGCCGGCGGCGTGCCCGAGGCTGTCGTTGATGCGCGAGAGGCGGTCGACGTTCACCAGCAGCAGGGCCAGCTGGCTGCCGTCGCGGCGGGCCGCGGCGATCGACTGCTGCAGCCGGTCGTGGAACAGCGAACGGTTCGGCAGCAGGGTCAGGGCATCGTGGTTCGACAGGAAGTCGAGCTTGTTGTGGGCGGCCTTCAGCGCCGACAGGTCGGTCGAGACCGAGACATAGGCGGTCAGCTTGCCGGCTTCGTCGCGCACCGCGCTGATGCTGGTGCGCTCCGGATAGACTTCGCCGTTCTTGCGCCGGTTCCAGATCTCGCCGCGCCACTGGCCGTCCTGTTCCAGGCTGTCCCACATGGCGCGGTAGAAGGGTGCTTCGTGGCGTCCCGAGCGCAGCACGCGCGGGTTCAGGCCAATGACTTCGGCCTCGCGGAATCCCGTGATCTGCTCGAAGGCCGGATTGACCGCGACGATGTTCGCGCAGGCGTCGGTCATCATGATGCTTTCCTGGGTGCTGTCGAAGACCTGGCGCGCCAGTTCCAGCCGGTGCTCGCTCTCGCGCAGCGCGGCATCGGCCTCGGCGCGCGCCGTCGCTTCCAGCTGCAGCTGGGCCGCGTGGCGCTGCACCACGCCATACAGGTTCAGGTTTTCGTAGGCCACCGCCAGGTGCGCGGCGAGGGCCGAGGCCCAGCGCTCATCCTCTGCCGAAAAGTGGGTGGCGCTCGGCGCGCGCACGAAGTACAGCCAGCCGTACAGGTTGCGCAGGCAGCGCACAGGCAGGCCGAGGAAGGAAGCGCAACGCGGCAGGCCCCTTGGCAAGGTACCCAGCAGCGGATCGCCTTCGGCCAGCCGGATCGGCTCGCGCGACAGCAGCAGGGCGCCGGGCAGGCGGGTCCCGGTCGCATGCACCGCCAGCAGGCTGGGATCGAGACCGCGCGCATTCAGGTGGCTCACGGTACGTTCGTCGTTTTCGAGCAGACACAGCGCCAACTGGTCGGCGTCGAGGATGCGTGCCGCGGCCTCCAGGAAAACGTCGACCAGGCCTTCCACCTGGCGTTCGTTGACCAGGTGCAGGCACATCTCCTCGATCGCGGCGAGGCGTGCCCCGAGGCGGCTCTCGCTTGCTGGTGCGACGGGCGCCGGCAGGAAGTCGTCGGAGACGCTGCGCACCCGGACCTGTGCGTCCCGAGCCGCCGCCGCCGACAGTCCCAGCTCGGCATTCACGGCCGCCATGATGTCCTGCGGGTCGGACGGTTTGCTGAGCACCGTCTGCACCCCGCAGCTGCGCGCCATCGCCACCGTCTCGCGCTCGGCATAGACGGCAGAATAGAAGATGACGCGGGTGGCGGCCAGGGCGCGGTCGGCGCGCAGGCGCTGGACGAACTCGTAGCCGTCCATGGTCGGCATCAGGATGTCGGTAATGATCAGTTCGGGACGCTCGGCGCGCACCAGCTGCAGGGCGGCGGCGCCGTCTTCGGCTTCCAGCAGCCGGTGTTCGGTGAAACCGAGCAGGGCCATCAGGTAGGCCCGGTTGCTCGGACGGTCGTCGACGATAAGAATGGTGGCCATCAGTGCGTCTCCCGGGCTGCGGCGGTGCACTGGCGGGTAAAAATCGGAACCAACATGACAACTCCATGAATGCGCCGGCGGCAGCACGCGGACGCTTTAGATCTGACTGTGATGAATCATATTCCTCTGGATGTCGCAAACACCACAAAGTTGCTTATTAAAACATAATATTTAACAATTTATTTTAAACAAAGGCACTTTGTTGCAGTGGTGCAACGATCGATATATTCCGTATATTGCTTCCCGTTTCTATTTCTTCTGCCGAGTTCCCTGTATCGACTCGGTTGAAACGCGGTAAATCCTTTAAAATAGCGGATTGCGCACGATGCGTCATCGTTTCAAGGAATTTCGAATGTCTATCTCCAGCACCCAGGAAATCGTTGCCGAACTTCGCGCCGGCCGCATGGTCATTTTGGTCGATGAAGAAGACCGCGAGAACGAGGGTGACCTGGTCCTGGCGGCGGACTTCGTCACCCCGGAGGCGATCAATTTCATGATCCGCCACGCGCGCGGCCTGGTTTGCCTGACCCTGTCCGAAGAAATCTGCGACAAGCTGGCACTGCCGATGATGACGACCCGCAACGGCACTTCCTTCGGCACCAATTTCACGGTCTCGATCGAAGCGGCCGAGGGCGTGACCACCGGCATCTCGGCGGCTGACCGGGCGCGCACCATCCAGGTGGCGGTGTCGAAAGGCGCCAAACCGGACGACCTGGTCCAGCCGGGCCATATCTTCCCGCTGCGCGCGGTGAAGGGTGGCGTCCTGATGCGCGCTGGCCACACCGAAGCCGGCTGCGACCTGACCGAAATGGGCGGCCTGACCCCGGCCTCGGTGATCTGCGAGATCATCAAGGAAGACGGCACCATGGCGCGCCTGCCGGACCTGATCGAGTTCGCGAAAGAACACAACCTGAAAATCGGCACCATCGCCGACCTGATCCACTACCGCAGCGAAAACGAGAGCCTGGTCGAGCGCGTTGCCGAGCGCACCCTGAACACGGCCCAAGGCGAATTCAAGCTGGTCGCCTACCGCGACAAGCCGAGCGGCTGCGCCCACCTGGCGATGGTGCACGGCGAGATCGGGCGCGACAACGAGGCCCTGGTGCGCGTGCACCAGCCGGTCTCGATCCTCGACGTGCTGGAACACCGCGCCACGACCCACTCCTGGACCATGGCCTCGGCGATGGAAGCGATCAAGAAGAGCGAATCGGGCGTCGTCGTGCTGCTGAACTGCGGCGAGACGGCCGAGCAGCTGTTCGCGCAATTCACGTCGCTCGATGCGCCGGGCGCGCGTCCGACCGGCCGTGCGGCGACGATGGACCTGCGCACCTACGGCATCGGCGCGCAGATCCTGAAGGACCTCGGCGTCGGCAAGATGAAGCTGCTGGCCAATCCGCGCAAGATGCCGTCGATGACCGGTTTCGATCTCGAGGTCACCGGTTACATCGCCAGTCCATCGGCCTGACGCGGTACCATACACACTATTAATACGAACACACTAAGAAGAGGGCAGCCATGACGGTAGGAACTTATGAGAGCAACATGACAGGCGAGGACCTGCGCATCGGGATCGTGCAGGCGCGCTTCAATGCCGACGTCGGGCATGGCCTGCTGTCGTCCTGCCTGGCCGAACTGAAGCACCTGGGCGTGGCCGACGAGGACATCCTGCACGTGACCGTGCCGGGCGCGCTGGAAATCCCGCTGGCCCTGCAGAAGATGGCCGAAACCCAGCAGTTCGACGCCCTGATCGCGCTCGGCGCCGTCATCCGCGGCGAAACCTACCACTTCGAGCTGGTCTCGAACGAGTCGGGCGCCGGCATCACCCGCATCGGCCTGGACTACGGCATCCCGATCGCCAACGCCGTGCTGACCACCGAGACCGACGAGCAGGCCGAAGTGCGCATGGCGGAAAAGGGCGCCGATGCGGCCAAGGTTGCGGTCGAGATGGCCAACCTGCTGCTGGCGCTGGAAGAGCTGCACCCCGAGGAAGAAGAAGAGTAATCGAAGGACGAACATGACCGACAAGACCACCCACGCCAACCCGAGCAAGAACCGCACCCCGCGCCACCGCGCGCGCGAGTTCGCGCTCCAGGGCCTGTATCAATGGCTGCTGAATAACGAGCCATCGACCCAGGTGGCCAACAACATCCGCGCCGCCCACGGCTTCGACAAGGCCGACGGCGAGTATTTTTCGTCGCTGCTCAACGGCACGATCACGACCTCGGTCGAGCTGCGCGAAACGATCGCTCCGCTGATCGACCGCGCGGTCAGCGAACTGTCGCCGATCGAGCACGGCGTCCTGCTGCTGGGTGCCTTCGAACTGAAGAACCACCCGGAAATCCCATACCGCGTCGTGATTAACGAAGCGGTCGAGCTGACCAAGTCCTTCGGCGGCATCGACGGCCACAAGTACGTCAACGGCGTGCTCGATAAACTGGCCTCGAAACTGCGTCCGGAAGAAGTCGGCGCCGACGCGCGGCGTTAATTTCCCTCTATATATAGTAGGGCTGGCGAAAAGCCACCGTTGCCGAAAGGCGCGGTGGCTTTTTTGTGGGCTCCGAAAAGGCGATGTCGTATTCGCTCTTTGTTGACAGCAGCGCACCGTAGGGTGGACTCCTGAGTCCACGCGTTCGTGCTCATGCATTGGTATAACGTATCTGCGAGGCCACAAAATGGGTACACAAATGCCGCGGCGAGTATCCACGAGCTGTGGGTATTCGTCTGCACGGGACGCGTGGGCTCAAGAGCCCACCCTACGGTGCGCGATCGTCCCGACTCATCAATAAAAAAGCCACCGCAAGCGGTGGCACGGGGAGTGAGCCTGGGTTGCCTTACAGCGTCGCCAGCGCCTCCGTTTTCGGCTCCGCAGCCGGTTCCGCGGCCTTCGGGGCCGCCGGCGCGGCAGGCGCCGCCTTGACGACCATCTGCGTCGGTGCCGGTGGGGTCACCGTCGGGACCTTCTTGCCACCTGCAACCATTTTCAGTCGCTTGTATTCGGCCAGCACCTTGGCGCCATAACCCGAGTCGTCCTCCATGTCGGCCGCGCCGACATAGGTCTTCAGGCCGCCTTCGACCGAACCCGTGCGCTTCACGTAGTCCTTCAGGATCTGCGCGCCGACACGGATATTGGCGACCGGATCCAGGGCCGCCTCGGCGCCGCCGACTTCCTCGAACTTGTCGTGGTGGACCTTGGCCATCACCTGCATCAGGCCCTTGGCGCCCATCGGGCTTTCCGCGAACGGGTTCAGGCCCGATTCGATGGCCATCACGGCCAGGATCAGCAGGGGATCGAGCTTCATCTCATGGGCCGTCGTGTAGGCCGTCGAAACGAGCATGTTGGCCGCGTCGCCGGCCACCCGGTAGCGCTTGGCGAGCCAGGAGGTGACGTTCTGCTGCTGCTTGCTGTTGGCGAGGACTTTGAGCTCGGCCCGGTCTTGCGTTGCGTCCAGTGCGGCCTCCTTGGCCGGCGCTGGGGTGGCGGTCGCGACGGTTGCACCAGCAGGTGCGGCGGCGACGGTTTCAGAATGCAGCAGTTCCGAAACTTTTTTTGCTGCATCCGGGTTCGTGTAGAGCAGGGTCAGTACTGCCACTGCCGAGAGACCGAACACGGTCAGGGTGTGCTGCATTGTGGTCAACAAACCACGCGCCGTTTTTGCCACTTGTGAAAACGTGACTGGCTGGCTGGCCAATTGGACGAGCTTTGCGCTCGAACCGAACAAACGATTGATCATCGAAGTCCCCTTTGTCGCGGCGAAAAGGATCCCGTCGCGGCGCATGGAGCGCTACGGAGGTACCAATGCCGTGCATCAGAAAAATCGTCAGGGCTTCCAGTGCGGAAGACCAAAACGCCGTCATTGCTTTGCTTCAGCTGGCCGTTGTCCCAGGGCGGGTGCGGTCCAGTGGCTCAACAACTGTCTCGGGGGTTCAGGCAGACGCCTGGTGGAAACACTCCTTAAAAATGTCGTTGGGGCCCCGACCCCGTGAAGTTATGAGAAGCGGCTACAATCTGCTTTTTAAATGGCCGTCTCATCAAGTAGGTGCGATTGTAGGAGGTCGTTTATACCAAGTCAATACTAGCACGAACGCGCCTTATAACTTTTAGATCTGACTTTTCTAGCCACAGCTCAGCAATACCTTGCCAAATCAAACACTTGGCGGCGCAATTTGATTAACCGCAAGCAATCGAAAAAACAAGCAAAACTTGATGAAATATTCAGATCTTCGGGATTTTATGTCCCAACTGCAACTAAATGGTGATCTAAAGCGCGTAACTATGCCGGTTTCGACCCATCTCGAGATGACGGAAGTGGCCGATCGCGTGCTGCGCGCCGGCGGACCGGCCCTTTTGTTCGAAAAACCGACCGGGCCGGGCGGCGTAGCGCATACGATTCCGGTGCTGGCCAACCTGTTCGGCACGCCGCAGCGCGTTGCCCTCGGCATGGGCGCGGACGACGTCAGCGAACTGCGCCGTATTGGCCACGTACTGGCGCGCCTGAAGGAACCCGAGCCGCCGCGCGGCTTCAGGGACATCATGGGCCTCGGCTCCCTCGTCAAGGCAGTCTGGGACATGGCGCCGAAGGAAGTGAAGGGCGCCCCGTGCCAGGAAATCGTCTGGGAAGGGAATGACGTCGACCTGGCTCGCCTGCCGATCCAGCATTGCTGGCCGGGCGACATCGCGCCCCTGATCACCTGGGGTCTGGTGATCACGAAAGGTCCGAACAAGAAACGGCAGAACCTGGGCATCTACCGCCAGCAGGTACTGGGGCCGAACAAGGTCATCATGCGCTGGCTGGCCCACCGCGGCGGCGCGCTCGACTTCCGCGAACATGCGATCGCCAATCCGGGCCAGCCGTATCCGGTGGCCGTCGCCCTGGGCGCCGACCCGGCCACCATCCTCGGCGCGGTCACGCCGGTGCCGGACAGCCTGTCGGAATACCAGTTTGCCGGCCTGCTGCGCGGCCAGCGTACGACGCTGACGAAAGCCATCGGCAGCGAACTGCGCGTGCCGGCCTCGGCCGAGATCGTACTGGAAGGCCATATCTATCCGGATGCGAACCACCCGTCGGGCTTCGAGCATGCGCTGGAGGGGCCGTACGGCGACCATACCGGCTATTACAACGAGCAGGACAGTTTTCCGGTGTTCACGATCGACCGCATCACGATGCGGCGCGACCCGATCTACCACTCGACCTATACGGGCAAACCGCCCGACGAGCCGGCCGTGCTGGGCGTGGCGCTGAACGAGGTCTTCATTCCGCTGCTGCAAAAACAGTTCAGCGAGATCACGGACTTTTATCTGCCGCCGGAAGGCTGCAGCTACCGCATGGCCGTGGTGCAGATGAAGAAGCAGTACGCCGGGCACGCCAAGCGCGTCATGTTCGGGGTCTGGAGTTTCCTGCGCCAGTTCATGTATACGAAGTTCATCGTCGTGGTCGACGAAGATGTCGACGTGCGCGACTGGAAAGAGGTCATCTGGGCGATCACGACCCGGGTCGATCCGACGCGCGACACGGTACTGGTCGATAACACGCCCATCGATTACCTCGACTTCGCCTCGCCGATCAGCGGCCTCGGCAGCAAGATGGGTATTGATGCCACCAATAAATGGCCGGGGGAGACGAACCGGGAGTGGGGCACGCCGATCGTGATGTCACCGGAGATCAAGACGCGGGTGGATGCGATCTGGCAGGAGTTGGGACTGTAAGGCGGGGACTGTAAGGCGGGGACTGTAAGGCGGGGCTTGTAAGGAGAGCGCCTTGCGTGCGTCGCGCGGAGCGCCGTCCGGGTAGACTCGACCTTTGATCATGAACGCTCAAGGAGGCTCGATGAATATCCTGATGGTGCTGACCTCGCACGACCGCCTCGGCGACACCGGCAAGAAAACCGGCTTCTGGCTGGAAGAGTTCGCCGCTCCCTATTATGTATTCAAGGACGCCGGTGCGACCCTGACCCTGGCTTCGCCGCAGGGCGGCCAGCCGCCGCTCGACCCGAAGAGCGACGAACCGGATGCGCAGACCGAGGCGACCCGCCGTTTCCGCGGCGATCCTGCCGCACAAAAGGCGCTGGCGACCACCGTGAAACTGTCCGGCGTATCGGCAGAGAGTTTTGATGCCGTTTTCTATCCCGGCGGCCACGGTCCGCTGTGGGACCTGGCACAGGATGCCGATTCGATCCGCCTGATCGAAACGATGGCCGCCAGCGGCAAGCCGGTCGCCGCCGTCTGCCACGCGCCGGGCGTGCTGGGCCGCGTCAAGGGGCCCGATGGGGCGCCGCTGGTGAAGGGCAAGCGCGTCACCGGTTTTACTAATACGGAAGAGGCCGCCGTCGGCCTGACCGAGATCGTGCCCTTCCTGGTGGAGGACATGCTGGTGAAAAACGGTGGCCAGTACAGCAAGGCAGGGGACTGGGAGCCGTATGTGGTCACCGACGGCTTGCTCGTTACCGGGCAGAATCCGGCATCGTCCGAGCCCGGCGCGCATGCCCTGCTGGCGCTGCTGAAACAGGGGCGCTGAGGCAGTTGCAAAGACCGGCCCCAAAACGCGCGGGGTCGGTTATAATGGCCGCTGGCGGGCCCCTGCGCATTGTGGCATGGTTTACCTGGTCAGGTCGGGAACGAAGCAGCCAAAGCCGTTCACCGCAAGTGCCGCAGATCAGGCTCGCCTCCTTCGTTTTCTCTTCCGTTTCATCTCTCTCCATTCCCTTGCTGTTCTGTTGCTGCCGCTGCACGCCTGCCGCGTGACCATGTCTGCCTGGCACGAGTAGACCTCTTCCTTGATTGTTCGCGCCGAGGCCCAACTGCGGTAAAATCGCGGTATGTCCTATCAAGTCCTCGCCCGCAAATACCGCCCCAAGAACTTCGAAACGCTGGTCGGCCAGGAGCACGTCGTGCGCGCGCTCACCCATGCGCTCGACACGGGCCGCCTGCACCACGCCTACCTGTTCACGGGCACCCGCGGCGTCGGCAAGACGACGCTCTCGCGTATCCTTGCCAAGTCGCTCAACTGCACCGGCCCTGACGGCACGGGCGGCATCACGGCCCAGCCTTGCGGAGTGTGCGAAGCCTGCCGCGCGATCGACGCCGGCCGCTTCGTCGACTATATAGAGATGGACGCCGCCTCCAACCGCGGCGTCGACGAGATGGCCCAGCTGCTCGAGCAGGCCGTCTACGCACCGAGCAATGCACGCTTCAAGGTCTACATGATCGACGAGGTGCACATGCTGACCAATCACGCGTTCAACTCGATGCTGAAAACGCTCGAGGAACCGCCCGAGCACGTCAAGTTCATCCTCGCCACCACCGACCCGCAAAAGATCCCGGTCACGGTGCTGTCGCGATGCCTGCAGTTCAACCTGAAGCAGATGCCGCCGGGCCACATCGTCGGCCACCTGGAAAACATTTTGGGCCAGGAAGGCGTGAACTTCGAACAGCCGGCGCTGCGCCTGCTGGCGCAAGGCGCGCACGGCTCGATGCGCGATGCGCTCTCGCTGACCGACCAGGCGATCGCCTATGCGGCCGGCGCCGTGACGCTGGAAGCCGTGCAGGGCATGCTCGGCGCGCTCGACCAGTCCTACCTGGTGCGCCTGCTCGATGCCCTGGCGAACGAGAACGGCGCCGACCTGCTGGCCGTGGCCGACGAGATGGCCAGCCGCAGCCTGTCGTACAACGGTGCGCTGCAGGACCTCGGCACCTTGCTGCACCGGATCGCGCTGGCGCAGTCGGTGCCGGCCGCGGTGCCGCAGGATTTGCCCGAACTCGCCGACATCCTGCGCCTGGCCGAAGCCTTCGATCCGCAGGAAGTGCAGCTGTTCTACCAGATCGCCGTGCACGGCCGGAACGAAATCGGCCTCGCGCCGGACGAGTACGCCGGTTTCACCATGACCCTGCTGCGCATGCTGGCCTTCCGGCCGGGGCAGGGCGGGGCCGAGCGCATTGCTGCGCCGGCTGCCGCGGCCGCGCCGCGGGCGGCGGCACCGGCGGCGCGTGCCGCGTCGGCGGCTGGTGCCAGCCCGGCCGCTGCGGCAGCCACCGCAGCCACCCCGGCTGCAGCGCCTCAGCGTCCGGCTGCACCAGCCAGCCAGGCGCCGGCCGATCGCGGCCCGGCCAACCCGGCGCCCGCCATGAATTCGGCGCGCGCCGCGATCAATGCCGCGCTGGAAGCGGCCCGTGCCGCCTCCGGCCAGCGTGCGCCGGCCAAGCGTCCGGGCGCCGATGCGGCACCGCCAGCACCTGCGGCGCCTTCGGCTCCGGCAGCACCGGCGCGTCCGATCAACGTCGGTCCTGCCGGCGGCCAGCCTGGCGCCGGCCCGGCGCCGTCCGCGCCGGCGGCGCAGGCCACGCGTCCGGCTGCACCGCCCCCGCCGTGGGCTGGAGCTCAGCCGCAGCAGCCGCAGGCCATTGCCCGTCCGCAGGCACAGGGCCAGCAGCAGGCCGAGCGCGACGACGATGGACCGCCATCCTGGGTCACCGAATTTTCCGACGACACCGCCGTCGCCAACGAAGCCGCTGCCGTCGCTGCACCGGTCAGCGCGCCCGCAAGCAGCCGCGCGCCAGCCAAAGCGCCGCACGAATATGTAGTCACGCCGGTGCCGGCGCTCGACTGGGACGGCAACTGGCCGGCGCTGGCCGCCACGCTGCCGCTGCGCGGCGTGTCGCAGCAGCTGGCCCTGCAGACCGAACTGATCGACTGCCATGCCGATGCGGGTTCGGCCCTGTTCCGCCTGCGCGTGCCGGTCGACACCCTGCGCGCCAGCGGCAACAGCGAAAAGCTGCAGGCGGCCTTGCAGGAGATTTTTGCCGGCAAGCGCATCACGGTCGAGACCGAGATCGGTCCGGTCTGGTACACGGCCAGCGCCGAAGCCAAGGCCGCGCGCGAAGAGCGCCAGCGCCTGGCCGAAGCCATCGTCGCCGGCGACCCCTTCGTGCAGGAGATGGAACGCGTGCTGGGCGCCTTTGTCGTGCCCGGCTCGGTGCGTCCGCCGGTCTGAACACCCACTTTCAATCGATTTACTGGAGAACCACACCATGATGAAAAACCAGCTCGCAGGCTTGATGAAACAGGCGCAAGCCATGCAGGACAACATGAAGAAGGCGCAAGAGCAGCTGGCCCTCATCGAAGTCGAAGGCCAGTCGGGCGCCGGCCTGGTGAAGGTCACGATGACCTGCAAGAACGACGTCAAGCGCGTACAGATCGATCCGTCGCTGCTGGCCGACGACAAGGACATGCTGGAAGACCTGGTCGCCGCCGCCTTCAACGACGCCGTGCGCAAGGCCGAAGCGACCTCCGCCGAAAAGATGAGCGGCCTGACCGCCGGCATGCCTGGCCTGCCGCCCGGCTTCAAGATGCCGTTCTGATCGCGGCCTGATGTTTATTGTCTCGCTCACCTATACCGCGCCGCTCGCGAAGATCGACGCGCGCCTGGCCGCGCATCGCGAGTGGCTGGCGGGGCAGTACGCGGCCGGCATCTTCCTGATGTCCGGCGCCAGGGTGCCGCGCGACGGCGGCATCATCCTCGCGCGCGCGCCCAGCCGCGGGGCGCTGGAGCGGATCCTGAGCGAAGACCCGTTCGCGCTGGCCGACCTGGCGCGCTACGAGATCACCGAATTCACCCCGACCATGACGGCCGAGGCCTTCGACGCCTGGCGCGGGGTCTAGCGTGTCCAAATCCCTCGACTTCCTGACCGAGGCGCTGCGCCGCCTGCCGGGCATCGGTCCCAAGTCCGCCCAGCGCATGGCCTTCCACCTGCTGCAGCACGACCGCGAAGGGGCGGCGATGCTGTCGCGCGCGCTCTACCAGGCGGTCGACTCGGTGCACCATTGCGCCATGTGCAATACCTTCGCCGACACGGAGGTCTGCGAGATGTGCGCCGACGATGCGCGCGACCGCTCGCTGCTGTGCATCGTCGAAACCCCGGCCGACCAGATCATGATCGAGCAGACCTTGACCTACAAGGGCTTGTACTTCGTGCTGATGGGGCGCCTGTCGCCGCTGGACGGCATCGGGCCGAAGGACCTGCACCTCGACAAGCTCGTCGGCCGCGCGGCCGACGGCGTCGTCGTCGAAGTGGTGTTGGCGACCAATTTCACGAACGAAGGCGAAGCGACCGCGCACTACATCAGCGAAATGCTGAAGGCGCGCGGGTTGAAGGTCAGCCGCCTCGCGCGCGGCGTGCCCGTGGGCGGCGAGCTCGAGTATGTCGACGCCGGCACGATAGCGCGCGCCATGCTCGACCGCCGCAGCGCATAATCTTGAACAGATCCCACTAAGCAGCGGCGCCAGTGGCGTTTGCGTGCGCGCAATCCAGATCGAAAGTCCGCTGCTATCGTGGGCTGAATCCAAGCGGACCTGCGAGCATGCACCTAGTCGACATCACGATGTTCTACGCCGCCGAAGGCAACGGCGTGAGCACCTACCTGAACGCCAAGGCACGCTGGCTGGCGCGGAACAGCCGCGTCCGGCACACCATCCTCAGCCCGAACGTCGACAGCGGCGGCGATGCGCCGGCGCTGGTGCGCGTGCCGGCCTTTGCGCTACCCGGCATCAACGGCTTCCGCATGCCGACCTCGGTACGCGCGCCCGCACGCCTGCTGCGCCAGGCGAAACCCGACCTGATCGAAGCCGGCGATGCCGGCCACAGCGCCTGGGCCGCCTTGCAACTGCGTCGTCGCCTCGGCGTGCCTGCGATCGCCTTCTACCATTCCGACCTGCCGCGCCTGGTGGGGCCGCGCTTCGGCCACACTGCGGAGGGCGTCACCTGCAAATACCTGTCCCATTTATACCGCCAGTTCGACCTCGTGCTCGCGCCCAGCCGCGTCATGGTCGAGCAGCTGCACGCGATGGGCGTGCCGGACGCCTGCCACCAGCCGCTCGGCATCGACAGCAGCGTCTTCCATCCGGCGCGCCGGGTCGAGACCCTGCGCGCGCACCTGCGCCTGCCCGACAATGCGCGCCTGCTGGTGTATGCGGGGCGTTTCACGGCGGAGAAGAAACTGCCGCTGCTGATCGACGCAGTGCGCAAACTCGGCCGGCCGTATCATTTGCTGATGATCGGCGGCGGACTCGAACTGCCGCGCTACCCGCAGATCACCTATGTTCCCTTCAAGCGCAACCAGCGCCACCTGGCGCGCCTGCTGGCCAGCTGCGACGTGCTGGTCCATCCGGGCGACCGCGAAACCTTCGGCCTGATCGTGCTGGAAGCGATGGCCTGCGGCCTGCCGGTCGTGGCCACCAGCGGCGGCGGCGTGGCCGAGCTGGTCGACGAGCACACCGGCCTGCTGGCCGAGCCGAACTGCGTCGACAGCCTGGCCGGCGCCATCGAAGCCGCCTACGCGCGCGACCTGGGAACGATGGGGGCCAACGCGCGGCGCAAGGCGGCGGAGTGTTACGACTGGAACCAGATCCTGCCGCAGGTGATGCGGCGCTACCACGCCGTGCTCGGCACGCGCGGGCAGGACGAACCCGGAGCGAGGAGCATCTGTGTCACCGATTGAACGCCGTCTGCCGGCCGAGGAAGCACCCATGCTGTGCGTGTCGATCCACGACGTCGCGCCCGGCACCTGGGAGGAGTGCGCGCGCCTGGCGCGGGCCATGCGCAGCGTCGCCGAGATGCGCCTGACCTGGCTGGTCGTGCCGCGCTACCACGACCGTGTCGAGGACGAGCGCGCGATGCGCCGTGGGCTCGATGCGGCGCTGGAGCGCGGCGATGAGCTGGCGCTGCACGGCTATACCCACCTCGACACCGCGCGCAGGGCGGATGGCTTGCGCCAGCGTTTCCTGCGCGGCGTCTACACCCAGCGCGAAGGCGAGTTCGCGGCGCTGGCCGCCGAGGAGGCGCGCGAGCGGATCGCGCTCGGCCTCGAATGGTTCCGCCAGCGCGACTGGCCGGTCGCCGGCTTCGTGCCGCCGGCCTGGCTGCTCGGGGAGGCCGCCTGGCGTGTGCTGCCGGAGTTCGCGTTTTCGTACACGACCACGTTTACGCGCTTTCACCTGCTGCGCCAGGGCCGCTCGGTGTTCGCGCCTTCGCTCGTGTACACGGCGAGGAACCGGACGGGGAGGGCCGTGTCGCCGGTCCTGGCGAGTGCGGCCGCGCGCTGCCTGGCAGGCGGGCCGCTGATGCGCCTGTCGCTGCACCCGCCGGACGTGCGCCATCCGCACCTGGTCGCGCATGCCCAGCGCCTGGTAGAGCGCATGCTGGCCACGCGCGAGGCGGTCACGAAAGCCGAGTGCGCGCGGCGCCTGCTGGCGCTGTCACCGGCGCCGCTGTATCCGGCGTAGGAAGGCATACCTTACCTTGGCGTTCCGGGCGCCGGGTCAGGCGCCCAGGATGATCCGGCTGCCTACCAGCCGCGCCCCCAGAATCCGCCGCCCCAGTAGCGTCCGCCCCAGCCCGGACCATATCCGGGATAGCCGTTGCCGTAACGCTGCATCTCATCCTTGGCGCTCAGGCTGATGATGCAGTTGCGCCATTGGTCGGATTGCTGGGCATAGCCGAGCCGGTCGCAGGCCGGTCCGTAGATGGCGATCATCTCCGCCATTTCCGCCTGTTTGCGCGCCGCCCGTTCCTGCGGAGTGGCGCAGGCGCTCAGCAGTAGCACTGCCGAAAGGACGATGTAAGTACGCATTGCGAGCTCCTTTGCGGTGAACACTTCACCGGATTCGAGCTTAGCGCAAGAAGCAGAACACTGCTCGATCCGCTCCAATCGGGCGCCCCTTTCACGCGCACCTTTCAAGGTTCATGCGCGGCGCATGGAATCGCGGCCATGGCTATCTCAAGTGTGGTTTTTCTGGCAAGATCATCCGGACAAACAAAACACCGGGGGAGCGATGCGAGCACGCCGCTGGAAAGCCTGGACCTGGCGCCTGGCGCTCATCCTGCCCGGCCTGGCGCTGCTGGCCTGCCTCGGCGCCTGGCTCCTGCTGCGCGCCAGCCTGGCGCAAGGCGACGGCAGGCGCGAGGTGGCGGGCATCGCGCGCCCGGTCACGGTTGCGCGCGACGAAGCCGGCGTACCGCTGATCCGCGGCAGCAGCCGCCTCGATGTCGCCTGGGCCACCGGATTCGTCCATGCCCAGGAACGCTTTTTCCAGATGGACCTGCTGCGCCGCACCGCCGGCGGCGAGCTGGCCGAGCTGTTCGGACCGCGCGCGCTGCCGCTCGACCGCGCGCGCCGCCTGCACCGCTTCCGCGCCCGTGCCGCGCGCGCGCTCGCCGACCTGGCGCCGGCCGAGCGCGCCTTCGTCGACCGCTACGTGGCCGGCGTCAACGCAGGCATGGGCGCGCTCGGTGCGCGGCCTTTCGAATACCTGTTGACAGGCACCGCACCGGCGCCCTGGCGCGCCGAGGATTCGCTGCTGGCGGTGTGGGCGATGTTCATCGACCTGCAGGGCAGCCAGGAGCCGCGCGAACTCGCGCGCG
The DNA here is from genome assembly GCF_059801075.1 of Massilia sp. LXY-5. Taxonomy (NCBI): domain Bacteria; kingdom Pseudomonadati; phylum Pseudomonadota; class Betaproteobacteria; order Burkholderiales; family Oxalobacteraceae; genus Massilia; species Massilia sp. LXY-5. Next base: position 958,457 of record NZ_JBNNEH010000003.1, read on the forward strand.
GCTGGCTGCGCGAGCACAGCGATGCCGCGCAGCTGGCCTTCCTGCTGCCGCAGGCGACGCATTGGGACGCGCCGCTCGATGCCGCCGGCGCACCTTCCGAAGCGCCGCTGCCGGCGAGGGCACCCGCCTGGTGGGGCGCCAGGCCGGCGCAGTCAGCGCCGCTGGCCCTGCTCGGACGCGGCGATATGGTCGGCAGCAATAATTATGCGATCGCCGGCAGCCGCAGCACGACGGGTGCGGCGATCGTCGCCGACGACATGCACCTGGGCCTGCAGTTGCCGAACATCTGGTACCGGCTGGCGTTCGTGTATCCGGACGGGCATGGCGGCGAGCGCCGCCTGGTCGGGGTGACGCTGCCGGGCGCGCCGCCGCTGGTCATCGCCGGCAGCAACGGCAAGGTGGCCTGGGGGTTCACCAACAGCTATGGCGATTACCTGGACCTGGTCGAAGTCGGGTTCGACCCTGCGCATCCCGGGCAGGTGCGCACGCCCCAGGGCTGGGAACAGCCGGTGGAACGCGTCGAGACGATCGCCGTGAAGGGCGCGCCGGCCGAGCAGCTGACCGTGCGCGAGACCGGCCTCGGGCCGCTGCGCCAGGCCGGCGGCAAGACCTGGGCCCTGCACTGGGTCGCGCACGCGCCGGGCGCCGTCAACCTGAATCACCTGCGCCTGGAGGAGGCGGCCTCGCTCGAGGCGGCGCTGGCGATCGCCGCGAGCGACGGCATCCCGGCCCAGAATTTCGTCGCCGGCGACGCCGCCGGGAATATCGGCTGGACGATCGCCGGCCGCCTGCCGCGTCGCGCCGCCGATGTGTACGGCGCCAGCTTCCCGCTGGCCGCCGGCGCCGCCACGCCGACCTGGGATGGCTTGCTGGCCCGGGAAAGCTATCCGCGCGTGGTCAATCCGCGTGACGGCCAGCTCTCGACGGCCAACAATCGCCAGTTGATGGGAGCGCAGAGCGCACTGCTCGGCGACGGCGGCTTCGACCTCGGGGCGCGCGGCAGCCAGCTGCGCGACCGCCTGCGCCGCCTCGGCCCGCGCACCGACGAACAGGGCGCCTTTGCGGTGGCGCTCGACGACCGCGCGCTCTTCATCGCGGACTGGCGCCGGCGCGCGCTCGCCGTGCTCGACCAGGCGGCGATCGCGGACCACCCGCGCCGCGCCGCCTTCCGCCGCCTGCTGGAGACCAGCTGGAACGGCCATGCCGACGTCGATTCGGTCGGTTACCGGCTGGCGCGCAACTTCATGTGGGCGCTGCACGATATCCTGTTCGAAGGCCTCGATGCGCAACTGGCGAATCTTGACCCGAAGGCGGCGATGGCGCTGGCCAATCCGCGCTGGCCGGCCCTGGTTGCGCGCCTGCTCGACGAAGGGCCGGCCGGCTGGCTGCCGCCGGGGCAGGGCAGCTGGCGCGCGCTGCAGCTGGCCGCGATCGACCGCGTCCTCTCCGAGCTCGAGGCCGCGGGCGTGCCGCTCGAGCGGGCGACCTGGGGCGCGCGCAACCGGGCGGCGTTTGCCCATCCGATCGCGCTGACGCTGCCCTTTCTCGGCGCCTGGCTCGGCGTGCCGCCCGACCAGCTGGCCGGCGACGCCCACATGCCGCGCGTGGCCGGGCCGAAGTTCGGACAGTCGGAACGGATGACGGTGTCGCCCGGACACGAGGAGGAGGGACTGTTCAACATGCCCGGCGGGCAGAGCGGCCATCCGCTGTCGCCTTATTTCCTGCACGGGCATGCCGACTGGGTGCAGGGCCGGCCCGTGCCGTTGCTGCCCGGGCCGGCGCGCCATACCCTGACGCTGGTGCCGGCGCGCGATGTCACCCTGCCGCGCTAACGCGTGGGCGGCGCCAGGCGCAGGTGCCGGGCGTCCGGGTGGAGCCGCCCAGCCTACGGCGATGGCAGTGCCGGCAGCGCCGGCAGTGTCGCTTTGAGCTGGCCAAGCATCTGGGTGATGGTGTCGGCGCTCGACGGATGGCCGAGGAAGTAGCCCTGCACCAGGTCGCAGCCGTACTCTTCGAGCAGCACCAGCTGCTCGTCGGTCTCGACCCCTTCGGCCACCACCGCCATTTTCAGGCCATGGGCCATGGCGATGATGGCGCGCGTGATCGCCGCGTTCTCCGAGTCCTGCGGCAGGCCGCAGATGAAGCTGCGGTCGATTTTGAGGGCGCGCACATCGAAGCGCTTCAAATAATTCATCGACGAGTAGCCGGTGCCGAAATCGTCGATCGACAGGTAGACGCCGATGCCGCGCAGCTGCTCGAGCGTGGCCAGGGTCGCCTTGGCGTCGTCCATCAGCGTGCCCTCGGTCAGCTCGAGTTCGAGCAGTTTGGGGTCGAGCCCCGTCTCGTCGAGTGCGGAGAGCACGATCTGCGACAGGTTCTCGTCCTTGAACTGTTTGGCCGACAGGTTCACCGCCATCCGCACCGAACGGTGCAGGGCGCGCTGCCAGGCGCGCGCCTGGTTGCAGGCGGTGCGCAGCACCCATTCGCCGATCGGCACGATCAGGCCCGTTTCCTCGGCCAGCGGAATGAATTCGGTCGGCGAGATGATGCCGCGCTCCGGATGGCGCCAGCGCACCAGGGCCTCGACGCCGACGATCTCGAGCGAACGCACGTCGAGCTGCGGCTGGTACAGCAGGTACAGCTCGTTGTTCTGCAAGGCCTTGCGCAGGCCGACTTCGAGCTTCACATGGCTCATGATCTGCATGGTCAGCGAAGAGCTGTACAGCTTGGCGTTGTTCTTGCCGCAGTTCTTGGCGTGGTACATGGCCGTGTCGGCAAACTTGAGCAGCGAATTGCAGTCGTCGCCGTCTTCCGGGAACAGCGAGATGCCGATGCTGGCGGTGACGAAGATCTCGTTGCCGTCGATGAGGAAGGGGCGGCGCATCGCTTCCTTCACCCGGTGCGCGACATTCAGGGCATGCTCGACGCGCTCGAGGTCGGGAATCAGGATCGTGAATTCGTCACCGCCCAGGCGCGCCAGGTTGGTGGCCGAGGACACGTGGGCGGGAACCTCGTTGTTCACCTCTTCGGGCAGCGCTTCGCTCCGCGAGACCAGGTCGCTCGGCCGGATCGTCTCGCGCAGGCGCTCGGAGACGATCTTCAACAGGTGGTCGCCGACGTTGTGCCCGAGCGTGTCGTTGATGCGTTTGAAGGCGTCGAGGTCCATGAACAGGACCGCGAACTTCTTGTTGCCGACTTTCGAGCGCTGCAGTTCGCGTTCCAGCGTCTCGAGGAAGGCCTGGCGGTTCGGAATGCCGGTCAGGCTGTCGCAATACGCCAGGCGCCGGATCTGCTCTTCGCTGCGCTTCCGCTCGCTGATGTCGCGCACCAGGCCCAGCACCTCGGACGGTCCGGTCGCCACCAGGCGCGCCTCGAAATGCTGGGCCGCACCGAAGCGAATCAATTCATATTCGATCGAGCGGATCTGCCGGGTACGGAGCGCGTCCTGCAGCTGCTCCATCACGCGGCCGGCGATCTCCTTCGGCAGCACCTCCGAGAGGTGGCGGCCGACGCAGCGCTCGCTGGTGAAGGGCACCGCGCCGTCGCGCTCGCGGCTGGGAAAGCCGCGGCCCGGTTCGTAATCGAGATAAAAGCCGTCGCGGTTCATGCGGAAGAAGGTGTCCGGAATTGCCGCCAGCACGGCGCGATTCTGCGCATCCGCAATCCTCAGGCGCGCGATGGCGTCGCTGGCGCGCAGTACGTAGAGCACGCGGTGGCCGAGGATCGGCCAGTTGATCGGCTTCGAGACGAAGTCGGTGGCGCCGGCCTCGTAGGCGCTGGTCACCGCTTCGATGTCGTCGCCGCCGGTCACCATCACGATCGGCACCGAGGCGCCCGCACCCTCGCTGCGGCGGATCGCGCGGCAGGCGGCAAAGCCGTCCAGGTGCGGCATCTCGACGTCCATCAGGATCAGGTCGGGCCGGCGCTGCATCGCCAGGGCCAGTGCCTCGCGTCCGTCCGCCGCTTCGATGCCCTCCAGGCCGACCTGCTGCAGCATCTCGAGCATCAGGAGACGCATCACCGGATCGTCGTCGGCCACCAGCACGACACCGCGTTGTAGGGATGGGGAGGCTGGCATCATGTTTCCTTCACTAGCATGGTGTTCAGTGACTGCTGCACCGCCAGGAATTCTTCTTCCATGTCGGTCAGCAGGGTGGCCGCGCCGTCGACGCTGGCGTTGCGGCCCATCTGTTCGAGGTCCTTGCACAGGCGCGCCAGCGTCTCGGCGCCGACATTCGCGCTGGCCGACTTCAGGCTGTGCGCGACGCGGCGCACGGTATCGGCGTCCTCCCCGCCGACGGCCTGGCGCAGGGCGCGCAGGTGCTGCGGGGTGTCGCCGACATAGGCGGCAATCACCTTCTGCACCAGGGCGTCGCCGCCTTGCTGGCTGAGCGCGCGGATGTTCTCCAGCGCCCTGGCGTTGATGACGTCGCGCTGGATCACTTCGCGGACTTCCGGCGGCAGGGTCGGCACGGCCTCGTCGTGGTGCACGCTGGCCGCCAGCGGCATGGCGATCCAGCGTCCGATCACGCCGGCCAGTTCGGCCTGGGTGAACGGTTTCGACAGGTAGTCGTCCATGCCGGCCGCGAGGCAGGCTTCGCGGTCGCCCTGCAGCGCATTCGCGGTGATCGCGATGACCGGCAGCGTGCGCGGGCGGCCCGCCTCCTGCTCCTCGCGCCGGATCGCCGCGGTGGCGGCAAAACCGTCCATCACCGGCATCTGGCAATCCATCAGCACCGCCTCGAAGCGAGTGGTGCGCGCGGCCTCCAAGGCCTGGAGACCGTTCTGTGCTACTTGCGCCTGCAGGCCGAGGCTCTCCAGCATCGCTTTCGCCACTTCGACGTTCACGGGATTGTCCTCGGCCAGCAGCACGCGCCGCACGCGCCCCGATCCTTCGCCGCGCTCGACCTTCGTCTGCGGCGGCGGCAGGAACTGCGGCGCCGGCGCAGTCGCCCCGCGCGGCCGGGTGCCGAGGCAGGCGAACAGGTCGGCCGCGCGCGCCGGCTCGATCAGCTGGTAGGCCACGCCCGCTTCGCGCCGCTGCACCGGGTCGGCCGCCAGGCGTTCGGGGCTGAGCAGGATGATGCGGGTCGGACGCGTGAGCGGGTCGGCCTTGATGGTCGCGGCCAGCAGCAGGCCGCTCGACTGGCTCAGCTCCATGTTCAGCACCGCGGCATCGAAGGGCTTGCCGGCGCGCGCGTCGCTCGCCAGGCGCTCGAGGGCGGCACGCGCGCTGGCGGCTTCCTCGCACACCAGTTCCCAGTCCGCCAGGTGGCGGGCCAGGGCGACGCGCGTGGTCTCGTCCTCATCGACCACCAGCACGCGCATCCCGCTCAGGGGGTGCTGCTGCCCGCCGGGCGCGTCCGGATCGACGCGGCGCTTGTCGAAGCTGACCGTGAACCAGAACACCGACCCCTGTTTGGCGCCGTTGTCGACCCCGATCGCGCCGCCCATCAGTTCCACCAGCTGCCTGGAGATCGCCAGGCCCAGGCCCGTGCCGCCGAACTTGCGGGTGGTCGAATCGTCGGCCTGCGAGAATGCCTCGAACAGGCGTCCGCGCGCTTCGCGCGAAATGCCGATGCCGGTATCGTGGACCTCGAAGCGCAGCATCACCGCCTGGCTGTCTTCGCTCGCCACGCGCACGCGCGCCTCGATCCGGCCCTGCTCGGTGAACTTGATGGCGTTGCCGAGCAGGTTGGCCATGATCTGGCGCAGCCGGTTCGGGTCGCCGCAGATCGCGACCGGGATGTCGTTGGCGATGTCGAAGTCGAGCGCGATGCCCTTGTGCTGGGCCTGCGGCGTGTAGACCGTGTGGATGTCGTCCAGCAGGTCCCACAGGTTGAAATTGATGTATTCGATGGTGAGCTTGCCGGCCTCGATCTTCGAAAAATCGAGGATGTCGTTGATGATCACCAGCAGGTGCTCGCCCGAGCGCTTGACCAGGCGCGTGTAGTTGCGCTGGACCTCGGTGAGATGGGTCCCGAGCAGCATCTCGGTCATGCCCAGCACGCCGTTCATCGGGGTGCGGATCTCGTGGCTCATCGTGGCGAGGAAGGCGCTTTTTGCGCGGCTGGCCGCCTCGGCGGCGTTCTTGGCCCGTTCGAGCTGCTCGGTGCGCACCGACACCTGGCGTTCGAGTTCGTCGCGGTGCAGGCTGAGGGCGGCGCCGCGGCCTTCGATCTGGGCCAGCATGTCGTTGAAGCTGTTGATCAGGGTGCCGAGTTCGTCGCGCCGTTCGTGCGGCACGCGCAGCGTGTAGTTCTGGCTGCTCGACACCTCTTGCGCGGTCTGTATCAGTTTCGTCACCGGGGCCGCGATGCTGCGGGTTAAACGCCGCGCCAGCACCAGCGATACCAGCAGCGATGCGCACATCGCCGCGCCCAGCACCCCGACGCTGCGCAGGATGTCGCGCCACATCGGCCGCAGGTCGGCTTCGATCACCAGCACCCCGACCTGGGCCTTGGCGCCTGCCACCTGCCGGTACAGGCGCATGCGTGGCGACCACAGGCGGGCGGTGTCGAGGTTCGCCAGTGCCAGCGTTTCCTCGTCGATCGTTTCGAGGGTGGCCGCCGGGTCCCCTCCGGCGTGGGCGGGGGCGCTGTAGGCGGCGAACAGCTTGCCCTTGCGGTCGTACAGCGCGGCCTGGGAGATTTCGCCCTTCGCTTCGAGCGAGGCGAGCAGGGTGCGCGCCAGGCTGCGGTCGTTGAACACGAGCGCGTCGGCGCTGTTGGCGGCCACCACGCCGGCCAGCGAGGACAGCTGCCGGCCCTCGTTTGCGCGCCCGTTCAGCACCGAGGCGACCGTAAAGGCGACGAAGACGCAGGCCAGGGCGACGCCGGTCGACAGCATCGACATCGTCGTCAGCTTGCGGTACAGGCTGGAGCGCGCGGAATTCAGCATAGAAGCATGGATGCGATCTGCGGAAGCGGCATGGCGGCACGGGCCGGCGCCGTTGAGCGAGCGCATGCCCTCCTTGCAGAAATGCAAATTCCTGCAGGAAAAAATATTACGGTGCTGGGGAGGGGGTGACCTTGCGGTGGCGCAAGGCAGGAGGGAAGGGGATGAATTGGCAACGGCGCGGCAACAGAGGGTTGCCGGGACAAAGGGTGGACGGCGCTGCCGTCCACCCCAAGGGTCAATGCGGTCCCTGTGCTAGCAACATCCCCCGCTGCGGCCGGACCCATAGCGCGCTTCCTGCCGTTCGCGGAAAAACTCCTCGTAGGTCATCGGCGTCTTGTCCGGATGCTCGCGCTCCATGTGCGCGAGGTAGGTGTCGTACTCCGGCAGGCCGACCATCAGGCGCATGCTTTGCCCGAGGTAGCGGCCGGCCTGGGCGAGGGTGGCGAACATCACTGCACCTGTGCGGCCGGTGCAGCGACGAAGGCCGACTCCTTGACCGTCGGGTTGCGGTCATTGCGGGCATTGAGCACCGTGCGGATGCCATAGAACAGCACCGCGAGCACGACGACCATGAAGAAACCCGCCAGCGTCGCGTCGACGTAATCGTTGAAGATGATGCGGCGCATCTGGTCGAGCGATTTGGCCGGCGCCAGTACCTGGCCCTGGTCGAGCGCGGCCTGGAACTTCCGGGCGTGCGCGACGAAGCCGATCTTCACGTTTTCGTGGAAGATCTTCTGCCAGCCCGCGCTCAGGGTGCAGATCAGCAGCCAGATGGTCGGCACCACGGTGACCCAGGCATACTGGCCGCGCTTCATCTTGAACAGGACCACGGTGCCGAGCACGAGGGCGATACCGGCCAGCATCTGGTTGGCGATGCCGAACAGCGGCCACAGGGTGTTGATGCCGCCCAGCGGATCGACCACGCCCTGGTACAGGAAGTAACCCCAGGCCGCGACGCACAGGCCCGTGGCCAGCAGGTTGGCCGGCAGCGATTCGGTGCGCTTCAGGGCCGGGACGAAGGCGCCCAGCAGGTCCTGCAGCATGAAGCGGCCGGCGCGCGTGCCCGCATCGACCGCGGTCAGGATGAACAGGGCCTCGAACAGGATCGCGAAGTGGTACCAGAAGGCCATCATCGTCTTGCCGCCCACGACATTGGCCAGGATGTTGGCCATGCCGACGGCCAGCGTCGGCGCGCCGCCGGCGCGCGAGATGATGGTGTGCTCGCCCACGTCCTTGGCGGTCTGGGTCAGGATCTCGGGCGTGACGACGAAGCCCCAGTTCGATACCGCGGCGGCAGCCGATTCGGCCGTGGTGCCAAGCAGGGCGGCCGGCGCGTTCATCGCGAAATACACGCCCGGGTCGATGGTCGAGGCGGCAACCAGCGCCATGATGGCGACAAACGATTCCATCAGCATCGCGCCGTAGCCGATGAAGCGGGCGTGGGTCTCGTCCTCGATCATCTTCGGCGTGGTGCCCGAGGAGATCAGCGCGTGGAAGCCGGAGACGGCGCCGCAGGCGATGGTGATGAACAGGAAGGGGAACAGGTTGCCCGACCAGACCGGGCCGGAGCCGTCGACGAAGCGGGTCACGGCCGGCATCTGCATGTGCGGGGCGACCAGCAGGATGCCGATGGCGAGGGCGCAGATGGTGCCGATTTTAAGAAAAGTGGACAGGTAGTCGCGCGGGGCCAGCAGCAGCCAGACCGGGATCACGGAGGCGATGAAGCCGTAGCCGATCAGCATCCAGGTCAGTTCGGTGCCGGTGAAGGTGAACATCGGGCCCAGGGTAGGGGAGTCGTGCACCCACTGGCCGCCGACGATGGCGAGCATCAGCAGGATGAAGCCGATGAAGGAAATTTCGCCGATGCGTCCGACGCGCACATAGCGCGAATAGATGCCCATGAAGAGCGCGATCGGGATCGTCGCCATGACGGTGAAGCTGCCCCAGGGCGAGCCGGTCAGGGCTTTCACGACGATCAGCGCCAGCACCGCGAGGATGATGACCATGATCATGAAGGTGCCGAAGAGGGCGATGATGCCCGGGACTTCTCCCATTTCGGATTTGATGAGGTCGCCCAGCGAGCGGCCGTCGCGGCGCATCGACATGAACAGGACGATGAAGTCCTGCACCGCGCCGGCGAACACGACGCCGGCCAGGATCCACATCATGCCCGGCAAATAACCCATCTGCGCGGCCAGCACCGGTCCCACGAGCGGTCCTGCGCCTGCGATGGCAGCGAAATGGTGCCCGAACAGCACGTACTTGTTCGTCGGCACATAGTCGAGGCCGTCGTTGTATTTATAGGCGGGGGTCTGGCGGCCCGGGTCGAGGCCCATCACCTTGGTGGCGATGTAGAGGCTGTAAAAACGGTAGGCGATCAGGTAGACGCAGACTGCGGCCGCCACCACCCAGACGGCGTTGATGGACTCGCCACGGCGCAAGGCAACGTAAGCGAGCGCACCGGCGCCGAGGAGTGAGAGCGCCGCCCAGCCGAGTCGATTTCCGAGACGATTCATTGGTGGCTCCTTAGATTTTTTCGGAGGGTGCGGCGCATCCGCCACGCTGTTCAGTTCGCTAGCGCGGCGGATGGCAATCCGACCCATATCTTGCCTTATTATGGAAACGGCAAGCGCATGATTCTAACTGCCGGTCATACCAATTCGGCTACGTAATAACACGTAGTAAATACAACGTAAATGTATCCATAAAGAAACATTTTCATTGCTTTTGATCATTTGGTCGACTAATATTGCTCGACTAATATTGTCCGACACCTAAAAGACGCCGATGGCTTTGCTGGACCTTCCCCCTGCCCCAACCGTGCGCCTGCACTCCGTCGCCAATGGGCGCAACGAGTGGGTGGCGCTCGGAATGGACCTGGGGGCGAACGGCGTGCCGGAGGCCGTGCAGGCGCTGTTCGGTGCGCCGGACTTGCTGGCGGCAATCGCTCCCCTCGACTGCGTGCTCCTGCTGGCCGACCCGGGCCAGCTCACGCCCAAGCTGCTGGCGCTGCTGCCGCCGAACCGGGTGGTGCTGGCCTTTGCCGCCGCCGCGCTGGCGCAGGAGGGCACGGCGCAGCAGCTCTCGAGCCTGATCGACGGCGGCTACCGCCTGATGCTCGATGGCCCGTTGCCGCCGGGCGTGGCGCGTCCCGCCAATTTGCGCGCCGTGTCCATGGATTGCCGCGAGGCTGCGCCGCCCGCCGCCAGCCTGCTGGCGCTGTTCGGGCCGCACCTGGCGCGCGGGGTCGACAGCGCGGCGCGCCTGCTCGAATGCGAGCGCGCCGGCTTCACCTGGTTTTGCGGCGACTATCCGCTGGCGATGGGCGCGGGCGGACACGGCCAGGACGGCACCTCGCGCCGGCGCCTGCTCGCCCTGCTGGCCCTGCTGGTCACCGATGCCGATTCGCGCGACATCGAACTGCTGCTCAAGCAGGACCCCGCGCTCTCCTACCACCTGCTGAAGCTGGTCAATTCGGCCGCATTTGCCGTCAACACCCCGATCACCGGCTATGCCCAGGCGATCGCTCTGCTCGGCCGGCGCCAGCTGCAGCGCTGGCTGCAGCTGCTGCTGTATGCACGCAGCAGTACCGATGGGCTGCCGAACCTGCTGCTGCCCCTGGCCGCCCTGCGCGCCGCCCAGCTCGAGCTGCTGTGCAAGCGCGACGGCGGCGAGCGCGACGAGCAGGACCTGGCCTTCATGACCGGCGCCTTCTCCCTGCTCGACCGCCTGCTCGGCATGCCGATGGCCGAGATCCTGGCCGACCTGTGCCTGCCCGAACACCTGTGTGCGGCGCTGCTGCGGCGCGAGGGGGTGCTGGGCCAGCGCCTCCTGCTGGCCGAGGAGGCTCCGGATGCCGCGGCGCTGGCGCGCGCCGGCGTCGATGCCGGCACCTGGTGGGACAGCCAGCTGCACGCGCACCACTGGGCGATCCAGGTGGGTCGCAATGTCTGACACGATGCCTGACGCAACCGTCGGCCACAGCGGCGACTTCGTCGCCTGCAGCGCGGCGCTGAGCGAGGCCGTCATGCGCCTGCGCGGCGACGCCTTGTGCGCGGAACTCGGACGCATCGCGCGCACGCTGCTGGCCAGTCCCGACGGATGCTTCATCGCCGCCGACCCGCTGGCGCCGACCGGCCTCGAGCCGTTCAGGGCGCCTGCCGGCGTGCTGGCGCACGAGATCCATGCCGACGGCGCCTATTACGGCCGCTATGAAATCGGCGGCCGCATCGATTACGACGAACAGGACCGTCGTCACCTGGCGGGCCTGGCGGCGCTCACCGGCACCCTGCTGCAGGTCCATTCGCTGGCGCGGCGCGCGACGCACGCCTACGCCGGCATCGAAGCGCAACTGGCGCACCAGTCGCAGATCCTCGACCAGATCCACGAATCGGTGCTGACGCTCGACCTGATGGGCTATATCACCAGCTGGAACGGCAGCGCCGAGCGCCTGTTCGGCTACTCCGCGCTGGAGGCGGTCGGCAAAAGCATCCTGTTCCTGTACGTCGACGAAGACGAGAGCATTCCGGACGTGTTCGCGGAAGGCGGCGGGCGCCTGATGGAAGTGCGGCGCAGGAAAAAATCGGGAGAGGTGTTCTGGGCCAGCCTGTCGCTGTCGCCCCTGCGCGACCTGGAAGAGCGGCCGGTCGGCCTGATCGCCTACCTCACCGACATCACCGAGCGCAAACGCGCCGAAGAGCGGCTGCACCACCTGGCCTACTACAACGAGTTGACCGGCCTGCCGAACCGCACCCTGTTCGCGCGCCTGGTCGACCAGGCGCTGATGGTCGCGCAGCGCAACGAGGCAACCGGCTGCGTGCTGTTCATCGACCTGAACCGGTTCAAACTGGTGAACGACACCCTCGGCCGGCGCGTCGGAGACGAGCTGCTGCGCCAGGTCGCCGCGCGTTTTCGCGGCACGCTGCGCGAGGAAGACGTGGTGGCCCACCTGGCCGGCGACGAATTCGCGGTCGGCCTGTTCGACATCCGCCAGCACTTCGAGGCGACCACGGTGGCCCAGAAGCTGCAGTTGGCCCTCGATGCGCCTTTTCTGATCGAAGGCCACGACCTGCGCGTCGGCGCCAGCGTCGGCATCAGCGTGTTCCCGCAAGACGGCATGGAGGCCGAGGCGCTGCTGCGCATGGCCGACATCGCGATGGCGCGCGCGAAAGAGGGCCACGCGGACCCGGACCACAGCGTCGCGTTCTACAGCCTCGACATGAACCAGGGCATGCACGAACGCATGCGCATCGAATCCGGCCTGCGCCACGCGCTCGGCCACGGCGAACTGCTGCTGTACTACCAGCCGAAGTTCGAGATCGGCAGCGACCGCATCGTCGGCGCCGAGGCGCTGGTGCGCTGGTTGCATCCCGAGCGCGGCCTGGTGCCGCCCTCCGAATTCATCCCGCTGGCCGAGACCACGGGCCTGATCGTGCAGGTCGGTGAATGGGTGCTGGAACAGGCCTGCGCCCAGGCGGCCGTCTGGCAACGCGCCGGCCTGCGCCCGTTCCGCCTCGCGGTGAACGTCTCGGCGCGCGAATTCACCGAGTCGCTGCCGACGCGGGTGGCGGCGACCCTGGAACGCTACGAGCTCGACCCGTGCTGGCTCGAACTCGAAATCACCGAGAGCACCCTGATGCACGACATCGACCGCGTGATCGGCATCATGGACCGCATCAACGCGCTCGGCGTGGCGCTCTCGCTCGACGATTTCGGCACCGGTTACTCGAGCCTCTCGTATTTGAAACGCTTCCCGATCCACACGCTGAAGATCGACCGCTCGTTCACGACCGGGATTCCGCTCGATGCCAGCGACTGCGCGATTGCCAGCACCATCATCAGCATCGGCCGCCAGCTCGGGCACCGGGTCATTGCAGAGGGCGTGGAGACGCTCGACCAGCTCTCGTTCCTGCGCGATTCGGGCTGCGACGAGGTGCAGGGTTACCTGTACGCGGCGCCGCTGCCGGCGGCGCGCTTCGAGCAGGGCTTGCGGGATAACTGGTTGCTGGTGGAGTAGGGCGCGGTTCGCTTTTGCAGGGTGGGCCGGGCCGCGGACAGCTCCGCCCACGCGGTGACAGGCAAACGTCGAGTCGTCTGGCCCGTGCCGGCATCGATAGCGCTGCTTGCCGCTGTGCTTCCTTTATTGTCCCGCCGCCCGTCGATTGCCTGCCGTCAGCAGAGTGATTTATGTATAATGCCGGACTTCAGGAAGCGTGGCCGAGTGGTTGAAGGCAGCAGTCTTGAAAACTGCCGACGGGGGAACCCGTTCGTGAGTTCGAATCTCACCGCTTCCGCCAGGAAATAAAAGAAACCGCCCTCGGGCGGTTTTTTTATTGCCTGGCGGAAGCGAGGGAAGCGCCTGCGCGCTTCCCGTGTGAGATTCGAAGGGCTGGGCGTACTTCGCCCAGCCCTCTTCGAATCGCCCGTCTGCTGCCCGCAAGGCGGGCAGCGCCGCGCGCCAAGGGCGCGCGTGATAACTCTGGCTAGCTGTATTGGCTCAGGCAAACTGCAGCGGCTCCCAAGCTCGCAAGCCCTGATCCTTCGCCAGCCGAATACGCTGCACCTTCATCGCATCGATCAGCTCCGGCGACGACGCAGAGCCCTGCAGCATTGGCAAGGTCTGCTCCGCTTCGACGAAAAACCGATCCCGCACATCCGTCCCGGTCGACAGAAACGCCTGCTCCCACCATTCGGTAATCCTCTCGCTGGCCCGTTCCAGGGCCGCCTGCGTTACCAGGCGATTCGACTTTTCGTTATTGATCCGTTTCGATGCCGGCATCAGGTTCCAGGCGTCCCCGCAGGGCCAGGCAGCAAACGGAAAACAGTGGTCGATGTCATAGTCATCCCGTAGCCGCTGCCCCGACCACACACAGTAGACGGACTTGCCTCCCGTGCGGAGCCGTTCGACTGCAGCGCGCGCGAATCTGGTATCGCGCTCGGGATCTGCCCATGCGAGGAGGGAATACGCGACTTGCCGGATGTCCGGGGCGAGTCGCCCGGCGTAGGAGTCCATTAGCCGAACCCATTCCTCGACGAGGACAGGTTCGACCCACACGTTGTAATGGCTAAGCGCATCCCAGATACCGAGCGGAACATGGAATTCGCCAAAGCTCCACAGGAATGGTTCATCGATCCGGAGCGTCGACGGTGTCGGCGTGCGCCGCAAGTGCGCGATGTGGAAGATGTTCTCGTCACTGGCCGGCCAGCGCAGGTACTTGACCGGCATCTCGCGTATCAGCCTGGATATCTCCCACAGGCTGCCGTGAAGATGTCGCGCGATGTCGTCGCTGAACTCCATCCCCGCACGAAGATCGACCGGTCGGACGAGACGCAAGGCAGTAAAGCTGTTGGTCACGAAGCCGGGCCCTTTGCCCGCCTTGTTCATCGGCATTTGCGGCAACCCGCCTTCGATGAGCGGCTTGTACATGCGCAGCCAGAAGAGGGCCACGAGTCCCATCGGCAGGACGACGAACTCCGGTTCGTGGCGCGCCGCCCCTGCCGCGCTATCGGCGATCCTGGCCAGGATGCGCAGCAGTGCAATCTTGTACGTCGATGCCTTCCCGTCCGTCAGCACCAGGTGACGCAGGAGGGGAAGTGCACCCAAGCCATCGTCAGGCAGGCCCAACACCACAGTCGTCCAAGAGATACCCGCGCGCCCCAGTTTGTCCGGGCTTTCGTGCGTGCGTACCAGCCGCAGACCGAATTGCTGGGCGAGGGCTGATAGTTCCGGCAGCGTCACCTCATACATGGCGCGATCGGGATCGGGCGGGCCGATGCGAAGGCTGATGGCGATACGGCCGTTCGGTGATAGCAAGGTGGCCAACTTGCGCAGCGCGCGCTGGCGCGAGGCCGGCGGCAGGTGCATCCACACCGCCGACAGCAGGATCAGATCGAAGGTGAGACCGAGCCGCCTTGATTGAGCCAGATCAGGCAGGCTGTCGGCCACCCAGTGGATGCGCGGCGAGGGGTGGCGCTGGCGGGCGAGCGTGCGCATTGCTTCCGAAGGCTCGACGGCCACCACATCGTATCCCTTGGCTGCGAACCACGCAGCGTCCCGGCCCGAGCCGGCGCCGATGTCAAGGATCGTTGCACCCGGCGGTGGCAAGGAGTCGAGCAGCATCGGGTGCACATCCTCGAAGCGTAGAGACTCGTATTGGCCAACTAGCTGTTCTGCGTTCTGTTCGTAATGGGCCATGGTCTGCGCGTGAGTTTCGGTAGCTTTTGTTGACTCATGGATTGTACGTCGAAGCAAGCTCCTTCATTCAGTCCGCGATCCGGTTGCTCGTCAGAACCGAACCATATGTCAAATCGCTACGCCACGACGAAAAGATCCGTTGGTTTTATGACAGCAACTTTTAACTTTCTATCGAAATATCACAACATATGTGCTTCTGGGCACTAATGGCGTTGTTCTGATGGCACCTCAGGGATATCATTCGCGATTGCCTTTAATAAACACTATCGCATGAACAACCCGGCCCGCAGCCCTGTCCGCGCCCCAACGCGCCGTCCCCTGCGCCTGGCAACCCTGGCCATGCTCACGGTCAGCATCGCCGTTACCCTGACGGTCCTGCTGCACTTCGCCCTGGTCAGCCATTTCGCCCACCATCAAGCGCGCAAGGAAGCGCAATTGCGCCTGCAACAGCTGTCCTGGCAGATGCGCGATTCGCTCAACCGGGTGACCGGCAACGCCATCGTCACCGTCAGGCTGCTGGCCGAATTGCCGCAGGTGCGCTCGTTCGGGAATCCGGATGCGACCCGCGGCGTGCTCGAATCCCTGCAGCGCGCCGTGGCCGACTATGCCTGGATCGGCGTGGCGGATGCGAACGGCAAGGTGGTGGCGGCAACCGGCCGCATGCTCGAAGGCGCGCAAGTCGATGCCCGGCCCTGGTTCCAGGCCGGCATCAAAGGCGTGCGGGCGACCGACTATCATCCGGCGCTGCTGCTGAATAAACTGCTGCCGAAGGCCGCCGAGCCGTGGCGCTTCATCGACATGTCGGCGCCGCTGGCCGGCGACGATGGCGCCGTGCGCGGCGTGGTCGGGGTACACATGAGCTGGCAATGGGTGCGCAACCGCGCGCGCCAGCTGCTGACGCCGGCCCTGCGCGAATACGGCGCCGAGGTGCTGGTGGTGCGCGCGGACGGCACCGTCCTGCTGGGGCCGGAGGCGATGGTCGAGAAGAAATTCGACAGCCCGAGCCTGCGCCTGGCGCTGGCGGGCGAAACCGGCTCGCTGCGCGAGGAGGGACCGGACGGCAAGGCCTATCTCACCGGCTACAGCCGGACCGGCACCGCCGGCGACCCGGCGACACTGGGGTGGGCGGTGCTGGTGCGCCACACGGAAGACGCGGCGCTGGCCGATGCGCGCGCACTGGAGCGGCGCATGATCGGGCTGAGCGTGCTGATGGCCGGCATGCTGGCGGGCTGCGCGGCGATGCTGGCGCGGCGCCTGACGCGTCCGATGGATGCGCTGGCCGGCGCGATCGAGCAGGCGGTCGATGCGACCCGTGCCGGCGGCCGTCCGGAGGACATCCCGGTGGTCGACGGTTTCCACGAAGCGCAGGTCCTGTCGCGCGCGATGCGCGAACTGGTGCGCAGCGAAGAGGCGCACCGCAGCGCGCTGGAAACGATGAACCAGCAGCTCGAGAGCACGGTCGCGGCCCGCACCGCCGAGCTGCAGGCCCTGCTGCTGCACGATGCCTTGACCGGGCTGCCGAACCGGCGCGCCCTGATGCAGACCTTGCCCGACGCCATGCACCGCGCCGCGCGTTCCCATAAACCCTGCGCCTTGCTGTTCCTCGATATGGACGGCTTCAAGGGCGTCAACGACACCCATGGCCACGAAGAGGGCGACGAGCTGCTGCGCCAGTTCGGCGCCAGGCTGCTCGAGGCCGTGCGCAAGACCGATATGGTCGCGCGCCTGGCCGGCGATGAATTCGTGGTGGTGCTGGAAGGGCTGAGCGACGCCCAGGATGCGAATGAGAAAGCCGACAGTCTGCTGGCCGTGCTGCGCGCCCCCTACGTCCTGAAACGCGCCGGCGTGAGCGTCGGCGCGAGCATCGGCGTGGCCCTGTACCTGCCCGGCGACCCGCAGGACCTCGACGCCTGGCTGGCCCGTGCCGACGGTGCCATGTATGCCGCGAAGCGCGGCGGCAAGAACGCCGTGGCGCTCGCTGCCTGAGCTTTTTTACAAGATTGTCGGAGCCGGCCTACACAAAGACGAGCCTGAATGGTCAGCCGTATGTGCGACGTTCGACAGATGAACTCGCTTTAGAGGGGTAATGTAGAGGCGTAGAGAGGATACGCCGATGCTCAAGCCGTTCATAACGTTTGCAATACTGGGAGGAAGTGCCGCGCTTGCCTGCGCGCAGACCGGGATCACGACCTATGGCGTGCTCGATGCCGGTGTGGTGGGGCAGGGCGGATGCGGCAACACGTGCGCGACCCAGGTCGGCAGCGGAGTGGCATCGGAATCGCATATCGGCATCCACGGCAGGGAGCCGGTCGGCAATGGGACCTCGGCCATCTTCGCGCTCGAGACGGGCGTGCGGGTCGATACCGGCCGCGCCGACCAGCACGAGCGCGCGTTCGGACGCCAGGCCTTCGTCGGCCTGTCCGGCGAATTCGGCGCGATCACGATCGGACGCCAGTACAACCTGCAATACCTGGCGCTGACCGACGTCGCCGATCCGTTCAAGGGCGGCATGGCCGGCAGCGCAGGCAACCTCATCGGTGGCGGGCGCCGGGTCGACAACAGCGTCCAGTACTACGGCGCCCTGGCGCGCGGCATCTCGGCCGGCGCCTCGTATGCCTTCAAGGAGAAGGTCGACACCTCGCCGGCCGGGCGTGCCTGGGGCATGACGGTCGGTATCGAAGCCGGACCGCTGACGGTGCGCGCCGCCCACCAGAGCCTGAACGCCGTGCGCGTCCAGCTCAACAGCAAGACCAGCAACGACAATGTGGCGCGCAATTCGATCCTGGCGGCGAACCTGCGCCTGGGCTGGGGCACCGCCTACGCGGCCTACAGCCTGAGCCGCGGCTGGGCCAGCTCTCCCTTGTTCAATCCCGACAATCCGTACGGCGCCGGGCTCGCGCGTACCGCCTCGACCGACAGCCGCGACGTCCTGCTCGGCCTGGCGGTGCCCCTCAGCGGGCGCACGACCCTGCTTGCCTCGTATATCGTCAAGGACGACCGCGACCTGGCCAACCAGGACGCCATCCAGGCCGCCTTCGGCGCCAGCTACGCGGTATCGCGCCGGACCGATTTCTATGCGGCCTATTCGCATATCGAGAACCGCAACGGCGCCGGCTATACGGTCGGCAACGCCAGTACCCGCGGAAACGGCAATTCCGCCATCAATATCGGCATGCGCCACGCCTTTTAGGCAGCGCCCGCGCGGCACTCCCTGCGCTGCGACGTGCCCGGCCGAATGGCTGTAGCCTGACACTATCCTGAACTATCCGACAACCATCTTCACGGAGGCATCATGACTGGCATTAGCACACTTGATCCGGACAACTTCCCGGAAAGTCCAGACCGTAGCCTTGGCAAGGGCCATGGCACGGACGCACTGGGACCGAGCGATATCTCCGACACCGGCAGCGACGTGGTCGGCGGCCCCGGCTTTTCGACCAACCTCGACGACGACCAGCTGATCCATCTGGACGAAGGCACGACTTCCGACCTGGAAGCGAGCCATGCCGGCGACACCGCGGGACCTGACGTCGGCGACGCCGATTTCTCCGGCGACAGCGACATGGGCGGCACCGGCGAGCGCGCCGCGGCCGGCCGCGACACGGTCGCCAAGGATGGCGCCGACATCGATACCGACCGCATCGAGTCGATTCCCGATTTGCCGCTGACGGAAGAGGATACGGACTTCCTGGCCAGCCGGCCGCCGATCGGCAAGGAGAAGTGACAGCAGGGTTGGCTCTCGAGCCCACGCGGTACGACGCGTGCATATCGACAAGGAGCGCTCAGTACATAGGGTCGACTCCTGAGTCCATGCGGCCGTTCCGCCGCACATTTTTCGACAGGCACGTTCAGCACCGCGTGGGCTCAGGAGCCCACCCAACGTTATTCGGGAAAAGACGCGCACACGGCGCGTCTTTTTCGTTCCGAATGCAGAGACAGCTTACACGCGTCCCAGCCTGCGTCGTGCCACCCCCGGTCCGGCCAGCTTCCAGGCCGCAAGCAGCGCCCCGCCACCCAACAGGGCTGTCACCAGCGGCGTCTTGTTCAGGCTCAGCGTCGTATAGGCCGACGTTTCCTTGACGCTGCGCTCGGTCATCCCCTGGCGCTCGCGCAGCGCATGCGTCGGGTCCGGCGCGTGGAGGGCATCCGGACGGCCGGGCATCTTGTCGTGCTTCGACTTTTGCTGACTGAACATGGTGGCGCGCACATAGCGATCCATCAGGTGCGGCATGCGCGCACGGCTGGCGGAGATGAACCTGGAGGCCCCGCCGACATAGACTTCGCGCTTCGGATGCTGGGCGCAGTACAGGATGGCTTTCGCCACGATCTCGGGCGCATACACTGGCGGCGGCAGCACCGCTTCCTTGTCCATGTAGTTTTTCGCGTGCACGGCGAACATGGTGTCGATCGCGGCCGGCTTGATCAGCGTGACGGAAATCGGCGCCTCTTCCTTTTCCAGTTCCATGCGCAGCGAGTCGGTAAAGGCTTTCACCGCATGCTTCGAGGCCGAATACATGCCCTGCAGCGGCACCGGGGCGTCCGACACTTCGCTGCCGACATTGATCAGGGCGCCGCCGCCGCGCTGCTTCATGCGTTTCACGGCTTCGAGCGAACCGTTGACGACTCCCCAGAAATTGGTCTGGAACAGGCGCTGGTGGTCTTCCAGCGACACCTCTTCCAGCCGGCCGAAGGTGCCGACGCCCGCGTTGTTGACCCAGGTATCGATACGGCCGAAGCGCTCGAGCGCGGTCTGGGCGATCCGCTCGACATCGGGTGCACTGCCGACGTCGGCGGCCACTGTCGCTACCTGGCAACCCTGGCGCCGCAGTTCGCTGGCCAGCTGGTCGAGGGCCTCGCCGTTGCGTGCGGCCAGCACCAGCTTGGCGCCCTGTTCGGCCGCCATGCGGGCCGTGGTGAGACCGATGCCGCTGCTGGCGCCGGTGATGACGATGACTTGTTCGTTGATGTTGCGGAGTTTTGCTGACATGTCGGCTTCCTTTCCTGTGGTGGTACGGGAAGGACTGCCGCATCGGGCGCCTGGACGGCGCCTGGGCGGGCAGGCCACGAATATCAAATCAACACAGTCGTGGCCATGCCCTGTATTTCAAGTCATTTTTTGCCCGGCTGGTAAACCTGGTCGAAGACGCCGCCATCGGCGAAGTGGGTCTTCTGGGCAGTGGTCCAGTTGCCGGCGACCTGGTCGAGCGTGAACAGCTTGATGCTCGGGAACTGCGAGGCATACTTGCGCGAGAACTTCTCGACCGCCGGGCGGTAGTAATTCTTGGCGATGATGTCCTGGCCTTCGTCGCTGTACAGGTATTCGAGGTAAGCCTGGGCCACCTTGCTGGTACCCCGCTTCTCCGCGTTCTTGTCAACGACGGCGACCGGCGGCTCGGCCAGGATGCTCACCGAAGGCGCCACGATCTCGAACTTGCCGGGACCGAGTTCGCGCAGCGCCAGCAGCGCTTCGTTTTCCCAGGCCAGCAGCACGTCGCCGATGCCGCGTTCGACGAAGGTGGTGGTGGCGCCGCGTGCGCCCGAGTCGAGCACCGGCACGTTCTTGTACAGCTTGTTGATGAACTCGCGCGCGGTGGCCTCGCTGCCGCCCGGCTGGCGCAGTGCATAGCCCCAGGCCGCGAGATGGTTCCAGCGGGCGCCGCCCGAGGTCTTCGGATTCGGCGTGATCACCGAGACGCCCGGTTTCACGAGGTCGCCCCAGTCCTTGATGCCTTTCGGATTGCCTTTACGCACCAGGAACACGATGGTCGAGGTGTAAGGCGCGCTGCGGTACTTCAGGCGATCCTGCCAGTTGTGCGCGATAAGGCCGCGTTCACTGATAGCATCGATGTCGTAAGCCAGTGCCAAGGTGACAACGTCGGCCGAGAGGCCGTCGATTACCGCGCGGGCCTGCTTGCCCGAGCCGCCATGCGACTGCTTCACCGTGACGTTGTCGCCGGTTTTGGTTTTCCAGTACCTGGCAAAGGCGGCGTCGTAATCCTGGTACAGCTCCCGCGTCGGGTCGTACGAGACATTCAGCAGCGAAACATCGGCTGCAAGGGCAAGGGGAGCAAATGCGGCGGACTGGGCCAGCAGCACGGCGGCTACCAGCGAACGGGCGATTTTCTTGAACATGCGGTTCTTCCGGATGAGTGGTGTTGGGTTACCGCTAGGGTAGGGCTCCACCCATCCGAAGAAAACGAATGATTTCAGCTATGGTTATGCGATTTTTAGTGCTTGGAATGGCCTTTGCAGGCCTGGAACGTAACGGGGCCTTGAGAAACCGTAGCGAGCGGAAGGAGTGCTGGCTAAGAAGCGCAGCTGTACGAATGTACAGCGAGCATCGCAGGCCGGCAATCCGACGCGCAGTAGGTTTCTCGAGGTCCTATCAGTGCGCTTTGGAGAGGATCAGGAGCCAGCGGCCGAACAGCAGCACTTCGACGTGGCCAGGCTCGACGCCGGTATCGCATTCCATGATCGGGTTGATCGGGTAGAAGCGTTTGCGGAAGTCACGGGTGATCAGAATTTCGCGGCGTCCGATGCGCATAAGAAAAGGTGCAGGAGCGTATTCCAGGCCGAAAGAGTTGTTCAGAGTGGTCATTGACGTTTCCCTTGTTTGAATTATGTTGGTCAGTGAAAACAGGATAGCACAACTACTGTATAAATCCACAGGTACTGTACATAACAACAGTAAAAATTTTCAACTGTAGTTTTTTTGCCATTGCTCCCCTGCTTGATGAACGATTCCCTGACGACCCGCCTGCACCGTTTTACCGTCGCCCGCTTTTCGCCGCAGGAGCAGTTCGGCCTGCACCTGACGCTCGGCGTGCTGGTGCTGCTGCTGGCGATGGCCGGCTTCGCGCGCATCGCGGAGGAGGTCTTGACAGGGGCGCCAATTACCTTGCTGGACCTGCGCCTGGCGAACTGGCTGCACCAGCACGCGAACGACAGCAGCTTCCTGCGCAGCTTCCTGTTCGGGATCACCCAACTGCACAGCACGCCCGGCGCCCTCGGCCTGACGGCGCTCGCCGGCTGGTGGCTGGCGCGGCGCGGTGCGCGCCACTGGATGCTGACCCTGGTCAGCGCGGTGCCGGGCGGGATGCTGCTGAACGTGGCGCTGAAGCACACCTTCGTGCGCGCGCGTCCGCATTTCGACGCGCCGATCCTGAGCTTGACGACCTATAGTTTCCCGAGCGGCCACACGATGACGGCGACCGTGCTCTACGGCGTGCTGGCCTGCTACCTGGTGCGCCACGCCCGCAGCTGGCAGGCGCGCGCCGCGATCGTGCTTGCCGCCTGCATCATGGTGCTGCTGGTAGCCGGCTCGCGCCTCTACCTGGGCGCCCATTACCTGACCGACGTGCTGGCGGCCATGCTCGAAGGCTGCGCCTGGCTGGCGATCTGCGTCACCGGCGTGGCGACGCTGCGCCGGCCCCAGGCCGCGCGCGCACGACGATCCGACTATTCATGACCGAGGAATACCGATGCGAACCATTATCCACCTGTCCGACCTGCATTTCGGCCGAGTCGACCAGGCCCTGCTGGGGCCGCTGCGCGACCTGATCCATTCGATCGCACCGAGCGTTGTCGTGATCTCGGGCGACCTGACCCAGCGCGCCCGCAGCGAGCAGTTCGAAGAGGCCAGGGCCTTCCTCGATACCTTGCCGGGGCCGCAGATCGTGGTGCCGGGCAACCACGACATCTCCCTGTACAACGTGTTCCGGCGCTTCGTCAAACCGCTCGACCGCTACAAGCGCTACATCACCGACGACCTCGATCCGATCTATGTCGACGAGGAGATCGCGGTGGTGGGCGTGAACACGGCGCGCTCGCTGACGATCAAGGACGGCCGCGTGAACAGGGAGCAGGTGGCGAAAATCCGCGAGCAATTGGCCGGGCTCGATCCGAAGATCACGCGCATCGTCGTCACCCATCACCCCTTCGACCTGCCGACGACCTTCGAGGAAGAAGACCTGGTCGACCGCGCGCCGATGGCGATGGAAGTGTTCGCGGAGTGCGGCGTCGACGTGCTGCTGGCCGGCCACATGCACGTGAGCCATGCGGCCAGCACCGCGTCGCGCTACCAGATCGACGCCTATGCGGCCCTGGTGGTGCAGGCCGGCACGGCGACCTCGACGCGGGGCAGGGGGGAAGTCAATTCCTTCAACCTGCTGCGCGTCGAGCACGAGCGGGTCGAGGTCGACCGCTACGGCTGGGACATGCTGACGAATACCTTCCGCGTTATCGTTACCGAGAAATTCCTGCGCAGCGGGAATGTCTGGGCGCCGGCGTCCGAGGGCATGCTGGCGGCCGGTTTATAAAGAAAGGCCGGCATGCAGCCGGCCTTCCAGGACATCAAATCCAGTATTCGGTCAGGCGCGCCGCCCATTCCTTGATGCGGTCCGCCCAGGGCCGGTCGCGCCATTTGTCGAGGGTGATTTCCTTCGAATCGCGCAGATCCTCATTGAAGGCGCTTTCCATGTCGCGTCCGAAGGCCGGGTCGATGACGACGACGTTGAGTTCGTAGTTGTGGATGAAGCTGCGGCGGTCGATGTTGGCCGAGCCGATCGTCGACCAGGCCTCGTCGATCACCGCCGTCTTGGCATGCAATACCGCGACCTGCAGCTGGAATATTTTGACTCCGCCCGCGAGCAATTGTTCGAAGAAGCCCTGGCCGGCATACATCACCAGGCCGTGGTCGGACACGCCCGGCAGCACCAGTTTCACGTCGACCCCGCGCTTCGCGGCAGCGATCAGCGCGTCGACCACCTGCTGGTCGGGCACGAAATAGGCCGAGGTGATGTGGACCGATTTTTTCGCCTCGTTGATCGCCACCATCAGCGATTTGTAGATCTCCGAATTGCTGCCCGGATCGGTGGCCAGCACGCGCACGAACTTGTCGCCGACGGGCGCCAGGCGTGGGAAGTAATCGCGCGCCGCCAGTTCGCCGCCTTCCTGGCGCACCCAGTTGTTCACGAAGGCCCATTGCAGCGTCGCCACCGCCGGCCCTTCGATCTTGACGTGGGTGTCGCGCCAGCCGACCTTGCTCTTGTCGACGTTAGCCGGTTTCCTGCGCGAGCGGAACAGCGAGCTGTTGGCGTAGTCGCTGCTGATGTTGATGCCGCCCGTGAACGCGATGCTGCCGTCGACGACCATCAGCTTGCGGTGGTCGCGGTTGTTGATCGACCAGTTGCCCCGGGCCTTGGCCGGATTGACGGGATTGAAGGCGATCATGTGGATGCCGGCCGCTTTCATGCGGTCGAAAAATTCCTGCGGCGTGCCGAGGGTGCCGACGCTGTCGTACATGATGTTGACGGTCACGCCCTGGCGCTGCTTTTCCATCAGCAAGTCGGCGAACTGCAGGCCGATCGGGTCCTGGTCGAAGATATAGGTTTCCAGGTTGACCGATGTGGTCGCGGCGCGAACGGCCGCCATCATCTCGCGCATCGTGGCCGGGCCGTCGAACAGCAGCTGCACGCGGTTGCCGGCGATCAGCGGCAGGCCCGTGGCCTGTTCCTCCAGCACCGCCAGCTGCTTCAGGTCGCCCGTCGCGTTCGCCCAGCGCCGCTGCAGCAGCTGCGATGCCTGTGCTTTCTGGAGGGTGCCCTTCGCCGTCTCCACCGTCGGGTTCGCCTTCTGCGGCGTATCGGGCAGCTTGTCCGCGTCGGGCAGGGTGCGGCAGGACGCCATCACGCCGACCAGGAGCAGGAAGGCCAACCACCGTGTGATCCGTTGTTTGTTCATTTGTTTTCTTTCGTGAAGACCGGAATGTCGATCACTTCGACGTCCCTTGGCCCGATGAAGAAGTCGAGCGGCGCCTGCACGAAGCGCCGGCCGAGTGCGCGCAGCAGCATGACGCTGCGCTTGAACTGGATCTTGCGGGCGCGTAGCGCCACCCACAGGGCCAGGCTGAAACTCACCAGCAAATTGACGGCGCCGATCAGCGCCACGCCGAGCGTGGCGTTGGCGGCCATCTCCCAGCTCATCCGGTAATCGAGGCCGACCAGGGCGGTGGCAAAGTTCGCGGTGGAGAAGGTTACGTGGCGGATATCGAGCGGCAGGCCGAGCAGGTAGCCGACGGTGCCGGTGGTGCCGAGCAGGATACCGAAGTAGAAGTTACCCATCAGGCCGCCGAGATTGTTCTCGACATAGCGCGACACGCGGTCACGCCGCTCGACGCCGATCAGGCTGCCGAGCCAGCGCAGCTGGCGCACGCGCTGGCCCATGCGGGTGTAGAGCGCCTTGTTGTCGTAGTAGCCCGAGATCAGCCCGGCCACGAACAGCCAGACCCCGGCAATCGCCGCATAGAACAGGGCCGGCGTATGAATCGGGTCGATGTCGTGCAGCAGGTGCATGGCTTTTTCCGGCGTCACCAGGTGGTGGCCCATCATCTGCTGGTAGGCGATCGCGATCACCAGCGCGGTCGGGAAGGCGACCACGACGTTGCCCAGCACCGAGACGATCTGGGTCCTGAATACCTTGTTCACGAGCTCGGCCATGCTGTCGAAATCGATGCTGCGCCCGTCGCGGCTGTGCAGGCCGGCGGCGATGCGCTGGGCCGTCATGGCCGGCTGCTTGGTGGCGATGGTCCAGTGCAGCATGTGCACGAGCATGAAGCCGAGCGAATAGTTCATGCTGAACAGGAAGGCCTCGACCAGGGGCGCGGCACGCAAATACGACAGCAGGATCTTGAAGGTCGCCATGAAGCCGACGATGAGGCCGGCGCCGGCCGCGGCCTTGAACATGTCGCGCAGCTGGGACCGGCTCTCGGCGATGTAGTGCTCGCCGGTACGGCTGGCGTTTTCCGTGACGTTACGGGCCAGCAGGTGGATATTGTCGCGGAACAGGCCGCGCACCCGGTATTTGGTGTTGTGGCCCTCGACCAGTTCCTGGGCCAGTGCCAGCGCCGCCGCACGCCGGGGCGTGACCGGGCGCGGTCCTGCCGGCTGCGGCATGGTCACGAGCTCCCGGCTTGCCGAGGGCGCGCTTTCGGCTTCCCTTTCGGCTTCCCGCGCGGCTTCCTGTTCCGGGGCCGCCAGCAAGGCGGTCGCGCTTTCCCCGCTCGCCTCGCTGACGTCGACCAGGAACAGCAGTTTGCGCAGCCGCTCGATGCTCTGCGTAATGGCGACCAGCACATAGGTCAGCGCCACGCTGGTGCCGAAGGAGAGCGAATTGCGGCGGATCTTGGCGACGACCTCGTCGCACTGGTCGAGCATCACGAGCAGGTGGCGCGGATCGTCGGGGCGGGGAATGGCTCCTTCCAGGAAGCGCCCGTATTCGTCGAGGTAGTGGTTGACCTCGATGTTCTGCATCAGGAAGGGCGAATCGAAATCCTCGATCTCGCTGTAGCTGTGCACCAGGCGCGGCTCCAGCCCCAGCGCGCAGACGCGGCAGGACAGGGTGCGGATGGCGTCGAGCATGCCCATGGTCGTGACCAGGCGCGCGCGGTCGGGCGCGGCGTCCAGCGGCGGCGGCGCCTCGGCCACGACGTCGAACAGGGCCAGCCAGTCGGCGTCCGGCACCGAGCGGATCCAGTAGTAATCCTCTTCCGCATACAGCACCTGGTCGAGCGCATCGGACAGGTAGAGGTCGTCGAGCGCGGGCGGCAGCAGGCGCCAGGCAATGCGGCGCTTCAGCTCGGTGAAGAAGCCGTCGTTCGAGAGGATGCCGATGTCGCTGTACAGGCTGGTGTGGCGGCGTTTTTCGAGCAGGGTGACGATATAGCTGCGCAGCGCCCAGGCCTGCGTCGGGTTCCCCCTCAGCAGCTGCGTCAGCGTGCGCACCGCTGCGCTCGCATGGCCGCGATGACGCCGGCGCGGCCGCAGGCAGTCGACCAGCTCGATCAGCAGGTCGGTGCTGTCGCTGTGCGGGTCGATGCGTTCAAGAATGTCAAGCATACAAAATCCGTTTCCTCATGGACGATAGTGTACGCGTTGAGGCCGCACGAGCTTGGTACGGCAGCGTACAGATTCGGTCGATGAGGGACGCCTGTGCTTGATGAGAGAACGATTGTCCGTACGTGCAGGGGTAATTACCAGACCGGCTTAAGTAAATGCCAGCAGCAAGCCGGTCAATGTCGCGCCCGCGCCCCAGCAAACGAGGCCCCAGGCCACCGCCACGCCCAGTGCGCCGTTCCAGCCGCGCCGTGCATAGCGGCGGCCGAAGCGGCGGCGCACCAGGCGCCACTGCGGCGCCGCCGCGCCCAGCAGCCGCAGGCCGAGCCAGGCCAGGGCCAGCCACTGCGCAAACGGCGCATTGCCGTTGACGCGCTCGGTAATCGCGCCCGCCAGCAGTTCCAGCGCCAGCACGGCCAGGCTGGCGAGCAGCCAGCGGCGGGCGCCCCTGGCCGCATGCGCCTGTCCCAGCACGCGCCAGTTGTGCATCAGCAGCCAGGACCCGAAGACGGGCGTGAAGAACAGGCTCCAGAGCGCGACCGCGGAGGGACGCCAGAGGGCAGGCGGTTCGTGGCCGCTGTCAGGCAAGGACGGAGCGCAGGTGTCGGGCATGAAGGTGAGAGTAAATGTTGCCGTAACGAAGCAACACTATCCCGCCGCCCTGTCTTCTCGTTCTTGCGTTCAGTCCTCGTTCGTGATGTGCAGCTGCAGGGTTTGCAGCAATACGACAGTTTTGACGTCGTAAAAAAAGCCGCCCGGCGTCACCGGGCGGCTTCCATGTCACTGCCGATGGGTGCGGATCAGCCGCGGCCTGGTTCGGCGACGTAGATCTCGACGCGGCGGTTGCGTGCGCGACCGGCGTTGTCGTTGTTGTTGGCAATCGGCTCGCGCTCGCCGCGGCCCTCGATCGTGATGCGGCTTGGATTGACGCCGCGGCCGGCCAGGTAGTCGCGGGTGCGCGCGGCGCGGTCGACCGACAGCGGCTGGTTGACGCCCGGGCCGCCGGTGTTGTCGGTGTGGCCGATGATGACCACGTTGGTGGCCGGGTTCTCGTTCAGGGTGGTGGCGAAGCGTTCCAGCACCGGCTGGAAGTTCGGCTTGATGTCGGAGCGGCCGGTGTCGAAGGAGACATCGCTCGGGATGTCCAGTTTCAGGCGGTTATCCGAGGTCTGGCTCACTTGCACGCCGGTGCCGCGGGTCGCCTGCTCCATTGCCTGCTTCTGCTGCTCCATGCGCTTGGACCAGATATTGCCGATCACCGCGCCGGCGGCGCCGCCGATCACTGCGCCCTTGGCGGCACGGCCGCCGCCGCCGCCGTGGGTGGTGCCGCCGATCAGCGCACCGAGGGCGGCGCCGGCGCCGGCGCCGGTCGCGGTGCCGCGCTGGGTGGCGTTCATGTCGGCACAGCCGCTGACGCCGAGGGCAAGGACGGTGGCGGCGATGGCGGATTTGGTCAGTTTCGAATACATAATTTTCTCCTAAAAAAGAAAAATCCGTTTCGTAGGCGCGCCCATCGGGCACGACCGCGAAACGGATTGGTCAACTACTGCGGTGGTGCTGGGTCGGTACCCGGTAATGCGAAGCTTAGCGCTCCACAAGACCCGGTACAACCGATTTGGTATTGCATGCGGCGTGCTATATGCCTCGACCGCTGATCAGGCGCACCAGGATCATGATGACGGCAACCACGAGCAGGATATGGATAAAGCCGCCGACGGTGTACGAGGTAACCAGGCCGAGCAGCCATAAAACGATCAGAACAATGGCAATGGTGTAAAGCATGATGAGTCTCCTCACTGGGGGTTTGCGCCGGTGTGGCGCCGTGAATCCAGTATCCCCCGCACTGCTCAACCCAACCGTTCGCTAGCGTACATTAAGCGCAAAATTTTTGTTTATTTCGCAAGTCCGCGCTGCGCACGGCCGGCGCTTTGCAGGCCCGGAATCCAGCCCATGAAACCGAGCAGGCCGACGATCCCGATCAGGCAGGTGAGCAGCCCCCCGCTGACGAGGAAAAAGACGTCGTGCGCAGCCAGCTCGCCCGTCTGTTCGAGCGGCGGCGTGGCCGAGACGAGTCCGAAAGCAGTGATAAGCAGACCCCAGACGATGATGCCGATCCATGCAAGGCTGTTCATGGTGCTCCCCTTATTGTGGTATTGGCGAAGTTGTCATTTGCGGCAGCGTATGGTCGCGTTACCGCAAAAGCCATTGTCGGGGTAGCTCAGCAGTATTTCCGTGCGCTGGCGCACGTTGCACTGAGGAAAAAATCAAGACCGGCGGTCCAGGGGACGGCCGGTCTCGATCGTGGTGCCGGCAGCGCCGGCTTCTGGCGTGCAGCTGAAGCGGGATCAGGCGGAGCGCAGGTGGCCCTTGACGATGCGCACGCGATCGCCGCTACGCCATTGCGGCTGGCTCGACTGGTGGAAGGTGCGCAGGGTGCCGTCGTCCAGGCGGACGCGGATTTCATAGCTGGTCGTCGCTTTCATGTTGCCCTCGACCTGGTTGCCGACGACGGCGCCGCCGACCGCACCGGCGACGGTGGCCAGCTGGCGACCATGGCCGCCGCCGATCTGGTTGCCCAGCAGGCCGCCGAGGATGGCGCCGCCGGCCGCGCCGACACCGCTGCCCTGGGCGCGCTGCTTGATCGCGTGCACCGATTCGATGTTGCCGCAGTTGCCGCACCAGTTCGACTTCGGCTCCGCAGCCGCCATTTGCACCGGCTTCGGTTTCACGGTCGTGCGTGGTGCCGGGGCCGGTTCAGGTTCGGGTGCGTAGGCCTGGCTTGGGGCTGGGGCATAGCCCTGGGCCAGTTGCTGGGACGGGTAGGCGGGCGCTGCCGGTGCGGCCGGGTAGGCGGGGCCTTGCGGTCCCAGCTGCGCCATGGCGGCGGCGGGCGCGACAGGCGCGGCCTGGCCGGTCGGCGGCATGCTTGCTGCCAGCGCGGCGCGGTCGGCTTCGCTCAGCTGACGGTTCGTGTTGCCGCCGATCGAAGAGGGGATCCAGCCCATGATGGCTGCGGTACCGATCAGGCAGAACAGCAGGACGGCGAGTGCGGCGACCAGCAGCAAGGGATGGTGCTGGGCGCGTGGAGGGGAAGTGTTGTTCATGGCTTGTGCTCCGTGAAATTGCGGTGGGGCGTCTGCCTTCCGCGGCGGCCTGCGAGGCGCCGGCCGATGCGAAGGATTGTCCCTAGGAACAACAAGGTATTCCGTGCGTCACCGAACATACTTCCCCTATCAGAGCATTTAACCTGATCGAAATTGTTTGCAAATGTATCCGTATTTCCGCCCCGGCTTCGGCCGGGCTTGCCATTTACCGCGAGGGTTCGATGAACTTTGCAGCTTCTCCCGACGTCGCCGAGCACAATGCCAATTTGCTGCTGGCCGCGCTCCCGCCGCAGGAGCTCGCCCAGGTGTTGCCGATGCTCGACCAGGTTCACGTCGAGGCCGGCGAAGTGCTGGGCGAAGCGGGCAAACCCATCCGGTATATCTATTTTCCGCATGATTGCCTGATTTCGCTGCTGGGCGTGGCAGGCGGGCGCATGACGCTCGAGGTCGGCCTGGTGGGACGCGAAGGCATGCTCGGCGCCACCGTCGCCCTCGGCCACGAAACGGCCCAGGTGCGCGCCGTGGTCCAGCGTCCCGGCAGCGCCAGCCGCATGGACAGCGCCGCCTTCCGCGCCGAATTCGCGCGCAACGGCGCCCTGCAACGGGTGCTCTATCGGTATACCGACACACTGCTGGCGCAGGCGATCCAGATCGCCGTGTGCAGCCGCTTCCACGTGCTCGAGGCGCGCCTGGCGCGGTCGCTGCTGATCACCCGCGACCGCCTGCAGTCCGACAAATTCCACCTGACCCACGAGTTCCTGGCGCACGCCCTGGGCGTGCGCCGCGTCGGCGTCACCAAGGCAGCCAGCGCGCTGCAGCAGCAGGGGCTGATCATCTACAGCCGCGGCAATATCGAGATCCTCGATGCCGAAGGGCTGGCGGCGGCGGCGTGTACCTGCTACGAAATCGTCAAGGATGCGGGGGCGGGGGCGCTGTCGAGCGCGTTCGTTTAGCGTCACCGTCGAAACGGCTTCTCGACAGCGCTAAGGTTGACGCGTGGAGTCAGGACTCCACCCTACGAACAGCGACGGATCGTAGCGTGGAGTCCCGACTCCACGCGGTACGGCGCATGCGCAACGGCACACCGCCCCGGACCATCACGCATGAAACCATCCCCACAAACGTCCCGCCCCGCTTGCGCAGTACGCAAGCGGGGCGTTTCGTGTGTGTTTGCCTGGGGTGCTACGTGGTGAAAACTTAGTTGGTCTTGCCGGCCTGGTTGCCGACCACGCCGCCGACAGCTGCGCCGCCGACCACGCCTGCTGCACTGCCGCCGGTCAGGGCGCCGCCGATCACTGCGCCGGCGCCGGCGCCGACTGCGGTGGCCTTGTCCTGATGCGACATGCCGGCACAACCGGTCAGGCCCAGTGCCAGGGTAGCCAGGGTAGCGCTCACTGCCAGGTGTTTGATGTTTTTCATAATGATCTCCTTGGGTGGGTTTTACTTCAGGCGCAGGTCATTCCTGACCGATTTCACGCCCTTCACTGTGCGCGCAACCGATGCTGCGGTTGCCACGTTTTCCGCCGAGCCGACATAGCCGCTCAGCTGGACAATACCTTCACGGGTCGCGACATCGATGTCTGCCGCCTTGAGTTCCGTGCTCCGGCCAATTGCCTGTTGCACGCCGGCCGTGATGGTGGAATCGTCCACCGCCGCGGCTGGTGCCAGCAGGCTGCCGGTGCCGCCGCAGCCAGCGAGGGTGCCCCCGTACATGAGAGCCCCCAGCAAGGCCAGGGCCGGTTTCCAATGCGTCATGCTTCGTCCTTGATGCCGTGTACCTGTTTCAGCGATGACTCCAGAATAAAACGGAGCGACGGAAGAGTCTGTTCGACAACACACACATGCACGCCTTCGCTCATCAGTAGATGTAAGTGTTTGTAAGCGACTGTCATCGCGTTTTCGCCTTGCCCGGCGGCGGCGCAGTCGGCTTCTGTTTCGCCAGTGCGACCAGCTGGCCGCAGGGGCTGCTCTCGCCCGGCCCGGTGTTGATCAGCGGGATCAGGGCTGCCACCGGCGCTGCCGCCGCGGCCAGCACGGCGGCGCCGCCAGCCTTCAGTGCCAGCACGCCCTTGTCGACCGAGACGTCGGGCTTGCTGAACGGACCGCGCACGTAGAGCGGGGCGCGCAGCGTGAACAGGCGCAGGGCCTTGGTGTCGGGCTTGATCGTCAGGTCCATCTGTTCGTTCGCCAGGCTCACCGTGCCGTTCACGCGGATGATCGCTTCCTCCGTATCGACCACGAACACCTGCGACTGCATCACGCCCTTGTTGACGTCGAAATCGGCGGCCAGGCAGTTCAGCTGCACCTGCTTGTCGCCGAACAGCTTGGTGACGATGATATTGCCCACGTTCAGGCCCATTTCCTCGAGCAGCATCTTGCTGATCGTGCCCTGGTTGATCAGCGCCTTGACTTCGCCGTTCGAGGAGCCGAGCAGGGCGGCGACCGAACTGCCGGTGGCCGACAGCTGGGCGTCGCCGTTGATCTGGCCGACGGTGGCCTGCATCTTTTCGATGGTCGGGAACAGCTGCTTGATCTGGATGTGGCGCGCCTGGACCTTGGCCGTCGCCGCGATCGTGTTTTTGCCCTTGCCGCTGCCGTCCATGCGGATGGTCGAGCGCAGCGTGCCGCCGGCCACGCCGAATTCGAGCGGCTCGAGGGTGATGA
This sequence comes from Massilia sp. LXY-5, assembly GCF_059801075.1. NCBI lineage: Bacteria > Pseudomonadati > Pseudomonadota > Betaproteobacteria > Burkholderiales > Oxalobacteraceae > Massilia > Massilia sp. LXY-5. Next base: position 991,210 of record NZ_JBNNEH010000003.1, read on the forward strand.
CGCCGTCCTTCATGACCAGGTGGGTCGAGAGTTTACTGATGGGCAGTGTCTTTTCGCGGATGATCTTTTCGGCGGTATAGCGCACGTCGGCGTCGATCGCCGTCCAGCGCTCGGTGCGGAATTCCTCGACCGGCAGCACCTTGCCGCCCGGCTGCACGGCGTCGACGCCGCGCGCCTTCTTGCTTTCGTTCGAGTCGCCGCCGATCAGGGGACCCAGGTCGGTAAACAGCAACTGGTGCGTCGATACATTGCCGGTCAGCTTGGGACGCGGCTTGCCGCCCTCGAACACCAGCTTGCCGTTGATGTCGCTCGAGCCGACCTTGCCCTTGAACTTGTCGTAGGTCCAGCGTCCGTGCTCACGGTCGAGCTCGCCCTTCAGGTGGCCGGAGGTCGAGAAGGCCGGGGTCTCGGGCAGCGTGATGCCGGTGAAGTTGTACAGGCGCGCCATGCTGCGTCCGGCCAGTTCCAGCTGCAGGTCGACCGCCTTCAGTTTGGCGGGACTGGTGACCGTGCCTTCGACCGCGATGCGGCTCGGGCCGCTGCGCATGTCGGCCTGGACCGGGTAGGGCGTATTCTGATCCTTCAGCGACAGCACCTGGCCGACCTTGCCGCCGCCCGTGACCGGCGCGCCGTTATACGTGCCGGTGACCTTGAAGCCGATGCCGTATTTCGCATCGTTATCGAGCGTGCGTACGTTGGCCGTGATGTCGGCCTTCGTGACGGCGTCGACCACGCGCACCACGCCGTCGGTGAGTACCACGCGCTCGAGGTCGAGCTCCCACTTCGATTTTTCCTCTTTCTTCCTGTAGACCCAGTTGTAGTGGGTGCTGTCGGTGCGCTGCAGTTCGAGATAGGGCGCTTCGAACCGCAGCACCGGGATCCCGATCGTGTGGTGCAGCAGGCCGAAGGGATTCAGGGAGAACGAGAACTGGCGCACGCGCGCCATGTCCATTTGCTTCATGCTGGCAGGGTTGCCGACGTGCACGTCATTGGCGATGAGATGGGGCCAGGGCAGCCAGTCGCGCAGGTGGCGGTCGGCCTTGGCCATGCGCCTGGCCGGCACTTCCCATTGCACCGCGAGGTTGCCGCGGATCGCGAAAGGCCGCTCGATGGCTTCGCTCACCTTCGCATTCAGCCAGGGACGCGCCTTGTTCCAGTCGAAGGTAAGGATGAAAATGATGGCGATGACCGGAATGGCGATCAGGGTGGCCAGCAGGCCAAGCAGGATTTTCTTTTTCTTGCCGCCGTGCTTGTGGCTGGCGTCTTGCTGCGCGGTAGTATCGGGCATGACGATCCTTCATAGAGTATCGGTCTTGCGCCCAAGCTTAGCGCAAAGGGGGTGGTCATCAATGTGCGGTGTCGCACGGTGCGCCGGATGGGCACGGTCCCATCGGCGGGATGTGCGGTCTATGTGCGGCACCGAACCGAACTCGGCTGATAACAGGCTTATAACGTTAACAACTTGCTTACATCTACAATCTACAGGAGAAAGACATGGACATGAATCGCTCGATGCATCAGCTTGGCCGCGTCGCAGTGGCAGCCGCCGTGCTGGCGCTCTCCGCCTGCGCCAGCCAGAAGGCACCGGCCACGGCCGACGTCGCGGTGTCGCGCAATGCAGTGGCCAACGCAGTGCAGGCCGGCGCCGCCGACCTGGCGCCGGAAGAAATCACGGCGGCGCGCGCCAAGATGATGCGCGCTAACGAAGCGCTGGCCGCCAAGGACTACAAGCTGGCGCGCGAACTGGCGACCCAGGCCCAGGCCGATGCCCAGCTGGCCCAGAGCAAGGCCGCGTCCGCCAAGGCCACCGCCGCCTCGAACGCGCTCAATGAAGACCTGCGCGTGCTGCGCCAGGAAGTCGACCGCGCCAACTCGCAGTAAGCGTCACGCATTTGCCGCGGTGCCCGGCGCCAGCGCGCCGCACCGCATCCACAAGAACGCCGGCGCGCCCAGTGCGCGCCAAACATGAAGGGGAAGAGCATGACACCACGTTTCCTGAAGCCGGCCGTCTTTGCCAGCGCCATCCTGCTGGCCGCCTGCAGCACCACGCCGACCACCACGCCGACCCTGGACCAGGCACGCGCCGATTTCGTCGCCGCCAATAACAATCCGCAGATCTCGAGCTATGCGCCGCTCCAGTTCAAGGAAGCCAGCGATGCGCTCGACCGTGCCAACGCCGCGGCCGCCAAGAAGGAAAGCCTGAGCGACATCGACCGCCTGGCCTATATCGCCAAGCAGAAGATCGCAACTGCCCAGGAAGTGGCGCGCGCCAAGGCCGCCGAAGCGAACATCGCGGACGCCTCGCGCCAGCGCACCGAGATCAGCCTCGAAGCGCGCACTGCCGAGGCCGAGCGTGCGAAACGCGAAGCCGCCGCAGCCCAGACCGCTGCCGCCGCCGCCCAGCAGCAGGCGGCAACTGCCCAGCAGCAGGCCGCGACGGCCCAGGACCAGACCCGCATGATGGCCGAACGCGCCGCCAAGCTCGAAGCCCTGCTGGTCGATCTGAACGCCAAGAAAACCGAGCGTGGCATGGTCGTTACCATTGGCGACGTGCTGTTCGCCACCAACGAGGCGAACCTGACACCAAACGGAATGTCGACCCTGCGCAAGCTCGCCGACGTGATGGCGCAGAACCCGGAGCGCACTGTACTGGTCGAAGGGTTTACGGACAGCACCGGCAGCTCGAGCTACAACCAGAACCTGTCGCAGCGCCGCGCGAATGCGGTCGCCATGGCACTGGGCAGCATGGGCGTGGCGCGCGAACGCATCGCGATGAAGGCGTATGGTGAAGCCTTCCCGGTTGCGGCCAACGATACGGCATCGAACCGCCAGCTGAACCGCCGCGTCGAGATCGTGCTGTCGAACGACAACGCGCCGATCCCGCCGCGTTCGGCCAACCGCTGAAGATCAATCTGCACTTTTAAGGAAACATCATGGAACAAAGCAAGACGCCCCTGGCGCATGGCTTCGACATCGAGGCGATCCGCCGCGCCGCGGCCAACCTCGATGACGGCGCCGTCACCGAGGGTTATGCGGCCGACCGCGAAGCGGTGATCGCCATGCTGAACGACGCGCTCGCCACTGAACTGCTGTGCGTGCTGCGCTACAAGCGCCACTATTTCACCGTCAGCGGCCCGAACAACGGCGCCCTGAAGGCCGAGTTCCTCGAGCATGCCCAGCAGGAGCAGGATCACGCCGACCGCATCGCCGAGCGCATCGTCCAGCTGAACGGTTCGCCGAACTTCAACCCGGCCACGCTGACCGCGCGTTCGCACGCCGAGTACGACGATTCGGAAGACACCCAGGCCATGGTGCGCGCCGACCTGATCGCCGAGCGCGTCGCCATCGAGTCCTACCGCCAGATGATCCAGGCGATCGGCGACAAGGATCCGACCACGAAGCAGATGCTGATCGAGATCCTTGCGGTCGAGGAAGAGCACGCCGACGACATGCACGACTTTCTTGTCCGTTGATTCGCCGGACACCGATTTCATTTTCAAACCATAACCAACAACAGGAGTTCACCATGCTAGATACCACCCGCACCAGCCGCTCGATCGACGACGGCATCCAGGCCGCAGGCGCCGACATGAAGGTCCTGGTCAAGGACGCCCAGGCGCTGCTGACCGCCGCCGCTTCGCTGACCGGCGTCAAGGCCGACGAGCTGCGCACCCGCGGCATGGAATTGCTGGACCGCGCAATGGGCAAGGCCAGCCAGTACCAGGGTCAAGCCGTCATCAAGAGCAAGGAACTGGCAGAGACCGCGGATGTCTACGTTAAAGACAACCCGTGGCGCACCGTCGCTGCCGCAGCGAGCGTCGGCCTGCTGGTCGGCATTTACCTGGGTCGTAAATAATTCGCGCCGGAGAGAACGCCATGGAAAAGACCGAAACCGTCGTGCATGGTCCCGGACTCATGGGCGGCATCTCCGGCCTGGCGAAAAACCTGTTCGGCCTCGTCGTGTCCCGCGTGGAATTGGCGGCACTCGAGATGTCGGAAGTGCGTAACCACGTGATCGAGCTGCTGGCGATCTTCGCCGGCGCCGTTCTCGCCGTGTGGTTCGCGCTGGCCTATGGCACCGCGACTATCGTGATGCTGGCCTGGGATAGCTGGGGCTGGAAGATCCTGCTGGTGATGTTCCTGGTGTTTTTGGTGATCACGATCGTCCTCGTGATGAAGGGAATGGCCATGCTCAAGCAAGGCAAGCTCGCCTTCCCGGAAACGATGAACGAACTTCGTCACGACCGCGACGCGCTGCTGTGAGCGGGCACTTACAGGGGAGGGAACATGGATAAGCACGATCATAAGCACGATCACAAGCACGACCGGGACGAGCCGACCGGACTGGCCGGCCACAAGCACAGCCGCGATCCGGCGACGCGCAAGGCCGAGCTGCTGCGCGAAGGCGAGTTCTACCGTGCCGGCGTCACCTACGCGAAGGCACAGGTAAAGCACGGCGCGCGGCCCGAAGTCATGTTACATTCTGCTCTAGACCATGCGACATGGGCTTTGCGGGCCCGGGCTGATGCTCTGCTGAAACCCACAGGCACGAGTATCTCGGTGCTGATGCCGTATGCGCTGACCGCATTCAATTTCGTGCGCCAGCGCCGCATGGGCAAGCAGGCGCTCGCGGGTGTCGTGCTGGCCAGTGTCGCCGGCTGGTACATGAAGCGGCGCCGCGCGCAGCAGGAAATCTGAGCATGGCCGGATGGCGGCCTTGGCTGTCATCCGAAAGATTTTGCCGGTAACGCAGGTCAGTGAGCGCAGGCGGTGTGTGCAGTTGGTATGATTTGCTGCTACCGAACGCGTTTTGCACAGAATATGGTGGGGCTTGAGCGGCGTCGCAATCAATTGATTGGACGCCGTCTTTTTTTGTCGAGCGCGCCTGTGGCCCGCGTTCCTGGCCTGCAGCCTGGCGCCGCTGCTAACGCGTTGTCGATCCCGCCTGCGCGCCGGCTTCCGTACGCGCGCTGGCCATTTCTTCCTTGTATGTCTCCTGCGCCGCCTTCAGGCAGCCGGCGCGCTGCGCGGCCGGCTCCTGGCGGCAGGCGCGCTTCGCCTCGTCGAGCGCGGCGCCGATTTCCTTCTGGCGCGTCTTCCACTGCTGCTGGGCGGTCGCGTCTTCCCGGTACCAGCGCGCCGGATCGCCGCGTGCGATTTCCTGCGCCTGTTTGCTGGCCGCGGCCGGCGCGACCAGCGCGTCGTTGCTGGTCTGCGCGCCGGCCATGGCGCATGCGCCGGTCAACAGGCAGGCCGCCAGCATGCGGCGGGTATTGGTCCATGCATCCATCTTCACCTCCACGAAATGAAACGGGCCGGCAAGGCCGGCCCGTCAATGCATCAAGCGATGCGTGCAGCGTACGCAGTGCCTGGTATTGGCTGCACGCTCCGTCCCGATCAGTAGCGGTAGGCGCGGCCGTCGACCAGGCGCACGCGGTTGCCGACGCGCAGGTCGTAGACGTTGTCCTGGACCACGGTGCGGTATTCGCCGTTGTCCATGCGCACGTTGACCTGGTACATCTCCTGGCCGCCGCCCGCATTGCGGTTCTTCTCGACGTTGTTGCCGATGGCCGCGCCGGCGACGCCGCCGGCGACGGTGGCGGCGGTACGGCCGGTGCCGCTGCCGACCTGGTTACCGGCCAGCGCGCCCACCAGGCCGCCGACGATGGCACCGGCGCCGCTCGTGCGTGCGCCGTCGGCCTGGGTGACCTGGATCGATTCGATGACGCCGTAGCCCATCGACGCGGTGTTGTTGTAACCGCTGCGGTAGCCATTGTTGCCGTAGCTATCGTTGTACGAGGGCGAGCTGGCGCAGCCCGAGAGAAGGGCGGCGGCAGCGACGGCGGTGGCGGCGAGGGTACGTGGTGTCTTCATATTGTTCTCCTGGCAAAAAGGTGTGAGTCAAGAATACGACTGCGCAAGATGGGGGTCTGTGCGATGACGCACCGTGAATTGCCAGATTGGCATTATCTAAACAACATGTTCTGTTGTGTTCGACAGCGAACAGAGAACGCGACGGGATCGGCGTAAAACATCAATCAAGGTCACGCAACAAAGCAGAATCGGGAGAACAAGAACATGACAACGAAAATGAGAAATGTCCACGCTTTACTGATCATCGGCGCAGCCCTGCTGTGGTCTGCGCATGGCCGGGCCCAGACGGTTCCCGACGCCAAGACCGCCTACAACACGGCGCGCGACACAGCGGCCGCGAACTACAAGGCGGCGCGTGCCCGCTGCGACCTCGTCACCGGCAATCCGCGCGACGTCTGCGTAGCCGAGGCGAAAGCCGAGCGCGTGCGCGTCGAGGAAGAGGCGGGCGCCGCCTACAAGAACACATTGAAAGCCTATACCCAGGCCCGCATGCGCATCGCCGACGCGAACTACGATCGCGACAAGGCGCGCTGCGGCGCGGTAACGGGCAACAACCGTGACGTGTGCATCAAGCAGGCCAAGGCGACCCTGATCGCCGCCCAGGCCGATGCCACCGCGGATCGCAAGATGATCGAAGCGCGCAGCAATGCGCGTGAAGACAAACTGACGGCGGAATACCGGGTCGCACTCGAGAAGTGCGACGCGTTTGCCGGCGCGGCGAAAGACCAGTGCGTCGACGCCGCAAAAACCGCGTACGGCAAGTAACGTACCGGATTCGCTCACATGAGCAAATTGACTTTGACCAACGAAAGAAAGGGATACATCATGAAAATCACCCAACGTCTCGCCACCGCCATCTTCACCGGCGCGCTCGCCTTCACCATGGTCGGTTGCGCATCGAGCCCAACGAAGGAAAGCGCCGGCGAATACGTCGACGACAGCGTCATCACCGGCAAGGTGAAGGCCGCCTTCGCTGCCGACCCAACCGTCAAGGCAACCGAAATCAATGTCGAGACCTTCAAGGGCGACGTCCAGCTGTCGGGCTTCGTGTCGCAGCCAGCCGATGCGCAGCGCGCCGTTCAGGTCGCTCGCGGCGTCAAGGGTGTGACCTCGGTCAAGAACGACATCCGCGTGAAGTAATCCCCGCCGCTGGGCGGCGGTCTGGCAACTTTTTATCGGCAAACATATGCATCTCGCCAGTCCAGGCTCGGTTTCCACCGAGCCAAACAACCCCGCCGCCCAAGAGGCACCGTCGGCCCTCGTGGCCGACATCGTCCAGCCGGAGACCCACTCCGGCGCGGGCGACGAACTTGCCCTCCAATCCGGCAGCCTGCGCCTGCCCATCCACGTCAACGCACGCGGCCTCGCGCTCGGCATCCTGGCCACCGTCGCCTTCGTATTCTCCCTGCAATGGGCACAGAAATTCTTCGTGCCGCTGCTGCTCGGCATCTTCATCGCTTACACGCTCAGCCCCCTCGTGCGCTGGCTCGAGCGCATCCATATCAAGCGCGCCATCGGCGCGACCCTCGTCACCGCCGTCCTGATCGGTGGACTCGGGGCCACCATGTACCGCGTGCAGGACGAATTCTTCAACATCATCGACGAGCTGCCCACGCTGACGCACAAGGTCACCAAGCTGCTCGCATCCGTCGCCACCGGCCAGTCGACCATCCAGCAGGTGCAGAAGGCGGCGGCCGAGATCGAACAGGCCACTGCCAGCGTCGGCCAGAACAAGGACGCACGCCTGGTCCAGCGCCGCCCGACCGTGTCGCAACCGCATGCCCCGGCCTTCCGCGTCACCGACTGGCTGCTCGCGGGCTCCGTGGGCCTGGCCTCCTTCATCACCCAGGCCACGATGGTGCTCTTCCTCGTGTTCTTCCTGCTGCTCGCCGGGGACACCTTCAAGCGCAAGCTGGTCAAGCTGACCGGTCCCTCACTGACGCGTAAAAAAGTGACGGTCCACATCCTGGACGACATCAATACCACCGTGCAGAACTATATGTTCATGCTTCTGGTCACGAACATCCTGCTGGCGCTGATGATGTGGGTAGCGCTGCGCGCGATCGGCCTGGAGAATGCCGGGGCCTGGGCCATTTTTGCCGGCGTCACGCACATCATGCCGTACTTCGGCCCGCTCCTGATCACCACTGCCACGGGCCTGGTCGCCTTCCTCCAGTTCGAATCGCTGCGCATGGTGATCCTGGTCGCCGGCGCCTCGATGGCCATCGCCACGCTGGTCGGCATGGTGGTCGCCACCTGGATGACGGGCAAGATCGCCAAGATGAATCCGGCGGCGGTGTTCGTCAGCCTGCTGTTCTGGGGCTGGCTATGGGGGATGTGGGGATTGTTGCTCGGGGTGCCGGTCGTCATGATCATCAAGACGGTGGCCGAGCGGGTCGAGGGGATGGAGGTCGTGGCGGAGTTGTTGGGCGAGTAGGGGGCGATCACCTTCTCCGCCAACATGCAAAAACGGCGCGGACCCATTGGATCCGCGCCGTTTTCAATTCGTCCAGGCGTTCACGCCATCCGCTCGACGTGCTTCGCCCCGGTTTCACGGTCCGGCTTGTGCCGCAAACTCCCCAGCTGCAGCGCATACTGGCGGGCGAACTCGGCGCCGAGGAAGAAGATCTGGGCCGAGTAATACACCCACAGCAACAGTGCAATCAGCGAACCGGCCGCCCCAAAGCTGCTGGCGGCGCCGCTGTTGCCGATGTACAGGCCGATCAGGAACTTACCGAGCGTGAACATGGCCGCGGTGCCGAGCGCGCCGATGATCACGTCATGCCAGGACAGCTTGATGCGCGGCAGCAGCTTGTAGATCACGCCGAACATCGTGGCGATCACCAGGAAACCGATGCACGAGGAAATCCAGCCCATGATCACGGCGGAGTCCTTCCACATGCCGCCGAGATAGTTCTCGACCACGGCCATCGCCGCGCTGATGACGAGGGACACCAGCAGCAGGAAACCCAGCACGAGGATCAGGCCGAACGAGAGCACGCGGGTACGCACCGTGTCCCACCAGCTGGCATCCTTCGGCGCCGGCACGTCCCAGATTTCGTCGAGGCTGTCCTTCAGTTCGGCAAACACGCTGGTGGCGCCGACCAGCAGCAGCCCGGTCGCGATCATGGTGGCGATCTTGCCGCTTTCCTTGTTGCGCGCGCCGGCCAGGATGGCCTGGATCGTCTCCGCGCCTTCCTTGCCGACCAGCCCGCGCAACTCGTTGAGCAGCTGCCCCTGCGCCGCTTCCGCGCCATAGAAGAAGCCGGCGACGGCAATCACCAGCACCAGGATCGGCGCCATCGAGAACAGCGTATAGAAGGCGAGGGCCGCGCCTTTGCTGGCGGCACGGTGCGCCATCCACTCCGTCACCGCGCATTTCATGATGTGGGCAATCTGGCGCGAGAAGGGGAACCACTGTTTCTTGTCATTATCGACCGTATCCATACCGACTCTCCGAAAAAAGAAAAAGGGGCACTGAGCCCCGTTTCAACCTGTCGTCGTACAACGCGAGGTTGAGCGGGCCGAGTACCCCTCAGGCCACATTACAGTGCGCCGCTCCGCCGCAGGGACGGAGTGGCGGCTGAGATGCCGATTACTGAACGCGCTTTTCGATCGTGATCTGTTCGACTTCGACGCGGCGGTTCGGTTCCAGGCACTTGATCAGAGCGGCACGGTTTTTCTCGGTGCAGGTCACGACCGGGTTGGCTTCACCCTTGCCGTAGGCTTTCAGGCGGCCACCGTCGACACCCTTGCCGACCAGGTAAGCACGCACGGCGTCGGCGCGGCGCTGCGACAGCTTCAGGTTGTACTTGTCCGAACCCAGGCGGTCGGCGTAGCCGGTGATGTCGACGTCGGTGATGCTCGGGTCGGCTTGCAGGGCGGCAGCGATCTCGTCCAGCTTAGGCTGCGGCATGCTCAGCTCGGCGCTGTTGAAGGCGAACAGTTCGGTGGTCGACAGGGTGACCTTCTCGAAACGTGCCGGTGGCGGCGCGACCGGTGCCGGTGCTGGTGCCGGAGCCGGGGCTTCGGCCACTGGTGCCGGTGCCATCACTGGTGCCGGTGGCGCTGGCGGCGGGTTGAACGCGTAGTTCAGGCCGATGGTGACGTACTTGTTGTTTGGCTTGTTGAAGCCATACAGCTCGTCGTGGCGCAGGTTGCTGCGCACCGAACGGATGTCGGCCTGCAGCGACCATTGCGGGGTCAGGGTCGCCTGGACGCCGAGGCCGGCGGTCCAGTATGGCGAGTTCTTGCTCACGTTACGCAGAGGATTTTCCACCTTGTCGCGCTCGACGCCGGCACCGACCAGGATGAACGGACGAACTTTGTTGCGCGACAGCATCAGCAGGCCGTCAACACCGACCAGGGTCTGGCGATAGCGGGCCGGGCCGTCTTCGGTACGGACGTGGGTGCCACCGAACTGGACGTCCCAGTACTGGTTGATGGCTTTACCGAACTTCAGGCCACCGCCCCAGTCCTTGTCGTCCACGCCAAAGTCCGCGTCCGGCTTCATGCCGACGACGCTCGGCTGGATGTACCAGGACGGGTTGATTTCTTGGGCCAGCGTGGAACCGGCGGCGCACAGCATGGCCACGGCCAGGGCGATCTTCTTCGTATTGTTCACAGGAAACTCCCATTAGTTGAAAAGGTAGGGTTACATCGCGTGCTTGACAGTGATGTTGGACGAATAATACGAGGCTGGGTTCCCAAGCATCGGTGCGCTAGCGCACTCAGGGTTACTGATGAGTGACAAATTTACAACAGAATGTTCGTGGCGAAAAATCGCTCTATATAGAGGGTGCTTGAAATGTCAGTTGAATAATTTATTTCGGAGAGTAAAATATTTTTTCAGAAATGTTGTTTATTTACGACAATTGAGCGGCTTGCAAGACCAGGATGAGTTTCCTCAAAGCATTTTTAAAAAAATGCTTAAAGGAATTTTGGCAATGTGGGATGGCGCACAGACCGGCAGGGCTGACGCAGGCAATCTTGAGGCCAGTTAAGCGGAACCCGAGGTGTTGTCGGAGTGTCAGACCACACACAGCGACCCGGACCTCCCTGTCTCTCTCAATTTTTGGAGTACACCAACATGCATGCAACGACTCATCACAACGCGGTGCAAAGCGACATCGGCGCAGTGCACACTTCCAGCAATTCAGCGCTGATCGAACGCGTCCCGCCACAGCCAACCGAACGCGCGCCCATTTCGCTGGCGCCGATCGAGCGCGTGCGGTCGACCTCTGCCACGCAGCGTCGGATCGAGAACATGCAAAAGCTGATCAACGAACTGTCGACCCACGAAATGCTGGCCGACGAAATCGCATGGTTCCTGAAATTCTCGCCGTCGGGCGCACGCAAGTACATCCGCGACCTGCGCGAAGCCGGCGTGATCGAACTGGCCCGTTACATCGAAGGCACCGCCACCTACCTGGGCAAGGCCGTCTACCAGATCTGCCCCGACCAGGAACGCGTGAAGGCCTTCCTGGCCGCGATCTGCCAGCCGAAGCGCGAAGGCGTCGCCCCGCGCAAGGAACGTCCAGGCCTGCGCGAGCAGAGCATGGCCGGCAGCGGCCGCCACTTCCACATCCTGGCCGACGACACCCACTACGCCATCCGCGTGAACCGCAGCCCGGTCACCCGCGATCCGCTGGTCGCCGCCCTGTTTGGCCCGGCACCGAGCCAGATCGCCAAATAAATCTCTGCCGGAAGACGCCGCGGTGGAGACCCGGGGCGCCTTTCCGTAACCGACGATCGCTGTCGTCAAAGCAAACGCCGCGCACTGCGCGGCGTTTGCCGTTTACGTCCTTGTTCGCGTGGCCGGCGCCGAACGGGGAACATTGAAAACCCGGCAACAGGCCCCAACTGCGGGCGAAGCGGTCAACCTGGCCGCATCACCGACCATATGAGGAGTCCCCATGCTGCCAACTGCCGAATCGCTGGAAGGAAAACCCGTACCGCAGGTCACGTTCAAGGCGCGTCCCGACAACCAGTGGCGCGACCTCACGACCGACGAGCTGTTCAAGGGCAAGACCGTCGTCGTGTTCTCCCTGCCGGGCGCCTACACGCCGACCTGTTCCTCGACCCATTTGCCGCGTTTCAATGAACTGTCCGGGGTGTTTCGCGAAAATGGCGTGGACGACATCCTCTGCCTGTCCGTCAACGACGCCTTCGTGATGAACGAGTGGAAGCAGGGCCAGGAAGCGGACGGCATCACCTTCATCCCTGACGGGAACGGTGATTTCGCGCGCGGCATGGGCATGCTGGTCGACAAGCGCGATCTCGGCTTCGGCATGCGGTCCTGGCGCTATTCGATGCTGGTGCGTGACGGCATCATCGAGAAGGTCTTCATCGAGGAAGAGGGCGAGGGCGATCCGTTCAAGGTCTCGGATGCCGACACCATGCTGCGCCATATCAATCCGGAGGCGCGCGCACCCGAGCCGATCGTCATGTTCTCGCGTCCCGGCTGCCCGTTCTGTGCGCGTGCCAAGGCGGCGCTGTCGGAACGCCAGTTGCGCTATACCGATATCTCGCAGGACCAGAAGATCAATAGCGGCGTGCTGCGCGCCATCACTGGCCGCATGACCTGGCCGCAAGTGTTCATCGGCGGGCGCCTGATCGGCGGGGCCGACGAGCTCGACGCGCACCTGGCCGGCGCATGAAGCTTGCTCTCCTGGCAGGAGCCGCCTGATGGAAGCCTTGTTGACGGTCTCGTTTCTTGCAGCGGCTGGCCTGCTGGCCTGGGCGGTCCCGCGCTGGCGCCTGCGGCGCGCCCTGGCGCGGCCGCTGGCGGCCGGCGAGCTCGCCATCCTCGAACGCAACGTGGCGCAGTACCGGGCGATGGACGCGGGCCAGCGCGCCCGCCTCGAACGCCTGGTGCGGCGCTTCCTCCACGAAAAAACCTTTGTCGGCTGCGCCGGTCTGGACATGACCGAGGAGATGCGCCTGACGATTGCCGGCCAGGCCTGCCTGCTGCTGATGGGCGCGCGCGGCGACGCCGTCTATCCGACGCTGAACGCGGTGCTGGTGTATCCGGGCGCCTTCCTGGTGCCGCGGCGCCAGGTCGACGCGGCCGGCGTCGTCACTGAGGAGCGCCAGGACCTGCTGGGCGAATCCTGGGGCGACGGCCGTGTGATCCTGTCCTGGGACCACGTGCGCCGCGCCGGCATGGTCGAGCCGCCTTCCCACAACGTGGTCCTGCACGAATTCGCCCACCAGCTCGACAGCGAATCGGGGAGCACCAACGGCGCCCCCTATCTGGGCAGCCAGGAACGCTATCGCAGCTGGTCCGAAGTGCTCTCTCGCGACTTCGCGGCCCTGCGCCACGACGCCTGGTTCGGCCACGAAGGCGTGCTCGACCATTACGGCGCGACCAGCCCGGCCGAATTCTTCGCGGTCGCCACCGAAGCCTTTTTCGAGCAGCCGCACCGCCTGGCGGCGCGCCATCCCGCCCTGTACGAGGAGTTCCTCAAATACTACCGGGTCGATCCGCGCGCCTGGCAGACGCCGGAGCCGGAACCGGATTTTGGAAACATGGCCTACGGGCAGTGGCAATAGACTGCGTGCGTTTGCGTACAGAGGCAGCAACCCAGCAGGAGCATGCTTCGGGTAACCAACAATGCAGGAGAAACCCATGTCCACCATCATTGCAGGACATTTTGAAACCCAGGCCGATGCCGATGCCGCCTCCCAGGCACTGGCCCAGGCCGGCTTCACGCGGGAACGTGTCAGCACGTTTTACCTGAGCCAGGCGGGACAGCACGACATGACCCCGATCGGCGGCGACAACCTTCATTCCCCGGGCGCCAAGGAAACGCCGATGGGGGTGGTGCAGGGCAGCGCCACCGGTGGCGCGGTCGGGGCCGCCATCGGCGCTGCGACGGCACCGCTGACCGGGCCGGCGGGCCCCATCGTCGGCGGCCTGGTGGGCGCCCACGTCGGCTCGCTGTTCAGCTTTACCAAAATGAAGGAAGCCGGCGAAGGCGAGCAGGGCGGGCGGGCGCCGGTCGAGCAGCGCAAGGCCGGCATGCTGGTGGCCGTTGCCTTTGACGATGCCGGCGACGAGTCGCGCGCGGTGGACGTGCTGCGCCGCCTCGGCGCGATCCAGATCGAGCGCGCCCGCGGCAATATCGTGGACGGCGACTGGGCCGATTTCGACGCCTCGATTCCTCCCGAAATCGTTCGCTGACGCAGACTGCTCTAGCGTTTTTCGTAGCGCGTCTGGCAGGCGATGCACAGGCGCGCTTCGGGACGCGCCTGCAGGCGCGAAAAACCGATGTCGCCGCCGCACTCCTCGCATTGCCCATAGCTGCCGTCTTCGAACTTCGCCAGTGCATGGCGCAGCACCTGCATGCGGGCCGCATGGTGGCCGGCGGCCTCGAGCGCGAGATCGTTCAGCAGCCGTACTGTGGCCTTGTCGGCCGGCGAGGTTTCCACTTCCGAGACGGGCAGGTCGCGCGCGCTATGCGCCTCGGCCGGCTCGTCGGTGCGGCTGAGCGCGGCCAGTTGCGCCTCGAGCGCAGCGCGCAACTGGGCCAGCTGGCCTGCATCGAGGGCGTTCATGGGAATGGCCGCGCGGCGACAAACCGCGCGCCTGGCCGGAATGTAAGAAAGCCGTTCATTGCTTACTCCCACATGAACTGATGTGGGACCAGTGTAGCGCGATGCGCGCCGGAAGAACATGGGCGCACGCGTGCGTCGGTCAAGCCGGCTTGGGGGCCGGCTTGCGGTGGGTTTCGATGTCCTTGACATGGGTGTGGATCTTGTCGAGCGCCAGGATGATGGCTGCGGCCTGCCCGGTCGACGCCGCTCCCGCCAGGCTCAACAGGCCGGCGACGAGGCCGGTCACGTCCCCGATCAGCGCGATCTTGCGGATCTTCTCGGCGGCCGCCGTGGTCAGCGCCACCACGCCCGCCTGCGACTTGCCGAGCGACTTGACGACGAAGGTGGCGGCATCGGCGTACAGGCCGTTGGCGCGCTGGCGCAGCAGCAGTTCGTCTTCCAGCAGGGCACGCGCGCACGCCTGCACATGGGCCGGCACGATGCCGCCGTCCCAGGCGCGGATGTCGCGCATGATGCGCTCGTGCAGCTGGTCGGCGCAGGCCGAGAGCTGGTCGGCCAGCTCGACGATCTGCGGCACGCTGGCCAGGCCGCCGTTGGCGCCGCCCGCGGCCGGCGCGGCCGGCGCCTCGCTCGCGCTGCTTGCCGCGGTGGCCGGCGTGCCGGCGGCGGCTTCGCCCGTGTCGGCTGTCGCCGCGCCCGCCACCGCGCCGGCCAGCACATCGATTGCCGCATCCGCCGGATCGACCTTTCCCTTCGCATCGCTTCCCATGCCGCCTCCCTGAAAATCACTCTGCCGCGAGGCCGTCGCGGATCATCCGCAGGTCGCGTCCGTAATTGCCGAGCATGCGCTTCACATCCTCCTGCGTCAGCTTGTGCAGGTTTTCACGCAGCTTCTGGTGCCCGAGCGCCACCTTGGTCAGTCCCTGCAAGGCCAGGTCGTAGCGGCGGTCGATCAGCTTGTATTCGCTGGCCTTGTTCAGGTAATGCACCTTGGCCAGGGTGACCAGCATGCGTTCATTGCTACCCTTGGTGAGCGGCAACTCGACATCGAAGATGCCGAGGATGGTCTTCTTTTCATTCTCGTTGGTCTTGTAGTAGAGGCGGGTGAGCGAGATCATCGCTTCCAGCAGCACCTGCACGTCGGCGTCGCCGTCGCGCACCATGGTCTCGACGCTGCGGTTCTGGTAGCCGGAAGCGATCACCCGCGTCAGCAGGCGCGTCAGGCCCGTGTAGGCGGCGATATGGCGTTGCTGCAAGCCCGATTCGGCATTCGCCTTCAGGCCGTTGCCGAGGTCGTCGATGCGTTCGGTGAGGTCGTAGCGGGTATCGCCGGCGAGCAGGCTGAGCGTTTGCATGTAGAGCACGACGGCCTTTTGCACACTGACGAAGTCCTCGTACACGGCGCGCCGTTTGGCGTCGTTTTCGCGCGCCAGTTTGTCGGCTGAGGCAGGGAGATAAGGCTGTTCGCGTTCATAGGTGTCGCGATAGCGGCGCGAGAGCTCGGCATAGCCGCCGAGTTTGGCCGAAGCGTCCGCGAATTCGCGCACTTCCTGCAGGCTGACCGGGCCGCCGGTCGAAGCGCAGCTTGCCAGCAGCAGATTCAGGCTGAACAGGCAAAGCGCGAGGGCAAGGCGGAAGGTTCTCATCGGGTCCTCTCGAAGCGGCAATGATGCCGGACGGAAAGACCCCATTCTGGCAAACGCCGCACGGGGCGGCGTTGCAATGGATCAACTCAGGCGACCTTGTTGCGATCGAAGTGGGGATTTTCGATGATGCCGAACAGGTTGCCGTAGGGATCGCGCACGGTGGCGACGCGGATGCCTTCGCCCACATCCGCCAGCGGCGACTCGACCGTGGCGCCGAGCGCCTCCAGCCGCGCCAGCTCGGCCGCGGCATCCGGGGTGCCCCAGTAGGCAGTCGCGCCCGTGCTGCCCGGCACGCCGTCGGGAATCAGGCCCAGTTCGAAACCGCCGACCTCGAAGCCGACATAGAAGGGCTGCTCGAAATACGGTGCCTTGTCGAGCACGCGGCGGTACCAGTCGGTCGCCTCGTTCAGTTGCGTGACCGGATAGATGACGGTGCGCAGTCCCTGGATCATGATGATCTCCTTATTTATAAGAAGACAATGTTGCCTCAGGCCGTGCCGCCTGTCCAGGCCTTGGCGGCATCGCGCCAGCCAAGTCCCTCGAGCGTCCCGGCGCGCGGGTTGTACTCGCAGCCGATCCAGCCGTCGTAGCCGAGCTCGTCCAGCAGGCGGAACAGGTAGGGGTAGTTGATTTCGCCCGTGCCCGGTTCGTGCCGGCCCGGCACGTCGGCCAGCTGGATATGGCGGATCAGCGGCAGCAGTTCGCGCAGGCTGTGGGCGAGGTCGCCCTCCATGCGCTGCATGTGATAGATGTCGAATTGCAGGAACAGGTTGTCGACGCCACACTCGGCGATGACGGCGGCGGCCTGGCGCGAGCCGGTGAGGAAATAACCGGGCATGTCGCGGTCGTTGATCGGTTCGATCAGCAGGGCGATCCCTTTTTCCTTCAGCGCGGCGGCGGCGAAGCGCAGGTTGGCTACATAGGTGGCGTGGGCGCGTTCGCGCGGCACGTGCGGCGGCAGCTTGCCGGCCATGCAGTGAAGTTGCTTGACGCCGAGTTCTTCCGCGTAATCGAGGGCCAGTTCGACGCTGTCCTGGAATTCGCCGATGCGGCGCGGATCGCAGGCCATGCCGCGGTCGCCCGCCGCCCAGTCGCCCGGCGGCAGATTGTGCAGCACCAGTTCGAGGTTGTAGCGCGCCAGGCGGCCGGTGATCCATTCCGGTTCGCAGGCATAGGGAAACAGGAATTCGACGGCGTCGAACCCGTTCTCGCGCGCCGCGGCGAAGCGGTCGAGAAAGCTGAGCTCGGTGAACAGCGTGCTCAGGTTGGCGGCGAATTTGGGCATGGCAGTCTCGAATGTTGACAGCCCGCTATCGTAGCACCACGCCGCCAAGCGCGCCCGAACCCGCAATCGTGCGTCACGGTGCATGCACAAATAAAAACAGCCCGGCAATGCCGGGCTGTCGTTCCTGCCAAAAACGTCGGGCTTAGCGGCCGCGGCCACCCGTGCGCGGCGCGGACGCCGGACGCGGACCATTGCCACTGCGGCCTGCGCCGCCGCCGGCACCCGCCGGACGGCCGCCGCCATTGCCCGCAGGACGTGCACCGCCGCCGGCGCCTGCCGCGCTACGCGGCTGGCCCTGGCCCTGGCTACGGCCGCCACCGCCGCCTGGACGGCCGCCGCGGTTACCGTGACCAGGCGCGCCGCTGCGCAGCTGGATCGGCTGGGCCTTGGCGTTCATGTCAGGCTCGAAGCCCGGGATCACGTGACGCGGCAGCGTCTGCTTGATCAGCTTTTCGATATCCTTCAGCATCTGGTGCTCGTCGACGCAGACCAGCGATACGGCTTCGCCGGTGGCGCCGGCGCGGCCGGTACGGCCGATGCGGTGCACGTAGTCTTCCGGCACGTTCGGCAGGTCGTAGTTGACCACGTGCGGCAGCTGGTCGATGTCGATGCCGCGCGCGGCGATGTCGGTCGCGACCAGCACCTGCAGGCTGCCGTCCTTGAACTCGGCCAGGGCCTTGGTACGCGCGGTCTGGCTCTTGTTGCCGTGGATCGCCATCGCGCCGATGCCGTCCTTGCCCAGCTGCTCGACCAGTTTATTCGCGCCGTGCTTGGTGCGCGTAAACACCAGCACCTGGCTCCAGTCGTTTTCCTTGATCAGGTGCGACAGCATCGGGTGCTTCTTGTCGCGGTCGACCGGGTGGATCTTCTGGGCGATGACTTCCACGGTCGAGTTGCGGCGCGCCACTTCGATCGACGCCGGGTTGTTCAGCAGCTTGTCGGCCAGGGCCTTGATCTCGTCCGAGAAAGTGGCCGAGAACAGCAGGTTCTGGCGCTTCGGCGGCAGCACGGCCAGCACTTTCTTGATGTCGTGGATGAAGCCCATGTCGAGCATGCGGTCGGCTTCGTCCAGGATCAGGATCTCGACCTTCGACAGGTCGACGGTACGCTGGCCGACGTGGTCGAGCAGACGGCCCGGCGTGGCGACGAGGACGTCGACGCCCGTCTTCAACAGCTTGATCTGCGGGTTGATGCCGACGCCACCGAAGATCACGGCCGAGTTCATGTTGGTGTACTTGCCGTACAGGCGCACGCTTTCCTCGACCTGGGCCGCCAGTTCGCGGGTCGGGGTCAGGACCAGGGCACGGATCGCACGCGGCGAGTTCTTGCTTTTCTGCGCGGCGCCGACGGCGTCGGTCGACAGGCGCTGCAGCAGCGGCAGCGTGAAGCCGGCGGTCTTGCCGGTGCCGGTCTGGGCGCCGGCCAGCAGGTCGCCGCCGCCGAGCACGGCGGGAATGGCTTGCGCCTGGATCGGGGTCGGAACGGTGTAGCCCTGTTCGGTGACGGCACGAACGATAGCATCGGACAAGCCGAGGGTAGCAAATGACATTAGTGAGCTTCTTCTGATGAGGTTGATTCCGCCGCCGGCGCAAGCGGCGCCAGGATCGGAAAGGGTGCAGGGCATGCGGGCCACGCAAAGCGCGGTCAGCCGTCAAGCCAGAGCATTATAGTGATTTTGTTGCGCAGTGGAAATACTGGAAGGCATGGGATACCGCCGTGTGCACTGCGTCACGGCGGCAAGGTAGAACGCTATTTTACGCTAATCAGGCGAAAGGGACCATCAGCGGGATCATCTGTGCAAACACCTTCGGACCAGCGGCGATGATGTCGCCCTTGTTCAGGTACGAGGACTCGCCGTTGAACTCGCCGACGATGCCGCCCGCTTCGGTCACCAAGAGGGAACCGGCCGCGATATCCCAGATCTTCAAGCCTTTTTCGAAATAGGCATCGACGCGGCCGGCGGCCACGTTGGCCAGTTCCAGCGCGGCCGAACCGCTGCTGCGCACGCCATGGCAGCGCGAGGCGACGACTTCATACATGCGCAGGTATTCGGCCAACGCGCGCGGATCGGCACCATGGCCGGCGGCGATCAGGGCCTTGCCGATGCGGTCGTGGTTCTTGACGCGGATGCGCTTGTCGTTCAGGTAGGCGCCGGCGCCCTTGGTGGCGGTGAACAGGTCGTTGCGGACCGGGTCATAGATGACGGCCTGGGTGATCACGCCCTTGTGCTGCAGCGCGATCGAGATGCAGTAGTTCGGGTAGCCGTGCAGGAAGTTGGTGGTGCCGTCGATCGGGTCGATAATCCAGACATACTCGCTGTCGTCGTTCAGGTTGCGCGACGGGCCGGACTCTTCGCCGAGGATGGCGTGGTCAGGGTAGGCTTTCAACAGCGTCTCGACGATTGCCTGCTCGGACGCCACATCGACATCGGTCACGAAATCATTGTGTTGTTTTTCAGAGATTTCGATCCGGTCGAGGTCGAAGGACGAGCGGTTGATGACGGTGGCGGCGCGGCGTGCGGCCTTGATGGCCGTATTGAGCATTGGATGCATGTTAGCTTTTTCCCTGAAAAAACGCTGACGCCCACCGCGCATGAAACGCCGTGAGCCATCGAGTATGAATTGAATTAAAGAGCAGGGCGGCGCCGAAGTAGGTAAAATCCCGGCCCTTGATGCCGAAATTTCAATTGCTCGTCGCCGCGCGATAGCGCTATTTTAAATGAACCCGAACGAAACCGACACGTCTCTTTTCAATCGCCTGCCTCATGGCATCCGTTTCGTGCTCGTCGAGACCAGCCGCGCAGGCAACATCGGCTCGGTTGCCCGTGCCATGAAGACAATGGGTTTTACCGACCTGGTGCTGGTCACGCCGCGCTGCACCGACTTCCTGAACGATGCGGAAGCGGTCGCCTTTGCCAGCGGCGCGGGCGACGTGCTCGCCAATGCGCGGGTCGTCGGCAGCATGGCCGACGCGCTCGAAGGCTGCAACTTTGCCGCCGCGGTCTCGGCGCGCCTGCGCGAATTCTCTCCGCCGGTATGGACGCCGCGCGCCTTTGCCGGACACGTGGCGGGGCAGGTCGAACTGCGGCCGGCGCTGGTCTTCGGCAACGAGCGCGTCGGGCTGCCGAACGACATCGTCGAGAAGTGCAATGTGCTGATCAACATTCCTGCCAATCCGGCTTACTCCTCCCTGAACCTGTCGCAGGCGGCGCAGGTGCTCGCCTACGAGTGCCGGATGGGCGCCATTGGCGACGCCGTGCCCGAGACCCCGGTCGGCTTCCACGGCGAGGCCGCCAGCCTGACCCAGATCGAGGGCATGTATGCGCACCTGGAAGAAGCGCTGGTATCGATCGGCTTTCTGAATGCGGACAATCCGAAGAAGCTGATGCCCCGTCTGAAACGGCTGTTTTCGCGCACGCAGCTGGAGACGGAAGAGGTGAATATCCTGCGCGGGATCGCCAGGCAGATCCTCAAGCGCTAGCGGCATGTTCCGGCCTGCCAAACGCGCGCCGCGTTTCGAAAAACTCAACTATTATCATCCGGCAAACACACGACGTTTGGCTCCCCGACAAGGCTTGATTGGCAAGCCGGTTGGGACCAGGCGGCGTTTCCGGTTGCGCTCGATTTTGAGTTGGCAGGCCTTGTCTTCGATGACCTGCCGGGCCTGTAAATCGGCTCAACTTCCGAACACCACGGCTTAACGGCTAACACATCGACATGGCTATGAACGCACTATCGCTGGAGCTGGAAACAGCAAGTTATAACCCGGCCGCCAACCAAGGCGCTCATCTAATCAGTCAAGCGCGTCCAATCGCTTCCTCTTATGCCCGAAAAAATTATGCACTGGCACAAGCCGTGTACCGGGCGGATGCGATCCGGCGCATCGCCGGCGCCCAGGCAGCGCGCACCTTCCTGGTGCTTGCCGGCGCCGACGCTCCCCTGATCAACCGTGTTGTGTCCTCGTCGTTCAGCGAGCGCAGGCGATAACGAGGCAAGCGCCGGGCCGGCCCGTTCAGGGTTTGACGTAGCCCGTTTTCTTCGCCGTGCGCACCGCCAGATAGCCTCCCAGCCAGGCGATGAAGGCGCTTACCATGCCGGCCGGCGGGGGCAGGGCAGGGCTGCCGAGCACCTGGTAGTCCGCCCACAGCTTGACGGCGGCCAGCGTCAACAGTACGACGAACACCGTGTTGTACTCCTTCACCAGCACGCGGCGCCAGTTGAAGCGCATGCCCGCGACCGCCGCGCGCCAGCCGTGCAGGTGGGGCAGCCATCGGTTGACGCGCCTGCAATACTGCGCATACTCGGCACCGAATTTCTCTCCAAGAAACGCTTCCTCGGCGGCGACGATCGCAACGTAGCCATAGCTCACCAGCGGCAGGACCAGCAGATAGAAGGCCACCGAATGGATGACGAGCGCCAGGCCGGCGGCCAGCAGCAGGTTGCCCAGGTAGAGCGGATTGCGGCATAGCGCGAAGACCCCTCCCTGCACCAGTTTGCTGGCATACACCTGCCGGTTGCGTCCGCCGCGTTCGATGTATTCGAAACCGATGGTGACGATGCGCAGCAGCTGGCCTGCCAGGGCCAGCGCGATCCCGGCACAGTCGAGCAGCAGGTTCAGGTCGGCGCGTCCGCCGGGGAAGCCGGGCCGGCCTGCGAGCAGGGCCAGCAGGAACAGGAGGGGGCCGAGGCCGTTACGGTAGCGGAACAGGAAGTTCCCGACGCGGACATTCAGTTTGCTCATTTGATCGCGAGGAAACCTTCGAAGCACACATATTTGTGTACGGTGACGAGGTCCTCGAATCCCGCGCGCCGCAGCATGTCGGCGTTGCCCTGGCTCGAAAACGGTTCAATCACCCCCTTGATGCTGCGCGACTTGTTCAGGATTTCCGCTTCGCTGAAGCCCTGGTCCAGCTTGTATTCGACATACACCTGGCTCGCGTAGTCCTGGAAACGCCCGTCGGGCGCACGCACTTTCTCGAACATGAAAAATGCCCCGCCCCAGTTCAGGGCCCGATAGATCTGGTCGATCAGGACCTGGCGGACCCGGGGCGGCAGGAACTGGACGGTGTAGTTGGCGATGATCATGTCGCAGGGCAGGAACTCGACATCGAGTACGTCGGCCTCGATGAAGGAGAGGCGCGGGTCGCGCTCGGTCAGCCGGCTCGCGCGGTCGATCATGTCCGCGACACAATCGATGCCGATCAGCTGCAATTGTTCTTTCAGCGGATGGCGTCCGGCCAGTTGGGCAAGCATGGTGCCGGTCGAGCAGCCGATGTCGTACACCACGCTATCGGACTTGAGGAAAAAATCGCTGTAGTAGGAGACGAGCTGGTGCCCTTCGCGGTACAGGGGGATGGATTTGAGGATGTGCTCGTCGAAATTGGCGCTGATGTTCTCGAAGGTCCAGTCCGCGTTCTGCTGGCTGATGTGCGCGTCGACGTATTTCTTTTGCAGATTGTTCATGGCGTCGTCTCTTGCGAGGAAAAGCCACAGCCTGCGGGGCGCGGTGTGAAGATCCCGTTAAGCACGGGCCGGCGTTCTCTCAGGGCTGCCCGACTTGCGCTTCAACTTGATCTGGCTCAAGCGAGATCACCTCATCGCCGGGCATCGGACGGCAGTCGGCGCCGAGCGGCTCCCAGCCGCGATGCACGACAATACGGCCCTTGTCGTGACAGAGCTCCACTCGCCTGGCCGCAGGCAGCCGGCGCTGCACGAAGGCCTCGATCGCGGCCGGCACGCTGACCTGCAGCGCCAGCGCGTAGACATCGTCGAGCGGATGGTCGTCCACGTGCAGCAGCGGCACGAACTGGCCGGCGAACATCATCGCGTGCGAAGGCACTTTCACCGGGCCGGCCGCATAGCCCTGGTCCCGCAGCCAGGACTGGGCCTGCGCGCGCGCGTCGCCGCCGCCGCCGTCCATCCTGCCCCAGGCGCTGGCGAGGAGTTCGATCACCCACTGGTTGCAGTTCTGGTAGCGCGTGCCGAAGGCGTAGGCGTTCGCGCTGTACCGGCCGGCCAGCAGCGACAGGGCGAGCGGCTTGTCCAGCGCCGCCCGTTCCAGCAGGGCGCCGTCTTCATCCGGCGGGAAGACCAGCGACATGTGGCCGCTGCCGGGTGCCTCGGCGCCAAGGGCGAAACCGGCGACGCCCTGGTCGAACAGGCGCGGGCGCGATTCGTCGCAGGCGTAATAGAGCTGGCGCACGCCCCAGGGGCTGCCGGGATTGTCTTTCAGGGCGATCCCGGCATGCGAATACAGCAGGCCGAAACGGCTCAGGTCGAGCCCGGCGCGCGAGACCAGGGCGACCTTGCTGCCGGAACGTTCCAGCTCACGCTTGACGACGCCGGCGAAGCGCAGCACGCGGTCCTGGTCGGCAGCGCTGATTTCCTTGCCACGTTCGCAGAAGGTCGGGATGCCGGCCCAGGCGCTGCCGCCGGCACAGAAGGCCAGGGCGGCAATGAGCGGCCGCAGGCGTCCAGGCATCAGATCGCGACTTTTTGCGAGCCCAGTTCGCGGTACCAGCTGTCTTCCAGCGCCAGGAAGAAGGATTGTTTCGTGTCGGCGTGCGCGAACTCGTAGCCGTATTCGCGCGCGTTGACCTGCACCAGTTCGCCTTTACTCACTGCGCGCGCCGCCAGCGCGCGGTTCGGTACGTCGAGCGTGAATTCGCGCATGGCGTCCTTTGCGCCCGCGTCGGCTGCCTGCAGCGTCATGCGCGTGGTGCCCGGTTTGCCGGGCGCGGCGGCGATCTCGATCACGCGGTACCGGCCGGCGGCCACGCGCTTATCGTCGCCCGAACTGTTGCTCGACGCACCGATCGAATCGGACACGCTGCCCGAGGAGGCCGAGCCGGCGCTGGACGCCGAGGAGGCCGCCGTGCTCGCGGCCTGGGCCGGCAGGGCGCAGGCGGCGGCGAAGAGGGCGAGGCAAACGGCGTGCAAGGGGAGGCTGAGGCGGGAATTGAGGATCATGAAAGGCTTTCGTAGTCGAGCTGAATGGCGCTATGGTACAAGCCCATGGCGCCGCTGAGAAGGCTTGTACACTGCGGTATCCGGCGCCGATGGCAGTATGCAAACAAAATGTGCAAGGCGCGGGCGCGTATGCACAGCACATCCGCACCCGGCCGTTTGACCGCATCTCGACGATTTCCTCTAGTCTGGCCCCGTCGCGATCGCGGCCGGCTGTCGTACACTACGTCCACAACAACAAGGACGCCAGATGGAGACCAACCGCAGATCCTTCCTGAAGGCCGGCGCGCTCGGCGCGCTGGTGCTGGCCGCGGGCGGGGGCATCTACCGCGCCGTGCAGTCGCCGCGCCCGCAGCGCTTCGTCCTCGACGGCGAAGCGCGCGCCGCGCTCGCGGCCATCGTCCCGGCGATGCTGGCGGGTGCGCTGCCGCTCGACCCGGCCGGGCGCAAGGCGGCCGTCGCCGGCACCATCGAGGGCGTCCATACGGCGATTTCGAACCTGCCGCTCGCGGTGCAGAAGGAAGTGCAGGATTTGTTCGGCCTGCTGGCCCTGGCGCCGGCGCGGCGCCTGCTGACGGGCGTTTCAGGCGGCTGGGAGAACGCCGATCCGAACCAGGTCACCGCCTTCCTGCAGGACTGGCGCCTGCACCGCTTCGCCCTGCTGCGCACCGCCTACAGCGCACTGCACGACCTCTCGCTCGGCGCCTGGTATGCGCAGCCGGCCGCCTGGGCCGCGATCGGCTATCCCGGCCCGATGAAGGAACTGTCCTGACATGAGCGCAAAATCCATTCCCCTGACTGTAGCCAAGGGCATCATCCCCGACCCGGTGCGCGCCGGCCTCGCGCGCGGCTGGAAGATCGTCGACGCGGCGCAGCTCGACACCGACCGCACGCTGGAGGCCGACGTCGTCATCGTCGGCAGCGGCGCCGGCGGCGGCGTGACGGCCGAGATCCTGACGCTGGCGGGCCTGACGGTGCTGGTCGTGGAGGAGGGCGCATTGCGCTCGTCGTCCGACTTCAGGATGCGCGAGGCCGATGCCTATCCAGGCCTGTACCAGGAGTCGGCCGCGCGCCAGACGCTCGACAAGGGGATCAAGATCCTGCAAGGGCGCACGGTCGGCGGCTCGACCACGGTCAACTGGACCTCGAGCTTTCGCACGCCGGCGCCGACGCTCGACTACTGGGCCGAGCACTTCGGCCTGGACGGCTACGACAGCGAGCGCCTCGCCCCCTGGTTCGCGATGATGGAAGCGCGCCTGCACGTGAGCGACTGGCAGGCGCCGCCCAACGAGAACAACGACTTGTTGAAACGCGGCGCGGATAAACTCGGCATCAGGTCCGGCTTCATCCGCCGCAACGTCAACGGGTGCTGGAACCTGGGCTATTGCGGCATGGGCTGCCCGACGAATGCGAAACAGTCGATGCTGGTGACGACGATTCCGTCGGCGCTCGACCATGGCGCAACCCTCGTCACGCGTGCACGTGCCGAGCGCTTTGTCCTGCGCGGCGAGCGTGCCGACGAACTGCTGTGCAGCGCACTGGGCGCGGACGGCGTGGCGCCCACCGGACGCGTGCTGCGGCTGCGCGCGAAACACTTCGTGGTGGCGGGAGGTGCGATCAATTCCCCGGCCCTGCTGATGCGTTCGGGCGCGCCCGATCCGCATGGGCTGCTGGGCAAACGCACCTTCCTGCACCCGACCCTGATCTCGGCCGGCATCTTCCCGCAGCGCGTCGACGCCTGGGCCGGCGCGCCGCAGACCGTATATTCCGATCACTTCCTGCACACGGCGCCGATCGACGGCGCCATCGGCTACAAGCTGGAAGCGCCGCCGCTGCATCCGGTGCTGCTGTCGACGACCCTGAACGGCTTCGGGCAGGGGCATGCCGCGCTCATGCAGCAGTTCCCGCACATCCAGGGCATGCTGGCGCTGCTGCGCGACGGCTTCCACGAGCAGTCGGCAGGGGGCGCGGTGCAGCTGAAGGATGGGGCAGGGGTGCTTGACTATCCCCTCAACGATTTCCTGTGGGATGGCGCGCGCCGCGCGCTGTTGACGATGGCCGAGATCCAGTTCGCGGCCGGCGCCAGGGCCGTGCGGCCAGCGCACGAGACGGCGCGCGAGTATGCGAGCTGGAACGAGGCGAAAGGCGCCATCGCCGCCCTGCCGCAGCAGCTGCACATGACGCGCGTGGCGTCGGCCCACGTGATGGGCGGCTGCACGATGGCGGGCGACGAGCGGCGCGGCGTCACGGCGCCGGACGGCCGCTACCGGGGCCTTGCCAACCTGTCGGTGCACGACGGCTCGCTGTTCCCGACTTCGATCGGCGCCAATCCCCAGCTCTCGATCTACGGCATCACGGCGCGCCTGGCGAGCGTCCTGGCGGCCAGCCTGACCGGCAAGCCCGCACTGCGGGTCTCCGCATCAGCATGAGCAAAAACGTGAGCGCGCGCCGCATCGCACAATGCCTGCTGCTGCTGCAGCTCGCCAGCGCCGCCGGCATCGCGTACGCGGCCCGGCACTGGTGGGACGCCGCGCCCTGGACGGCGCTGGCGCTCGGCCTGGCCTGCGTGATGCTGGTGCGGCTGGCGATCAACATGAACAATTTCGTGCTCAGCGCCTGCTTCGCCAGCCCGACGCCGCCGGACTTCCACCTGACCCCGGCGGCGCGCCTGCGCCTGCTGGCGGAAGAATTCCGGACCAGCATGCTGTGCACCTCCTGGCTGATCCCGCGTGCCACGGCCTGCCGCCGCATTTATCCCGACTCGCGTGCGGTGCCGGTGCTGCTGGTGCACGGCTACGGCTGCAACAGCGGCATCTGGGGCTACCTGGTGCCGCGCCTCGACCGCAACGCGATCAGCCATGCGAGCGTCGACCTGGAACCGGTGGGCGGCCCGATCGACGGCTACGTGCCGGCGCTGCAGGCCGCGGTCGAGGAGCTGTGCGCGGCTACCGGCGCGACGCAGGTGGCGATCGTCGCCCACAGCATGGGAGGCCTGGTGGCGCGCGCCTGGATGCGGGCACACGGCAGTGCGCGCGTGGCGCGCCTGATCACGCTGGGCACGCCGCACCACGGCACCAGCCTTGCCAACTTCGGACCCGGCGCCAACGCGGCCCAGATGCGGCGCCCCAGGGGGGCGGCCAACGACTGGCTGCGCGAACTCGGCGCGAGCGAGGACGCGGCGCGGCGCGCGCTGATTACCTCCATCTTCAGCCACCACGACAACATCGTCTCGCCGCAGACCTCCAGCGTGCTGGAGGGCGCGCGCAACATCGCGCTGGGCGGCGTCGGCCATGTGGCGCTCGGCTGCAACGGCCGCGTGCTCGATACCGTGATGGAGGAGCTGGGCCGGCTGCAGCCGCGTGCCGAGACGGAACCGGTGCTGCTGCTGGTCGACGACGACGCCTTCATGCTCGAGATGCTGTCCGACGCGCTGCAGGGGCAGGGCTGGCGCGTGCTGACGGCTGCCTCCGGCGCGGCGGCACTGGACCTGCTGGCGCATGAGCGTGTCGCGGCCATCGTCAGCGACCACCTGATGCCGGGTATGAGCGGGGCCGCGCTGCTGGCGCAGGCGCGCCGCCTGGCGCCCGGCGCTTTCCGCATCCTGCTTTCCGGCGCGGGCGACGATCCGGAGATCGCCGCGGCGCTGACGGACGGCTCTGCGCACGCCTTCCTCGGCAAGCCCTGGCGCGCGGATCGTTTGCTGGCGCTGCTGCGTGAAGCCCTTGAAGCGCGCCCCAGCGTTTAAAATGCGGATGCATGCCCCGAATTGACGACGAAGCGATGACGAAGCGATGACGAAGAATATCAAGGAACTCGAGCAGGAAGAGGAAGAGCTGTCGCGCGCGGTGCGCAGCTCGGCCCAGCAGATCTGGCAGGCGGGCCTGGGCGCCTTTGCCAAGGCCCAGCAGGCGGGTGGACGTGAATTTACGCGTCTGGTGCGCGACGGCAGCGAGCTGCAGAAGCGCGCGCGCAGTGTCGAGGATGCGACCGAGACCGTGGCGCGCAAGGCCGAGCGTTCGAGCCGGCGCGCATCGGGTACCTGGGGCAAGCTGGAGCAGGTGTTCGAGGAGCGCGTGGCGCGCGCCCTGGCCACCATCGGCGTGCCGGCGCGCAGCGAAATGGAAGCGCTGAACCACCGCATCGACGAGCTGGAACGGATGCTGGCCGAGCTGGCGGGCGAGCAGATGCGCCAGGCCGCGGCGAAGAAGGCGCCGGCCGCCAGGAAAGCGCCCGCCGAGCCTTCCGCCAGGATCCCGGCCAAGACGAGCGCAGCGAAGCGCCCCACCACCAAATCCGCCGCCGCGAAGCGCGGCACCGCCGGCTAGCCATGCCCGGCCGCACTGCCGTTGGGGTGCGGTTCGATGATATGCTTGCGGGTGACCCTATTCAGACCGCCATCCATGCTACAAAAAGCTCCACGCCGTACCCGTGAACGCATCCTCGAGCTCTCGCTCAGGCTGTTCAACGAGTTCGGCGAGCCGAACATCACGACGACCGTCATTGCCGAGGAGATGAATATCTCGCCGGGCAACCTGTACTACCATTTCCGCAACAAGGACGACATCGTCAACTCGATCTTCGTGCAGTTCGAGGCCGAGATCGAGCGCATCCTGACGGTGCCGGCGGGACGGCGCTCGAACATGGAAGACGTCTGGCTCTACCTGCACCTGATGTTCGAGCTGATCTGGCGCTACCGCTTCTTCTACCGTGACCTGAACGACCTGCTGTCGCGCAACCGCAAGCTCGAACTGCACTTCAAGGCCATCCTCGCCCACAAGATCAAGGTCGCGCGCCAGCTGTGCGAAGACCTGCGCAGCGAACAATCGCTCGAAGCGAGCGACCAGCAGATCGGCGCGATGGCGACCAACATGGTGGTGGTGGCGACCTATTGGCTGTCCTATGAATACGTGCGCAATCCACGCAAGTACAGCGAGCAGCAGGCCATCGCCGACGCCCTCGCGCGCGGCTGCTACCAGGTACTGTCGATGCTCGGGCCTTATCTGCGCGGCGATACCAGCCTGCTGTTCGAGAAGCTGAGCGAGGAATACCTTAAAAAACTGCCGGACGAAGGCCGCGAGCCTGTCTGATGACCGGATACCCATGAAATCGATTGCTGTCTACTGCGGCGCCTCGAACGGCGCCAAACCCCTGTATGCCGACGCCGCCCGCGAGCTCGCGCGCGTGCTGGTCGAGCACAACATCGCCCTCGTCTACGGCGGCGGCAAGGTCGGCCTGATGGGCGTGATCGCCGACGAAGTATTGCGGCTGGGCGGCGAAGCCACGGGCGTCATCCCGCGCGCCCTGGTCGAGCGCGAAGTGGGGCATGCCGGCCTGACGCGGCTGTTCGTGGTGAAGGACATGCACGAGCGCAAGGCCATGATGGCCGAGCTGTCCGAAGGGTTCATCGCCATGCCGGGCGGCTTCGGTACGCTGGAAGAGCTGTTCGAGATGGTGACCTGGGCGCAGCTCGGGATTCACGCCAAGCCGATCGGGCTGCTGAATGTCGACGGGTTCTACGATGGACTGGTGAAATTCGCCCAGCACCAGGTGGACGAGGGCTTCGTGCGTGAAGGGCATGCTGGCCTGATGCACGTGGATGCAGATGCGGATGCGCTGGTGAAAAAATTACGAGACGGTTGCGCACCGTAGGGGGCATTGAGGCCATTGGCCTCAATGACCCCTACATCTCCAGTTCGAGCGCGTACGCCTCCAGCATGTCTTCGATCGCACTGGCCGTCACCGGCTTGCTGAACAAATACCCCTGCATCTCGTCGCACTCGTTCTCGCGCAGGAAAGCGCGCTGCTGCTCGGTCTCGACGCCTTCCGCAATCACGCGCAGGTTCAGCTTGTGGCCGAGCGAGATCACCGCCATCGCGATCGCCTGGTCGTCCGGGTTGTCGGCCAGTTCGCTCACGAATGATTTGTCGATCTTCAGGCGGCTGATCGGGAAGGTCTTCAGCGAGGACAGGCTCGAGTAGCCGGTGCCGAAGTCGTCGATCGACAGCGACACGCCCATCGCTTTGAGCTCGCGCATCTTCGCGACCGACTTCTGCAGGTCGCGCATGATCAGGCTTTCGGTCACTTCGAGTTCCAGCAGTTCCGGCGCCAGGCGGCTGTCGCGCAGGGCGCAAGCGACGCGATCGACCAGTCGCGATTCCTCGAACTGGCGCGCCGAGACGTTCACCGACATCGTCACCGGCGGCAGGCCGGCATCCATCCAGGCGCGCGCCTGGCGGCACGCTTCGCGCACCACCCAGTCGCCGATTTCCACGATCAATCCACTTTCTTCGGCCAGGCCGATGAAACGCTGCGGCGGCACCATGCCGTGTTCCGGATGCTGCCAGCGGATCAGGGCCTCGACCCCGAACAGGCGCCCGGTGCGCAGGTCGACCTTCGGCTGGTACAGCAGGCGGAAGCCGTTGTTGTCGGCGCCCTCGAAGGTCGCCTGCACGGCATTGCGCAGGCCATCGAGCAGCACCAGCTTTTCCTCGACGCTGGCATTCATCTCGCGCGCGTAGAACTGGAAGTTGTTGCTGCCCAGGTCCTTGGCGCGGTACATCGCGGCGTCGGCGTTCATGAGCAAGGCGCTGGCATCCATGCCGTCGCGCGGGTACATCACCACGCCCATGCTGCAGCTGACCTGCACCGCCTGGCCCGCGACTTCGATCTCCTCGGTCACGGCGATCCGGATCTTTTCCAGCAGCGGCGCGAGCGCCTGCGGATCGTGGCTCTGGTCCGGCAGCAGGATCACGAACTCGTCGCCGCCGAAGCGCGCGAGCGTGTCGTTGCGGCGCAGGCAGGCGCCCATGCGCTTGCTGACCACCCTCAAGAGCTCGTCGCCGGCCTTGTGGCCGAGGCCATCGTTGACCAGCTTGAAGCCGTCCAGGTCGACGAAGGCGAGCGCCACCGCGCTGCCCTGGCGCGCGGCATTGCGGATCGCCCCCTCGATCCGGTTGTGCATCAGGTTCCGGTTCGGCAGGCCGGTCAGCTCGTCGTGGTGGGCCATGTGGAAGATGCGTTCCTCGACCTGCTTGCGCTCGGTGATGTCGCGCACGATGACGACCACGCCGTCTTCGACCGCCACCACCTGGCGGTGCAGCCAGCGCCCGCGCGCCTCGCGCGAGGAAGCCTGCCACTCGCCTTCGCGCGGCTTGCCGTCCAGGGCCACGAGGGCGATGTCGTCGAAGATGCCGTTCTTGCGGTAATGCGGCAGCATGTCGCACAGGAGCATGCCCTGCATCTCGGCGCGCGGCAGGCCGATGATGCCTTCGGCGCGCGAGTTGGTCGCCTCGACCACGAAGTCGGCCACCGTGCCGCCCGGACCCGGCACCACGCGCAGCACGAAGAAGGCGTCCAGGCTGCCTTCGGAAGCGGCGGCATAGGTTTCCTGGGCGCGGCGTGCGCGCCGGCGCACCCGCGCAAGCTGCCAGGCCCAGCCCGAGACCACGGCCACCACCAGCAGCAGCAGGGCGCTGGCGCCGCTGGCTGCGGCGAGGAAGGTCTGGCGCTTTTCGTTGAAGGGCGCGAACTGCTCGTCGCGCGAGAGGCCGACGACGATCGCCAGCGGGAAGCCGTGCAGGCGCTGCACGCTGGTATAGCGCAGCACGCCGTCCGGACCCTTGTGCAGGGCGACACCGCCGTCCGTATGTCCCAGTTCGATGCGCTGGCCCCAGCTGACGCTGTCGCCGACGCGCAGCGCGCGCATCAGGCCATCCAGGCCGGCCAGGCCCAGCATGCCCTGCTCGCCGTCGCGCGAGCGCTCGTAGGCGCTGGTGAAATAGGACGGATCGGCTTCGACGATGGCGATACCTGCGAACCGGCCCGCGCGATCGTTGATGCGGCGCGTGAAATGCAGGTGCGGCTCGGACTTGATGCTGTCGCCGACGGTCGCGCCGACAAAAGGCAGGCCGAGGTTATTGTCGCGATGATAGAGGAAATAGGCGGTGCCCGAGACGTCGTGCGCCCTGGCCTCGGGATTGCTGGCGACGACGCGGCCGTCGCGGTCGGCGATCGCCACCACGAACACCAAACCCGGCGGCAGCAGGCCCTGTTCGCGCAGGGCCGGCAGGGCGCCGGCCGTGCCGTTCAGTTCGACCGCGTACTTGAGCACCTTCAGGGTCTGGTCGATGCCGTTCAGGCTGCGCGACATTTGCGCTTCGTAGGTCTCGATGCGCTCGAGCGTGGCCGCATGCACCGCGGCTGTCGCGGCGGCCCGGTCGGCGTCGATCACGCGCAGCGTCAGGATCCACAAGCCGATGACCAGCAGCACGGCGAACAGCGGCAGCGAGATATGCGTGTCGAGGCCGCGCCCGAGCCAGCGCGCCAGCCGGGAGCCTGGCGCCTTGCGCCGCGGAGGGGAGGGAAGCGATAGCATGCGTTTCCTTTCAATGCACGAGCAGGACCTGGCGCACCGACGGGTCGAGCGCCTCGCGCTCGATATAGCCGATCAGGGCCGGATCCTCGGCCACCGCCTTGCGCACGGCGGCGCTGCCGGCCAGCTCGCGCGGCGGCTGGCCGCGGCCGGTGAACACCATCTTCGACCAGTAGGCCTTCAACAGGGCCGGGGTCTTGCCGGCCACGCGCAGGTAGAACTCGTCGCGCTGCGCGGAGCCGAGCGGCTGGTCGAGCGCGGTGGCGACGGCGCCGTTCGGGAAGCGCGGGGCCTGGCCGAGGAAGATGGCCGCCACCTGGTCGGCGTGCATCGCCTCGACCGGGCTGCGTGCCGACACGACCACCACCAGGTCGTTGGCCTGTGCCAGGGCGGCGCAGCATGCAAGCAGGATGGAGGCGAGCAGCCTCGCGGATCGAAATCGCATGGCTGCCCCTCAGAACACGAAGTCGAGGGCGGCGCTGGTCACCTGCGCCGTGCGTCCGGACTGGTAGTCGGGCACCGAATTGATGAACATGCCGCGCGAACCGTTGCGCGTGGTGACGCGCTGGTGCTGCAGCTTGAGCGCGAAGTTCGGCGCGAGATCCCAGCGCAGGCCGGCGCCCAGCGTCGACTGCGAGGGCACGGCGCGCATCATCGCCGCCAGCGACGTATTCAAGGCGGCGCCGCCGGCGGCATAGGCGGGAGCCAGGCCGTCCAGCGTCAGCGCGGTCGGTCCATCGGGCAGGCGGCCCCAGACCCGGGCCCAGGTGGCATACGGCGTCAGGTTGCGGTGCCGCCAGCCGCCGCTCAGATAGGCGGAACGCGTGCTGCCGAGATAGCCGTCGACCTTGCTGCGCCCGGCTTCGCTCATCACGAACCACTGGCTCGGATCGTAGTTCAGGCCGACGCTCAGTGCCGAGGCGCGTTTGTCGTCCACGCGCAGGCGGCGGGCGATGTCGCGGCCTTGCGGCCCGAAGTCGTCGAGCGCCTCGAACAGCGCGGGAAACAGGCCGACCGACAGGCGCGCGGTGATGATCGACGCGCGCGCGCTGAACGCGCCTTGCTCGACCGTGTGCGACACGCCGGCGATGCCGCGGCCGCGCAGGCGCGCGCCGTCGTACAAGGGGATGTTGGTGCGGCCATAGAACAGTTGCGTGGTACTGCGCAGCGCTTCGCCGTTCCATTGCCAGCTGAGGTCGGCGCCGTCGCTGTTAGTGAGCGGCAGGACACCGTAAACCTCGAGCGGCGTGCGCACCCAGGGATAGGCATAGCCGACCTTGCGGTAGTCGGCGGCGATGAACATCGGCAGGGCGATGCGGCCGAGGCGCAAGGCCAGCTCCGGCGTCACCTGGTATTTGAGGTTCGCCCATTCCACGCGCGGCTGGTAGCTGTAGTCGAGGCGCTGCTCGGTCACGACCTGCAGCACGGCCGACCAGCGCGTATCGATATGCAGGTCGAGCTGGCCGCCCAGCTTGCTGTCGACGTCGCCGCTCCAGTGCGAAGTGCGGCCGGCACCGTCGGCCTTCAGGATGGAGGCGGTGTAGTCTGCCTGGCGCTCATCGGAGTGCACCGCGCCGACCGTGCCGAAGCCGGAAAAGGTCCAGGTGGAACTGGTCGCTTCAGCGCTGGCCGCGCCGGCGGTGCCAATGAAGGCAAGCAGGACGGCGCCGGCGCAAGCAGCGGGAAGGGATACGGCGGTGGAGGGGAAAAACATGGATCGCTTTCAATCGGGTCTGGCGTGCCGGAACCGGGCCGGCTGCATGCATGGCGCACGCATGACGGGACTGTAAGCGAGCGATCCCTGTGGAGTCGATATATTTACGATTGGAAACGAATTTAGCGGTCTTGACCGTTGTGAGACGGCAACGAAGCTTGCATCGAAATTAACTCCGGGGCTGCCGCTCAGATCTGTTGCAGCTGCTTGTCGATGGCCTTGCGCGCGCGCTCATTACGTTCGCTGTAACGGTCGGTGAGGTAGTCGGTGCGGCCGCGCAGCAGCAGCGTCATCTTGAACAGCTCTTCCATGACATCGACCACCCGGTCGTAATACGCGGACGGGCGCATGCGGCCTGCGTCGTCGAATTCCTTGTAGGCCATCGGTACCGAGGACTGGTTCGGGATCGTGAACATGCGCATCCAGCGTCCAAGCAGGCGCAGCGTGTTCACCACATTGAACGATTGCGAGCCGCCGCAGACCTGCATGACGGCCAGGGTGCGGCCCTGGCTCGGGCGGATCGCTCCCATTTCGAGCGGAATCCAGTCGATCTGGTTCTTCATCACGGCCGTCACCGCGCCGTGGCGTTCGGGACTGCACCACACCTGGCCCTCGGACCACAGGCACAGCTCGCGCAGCTCGACCACTTTCGCGTGGGTCTCGGGCACGCTGCCCGCCATCGGCAAGTCCATCGGGTCGAAGATTCTTACTTCGGCGCCGAAGTGTTCGAGGATGCGCGCGGCCTCGAAGGTCAGGAAGCGGCTGAAGGAGCGCTCGCGCAGGGAGCCGTAGAGCAGCAGGATGCGCGGCGGGTGGTTCAGGTCGCCCACTGGCGCGAGCTTGTCCATGTCGGGCACGTCGAGCAGGTGTTCCTGAATATTCGGCAGATCGTGGAGGGGCATCATTCGCTCGCTTCGGGGAGATGGGTGAGGCCGGCCGTGTCGGCAAAGTCGCCCGGGGCGACGGTGCCGCCCACGGTGGCCGCGGCCGGCGCCGCCGGATACAGCCAGCAGAACAGCAGGGTGGCCGCCGCGGCGCCCGCCAGCTGGGCCAGGATGAATCCCGGCGCATCGGCCGGGCGGATGCCGGCGAAGGTATTGCTGGCACTGCGCGCCAGGGTAACGGCCGGATTGGCGAACGAGGTCGAGGCGGTGAACCAGTAGGCCGCCGTGATATACGCCGCCACCGCGAACGGCGTGATGGCGGGCCGGCTGCGCGAGCAGCCGATGATCACGCCGAGCAGGCCGAAGGTGGCCACGCATTCGCTCCACCACTGCGCCGGTCCGGTGCGCACATGGGTCGATGCGCAGAACAGCGCCTCGCCGAACATGCCGTGCGCGGCGGCCACGCCGGCGAAGGCGCCTGCCACCTGCACGGCGATATAGGGGAGGACTTCGCGCGCCGGCACATTGCCTTGCCAGGCTTCCGACAGGGTCACCACCGGGTTGAAGTGCGCGCCCGAGAGCGTCCCGAACATCAGGATCAGGGCCACCAGCCCGGCGCCCGTGGCAATCGTATTGGCCAGCAGCGCGATCGCCACGTTACCGCCGGCCAGGCGTTCGGCCATGATGCCGGAGCCAACCACCACCGCCAGCAGGAGCGCGCTGCCGAGCCCCTCGGCCACCAGGCGCCGGGCCAGGGTCATGGCCGCACCCCGCAGGATGCGCTTCCGGTCGTCGCGCGCATCATGCCTGCAGCGTGCCGATGCGGTCGAGTTCCGCCTGCAGGCGCGCGCGGTCGGTGTTCAATTCGTCCAGCGGCAGCGCCAGGAAGGCCTGGATGCGCGCCAGGATGATGGCCCAGGTGCGCTCGAAGGCGGCCTCGATTTCCTCGTCGGTGCCGGCGACGTGGCTCGGGTCGTCCAGGCCCCAATGGGTGCGCAGCACCGGTCCCAGATAGGCCGGGCAGGTTTCGCCGGCGGCGCTGGCGCAGACGGTGACGACGATGTCGGGCGTGACCGGCAGTGCGTCCCAGGACTTGCTGAAGTAACCCTCGGTCGAGATGCCCTTGCGCTGCAGGAGCGCTACGGCGCGCGGATGGAGCCAGCCGGTGGGGTGGCTGCCGGCGCTGAGCGCGCGCATGCCGGCCGGCGCCAGGTGGTTGAAGGCGCCTTCGCTGAGTACGGAGCGGCAGGAGTTGCCGGTGCAGAGGAAAAGGATGTTCATGTCGTTGGTCTCAGCATGATTTCTTGCCGGTGGCAGCGCAAGGTAGGCCGCCGCAGCAGTTCTCGGTCAGGAATCCGATCAGTCCATTCATCGCTTCCACCTTGGCCGAATAGATCACGAAGCGCCCGTCCTGCTTGGAGGCGAGCAGTCCGGCATGCGACAGCTCCTTCAGGTGAAAGGAGAGCGAGGAGGGGGCGATGTCCAGCTGTTCGGCGATTTTGCTGGCCGCCAGGCCGTCAGGTCCGGCCTGGATCAGCAGCCTGAAGACGGCGAGCCTGCTTTCCTGCGCCAGCGCGGAGAGGGCTGCCAATGCCGATTGCGTGTTCATGCCGGGTGCCCGTGAAGAAGGATGGGACGATGATATATCGGATGCTACGATAATTCAACGATCATCGAATCATGGTGCCTGAAGCATTGCGAGTGAGGTGATGGTGTAGCGCGTGGAGTCAGGACGCTCAGCCTTCGCTCCACAAGCGCTCGCCCGTCTGTTCCATATGCGTGAGATACAGCCGCAGGTCGAGTTCGAACTGGTGGTACTGGGGCTCCATCCAGCAGCACAGTTTGTAGAAGGCCTTGTCGTGCTGCTTTTCCTTCAGGTGGGCCAGTTCGTGCACGGCGATCATGCGCAGGAACTCCAGCGGGGCGTCGCGGAACACGCTGGCGATGCGGATCTCGTGCTTGGCCTTGAGCTTGCTGCCCTGCACGCGCGAGATCGCGGTGTGCAGGCCGAGCGCGTGCTGGACGACGTGGATCTTGCTGTCGTAGGCGACCTTCGCCACCGGCTCGGCATTGCGCAGGTAGTCGTCCTTCAGGTCCTGCACGTAGTCGTACAGGGCGCGGTCGGTGCGCAGGCCGTGCGGGCTCGGGTAGCGCGAGCGCAGCAGGGCGCCGAGGCGTCCCTCTTTCAGGAGCGAGGCGGCCTGCTGGCGCAACTGGTCGGGATAGGCGGTGAGGTAGCGAAGTTCGGACATGGGGCGGGAATGTACCACAGCGGCGGCGCAGCCGCAGGAGGCCTTGCGGGCGGACGCCTGCCGTCAAAAAAAACGGGACGGAAAGTCCGCCCCGTCACGCCCTGCCGGCCAGGAAGGCTATTCGTCCTTGCCGCCCTGGCGATTGCCGCTCTTGCCGGCGGTGCCGGTGCCGCCACCGCTGGCGGCCGCCCGGCTGGCCGACTGCCGGCTCTCGCCTCCCTTGCGGCCGATATCGGCCATGTGCGCACGGTTGCGGCTGACCGCCTCCCCGCCTTTCTGCCCCGCGCGGCGCGCTTCTTCGGAATCGAATTCGTGCGCCGTGCCTTTCTGGTGGGCGGCCTGGCCGCCCTTGCTGGCGATCTCGCGCTGCTGGTTCTGGTCCATCGCCGCGAAACCGCGTTTGGCAGGGCCGCTGCCGCTGCCGCCACCGCTCTTTTGCGCGCTGCCGCCGGAGCTGCCCGCGCCCTTGCCGCTCTCCTTGCTTGTCGCCATGTCGTTCTCCTGGTTGCCCTGCAGTGTGAAGGGTAAGCGCAGCATTGCCACACTCGTCCGGTTAGAGAGACCGCTTCCGGGTTAGTTCCTTCCCTCTTGAGGACTTCGCTTGCGCCGCGCTTTCAAAGGGCGGCGCAGCGTCCGTTCAGTCCGGTGCCCGCGGCGGCGTACGCCTGCCGTCGTGTGGTTCGGCGCCGTCGAAGCTCGTCGGGGGCGCCGCCATGTCGTCGTCGAGCTGGGCGCGCCGCAGCGCCAGCCGGTGCCCGAGTTCGACCAGGTCGAGGCCGGCCGCGCGCGCCCCCTCGAACATCTCCGTCTCTTCCTGCGCGACGTGGTGCGCGAACTCCTCGGCCAGCACGGCGAGCGTCGCATCGAAATGCTCGTCCCCCGGGTACATGGCTTCGAGCTGGCTGATCAGTTCGCGCGCCCCCGCGTGCTCGAGCTCGGCGTCATCGATCAGCTCGTCGTCTCCGAGCGCCGCGCGCAGCGCCGGATAGAACAGTTCTTCCTCGAGTATCGTGTGGATGATGAGCGCGTCGCAGAGGTCGTCGACCAGTTCGGCGATCGTTTCTTCCGCGTCTTCCAGGCCGCGCAGGTTCGCGCACTGGGCGAACATCCTGCGCACCTGCTCATGCTCGGCGCGCAGCAGCGCAAGCGCGTCCGCCGCCCCATCCTGGTCCTTGCCGGTGGCTGCCATGGCTCCTCCTCGATGGTGTATGGGTCAGGTGGGGTTGTGGGCCGCGCCGACGTCCTCGGCAGCGGGGCGCGCATCGGCCGCGGCGCCGGCAGTTACACTGCGGGCGGCCTGCCAGCTGCCGTCGTTGGCGTCGTGGGCGAAGGTGGCGGTGCCGGCGCTGAGCACGCCCATCAGCGAATTCTGCCAGCTCTGCCAATCCTCGGCCGTGGAAGAGGCTTCGCGCATTGCCACGGTGCCGATCTGGAAGGGATCGTCGCAGCTTGCCAGCGCACGGCCGAGCCTGACGCCGTCGTCGACCAGCTGGCGCGCCGCGCGCACGTTCAGTTCGCTGAGCTGGCGGGCGGTGTCGATCGCATGATGCGATACCTGGCTCAGGAAATCGACCTGGGCGCCGAGTTGCGAGCGCAGGTCGGGTAGGGAAGGGGAAAAAGCGGGCATGAGATCCTCGGCGTATGTAAAGTATCAGTAGACGCTCCAGACTCGTGCAAGTTCAGGAAAAGCGCTTGCGCCAGCGACTGGCGCAAGCGAACCTGACAAATCCTCAGGCGTCGGCGACCTTCAGCACCAGCTTGCCGAGGTTCTCGCCGCGGAACAACATCAGCAGCGTGGAAGGGAAGGTCTCGAAACCCTCGACAATGTGCTCGCGGCTCTTGAAGCTGCCTTCCTTCATCCAGCGCGCCAGCGCCGCCACGCCTTCAGGATAGCGGGCGGCGTAGTCCGTTACAAGCATGCCTTCCATGCGCGCGCGGTTGACCAGCAGCGCGAGGTAGTTGGCCGGGCCTTTCACCGCTTCGGTGGCGTTGTACTGCGAGATCGCGCCGCAGATGACGATGCGCGCTTTCATGTTGATGCGGGTGAGCACGGCGTCGAGGATGTCGCCGCCCACGTTGTCGAAATACACGTCCACGCCCTGCGGGCAATGCTGCTTCAGGCCGGCCTGCACGGGACCGGCCTTGTAGTCGATGCAGGCGTCGAAACCGAGTTCCTCGACCACGAAGCGGCACTTGTCTTCGCCGCCCGCGATGCCGACCACGCGGCAGCCCAGGTGTTTCGCGACTTGCCCCACCGTCATCCCGACCGCGCCGGCCGCGCCCGACACCACCACGGTTTCGCCCGCCTTCGGCTGGCCGACTTCCAGCAGGCCGAAGTAGGCGGTCATGCCGGGCATGCCGAGCACGTTGAGCCAGGTCGGCAGCGGCGCCAGGTTCGGATCGACCCTGGCCAGCATCGCGCCCTTGTCCTCGGCCGGGCCGGTCCAGTAGCGCTGCACGCCCATCACGCCCATCACATGGTCGCCCGCCTTGAACTTCGGTGACTTCGATTCCTCCACCACGCCGACGCCGCCGGCACGCATGACCTCACCGATGGCGACCGGGCGCACGTAGGAGCGCGCATCGTTCATCCAGCCGCGCATGGCCGGGTCGAGCGAGATGTAGAGGATCTTGACGCGCACTTCGCCGTCGGCAAGTTCGCCCAGGGGCGGCGTCGCGCGCTGCCAGTCGCTGTCCTTCGGCAGGCCGACGGGGCGGGCCGCCAGCAGGAATTGGTCGTTCGTCGCTTGTGTCATGGGTGTCTCCCTCGTGTTGTTGGAGCTGCCAACTATACCGAAAAACAAACGGTCGTGCGTTTTTAAAATCGATGGCGCCGCCTGGCTGTTTTTGCAAGGCATGCGACAATGGCGGAGACCTCTACCATGACCTCCTTCCCACCATGACGCACCCGGAATACATCCTGACCCTGTCCTGCCATGACCAGCGCGGTATCGTGCTGCGCGTGGCCGGTTTCCTGGCCGAACACGGCTGCAACATCATCGATTCGGCCCAGTTCGGCGATCCGGAATCGCAACTGTTCTTCATGCGCGTGCACTTCGCGCTGGAAGACCCGAGCGTGCCCGATGCCGACCTGCGCACCGCCTTCGCCGCCCTGTGCGAAGCGAACGCGATGCGCGGCCAGCTGCACGACGCCCACGCCAAGCCGCGCGTGCTGATCATGGTCTCGAAGATCGGCCACTGCCTGAACGACCTGCTGTTCCGCTACAAGAGCGGCCTGCTGCCGGTCGAGATTCCGGCGATCGTCTCGAACCATATGGAGTTCTACCAGCTCGCGGCAAGTTACAATATCCCGTTTCACCACTTGCCCCTGGCGGCCGGTGCGAGCGAGGAAGCGAAGCTGGCGCAGGAAGCGCGCATCATCGAGCTGCTCGACATGCACAGGATCGACCTGGTGGTACTGGCGCGCTACATGCAGATCCTGTCGCCGGGACTGTGCGAAGCCTTGAAGGGCAGGGCGATCAATATTCACCACTCTTTCCTGCCGAGTTTCAAGGGCGCGCGGCCGTATGCGCAGGCCCACACGCGCGGCGTGAAGCTGATCGGCGCGACCGCCCACTTCGTCACGGGCGAGCTCGACGAAGGCCCGATCATCGAGCAGGACGTCGAGCGGGTCGACCATGCGATGACGATCGACGAGCTGACCGCGATCGGTCGCGACGTCGAATGCGTGGTGCTGGCGCGCGCGGTGAAGTGGTTCGTGGAACACCGCATTTTGCAAAACGGCCACCGGACAGTGGTCTTCAAATAACCATAGGCTCAAGAAGTATTCATGGCACTCAAAGCGACCATCTACAAGGCCGACCTCCAGATTGCGGACATGGACCGCAACTACTACGCGGAGCATGGACTCACCATCGCCCGCCACCCGTCCGAAACCGACGAGCGCGTCATGATCCGCGTGCTCGCCTTTGCCCTGCACGCCAACGAGGCCCTCTCGTTCACGAAAGGCCTGTTCGATACCGACGAGCCGGACCTGTGGCAGAAGGATTTAACGGGCGCGATCGACACCTGGATCGAAGTCGGCCAGCCCGACGAGAAGCGCCTGCTGAAAGCCTGCGGCCGCGCGGAGCACGTGTATGTGTACTGCTACAGCGCGACCAGCCATATCTGGTGGAAGGGCATCGCCAACAAGCTCGAGCGCGCACGCAACCTCACCGTCATCAACATCCCGAGCGAGACCAGCGCCGCGCTGGAAAAGCTGGCCAAGCGCGCCATGCAGCTGCAGTGCACGATCCAGGACGGGCAGCTGTGGCTGACCGACAGCGTCGACACCGTGCTGGTCGAGCGCGAGACCTTCAAGGCCGCTGCCTGAACTCCTTTTATCGATGGAATCCGCCATGACCCGACTTCTTTCCCTGCTGGCCGCCGGCCTGTTTTCCACCGGCGCGCTGGCGCAAGTCACCGTCCTCGACCCGTGGGTGCGCGCGACCGTGCCGAACCAGAAGGCGTCCGGCGCCTTCATGCGCGTGCAGTCGGCAAGTGCCGCGCGCCTGGTCGGCGTCAGCACTCCGGTCGCCGGGCGCGCCGAGATCCATGAGATGGCGATGGAAAACAACACGATGCGGATGCGCCAGGTCGACGCCCTCGAGCTGCCGGCCGGGAAGCCGGTGAACCTGGCCTCGGGCGGCTATCACGTGATGTTCTTCGACCTGAAGCGCCAGCTGAAGGAAGGCGAGACCGTGCCGGTGACGCTGGTGGTACAGGATGCGGCGAACAGGAAGAGCAGCGTGACGGTCGAGGCGCAGGTCAAGCCGCTGAGCTATGTGGCGCCGCAGGCGGGGGCAATGCACCACCATTGACGCCCGCCCTGCGAACGCGATTTATTGCGGCGCGGCGCCGAGGCGGCGCACGCCGCCCGAACCCACGCTCGTCTTGCTGATCTGCGGGTCGCCGTAGTAATTCACATCGCCCGAACCGGCGATCGTCGCGCTCAACTCGTTGCGCGGCCAGACCGTCGCTTCGCCCGAGCCGGCGATCGTCACGCTGGCGCTCCGGGCCTGGACCCGTCCCAGGTCGACGTCGCCCGAGCCGCCGATCGATACCGTCAGCTTGCCGGCCGTTCCCGCCCCCGCCTTCAGGTCGCCGCTGCCGCCGAGCGACACCGCCAGCGTCTCGCTGTCGACCCCTTTCAGGTTGATCGAGCCCGAGCCGCCCAGGTCGATGTCGAGCTTGCGTCCGCGCAGCGCGTCGGCGTCGATGCTGCCCGAGCCGCCCAGCGACAGCCGCTCGATCGAACGCGCCTGGACGACGATGCGGATCGACTTCGATTCCAGGTTCAGGTTGCGGCGGGTGGAGCGGATTTTCAGGGTGCCGTTTTCGACCACGGTCTCGACCAGCGGCAGCAGGTTGTCGTCGGCCTCGATCGTGACCCCCTCGGTGTTCCCGATGCGCAGTTCCAGATGGCCGGGCAGGCCGAGCGAGAGGCCGCTGAAATTGCCGACCTGGCGCACCTGCTTGACGATGCGCCCGCTGCCCTGCACCTGCTCGCCGCCCCAGAACCCGGGCGCCGCGACGACTTGCGCGCTGGCGGCGACGCCGGCGGCGATGCAGGCGGCAAGCAGGGTGCGGCGGGCGAAGGTGGAGAAAGCCTTGTTCATGATGTTGTCCTCACGGTTGTCGATGGTGAGAAGGTAACCAAATCCCGGGCCGGACGGGCCGGGATTGCGACAGACTGCGCAGGAACGCGACCAGACTGCAGCGCGGCGGGGCCGGCACGATGCACCAGTACAGTGCGCGTCCGGCCCACTTCCACTACAATCTTGCCCTTTTTGTTTCCGGCTTCACCGGTAAGGAAGTAATTATGAATGCGGCCCTGTTTGTCCTGGCCCTTTGCGTCGGCATCTTCATTTCGGTCCAGGCGGCCGTCAACAGCCAGCTGGCCGGGGCGCTGCACGCCAACTCGGTGGTGGCGGCCCTGATCTCGTTTTCCGTCGGCACCGTGGTGCTCGGCATCGCCGCCTTTGCCCGGGGCGGGGTGGGCGAGTCGCTCGCGCTGATCGGCCAGCAGCCGCTGTGGAAGCTGACGGGCGGCATGCTGGGCGCCGCCTTCGTCTTCGGCACCGTGTTCCTGGCGCCGCGCATCGGCCTGCTGAACCTGGTGGTGCTGGTGATCGCCGGCCAGTTGATCATGTCGATGGCGATCGATAATTTCGGCCTGGTGCAGATGGCGGTCCGCAAGGTTTCGGCGATCCGCATGGCCGGTGCCCTGGTGGTGGTGGCAGGCGTCGCGCTGACCTTGTTCGGCGACCGGATTGTTGCTGCGTTGGGACGGTAAATAATTTCTCGATTGCAGCTGCAATTTCTGACGAGCATGGTTCTATAATGATCGGCATTGTCTGAACGACACTTCCAATATCAGAGAAACCACGCCAGATGGAATTCCACCAGTCCTCGCAAATCCCTACGCTGTCGTATGTCGAAAACGAAGACCACCCGGTCTTCGGCACCCTGGTCGAGCAGATCCTGCACCTGCTGAACTCGCGCCTGGTGTTTTCCGACATCATCATCCACCAGAACAGCCCGCTGATGCTGCGCCAGCCGAAAGGCCTGGTGGCGGTCACGGATTCGCCGATCACGCGCGAGGAGCTGGAGGAATTTTTTGAAGTCATCGAGCCGAACTGGGCCGAGCGCATCGCCGACCGCGCCTTCGACCGCTCGATCGACCTGCACACGGCGCGCATCCGCGCCAACTGTTTTACTTTCCAGGGCAAGAAGCGCCTGGGCTGCGTGATCCGCCGCTTCCCGAAGGAACCGATGCCCCTCAGCGAACTCGGTCTCGACGCCGATGCTCAGGAATTCGCGCGCGCCACCAGCGGCCTGGTGTTGATCATCGGCGACACCTGCCAGGGCAAGTCGACCACGATCGCGTCGATGCTCGACGAAATCAACAAGCGCCGCTCGGGCCACATCATCACCATCGAGGACCCGGTCGAAACCCTGATTCCGCAACGTAAATCGATCATCACCCAGCGCGAAGTCGGCATCGACGGCGACGTCGAAAGCTACTACCTGGGCGCGCTCGACGCCCTGCGCGAGCGCCCGGACGTGATCATGATCGGCGAGATCCGCGACGCCCAGACGGCGCAGGAAGCGCTGGCCCTGGCGGAATCCGGCCCGCTGGTGCTGGCAACCCTGCACGCGCGCTCGACCGAGATGGGCCTGCAGAAGATGCTGCGCCTGCTCGGCAATTCGGACGCCCAGGCCCAGGCGCTGGCGCACGCCCTGCGCGGCGTACTGTGCCAGGCACTGCTGCCGTCCGTCGAGGGCAACCGCTACCACCTGGCGACCGAATGCCTGACCCCGAGCGCCACGGTGGCGCGCCTGATCGAGGAGGGCGATCTCGGCGCCCTGCGCGAGCACATGAACAGCGGGCGCGATCCCGGCTGCCACACGATGAACAGC
The DNA here is from genome assembly GCF_059801075.1 of Massilia sp. LXY-5. NCBI lineage: Bacteria > Pseudomonadati > Pseudomonadota > Betaproteobacteria > Burkholderiales > Oxalobacteraceae > Massilia > Massilia sp. LXY-5. The sequence goes on from NZ_JBNNEH010000003.1 coordinate 1,036,182, forward strand.
TCGCTCGAGCGCCTGCTGTCGAGCCACAAGATCGGCGTCGAGGATGCGCGCGCGGCGACCACGGATCGCGTGGGGTTTGCCGACCTGGTCTAGGGTAGGATGTGGATGACGCAACACGCGCCAACCCACATTTTGAGAGGAAACCCCATGAAGTTTGTCGTTCACGCTGCATTCTGCCTGTCGCTGGTCTTCGCCGCTCCCGCCTTTGCCGCCACCACGGCGCCTGCAAGCCAGGCCACGGCAGCCGCTCCTGCGCATGTCAAGGCCGTGCAGGACCTGCTGGGTGCGATGCAGGTCGAAAATGTCTTGCGCGGGGTGGCAGGCCGTAGCCGCTATGCGAACGATGCCCAGCGCAAGGCCGTGTTCGCGAAGATCGACAGGACGCCGCCGGCCGAGGTGGCCCAGCGCCTGGCCCCGGCGCTGGCCCCTGTCATTTCCGCCGACACGGCCACCGAGATGACCCGTTTCTACAACACCCCGTACGGCAAGCAGGTCATCCACAAGAAGTACAACAGCGGCGTGCAGCTGAGCATGCCGGGCATGAGCACCTCTGTCCCGCCGGAAGAAAAGAAAGAGCGCAAGCGCGCCGCCTACGTCCAGGCGAGCAAGGAACTGGCGGCGGCGGAACCGGCGGTCGAGCGCGAGGCCTTCAAGTTGCTGCAGCAGATCAACAAGGAAAAGCGCTGAAGGCTGCCGGCTGTTCAGTGTTGCGAGTGCCGGTCATTGCCTTGCTTATGATCGGCAGCGGTGGATTTTCCCGATTGGTGGAATTTCAACGGGGCGTATGAGGAAAAATTTGCGACCGGTCAGGGGAGCTATCACTGCATTGTGCCTCCTTGGCATGGCCGGATGCGCGACGCCGCTCGACCGGCTGAGCGATTTCAAGGGCGCCGAGTCCGGCACTCTCGTGCTGTCCCTGGGCGTGCCTGATGCGTCGATCCCGGCACAGGTGCCTGTTCTTTCTGGCAAACGGACTGGAACCCAGGATTTATTCGAATTGAAATATCCATCCAGTTCTGTAAAGGGCCGGGGGCTGGACGTCCCCTTCAAGGATGGCGCCGGGACGGTCATCGCCCGAAGGCTTCCTCCTGGCGAATATGAGATTGACGAGGTTCATTATTGGATGAACGCGGATACGTTCAGGGTGTCGAGTACATTGCCCGCTCCAATCAAATTTTCCATCCGTACCGGTCAAACCTCCTATGTCGGCAGCTACCGTGTGTACATGAAGATCGCCGAGCCCAGCAGGGCAAGCACGAAAGGCGAGGTCACGACCGCACCCTTGGCGGCGTTGGCTCTCGTTGCAGACATCACTGATGAGCAGGTGCGCGATGTCGCCATCGCCAGAATCAAACATCCTGCGCTGGATTTCGGCGCGGTCACAAACGTCCTGCAAGCGCAGTAGAAAAACCAGTTCCTGAGGTTAGTAAGCTGGCGTTTCGGATAAAGATCGGCACATGCGGAGCAGACGGGCGGGTGCGGATACTGCATCTGGCCTGACGAGGTGCCGTGGATCTGCAGCGAAGCCAGTTGCCGGCGGGCCAACGCAAGACTCGTCGGAATTACTTACAAACGCATTACAAGAGCAGATTTCGCTCGCATCTAAAGCCTTGAAAATTTTCGCTATTTTTCTCCAGCGTGGCGCCGGTATGAAACTTGCACATCCGCCTGCAGTGACAGCATTAGCGCCCCTAAGGAGATGATCGTGGAAAATCAAAATGAAAATAGTCGTTCACTTCAATCGGTAGGAAGGCGACCTTCCAAGGATACCTTTCCTCTGGTTGGTCTAGCGATGATCCTCACCTGCGCCGCGGTCGCATACGGCGTCCTCTACTATTGTTTTTCGCTCGCAAGTTCGTGAACGCGAGCAAAAATTTTACATTCCTTCCTTCTGGGATTGATGGGGTTTATCTGCCCGCATCCATCGATTGGCGCCACGCAATCGAGCGCCGGAAAAATGGAATTTGCACTAGCATGAGTCGCCAAAGATAAGTTGCCTGTTTAAACGAACTGGCTGCAACGTAAGTCGGTAGAGAAACCAGGCATCGTGCCTTTATGCTGTGCACAACTTCGTTTCCGGGGTAAGCGGCAGGGCGCCAGCTCAGCGGTACGCCGAACTGCAGTTCGACTGAAAGATGAACCATGCGAATGAATGAGTTATCGTGCGCCCTTGACACGCTTAATGATGCTCCTTCAAAACACCTGGCTCCCGTCACACTTTCCTACGTTCGAAAAAACTATCGGTTGACGAAGACAGTCTACCGGGCGCAGACGATCCGCCGTTTTGCGGGTGCCAGCGCAGCGCGCACGTTTTTGAGATGGATGGGTGCGGAGGCCGCGCTGGCTGAACGTGTTGTCTCGTCATCATTTTCCGGCCTCAGGCGTTAGTTCCGGACCGGGTTCATTACACAGTTGATGACGATCTGGAACAAGCAAACGAAGGCCGTTTTGCCTGTTCCTGCGTTAAATAAACCGCCTCTCCGTATTCTGCGACGACGAATTCACCGATCGCGCATAGCCGATCGTCTTTTCGACTCATCGCTCAATCGAGCGGCACGCTGCGATAGCGATTCACCTCGGCGCTCGACACGGGCGGCGCGGTATTGCCCCAGCTGGCGCGCAGGAAGCTGACGAGGTTCGCCACCTCTTCGTCCTTCAGCACGTGACCAAAAGGCGGCATGCCGTAGGGGCGCGGATTGCCTGCGGTGCCCGGCGCGAAGCCGCCGTTGAGGACGACGCGGATCGCATTCACCGGCTCGGCCAGCGCCAGGGCGCGGTTCTTCGACAGGGCCGGATACGGTCCCTTGCCTTCGCCGCGCTCGCCGTGGCAGGTGGCGCAGTGTTGCCCATACAGCTTTTCTCCCGCGCGCATCGTTTGTTCGGACGGACGCGGCGCGGCTGTGCGGTCGGCAGGCGCTCCCGCAGGCAGGGACTTCAGGTAAGCCGCCATCGCGCCCAGGTCCTCGTTGGTCAGGTGTTGCAGGCTCTGTACCACCACTTCCGCCATCGGCCCGGTCACGCTGGCGCCGGGTGCGACACCGGTTCCCAGCAGCTGCACGATGTGCGCTTCGCTCCAGTTGCCGAGGCCCGCTTCGGCGTCCGAGGTCAGGGAGGGCGCATACCAGCCAAGCATCGGGATCAGGCCGCCGCCGAGGCCGCCCTCGGTCGCCCCAAGGCTGTTGCGCGTGCTGTGGCAGGCGCTGCAGTGGCCGAGTCCTTCGACCAGGTAGGCGCCGCGGTTCCAGCGGGCGTCGCGTTTGCTGTCCGGCTGCTGCACGCCGGGCCTGAAATAGAGCAGGCGCCAGCCGGCCAGCGTCAGCTGCTGGTTGTAGGGGAAGGCCAGGTCGTGCGGCTGGTTATGCTGGCGCACCGGTGGCAGGCTGCGCAGGTAGGCGAAGAGGGCGTCGGCGTCGGGCCGCGTCACCCTGGTGTAATTCGTGTAGGGGAAGGCCGGATACAGCAGGCGGCCGTCCTTCGACTTTCCGTTATGCAGGGCGCGCCAGAAATCGTCGGCCGTCCAGTTGCCGATGCCGGTCGTCGGTTCCGGCGTGATGTTGGGGGCGACCAGGCGGCCGAAGGGCGTGTCGAGCGCGCGGCCGCCGGCATAAGGCACGCCGCCGCGCGCCGTGTGGCAGGCCATGCAGTCGCCGGCGCGCGCCAGGTAGGCACCGCGCGCGATATTCGCCTCGGAGGACGCCTGGTCGGCACTGGAGGCCGAGGCGATGAACTCTTCGCGTGGCCAGGCCGCCGCGACGAAGGCCGCCGCCACGATCAGCAGGACGAGCAATCCAAGCCAGACGCGCTTCATGGCACGCTCCCGCAGGCGATCGGCAGGGGGTGCGTCAGGCGTTCGGCCGGACGCGCATCGGGCGGCGTCGGCTGGCCGGCCAGCCAGGCCGAGATGGCGGCGACGTCGCCCGGTCCCAGGCGCTCGGCAATGGTCGCCATGCAGTCGGGCGCATGGGCGCGGCGCACCTTGTTGCGCCAGGCGCCGAACTGGGAATTGACGTAATCGCGCGGCAGGTTCAGCAGGCCCGGAATCGCAGGCGCCACGCCGGCCAGGCGCTCGCCGTGGCAGGCGATGCAGGCCGGTACCTTCAATGCGGGGTCGCCCCGGCGCACCAGCTGTTCACCGCGCGCGAGCACGCTGGCGTCCACCGCCGGTGCGGCCGGCGCCGGGACCGGCGGATGCTGGTTCGAGAAATAATCGGCGATCTCGTGCAGGTAAGGGTCGGGCAGGTGGGTCACCATCCAGGTCATCAGGGGGAACTGGCGCCGGCCGTCGCGGAAGTTCACCAGCTGGTTGTACAGGTAGCCTGCCGGCTTGCCTGCGATGCGCGGAAAGTAGACGCCGCCGATGCTGCTGCCTTGCGTGTCCTTCGGCGCATGGCAGGCGATGCAGGCTGCGACGCGCTGCTCGAGGGTATCGGGAACGGGTTTCTGGGCGCCGGCCATGAGGGGCAGGGCGCACAGCAGGATGGATGAAAAACGGAGCGGTGCAGGGATCGGCATGCGGCTTCCAGGTTATCAATATCAGGATGATAACCCAGGACCGCTTGCCGGGTCATGCCGGGGGATTGGCCCGCCAGTGGCGGTAGATTTTGAGCGCCACATGTGCATCGTCGGCCGCGTAGCGGATCTGCTGCTCCGACAACCGCGGCAAGGCCCAGTTGGTGGTCGTGATGCGTTTTGATTTCGCCAGGCGCTGGCCGAAGAAGCGCGCCACGGCAGTCTTGGCGCCGAGCGTGTTGCGTTCGCCGCGGCGGCGCAGGGTGGTCGAGAGGTCGACCACGTTCTGCGTCTCGATGCCGAGCTTGGCGCGCAGGCGGCGCAGGTCGTCGCCCAGGCCGAAGCCCACTTTCAGGATCGCGGGCGATTCCAGCACCGCGCGCAGCACGTCGACGTGGGCAGGCTGCGGTTTGGCGCCGACCTGGAACAGGTAGGCCTTGTTCTCGGTGGCCAGCTGCACCAGGTGCGGGCCGGTCGATTCCTCGCCCCTGGTGAAGGTCGGTTTCGATTCGGTGTCGAAACCGACGACGTCGGCGTTCGACAAGGCCGCAAGGGCTTGCGCCGCCTCGGCCTCGGTCTTCACCAGCACGATGTCGTCGAGCGTGATGCCTTCGTACGGCGGCAGGTCTTCTTCTTCCGGATTGACGCTCATCGGCAGCTGTGCTTCAACTGCGTCAGCCGCGCGAGAACTTCGACGCCAGCTGCTGCAGCTTTTCCTGGCGCAGGCGGGCCGCTTCCGCTTCGGCTGCCGCGGCTTTCTCCAGCTTCTTGCGCTCGGCTTCCTTCTTGAAGCGCAGTTGCAGCTGTTCCTTGGCGTGCAGGCGGTGGGTGTCGGTCACTTCCGCGCCGGCCACGCCGTCGAGGTCGTAGCGCACGGTGGCTTTTTCCATCGAGCGCAGGTAGCGCATCGAACCGGTATGGATGCCGAGCGCGGCGCGCATGGTTTTGCGGTCCAGGCCCGGGACGCGCGACAGCAGCTGCTTGTCGATGCCGATCGCCAGCGGCAGGCAATCGCGGAAGGCCGGGAATTGCTGTTGCAGCTGTTTGAGGAGGGCACGTGCGGACTGCGGGGCCGGAGCGGCCGCGTCGCCTTGTGCTGGTGCGCCCGCTGCTGCCGGAGCCGCCGGCGTGTCGGCCGCGGCGCTGTCCGGCACGCTATCCGTTGCGGTAGTCGACACGGTTTCCGGGATGCTCGTCGCCTCCGTTGCTGGGGTCTCTGGGGAAGGGGTGGTGGCGTCGACGGACTCGGCGGCAGAACTAATGGTATTCATTGACTTCATGGTAATAACAGGAATCCGAAGGATAGCATGCTGGCCCGCACTAGTGCGCTGCCAATCGTGTGACTTCTGCTTAGCACGAGAGGGTGACCGCCCGTCGCCGGGATGCTGGCGTGCAAGGTGGCGCCCCGAATCGCGAAATCGTGTATGATCCGCCTCTTGCCTTGCGCGCGGCTTGCGTCGGCGCAGACGGATCGAAGACCCGTTCGTGGACTAGAAAACAACAGTATGTGGTTTGCTTATATCGCTTATCCGATATATCAATTATCACCAATTCTTGCCTTAAGGCATAATGCTGCCTGTCCCGTCTCTTCAACCCGACAGAGCCAGATGCAAGCCCGCCCCAGCCGACGGGCTTTTTTTCGTTTCGACATGCACACCGCGATCCTGACCACTGCCTTGATTCATCCTGCCAACGACGCATCCGGCCCTGCCGCATGCCGCCGCAGGTGAGGCGTGCTTGATTTACGGCTTGTCCGCCCTTAGCTAGGGCCCTTCCCGATCCCTTTCCCCCGGCCCAGACAGGCCGTGGTGAATCTTTGACCTCGCAGGCGCGCACCCGCCTCGACAGGAGAGTTGCTTTATGAAGAACACCGCCAAGACACTGACACTGACAGCAAAGAAAGCGCCGGCCAAGAGCGCCGCAGCGCAGCTGGCGGTGCCTAAAACCGCGACCTCCTACTTCCTCGAAACGGAAGCGGCGGCCAAGGTTACGGTGGTCAAGACGCGTTCGCGCCTGGCGACGCTGAAAGCCCAGGCCGACGAACTGCTCGCGGCCGGCGCCAAAGCGGATGCAGCCACGGCCGAAGCCGAGGTCGAAGTCGTTGCCGTGCCCGCGGCTGCGCCGGTCGTCGAGACCGCCGCCGTCGAAGCGCCTGTCCAGGAAAACGTCGCCGAGGCATTCGAAGCCGAGCCGGCTGTTGCTGCAGCCCCTGCGCCTGCGCCGGTCATCGTGCGCAAGCGCAGCTCGAAGCTGGCCGCCCTGAAGGCCGTCGAAAACGCCCAGGCCGCCGCGCCCGCCGCCGACCTGGCCGAGCCTGAAGCCGCCGTCGAGGAAGCGCCGAAGCTGGCGAAGCCGCGCGTCGCGCGCCGCATCGATCCTGTCGCGACCGTGATCCAGACGGCCGGCAGCTCGGTCAGCAAGACCACCGACGCCGCCACCCTGGCCGCGATCGACACCACCGGCTACCTGCTGCCGCAAGTCAAGGTGCCGGGCCGCCGCGGCCGCAAGCCGAGCGAATTCACGCCCGAGAACGACGAAGTGGCGGCACTCAACGCCGTCGAGCGCGCCGAACTGAAGGCGGTGTCGAAGGCGCGCGAGCGCAAGGCCAAGGGCATGCCGACGCTGGGCACCGAGACCGGCTTCTCGGAAGCGGAACTCGAAAAGCGCCGCACCCAGCTGCGCAACCTGATCAACATGGGCAAGGAGCGCGGCTACCTGACCCATGCGGAGATCAACGACCACCTGCCGGAAAACATCATCGATCCGGAAGCGATCGAAGGCATCATCGCGACCTTCAACGACATGGGCATCGCCGTCTACGAGCGCGCTCCGGAAGCGGAAATGATGCTGCTGTCGGACAACGCCGTGACGCCGACCAGCGAGGACGAAGTCGAGGCCGCCGCCGCGACCGCGCTGTCGACCGTCGATTCCGACTTCGGCCGCACCACCGACCCGGTCCGCATGTACATGCGCGAAATGGGCGCCGTGTCGCTGCTGACGCGCGAAGGCGAGATCGAGATCGCCAAGCGCATCGAGCAGGGCCTGAAGGACATGGTCCAGGCGATCTCGGCCTGCCCGACCACGATTTCGGAAATCATCGCCCTGTCGCACAAGATCGCCGCGGACGAGATGAAGATCGACGAAGTGGTCGATGGTTTCGTCGACCACAACGACAGCGGCACGCCGGCTCCGGCCGCGCCTGCCGTGGCTGCGGCCGCCTCGGATGACGAAGAAGAGGAAGAGGAAGAAGTCGAGGAAGAAGACGGCGACGCCGCGGGCGGCGCGGCCGGTTATTCGACCGAGCAGCTGGCGCAGCTGCGCAAGAGCGCGCTGGAAAAGTTCGCGCTGATCGAACAGCAGTTCGACCGCATGGGCCATGCCTTCAAGACCACCGGTTACGGATCGAGCGCCTACGAAAAGGCGCAGGAAATCATCTCGAACGAGCTGCTGGGCATCCGCTTCACCGCGAAAGTGGTCGAGAAGCTGTGCGACACCCTGCGCCACCAGATGGACGAAGTGCGTGCCATCGAGCGCGCCGTGCTGGACATCTGCGTGAACCGCTGCGGCATGCCGCGCGCCCACTTCATCAAGGTCTTCCCGGGCAACGAAACCGACCTGGCCTGGGGCGACCGCGAAGTCGACTGCGCCTATCCGTACAGCGCCGTGCTGGGCCGTAACCTGCCGGCGATCAAGGAACTGCAGCAGCGCATGATCGACCTGCAGGCCCGCGTCGCGCTGCCGCTGGCGGACCTGCGCAAGATCAACAAGCAGATGGCGGCCGGCGAAAAGCGCGCCCGCACCGCGAAGCGCGAAATGACGGTGGCCAACCTGCGCCTGGTGATCTCGATTGCGAAGAAATACATCAACCGCGGCCTGCAGTTCCTGGATCTGATCCAGGAAGGCAATATCGGCCTGCTGAAGGCGGTGGATAAATTCGAATACCGCCGCGGCTACAAGTTCTCGACCTATGCGACCTGGTGGATTCGCCAGGCGATCACGCGTTCGATCGCGGACATGGCCCGTACCATCCGCGTGCCGGTGCACATGATCGAGACGATCAACAAGATGAACCGCATCTCGCGCCAGATCATGCAGGAAACCGGCAGCGAGCCGGACCTCGCGACCCTGGCCGTGAAGATGGAAATGCCGGAGAACAAGGTTCGCGAGATCATGAAGATCGCGAAAGAGCCGATTTCGATGGAAACCCCGATGGGCGAGGACGGCGATTCGCAGCTGGGCGACTTCATCGAGGACAACACGACCCTGGCCCCGCTGGACGCCGCGCTGCATGCCTCGATGCGCAACGTGATCAAGGAAGTGCTGGACTCGCTGACCCCGCGCGAAGCGAAAGTGCTGCGCATGCGCTACGGCGTCGAGATGTCGAACGACCACACGCTGGAAGAGGTCGGCAAGCAGTTCGACGTGACGCGCGAGCGTATCCGCCAGATCGAAGCCAAGGCGATGAGCAAACTGCGCCAGCCTTCGCGTTCGGACAAGCTGAAGACCTTCTTGCACGACAAATAAGTTGTAGTCTGCTTGACAAGAATGCCGCTCACCGAGCGGCATTTTTTTTGGCGCTGTTCGCGTTAAGTGTGGAATCTTCTTGAACGGCTGAGGTCCAACCCGGACTTCACCCGTGAGGAGGTTCGCATGCAGGCACGCAAGTTCGAGCACTTCCTGAAGAACCTGGCCGCGCTGACCCGGCGCCAGCGCGAACGTTTGCTCGGCCTGCTGCTGCCGACGGTCAAGCGCGATCGGACGGTGGACGTCATCGAGCAGGCGGCAGCACCGCAACTTGCCTGTCCCGGTTGCGGCGCGCAGCAGTTTCACAAGCACGGCCGCGCCAACGGCCTGCAACGCTTTCGTTGCCGCGCTTGCGGACAGACCTGCAACGCGCTCACCGGCACGCCACTGGCGCGCCTGCGCCACAAAGGGCGCTGGCTCGATTACCTGGGCGGCATGCTCGACTCGCACAGTATCCGGCGCAGCGCCGCCCAGCTCGGCGTTGCCGGCGCCACCAGCTTTCGCTGGCGCCACCGTTTTCTCGCGCTCACTCAACACGACCGGCCCCAGCGCCTGGCCGGGATCGCCGAGGCCGACGAGATGTATGTGCTCGAATCACACAAAGGGTCCCGCTCGCTCGATCGACCTCCACGCAAGCGCGGCGGCAAAGCGACAAAACGCGGCATTTCAAAGGAACAGATGTGCATCCTGGTCGCCCGCGACCGGACCGGCCAGACGCTCGACTGGGTCCCCGGCAAGGGGCCGGTGACGCGGGCGCAATTGCACGAACATTTGAAAGTGCGCCTGGAGCCGGACGTGTTGCTGGTGACGGACGCCCATGCGGCCTACCGGCACTTCGCACGCGAAGCCGGGATCACCCACCGAACGGTGAACTTGCAGGCGGGAATCCGGGTGCGCGGCGCGATCCACGTCCAGAACGTGAACGCCTATCACAGCCGCCTGCGCGGCTGGCTGCAGCCGTTTCGCGGGGTTGCCAGCCGTTACCTCGGCAACTACCTCGGCTGGCGCTGGGCGCTCGACGGCGCTCGCGTCAAGACGCCGGAGGCTTTGCTGCGAGCGGCAATCGGCATATTCCACACTTAACGCGAACAGCGCCTTTTTTTTGCCCGAACCTTGCGTAATCGTCCACGTTGCTCATCCAGCCAGACACAATCGCAACAGTTCATTACCACTGTATAAACACTTGTTCGTAAACCCGTTGACGAGCTGGGACCCCCGGGTGAACATGCGCTACGGCAATATTTGTGCCGATTCTCACCAATTCCCACACTCCCATGCTCGCCCACTTCCTCCGCCGTTCGTCGATCAAGACGAAACTCATGCTCAGCATGGCCGCCTGCCTGCTGCTGTTCATTGTCATTTCCGCCACCCTTAGCGTGACCTTGACCGGGCGCAGCCTGAGCGAGCGCGCGGTCACCCAGGAACTGCCGGCCGTGATCGGCGAAATCCGCAACGACATCCTGCGCCAGATCGGCGGTCCCGCCACGGCTTCGCTGGCGGTGGCCCACAACACCTTCCTGCAGGCCTGGGAACGCGACAATCTGGCCGACAGCGGGCTCGATGCCTGGCGCGCCTACGCGGCCCGGATGAAGGACCTGAACAAGGCCATGACCGTGTTCTGGGCTTCGCCGAGCCAGATGAAGTTCATGGACCAGACCGGGCTCTCCTACATGATGGAAAAGGGCAATCCGCGCGACAAGTGGATGGATGAATTCCTCGCCACCGGCAAACCGTATGCCCTGAACCTCGACCCTGATCCGAAGACGGGCGAGATGAAGCTGTTCATCAATGCCCGTGTCGAAGCGGGCGAAGGCAAGCTGGCTGTCGCCGGCCTCGGCCTGTCGGTCAAGGCGATGGCCGACACCGTGCGCGCCCACAAGGTGGGAAAGTCGGGCCACGTGTTCCTGGTGCGCCCGAACGGCACCATCATCCTGCACCGCGAGGCCAAACTGGCCGATGGCGATCACAACATGAAGGAATTGCCGGGGTTTTCGCCGGCCTTGATTGCGACCCTGTTCAACAAGGCGCAGTTCACCCACGCGGCCCACGATTCGCCGCAGGGCAAGCTGATCGTGGCGTCCTCCTACGTGCCGGAACTCGACATGTACGTGATCGCCGAAGTGCCGGAAGACGAAGTGCTGGGCGACCTGGCGCGCTCGGCCATGATCGCGGCCCTGGTAGCCGGCGTGGTCGGCGGCGGCATCGGCCTGTTCGTGATCTTCCTGGTCAGCCGCGCGATCGCCGCGCCGGTCGCGCGCGCCGCCGCCATGCTGGGCGAGATCGCCGACGGCAAGGGCGACCTGACGCGGCGCATGCCGGTCGAGAGCAGCGACGAGGTCGGGGCCCTGGCGGACGCCTTCAACCGCTTCGTCTCTTCGCTGAACCACACGATGAGCGAAGTGCGCCGCAGCACGCATGCGATTGCCGGCGCATCGAGTGAAATCGCGGCCGGCAACATGAACCTGTCGAGCCGCACCGAAGCCCAGGCCTCGAGCCTCGAAGAGACGGCGGCCGCGATGGAAGAACTGACCTCCACGGTGCGCCAGAATGCCGACAACGCGCGCCAGGCCAACACCCTGGTGGAGTCGGCCAGCGACCAGGCCCAGAAGGGCGGCCAGGTGGTGGGCGAAGTCGTGGCCACCATGGGCTCGATCACCCAGAGTTCGCGCAAGATTGCCGACATCATCGGCGTGATCGACGGCATCGCCTTCCAGACCAATATCCTGGCCCTGAACGCCGCCGTGGAGGCGGCGCGCGCCGGCGAACAGGGCCGCGGCTTCGCGGTCGTCGCCAGCGAGGTCCGCAACCTGGCCCAGCGCTCGGCCGCCGCCGCGAAGGAAATCAAGGGCCTGATCCAGGATTCCGTCGACAAGGTGGAGGCCGGCGCACGCCTGGTCGATACGGCCGGCGCGACCATGGACGGCATCGTGCAGGCGGTGGGCCGCGTGGCCGGCCTGATGCGCGAGATCGATGCCGCCAGTACCGAGCAGAGCCAGGGCATCGGCCAGGTCAACCAAGCGATCGCGACCATGGACGACGCGACCCAGCAGAACGCTGCCCTCGTCGAGGAAGCGGCGGCCGCCGCCGGCGCCCTCGAAGAACAGACCGCGACCCTGGCGCAGGTGGTCGGCGTGTTCAAGCTCGAAGAGGCGCGCGAAGCTGCTGCGCTGCCGGCACCGGGCCACGCCCTACTGCCGGCATGAGCCCAATCGGGCGGGGCTGCTGAGCCGGCAGCGGTAAAATCGGGTCATCCGGCGGCTGGAGCCGCCGCCTGACCGAGCCCAAGGAGCCGCGCATGTCCCGAATCTTCGCATCCCGCCTGTCCCACGTATCCCTTGTCCTGCTGGCGGCGGCCTGGCTTCCGGTCCAGGCCCAGGAACAGTCGAAACAGGACGAGCCGATCAATGCCGACCGGCCCGATTTCGTCGAGTCCAGCGAGACCGTCGGCAAAGGCCGCTTCCAGGTCGAGACCAGTTTCCTCGTCGAGCGCGAGCGCAGTGCCGAAGAGCGCCAGCGGACCTATTCGATGCCGTCCATGCTGCGCTTCGGCCTGAACGACGCGCTCGAACTGCGCATCGAGAGCGACGGGCGCACCGTGCAGCACACCCGGGACAAGGCAAGCGGCGAGCGCAGCACGCTGGCCGGCTATGCCGATACCGCGGTCGGCTTCCTGTGGCATGCGCAGGACGGCGAGGGCATGCGGCCCTCGGTCGGTGTGGTCGTCGACGCCGAACTGCCGACCGGATCGCGCGGCCTGCGCGGCGTCGGCGTACGGCCGTCGCTGCGCGTGGTCGGCGAATGGGATTTGCCGGGCGAGATGCAGCTCGGCGTCATGCCGGGGATTGCCGTCGAGCGCCAGGAAGACACGGGGCGCTACACCTACGGTTTGCTCGGCGTCGTCCTCGAAAAATCCTTCAACCGGCGCCTGCGCGGCCTCGTCGAAGTCGCCATGCCGCAAATCGCGAGCAGCCGCCACGGCGGCACGCAAGCCAGTTTCGACGTCGGCGCCGCCTGGCTGCTGTCGAACGACGTCCAGATCGACACCATGTTCTCGCGCGGCCTGAACCACCGCACGCCGTATGCGAGCTGGACGGTAGGATTGTCTTTCCGGCTCTGAGTTTGCTCCAGGGGCATGCCGGCCTCATGCTTTCAAGTTATGCGACACGCACCCAATTTCATTGGTTGGCGTGATTTCGCACGCGTAATCTGTTGAGCGGATGGCAACACTGTGACGCGTGGAGAGGCGTCATGGGACCGCCACCGGCGCATTGTCAAATGCGTCCATTTAACCCTCGCAAAAAACAGAACATGAAAAAACTTTTGCTTGCCGCGGCAGCCACTCTGCTGGCCGCGTCCCTGGCGCACGCCGATACGGCCAACCTGTCGCCGAAACGCGAACTGCGCGGCGTATGGATCAGTACCCACCTGAGCCTGGACTGGCCGAACCGTACCCAGACCCCGGACCAGCAGCGCGCGGCCCTGGCCGCCATCCTCGACCACAACCTGGCGACAGGCATGAACGCGGCCTTCCTGCAGGTGCGCAGCCAGTCCGACGCCATGTATCCGAGCGAACTCGAACCCTGGTCCTACTATCTGACCAACAACCAGGGCAGTGCGCCGGCTCCGAGCTGGGACCCGCTGCAGTTCGCGATCGCCGAATCGAGAAAGCGCGGCCTCGAATTCCACGCCTGGATCAATCCCTACCGCGCGGTGGCGAACACGGCGACCGAATCGAATACTGCGCAGTACGCGGCGAACCACGTCTCGCGCACGCATCCCGAGTGGATGCTGACGGTCGGCACGGTGAAAATCCTGAACCCGGGCCTGGCGGCGGTGCGCGAGCACGTGACGAAGGTGATCATGGACATCGTCGAGCGCTACGATGTCGACGGCATCCATTTCGACGATTATTTCTACCCGGCCGGCACCATCAACGACGACGCGGCCTATGCGGCCGACCCGCGCGGCTTTCCCGCCACCGCCGCCGGCCGTGCCGACTGGCGCCGCGACAACATCAACCTCCTGATTGCCGGCGTCGGCGAGCGCATCCGCGCCGCCAAACCCTGGGTCAAGTTCGGCGTGTCGCCCTCGGGCATCTACCGCAGCAGCACGGATCCGGCACTCGGTTCGCCGACGTCAAGCGGCGCGTCCCAGCACTTCGTGACCAATTTCGCCGACACCCGCAGCTGGCTGCGCGAAGGCTGGGTGGACTACCTGGCGCCCCAGGTCTACTGGTACATGGGACAGGCGGGCTCGGACTACAAGCTGCTGGTCCCCTGGTGGAACGAGAACGCCTACGGCCGCCACATGTACATCGGGATCGCCGACTACAAGATGGGCACCGTCGGCTGGACGGACCCGAAACAGGTCGCCAACCAGATCGCGTTGAATCGCGCACAAACCCATATCGCCGGCCAGATCCACTTCCGCCACGCCTTCCTGCAAGCGAACCCGCTGGGCTATCGCACGGACCTGCAGCAGAACGTCTACAAGCGCCCGGCCCTGGTGCCCGCGATGCCGTGGAAGGGCTCCGTCGCGCCGCTCGCGCCTTCCGGCCTGGCGGCGACCCAGGGCGAGAGCGCGCTCGTGCTGAGCTGGACCGGCAGCGACGCACGCGACGAGCTGGAAAAGGTGCGCCAGTTCGCGGTCTACCGTTCGGCCGAACGCACGATCGACATCGAGGCGCCGCAGAACCTGATCGGCGTGACGCGCGATGCGAGCAACGCCTTCGCCGACACGAAGGTCGAGGCGGGCAAGTATTACTATTACACGGTCACGGCACTGAACCGCCTGAGCCAGGAGAGCGCGCCATCGAACGTGGTCAGCAACGACTTCGAAGCGCCGACCGTGCGCACGCGCGACGTGTCGGTGACGCTGGCGAACGGCGCGGCCAGCCTGCAGCCTGCCGACATCGACGGCGGCACGGGCGACAACTGGGGGATCGAGTCGCTGAGCGCGTCGCAAACCAGTTTCAGCTGCGGCGACATCGGCGTGCGCAAGGTGGTGCTGAGCGCCATCGACAAGGCTGCATTGAGCGCCTCGGGCGAAGCCACGGTGACCGTGATCGGACGCGTGCCGCAGCCGGCAGTCGCTGCGAGCGTGAATGCCATCACGCTGGGGTATGGCGCGCAGAGTGTGGTGCTGACGGCGAGCGATGCGGGCGCCGGCACCGGCTTTGCGTGGACGCCGGCCGCGGGCCTGGCGGTAAACGGCGCGACGGCGACGTTTACGCCGACTGCGGCAGGCAGCTATACGTTCACCGTGCAGGCTTTCAGTGAAAACGGTTGTCCGGCCGTGGCCAGCGTGACGGTCCCCGTGATCGACGCGCGCTGCGGCGACGGCAAAGTGGCGGTGTGCCACAAGCCCGGGCAGGGCAGTGCCGGCACCATCTGCGTGGCGCCGGGCGCGGTGCAGGCCTTCATTGCCAAGGGTGAGACGCCGGGCGCTTGCCAGTAAGGCGCAGGCCCGACGGGTCGCGTCATCCGCCCTGCGGCGGATGACGTGATCGTTCCAGCATCACCCCGTGTTGCGCAGTCCCGCCGCCACGCCATTGATCGACAAATGAATCCCCCGATGCACGCGCGGATCCATCTCGCCGCCCTCGCTTGCCGTGCGCGACATCGCGCGGTGGCGGTGAATCAGTTCGACCTGCAGGTGGTTCAGCGGGTCGAGGTAGGCGAAGCGGTTCTGGATCGAGCGCGCCAGCAGCGGGTTGGCCGCCAGGCGCTCCTTGGCGCCGGTCACCGCCTCCAGCTGGCGCAAGGTCTCGCCGTGTTCGGCGGCGATGCGCTTGAAGATCCGTTCGCGCAGCGCCACGTCCGGCACCAGCCCGGCATAGCGCGAGGCGATCGCAAGGTCGGTCTTGGCCAGCACCATGTCCATGTTCGACAGCAGGGTGGCGAAGAAAGGCCATTCGGCGAACATCGCTTGCAGCGTTTTCAGGCGCTCGCCGCCCGTATCTTCACTCAACCAGCCCGATACCGCCGAGCCGAAGCCGTACCAGCCCGGCAGCAGCAGGCGGCACTGGCCCCAGGAAAAGCCCCAGGGAATCGCGCGCAGGTCTTCGATGCGGCGCGTCTTCTTGCGCGAGGCCGGACGTGAGCCGAGGTTCAGTTCGGCGATCTCGGCGATCGGGGTCGCGGCAAAAAAGTAATCCGTGAAGCCCGGCGTCTCGTAGACCAGGTCGCGGTAGGCCGTGTAGGCGCGCTGCGACAGCTCGGCCATCACGCCTTCGAAGACGGCCAGGCGCTCGGCCTTGTCGCCTTCGAGCTCGTGCGGCATCAGGCTCGCTTCCAGGGTCGCCGCGACCAGCAGTTCCAGGTTGCGCCGGCCGATTTCCGGATTCGAGAATTTGGAGGCGATGATCTCGCCCTGTTCGGTCAGGCGGATCTGGCCGTTCACCGTGCCCGGCGGCTGCGCCAGGATCGCCTGGTAGCTCGGGCCGCCGCCGCGGCCGACGGTGCCGCCGCGGCCGTGGAACAGGCGCAGCTTGACGCCGGCGCGCTCGAACACTTCGACCAGTTTCAGTTCGGCCTGGTAGAGCTCCCAGTTCGAGGTGAGGAAGCCGCCGTCCTTGTTCGAATCCGAATAGCCGAGCATGACTTCCTGCAGCCGGCCCTGGTTGTGGACGATGCGCGTCACCGGTCCAAGGCCCATCCAGGCTTCCATGATCTCGCCCGCGCGCTGGAGGTCGGGAATGGTCTCGAACAGCGGGATCACCATCACGTCCGAAACGCCCGCCGACGGACGCACCAGGCCCGCTTCCTTCAGCAGCAGCAGCACTTCCAGCAGGTCGGACACGGCCTCGGTGTGCGAGATGATGTAGTTGCGGATCGCGCGCGCGCCGTAGCGCTGGCGGATTTCGCGCGCCGCGCGCACGATCGCCAGTTCCGATTGCGTCTCGTCGGTGTAGGCTTCGTACGGCGAGTAAAGGAGGCGCGGCTGGGCGAGTTCCAGCAGCAGCAGCTTGACCTTGTCGTCTTCCGAGAGGGCCGCGTAGTCGGCTTCGACCTTCGCCTTTTCGAAGAGCTCGGCCAGCACGCGCTCGTGCACGTCCGAGGTCTGGCGCATGTCGAGCGAGGCCAGGTGAAAGCCGAAGATGTGGGCGGCGCGCATCAGGCCCGCCAGGCGCGGCGCGACCAGCATGGCGCCGTGGTTGAGCTTGAGCGATTCGGCGATGGTCCCGAGGTCGGCCGCGAATTCGGCGGCGTCGGCATACGGCTCGGCGTGGCCGACTTCCTTGCGCAGGATGTTGGTGGCGCCGAGCTCGCGCGCGCTGGCGGCCAGGCGCGCATACATGCCGATCAGGGCGCGGCGATAAGGCTCGTCGGCGCGGTGCTCGGACTGGTCGGTCGAGCGTTCGGCCAGGGCCTGCATGGCGGGCGTGACGTCGACCATCAGCGTGGAGGTCGACAGCTCGGCGCCCAGCGTATGCACTTCGTCGAGGTAGTAGTCGAGGATGGTGGTGGCGTGCCGCATCGTCGCGTGGCGCATGGTGTCGGCGTTCACGTTCGGATTGCCGTCGCGGTCGCCGCCGATCCAGCTGCCCATCTGCAGGTAGGCCGCGTCGTCGATCTGCGGCGCGCTGCCGTGGTACTGCGCGCCGATCTCGTCCTCGATGTCGTCGTACAGCGAGGGCAGTTCGCGGAGAAAAGTGATGCGGTAGTAGGAGAGGGCGTTCTCGATCTCGTCGGCCACCGTCAGCTTGGTGTAGCGCAGCATGCGCGTCTGCCACAGGGTGGCGATGCGCGCCTGCAGCAGCTGCAGGTTGCGCACCTGTTCCTTGGGCGTGAGCGGAGAATCGCGTTCGGCCAGCAGGCGCGCGATGTCGTGCTCGGCGTCGAGGATGGATTTGCGCTGCACCTCGGTCGGGTGGGCGGTGAGCACCGGCGCGATCAGGGCATTGCGCAGGAAAGTCTCGACCGTCTTCTGGTCGACGCCGGCGCCGCGCAGCTTGCCCAGCGCGTGGCCGACACTGCCTTCGCGCGGACGCGAGCCCGCCAGCAAATGGGCGCGGCGACGGCGGTTGTGGTGCTGGTCCTCGGCGATGTTCGCCAGGTGCGAGAAATACGAGAAGGCGCGCACCACCGAGATGGTCTGGTTGCGCGTCAGCCGGTGCAGCAGCGTGGTCAGCTCTTCGCCCGCTTCGCGGTCGGCGTCGCGGCGGAAGCGCACGGCGGTCTGGCGGATGGTCTCGACGACGTCGAACACGGCGTCGCCCTCCTGGTCGCGCAGCACGTCGCCGAGCAGGCGGCCGAGCAGGCGGATGTCTTCTTTCAGCGGGGCGTCCTTGTCGACGCTGGCATTCGTTTCGGGTGCGACGGGTTTATCCATATTAGCCACTAATCTCGATTGTCAGGTACACCAGGCGGCATGGCGATCGGCCATGTTGTAGGGGAGGCCGCATGCTAAAATTTGTGATCTTATGCAAGAAGCGTTACTGGGTTGGCCCGGTCGGCGCAACGACAGTGAAAGAATCCGTTTTGAAAGCAAAGACATGACGCAGCCAGCAGTACGCTTGCCATCACAGCTGATCATCGCCTCGCGCGAGAGCCGCCTCGCCATGTGGCAGGCCGAGCACGTGCGCGATCGTCTCGCCGCATTATATCCAGATTGCCAAATCAGCATCCTCGGTATGACGACGCGTGGCGACCAGATCCTCGACCGCACGCTCTCGAAGGTCGGCGGCAAGGGCCTGTTCGTCAAGGAACTCGAAGTCGCGATGGCCGAAGGCCGCGCCGACCTGGCCGTGCATTCGCTGAAGGACGTGCCGATGGACCTGCCGGAAGGTTTCGAGCTGGCCGCCGTGCTCGAGCGCGAAGACCCGCGCGACGCCTTTGTCTCGAACGACTACGCCAGCCTCGACGAACTCCCGGCCGGCGCCGTCGTGGGAACGAGCAGCCTGCGCCGCCAGGCCCTGGTCGCCGCGCGCTACCCGCAGCTCGTCATCAAGCCGCTGCGCGGCAACCTCGATACCCGCCTTGGAAAACTCGACCGCGGCGAATACGCGGCCATCATCCTCGCCGCCGCCGGCTTGATCCGCCTCGGGCTGCCGCAGCGCATCCGCAGCGTGCTGGCGCCCGAACTGAGCCTGCCGGCCGCGGGCCAGGGCGCGATGGCGATCGAGATCGCGAGCGGCGCCCGCTCGGACGAGGTCGACCTGCAAGCCATCCTTGCGCCGCTGAACCACATCGATACGCGCCATGCCGTGCTGGCCGAGCGCAAAGTTTCGAAAATCTTCGGCGGCAGCTGCCAGATTCCGCTGGCGGCGCACGCGACCGTCGACGGTGGCAGCATGCACCTGCGCGCGATGGTGGCGACACCGGACGGCACGCGCAGCGCCTTTGCCGAGCTGACGGGGCCGGCGGACCAGCCGGAACTGCTGGGAGAGCAGGTGTCCGCGCTGCTGGAGCGGCAGGACGCGCAGGCGATCCTGGCCGTCTGCCGCCAGGACGCCGCGCTCGATGCCTGAGCTTTGCCTTTCACGCTGATGCCCGGGTCCGTCGTCATCACCCGTCCCCGTGCCCAGGCCGACGGCCTGGCGCGGGCAGTCGCCGCGCTCGGCCGCACGCCGGTCGTGCTGCCGCTGCTGGAGATTGCGCCGCTGGCCGACCAGTCACAGCTGGCCGCGACGCTGGCCGGCCTGGAAGCGTATGCCTTGGCCGCCTTCGTGTCGCCGAATGCGATCGACGCGGCGTTTGCGCACATTGGCCAGTGGCCGCGCCAGGTGGCGCTGGCCGTGCTGGGCGAGGGCAGCCGCGCCGCGCTGGCCCGGCATGGACTCGACAGCACAAACGCCACCATCCTCGGCCCGCTCGACCCGACGCGCAGCGATTCCGAGAACCTGCTGGCCTCGCTCGACCTGGCTGCCCTGGCCGGCAAGCGGGTCCTGATCGTGCGCGGCGAGTCCGGGCGCGAATTGATGGCCGACGGGTTTCGCGCCGCCGGCGCCGAGGTGACGGTCGTGCCGGCCTATCGGCGCAGCAGCCCGGCCTTGAGCCCGAAACTCGGCGCGACCTTGTGTAGCTTGCTGGACACACAGAACGACTGGATAATCACGAGCTCGGAAGCGCTGCGGGGGCTGTTCGACCTGCTGCGCCAGCTTGGCGATGCTCGAGTAGACCAGATGCAACAGCAGCACGTCATCGTGCCGCACGCCCGGATCGCCGCTACCGCGCAGGCACTCGGGCTGGCGCGGGTGACGCTTACCGGCTCGGGCGACGAGCGATTGCTTGCCGCGTTACAATCTCAAAAATGAACGAACTGCCGAACAATCCAGAGCTGCCACCGACGCAGCCGCCCGCCACCCACCCTGCCGAGCTCGCTGCAACTGCATCGGCCTCTGCCGCCCCGGGCCCCGAATCGTATCGTCCGCGCGCCCCCGAGCGCCGGGCAGGGCCGGGCATGGGCGAACAGCTCACGCGCCCCCTGCCGCTGGCCGTGATGGCGCTGGCCCTGCTGCTGGCGGCGCAAACCTGGTCGAGCCACAGCCGCATCAACACGCTGCGCCAGGAAATGGCGCGCAGCCTGCAAAAGGGCAATGAAACCGCGTCGCAGACCGCATCCCTGGCGCGCGACATCGCCGAGCAGTCGAAGGCGCTGCAGCTGAAAGTCGGCGTGCTGGAAAGCCGCCAGCTCGAGAACCAGAGCCAGCAGCTGGCACTGGAACAGCTGTATGCCGACCTGTCGAAGAGCCGCGACGAGTGGGCGCTGTCGGAAGTCGAGCAGGTGCTGTCGACCGCCAGCCAGCAGCTGCAGCTGGCCGGCAACGTGCAGGGCGCCCTGATCGCGCTGCAGAACGCCGACCGCTCGCTGGCACGCTCCGACAAGCCGCAATTCATCGCCGTGCGCCGCGCCATTGCGGGCGACATGGAAAAACTGAAGGCGACGCCGGCCGTTGACCTGGCCGGCGTGGCCGTGCGCCTCGACAGCGTGATCGCCCAGGTGGACACGCTGCCCCTGCTGTCGGACGAAAAACCGCTGTTGCCGGCGGCGCCAGTGCGCAGCCAGCGCGCACAAATGGAGATGAAGCGGGACACGCAACGGCGTGGGGCGCCTGCCGCGCCCGCGGTTCCCCTCGGCATCGGCGAGCGCATGGTCGCCACCTGGCGAAACTGGAGCGAGGAGATGTGGGACGACGTGCGCCAGCTGATCCGGGTACGCAGCGTCAACACGCCGGAAGCGCTGATGCTCTCGCCCGACCAGAATTATTTCGTGCGCGAGAACCTCAAACTGCGCCTGCTGAACGCGCGCCTGGCCCTGCTGTCGCGCGACGAGACGACCTTCGCCAGCGACCTGACTGCGGCCCAGGAAACGCTGGACAAGTATTTCGACACGCGCGCCCGCACCACGCAGCAGGCCCAGTCGGCGCTGCGCCAGGTGCAGGCGAACAACCTCGCGATCGACATGCCGACGCTGGCCGACAGCCTGAACGCCGTGCGCAACTACAAGAAGCCCTGAATAATTTATGCGTCTACTTCTCTGGTTAGTCGCCCTGATGGCCGCGGCCATCGGCATCGCTGTGACGGCGCGTTTCAATCCGGGCAATGTGGTGTTCTTCTATCCGCCGCACCGCATCGACATGTCGCTGAACCTGTTCGTGGTGCTGCTGGCGCTGCTGTTCCTGATCCTGTACGGCGTGGCGCGCGCGGTGAATGCGACCCTGCGCATGCCCGAGCGCGTGGCCGCCTACCGCCAGCGCAAGCGTGAGCGCGAAGGCAACAAGGGCCTGCGGGACGCCTTGAAAGCCCTGTTCGAAGGCCGCTTCGGCCATGCCGAAAAGGCCGCGATGCGCGCCGCCGAACTGCCCGAGAACGCGGGACTTGCGTCCCTGATCGGCGCCCGCGCCGCGCACCGCATGCGCGAACCGGCCCGGCGCGACGCCTGGCTGGCCGGCGTCGCCCACGACAACGCCCTGAAAACGGCGCGCCTGATGACGATCATCGAACTGCTGGTCGACGACCACCAGCCTGAAGAGGCCCTGGCGGCGGTCGCCGAACTGAACGCCAGCGGCCAGCGCCACATCCACGCGCTGCAGTGGTCGATGAAGGCCAACCAGCAGGCCCGCAACTGGCCGGAAGTGCTGCGCCTGGTGCGCATCCTGGACAAGCGAAAGGCGCTGCATCCGGCACTCGCCGCGCGCCTGCGCGAGCTGGCCTATGAGGCGCTGCTGTCGGAAGAAGGACGCGATCCGGAAGCGATCCGCCGCGTCTGGGCCGGCGTACCCGCCAGCGACCGCACCAAGCCCTACATCGCGGCGCGGGCCGCCGGCGCCTTCAACGCCAGCGGCCTGCACGATGAAGCGCGCGTGATCGCCGAAGACGCCCTGAAGGCAGGCTGGGACGAGCGCGTCGTGCGCGCCTACCGCGACGCCGCCGGACCGGCCGGTTCGCCGGCCCTGCTGGCCCAGATCGAACATTGCGAAGCCTGGCTGCGCGAGCGCCCGAACGACCCGGAACTGGCGCTCACGCTCGGTTCCCTCTGCCTGCGCCAGAAACTCTGGGGCAAGGCCCAGCGCTACCTGGAGCAGGCGCTGTCGGACGCGACCCAGTCGAGCATGGTGCGCGACATTCACCTGAAGCTGGCGCAGCTGCACGAGGCGCTGGGGCAGGAGGAGCCGGCGGCGAATCATTATCGGCAGAGTGCGCTGGCTACGATGCTTTAAAAGCGGGATCTCGTCGAGGGCGTCAACGCGATGCGTGTCGACGTGCATGCCATGTAACGCCATTCGAACGGTCGAGGCGCCTCGACTGGACTCGCCGCACACAAGCACCGATCGATCCGCACGGCAAGCTGCTGCACCGCACAAGCTCATGCCTATTCGATATAATGCTCCCCTTTATTGAATCTTCAGCAACCAAGGACCAACCCATGAGCCTGAACAACGTCCCAGCCGGCCGCGATGTGCCGAACGACTTCAACGTCATCATCGAAATCCCGATGAACGCCGATCCGATCAAGTACGAAGTGGACAAGGACACCGGCGCGATCTTCGTCGACCGCTTCATGGGTACCGCGATGCACTATCCGTGCAACTACGGCTACGTGCCGCAAACCCTGTCGGACGACGGCGACCCATGCGACGTGCTGGTCATCACCCCGTTCCCGCTGATCCCTGGCGTCGTGGTGCGCTGCCGCGCCATCGGCGTGCTGAAGATGACCGACGAAGCCGGCGGCGACGCCAAGATCCTGGCCGTGCCTGTCGACAAGATCCTGCCGATCTACAGCCACTGGCAAAAGCCGGAAGACCTGCAAGACCTGCGCCTGCAGCAGATCCAGCACTTCTTCGAGCACTACAAGGACCTCGAAAAAGGCAAGTGGGTCAAGATCGAAGGCTGGGAAGGCCCTGAAGCCGCCAAGGAAGAAATCGTCAACGGCGTCGCAGCGTACAAGGCAAAAGAACAGCAGTAATCGTTCGTATGCGAGTGAGAAGGCCCGGCACCTTATCGGTGGCCGGGCCTTTTTTATTGCGCACTAACCGTGCAACGCCGCCCTGCGGCTTTTATCGGGTGCGCCTACCAGCCGATATCCTGGAGCAGCGGGAAGGTCAGGTCGCGCGGCGGCGTCACCGTGTGTGTCAGGTCCGAGTTGATCGCCGGCTCCATCAGCTGGTTCGGCTTCGCCTCCGTCGTGTAGTGCGAGACCGAGGAACCCGGCTGGTTGGGATTCGGGGTGTACATCAGGATGCGATGGCGTTCGTCGGCGCCGGCCAGACGGTGCCGGTTGATGCCGAGGCTGGCAATCACGCCGGAGTGGTTGCGCCAGCGGTTCTGGATGGCAGAACGCAGCTTCATGCCGTCCGCCTGGGTGACGCGCACCGACGGTATCCGTATGCCCGGATCACTGCCGCTCAGGCCGGTGAGTGGGCCAGGGGCATTGTCGGCCACGATCATGCCGATGGCGCCGGCTGCCTGCACGTTGCGCGCCTTGTCGACGAAGGGACAGGTGCCGCGCGAGACGAAGGCGATATTGCCGCGGACGGCGCGTACGTTCAAACGGCTCAGCGGCGCGCAGGCCAGGCCCGAACCATCGGGCTGGTCGATCACGGGCATCAGCTCCCCGGTCACGGGGACGCGGCCGAGCGGCGGGCCGAAGGAAGCGTCGCCGACATCGTAGTTGCCGGAGGCGGCCTTGCCGAAGACGCGCAGGCGCGAGCGTGGATCGAGCACGTAAGGCACGGCCGCGGTCACGATCGGGCCGTTCCAGGACAGGCCGTGGTCGCTGATGGCCGAGACCACCCGCTCTTCGGGCGTCATCTGGACCCAGGTACGCTCGGTGCGGTTGTCGACCAGGTAGTGATCCCAGATCGAGGGGACGTCGTTGATTTCGGCGCCGGTCTCGTCGTCGGTGAAGGTCTGGAAGCCGAGGCCGTGCGCCATCTCGTGCAGCAGGACGGTGACCAGGTCAAGGGCTTTGTCGGCATTGTTGTCGAGCCCAAGGTAGAAGCCCGGACCCGGCAGGCAGTCCGGGAACAGGCCGAGGCGCGAATTGAAGCGCGCGATGATGTGAGGTTCGCCCGGCGTGGCGACGTCCACGCCGGCCAGCTTGCTCGCCAGGGCGCTCGGATACCAGGTGTTGGGGCGCGGCGCATTCGTGAAATCGGACCAGATCTCGTTGGCGCCGGCGGAGCCCAGCACGGCGCTGTCGGCGGTGCAGGACAGCGGCACGAAGGACGCGCCGATGCGGATTGGCACGCTGCTGGTGAGGGTCGCGCCCCAGATGTCGGCCGCATGCTGGAAGGCGATCAGGCGCTGCTGCCCGAGCGTGGTGCCGGGGTTGCCCCCGACCGGTGCGGCGGGCGTCGGATCGTTGAACCCGATCCCGGGGGCATTCTGGTTGACGATGGTGATCGTCGCCGCTTCGGCGCCGGCAAGGACGGCGCACGACAGCAGCAAGGCGGCAATGCGGCGCACTGGGGACTTAGTCATGGCCATGCTCCCCATGGGGGGCGGCCGAAGAGGAAGCCGGCGCAGGGGAGTGGACGGCCTTCTCGGCCGCCGCCGCGCCTTGTACGCACTGGTCTTGCAGTTTGCCGTCGGCGCCGCGCGTGACGACTGTATAGACCAGGCCGCGTTCGCCGAGTTTGACCTGGCGGCCGCCGTCCGGGTGGGTGACCATGGCCGGTGGCGCGGCGCGCATCGCCGCGGAGGCGGCGGGCGCCGGCGCCAGTGCGCGGGCTTCGGCCGCCGTGGGGGCGCGCAACTCGCCGGTCTGGGCATCGCGCACGACGACCATCCCGGATTCCTGCTGGGCATGGACCGATATCGGCAGGGCGCCGCACAGGGCGGCACACGGCAAGACTGTGAGTAATTTCATGTAGGACATGGTGAGATCTCCGCTCAGGCTTCAGATCGACGGCTTGCGGCGCATGGGCTTAGGCGCCGAGGCCAGGGGCCAGCAATCGCAGCAACACGCACGGCGCCGCCGCGAATACACCACCCCTATGACTAGGACCGCCCGCAGTGAGGCAGGTTCGGACGGGCTCAATTCATCATATGAGCTGAAGAATCAGGAACCTTGATGTGCATTCAATGTGCGTGGCGGCCCTGGCGGGACAGTTCGCTGCCGTGCCGGTGCATGAAGACGAGCGGAAGGAAAAACGGTGCGGACGGCAGGACGCCGTCCGCGGCAGGGAATACTAGCGCCGGGCGAGATAGCTGCGCAGGCGCAGCTTGCCGACGATCCCGATCGGGAAGAAATAGATCGACAGGACGAACAGCACGCCCAGCCACAGCATCCAGCGGTCCGGGTGCAGGGCGGCGGCCAGCAGCGGCACGCTTTCCATCGCGGCGGAACCGTGGGCCATGAGTTCCTTTAAATAGTTCTGCGTCAGGATGAAGAGGGCGGCGCCGACGACCGCCCCATACATCGTGCCCATGCCGCCGATCACGACGATCAGCAGGATGTCGGTCATCACCTCGAACCCGAGCGAGGTCTTGGGGCCGACATAGCGCAGCCACAGGGCCATCAGGGCGCCCGCCAGCGCCGCCACCAGCGCCGCCAGGCAGTTGGCCCAGATGCGGTAGACGACCGTGCGGTAACCCAGCGCCTCGGCGCGGAACTCGTTCTCGCGGATCGCCTGCAGCACCCGCCCGAACGGCGAATTCACGAGGCGCAGCAGGAACAGGAACAGGATCAGGCAGCCGAAGAACACCAGGTAATACGTCAGCAGCTTGCCGTCGATCGCGCGCCCGAACACCTCGTTTTCGATCAGCGTGAAGCCGGGCGAGAGCACCTCGGGCACGCTGAAGGTCTTGCCGTCCTCGCCGCCGGTAAAATCCGACAGTTGCGAGGCCAGCACGGCGAACGAGGAAGCCACGGCCAGCGTGATCATCGCGTAGAAGATGGCGCGCACGCGCAGCGCGAACAGGCCGACGACGAAGGCCAGCGCCAGCGCCAGCAGCAGGGCCAGGCCGAGGCCGGTGAGCGCAGCCGACCAGGTCGGCTCGTCGGCGCTCGCCAAACCCAGCCCGATGCCATAGGCCCCGATCCCGTAGAACATCGTGTGCGCGAAGGAGACGACGCCGGTATAGCCGAGCAGCAGGTCGTAGGAGGCGACCAGCACGATGTAGACGCAGATCGTGGCCGCCGTGTTCAGTGGCCGCGCGCCGCTGGTGAGGAAGGGCGCGAATGCCAGGCCGAGGAAGACCAGCAGCAGGACCAGGGTCAGGATGCGGCTGCGCGGCAGGTCGCCGGAAAGAAGTCGGGTCATTGGCTTAACTCCGCGATGTCGAATACAGGCCGGCCGGACGCCACATCAGCACCGCGATCATCAGCGCGATGTTCGAGACCAGGGCGAATTTCGGCGCCAGGAAACCGGCATAGTTGGCCACCAGCGCCATCAGCAGCGAACCGATGAAGCAGCCGCCCACCGAACCCAGGCCGCCGATGATGATGACGATGAAGATCATGACGATGGTCTCGCCGCCCATCGCGGCCGACAGGGTTTCCTTGTACAGGCCCCACATCACGCCGCCCAGGCCGGCCAGCGCCGAACCGGCCGCGAACACGGCGACGAACAGGCGGCGGATGCGGTAGCCCAGGCTCTCGACCATGTCGCGGTTTTCGACGCCGGCGCGGATCAGCAAGCCGATCTTGGTGCGGTTGAGAACCAGGAACAGGACCGCGAACACGACCAGCCCGACGACGACCGCCAGCAGCCGGTATTTCTCGATCGCGGCCTCGCCCAGGAAGATGGCGCCGCGCAGGGAAGCCGGCAGCGGCAGCGGGATCGTTTCCGCGCCCCAGATCACGTTGATCAGCTGCTCGGCGACGATCATGCCGCCCATCGTGATCAGGATCTGCTTCAGGTGCTGGCCGTAGACCGGCATGATGATGATGCGCTCGAAGGCCCAGCCGAGGAGGGCGGTGACGACCATCGCCAGCGTCACCGCCAGGCCCAGTACACCGAGGTTCAACAGCAGCGAATCGGCTTCCAGCCAGCCGCGCATCGGCAGCAGCACCAGGGTCGCCGTGAAGGCGCCGACCGACACGAAGGCGCCGTGGCCGAAGTTCAGCACGTCCATCAGGCCGAAGACGAGCGTGAGCCCGCTGGCCATGATGAAGATCATCATGCCCATCGCGAGACCGGCGACGGTGAGCGTCACCCAGGTCGGGAAACTGCCGACCAGCGGCAGCATCGCAAGAGCCAGCACGGGAATGAGCAGCAGCGGCGCGATGTCGCGCGGGGCGCTGGGCAGCGGCGTGTCGGCCGGCTGCACGAGGGGGAGGCTTGCACTCATCGTTGAATCCTATTGGTGGGAGTCGAGCGACAGGCCGAGCAGGCGCTGCTGCAGCTCGTCGTCGCCGGCCAGCGCCGCCATTGCGCCGGCATGGGCCACGCGGCCGTCGTCCATCACGCTGACGGTGTCGCCCAGCGAGCGCACGAAGTTGAAATTCTGCTCGACCAGCAGGATGGTGGTGTCGGTTTCCTTCAGCTCGCGGAAGGCCGCGATCAGGCTTTGCACGATGGCGGGAGCGAGGCCCTTGGTCGGCTCGTCCACCAGCAGCAGCTTTCTCGGCTCGACGATCGCACGGGCGATCGCCACCATCTGTTTCTGGCCGCCCGAGAGGTTCCCGGCCGGGTAGTTCCAGAATTTTTTTAACGCAGGGAAGAAGCCGAAGATCCAGTCGACCCGCGCCTGGTCCATCGGGCCGCTGCGCGCGGCCAGGTGCAGGTTCTCGCGCACGGTCAGATCGGAAAACACGGCCATGCTTTCCGGGACATAGGCGATGCCGGCGCGCGCGATGTCCGGCGTGGCCAGTTTCGTGATGTCCTGGCCGTCGAAGGTGATGGCGCCGGCGCTCGCCTTCCACAGCCCCATGATCGTGCGCAGGGTGGTGGTCTTGCCGGCGCCGTTACGGCCCAGCAGCACTGACAGGCCGCCGCGCGGCACGGCCAGGTCCACGCCTTGCAGGATGTGGTACTGGCCGATGTGGGTGTGGACGCCG
Source organism: Massilia sp. LXY-5 (assembly GCF_059801075.1). Classification (NCBI taxonomy): domain Bacteria; kingdom Pseudomonadati; phylum Pseudomonadota; class Betaproteobacteria; order Burkholderiales; family Oxalobacteraceae; genus Massilia; species Massilia sp. LXY-5. The sequence continues at coordinate 1,064,664 of NZ_JBNNEH010000003.1, forward strand.
GAGAGGGTCAAGAGTGGGGCCTGTCCTGCGGCCTCGCTCCTGTTCGCGTCACGCATGTTCGCTTTCGGGTGTTCCAAGATAGGCTTCCTGTACGATCTTCGATTGCATGACTTCGCCGGGCATGCCGTCCGCGACCAGGGTGCCGTTGTGCAGCACGATGATGCGGTCGGCCAGCTGGCGCACGACGTCCATCTTGTGCTCGACCAGCAGCACGGTCTTATTGGCGTCGCGCTTCACGGCCTGGATCAGGTCGAGCACGACCGGGACCTCGTCGACGCTCATGCCGGCGGTCGGCTCGTCGAACATCAGGATGTCCGGTTCCAGCGCCAGCAGGATCGCCACTTCCAGCTTGCGCTGGTCGCCGTGCGAGAGCGAGCCGACGAGGGCCTCGCGCTTGCCCGCCATCGCCACCCGTTCCAGGTAGTGGCCGGCGCGTTCAATGAGTTCCTTGTGCCCGAACCAGACCGAGAACATGTTCATGCCGAGCCCGGCCCGGCTTTGGACGGCCAGGCGCACGTTTTCCATTACCGTCAGGTTGGGGAGCAGATTCGTCAGCTGGAACGCGCGCCCGATGCCGAGCCGCGTGCGGCGGGCAGCGCCGGCGCGGGTGACGTCGACGCCCTTCAACAGCACGCTGCCCGAGGTGGCCGGCAGCTGGCCCGAGACCAGATTGAAATAGGTCGTCTTGCCGGCCCCGTTCGGTCCGACGATCACCGTCAGCGTGCCCGGGTAGAAGTCCGCCGTCACCGCGTTCACCGCGACGTGTCCGCCGAAGCGGATCGTCAGCTCGCGCGTGGACAGCGACGGCTGCTGTACTGGAACGCTTGCCATCTCAGCGCTTGTTGCGGACCGGGAGCGGCAGCTCGGCGGCCGGGATTTCGCGCACCAGTTCCAGCAGGTCCCATTCGTTCTTCTGGTCCTTCTTGATGCGGAAGTGGTACATCGACTGCAGCGCCTGGTGGTCTTCCTTGCGGAAGCTCATCGGGCCTTTTGGCGTCTCGAAGCTCATGCCTTCCATGGCCGCGACCAATTGGTCCCCGTTCCCGCTCGGGACCTTGGAAAGCGCATTGAACACCGCGCTGGCGGCGGCGAAGCCGCCGGCGGTGAACATGTCGGGCGGTGCCTTGAAACGCTTGGTATGTTCCGCCACCAGCCAGTCGTTCATCTTGTTCTTCGGGAAGGCGTAGTAATAATAGATCGTGCCTTCGGTGCCGGCGTAGTTCTTCCAGGTCTTCATCACCGGCAGGATGTTCCCGCCCGGTGCCAGCGAGATGCCGAAGCGTTCCGGCTTCATGTCGGCGATCTTGTTCATCGGGTTCGGGCCGGCCCAGACGATGCCCAGCACGCGCGGCTGCGGCTTGTCCTTCAGGGCGTCGAACAGGCGCTGGGTCGGCGCGGTGAAATCGGTCGCGGCGGCCGGCGCGTATTCCTCGTGCACCACCGTGGCCTTGCTGCCGGTCGCCGCCAGGGCTTCCTTGCCGGCCTTGACGCCGTCGCGCCCGAAGGCATAGTCCTGGGCCAGGAAGGCGACGCTGCCGCCTTTCAGGGTGGTGGCTGCGGCCAGCGCGTCCTGCATCGAGTTGCGCGCGGTGCGGAAGATGTATTTGTTCCACTTGTCGCCGGTGATGGCGTCGGCCACGGCCGGCTCGACGATCAGCACCTTCTTGTACTCCTTCGCCACCGGCAGCATGGCGAGCGCCGAGCCGGAAGAGCTGGTGCCGACCGCGATCTCGACCTTGTCGTCGCCATAGGCTTCGGCCAGCAGGGTGCGGCCGAGGTCCGGCTTGCTCTGGTCGTCCTTGACGATGACCATCAGCTTGCGCCCATTGATCTCCATCTTGCCGCCGGTGAGGTATTCCAGGCCCAGCATGAAGCCGGTCTCGGTTTCCTTGGCATAGGCCTCGAGCGCGCCGGTCTTGCCGGCGATGAGGGCGATTTTCAGATCGGGGCCGGCCGCCAGCGCATACGGCGCCGCAGTGGCGGCGAAGGCGACGAGAAGGGCGGCGCTGAGGGGTTTGATGAGATGGTGCATGCTGTCTCCTGATTGCTGTTTTTAAGGAAGCTGCGCCAGGAACTGGCGTATCGCCTCCAGGGCTTCCGGTTCGGTGAGCATCGGGGCGTGGCCGACGTTCGGCACTTCGGTGTACTGCATGGCCGGCGCGGCGCGGCGCATCCACGCCGCCTGGTCCGGCTCGAGCAGGTCGGACAGGGCACCGCGCACCAGCAGGGTCGGGCGCTTGTGCGCGAGACGCTTGAAGGCGAGGCGGCCGGCCAGCGAAGTCGGTCTTAGTTTACCTGTTTGCAATGCTATCGCAATAGCCGGGTCGTAGCGCAGGGCGAGCTTGCCCGATGCGTCTTCCTCGAAGGCGCGGCGTGCCCACTTGCCCCATTCCTCCTCCGGTGCGTCGGGAAAGGCGCAGGCGTTGATGTCTTTCAGGTAGGCGGCGGCCTCGATCCAGGAGGCGAGGGTGCTGCAGCGTCCCGCATAGCCGGCGATGCGCGCCAGGCCCTTGACCGACAGTACCGGCCCGACGTCGTTGATCACGGCGCCGGCGATCAGCTCGATATGGCGCACGGCCAGCGTCATCGTGATCAGGCCGCCCATCGAGGTGCCGATGAACACGGCGCGCGCGATGCCGAGGTCGTGCAGGAGCTTGACGACGTCGTTCGCATACACGACCGGGTTGTAGTTGTCGGGATGCGGGTCGCGCGCCGAGTCGCCGCGGCCGCGCACGTCGGGTACGAGCACGCGCCGGCCCCAGCGGGCGATCTCGGGCGCCAGTTCGTCGAAGTCCGCCGAGTTGCGCGTCAGGCCATGCAGGCACACCACCGGCAGGTGCGCCGGCACGGGCGCCGGACCGCCACTGGCTGGGTAATCGCGCGCATACAGGCGCAGGCCATCGTCGCTCGTAAAGCTGGTTTCAGTGTAGGTGGACATGTGACCCCGTAATCGATGAGGTGGACGCGCACGCCGGCGCATTTACGTGCACCTCGGCGTGCGCCTCTTTTTACTACGCGGGGCGGATCAGAACTTCACGTTCACGGTCGCGCGCACGGTGCGTGGGTCGCCATAGAACGCGGTGACGGTGTTGAAGAAGCCCGAGAAATTGTAGCCGGCCACCTTGTAGCGCTTGTCCGCCAGGTTGCGGCCGTGCAGCCCGACCTGGATCTTGCGGTCGGCGCTGGTCCACACCAGGCCCGCATCCCACAGCGAATAGCCGCTCTGGGCCAGCGCCAGGTTGCCGGGGACGGTCGGGTCCAGGCTGGCGATGCCGGGCGCGCTCACGATCTCGGTCTGGTACACCTTGCTCTTGTAGGAGACGCTGTTGGTCAGGCTCAGCGAACCGCTGCGGCCCGCGACCGCGAACGGCCAGTCGTAGGTGACGCCGAGGTTGGCGGCGTTCTTCGGCGTGTTCTGGAACTCGGTATGCGGTGCGATGTTCACCAGGCCGGTGGTGTTCGCGACGAACCATTCCTTGTAGTTGGCGTCGATGTAGCTGTACATCGCGTTCATGCTCAACTGGTTGGTCAGGTAGGCGATCGCTTCCAGTTCCACGCCCTTGATCTTGGCCTTGCCGGCGTTGGTCAGGCTGCCGGCGAAGCCGTTCACCGCGCCGTTCGCACCGAAGGTCGGAATCGAACCCGGGACCTGGACGTTCTTGTAGTCGGTATAGAACACGGCGGCATTGGTCTGCACGCGGCCGCCGTTCAGCGCCGACTTCAGGCCCAGTTCGACGGTGCTGACTTCTTCCGGATCGACGCCCTGGCGCTTCTGCAGCGAAGCGGCGCTGTTCGGGCCGCCCGTTGCCACCAGGTCCATGCGCGGATCGAACATGCCGCCCTTGAAGCCCTTGGCGTAGGTGCTGTAGATATTATGTTCCGGCGCGATCTTCCAGCCGAAGCCGACCTTCGGCGTGAACTTCTTGTCGGTGCGGTGCAGGTCGTTCGGGCCGAGGTCCGTGTTCGGGGCGGCGAGGGGGACAGCGGCGGGATTACCCAGGTTGGGCGAGCCGGCCAGGCCGAGGTAGGTGCGCTTGAAGATGGCGGCGCTGCGCTCGTCGCTGGTGTAGCGGCCGCCGAGCGTGATGTTGAAGGTGTCGGTCAGGCTGTAGCTGGCGTCGGCGAAGACGGCCCAGGTCTTGGTGTCGATGTCGTCGCGGGTCAGCAGCGACAGGCCGCCCAGTGCGTTGTACAGCACGTCGAATTCGTTGAAGGCATTCGTCTTCATGTAGAACAGGCCGGCCACGCCCTGCCAGCGCGAGCCGGTATAAGTCAGCTGGAATTCCTGGCTGGTCTGCTTGTCGCTGTAGATCGACGGCGCTTCCCAGGTCGGCGTGTTGAGCGAATCGAAGTCGATCGGCGCGTACGACAGCGATTTGCGATGCGCCGTGATCGACTTGACCGACAGGGTCGGGTCGATCGTGTATTCGAGCAGCAGGGCCTGGCCTTCGGTCGTCACCTTCTGTTCGTGGCCATTGACCGCATACAGGTTGGCGCGGGTGTCGTAGAAGTCGTTCAGCGGCGCGAGGCTGGCCGGGGCCGGGCCAGGGGTCAGGCGATAGCCCTGCTTGGGTTCCGACTTGTCGACCGTCTTGTCGGCGGTGAAGCGCACGAACAGGTCGCTGGTCGGGGTCAGCTCGGCGCTGAAGCGGCCGGCCAGCACGTCCTTGTTGTAGTTCTCGCGGCCGTTGACGACGTTCTTGCCGAAGCCGTCGCGGTTGAAGGTGCCGACGGTGGCGCCCAGGCGCAGCATGTCGGAGACCGGGGTGCTGCCCTTGAGGACCAGGTCTTTTTCGCCGTAGTTGCCGACGGTCGCCTTGACGTCGAAGGTCGGCTTCGAGGCCAGCTTGCGGGTCACGTATTTGACCGCGCCGCCGATGGTATTGCGGCCGTACAGGGTGCCCTGCGGACCGCGCAGCACTTCGATGCGCTCGAGGTCATAGATGTCGGTCAGGGCGCCCTGGGGACGCGCCAGGTAGACGTCGTCGAGATAGATGCCGACGCCCTGTTCGAAGCCGGCGACCGGGTCTTGCTGGCCGACGCCGCGGATGAACGCGGTCAGGGTGGTGTTCGTGCCGCGCGAGGCCTTGAGCGTCGTGTTCGGGACCTTTTCGGTCAGCGCGGTCAGGTCGGGAATTGCCTGCTTTTCGAGATCGGCGCCCGAGAGCGCGGTGACGGCGCCCGGGACATCCTGGATCAGTTCGGCGCGGCGGCGGGCGGTTACGATCACCTTGTTGATGGCGCCGTCGGTGGCCGCGGCGGTGTCGCCGCTCGCCTGGGCTTCCTGGGCTTGCTGGGCGTGAGCGATTCCGACCGGGCCACCGTAGATCGCCAGCAGAACGGCGGTGGAAATGGCGGAACGATTGATCAATTTCATTTTTTTATCTGTCAGGCGCATTTCTTGTCTCCTAATTATGGTGGTGGCGATGCGTTCGGAATCGCACGCAGAGCAGTGTGCACGGGTTCGGTCTGGCTGAAAAGATAACAACGCGCCCACCCCTTGTGCGTGGATGCACAGGTGCTCGCACCGGCTTGGTGCGTTATGCAAAGAGAGAAAATGCACGTGGAATGCTGCAACTGCACAATTTGTGTGCCCTCAAACATGCGTATGGGAATCGATTGCGGGATGAATGTGCACTGGTGCACAATAGGGATATTGATATCAAACAATGTGCCGATGAATAGCTTGCCAGAGTGGACCGACCTTCGATTCTTTCTTGAGCTGGCGCGCGCCGGCACGCTCTCGGGCGCCTCGCGCCGGCTCGATGTCGAGCACACGACGGTGGCGCGGCGCATCGACCGCCTCGAAAAAGAACTGGGCACGACCCTGTTCGACCGTTCGCGCGAGGGCTACGAGCTGACCGAAATGGGCCTTGCGCTGCTGCCCCATGCCGAGGCAATGGAAGGCGCGGCCCTGGCTGCGGCCGAGCAGCTCGGCGGGGCGGAAGTGGCGGCACACGGCGTGGTGCGCCTCGGGGTGCCGGAGGTGTTCGGCGTAAAGGTCGTGGCGCCGCTGCTGGTCGGCCTGCTCGACGCCAATCCCGAGCTGACGATCGATCTGCTGGCGCTGCCGAGCTTCGCCAACCTGGCCAACCGCGAGGCCGACCTGGGCGTGATGCTCGATCCCCCGACCACCGGGCGCTACATGGTGACGCGCCTGGCCTCGTTCCGCTTCTACCTGTACGCCTCGCCCGACTACCTGGCCCGGCATCCGCCGATCCGCCACCAGTCCGACCTGTCCCAGCATTATTTCGTCGACTACGTGCAGGACCGCCTGGCCAGCCGCGAGCTGTCCTATCTGGACGAACTCGGCTTTACTCCGCGCCGGCGCCTGTGCTGCTCGGGCATGACGGCGCAGATCGAGGCGGCCGCGCTGGGCATGGGCCTGATGATGGCGCCGCCGTATGCGGTGCCCGACGACGGCAAGCTGGTGCCGGTGCTGCCGGGCTTCTTCGCCGAGCGCTCGTTCTGGCTGGCGGCGCCGACCGATTTATACCGGCTGCGGCGCGTGAAGGTGGTGTGGAACCTGTTGCGCGATTACGCGGACAGCCAGCCCTCGCTGTTCGTATGAGGGTCGCGGTCAGGCGCTTCGCCGCAGCGGACCAGTATGCCGTCAACGCGCTTGCACGCGCCGCATTTGCCGAGTACTCGGACCATTATGCCGACTGGCCAACCTTCATCGAAGGCATCGGGCAGATGGCCGACCTGGCCGCCGATGGCGACCTGTTCGTGGCGGAGCGCGATGGCGTGATCGCGGGTGCGGTGGTCCATGTCGGGCCGGGGCGGCCGCGCAGTGCCATCTTTCCCGGGGACTGGTCGGTGATCAGGATGCTGGTCGTGGCGCCCGATTTTCGTGGCTGCGGTATCGGCCGGTCCTTGGTTGCCGCCTGCCTCGAAGCCGCACGCGGGGCCGGCGCGCCCGTCGTGGGGCTGCATACGAGTTCCGTGATGGCCTCGGCGCTGCGGATGTACACGGCGATTGGATTCGAGCGCGATAGCGACCTGCCGCCGATCAGGAGCGTGCCATATGGGCGCTATGTTCTGACGGCTGAGCGCTTGGAGACCGCGCTGGCAATACTACGGGCAGTTGCGTAACGTAGGGTGGGCTCCGCCCACGCGGTGATACGTAACCGCAAGATCATCGCGCACGAACACGGAGCCGGTGCGTATCACCGCGTGGGCGGAGCCCACCCTACGCAAAGCGCTCCGGGTTCTAGCCCTTGAATGGGTTCCTTTCATTGAGCTCACTGATGTAATCATCGATCCCGCCCGCTTCCCGCTCGAGGAAGCGTTCGATCGCGTCGGCGAACGAGGGATGCGCCAGCCAGTGCGCCGAGAAGGTGCGCGTCGGCAGGAAGCCGCGCGCCATCTTGTGTTCGCCCTGGGCGCCGCCCTCGAAGGTCTTGATGCCTTGCTCGATGCAGAACTCGAGCGGTTGATAATAGGCGGCCTCGAAGTGCAGGCAGGGCACGTGTTCCAGTTCGCCCCAGTAGCGGCCGTACAAGGTGTCGGCACTGTGGATCACCAGCGAGGACGCGATCGGCCGGCCTTCGCGCTCGGCGATCACGAGCAGGATATTGTCCGGCATGGTCCTGCCGATGCGGCGGAAGAAATCCAGGTTCAGGTAGGGCGTCGAATAGTGTGCGGCATAGGTGTGGCGGTAGCAGCGGTTGAACAGCTTCCAGTCGGCGTCCGTCGCGTCCGCACCGCGCACGCGGCGCAGGGTCACGCCGGCTTCGCGCACTTTTCTCCGCTCGGCGCGGATGTTCTTGCGCTTTTTTTGCTCCAGCGTGGCGAGGAACTCCTCGAAGTCCGCATAGCCCGGATTGAGCCAGTGGAACTGCACGCCGCTCCTGAGCATGAAGCCGGCCTCCTGCAACTGGCGCGCATGCCCTTCCGGCGGGAACAGGATGTGGGTCGACGACACCTCGGTCGCGCGTTGCGTCGCTTTCAGGACGGCGATCAGCGCCGCACGCGCCGCCTCGTCGACCGCCAGCAGGCGCGGACCGGCGACCGGCGTGAAGGGGACGGCGGCCAGCAGCTTGGGGTAATAGTCGAGCCCATGGCGCTGGTAGGCGTCGGCCCAGGCCCAGTCGAACACGTATTCGCCGTAGGAGTGGCCTTTCACGTACAGCGGCAGGGCCGCGGCCAGCGTGGCGCCGCGCCCTGCCACGTCCTCATAGAGCGCGATGTATTGCGGCTGCCAGCCGGTCTCGGGGGCGGCGCTGCCGGATTCGTGCAGCGCATGCAGGAAGGCGTAGGAAAGGAAGGGGTTGGCTTCCTCCTGCTGCGCCAGCAGGCCGTTCCAGGCTTGTTCGCCGATCTCGGACAGGGAAGAAGCGATATGCGTGCGATAATTCAAAATTGCTCTTATACCTATTCAGGGCACTACATGAACAACCGATTTTTCAATCTCTATTCCCACGGATTCGCGCGCGTGGCCGTGGCCATTCCTCGTTGCCGCATCGCCGACCCGGCCTATAACGTCGAGCAGACCCTGGCCCTCGCGCGCCAGGCCGCAGAGCAGGGCGCGGCCCTGGTCGCGTTCCCGGAACTGGGCCTGTCCGCCTACAGCTGCGACGACCTGTTCCACCAGAAGGCCTTGCTCGACGCCTGCGAGGAAGCGCTGGCGGCCGTCGTGGAGGCATCGAACACGCTGCCTGTGGCGATGGTAGTGGGCCTGCCCCTGCGGGTCAATCACCAGCTGTTCAATTGTGCGGCCGTGGTCGCGAGCGGACGCGTGCTGGGCCTGGTGCCGAAAAGCTTCCTGCCGAACTACGGCGAATTCTACGAATCGCGCCAATTCTCTGCGGCCGAATGCGCCGCCGTCGACGCAATCGAACTGTTCGGAGAGTCGGTTCCTTTCGGCCCGAACCAGGTGTTCGAGGTCGAGAACCTGCCGCTGCTGCGCTTCCACGTCGAGATCTGCGAAGACGTCTGGGTGCCGGTGCCGCCGTCCTCGTTCGCGGCGATGGCCGGCGCGACGGTGCTGGTGAACCTGTCGGCTTCGAACGTGCTGGTCGGGAAAAGCACCTACCGCCACCAGCTGGTCAGCCAGCAGTCGGCGCGCTGCATGGCCGCCTATCTGTACACCTCGGCCGGGCGCGGCGAATCGACCACCGACATGGCCTGGGACGGCCAGGCCATCATCTACGAAAAAGGCGAGATGCTGGCCGAATCGGCACGTTTTCTGGACGAGTCGCACATCATTTTCGCCGACGTCGACCTGGAACGCCTGTCGCAGGAGCGCATGCGCGCCACCACCTTCGCCCAGTCGGCGCGCCGCCATGCCCAGGAAGTGGCGAGTTTCCGCGTCCAGCGCGTGAAACTGGCGCTGCCCTTCGAGACCACGCTGCCCCTGAACCGCGAGATCGAGCGCTTCCCCTATGTGCCGGCCGACCGCGCGCTGCGCGACGAGCGCTGCACCGAGGTCTACAACATCCAGGTCCAGGCCCTGATCCAGCGCCTGTCCTCGAGCGGGATCCAGAAGGTGGTGATCGGCGTGTCGGGCGGACTCGATTCGACCCATGCCTTGCTGGTCTGCGCCGCCGCCATGGACCGCCTGGGCCTGCCGCGCACGAACATCCTGGCCTACACGATGCCGGGCTTTGCCACCAGCGGCCGCACGCTGCAGCAGGCGCACGCGCTGATGGAAGTGGTCGGCTGCAGCGCGAAGGAGATCGACATCCGCCCGAGCTGCCTGCAGATGCTGAAGGACCTCGGCCACCCCTATGCCGAAGGCAAGGAGCAGTACGACGTCACCTTCGAGAACGTGCAGGCGGGCGAGCGCACCAATCACCTGTTCCGGCTCGCGAACCACCTGGGCGCGATCGTGATCGGCACCGGCGACCTGTCGGAACTGGCGCTGGGCTGGTGCACCTATGGCGTAGGCGACCACATGTCGCACTACAACGTGAACGCCAGCGTGCCGAAGACCCTGATCACGCACCTGGTGCGCTGGGTCGCCGAAACCGGGGCCGTCGTGAAGGGCGGGGCGGAGGTGCTGCTGAACGTGCTCGGCACCGAGATCAGTCCGGAGCTGGTGCCCGGCAAGGAAGGCGACGACAAGCCGGCCCAGATCACGGAAAGCGTGATCGGTCCCTACGAGCTGCAGGATTTTAATTTGTACTACATCCTGCGCTACGGCTTCACGCCGTCGAAAGTGGCCTTCCTGTCGTACTCCGCCTGGCGCTCGAAGAACGAAGGGCGCTGGCCGGACGAGCATGGCGCGCGCAACGAGTACGAACTCGACGCGATCAAGCGCAACCTGTCGATCTTCCTGTTCCGCTTCTTCAAGACCAGCCAGTTCAAGCGCAGCTGCGTGCCGAACGGCCCGAAGGTCGGCAACGGCGGCTCGCTCTCGCCGCGCGGCGACTGGCGCGCCCCGAGCGACTCGGAAGCGACGGTCTGGCTCGACGACCTGGCGAACATCCCCGACCAACAATAAAATCCCTCATCCAAAAACAGGAGCACACATGAAACAGATTACCTGCGTAATCAAACCCTTCAAACTCGACGAAGTGCGTGAAGCCCTGGCCGACGTGAACGTCACCGGCCTGACCGTCACCGAGGTGAAAGGCTTCGGCCGCCAGAAGGGCCATACCGAGCTGTATCGCGGCGCCGAATACGTGGTCGACTTCCTGCCGAAGGTCAAAATCGAGGTGGTGGTGGACGACGGCGTGGTCGACCAGGTGGTCGACGCCATCATCAAGGCCGCGCGCACGGGCAAGATCGGCGACGGCAAGATTTTCGTGCAGGACGTGCAGCAGGTAATTCGTATCCGCACCGGTGAGACGGGCGCGGACGCGGTGTAATACCAGTTCGAATGGGGCGGTCAACGCCCCATTTGAATATCGAATTTCCAGGTGACCAGCCGCAGCACGCTGATGAAGAGCGCGCTGGTCCACAGCGCGAAGTCGTGCGACACGCTCGTGTACAGCCCCATCAGCAGGAACATCCAGTTCCCGAGGAAGGCGCAGATCGCATACGGTTTGCCGTCCCGGAACACCATCGGCACCTCGTTGCAGACGATGTCGCGCAGCACGCCCCCGAAAATCCCCGTAATCACGCCCATCATCGACGCGATGAAGAGCGGCATGTTGGCGTCCAGGGCCGAGGACACCCCGGCGATCGAGAACAGGCCGAGGCCGACGGCGTCGGCGATCACGATCAGGCGCTCGGAGACCATGTGGCGCAGGGTGCGGATGAGGGGGGAGGCGATCAGGGCCAGCACGAAGATCAGGATCGCATACTCCTGGTGCGTGACCCAGAACAGCGGACGGCGGTCGAGCAGGATGTCGCGCAGGGTGCCGCCGCCGAAAGCGGCGATAAAGGCGACCGTGAAGACGCCGACCAGGTCCATGCGCTTGCGGCGCGCCTCGATGAAGCCGGAAAACGCCCCGACCAGGATGGCCATGATTTCGATGAACTTGATAAGGGTCATGCAGCGACTATTCTGTTGGCATGTTGCTAGCCTAACACGGGACCCACCCTACGTCGGGCCGGCGCGCTCGGTTTCGGCCAGCGGCAGCTTCACGCTGAAGATCACCTGGCCGTTTTCGTGGCGGTAGCTGATCTCCCCCTCGTGCTCGCGCACGATGGTGGCGACGATGTACAGGCCCAGCCCCATGCCGGTGCGGTTCAGGGGATTGTGCAGCGAGCTGCGCTTGAATGGGTTGAACAGGGTGGCCGCCAGGTCGTCGGCAATCGGCGAACCCTTGTTCGCGACCTCGAGCGTCGCCCAGCCGGCGGCGGCGTGCAGGGCCACCCGGATCGGATGCCCGACCTGCCCGTGGTGGCGCGCATTGCTCAGCAAGTTCGACAGCACCTGCGCCATGCGCCCGGCGTCGGCGCGCACCATGGTCGGGCCGGGGCTCGCATATTCGTAGCTGATCGTCGGATAGGCCAGGCGCATCTCGTCGACCAGGTCTTCGGTGAGCGAGGCCAGGTCGATCGGATCGAGCGTCATGCCCAGGCCCAGGCCGCCGTCGATGCGGCTCATGTCGAGCACCTGGCCGATCAGGCGCTGCATGCGATTGCTCGACGACTGGATCCGCTTGCCCAGCGACGGCTGCGCATTGCCATTGCCATTGCCGCGCTCGAGCAGGGTGCCGGCCATGTTGATCGAATGGAGCGGATCGCGCAGGTCGTGGCCCAGCATGGCCAGCAGCTGGGCGCGGGTCGATTCGGTCTGGGCGCGGCGTGCGTTCGAGGCGCGCAGCAGTTCGGACAGCATCAGCCGCGCATTCGATTGCACCGGCGCTTCCCAGGGCTGGGCGCGTCCGCGCACGGTTTCGTGCCAGGCGTCGAAGGACCCGCGCGGGGTCAGGCGCGCGCCCAGCGGACCGTGGCTGCTTGTCTTTTCCGGGCGTCCGGCCCAGGCCACCTGTTCGATCTGTTCGGTGCGCAGCAGCAGGCACCAGCCGCCGCCGGGCGGGTCGAAGGGCAGGGCCAGCATCCCGACCCATTTGCCGATGACCGGCTGCACGTCCACCGGCCATTCGTCCAGCGCATCGCGTACGACCAGGTCGCTGGCATCCACCGGGAGCGAGCGCACGATGGCCTCGGCCGTGGCGCGTTCGATCGCGCCGAAGCTGATGACTTTGCCGTTGTGGACGCAGACCAAGGCATGCGAGCCGGTCGCTTCCTGCAAGGCCTCCGCATGCCGGGCGAGGGCGTCGAGCGGTTCCTCGTCGATCAGCAGCGACTCGACCAGGCTGGTGCGTACGCGCGCGGCCTGCTCGACCTGCTCGGCATCCCGGCGCGCCTCGATGCTCTGGATGGTCGAGGCCATCACCTGGGCCAGCACGTCGGCCGCCATGCGGATCGAGTAGGGCACCTGTTTCGGCGCCATGTGGTGGCAGGCCAGCAGGCCCCACAGGCGGCCGTTGATCACGATCGAGACGCTCATCGAAGCGCACACGCCCATGTTCTGCAGGTATTCGATGTGGACCGGGGAGACGCTGCGCAGCACGCCGTAGCTCATGTCGAGCGGCAGCGCGCCGGGCGCGCCCAGCATCGGCACCGGCCGGTAGCCGACATCGGCGATCATGCGCAGGGTCGTCAGGATGTACATGCGGCGCGCCTGGGCCGGGATGTCGCCTGCCGGGTAGCGCTGGCCGACGTACGGCGTCAGGTCCTCGCGGCGCGCTTCGGCCACGACGTCGCCGCTGTCGTCTTCGCGGAAGCGGTAGGCCATGACGCGGTCGAAGCCGGTGAATTCGCGCACCTGGCGCACGGCGGTTTCCAGCAGGGTGTCGATGCTCTTCTGGCGCCGCACGCGTTCGATCGAGCTGTGCGCCTTGACGGCGAACAGGGCGACCGTGTCGGCGGGCACGTGGCGCGATTCGAATTCGGCGATGACGCGGCCATGCGTGGCGTGCACGATGCAGTCGTACTGGACCTTGCCCAGCTCGACGGCGATAAAGGCCGGCGCGCATTCGCCGTCGACCTGGCCGGCCACGCATTCTTCGATCAGCTCGGCGGCCAGCGCCGGCAGGGGCAGGTGGTCGAAATGCTGGCCGGCTTGCAGGTTCGCCAGTTCGGCCGGGATGTTCGCGCTCCAGCCTTCCACGCTGCCGTCCAGCCCGAAGAACAGCAGGAAGCCGTGGGGCTGGATGAATCCGGGAATGTGAATCGGCTCGTCCGCGCAGGATTGCAGGTCTACCAGGGGCGCCGCGGACATGGGAACGATCGGACTGGACTTCAATGGACTTCCCTTATGGTAGGCGCTGCATGGACGGCGGGTCGGCGCAATTCTACAACGTGCCGACAAAGGGATGTCGCCTCGACAGTATTGCAACGCGGTGAGTGTTGTATCCGCCCCGCATTAACGGTCGAGTGCCGGCTTGAGCAGCACGATCAGCGCGCCATTGCCGCCGTCGGCCCGGTTTGCCACGCAGAAGGCGACGACTTCGTCGAGCTGGACCAGCCAGCTGTGCACGACCGAGCGCAGCACCGGCTCGCCGTTCGGGGAGCCGTAGCCGACGCCGTGGATGATGCGCACGCAGCGCACGCCGCGGCGGACCGAGCGGCGCACGAAGTCGCCGACCTGGCCGCGTGCGGTGTCGCGCGTCATGCCGTGCAGGTCGAGTTCGTCCTGTAGCGGCCAGTGGCGCTTGCGCAGCTTTTTCACGACGTCGGGACCGACGCCGTCTTTTGAATAGGAGAGCGTCGGGTCGTCGTCGAGCAGGCCGTCCACGTCGAAAATGTCCGACAGCGACTGCTGCAGCACCAGGGCGTCGTCTTCTTCCTGCGACAGGACGCGCCGTGCGGGCTGCTCGCGCAGCAGCGCTTCCTGCACCGGCCGATAGACGTAGCGATTCGACTCCGGCATCTTCTTGACGCCGTCCATGGCGCTGCGGAACTCGACCGCGCGTTCGCGGGCGATGCGTTCGCGCTTTTCGCGTTCGGCCTGCTCGATGGCGCGCAGGCGTTCCTCTTCCTGCAGCCGGTCGCGCAGGGATTTGAGTTCGGCAAAGTCTTTCATGCCTGCCATCGTGCTCCTTGTTACTGGCCGTCTTCCAGCGCTTCCAGGTAGCGCTGGGCGTCGAGCGCGGCCATGCAGCCGGTGCCCGAGCTGGTGATCGCCTGGCGGTAGATGTGGTCCTGCACGTCGCCGGCCGCGAACACGCCCGGCACGCTGGTGGCCGTGGCCATGCCCTCGTTGCCGCTGCGGGTCTTGATGTAGCCGTTGTGCATGTCGAGCTGGCCTTCGAAGATCATCGTGTTCGGCTTGTGGCCGATCGCCACGAACAGGCCGTGCACGGTCAGGTCCTTGGCCGAACCGTCGCCGGTCGAACGGATCTTGAGGCCGGTGACGCCGCTGTTGTCGCCGACCACTTCGTCCAGCGTGTGGTTCAGTTCCAGCACGATCTTGCCTTCCTTGACCTTGTGCATCAGGCGGTCGACCAGGATCGGCTCGGCGCGGAACTTGTCGCGGCGGTGGATCAAGGTGACTTTCGAAGCGATACCGGCCAGGTACAGGGCTTCCTCGACCGCGGTATTGCCGCCGCCGATGACCGCCACTTCCTGGTTGCGGTAGAAGAAGCCGTCGCAGGTGGCGCAGGCCGAGACGCCGCGGCCCATGAAGGCCTGTTCCGATTCCAGGCCGAGGTACTGGGCCGAGGCGCCGGTGGCGATGATCAGGGCGTCGCAGGTGAATTCGTGCGAGTCGCCGACCAGGCGGATCGGCTTTTCGTTCAGGTAGGTCGTGTGGATGTGGTCGAACACGATCTCGGTATTGAAACGCTCGGCGTGCTGCAGCAGGCGCGCCATCAGCTCCGGACCTTGCACGCCCAGCGGGTCGCCCGGCCAGTTCTCGACATCGGTCGTCGTCATCAGCTGGCCGCCCTGTTCGACGCCGGTCACCAGCATCGGGCTCAAATTCGCGCGCGCGGCGTAGACGGCGGCACTGTAGCCGGCAGGACCGGAACCGAGGATCAGGACTTTGGCGTGTTTCTTAGTGGTCATGGGGTGCGAGGTAGTAAGAGAAGAAAGGGGAAACTGGGGGCAGGACGGACATATATCAAGTCGCCGAAAACAGCAGCGATTATAGACGATGATGCGTCCGAGCATGAATCATGGGGTATCGCAACGCGACATGCTTTAGAATGGTCGGATTCCGCCACGGCGAACACATCAGCAGCCAGCAGCATGAGCAAGAAGAGTCCCGCACAGCCCACGACACCACCCCGTCATCCGTCCCCGCGATCGCCGATGCCGCGCCGTCTCGCCCGTCTCCTGCTGGAGGCGCGCTGGATCGCCATGGCCGTCGGCTTCCTGTATTTCGTGATGATTTTGCTAAGCTACAACAAGGCCGATCCGGGCTGGTCGCACGCGAATACCGTCGCCAGCATTTCCAACCTGGGCGGCAAGGCCGGCGCCTGGCTGGCCGACCTGTTGCTGTTCATTTTCGGTTTTTCCGCCTGGTGGTGGGGCGCCCTGTTCATGCGCGCGGTCTGGCGCGGTTACCGCAAACTGACCGACAAGCTGCCCACGCCGGCCGAACCGGAGCACCAGGACGAATTCATCGTCCGCTGGATCGGTTTCGGCCTGATGTTCGCCGGCAGCGTCGGCCTCGAATACCTGCGCATGTGGTCCTGGGACGTCGAATTGCCGCGCGCCCCGGGCGGGGTGCTGGGCCAGCTGCTCGGCCACGCCGCCCAGGTCGCCTTCGGTTTCACGGGCGCGACCCTGCTCCTGCTGCTGCTGTTCGGCCTCGGTTTCTCGCTGTTCTTCCACGTCTCCTGGCTGGCCGTGGCCGAGCGCATCGGCGAGGCCGCGGAAAGCACGATGGACTGGTTCCGCATGCGGGTCGAAGACCGCGAAGACCGGCGCCAGGGCGAAGCGGCGGCCGTACAGCGCGACGAAGCCGTGGTGACCGAACGGGCGAAAATCGAGAAGCCTGCGCCGGCGCGGCGCGCCGAGCCGCAGCTCGACGACGACGAACCGCTGCATGTGCCGGCCCCGGCCCGTGCCGCGCCTTCGCTGGGCGCGCCTGCCGCCGGCGCACCGGCCGTTGCCGCCCAGACGATGGCGGCCGAATCTGCGTCGATGTCTGCGTCGATGACTGCGCCGATCAAGATCGAACCGCAGATGATGTCGGTGCCAAAAGGCGAGCGCGCCGTCAAGGAGCAGCAGACGCCGCTCTTCCGCGACCTGCCGGGCGACTCGCCGCTGCCGCCTTTGTCGCTGCTGGACGAACCGCCGCCGGCGCAGGAAACGGTCTCCGTCGACGTGCTCGAATTCACCAGCCGCCTGATCGAGAAGAAGCTGTCCGACTTCGGCGTCGAAGCCAAGGTCGTGGCCGCCTTCCCGGGCCCGGTCGTCACGCGCTACGAAATCGAGCCTGCCACCGGCGTGAAGGGCAGCCAGATCGTCAACCTGGCGCGCGACCTCGCGCGTTCGCTGTCGCTGACCTCGATCCGCGTCGTGGAAACCATCCCCGGCAAGAACTACATGGCGCTCGAGCTGCCGAACCCGAAGCGCCAGATCGTGCGCCTGACGGAAATCGTCGGCTCCAAGGTCTATAACGACAGCGCCTCGAACCTGACGGTCGCGCTGGGCAAGGACATCGCCGGCAAACCGGTGGTGGCGGACCTGGCCAAGATGCCGCACCTGCTGGTGGCCGGTACCACCGGTTCCGGTAAATCGGTCGGCATCAACGCGACGATCCTGTCGCTGCTGTACAAATCCGATCCGGCCGACGTGCGCCTGATCCTGATCGACCCGAAGATGCTGGAAATGTCGGTCTACGAAGGCATCCCGCACCTGCTGGCGCCGGTCGTGACCGACATGCGCCAGGCCGGCCACGCGCTGAACTGGGCCGTGAACGAGATGGAGCGCCGCTACAAATTGATGTCGAAGCTGGGCGTGCGTAACCTGGCCGGCTACAACACCAAGATCGCGGATGCGGCCAAGCGCGAAGAGCACATCCCGAATCCGTTCTCGATCATGCCGGACAATCCGGAGCCGCTGGAAAAGCTGCCGACGATCGTCATCATCATCGACGAATTGGCCGACCTGATGATGGTCGTGGGTAAAAAGGTCGAGGAGCTGATCGCCCGTATCGCGCAGAAGGCGCGCGCCGCCGGCATCCACCTGATCCTGGCGACCCAGCGTCCGTCGGTCGACGTCATCACCGGCCTGATCAAGGCGAACATCCCGACCCGCATCGCGTTCCAGGTGAGTTCGAAGATCGACTCGCGCACCATTCTCGACCAGATGGGCGCCGAAGCCCTGCTCGGCATGGGCGACATGCTCTACATGCCGCCCGGTACCGGCCTGCCGGTGCGCGTGCACGGCGCCTTCGTGTCGGACGACGAAGTGCATCGAGTTGTAAAACATCTTCAGTCGCTGGGCGAGCCGAATTACATTGAAGGCATCCTGGAAGGCGGCACGCTGGAAGAGGGCGCCACCGGCGGCGACGGCATGCCGGCCGGCGAAGGCGGCGGCGAGTCCGACGCGATGTACGACCAGGCCGTGGCCGTGGTGCTGAAGAACCGCCGCGCCTCGATCTCGCTGGTCCAGCGCCACCTGCGCATCGGCTACAACCGCGCCGCCCGCCTGCTCGAGCAGATGGAGCAAAGCGGCGTCGTCTCGCCGATGCAAAGCAACGGCAACCGCGACATCCTCGTGCCCGCCACCCAGGCAGAGTAAGCGACCCGTTCGCTTCCGCACCGACCGATACAGCGGAGTAACGTAGGGTGGGCTCTCGAGCCCACGCGTTCGTGCCTATGCACACCGCACACTGAAAAAGGACCCCAATGATCGCTAAAAAGAACATCGCCACCCTGATCGCCACTGTCGCGTTTGCGCTCTCCGGCGCCGCCCACGCATCCGCCCTCGACCAGTTCAAGTCTTTTGTGGCCACCACCAAGGCCGCCAAAGGCGAGTTCACCCAGCAACAACAGCGCAAATCCCAGACCGGCAAGATCTCGCCCGTCTCGAGCGGCAGCTTCGTCTTCGCCCGCCCCGGCAAGTTCATCTGGAACTACACCAAGCCCTACGACCAGCTGCTGCAGGCCGACGGCGACCAGCTCTACATCTACGACAAGGACCTGAACCAGGTCACCGTGAAGAAACTCGGGAACGCGCTCGGCTCCTCGCCGGCCGCCATCCTGTTCGGCAGCAACGACCTCGAAAAGAACTTCACCCTGTCCGAAGCGGGCACCCGCGACGGCCTCGAATGGCTCAATGCCGTGCCGAAAGCGAAGGACACGACCTTCGAACAGATCAGCATCGGCCTGAAAAACGGCACGCCGGAAGCGATGGAATTGAAAGATACCTTTGGGCAAACTTCTGTATTAAAATTTACAAGTTTCCAGCGTAATCCATCGCTCGGCGCCCAGCAGTTCAAATTCGAGATTCCGAAAGGCGCCGAGGTCAACAACCAATAAACCAGGGTTGGCCTTGAATAAACAATTGTTGGGAGTGGTGGTGGCGCTGGCCTTGTCGGCGCCGGCTGCCCCGGGGTGGGCGCAGGCGGGCGGCGCGCTGCGCGACCCGCTGGCGACGAGCTGCGGCGCGCCTGTGTATCCGCTTGAAGCGGTTCGCTACGAACTCGAAGGGACAACCTGGCTCGCTTTCGATCTCGACGATGAGGGCCGGGCCGCCCAGGTGCGGGTGCAACGCGGCAGCGGCTGGAAGCTGCTCGACGAGGCGGCGGTACGCCAGCTGCGCAGCTGCCGTTTCGACCCGAAGTCGGACCCGCAGGTCCGGCGCAGCAACATCAAGACGAGCTATCAGTGGAAGCTCGGACCGTCCACCCCAAAAGGCAGTCCGGCGGCGCTCCTCGCCGGCAGCTGCCAGGCATCGGAGCGCTTCGACTCCTTCCTGCCGCTGTCGGGACAGTCTCCGAATCAGGAAGGGGTGCGCGTGCGCCTGCTGGTCGATCCTGCCGGCCAGGCCTTCGGCATCAAGTTCGAGGACGAGATCCCCCAGGACATCCGGCAGGCCGGCGCGGCCTATCTGCAATCCTGCCGGTTCACGCCCGCGCAGGGCCAGAGCGGGCCGGCGCACGGCAACCTGGTCGGACGCCTGATCCCGAAGGTCGGCTAAGAGCGCCTGACAAAATCGCCATGGCGGCGTTGCAGCGCCTCGCCGTACCTTCGTACTGTCTTCGCGGTCCGCCGATGCGGCGCTGCGCCTTGCCCTGACGATTTTGTTCGGCGCTCCAAGCCAGGCGCGGGTCCTGCGTTCACGGCACAGGGACGCATCGGCTACACTAGCCGCATGCAAAATTTGTCCGCCATTATTTTCTCTCCCCGCGCCGCTGGAGTCCGCCGTGGATGACCTTTTCAAGAACGAACCGGCCGCGCCGCTGGCCGAAGCCCTGCGCCCGCGCACCATCGACGAAGTCATCGGCCAGAGCCACCTGCTCGGTCCCGGCAAGCCGCTGAACCTGGTTTTCAAATCCGGCAAACCGCATTCGATGATCCTGTGGGGGCCGCCCGGCGTCGGCAAGACCACGCTGGCGCGCCTGACGGCCTACGCCTTCGACTGCGAATTCATCGCCTTGTCCGCCGTGCTGTCGGGCGTGAAGGACATCCGCGCCTCGGTCGAACAGGCCGAGCAGTACCTGGCGCGCGGCAAGCACACGATCCTCTTCATCGACGAGATCCACCGTTTTAACAAGTCGCAGCAGGACGCCTTGCTACCCTTCGTCGAGTCGGGCCTGGTGACGCTGATCGGCGCCACCACCGAGAATCCCTCGTTCGAGGTGAACTCGGCGCTGCTGTCGCGCTCGCAGGTCTACGTGCTGAAGGCGCTGAACGACGACGAGATGCGCCAGTTGCTGGCCCGTGCCCAGCAGCGCGTGCTGGCCCATTTGAAATTCGACGAGATCGCGATTTCGACCCTGATCGGCTACGCCGACGGCGACGCCCGCCGCTTCCTGAACCTGCTCGAGCAGACCAAGACCTCGGCCGAAACCTCGGGCATCACCACGATCACCGGCGAGTTCGTCGACAACGCGCTGACCCTGAACTCGCGCCGCTTCGACAAGGGCGGCGACAATTTCTACGACCAGATCTCGGCCCTGCACAAATCCGTGCGCGGCTCGCATCCGGACGCGGCCCTGTACTGGCTGTGCCGCATGCTCGATGGCGGGGCCGACGCCAAATACCTGTCGCGCCGCATCGTGCGCATGGCCTGGGAAGACATCGGCCTGGCCGACCCGCGCGCGCTGCAGATCGCCAACGATGCCGCGACCACCTACGAGCGCCTCGGCTCTCCCGAGGGCGAACTGGCGCTGGGGCAGGCGGTCGTCTACCTCGCGATCGCGGCCAAGAGCAATGCCGGCTACAACGCCTTCAATGCGGCGATGGCGTTTGTCCGCAAGGACAAGTCGCGCGAAGTGCCGGTACATCTGCGCAATGCCCCGACCAGGCTCATGAAAGAGCTCGGCTACGGCCACGAATACCGCTACGCCCACGACGAGCCGAATGCCTATGCGGCCGGCGAAACCTACCTCCCGGAGAACATGCCGGAGCCGCGCTGGTACCAGCCGGTGCCGCGCGGGGTGGAGGCGAAGATTGCGGAGAAACTGGCTTTCCTGCGCCAGCTGGATGAGGACGCCGGCGAGACGTAAATCTCGCCATCGACATTCGCGGCCCGCTTGGTACAATTGCAGATTAGATAAACTGCGCGACATACTGCTCGTTCGACCTCACCTACGATAGCCTGACAATGATAGACATCCAACTTCTCCGCAAAGACATCGACACCGTCGCCGCGCGCCTGGCTGCGCGCAAGTTCCAGCTCGATGTGGCCGGCTTCAACGCCATCGAGGCCGAGCGCAAGGCGATCCAGACCCGTACCGAAGAACTGCAGGGCAAGCGCAATTCGCTGTCCAAGCAGATCGGCATCCTGAAGGGCAAGGGCGAGGACACGGCGGGCGTGATGGCGGAAGTGGCCGGCCTGGGGGATGAACTCAAAGCAAATGAAGGACTGCTGGCCGACGTCCAGCGCAAGATGGCCGAGTTCATGGAGGCGATCCCGAACCTGCCGCACGAATCGGTGCCGGCCGGCACTGACGAAACCGGCAACGTCGAAGTGCGCAAGATCGGCACGCCGCCGTCGTTCGACTTCGAAGTGAAGGACCACGTCGACATCGGCGAAAAGCTGGGCCTGGACTTCGACACCGCGACCAAGCTGACCGGTTCGCGCTTCTCGGTGATGAAGGGCGGCATCGCGCGCCTGCATCGCGCGCTGGCCCAGTACATGCTCGACACCCATACCGACAAGCATGGCTACCTTGAATGCTATACCCCGTACATGGTCAATGCCGACTCGCTGCGCGGCACCGGCCAGCTGCCGAAGTTCGAAGAAGACCTGTTCTCGGTAAAGAAGGGCGGCGCGGAAGGCGAGGGCGAGACCTTCTACCTGATCCCGACCTCGGAAGTGACGCTGACCAACGTCGTGCGCGATGAGATCGTCCCGCTCGACGCGCTGCCCATGAAGATGACGGCGCACACCCCATGCTTCCGTTCGGAGGCCGGCAGCTACGGCCGCGACACCCGTGGCATGATCCGCCAGCACCAGTTCGACAAGGTCGAGATGGTGCAGATCGCCCATCCGGAACAGTCGCATGCCGCGCTGGACGAGATGGTCGGCCATGCCGAATTCATCCTGCAGAGCCTGGGCCTGCCGTATCGCGTGATGCTGCTGTGCACCGGCGACATGGGCTTCGGCGCGGCCAAGACCTATGACCTGGAAGTGTGGCTGCCGGCGCAGAACACCTATCGCGAGATTTCCTCGCTGTCGAACATGGAAGCCTTCCAGGCCCGCCGCATGGGCGCCCGTTTCCGCAACGCCCAGAACAAGCCGGAACTGCTGCACACGCTGAACGGCTCGGGCCTGGCAGTGGGGCGCACGCTGGTCGCGGTGCTGGAGAACTACCAGCAGGCCGATGGCAGCGTGGTGATTCCGGAAGTGCTGCGTCCGTACATGGGCGGGCTGGAGCGTCTGGCGCCGGCTGCCTGAGTTCTGAGGATAAATAGCTCTTCCGTTTTTGGCAGCGGGTGGCTATAATGTTGGTCTCTTGCAGCGACCGCAACACCGATTTAGGAGAGGTGGCAGAGTGGTCGAATGTACCTGACTCGAAATCAGGCGTACGTTAAATCGTACCGTGGGTTCGAATCCCACCCTCTCCGCCAGTAAATGAAAAAAGCTCCCTCTGGGAGCTTTTTTCATTTACGGAAGGCTGGGCACCTGTGCCCAGCGAAACGCCGATCATTGTTGCCTAAAGTCTTTGTATGCCTCTGGCATCGTTCCCTTGCACAACACAGGATCGCTCGCTATAATGCCAGCCTTGCAGCGACCGCAACACCGATTCAGGAGAGGTGGCAGAGTGGTCGAATGTACCTGACTCGAAATCAGGCGTACGTTAAATCGTACCGTGGGTTCGAATCCCACCCTCTCCGCCAGTAAATAAAAAAGGCTCCCTCGGGAGCCTTTTTTATTTACTGGTGGAGAGGAGGGAAGCGCCTGCGCGCTTCCCGTGTCGGATTCGAAGACCCGCGCTTGCAAGCGCGGGGGCGGCCCGCGGGATGTGGGCGAATCCCACCCTCTCCGCCAGTAAATGAAAAAGGCTCCCTCGGGAGCCTTTTTTATTTCTACCATTCTTTAGCCGCGCTTCGTCGCCCGCAGCCACACCGCCGCGATCCGCTCCACCTCTTCGTATCCCTCGCAGTCGAGCTGCCCGCCGAAGATGTCCGGATCGAGTTCCTCATAGGACCACGATACGCAGGCCGCCTCCAGCCGCGGGCGGATCGTCTCCAGGAATTCGTCGCGCCCGTCGACGATGGCGATGCCCGTGTACAGCAGCAGTGTCCCGCCCGCGGCCAGGCGCTCGAGGGCAGCGTCGACGATCTGCAGCGATAGCCCGGCGCCACGCATCTCGCCGCCATGGCGGTAGCGCAGTTTATCGGGGTCGAGGATATAGGGCGGGTTCGACAGCACCAGGTCGAATTCGCCGTCCAGGTCGTTGAGCAAGTCGCTGTGGCGCACCTGGACGTTCGTTGTTCCGGCCAGGCGCGCGTTGACGCCGGCGAGCGCCAGGGCGCGGTCGTTGATGTCGGCCGCCACCGTCTCGCAAGCGGGGAAATACGCCGCGACCTCGATCGCGCCGGGCCCGCCGCCGGCGCCGATATCGACCGCGCGGCGCGGCGGCGCCAGATTCGCCATCGCGCGCTTGAGCGCGGCGACATAGCGGTAGGTATCCGGCCCGAAGAAGACCGCATCCTCGTCATGGGTCGGAAAGGCCGAGTGGAAGTACAGGCGCGTGCCGATGGTCGAGGCGCGCACCGTGGCGCACAGCCTGTCCCCGCGCTCGTTCAGCACGCCGGCGCGGCGCATCAGCGCCAGCATCGCCGCCGGCACCGTCGCTTCGCGAAACGGCCGGCTCCAGCCGAATACTCCGCGCAGGTCCTGCGCCATGGCATTCTCGGGCCGGCCGTTGACGCGGCGGTGGGTGGCCGGTGTGACCGTGGTGAACTGGTAGCCTGCCTGCTGCAGGGCCTGGCCCAGCGCGAGCAGGGCATCGGGATCGTGGAGGATGGCGGTCATGCCGTGAGCATCGCCGATGGCCTGCGCCTCCTCTGTACGCTGACGTACAGAATACGAAGCGGCGCGCCCCTTATGTGAATACCCGAACATACTGGCTCGTGCGATACGTCCATACTGCAGCCATGTTCAAGTTGGCAACGGTGCCGATGCAGGAACAAACCCAGACTCAGCAGATAATCAGGACAGCCATGAAGCCAACTTTCCAGGACCAGGAACACGCCCGCGTCGACCGCGAAGTCGAACGCGAGCGGCATGAACGCACCCTCAACGACGACGCCCGTGCCGGCCTCGCACTCGACGACGAATTCCGCATGAAGGATGCACGCGAGAGCATGAATTCGTCCAGCCTGCGGAGGGCGCGATGAAATGGGAAGGCGACCGCGAGAGCAGTAATGTCGAAGACCAGCGCGGCGGCGGTGGCGGGGGAGGCGGCGGCTTCAATATCGGCGGCCGCGGCATCGGCCTCGGCACCGTGGCCATCGCCCTGGTGGCATCGATCTTCTTCGGCGTCGATCCGGGCACGGTGATCGGCATGCTCGGCGGCGGCGGCGGACCGGCGCCCCAGGTGCAGCAGCAGCGCGACCCGAGCGCACCCCAGGCCAACGACCGCGAAACGCGCTTCGTGCGCACCGTGCTCGGCTATACCGAGGATGCCTGGGGCCCGATCTTCAAGGCCCAGGGCAGTACCTATCAACCGCCGAAACTGGTGCTGTTCGAAGGCCGGACCCAGACCGCTTGCGGTGCCGGCAACGCGGCCACCGGTCCCTTCTATTGCCCGGGCGACCAGAAGGTGTACATCGACCTGAGCTTCTTCCGCCTGATGCAGGAGCGCTTCCACGTCGGCGGCGAATTCGCCCAGGCCTATGTGATCGCGCACGAAGTCGGGCATCACGTGCAGAAGCTGATCGGCGTATCGGACCAGGTCCATAACGCCCAGTCGCGCGCATCGGAGACCGAAGGCAACGCGCTGTCGGTGCGGCTGGAACTGCAGGCCGACTGCTTTGCCGGCGTCTGGGCCAACCACACCCAGCAGAAGGAAGCCTTCCTCGAGCAGGGCGACGTCGAGAGTGCGCTGGCCACGGCCACGGCAATCGGCGACGATACCTTGCAGCGCCAGTCGCGCGGCACGGTGGTGCCCGATTCGTTCACCCACGGCAGTTCCGCGCAGCGCGTGCGCTGGTTCAAGCAAGGGATGGAGAGCGGCGACCCGCAGCAGTGCAATACTTTCGAAGCGCGCCAGTTGTAATCACCAGGCAATTATTCGCGTTCCAGCAGGAACATCACGTTTCCTGCTGCGAACGTAATGCCATCCTGCTCTTAAATTGCGCTAAAAAACACGAATTCATTTCCGTGCGCGTATCGCATTCGATAGCGTTTTGACATAAATTTAGTTTTTTCGCACTTACCACCATTGGTAAGCACCGCAAACTTTCGAGGAGGAATTATGCTGGCAATGAACTATCGGGGGCCCTACCGCGTCCGTGCGACACACAAGTCAGACCCCGTGATCGAACATCCGGGCGACGCTATCGTGCGCGTGACGCGCTCCTGCATTTGCGGTTCCGACTTGCACCTGTACCACGGCATGGTGCCGGATACCCGGGTCGGTCACACCTTCGGCCACGAGTTCATCGGCATCATCGAGGAAGTCGGCTCCCAGGTGCAAACCCTGAAGGTGGGCGACCGCGTGCTGGTACCCTTCAACATCTTCTGCGGCTCCTGCTATTTCTGCCAGAAAGAACTCTACGGTAACTGCCACAACGTGAACGCGATGTCGACGGCGGTCGGCGCCATCTACGGCTACTCCCATACCGCGGGCGGCTACGACGGTGGCCAGGCCGAATACGTGCGTGTTCCGATGGCCGACGTGGCTCCAATCAAGATCCCGGACGACATCGTCGACGATGACGCCGTGCTGCTCACCGATGCACTGCCGACCGGCTACCAGGCCGCCGAAATGGGCGACATCAAGGAGGGCGATACCGTCGTCGTGTTCGGTGCCGGTCCGGTCGGCATCTTCGCCGCCAAATCGGCCTGGCTGTTCGGCGCCGGCCGCGTGATCGTGGTCGACGAAGTCGAATACCGCCTCGAATTCGTGAAGCGCTTCGCCCAGTGCGAAGTGGTGAACTTCAAGGACGTCGGCGACATGGCGCTGCACATCAAGAAAATGACCGACTGGCTGGGCGCCGACGTCTGCATCGATGCCGTCGGCGGCGATGCGGCCGGCAGCATGGCGCAGACCGTCACCGGGCGCCTGATGAAGATGCAGGCCGGCGCGTCGACCGTGCTGCATTGGTGTATCAACTCGGTACGCAAGGGCGGCAATGTCTCGATCGTCGGCGTGTATGGCCCAACCTTCAATGCGGTCCCGATCGGCAATGCGCTCAACAAGGGCATCACGATGCGCATGAACCAGGCCAGCGTCAAGCGCCACGTGCCGCGCCTGATCGAGCACATCCGCGCCGGGCACATCGATCCGAAACAGATCATTACCCACCGCATCCCGCTGGAAGACGTGGGAGACGCTTATCACATCTTCTCGAGCAAGCTCGACAACTGCATCAAGCCGATCCTGATCCCGCCACGCGCCCACGAAGTGCGCGCGGTGGCGGCCAGCGTCGCCAAATAAGGAGGACCGCATGGATAATGGAACCGCCCTGGTCAAGCACGACAACAATCCCGACCACGACCACGACTTCGAGAACACCCACGATCACACCCACCACCAGGTGCAGCCCGAGTTGCGACAGCAACGCAAGTCGCGCGAGGAGCTGACGCACATCAAGGGCTGGGGTGCCGACCTCGACCACAAGAACCGTCCCGGCGTGCCGATGGAACGCACGCCGCCGCGCTATACGCCGGCCGACATGCCCACGCCCCAGGCCCAGGTGCAGAAGGTCGAAGTCCTGGTGTCGAACGAGCGCCCCGGCATCACCCAGCTCCACGGCAGCAGGCAGCCGCCATCCGGGCTGTCGGGCATGTTGCGGCGCGCCGCCTTCAAGTTCACCGAGAACGATATCCGCCACTGGCTGATCCTGCTCGGCGCCGACCGCATCAATGTGGTCGAAGGCATCGTCGATGACCTGGCCCACGGCCACGTGCCGAACATCCTCGGCGAAATGGGGATCAAAGCCGAATGGGAGCACAACAAGAAGGGGCTGGCGACGAAGGTCGCCATTGCCGGCGCCATCGGCGCCGCGGCCTACTTCCTGCTGAAGGACCGCGACGAGCGGTATTGATCCGCACAGCTCGATTCTGACAGCCCCGCCCGTTGCGTACTCGCGCACGGTGCGGGGCTTCTTGCGTTTGAGCAAGTTCCTTTTTTGAGGCTCGTCCACACTTCGATGATCTCCGGCCCATTCTTGCAGCCGGGAACCTTCGAATGGAGAGACGATGAAGCTGCCTACCCGCTTGCTGGCCACGCCCCTCGGCGTCCTGATCGCAAGTTCCTGCGCCGCTGCCGCAATCCCTGGCGCGCCGACGCCCGCCGTCGGCACACCCATGATGGGCGCACCCGCCGCGCAATCCGTGTCGGCCACCGCCGCCCTGGTATCGAAGCTGACCCAGGGACGTGCGGCGCGCGGCCTCGACAACAACCACGGTTTCACGGTGGCACAGCAGCATCCGGGCGTGCAGGGCACGCAGGTGGTGCGCGCCGCCCATACCTATAAAGGCTTGCGCGTGTTCGGCTCGGAGTCGGTGGTGGTGGTCGATGCGCAAGGGGGCATCATCTCCGAATCCGCTTCCGAGCGCCGCCTGCACCTCGGGCGTGGCGCCGCCAACCGGCTCGGCGCGGCCACCGCCGACTTCAGGGTGAAACCGTCGATGCCGCCAAAGACCGCGATCGACGCCGCCGTCGGCGCCACGCTGGCCGCGGCCGGGCCGGACGCTACCCACGTCACCCCGCCCAGCGCCGAACTGCTGATCTATCCGGTCATGAAATCCGAGCGCGTCGCCGGCGCCGCCGCCAAGCCGGAAGAGGAGTTGAACGCGCTCGATGTGCAGGACGTCGTCGACCACTACGAGCTGGCCTACCTGGTGCGTACCCGCATGGTGCGCGGCGACCATCCTTACTACCACGACACCATCGTCAGCGCCAACGACGGCCGCATCCTCGACCGCTGGAGCGCGCTGCAGACGGTGATCGGTGTGGGCAAGAGCCAGTACAACGGCGAAGTGCCGATCAGCACGACCTTTGCCGACGGCAGCTACCGCATGCTCGATCCGGAACGGGGCACCGGCGGCACCTATGGCGCGATGGCGATCACGAATGCGAACGGGACCAGCAACGCCGGCAAGATGTACACGCACACCGAGAATACCTGGGGCGACGGCAGGCAGTACATCCGCGGCGGCAGTACGCTTGATGCCAACGGCCAGACCGCGGCGGTGAACGCCATGTGGGGCCTGATGAACACGTACGACGCGCTCAAGAACGCGCTCGGCTGGCATTCGCTGGACGGCAAGAATACGGCGACCTATATCGCCGTGCACGTCAATACGGCCTACGACAACGCCTATTACAGCGATACCTGCCGCTGCATGTTCATCGGCGACGGGTCGAGCTTCAACAGCCTGGGTTCGGTCGACGTCATCGGCCACGAGATGGGCCACGGGGTGACGGCGGCCACATCAAGCCTCGTGTATTCGGGCGAATCGGGCGGACTCAACGAATCGAGTTCGGATATCGGCGGGGAAGTAGTGGAAGCCTATGCGCGCGCCGGCGGCAAGGGCGAGAGTATTCCCCTGAACGGCAACGACTGGATGCTCGGCACCGAGATCGCCCGCGACGGACAGCCGCTGCGCTGGATGTATCGCCCGAGCAAGGACGGCAACAGCCCGGACGCCTGGAGCAGCTCGCTCAAGCGCCTCGATGTGCACTACAGCAGCGGCCCCAACAACAGGATGTTCTATTTCCTGGCCATGGGTTCGAAGGCGGACAAGGCGGGCGATTACTACAGCAAATACCTGGTCAAGGCGCCGGCCGCCATGACCGGTATCGGCACGGATAAAGCGTTCCGGATCTGGTTCAAGGCCAACACAACCAAGTTCACCTCGAGCACCAACTACGCCGACGCACGCGCGAAGATGGTCGAGGCGGCGCAAGAGTTATATGGTGCCGGCAGCCGCGAAGCGATCGCCGTGCAGCGGGCCTATGCCGCGATCAATGTGGGCGCGGATGTTGACGAACCTGCGCCCTGAAATGCGTTAACCCAAAGAGCATCGTAGCCTGCGCTCCCGAGCGCAGGACTGCGAAGCCCGCAACCCGTTTGCCAACGCAGCACCGTAGCCTGCGCTCCCGAGCACAGGACTGCGAAGCCCGCACTTCGTTTGCCCCCCGCAGCACCTAATCCCCCAACATCGGATACGGATTGACCGGCGTCCCCTTCCACCACTGCTTCTCGGGCGTCAGCGCGACGACCGCGAAATGCAGGTGCGGCGCATCCGGATCGGCATTGCCGGTCGCGCCGACATAGCCGAGCAGGTCGCCGCGCTTGAGCTGCATGCCTTCCTTGATGCCCTCGGCGTAGCGGTCGAGGTGGGCGTAGTAATAGGCGTGCTGCTCGCTCGGATCGAACTGGTAGAGGGTGATGCCGCCGGGCTTGCTATCGAACAGTTTCGCGACCTTGCCGTCGCCGGCCGCGCGCACCGGAGTGCCTTTCGGCGCCATGATGTCGAGCGCTTCGTGATGGCGCTCCTGGCCGCGCGGCTGGTCGAAGGTGTCGGTCAGTTTTGCGTACGGAATGCCTTCGACCGGCACCAGCAACTTGGCCGGCATGCTGCCGCCGGCCGTCAATTCCGGGCTGGCCGGGGTAGCCGTCGTCGATTGCGAAGCCGGACGGATCGGCAGGTCGGCGTCGGACAGGTCGGTTTGCACGAGCCGGTCGACCGGCGTGCCGCCGGCTGGCGCGGACGCGGCCTGCGCGGCCCCTGCCGGCACATCGTTCGGCGGCGCCGGCAGCGCGCCGCCGTCGGTGATGATCGGATTGGGCGCGTCGGCGATCTCGCGCAAATAGACGAACAAGCCACCGGCACCGACCACGACGCCCAGCAGAAAAGCGATCAACCATCTCATGTGCAACACTCCCCTTGGTTAGAGCGCCAGACAGAATCGCCATGGCCGCGTTGCGGCGCCTCGCCGTACCTTCGTACTGTCTTCGGCGCCACGCCTTGCCCTGAAGGTTCTGTCAGGCGCTCGTGGATAATTACTCCTGCAATACGACCTGCGTGCCCGCCGCGACCACGGCCGCCACTTCCGCGGCGCTCCAGTTGGTCAGGCGGATGCAGCCGTGCGATTCCGTCTTGCCGATGAACTTCGGTACCGGCGTGCCGTGGATGCCGTAATGCGGCTTCGACAGGTCGATCCAGGCCACGCCCACCGGATTGTTCGGGCCGGCGGCAATCGTCGCCTTCTTGTCGCCCGGCTCGGCATCCCAGAACAGTTTCGGGTTGTAGTGATAGGTCGGGTTCGGGTGCACGCCGTCGATCTTCCAGTTCCCGATCGGCAGTGGATCGTGTTCGCTGCCGGTCGAGGCCGGATATTGCGCGATCAGGCGTTCCGATGCGTCGAACAGCATCAGCACCTTGCGGCTGTCGCTGACGACCACTTTCGACGCCGCCGGCAGGGCAGGGCCGCCGTGCACGCTCGGCACGACGATCGTTTCGCCGGCCTTGGCCAGGTTCTTGCCGGGATTCAGGCGCGTGATCAGCTCTGGACTGGCGTGGAATTTCTCGCCCAGGCCTTCGGCCGGGCTCGCATAGCCGAGCTTGGGCAGCTTGGCTTTTTCCATCATGTCTTCGGGAATCGGCTGGAAGGGGCCGGCCACGTCTTCGTTGGTCAGGACGTAATTCGTCAGGGTCGGCGTCGTGTCCCCGTTCAGCGCGTTCCAGGTCGCTTCGTCGAGCTTGCCGCTTTCCGGCAGGTTGCGCGACTTCTGGAAGGAGCTCAAGGCCTGGCGCATGTTCGAACCGAAGGCGCCGTCGATCTCGCCCGGCGAAAAGTGCAGGCGGTCGAGCAGCACCTGGGCGCGCAGCAGGCGCTCGAATTCGGCGCGCTCACCGGAGGCCGGCGCGTTGACGGCCTGTCCCGGCTGCTGGGTTGCGGTTTGCGGTGCCGCCTGCGGCGCAGGCTGGCCGGCGTGGGCGGTGAAGGGAAGGGCGCCGGAGAGGGCGGCCAGAAGGAGGGGAGCGACGATTTTTTTCATGTGGCACCTGCAATACTTGCTAAGGGAGACCCCAGCGTAGAGCTGCACCACCCGGCGGTCTGTGCGCAAACGAACTCAGGCTCAGCCGCATCGTGCTGCTGCGCGCAGCGCTACAATCGCGTCCATGACCACCGACGCCGACGTCTTCACCATCACCCTCCTGCCCCTCGGCGCCAGCGTTGCCGCCGGCGCCGGCACGGTACTCCAGGCCCTCGAGGCGGCCGGGATCGACCTGCCCAACTCCTGCCGCAACGGCACCTGCCGCACCTGCCTGTGCCGCTTCGAATCCGGCAGCGTGCGCTATCTCGTCGACTGGCCCGGCCTGTCGATCGAAGAAAAGCGCGACGACTACCTGCTGCCCTGCGTCGCCGTGCCGACGAGCGACCTGGTCGTCAACGCGCCGCTGGCGAAGCGGCGGGTTTGAGCTCTGCCTTGCCGGCAGTGCTCGCCAGCGCGCGCTCGATGGCGGCGACCACGAGCGGCCAGGAAGGCGAGCTGGCTGCGACTTCGTCGTAGTGGCTGGCGCCCGGCAAGATCACGACTTCCGCATTGTCGCCCGCCGCGCGTGCGCGCGCCGCATAGTCGTGCGCCACGCGCGGCGGCGAGATCGTGTCCAGTTCGCCCGTCACGAGGATCGTGTGGCTGCCGTTGGGCATCAGCTCGGCTGCATTCGTGTCGGCATAGACGTCCGGCCGCGTGGCGCTCGGCAGGCCGGCCAGCTCAGGCGTATCGCGCCCGCAGCTGGTCTTGATCAGTTCGCGTTCGCGGCGCAGGTCGGCCAGGCCGCCGAGGCTCACCACGGCGCGCACCGGCAGCATGGCCGTGCGGTGCAGGGGACTGGCGGCGGGGATGCGCGCGCGACCCGCAATCCACTGCACCAGCTGGCCGCCGGCCGAATGGCCGACCGCCACGACCCGCTCCAGGTCGAGCGGCTGGACCTTGCCCTGCGCGGCGAGCGTGTCGAGCGCCGCGTGCATGTCCTGGTACATGCCCGGATAGCCGCCGCCGGCCTCGTCGACGCGGCGGTATTCGACGTTCCAGACCGCGATGCCGCGCTTGACGAGCGCGCCGGCCATGTTGCGCAGCTGGCTGATGCCGCCGAATCCCGCCGTCCAGCAGCCGCCGTGTACCAGCACCGCGACCGGGAAGGGCCCGGCGCCCGGCGGCAGGAACAGCTCCGCGTATTGCGAGGGAGCGGGACCGTAGGCGACGTGCTCGGTGGGGGCGGGGCCGTTCAGGGCCATGTAGTCGGCAAGTTTCATGGGGGCAGCCGACGCGAGGGCCGGAATGAGAGTGGCGAGCAGGAAAAGTCGGATTTTCATAGGGAACCGATACGGAAAACATGAACTATACGCATCTTTTGGCGCTGCGCACGATTGAAAACCTGCTCCGTTCTTCCATGCTAGTCTGCGCAAAACGTCAATGTTTTCAACCACCACGGGAGAATCTCCATGAACGAATCGAAAGCGAACGATACCGGTAGCAAGCAGTCGGACCATATGTCGGAAGAAGATCTGGCGAAACAGCGCGCCGGCAAGGAGCACAAGAGCAGCCACGACCATATGTCGCGCGAGAAGGCCAGCACCAATGAAGGCGCCGGCGGCGGCGCCAAGCAGAAGCAGAACCACTGACAGGTCGCAGGGCAGGCAGTCTGTCTCGCCCTGACTTTCCCGACGGCGCGGTCCTCCCGGCCGCGCCCTTGTTATTCACGACCATCTGAAGCGAGGACGCTGATGGACATGACCGATCCGCAGGACGGCGGCCGGGGCGCGCTCCAGGCGCATTCGACGCCCGATCCCGAGCAGCCGCCACCCACCATTCCGGTACCCGACGACGTGCCCGATCCGGCGCACGCTCCCGTCGAGGAACCCGTCATCCCCGAGCCGCCGATCCGCGCCGGCTGATGGAGGTTCCCCAAGCAAAAGCGCCACCCTCGGGTGGCGCTTTTCAGTTGGGATGGACCACTCCCCTCAGCCCTTTTGCGGCGGCTCGGTGCTGCTCCTGAGCGGCGGGATTTCCTTGATCATCTCTTCGGTTTCCTTCTGCGCCGGTGTTTTTTCGCCGCTGCCGATGTCGTCCTCATGCAGGATGGCCCCGCCTTTTTCTGCCGGATCTTGCGGTTGTCGCGATGGTGTCATGGTGCTTCCTCCTGGTCGAATATTGGGACAATCCTAACAGTCGCGCCCTGCCTTCGGCGCGCAGTACGACAGTGTGGCGATCTTGCTGAATTACACACAAAGTTACAATTATGTTCGCTGCCGAACGTTCCCAATGTGTGAGTTTTTTTATAATATCAGCTCATGGTTTTGGATCGTATCGACGGAGACTCAGATGGGCAATTCGCTGCATAACAAGATTTACCTGGGCCGGAGCACCGGTTTCGCATCGCGCCGTTTCCAGGGCGTGCTGGCCGTCGGCGCCATCGTTGGCGCCGGCCTGCTGTGGATAGCATTGCGCACGATGCGCTAAGGTTTGCACTTCATTTGTTGCCGCCGTCTGTCCCGGCGGTTACCATGACGGCCCAGACACCATACGAGCCGTAATGAAGAACGAAAAACTGACGACCGACGAATACAACGCCCTCGAGTTCATCCGCCGCGGCGCCCGCACCGACCGGGTCAATGCCTGCGTCGGGCGTAACGCCAAGCGCCTGGCCGGCCTGAAGATGATCGCCTATGGGCGTGACGGCAAGGTCGAGATGACGGAGAAGGGCCAGCAGGTGCTGTTCCTGCGCGCCTGTGTCGAAGCCTTGACGAGCCTTGCGCAGGATCCTGCGGCGCCGGTAGCGGGCGATGTCGCTCAGTTCCTGGTCCGCAAGTCGCACATCGCGCCGCGCGAGGAAGGCGGCTTCGAGGTGACTGCGCGTGGCCTGGAGTCGCTGGCCGACATCCAGGCGCAGGAACCGAAGAAGTAAGAGAACTTGGGCCGCGCTCTGTCAGCGCGGCCGAAAAAATGCGCAGGGCAAGGCGCAGCGTCGAAGACAGTACGATAGTACGGCGAGACGCTGCAACGCCGCCATGCACATTTTTTCAGTTGCGGCGGCGGCGGCTGGGGTAGACGAGCGTGCGCACGGCAATCTCGGCCGGTACGTTCATTGCCGCAAGAAACTCGGCTGCGCGCTGCAGGCCGAGCGTCGGGATCGAAGCCACCGCCTGGTTCACCAGATCGCGCGTGCGCATATCGGTCCTCAGCACGCGCGAGTTTGCCGCTGGGCGGGTTTGTACTTCTTCCGTGTTCATCATGTTCCTGGGCGTTGCAATAGAGACACGACTATTGTAGAGCAAGGATGTGCGAAATGCCACATTCTTGTAGGAATAATCCTTCAGGCAAGGGCAGGGGCCGGCTCGGGCGCAATCATCTCTTCGGGGGCCAGGCCGCGGCCCTCGATCAGCAGCTGCTCGAACTCACGCGCCGGCAGCGGCCGGCTGAAGTAATAGCCCTGCATTTCGTCGCAGCCGTGGCGGCGCAGGTAGTCGAGCTGCTCGCTCGTTTCCACGCCTTCGGCGATCACCGCCAGCTTCAGGTTGTGCGCCAGGGCGATGATCGAGGTGACGATCGCCTCGTCGTTGGCGTCGCGCGTGATATCGGCCACGAATGAGCGGTCGATCTTCAACACGTCGATCGGGAAGCGCGACAGGTAGGACAGGCTCGAATAGCCGGTGCCGAAGTCGTCGATCGACAAATTCACCCCCAGCGCCTTCATGCGGTGCAGCAGGTCGACGGCCGGCGTGATGTCGCTCATGAACAGGCTCTCGGTGAGCTCGATCTCGAGGTATTCCGGCTCCAGCCCGGTATCTTCCAGCACGCTGGCCAGGTTCTCGATCAGGTCGGCGGCGCCGAACTGGCGCGCCGACAGGTTCACGGCCACGCGCAGCTTGCCGTAGCCCGCGTCCTGCCAGGCCTTGTTCTGGGCGCAGGCACTGCGCAGCACCCAGGCGCCGATCTGCACGATCATCCCGGTTTCCTCGGCGATGCCGATGAAGCGGCCTGGGGGGACCGTCCCCAGCTCCGGGTGTTGCCAGCGGATCAGGGCTTCCATGCCGACGATCTTGCCGGTCTTGATGTCGAGCTGGGGCTGGTAGTAGAGCACGAACTCGTCCCGCTCGACGGCATTCCTCAGCGCGCTCTCGATGCGCACCCGTTCCAGCGACTCCTCGTTCATTGCCGGCGTATAGAACTGGAAGTTGTTGCGGCCCAGTTTTTTGGCGCGGTACATGGCGATGTCGGCATGCTCGATCAGGGTATCGGCATCCGTGCTTTCGCTCGGGTAGACGGAAACGCCGATACTGCAAGTCACGAAAAATTCCTTGGTGCCGAGCATGACCGGCTGGGCCACCGCATTCATCACGCGCTGCACAATGTCCGGGGTGAGCTGCTGGTCGCCGCTCTCGGAGACGATGACGACGAATTCGTCGCCCGACAGGCGCGCCACGGTATCGGCGTCGCGCAGCGAGGAGCGTAGGCGCGCCGCGACCGTCATCAGGAGCACGTCGCCGGCCTTGTGGCCCATGCTGTCGTTGACGAACTTGAAACGGTCGAGGTCGATCAGCATGACCCAGGCCGGGCTGCCGCTGCGCGTCGCATGGGCCACGGCCTGGCCGAGGCGGTCCTGCAGCAGCGAGCGGTTCGGCAGGCCGGTCAGCGCATCGTGCTGGGCCACGTGGTGCACGCGCTGTTCGGTGAGCTTGCGTTCGGTGATGTCGCTGCCGGTGCCGCGGTAGCCGGAGAACTGGCCGAGCTCGTCGAACACGGGTTGGCCGTTGACCAGGAACCAGCGCGTCTGGCCGGTGTCGTCGAGCAGCTGGTACTCGAAATCGTTGAAGGGCTGGAAGTCGCGCACCTGGGCGATGTGGGTGCGGCCGCGCTCGGTGTCGCCCAGGGTCGGGATGAATTCCCAGCGCGTCTTGCCGAGCAGGTGCTCGACCAGGATCCCGGCCTTTTCGCTGAAGCCGCCGGTCACCATCGTGAAGCGGAAATGGCTGTCCTGTTCCCAGTACCAGTCCGAGGACATGGACACCAGCTGGCGGAAGCGCTGCTCGCTCTGCTGCAAGGCCTTTTCGGTGCGTTCGCGCGCGACCATGTCGTCGACCAGGCGCCGGTTGGTGCGCTTCAGGTCGGCGGTGCGTTTCCTCACCAGCTGCTGCACGCGCCGGGCGCGCGCGCCGGAAGCCTGGACCCAGGCCGCCGTCATCAGGCTGAGCAGGATGCCGCCGGCCAGCATCGCCAGCGAGGCCAGGTGGTCGGCCGCGAACGGGCGCGGCTTGGCCGCGACTTCGACCAGCCAGGGGCGCCCGGCGACGTCCAGGGTGCGCGCGACATAACTTGCGTGTTCGGGCGCGATCCAGCTGCCCAGCAGTTCATGGCGGGGGTGGACGCCGCCGGCGCTGGTGGTGAACACCAGGTCGGATGCCTCGGCACGCGCGCCGGCATACACCGACATCACGATCTGGCTGTCGTCGAGCAGGCCGGCGCCGGCCAGCGCCATGCTCACCAGTTCCTCGGCGCGCACCACGACGGCGGTGTCGCCGGCGAGCCGGCCCTTGGCGTCGTAGACCGGCAGGATCACCTGGAAGCTCGGCTGCGGGCTCGGGTCCTGCACCAGCGGGAACAGCGGGGTGGCGGCGACCCGCCGTTCGGCATGGGCACGCGCCAGCGCCGCGTTGATCGGCGCCCGGGTCCCGGCGTCGAAACCGAGGGCGGCTTCGTTGCCTTTCAGGGGCACCAGGTAGTCGACGATGCTGTAGCTGGCGCGCCGCTCGGCGGGTACGCGGCGGCCGCCCCGTTCCTCGCTGATGACGGTGCCGGGAATGACGCGCCCCAGCTCCGCCTCGATCGCGGCGCGCTCACTGTCCTTCACGATGCGGTGGAAATTGAATGCCTTGATGAAGGGGTGGCGCAGCAGCAGCGGGGTGGTGAAATCCTGGAACTGGGCGCGCGTGACCGGCGCGCCGAGGGCGAACAGCTGGTTGGTGACCGTCACAACCTCGACCGCATCATGCAGGCCCTGGCGTACCGTCGCCACGCGCTGGTCGGCGCGCTGGTTGAAGGACAAGGCCAGGTTGTCGTATTCGAGGTGGCTCACGCCCACGAACAGGGCGCTCGAGGCGGCCAGGCCGGCCCCCAGCGTGAGGGCCGCCGCGCGGGTGAGTGAAAACGGCAGGCGACGCAACATGTCTGTTCCCAAAATTTATTTGCCCGAAAGCACCAAAGCAGCCAAGTGTGTCATTTTCGGCCCGTTTGCGCAAACAAATCCTTGCGTGCGAACCCTGGATCAAGGCCGTGTCGCCGCGATCAGACAAGGCGCCATGCCAGCCAGGCAACGAGCGCCCGCGCCAGTAGCCGGTTGAGGAAGGAAAAGCCCAGGCCGCGGCGACGCGCGACATATTCCTGCAGGCGCGCCGCACGGCTGCCGCCATCGTCGGCCCGGACGGCGAACAGCAGGTGGTTGTTGCCGGCGATGCCGGCAAAGTCGCAGACGCGCCCGCGAAAGGCACGCGCAATCCGCCCGACCAGCGCGTCGTGGCTGGGGTCGTAGCTGAGGATGTTTGCCGCCAGCACGCCGCCCTCGCGCAGGGCCTGGCGGCAATGGCGATAAAAGGCGGCGCTGCCGAGGGCGGCCGGCATGCCGGCGGCGTCGAAGCCATCGACCAGGATCACGTCGCAACTGGCGGGCGCAGCGCGGATGTAATCGGCGGCGTCGCCATGGATGATGCGCAGGCGGGCGTCGTCCGGCGGCACCTTGAACGCTTCGCGCAGGGCGATCACCTCGGCGCTGATCTCGAGCACCGTGATGCGGGTCTGCGGAAAGTGGCGGTAGCAGAACTTGGCCAGCGAACCGCCGCCCAGGCCGACCATCAGGATATGGCGCGGATGGGGCGCGAACAGGGCGAAGCACATCATGGCGCGCGCATACTCGAGCACCAGGTGGTCGGGGTGCGAGAGCAGCATTTCGCTCTGGATGTCGCCCGGCTGGAATTCGAGCGTGCGCCGGTTGCCGTGCGTGCGGACGCGGGGCACGGAGGAAGGTGGCGGATCGGTCGGTTCGGAGCGCGGCGGCATGGCGCCAGTATAGAAGAGAAAGCGCTCGTCTTCGCCCGCCGCTCTCCGCCGTTTTGCGCTCCTGTTGCGTCTTGTTCGCAGGCATGAAACTCTGATAAGCTGGTCCATGCCGCCACACGGAGCTCTTCATGTTTCTCGATCATCCCGCCATCACCGCCACCAACAGCGACGTCGAGCCCGACCGCATCGAGCGGCTCGAACGCGTTTATGGCTATGCGATGGCGCTGGCCGACAGCGCCGGCAAGGTCCATTTCGTCGACAAGCTGACCCAGCTGCACGATCACAAGGGAACGCTGATCGTGTTCTGGAACGAGGTGCCGGACGAGGCGGAGCGTCGTTATTTCGCCCGCGCCTGGGCCAGCAAGGTCGGCGACGGCACCGAGAACGTGGAGCACGAATGCTGAGCGGCGCGATGCTGACCATGGACTCGACCACGATGGTGCTGGTGCTGGCGCTGGGCAACCTGGCGCTGTGCAGCATGCTGTTCTTCTTCGACTATGGCGCACCGCGTGCGCCGGCGCTGGCCAGCTGGGGCCTGTCGAAACAGGTGCAGGCGGCGGCCTGGATCCTGCTCGCGCTGGGCGGCGCGCGCGTCGTGCCCGAACCGCTGGCGCTGCCCGGCGGCTGGGCCCTGCTGATCGGCGGCGTCGCGCTCGAATCGGCGGCCCTGTGGGAAACCGCGCACCGGCGGCGCCTGCAGCGCGCCATGGTGCCGCTGGCCCTGGGCGCGGTCTTCATCTTCCTCGTCTCCTACTGGATCGATCCGCTCGGCCTGCGCACGCTGGCCGCAGCCCTGATCCTCGGCGCCTTTTATTTGCTGGGCACGGCGGCGCTGGCGCGCGGCTGGCACCGGGCGAGCATGCTGCAGCGCGCGCTGGCGGTCGTCACGGCCCTGCTGGCGCTGCTGGTGGCCGCGCGCGGCATCCTGGTGCTGGTCATGCCCGACGGCTGGCGCTGGCTCTCGCACGACCTGCTGCGCCAGCTCTCGACCATTGCTTTTTATTTGCTCATGCTGGTGAACGGCTTCGGCTGGCTGCTGCTGGCGCGCGAACGCCTGCAGGCCGACCTGGCGCGCCTGGAAACGCTGGACCTGGTGACCGAAGCGCCGAACCGGCGCGGCTTCTTCAATGCGCTGGCGCCCTGGATGGCGCTGGCACGGCGGCCCGGCTCGCCGACCGCCCTGGTCGTGCTCGACCTCGACAGCTTCAAGCGCGTGAACGAGGGCTACGGCCATCCGGCCGGCGACGTGGTGCTGCGCCACGTGGCGGACCTGTGCAAGCGCCAGCTGCGCGACAGCGACCTGCTGGGGCGCCTGGTGGGCGGCGAATTCGCCCTGCTGCTGCCGCGCACCGGCGCCGAGGAAGCGATGCTGGTGGCCGAGCGCATGCGCGCCGCGATCGAGGCCACGCCCGTCAAGACCGAGCGCGCGCTGATCTCGATGACGGCCAGCTTCGGGGTCACCACGATCCGCCCCGACGACAGCAACGTGACGCTGTTCGGCCGCGCCGGCGCCGCCATGCGCGCTGCCAAGGAAGCAGGGCGCAACGCGATCCGCCTGGCGCCGCGCGAGACCGTGCCCGAGGCCTGAACCGGCGGCACGGTGCCGTCATCGGGGCGTCACAAAGCATGGCCATACTGCGCGGGTCTTCCAACCAGGGCACACCATGCCAGCTTGCGCACACTCCGCTCCCCTGTATGCCGCCGTCGAACTCGGGTCCGACAGCTTCCGCCTGCACGTGGCGAGCTGGGAGGACGGCGCCATGGTGCTGGCCCATACCCTGAACGAACCGATCCGCCTGGGCGCGGGCATCGGGCCTGACGGCTGCCTCGACGGCCAGACCGTGCGCCGCGCGCTCGACTGCCTGCGCCAGTTCAGGCAGGCGCTGGCCCGGTGGGAAGTGCGCGCCGTGCGCGTGGTCGCCACCGCCGCGCTGCGCGTGGCCTGCAATGCGCCCGCCTTCCTGCCTGCGGCCGAGGCCGCGATCGGGCATCCGGTCGAGGTCCTCGGCGGCGAGGAAGAGGGCCGCCTGGTGTACCTGGGCGTGGCCGGCGCGCTGCCGGATGGAGGGGAGCGCCGCCTCGTGCTCGACGTCGGCAGCGGCTCGACCGAGATTGCGGTCGGCCGCGGCGACACCGTCGAGCTGGTGCAGTCCTACGGTGTCGGCGCCTTGCGCCAGGGCCTGGCCTTCTTCGGCGACGGCATTTCGCCGGACGCCTTCGACGCCGCGCTGGCGTCTTCGCGCAGCCGCTTCGCCGACGCCGGCATGCTCGCCGGCGGGGCCGGCTGGAACCGTGCCTACGGCGCCTCGGGTACGGTGCGCGCCCTGTTCGAACTGGCCGGCGGCGACGCGGCCGGGGCGCTTAGTGCCAATGCGGCCAATGCGGCCAATGCGGCCAATGCGGCCGATGCGTCCGGCCTGCTGGCGCTGCGCCATGCGCTGGTCGAAGAGGGCGGCTTCATGCGCATCGCCGCCTTGTCGAACCAGCCGCTGCGCGCGGCGCAGATGGCGGGCGGGCTCGCGCTGCTGCTGGCCCTGGTCGAGGAACTGCATATCGAGGAGCTGGTGCCGGTCGGGGCGGGCCTGCGCGCCGGCGTGATCCGCGAGCTGCACCGGCGCGCACGGCAGGATGCACCCTTCCCGGAATCCGCCTGATCGACTATATTGTTTACCTTGTTAAGCAGTGGAATACCCAATGACCAGAAAACCGGTTCCCGCAACGGGCGCGGCCGCAGCCGCATCGACGCGGGCAAAAGTTGCCTCGGCACCCGCCAAGGCAGCTTCCAGAAGCACGAAAACCGCCGCCATGCCAGGCAGCGCCAATAAAACCTCCAGGTCCGTGCCGGTGAAGGCGGCTGCCGTGAAGGCCGCTGCGAAGACCGTCGCGCGCGCGGCCGCGAAGCCTGTCGCGCTCAAGGCGGCACCGAAGCCTGCAGCCAGGCCTGCTGCGAAAACCGCGGTCAAGGCTGCGGCGAAAGCACCGGCAAAGACAGCGGCGAAGGCTGCGGCCAGGCCGGCTGCGAAGGCCGTCGCCGCGAAGAGTCCGGCAGTCGCCCTGAAGAATGCGGCGAAGGCGCTCGTCAAGGCAGCGAAGGAAACGCCTGCGGCCGGCCGCAGCCGCGCTGTCCAGGCCGCTCCGGCGCCGCAGTCCGGACGCCCGGTGCTGGTACGCGACAGCTTCACCATGCCCGATGGCGAGTACGCGGTGCTGGCGAGTGTGAAGCAGGCCTGCCTGAAGGCCGGCTTCGAGATCAAGAAAAGCGAATTGCTGCGCATCGGCGTGGCGCTGGTGGGTCGCCTGGATACGGCGACGCTGCGCCAGGTGCAGGGCAGCCTGCCGCAGCTGAAAACCGGGCGTCCGCCAGGGTAGGGTGGCCGGCCGCGGTCGGAGATGTGCCCATGCGGACGCTCGCGTCACCGTGGCTCAGTGCAGCGCCGCCGAGGTCAGCTCCTTCAGTTCGCGGATCGGAATATTCGATTTCTCGTGCATGCGCAGCAGGATCGTCGCGCCCACGTTCAGCTTGCGGTGGCGGATCTTGCTGATGATCGGCGGCTGCACTTCGAGCACGCGGCACAGTTCCGCATCATTCTTGAGGTGCATTTTTTCGATCAGCGTGTCGAGCAGCTTGTTCGGCACGAAACTCGACGGTTCGAGGGCGCGGGCGCGGTGCATCGCCGCCAGCATTTCCTGTTTTTTTTGGCGTACGTTCATGTACTCCTCCAACTTGCTTTTTTGGTTGAGGGGACAGGACCGTTTTGGAAGACGCCCGATTGTTCTGATTGCTGTCGCGCTTAAACGCTGTCGCGTTCGGGTCGTTGTGATATTACTACGCCCGTGCGGCTGGCGCCGCACTATTCGTCGCGAACGGTGTCTAACGTGCTTATTTCCGCGCGGAATTTACGTTAAATCTCACGCCCGCTTGAGGCCGTCGCGGCTCAGGATGAGGATTTCGTCGGCCATTTCCGCCGCCGCATGCGAGTGGGTGACCATGATGGCCCCGGCGCCGTTGGCCTTGATCTCGGCGCGCAGCAGGCGCAGGATGCCGCCCGCCGTTTCCGGATCCAGGTTCCCGGTCGGCTCGTCCGCCAGCAGCAGGGCCGGCTTGTGCACGAGGGCGCGCGCGATCGCCACGCGCTGCAATTCTCCGCCCGAGAGCTGGCGCGGGAAGTCCTGGCCACGCCCGGCCAGCCCGACCGCCGCCAGCATGGTCTCGGCGTGCGCCGCGCCTTCACGCGCATTTTCCTGATTCAGTAATAAAGGCAGCGCCACATTCTGCTGCAGCGTCAAATGCGGCAGCACGTGGAAGGCCTGGAAAATAAAACCCATGCGCGTGCGCCGCAGGCGGGTGGCGGCATCGTCGTCGAGTGCGGCCATGGCCGTACCGTCGACGATGACTGCGCCGCTGTCGGGGGCATCGAGGCCTGCGATCAGGTTCAGCAGGGTCGACTTGCCGACGCCCGACTCGCCCATGATGGCGACGAAACGGCCGGCCTCGAAGACATGCGACAGGTCCGACAGGACGGTGCGTCCGCCATAGGTCTTGGTGAGCTTCGATAGTTCCAGCATCGGCTTAACGGGTAAGGACGCGCCGCAGCGCAAAGCTGACCGCATCGACCAGGGCCACCAGCAGCAGCATCGCCAGCACCACGGTCGCGGCGCTCTGCATCTGGAACAGCGACAGGTGGTACTTGAGCATCTGCCCCAGGCCGCCGGCGCCG
The DNA here is from genome assembly GCF_059801075.1 of Massilia sp. LXY-5. Taxonomy (NCBI): domain Bacteria; kingdom Pseudomonadati; phylum Pseudomonadota; class Betaproteobacteria; order Burkholderiales; family Oxalobacteraceae; genus Massilia; species Massilia sp. LXY-5. The sequence goes on from NZ_JBNNEH010000003.1 coordinate 1,107,715, forward strand.
ACCACGCCCAGCACGGCGGCGGCGCGGATATTGTTCTCCCAGCGGTACAGCGTATACGAGAGCATCTGCGGCAGCGTTTGCGGCAGGGTGGCGTAGAAAAAGGCCGCCAGCGCGGGCGCGCCGTTGGTACGCAGGGCCGCTTCCGGCTGCGGCTCGGCGTTTTCCAGCGCGTCGGCGAACAGGCGCCCCAGCACGCCCGAGGTGTGCGCCGCCAGCGCCAGGGTACCGGCGAAGGGACCGAGGCCCGCGGCCACCAGCAGCAACGCGGCCCAGACCAGTTCCGGAATCGAGCGCAGGACGTTCAGCACGGCGCGCACGGCGGCGCGTGCCGATCCTCCCCAGCGCCCGGCCGCGGGCAGCGCCATGACCAGGCCGGCAAACACCGCCAGCAGGGTGCCGAGCGCCGACATCGACAGCGTCTCTAACGCCGCGTTCAGCGTCTTCATCAGGAACGGCGTGGCCGTCTCGGGCGGGGCAAAGCCGCCCAGGAATTCCATCGTGGTGCCGACCGCTTCCGGTGTGAAGAAGGCGGCCAGGTCCAGGCGCAGCGTGGCGAAGCTGGCGATCACCAGTATCAGCAGCAGCACCAGCAGCAGCGGCGTGCTCCACGAACGGGGCGGCGGCAGGGGGCGGTTCATCCGAGCCTCCGGCGCAGCAGGGTCGAGACCAGGTCGGCCGCGGCGACCAGCAGCACGAAGACGAACAGCATGGTCGCCACTTCGCCGCCGGCCATCATCCTGGTCGATTCGTCCATCCGCTGCCCCAGTCCGCCGGCGCCGACGAAACCCATGATGGCCGAGCCGCGGATCGCGCACTCCCAGCGGTAGATCGTGTACGAGACCAGTTCGGCTGCGGCCTCGGGCAAGGCGCCGTAGAGCAGGGCCGGCAGGCGCGCGGCGCCGTTCGCCAGCAGCGCATCGGTGGCATGGGCGTCGCTCGATTCGAGGATTTCGGCATATACCTTGGCCAGCATGCCGCAATAGGTGAGGGCAATCGCCAGCACGCCGGCCGTGGGGCCGAGGCCGACCACGCGCACGAACAGCAGCGCCCAGACCAGTTCCGGCACGCTGCGCAGCAGCACCAGCACCCAGCGCACGCCCTGGCGTACGAGCGCCGCGGGCCAGCGCACGCGGCCGGTGCCGAGGCGCGAGATCGACAGCCGCTCGCTCACCAGCAGCGTCGCGGGTATCGCGCCCAGCAGGGCCAGCACCAGGCCGCAGGTCGCAATCGCGACCGTGATCCAGGTTTCGCGCAGCACCATGACGAGGAATTCGAGTGAATGGGCGGGGTGCAGGAAGTCGCCCAGGAAGGTGCCGGCCGCCGCCAGGCTTTGCAGGTCGAACAGGATCCAGGGCTTGAATTCGCTGTAGACGAGCGCGGGCCAGAGCAGCAGCAGCGCGGCGGCGCAGGCCAGCAGGCGGCCACGCCAGGCCGGATCGGGGTGCAGGAGGGTTGCCGCCATCGGTCAGAAGCAGGCGCCGACGGCGAGGCGCTCGGGCGGCTCGTGCACGGCGTGCGGGTGCGGTTCGATCTGTTCGTTTTCGTAGAGCGCGGCGATCATCGCATCGGTCACCTGCTCGCGCGGCAGGTCGAACACGATACGGCCGTTCCGCAGGCCGACGATGCGGCCGAAATGCGCGCGCGCCATCTCGACCTGGTGCAGGCTGCATACCAGGGTGGCCTTGCGGTTGGCGGCTTCTTCCTGCAGCGTGGCCAGCGTGATGCGGGCCAGGGCCGGGTCGAGCGCGGAGATCGGCTCGTCGACGAGGAAGGCGTCGGCACCGGACAGGAGCAGGCGCGCCAGGCTGCAGCGCTGGCGTTCGCCGCCCGACAGGCGGTCGACGCGCGCATACAGTTTGTCGCCGAGACCGAAGCGGCGCAGGGCCTCGAAGGCGGCATCCGGGTCGACCGGCGTAAACAGGGAACGCAGTGCCCTGGCCAGGCTCCAGTGCGGCAGGCGCGCCGCCAGCACGGCGGTGACGACGCGCTGGCGCGGCGGCAGCGGCGGCGTCTGCGGCGCCAGGAACAGGCGCGCGCGCAAGCCGTGGCGCGCCTTCTGCGGCAGCGCCCAGGGATCGACGCCGAACACGGCCAGCGCACCTGCGGCCGGCTGGTGGGCGCAGGCCAGGGTCGACAGCAAGGTGGTCTTGCCGGCGCCCGAGGGACCGATGAGCGCAAGCTGCTCGCCCGGTTGGATATCCAGGTCGAGTTCGTGCAGCGCGGCCGTGCGGGTGCCGGTGAGGTGGCGCACGGTCAGTTTGTCGAGCTTGAAACTCATCGGCTTTGACGTCATCGGTTGGAGCCTTGTCGATCCACCAGCGCGATTACTTCAGCAGGCCGGCGTTCTTCGCCGCCGCTTCGATCGCCTTGTAGTTCTCGGCCCGGGTCGGCACGAATTTCGTCGCGCGCTGCAGGTCCAGGATTTCCTTGCCCTGCGGGGTCGAGGCATCGAGCGCCAGGAAGGCGTCGCGGATCTTCTTCTGCAGGGCCGGGGCCATGCTCGCGTGCACCGACCAGTTGTAGTCGTAGTAACCCGGGGTGGTGTAGAACACGCGGGTGGTCTTCGGATCGGCCTTGCCGGCTTCGACCAGCTTTTCCCAGACCGAGATGTTCAGGGCGCCGGCATCGACCTTGCCGCCCGCGACCGCGGCGACGGTGGCGTCATGCGCGCCCGAGAAGGCAACGCGCTTGAGGTCGGTGTCCGGGTTGATCTTCGCACCCAGCAGGAACGAACGCGGCATCAGGTGGCCCGAAGTCGACGATTCGGAACCGAAGGAGAGGGTCTTGCCGCGCAGGTCTTCCAGCTTGTTGATGCCGGGTTGCGTGGTGATGAACACGGAACGGAATTTCTCGTCCTCGGCCCGCTGCACCAGGGGCACGACCTGGCCCTTGCTGCGCACGTTCGCCTGCACGAAGGTGAAGCCGCCGAACCAGACCATGTCGAGCTTGTGGTTGATCAGGCCCTCGACCGAGGCCGCGTAGTCGGTCACCGGCGTGAACTCGACCTTCAGGCCGGTCGCCTTGGCCAGGTAGTCGCCCAGCGGCTTGAACTTGCGCTGCAGTTCGGTCGGCGCTTCGTCCGGAATGGCCGAGACGCGCAGCACGCCCGGGGTGTTCTGGGCGGAGGCAGGGGCGGCCAGCAGCAGGGCGACGCTGGATGCGGCGAACAGCGACTTCAGGGCGGACATGGGAGACATAAGGGCTTTCTTGTTGTAAATAGCACGGGGGCGAAGGCGAGCACGCTTGGCGGCTGCCCGGCGCGGAGGATTCGCAACTTCCGCTATGATAGCAAAAACAGCAACTTCCTCCCTAGCCAGGGCGCATCGGGTGCTCCGGCGGCACGAATGATAAACCTTATGCTGACGACCTGCACAACCGAGAAGCTCGATGTGCCATGCACAGGCAGCGCCCACGTGCCGTCCGAGCTGTTCGACGGCCTTGGCGCGCGCCAGGCGGCGATTTCTCCCAAGTTCCTGTACGACGCGCTCGGCTCGAAACTGTTCGAGGCGATCTGCGAGCTGCCCGAGTATTACCCGACCCGCACCGAGGCCGGCATCTTCGAGCGCCACGGCCGCGAGATCGCCCACGCCTGCGGCATTGGCAGCACGCTGATCGACCTGGGCGCCGGCAACTGCGCCAAGGCGGCGGCCTTGTTTCCGCTGCTGCGCCCGGCGCAGTACGTGGCGGTCGACATCTCCACCGAATTCGTCAGCGAAGCGCTCGCCAGGCTGCGGCTGCGCTTCCCGCACATCGACATGCAGGCCCTCGGGCTCGATTTTTCCAGCGGACTGGTACTGCCGGAGAGCGTGCGCGCCGAGCGCCGCCTGTTCTTCTATCCGGGCTCGTCGCTGGGTAATTTCACGCCGCCCGAGGCACGCGTCTTCCTGACGCGCCTGCGCAGGGGCTGCGGTCCGGATGGCGCCTTGTTGATCGGTATCGACCTGGCGAAGGACAAGGCCATCCTCGACGCCGCCTACGACGACGCGCTCGGCGTCACGGCCGCCTTCAACCTGAACGTCCTGCGCCATGTGAACCGCCTGCTGGGCAGCGACTTCGACATTCGCAACTGGCGCCACGTCGGCTTCTACAACGAGGCGGCGGGCAGGGTCGAGATGCACCTCGAGGCAAAGCGTTTCCAATCGGTGCGCTGGCCGGGCGGCGGGCGCGATTTCGCCGCGGGCGAACGCATCCATACGGAAAACAGCTATAAATACCGCCAGGCCGACGCCATCGGCCTGCTCGAACAGTCGGGCTTCGAGGCCACCCGGGTGTGGACCGATCCACGCTGCCCGTTCGCGGTCATTCATGCGCAGGCGATCGCCTGAATTCCGCCATGTTGCGCGATGATTTCCAGGCGGTACGCCAGCGTTCCCTGCAGCTGGCTGCACCGCTCTCGAGCGAGGACTGCTGCGCCCAGTCGATGGCGGACGCCAGCCCGGTCAAATGGCACCTGGCGCACTCGACCTGGTTTTTCGAGACCTTTATCCTGGAAGCGCGCGAGGCCGGCTTTTCTCCCTTTCATCCCGCCTTCCGGGTGCTGTTCAATTCGTATTACAACGGGGTCGGGGCCAAGCATCCGCGGGCCCAGCGCGGCCTGCTGACGCGGCCTTCGCTGGACGAGGTCAAGGCCTACCGCGCGGATGTCGATGCACGCATGCTGAGGCTGCTCGAGAGCGAAAATGACGGGGCGCTTTCCGCTCTGGTCACGCTCGGCCTGCAGCACGAGCAGCAGCACCAGGAACTGATGCTCACGGACGTAAAACACCTGCTGGCCCAGAATCCGATCGCGCCCGCCTACGACGGCGAACCAATCGCGCCTGAGGCGCCGCCGCTGCCCATGGATTTCCTGGAATTCGACGGCGGCCTGGTCGAGATCGGCCACGACGGGCGCGGCTTCGCTTTCGATAACGAACTGCCGCGCCACCGCAGCTATGTCGCCCCGTTCACGCTGGCCTCGCGCCTGGTGACGAACGGCGAATACGCCGCCTTCATCGAGGCCGGCGGCTACCGCGATCCGGCCCTGTGGCTGGCCGAAGGCTGGGACAAGGTGGCCTCTGGCGAACTGGCCGCGCCCCTGTATTGGCGGCGCCGGCCGGAGGGCGGCTGGAACGAATTCACCCTGCACGGCGAGCACGCGCTCGACCCGGCGCGCCCGGTCACCCACCTGTCGCTGTACGAAGCCGACGCCTATGCGCGCTGGTGCGGCGCGCGCCTGCCGCTCGAGGTCGAATGGGAATTCGCGGCGCGCCTGGCCAGCATCGAGGGGGGCCGCCTGCACCCGGGCGCTTCCGCCGGCGATGGCTTGACGCAAATGTTCGGCGCCTGCTGGCAATGGACCAGCAGCAGCTATGCACCCTATCCCGGTTATGCCCCGGCGGCAGGCGCGATCGGCGAATACAACGGCAAGTTCATGGTCAACCAGTACGTGCTGCGCGGCTCGTCCTGCGCGACGCCGTCCGGCCACGCCCGTGCCAGCTACCGCAATTTCTTCCCGGCAGGCGCGCGCTGGCAATTTACCGGCATCAGGCTCGCGCGATGAGCGGCCTGAGCCGTTTGCGCCTGCGGCGCCTGCGCTTGCGCAGCCTGCGTGTGCGGATCCTGAACCGCCGCGCCAACGCCTATATCCTGTTGCATCCGCTCGCCTTCAGCCTCAGCGTCATCAAGGGCTTCCGGGCCAACCAGGGCCTGCTGCTGGCCGGCGCAGTCGCCTATTACGCGCTGCTCTCGATCGTGCCCTTCCTGATGCTGGTCGTCGTCGCGCTCTCGCATTTCATCGACCAGGCCGAACTGCTGGTGACGATGCGCCGCTACCTGGAATTGCTGGTGCCCGGCCAGTCGGCCTCGATCGTGGGCGAGGTGGCCAACTTCCTCGACAACCGCGACCTGATCACCTGGGTGCTGGGCGTGACCATGTTGTTCTTCAGCTCGTTTGCGTTCACGGTGCTGGAGAACGCGATGAGCGTCATCTTCATCCACCGGGTGGCGGTGCGGCGCCGTCATTTCCTCGTCTCGGCCGTGCTGCCTTATTGCTACATGCTGGCGCTGGGCGTGGGCGTGCTGCTGGTGACGGTGGTGGCCGGCACCCTGCAGGTGATGGGGAGGGAGAGCGTGGAATTGTTCGGCGCCACCTGGTCGCTGAACGGCGTCTCGGGCGCGCTGCTGTATCTGCTGGGCCTGCTCGGCGAAATCCTGGTGCTGACCTCGATCTATCTCGTGATGCCGGTCGGGCGCCTGTCGCTATCGCATGCGCTGGTGGGAGGGGTGACGGCGGCGCTGTTGTGGGAAATCGCGCGCCACGTGCTGGTCTGGTATTTCTCGACCCTGTCCCAGGTGAACGTCGTGTACGGTTCGATGACGACGGCCATCGTCGTCATGTTCAGCCTCGAGATCGGCGCCACGCTGCTCTTGTTCGGCGCCCAGGTGATTGCCGAATACGAGCGCGTCGGCCGCGGCAAGCTCGAGGGTCATGCGCCGCTGACGACCGCCTGAAAAAGACGGTCGCTTCTCTTGTTCTATCTCAATTTCGTATAGGAAAGCCAGTGGCACAGTAGGCTCTTGCGCCAGCATAACGCTGGGCAATAAACGTGAGAACGGGAGCTGTGATGGAAACTGGCGAAGTCCTGGGTTTGCAACTGCCGGCGATGCTGGCATTCGTCGCGCTGCTGGCCGGATTGATCCTGCTGGCGCGCCAGCTGCACAAACTGCGCCAGCCCGCCGTCGTGCGGCGTGGCGTCCATCCTCCGGTTCCGCACAAGGGACCATCCAGGCCGGACTAGGCCGGTTCTAGAGCACGACGCTGCGGTTGCGACCGGCTGACTTGGCCGCATACAGGGCGCGGTCGGCCCGCTCGATGGCCTGGTCGATCGGTTCGCCATCCTCGTAGCGCGCAAAGCCCGCCGAGAAACGCACGCGCAGGTCGTACAGCGCCGGGCTGGCCGGAAGCTCGCCCAGGCGCTCGCGCAGGCGCGCCACACCCAGCGTCGGGTCGCCCGGCGGGGTTTCCGTCAGCAGCAGCAGGAATTCCTCGCCGCCCCAGCGCCCGATCATGTCGGTGGTGCGTAGCACGACCTGCGCCTGGGTCGCAAAGGCGCGCAGCACGGCGTCGCCGGCAGCGTGGCCGTAGGTATCGTTGATGCTCTTGAAGTGGTCGAGATCGATGATGCAGACGAAAAAACGCGGCCCGCCGCGCGCGTGGCGCGTCGCGTGTTCCTGCAGCAGGGTCATCATGCGGCGCCGGTTCGGCAGCCCGGTCAGCTCGTCGCGCGCGGCCATCTCCTTGATGTGCGCCAGCGCCTGCTCGAGCGCGATCTTCTGCGTTTTCAGGCGGGTACGCATGTCCGACAACTGGCCCGAGAGCTGGGAAATGGCCAGCATCACGATCGCCGTCAGCGCGAAATTGAAGACTTCCTGGCGCGCCGGATAATGGAGCGGCTGGTGCTGCACGCACCAGACCATCACCAGCCCCATCAGCGTGACCGTGTAGACGCAGGCAATGCGTACCGAGGCCGGGCGCAGGCTGAACATGCCGAACACCATGACCAGCGACAGCATGATCAGGGTTGCCCCGTGCACCGGTCCCGTGACCGCGTACGAGGCGCCGATCAGCGACTGCGCGATGAGGGTTTGCGGCATGGCCAGCGTCGGGTCGGCGCAGTGGCGGTTCAGGCCGCTGCGAATGAGGCCGTAGAAGCCACCGATGAAAACGAAGTAAAGGACCGTCAGCACGCCGACCTGCTGGACGTCCGCCGCACCGATCCTGGCCGCATACAGGAGCAGCAGGACGACGGTGGCGGTCACCAGGGCGGCCAGGCCCAGCAGCGCCAGTGTCAGGCGCTGGCGGCTGTCGTCGCCGAGGAGGGCGTCGGCCAGGCGGGTGGTCAGTCCGGGGAGTTGCGGCGAGTCGAGCGCCGCCGTAGCGGCCTGTTGCGTGGGCATTGTCTCTGGAATTCGTTGTTGGCTTGCAAGACCGGTCTGCGCCGGCAAACCGCATTATACAACCGACAATTCTTAAAAAAGCAATGGATTGTTTTATAGAGACAAAATAAATGTTTACGCAGCAACGCGTTGCGCTGCCGCGTACTCCCGGAACGGCGGCTGGATCAGGCCTTGACGACCACGCCCGGCGTGCCGGCGGCCATGCGGCCGACGACTTTTGCGTCGCCGAAGCCCTCGCGCGCGAACAGCGCCAGCACGGACTCGGCCGCCGCCGGGTCGCAGGAGACCAGCAGGCCGCCCGAGGTCTGCGGGTCGGTCAGCAGGGCCTGCTGCGCCGGCGTGATGTTTTCCGACAGCGCGACGTCCTTGCCGTAGGCATCCCAGTTACGTCCGGAAGCGCCGGTGAAGAAGCCGTCCTGCGCCAGTTGCAGCACGCCGGGGAGCAGCGGGATGTCGGCCATGTCGAGTTCGGCCGAGAGTTTGGCGCCGCGCGCCAGTTCGAGCAGGTGGCCCAGCAGGCCGAAGCCGGTGACGTCGGTCAGCGCATGCACGCCGTCCATCGCGGCCAGCGCCTGGCCCGGCTTGTTCAGCTTGGTCGTGTTGGCGATCATCGCGGCATAGCCGTCCGCACCCAGCTGGTCCTTTTTCAATGCGGCCGACAGCACGCCCACGCCCAGCGGCTTGCCGAGGATAAGCACGTCGCCGGCACGGGCGTCGGCATTGCGTTTGACGCGGTCCGGGTGCACCAGGCCCATGACCACCAGGCCGTAGATCGGCTCGACCGAGTCGATGGTGTGGCCGCCGGCGATCGGGATGCCGGCTTCGGCACAGATCGATTCGCCGCCGCGGATGATCTCGCCGATCGTCTCCAGCGGCAGTTTGTTGATCGGCATGCCCACCAGGGCCAGGGCCATGATCGGCGTGCCGCCCATCGCATAGACGTCGGAAATGGCGTTGGTGGCGGCAATGCGCCCGAAGTCGAACGGGTCGTCGACGATCGGCATGAAGAAATCGGTGGTGGCGATCAGGGCCTGCTCGTCGTTGAGCTTGTAGACGGCGGCGTCGTCGGCCGTCTCGATGCCGACCATCAGCTGGGGCGGCACCGGGAAGCCGCTCGACTTCTTCAGGATTTCGGCGAGCACGCCGGGCGCGATCTTGCAGCCGCAGCCGCCGCCGTGCGAGAAGGAAGTCAGTTTGATGGTGTGGTCAGGCGCGGTCATGTTCGGGTCCATTCTTTATGAGTGTTCGGGCTGCGGGGATAAGGGGAATCCCGGGCGCAGCAGATTATCCACCAAGTCGGCGAGTGCTGCTTGCTCGGCATGCGGCGCGAACAGCGCGGCGCGCACGGCGCACTGGCGGCGCAGCAGTGCGTCGAAGGCCGGCTCCGCCACGCAGCGGTCCACCAGGCGCGCCAGCGCGGCGGCGTCCCCCAGCGGGAAGTAGCCGGCGTAGTCCCGCCCCAGCATGCCGAGGTTGCCGTCGATATCGGATGCCAGCACCGGTACGCCGCTGGTGGCGGCCTCGATGATGACGTTGGCGCCGCCTTCCATGGCCGAGGCGATCACCATCGCCCGGCAGCGTTTCAAACGCTGGCGGGTTTGCGCATGCGGCATCGGCCCCAGCCAGCGGTAGCGCGGGCAGGCCGCTTCGGTGGCGCGCGCCGCTTCCAGCAGCGCCGGATCGAGGGCGCCGCCGATGTGCAGCAGGCGTACGCGCGGCGCCGTGACCAGCTGCGCGGCGCGCATGAAGGTCAGTGGATCCTTTTCCGGTCGCAGGTGGCCGATCATGCAGATGTCGACGTGGCGGCCGGCGGCCGGTGCCGGACGCAGCGCGGGCGCGGACTGGTAGATGACCCGCGCCTTTGCCTGCAGGTGCGGCGCCAGGCGCACCAGGCCGGCTTCCTGCAGCACGACCAGGGCGTCGGCCGTCTCGAGCGAGGCGCGCGCTTCGGGCGCGCTGTCGATGTCGCGATACAGGTCGGTGCCGGTCAGGGCCAGCAGGGCGGGGCGCTCCGGGTGCGCCGTTTTGAAGGCGGCCAGTGCCTGCGCCGAGCGGCGCGCGTGCAGGGCGATCAGCAGGTCGGGCGCGGGTTCATCCGCGCTCCAGCCGCCCGCCACCTCGACCGCGTGGCGGCCGCGCAAGAAACGCGCCCAGCGGCTGGCGGTTTGCCAGTTGCCGTTGTTATCGCGGGCGGCGGCGGGGCTGACGATGAGGATGCGCTTGCGGACCATCGGGAGATAAGGGGAGCTGGACGGGGAGGGGAATTATACGTCGGGCATATGGGAACGGTTGATTGTGCAGAAGCGCGGCATCGCCACAGCAGACACGCGAGCGCCAGGCGAAAAAAAACGGCTGCCGAAGCAGCCGTTCTCATTCATTCGCCTACAAGGACCGGTTACTGGTCGCCGAAGCTGCGACGGGCGCCGTCGGCCGAACGCGGGTTCGTGCCGCGGTAGCCACCGCCGCTGCCTTCGCGGCGTGGGGCGCCGCTGCTCGGGCCGCGTGGTGCAGCGTCGCGGTTGTAACCGCCTTCGCGCGGTGCTGCCGATGGCTTGCTGAAGCTGCGCTGGCCCGGCTTGGCGGCGCTACGGCCGTCGCCTGGTTTCCAGCCGCCTGGACGGGCGCCGGTACGGGCAGGTGGCGCCGAACGCTTCGGCTCGAAACCTTCCACCACGGTCGCCGGGATCAGCTGCTTGGTGAAACGCTCGATGCGCTTGATGTTCATGTTTTCGGCGTGGTTCACCAGCGAGATCGCCAGGCCATTGCGGCCGGCGCGGCCGGTACGGCCGATACGGTGCACATAGTCTTCCGGGAACTTCGGCAGGTCGTAGTTCACCACGTGGGTGATGGTCGGCACGTCGATGCCGCGCGCGGCGACGTCGGTTGCCACCAGCACGCGCACCTGGCCGCGGCGCAGGCTGTCCAGGGTGCGGTTGCGGGCGCCCTGGTGCATGTCGCCGTGCAGCGCGGCGGCTGCGAAGCCGGCGATGTTCAGGCGATCGGCGATGGTGTCGGCGTCACGCTTGGTCGCGGTGAAGACGACGGCCTGGTCCATCGACTCGTCGCGCAGCAGGTGGTCCAGCAGGCGGTTCTTGTGCGACAGGTCGTCGACGAAGTGCACGCGCTGCGAGATGTTCTCGTGGCGGTTCGAGGCGCTGGCGATCTGGATCACCATCGGGTCCCTGGTGATGCGGCGTGCCATGTTGCCGACGACGCCATCCAGCGTGGCCGAGAACAGCATGGTCTGGCGCGATGCCGGGGTAGCGGCGACGATCTTTTCGATGTCGTCGATGAAGCCCATGTCGAGCATGCGGTCGGCTTCGTCCAGCACCAGGATCTGCAGTTCCGAGAAGTCGATCTTGCCCGACTCCATGTGGTCGATCAGGCGGCCCGGGGTGGCGACCAGGATTTCAGGATTCTTCGACAGCAGTTGCATCTGCTTCGGGTAAGGCATGCCGCCCAGGATCGAGACGGCGCGGATGCGGCGCATGTAGCTGCCGTATTTTTCGGTCGCGGTGGTGACCTGCAGGGCCAGTTCGCGGGTCGGGGTCAGCACCAGCATCTTCGGCTTGGCTGCGGTGAAACGGACGCGCTCGCCGCGCGAACGGGCCGACTGCGCTTCTTGCGCAGGGGTGCGGGCCGGGGCCGGCGCGACTTCGGCGCTGACCAGCTTGTGCAGGGCCGGCAGCATGAAGGCTGCGGTCTTGCCGGAACCGGTTTGCGACGAGACCAGCAGGTCGCGCCCTTCGATGGCGGCAGGAACAGCTTGTGCCTGGACCGGGGTCGGGACGGTGTAACCGGCTTCGTTGACTGCTTTGACGATCGTGGCGTGGAGGCCTAGTGCTTCAAAACTCATTGTTTTCTAACTTTCGGTAGTGATCAGCGCTCAATAGTTTTACGAGCGCAGAAATAGGAATGCGAAATAGCAACGCGAACCAACAGAACGAAATGACTCAGAAATGAAAGAAATTTCGGCACAAAAGCTTTGCGCCGGGACGGTGTCAAAGGTCGACACACAGGGCGGGAGGGCTTTATGGAAGGCTGCCATGCTTGGCAGGCCTTGCTGCGATGCTGCTTGTTGTTACTAGCTTGGATACTTCTGGATGCGCTGTCTGTCGACAGTTTGTCGCTTTATTGCAGCGCACAAACGACACTATACAGTAGTTTGGGAATGCTTGCACAGACCAGCCAATTTGATCTGGCACAAAGTGTGGCTTGCAGTGCGCGGTGGCAGCGGGAGGGAGTAGGGAGGAAACACGGTCCCGGGCGCACAGGCCCGGGACCGGCGCCGATCAACGATGCTTGCGGCGGCTGTTGGTATTACGCGAAATGCGCGAGTTCGACGCGGCGGTCGCCTTCGACTTGCGCGGCTCGCCACGGTCCGCCTCGAGTGCCATGACGGCGCTGTCGACGATGTTCTCGGCGATGTCGTTGCCCACCGACGCCGAGGTCTTCGGCACCAGGATGGTCGAACCGGCCTTCAGGCGGGTCTGCATCGGAATGTTGTTTGCCTGGCGGATGACTTCCGGCGTGGTGCCGAATTTCGAGGCCAGCGAGGTGATGCTTTCCTTGGCGCCCGTGATCTTGTGCGTGGTCCAGGTCGACAGCGCCTGGCCCCATTGCGCCAGGTTCAGGTGGAATTTCTCGGCGTTCTTTTGCGGCAGCAGGATCTTGGTGCGGTCGTCGCCGGTGATGACCGGACGCTTGAACTGCGGGTTCAGGGCCTTGAATTCGTCGACCGACATTTCCGCCAGCTGGGCGGCGATCGCGAGGTCGATGTCGCTGGTCTTGTCGACCGTCGTGAAGTAAGGCTGGTTGTCGATCACCGGCAGGGTGACGTTGTACTGGCTCGGGTTGGCGACGATGTTCTTCACGGCCTGCAGCTTCGGCACGTAGTTGCGCGTCTCGGCCGGCATCAGGTCGGCCAGGCTTTCGAAATCGGTTGGTTTGCCGAGCGCCTGGTTTTTCTTGATCGCCTTCTGAACATTGCCTTCGCCCCAGTTATAGGCGGCCAGAGCCAGCTGCCAGTCGCCGAACATCGTGTACAGGCGCTGCAGGTAGGTCAGGGCGGCATCGGTCGAGGCCAGCACGCCGCGGCGCTCGTCCTTGAACATGTTCTGCTTGAGGTCGTAGTCCTTGCCGGTGCCCGGCACGAACTGCCAGAGGCCGGCCGCGCTGGCGGTCGACAGGGCTTGCGGATTGAAGGCAGATTCGATCACCGGCAGCAGGGCCAGCTCGGTCGGCATGCCGCGCTTTTCCAGCTCCTGCACCACGTGGAACAGGTAGAGCGACGCGCGGCCGGAGATGCGGGCCATGTAGTCGGGCTTGGCGCTGTAGGAGCGCACATGGCGCTCGACCAGGTTGTTGCTGATGTCGGGAATCGCGTAGCCGCTGCGGATCCGGCCCCAGACATCGGTTTCCTTGTAGTCGTCGACTTTCAGCGATGCAGTGTTGGCAAAAGCGGCCGGGGCGTTGACGGCGGCCGGACGTGCCGCGACGGCGCTTTGCAGCGCGTTGACGGGCGCATTGTCGATGGCGTGGGCGAATGGGGCCGAGAGCAAAAGCACCAGCGCGGCAGCGATAGAAGGTTGGCGGGTCATGTCGTACATAGCTTTCCAGTATGTTGCGTCCAGGAACGGCAGGACTGACGTTAAGGGGGCAGTGTAAGGAGCAGCCGACGAGCCAGTCAAGCGCTAATCCCGGGCGGTTACAAAATTTCTTGTCTATCCTTTTTGTCAACATGAAACTAATTTGATAACAAACGCCAGGGGTATCCTGATCACCGCGACCATTTTCATAGGAGGCGGTTTCTCTGAAAAGCGCATACTGCCCCGGTGTATATCGAATTGGCCTATCGGCAATACATTCCGCACAGAAACAACTCAGCCATTCCGAATATTGTCGAGTTATCAATGAACGGCCGCTTTTCCGCTCCTGCCCGACACGCCTTCAACTTACGCGCCTGGAATGCCTGACCTATGAGCGCACGCAAACTGTGCGTACAATCCGACTTGTACCGCGCTTCCTCACCGAGAACACCGACCTATATATATGAGTACCGCCAACCTGAACGCCGACGATGACGCCATCGTCGCCGCCACCCGCCGCTGGCTGGAAAAGGCCGTCATCGGCCTGAACCTGTGTCCATTCGCCAAATCCGTCTATGTAAAAGAGCAGGTGCGCTACGTCGTCTCCGCGGCGCGCACGCCCGAGGCGCTGCTCGAGCAGCTGATGGACGAGCTGCAACACCTGTCCGACACCCCGGCCGAGCAGGTCGACACGACGCTGCTGATCCACCCCTTCGTGCTCGACGATTTCCTCGACTATAACGAGTTCCTCGATGTCGCCGACGCCGCGGTCGAGGACATGCACCTCGACGGCGAGCTGCAGGTGGCGAGCTTCCACCCGGACTACCAGTTCGCCGACACCGACAAGAACGATATCGAGAACTTCACCAACCGCGCTCCTTACCCGATCCTGCAGATCCTGCGCGAGGAGAGCATCGAGCGCGCCGTCGAGGCCTTCCCGGACGCGGCCGAGATCTTCGAGAAGAATATCGAGACCATGGAAAAACTGGGCCACGACGGCTGGGACAAGCTCGATGTCGGACCAGCCCGCTGACCCGCCGGTGCTTCCACCACGTCCCGACACACCCTGCGTCGCCGTCTGCTCGACCACCTTCGACGACGTCTGCCGCGGCTGCGGGCGCACCGTGGCGGAAGTGGCCCACTGGGTATCGATGCCGGCCGAACAGAAGGAGCGCGTCTGGCAGCGCATCCTGGCCGAAGGCTACCCACGCCGCAATACCTGAACCCGCCTGGAAGCCCGCCGTCACGGCGGGCGCGGCTGTGCAACATTTGCATGCATAATCCCAAGCGTCAGCATTCCCCCGATCCAGGCCGGCAAGCCCGGCTCCAACCATTGCGGCCACGACGATGTCACGGACCCAGTTAAGCGAACCCCTGCGCGGATTCGCGTCGCGCATCAGGCGGCTGTACACGAAGTCGGTGTACGGGGCGATGCTGATGGTCGTCGTCGGCGGCCTGATGATCCCGGCGCTGGTAGCCAGCTATTTCCTGCTGGTGGTGCAGGAGCGCCAGAACACGGTCGCCGAACTCAACGAAACCCTGCAGCGCAATGCCGAGATCCTCGCGCTGGGCATGCAGGAGCCGCTCTGGAACATGAATGCCGAGGCCGCGCGCTCGCTGGTGGACTCGGTGATGCGCGACCCGTCGGTGGTGCGGATCCAGGTGCGCGGCCAGCCGGGCACCGGTTTCATCGACGCCCGTGCCCCAGAGCGCGCGCGCGGCCACGTGCTGCGCGCCCGGCGCGAGATCGTGGTACAGGGTGAGCGCATCGGCGAGCTGACGATCGAGATGGACGACCTGCGCAGCGAAGAGGACCTGCACCGCAAGCAGCGCAACTATGCGCTGGTGCTGGCGGTCCAGGTCACGGTGTCGCTGCTGCTGATCCTTGCCTTCCTGCGGCGGCGCCTGCACGCGCCGCTGCGTACCCTTGCCGGCTTTTCCGACCGCCTCTCGCGCGGCGATTTCGACACCCCCCTCGACCTCGACGTGGACGGCGAACTGGGACGCCTGGGCACCCAGATGGAGCGCATGCGGGTGGCGATCCGCGACCTGTTCGTCGACGTGGCACGGCGCGAGGAGCAGTTCCGCACGATCGTCACGCAAGTGCCGGGCGCCGTCTTCCGCGCCCGCCCGGGCGGCGCCATCGATTTCGTCAGCGAGGCGATCGAAGGTATTTGCGGCTACCCGGCGAGCCAGATCATGCGCGGCGCCACCGAGGCCTGGTACCACCTGATTTGCGAGGCGGACCGCGCGCGGCAGCGCAAGGTCATGCGCGACGCGATCGCCTCCGGGAGAAGCTATGAAGTCGAATACCGGATCGTCGACGCCCACGGCAAGGAGCGCTGGGTGCTCGAAAGCGGCCAGCCGCAACGGCTGCCCGGCGAGGAGGGCGTCTGGGTCGACGGCATCATCTCCGACATCGGCGAGCGCAAGCACAACGAGATGCGGATCGGGGCGCTGCTGGCCGAGCAGGGCGCGATCCTCGACAACGTCATGTTCGGCGTACTGTTTACGCGTGAGCGGCACATCGTGTCGGTCAACCAGCGCACCGAGCAGCTGTTCGGCTATCCCGAGGGCAGCATGGTCGGACTGCCGGCATCAAGCCTGTTCGTCTCGAACGGCGAGCATGCCAGGGCCGAGAACGCATTCTTCCCGGTGCTCGCGCGCGGCGAGGACGCCAGCCACGAACGCCAGTTCCGGCGCCGCGACGGCAGCCTGCTGTGGTGCCTGGTGAGCGGCAGCGCGATCGATGCCGGTCGCCCGGAAGCGGGCAATGTCTGGGTCTTCGCCGACATATCCGAGCGCAAGCAGAACGAGGAAAAGTTGCGCCTGTCCGCCACCGTCATCGAGCACATCGCCGACGGCGTGATGGTGGTCGACGTCCACGGCACCATCGTCACCGTGAATCCCGCCTTTACCCACATCACCGGTTTCGACGCCCCGGAAGTGGTCGGCCGGCCGTGGAGCGTGACCCATACCGGACGCGACGACCAGGACCTGTTCTGGACCATGTGGCGCCAGCTGAACGATACGGGCTTCTGGCGCGGCGAATTGTGGAGCGCGCGCAAGGACGGCGAGACCTTCCTCGAGTGGCTGACGGTATCGACCGTGCGCAACGACGAGGGCAGGGTTACCCATTACGTCGGGGTCTTCAGCGACATCACGCGCCTGAAGGAGTCGCAGGAACAGCTCGACTACCTGGCGCACCACGACCCCTTGACGGGCCTGCCCAACCGCCTGCTGTTCCAGGACCGCCTGCTGCATGCGATCGGGCGCGCGGCGCGCGAAGGCCAGCAGCTGGCAGTGATGTTCATCGACCTCGACCGCTTCAAGAACGTCAACGACACGCTCGGCCACCACGTCGGCGACGAACTCCTGAAGCAGGTGGCGACCGCGCTCGGCGCGCGCCTGCGCGACGGCGACACCCTGGCGCGGCTGGGCGGCGACGAATTCATCGTCCTGCTCGAGAACGTGGACGGCAGCTACGGCGCCGGCCAGGTGGCGGCCAAGATGATGGCGCTGTTCGAACAGCCGTTCAACGTCGCCGGCCACGAGCTGTTCGTCACCGGCTCGATCGGCATCAGCCTGTTCCCGCAGGACGGCGAGGATGCGAACCTGCTGGTCAGGAATGCGGACGTGGCCATGTACCAGGCCAAGTCGCGCGGCAGGAACGGCTACCAGTTCTACTCCAGGGACATGGACGGCGAGGGCGTCGAACGCCTGCGCATGGAAGCGCTGCTGCGGCGCGCGATCGAGCGCCAGGAGATCTTTCTCCATTATCAGCCGCAGGTGGAAATAGACAGTGGGCGCCTGATCGGCGTCGAAGCGCTGGTGCGCTGGCATAATCCCGAACTCGGCCAGGTCAGCCCGGTGCGTTTCATCCCGATGGCCGAGGACACCGGCTTCATCAACCAGATCGGCGAATGGGTGCTGTTCGAGGCCTGCCGCCAGATGGTGCGCTGGGACGAGGCGGGACTGGTGGTTCCGAAGATGGCGGTGAACCTGTCGGTGCGCCAGGTCGAGCGCGGGGCGATGGCGCCGCTGGTTTCGCGCGCGCTGGCGGCGACGAACCTGGCGCCGCGCCGGCTGCAGCTGGAAGTGACGGAGTCGGTGATCATGAATACCGGCGACGCGCTGGCTTTCGTGCACGAGCTGCATGCGATCGGCGTGGGGCTGGCGATCGACGATTTCGGCACCGGCTACTCGTCGCTGGCCTATCTGAAGCAGCTGCCGGTGGACGTCCTGAAGATCGACCGCAGCTTCATCAAGGACATCGCCGTCGATTCGGACGACGAGGCGATCGCGATCGCGATCATCCAGCTCGGTAAAAGCATGCACCTCTCGGTGATCGCCGAGGGAGTGGAAAACGAAGAACAGGCGGCATTCCTGCTGCGCCACGGCTGCACCCGGGCACAGGGTTACCTGTACGGCCGGCCGGTGGCGCCAGGCGTGCTGCTCGAAGAATGGGGAAACGAGAAGAATGAGAGACACGAACACGCCGGACGCGAAACCGGCACCTGACGCGGTACCCGGGCAAACGCGCGGCAAACGCCGCTCGCGGCGCCGCTTCCTGCTCGGCGGGCTGGTGGCCGGCGGCGCGCTGCTGGTGGGCTGGGGCACGCGCCCGCCGCGCCAGCGCCTGCACACGAGCGCACCGCTCCCCGTCGCGAACGGCGCCGTCGCCCTCAACGGCTGGATCGCGGTCAACCCCGACGGCACGGTCTCGGTGGTGGTGCCGCGCAGCGAGATGGGGCAGGGCGTGCACACTGCCCTGCCGATGCTGGTGGCCGAGGAGCTCGACGCCGCGCTCGATTCCGTGCGCATTGCCGCGGCCCCGATCGACAAGATCTTCGGCAACCTGGCCGTCCTGCGCGAGAACCTGCCCTTCCACCCCGACGATCGCGGCAACGTGAAGGATGGCGCCCAGTGGATGCTGGCCAAGGTCGGGCGCGAGCTCGGCATCATGTTCACCGGCGGCTCGACCAGCGTAAAGGACGCCTGGCAGCCGATGCGCGAAGCCGGCGCGGTCGCACGCGCCATGCTCGTGAAAGCGGCATGCGAGGGCTGGAAGTCCAACGCCGCCGACTGCCGCACCGAGAACGGCGTCGTGATCCACAAGGACGGCCGGCGCGCTTCCTACGCCAGCCTGGCCGCGCGCGCCGCTGAAGTCGGTGCCGGCATCGACGCCGGCGACGTGCGCCTGAAGGAGCCGCGCGAGTTCCGCCTGATCGGCAAACCGGTGCCGCGCCGCGACACCCCGGGCAAGGTCGACGGCAGCGCGCGCTTCGGCATCGACGCCCGTCCGCCTGGCATGCTGTATGCAGCCGTCAAGATGGCGCCCGTCGTCGGCGCCACCGTCGTTTCCTTCGACGCGGCTGCGGTCAAGGCCATGCCGGGCGTGGTCGGCATCGCCGATGTCTCGGCTTCGCTCGGGCCGTATGCCGGCGCCGGCGCCGGCGTCGCCGTGATCGCCCACAGCTGGTGGCAGGCGAAGACCGCCGCCGCCGCGCTGCCGGTGCAGTGGAACGAGGGCGCAGGCGCGGGCCTGTCGTCGGAATCGATCTTCGCCGGCTTTGCCGCCGCCCTCGACAAGGAATCCGGATTCACCTATTACGAAAGCGGCACCCAGGACGTGGCCGGCGTGGCCAAAACGATCACGGCCGAATACCGCGCGCCCTTCCTCGCCCACGCGACCATGGAGCCGGTGAACTGCACCGCCCAGGTCGCGAACGGCAAGGTCCACCTGTGGGCCTCGACCCAGGTGCCGAGCATCGCGGTCGACGTCGCGGCCAAGGTGGCCGGCGTCGCGCGGGAAGACGTGACGATCGAGGTGATGCTGCTCGGCGGCGGCTTCGGGCGGCGCCTGGAGGGCGACATGGTGGCGCAGGCGGTGGCCGTGGCGCTGGCGGCGAAGGGCAAACCGGTGCAGCTGATCTGGACCCGCGAAGACGACACCACCCACGACGTCTACCGCCCGGCCGCGCTGGCGCGCTTCAAGGCATCGCTAGACGCGCAAGGCCGCCTGCTGGCCTGGGACAACAAGTCCGCCAGCGGCGCGATCGGCCACCAGTACTTCCCGCGCAACCTTGGCCTGCCCGGAATGGGCCCGGACAAGACGACGGCCGAGGGCGAGTACGACATGCAGTACGAGATCCGCAACCAGCGCATCGCCCACGTGATCGTCGACAGCGCGGTGCCGCTCGGCTACTGGCGCTCGGTCGGCCACTCGCACAATGCCTTCTTCAAGGAGGCTTTTCTCGACGAGGTCGCGCATGCGGCCGGCCAGGACCCGGTCCAGTACCGGCGCACGCTGCTGAAGGAGCACCCGCGCCACCTGGCCGTGCTCGATGCCGCCGTGAGCAAGGCCGGCGCCCCGGTGGCGGGCCGCGCCCACGGCGTGGCCGTGCACCAGTCTTTCGGCAGCATCGTGGCCCAGGTGGCCGAGGTCTCGGTCGAGGGGAGCGACATCCGCGTGCACCGCGTCGTCTGCGCGATCGATTGCGGCATCGTGGTGAACCCGAACATCGTGGCCCAGCAGATGGAGTCGGCGGTCGTGTTCGGCCTGTCCGCCGCGCTGGGCGGCGAGATCACGATCAAGGATGGGCGGGTGCAGCAGTCGAACTTCGGCGACTACCCGGTACTGCGCATGGACCGCGCGCCCATCGTGGAAACCGTGATCGTGCCGAGCGCCGAGCCGCCAGAGGGCGTGGGCGAGCCGGGCGTGCCGCCGGTGGCGCCGGCCGTGGCGGCGGCCGTGTTCAAGCTGACGGGCAGGCGCCTGCGCAGCCTGCCGCTGCGCCTGGGGTAAGGCCGGCCGGCCCGACGCTCAATCCACCCTGCGGGTCGCTCGGATCACTGCTGACCTGCCTGGCCCAGCAGCGTTCGCAAATTGCAGTCGCGCTGCCAGTCGCGCCGTTGCTGGCTGGAGGCGGCCAGGCGCGCCAGTTCCTCCGGCGCGAGTTCAGCCTGGGCCTGGACCAGGCGTTCGGCGAGGGCGGCGTCGGGCAGCATGGTGCCGAAGAAGGCGACCGTGTCGTCCTTTTGCAGCAGCAGGGTCGGGAAATTGTCGACGTCGAGGTCGCCGACCACGTCGGCCTGGTCTTCGATGTCGATCCAGACGAAGGTCTTGTCCGGATGGCGGGCGGCGAGGGCTTCGAAGGCGCTGCGGTAGCCGCCGCAGGTGCCGCACCAGGCGGCGCACAGGCAGGCGACGATCCAGCGGCCTCCGCCGAAGGAGGCGGCGAGCTGGTCGCGGTTGCTCGTATCAAGTGTCAGGGAATGCATGAGCGGATTCTACCTCGGGACAGCAATCGGGGCCACGCCGGCCATGGCCGGGGCCGTGCGTGACGGGTTAAAATAGCGCATGCCTATCATCCTTGCCATCGAAACTTCATCCGAACTCGCCTCCTGCGCGCTGCTCATCGGCGACACGCCCGGCAACACCGCCGGCCGCACTGTCCTGTCGCGTGAGTCCGGCGGCGTGCGTACCCATTCGCAATCCGTGCTGCCGATGGTGCAGGAACTGCTGGCCGAGGCGCAGATTCGCCTGAGCGACGTCGATGCCATCGCCTTCGGCGCCGGGCCCGGCTCGTTCACCGGCGTGCGCACTGCCTGCGGCGTGGCCCAGGGCCTGGCCTTCGGGGCCGAGCTGCCGGTGCTGCCCCTGGTGACGCTCGAGGCGATGGCGGAGGCGTGCCGCGCGAAGAGCGGCGCGCTCGAGGTGCTGGCCGTGCTGGACGCGCGCATGAACGAAGTCTATTGGGCGCAATACCGTTTCGACGGGGCCTGGCAAGTCGTCGTTGCGCCGACCCTGTCCGCCCCCGAGGCGGTGGCGCCACAGCCCGCCGCGGGCCTTGCCGCCTGCGGCAACGGCTTCTCCGCCTATCCGGACGCGTTTGCCGGTAAAGGCTTCGCGGCCGCGGCCGATGCCGGCGTCAATCCACATGCGCGCGACCTGGCGGCCATCGGCGCAGCCGCGCTGGCGGCCGGGCAGGGCGTGCCGGCGGCGCAGGCCCAGCCGCTCTACCTGCGCAACAAGGTCGCCTACACCAGCGCCGAGCGCCAGGTGATCAATGCCGCCAAGGCCGAGGGCTCGAAGGCATGATGGACGCGAGCGTAGCGAACCGCCTGAGCCTGGTGCGGATGACGATGGACGACGTCGACGAGGTGCACGCGCTCGAATGCAGCGTGTTCCCCCATCCCTGGAGCCGCGCCAACTTCAGCGATTCCATTCAGGCAGGCTACGACGCCTGGCTGCTGCGCGATGCCGCGGGCGAGCTGGCCGGCTATTTTCTGCTGATGTATGCGCTGGACGAAGCCCATTTGCTCGACGTGGCGGTGGCCGGCGAGCGCCACGGCACCGGACTGGGACGGCACCTGCTCGATACCCTGTGCGCGCGGGCGAAAGAGATGGGCGCCGAATCCGTGCTGCTCGAAGTGCGCCCGTCGAACGAGCGCGCGCTGGCCGTGTACAAGCGCTACGGCTTTGCCGAGATCGGCCGGCGCAAGGGATATTATCCGGCCCATGAGGGCAAGCGCGAGGACGCCATCGTGATGAGGCATGCACTATGAACCCGAGCGAACGCGACGAAGTATTTTTGGCCGAAATGGGCATCACGCCGCTGTGGCGGCTGCGCCGCGAACCTGCGGACGACTCCGCGCCGGTCGAGGCGGAAGCAGCGGCACCGGTCGTCGCCGAAGTGCCGCAGCCGGCAGCGCAATCAGCGCGCGCACCTGTGCCTGCGCCCGCTCCCGGTTTCATCCCACCGCCCCCGCGCGACCCGGCCTGGGGCGAGATCCCGATGACCTCCGCGCCGCCACCGCCGGCCTGGACCCCGCCCGCTCCCCCGGCGGTCGAGGAAGAGCAGGGCGACAGCCTGGAGGCGATCGCCGCCATGGACTGGGAGGAACTGCGCGCCGCGATCGCCCGCTGCACGCGCTGCGGCGACTGCGCCGGCCGCAAGCCGGTGTACGGCGCCGGCGCCCTGAAGGCGCGCTGGCTGGTCGCCGCCGGCGCCACCAGTGCGGCCGATGAAGCGGAGGGCGCGCCACTGGCCGGCGAGGCCGGCAAGCTGCTCGACAACATGCTGTGCGCGGTCGACCTGACGCGCGAGCAGGACGTCTATGTCACCAGCCTGGTGAAATGCCGTCCGCTCTCCGCCAACGGCGGCGACCGCGCGCCCACCGCCGAGGAAGCGGCGGCCTGCCGCCCCTTCCTCGAGCGCGAACTGGCCCTCACCGGTGCCGGCGTGGTCCTGACCCTGGGCCAGATCGCGGCCAACGGCCTGCTCGGCAAACCGCTGCAGGAGCCGCTGGCCGGCACCCGCGGCACCACCCACGCCCTGGGCAAGGCGGCGCTGGTGGCGACCCTGCATCCGGGCGAGCTGCTGCGCCGCGGCGCCGACAAGGCACTGGCCTGGGCGGACCTGTGCCGTGCGCGTACCGCGGGCGCGCCGAATGCGCGAGCTTCGAATGCAGAAGGTTTGAATGCAGGACGGGGCCGATAGCTACCAGGCCGCCTTCCACCGCCGCTGGGGGCACCTGCGGCGCGCCCGGGTGCGCGCCCTGGCCTGGCTGCTCGATTCGCCCGACCTGCTCGACGCCGCCGCGCCGCACTGGCAGGGCCGCATCGCCTCCACCGGGCCGGTGACCCCCGAAGTCGAACGCTGGCTGCGCGACCTCGACTTCGATCCGGCCCGCCTCGACGCCGCCCTCGGGCCGCGCGTCTACCGGCGCCTCGGCCTGTATGCCGAAAAGCTGATGGCCTTTTATTTCCAGGAGCAGGGACGCCTGGTCGCCCACGGCCTGCAGATCCGCGCCAACCGCAACGATACGGTCGGCGAGTTCGACTTCCTGCTGGAGAATGGCCCCGACGCCCTCGAACACATCGAGTTCGCCACCAAGTTCTACCTGCTGCAAGGCGAGGCCGGGCAGGAGTTCGACGCCCTGGTCGGGCCCAACCTGGCCGACAGCCTGGGCGCGAAGATGCGCAAGATTTTCGGGCGCCAGCTGGAGCTGGGCACGCACCCCGCGGCCCAGCCGCTGCTGCCGCGCCCCGTGACCTCGGCGCGCGCCCTGGTGAAAGGCTGGCTGTTCTATCCGGCCGGCAGCTGGCCGGCGATGAGCGGCATCACGGCCGGGCACTGCCGCGGCTTCTGGTGCGCGCTGGGCGAACTCGACTCGCTCGGCGCCGACGCCTTCCTGGTCCTGCCCAAGCTGCAATGGCTGGCGCCCTTCCGCGCGGCGCAGGCGGCATGGCTGTTGAACCGCGCCCAGCTGCATGCCGAGCTGGAAGCCCAGTTCGAGACGAATCCCTCGCCGGTGCTGGTGGCGGTGGTGCGCGAAACGCCGGGTCTGGTGGAAGAGATCGAACGTGGCTTTATCGTGCCGAACGACTGGCGCGAGCGCGCCGAGGCGAGAAGCGCCCAGGACGATATGCGCAATATCGTCTGGTAAGCCAGGGGCGCGCGGCGCCCGCCGGCATCAATGCTTGTGCTCGCCGATCAGCGCCAGCGAATCATGCTGCGCCTGGTTGCGCTGATGCCGCTTCATGATCAGCCAGGTAATCCCCGCGATCGACAGCCCGAACATCACGATGATCATGTCCAGGTCGAGGTTCAGGGTGATCATGATCGAGTACAGCGCCAGCATGGTCAGGATCGACAGGTTCTCGTTGAAGTTCTGCACTGCGATCGAGTGGCCCGCGCTCATGAGCACATGGCCGCGGTGCTGCAGCAGGGCGTTCATCGGTACCACGAAAAAGCCCGAGAGGAAGCCGATCAGCGCCAGCAGAGGGTAGGCGACGATTACGTCGCGCACGAACACCATGATCATCACGACCAGGCCCATCAGGATGCCCATCGGGATCACGGTCAAGGATTTCCTCAGCGGGATTACCCTGGCGGCCAGCGCGGCGCCGATCGCCA
Source organism: Massilia sp. LXY-5 (assembly GCF_059801075.1). Classification (NCBI taxonomy): domain Bacteria; kingdom Pseudomonadati; phylum Pseudomonadota; class Betaproteobacteria; order Burkholderiales; family Oxalobacteraceae; genus Massilia; species Massilia sp. LXY-5. The sequence goes on from NZ_JBNNEH010000003.1 coordinate 1,132,163, forward strand.
CGCCGATTGCGACCACGCCGATCAGGCTGGTGGCCTTGTCGAGCGGCATGTGCAGCGAGCGCTCGGCCCACTTCAGCACGATGAACTGCAAGGTCGCGCCGGCGCCCCAGAACAGGGTGGTGACGGCCAGCGAGATCTGGCCCAGCTTGTCTTTCCAGAGCGTGGCCGAGCAGTTCGCGAAATCGGCGACCAGTTTCATCGGATTGCGTTCCTGGTGTTCGTAGCGGGCGCCGGTTTCCGGGATGCGCAGGTTGAACAGCGCCGCCGCCAGGTAGATCACGACCACGACGGCCATCGCCGCTTCGCTGGTGGTGTCGATACCGGTGTCGATGAAGGGGATGTCAAAGCTCAGCAGCAGGGCCGAGCCCTTGACGCTGACCAGGGCGCCGCCCATCACGGTGCCGAAGATGATCGACATGACCGTCAGGCCCTCGATCCAGCCGTTGGCGGCCACGAGCTTTTCGGGCGGCAGCAGTTCGGTGAGGATGCCGTATTTCGCCGGCGAATACACGGCTGCCCCGAAGCCGACGACGGCATAGGCAACCAGCGGGTGCACGGCCAGGAACATCAATGCGCAGCCGAAGACCTTGATCAGGTTGGCGATGAACATGACGCGGCCCTTGGGCAGCGAATCGGCGAAGGCGCCGACGAAGGCGGCCAGCAGGACGTAGAACAGGACGAATGAAAGCTTGAGCAGCGGCGTCAGCGAGGCCGGCGCGTGCATCGACACCAGCACGTCAATGGCTACAAGCAGCAGCGCATTGTCTGCCAGCGACGAGAAAAACTGCGCCGCCATGATGGTATAAAAACCACGATTCATTCGAGTGAGTCTGAAAACAAGTGTGGGTTGCTTTATACCATGAAAGAACGGCAAGCCAAAGAAACGGACGGGCAAGAACCCTGCCCATCCAGTAAAATAGAAGCTTTCGCCTAGACGGCTTTTTCACCGAATCTCGCCATGCCACGCCCCCTTTGCGCCACCATCCATCTCGATTCGATGCAGCATAACCTCGCCCGTGCACGCAGCTGCGCGCCGCAAGCCAAGGTCTGGGCCGTGGTCAAGGCGAACGCCTATGGCCATGGCCTCGAGCGCGGCATGAAGGGTTTTGCGACGGCCGACGGCCTGGCGCTGATCGAAACGGAAAACGCGTTGCGCCTGCGCGAACTGGGATGGATCAAGCCGATCCTGCTGCTGGAGGGGATTTTCGACGCGTCCGACGTGCCGCTGCTGGCCGAACACAATATCAACAGCACCGTGCATTGCGTGGAGCAGATCAAGATGCTGGAGTACACCCAGCTCTACCGCCCGATCGATGTGCACCTGAAGATGAACACCGGGATGAACCGGCTCGGTTTCAAGCCCGGCGAATATGCGGCTGCCTATAAACGCCTGCGCGCGATTCCCGGCATCCGCAACATCACCCTGATGACCCATTTCGCGAATGCCGACGAGCTCGAACATCCGCGCCTGGCGATTGCCGACCAGGTGCAGCGCTTCCAGCGCGGGGCGGAAGGGCTGGAGGGGGAGCGCAGCCTGTCGAATTCCGGCGGCGTGCTGCACCAGGCGGTGCTGCACGCCGAATTGCAGAACGACTGGGTCCGTCCCGGCATCATGCTGTACGGCGGCACGCCTGGCGGGCGCACGGCCCAGGACTTCGGCCTGCGCCCGACGATGACGCTGACCTCCGAAATCATCGCGATCCAGCAGCTCGTCGCCGGCGACACCGTCGGCTACGGCAGCCGCTTCGAGGCGACGGGGCCGATGCAGGTCGGCGTGGTCGCCTGCGGCTATGCCGACGGCTACCCGCGCCACGCGCCGCACGGCACCCCGGTGATCGTCGACGGCGTGCGCACCAGCGTGATCGGGCGGGTCTCGATGGACATGATGACGGTCGACCTGACGCCGGTCCGGAATGCCCGCGTCGGCAGCCAAGTGACGCTCTGGGGCGACGGCCTGCCGATCGACGAAGTGGCCGCCGCCGCGGGCACCATCGGCTATGAATTGATGTGCGCACTCGCCCCGCGCGTGCGCGTCACGGAAGGAAGGTTGGGCACCCATGGCTAAGGCAAAGACCCAGTTCGTCTGCAGCGAATGCGGCAGCGTTTCCAGCCGCTGGACCGGCCAGTGCGCCGACTGCAAGGCCTGGAACACGATGGTCGAGCAGACCGTCGAGACGGCCGGCGTGAACCGCATGTCGCAGACCGTGAACCACAAGGCGCTGGCGCAGACCGCGCCGGTGCTGTCCCTGGCCGACATCGAGGCCACCGACGTGCCGCGCTTCGGCACCGGCATCGAGGAATTCGACCGCGTGCTGGGCGGCGGCCTGGTGGCGGGCGGCGTGGTGCTGATCGGCGGCGACCCCGGCATCGGCAAGTCGACCCTGCTGCTGCAGGCCCTGGCGAATCTCGCCGCCACGCGCAGTACTTTATATGTGAGCGGCGAGGAATCCGGCGCCCAGATCGCCCTGCGTGCGCGCCGCCTGCAGGTCGAGGCGAAGGACCTGAAGCTCCAGGCCGAGATCCAGCTGGAGAAGATCCTCGGCACGCTGGCCGACCTGAAGCCCGAAGTGGCGGTGATCGACTCGATCCAGACCCTGTATTCGGATGCCCTCACCGCGGCCCCGGGTTCGGTGTCGCAGGTGCGCGAATGCGCCGCGCAACTGACCCGCGTGGCGAAGCAGACCGGCGTCACCATCATCCTGGTCGGCCACGTGACGAAAGAGGGCGCGCTGGCCGGTCCGCGCGTGCTGGAGCACATCGTCGACACCGTGCTGTATTTCGAGGGCGATACCCAGTCCAGTTTCCGCCTGGTGCGCGCTATTAAAAACCGCTTCGGCGCCGTCAACGAACTGGGCGTGTTCGCGATGACGGAAAAGGGGCTGAAAGGCGTGTCCAATCCCTCGGCCCTGTTCCTGTCGCAGCACGACAACCAGGTGCCCGGTTCCTGCGTGATGGTGACCCAGGAGGGGACCCGGCCGCTGCTGGTCGAGATCCAGGCCCTGGTCGACGCCAGCCACCTGCCGAACGCGCGCAGGTTGTCCGTCGGCCTCGAGCAGAACCGCCTGGCGATGCTGCTGGCCGTGCTGCACCGTCACGCCGGCATTGCCGCCTTCGACCAGGACGTCTTCATCAATGCCGTGGGCGGGGTGAAGATCGCCGAACCGGCAGCCGACCTCGCGGTCCTGCTGGCGATCAACTCGTCGATGCGCAACAAGCCGCTGCCGCGCGGGCTGGTGGTGTTCGGCGAAGTGGGCCTGGCGGGCGAGATCCGCCCCGCACCACGCGGCCAGGAGCGCCTGAAGGAAGCGGCCAAGCTGGGCTTTTCGGTGGCCATGATCCCGAAGGGGAATGTGCCGAAGCAGAAGATCGAGGGGATGAACATCATCGGGGTCGAGCGCATCGACCAGGCGTTCACCAAGCTGCGCGAGCTCGACTAGGAGAGCGCTTCCGGGCCGGCAGGGTGAACCCATCTTGCATATAATTGCGCCTTGAATTTCTCATCCATGGCGTTACCGTGCACAGCGAACAAAGGCAGTCCCCGCGCAAGATCCTGAAAACCCGCGCGATGCTGGTCCCGGAAGCCGGCGACCGGGTGATGGGGCGCACCACCGACCTGAGCGCCAACGGCGTCAGCGTCAGCGTGCCCCAGCCGCTCGGTGTCGGGCAAACGGTCCAGATGCGCTTCGACCTGCTGGTCGAAGGCAATGTGGTCCCGATCCAGGCCAGGGCCCGCACGCAATATTGCATTCTCAGCAATGGCGAATTCAAGCTTGGACTTCAGTTCCTGAACCTTGAACTCAGCGCGATGACGGCGCTGTCGCGCTTCCTGCGCTAACAGCCCTTGTCAAAATGAAAGCGGCGAGCGCCCTTGGGGCCTCGCCGCTTTTTTATGTTTCCCGCGTAGCGGGTTGGGCACTATTCGTGATAGTGGTCATGCAGGGCTTCGGAACTGCCACCGACCTCCTGGAAAATCTCGTAGGCGATCAGGCCGACCATGCCCGATAAAATAGCAAACACAAAAATATTCCACATAGATACCAAACGCTCTTCAGCATCCCCTCCATTGCGATGACTACATCTTGAGCATAGCAGCCGCCGGTGTATTTACAAGAGTGGCCAGCCCGTAAATTTGCGGCCGGGTTCGCTCTACCCTGGAGCCTCGTTTTCCTGCCCGTCTGTTGGGGGCGAATCAATTGTGTGACGGTAGTCCGCACATCGCGGCAATATGACGCCACCGTCAATACGCGGGCAGGTCATCGGCCCGACATCGAACTGAAACATGAATATGACAGGCACGCGCCGCATGTCATCGATTCGATGACATGCCAGACCGGCCCTGTCATGAACTTGTCATAATCGGCCGCTAGACTGCGCAGCTATCACGGCGCGCGGTCTGCGCCTCCACTGAAAGGAACTGATATGCGTATGAAGCCCTGGCTGATCTCGATCGCACTTGCCGCCTCCACCTTCGCTGTCTCGGCCCAGGCCGTGAACATCACTGGTGCCGGCGCCACCTTCCCTTATCCGATCTACGCCAAGTGGGCGGAAATGTACAAGGCGGCGAGCGGCAATGGCCTGAACTACCAGTCGGTCGGTTCCGGCGCCGGCATCAAGCAGATCAAGGCGAAGACCGTCGACTTCGGCGCTTCCGACATGCCGCTGCCTGCGAATGAACTGAACGAAGCGGGCCTGTTCCAGTTCCCGGCCGTGATGGGCGGCGTGGTGCCGGTCGTCAACCTGCCGGGCGTGGGTCCGGGGCAGGTCAAACTGACCGGCGCCGTGCTGGCCGATATCTTCCTCGGCAAGATCACCAAGTGGAATGCCCAGCCGATCGCCGCGCTGAACCCGGGCGTCAAGCTCCCGGCCGAGGACATCACGGTCGTGCACCGCGCCGACAGCTCGGGCACGTCCTTCCTCTTTACCAATTATCTGTCGCAAACCAGCCCCGACTGGAAGCTGAAGGTCGGCGCCGGCACCGCCGTCAAGTGGGCGACCGGCGTGGGCGGCAAGGGCAACGAAGGCGTGGCCGCCAACGTGCAGCGCATCAAGGGCGGCATCGGCTATGTCGAATGGGCTTATGCCAAGAAGAACAAGATGGCGCACACCCAGCTGCAAAACCGCGACGGCGCCTGGCTGCAGCCGGACGACGAGGCCTTCAAGGCCGCCGCCGCCAGCGCCGACTGGGCCAAGGCCGCGGGCTTCGCCGTGGTGCTGACTGACCAGCCGGGCAAGGCCAGCTGGCCGATCACCGGCGCCTCCTACATCCTGGTGCACAAGGCCCAGGCCGACGGCGTCAAAGGCAAGGAAGTGCTGAAGTTCTTCGACTGGGCGTACAAAAACGGCGATGCTGCCGCGGCCGAGCTGGACTACGTGCCGATGCCCGACGCGGTCACCAAGCTGGTGCAGGACGCCTGGCGCGCGAACATGAAGGACGCCGCCGGCAAGCCGATCTGGTAACACGCCCGGCAGTCGGACGCCGCCGCAGCCCCGCTGCGGCGGCTTTCCTCGCAGCAAACACATAAGAACAGCACATGAGCGCACCTCCTTCCGTCGCCATCGACAAGCCGGCAGTCCACGACGCCGGCGCCGTCGACCCCCAGTACGCCGCCCTGCGCAAGACCATGCGCAACCAGCGCATCCAGGACTTCCTCTTCCACAAGATCACCCTGCTGTTCGCGGCCAGCGTGCTGCTGGCCCTGGTCGGCATCATCGTCTCGCTGGCGATCGGCGCGGCGCCCGCTTTCAAGGAATTCGGCGCCGGCTTCATCAGCACCGTCGAATGGGATCCGGTCGAAGACAAGTTCGGCGCGCTGATCGCGATCTGGGGCACGATCGCCACCTCGCTGATCGCCTTGCTGGTCGCCTTCCCGATCAGCTTCGGCATCGCCTTGTTCCTCACCGAAATCTGCCCGACGCCGCTGCGCCGCCCGATGGGCACCGCGGTCGAACTGCTGGCCGGCGTGCCCTCGATCATCTACGGCATGTGGGGCCTGTTCGTGTTCGCGCCGCTGTTCGCCGACCACGTCCAGCCGGCGTTGAAGCACACCCTCGGCCAGCTGCCGGTGATCGGCCAGCTGTTCCAGGGCCCGACCATGGGCATCGGCATCCTGACCGCCGGCCTGATCCTGGCGGTGATGATCATTCCTTTCATTTCCTCGGTGATGCGCGACGTGTTCGAGATCGTGCCGGCCGTGCTCAAGGAATCGGCCTACGGCCTGGGCTGCACCAAGTGGGAAGTGGTGCGCAAGGTGGTGCTGCCATATACCCGTAACGGCGTGGTCGGCGGCGTGATGCTGGGCCTGGGACGCGCGCTGGGCGAGACCATGGCCGTGACTTTCGTCATCGGCAATGCGCATGAGCTGAGCTGGTCGCTGTTCTCGGCCGGTAACTCGATTTCCTCGACCCTGGCCAACGAATTCGCCGAAGCCGCCTCGCCGCTGCACGTGTCCTCGCTGTTCGCGCTGGCGCTGATCCTGTTCGGCATCACCTTCGTCGTGCTCTCGGCCGCGAAACTGATGCTGGCAAATATGTCCCGTAAGGAAGGCACGAAATGAACGTCACCAACCCTGTCTACCGCAAGCGCCTGCTCGGGCACCGCATCGGCATCGCGCTGTCGGTGCTGGCGATGGCGATCGGGCTGGCCTTCCTGGCCTGGATCCTGTGGACCCTGCTGGCCAATGGCCTGTCCGCAATCTCGGCCCTGATGTTCACCGGCGACACCCCGGCGCCGGGCGGCGAGGGCGGCGGCCTGAGGAATGCCATCGTCGGCAGCCTGATGATGGTCGGCCTGTCGACCCTGATCAGTACCCCGATCGGCATCCTGGCGGGCATCTATCTTGCCGAATACGGCGCCACCAGCCGTTTCGGCCAGCTGACGCGCTTCGTCACCGACATCATGCTGTCCGCTCCGTCGATCGTGATCGGCCTGTTCGTCTACGCCCTGTACGTGGCCAACGTGAAGCACTTCTCGGGTTATGCCGGGACGATTGCGCTGTCGCTGATCGCCATTCCCGTGGTCGTGCGCACCACCGACAACATGCTGCGGCTGGTGCCGAACAGCCTGCTGGAGGCGGCGTTCGCCCTCGGCGCACCGCGCTGGAAGGTGGCGATGCTGGTGCGCCTGCGTGCGGTGAAGGCGGGCGTCATCACCGGCGTGCTGCTGGCCCTGGCCCGCATCTCGGGCGAGACCGCGCCGCTGCTGTTCACGGCCCTGAACAACCAGTTCTACAGCACCGACATGAACGCGCCGCTGGCGAATCTGCCGGTCGTGATCTACCAGTTCGCGATGAGCCCCTATGACGATTGGCGCAACCTGGCCTGGGGCGGCGCACTGCTGGTGACCTTTACCGTGTTGTTCCTGAACATCCTGTCGCGCACGGTCTTCACCCAGAAGACCCCTCGTTAATTCATACTGATAACCATGACTCAAGCTATGGCAACCCCGGTCGCGGCGGCAAATGCTGCAAAAACGAAGACCATCGAGATCTCCGGCCTGAATTTCTTCTACGGCAAGACGCAAAGCCTGAAGAACGTCTCGCTCGACATCCACGAAAAGCAGGTGACGGCCTTCATCGGCCCCTCCGGCTGCGGCAAATCGACCCTGCTGCGTACCCTGAACCGCATGTACGACCTGTACCCGGGACAGCGCGCCGAAGGTTCGATCGTCTACCGCGACCGCAACATCCTCGAGCCGGGCGTCGACGTGAACATGCTGCGTGCCAAGATCGGCATGGTATTCCAGAAGCCGACCCCGTTCCCGATGTCGATCTACGACAATATCGCCTTCGGCGTGCGCCTGTACGAGAACCTGTCGAAAGGCGAGATGGACGAGCGCGTCGAATGGGCGCTGAAGAAGGCGGCGCTGTGGGAAGAGGCCAAGGATAAGCTGAACAAGAGCGGCCTGTCGCTGTCGGGCGGCCAGCAGCAGCGCCTGTGCATCGCGCGCGGCGTGGCGGTGAAGCCGGACGTGCTGCTGCTCGATGAGCCGACCTCGGCGCTGGACCCGATCTCGACGGCCAAGATCGAGGAACTGATCAGCGAACTGAAGCAGGAGTACACGATCACGATCGTGACCCACAACATGCAGCAGGCGGCGCGCTGCTCGGATTACACTGCCTACATGTACCTGGGCGAACTGGTGGAATTCGGCGAGACCGACCAGCTGTTCATGAACCCGCACAAGAAGGAAACGCAGGACTACATCACCGGTCGCTTCGGTTGACCAATAAAAAAAGACACTAGGGAGCAGTTATGATTGGCGAGCACTCTTCAAAACAGTATGACCAGGAACTGGAGGCGATCCGCTCCAAGGTCCTGCTGATGGGCGGCATGGTGGAAACCCAGTTCGAGCAGGCCCTGAACTGCTTCCGGGTCGGCGACATCGCCGCCGCCGACAAGGTGATGGCGGACGACCACGCCGTCAACCAGCTCGAGGTCTCCCTCGACGACGCCTGCAGCCACCTGATCGTCAAGCGCCAGCCGGCCGCGAACGATTTGCGCACCGTGATGGCGACGATCAAGGTCATCACCGACCTCGAACGCATCGGCGACGAAGCCAGCAAGATCGCGCGCACGGCAAAAAGCCTGCACGAGCGCGGCGTGACGGGCTTTGCCCATTACGACATCATCCGCACCATCGGCAAGGGCACCTCCGACCTGCTGCACGATGCACTGGACGCCTTTGCCCGCCTCGACGGCAAGCAGGCGATGCAGATCATCGCCGGCGACGAGATCATCGACCACGAGTTCCGCACCATCCTGCGCAACCTGATCACCTTCATGATGGAAGACCCGCGCACGATCTCGTCGGCGCTCGACACGCTGTGGGTCGCGAAAGCGATCGAGCGCATCGGCGACCACGCGAAGAACATCGCCGAATACGTGATCTACGTGGTCGAAGGACGCGACATCCGCCACAGCAAACCGGCAATCCAGGAAGGCTGAGGCATGTCGACTACGAGCGTACTGCTGGTCGAGGACGAGCCGGCGATCGTCGAACTGGTGAGTTATTCGCTGCGCGAAGCCGGCTGGAGCATCTCCTCGGTCGGCACCACGAGCGCGGCCTGGGAGAGCATCCGCCACGGCAAGCCCGACCTGCTCCTGCTCGACTGGATGCTGCCCGACCAGAGCGGCCTGCGCCTGCTGGCGCGGCTGCGCGCCGACCGCGATTTCCAGGACATCCCGGTGATCATGCTGACCGCGAAAAGCATGGAAGAGGACAAGCTGGCCGGCCTGAACACGGGCGCCGACGACTATGTGACGAAGCCGTTCTCGCCGCGCGAACTGCTGGCCCGTGCGCGCGCGCTGCTGCGCCGCAAGAGCCCGCACCTGGCCGAAGCGCCGCTGCGCGCCGGGAGCGTCGTGCTCGACCCGAGCAGCTGCACAGTGACGATCGAGGGGCAGAACGCCGACATCGGCAACGCCGAATACAAGCTGCTGAAATTCCTGCTGGCGCATCGCGAGCGCGTGTTTTCGCGCGCCCAGTTGCTCGATAAAGTCTGGGGCGACCACGCCGTCATCGAAGAGCGCACGGTCGACGTCCACGTGCTGCGCCTGCGCAAAGCCCTCAAAAGCGCCGAGGGCCTGATCCGCACGGTGCGCAGCGTCGGCTACATGCTGTCCGAAAAATAACCGATTCCCAGGGTCCGATGAATCCCAAGCTGCTGTTCTGGGTGCCGGCGCTGCTGCGCCTCGGCTCCATCTTCGTCGCCGCCGCCGTCGTCTGGTGGATGGCCGGGCCGGTCCCCGCGCTGGGCCTGGCGCTGGCCGGCGCCGTCGTCGCGCTGTTCGTCCAGTTAACGTATTTGCACCAGCTGGGCGAATGGCTGAACGACCCCCAGTCCGGGCGCCTGCCCGACGGCTGGGGCGCCTGGACCGATGTCTTCGCGCGCCTGTACCGCCTGCGGCGCGAGGACGAGCGCAACCAGAACGAGCTCACCGAATGGCTCGCGCGCTTTCGGCAGGCGATGCACCTGCTGCCCGAAGGCGTGGCGATCATGGACGACGTCCTGTTCCTGGAATGGTGCAACCCGGCGGCCGAGCGCCACCTGGGCCTGACGATCGAACGCGACAGGGGCCTGCGCGTCACCAACCTGGTGCGCCACCCCGACTTCATCGACTACATCATCCTCGGCCGCTACGAGCAGCCGCTGACCCTGTCGCTACGCGGACGCAAGATCGAATGCCGCATCATCCCGTTCGAAAACCGGCGCCAGATCCTGGTGACCCACGACGCCACCGATAGCGAGCGCGTCGAGGCGATGCGGCGCGACTTCATCGCCAACGCCTCGCACGAACTGCGCACGCCCCTGACCGTGATCGTCGGCTTCCTCGAGATCGCGCTGCTCGATCCGGGCCTGGACGCCGCTACCCGCGAAGCGCACCTGAAGCTGATGACGGAGCAGGGCCAGCGCATGCAGCGCCTGATCGAGGACATGCTGACGCTGTCGCGCCTGGAGTCGGACGAATTCCCGCTGCGCCGCGAACGGGTCGACGTGGCCGCACTGGTCGAGTCGGTGGCGGCGGAAGCGCGCGCGCTGTCGGGCGGCCGCCACGAGATCACGGTCGAGATCGACGGTCCAGACCTGATGGGCAGCATGGAAGAATTGCGCAGCGCCTTTGCGAATCTCGCCTCGAATGCGGTCCGCTATTCGCCGGAGGGCGGCAAGATTGCGCTGTCATGGCGCCGCGGCGAGGACGACCTGCAGTTCGCGGTCGCCGACAGCGGCATCGGCATCGACCCCCAGCACATCTCGCGCCTGACCGAGCGCTTCTACCGCGTCGACAAGAGCCGCTCGCGCGAGACGCAGGGCACGGGGCTCGGGCTGGCGATCGTCAAGCACGTGCTGCTGCGCCATGGTGGAAGGCTCAAGATCAGCTCGACGCCGGGGGAGGGCAGTACGTTCATTGCGTCCTTGCCGAATACGTCCTTACAGGGATAGACCCCGGGTGGGCATGCCCACGCGGTGCTACGTACGGGGTCCGTTCTCGTGCTCGACGATCTCGCCGCCACGTACCGTAGGGTGGGCTCGGAGAGCCCACCCTACGGTACGCGACCGCTGCAGGAGATTGCCTAAGCTTCGTCTCATCCACGCATTCAGGTTGCGCGGTACAATCGGGAATTGCTCTCGACAATCCCGCACATGCTCTCTCGACGTACCTCCCTCATTGCACTCGGCGCCTTGCTGCTGGCCGCCTGCGGCAGCACGCCGCCACCGCCTCCTGCGCCGGTCGTGGTCCAGGCCCCGCCGGCGCCCCCGAAGAAGATCAGGATCGGCCTTGCCCTCGGCGGCGGCGCCGCGCGCGGCTTCGCCCACATCGGCGTGATCAAGGCGCTGGAAGCACAGGGCATCGTGCCGGAGATCGTGGTCGGCACCAGCGCCGGCTCGGTGGTCGGCGCCCTGTACGCCTCGGGCTACAGCGGTTTCGCGCTGCAGAAGATCGCGATGGACATGGACGAGGCGACGATCTCGGACTGGGCCATGCCGCTGTTTTCCAGTTCGCCCGGCCTGCTGAAAGGCGAGGCCCTGCAGAATTACGTGAACAAGGCGGTCGGCAACCGCCCGATGGAAAAACTGCCGAAGCGCTTCGGCGCCGTCGTCACCGACCTTAAGACCGGCGAAGCCGTCATGTTCGACAAGGGCAATACCGGCATGGCCGTGCGTGCCTCGTCCGCCGTGCCGTCCGTGTTCCAGCCGGTGAAGATCGGCAGCAAGACCTATGTCGATGGCGGCCTGGTGGCGCCGGTGCCCGTCAAATTCACGCGCGATAAAATGGGTGCGGACTTCGTCATCGCGGTCAATATTTCGACCCAGGCCGACACGCAAGCCACGGTCAGCTCGCTCGACGTGCTGATGCAGACTTTCAGCATCATGGGCCAGCGCCTGAACCATTTCGAGCTGAAGGAGGCCGATATCGTGATCACGCCGGCGCTAGGCAAGATGGGCAGCGCCGACTTCAACGGCCGCAACCTGGCGATCCTCGCGGGCGAGCAGGCGGCCGCCGCAGTGATGCCGCAAATTAAAGCGAAGTTGAAAGCCAAGCAGCAACCCTAACAACCAACCGGAGAATCCATGAAAACCAAATCGATGCTGACCCTGGACGACGTCAAGAAGATCGCCGCAGCCAGCGAAGCCGAAGCCCTGCAGAACAACTGGGCCGTCACCATTGCGATCGTCGACGACGGCGGCCACCTGCTGTGGCTGCAGCGCCTGGACGGCGCGCCGCCGATCTCGGCCCACATCGCGCCGGCCAAGGCGAACACCGCCGCGCTCGGCCGCCGCGAGTCGAAATCGTATGAGGACGTCATCAACGGCGGCCGCGTCTCCTTCCTGTCGGCGCCGGACCTCAAGGGCATGCTCGAAGGCGGCGTGCCGATCATCGTCGACGGCAACGTGATTGGCGCGGTCGGCGTGTCGGGCGTGAAGTCGAACGAGGATGCGCAGATCGCCAGGGCAGGTATCGCCACGGTCGGCGCCTGATTGCCGGACTGAAGCCCGGAGCTTGAACGCGTGCGCCATGCGCGCGTTCAAGCGTCGTATCATGGACGGTCCCAGCGCAATTGCGGTCAGGAAAACACAGCTCATCCGTCAGGTGAATTGGCGATTTTGCCCCGATATCCCGCGATGGTGCATTGCCGCAAAGCTTAATCCGCGCTATAATTGAGAGGTTTAGCCATTCACTTACTTGCCGTAGCGCCTACCCTCCATTCCTCATTCAAAAACGACTTCCACCCTATGAACGCTTAACGCGTCCGCAGGTTTTGGATGCCGGTCTGACGTGGCGCAGCTACGGTAACTTTATTGGGAGTTACCCTTGCCGCCATTTTTTTCTGGCCCAGCCGTCCCGGCCATCCTGGCCCTCGCAGACGGAACGATTTTTCGAGGTGTTTCCATCGGTGCCGCCGGCCACACGACCGGTGAAGTGGTATTCAATACCGCCATTACCGGCTACCAGGAAATCCTGACCGACCCAAGCTACTCGCGTCAGATCGTCACGCTGACGTACCCGCACATCGGCAACTACGGCGTCAACGCCGCCGACGTCGAAGCGACCAAAGTCCACGCCGCAGGCCTGATCATCCGCGACCTGCCGCTGCTGGCATCGAACTTCCGTTCCACCCAATCGCTCGCCGACTACCTGAAGGCCGAGAACGTCGTCGCCATCGCCGGCATCGATACCCGCAAGCTGACCCGCCTGCTGCGCGAGAAGGGTGCCCAGGGCGGCGCCATCCTCACCGGCACGCAAGGCAACCAGCCGTCGGAAGCGCAGGCGCTGGAACTGGCACGCTCCTTCCCGGGCCTGGCCGGCATGGACCTCGCAAAAGTCGTGTCGGTAAAAGAACCGTACGAGTTCACCGAGACCGAGTGGAAGCTGGGTTCGGGCTTCGGCAAGCAGGAAAACCCGCAATACCACGTGGTCGCCTTCGACTACGGCGTCAAGCGCAACATCCTGCGCATGCTGGCCGAACGCGGCTGCAAGGTCACCGTCCTGCCTGCGGAATCGACCGCCGCCGACGCCCTGGCGCTGAACCCGGACGGCATCTTCCTGGCCAACGGCCCGGGCGACCCGGAACCGTGCGACTACGCCATCAAGGCCACCGCGGAACTGATCGAGAAGGGCATCCCGACCTTCGGCATCTGCCTCGGCCACCAGATCATGGCGCTGGCCTCGGGCGCGAAGACGATGAAGATGAAGTTCGGCCACCACGGCGCAAACCACCCGGTGCAGGACCTCGATTCGAAAAAGGTGCTGATCACCTCGCAGAACCACGGTTTCGCGGTCGATCCCGAGACCCTGCCGGCCAACTGCCGCGTCACCCACGTCTCGCTGTTCGACGGTTCGCTGCAGGGATTTGCCCGCACCGACAAGCCGGCCTTCTGCTTCCAGGGCCACCCGGAAGCCTCGCCCGGCCCGACCGACGTCGCCTATCTGTTTGACCGCTTCATCGGCCTGATGCAAGCCCAGGAGAAGAAATAAATGCCAAAGCGTAGTGATATCAACAGCATCCTGATCATCGGCGCAGGCCCGATCATCATCGGCCAGGCGGCCGAATTCGATTACTCGGGTGCGCAAGCCTGCAAGGCCCTGCGCGACGAGGGCTATAAAGTCATCCTGGTGAACAGCAATCCGGCGACGATCATGACCGACCCGGAGATGGCGGACGTCACCTACATCGAGCCGATCACCTGGAAGGTGGTCGAGGCGATCATCGAGAAAGAGCGTCCGGACGCGATCCTGCCGACCATGGGCGGCCAGACCGCGCTGAACTGCGCGCTCGACCTGCACCGCCACGGCATCCTCGACAAGTACAAGGTCGAACTGATCGGCGCTTCGCCGGAAGCGATCGACAAGGCCGAGGACCGCTCGAAGTTCAAGGACGCGATGACCAAGATTGGTCTCGGTTCGGCGCGCTCGGGCGTGGCGCACAGCATGGACGAGGCACGCACGGTGCAGCGCGAACTGGGCTTCCCGACCATCATTCGTCCGTCCTTCACGATGGGCGGCACCGGCGGCGGCATCGCCTACAACGAAGAAGAGTTCGAGACCATCTGCAAGCGCGGCCTGGAAGCCTCGCCGACCAGCGAACTGCTGATCGAGGAATCGCTGCTGGGCTGGAAAGAGTACGAGATGGAAGTCGTGCGCGACAAGGCCGACAACTGCATCATCATCTGCTCGATCGAAAACCTGGACCCGATGGGCGTGCACACCGGCGACTCGATCACGGTCGCGCCGGCGCAGACGCTGACGGACAAGGAATACCAGATCATGCGTAACGCGTCGATCGCGGTGCTGCGCGAAATCGGCGTCGACACCGGCGGCTCGAACGTGCAGTTCGCGATCAACCCGCAAGACGGCCGCATGATCGTCATCGAGATGAACCCGCGCGTGTCGCGTTCCTCGGCACTGGCGTCCAAAGCGACCGGCTTCCCGATCGCCAAAGTGGCAGCCAAGCTGGCTGTTGGTTTTACGCTTGATGAGCTGCGCAACGAAATCACCGGCGGCGCGACCCCGGCCAGTTTTGAGCCGTCGATCGACTACGTCGTCACCAAGATCCCGCGCTTCGCCTTCGAAAAATTCCCGGCGGCCGACAAGCACCTGACCACCCAGATGAAATCGGTGGGCGAGGTGATGGCCATGGGCCGCACCTTCCAGGAATCCTTCCAGAAGGCCCTGCGCGGCCTGGAAGTGGGCGTCGACGGCCTGAACGAAAAGACGCGCGACCGCGAAGTCATCGAAGAAGAACTCGGCGAGCCGGGTCCGGAGCGCATCTGGTACGTGGGCGATGCCTTTGCCCAGGGCTTCACCCTGGAAGAAGTGCACAACCTGACCAAGATCGATCCGTGGTTCCTCATCCAGATCAAGGAAATCGTCGACATCGAACTGTGGCTGGATCACCAGAAGCTCGAATCGCTGGACAAGCCGACCCTGTACAAGCTCAAGCAAAAAGGCTTCTCGGATGCGCGCATGGCTTTCCTGATGCACACCACGCAGGCCGCGGTGCGCGAGCGCCGTCACGCGCTGGGTATCCGCCCGGTGTACAAGCGCGTCGATACCTGCGCCGCCGAGTTCTCGACCGACACCGCCTACATGTACTCGACCTATGACGAGGAATGCGAAGCGGCGCCGACCGACAAGAAGAAGATCATGGTGCTGGGCGGCGGTCCGAACCGCATCGGCCAGGGCATCGAGTTCGACTACTGCTGCGTGCACGCGGCCCTCGCCATGCGCGAAGACGGCTACGAGACCATCATGGTCAACTGCAATCCGGAGACCGTGTCGACCGACTACGATACCTCGGACCGACTCTACTTCGAATCGCTGACGCTGGAAGACGTGCTCGAAATCGTCGACCTGGAAAAGCCGGTCGGCGTGATCGTCCAGTACGGCGGCCAGACGCCGCTGAAACTCGCGCTGGATCTCGAAGCGAACGGCGTGCCGATCGTCGGCACTTCGCCCGACATGATCGACGCGGCCGAAGACCGCGAGCGTTTCCAGAAGCTGCTGCAGGACCTGAAACTGCGCCAGCCGCCGAACCGTACCGCGCGCACCGAAACCGAAGCGCTCGCCCTGGCCCAGGAAATCGGCTACCCGCTGGTCGTGCGTCCTTCCTACGTGCTGGGCGGCCGCGCGATGGAAATCGTCCACGAGCAGCGCGACCTCGAGCGCTACATGCGCGAAGCGGTCAAGGTCTCGAACGATTCGCCGGTGCTGCTCGACCGCTTCCTGAACGACGCGATCGAAGTCGACGTCGACTGCATCTCCGACGGCGAAACGACCTTCATCGGCGGCGTGATGGAACACATCGAACAGGCCGGCGTGCACTCGGGCGACTCGGCCTGCTCGCTGCCTCCGTATTCGCTCTCGCAAGAGACGATCGATGAGCTCAAGCGCCAGACCGCGCTGATGGCGAAAGGCCTGAACGTGGTCGGCCTGATGAACGTGCAGTTCGCGATCCAGCAGTCGGAAGTCGACGGCAAGACGGTCGACACGGTGTTCGTGCTGGAAGTGAACCCGCGTGCCTCGCGCACCGTGCCTTTCGTCTCGAAAGCGACCGGCATCCAGTTGGCCAAGGTGGCCGCGCGCTGCATGGTCGGCCAGACCCTGGCACAGCAGGGCATCACGAAAGAGGTGACGCCGCCGTTCTACAGCGTCAAGGAAGCCGTGTTCCCGTTCGTGAAATTCCCGGGCGTCGACACCATCCTCGGACCGGAAATGAAATCGACCGGCGAAGTGATGGGCGTAGGCGAGACCTTCGGCGAAGCGTTTGTCAAGTCGCAGATCGGCGCAGGCATCAAGCTGCCGACCTCGGGCCGCGTCTTCCTGTCGGTGAAAGCCTCGGACAAGCCGCGCGCGGTGCAGGTGGCGCGCGACCTGGTGGCGATGGGCTTCACGCTGGCGGCGACCAAGGGTACTGCCGCGGTGATCGCCGCGGCCGGCCTGCCGGTGCTGGCGGTGAACAAGGTGATCGAGGGCCGTCCGCACGTCGTGGACATGATCAAGAACCACGAGATCGAGATGGTCATCAACACGGTCGAGGAAAAGCGCAGTGCGATCACCGACTCGCGTACCATCCGTACCTCGGCCCTGCTGGCACGCGTCGTGACCTACACGACGATCGCCGGCGCCGAGGCGGCGATCCAGGGCATGCGCCATCTGGACGAGATTCGGGTCTATGATTTACAAGGGCTGCATAAAACCTTAAACTAAGCGCAGTTAAGTAGCACTGCGAGTACCCCGTCAAACCACAGAGCTCGCGCGGCTTGCGTCGCGCGCCTCTGTGGTTTTCGCTTGGTACGTCCACGAATAACCAAAAAATTCGAGAAACCGTAGCGAGCGGAAGGAGTGTTGGCCGAGCCCCCAAGGGGACAATGCTCGCTGTACCTGAGTACAGCGAGCATCGCAGGCCGACAATCCGACGCGCAGTAGGTTTATCGATATTTTTTAAGTAGAGATTTATGAATAATACGATCCCACTGACCAAGTACGGCGCCGAACTCCTGAAGCAGGAGCTGCATCAGCTCAAGACCAAGGAACGCCGCATCGTCATCGACGCCATCGCCGAAGCGCGCTCGCACGGCGACCTGTCGGAGAACGCCGAATACGACGCCGCCAAGGAACGCCAGGCTTTCGTCGAAGGCCGCATCGCCGAACTCGAAGGCAAATTGAGCGCCGCCCAGATCATCGACCCGGCCACGCTGGACGCCGAAGGCCGTGTCGTCTTCGCTTCCACCGTCGACCTCGAAGACCTGGACTCGGGCCAGAAGGTCAGCTACCAGATCGTCGGCCTCGACGAAGCCGACCTCAAACTGAACAAGGTCTCCGTGACCTCGCCGATCGCGCGGGCCCTGATCGGCAAGTACGCCGGCGACGTGGTCGAAGTGCAGGCGCCGTCCGGCCCGCGCGAATACGAAATCCTCGAAGTACGCTACGTCTGATGACGGCCCTGGCCAGCCGCGCGGCGAGCCGGATCGCAGCGGCACGCCTGCTGGTGGCCGCACTGTGGGCGGGCGCCCTGTGGGTGCTCGGCTATATCGCCGCGCCGGCCGTGTTCGGGGTTGCGAGCGGACCGGTCGCGGGCGACATCGTGCGCGTGCTGCTGCACCGGCTGGCACTGGTCAGCATCGTCTGCGCGGTCCTGATGCTGGTGCTGGTGCAGGTGTCGCCCGAGCTCGAAAGAGGGCGCCGGCGCTATCTGAACCTGGTGGTGCTGGCCATGCTGGCCTGTGCGCTGGTGATGTTCGTCGGCCTGCAGCCGGCGATGGCGCAGATGCGCGAGGCAGCCGGGCCGCTGGGCATCCGCGCTTCGCCGCTGTGGACGAAGTTCGCCATCCTGCATGGCGTGTCGCAGCTGTTCCACGTGATCGAAAGCGTGCTGGCGGCAATCCTGGTGGTGAAGAGCCGCTGACCTTTGGTGTTGCAGGGGTCGTCAAGGCCAATGGCCTCGATGACGGGTTCACCTGGCTCCGCCCACGCGGTCCGGCGTCTGAACCGCGGCAAGCAAAAAAAACCGGAGGCAGGCTCCGGTTTTTCGATCACTTGTTCAGTGCATTCTTCTTGGTGCTGGCCTGGCGCGGTTTGGCGCGCTTGATGTTGCCGCCGGCGGTAACGCGTTCATTCCCCTTGATCATGACCTTGGTGACGCTCGGCTTCTTGGTGCCGCTGGCGCTGGCCTTGACGATGGTAACTTCGCGCATGCCCTTGCCGGCCTTGCTGCTGCGTTCCTTGACCGTCTCGACTTTCGGACGATAGAGGACGAGGAGCTTGCCGATGTGCTGGACCGGCGCCGCGTCGAGGTCGCTGCAGATCTGTTCGTACATGGCGACACGCGCTTCGCGGTCATCGCCGAAAACGCGGACCTTGATCAGGCCGTGTGCGTCGAGGCTGCCGGCGATTTCCTTCATGACGGATTCCGTCAGGCCCGATTCGCCGACCATGACCACAGGTTTCAGGCCATGGGCTTCCGCGCGCAACGCGCTGCGTTCGCCGGGTGTAAGTGTAAGCATAATAATTTTTTGATGTACCTATAAAAGCAGTATTCTACGCGAATGGCCAAGAACAAATTAAACAAAAACTGGTTACACGACCATATTAACGACCCGTACGTGAAGCAGGCGCAAAAAGACGGGTTTCGCGCCCGCGCCGCCTACAAGCTGAAAGAAATCGACGAAGCGGAAAAACTCATCAAGCCGGGCCAGGTCATCGTCGACCTCGGCTGCACGCCCGGCAGCTGGGCCCAGTACACGCGGCGCAAACTGTCCGGCAAGGAGGGCGGCGGCATCACGGGCACCATCATCGGCCTCGACCTGCTGCCGATGGAGCCGATCGCCGACGTCCACTACATCCAGGGCGACTTCCGAGAAGATGTTGTATTGGACCAACTAGCGACCGTGCTCGAAGGCCGCAAGACAGACCTGGTGCTTTCCGACATGGCGCCCAATCTGTCGGGGATTCCGACGGCTGACGCTGCGCGGATGGAACATTTGATCGATCTCGCTATTGAGTTTTCTCAAATGCACCTGAAACCCGGTGGAGCATTGTTGGTCAAGTGCTTTAAGGATATGGGTTTCACGCAAATTGTCGAGAAGTTCCGCACCGAGTTCAAGACCGTCAAGCAAATCAAGCCCAAGGCAAGCCGCGACAAATCGTCGGAAATTTTCCTGCTCGGGCGCGGTCTGAAGAATCCGGTGGAGTACAAATCGGGATCCGAACGCGGCGCGGCCCTTGATATTTGAGATCGCAGCCGCACATGCACCGCGTGACGCCTCCGTTCGGATGCGTCCGGAACCTTCCCGCGCGCTTGTCGGTGTGGAAAAGGTGGCAATATGGCATCATGTGGGGCTGTGCATGGCACGCCCTGCGCGCTGTTAGTGAAATCACGAGTAAAATCGCGTGTGGCATCGCGAGTAAAATCGGCAAAATCAAATCGGTATTGGTGCGGAGCGCATCGGAGGAGTTTTCGTGAATAATATGTTTTCCAAATCCGCCATCTGGGTGGTCGTCGCACTGCTGTTGTTCATGCTGTTCAAGCAGTTCGACAACCATAGCCCGGCCGGTGGCAGCAAGACCATCGCTTATTCCGAGCTGCTCGACGATGTGAAAGCGCGCCGCGTCAAGGATGTCGTGATCGAAGGCGCGAACATCACCGCCACCCGCACCGACGACAGCAAGGTACGCGCCACCGCCACTATGCTCGACCGCGGCCTGATCGGCGACCTGCGCGAGAACGGCGTGCGCTTCGACGTCAAGCCGCCGGAAGAGCCTGGATTCCTGCAGCAAGTGTTCATCTCCTGGTTCCCGATGCTGCTCCTGATCGGCGTCTGGGTCTTCTTCATGCGCCAGATGCAGGGCGGCGGCAAGGGCGGTGCTTTCTCCTTCGGCAAGTCGAAGGCGCGCATGCTCGATGAAACGAACAACAGCGTCACCTTCGCCGACGTCGCCGGCTGCGACGAAGCGAAAGAAGAAGTCAGCGAGATCGTCGACTTCCTGAAAGACCCGACCAAGTTCCAGAAACTGGGCGGTCGCATCCCGCGCGGCGTGCTGATGGTCGGTCCTCCGGGTACCGGCAAGACCCTGCTGGCGCGTGCCATCGCCGGCGAAGCGAAAGTGCCGTTCTTCTCGATCTCCGGTTCCGACTTCGTCGAGATGTTCGTTGGCGTCGGCGCATCCCGCGTGCGCGACATGTTCGAGAACGCGAAGAAGCACTCGCCTTGCATCATCTTCATCGACGAGATCGACGCCGTCGGCCGCCACCGCGGCGCCGGCATGGGCGGCGGCAACGACGAACGCGAACAGACGCTGAACCAGCTGCTGGTCGAGATGGACGGTTTCGAAGCCACCTCCGGCGTCATCGTGATCGCCGCCACCAACCGCGCCGACGTGCTGGACAAGGCGCTGCTGCGTCCGGGCCGTTTCGACCGTCAGGTGATGGTCGGTTTGCCGGACATCCGCGGCCGTGAGCAGATCCTGAACGTGCACATGCGCAAGGTGCCGATCGGCGCCGACGTGAAGGCCGACATCCTGGCCCGCGGTACCCCCGGCTTCTCGGGTGCGGACCTGGCCAACCTGGTCAACGAAGCAGCCCTGTTCGCCGCGCGCCGCAACAAGCGCCTGGTCGAGATGAACGACTTCGAGGACGCCAAGGACAAGATCTACATGGGTCCGGAGCGCAAGTCGATGGTCATGCGCGAGGAAGAGCGCCGCAACACGGCCTACCACGAGTCGGGCCACGCGGTCGTCGCCAAGCTGCTGCCAAAGGCTGACCCGGTGCACAAGGTCACGATCATGCCGCGTGGTTTCGCCCTCGGCCTGACCTGGCAGCTGCCCGAGCACGATGCCCTGTCCGGTTACAAGGACAAGATGCTGGAAGAAATCTCGATCCTGTTCGGCGGCCGTATCGCCGAAGAGATCTTCGTCGGCCAGATGTCCACCGGCGCCTCGAACGACTTCTCGCGTGCCACCAAGCTGGCGCGCTCGATGGTGACCCGCTTCGGCATGTCCGAGACGATGGGCGTGATGGTCTACGAAGACAGCGAGAACGAAGGCTTCTTCGGCGGCGCCACCAAGACCATTTCGGAAGCGACCCAGCAAAAGGTCGACGCCGAAATCCGCGCGATCCTCGACACCCAGTACGCGCTGTCGCGCCGTCTGTTGGAAGAGAATCGCGAGAAGGTCGAGATGATGACCAAGGCCCTGCTCGAGTGGGAAACCATCGATTCCGAGCAGATCAACGACATCATGGCCGGCCGCGAGCCGCGTCCGCCGAAAGCCGGCCTGCTGACCAAGCGCACGCCGCCTGGCGACAGCGGTTCGGGCGGCGTGGCCACCAACGCGCCGGCACCGGCCTGATCCGCGGTTTTGATTCGCGGTCCTGATTCGTCAACGCGCTTGATCGACTAGCACCTCTCCAGCAAAAGGCATCCCTCCGGATGTCTTTTGCTCGTTAACGAGGCGCGCGCGTTTCCCTTCGACTTTCCCTCCATCACTTATGCGTCAACTGCTGCAATGCGGCCGCTTCAGCTTCCGGCTGGAACAGCGACCCCTCGTCATGGGCATCCTGAATGTCACGCCCGATTCGTTTTCCGACGGCGGCCGCTACGGCACGCTCGAGTTCGCGATTTCGCGCGCCGAAGAGATGGTGCGCGACGGTGTCGACCTGATCGACATCGGCGGCGAATCGACCCGCCCCGGCTCGCCGAGCGTCCCGGTCGAGGAAGAACTACGCCGCGTAATGCCGGCCGTCTACGCGCTGCAGGGAGTGGGGCGCGCGCTCTCGGTCGACACCTGCAAACCGCTGGTCATGCGCGAAGCGATCATCGCCGGCGCCGACATGATCAACGACATCAACGGCTTCCGCGCGCCGGGCGCGATCGAGGCCGTGCAGGGCAGCGACTGCGGCCTGTGCATCATGCACATGCAGGGAACGCCCCAGGACATGCAGGCCGAACCGGTCTACGGCGACGTGGTGGGGGAGGTGACCGCTTTCCTGCGCGAACGGATCGAGGCCTTGCTGGCGGCCGGCATCGAGCGTGAACGCATCTGCGTCGATCCGGGCCTCGGTTTCGGCAAGACGGTCGAACATAACTACACCTTGCTGCGCGCGACCGCACGCATCGAGGAAGAACTGGGATTCCCGGTACTGATCGGGCTGTCGCGCAAATCGATGATCGGCGCCGTTACTGGTCGTCCGGTCGAAGGCCGCTTGCCCGGTAGCATCGCTGGCGCGTTGGCTGCGGTGGCGCATGGCGCTAAAATCCTGCGGGTACATGATGTAGCTGAGACGGTTGACGCGCTGAAAGTTTGGCGCGCGGCCACTATTGATTAAATTGACAACAAAGAGAACAAGCATGGCACGCAAATATTTTGGTACGGATGGTGTTCGCGGACAGGTTGGCGTTGCGCCGATCACGCCTGACTTCGTGATGCGCCTCGGCTACGCCGCCGGCATGGTCCTGGCCAAGGACTACGCCAGCAGCAGCCGTCCGACCGTGTTGATCGGCAAGGACACCCGCATTTCCGGCTACATGCTCGAAGCGGCACTGGAAGCGGGCTTTTCCGCCGCCGGCGTCGACGTCATGCTGGCCGGCCCGATGCCGACCCCGGCGATCGCCTACCTGACGCGCGCCCTGCGTCTGCAGGCCGGCGTCGTGATCTCGGCTTCGCATAACCCATTCCAGGACAATGGCATCAAGTTCTTCTCCGCGCACGGCACCAAGCTGCCCGACAGCGTCGAACTGGCCATCGAAGAAGCGATCGACCAGCCGATGGCTTGCGTTCCGTCCGACAAGCTCGGCCGCGCCACCCGCCTGCGCGACGCGCAAGGCCGCTACATCGAATTCTGCAAGAGCACCTTCCCGAACGAACTCGATCTGCGCGGCCTGAAGATCGTCGTCGACAGCGCCCACGGCGCCGCCTACAACATCGCCCCGCACGTGTTCCATGAACTCGGCGCCGAAGTCGTCTCGATCGGCGCCACCCCGGACGGCTTCAACATCAACGCCGGCTTCGGCGCCACCGCCCCGAAAGCTCTGTCCGCCGCCGTGATCGAGCACAAGGCCGACCTCGGCATCGCCCTCGACGGCGACGCCGACCGCCTGATCATGGTCGACGCCAACGGCCGCGTCTACAACGGCGACGAATTGCTGTACCTGATGGTGCGCGATCGCATGGCGACCGGCGAAGTGGCTGGCGCCGTCGGCACCCTGATGACGAACATGGCGCTGGAGGTGGCCTTCAAGGAACTCGGCATCGGCTTCGCCCGCGCGAAAGTCGGCGACCGCTACGTGCTGGAAGTGATGCAGGAACGCGGCTGGATCCTGGGCGGCGAAGGTTCGGGCCACCTGCTGGCACTGGACAAGCATACCACCGGCGACGGCATCGTTTCCTCGCTGCAGGTGCTGTCCGCACTGAAGCGCAGCGGCAAGTCGCTGGAAGCCTGCTGCAGCGAGCTCACCCTCTATCCGCAGACGCTGATCAACAAGCGCGTCACCCCCGGCTTCGACTGGACCAAGGATGCGGCGATGGTTGCGGAAAAAGAAGCCGTCGAGCGCGAGCTGGGCGATACCGGCCGCGTGCTGATCCGCGCATCCGGCACCGAGCCGCTGATCCGCGTCATGGTCGAAGCGAAAAATGCGGAAATGGCCGACAGCATGGCGCGCCGCATCGCCGACAAGCTGGCTGCCTGAGCTTTAAATTCCCTTCCCGGGGTGCTTGCATTGACGCGGCATCTTCGGGATAGTAAAATGAAGTCATTCGGAGTGTAGCGCAGCCCGGTAGCGCACCTGGTTTGGGACCAGGGGGTCCAAGGTTCGAATCCTTGTACTCCGACCAAGCATTACGAACGGGCCGTCTTCGACGGCCCGTTTTCATTTCTGCGTCAACATTCGTCGACGCTTCTTTCTGCCCATAGCTCAGTTGGATAGAGCATCAGCCTTCTAAGCTGAGGGTCGCTGGTTCGAACCCAGCTGGGCAGGCCAATGGAATCTCTGACGTTCAGACCGCAGGCCCCGGCGCCGGCTTTGCCGCATCCTTCGCAAACGCCTTCGCCAGCACCGCATGCCGGTGCTCGAAAAACAGCTTCACGAACCAGCCGACGATCGGCCCCGCCACGCGCGGCTTGAATGTCAGGTTGTCGGTGACCAGCGTGCCGCCCGCCGTCGGCGTGACGATGCGCTCGTGGCGCCAGGAACGCATCGACAGCAGGGGAGATTGCTCGACGAAGCGGCGGCCGGGTTCGAGTTCGACGAAGGTCAGCTTCGACATGTCGATCGGGAACAGGCCGAGCAGGAGGAACTGGCAGCGGCACAGGGGCTTGTCCAGGGTGGTGTCCTCGCCGATGTGGGTCATGCCCTTCGGGAAGGTGATCTTCAGGACAGGCCACATCTCGGCCTTGATGCCCTTGATCGAAGTCGACCAGGCCCAGACCTCCTCGGCGGAAGCTGGGACTGTCGTCGTAAAGGTGTGTCGTATCGTTGCCATCGGGCCTCCGCTGTTCATGGAGGAATTGTCGACCCGATTGTTACATCAGTCCGTTAGCCAGTTCGCAGTTCGGAGCATTTTTATCACTCGAGTGAGCAAAACGTGGCACGGGCTTACTTCGTATTGCGGCCTTGCCAGATACCCAGGTACTTGCTCGCCTTCGGATTCTGGGCATTCCACTTCGGCGTATTGCTGCCGTTGGCGATGTTCCAGATCGCCAGCGCGGCGGCGCGGTCGACCGCGGCCATGTTCTCGTAATCGATCTTGTCCCAGTGGTCGCCCGCCCCGTGGTAGTCGGGGAAGGCGTAGGCGACGCTGATCGTGTGCGAGGGGATGCCCTGGTCGGCCAGCGCCTGGTTGTCGCTGTGGGCGAAATACTTGTCGCTGTTGACGGGATGCTTCCAGACGCGGATGCCGGTGTCGTCGCCGGCGCTTTTCAGGATGGCGCCGACGTCCGAAAAATCGAAGCCGGTGACGCCGACCGCCCGCACCTGGGCGCCTTCGTTGTCGTCGGTGCGTCCAACTTGCTCCAGGTTGATGCCGGCGATCGTCTTCTCGATCGGCACCAGCGGATGGGCGCCGTAGTAGCGCGAACCGACCAGGCCGTGTTCTTCGCCGAACACCGTCATGAAGACGATGCTGCGTTTGGGGCGCGTCTTGTTCTGGCTGAATGCCCTGGCCAGCTCGATTACGGACACCGTCCCGCTGCCGTCGTCGTTCGCGCCATTGAAGATGCCGTCGCCCTGGCCCGGCTTCAGTCCGACGTGGTCGTAGTGCGCCGTCACCAGCACATAGCTGTCTTTCAGCTGCGGGTCCGAGCCGCGCAGGACGCCGACCACATTGCGCACCTTGACCGGGGCTGCAGGTGTTGCCGGCGGGTTCTTTGCGCGCTTCGGATCGATCAGGTTCCAGTCGGCCGTCTGGAAATAGCCGTCGTCGCCGAGTGGCTCGAGCCCGGCTGCGCGGAACTGCGAAGCGATGAACTCGGCGGCAATGTCCAGCCCGCGCGACGGCGTGCCGCGGCCCTCGAGTGCGTCCGAGGCCAGGAAAGAGAGGTTGCCGCGCATCGAAGCGGCCGAGATGCGCTCGAGCACGGGCGCGACCTCGGCGGGTACGGGAGCGGCGGCGAGCGGCAGGGCCAGCGACAGGCCGAGCAGGGCGGACAGGGTGCGGGGAAGCAGGCGTTGAGACAGGGACATGAGTGGATGCCTAAGCGTTTTCGTTAGTTGATGAAGTAACAAAGCCATCGGAGTATAACGCTGCGCATTGCGCTCGGGAACCAGAATGCATGCGCGTCCGTCGCTGCGCTCGCGTATGTTGTCTGTTTGGAAACGAACGACGCCGGGATGGTCTTTATGATAACGTCTGGTATCTATGGGTCCGCTACCGGCGGGCCCGGCCATTTATGGAGTGTGTATGCGTGTTGATCGTTTGCTGGGCCGTGCCGTCTTGCTGGCCGCGTTCGGGTTGTCGTTCGCCGGTCCAGCCCGGGCGGAGAACGGGCCGCAGGCCATGGCGCCCCAGGGCGATACCTATACGCTCAAGCTCCCGGCCGGGGAGCCGGCGACGGCAAACGCGGGAACTGGCACCGTGCAGTTCATCGGCACCGCGACGGTGCTGATCCGCTACCAGGGTTTGACCATCCTGACCGATCCGAATTTCCTGCACAAGGGCGACCACGTGCACCTCGGCTATGGACTGACCTCCCAGCGCCAGACCAATCCCGCCATCGAATTCGACAAGCTGCCGCCGATCGACCTGGTGATCCTCTCGCACATGCATGAGGACCACTTCGACAAGCTGGTACAGGAACGCCTGAACCGCAACACGCCAATCGTCACGACGCGCGAAGCGAGCGAAAAGCTCAAGCGGCTCGGCTTCCAGCAACGTTTTGCACTTTCCGACTGGGACAAGCTGGAGGTGACCAAGGGCGACACACGGGTGCGCGTCACCTCGGTGCCCGGGCGCCATGGCGCGGCCGGGGTCTCGGTGCTGCTGCCGACGGTGATGGGCAGCGTGCTCGATTTCGGCGCGAATGCCGACGCGCCCGACTACCGGATGTACATCAGCGGCGATACACTGGTCTACGACGATATCCGCAGCATTCCGCAACGCTTCCCCGGCATCGACCTGGCCCTGCTGCACCTGGGCGGCACCCGTATCCTGGGCGTGTTCAAGGTGACGATGGACGGCAAGGACGGGGTCCAAATGATGCAGATCGTCAAACCGAAGAAGACCATCCCGATCCACTACAACGATTACGACGTCTTCAAGTCGCCGCTCGCCGAGTTTGCGCGCGAAGTCAAGGCTGCGGGGCTGGAGGACAGCGTCGTCTACCTGGCGCACGGCGACACCTATACGTTTACGCCGCGCAAGCGCTAAGCTGGTCCTTAACCCTGGATGGCGCCGCTGGTTGGCGCCTCGGGGTCGACCGAGGTGATCTCGGCGCCGAACTCGTGCGGCATGACGACCGGCACCTGCAGGCAGATGCTCTTGGTCGGCAGCACGGCTTCCCAGGCCTTCACGAGTTCGCGGTAGGCCACGCCTACCGGGCGGATCTTGCGATCGAGGTCGAACAGCCCGAGCGCATTCACGTTGCCATTATTGACGCGCAGCGCGCTGTCCCAGTCGACCTGGTCGGTGAGCGAATACCAGGTGAAG
Organism: Massilia sp. LXY-5; assembly: GCF_059801075.1. Classification (NCBI taxonomy): domain Bacteria; kingdom Pseudomonadati; phylum Pseudomonadota; class Betaproteobacteria; order Burkholderiales; family Oxalobacteraceae; genus Massilia; species Massilia sp. LXY-5. The sequence goes on from NZ_JBNNEH010000003.1 coordinate 1,159,799, forward strand.
CCGATCAGCGGCACCCCGTTGTTGCGTACCCGCAGCACGTTCGCCCACTCCTTCTTGAGCCAGAACACCGCCTCGTCGCCGCCCGGTCCCTGGCACAGGTTCGTTTCCGTGTGCATCACCGGCAGCCGGTAACGGTTGTAGTACTGGTGAGTAATGACCGCGTAGCCAAAGATTTCGCCGGCCGCGCGCGTCATGCCGTCGGCGGAGACGTAATGCTCGTTGGTCTGGTAGTAGTCGTTGCCCATGATGCAATGATGCTTGAGATTGTGCTGCAGGAAGAAATGGTATTCCTCGCGCGTCATGCCGTTGTCGAGCAGGTACTCGTACATGTCGGAATCGACGCGCCGTCCGTAATTCAGGTCGAGCGCCAGGAAACGGCGTGCATTGTTCATTTCCGCCGGCCCGATGGCGTCGGGCGATTCGGCGTGGAAGTATTCGGTCGATTCGCTCTGGATGAACAGCGCATCCGGACGCACCTTCAGGATTGCGTGCATGGCCAGGATATTCGCCTTGACCAGGTGCTTGATCGCGGTGACGAAGGCGGCATCGTTGCGCATCTGCTCGTTCCACCAGCCGTACAGGGTCGAGAACACGGCGCAGATCCACATCTCGTTGATCGGCGTGTACAGCTGCACCCAGGGATAGCGCCGGGCAAAGGCGGCGGCATAGCCCGCGAACAGTTCGGGAAAATCCGGATTCTGGAAGTTTCCGATCCAGTCGGGCACGCCGAAGTGGCAGAGGTCGACGATGGGCGCGATGTTGCGTCGTTGCAGGTCGGCGAAGGCGAGGTCGGCGAATTCCCAGTCGAAGCGGGTCGGGCCGAGCCAGGTGCGGTGCAGGGGAGGGCCGTAGCGCAAGACGCGCAGGCCAAGTTCCTGCACCAGGTCGAAATCGAGCTTCCAGTGCTTATAGTGACCGCATTTTTCGAGCTCGTCCATGCGGATGCGCCCGCCCCCGATGGTCGGTGCGCTGTTCTCGATCCCCGTTGCGAAAATGAAACCTGCATGCATCTGCCGCCTCCATCCGTGTCGATCTTGACCAGTATCGTCCACTGCAACGTCAATTGCTAGCGTGCGCACGCGCTCGTTCGGTTAACGCTATGCTGTCAACTCAACAATGTCAAACTGGCCGCCAGCATGCCGACCGTTCAGCCATCCGCGCCCGACCTCGCCAATCGCCGGATGCTCATCGGCTTGCTGCTGTCGCTCCTGGCGCACGCGCTGGTGCTGTCGATTCAATTCGGGCTGCGCGGCATGCAGGCGGGCGGCGGCGTGCCGATCACGGTCAGCCTGGCGCCCCTGCCACCATCCTCGCCGCCGCCCTTGCAGGCACCCGCGCTCCCGGCGCCATCCGAACCGGCACCTGCGGTAGTCGCCGCACCCGCGCCGTCGCCGCCGCCTGGCTCGGGCTTCCGCCTGTTCGACCCGGCGCCGTCGGCACCGCCGCCGCCTCCCCAGGCCGCAGCAACACCGCCCAGGCGGCGCCGTGTCCTGCGCCGGCCCAAGCCGCCGCGTACCGATGCGAAACCGACGCCGGTCATCGTCCGGCAAGACAATCCTGACGCCAGATTCAAGGTACCGCTCGCCGCTGCGCAGGCCGAGCCGGAACCGGTAGCGGGGGGGGGGGGGGGGGGGGGGGGGGGGGGGGGGGGGGGGGGGGAGGGGGGGGGGGGGGGGGGGGGGGGGGGGGGGGGGGGGGAGGGGGGGG